>NZ_CP046475.1:0-54436 GCF_003721155.3 Janibacter melonis | reverse complement strand
CGGGGCCGCACCCGCACTCCCTGCCGCAGCACCTCGGCGATGAACTGCTTCTCGGTACCGGCGTTCATCGCCGCGGTCCGCACCACCATCGCCAGACGCTGCCGCTCGGGGATCTCGGTGCCGCTCTCACGCATCCGGCGGGCCTCACCCTTGGTGTAGGCCGGCATCCCCCGCTGCTGCTCTGAGTCCTTCACGGGTCGCAGCCCGTACTTCTTCTCCAGCTCGTCACCGATCGCGCGGGAACGCATGAAACTGCGGTGCTCGTTGGCCCACCGACCGTCCTCACGCACCAGGCACACCGCGACGTGGATGTGGTCGTTACCGCTGGCTGACAGACCGTGCCGCCATGCCGCCCACCGGCATCCCGGCTCGTCATCGCCACCAGCGAAACCCATGCCCTTGACGTAGTCCGCTGCGATGCGACCCCAGGTCTCATCGCTGAGCTGGCCCTCGTCCTCGCGCAGGGCGAACGTCACGTGCATGACGTGAGGGCGGTTCCACCCGGTGCGGGGCTGACGCTCGCTGGTGGTGAACGCCTCATCGACGCGCAGGACGTCACCGTCACTGCCGCCCTCGCTCTCGGTTGCCTGACGGGTACCGGCGCTGACGAGCTGCTTCGACTCCTCACGAAACCGTCGCCAGTCCGCTTCGAGTTTCGCGCCCTCGGCGCGCGCAGCGACCGAGTCCAACGTCTCCTCGTTCAGGCGCGCGGCCTGGTCTCCGACGAAGAACATCGACGCGTCACCGATCGCGATCTCACCGGCGCCGGTCGACGCGATCATCTTCTGGTCCGTGTGCTCCTCGGCCTTTCCCGGGCCCCACATATATGCGGCCAACCCAGGCATGTCCGATCCACCCTTGGGGATCACTCGCACGATCACGTCGGGCCCCGCTTGCCCTTGTCGTTCCACCGCTCGCCGAAGTCGTCGAGCAAGTCCTGCACCTGCCCCTGACCGCGCTCGAGGACGCGCAACGCATCGTCGAGCTGGGCGGGCACCGACCCTGTCGAGTTCGCGACCTTCGCCAACTGGTTGAGCAGGTTCGTGGCCACGCTGAACAACTGACGCGTGTCACGCAGCTCCGAGACCAGCTCGGCGGTCCGTGCGGCGTTCTGCGAGTCACCCGCCAGTGCCGACCTCATCAGCAGATTCTGGATCGAGATGTTGTGCACCGCGGCCAGGCCGAACAGCATCGACAACTCCTCGTCGGTGCACGACAAACCGATCCGGTTGTCGCGCGGCTCGTCCGAGTTCGCGCGGCGACGACCCGGCGCCTTTCGCCGTGGGCTCTGCTCTGCGGCCATGCCGCCTCCCTTCGCCAGCGCCGCGACCCGCAACCGCGGGACTCCACACCTCCAGTGTGGCACCGAAGCCAGCGCAGCGCGACGGCTGAGCACAGTTATGCACCATAATTATCCATCTTGCTGTCTATAGCCTCGCTGTCTATAGCCTCGTGTGAGCAGGAGCCGAAACCCTGGTTGGCCGGTAGCGTGAACGGACGAACTACTGGCCTTGATGAAGGGGTGCATCACCGATGAGCGAAGACATCCGTCTCGCAGCCCAGCGGCTCATGGAAGGACGACTCGCCGCGATCGACGAAGTCGCTGCGAAGGCACGCACCGTCGATCAAGCGCGCACAGCACTCGAGAGCGCGGAGCGTGCGTATGCGGCGGCGCACAAGGCCGCGCAGGATGCCGGGTGGAGCGAGCGTGAACTCCGTCAGCTGAGCCTGCCAACACCTGGTCGGCGCACTCCTGGTCGGCCGCGCAGAAAGGCCGACCCAGGAGCAGAAGCCCGCACTACCGCGGGCCGTGAGGCACCTGACGGCGAAGGCCCTGGCGGCCGTTCCTGACCGCAGCGGTCATCGTTCGTCACCATGCTGATCGAGGCGATCACGGAACCCTGCAGACCCTGCTGACCTCCGCGCAAGAAGCGGAGACCCGGTAGAGCCCCTCCCGGCGAATGCGATCGCAGCAGACGACCTGGTCGGCGGGCGCGCGGTGCGCATGGACGGCGGTGCGCAGGAGCCTCGAAAGTCAAGACCTGGTGGTGATCGCAGCGAGGTGCTCGGCTATCGCGGTACGGCCCAGGTCGGTCGCGTTGAGCCACGGCTGGGTGCCGCGCAGGTGCGAGGTCGCGTAGCCGGCGTCGACGAGGCGCTGGTGCCAGGCGATGAGGGTGGGCTGGTCGACGTCGAGGCGGTCCTGCAGGCCGCTGGCTCGATAGGAGCGCACGCCGGCCAGGGCGGCGAGCACTCGGGCCGGCCCGTCGTCGTCGAGGATGGGGTAGTGGTGCGAGTCGGTGCGGGGCAGGGGGCGCCTCCAGGACAGGACCTTGAGGGCGATCCCGCTCGCTGCAGTGGCGAGCATCGCCGGGACGTACAGCTGCCACGACAGGTGGCCGTCGCGCAGGAGCTGTGCGCCCAGCAGCGCGATGAAGACGAACGTCACAGCGCTCAGGGCGAAGACCTCGAGCGGGGCCGGCTGGACGGGCTCGGTGGTTCGGATGCGGCGGCCCGCAATCGAGGTGACGGTGATAAGGATCGCGGCCGTGAGGAGGGCGAGGGGCGTGACGAAGACGCCGGGGCCGTCCACGCCTCCCCAGGCGTCCTGCAGGTCGCGCTGGGAGATCATGAGCAGAGCCATCGCCACGAAGACGACGTACTCGCCGAGCTCGATGAGCAGGTCGCGTGCCGGGCGGCGGGTGAGCGCCCCCAGCGTGGCTGGGGAGGCGGGTGCAGGCCGGTTCAGCCCGGGGGTCGACATGGCGCGAGGGTAACGCCGGGCGCGCGCCGAAGGAGTCACTTTCGGTGTTGACCTCGAAGTGACGGCTGCCGACCGGTCCAAGCGGTCAGACCGGTGCGTGGGCCTCGGCCCCTCACCCAAGGGTGGAAGTGGAGCGGGGCGGGTGCCCACTCGGGATGGCTCCGCCCCTGCACCCGGGGAAGGCACGCGATAGTTGCGGCGGCGGGCCCTAGAGGGGTGAGGTGGTCGGCGCCCCTAGGTGATTCACGAGCCGCGGCCCAGGCGGCGCTGCCTGGCAGCCAGCGCGAGGTAGTGACCCACTGACTCATGGATGCCGTACCGCTCCCACAGCCGGGGCCGCTGATCTTCGGCAACCCATCGCAGGCGGTAGGCGATGCCGCGGTCCTCGTAACAGACAACCCCGCCGAGCATCTCAGCGATCAAGGAGAAGGGGGCGTAGTCCTCTTCGAGCTCCACCGTGCCGTCGGCCCAGGTGATCAGGATCCAGCAACTGGAGTTCTGCAGCAGGAAACGGTCCCGCAAAGGCTGCACCTGGATGGCCAGCCAGCCAGCAACGCGGTCCCGGTGGATCAGCTCGCCGACCGCACCGTCAAGCGCGGTGACCTGCGACTCGGTCGGTTCTGGCGCGGACACACCTAGATGATGACTGATCGTGCCAGCGTCGCCGCGGCGTTCCAGAGGACGCGCCGCGTCGTCCCTTGATGCATGGAGATCACCCCCATCCGCCGCGACAGCCCGCCAATCCAAACCGGCCGTTCTCGCTCGGAAGCACGACCCCCCGTAATGTGCGCGTATGACCCATCAAGGTCGGGAATCAACTCCGAACCACGCTGCGAGCCCTGAAGGCTCCGAGCTAGAGCGAGCGCCGAACGCCTCGACGACTGGCCGACCCGCTGAGGCACAACCAACACCCTTCTACCCGAACATGATGCAGACGCCCCCCGAGCACCCGCAGGCCACCACTGTGCTTGCGCTAGGCATTGCCGCGATCACCGTCGTGCCGTTCACCGCGCCCTTCGCGTGGATCCTTGGCAGCAGAGCGCTGCGCCAGATCGATGCCAACCCCGGCGCCTACAGCCGCCGCGATTTCGTCGTCGCCGGCAGGATCATCGGCATGGTTGCGACCATCGCATACGGCTTGATCCTGCTACTCATCCTGTACTTCGTCCTGTTCGGATCTCCCTCCAGCGCGTGATCTAGACCCTCGACTCCAGAGGTTCCCTGGGCCTCGGATGCGACCGCCGCCGGCCTAGGCGTCACCGCAGCGCCTTCGTCTCATCAGGCGCACAGAGTTCTCTACCCGACTCTACGATAATGCCGATAATTTACCTTATGTCAGGTAGTGGATCTGCGGAGTCGGGTGGGTGGGTCTGCTACAGCTGTCGACCAACCTTCGTCGCCCCTACCCCGAGGTTGAAGTCCTGCTGGGGCGGCCCGAAGGGAAGCCGAGACCCCCGCCGTACGACGGGACTCCGCTTTTGCGTTATTCGACCTGTATGTCGATGCGCTCCACCTGCTGATGCAACGTCGAACTGTGCCACCGGTGGTCACCTGAGTTGGCCGCGCCAACAGCTCCAAGGACCTGACGACGGTGGCGTGGAATGGCATGCACCCTACCGAAAAATTGCTTCAGAGGTCAGAGATCTAGTCAGTACACGTGGGTGGTGAAAGTCTTCTCCTGCATCTTGTCTGCCTCGACCCACCGCGTCATCACGTCGACGTTCGTTGGCCTAGTTCGCCTGCGGACCAACTCCAGGGCGAACACTGAGTCGACTGTGAGATCGCGCGGAGAAGTCCACCCGTCGTCGTCGGTGTGCCTCACCGATACGGAGACACCGGGTGGAGGAACGAGCTTGACTTGCACCTTCTCGGCGTCAACTTCGCCGGTATTGCTGATCAGCAGCTGCCTGACGGGCTCGGCAGCTCTTCTGGCAGCCATTTGATGCAGCGACCTTGAGGTTTCGGTGCTGTAGGTCGACGGAATGAGGGCGGGCTGCTGCTCGGGCGGTGTTCTCGCCTCGAAGGTGACCCGGAGGACGACCCCAGCAGGGGTCTTGGGCGCAGGGGCCTCCCCGAAGACAGTCAGGTCGGTCTCGAGTGCCTCGATCACCTTCAACGAGAGGTCCCTGGGGTCGGTGTAGGTCTCGTAGTAGCCGAGCTGGGCTTCTTCGAACTTGGCCTTGAACTCGCTGAGTGCGACGGCGTCAGTGATCTTGTCCTGGGGCACGTCAGCGGATGAGAAGTAGACGTGCACACGCTTGCCCAGCTCGTGCGCGCGCCTCATCTCCTCGACCGTGCCCGAGAGATCGACCCCGGTCGGTGTGCCCAGCTTGTCGCCGAAGATGACGATGACGACGTCGGACTTGTCGACGCCCTGCTCGTTGACGATGGTTTGTGCACGCTGGCCGTACAACGGCGTGGCGTGCAGTTCGTAGAGCCAAGGAGTGATGACGAACCCGCGCAACTGCGCATGGCGGCCGTTCCACCGCGCAACTGCGGTCAGGATCTCTGCACGCTGCTTAGAGGTGTCCCCGGGAGAGGCGAGCATCACCTGGACGGCGGTGGTGTGGAAGGGCATGCGGGGAAACTACCGGTGCCTGCGGTGCGACTAGGGCAGCAAGCACTGCGGCATGGGTTATTCGACGCTGCTGGTGAGCCGGGAGACGCGGCCGCGGGAGATCTCCATGACCGTTGCGGTGTCGCTGACCGAGAGGGCCTCGTTGGGCGACCGCAGGCCCTTCTAGATTTGCCAGGACGGCAGTCACCGAGCGCGTCTGATCGCTAGGCGAGGCCCTGCACGCCATGGAGGACAGAAAGTTGAGACGCTGATGGAACCAGCGGTGCGTCACAGCGTCATATGGGCATGAAGTTGCAGAACCGCGAGGGCCTGGAGGAGATACACGCTGCCTTCTACCCCCGCCTGGTGGGTGAGCTGACCGTGGTGGCCGGCTCGCGCGCTTCGGCTGAGGACTGCGCCAACGAGGCGTTCACCCGGCTCGTCCTGCACTGGAACAAGGTGTCGAAGTACGACAGCCCCATCGCCTGGCTACGCACCGTCGGGTATCGGCTCGCGGTCGACGAGCAGCGACGATCACGCCGCCAACTGGCTGCGCCAGATCACGAACCTCCCCCTAGGCCAGTCGGCGACCACCCTTACCAGCACGAGATCTGGCAAGCGATCCGCGACCTGCCCGCCAGCCAGCGTGAGGTCGTGGTCCGACGCGCCGTCCACGACCTCACCGATGCCGAGATCGCTGAAGAGCTCGCTGTGCCCATCGGAACTGTCAAGTCGCGCCTGTCCAGGGCGCGCACCACCCTTCGCGATCGTCTAGGAGAACCGTCATGAGCAGCCCCGATCTCGATGCCGTCCGCACCCTCATCAATGACGAAGCCGACCGCGCACGTCAGGACGTGCCACCGCTGGACTCGTTCATCGCGGCCGCCAGCAGCCGCCAACGGCGGCGCCGTCACACGGCGCTGGGCGCAGTACTGGGGGTCGCGATCGTCGCTGGCGGGGTGGGCCTGACCGTCCGTGGAGGCGATGAGCCCGCGGTCATCGACGTCGCCTCGAGCTCGTCGTCGTCCATTCAGTCCGCCGGCACCGACCTTCCCGCGAATCCCCGCCCCGACCAGGTCGCAGACCGGCTGGCCGAGATCCTCGGCGCCCAGGGCCGCAACGGCGGCGCGACGTGGATCTCGGAGAAGAAGACGCTCAACATCTACGTCTCCGGGCCCGCAGACGGCAAGAACGCTGCCGTTGAGAAGACCCAGGCCGTGGGTGATGAGCTGACCGGCACCGTCGACTTCACCGTCGCAGTGCACGCTGGAGGCGTTCGGTCAGAGGAGCAGCTGGTCTCGACGATGGACGCCGTGGCCGACACCAAGAGCTACGACTCCACCGGGACGGTGCAGATCCGAGCCCAGCGCATCGACTACTCCACCGGGACGGTCGAGGTCGATGCGACCAGCCAGGCCGCCGCCGACATCGTCGAGAAGCAGTTCGGCGACGCCGTGAAGGTCCAGGTCAAGGCCCCCTACACCCAAGACGAGCTCGACGAGATGTTCGGAATGAAGAACGTCCCCTCCCCCGCGCCCGCCGACAACTGACCTTTACCAACAGCAGGAGATCCACATGCTGATCAACGCCCTGTACCTCGACGGCGACGCACTGGCGAGCTACATCGCCAGTGCGGAAGGGGGACTACGACGATCCGGCTCCGCTCGATCGAAGGGGGGGCACGGGTTCGGAGGGGCCGCGGGGTTCCCGGGCGCGCGGCTAGAGGCGCGCTCGGACTCCGAGGACGAGTCCACCCTCAACGTCGATGATCACGACGCTTCACGCCTGCAGCGGCTCATCGCTGCAGGCCGCGCTAAGCCCGAAGAGCACGAGTGGCGTGAGGTCCTCGAGCCTGACACCGAGTTCCCCAGCACCGGCACAGGAACCCTCATCGACTGGGAGTGCGAGGTCTACGTGCCAGAGAGCATCGCCCCGGTCGCCAACCAAGGCGAGTTCAAGGAGGCGCTGAAGACGATGGAGACGCTCATGCCGCAGGCGCGAGCGTTGGGTCTCGACATGGAGGGGCTGCCCGACGCGGCAGAGATGAGCGCGGTCGCCGGTTTTCTCGAGAACGTCGACGTGGCGTTGGTAGTGGTCAGTGAAGACATGAATGGGAGCGACTGGAAGATCGTCGGTTCACTCAACAACCAGTGGATCGCCCCGGGCGCGTCGTTCGATGGCTACGCGAGGATCGTCGCCAAGGTCAAGAGGACCATCCCAGCGGGTAGCTTCTACCCGCTCCTGTCACTGCCAGGTATGAACGTCAACTCCCGCGCGGAGCGGCGTCGCCAGGAACGGGAGGGGCCTGCGAACGATGCCGATAAGGAGCTGTTCCTCGAGGGGCCCCTCCTCATCGTCGACTACCTCGCGATCTACACCTGATCTTCGTGGGCTGGGCGAGCACTGGGCCGAGCACGTGAGTGCTCGGCCCAGCGTGTTGCTCGTTGGGTCTAGTAGGTAGCGGGGTACCCACCAAGCTCGTTGGCGATCGTGGCGGCGCGCGAGAACCGAGAGAAGCCACCCTTGACTCGGCAGGAGTGAACCCCTAGCGCGACGTAGTCTCCACTCTCCGGCGAGGCGCTGTTCGGCTGTGCGACGGTGGCGCCCGAGTCCCCGCCCGTCGTCGAGTCGATGTTGGTGGTGGTCAGCGGGGTTCCGCACTCGCGGTCGAAGACGATGCGGACCTCGCCGGTGTGCACACCACTGTTGGCGCCCGAGACCAGCAGGGGCTGACCCACGCTCAACGTGTCGTCCCATGCGGTGATCTCACGGCTATCACTGCCGTACCGACCGCCGATCCAGAATTCGTTGCGAACAGAGTATCCATTCGGCGGGTCGATCAGAGCGCCGTCGACATTCGTGTTGAATGCCCAGAAGGTTCCGGCCCGGGTAGCAATTCCATACCGAGGAAACTCGTATCGATAGAACGTGTTGATCGTAGGCTCGGCGAAGCAATGACCAGCAGTTGCCAAGCGCACCTGACCAGCGAGAACCCACTTCAGACCTGTGGTGCAGGCCGCTGAATCTCCAGCAGTTCCAGCCTCGGCATCGAAGATGCAGTCCCCCGTCGTCGCGGTGCACATCGCGGTGCCGCCGTTCCACCCGTTACTCGGCGAGTCGTTACGGCGCCCCTCAGCCTCGAACATCTCGTCGAGCTCGTCTTGGGTGTAGGGGGCCTTGACCTGGACCTTCACGGCGTCGCCGAACTGCTTCTCGACGATGTCGGCGGCGGCCTGGCTGGTCGCATCGACCTCGACCGTCCCGGTGGAGTAGTCGATGCGCTGGGCTCGGATCTGCACCGTCCCGGTGGAGTCGTAGCTCTTGGTGTCGGCCACGGCGTCCATCGTCGAGACCAGCTGCTCCTCGGACCGAACGCCTCCAGCGTGCACCTGCACCTTGACGTTTGATCCACGAAGGATCTCCGTCACCAAGGTCTTTATCTTGTCGACAGCGACAACCCTGCCAAGGTCTGGGCCAGACACATACACGTGGAGGGTCTCCTCCTCGGAGATCCACGTCGCGCCACCGTCACGACCCAGAGCTCGCAGAGTCTCCTTGAGACGTTCCGCGACCTGATCAGGTCGAGCAGCACCCCACCTGACAGCGAGAGCCTCCTCGAAGCGATCAACCTCCTCGGTGGTTAGAGGGCGAGTCGAATGGGTGATCTCGCGAGCGAGCTCCATCGTCATCGGCGGCTTCGGGTTGGTATCGACGGCACTGGCCGCTCCCGCGGCCAGTGTGGCGAAGGCGGCGGACAAGCCCACAGCCAATCTCAATCGACGCGACGATCGCATATTGAACTCCCCTGACTGCACCGCGCTATTCGCGGTGTGCAAGACAGAAGGTAGGGGTCACGCTCGACCTCCGAGAAGGGTTCGACGGAAAACTTCCCAAACCCGTACCTGCGGCAACATCGCCTGGCCCGGCGCAGACAGCGAAGGAGTGACATCCCATCAGCAAGGAGGGGGTTCGCGCGTTCCTTCGAAAATTCGTCTTCGCGTGGGCCGGATGTACGGGGTCGATCGTGCCCCCGTCGCCGAGTACCCAAGAAATCGCTCCTCACTTCGGCGTCACACCGCCCCATGGGCAGATCACCGGGGGCGGGTTGGAGGGTCCCCGCGCTCACCGATCTCCAGCGACGGGCTCGGGTTGCGGGGACCGTGCACGAGGTGGTCGGACTACTGCGCCCCCCGGTAGCTGCGGACCTGCTCGTGGAGGGAGCGCTGTGTTTGGCATCGACAATCAGGCTGCGGTGACCGAGCCATGGTCATCTCGTCACGAGGGCCGAAGAGTGCGTCGTACTGCACGGAGCGTGCTTGTGCGCCAAGCCCACCGCGGATCAGAGATCCAACCACCAGGGCGGCGGCTTGTTGGGCGACGAAGGCGGCAGAGGGGTTGAAGTCGTCTGCCTGTCCTACTAGCCCCAGCGCCTTACCAAGCCCGCAGACTGCTTTGCCGACCTGCGTCTCAAGGATCGCGCGATCCTTCTCGCTCAGCTGACCCAGTTCGTCGAGCTCTTGCGGGGTCAAAGGGTCCTGACCGCGGGAAATCCGGGCAAGCGAGAGGCCGGTGCGTTGGGCCAGCAGCTCGTCTGTTGTCGGCGCTTCCGAGGTTCGGGCTGGGAAATAGCAGCGTAGGCATGGCCCGGCCCAGGTCGCTTCGGACAGGCTCAGCATGGTCCCGGCCGGTCCTCCTGTGCTGCCGTCGAGGACGTGCTGAGCGTGGATCGCTGCGATGTCGTGGCGCGCCTCGATGCTGTCGAGGGCGCCGAGGACGATCTGCGGCATCGTGAACTGACCGTTCTCGATGGCGTCGATGTAGTCGCGGGCAAAACCTTCATGAGGAGAGACGTCCATGGTGCGCAGCTCGCGCTCAATGAGGTCGACCTTGCGGACCTGGCTGGCCGCATCGTCGAGATCGCCGAGACTGTAGGTGGTCACGTTCGGTGTTTCGAAGATCTGAGGGTCGACCACCGTCAGCGTGCCGTCTGCTGTGAGTTCTCGCAGAATTAGGGCGATTGCTGTCCCGATGGCGCCGCACCCGACCAGGGTGGTGTCGTGCAGGGTCCCCAGTAGCGCCACTTCGCGCTGCGGCGCGTCCAGGGTGACAGGGCAGAAGTCGATGGGGCGAAGGTCGCCGCGGCGGTTTGGCAAAACACCTACGACCACCTTGAACACCTCGGCAGTGAGCAACGAGGCCGTCAGGACACCGCCCAGCCCTGTGCCGGCAGCAGCCAGAGTCGAGAAACCAGTGCCGCGAGGACGTATACGGGTGCCGTGCCCATCGGCAACGCCAGAGGCCAGTGCGGTTGTGCTGCTGGTGCCGACATGGACATGTACCCCATCCCCCACGCGGCTGGTCACGACAAGCGGCCGCTCGGGGTCAATCCCAGCGGCGAGCTGCTCCAGGTCACTCAGCCAGCGAGACGGGATCTCTTTATCCCCACCGCGAGGGTCCAGATGGAGCTGGACCGGGAGGCGGCGGAGATTCGCGACGAGCACCTGGAGCGTGATCAGCGCGGCAGGCGCTGTGGGGTCTGCGCTGACACGGACAACGCTGCCTTCAAGGCGTGACTTGAGGGCAATCTCGTCGTGGGCGGCGTTGGCTGCGGCAAGCCGCAAGGTTCGGCTGTAGTCGGCCCCCCGCTCATGGGCGGGCGGCACGATGAGGTCACTCATCGCGAACCCCTTCCGCGTCGAAGGTCAGCACCGTGGTTTCCAGGTCGCCAAGGCTGGCTGCCGGCGAGGGCACCCAGCAGGATCCGTCGAAGGTCCACCAACCCCAAAGGTCGACGTCTGTTGAGGGGTGGGTGAAGGTCGGAATTACAGCAGCGACGAAGCCGGTCATTCTGATGTTGCCCGCTTCGTCGGTGGGCGAGAGAAATGCCCTGCCATGGTGCGAGTGCACCTGCGCGCGCAGCTGAAGGTCCCGCTCTTCGGCGAAGTCGAACAGTGGCCCCAGCGCCGCTGCGGAAAGCACGAACAACCCTCGCCGACGAACGACTCCGACATCTCCTGCGATCGCCAGGTGAGTAACAGTGGGTTCGCCACGTGGACTGAGGAGCACGGCGCCGGTCTCGACTCCGAGCTGACCATGATGTTGCACGTCGGCGATGAGGCGCGTGACGGCGTCGCTGCCGATCTGCAGATGGGTCTGGGTCATCCTGCTCGGGCTCCTCGTGCTCGGTCGATGTCGCTTTGAACTGTCTCGATGACGTACAGGAACGGGTTACCGGTGCTGCGCCAGGCATGTGGCCCGTTGGACCATTCGGTATGGAGCGCCTGACCTTCGGCGGTGAAGGGCTTGCACACGTCCGTCGGCGCTCGGTACCCGGCGGCGGCAGGCCACGCAGAAGGGACATCGGTGGGGCCGGCGACGTCCGTCGCGAAGAGCAGAGACGGGGGTCGGTCCGGGTAGACAGTCCACTGCAGGCGAGCTAAGAACCTGGCGGCGTCCTGGTTCTGCGGCTGGATGAAGGCCCAGTACAGCCCCGGGGGGTCTACCTCGGGGGGCTCACCATCACCTCTGCGGTGGACCAGCTGGCCGCCGTTCGCCTCGAGGGCTGCACCCACCGCGGCTGCATCGGCCTCAAGGCGAAGGCGGCTCTCGAAGTCCACCGCTCAGCGGCTTCCGGACGTGGTCTCGGTGCGCAACGAGAGCTTGATCGATCGGGACTGCCCGGGCTGGCCTTCGGCGAGGACGCTGACCGTAGTGCCGGGGTCCTGCTCACTACCGGCGGCCAGGAGGAAGTAGCGCGAGGTGCCGTCGGTGTGGATTCCGAAGAAGGTCATCGCGCTGGTCAGGACCTCGGCCAGCGTCGCTGAGGCCGGGAACTTCTGGTTGTAGGGCTGGTTGGCCGCCGCGAAGGTGACGTGGACGACCACGTCGCGTTCGGTGGGCTTGCCGGTCTGGGTGTTCATGTGCAACTCCTCTGCAGGTCGTGCTGGCCTCCGCCGTGTTTTCATCGGCTTGAATGAAACCGTAGTCGACTGCTCTAGGTGCGTCAACTCCCATGACTACGACGCCCGCCAGGCACACTGCCCCGGTGGAGTTGATCCTGGCCGGACGTACGCCGCTCGCTGACGCCGCCTTCCTGGGTGGCTCCGGCTCCGAGGTCTTGACGGTGGACGCCACAGCGCTGCAGTTCGCTTCGCCGATGGACCTGGCTGGCATCGTGGCGTGGTCGCACTGGGCCGCGAGCTCGGCCATGTCAGTCACCCTGAAGATGCCGCGCGATGAGCACGCCGCGTCGTACCTGCAGCGGATGGATGTCCTGCAGCACCTGCGACACCTGTCTTCCCGGGTTCAGATCGAGGGGCGCATCCCATCCGACGCACGCACCGATCGCTCCTCCTCCTTGCTGGAAGTCACTGCCCTGAATCGCACGAACGTCGACGACCTGGCCGAGCGCCTCGGGCCTCTGATCTCTGGGTACTACGGTCCAGGCAACCGATCAGCCGGCGCTGCGGTGTTTCGAGCCTGCAGCGAAGTCATGGGCAATGCCACCGAGCACGGCCATAGCGAACGAGGGGCCTTCATGGCGGCCCAGCTCTACTCCGGAGCCACGACCAACCGACCCCGGCTTGAGTTCGCGGTATGTGACACCGGTATCGGCATCCTGGCGCATCTGCGCAAGAACCCGACGCACTCCTATCTCACCCAGGATCAGCACGCCATCTCCCGCTCGATGACCGCGGGCGTCAGCGGAATCGCTGCCGACAATGGGCGAGGCCACGGCCTTAGTGACGCCATCCGCCACACCCGCAAGTTCGGCACGGTGGACTTCCAGATCAGGTCCGGCAAGGGCGAGGTACGAGTACACGCGACGCCACACGCCCATCGCCAGCGCCCCTACGACCGCCCTGACCAGACCAGCGGCACATGGGCGTGGCTCACCCATCGCGCGTGATCGCCCGGGCAGACTGTGCTTCAATCGCCACAATGAAACCGGAGAAGCCATGACAGTCCCCGCCAGGTTTCGAGTCGCCGACCAGCTCAGCCGGTATCCCGCCACTCGGCCCCTGGGCCAAGAAGGCCGGGCTCGCCTAGACGACCTGCTCCACGAGCGGCGAGATCTCGACCTAATCATCGACTTCACCGACGTGCAGGTGATGAACATCAGCTTCACCGACGAGTTCCTCGGGAAGTTCCTAGGCTCCCACGACTTCTCCACCCTGGGCACCACGGTCAAAGTCGCGGGCCTGAACCCGGACAATCGCTACTCGGTGCAGGTGTGCGTCGAACGCAGAGAAATTCCTTCAGTCATCGTCGATGAGTCCGGCGAGCTCAGCCTGATTGGCGATTCGCTGTTGGCGCAGACCTTCGAGATCGCGCATGAGCTCGGGCAGTTCAAGGCCTGCGACATCGCTCAACGCCTGTCCCTCTCTGCCTCGAACGCCAACAACCGGCTGAAGCGACTCGCCCAGGCCGGGGCTCTTCGCAAGAAGCAGGTCACCGGGTCCTCACGGGGCGGCAAGGAGTTCATCTACGAGGTCGGGCTTACCGTGGCGCCCGACGAGTCATGACGCCCGCAGCGCCGAGGAGCTAGGGCTCGAGCCGTGGCCTGTCACTTGTCTTAGCCCGACGTGTTTCGCTCGCCTGAGCGGTCGGCGTCCTGTGGGAGCTGGTGATGGCGGACCTGGTGCGGGTCTCGAGAATGTTGCTGTCGAGACGTGGCACGTTCTGTCGCTCGAGAACGAAGTGGTCGAACCCGGGTGCGCTGAAGCTGATCGCGCCGCGCCCTGCTGCGGTCAGGACGCCCTTGTTGATCAGGGTGGCTCGCACGTCGCTGTTCTGCGTCGAGGTCCGTCCCATCAGCGAGTCGATGTGCCGGGTCTGCGCGATGCCGTCGCTGCCCATGCTCTGGGCGGCAGCGGTGAGGTAGAGCCGCTCGACCGGGGTGGAGTTGGTCCAGCGGCTGGCGAACGAGCCGTGCTCGAGGGTCTCCATGACGTGCTCGCCGGCGGCCGCGACCAGACGCGCGTCGATCTGCGACCCGAGGACCAGGGGGCGCCCCTGCTCCATCGCCGCTTCCCAGCACCCCTCCCCCAGCTGCTGGATCCGCCACGGGTTTCCCTGCGCCATCTCCAGGGCAGCGGCCGCGGCCTCGGGAGTCCACGTCACCCCCAAGTCCACCGACGGCTGGACCAGCGCCGCCAGGCTCTCGTCAGCATTGAGCGGGCCGACGTTGAGGTAGGAGAACCGCTCGGCGAAGCTGCTCCCCGCCCGCTCCAACGCGGCCGCGGTGTCCGGGGTCCCCGCGGCGACGATCACCACGGGCAGACCGCGGTCGCTGATGAGGTTCTGCGACGCCGTGGCCAAGGTGTTCAAGTCATCGGGGCTGCCGGTGTGCAGCTCGTCGACGAACACGGCCAGGCCGCGGCGGTCGTGGTCCAGATGAGCCGCGGCGGTCTCCGCGATGAGGTCGGTGAGGTTCCCCGGCGCCTGCTCCCCACCCTCCAGGCGGGTGCCGAGCTTGATCACACCGGCGTTGACCTCGACGGAGAACTCCTTGAGGTGCTGCATCGCCCGATCCCACGCAGCGCTCGGCGTGGAGTCCCACACAGCCGAGCTACGCGCCAGGGCCTCCCCCAGTGCCTGCATGTTGTCCCCGCCAGAACGAGCGAACCGAGCACTGGCCACGCCGAGGCCCATGTCCTGCGCCATCGACCTCATCCGCGTCAACGACACGGTCTTGCCCATCCCCCGCACCCCGGTCAGCACGATCGGGCTCGGCGCGGGGCGACCGAACGAGGCAACCGACAGCATCCTGGTCCCGACCTTGGAGAACAGATCGGCACGGCCAGCCAGCACCGGCGGCTGCGCCCCGGTACCGGGCTGGTAGGGGCACGGCAGGTAGTCCATCCCGATAGTCTCCTATAAGCGAGCTTATTTATAGGAAACTATCGGACCGCGCCTCTGATTACGGGCTGTCACACGAAGGCCGTGTAGACCACATTGACATAACACACCACATTGACCACATTGACCACGGGTGGGCCAGGCCGTGGTGATCGGGCGGCCCCCTTCGACTCGGCGCCCGGGCTTTGGACGAGATTGAGTCACGACATGCGGCCCGACGCCCTGTTCGACCTTCCCCGTCGCGGGTCTACAACAGGAGGGCGATCTCGCCGAAGGCGACTGTCGGGACGGGGCCGCGTGGGCCCAGGACGTAGATAGCCACGGTTTGCCGCGGCGGCGACCACGCCTACTGTGCGGGGCACGGCGTACTCAGCCCGGCACCGGGGCGAGGATCCCCTCCATTCGGCGGTCTGAAGTTAGTTCATGCAATGTCGCTAAGTACGCGCGTGCCGGCCGCGGCCGAGGATGGCAAGCACTGCTTCGGGACGAGAGCGCGAGCTGGTAAGCGTCATAATCCGGGCGATGTCCCGGGCGACCGAGCGAGCAGAGAGGTTCATCGCACGGGCGATCGATGCATCGGTATGACCTAGACACATCAACCGGGCCACCTCCAGCTGTCGCTGCCCCAGAGGTGGTTTCTGTCCGGGCGCAAGGAGCGGCCGCGACGCCTTCCACAAGACGGGCCACAGCGCGGCTGCTTCAGCCAGGAGGCTCCTGTCGGTGATCACCCAGGCCGTCGAGTCGCCGGAGGCGGTGCCGGGCCCCTCCACCACGACCGTCCCGCGGTCGATGATGAGGAGCTTCAAGACGGCCGGCCCGACCCGGGCTTCAGGTTCTATCGAGGACAGCAAGGGATGAAAGCGGGCGGCTCGTGTCGACGTCACCAGACGCACATCCACATCGCGTCCTCTTGACCGTTCGTTGAGGACAAGGGAGGGGTCCTCGGGGTCGTATGCGCACGCCGGATTCACGCTCCAGACGGAGCGCTGACACGCCTTCTCCAGGCGCGCCAGGCCGGCCATGATCTGCTCTTGGCCGACTCCGAAGAGGATCAGACCATCACCGCGGCCGCTTGAAGACTGAGCGCGGGCGTGCACCTCGCGCTGCAGTGCATGCTCGCGCTGCAGGACTTCGAGCGCATCTCGCTCCTCCATGCAGGACTTCCCTCACTTCCGCTCTTCCCACCCCCCGACGCACGCGCGGCTCCAGCCAAGGCTCGTGAAGGTTGGCAACTTCTCGCCAGATCGACGCCGCACGAGGCGTAGACACGCTCACACAGGTGACCGTGAGAACAAGCCGATCTGGCTTCACTGCCGACTTCCCGAAGGAGCGTTGAGACGATGAATATGCCAGCACAGAATCGCCCGATCTCGCCGGCCAGGCACGGCGTGCGACGGCTTCTCTACGCAGCCGCAGCAGGCGCCCTGCTCGTCACCATCCCTGGGGTATCGCAGGCAGGCGCTTCGCCACACGCCGCCACCGCGTCCGCGCTCTGCGCCAACCAGGGCAGCGACTTCGGGTGCTACGACCCCTACCGCAAGGAGCTGTGGGTCGTTGACAAGGAATGCGACGGACGAGCGGTCTATATGGAGTTCCGCTACTTCAACAACTCTGGCGGGGTGCGCAAGTTCTACGCCGCCGGCGGGTGCAACTCGAGCCCCACCTACAGGAACGCTGACTACGACGTGGCATCCATCAAGGTGTGCGAAGACGACGGCAACCCCGTATGGCCAGATCCCTGCACCTACAGAGGATTCTGACCCCAGCTGCACAGCTAGCGTCGGGCCGTGACCTGGCCCGACACCGCACCCCCGTTCGCCCGGTCGACCCGACGTGGCCCTCGACGCCGTGGGCGACGCCGCGAAGCCGACGACCAGCACGGCCAGCGCCCAGAGGAACAACTCCCCGAACAGGTCCCAGAGGGTGATGCTCGTCCACGCCACGGCGCTGACCATGTCGACCACCCCTGCTCGAAAGTCGCCACTTTTTACGTTTCGAGCGAAGCCATCAGTGAGCAGGGGTTTCGAACGCCTCTCAGAGCCCCCTGCGGCCCCTCCCCCGGGCTGTTCGAAAACGATCGTCAGTGAGCAGCGGCCAATGGAACAGCAGGTTCGGAGGCAAGGCGCATCGTCGGCATCAGGCTGTGCATTTCGCCTTCACCCCGTCGACTATTGCCTGCGAGCGACTCACCCTCATCGCTAGCGTGTGGGACGCCCGCCGGGGATCGCACCGCAGGTCGCCCCTGCCCGAGCGGCAACCCACCGACCCCGCCGCGCCTAATTCTCACGTAGCGCCTGCCGACTTAGCTCAGACGCCGGGTCCGCCGGGGTCATCCGGGTCGTCCTGGCGGCGCCGCAAGTCGCGCTGGAGGGAAGCGATGTTGCGCCAGGCCCCCGCGCATCACGTGTCGCTGCCCGAAACCCATCGTTTGCGGCACGGTCGAGCGGGTTGGCGGAGACGCACCCCGAAACTCCGCCCCGAATCAAAACCCCTTTCGGCACACCGTGGTTTCGGAACGGAGTTTCGGCACGCGCTCACGTGTCCAGTGGTTGTCTCGTTTCGACATGCCGCATGCGTCCTGCGACAAGCGCGACGACAGCGAGCAGCGTCGGCGCGACGCCCGCCACGATGAAGATGGCTGGTATCGGTACGACGAGCGACAGCGGCCCGGCGATCGCGATCGAAACGGGCATGAAGGTGATCGAGACGAAGAAGTCGAGACTGGCGACGCGCCCAATCATCTCCGGTGGCACGAGTCGTTGAAGCAGCGTGCCCCAGATGACTACACCAGCTCCCGTGGCCGCGCCAACGGCGAACAGTGTGATGAGCATCACCGCCAGGTCGTTGACGAGGCCGATCAGCACGAGCGGGAGGGTTCCGCCGCCCCAGAGGCCGATCATGAGCGTGAGATAGCGCCGGGGCAGTTTGAGAGACGACACGATGAGCGAGCCGATTGCGCCGCCGATTCCGTAGGCGGCGAGCAAGAGTCCGAACGTCGCTTCGGCGTTGTCGAAGCGGTCGCGGGTGAGGAACGGCAGCAGCACCTCGATTGGCCCCTGGATGATGAGCGCGAGCGATGATCCGAAGATCAGCGTCCACAGCAGCCACCGGGTGCGAGCGACGTAGCGGACCCCAGCTCGGAGATCCCCCCACACGCTCGTGCGTTCTTCCGACGTCGCCGGAGCGGGTGCGTCCTCGCGGCGGCTGAGGAACAGGGTGATGACGAACGCGACCGCGTAGGAGGCGGCGACGATGACCGCGCCAACGGCGGGGAAGAAGGCCCCGACGACAATCCCTCCGAGGGCGGGGCCGAGGCCCTGGCCCATTGATGGCCTGAGAGCCCCTTCGAGCCCGTTCGCGGCGAGTAGTTGCTCGGGTGGGAGTACTTGCGGGAGGTAGGCGCTGTAGGCGGGGTAGAAGAACGCGCTACCCGCGCCCATCGCGAACGAGGCGAGCCCGACATGCCACAGCTCGATTGCGCCTGTGAGGGACAGCACAGCGACGGTGGTCATGACCGCCGCGGTGCATCCCTGCACGGTGATGATGATCCGTCGTTTGGAGAAGCGGTCGGCTACCACCCCGCCGAGGACCGAGAAAGCGAAGAGACCGAGGCTGAGCCCGGTAGCCACGGCCGAAAGAGCAAGGGGACTGTCGTCGAGGGCGAGCACCTGGAACACCATGACGATGGTCCACATGCCGGTGCCGAAGACCTCGATACCAACCGCCGCGAACAGCAGCCGATAGTCGCGGGTGGCAAGAGGGCGCAGCGCCCGCAGCCGGTCGGGAGTCTCGCGGTTCATACCAGCGCCTCGCTCTCGGTCGGTGCTGCCAGTCGCAACGAGGGCCAGCCGTCGACGTCGCGAAGAAGCTGCCTGTCGTGGGTGGATACGATCACAGCCGCTTGGGTGGCGTTGAGCGCGTCGGTCAGTTCGTCGACGAGCGCGATCGATAGGTGGTTGGTCGGTTCGTCGAGCAGGAGCACGTGAGGCTTGGTGGCGAGCACCAGGGCCAGGTCGAGGCGCCGTTGCTGGCCCATCGACAGCTCACCTATCCGCTTGCTCGATTCGCGGGCGCGAAGGAGCCCGAGCTGCGAGAGCCCGACGGCCTCGCTTGGGTGGACGGTGCCGGCCGCCACGAGTGTGTCGACGTGGGCCGCGTAGACCGCGCTTGCGCGACGATCCGGCGGCAGCGCGGTCTCCTGGCGGAGGAACGCAAGCCGGACATTCGATGGACGACGAACGCTGCCCGTGTCCGCGTGCAGATCACCCGCTGCAACGCTCAACAGAGTGGACTTCCCGGCCCCATTGGGTCCGGTCACGACCAGACGCCCCCGGTGCGCCAGCGAGAGCGTCACCGGGCGCGTGAGCCTGTCGGCCACGGTCACCTGATCCACACTCAGTAGCACCGCTCCGGTTCGGGTCGCGAGGTCTGGGAAGCGGAACACTTGCGGCGGCTCGGGGACGGTCACCGCGTGCGCTTCGAGTTGTTCCTGCCGGCGGTGCACGCTTTGCACGAGCCCGCCCGCGCGCGTCGCCCGTCCGTGCTTGTTGGTTCCCTTCTCTGGGCGCCAGCCCGAGACGAGACGATTCTGCGCTGAGCTGAGACTGTCCTGCAGTCGTGCGAGCTCGGTCTGCTGTCGCTCGTATTCTTGCTCCCACCGTTCGCGCTCTGCGCGCCGGCCTTCCCGGTAGCCGGCGTAGCCGTTGCCGTACACGCGCACCTGATCGTCGGGGGTTGGGTCGAGGTCGACGATCGTCTCCGCGACGTCGGATAGCAGCGCGCGATCGTGGGTGACGACGATCACGCCGCCGTTTCGCGACCGCAGTTGCGCGGTCAGGAACTCGAGGCCGCTCCTATCGAGATGGTTCGTCGGCTCGTCGAGCAACAGGAAATCGTCATCGGCGCCGAGCAGGCACGCCAAGCGCACGCGGTACCGCTGCCCGACGGAGAGGTCGTGCAGTCGGCGGGCGGGATCGGTTTCGGCGTCGAGCGCTTCCAGCGCGATCTGCACCCGCCGTTCGGCGTCCCACGCATCTAGGACTTCGGCGTGCTCCAGAGCGGCGGCATATCGCTCCTCAGCTCCGGTGACGCCCGCCGAGAGTGACGCCGCGGCCGCATCGAGGGACGCCAGGGCGGCCAGCGGCTGCGCGATCGCTTCCGCGACCGCCTGGCCCACGGTTCTATCGTCGCCGCTCGGCATTTCCTGTTCGGCTATGCCGAGCGTCCCGAGTCGCTGCACTACTCCGCTGTCCGGGGTGAGAGTGCCGGTGAGGACGTGCAGGAGCGTCGACTTACCCCGGCCGTTCTCGCCGACGATCGCTACGCGCGAGGTGGCCGTGATCGTGAGGTCAACGTGGTTGAGGACGGGGGTGGCTCCGCGCATCACAGAGACGTCGGACGCGATGAGCTGCGCGCGCTGACGCGCGGGTCGAGGGGTGTTGAGGGAGAGCATTCGTATCCTTCGGAACGACGCACCGCACGGCTAAGAAGCGTGCGAAGGTGCGCAAGATGACGGCGACCCGTGGAGGGTCGAGAACGAGCGGCCGCCGCAGGCTCGGATGACTCAACGAGCGCGGTAGGCCTTACTCAGCCGTCACAGGAAGTACAAATGCACGTTTCAAGGGTAGGCGCGATCCGCGCCGCTATGCAACAGCGCGCGACCTTGTAGGTTTCCGCAATCGCTCGAAACTGATCGTCAGTGAGCAGGGCTGACGCGACCTTGGGAGTGCGACGCCGCCGATTGGGCGCAAGGATGGCTTGCACTGATTGCTTGAACTGAGAGGACGTGCCGTGGATAGCAACAACCTGGACCGTCGGTTGCCGCCCGTGGCGGCCCCGGCTCACGCGGTCTCGTACAGATTCCCTCCCGACGTCTACAACCTCGTCGAGATGGCCGTGCAGCACGCGGCGAAGTCAGGCGATCGCTTGTCGAGGAATGAAGCCGTCATCAAGGCGATCCGAGCGACCTACGGGCACCTATCTCGGTAGCTCCCCCACCGGGTTGTCGGCGCTGTCACATAGCCTCGCCGCTGTTCCCGGCAGAACACGACCCCCGCCCTCTTCGGAGAGGGTGGGGGTCTTCTCATGCTTGGGGCCAGGTTTCGTCGACGCCATCCGGCTGAGCAAGGTGGGAGGGGTTAGACGTACCCCACTTGGCAACGCCTGACCCCTCCCGGGCAGCAAGGATGCCCCAGGCGAAGGGGGGTCGCGTCAGCGGGGGCTGGGCGTCAGCAGCACGCGCACGCAGGCCGCGGCGACGACGAGCAGCGGCAGCACCGAGATCCACAGTCCGAAGGTCATGCGCACACACAAGCCGCGGTGCGCCGGGACCGGCAACAAGTTGTCCACCCTTGCCCGCCTCAGCCAGGGCGGCGCAGACCTCGCAGGACGGCCGCGTCCCGCGAGAGCACACGATTAGGGTCGGACTCGACCGGGGCGACAGCAGTCGCCGGCACGACGTCGACGCGCAGCTGCTCACCCTCAAGGGTGACCACCACGGCGACCCAGCGCCCGCGGCCGCGGTCCTGCTCCCAGCGCAGCAAGAGCCCCTGGCGGGGCTGCTCCCCCGGCTCTCCCGATAACGGGCGCACCCACACATGGCGCGGGCGCTGCGGCGGCCACTGCTTGTGCCAGCGCGCCTGCCCCATCGCCCGATGATCCCACACTGTCGAACACCTGTTCGATCCGTGGACGGTTGGCAGTGGCCGCCGGCTGGCGTGTCGGCGCTACTCCCCCTTCGCCTCCGGCGGCTCGCGGAGCGCCTGGTGCTGGCAGGCGCAGCCTCTGTAGTCCTGCTGCGGGTGTTGGGTGTCGTAGCAGTCCTCGTGCTCGCCTTCGCGGCACTTCGTGCAGACCATCGCTCTCACTCCCTGCGCTCGTCGTCGTGCTCGGTCAGGAACGGGAAGGGGTCACCGCGGCGGGTGGCCTCGACCGCGGCGCGCTGCAGGCGGGCGATCTCGCGATCACACGCGCTGTAGCCCTCGATGTACCCGTCCTCGAACCCGGTAGCACGGCCGGCCTCGTAGCCGGCCATGAAGATCTCCAGCTGCTCGGGCGTCATGGAGGTCGGGTCGTTGGCCCGCGGACCGTGGTCGACGACGTCGACCGGGTCGTCGTGGTGCTCCGGCGGCGGCTCGTGCGCCTCGTCGACGAAGGGGCCTACCTGGCTCACACCGCTCACCTCCTGGTCTAGATGGTCGAGTTGGTCAGTGCAGTCAGTACGGTCAGCGCACGAGACGGTTGGGCAGACGCGCCGGCGGGGTCGGCAGGTCGCCGCCGGCGGCCTGCCGAGTGCTCTGCACCGCGGCCGCGATCGCGTCGCCGCACCACGCGCTGTCGCTGGGGAACCGACCCGCCTGCTGGTCTGCGGTGATCGCCTTGCGCATCCGGGCGACGACATCGGAAGCCACGGAAAACGACCGGGTGGACCCCGAGCGCTGCGCGGACCGCTCCTGCGGCCGAGCAAGCTCGGTGCGCTCGGTGACACTGCGGGAGGCGTGGGCGTCGATCGCGGCCCCGATCCACTTGGCGAAGGTGTCTGCCTCTCCCCCGAGCTGCCAGGCCGCCAGATAGGCCGCCTTGGCGTCGGTGAACTCCTGCGGGGTGACGTAGATGCCGAGCCGTGTCACCTGCCCGGCCCCCTGCTTCTCCGCCTTCGCCGGCGTCGCGGTCTTCGTCGCGCTCTTGCGCGGCGTCGAGGTCTTCGCAGTCGGGGTCTTGGTGTCGGGCTTGGGCGCCCTCGTCGGCGCGGTGGCCACCGGCTCGATGGGCTGCGTCGTGGTCTCGACCGGGGAGGCCGGATCGGGCTCGCCGGCGATGGCGGCGCGGTTGCGGTCACCGAGGGTGCGGCGCTTCTGGGGGCTCATGCTGTCTCCCTGGTCTAGTTGGTCGAGGTGGTCTTGATGGTCACGCGGTGCACGTCGAGGATCGGCGCGAGGGCTGCGGCGTAGTCCTGCGCGATGCCCGAGCCGGGTGCGTAGACGCTGACGGGCTGACCGGAGGTGTAGGCGTCGCGTGCGGCCACGGCCTCGCGGATCGGGCTCGAGACCCGGCCGGGGTGGTCCTTGTTGAGCATCTCGACGACGTCGCGGTCGAGCAGGCGACGCGAGTCGTAGCGGGTCGGCACGATCCAGTGCACCTGCTGTCCCGGGTTGAGCATCCGGGCGACGCGCTCGTCGACGAAGCTGACGAGGCGGCGCAGCTGGTCGTAGGCCTCGGTCTCGCACGCCACGGCGGCGACGACAACGTCGGCGGCCGCCAGGGCGGCCAGGGTGACCAGACCCAGGGCAGGCGGGGTGTCGATGACGACGTCGTCCCACTCCCCCACGACCTGCGGCAGCTGGTCACGAAGCGCGGTGACGACCTCAGGGCGCTGGTCCAGCCCAGCCAGGTCGTAGGTGCCGACGAGCAGGTCGACCCCGGGCACGCTCGGCGAGGGCACCGCCGCCTCGCGCACCGTCGCATCCCCCGTCATCACCTCGGACGCCACCGCGACGACCTCGGTGTCGTCGTCAGCGCCGAGGCGGGTGGAGAAGTTGCCCTGCTGGTCGAG
The DNA here is from genome assembly GCF_003721155.3 of Janibacter melonis. Classification (NCBI taxonomy): domain Bacteria; kingdom Bacillati; phylum Actinomycetota; class Actinomycetes; order Micrococcales; family Intrasporangiaceae; genus Janibacter; species Janibacter melonis. The sequence continues at coordinate 30,703 of NZ_CP046475.1, read as the reverse complement.
GTCGATCGCCAGCACGCGGCGTCCGCGCCGGGCCAGCTCCGCGGCGATCTCCGCCGCGGTGGTGGTCTTGGTCGAGCCGCCCTTGGACAGGGCGACGGTGTAGATGGCCACTGGTGACTCCTTGGTCTGCCGTGTCGATGTGGTCAGGTTACGTGCGTTGGTCAATGCGGTCTAGCGTGTCGCGCGCGTGTCGCCGGTCTAACTGGTCTCCTGCGGCCCTTGGCTTCGTATCCTGGTGGGGTGCGTTCCGGTTGGTAGCCGGTCCGCCGTGTTGAGGCCGCACCCCCGCCCTCTCTCCCCTGCGAGGGTCGGGGGTGCGGTCGACCACCTCAGGGCATCGCGGTGCAGTAGGGCCGACACTCCTCCCCCGCCTCGGCTCCACACTCCTCGCACGGCAGGTCCAGCGGGTCCCCGCCGTCCTCACCCTGGTCGTCGTAGACCTCGGGGTGCTGGTCGCCGTGCGCCAGCTCTTCCTCGCCGGCGTACATCATCGGACGGCCTCCTCGCGCTCGGCGCGGGCGCGGACCGCAGCCTCGATCTGCTCGCGGGTCGCGATGCCCTGCTGCACGAGCATGGCCTCGAGCGCAGCGACCGCCTCCCATGCCTCCGCGTCGCCGTAGAGGACGACGTCGTCGACGATGTCGCGCTGCCGCCGGGCCGGGTTGGCCATGCCCGGGCAGATCGTCAGGCGCACGACCGCGCAGGACGCGCGCCGGATCGCCTGCCGCCGCTCGGCGGTGATGTTGTCGGGGAACCACGTCATGGGGTGCCTCCTGCTGGGTCGTGGGGTGGTAAGTCCCTTGGTCTGCCGTGTTGATAAAGTCAGTCTAGTCTAGTTGGTCAATACGGTCTAGCGTTTCACTCGGCGTAGGTGAGGGCGGTGCACTCGCACGTCATCGGGCCCAGGCCGTAGGTCTGCCACTGCGTGGCGTCGTCATCGGTGACGGGGGAGAGGACGGCTCCGCCGGTGGTGAACCCGGTGAACAGGGCGCAGGACCCGGCGCAGCGGATCGTCGCGTACACGATGCGGTCGTGCGCGAAGTAGAGGACCCCGGGCCGCAGGACCGGCGCTGCCCCCTTCGCGTTGGTCTGGCTGGTCTGGTTGGTCGAAGGGGGAGCGGCATGGCAGCGGATGCAGGTCCCGCGCTCGTCGAGCTCTGCGGGGTCGACGAACGCGCCGCACCCTTCGCAGATCCCCCACCCGTTGTGGGTCGGTCGGTCGGTGCCGTGGTCGGTGGTGCTCATCTGGTGCTCCTTCGTGCTGTGGTCGGTGGTTCGGGGGGAGGTGGGTCCTACGCGGCTGCGTGCTGCTCGTCCTGCTCGTCCTCGCCGTCGAGGGCCTGGGAGAGGGTGTGCACCGCGGCCAGGACGCGAGAGGCGGTGCTCTTGACGACGTCGCTGTCGGCGCGCTCTGCCCAGGTGGCGACGTAGCCGGTGCTGTACGCGCTGCTGTCGAGCCCGAGGAGACCGGCCAGGACGTAGGCCACAGACTCGGCCTCGACCTCGCAGCGGCCGCGGTGGCTCAGGTACTCCTCGACGCCGTCCTCGAGGTGGCCCAGCGCAATGTGCGCGGCCTCGTGCAGTGCGGTCTTGGCCTGCTGGGCGGGGGAGTTGCGTGCCTCGATGACGACTCGCACCGGCTCGCCGTCCTGGCCGGCGGGGCTGGTGTAGCCGTTCGCGCCGTTGGAGATCTCCTGGAAGTCCACGACGACCCCGGTGGCCGTCAGGTATGCCACGACGCGGCCGAGGATGCCGTGGACGTCCTCGCCGGCCAGGGTGTGGGTAACGGTCGAGGTGTCCCCGTGGCCCTCCATGACGTCGGTCTGGGCGATGTCGAAGACGCTGACGGGGAAGAAGACCCGACGCTTGCCCGCGGGCGCCTGCGGGCCGTCCTGGGCCGCGTTGTCGCCCGTGCTGGCCTCGTCGTCGTCCTGGGCGCTGACCTTGACGGTGCCGGTGCCGAGGATGCGCACGCCCCGCTCGCCCTTGCGGACCTGTCGCCCCTTCGCCTGCCAGGCGCGGTACCCGGCGACCTGGGTGGCCTCGGGGCGCTGCATCCAGATCAGGACGAGGTTGGAGAAGGAGTAGTGGTGGAAGGAGGCGCAGAACGCCAGGTAGCGGGCCCACTGCTGCGAGCCGCGCAGGGCCTCGACGCCGTCTGCGAGCTGCTGGTGCAGAGCCTCCATCTCCTCGCGCTTGCTCTCGGCGGTGCGGGCCTTGCTGGTGCGCTTCGTCGCGGTCATCGGTGCCTCCTGGCGGTGCGTGGGGTGGTAAGTCCCTTGGTCTGCCGTGTTGATACTGTCACTCTAGTCTAGTTGGTCAATGATGTCTAGAGGTAGTGGCTGGTCGTTTCTGACTTTCCCCCTTCGACCCTTGCGGGGTCAGGCGCTCAGGCTGTTGCGCTTGGGGGAGAGCTGGGAGACGCGCTGGGGGGAGAGGTCGAGCAGGATGCCCACGTCACGCACGGTCAGGCCCTCGGCTAAGGCCCCGGCGACGGCACGGCGCATCTGGGCTGACGCCTTGCTCATGGCGGCCTCGGCGGCCTTGCTCAGGCGCTGGGCCTCGGAGATGTCCACACGGGTGTTCTCGCTCAGCGCCGGCTCGATCGTGACCTCGACGCTGGCGGGGTCGACGTCCTTCATGACCGCGACCGCGTCGGCCACGATCTCAGCGACCTGGTCGAGGCGCTTGGCCTGGGTGAACACCCCGCGGACCTCGGGGACCTCGATTGCCCACCACCCGCCGGAGCGGGTGACCTTCGCGGTGACCTTCATGGCTTCACTCCCATGTGCTTGAGGATCGCCTTGGCGGTGATCTCGTTGATCTCGTTGTGTCGGGGGACGGTTGTGTGACGGTCCCCGATGCTCACCTTCGTGTGCGAACCACCCTCGGTGATGAGCAGGGACAAGCCCTGCCTCTTGGCCTCGGCGCTCAGCGCCTTCATGATCTGCTGTCTCTTCATACGCTAAGTCTAGAGGGGTAGACAATTCAAGTCAAGGGGACTAGACAAATCTGACAAATCGGCCGCGGGGTACGGCTAAACGACCTCGCCGGTGAGGTCGAACCCGCCGAAGGGGGAGCGGCCTGGGACGTGGCGGGTGCCCATGCTCGTGCGAGTGGTGCGGATGGGCGCGCCGAGGTGCTGACGGTGGGCGGGGTAGTTCTGCTCGATCCACGTCCGCGCGGCCGCGATGTTCTGGCGGGTCGGGTTGGACAGGGCAGCGCTGATCTTGTGGGGCATCAGGGGCAGGTCGCGCCAGTCGGGGACTGCGTGATCGTGCATGGCCTCCACGGCCTCGTTCTCGCTGGCGGCGACCTCGTGCCAGCGGCAGGGGATGCAGTTGGCCTGGTAGAGCAGCGCGCCGGGACCTTCGTGGCCGTGCTCGGTGCGCAGGTCGACGGACAGGACGTGCAGCTCGTGGCCCTCGATGGTGATCGGCTGGTGGCAGATCGCGGGGGACCACATGTGGCTGCGGCTGCGGAAGCCGCCCTGGCCGTGCTCCAAGATCCATCGCTGCATCGCGGCGGCGTGCTCGTCGGGGGTGCGGTAGTCGAGCGTGAGGCGCAGGGGACCGCCGGCCCATGCGGGGGCGGCGTCGAGTTCGGCCTCTCGGATGAGTGCGTCGATGTCAAGGGCAATTTGCCCGGGGACGCCTACATGGTCCATACTGTCTCCTTGGTGTGTGTGGTCAATGCTGTCTAGAAGAGGGTTTCGGGGTTGCCGTCGCCGTCAGCGGCGATCCGGTCGGGGTGGGGGCCGTTGGTGCCGTAGTCCTGGGTTCCCACGACGACATGCCAGCGCTCGGGCCATTCCTCGACGTCGCGGGTGACGGCGTGCGTGACCTCGTCCTGGTGCTCGGGGCAGGCCGTGGCCCAGGAGTCGACGACGAACGCGCCGCGGGTGAACACCTCGCCGCGGATCTTGTGCCATACGCCGTGGTCGCGGATCACGTCGCGGTTGTCCTTGGCGCAGTCGTCGACGGCGCAGGTGCCCTGGGTGCGGGTCGTGATGTTCATGCTGGCTCCTCGGTCTAGTTGGTCAACGGTGACGCCGGATGGGAACTGGCCCGTTGGTCTGCTGCGGCCCAACCACCCCCCGCCCCCGCCCCCGACGTTTGTCCCCGTCGCGGGCGCTGAGGCGCCCCACGTCAACCCCGCAGGGGATCGGAGGAGCCAAGCTCTGGCGCGAAATAAGCGGAGCGACGAAGGAGCGCAGCGCGTGCCAGAGGTTGGTGGGGGAGAGGCCGGCGCAGCCGGCTTGACGTGGGGTGCCGAGCCCGCAGAGTGGGACGTCGGGGGAAGGGCGAGAGGTGAACCGGCTCGTGGGCGCCGTCAGGCGGCCGCCGCTTGTCGTCGTGATCGCGGCTCGACACCTACGAAGGGGGAGCCTGCCTGGGGCCGGGCTAGCTGCGACCCGGAGGGGAGCCGGTAGACCGTGAGGTCGCTGTAAGTCGCCTCGTGGCGTCGATGTACTACGCAGTGTCGATGTTGCGGACGTTCTCCAACATCAAGGTTCGACGGGATCAAGAACGGCTGGCAGAGGAAGCCCCCGAGCAGCACGTCGACCACATCGAGATCCCGGAACTGACGAGCTCATAGGTCGTGCCCCGCTGGCACGCTCTCAGCCGGGGTGCCTATCATCTAGGCAAGACCTAGGCACGCCTAGGCAAAGAACGGCGGCGGGAGCCCGGTGGCTAGACCGAGCCCCCACCACCGCCCTTCGTCGATCAGGACATGAAGTCCATGATCAGGCGGAAAAGCGTCACCACGGCGATGAACACCTGTGCGGCGGTCTTGAGCGCGATGCGCTTAGGACCGCCGCCGTCGTCGTCGGGCGGCTTTCCGTGGTCGTCATGCTTCGGCTCGGAGAGCTTCGACATTCAGACCTCCCTTCGTCCAACCGGGACGGATTTCCCGGAAGCCTCGGTGCACTTATGCACAACATGTGGACGAATGACATCGGTGTAACCACTCGATGTACTCCGATTCTACGGGCGCGCGCCGCGATACCCTCGAGGTATGCCTGACACCCCCCTCTTGGGGCAGGTCCTGACAGCGATGGTGACGTCTCGAGCTGAGGCTGTGAGGCCGGGTTTGCCCCGGAATTCCGGGGCAGGGTCCAGTGCGTTAGGCCACGAGGGCGGAGCCGACGGCCAGGAAGCGCCGCGCCACATCTCGTACGTGCGCGAGGTCGTCCGACACGTGTCGGATCGACCTTCCGACCCGTTCCAGCGAACGTGCACGTGCTTCAGCACGTGCACGGCTCACGGCCTACGAGCCGGGCCCGTTGGTGGCGATCTGCCAGCACGGGTCGCACACGGCCGAGCCGAGGGGGCTGGCCAGTCGAGCGACGACAGTCGGTCCTGGTCGCCGGCAGGCGACGCACACGGTGGCGGGGGGCTCGTAGTCGGTCAGCGCGAGGTCGCGCTGCTCGATCTGGACCGGGGTGGCCACGCGGATGCGCGGCGGGCACGTCGGGCACTTGCGCGAAGTAACGCGCCCGGTGACGGGGTCGGGGTCGCTGGTGAGCCATCCGTGGCCGTCGCAGCCGGCCTGGCCACAGGGGGTGAGCCACGGCGGGGCCGCGGGGTCGGCGCCGACGTCGACGGGCTCGTCGGGGACCATGTGCTGGGTCAGCCAGCGCACCCACCCGCCGGGGGAGGTGATCTGCTGCGAGGACGTGGGCCAGCGGTAGCGCAGGGTCACCGCGACGGCCCGGGCTGTGGCGAGCCAGTGCTCGGGGGTCCAGCCCGCTCGCTCGAAGTCGGCCAGGGCCGGCGCGGTCATCCGCGGCGAGAGCCGCGGGCCGTCCTGGTGCTTCGTGGTCGACCAGCCGAGCAGGGCGGCGATACCGGCGGCGAGCTCCTCGCCAGCGAGGCGGGTGCGCCGAACCGGCCGCCCGCCTCCGTCGAGGCGTCGCGCGGAGCGCGTCCCCTTGGTCGAGCGGAGCGAGACAGTGTCGTGGCTGCAAGTCTCCCTAGGTAGAAGGTGACTTTTCTCGAAAGGCTGGCCCCTACGGGGTGGGGATGCGAAAACCCCCGTCGGCAACTCGTCAGAGGGCTTGTGAGAGCCGCACACGACGTCGGTGGTGTCGTTGTCCACAGCCTCGGTGATCGGCTCCTGACGGCTGTCCTGGGGCTCCTGGGTGGCAATCGCGACCCAGGGTGCGAGCCAGTCGGGGACGTTGAACGCGCGAAGGGGCGTGATCCCGCGCTGGCGGCATCGGGTGCCGTCTGGCATCCGATGGCCCTGGCGCACGGTCAGACGCGCGCTCTGGTGCAGCGGGCGGGCGCGGCGGATCTCGCGCAGGACGTCGAGGCGGCAGGTGGCGAAGCGCCAGGCGCGCTGGACCTTGTCCTCGGAGCAGCCGGCTTGCTGGGCGACCCACCGCTTGTAGGCGCGCACGGCGCGGCCGGTGGCGGGGTGTGCCTGGGCGGCGGTGATCTCGATGATCTGCATGAACGCGTCGAGCTTGATCGCGTCGTTCTTGTTCGGTCCGCTCAGGGCCTCGGGGTAGTGCTCGAGGTAGAGCCGCAGCCCGGCCAGAAAGGCATCGCGGGAGGTCCACGCGCGCACGTCGGCGTAGCAGCCGTCGTCCTCGGCGATCTCGTAGCGGATGGCCTCGCGGGCCTCGTCGGCTCCCTCGACCTGCACGGGGGTGCCGAAGGGCACCCAGGGCCGCTTGGTCCACCGGGAGGCGACCTCAGCGGCGACGGCGGGCGACGGTGCGGCGCGCAGGGCCGCTCGGCGCGTCGGGGAGAGACTTCCTGGCGCATCTGGACGTGCGTGTTCTACAGTGGGCAGCACAAAGCCACCTACCTCCTTGCGGGAGTTGGTTCACAGGGACCGAGCTGGTTACTCGGTTTCGACTCGAAGGCCCCGGTTGCCGCCGGGGCTTTCGTCATGTCAGGGCACTGCCCTGCAGGGGTTCTAGGCGCTCAGGCCCTCCAGTGGCCGCTGGCCGGTTGCGCGGCCGCCGACAGGCTTGGAGGGGTCAGCGTCGAGGAGTTTCCAGTCCGCGTACTGCTGAACGGTCATCCCGAGCTCGCTGGCTCGCCGCTTGAGCTCGGCGCGACCGTCGAGGGAGAACCGCAGCAGCACGGCAGCGGAGCGATCCGGGCTGCGGTGGGCGTTCGCTGGAGTACTCATGGGGAGAACCTAGGGGCGTGGCTAGCCAGATAAAGCGACGTCGACGGCGTGTCGCGGCTATTTCTTGGCGCAGCCGTCATCACTTCGACTCTCCGTCAGCGGCTGAGGGGGTGACGTCGGGGCCGTAGGCGGTGCCGGTGTCGGGCTCGAGGGCGTAGATGCGCTGGGCCTGACCGGTGCTGGCGATGATGAGGCCGCGGTCGCCAGCGGTAGCGACGGGGATGCCCTGGGGGTCGACGTCGGCACCGCCGGGGATGCGTTGGGCGGGCTTCATGCGCTCGGCGCGGTAGCCGTCACCGGCGGTGCTCCATGCGGCTTCGTCGGTGATCTGGGCGGTGGACCAGTCCTCGGGCAGTGCCCGGATGGTGCCGGTCTCGGACTCGATCGCTGTGGTGCCGGCGATGGCCCATGACCCGTCGGGGGAGGCGGCGAAGTCGTCGGCGTCGACGTCCTCGCTGATGACGACGGACCAGGCCGGCTCCATGCTCGACTCGGTGGCGTAGCCGGTGAGGGCTGTCTGCCCGCGGTCTTGCCAGGCGTAGACGAGGGTGCGACCGGCGACGCCGACGATGCCGAGCGGCGTGGCCTTGGGGCTGGGAGCCGTCAGCGTCTCGGGGGAGGGAGCGGTCTGCTCGCTGGTCAGGGTCCACCACCGTCCACTGTCGTCGGCGGCGAGGACGGCCGCGTCGTCGGTGGCGACGAGGGGTTGGGCTCCGGCGGGCAGGACCCGCTGCTGCAGGGCGTCGCCCTGCAGCACGAGCGCGGTGAGCGTCTCGGTGCTGGCCAGCAGCGGAATCTTCGAGGTCGGGACGAGCGTGAGCCCGGGCTCGGAGATCTCCCACGTCGTCGGGTTGGGCTCGGTGGTGCTGTTGGGCCAGATCGTCAGGGCGTCACCTGTGGCGACGGCGATGCCCTCGCGTCCTTGGTAGGCCACCTGCTGCGGCGAACCGGTGACCCGGTTGTCGATCGGCACGGTCCACAAGGTGGCGCCGTCGTCGGGGCGAAGGGCTGCGAGCTGGGCGCTCGGGCCGTCGTCGAGGGTGGCGACGACGGTGGAGTCGGTGACGAGCAGCGGTGCGCCGTCGCTGGGCACGTTGATCGCGGGGGAGACCCACGCGGCGCGGCGAGCCCACCCGGCCACGGGGACGACGGGTGCCTCGCCGGCGGGCGCCGCGACAGGCGCGGTCGCAGTGGGCGGGTCTTGGTGGGCGGCGATGTACCAGGCACCGCCGAGGCCCGCCCCGGCCAGGACGAGGGTGCCGGCGGCGATGGCCGCGACGACGGAGCGGCGCATGCCGGTGCGCTCGGGCTCGGGGGTGGTGTCGAGGTCCCAGGTGCGGCCGTCGGCGTGCACGACCATCGGCCAGGTCTTGCCGTCGACGTCGGTCGCGGTGACGCGCACGGCGCGCATCGGACGAGTTGCCGCTGCGTCCTGGGCGTGGCGCATCACGCTGTCGATGGGGGCGTCGGGGTCGACGTCGACGTCGGCGCCGTCGACCTCGCCGGTCACGGCGCCGTCCTCGGTGCGGTAGAGGCGGACGTTGACGATGGGGAAGGCCGGGACGCTGCGCGGGTCGAACTCTTCGCGGGTCTCGCCGTTGTCTCCGATGGCGGTTGGGATCGTCATGGGATGGCTCCTAGTAGGTCGACACGGCTGTGACGAGCCACGGCTTGGTGGTGCCGGCGCGGGCGAGGTCGACGAGCAGCGTGACCGTGTCGGGCTTGCCGATGCTCTTGCCGCCAGCGCCCTTGGTGGTGACGGTGACCTCGACGACGCGTGAGGCGTTCAGCCCGCTCGGCGCGGAGCCGTCAGGGCTGACGTCCTGGGTGCGCGCGGTCGTCCACGCCTGGTCCTTCGCGAGCTGGGACCAACCGGGGTCAGCGGGCAGGTTCTGCTCGAGCTCCTTGGCGATCTTCGGGTCGAGCCAGCGCGTCGCGCGGCGCTGCGCGTCGCTGTAGGAGCGGTCGATGCGGGTGTCGATGGTCGAGGTGGTGCGGGCATAAGCCTGCGCGACCTCGGAGGCCTGCGCGTCGTCGACGTCGCGAGGATCGACGACCCCTCCTCGAGGTCGTCCCGGGGAGCCCTTGGGGGCGGTAGGACGCCCCTGCGGCTCTGCGGCTGTCGACGTCGTCGACGAGGACGGACCGCCTCGGGGGGCGGTGCTGCTCGTGCTGGGTGCGGCTGCGCTGGTCTGCGCCACGGGCGCGGGGTCGTCGCCGCAGGCGGCGAGCAGGAGCGCGCCGGCCGCCAGGGTGATGGCTGCGTGAGGTCGGGTCACCACGTGACTCCTCTCTTGGCCATGAAGGGGCGGGGATCGGTCGGGGTGCCAGACAGGCCCCCGCCACCGGCGGGGGCGCCGGTGCGGACCTCGAAGTGCAGATGGGCGCCGGTGCCGACGCCGGTGCTGCCGACGGCGCCGATGCCGTCGCCGGCCTCGACCTTCTGCCCGACCTGGACGCGGATCGCGGACTGGTGGGCGTAGCCGGTGCGGATGCCGTTGCCGCAGTTGACGAAGGTGATGTTTCCGTAGCCGCTCATCTGCCCGGCGAAGTCGACGATGCCGTCGCACGCGGCGTAGATGGTCGCCCCGGAGGGGGCGCCGAAGTCCTGGCCCTGGTGGTTGGACGAGCAACCCGCGCAGGGGCTTCCGCGGGGCCCGAAGGGGCTCGTGGGAATCATGTGCTGCTTGGCCAGCGGCGGGGCCCACGACCCGCTGACCGGGACGCTGTCAGCGAGGAAAGCGGCCATGCTCTCGCGCAGCTTGGCGACGTAGTTCTGGGTCTCGGTGAACGGCGGGATGCCGGCGTACTGAGTGATGCGAGCCGGGCCGGCGTTGTACGCCGCCCAGGCCAGCTCGATCGCGGGGCGCCCGGAGGCGGCGACGAAGGGCTGGACGAAGCGGGTCAGCGCGCACATGAACCGGGCTTGCGCGTCGATCGCGTCGGCGGGGTCGAAGGGAGAGGCCTTGCCGTTCTTGTCGACGTCGCGGCCGTACGTCGCCCAGGTGCCGGGCATGAACTGAGCGATGCCCTGTGCGCCGACGGGGGAGACCGCCCGGGGGTTCCAGCCACTCTCGTGCTCGATCTGCGCGGCGATCGCCGCCGCCGGCACGTCTGCGCAGACGTTGCCGGCGGCGATGACGTAGTCGCGGTACTCCTGCGGGATGGACGCTGCGTCGAGGGATCCGGTGAGGGGGTTGGGGGAGTCGTTGAGGCTCTGCGCGCCCTGGATGAGCAGGGGGACGAGCATCACGACGAAAAGGACGACCCCGAGCAGCAGGCCACCGATCCACTTCATGCGTCCCCCTTCGTGCGCGGGCCGTGCGGCCCGCGCGACTAGTCGTCGTCCTGATCAGGAACGTCAGGCCCCTCCCACTTGCCGAGCATCACCAGCTGGACGTCGCTGCGACGCAGCCGCCAACGGCCACCGACGCGAAAGCCGGGCAGCTCCCCACGCTTGAGGAGCTGGCCCACCTGAGCCCGATCGAGCCGCAGCACTGCCGCAGCCTCAGCGGTGGTGAGGCTCGGCCCGTACGCCTGGAGCTCCGGCAGCACGTCGTTGTCCTCCATCGAGTTCCCTCACGTTCCTTTTTGATAGTCGCAGATGCCCAACGGTTCCGCACGTTTCTTTAAGGTCCTCTTAATTGCCCAAGACCAACGAACGGTGAAACACCACCTACGGTGGTAGTTCAGAAGTCGTTTCCGACAGTTCGGCGAGAGTATCCGCGCCGGCGAGGGGGAAGCATGAGCAGGGGAAGCTCTAAGACACCGCCGGCGCAGCCGGTGCACAACCCGTTCAAGTCGGCGCCGATCGTGGTGCCTGGGCCTGACCCGATTGACGACGTCGTGGTGCCCGTAGTTCGCGGCCCGGTCCTGCCGCCTGGGGCGCCAGCCCCAGCCGGGGGAGGGGTGCTGCGCATCCAGGGCGAGGTCGGGCCGAGCACTGTCAGCGTCGTCGCGCTGCACGGTGGCGCCGGCTCCTCGACGCTGACGCGGGTCCTGGCGAAGGTCGCCAACTCCAACCCCGGCGGCCTGACGATGAGTGAGACCCCCGCTCCCGGGGTCATCCCGCGCGTCGGTCCCGTCGTCCTCGTCGCCCGCACCTCCGGCATCGGCCTGGACCGCGCTCACGCGGCCGCCCGCGAATGGGGCAGTGGCGCGCTGCCCGGTCTGGCCCTGCTGGGCCTGGTCTTCGTGGCCGACGGCCCCAAGCCCGTCGCCGAGCTCGCCCCGGGGATGAAGCGCGTGGCCCGCATGTACCCGCGGACGTGGTTCATGCCCTGGGTACCCGCCTGGCACCTGGTGCCGACCCCGTCGCTGGACCGCCCACCTCGAGCGACCACCAAGGTCGCCCGCAACGTCTTGACCTGGGCCGCAGAGCGCGGCCTCGAGCCCAACCCGAAGGAGATCAACCGATGATGAACACCCTCAGCGCCGCCGTCGCGGTGCGCCTGCCGATGGACATCGACCCCACCCCCGACGCACCTCCCGGTGCCGACGTCTTCGAGACCGTCATCAACTGGGTCATGTGGGGTGCGATCGCGATGGGCGCGATCGGGCTCATCGTCTCGGTGATCCTCATCTTCGCCGGCGTCCTCGACGGCCGCAGCAGCCAGGGCATCCGCGCCTTCCTCATCGTCTGCGTCGGCCTGGTCCTGCTCGGCGTCGTCGGCCAGATCATCTCCGCGCTGACGTAACACGCGCCTGGCCTGCGAGAGCCCGACGAGGAAAGGAGCGCCAGATGGCGCAGCAGAAGAAGAACCTGAGCCGGCCCCTGCTGGCGGCCGCGGTGGTAGTCGTCCTGCTCGCAGCCATCGGGATCGGCTGGATGCTCGGCCGCAGCGGGTCCGACGAGCCGACCCCGCCCGCCACCGCGAGCCAGGACTCGTCCACGTCGAACGGCGAGACCGCCGGGAGCTGCGGCCTGCCAGCAGGGTCCGATGCTGCTCCCACCGAGGCGCCGGAGGCGACGTGGGAGGTCGTGCGCGGTGCCACGGTGCCCCGTTCGCAGGAGTTCGGTCCTGCCAGGGTCACCGACGACGGGGATCGCGCCTGCTACGCACGCAACCCCACGGGTGCGTTGTTCGCGGCGGTGAACTTCATCGGGATGCCCATCGACGTCTTCCTCGAAGAGCACATCACTCCCGGCCCGTACAAGGACCTCTACGACGGTCTGGAGATCCCGGAGCCGACTCCGGGTGAGGTGCTGACCGTCCGCGGCTTCAAGGTCGAGCCGAAGGGGCCCGACCGCGTGACCGTCACAGTGGTGAGCAGCCTCAGCACCGGGACCACGATGACGGCGACGCCGGGGGACATGGTCTGGAAGGACGGCGACTGGATGGTCGACGGCACCCAGGAGAACCAGGGCTCGACGAAGGTGACGAGCCTCGACGGATACGTCGAGTGGGGCCCGAAGTGATCGCGGAAGCCGCGAACTCCGCAGCCTATGCCGGGGCGGAAGCCGCCCCTGCGCTTCCATGTCTCGGCGCAGCGAAGCCGCTCTGCGACAAGGCCGGTGACGCGGTCGGAGACACCGTGGGTGCGGCTGCGGACAACTTCATGACCCGCCTCATCGACGGGGCGGCTGACGGTCTGATCGAGCTGCTGAACCGCACAGCGGTCAGCATGTTCACCGTGCCCTCGCCGGACCTGGGCACGGTGGAGGGGTCGACGGTGACCCCCTCGGGGACGCTGCAATCGGTGTTCAACTCCACCAGCTGGCTCGTGATGGCCATCGCGGTCATCTCGATCATGGTCACGATCATGCGGATGTTCTGGACGCTGCAAGCCTCCGAGGGGCAGAACATCCTGCGGCTGCTGTTCAACATCATCGCGAGCACCACCGTGGTGCTGGGGATGACGATCATGCTCGTCGAGTTCAGCGACCGCGCCTCGCCGTGGCTGATGATGAAGATCGCCGGCATGGGCGAGAGCGAGTACGCCGGGCTGGCCAAGGACGAGGCCTTCGCCAAGCGGCTCATCGGCATCGACCCCGGCGGCGGCACTCAGGCCCTGGGCAACCTCGCACTCATCGCGATCCTGATGCTGGTTCTGACCACCATCGGGGTGCTGATGCAGTGGATCTTCCTGATCGTGCGCTCACCGATCCTGATCATCATGGTGGCGTTCGTGCCGATCTTCGCCGCCGCGAGCGGCACCCGGCAGGGGCAGGAGCGGCTGCGCAAGAGCCTGATGTTCTTGCTCGCGTTCATCCTCTACAAGCCAGTCGTGGCGATCATCTATGGCGTCGGTTTGAGACTGATGAAGGCCGAGGACCAGACCTCCGACCCGATCTTCCAGTTCCTGTGGGGCTCGATGATCATCCTCATGGCGGCGGTCGCGCTGCCCGCGATGGTCAACCTGTTCGTGCGCGAGGCCGGCGAGGGCTCTAGCTCCGCGTTCTCCGGGGCTGCCGGGCTTGCAGCGGCAGGAGCAGCGACCTACGGCGCGGCCTCGCTGGCCGGTGCTGCGCTGGCTACGGGCGGGACCGGGGCAGCGACCGCCGCAGCATCGCGAAGTGGGGGTGCGGCGACGCCCGCGCCCGTCGGCGGCTCGGGAGGTGGCGGGTCCACCCCAGGAGGTTTCAGCGGCGGGACCGGCGCCTCCCCCTCCGGCGGTGGCTCTAGCGGCGGGTCTGGCGGTAGCGGTGGCGGGTCCGGTTCGAGCGGGGCTGGTCCGGCGTCGCCGACGGGAGCAGCGCAGGCTGCCGCCGGTGGCGTCGACAGCTCGGCTGGGGGTGAGGGCACCGGCTCTGCGTCGAGCGGGGGGTCGTCGACGGCCGGCGGGTCTTCGAGCGGTGCCGCGTCGCCTGGCGGCGCTGGCAGCAGCACCAGCGTCCCGACGGGCGGCGGCCGATCGGCCGGCGCGTCGTCGAGCAGCGCCGGTGGCGATGCTGGCGGGCCGATGGCCCCTCCTGAGACACCCGCACCGGTCTCGGCGCAGGAGCGTCGGGGCGCGACCGGCGGGGACTCCCTGGGCGGTGACAGCGGCGGCTCGTCGGCTGCGCCGGGGGCTCAGAGCACCACGGCGGTGCCGCCCGCTCCGGCCGTGCGTCAGGTCGGGTCGAGGGCCCGAGCACGGCAGGCACGCCAGTCCGTGCAGCACGTCGGCAGCACCGCGACCAAGGTCGCCAGCGGCGCCTCGCGGGTAGCCAACGACATGAGTCAGCCGGCCGGTGGCCGGGAGCGAAGGGGATAAGCGATGAGCGAGACCGAGGCAGTCAAGTACTCCAACCTGGCCAGGCCGAAGGCGCCGGGCATCGGCGGTCTGAGCCCGCTGCAGTTCCTCACCCTGATCGGGGTGGTCCTGGTCGGCATGTTCCTCATGTTCGTCGTGCACTTCTGGGTGGGGATGGGCTGGCTGGCTCTGTCGTTGCTGCTCATCGCACCGTGGGTGCTGGGCACGATGGCGCTGGACAAGAACCCCTACGGCGCTCTGATCCGCCGGCGCCGGTGGTCGGTCTCCGAGCGGACCGGGCGCACCGCCCTGGCACAGGGACCTACCGGTGTCCTCGAGCACGGCTCGTTCGCCCTGCCCGGCCTCATGGCCGACTCCGAGCTCCTCGAGGCGGAGGACGGCTACGGCGTCCCCTTCGCCCTGATCCACCACCGCGGCGTCGACCACTACTCCGTCGTCATCGAAACCGCCCCTGAGGGCACGGTCGGGATCGACCAGGAGAGCATCGACCGCAAGGCCGCCCACTGGGGCACCTACCTCGGTGTCCTCTCCCGAGAGCGTGACCTGATCGGCGCGCAGGTCGTCGTCGAGACCGTGCCCGACACCGGGCTGCGTCTCGAGCGAGCAGCGATGGCCGACGTCGACCCAGGGGCGCCGGAGTTTGCGCTGAGCGTGCTGCGCGACGTCGTCGGCAGCGGCACCGCCGGTGCGGCGCAGATCAACACCACGGTGACCCTGACCTTCGACGCACGCAAGGGCGTCGAAGGCGCGAAGGGGGCCCGCGACGCGGACACGATGGCCGATGACATCGGCACCCGGCTGCCCGGGCTCATCGCTCAGCTGCGCATGACCGGGGCCGGCTTTCGTCTGCGGGCGCGCACCGCGGCGGACATCATCGACGACACCCGTGTCGCCTTCGACCCCTCGGTCGCGGCCGCGGTGGAGCAGGCCCGCAACGCCGGCGGCACCGGGCTGGCGTGGAACGACTGCGGCCCGGTCGCCGCGCACGCCGGGAAGGACTACTACGCCCACGACGGCTCGGTGAGCATGAGCATGATGATGGCCGAGCCGCCGCGCGGGGTCTTCTACACGCTGCAGCTGCGCAACCTCCTCGAACCCAACGCCCGGGTCGCGCGCAAGCGGGTCGCTCTGCTCTACCGGCCGTTGGACCCCACGACCTCGGCGAACCTCGCCGAGTGGCGCGTGACCTCCGCGTCCTCGGATGCCTCGACCACCCGCCGTCGCGGTCCCTCGGAGCGCAAGAAGCAGCGCCTCGCAGCAGCGCAGCGCAACGCAGCGGCTGAGGCCGAGGGCAACCCCTTCGTGCGCGTGGGGATGATCGTCACCGCCACGGTCGAGGACGTGTCCGACCTGCCCGCCGCGAAGCAGACGCTGCTCAACCTCGCCGGTCAGGCCCAGCTGAAGATGCGTCCCTGCTGGGGGATGCACGACGTCGCGTTCGTGGCCGCGCTCCCGCTGGGCATCGTGCTGCCCGAGCGGGTCGCGCTGCCCGGCGTGCTGAGGGAGACGATGTGATGACCACCAACACGAGCACCCCCACCGCCGAGCAGGTCAGCCGGCTCGAGCAGTTCAAGCGCGCGGTCGGGATGGACACCACCTCCAGCGAGGGCGGTCCGGGCCGGCGGGGCTTGAAGGTCCCCGGCGGCGGGTACGCCGCGATCGTCGAGTCCGCCCCGGAGTTCGAGGCGACGAGCAACCAGGTGTGCGGTCTGTGGCCCTTCCCCGCCGGGTCGAGCCTGCCGGCGAAGGGGGTGCCGCTTGGGCGGCACCAGATGATGATGATGGACGTCTGCGCCGACCCGGTGACGTGGTTCCGGCTCGGGCTGATCCTCAACCCCTCGGCCTTCATCCTCGGCCGTCCCGGGCTGGGCAAGTCCACGCTGATCCGTCGGATGCTCACCGTGCTGTCCGCGTGGGGCGTGATCCCGATGATCCTGTCCGACCTCAAGCCGGACTACGTCAAGCTCGTGCGGGCCCTCGGTGGGGAGGCCGGCGTCATCAGCCTCGGTCGCGGCAGGTCCAACATCAACCCCCTCGACCCCGGTCCGGGAGCGTCTCTGCTGCCCCACCTGTGGGAGATGAACGAGAAGAAGGCCGCGGAGGTCCAGGCGCAGCTGCAGGGCCGGCGCCTGAACACGCTGGCCGGGCTGTGCGAGCTCGTCCTGGGCACGGAGCTGACCGTCAACGAGCTGACCATCCTTCGTGCCGCCCTGACCGTCCTCGACCCCGACCTGAGCAGCACCCCCGTCGTCGACGACGTGCGCGTGCTGATCGAGGAGCGCAACGACGAGGTGCGGGCGGTCGTGCGCGATCGCGGCGACACCGACCGCTACGACGCGCGGGTCGAGCGGCTGCTCGACGCGTTGCAGGGTCTGGGCCCGAAGGGGCCTTTCGGTGACACCTTCGCCCAGCAGACGAGCGTGCCGATGGTGCTCGACCGGCCCGTGGTCTTCGACATGTCCGGCGTGGACGAGGACGACCTGCGCATGCAGGCCGCGCTGCAGCTCGTCTGCTGGTCCTACGGCTCCGCCGTGGTGCAGGGAGCCAAGATCAAGGCCGAGGCCGGCCTTGGCCCCGAACGGATCTACGTGCTCGTCATGGACGAGCTGTGGCGCGTGCTGCGCGCCAGCCTGCAGATGGTCGACCGGATCGACGCGATCACTCGCCTGAACCGTCAGCTGCTGCTGCCGCAGATCATGTGCACCCACACCATGAGCGACCTCAAGCTCGCGACGGAGGAGGCCACCGAGAAGGCCTGGGGCTTCGTCGAGCGCTCAGAGATGGTCTTCCTCGGCGGGCTCGCACCCAAGGAGATGGGCAACCTCTCTGAGGTGTTCGCGATGCCGGAGAAGGAGCGTCAGATGCTCACGACCTGGTCGGACATGCACACCGCGTCGGGCGACAACGACGAGGACCCGCCCGGGCGGGGCCTGTTCCTGCTCAAGCTCGGCTCGCGGCCCGGCATCCCCTTCCGGGTCGACCTGGTCGCCTCCGAGCTGGCGGTCAACGACACCAACGAACGGTGGGGGGCCTACGAGGAGTCACGCCGCCAGGCGCGGGAGTCCGCGTGAGCGCCCAGCGCCGCGCAGGGCGCCTGCGCGACCCCAACAGCGACACCGGCCTGTACGTCCTGGTCGGCTCGCTGCTGCTGATCGTGGTGCTCGTCCTGACCGGATGGGCGGCAGCCCACCTGGCGGGGCTGAACCCGCCGGCCAACCCCTTCGCCTGGGCCAGCCAGATCGTCACCGGTCGCGCCTCCTGGTCCGGCGGCGCCACTGCCGTCGTTGTGGTGTTTGTGGTGATCCTGCTCGCCACGGCCGTCGCTGCCGCCGCGATCTACCGCCGCCGCGGCAACGACCCCGCCGCACGGGTAGACCACCTCGCCCGGTCGATGTCACGCCCCAAGGACGTGCACGAGCTCGCCATGAGCGGGCTGAGCAACGACGCGCGGCGTCTGGGAGTCAGCCCCGAGTGCGGGGCCGGCGTCCCCATCGGCAAGGCCGTCAACGGGCGCGCGCCGATGGGCACGTCGTGGGAGTGGACCCAGCTGTGGGTCATGGGTCCGCGCGCGGGCAAGACCTCGTGCCTGTGCATCCCGCAGGTGCTGGCCACCGGCGGGCCCGTGCTCGCCACGAGCAACAAGCGCGACCTCGTCGACGCGACCGCCGGCCCCCGCTCCCAGGTCGGGCTGGTCCGCATCCACGACCCGCAGGGCCTGGCCGGTGGCCAGCCGACGTGGTGGTGGTCTCCGCTGTCCTACGTCACCGACTCCACCCGCGCCGACGAGATCGTCTCGCTGTTCGCGGCCGCGACCCGGGACGTCACGGCCAAGACCGACGCCTACTTCGACACCGCCGCTCAGACCCTCGTCGCCGCCCTGCTCCTGGCCGCTGCCAAGGGAGAGCGGAGCATGCTCGACGTGCACCGCTGGGTGCGTCAGCCCGACGACCGGGAGCCCGAGGACCTGCTCATCGCCGCCGGCGAGGACTCCGCCTCCATCGACGTCGAGTCCGCCCGCACCAAGACCCCCAAGCAGCGTGACGGCATCTACGGCTCGGCCGAGAACCTGCTGTCCTGGCTTCGCAACCCCTCCCTGATCCCGTGGATCACGCCCGGCGAGGGACGCGTTGAGTTCTCCCCGGAGCGGTTCGTGCGCTCCACCGACACCCTGCACTTGCTCAGCAAGGAAGGACCCGGCTCGGCCCGGGCGATCACCGCGGCGCTGACCGTCGCCGTCACCCGCGCCGCCGAGGAGTACGGCATCGAGCAGGGCGGACGCCTGGCTCGCCCGCTGCTGTGCGTGCTCGACGAGGCGGCGAACATCTGCCGCTGGCCCCAGCTGCCCGACCTCTACTCCCACTACGGCTCGCGCGGGATCATCCTGTGCACCTACCTGCAGTCCTGGTCCCAGGGCGTGCGGGTGTGGGGTCGTGAGGGCATGAAGCAGATGTGGGACGCGGCGAACCTGCGCGGGATCGGCCCCGGTATTGGTGACGACGAGTTCGCCGGCACCATCTCCCGCCTCATCGGCGATCACGACGTGCGCACCCGCTCAGCCTCGACGAGCATGCGCTCCGGCGGGTCCACGACCCAACAGCTGCGCCGCGAGAAGATCCTCGACGTCGACGAGGTCGCATCCCTGCCCCGGGGGCGAGCAGTGGCGCTGGCATCGGGGATGCCGGCTGTGCTCGTCGCGCTCGAGCACTGGTCGTCGCTGCCGCAGGCCGACCTCATCCGTGAGGGCATCGCCTACTACACCGGGCAGGAGAGCGCGTGAGCCAGACCGACTGGACCCAGGAGATCGCCGACCCCGCGACGGACGAGGATGGCGAGGCCTCGCCGGGCCTCGCGTTCACCTCATTGCCGAGCTTTGTTGAGGACTTCCTCCTGCAGGTCTGCCTGCAGCACCCCGTGGAGAAGTGGTGCTCGAAGTGGTGGGACCACGAAGAGGCCGTGCTGCGGCTCGAGGCGCTGTGGGACGCCTTCGAGGCCATGCGCACCGATCCTGGGACCGGGACGGCGACGTGGATCCGTGACTTCCTCGACCCCACCATCGCGTCGCTGACCTCAGAGTCCAGCTCACCGTTTCGGCAGTGCGACCCTCGAAGAGGCGCCCACTCCGTCGACCCGCGACTGCCTACGGTCGCGCCGCCCGTCGGCATGTTCGTCGTGCACAAGCTGGCCCGCAGCGATGAAGAGTCGGTAGGACCCACGCAGGATGGGGAGCACCACCGCGGCGACGCTGACCAGGAGGGTTAGCCCGGGCAACCGGTCGTGCGTAGACAGCGATTCTTCGCATCAGGTGTAGTGCGCAGCTGTAGGGGCGTTTCATGCGTCACGCACCGCACATCCGCGGGTGCCCCTAGTGTTGCTCAAGCACCGAATCAGGGGATGAGCACTGGGGCAGAGATGGACTCGATAAGAGATGGAGCGGCTCTCGTCGGGGCCGTCGTCGCCGCCGTCGTGGGGCTGGCCGGACTGGCTGCGTCACTGGGGTCTGTACTCACCCGTCGCCGACTCGAGAAGCGCGATGCGTGGTTGTCGAGTGTGCTGGGTCGGAACGACGTTCCCGATATGAGCAGAACGATGCTGACGCTCCAGCATCGTTGGGTAATTGCCCGACTCGCGGCCATCGGGCATGTGCCGTTGGGCTTCAGTCTGACAGCGGTGGCCCTCTTCCCGCTCACGGCTGCCAGCCCCGTGCTGAGTGGCTACCGGTTCGCAATGGGCGAGCCTGTGCGCTGGCCGGTCTGGATCAACGTAGGTATGTCGATGATGATCGTCGGCTACTTCATCCACATCATCTGTGCGGTCGTGGAGGAGCGCAGCGCGGTGGCTCGGAACGTACTTGCAGGTGAGAGCGCCATCAAAGTCCCCCAGAATCTGTATCACTTCACGATGCGGCGTCCGACGTGGGTCGCTGTAATCCTGCCCTTCTTTTTCATGGTGGCTGGTGCTGTGTACGGCCCAGACGTGATGGGTGAGCAGCCTTACGAGGATCGGTCATTGTGGGCCGGCGCTGCTTCAGCACTCCTATTGGCCGCGCTCGGGTACGGCATCGGGACGGATTACCAAAGGCTGAAGCCGCCGGATGTTCCCGTTCAGTAGTGCTGGACTCGCTCCACGCGGCTGCGAACGCGCCCGGCGGCCGCGGTCCCTGCGTCGACCGCTTCAGCCCGGCTAGTCGTCGGTGTGGTCATTGTGGTCATTGTGGTCACACCGCACCTCGAGACGTCCAGGCGTTAGCAGTCGGCTGACCCAGGTGACGGAGGGTTTCCACCGTCTTGCTGCATCAGATGCAACTTTCGTGCAGGATGCATTGTGCGCCAGGGGGTGTCTTCCGTCGGGCTACCTATGACCTGATGGGGGTCCGGAGAGTGTTCTCTTCTCGTTTGTCGCTGCGCCGTGGGGCGCTTCCTGCTCTGGTGGTGACGGCGGTGGCCGGCGCGATCTTGGTGCCCGCGGCGGGCGCCCCGGCGGCTTCGGCTGCTGCTCCGGGTGGGGTGTCCTCGAGCCCGGGGGAGCGCAACGTCGAGGGTCGTGACTTTGTCACGGTGCGTCGTGGGGGCAAGGTGCTGACCGTGCCGACAGATCTGGGCGGGACGGGCTCGTTGCCGGCTGCGGTGCCCAGCACGAAAGTCAACGTGTCGGGCAGCCCGATCGTGGCGCAGGGCACCCGTGCGGCGGCTCGCTCGATCTCCCCGGCCGACGGTGGGTCGATCGAGACCCCTGACGGCGAGGTCGTCAAGGCCCCGATGCGCGCGGGTGTGCGACGCACCCAGCTCGTGGCTGACGGGACGTGGTCGTGGTACATGAACCCGCGGGCCCTGACCACGCGGGCGGCGACCTACGTCGGCACGACGTCGACCAAAGGCGACATAGAGGTCACCCGGGTTTCGAAGGCCAAGCACGCCCTGCAGCACGCACGGGTCGCGCGGATCGACGCCGCGCTGGGGCGTGGGGTCGCCGACGACCACGCCTCGCCGTCGTTGCTGCAGACCGGTGACGGGCGGATCGCGGCGTTCTGGTCCGGTCACGCCTCGACCGAGGTGCAGTACCGAGTCTCGACCAGCGCGGACGCGATGGACTTCCGCCCGGTGCAGCGCCTGGCTGGCTCGGGCGTGGCGCATCGGATGGCGACCTACACCCAGGTGCACTACCTGCGTGGGGACTCCCACCCGTACTGGCTGCTCACCCGGCTGCGCAACCCCGACGACAACCGCAACGACTGGTACCTGACCCGTTCGAAGGACCTGCGGATGTGGACCCCCGCAGTCCAGCTCTTCACCAACCCCTACCCCAAGGACGTCTCCAAGGGGTGGAGCTACATGAAGTTCGTCAGCGACGGGCAGGGCACCCTCGACATCGCCGTCACCGACGGCGACCCGGTCAACCTCGCGACGAACTCCCAGTTCCACATCCGCTACCAGGACGGGGTCTTCTCCCGTTCCGACGGGCAGCCCATCCGTGCCATGAGCGACCTGCGTTCCTCGCCGATGGACCCGCGTGAGGGGACGTTGATCTACAACGGGAGCTCTGCCGAGGGCCCGGCGCGGGTCTACGACATCCAGCGCGACCCTGAAGGTCGGCTTGCGTTGGCGATGACGACGAATTTCAAGCCCGAGGGCGCGCCGAAGGCCTCCAGTTACAAGTGGTTTGTCATGACCAACGGCGAGTGGGTCGGGCGCACCCTGATCCACGGCGCCGAGTTCGCCCAGGGCTACGACCTCGTCCCGGGCAGCACCACCCGAGCGTTGCTGGTCAACCCCGGACCCACCGAGCAGGGACGGGTCCAGGAGTGGTGGTCCGACGACGCCGGGTCGACCTGGACCTACCGCGACGTGACACCCGTAGCCGACGACCGGTACCGCAACCCGATGTCGCCGTGGACCCCCGACGCCGGCAACCTGCGAGCCGACTCCACCATCACCGCGCTGTGGTCAGCCGGGCGATGGGACAGCTGGACCGACTTCGACCAGGCCGCGATGATCGAGACCACCTCCTACCGGCCCGTCCAGCTCATCGGTTCCACCGTCAAGGAAGGCCAGTGGCACGCCCGCGTGCGCTTCCTCGCCCGCGAGGGCGTCGGCGGCCCGCCCGCAGCCCGCTCCGTCGTCGAGGTCACTCGCACCTTCCCCAAGGCCCGTAAGTACCACTCCAGTGATTGGTCCTACCGCAAGTACTCTGCCAAGACCGTCACCACGAGCTACACCACCACCGGCTCGACCCGCTCGCTGTCGATGTACGCCCCTCGCGGCACCACCGTGCGGGTCAAGGTCGTCGCCGGAGTCCAGAACTGGGGCGCAGGACAGCTGCCCACCACCCGTATGCGCTGAGCTTCTGAGCGAATAGGGCCAACCACGCTTCCAGATAAAGGGTCCGAATCATGTTCAGGGTTTGTTCAGGCTTCTTTTAAGAAACTTTGAACTTTCTTGGGTTGACCCCTATCGCTTGAATCGTTCGTACCGATACGTTGCGTGCGTCCGTCCCGTCCAGGGGCGATAGAGCAGGGGTGCTTCATGCGACGTGTGTCTTTGGTGTCGGTTGCTGCTGTTTCAGCGGCGGCGCTGGTCGGGTCCGGGGCTGGGGGAGCGGTTGCAGCGCCGGGTGACCCGGTGGATCAGACGGCCGGCCCGTACGCGGGTGAGGCCAAGCAGCAGGACCGGCCGGCGACACCGACGACACCGAAGGTTTCGGTCGCCGACCCGGCTCTGGCGCCGGGTGACGAGATCGTCTCCGAGCGCGGTGAGTACACCCGCACGTTCGCCACCGACGAGCCCGGTGTGATGGAGACACGGGTCTACCAGGCCCCGGTGAACTTCCAGGAGGGCGACACGTGGGTCTCGATCGACAACCGTCTGACCGCCGACTCCGCCGGAGTGCTGCGCAACGGTGACTCCCCGGTCGACCTCGCCGTCGCCAAGGACAGCGACGACCCGCAACTGGTCGACCTCGACTTCGGTCAGGGCCGCGGGGTGTCGTGGGCGATGTCGAAGGCCACCGATGTGCCTCGGTCGCAGACCGCGACCACGGCCCGGTTCGCGGGCCTGCGCCCGCAGGTGGACCTGAAGCTGCACTCGATCCGGGGAGGGGTCAAGGAGGAGATCATCCTGCGCTCGGCGAGCACGCCGCGCACGTTCGACTTCCCGATGGACCTGACCGGTCTGACCGCGCGCATGGCTGGCGGGTCGGTCGAGCTCGTCGACACCGCGGGTGAGGTCACCGCGGTCATCCCCCAAGGCTTCATGACCGACGCCAACGACGAGGTCTCCCAGGACGTGAGCATGGAGCTCGTCAAGCTCTCCGGGAAGACCACGCTGCGCGTCAGCGTCGACGACGCCTGGCTCAACGCCCCTGACCGGGCCTACCCCGTGGTCGTCGACCCGACGGTGCAGTTCGACGTCACCGGCGACACGATGATCAACTCCGGCGACTCCTCCTACAACTACGCCGGGTGGACGTTCATGCGTGCCGGGCTGTTCGGGTCGAACAAGTTCCGCTCGCTGATGAAGTTCAACGTCGACACCTTCGCCGGTGGCTGGGTCGAGTCGGCGTCGGTGAACGTCTACAACGAGTCTTCAGCCTCCTGCACCCCCACGACCATCCAGGCCAAGCGCATCGAGAGCGTCTGGTACACCACCAGCGTCGGCTGGCCCAACCCCACTCTCGGGTCGGTTATCGGCCAGACCAGCGCCGCAAAGGGCGGGCCCGGCTGCGCGCCGGGGTATGTCTCGGTCCCGATCACCCAGGCGATGCGCGACTGGATCGACGACCCCGACACCAACCCCAACTGGGGCCTGGCGCTGACCGCCAATGAGTTCAGCACCGACTCGGCCAAGACCTTCACCACCATGGAGGAGGGCGTCAACGAGCCCTACCTGAAGGTGACGTGGCGTCAGAAGCAGCTCGGTGTGCTGCCGTACTTCACCTTCAACGACGACGAGCTGACCGACAGGCTGCGCCAGCGGGTCAACGTCGCCACCAGCAACCTGCTGATGGAGGCCAGCGACGTCAACCTCTCCGGTGTCGCGGGCATGAACATGACCGTGGGCCGCTACTACAACTCCCGTTTCGACGGCACCGACGTCTTCGGCTACGGCTGGAACTCCACCATCGGCAACAGCGTGCGCATGGTCATCGACCCCAGCACGAACAACGCGACCTTCGAGACCCCCACCGGCGGCAAAGAGCTCTTCACCTACCGCCAGGGCATGGGCAGCTGGAACTCGCCCGACGGCCTGAACGCGAAGCTGTCGAAGACCGGGACGACGTACACCCTGCGGATGGTCGACTCAGGCCTGCGCTACCGCTTCGTCGACGGGACCTTCCTCGACGAGGTCGAGGACAAGAACGGCAACAAGATCACCTACGGCTACAGCCCCGGCGGCCGGGTCAACGCGATCACCGACACCCGCGGTGAGACCACCACCGTCAACTGGGGCGCCAACGGGTACATCAGCAAGATCACGGACCCCCGCGGGCGGCTCATCAGCTATGGGTACACCGGCAACGACCTGACCTCGGTCACCGACCAGCTCGGCCGGACCACGACCTACGCCTACGACACCAACCACAACCTGACCTCGGTCACCGACGCCGAGAACAACACCACTCGCTACGAGTACGACACCACCGACCGGCTGAACAAGATCATCTGGGCCGACTCGACCACCGCCAAGCCCGCGATCACCCGGTACACCTTCACCCCCGACCAGGACAACACCACCCAGCACGTCGCAGTTACCGACCAGCGCGGCAACGCCTGGACCTACACCTTCGACGAGCGCGGCCGCCAGACCAAGTACCTCACCCCCCGCGCCGGCAGCGCTCAGACCACCGACTATGACGACAAGCCGGAGAACGCCGACGGCTCTCCTGTCAGCCAGACCAACGCTGTCAACGAGTACTCCAACGCCCAAGGCGGCATCGGGACGCTGACCTACGACGGCTACAACGTCAAGGACTTCACCGAGGACAACGGCGCGAAGTCGACGTTCGACTACCTCGACCCCGACACCCCAGACAAGCCCAGCAAGTACACCGACTCCCGCGGCGTGGGAATCGACTACGACTGGAACAACCGCGAGCAGCTGACCAGCGTCAAGACCAGCGACTCCACCACCACGATCAACTACCAGTCCGCCTCCGACGCCTGCCCCGGCGTGCCGTCCTCGAGCAAGGACGGCAAGGGAAACACCACCACCTACAGCTACACCGGGTGCAACCTCACCAAGATCGACCGCCCCGCCCCCGCAGGTGACTCCACCATGACCTACGACGCCACCAACCGGCTGCGGACGGTTCTCGACGGCAAGGGCAACAAGCAGGTCATCGACTACAACGACAAGGACGAGGTCACCAAGATCACCTACACCAAGCCCGGGGCCTCCACCTCGACCAGCTCGGTGAGCTACACCTACGACAACAACGGCAACCGCACAAGCCGCGTCGACACCCACAACAGCACCACGAAGAACACTGCATGGGCTCTGGACGCCCGCAACCGCGTCACCGCCGAGAACCTGCCGGGCGTCGCGAACAGCTACACCTACGACGTCGCCGGCAACATGGCCTCGATGACCACCCCGCGTGGCACCACCGGCTACACCTACGACATCGAGAACGACCCCAAGACCATCACCCCGCCCGACGGCAACACCATCAACTACAGCTACGGCCAGCACAAGACCGCCTCGATCACCTACCCCGGCGGCGTGACCGACCGCCAAGACCGCGACAAGAGCGGCCGCATCGAGCGCATCTACCAGGACCGGGCCAACAGCAACGGCACCTTCACCCTGCTGACCGACCTCAACTACGGGTACACCAGCCCCGGCGGGAAGACGACTGACAACGTCTACACGATCGACGACCCGGTCTTCGACTTCCACGTCACCTACGACTACGACAGCTCAGGCCGGATCAAGAAGAGCACCTCGACCAAGAACAGCGTCAAGCGCTCCGAGGACGTCTACAACTACGACGCGAACAGCAACATGACGTCGTGGACCGACTGGATCAGCCCCACCCAGACCGACTCCTTCACCGGCAACTACAACGCCGCAAACCAGCTCACCAGCGTCGGCGGGGCCACCACCCTGACCAACACCTACGACGCCAACGGCATGTGGACCGGTGACAACCAGGGCGGCAACGCCGCCTACGACGAGCGCGCCCGCGCCACCACCATGACCCAGCGTGACCAGGACGACCCCCGGGCGATGGAATACGACGGCACCAGCCAGGTCGAACGAACCAAGGCCGGAGGCATCACATTCACCAACAGCCTCCTCGGCGTCACCTCCAGCACCACCAGCTCCGGCACGACCGACTACGTCCTAGCCCCCGACGGCCGCGTCCTGGGCCAAAAGGGACCCGACGGGAAGCGCTACTACTACCTCAGTGACCGACTCGGATCGACCATCGGCGTGGTCAACTCCGCGGGTGAGCGTGTTAACGACTACTGGTACGACCCCTTCGGTGGCTATCAGGGCGGGAAGAACCCCGAAGCAGCCGCAGACATCCCCTTGGTCAACTGGCGCTACACCGGCGAATGGCTCGACACCACCAATGCCGCCACTGGCAACTACAAGATCGGCCTGCGGTACTACGACCCCGGCATGCACCGCTGGACCCAGACCGACCCGGCAGAGCGCATCACCAACCCCGCGCAGCCCGCCGAGACCCAGCCCTACGCTTACGTCGGGTGCAACCCCACGAACCAAACAGATCCGACCGGAGCGATGGGCGAGCCGTGGGTCGGGTGCGCGATTTCCATTGGCGGCGGCGTACTGGCGACGTTTGGGCTTGGTGTGAGTGTATTCGGCGGGCCATTCACGGTAGGATTTGGATTCGCTGGATTTGCATTCGCTGGAGCGTCAATTGTCCAGTCTTGCTACGACGATAATGGCGATATAATCACGTTCTAGTGGAGTTGAAGTGGATAAGACTACTTACTGGATAGGCCTGATTACTGGCTGCCTTATAGTTGCAGCGGCCATATTCTCAGGGTCGCTAGCTTCCCCATCAGGCGGACTCTTGGCCCTGGGAGGATTCGGCCTGGTGGTCACATCAATTGCCCTACTGCTCAAGCTCAAGCGTCGTGCCTGATTAAGCCCGACCATAGGCTTGACCCTTACAAGGATCGCACCACTCTCTTCCGCGTCTGCTAGCGGGACGCCGCGGAGCCGTTTCATATCGGCCGCAGATACTGCGGCTTGGCCGAGTTGGAATGAAGGCCTATTCGCTGTGTGTGCGTAGTTCGCAACCGCGCGGTCGGGCTAGTTAGCGGCCGCGGCCGTGAGCTCGGTTCGCGCTCTGACGATGAGAGTCCTTGCGCCCCTTGGGTCGCGGTACGTGAGGCACATCATCGCCAGTAGAGTTCGAACGGCTCGGGGAAGGGAGAAACCGCAGTGCCTGATCGACACAGGACGCGGCGGCTTGAGGAAGTCGTTGCGATGACAACCATCGTTTCTATCGTGCTATTCCTCGGGGCTTGGGTTGGGACCATGGATCTAGGCAGGATTTTGTTCATTGCCATCGGCATCGTCGTCGTCTACGCGCTTGGCACCCTTGCCCTGGAGTTGTTCAAACGATTTCGACGTCCTCGGTGATGGTGAGGAGGGGCTGCGGTGAGTGCCATCATTCGAGTGACACGTTCCAATGAGTGGTGGGCAAACCGCCTCAGGAAGTTCTCGATACTTATCAATGGTCGCGAAGTCGGGAAGGTGAGCCGAGGCGAGACGGTGGAGTTCGAGATCCCGCCAGGGCAATTCGACATTCAGGCCAAGATCGACTGGACCGGCTCCGACCTCATCAAGGGCGACGCCGATGACGGCGAGGTTCGCTCCTTCACCGTCAGCAACGGGGACACCCTCGGCGGGCTGTTCCGCACGGACAGGTATCTCAGCCTCGAAGAGTCGAAGTAGACGGACGGCGGCCCTCTACTTGTCCGACTGCGCACCGGGAGGACTTGAGGCCACACCGTCAGGCCGGTAAGGGTCGCCGGGCACCAGACCCCGCCCCGCGCGGATCCTGTTTCGTGCCTTACTGACGATGAAGACGGCTGGGACGAAGGCCAAGAGGCTCCAGGCCAGGCCGACGCCTCCGAACACTCGGATCGTGGAATCCCCGACGATGAGGAGCGCAACGCTGACGAGTACGGCAACACCTGAGAGGACTAGCAACTTCTTTCCACGAGCCAGGCGGAAGTCGTCACCAACTCGATCGACGTCTTCCCATCGACCCACAGGGGCGGGCGGTCGGTCGGAGGCTCGATCCGGTGTCATGAGCGCGCCCATCTCGTCGAGGATGCCCGGCAAGAGGTGCTCATCGTGAACCGTCCTGGTGTCGTCGCTTCAGACTGCGGATCTCAAGGAGAAGGACTACCCCAGCTGCGACCGCCAACCCGATCTGAAGTGCCGCTCGTACGGCGCCCGGGCTGGTGATAGACGGCACCGCAAAGATCGCCGCTCCGATGACGATCGCCATCGCGGCGATGGCCGCTCGACTCATCACACTCTCCGATTCATCAGGTGATGGCCCCGATGGTGCCCTAGCGTCCACGGTCGTGGGTGCGGTCTGCGCTCTTGCGCTGGGAGGATTTGCGTCCCTTGGGCCGTGCCGGGTGCTTGACGCCTTCCTCGGTCGAGGCACCGAACCCCTTGGCGGTGCTCAGGCGGACCTGCTGGGAGCGGGCGGGTACGCCCGCTCGCTCCATCGCGGCGGCGTCTGCACGGGCCTGACCGTGATCGGTCTCGGTCTCGGCCGCGGCGGCTGATCCGGCGGATGCCTTGTCCTCGGCCTCGCGGGCATCGACGCTGTCTTCGACCTCCTGGCCTGCGTCGTCGCCGGCGGTGGCTTCGCGGTTGCGCTCGGCGTGGGCCTCGTTCTCCCAGCCGGCGGCGCTGGTCTGCTCGCTGGTCTCAGCGGCTCGGTCCGCCTCGGCCGCGGCGTGGTCGCCGGCGGCGTGCCACAGCGCCTCTCCCATGTCCTGCTCGCTGCGACGCAGCATCTCGACGTCGAGGCCGAACCGGTCGTGCAGCTCGCGGTCGAGGACGGCGAGGGTCTCGGCTGCTCCGGGCCGCTCGGGGTGGTTCTGCGCCTCGTGCCAGCGCGCCTCGAGCTCTTCAACGCTGGCGTGCTCTCGCCACTCGGGGTCCATCACCTCGGTCAGCCTCTCGGTCTCAGCGGCCGCGTCGCGCGCAGGCTCGGCGGCCGTCCGCGCGTCGACGAGGGTCGCGTCGCGCAGGATCTGCGGGTCGACGTCCCACCGATCGAGGATCTGCTGACGAAGGGAGGCCTGCGCGGCCGCAGCCTGCGGGTCGACCTCGCTCCACGCCGCGGCGGTCGACCACGCCGAGACGGCGGTCTCAGCGCTGGTGCCAGCGAAGCGGGCGGGGTCCGTCAACGGTTCGTAGGAGGCGCGCGCGGCGTCCTGGGCGAGGTTCAGCTGCTCGCGCAGGGCAGTCGCTCGCTCGTTGGTGTCCTGCGCGGCCGCGCGCTGCGCCTCGGCGATGCGGCGAGCCAGTTGCTCGCTGGCCTGCGCCATGAGCATCACGGCCAGCCGCGCGCTGCGGGTGACGTCGCTCATCGTCTCGTCCATGCTGTGCTCGCTCATCGTCCCTGCTCCCTGTTTGTCTCGGTCGTCCTCTGCGCTGCTCGGGGCCGGGGGGTCTGCGCCGGCTTGGACTCGGCTGCCTTGCGCAGCCCGTTCTGGATGCTCACGAGGTCGCGGTGAGCGGCGCGCTCGAAGCGCTGGGCGCGCACGAGTTCACCGCGGGCGCTCTGCGCACCGTGGATCGCGCGGTTGACCCGCGAGAGCTGCTGCCACACCGCCCACCACCCGGTGGCGTCGGACTTCGATGCCGAGCGCAGGGCGAGCGAGATGTGCCGACACGCGACACGGGCGTCGTCCGCAGCCGGTGCAGCGACCCGCTGCCGCGTCTGCGCGTTGCGTGCGAGCTCCTGCGTGGCGTTGGCGAGCAGCTGCTCCTGGCGGCCGCCGGAGGAGCGGGTGAGCTCTGAGGTGATCGCAGCCGCGTCGCGGGCGGTGGACGACCAGGTCGCGTAGTCGCGTGGGTCGATCTGCTCGACCTTCGCCGCCCACTTGGCCAGGGCCTGCTGTGCGGCGTTCCACGAGCCCGTACCGGCCGGTGCCGCGCTCTCCTTCGGGATGCCCTCGCGGCGGTCCCACACCCCCTTCGCCTCGGCGCGGTTCTGTGGGGTGTCGTCCCACATCGCGCGCAGCTTCGGCAGGGTCAGGTCGCGCGCCAGGCTCGTACCGCCCAGCCAGGGACCGGAGCCGTCCCGGAAGGTGTACGAGGCGCCGGTGACCTCGGTCCCGTCCTTGGAGAAC
>NZ_CP044548.2:0-3426637 GCF_003721155.3 Janibacter melonis | reverse complement strand
GACGACTCCGGCACGATGCACGCCTCGACGGTCTTCGCGTCGGGCTCTGCCCCGGTCCTGCTCACCGGCGACGCGTCCGGCGCCACCGGCGTCGGTCTGACGATCGAGCCGAGCAGCGGCTCGAAGCAGCCGACGAGCGACCCGATCGCCGTCGTCGCGCTCTAGGCGACCGGCTCCCACGAGGAGAGGTCGGCGCTGCTCCACGAGCTCGTGCCGACGAGCCACCCACCCTGCTCGCCCAGGACGACGGCGGCGGTGCGGGCGCCCGAGACGCACGTCGCGTCCTCGAGGTCGGCCTGCGAGGTGGTGCCGGACGCCACGGAGAGCCCGTCGCACCCGGTGACGACCGAGCCCACGAGGAGCCGCTCGCCGCTCACGGCGAGCGAGGTCACCCCCTTCGCCCGGCCGACGCCCTCCCAGCTGGCCCCGGTGTCGGTGGTGCGCCGCAGGGTGCCGTCCGAGCAGGCCGCCCACGCGCTCGTCTCGTCGACGGGCGCGAGGCCGACGGCCCGGGCCGACCCGCACGCGTCGACCTCCTCGCCACCGGGGACGAGGACATTCCCGTCACGCAGAGGGGCCCAGGTCTGGCCCGCCGACGTCTCCTGCCAGGTCTGACCGCCGTCGCCGGTGCTCTTGACGACCGTCTCGGGGCACCCGCGGTCGGCACCGACGGCGAAGCCCACCGAGGGCTCGGTGAGGCGCAGGCGGTAGACGACCTGCCCGTCGTAGCGGGTGCGCTCCCAGCTCGCGCCGCCGTCCTGCGAGCGCTCGACGACCGCCGCGTCACCGGTGCACCGGGCGACCGAGGCCCGCCACAGGGTGTCGCCGACGGAGGTCGCGACGTACCGCGCCGCCGGGGCCGCGGGCTTCGAGGTCGTGCTCGGCGAGGCAGAGGGCGAGGCCGACGTCGCGGTCGGCGCAGCCGCGGGCTCGGGCACCGCCGCGTCCGCCCCGCTGCCGGGCAGCAGCCCGAAGACCCAGGCGAGGAGCACGGCGTCGGCGAGGAGCATGACGACGAGGGCGAGCACGCCGAGCCGGCGCTGGGTCATGACCGGCCTCCGGCCACCGCTGGAGCCACGGCGCTCCCCCTTCGAGTCGGGCGCGGCGGGTCGCCGCGCAGGTGCCTGACGGCACCACCAGATCTCACCACATCCGGGCTCCCCCGGTCCTCGCAGCGTGACCCGGCTGCCCGTCCGGCCGCGCGAGCGGGCTAGAGTCGAGGGACATCCGACACCCACGACGAAGGGGTAGAAGTCCCAGTGAGCACCACGCCCGTCAAG
Organism: Janibacter melonis; assembly: GCF_003721155.3. Classification (NCBI taxonomy): domain Bacteria; kingdom Bacillati; phylum Actinomycetota; class Actinomycetes; order Micrococcales; family Intrasporangiaceae; genus Janibacter; species Janibacter melonis. The sequence continues at coordinate 3,425,357 of NZ_CP044548.2, read as the reverse complement.
GTCGCCGTCACCGGCGCCGCCGGTCAGATCGGCTACAGCCTCCTCTTCCGCATCGCGAGCGGCTCCCTCTTCGGCCCGGACACCCCGGTCGAGCTGCGCCTGCTCGAGATCACCCCCGCCCTCAAGGCCCTCGAGGGCGTCGTCATGGAGCTCGACGACTGCGCCTTCCCGACCCTGGCCGGCGTCGAGATCGGCGACGACCCCGAGGTCGTCTTCGACGGCGTCAACCACGCCCTGCTCGTCGGCGCGCGTCCCCGCGGCCCGGGCATGGAGCGCGGCGACCTCCTCGAGGCCAACGGCGGCATCTTCGCCCCGCAGGGCCAGGCGCTCAACAAGGTCGCGGCCGACGACGTGCGCGTCACGGTCACCGGCAACCCGGCGAACACCAACGCGCTCATCGCGATGAGCAACGCCCCCGACATCCCGCGCGAGCGCTTCGCGGCGCTGACCCGTCTCGACCACAACCGCGCGATCAGCCAGCTCGCGGCGAAGCTGTCGGTCCCGGTCACCGAGATCCGCAAGATGACGATCTGGGGCAACCACTCGGCGACCCAGTACCCCGACCTCTTCCACGCCGAGGTCGGCGGCCGCAACGCCGCCGAGGCCGTCGGCGACCAGGAGTGGCTGGAGTCGACCTTCATCCCCACCGTCGCCAAGCGCGGCGCGGCGATCATCGAGGCGCGCGGCGCGTCCTCCGCGGCGTCCGCGGCGAGCGCCACCGTCGACCACGCCCGCGACTGGGCGCTCGGCACGCCCGAGGGCGACTGGGTCTCGATGTCGGTCGCGTCCGACGGCTCGTACGGCGTGCCGGAGGGCCTTATCTCCTCCTTCCCCGTCACCGTCTCCGGCGGCGACTGGAGCATCGTCCAGGGCCTGGAGATCGACGACTTCTCGCGCGGCCGGATCGACGCGTCCGTCGCCGAGCTCGAGGAGGAGCGCGAGGCGGTCAAGGGCCTGGGTCTCATCCAGGGCTGACCGCCCCTCCCCATGACGAAGGGGGGTCCCCACCGGTGGTGGGGACCCCCCTTCGTCGTGCCTGCGGGTCAGGTGCGACGCAGCGCCAGGCCGACGACGAGGACGGCAGCGCCGAGCGCGACGAGCACGAGGACGTCGAAACCGCGGGAGCGCACGACGAGCCCGCCGGCGACCGTCTCGGGCACGACGGCGCGGATCGCCGCGCCGAGCCACAGGCCGGAGGCGACGAGGATGACCGCCCAGCGCAGCTGACCGAGGGCGAGGACGACGAGCGCGACCGCCCCGACGGCCACGACGAGCCACCACGCGGACAGGCGCGGGGTCGCCGGGGGCCGCTGCTCGGGGGCGACGACACGAGGCTGGGTCTCGACCTCGATCTCGCGGGGCTCCTCGCTCACGACGGGCCGGTCAGAGCTGGCGCTCGGCGGCGGCGACGACGTTCGACAGCAGCATCGCGCGGGTCATCGGGCCGACGCCCCCGGGGTTGGGGCTGACCCACCCGGCCACCTCGGCGACGTCGTCCGCGACGTCTCCGGCGACCTTCGAGCGGCCGTCCTCGGCGACGACGCGGCTCACGCCGACGTCGAGCACCGCGGCACCCGGCTTGACCATGTCGGCGGTGATGATGCCCGGCACGCCCGCGGCGGCGACGACGACGTCGGCCTGGCGGACCTCTGCGGCGAGGTCACGGGTGCCGGTGTGGCACAGCGTCACCGTCGCGTTCTCGGAGCGCCGGGTGAGGATGAGGCCGAGGGGGCGGCCGACGGTGATGCCGCGGCCGACGACGACGACCTTCGCGCCGGCGATCGGCACGTCGTGGCGCCGCAGCAGCTCGACGCAGCCGACGGGCGTGCACGGCAGCGGTGCCTCGTGACCGAGGACCAGCCAGCCGAGGTTCGTCGGGTGCAGCCCGTCGACGTCCTTCGTCGGGTCGACGGCGGAGAGGATGGCGTTCTCGTCGAGCCCGGTGGGCTGCTGGACGATGAAGCCGGTGCACGCAGGGTCCTCGTTGAGCTCGCGGACGACGGCGAGGACCTCCTCGAGGGTCGAGCTCGCCGGCAGGTCGCGCCGGATGCTCGTCACGCCGATCTCGGCGCAGTCCTTGTGCTTGGCGCCGACGTACCACTGGCTGCCGGGGTCGTCGCCGACGAGCACGGTGCCCAGGCCGGGGACGACGCCGCGCTCGCGCAGGGCGGCGACCCGTCCGGTGAGCTCGCGCTTGATGTCGGCGAGCACGGCCTTGCCGTCGAGGAGAGTGGCGGTCACGGGGAGCATCCTTCCATCGCAGGGGTGAGGTCGGGGCGGGGCGTCATCGAGCGGCCACCACCCGGGTGCGCCGGCGCGGACGTGCCGCCCAGCCGGCGAGCGCCGCGGCGCCGAAGGTGATGAGCACGCCGAGGATCATCACGGCGCTCACCTCGTGACCGGCGCTGGGCCAGACGACGTCGATGAGCACGGCGGAGCCGAGCTGGCCGGTGAGCAGGGCGAGCCCGAAGAGCAGGACGCCGACGTGGGCGACAGCCCACGCGGCGATGGCGATGAAGGCGATGCCGGCCAGACCGCCGAACCACGCCCACCACGGCACGCCCTCGAAGCTCGTGGGCCGGTAGCTGCCCCGCGAGTACTGGACGAGGGCGAGGAGCAGGAGCAGGGTCGTGCCGGCGACGAAGTTCTGACCGGTCGTCGCGAGCACATGACGGCTCTCGAGGTTGACCCGGGCGTTGACGCCCTGCTGGAAGGCAACTCCCCCGCCGGCGAGGAGCGCGAGCACCACGGCGAGCACCGAGATGCCGCCGTCGCCGAAGGACCCGCTCACCGTCACGGCCACGCCGACGACGGCGAGGAGGGCTGCGAGCACCCGGACCGGCTGGACCGGACGACGGCCGCCGGGACCGACACCGAGCCGGTCGACGGCCAGGGCGTTGCTCGTCTGCCCGGCGACGGTCGCGACCGTGAAGATCGCGACGCCGACGAGCGGCACTGCGTACGTCTGCACGGCGACGAAGACCGCGCCGAGGGTCCCGCCGATGCACTGCCACCAGCGCAGCCGGCCGGCGCGCAGGGCCGCGGCGATCCGGCCGATGCCCGAGCGGACGGCGGGCAGGAGGGCGAGGAGGAGCAGGAGGGCCAGCCCGGATCCGAAGCTCCACAGCGCCGCCTGCACCGGCGCCCCGATCGTCGCGGAGATCTCGCCGTTCATCCGGGCCTGCAGGGTCGTCAGCAGGCCGCCGAGGCAGGCGAGGACGAGGGCGAGCGCGTGCTGGCGCCCGCCCTCCTCAGTGGGCAAAGTGCCGGGTCCCGGTGAAGTACATCGTCACGCCGGCGGCCTGGGCGGCCTCGACGACCTCGGGGTCGCGCATCGACCCGCCGGGGGCGACGACAGCCCGCACGCCGGCGTCGAGGAGGACCTGGAGCCCGTCGGCGAAGGGGAAGAAGGCGTCGGAGGCGGCGACAGCGCCGGAGGCGCGCTGCTCGCCCGCGCGGTCCACGGCGAGGTGGCAGGAGTCGACACGGTTGACCTGGCCCATCCCGATACCGACGGACGCGCCGCCGCGGGCGAGGAGGATCGCGTTGGACTTCACCGCGCGCACGGAGCGCCACGCGAAGTGCAGGTCGGCCAGGGTGGCGTCGTCGGCGGGCTCGCCGGACACGAGGGTCCACCGCGAGGGGTCGTCGCCGTGGCCCTGGGTCGGGCGGTCGCCCTCGGCCGGCTCGAGCACCGCGTCGATCGCGTCGCGCTGCTGCACGAGCAGGCCGCCGCCGATCGGGCGCACCTCGACGCCGCCGGTGCGCGGCGGCGGGCAGGTGAGCAGGCGGATGTTCTTCTTCGCCGTGAGGATCTCGAGCGCCTCGTCCTCGAAGGCCGGGGCGAGGACGACCTCGGTGAAGATGTCGGCGACGGTGCGGGCCATCTCGGCGCTCACCGGACGGTTCGTCGCGATGATGCCGCCGAAGGCGCTCACGGGGTCGCACTCGTGGGCCTTGCGGTGGGCGTCGGCGATGTCGTCGCCGACGGCGATGCCGCAGGGGTTCGCGTGCTTGATGACGGCGACCGTCGGCTGGTCGCCGTGGTCGTAGGCGGCGCGCACGGCCGCGTCGGCGTCGACGAAGTTGTTGTACGACATCGCCTTGCCGTGGAGCTGCTCGGCCTGGGCGAGCGCCGGGGCCGCTCCCCCTTCGATGCGGTAGATCGCGGCGGCCTGGTGCGGGTTCTCGCCGTAGCGCAGGACGTCGGAGCGGCGCCACGTCGCGCCGAGCCACGACGGGAAGCCGGTGCCCTCGCTGCTGTCGGTGACGACCGAGCCCATCCACGACGCGACGGCGACGTCGTAGGTCGCCGTGTGGACGAAGGCGTCAGCGGCCAGCCGCTGACGCTGCTCGAGGGTGAAGCCGCCCTCGGCGACCGTGCGCAGGACCTCGGCATAGCTCGTCGGGTCGGTGACGACGGCGACGCTCGCGTGGTTCTTCGCGGCGGCGCGCACCATCGTCGGCCCGCCGATGTCGATCTTCTCGATGCAGTCCTGGACGCCTGCCCCGGACGCGACGGTGTCGGCGAAGGGGTAGAGGTTGACGACGACGAGGTCGAAGGGGGCGATGTCCAGCTCCTCGAGCTGGGCCTGGTGCTCCGGCAGGCGGGTGTCGGCGAGGATGCCGGCGTGCACCCGCGGGTGCAGGGTCTTCACGCGGCCGTCGAGGCACTCCGGGAAGCCGGTGAGTGCCTCGACCTGCGTCACGGGCAGCCCGAGGCGCTCGATGGTCGCGGCGGAGCCGCCGGTGGAGACGAGCTCGACACCCGCGGCCACGAGACCGGCGACGAGCTCTTCGAGGCCGTCCTTGTCGTAGACGGAGACGAGGGCGCGGCGGACCGGGCGGCGGTCCTGCGCGGCCTGGTCGAAGGGGACCTCGGGCGTGGCGGTGGTGGACTCGGGCATGGCGTGCTCCTCGCGGTCGACGTCGGTGGTCCTGTCAGGTGTCCCTGTCAGCAGGAGGCGCACCCAGGCGGGCGATGCACCCCGACGTCACTCCCCGGTGGTGACCCACCTGCGCCAGTCGTGTCCGGCCAGGGTATCGCTCAGCGCGCGCCCCACCGAACCGAGCGGCCGTCGACGACGTAGCCCTCGGTGATGGCGCGGGCGAGCGTCGCGACGAGCATCTCGCGCTCGACGAGCTTGATCCGCTCGTGCAGCGAGGCCTCGTCGTCGCCCTCCTCGACCCGCACGGCGACCTGCTCGAGGATCGGACCGGTGTCCACGCCGCCGTCGACGAGGTGGCAGGTCGCGCCGGTGACGCGCGCACCGCCCGCCAGGGCGTCACGGACGCCGTGGGCACCCGGGTAGCTCGGCAGCAGCGCGGGGTGGGTGTTGACGACCCGGTCGGCGAAGTGCTCGACGAAGGTCGGGCCGAGGATCTTCATGAAGCCCGCGGTGACGACGAGGTCGGGGTCGTGCTCCTGCACGGCCTGGGTGAGGGCGCGGTCCCACTCCCCCCGGTCGGCGTGGTCACCGACCCTCAGCACGAAGGTGGGCACGCCCGCGCGCTCGGCGCGGCGCAGCCCCTCGACGTCGGGGCGGTCGGACCCGACGGCGACGACCTGCGCGCCGTAGGCGGGGTCGGCGCAGGCGTCGAGGAGGGCCTGCAGGGTGGTGCCGGAGCCGGAGACGAGGACGACGAGACGCACCTGACCAACCTAGCGGGGCCGGCATGCGCGCCCTTCACGCCGTCTCAGCGGCGCAGCCGCCGTGCCGTCTCAGCGGCGCAGCCGCCACCAGTCGTGGGCGAGGACGAGCGCCGCCCCGATGCCGAGGTCGACGACGAGCGCCAGGGCCAGGCGCGGCGCCGGCACCCCGATGCGGGCGAGGCGCTCGGAGCCGAGCGAGCCACCGGCGACGGCGTCGAGCAGCGCGACCGCGACGGCCGCGACGACGACGGCGCAGCCGACGACGGCGGCCTTGTCCACGGTCCGCGACAGCCGGGAGATCCGGGCGAGCGACTGACGGGCGAGCCAGGCGCCGAGGAGGACGGGGACGAGCACCGAGAGCCGCGCGACCCACGGCAGTGCGCCGGGCTCGGGGTGAGCGGCGAGGACCGGCACCATCGGCAGCAGCGCGGTCTGCGACTCGGCCCACGTCGTCTCAGCGCCGAGCGAGACGGAGAAGCCGGGTCCGGCGAGCCAGCCGAGCCCCCACAGACCGAGGTTCGGCAGCGCGAGGACCTGGAGGGCGGCGAGGAGCGCTCCCCCGGCCACCCCGGCGTCGAGCTCGGAGTGCACGTGGAGCACCCGGCTGAGGTGCACGACGACCATGACGACGACGAGGAGAGAACCGGCGAGGACGAGCGCGCCGGCCGTGCGCAGACCAGGCACGACGGCGCGGCGCAGCGCGACCGGGAGCACCCCGAGCAGCCCCGCGCCGACCTCGTCGTCGCCGAGGACGAGACCGAGGAGCGGCACGAGCAGGACGGGCAGGAGCAGCGAGAGCGGTCGCACGTCGAAGGGGCCGGTCAGGCTCGCGCCCCACGCCGCGAGCGCGGCGAGCGCGTAGCCGGCCAGCCAGGCGCCGGCGACGCGGGTCCGCGGCTGCACGACCCGCTCGCGCCAGGTGAGCTCGGGGGCGAAGGGGGACCCCTCCACCTCCCGCAGCGCCCGGCGGGCCCCGGTCCGGGCCGCCCAGACGAGCAGGGCGAGCGCGAGGAGCGGCACGAGGGCGATCGTCGCGGTGCCGAGGCCGAGGCGGGCGCCGCCGAGGGCGAGCCACACGGCCGAGCCGGCACCGATGCTGCCGCCGACGGGAGCGGCGCCGCCCGAGAGCAGCACCGCCGTGAGGACGAGAGCGGTGACGACGACCCAGGTCGCGGCGGCCGTCAGGGCACCACGACCGAGCGCGGCGAGCTCGGGGCGCTGGTCGCCCGTCTCGTCGGCGGTGGCCGAGCGGATGCGGTCGATGACGGTCATCGCCCACATCGTCCGTCACGGTGCGCGTCGCACCGTGGAGGCAACGCCGGGCGCGGCGAAACACGGCGAAGGTTTCTCGTCGGGCGGCACGAGACCCGGCCCGGACATGAGGCAGCGCCGACCCGGGAGCAGGGGGGTGTCGACCGGGTCGGCGCTGGTGAGAGCAACACTAGGGCCTCTCGCCCGCTCGCGCCACGCAGACGCGAAATCTGCCGTTGAAAGATGGATCACCCTCGCTGCCGAGGTGCGACGAAGGAGCCTCGAGACCACCCCCTCGTCGGTCAAGGTGCGACGAAGGAGCGTCGAGACCACCCCGTCGCTGGTCGAGGTGCGACGAAGGAGCCTCGAGACCACCCCTCGTGGCCTCGAGGCTCAGGCCTGGCGGCCTTCGCACCTCGACCACCAAAGCCCCCCTTCGCTGGTCGAGGTGCCCGCGCGCACGACGAAGGGGGACCACCCTCGCGGGTGGTCCCCCTTCGGCAGAGGTGGTGCGGGAGGTCAGGCGCTGATCTGGGCCATGATCTCGCGCATGAGGGCCGCGGTCTCGGACGGCGTCTTGCCGACCTTGACCCCGGCGGCCTCGAGGGCCTCCTTCTTCGCGGCGGCCGTGCCCGAGGAGCCCGAGACGATGGCGCCGGCGTGGCCCATCGTCTTGCCCTCGGGAGCGGTGAAGCCCGCGACGTAGCCGACGACCGGCTTGGTGACGTGCTCGGCGATGTAGGCCGCGGCACGCTCCTCGGCGTCGCCGCCGATCTCGCCGATCATGACGATCGCGTCGGTGTCGGGGTCGGCCTCGAAGGCCTCGAGGCAGTCGATGTGCGTCGTCCCGATGACCGGGTCGCCGCCGATGCCGACCGCCGAGGAGAAGCCGAACTCCTTGAGCTCGTACATCATCTGGTAGGTCAGCGTGCCCGACTTCGAGACCAGGCCGATGCGGCCCGGGCCGGCGATGTCGGCCGGGATGATGCCGGCGTTGGACTGACCGGGGCTGATCAGGCCGGGGCAGTTCGGGCCGATGATCCGGGTGCCCTTGCCGAGGCTGTAGTTGTAGAACTCCGCGGAGTCCTTGACCGCGATGCCCTCGGTGATGACGACGGCCAGGCCGATGCCGGCGTCGATCGCCTCGACGACGGCGGACTTGGCGAAGGCCGGGGGCACGAAGACGACGGTGACGTCGGCGCCGGTGGCCTCCATCGCCTCGGCGACGGAGCCGAAGACGGGGACCTGCTTGCCCTCGGGGAAGTCGACGGTCTGGCCGGCCTTGCGCGGGTTGACGCCGCCGACGACGTTCGTGCCGGAGGCGAGCATGCGCGTCGTGTGCTTCATGCCCTCGGAGCCGGTCATGCCCTGGACGACGACCTTGGAGTCAGCGGTGAGGAAGATTGCCATTTGAGTCTCTTCGTCCTTACTTGGCGGCCAGCTCGGCGGCCTTGCGGGCCGCGCCGTCCATGGTCTCTTCGATGGTCACGAGGGGGTGGTCGAAGTCGGCGAGGATCTGCCGACCCTCGACGACGTTGTTGCCGTCCAGACGCACGACGAGCGGCTTGGTCGCCGAGTCGCCGAGGGTCTTCAGCGCGCCGACGATGCCGTTGGCGACCGCGTCGCACGCGGTGATGCCGCCGAAGACGTTGACGAAGACGGACTTGACCTGCTCGTCGCCGAGGATGACGTCGAGGCCGTTGGCCATGACCTCCGCGGAGGCGCCGCCGCCGATGTCGAGGAAGTTGGCCGGCTTGCTCGCGCCGCCGGTGTGGTCCTCCCCGGCGTAGGCGACGACGTCGAGGGTCGACATGACCAGGCCCGCGCCGTTGCCGATGATGCCGACGTTGCCGTCGAGCTTGACGTAGTTGAGACCCATCGCCGCGGCCTTGGCCTCGAGCGGGTCGGCGGCGTCCTTGTCCTCGAGCTCGGCGTGGCCGGGCTGGCGGAAGTCGGCGTTGCCGTCGAGGGTCACCTTGCCGTCGAGGGCGACGATGTTGCCGTCCTCGTCCTTGACGAGGGGGTTGACCTCGACGAGGGTCGCGTCCTCCTCGCGGTAGACGGTCCACAGCGACTTGAGGACCTCGGCGACCTTGGGGGCCGTCTCGGCGTCGAAGCCGGCGGCCTGCACGATCTCGGTGGCCTTCGCGTCGTCGATGCCGACGTTGGGGTCGACGGCGATCTTCGCCAGCGCCTCGGGGCGCTCCTCGGCGAGCTGCTCTATCTCCATGCCGCCCTCGACAGAGCACATGGCGAGGTAGCGGCGGTTCGCGCGGTCGAGCAGGATCGAGAAGTAGTACTCCTCGGCGATCTTCGCGCCCTGGGCGATCATCACCTTCTTCACGGTGTGGCCCTTGATGTCCATCCCGAGGATCGCCTGCGCGTGGACCTCGGCCTCTTGCGCGGTCTTGGCGACCTTGACGCCACCGGCCTTGCCTCGGCCACCGGTCTTGACCTGGGCCTTGACCACGGTGACGCCGCCGCTGCGGGCGCCGATCTGCTCGGCCGCGGCCAGGGCCTCCGCCGGGGTGGTGGCCACGGCGCCGGCCAGGACCGGGACACCGTGCTTCTCGAACACGTCACGTGCTTGGTACTCGAAGAGATCCACGAGCGTTATCCGTCCTCTTTCTCGGGCACAGGGGCATGGCTGTCGCACATGCCCCACGGGTGTAGTCCCGGAGCCTAGACCTCCCGCCGTCACCCGGGCACGCCCGGTCCTGCGGGTGGGACGCAGGCCCCGGCGAAGGGGGCGCCCACCCCCGTCGTCGGCCCGACCGCACGAGGACGCACGAAAACCCTCGACACACAAGGCCATCGGGGCAGGTCAGACGGTTACTGTCGATCTCGTCATGGAGCCGCAGCCACGCCTCGTCACGCACGAGCCGAGCACCCCGCCGACATCCGGGGATCTCGGGTCGTACGTCGTCGAGCGTGCCCGCGCCCTGGCCAGCCCGCACGCCGTCCTGGGGTCGATGGTCGAGGCGATGTGGGGGCTGAGCCATCTCGCGGTCTACCCGCTCGGGGCGCTCGCGCCGCGGCGGGGCGGAGCCGGTCATCGCTACCGCATGGAGCACCTCACCCCGCTCCAGCGCGGCATGGTCGTCTCCGGTGTGGCCGAGAGCGGCACGCCGATCCTCCTCATCCACGGGATGGTCGACAACCACTCGATCTTCGCGCTGCTGCGACGGGGTCTGCAGCGGCGCGGCTTCAGCCGGGTCTACTCGATGAACTACTCGGTGCGCACGTCCGACGTGCGCACCGCCGCGGCACAGCTGGCCGCGGAGATCGAGCAGATCTGCGAGGAGACCGGGTACGAGCGGATCCACGTCGTCGCGCACAGCCTCGGTGGGCTGATCGCGCGCTACTACGTGACCCGTCTCGGTGGTGACGACCGAGTGCACACGGTCGTCACCCTCGGCTCCCCCCACCAGGGCACGCACATGGCCCGCCTGCTCCCGCTGCGGATCGCCCGCCAGCTGCGGCCGGGCAGCCCCCTCTTCGAGGAGCTCGACCGACCGGTCCCGGGGTGCACGACGCGCTTCGTGTGCTTCTGGTCCGACACCGACGAGGCCGTGCTCCCGGCCCACCACGCCCAGCTGCGACACCCCGACCTCGCGGTGACCGACGTCCCCCTCACCGGCGTCGGCCACCTGTCCCTGCCGATCCTGCCCAGCGTGGCCCACCGGATCTCCACGACCCTGACCCAGCTCGACAACGACGGAGCGCCCACCGCGTCAGTGACCTCGATCACCCCGGCCTAGCGCCGACAACCGCATATCGCCACTCGCACGGGTCCTCGCGGACTCGGGCCAGCCGCTGTCCACAGCCCGAGTTTTGTGTAACGAAGTGGTCACGCTAGGCTCGCCGAGATTTGTCCGCGACCCCCTGCGAGGACTTTCTCGATGTCAAGCTATTCCGGGCGCCACCGCACGCCCACCCGCGCCGAGCGACGCGCCGCCACCGGCCGTCGTCGCCTCCCCAAGGCCTTCGGTGCCGGATACGCCCTGCCCACCGCCGCTGCCGCGACGCTCGTCGTGACCGCCGGCGGAGCGACCGCAGCCCAGAGCACCGCGCTCGCCTCGGGCACGGCCGTCAGCGCCTTCACGGCCCCGGCTGCCCAGCACAGCGAGGCGCTCGCCGACCCGGCGCTCGCCGAGCGCTCGAAGGGCGAGGTCGCCCAGACCGTCGCCGGCTACACCGACCTGGCGCAGCGACGCCAGGAGAGCAGCCAGTCCGTGGCCGAGGGCCAGGGGCGGGCGCAGGAGCGCCAGCGCGTCGCCCGCGACAAGAAGCGCAAGGAGCTGGCCGCGCAGAAGCGCGAGGCCGCGAAGCAGCGTGCCGCAGAGAAGAAGGCCGCGGCCAAGGAGCTCGGCGTCTCCACCGAGGACGTCACGGTCGACGCCGCGGGCACCCCCGCCGTGGCCGACGGCGCCTGGGTCCTGCCGCTGACCAACCCCGTCTTCACCTCCGGCTTCGGCCCCCGCTGGGGTCGCATGCACGCTGGTGACGACTTCGGCGTGCCGATCGGCACCCCGCTGCGCGCGATGAGCAACGGCGAGGTCGTCTTCGCCGGGCAGCAGAGCGGCTACGGCACGATGGTCGACATCCGCTACAGCGACGGCACGATCTCGCGCTACGGCCACATGAGCAGCCTCCAGGTCACCGTGGGCCAGAAGGTCTCCGCGGGCGAGCAGGTCGGCCTGTCCGGCAACTCGGGCCGCTCGACCGGGCCCCACCTGCACCTCGAGATCCACCCGGGCGGTGGCGAGCCCGTCGCGCCGCGCTCCTGGCTGGCCGCCAAGGGTCTGACCTACTGATCCGACCCGTCCACGGGGTCGTGGGCATGAGAGAGGGCCGCACCGATGACGGGTGCGGCCCTCTCTCGCGCCCAGGGACGGACGTGCCCGTCGCAGGTCTCAGGCGGGGCTCGACGCCGCCGCCGCGATGACGGCGGCGAGCTCGTCCGGGCGGCTCCACATCGGCCAGTGACCGGTCGGCAGGTCGAGGACGTCGACGGTCGTCAGCCGGGCGACGTCGGCGAACATCGGGTGCCCGCCACGTGCCAGCTCGAGCACCTGCGCGCTCGCGATCGAGCAGCACACGAGGGTGGTCGGCACGTCGTGCCGGTCGTCGTGCGTGAGCTCGACCGCCTGGCGGAGCACCGGGGCCGGCTCGGGCACCGCCCTGGCCCGGAAGGTGTCGAGCACCTCCGGGCTCAGGCCCTTGAGGCTCGCCTGCTCGGCGAGGACGGCGAAGGGGGGCAGCTCCAGCTCCTCGACCCCCGGCGGCGGGTACGGGATGGCGGCCGGCGCGTCGCTCGCGCCCGTCAGCCTGTCGCCGGCACAGGCGGTGGCGCTCATGGCCGCCGTGTCCGCCGCCCCGGACGCCCCGTACGCAGATCTCGCCGCGGCGGGGGTCCGCAAGATCGTCGACGTGCTCGACCCCCGGACCCGGGCGCGGTCCCTCGAGCTGGCCGGCCGCGTGTGGGTCGATGCGCCCCCTCCCCCTCCCGGCGGGTCAGGTCGGCGCTGGAGGAGGCGATGGCCGAGCAGCGGGTCGTCCGCATCCGGTACACGTCGGCACAGGGGGTCACGACGACGCGTGACGTCGAGCCCGTGCTCTTCGCGTCCACCGGCGGCCGGTGGCACCTCGTGGCCTGGTGCCGGACCCGCGACGCGATGCGGTGGTTCACCGTGTCGCGGGTCGTGTCGGCCACCGTGACGAGGACCCCGTGCACCGGCCACACCGTCGCCGAGGTCGGCGAGCCCCCGCCGCACGCCCGTCCGGTCCACGGCGGCGGGTGAGAGCCGCTGGGACGACCCGTCGTCCTCGACGCCCGGGTCTAGAGCTTGGTGAGCGGCGCGTAGCGCAGGAGCAGGCGCTTGACGCCGGTCTCGCCCCCGAAGTCGACGTGCGCCATCGACTTCTCGCCCTCGCCCTCGACCCGCACGACGGTGCCGAGCCCGAAGGCGTCGTGCGTCACCCGGTCTCCGGCGTCGAGCGCGATGACCGGTCGGTTGCCCGGCGAGCGCACGCCGGGACGGGCGGCGAGCCGGGCCACGGCGGGCTCGCCGCGGCGCGCGACCGGTGAGGTCGGCCCCGTGCGCTCCCACTCGAGGAGCTCCTCGGGGATCTCGGCGAGGAATCGTGAGGCGGGGTTGTACTGCGGGGTGCCGAAGGCCGAGCGGACGCTCGCCCGCGACAGGTGGAGCCGCTCGCGGGCGCGGGTGATGCCGACGTAGGCCAGACGCCGCTCCTCCTCGAGCTCGCTCGCCTTGCCCAGGCTGCGCATGTGCGGGAAGGTCCCGTCCTCCATGCCGGTGAGGAAGACGACGGGGAACTCGAGCCCCTTCGCCGTGTGGAGGGTCATGAGGGTGATGACCCCTCGGTCCTCCACCTCGCCGTCGGGCTGGTCGGGGATCTCGTCGGCGTCGGCGACGAGGCTGACCTGCTCGAGGAAGTCGTCGAGGCTGATCTCCTCGCCGGTGGCGACCCGGGTCGCGTCGAACTCGCGGGCGACGGCGACGAGCTCGGCGAGGTTCTCCAGCCGGGTCTCGTCCTGCGGGTCACGGCTGGCGCGCAGCTCGTCGACGTAGCCGGAGCGCTCGAGGACCTCCGTCAGCAGGTCGCCGACTCCCTCGCCGCTCTCGCGCACGCCCTGCAGCCCCTCGAGCAACGAGGTGAAGCCGCGGATCGCGGTGAGCGAGCGGGTGACGAGTCCCGGCGCGTCCTCGGCGCGGCCGAGGGCTGCGACGAAGGGGATCCGCTCGCGCTCGGCGAGCTGGGAGACCGCGGCCTCCGCCCGGTCGCCGATGCCGCGCTTCGGCACGTTGAGGATGCGGCGCAGGTTGACGGTGTCGGTCGGGTTGGCGATGACGCGCAGGTAGGCGAGCGCGTCCTTGATCTCGCGCCGCTCGTAGAAGCGCGTGCCGCCGACGACCTTGTAGGGCAGGCCGACGCGGACGAAGACCTCCTCGATGGCGCGCGACTGCGCGTTGGTGCGGTAGAAGACCGCGACGTCGCCGGGCTTGACCCCGTGCTCGTCGGAGAGGGTGTCGATCCGCGTCGCGATGAAGGACGCCTCGTCGTGCTCGTTGTCCGCGACGTAGCCGACGATCGCGTCGCCCGCACCGGACTCGGTCCACAGCCGCTTGGGGCGGCGCGACTCGTTGCGCTCGATGACGGCGTTCGCCGCGCGCAGGATCGTCTCCGTCGAGCGGTAGTTCTGCTCGAGCAGGATCGTGCGGGCGTCGGGGTAGTCCTGCTCGAACTCGGCGATGTTGCGGATCGTCGCGCCGCGGAAGGCGTAGATGGACTGGTCGGCGTCGCCGACGACGACGAGCTCGCTCTGGCCGACCGCGTGCTCGGCCGGCTCGTGGTCGGGGCTGCCGCCGACGAGGGTGCGGATGAGCATGTACTGCGCGTGGTTGGTGTCCTGGTACTCGTCGACCATGACGTGGCGGAAGCGACGCCGGTAGTGCTCGGCGACGTCGGGGAAGGCCTGGAGGATGCCGACCGTCGTCATGATGATGTCGTCGAAGTCGAGCGCGTTGGCCTCGCGCAGGCGCCGCTGGTAGGCGGTGTAGACCTCGGAGAGCACCTGCTCCTGGTGCGTGCCGCCGGGCGCCTCGTCGTGCTCGCTGCCGACCCGGCGGGCGAAGTCCTCCTCGTCGACGAGCTCGTTCTTGAGGTTGCTGATCTGGTGGCCGAAGGAGCGCGGCGGGTAGCGCTTGGAGTCGAGGTCGAGGTCGCGCATGACGAGCGCGATGAGGCGCTGGCTGTCGGCGGCGTCGTAGATCGAGAAGCTGCTGCGCATCCCGACCTTCGTCGCCTCGCGGCGCAGGATGCGCACGCACGCCGAGTGGAAGGTCATGACCCACATCGCCTTGGCACGCGGGCCGACGAGGTCCTCGACCCGCTCGCGCATCTCGGCGGCGGCCTTGTTGGTGAAGGTGATGGCGAGGACCTGGCCCGGCTGGACCCCGCGGGCTGCCAGCAGGTGGGCGATGCGGTGCGTGAGCACGCGGGTCTTGCCCGAGCCCGCGCCGGCGATGATGAGCAGCGGGGAGCCCTCGTGGAGCACGGCCTCACGCTGCTGCGGGTTGAGCCCCTCGAGCAGCTCGTCGGGGTCGCGCCCGCCGGGGTGGGCGGGGTGCGTCCCCGCCCGGGCCGGGCCCTCGTCGGTCATCGCCCAGGTGGGCACGCCGGAGTCGGTCACGGCGGTGGACCAGTCGCCGGGGATCGCGTCGGGGAGGTCGTCGAAGAGGCTGCTCATCTCGGGTCCAACCCTACGTCGCGGCGCGGACAGCCCCGCCCACCGCGGGCGGGCGGGGCTCCCCCTTCGCCCTAGGGCCTGCGGACGGGCAGGCCCGCCTCGAGCCACGCGTCGAAGCCGCCGACGACATCGGCCGCGCGGTGGATGCCGACCTCGCGCAGGGTCTGCGCGGCCAGCGATGACGCGTAGCCCTGCTGGCACAGGACGAGCACCCGCAGGTCGGTCGACGCGATCGGCAGGCTGGCGCCCGAGGTGGGGTCGAGACGCCACTCGAGGACGTTGCGGTCGATGACGACCGAGCCCGGCCCTTCCGGCAGCTCGCCGGTGGTCTCGCGCTGCGAGACCGGCCGGATGTCGACGACGACGGCGCCGTCCTCGACCTCGCGCCAGGCCTCCTCGGGAGTCACCCGGTCGATCTGGGCCCGGGCGGCCTCGAGCCGCCCCTCGATGCCGGGGGTGCTCACCACGCCTCCCGGCGCTCGACACCGGCCGGGCGCAGCCGGCCGTCGACGAGGTCGTAGTGGGTCATCTGCTCCAGGGACGGCGAGTACGCGTGGATGCTCACGGCCTCATCCTCGCCGAGGTTGACGACGTCGTGGACGTGAGAGGCCCCGAAGGCGCGCCCGTCTCCGGCGCCGAGGCGCTCCTCCTGCACCTGGGCGACGCGGGTGCGCTCGGTGAGCGCGCCCCGCACGACGGTGAAGGCGCCGACCGCGCTGCCGTGGTCGTGCCAGCCGGTCGAGGTGCCGGGGGGCCAGCGGATGAGCCAGACCTGCAGGTGCGGGGCGCCCGCGAGCTGGAGCCAGGTGCGCTCGTGGGGGTCGGCGTCGGGGCGCGCGGTCGCCTCGTCGGCGATGCCGGGGCGGCCGGCGAAGAGCCGCGCGAGGCGCAGCAGCTGGACGGGGGTGAGGTCGCGGGCGTCGGCCGCGAGATCAGCGGTGGTGCTGGGGACGGGCATGGTCTCTCCTGGGGTGCGAGGTGTGCGGGCGGGGGCGAGGCCCCGGACACATCGAGGCGGAGAGGCGCATGAGGTCGACGTGCCGGCGTCGGTGCAGCGGCGTCGTCGAGGTCATGCCCCGATCCCACCACCCATCTCCTACCAAGTCAGTAGGCGTTCCGCATCGTGGACGCACCCTTCGCCGCCACCGAGCACGCCGCGGCTCCTACGCTGCCCCCATGGCCAAGGGAGAGCACGGCGAGGACGTCCATCTCGAGGTCGGCGGGCGCGACGTGCGCATCTCCTCGCCGCAACGGGTGTACTTCCCCGAGACGGGCGCGACGAAGCTCGACCTCGCGCAGTACTACGTCGCGGTCGGCGACGGCATCCTGCGGGCGCTGCGGGAGCGGCCGACGATGCTCCACCGCTTCCCGAAGGGGGTGTCGGGCGCGAAGGTGCACCAGAAGCGGCTGCCCCAGGGGGCGCCGCCGTGGGTGGAGACCGTGCGCCTGCACTTCCCGCGCTACGGCCTGCACGCCGACGAGCTGTGCCCGACCGAGCTGGCGCAGATCGTCTGGGCGGTGCAGATGAGCACCGTCGAGCTGCACCCGTGGAACGTGCGCCGCGCCGACGTCGACCGTCCTGACGAGTGGCGCATCGACCTCGACCCGATGCCCGAGGCCGGGCTGGACCGGGTGCGTGAGGTGGCCGGCGTCGTCCACGAGGTGCTCGACGAGCTCGGCATCGTCGGCTACCCGAAGACCTCGGGCGGCGGCGGGCTGCACGTATACGTGCGCGTCGAGCCGCGGTGGGTGTTCGGCGAGGTGCGGCGCGCGGCGCTCGCCTTCGCCCGTGAGGTCGAGCGGCGCGCGCCCCAGCTCGTGACGACGACGTGGTGGCGCAAGGACCGCGACCCCTCCGCCGTCTTCGTCGACTACAACCAGAACGCGAGGGACCACACGATCGCCGCCGCGTACTCCGTGCGCGGCAACGCCCGGGCGACGGTCTCGACCCCGATCACGTGGGACGAGATCACCGACGTGGAGCCGCAGGAGTGCACCATCGCGACCGTGCCGGCCCGCTTCGCCGAGCTCGGCGACCTCCACGCCGGCATCGACGACGTCGCCCACGACCTCACCCCGCTCCTCGAGTGGGCCGAGCGCGACGAGGCCGCGGGCGAGCAGGTGCCGCCCGACCCGGACGAGGACGACGCGTGACCCTCCTCCCCCACCCGGTGACGGGTGCCCCCTTCGCCAGCCCGGTCCCGCCGGGCACCGGCTGGCCCGGCGACCCGGCGACCGCGCAGACGCCCGTCGCGCGCACGGCGGCCGGCGTGCGCCGGCTCGCGGCGACGCCCGACCCGGCCGAGCTGGCTGCCCGGATCACCGTGTGCCGTGCGTGCCCCCGGCTCGTCGACTGGCGCGAGGAGGTCGCGACGACCAAGCGCGCCGCCTTCGCCGACCAGCCGTACTGGGGCCGCCCGGTGCCCGGGCTCGGCCCGCTCGACGCCCGGGTGCTCGTCGTCGGGCTCGCGCCCGCGGCGCACGGCGCCAACCGCACGGGGCGCAACTTCACCGGGGACCGCTCCGGCGACTGGCTCTACGCCGCGCTGCACCGCGCGGGCTACGCGAGCCATCCGCAGTCGTGGGCCGCCGGGGACGGCCTCGAGCTCACCGGCGTGCGCATCGTCGCGCCCGTGCGCTGCGCCCCGCCGGCGAACAAGCCGACCGGCGAGGAGCGGGCGACCTGCGCGCCGTGGTTCGAGGCCAGCCTGCGCATCAGCGAGCCACACGTCGAGGCGATCCTGTGCCTCGGCTCGATCGGCTGGGACGCGACCGTCACCGCGCTGCGCGGCGCCGGGTGGCAGGTGCCGCGGCCCAAGCCACGGTTCGGGCACGGCGCCCGCGCGGCCGTCGTAACCCCGTCCGGCCGACCCGTCGAGCTCGTCGGCTGCTACCACGTGAGCCAGCAGAACACCTTCACCGGGAGGCTGACGCAGGACATGCTCGACGACGTCCTCGCGTCTCTGCCAGGGTGAGCAGCATGACCGACATCCGTGCCCTCGTCGCCACGTCCACCGGTGGGGGCGACGTCCTCGCCGTCGAGTCCCGGCTCGAGCCCTCCCCCGGACCCGGCGAGGTCGCCGTGCAGGTCGCGGCCGTCGGGGTGAACTTCATCGACGTCTACCAGCGCGAAGGGGTCTACCCGACGCAGACCCCCTTCGTCATCGGCAACGAGGGGGCAGGCGTCGTGCGCTCCGTCGGCGACGGGGTCCACGACCTCACCCCCGGCGACCGGGTGGCGTGGCCCTTCACCCTCGGCTCGGCCGCCGAGGTCACCGTGCTCCCGGCGGCGCGGGTCGTCCCGGTGCCCGACGGCGTCGACCTCGAGATCGCCGCCGCCGCCCTGCTCCAGGGGCTCACCGCGCACTTCCTCACCCGCTCGACCTTCGAGGTCCGGCCGGGCACGCTCGCTCTCGTGCACGCCGCAGCCGGCGGCGTCGGCCGCCTCCTCGTGCAGATGATCACCGACCTCGGCGGCACGGTCATCGCCACCGCGGGCGGCCCGGAGAAGTGCGAGATCGCCCGCGGCCTCGGCGCACGGGAGGTCGTCGACTACCGCGAGGCGAAGGGGGACGACCTCGCCTCCGAGATCGAGGGCGCCGCCCACCGCCTCGGTCGGGAGGACGGCGTCGACGTCGCCTACGACGGGGTCGGGGCCGCGACCTTCGACGCCTCGCTGGCCTCGCTGCGACCGCGAGGGCTCATGGTGCTCTTCGGCGGGGCGAGCGGCCAGGTGCCCCCCTTCGACATCCAGCGCCTCAACTCCGGCGGCTCGCTCTTCCTCACCCGCCCGACCCTCGCCCACCACATCGCGACGACCGAGGAGCTGCGCGGCCGCGCCGCCGAGCTGCTCGGCGCCGTCGCCGAGGGCCGGCTCGACGTGCACGTCGGCGGCCGCTACTCCTGGGACGACGCCGCGAGCGCCTACGCCGACCTCGAGGGCCGGCGCAGCACCGGCAAGCTGCTCCTGCTCCCCTGAGTCCCAGCACGCAGACGGGGACGAGATGCCGGGGGCGTCAGCGCTCCCCGATGACGAGGCACAGTCCGACGCGCGCGGTCACCAGAGGAAGGCGACGAGCGCGTTGACCACGGTGAGACCGGCCGCGGCGAGCATGAGCGGGCGGTGGCTCTCGCCACGGCGGGCGCGCGCGTTCGCGATCTCGGCGCAGGCGACGACGGCGAGCGCCACGAGCAGCTTCACGCCGATCTTCGTGTGGTTCAGGCTCGCGTCCTGCATCTCGAGGACGCCGACGAGCAGGAGCCCGATGAGCAGCTGGACCCGGGCAGCCCACACCTGGGTCGTGCGCCCGAGGGCCGCGACGAAGGGGGAGAGCACGATCGCCACCATCGCGATCATGTGCAGGACGTAGAGGACGAGGCGCAGGGCTTCCATGCCGCGGAGTTTACGGGCCGGGGGTATCGCCGAGGTGCCCGGCCTCGCGCAGCAGGAGCACGGTCGGCACGAGGCGCAAGGCGTCGACCTCGTCGAGCGGCACCCACCGGGCGTCAGCCGTCGAGCCGCCCACGTCGTGCACGACCGGGGCGCTCGGCGCGGCCACCCGGGCCCGGTAGACCAGGCGCACGGCGTGGAAGTCCTCGAGCGCACCGCTCGGCGCCCGCCCCACCCAGTGCTGCGTCTGCACGTCGAGCAGCCCGCCGATCTCGGCGTCCTGGCCGCTCTCCTCCCACACCTCGCGCACGAGCCCGGCGACCGGGTCCTCGCCGGGGTCGAGCCCGCCGCCGGGCAGGGTCCAGCGGCCGGGGGCGGCGTGCACCCGCGACGAGAGCTGGGTGAGCAGGAGCGCGCCCCCCTCGACGACGACGGCGTAGGCGGCGACCCGCTGGTGCGGCACGACCTCCTCGCCCGGTGCGAGGTCGAGACCGGCGTCGAGCGGCGCGACCGCCGGCACGAAAGGGGTGACCTCGCCACGACGGGCGGTCACCTCGATCTCGACGGTCTCGGGCTCGCCCGCCGGTCGGCTCGCGCCGAGCCAGCGCGGGTCGTGCCACCCCACCGCTGCGAGCGCGGCCCGCGGGTCCTCGCCGTGGCGAAGGGGGACGAGCGCGGTCGGGTCGCACTCGTCGAGCAGACCGGACGCTCCCCCGCCGTCGGCGCAGACCCGCAGCAGCACCCTGCTCATCGCGCCCCCGCCCGCTCGTACTCCGCGAGCACCTCGGGCAGGACGTGCGACCACACCTGCCGCGGCGGGGTGGTCCGGTTGTGCGCCGCCATCCGCGCGCGCAGGGCGTCGTCGGTGACGAGGCGGGCGACGGCACGCGTCAGCCCCGCGTCGTCGGGCACGAGCAGACCGGACACGCCGTCGTCGACGACGTCGTCCACCCCCGAGCCACCCATCGCGACGACGGGCAGCCCGGCGGCGCGGGCCTCGAGCACCGCGATGCCGAAGGCCTCGAGCCGGGTCGGCGCGAGGTAGCCGTCGGCGTCGGCGTAGAGCGCGCGCAGGTCCTCGCGGGGCAGCCGCCCGCGCACGACGACCTGTCCGGTGGGCAGCTCCGCGGCCCGGCGCTCGAGCCGGTCGCGCAGCGGGCCGTCACCGACGACCTCGAGCCGCGCCCGGTCCCCCAGCCCCGCGGCGACGAAGGCGTCGACGAGCTCGAGGGGCCGCTTGCGCGGGGCCAGCCGCATCGTCGAGACGAGCCGGACCGGCCCCCCGTCGCCCGCCGCCGACCCCCCGTCGCCCGCCGTCGACCCCCCTTCGCCGCCGGCTACCACGCCGTACTGGTCGTCATCGCGACCAGTACTGCGTGGTAGGTGGGGGCGCCACCGGTCGAGGTCGATCGCGTTGGGGAGCACCGCCACCTGCGTGCCCGCGGGTGCGGCCGCGCGCACCTGGCCCGCGGCGAAGGTCGACACCGCCGACAGCACCGCTCCCCGCCCGGTCCACCGTGCGAGCACCCCCGACGCGCGGTACAGCGCCGTCGCCCGGTGCAGCACGCAGTGCCACGTGATCGCCGTCGGCAGCCCGAGACCCGTGCTCACCCGAGCCGCGTCCCACGCGAAGGGGCTGACCACCCCCACGTGCACGTGCGCCACGTCGAAGCTCCCCGCCGCCAGCCGGCGGCGCAGCTCGGGCACCGCGAAGGGGTTGACCGGCACCCGCAGCAGCGGCTCGGCGAGGCGGTGCACCCGCACCGGGCCCTCCTCGACGTCGCCGCGGGACTGACCCGCCGCGCCCGTCGTCGCCGTGAAGACCTCGACCTCGTGACCGTCGTCGACGAGATGCGCGGCGAGGTCGGCGACCTGCGACTCGATGCCCCCGACACGCGGGGGGTAGCAGTCGGTGAGCAGGGCGACCTTCACGGGTGCCAGGGTGCCACGGCCGGGTGTGGGAGGGTGTGGCCGATGACCTCGCAGCCCGCAGGCGGGGGCGGCCGCACGATCGTCGCCCTCCACGCCCATCCCGACGACGAGGCCCTCCTCACCGCCGGCACGATGGCCCGCGCGGCCGCCGAGGGCCACCGCGTCGTCCTCGTCGTCGCCACCGACGGGGCGCAGGGGCTGGCCGACGCCTCGGCCTACGGCGCGAAGGGGGACCACCTCGCCGCCACCCGGAGCCGCGAGCTCGCCGCGAGCGCCCGCGCGCTGGGCGTCGCCCGTGTCGTCGAGCTCGGCTACGCCGACTCCGGCAGCGACCCGCAGATGGAGCCCGACCCCGCGGGGGCCACCCGCTTCGCCCGGGTACCCGTCGAGGAGGCCGCCGAGCGTGTAGCCGAGGTGCTGCTCGAGGAGCGCGCCGACGTCCTGCTCACCTACGACCGCCACGGCGGCTACGGCCACCGCGACCACGTCCACGTCCACCACGTCGGTGCCGCCGCGGCGCAGCGCTACCGCGAGGCGAGCGGGCTCCCCCTTCGCGTCCTCGAGGCGACGGTCCCCCGCGACACGATCTGCCGGGCCCTCGACCTCGTCGGGCACGTCTACCGCTTCCCCGAGGCCTTCGACCGCGCGTCCTTCGACCGGGCCTACTCGGCCCGCTCCGAGATCACCCACCGCATCTCCGTGCGCTCCCACATCCGCGCGAAGCGGGCCTCCATGCGCGCCCACGCGAGCCAGACGAGCGGCTCCGCCGGCGACGCCCGGACGCTCGGGATGCTGCTGCGCATCCCCCGCCCGCTCTACGACCTCGTCTTCGGCCGCGAGTGGTACCGCGACCCGGCCCTGCCCGCGGGCTCCCCCGTGCGCCGCGACCTCCTCGCCGACGTCGAGGCCGGCTCATGACGACCCAGGCCCCCGACCGCCGCCGCGTCCTCGTGCGCCGCGGGCTGCAGGTCACCCTCGGTCTCGGGCTCGCCGCCGTCATGCTCGTGTGGGGCCTGCCCCACTTCGCCAAGACGAGCTGGTCGGAGGTCTTCTCGGTGCTCGGCACCGTGCCGGCGACCTCCGCCCTGATCTACGTCGCCCTCGTCCTCGCCGGCCTGTACTGCTACACCTTCGTCATGGTCGGCGCGATGCCCGGCCTGAGCCACGGACGTGCGCTCGTGCTCAACCTGTGCGGCTCGTCGGTGAGCAACCTCCTGCCCGGCGGCGGCGCCGTCGGCCTCGCCGCGACGTACACGATCGCGAAGTCGTGGGGCTTCTCCGCCGCCCGCGTCACGACGATGGCCGTCGTCACGGGCGTGTGGAACGTCCTCACCCGCGCCGCCCTGCCCGTCGTCGCGATCGCCGGGCTGTCCGTCGGCGCCACGGACCTGCCGACCTCGATGCGCGAGGCGTCCTGGGCGGCGATCGTCACCGGCGTCGTCGTCCTCGCGGTCTTCGCCCTCGCCGTCGCGACCGACCGAGGGGCCGCGCTCGTCGGCTCGGCCGTCGACCGCGCCATCCGCGTCGTGCGGCGTCGGCACGCCGACCAGGTCGAGCGGGCCGCGCGCGACCTGCGCTCACGCATCGCCGAGACGTTGCGCACCGGCTGGCTGTCGATGACCCTCGGCATGGTCGGCTTCTTCGGGCTGTACTACGTGCTCTTCCTGCTCGTCACGCGCGCGACGGGCGTCGACCTGCCCTTCGGCCAGCTCTTCGCCGCGTACGCCATCGGGCGTCTGCTCACGGCCGTCGGCGTCACCCCCGGCGGCCTCGGGGTCACCGAGACCGGCACGGCCGCCGCCCTCGTCGCGTGGGGCGCCGACCCCGCCGCCGCGATGGCCGGCGTCGTGCTCTTCTCCGTCTTCACCCACCTCATGGAGGTGCCGCTCGGGGCCATCGGGTGGCTCGCGTGGACGGTCATGCCGCGCCGGGCGAGCACCGCCGACGACGACCTCGAGCCGGTCGCCTAGCCGACGAGGCGGCGGACCTGGCGCTGCTGGGCCTCGCGTGCCGTCGAGTCGTCGAGCGTCTCGGGCACGAAGGGGGACCCCGTCGCGTGCTCGGCGGCCCACCCGACGAGCGTGTCGGCGAGGACCGGGTTCGCGGGCAGGATCGGCCCGTGCAGGTAGGAGCCGATGACGTGCCCGGTGATCGCGCCCTCGGTGCCGTCGGAGCCGTTGTTGCCCAGACCGCTGCGCACCCGCCCGAAGGGGGCCTGGCCGGGCCCGAGGGTCGTCGAGCCGGAGTGGTTCTCGTAGCCGACGACGTCGCCGTGGTCGGTGCTCAGCACGACGGGGCCGATCATCCGCTTCGCGTTGCCCTGGGTCGTGACGTCGAGGATGCCCAGCCCGGGCAGGCGCTGCCCGTCCACGGTGATGAAGGCGTTGCCGAAGAGCTGGTACATGCCGCAGATCATGAGCATCGGCACGCCCTGGTCGGCGAGCTCGCGCAGCCGGTCGGCGATCCGCTCGAGGTCGTCCTCGACGGTCACCTGACCGGAGTCCTGCCCGCCGCCGCCGACGACGAGGTCGACGCGCTCCGGGAAGGGCCGGCCCGGGTGGTGCTGGTGGACGACCGGCACGTAGCCGTGCCGCCGGATCCGGGCGGCGAGGCAGCGGGTGTTGCCGAGGTCGCCGTAGATGCTCATCTCGCGCGGGTAGAGGTGGACGAGGTGGATCTCGCCCTTGCCCTCCCCGCCGGGGTCCGCCGGCAGCGACGAGCCGAGGGGCTCGCCGAGGATGGTGACGTCGAGATCGCTCATGCCTGACCTGCCTCGGGTGCGTCGGTGCCCATCTCGGGCACGTCGTAGCGCTCGCCGAGCATCCGGCGCAGGGCGAGCATCGCCGTGTACGTGCAGAAGACCCGCTTGGGCTCGTCGCGGTGCTCGGCGAGGAAGGTGCTCAGCCCCTCCTCGAGATCCGTGAGGGTCCGGCCCACCTCGACGTCGTCGTACTCGAGCCGCAGGGCCATGTCCCAGCCGCGCACACCCGAGGTGAGCGCCACCCCCTTCGCCCGCAGCGGGGTGAAGTCGACGTCGTAGAGCCACGAGACGTCGCGGCCGTCGGCGTAGTCGTCGTTGATCGCGATCATCGACGCGACGGGCGTCGAGCCGTACGTGCCCAGCGCGACGGTGAAGCCCGCGGGGTTCTTGACGAGCACGAGCTCGAGCGGCTGGCCGTCGGCGTCGATGACCTCGCCGCGGCCGAAGGGGGGAGCCACCGTGCGCAGCGCGTGCAGGGTCGCGTCCTCGCGGAAGTCGTCGCCGAGGAGCATCCGGGCGGTCGTCGTCGCGGCGGTCGCGTTGATCATCGCGGCGAGCCCGCGCTGCTTGAGGGTGACCGGTCCGAGGACGCCGCCCTCGTGCTCCTCGCCCCAGCGCACGAGCAGCTGCTGCTCGTCGATCGGGGCGAGCAGGCCGTCGAGCGGCCCGGCCAGCGGCGGGGTGTAGGCGTCCTGGGCCCGGACGTCCTGCTCCTGCAGCTCGCCGAGCCGCGCGGCGATGCTCTCGTCGAGCCCGAACCACCTCACCTGCACGCCGTCGGCGAGCTCGGCGGCGATCCGGTTGACGTAGGAGTCGTCGCGGTTGAGCACGACGCCGGTCGTCGTCATGCCGGCGAGCTCGGTGAGCAGCCGCGCGGTGTGGTCGATCTCGGCGAAGCGGTCGAGCTGGTCGCGGGCGACGTTGAGCAGCAGGGCGTGGCTCGGGGCGACCGCCCGCGCGAAGTGCAGCGCGTGGGCCTCGTCGAGCTCGAGCACGGCGAGGTCGGCCTCGAGCCGGCCGCGCAGGGGCAGCTCCTCGAGCATCGCCGAGATGACGCCGCGGGTGAAGTTCGAGCCGGTGGGGTTGGTGAAGACGGTGCGCCCGTGGGCCCGCAGGAGCGCGACGAGCATCTTCGTCGTCGTCGTCTTGCCGTTCGTCCCGCTGACGACGACGACGCCGTCGCGCACCCCGGCGAGGGCGTGAGCGAGGAAGCCGGGGTCGACCCGCTCGGCGACGAGGCCGGGCAGCGCCGAGCCCCCGGACCCACCGCCCCTGATGCGGGCGGCGGTACGCGCGGCCTTGCCGGCGATGACGGCGGCGGTCGTCCTCAGCACGCGGTCAGTCTAGGAGGCGGGCCGGACGCCCGTGCGGCGCACCGGGGTCCGCGCGCCCGTGTCGCGCCCGGTCGGGTCACGAAGCACTGCGGTCAGGAGGCACGGCGGTCAGGAGGCACTGCGGTCGGAGAAGCCGTCGGAGCGCTCCTGCGGCGAGCGCTGCGCGATCTCCTCCATCACCGCGTCGGTGATCGCCCGGTAGAGCCGGGTCTTCACGTGCTGGCGCTTGAGGCTCGCGACGTCGACCGGCGGGCCGAAGCGGACCGTCACCCGGTGCGGTCGCAGCCCGCGCGCGCCGACCGGCTGCACGCGGTCGGTCCCGACGAGGGTGCACGGCACGACGACGGCGTCGGTCGCGTCCGCGAGCCGGCCGACCCCGGTCTTGCCCTTGTGCAGGCGGCCGTCGCGGCTGCGCGTGCCCTCGGGGTAGATGCCGAAGGCACCGCCGGAGCGCAGGTGCTCCTCGGCGACCTCGAGCGACCGGGCGGCAGCCCGGGGGTCGTCGCGGTCGACCGGGATCATCCCGGCGAACTCGCCGAACCACAGCCGCTTGAGCCATCCCTTCGCCCCGGTGCCCTCGACGTACTCGGCCTTGCCGAGGAAGCCGACCTTGCGGCCCGCGGCGAGCGGGATGACCATCGAGTCGACGAAGCTGAGGTGGTTGCTCGCGATGATGACGGCGCCGGTGGCGGGCACGTGCTCGCGCCCCTCGACGCGCATCCGCAGGTAGGCCTTGAGCGGCGGCCCGACGAGCACCTTGCGCAGGATCACCTCGGCGACGTGGGTCGGCAGGTTGGCGGGCATGCGGCCAGGGTAGTCACCTAGGGTCGGGCCCATGTCGAGCCTTCCGCCCGTGGGACCGCCTCCGCCGCAGCAGCCCCCGCACCACCACCCCGGGCCGCCCGCCCCGCCGCCCCAGCACCACCAGGCCCCGCACCACCCGTCCGGCCCTCCCGCTCCCCAGCCGCCCCACGGCGGCGCGGTCATGCCGGTGCACGGCGAGCACGCCCGGACCATGGCGCCCCCACCCGGCTACGGCGCGCTCCTCGTCACCCTCCAGGGCAACGCGCTGACGACCGGTCTCACCCCGGCGGTCCACGTCGACGGGCACCGCGTGAGCGGCGCCTTCGGGGCGACGCTGTACCCCCTTCGCCCGGGCCGTCACCGCGTCGACGTGCACACCCAGTGGCTGCGTCGCTACGGCCAGGCCGGCATGGAGGTCGACGTCCGCGAGGGCCAGGTCGTCCCCGTCTTCTACGCCGTGCCGTGGCACCAGTTCACGACGGGCTCCATCGGGCACGAGACGCAGAAGCGCAAGGGCGTCGGCGTCCTCGTCGCGATGCTCGCCGTCGTCGTCCTCGTCGTCGCGCTCTGCGTCGGCGGCCCGATCCTGCTCAGCTGAGCGAAGGGGGACCCGCCTCGCCCGTCGGGTCGGCGGGCGGGGCGTCGAGCCCGGCCGCGCTGCGCGCGACCCAGCCGTCCCAGTCGGTGCCGAGGTCGGCGCCCACTCCCCCGCGGTAGCGCACGGCCCCCCCGCCGATGTCGCCGACGACGACCGACCCCTCGGGCTGCACGTGCACCATGAGCGACTCGGTCTCGCCGTCCGGGCCCGGGAAGCGCACGAGGTTGCCGATGTGGCGGGTCCGGGTGAGGAAGCCCAGCTCGTCGCCGTCGCGGCGGGCCGCGGCCCCCAGCTCGGCCTCGGTGAGGAGCACGTCGACGTCGGGCGCGGCGGCCTGCGCCGCCCCGTCGGGCAGCTGGAAGCGGCCGAGGTAGACCTCGCGCTCCGCGGCGTCGAGACGCACGAGGCTCACGAGGTGGAAGCCGTGCGTCGTGACGACCTCGCGGCACCACAGGTCGTCCTCGACGTGCCGCAGGAGGTACCACGTCTCGCCCATCGAGCCCACGACGCGCAGCGACAGACGGATCTCGCGCGAACGCAGGGCGAGCGCCGCGACCACCTGGTCGTCGAGCACGACGTGACCGACCGCGTCCTCGCCCGTCGTGTCGAGCTCGACGTCGACCGCGTCCCGGGCGGCGGCGGAGCGCAGCGCCCCGAGCGCGGCCGCCTGCTGGGCCTCCCCGGTGAGGTTGGCGAACCACAGCCCGTGGGGAGTGGAGTCAGCCGGCTCGTCGCAGTAGGCGTAGAGCTCCTCGTCGGTGAGCACCGCGAGGTCGACCGGCTCGTCGCCGGCCCGGGCGAGCGCGACCACCGCCGCCACGGCCTCGTCGGTGCTGGTGGTCTCGCTGGTGAGGGTCATGGCGTCCTTCGGGTCGGTCACGGCCACGGCAGGGGGTTGGGCAGGGAGGGCAGCGGGATCGGGTTCGTCGCGACGTCCTTGATCGTGTCCCACGTGCCGCTGGCGATCTCCGACGGCGACGGGCCGGGCAGGTCGAAGTCCGTGTCGGGCAGCAGGTCGGCGAGGACGAGCGGGTTCATCGGTGCCATGAGGCCGACACGGCCGATCCGGATGACGTCCTCGGAGATCCCCGTCTGCTCCGCGAGCCAGCCGTCGAGCTTGGGCATGTGCTCGTGGCGCAGCTGCTCGAGCGTCAGCCCGACCGAGACGAGCGTGCCGTAGGGCGGGAAGAAGGCGGCGACCGACGAGCCGCCGCCGAGGATCACCTTGTTCCAGATCTCGTGGGGGTTGGCCCTGCCGTTCCACGCGTCGGAGAAGACGCCCTTCATCTCCCACAGCGCGACACCGGCGCCGACATAGGGCAGCGCCTTGAGGAACTTCGCACCGATGCCGAGCACGGGGAGCAGCGAGCGACCGAGCGGCACGAGCTTCGGCGCCCACTTGGCGACGAAGCGGCTGATGACGCCACCGGTCGCGGCGAGCCAGGCCTTGAACTTCGGGGAGATCTCGCGGAAGGCGTCGACGAGGTCGGCGGCGATCATCGAGAACTTCACGTCGAGGTTGTTGAAGACGCCGGTGATGCCGTCGAGCACCCCGGTGACGAGGTCGCGGACCGGCTGGGTGACGCGGTCCAGCGCGTCCCAGATGCGGTCGAGGAGCGACTGGCCCTGCCCGGTGCGACCCGGCGGGAGGGGCGGCAGCGGGAGCGGGACGGGCGGCGTCGGCGCACCGGGGGCTCGACCCCCGATCGAGGCGGACGCGTCGTCCTGGTCCTCGGCCTGGTCGTCGAGGCGCTGCCCGTAGTCGCGCATCGCCTGACCCGCGTGGGTGAGGCGCGGCACGGTCGCACGCCAGGAGCGCTGGAAGTGCTCGAGGTCGGGCCCGGCCCACACGTCGTCGAGCACGTCGACCCGGGTCTGGCCCTCCTGGCGCACGTCCTCGACCCTCGACCCGAGATCCATGAGCTGCGTGGCGATCGAGCGCACCCGCTCGACGTCCATCCCCTCGGTGACCGTCATCTGCATCCCCCTGCCCGTCGCGTCGGCGGCTGCGCCCCTGTCTGCTCGAAGGCTAGGGGCGCGACGAGCCGCGCGACCATGGGGAGCACTGCCCTCCTGCCCCGATACGCTCACCGCCCATGACAGCTCATCCGCGGCCGGGCAGCACCGTCGTCGTGCATGCCGTGAGCGGGGCGAGCGGGGGCCAGGTGCGCTGCCGCGTCGACGGCCACGAGGTGCAGCTGCTGCCGAGCGTCGGCAGCGGGTCGAGCACCCTCGTGCCGGTCGCGCCGGGTCAGCACACGATCTCCTGCTACGGCATCTACCAGCTCGTCGCGCGCTACGGCGAGGCCGAGCTCGTCATCGACGTCCCGCCGGGCGGGCAGGTCGACGTGCACTACGCGCTGCCCCGGACCTCGGAGGCGAAGGGGATGATCGGCCTGGTCCCGCAGCAGCGCTCGGCGGCACCGCACGCGCGGACGGTCCTGACGAACGTCGCGATGGCGGTCGTCGTCGTCCTCGTGTGCGGCGGCGGCGCCGCGCTGTGGCAGCTGCTGCAGGACCGGGCCTAGACCCGGCGCGGCGCCGCGCTCACTCCCACTCGATGGTGCCCGGCGGCTTGCTCGTGACGTCGAGGACGACCCGGTTGACCTCTTCGACCTCGTTGGTGATGCGGGTGGAGATCTGGGCGAGCACGTCGTAGGGGACGCGGGTCCAGTCGGCGGTCATCGCGTCCTCGGAGGAGACCGGACGCAGGACGACCGGGTGGCCGTAGGTCCGGCCGTCGCCCTGGACGCCGACGGAGCGCACGTCGGCGAGCAGCACGACGGGGCACTGCCAGATCTCCTTGTCGAGACCGGCCTGCGTCAGCTCCTCGCGGGCGATCGCGTCGGCCCGACGCAGGATGTCGAGGTTGGTCTCGGTGACCTCGCCGATGATGCGGATGCCCAGACCGGGCCCGGGGAAGGGCTGGCGGTCGACGATCGGGTCGGGGACGCCGAGCTCGCGGCCGACCTGGCGCACCTCGTCCTTGAAGAGCGCGCGCAGCGGCTCGACGAGGCTGAACTGCAGGTCGTCGGGCAGCCCGCCGACGTTGTGGTGGCTCTTGATGTTCGCCGCGCCCGAGCCGCCGCCGGACTCGACGACGTCGGGGTAGAGCGTGCCCTGGACGAGCCACTTCACGGGGTGCTCGGCGTCTCCGCGGTCCTCGACGACGTCGCGGGCGGCCTGCTCGAAGACCCGGATGAACTCTCGGCCGATGATCTTGCGCTTCGCCTCGGGCTCGGTGACCCCGGCGAGGGCACCGAGGAACTGCTCCTTGGCGTCGACGACGACGAGGTCGACCCCCGTCGCCGCGACGAACTCCTGCTCGACCTGCTCGGCCTCGCCCTGGCGCAGCAGGCCGTGGTCGACGAAGACGCACGTCAGCTGGTCGCCGACGGCGCGCTGGACGAGCGCGGCCGCGACGGAGGAGTCGACACCACCGGAGAGCGCGCACAGCACGCGGTCCTCGCCGACCTGCTCGCGGATCGCCGCGACCTGGTCGTCGACGACGTTGCTGGCGGTCCAGTCGGCGGAGAGACCGGCGCCGCGCAGGAGGAAGTTCTCGAGGACTCGCTGCCCGAAGGTCGAGTGCATGACCTCGGGGTGCCACTGCACGCCGTAGAGACGGCGCTCGTCGTCCTCGAAGGCGGCGACGGGGGCGCCGGAGGTCGTCGCGGTGACCCGCATGCCCTCGGGCGCCTCGATGACCGAGTCGCCGTGGCTCATCCACACCGACTGGTCCTCGGGCTGGCCGTTGAAGAGCGTGGACTCGCGGTCGGCGATGCGCGCCCGGGTGCTGCCGTACTCGCGCAGCCCGGTGCGCTCGACGGTCCCGCCGAGGGCCTGGACCATCGACTGGAAGCCGTAGCACATGCCGAAGACGGGGACCCCGGCCTCGAGCAGCTCGGCCTGCAGCTCGGGCGCGCCCTCCTCGTACACCGAGCTCGGGCCGCCCGAGAGGATGATCGCGGCCGGCTCCTTCGCGAGGAGGTCGGCGGCGCTCGTCTCGTGGGGGACGACCTCGCTGTAGACCTTCGCCTCACGCACCCGACGGGCGATGAGCTGGGCGTACTGGGCGCCGAAGTCGACGACGAGGACAGGGTGCTGCTTCAGCGATTCCGTCACGCGCCCAGGTTACCGGGGCGAGAGGGTGCGTCTCGCGCCCCCTTCGCCCGCTCGTCCACCCGAAGGGGGTGTGCTCAGCTGGTGAGTGGCGCGACCTCGCGCACGACGCGGCGCTCCTCGACGAAGGCGACGAAGGGGATGCACGCGAGGAGGAGGATCGCGACCATCCGCCCGATCCCCCAGCCCACCTTGAGACCGAGGTTGGCCGTCGCCGCGGCGAAGACCATGAAGATCAGGCCGTGGACGGGGCTCCACCACGTGAGCACGTCGTTGCCCATGCCGTACTTGAGGACCATCTCGAGGATGAGGACGAACATCGCCAGACCGGCGACGATCGCGCTCACCCGGAAGAAGGACAGCGCGCTCGCGACCTGGCGGGGGCTCGCCCCGGTGCCGGTCCTGCTCGTCTGGGTCATGACTCTCCTGTCTGCACGACCGCGCGCTCCTGCGCGGGCGTCTCGTCGCGTCGGGCCTCCTGACGCATCATCCGCCACCACATCCAGATGACGAAGGCGGCGATGACGTACCACTGGGCCGCATAGCTGGCGTTGCGCCAGTCCAGCGAGGTGTCGGGCAGGGGCGGGGGCACCCGCTCCAGCCCGTCGGGCGGGGTGGCGACGGACCCGTCGCGCTCGTCGACGACGAAGCCGAAGCCGTTGTACAGCTCGCCCGGCCAGTCGTTGACGAGGGCGGCGAGATCGACGGTCGAGGCGGTGCCGGGGGCGAGCCCGGTCGCGGTGTCGGGGGCCTCGCCCGGGGCGAGCGAGGCGACGACGTCGACGGTGCCGGTCGGGGGCGCCGGGGGCTCCTCCCCCTTCGGCAGCCAGCCGCGCACGACGGGCAGGTTGGCCCCGGTCTGCTCGACGACGAGCCGCTCGACGGCCCAGCCGCCCTCGCGCCCGTCGAGCAGCCGGCCGACGACGACGAAGCCGCTGCCGGGCTCGTACTCGCCGGTGACGTCGACGCGCTGGCCGGACCCGTCGTCGGGGAAGCCCTCGTGGGGCGCGATGACGTCGGCGATCGGCTCGACGGGACGCTCCTGCACCTCGCGCACGGCCTCCTCGCGGGCCCGGTCGTGGGCGACGGCCCACTGCCAGCGCCCGGCGGTCACGGCGAGCGCGGCACCGAGGAGCGCGAGGACCAGCAGACCCAGCCACTTCGGGCGGGTCGCGGTCCTGAGCACCCGCCCAGGTTACGTCCCGCCCCTGAGGGCTCCCTGCACGGGCTCAGACGCTCGCGGTGCGCCAGTCGTCGGCGGGGCCGACGACGTCGACCTCCTCCGGCGGGGGCGCGACCGGGGGCATGCCGAGGTCGACCTGGCGCGACTCGACGTGGGTGAAGGCGGTGACGGCCGGGGTGCGCGCGGGCACCGGGTCGAGCCGGCGGTAGCCCTCGCCCTGGGCCGGTCGCGGGTCGTCCTCGCCGCGGTTGGGCCACAGCGCGAAGGCCCGCTCGGCCTGCGCCGTGATCGTCAGCGAGGGGTTGACCCCGAGGTTGGCGCTCACCGCGGAGCCGTCGACGACGCTGATCCCGGGGTAGCCCCACAGCCGGTGGTAAGGGTCGAGGACGCCCGACTGCGCCGTGTCGCCGATCGGCGCCCCGCCGAGGAAGTGCGCGGTGAGCGGGATGTCGAAGGCCTCGCTCCACGTGCCCCCCGGGTAGAAGGGGATGCCGATGCGCTCGGAGAGGCGGTGAGCCAGCGCCCGGATGCCGCGATGCCCGGCCTCGATGTACGTCGGGTTGGGCTCTCCGTGACCCTGCGTCGAGGTGAGCCGGCGACGGCCCCCCTTCGTCGTCAGCGAGGTCGTCAGCGAGTTGTCCAGCGACTGCATGACGAGACCGATGACCGTCGAGTCGGCGAAGTGGGTGCCGGGCGGCGCCCAGGCCCGCAGCGCGGGCAGGTTGCGGGGCAGCTCGGCGAGCAGCCGCAGCCACCGGGGCGTGCGCCCGGTGCGCGGCGGGGCGAGGAGGGTCGTCAGCAGACCCATCGCGTCCGAGCCCCGCCCGTAGCGGCAGTTCTCGACGTGCGTGTCCGCGTCGGGGTGGAAGGAGCTCGTGATCGCGACGCCGCGGGTGAGGTCGTGCTCGCCCGTCGGCGGGGTCGCCGCGAGCGCCCCGACGAGGGCCTCGGAGTTCGTGCGGGTCAGCTCGCCGACCCGGTCGCTCGTCGCGCTCAGCTCGCCCTCGGCGCGCATCTCGTGCAGCAGGTGCTGGGTCCCCCACGTGCCCGCCGCGAGGACGACGTGGCGGGCGGTGGTGACCCGCGCCGAGCGGTCGCCCCGGTCGTCGGTCGCCTCGTGGCGCACGCGGTAGGTGGGGGTCCCCCCTTCGCCGCCGGGCACGAGACCGAGCCGGGTCACCGTGCGAAGGGGGGTCACCCGCGCCCCGAGGCCCTCGGCGAGGGCGAGGTAGTTCTTCACGAGGGTGTTCTTCGCGCCGACCCGGCAGCCGACCATGCAGTTGCCGCACTCGGTGCACGTCGTGCGCTGCGGCCCGGCGCCGCCGAAGTACGGGTCGGGGATCGTGCGGCCCTGCTCCTGCGGCCGGTTGCCCTCGCCGAAGAGGACCCCGACGGGGGTCTTGCGGAAGGTGTCGCCGACCCCGAGGTCGTGCGCGGCGTCGCGCATGGCCTGCTCGACGGGCCCGTCGCAGGGGTTGGTGACGACGCCGAGCATGCTCTGCCCTGTCGCGTAGTGCGGCGCGAGCTCGGCCTCCCAGTCGGTGATGTGCCCCCACTGCCGGTCCTCGAAGAAGGCCCGCGGCGGCACGTAGAGGGTGTTGGCGTAGTTGAGCGAGCCGCCCCCGACGCCTGCCCCGGCGAGGATCATCACGTCCTTGAGGAGGTGGATGCGCTGCACCCCGTAGCACCCGAGGCGGGGCGCCCAGAGGAAGTTCTTCAGGTCCCAGCTCGTGCGGGCGAAGTCCTCGTCCGCGAAGCGGCGTCCGGCCTCGAGGACGAGGACGGAGTAGCCCTTCTCGGCGAGCCGCAGCGCGGCGACGGACCCGCCGAAGCCGGACCCGACGACGAGGACGTCGACATCGGGCTCGACGGCGGGGCCGGCCGCGCGGTCGGCCGCGCTCTCGAGGGCGCTCACGACAGCCCCACCGACTTCAGCGCGCGCAGCCCGAGCGTCATGACCTTCGCGTACCGGCGCTGGTCCAGCCCCATCGACGGCGCGATCGGCAGGACGTGCTGGGCCGTGACGTTCTGGCTCTCGGTGTACTTGAGGATCCCCTCGGCGCCGTGCCGGCGGCCGACACCGGAGTCCTTCATGCCGCCCATCGGGGCACCCATCGACGCCCAGGCGGCGGCGTAGGCCTCGTTGACGTTGACCGTGCCGGTGCGGATCCGCGCGGCGACCGCGCGCCCGCGGCGCACGTCACGCGTCCACACCGAGGCGTTGAGGCCGTAGTCGGTGTCGTTGGCGAGCGCGACCGCCGCGTCGTCGTCGGCCACGCGGTAGAGCGAGACGAGCGGCCCGAAGGTCTCCTCGTCGCGGCAGGTCATCGCCGAGGTCACCCCGTCGAGGACGGTCGGCTCGAAGACGAAGGGGCCGACGTCGGGCCGGGCGGACCCGCCGGCGAGGACGCGAGCCCCCTTCGCCACGGCGTCGCGCACGTGCTCGGTGACGGTGTCGAGCTGGGCCTGCGAGACGAGGCTGCCCATGTCGTAGCCGTACTCGAGCGAGGTGCCGAGGCGCAGCGCGCGGACCGCCTCCACGAAGGCGGGCACGAAGCGGTCGTAGATGCCGTCGTGGACGAGGACGCGCTCGGCCGAGATGCACAGCTGGCCGGCGGAGGAGAAGCACGCCCGCACCGCTCCCTCGACGGCCCGGTCGAGATCGGCGTCGTCGGCGACGTAGACGGAGTTCTTGCCGCCCAGCTCGAGGCTGTAGGACACGAGGCGCTCGGCGGCCGAGCGCGCGACGGAGCGACCGGTCGCCGTCGACCCGGTGAAGCAGACGTAGTCGCCGGCGTCGACGACGGCCTGCCCGGTCGACCCGCCCGGCCCGAGGACGACCTGGAGGACGCCGTCGGGCAGCCCGGCCTCGCGGAGCAGCTCGACGCCGGCGAGCGCGGTGAGCGAGCCCTGCTCGTCAGGGCGCAGGACGACGGCGTTGCCCGCCATGAGCGCGGGGATCGCGTCGGTGACGGCCAGGCTCAGCGGGTAGTTCCACGGCGAGACGATGCCGACGACGCCCTTCGGGTGGTGCAGGGTGCGCGCCTGGCTGAGCAGCGGCAGGGCGCCGAGGTGGCGGGTCGGCGCGAGGTAGCTCTCCGCCCGCGCGGCGTAGTGACGGGCGGCGATCGCGCAGTCGAGGACCTCCTCGAAGGCGTGGAGGCGCGCCTTGCCCGCCTCGAGCTGGACGAGGTCGAGCAGCTCGACCTGACGCTCGAGGACGAGGTCGTGGAAGCGGCGCATGACCCGCCGGCGGTCGTCGTGCGTCGTCGCCGCCCACCGCGGCTGGGCCGCGCGCGCGGACGCGAAGGCCCGGGCGACGTCCTCGGGGGTCGAGATCGGCAGGGCCGCCAGCGGCGCACCGGTCATCGGCGAGGTCC
Source organism: Janibacter melonis (assembly GCF_003721155.3). Classification (NCBI taxonomy): domain Bacteria; kingdom Bacillati; phylum Actinomycetota; class Actinomycetes; order Micrococcales; family Intrasporangiaceae; genus Janibacter; species Janibacter melonis. The sequence goes on along the minus strand of NZ_CP044548.2, from coordinate 3,389,674 downwards.
GCGTGAAGGTCTGCGCGCGCGGCGCCGCGACGACGCGTGCGGAGAGGCGGCGGGCTCGTGCCGGGTCGACGGCGTAGGCCGCGGTGGGGTCGAGCTCGGGATCGGCGATGATCTCGGACGTCATTACTCCACGGTAATGCCGTCGCCACGCTCGCGCCTGTGGCTCTGCTCACCCGCACCGGCCCGAGGGCGACAAAACCCTGCCGGCTGCCTCTTGATGTGCCAGGACCCTGTCGAAAGGGTCCTGGCACGTCGAAGGGCAGCCAGCAGGGTTTTGTACGCCAGCCGGCATGGGCCGGGACGAAGGGGGGTCAGCTCGGCTGGTGCGGGGCGACGACGACGCCGATCCGCTGCAGCTCCTTGACGTCGGTGTACCCGGTCGTCGCCATCGCGCGGCGCAGGGCGCCCATGAGGTTCGTCGTGCCGTCGGAGTGGCGGCTCGGCCCGAAGAGGACCTCCTCGAGGTTCGCGACGGAGCCGACCTCGACCCGCGAGCCGCGGGGCAGCTCGCCGTGGTGGGCCTCGGCGCCCCAGTGGTAGCCGCGGCCGGGGGCGTCGGTCGCGCGCGCCAGCGCGGCGCCGAGCATGACGGCGTCGGCGCCCACGGCGATCGCCTTGACGATGTCGCCGCTCGTGCCCAGGCCGCCGTCGGCGATGACGTGCACGTACCGGCCGCCGGACTCGTCGAGGTAGTCGCGGCGGGCGGCGGCGACGTCGGCGACGGCGCTGGCCATTGGCGCGTGGATGCCGAGGGTCTGCCGGGTCGTGTGGGCCGCTCCCCCGCCGAAGCCGACGAGCACGCCGGCCGCACCGGTGCGCATGAGGTGCAGGGCCGCCGTGTAGCTGCCCGCGCCGCCGACGATGACGGGGACGTCGAGCTCGTAGATGAAGCGCTTGAGGTTGAGCGGCTCGGCCCGGCTGCTCACGTGCTCGGCCGAGACGGTCGTGCCGCGGATGACGAAGAGGTCGACCCCGGCCTCGACGACGGTGCGCCAGTGCTGCTGGGTGCGCTGCGGGCTGAGCGCGCCGGCGACGGTCACGCCGGCCTCGCGGATCTCGCGCAGCCGCTCGGTGATGAGCTCGGGGACGATCTCGGCGGAGTAGATCTCCTGCATCCGCGCCGTCGCGACGGCGGGGTCGAGGGTGGCGATCTCGGCGAGGACCGGCTCCGGGTCCTCGTAGCGGGTCCACACCCCTTCGAGGTCGAGGACGGGCAGCCCGCCGTGCTTGCCGAGGGCGATCGCGGTGGCCGGCGACATCACCGAGTCCATCGGCGCGGCGATGACCGGCATCTCGAAGTGGTAGGCGTCGATCTGCCAGTCCAGCGAGACCTCCTCCGGGTCGCGCGTGCGCCGCGTGGGGGTCACCGCGATGTCGTCGAAGGAGTAGGCCCGACGGCCGCGCTTGCCTCGCCCGATCTCGATCTCGTTCACCCCGTCAGCGTACGGGTAGCCCGATGGGCGGGTGCGCGGGGAGCAATCGGGCGCACCGCTGCGTTACACATGGACGAAGCGTCCTCGACCCGAAGGAGAAGACCATGGCCAGGCTCGGCAGGATTACAGTGCTCGCCACGGCGGCTGAGGCCGCCCGTCAGTGGGCGAAGAACAACCCCGACAAGGCCGGCGCCTACATCGACAAGGCGGGCGCCGCCGTCGACAAGGGCACCAAGGGCAAGTACTCGCGCCAGATCACCTCGGCGACCGGCAAGGCGAAGGGCGCGGTCGGCGGCGGGCACCGCGGTGGCACCACCACCGCACCTCCCGCCCCGGGCACGACGCCCCCGCCCTCCTCGCAGACGCCGCCGCCCCCGGTGAGCTGACGCCACGTCCGACGAGGGGCGACGCACCACGGTGCGTCGCCCCTTCGTCGTGCGTGGTGACCCGTCAGCAACGGGACCCGTGAGTGCCTGGCCCTCCCCATGCCGGGGCAACCGCACCAGGAGTCCCGTTACTGCCGAGTAGCTGCGTCAGGCCTGCGTGCACGACCGCGCCCCGCGTCAGACCTCGGTGTCGCGCAGGACGCGCAGGGCGTTGCCGTGGGCGAGCGCCTCGAGGTCGGCCCGTGACCACCCGCGCTCGGCGAGCGCACCGAGCAGGTGGGGGTAGCGCGAGACGTCGCCGAGATCGGCGGGCAGCACGTCGACGCCGTCGAAGTCGCCGCCGAGACCGACGTGCTCGATGCCGACGACCTCGCGCAGGTGCTCGAGGTGCGCGACGACGTCCGCCGCGGTCGCCGGCGCCGGCGCCTTGCCCTTGAAGCCCCCGAGCCGCCACTGCGCCCAGTCCTCGCGCAGGAAGTACGGCACGAAGTTCGCCATGACGACCCCGCCGTTCCCGGGCATCCGCTCGAGGACGTCGTCGGGCACGTTGCGAGGGTGGGAGCACAGCGCGAGCGCGTTGCTGTGGCTGAAGAGGACCGGCCGGCTCGTCTCGTCGAGCGCGTGGTGCATGGTCTCGGCGCTCACGTGGCTGAGGTCGACGGCGACGCCGAGGGCGTTCATCGTGCGCACGACCTCGCGCCCGAAGTCGGTGAGGCCGCCGTGGACGCGCTCGTCGGTCGCGGAGTCCGCCCACGCGGTGTTGTCGTTGTGCGTGAGGGTCATGTAGCGCACGCCGCGGGCGGCGAAGGCCGCGAGGTGCTCGAGCGACCCGTCGATGCTGTGCCCGCCCTCCATGCCGAGCAGCGCCGCGTGACGCCCCTGCTCCCACACCCGCTCGACGTCGGCGGCCGTGCGGGCGAGCTCCATCTCCTCGTAGCGCGCGCACATGGCCTCGACGAAGTCGACCTGCTCGTGGGTCGCGGTCACCGCGGCCTCGCCCGGCAGCTCGCAGGGCACCCAGACCGACCACAGCTGGGCCGCGAGCCCGCCCGCGCGCATCCGCGGCAGGTCGGTGTGCAGCTCGGGCTGCTCGAGCGCGATGTCGCAGCGGTCGAGGTCGTACCCGGCGATCTCGCGGTGGTGCCACGGGAGGTCGTTGTGACCGTCGAGGACGCGGATGCCGGTGATGTCGGGGCTCGCCATGCCCGGCAGTCAACCAGCCGTCGAGCATGCTGGGCGCATGGACCTCGCCCCCGCCGGCCCGCTCGACGCCATCACCGACGTGCCCGGCGTGCGCGTCGGCCACGCGACCCGTGACGAGCCGGGCTGGCTCACCGGCACGACCGTCGTCGTGCCCCCCGTCGGCACCGTCGGCGGGGTCGACGTGCGCGGCGGCGGCCCCGGCACCCGTGAGACCGACCTGCTCGACCCCCGCCACACCGTCGACCTCGTCGACGCGGTCGTCCTCGGCGGGGGCAGCGCCCTCGGCCTGGCCGCCTGCGACGGCGTGAGCGCCGGCCTGCTCGCCGACGGGCGGGGGTGGCCGGCGGGCCCGGGCCCCGGCGAGGTCGTGCCGATCGTGCCCGGCGCCATCGTCTTCGACCTCGGCCGCGGGGGCGTGTGGGGTCATCACCCGGGGGCAGCAGAGGGCCGGGCCGCGTACGACGCGGCGACCACCGGCCCGGTGGACGAAGGGGTCGTCGGCGCCGGCACCGGGGCCCGCGCCGGGGGCCTCAAGGGCGGGGTGGGCACGGCGAGCGCCGTCCTCGCCGACGGCTCGACCGTCGCCGCTGTCGTCGTGGTCAACGCCGTCGGCTCCCCCGTCGCGCCCGACGGCAGGCTCCTCGGGGCTCACCTGCTCGGTCCGCAGGACGCGGCCGAGCTGCCCGTGCCCGACCCCGAGCGGGTCAGCGCCTACTGGTCCGGGCTCGAGCAGGAGCAGGCAGCCCTGCGGGCCGGCACCGCGACGACGATCGCGGTCGTCGCGACGGACGCGAGGCTCACCAAGCCCGCGGCCTCGATGCTCGCCCGGGTCGCCCACGACGGCATGGCCCGGGCGATCTCACCGGTGCACACCGCCTTCGACGGCGACACGGTCTTCGCCCTCGCCACCGGCGAGGGGCCCACCCCCTCGCCGCTCGACCTCGTCGTCCTGCAGACCGAGGCGGCCCGTTGCGTGACCCGGGCAATCGTGTCCGCGATGCTCGCGGCGACCTCGGTCGACCGCAGCGCCGACGGCGGCGCGGTCCTGCGCTCCTACCGGGACGCCCTCGTCGGCTGAGCCGCGCTCAGCGCGCCGGGCTCAGCGGGCGGAGTAGTTCGGCGCCTCGACGATGCCCTGGAGGTTGTGCGGGTGGCTCTCCTTGAGCGAGGCGGAGGTGATCCGGACGAACTTCCCCTTCGCCTGCAGCTCGGAGACCGTGCGGGCGCCGACGTAGAACATCGACTGGCGCAGCCCGCCGAGCATCTGGTGGGTGACCGCCGAGACGGCGCCGCGGTAGGCGACACGCCCCTCGACACCCTCGGGGACGAGCTTGTCGTCGCTGTCGACCTCGGCCTGGAAGTACCGGTCCTTGGAGAAGGACTTCTTGCCGCGGCTGCTCATCGCGCCGAGGCTGCCCATGCCCCGGTAGGACTTGTACTGCTTGCCGTTGACGAAGATCAGCTCGCCGGGGCTCTCCTCGCAGCCGGCGAGCATCGAGCCCACCATGACCGAGTCGGCGCCGGCGACGATCGCCTTGGCGATCTCGCCGCTGTGCTGCATGCCGCCGTCGGCGATGACCGGCACGCCGGCCGGCTTGCACGCGAGCGAGGCGTCGTAGACCGCGGTGATCTGCGGGGCGCCGACACCGGTGACGATGCGGGTGGTGCAGATCGAGCCCGGACCGACGCCGACCTTGACCGCGTCGACGCCCGCGTCGACGAAGGCCTGGGCGCCCTCACGGGTCGCGACGTTGCCGCCGATGACCTGCACGTGACGGGTCGCCGGGTCGGACTTCAGGCGGCCGACCATCTCGAGGAGCATCCGCACGTGGCCGTGGGCGGTGTCGGCGACGAGCACGTCGGCCCCGGCCTCGATGAGCGTCGTCGCGCGCTCCCACGCGTCGCCGAAGTAGCCGATGGCGGCGCCGACGAGCAGACGGCCGTCGGCGTCCTTGCTCGCGAGGGGGAACTGCTCGCTCTTGACGAAGTCCTTGACGGTGATGAGACCGGCGAGACGGCCCTCGTCGTCGACGATCGGCAGGCGCTCGCGCTTGTGCTGGCGCAGCAGCGTCGTCGCGTCCTCCTGCGAGATGCCGACGGGGGCGGTGATGAGCGGCATCTTCGTCATGACGTCGCGCACGAGCGTCGTGGCCCACTCGGCGACGGGGGTGAAGCGCAGGTCGCGGTTGGTGATGATGCCGATGAGGTGCTCGCCCTCGTCGACGACCGGCAGCCCGGAGACGCGGTACTCGCCGCAGCGCTGGTCGAGCTCCTCGAGCGTCGCGTCGGGCCCGATGACGACCGGGTTGGAGATCATCCCGGTCTGGGTGCGCTTGACGAGGTCGACCTGGTAGGCCTGGTCCTCGATGGAGAGGTTGCGGTGCAGCACGCCGATGCCGCCCTGGCGCGCCATGGCGATCGCCATCCGCGACTCGGTGACGGTGTCCATCGCGGCGGAGAGCAGCGGCGCGTTGAGCGAGAGCTCACGGGTCAGCCGCGTCGTCGTGTCCAGCTCGTCGGGCGCCAGGTCGCTGAAGCCGGGCAGGAGGAGCACGTCGTCGTAGGTGAGCCCCACCTTGGCGAAGGGGTCCGCCTGCGCCGCCGCCTGGGCGGCGAGGTCGTCGTGGCGAGGGTCGGAGGAGGAGCCGAGAGCCATTGGACAAGTCTAGGCCGCGTCGGCAGGTGGTCCGGACACCCCCACGACCGGGCTCGACCACGTCCGCGGGGCGGTCCCGTGACGTCCGCGAGGCGGTCGCCCCTAGCGCGATCGCGCCGACCCGCAACCCGGCATGACCATCTCTTGACGAAGACCCCCGATTTCTTGGGCGAATCCTGACGTCGAGGGGTGTTGGACCTGGGCGCCCTCTCCGTAGCGTTCCGTGCCACGAGGGCAGCCCGCCCAGGGGTCGACATGACCAGGGCCGCCCTAGATCAGCAGAGCAGAACGGGGTACCGCGATGGCCGACCTAGGACACCTGCCAGGACCGGTGGCGGACCTGTGGGAGTGGCAGTACGAGGGCCGGTGCCGCAGCATCGACACCGACGTCTTCTACCACCCGGAGGGCGAGCGAGGGGCTGCCCGCCGGCTGCGCGAGACGGCGGCCAAGGAGATCTGCGCGACCTGCCCGGTCATCGCGGCCTGCCGCGCGCATGCCCTCGCCACCCGCGAGACCTTCGGCGTGTGGGGCGGCATGACCGAGGACGAGCGCGAGCACCAGCTCGCCCGCGCCGCCCTCGCCGGCTGACCCGGCGGCGACCGCGGCACGCGCCGACCCGCCTACGCTGGTCCGCGTGAGCACGCACGAGTCCGTCTACATCCGCGACGACGTCATCCGGCTCGGCCAGCTGCTCAAGCTCGCCGGGCTCGTCGACGACGGCGCCACCGCCCGCGAGGTCATCAGCGAGGGCCGGGTGAGCGTCGACGGCGAGGTCGACACGCGACGCGGCGCCCAGATCCGCCCCGGCCAGGTCGTCGCGCTCGACGGCCAGGAGATCACCGTCGTCCAGGGCGAGCCGGAGATCGACGTCCCCTGGTGACGCCACCGACCCGGTCGAGGTGATGGGGCGAGCCCTGGCTCATGGGATCACCTCGACGCGGTGCGGGTCGCTCAGGAGCCGGCGAGCATCCAGTCGAGCGCGTCCGCGACGTGGATCTCCGTCGTGTCGTGCAGGGGCACCGGGCAGTCGTCGGGCTCGATGAGCAGCCCGAGCTCGGTGCCGGCGAGGACGACGGCCTCGGCGCCGCGGTCGACCATGCCCTCCATGACCTGACGCACCCGCTTGCGCGAGGCGTCCTTGATGACGCCGTGCACGAGCTCGTCGTAGATGAGCGCGTCGACCTCGGGGCGCTCGCTCTCCTCGGGGAGGATCACCTCGAGCCCGCGGGCCGACAGCGGCCCCGTGTAGAAGTCGGCGCCCATCGTCGTCGCCGTGGCGAGCAGGCCCACGCGGCTCTGGCGCTGCTCCTCGACCCGCCGGGCGGCGGACTCGGCGATGTGGAGCAGCGGGATGTCGACCGCGGCCGAGACCCGGTCGGCGACGGCGTGCATCGTGTTCGCCGCGATGAGCAGGCCCTCCGCTCCCCCGCGCTCGAGCGAGCGGGCCGCGTCGACGAGGACCTCGGCCATGCCGTCCCAGTCGCCGGCGTGCTCGAAGTCCGTCACCGGCGCGAAGTCGACGCTGTGCAGGAGCACCCGCGCGCTGTGCAGACCACCCAGGCGCGCCTCCACCCCTTCGTTGAGCAGCCGGTAGTACTCAGCCGTCGCGGACCAACCCATGCCGCCGATGACACCCAGGAGCCTCATGGCGCTCACCCTAACCACGGGGGGCCGGGGTGCGCGCGTCCGAGTGGCGTACACCCTGCGCACCGTCCTCCCCGGGCGATCTAGGCTCGTGCGACGTGAAGGTCCTGCTCCTCGAGAACATCCACGAGTGCGCCACCGCCGCGCTCACCGACGCCGGCTTCGAGGTCGAGACGCGCTCCGGCGCCCTCGACGAGGCCGAGCTGATCTCCGCGCTGGAGGGCGTGGAGATGCTCGGCATCCGCAGCAAGACGCAGGTCACCCGGGAGGTGCTCCAGGCCCGGCCGGAGCTGCGGGCCATCGGCGCCTTCTGCATCGGCACCAACCAGGTCGACCTCGACGCGGCCGCCGCGCACGGCACCGTCGTCTTCAACGCGCCCTTCTCCAACACGCGCAGCGTCGTCGAGCTCGCCATGGCGGAGATCATCGCGATGGCCCGTCACCTCACCGACAAGAACTCCGCGCTCCACGCGGGCGTCTGGGACAAGTCGGCGAAGGGGGCGCACGAGGTCCGCGGACGCAGCCTGGGGATCGTCGGCTACGGCAACATCGGCAGCCAGCTCTCCGTCATCGCCGAGGCCTTCGGCATGCACGTCAGCTACTACGACGTCGACGACAAGCTGCCGCTGGGCAACGCGCGTCGCTGCGACAGCCTCGAGGAGCTGCTCGAGACCTGCGAGACGGTCTCGCTCCACGTCGACGGACGCGACGGCAACGCCGGGGTCTTCGGCGCCGAGCAGTTCGCCCAGATGCGACCGCGCAGCCTCTTCCTCAACCTGTGCCGCGGCTTCGTCGTCGACCTCGAGGCCCTGCGCGAGCATCTCGTGAGCGGTCACATCGCCGGCGCGGCGGTCGACGTCTTCCCCGAGGAGCCGAAGAAGGCGGGCGACCCCTTCGTCTCGATCCTCCAGGGTCTGCCGAACGTCATCCTCACCCCGCACGTCGGCGGGTCCACCGAGGAGGCGCAGTACGACATCGGGCGCTATGTCAGCGGCAAGCTGCGCGACTACGCCCACACCGGTGCGACGACGATGTCGGTCAACGTGCCCCCCGTCGCGCTCACGCAGTCGCCCGGAGACACCCGCATCCTCCACCTGCACCGCAACGTCCCTGGCGTCCTCGCCCGGGTCAACACGCTGCTCTCCGAGGGCGGGGCGAACATCGACAGCCAGCAGCTCTCGACGCGGGGCGAGTACGGCTACGCCGTCACCGACCTCGCCGGCTCCCTGCCCGGAGACGTCGAGCAGCGCCTGCGCGAGCTCGACGAGACCATCGAGGTCCGCGTCATCACCTCCTGAGGCCTGCCCGTCCGGCGCGTCGGACGGCACCTCGGGCGGGCGAAGGGGGACGACCCGCCAGGGCTCGTCCGTCGCCGGCGACCCGCCGTCCGACACCCAGGGCGGGTCAGCGGGCCGGGACGACCTCGGGCAGCACCGGGGCGCGGCGCGCGCGGGCCTGGAGCAGCTGGGCCGCGGCCAGGCCGGTCATCGCGATGCCGGCACCGACGAGGTCGGTCGCCGAGGGCTGGTCGCCCTGCAGCACCCAGGCGAGCAGGATCGCCAGCGGCGGCACCGCGAGCACCCACGAGACGACGGTCGCGCTGGGGTTGCGGTGGAGCAGCGAGTAGAAGATCCCGTAGCCGACGAGCGTCGAGACGACCGCCGTCCATGCCGTCGACAGCAGCGGGCGCCAGCCGAGCCCGGAGAGGGCGTCGACGACGGTCGCCGGGCCGTCGACGAGCAGGGACAGCGCGAGCAGCGGCAGCGGCACGACGAGCGAGGACCAGACCGTCAGACCGAGGCCACCGGGCACCCCCTTCGCCCGCACGACGACGTTGCCGACCGCCCAGGACAGGCCGGCGAGCAGGGTGACGGCGAAGGGGAGCAGGCCGGCCGCTCCCCGGCCGAGGGCGACGACGGCGAGTCCGACGACGGCCACGCCCACACCGATCGCCACCGCCGGGGCGACCCGCTCGTGGAGGACGACGGCCGCGATGACGATGGTGAGGGGCACCTGGACCTGCAGGACGAGCGCGGCCATCCCGCTCGGCATCCCGAGGTGCAGCGCGAGGTAGAGCATCGAGAACTGGCCCAGGCTCACGGTGAGCCCGACCGTGGCGAGCACCCGCCACGACAGCGCCGGGCGCGGCACGAGGAAGATCGCCGGCAGCAGGACGAGGACGAAGCGCATCGCGGCGAAGAGCAGCGGCGGGACGTCCTGCAGACCCCACTCGATGACGACGAAGTTGCTCCCCCAGATGAGGGCCATGAGGGCGGCGAGCCCGGTGTCGCGAGGGGTCATGCGTGCCAGTCTGCGCGCGACGACCTCGTAGCACCAGCAAATGATCTGCGTGCTGACCGTGTACCTTCGCTGCATGATCGATCTCGACGCCGTCCGCGCGCTGCGCGCCGTCCAGGACCACGGCACCGTCGTCGCCGCGGCGGAGGCGACCGGCTACACGACGAGTGCGGTCTCGCAGCAGGTCAAGCGGCTCGAGCGGGCCGTCGGCCTGCCGCTCCTCGAGCGCGTGGGGCGCGGCGTCATCCTCACCGAGCACGGCCGGCGGCTCTGCGACTCCGGTGGCGAGGTCCTGCGCGCCGTCGAGCAGGTCGAGGCCGGGCTGCAGGCCGCCGCCGACCGCGTCGTCGGCGAGCTGAGCGTCGCGGCCTTCTCGACGGCGCTGCGCGGGCTCGTGGCCCCGGTCGCCCGCGACGTACTGCGCACCTGGCCCGACCTGCGCCTGCGCCTCAGCGAGAGCGAGCCGTGGCAGACCGTCGAGCTCGTCGCCGCCGGTCGGGTCGACCTCGGCATCACCCACTCGTGGGGGACGGTGCCGCTGTCGATCCCCGAGCACGTCGACGTCCGCCCGCTTCGCGAGGACCGGGCCGACCTCGTCGTCCCGGCGGGTCATCCCCTCGCCACGGCCCATGAGGTCCGCGCCGCCGACCTCGTCGACGAGAGCTGGGTGGCGACGCCCGAGGGGACGATCTGCCGCGAGTGGCTCGTCCACATGCATGCGCTGCACCGGGCTCGGCCGCGGGTCGTGCACGAGTCGGCCGAGTTCGACGCCCAGCTGGCGCTCGTGCGCGCCGGTCTCGGGGTCGCCCTCGTGCCGCGCATGGGCCGCTCCGAGCTCACGGCGGACCTCGTCGCGGTGCCCGTCGTCGACCCCGTGCCGACCCGCGAGGTGCTCGCGCTGTCGCGGGTGTCGATGCGCGAGTCCCCCGCCGTCCGCGTGCTCCTCGACGCCCTGACCTGCTGAGCCGAGCTCTCCTGCCCGCTGCGCGGCGACGAGCGGGGAGGTGCGGGAGCCGGTAGGTTCCGCACACGCGGGTGCAGGGCCCGCGATGTCGGCAAGGGGTCGTCATGAGCAGGTCCGTCCGTGCGCTGCAGGTGCTGCTTGCCGCGCTGCTGCCCCTGCTCGTGCTGGCGCCCGCCGCCGCGGCCGAGCGCGTGCCGGTGCCGCCGGCGCCCTCCTCGGCCACCCGCTTCGCCGACCCGGACGACGTGCTGACCTCGGGTCAGCGCAGCCGGCTCGCACGCTCGCTGCGCGAGACCGCCCGCTCCGAGCCCCGGGTCGTCGTCCGGGCGCTCGTCGTGCGCACGACCGGTGACGAGGACGTCGAGGCCTACGCCCGGCGGGTGGGGACGAGCTGGCGGGCCGGCGTCGGACGCGGGGTCCTCGTCGTCGTCGCGACCCAGGACCGCCGCATCCGGGTCCAGGTCGGCAGCCGCGAGCGGGCGCGGCTCACCGACCGCGAGGCCGCGCGCATCATCGGGCAGGTCCGACCTGCTCTGCGTGACGGGCGCTGGGAGACCGCGGTGGCCCGGGCCGTCGAGCTCGCCGCGGCCGAGGCCGGCAGCCCCGCCCAGCGCACCGGCGCCGACACCGAGAGCGACTGGGTCGAGCACGACGAGATGCTCGGCGGGCCGTGGGACGTCGGCGACGACGGGGTCGCGACGGGGCAGGACCTCTACGGCGTCCCCTTCGCCTTCGTCGGGGGCCTCGTCGTCGTCCTCGGGCTCGTGGCCGTGGTGACAGGCGGTCGCGGGTCCTCGCGCCACCGCTCGAGCGCGGCCGGCGTCGCGCTCGGCATGTCGCACCACCATCACCATCACGGCGGGCACATGGGTGGCGGCTTCGACAGCGGGAGCGGCTTCGGCGGGGGAGGGGGCGGAGGCGGCGACGGCGGGTCCTCGGGGTCCTTCTGACCCCCACGGGTCCCATCGGTGCCGGGTCACCGAGACGACGACGGGGCGACGCACCGTGGTGCGTCGCCCCGTCGTGGGTGAGGTCGGGTCAGTGGTGGTGACCGTGGCCCGCGGCAGCGGGCTCCTCGTCCTCGGGCTTGTCGACGACGAGCGTGTCGGTGGTGAGGACCATCGACGCGATCGACGCGGCGTTGACGAGCGCGGAGCGGGTGACCTTGACCGGGTCGATGACGCCGGCGCCGACGAGGTCGCCGTACTCACCGGTCGCGGCGTTGAGGCCCTGACCCGGCTCGAGCTCGGAGACCTTCGAGACCGCGACGTAGCCCTGGAGGCCGGCGTTCTCGGCGATCCAGCGCAGCGGCTCGACAGCGGCCTTGCGCACGATGCTCGCGCCGGTCGCCTCGTCGCCCTCGAGGGTGAGGGTGTCGATGACGGAGACGGCGTGCACGAGGGCGGAGCCGCCACCGGCGACGATGCCCTCCTCGATCGCGGCGCGCGTCGCGGAGATCGCGTCCTCGATCCGGTGCTTCTTCTCCTTGAGCTCGACCTCGGTGTGGGCACCGACCTGGATGACGCAGACGCCACCGGCGAGCTTGGCGAGGCGCTCCTGGAGCTTCTCGCGGTCCCAGTCGGAGTCGGTGCGCTCGATCTCGGCCTTGATCTGGTTGACCCGGCCCTCGACCTGCGAGCTCTCACCCTGGCCGTCGATGATCGTCGTGGCGTCCTTGGTGATGACGACGCGACGGGCCTGGCCGAGGTCCTCGAGACCGGCCTGGTCGAGCTTGAGGCCGACCTCCTCGGCGATGACCTGGGCACCCGTGAGGATGGCCATGTCCTGCAGCATCGCCTTGCGGCGGTCGCCGAAGCCGGGGGCCTTGACGGCCGCGACGTTGAAGGTGCCGCGCATCTTGTTGACGACGAGCGTCGACAGCGCCTCGCCCTCGATGTCCTCGGCGATGATGAGCAGCGGCTTGCCGGACTGCACGACCTTCTCGAGGACGGGGAGGATGTCGGCGACCGTGGAGATCTTGCCCTGGTTGATGAGGACGTAGGCGTCCTCGAGGACGGCCTCCATGCGCTCGGCGTCGGAGACGAAGTAGGGGCTGATGTAGCCCTTGTCGAACTGCATGCCCTCGGTGAAGTCGAGCGAGGTCTCGGCGGTCGAGGACTCCTCGACCGTGATGACGCCGTCCTTGCCGACCTTGTCGAAGGCCTCGGCGATGATCCCGCCGATGGTCTGGTCCTGCGCGGAGAGCGAGGCGACCTGGGCGATCTCGTCCTTGCCCTCGACCTCGCGGGCGGTCTCGAGCAGACGCCCGGAGACGGCCTCGACGGCCTTGTCGATGCCGCGCTTGAGGCCGGACGGGGCGGCGCCCGCGGCGACGTTGCGCAGGCCCTCCTTGACCATGGCCTGGGCGAGGACGGTCGCGGTCGTCGTGCCGTCACCGGCGACGTCGTTGGTCTTGGTCGCGACCTCCTTCGCGAGCTGCGCGCCGAGGTTCTCGTAGGGGTCCTCGAGCTCGATCTCGCGGGCGATCGTCACACCGTCGTTGGTGATCGTGGGGGCGCCCCACGACTTGTTGATGACGACGTTGCGGCCCTTGGGGCCGAGCGTCACCTTCACCGCGTTGGCGAGCTGGTCGACGCCACGCTGGAGGGCGTCACGGGCGGAGTCGTTGAACGCCAGTTCCTTGGCCATGTCAGTCCTTACTGTTGATCGAAGGGGGGAGGTCAGCGCGACGCCCCGGGGAGCCCGGGCGGGCCCGCACCCGGGGCGTCAGCGTGCTGAGAGGTGGGTCAGCCGACGATCGCGAGGACGTCGCGCGCCGAGAGGATGAGGTACTCGGTCCCGCCGTGCTTGACCTCGGTGCCGCCGTACTTGCTGTAGATGACGCGGTCGCCGACGGAGATGTCCATGGCGACGCGCTCACCGGCGTCGGACACGCGGCCCGGACCGACGGCGACGACCTCGCCCTCCTGGGGCTTCTCCTTGGCGGTGTCCGGGATGACCAGGCCGGAGGCCGTGGTCTGCTCGGCCTCGAGCGACTTGACGATGATGCGGTCCTCGAGCGGCTTGAGCGAAACCGACACGTTGGCTCCTTCGATGGAAGTTACTTCGCTTGTCTTCGGTGGTCAGAGCCGCTCGCCGTCGCGGGGGTCGACCGGCTCTGGTCCTGGCACTCACCAGTGGAGAGTGCCAAGCAGAAATCTAGGCCGCTCGTTAGCACTCGGTCAACCTGAGTGCCAGCAGGCGGTCAGCGCGGGCCGTGGTGGTGGGAGCTGAGGACCTGGCGGCCCGTCGCGGTCGGTGCGTAGTAGACGCTGCTCCCCCGCCGGCTCGGCTCGAGCAGGCCGGCCCTCGTGAGCCACCGCAGGTGCTGGCCGGCGGCCGAGGTGGAGACGCCCAGGTGGCGACCGAGGGCGGTGCTCGTCGTCTCCAGGCCCACCGAGGACAGCGCCGCCGCGCGGGCCGGGCCGAGCAGGGCGGAGAGGTCGGGGCGGTGCGGTGCGGCCCCGAGCGGCACCGGACGCGCCGGGTAGAGGACGTAGGGCTGCGCCCCCTCGTGCACCGGGCAGGCCGGGAAGGGCGCGAAGAGGGTCGGCACGAAGACGAGCCCTCGCCCGTCGACGTCGGCCTCGAAATTCGGCCCGTTGGGGTTGCGGCAGACGACCTGCGTCGCCGTGACCTCGAGATGGGGGCTCAGCTGGTCGAGAGCCGGCAGCAGCCCCGCGGTCACCGCGACGTCGGAGCGCACGGCGATGTCCTCGCGCAGCGCGGCGCTGATCCGCTCCCACCACGGCGCGAAGCTGTGGGTCCAGTACGCCTGCATCGCGGCGACGACCTGGCGGTGCACGGCGACGTCCGAGCCCTGCAGCGCCAGGGGGCGACGGTCGGGGAAGAGCACGTCGAGCTCGGCACCGACGACGGCCGGGTCCATGCGGGCCAGCTCGCGCATCTCGGCGGCGAAGTCCGGCGCCCCCGCGTGCGGCCGCGGGTTGAGGAACTCCGGGGTCGACATGTCGTCGGAGACGAGCGCGGCGAGGGTCTGCAGGACGGGCAGCGGCGTCGTCGCGAGCACGTGCCGACGCCACTCGCGCAGGTGCGGGTAGTCCTCCGGCCGACGGATGACGCGCAGCGAGAGGCAGGCCTCGGTGAGGGCGGAGATGCCGAAGCGCGACGTCATGAGCTCGGTCGGCGTGAGCCGGTACACGAGCTCGTCGGGCGCGGGCAAGGCCTTCAAGGGATTCACTTCATCTCTGCACGAAGGGGTGTGCTCCGTCAGAGCATGTCACCTGGACGAATCGCACCGAGACCACAGCCAGATCCGGGCGTGACACATCATGACGTCGCGCCGGTCTGCGCGGAAGGAGCCTCCCGAGCTGAGCTCGACCGCGTGACCCCGCTGGTGCGGGCGCGCGCAGGAGATCAGCCACCCGTCTGCCCGGCGCAGGGACCGTTGGCAGCCCCCGGAGGGACGAAGGGGGACCTCACTGGCGAAGGGGCCAGAGAGGTCCCCCTTCGCGTGGGGTCTGGCCGACCGGAGGAGGTCTCAGGGGGCCACGCCGACGACGGGTCCCCTTCGCGCAGCGCGCAGCACGGCACGGCCTGGGGAGGCCGGGCCGAGCGGCGCACCGCGCGAAGGGGGGTGAGAGGGTGGGGCGGTGGACGTCACGACGGTCAAGGCCCTCGCGGGTCCCCAGGGGCACGAGCTGCTGAGCTCGCTCCCCCCGTACGACGAGTCGCAGGTGCTCGCGGTGCAGGGCCGGCTGCGGGCGCAGGGGCACTCCCCCGAGCTCGTCGCCGCGGCGCTCACCCAGCACCGGCTGCGCCACCGCGCCCGGGACAAGTTCGGCGAGTTCGCCGACGGCATGCTCTTCACCCCCGACGGGCTCGAGCAGGCCACCCGGCTCGAGGTGGCCGCCACTCACGCCGCCCGCTTCGCCGCCGCCTCGCTCGCGACCGTCCACGACCTCGGCTGCGGCATCGGCTCGGACGCGATGGCGATGAGCTCTCTCGGCGTCACCGTCCAGGGCCTCGACCGCGACCCCGTGACCGCCGCCGTCGCCGACAGCAACCTGCGGCCGTGGCCGGACAGCCGCGCACGCGTCGGCCTGGCCGAGGACCTGCAGCCCCCGGCGGACCCGATCCACGCCCGGGTCGGCATCTGGCTCGACCCCGCGCGGCGCACCCCCGGTGTCGCCGACGCGCAGGGGCGCACCCGTCGGGTCTTCCGGCTCGAGGAGCTCTCGCCGTCGTGGGACCTCGTCCTCGAGCTGGCCACCGCCGTGCCGGCGACCGGGGTGAAGATGTCGCCCTCTCTGCCGCACGACGTGCCCCCGCTGGGCACCGAGGCGCAGTGGGTCTCCTACGACGGCACGGTCCTCGAGTGCTCTGTGTGGTGGGGCCCCCTCGTGCGCACCGCCGGGCGCAGCGCGCTCGTCATGCGCCACGGGGCGCCGAGCGTGCGGGTCGACCAGTCGCACGCCGACGAGGACCCGCCCGCCGTCGCCTCGCTCGGCGGGCTCGGCGCGCACCTCTACGAGGCCGACCGCGCGGTGGTGCGGGCCGGTCTCGTCGGCGCGCTGACCCGAGAGGTCGGCGGGGCGGAGGTCGAGCCCGGTCTGGGGCTCGTGACGAGCGAGAGCGCGCACGACGTCCCCTTCGCCCGCGGCTACCGGGTCGTCGAGGCGATGCCCTACAACGTCAAGGTGCTGCGCGCCTGGCTGCGCGAGCGCGGCATCACCGGTCTGACCATCAAGAAGCGCGGGATCCGGGTCGACGACGAGCAGCTGCGACGCGGGCTGCGCATCGGCCGCGGGGCCGGCGACGGGGCCCAGGCGGTCGTCGTGCTGACGCGGGTGGCCGGCGAGAGCGCGGCGGTCGTCGTCGAGCCGCTCGCGTAGCGTGACCCGGGTGACGCACCGCTACCTCCTCACCCCCGCGACCCTGGCGGTCCTCGCCCTCGCCGCGTGCTCGGGGGACTCCCCCGTCTCGAGCAGCACCGGCACGAGCAGCACGTCCTCCAGCAGCGCGTCCTCCAGCGGCACCTCGAGCAGCACCTCCCCCAGCAGCGCCTCGAGCCCGAGCAGCAGCACCACCTCGAGCGCCACGAGCAGCACGTCGAGCACCCCGGTCGTCTCGTCCTGCGTGAGCCGCACCGTCGCGGCGATGACGCCGACCCAGCACGCCGGCCAGCTGCTCATGGTCGCGCTCACCCCCCAGATGGGCACGAACGGCCTCGACGTACAGCTCGCCGACGGGCTCGGCAGCATGCTCTACCTCGGCGGCTGGACCGGCCGGGCGAACGTCGCCGCGACGAGCGAGCACCTGCAGGACTCCGCGGTGCGCGTCGGCGGCACCCGCGTCGGTGTGCTCGTCGCGGCCGACCAGGAGGGCGGCGAGGTCCAGCAGCTCACCGGCGAGGGCTTCTCGACCATCCCTTCCGGGCGTGAGCAGGGTGCCCTCGCACCGGCCGAGCTCACCCGGCAGGCGAAGGGGTGGGGAGCCGAGCTCGAGCAGGCGGGGGTCAACGTCAACCTCGCCCCGACGACCGACACCGTCCCCGCCGAGATCGGCCGGGGCAACGCCCCCATCGGGCAGTACGGGCGCGAGTACGGCTCGACCCCCGCGGCCGTGACGCGGGGCGCGACGGCCTTCGCGAAGGGCATGCACGCGGCGGGTGTCATGCCGACGACGAAGCACTTCCCCGGCATCGGCCGGATCACCGGCAACACCGACGCGACGGCCTCGGGCATCACCGACTCCACGGCGACGACGTCGGACCCGCACCTCGCCCCCTTCGCCGCCGCGATGCGGGCCACGCCGACGCTCGTCATGGTCGGGTCGGCCCGCTACCCGAAGATCGACGCCGACAACCAGGCGCCCTTCAGCCGGGCGGTCGTCACCGACCTGCTCCGCGAGCAGATGGGCTTCGACGGCGTCGTCGTCACCGACGACGTCGGGGTGGCCAAGGCGGTCGCGGACGTGCCCGTCGGCCAGCGCGCGACCCGCTTCATCGCCGCCGGGGGCGACGTCGTCCTCACCGCCGACGCGACCCAGACGCAGACGATGACCTCCGCGATCGTGCGCCGGGCGGCGTCCGACGAGGACTTCGCCGAGCAGGTGCAGGCCTCGGTGACGCGCGTCCTCACTCTGAAGGAGGACATGGGCCTGCTGCGCTGCGGCTGACCCCGTCCGCGCTCGCCCCTCCGCCGGCCCCCCGTCGCCAGCCCCCCCTCGCCGCCGGCTGCCGACCCGGCTACCACGCCGTACTGGTCGTGATCGCCCCACCTACGGCGTGGTAGGTGGAGGCGTAGCCGAGCACGAAGGGGGCGCGGCGGGGTGCGAAGGGGGCGGCGGCCTCAGTGGGCGTGGTCGTGGTCGACGTGCACCGGCAGCCCGGACTGCACGTCGGTCACCGGCATCGAGGAGTCCGCGGGGAGCGACAGGTCGCTCGCGGGGCGGCCCTTGATCATCATCTGCGCGCCGAGGCTGGCGACCATCGCGCCGTTGTCGGTGCACAGGCCCGGTCGCGGGATGCGCAGCTCGATGCCGGCCGCGTCGCAGCGCTCCTGGGCCATCGCCCGCAGCCGCGAGTTGGCGGCGACACCTCCGCCGACCTGCAGCGCGGCGACGTCGTGCTCGGTGCACGCGAGGACGGCCTTGCGGGTGAGCACGTCGACGACCGCCTCCTGGAAGGACGCGGCGACGTCGGGCACGGAGATCGCGACGCCGTCGGCGCGCTGGTGCTCGACCCACCGCGAGACGGCGGTCTTGAGCCCCGAGAAGGAGAAGTCGAAGCGGTGGCGCTGCATGTCGCGACCGGTCGTCAGCCCGCGGGGGAAGTCGATGACGACCTGCCCGTCGCGCGCGGCCCGGTCGACGTGCGGCCCGCCGGGGAAGGGCAGCCCGAGCACCCGCGCGACCTTGTCGAAGGCCTCGCCGGCCGCGTCGTCGATCGTCGAGCCGAGGCTGCGGATGTCGTGCGTGACGTCGGGGACGAGCAGCAGCGAGGAGTGCCCGCCCGAGACGAGCATCGCGAGGGTCGGCTCGGGCAACGGCCCGTGCTCGACGATGTCGACGGCGACGTGGCTGGCGAGGTGGTTGACCCCGTACAGCGGGACGCCGAGGGCGACGGACAGGGCCTTCGCCGAGGCGACGCCGACCATGAGCGCGCCGGCCAGACCGGGCCCGGAGGTCACGGAGATGCCGTCGAGGTCCTGCAGGCGCACACCGGCCTGGGCGCACGCACGCTCGAGGGTCGGGACCATCGCCTCGAGATGGGCGCGGCTGGCGACCTCGGGCACGACGCCGCCGAAACGGGCATGCTCCTCGACCGAGCTGGCGATCGCGTCGACGAGCAGCTCCTCGCCGCAGACGATCCCGATGCCGGTCTCGTCGCACGACGTCTCGATGCCGAGGACGAGCGGGGTGGAGGTGGTGGGCGGGGTCATCGGCTCTCCGGTCCGTCGGGCGGCGAAGGGGTGTCGAGGTCGAGCCCGAGGACGAGCGCGTCGACTCCCCCGGGGTAGTAGCCGCGTCGGGTGCTCAGCAGCCTCATCCCGGCGGCCTCGTACATGGCACGGGCCGGGACGTTGTCGGCGCGCACCTCGAGCAGCAGGCGGGCGGCGCCCCCGGCCCGCGCCCGGGCGACGAGTTCGTCGAGCAGCGACCGACCGAGCCCGCGGCGGCGGCCGCGCGGCGCGACGGCGATCGTCATGACGTCACCCACCTCGCCGCCGTGGTCCAGACCGGCGTAGCCGAGCACGCCCTCGTCGTCCTCGACGATGACGTAGTCGCGCCGCGGACGCGCGGCGAGCTCGCCCCACCAGGACTGCTCGGACCACGCGTCGTCGGGGTAGATCTGCTGCTCGAGCGCGGCGAGCGCGGGGATGTCTCGCCACCCGACCGCGCGCCACGTCGGCGTCGTCGCGGTCGCGCTCACTGCTGGGTCGCCCCCGCGGGCCCGGCGGAGGCGGTGCCGGGCGTCTGCTCGTCCTGGCGCTGGGCGCCGATCGCCGAGCGTGGCACCGACGGGGTGGCGTCGGGGCGGCGGAGGTACAGCGGGTCGGTGGGCTGGTCGAGTCCGAGGCGGTGCCGGGCCAGGGCGACCCCGCCGAGCGCGGCGGCGGAGACGTCGAGCGGGCCGTCGGCGTTCGCCAGCGCCTCGGGGTAGAGCGAGGGACCACGACCGGCGGTGGGCAGGACGCGCTCGCCCTCGGGCAGGTCGACGGCGCGGCTGACGAGCGGACCGCGCGTCAGCTGCCAGGGCAGCGCGCTCTCGTCGCCCGCGGCCTGCGCGTAGACGCTCGCGTAGACCTCCTTGCGTCGGGCGTCGGTCGCGACGAGCAGCGGGCCCCGCCCCCCGGCGAGGTACCACTCGTGGGCGATCGCGTCGTGCGAGGGGACCCCGAGGACGGGCACCGAGCGGGCGAGGGCGAAGGTCCGCGCGGTGACGATGCCGACCCGCAGGCTCGTGAAGGGACCGGGGCCGGTGCCGACCGCGACGAGCTCGACGTCGGCCGGCGTCGCACCGGCGGCGGCGAGCGCCCGCTGCACGAGCGGCGCGAGGAGCTCGGTCGTGCCCCGGGGGTCGACGACGTGCTCCTGCGCCAGCAGGCCGCCGTCGAGGTCGAGCAGGGCGACGGCGACGGCCGAGGTCGAGGTGTCGAGCGCGAGGAGCATCAGACCTCCGCGGTGAGGGATCGGACGAGGGCGTCGGCGGGCGCGCCGGCCCACCGGCCACGGCCGGTGAGGGTCAGCGTGCGCGCCTCGGTCTCGGGGTCGGCGGCGAGGGTGATCTCGAGGCGGTCCTCGCTGAGGTCCTCGACGAGCCCGCTGCCCCACTCGACGACGGTGACGCTGTCGGTGAGGTCGGTGTCGAGGTCGAGGTCGTCGAGCTCGGCGGCGCCCCCGAGCCGGTAGGCGTCGACGTGCACGAGAGCCGGCCCGCCGACGAGGCTCGGGTGCACCCGGGCGATGACGAAGGTCGGCGAGGTGATCGGCCCGCGCACGCCCACCCCGTCGGCCAGGCCCTGGGTCATCGTCGTCTTGCCGGCGCCCAGGCCGCCGGTGAGCACGACGAGGTCGCCGGCACGCAGGGCCTCGCCGAGACGTCGGCCGGCCTCTCGGGTGCTCTCCGGGGTCGGCAGCGAGATCGAGGTCATGCGCTCGCCCCGACGCCCGACCCGGTGTCGCGCACCTCGGCCCCTGCGGCGGAGCGGCCGCTGCGGGCCCGCGCGGCGACGCCGCGCTCGACGAGCGCGAGGAGCTCGCTCGTCACGACGTCGGGCCGCTCCATCGGCAGGAGGTGACCCGCGCCGGGCACGACGACGTGCATGCTCCGCGGCACGAGGTCGACGATGGCCTCGCTGTGCGACGGCGGAGTCAGCTGGTCACGGCTGCCGCCGAGCACGAG
This sequence comes from Janibacter melonis, assembly GCF_003721155.3. NCBI lineage: Bacteria > Bacillati > Actinomycetota > Actinomycetes > Micrococcales > Intrasporangiaceae > Janibacter > Janibacter melonis. The sequence continues at coordinate 3,368,720 of NZ_CP044548.2, read as the reverse complement.
CACCTCGGTGCGCGCCAGCCCGGGGAGTGCGTCGCGGACGTCGAGCTCGTCGAGCTGGGGCAGGAAGGCCGCGATCGTCGCCAGCGGGGTCGAGAAGATGACGTCGGAGAAGTACGACAGCGTCTCGTCGTCGGCCCTCTCGCCGAAGCCGTAGCGCTGGACCGCCGTGCGCTCGGCGTCACGACCGACGCGCCGCAGACCGCCCCAGACGCCGTCGCGCGAACCGAGGCGGCGCAGCAGGCCCGGGCCGAGGCGCACGACGAGGCCGTCGAGCAGGGGCCCGAAGCCGACGCTCACGAGTCCGCCGCCGCCCGCGCTCGTCGACACCAGCCCGACCGCGCGCACCCGCTCCTCGACGAGCGCGGGCTGCTGCTGGGCCAGGCTCATGATCGTCATGCCGCCCATGGAGTGCCCGACGAGCACGACCGGGCCGCTCGGGACGACGGCCTCGAGGACGCTGCGCAGGTCCCGGCCGAGCTGCTCGATCGTGCAGTCCGAGAGGTCGCCCTGCCCGGACAGCCCGTGGTTGCGCTGGTCGTAGGTGACGACGCGGTAGCCCTCGAGCACGAGGCGCCGGCGCTGGTGCGCCCACGTCGTGAGGTCGATGGTGAAGCCGTGGACGAGGACGACGGTGGGACGACCGCGGCGGGTCGCCCCCTTCGGCTCGTCGACCTCGACGTGCAGGACGGTGCCGTCGGTCGCGAGGACCGACTCGACCCGACCGGGGGTGAAGCCCCACGGGTGGGTGCCGTCGGGGTGCGAGGTGCGGACCGGGCCGTGGCCACGGCGAGCGGCGATCGCCCCGGCGCCCGCGGCGATGACACCGGCGCCCAGCGAGGCCCCGAGCGCGGTCTTCGTGCGTCGCGAGGCCATCACGCCCGCTCTCCCGCGCCGGCCCCGCCGAGGTAGACCCGCGGCACGCGGGCGCCGATGCGGGTGACGACCTCGTAGTTGATCGTGCCGGCCGCCTCCGCCCAGTCCTGCGCGGTCGGCTCGCCGTCGACGCCGCGGCCGAGGAGCACGACCTCGTCACCGGGCTGCGCGTCGCTGCCCGGGCCGAGGTCGACGACGACCTGGTCCATGCACACGCGTCCGGCGATACGCAGGCGGTCTCCCCCGACCTGGATCGGGCCGGCGTTGCCCGCGTGGCGCGGGATGCCGTCGGAGTAGCCGAGCGGCACGAGGCCGAGGCGGGTCGCCCGCGCGGTCGTGTACTCGTGGCCGTAGGAGACGCCCTGGCCGGCCGGGGCGTCCTTGACCGACACGAGCCGAGCGGTCAGCCGCATCGCCTCGCGCAGCCCGAGGTCCTCGGGCGACCCGAGGTCGGGCACCGGCGACAGCCCGTAGACCGCCAGACCAGGACGGACGAGGTCGAAGGCGGCGGAGGGGTTGGTGAGGGTCGCCGCGGAGTTCGCGAGATGACGAAGGGGGATCCGCAGCCCGAGCCGCTCGGCCCGCGCGCACGTCGTCTCGAAGACCTCCTGCTGCGCGCGCACCGTCGGGTGCTCGGGGGCGTCGGCCCAGGCGAAGTGCGACCAGATGCCCTCGACCTCGACGACCTGCTCGGTCGCGAGCTGGGCCGCCCGGCGCAGGACGTGCTCGAGGTCCTCGCCCCACGACCCGCCACGGCCCAGGCCGGTGTCGACCTTGAGGTGGGTGCGGGCGGTCAGGCCGGTCTCGCGAGCGGCACCGGCGATCGCCTCGAGCGCCCACGGGGAGCCGGCGGACAGGGTGATGCCCGCCCGGACCGCCTCGGTGAGGTCGTCGCCCGGGGCGAAGAGCCAGGTGAGCAGCGGCGCGTCGACACCGGCGCGGCGCAGCCCGAGGGCCTCCGCGAGCTGGGCGACGGCGAGGTAGCGCGCCCCGCCGGCGAGCGCGGCCCGGGCCGAGGGGACGAGGCCGTGGCCGTACGCGTCGGCCTTGACGACGGCCATGACGCCGGCCTGACCGGCCCGGCGGTCGAGCTCGACGACGTTGTCGCGGATCGCGTCGAGGTCGACGCTCACGCGGCTCGTGCCGAGGTAGGGCGGGGCTGACGAGGTGGGCTCGAGCGAGGCGGTGGACATGGTCGTCCCATCCTAGGTCGGCCGCCCCGGGCGACCGCGCAGGCCGCTCAGCGGGTCCGGCGCCACTCGTAGGGGGTCGTCGTCGTCACCCGCACGAGGCCCGAGCGCTCGAGGATGGGCCGGGACCCCTCGGTCGAGTCCGAGTGGATCCAGCGCACCCCGCGCCGCATCGCCGAGCGGGCCCGCTCGGCGGTGAGCGCCCGGTAGACGCCCTGACGGCGCCACTGCGGCAGGGTGGCCCCGCCCCAGATGCCGGCGACCCCGGAGTCACCCACCGGCTCGAGCCGGCCGCACGAGATCACCTGGCCGTCGTGCTCGGCGACCCACATCTCGAGGTCGTCGCGCCCCGACATCACCCGTCGCACGATCTCGTCGGCGATCCGGCGCGCGTCCTGCGGCGAGCTGTCGAAGACGGCAGCCGCGCACGCCTCGGCCGCGCGCAGCCCCCCTTCGTCCTCGACCCGACGGATGGTCACGCCGTGCGGCAGCGGCAGGTCGAGCGCGAGCGCGCTCGCCGCGCCGATCATCACCGACTCGACCTCCTGCGGCTGCAGGCCGTGCGCGCGCAGCGCCTCGTCAAGGCCCGGGGCCTCGTCGTGGCCGCGTGTCTTCCACTCGACGACGTCGACCGCCGGGTCGTCGAGGAGCGGACGCACGACCCGCGCGACGAGGTCGGCGACGCCGTCGGCGTCGAGACCGCCGAGGTCGCGGTAGGTGACGAAGCCTCGCTCGGCGCCGTAGCGCCCGACGAGGACCGGGCCGACCCGCTCGACGCGGTCGGCGGAGGGCACCTCGCCCTCGGCACGCAGGTGCTCGTCGTAGAGCGCGAGGAGCGCGGCCCGGTCGGGGGTGGCGGCGGCGAAGGGGGTGTCGGTCACCCCGGCGATGCTGCCAGGAGGCGCGCGAGGGTTCGACCGATTTCTTCGGCGACGGCGAGGGCCCGGACGGGGCCGCCGCCGCTCGCGTCGTGCGCGGCCTCGCCGTGGACGAGCGCGCCGAGGGCGGCGGCTGTCGCGGGGTCGAGCCCGGCGGCGAGCAGGGTGCCGACGAGACCGGTGAGGACGTCGCCGGAGCCGGCCGTCGCGAGCCAGGCCGGGGCGCTGGACTGGACGAGGACCGGACCGCTCGGGGGCACGACGAGGGTGCTCGCGCCCTTGAGCAGGACGGTGGCGCCGGTGAGCTCGCCGATCCGCCGGGCGTGCGTCACCGGGTCGGCCTCGACGTCGGCCCGCTCGACCTCGCCGCCCCCGAGCCGCGAGAGCAGCCGGGCGGCCTCGCCGGCGTGCGGCGTGAGCAGGGTCGGGGCGTCGCGGACCCCGGTGACGAGGTCGAGGCCGCCGGCGTCGAGGAGGACCGGCAGACCGGAGTCGAGGGCCTCTCGCGCGACGTCGAGCTGCGCCTTGGCCCCCTTCGCCCGGGACGCGACGTCGAGACCGGGGCCGATCGCCCAGGCCTGCACCCGTCCGGGCCCGTGGGTGGCCTCGGGCACGGAGACGCGCACGAGCGCCTCGGGCTCGGGGGTGCCGACGTAGCGCAGCATCCCCACGCCCGCGGTGACCGCCGCCGTCGCGGAGAGCACCGCCGCCCCGGTGTAGGACTCGCCGCCGGCGACGAGCCCGAGGACGCCGCGGGAGTACTTGTCGTCGCCGCGCTGCGGGACCGGCCACAGGGCCGCGACGTCGTCGGGGTCGAGCGAGGTGACGGCCGGCTCGCCGGGCGCCCGGACACCGATGTCGATGACCGTGAGCAGGCCGGTCGTCGACTCGGTGGGCGGCAGCAGGTGCACCGGCTTGGGCGCGACGAAGGTCACCGTCTCGTCGGCGAAGACAGCGTCGGGCACGACCGGTCCGCCGTCGACGGGCTGCCCGGAGGGGGCGTCGACGGCGATGACGTAGGCGCCGGGGTAGATCGCGTCGACCCAGTGCCGGGCGAAGAGCGGGACCCCCGGGCGTCCCCCGAGGCCCGTGATGCCGTCGAGGACGACGTGCGCGGCGGAGATCGTCGCGAGCGCCTCGGGACCGTCACCCGCATGGAGCTGTGCGCCGGCGGCGGCCGCGGCGTCGGCGGCCTCCTGCTGGGCCGCCACCGCGGTCGTGTCGTGGACGACCGCGGCGACGTCGAGCCCCTTCTTCGCGAGCCGGTGCACGGCCCACAGGGCGTCGGCGCCGTTGTTGCCGGGGCCGACGAGCGCGACGACGCGCTGGCCGTCCTGCTCGCGCAGCCGGTGGCGGGCCACCTTCGCCAGCGCCTTCGCGGCGCGGCGCATGAGCTCGCCGGACTCGAGGAGCTCGGGCTCCCCCTGCTCGGCGGCGCGGACCTGGTCGGCTCGGTATCCGTGGATCACCCCGCCGACGCTATCCCCCTTCGCGCCGTGCGACCGGCCCCCGCCCCGACGCGACCGGCCCCGCTGCGACGCGAGCTACCACGCAGTACTGGTCGTCATCGTGACCAGTACTGCGTGGTAGCTCGCGGCAGAGCCCGCGTCACTCGACGGTGACGGACTTCGCGAGGTTGCGCGGCTGGTCGACGTCGAGGCCCTTGGCCGTCGACAGGTGCAGGGCGAAGACCTGCAGCGGGATGACCGTGAGCAGCGGCTGGAGCAGCGGCGAGGTCTTCGGCACCCGGATCACCTCGTCGGCGAAGGGCACGACGTCCTCGTCGCCCTCCTCCGCGATGACGAGCGTGCGCGCCCCGCGCGCCCGGATCTCCTGGATGTTGGAGACGACCTTCTTGTGCAGGCCGTGGGGGGTGTCCGGTCCGGGCACGACGACGAAGACCGGCTGGCCGGGCTCGATGAGCGCGATCGGGCCGTGCTTGAGCTCACCGGCCGCGAAGCCCTCGGCGTGGATGTAGGCGAGCTCCTTGAGCTTGAGCGCGCCCTCCATGGCGATCGGGTAGCCGACGTGGCGCCCGAGGAAGAGCACCGAGCGGGAGTCGGCCATGAAGCGCGCGATCTCCTCGACGCGGTCGGTCGACGCGAGCAGGGTCTCGATGTGCTCGGGCATCTCGTGCAGCTCGGCCATGACCTGCTTCGCGTCGTCCGCGTAGGTCTGGCCGCGCAGCTGGGCGAGGTAGAGGCCGAGGACGTAGCAGGCGGTGATCTGGGCGACGAAGGCCTTCGTCGACGCCACGGCGATCTCCGGGCCGGCGTGCGTGTAGAGCACGGCGTCGGAGCCGCGCGGGATCGTGCTGCCGTGGGTGTTGCAGATCGAGATCGTGCGGGCCCCGAGGTCCTTGGCGTGCTTGACCGCCATGAGGGTGTCCATCGTCTCGCCGGACTGGCTGATCGACACGACGAGGGTGCGGGCGTCGACGATCGGGTCGCAGTAGCGGAACTCGTGGGCCAGCGAGACCTCGACCGGGATCCGGGTCCAGTGCTCGATGGCGTACTTCGCGACCATGCCCGCGTAGGCGGCGGTGCCGCAGGCGACGACGTAGATCCGGTTGACCTCGCGCAGCTCCTCCTCGGAGATGCGCAGCTCGTCGAGGACGAGCCGTCCGTCCTCGTCGGTGCGACCGAGCAGCGTGTCCCGCACGGCGGCCGGCTGGTCGTGGATCTCCTTCTCCATGAAGGTCTCGTAGCCACCCTTCTCGGCGGCCGCGGCGTCCCACGTGACCTCGTAGTCCTTGCCCTGCGCGGGCGTGCCGTCGAAGCCGACGATCGAGTAGCCCTGCGGGGTGATCGTGACGATCTGGTCCTGCTCGAGCTCGACGGCGTGCTTCGTGTAGCCGATGAAGGCCGCGACGTCGGAGCCGAGGAAGTTCTCGCCCTCGCCGACGCCGACGACGAGCGGGCTGTTGCGGCGGGCGGCGACGACCGTGTCGGCGTCGTCGGCGTGCACGGCGAGGAGGGTGAAGGCGCCCTCGAGCCGGTTGACCACGTCACGCATGGCCTCGGTGAGGTCACCGGTGGCGGCGAAGGCACGGGCCAGGAGGTGGGCGGAGACCTCGGTGTCGGTCTCGGAGGTGAAGGTGACGCCCTCGGCGAGCAGCTCGTTCTTCAGCGCGTGGAAGTTCTCGATGATGCCGTTGTGCACGACGGCGAGCTTGCCGTCGGGACCGCCGCGGTGCGGGTGCGCGTTGGCGTCGGTCGGGCCGCCGTGGGTGGCCCACCGGGTGTGCCCGATCGCGGTGCGCGACGTCGGCACCGTCGCGCCCTCGAGGGCGGCGGTGAGGTTGGCGAGCTTGCCGGCGCGCTTGGCGGTGAAGACCTCGTCCTGCGACACGAGCGCCACGCCCGCGGAGTCGTACCCGCGGTACTCGAGGCGTGCGAGCCCCTCCATGACGACGCCGAGCGCCTTGCCGTCGGTGTCCGGGCCGACATATCCCACGATTCCACACATGGGCCGAAGCGTATCTGCCACGGCCCGAAGGGGTCTCATCACGACGCGCGGGGGGACGCGCCGCCGTGCCGACGCGGCCGGTCAGCCGTCCCGGCCCGCCGGTGGGGCACACTGACCGCGTGTCACCGGCGCCCGTCCCCTCCCCGTATGTCGAGCTCGACCGACGCGACTGGGCGCGACTTCGCGAGAACCACCCGCTGAGCCTCGACGAGGCCGACCTCGCCCGGCTGCGCGGGCTCGGCGACCCGATCGACCTCGAGGAGGTCGAGGAGGTCTACCTCCCCCTGTCGCGACTGCTCACCTTCTACGTCTCGGCGACGACCCGGCTGCACCGCATCACCTCGACCTTCCTCGGCGAGCGCCCCCCGCAGTCCCCCTTCGTCATCGGCGTCGCCGGCTCGGTCGCCGTCGGCAAGTCGACGACCGCCCGCATCCTGCGCGAGCTCATGCGCCGCTGGCCCGACACCCCGCACGTCGAGCTCATCACGACCGACGGCTTCCTGCTGCCCAACGCCGAGCTCGAGCGACGGGGCCTGCTGCAGCGCAAGGGCTTCCCCGAGTCCTACGACCGGCGCGCGCTGCTGCGCTTCATGGCCTCGGTCAAGGCCGGCCACCGCGAGGTCCGCGCCCCCGTCTACTCGCACCTCACCTACGACATCGTCCCCGGCGAGCACGTCGTCGTGCGCCAGCCCGAGGTGCTCGTCGTCGAGGGGCTCAACGTCCTGCAGCCCCCCATGGCGCGCGGCGACGGCCGGCCCGGCATGGCCGTCTCGGACTACTTTGACTTCTCGGTCTACGTCGACGCGCACGTCGAGGACATCCGGGCCTGGTACGTCGAGCGCTTCCTGCACCTGCGCGAGACCGCCTTCGCCGACCCGGCGAGCTACTTCCACCGCTACGCGGCCCTGTCCGACGACGAGGCCCGCGAGCGCGCGCTGCAGATCTTCCGCGACATCAACGAGCCCAACCTCGTCGACAACGTCCTGCCGACGCGCAGCCGAGCCACCCTCGTGCTGTCCAAGGACCGCGAGCACCAGGTCCGTCGGATCCGCCTGCGCAAGCTCTGAGGGCGGGCGAAGGGGGACCCGGCCCCGTCGGGTCCGCGTCCGCCGGCCGGCCGGTCGCGGGCTAGACCGCGGCCGCGAGGACCGAGGCGACCATGCCCGTCGGGCGGCGCGAGCCAGTCCACACGGCGCGCAGCTCGCGGGTGAGGTCGACGCCGTCGACGCGCACCTCGACGAGCTCGCCGCTCGCGAGCAGCCCGGCGACCGCGAGCTCGCTGAGCACCGCGGGCGACTGCGCCGACAGGGCGGCGATGCGCACGGCCGTGCTCGTCGTCAGCTCGAGCGCGGGCCGCACCGCGAGGCCGTGCTGCTCGAGGGCGTCCTCGAGCGCGACCCGCGTGCCCGACCCGGCCTCGCGGACGAGCAGCGCGGTGGCGGCGAGCTCCGACGCCGTGACCGGGAGGCGACGTCGTCGCGCCCACGGGTGCCCCGGAGCCACGACGACGACGAGCCGGTCGCTCGCGACGACCGTGCTGTGCAGCCCGCTCGGCACCCGCCCGTCCTCGACGAAGCCGATGTCGGCCTCGCCGCCGCGGACCGCACGGGCCACCTCCGTGGAGTTCGCCGCGACGAGGGCGACCTCGACGTCGGGATGGGCGGTGCGCAGCGGCACGAGCCACCGCGGCAGGAGGTACTCCGCGATCGTCATGCTCGCGGCGACGGTGACGGCGCTGCGGCCCGACACGAGGGTGCGCTGGGCGTCGGAGAAGCGGGCCGCCGCGGCGAGCAGGTCACGGGCCCAGTCCACGACGAGAGCGCCCTGCGCGGTGAGCACGGTCCCGGACGGCGTGCGCTGCAGCAGGGTGACCCCGGTCCGGCGCTCGAGGCGCAGCAGCGAGCGGCTCGCGCTCGGCTGACCGGTGCCCACCGCGGCGGCGGCCGCGCCGATGCTGCCCGTCTCCGCGACGGCGACGAGCAGCTCGAGCACGGCGAGGTCGGGCCAGGTGGTCACGCGGCCACCGTAGCCCTCGCCCATGCCCCGTGGGCATGGGTCCATGGCAGACCGGGGCCTGGCGCACCCCCGGCCACGAGACGAGCGTGGGGTGCATGACCCAGGCAGTGCTCGTCCCGGACCGCGCGCCGACCGCCACCCGTCACCGCACCGGCGCCGGTCCCGGCCTCCTGCTGGCCCTGTCGGTCGCGCTCCTCGCGCACGGCTTGCACGCCACGGTGCCGGCGGCGCACCCGTCTCTCGTGGCCGTAACCGTCGGCGGGGCCGCCGGGCTCGCCGGTCTCGTCCCCCGCGTCGCCGCCCCCGGGGTGGCCGTCGCGGGACGCACGGTGCTGCGCTGGGCGGTCGTGCTCCTCGGGCTGCAGCTCTCGCTCACCGAGGTCGTCGGCCTGGGCCCCGGCGTGCTCGTCGTCGCCGCCGTCGTCGTGACCGGCGGCGTCGTGGGCACCCTGGCGATGGGTCGCGCGCTCGGGGTGCCTCCGGCGATGCGCCTGCTGCTCGCGTGCGGCTTCTCCATCTGCGGCGCGGCCGCCGTCGCCGGCGTGCGCGATCTCGCCGACGCCGACGACGAGGAGGTCTCGGCGGCCGTCGCGCTCGTCGTCGTCCTCGGCACCACGACGATGCTGCTCCTCCCTCTCGGCCTCGCCCTCACCCCGCTCGACGTCCGGACCCGCGGCGTCGTCGTCGGCGCGTCGGTCCACGAGGTCGCCCAGGTCGTCGTCGCCGGGGGCCTCGTCGGCGGCGCCGGCCTCGGGGCCGCCGTGGTCGCCAAGCTCGCCCGGGTCGTCCTCCTCGCGCCGACGCTGCTCGCCCTGCGCCTGACGACCGCACGGCGGGGCGCCGCGGTCGCGGCCCGCCCGCCGCTGCTGCCGTGGTTCGTCGCCGGCTTCCTCGTCCTGGCCGCCGGGCGCAGCCTCCTCGACGTGCCCCCGCCCGCGCTCGCCGTAGCCGGCGAGGTCCAGGGCGTGGCCATGGCGGCCGCGATGTTCGCCCTCGGCTGCGGCCTGCGGCGCGAGACCCTGCGCCGGGTCGGGGCCCGTCCGGTGCTCCTTGCCGTCCTCGCGACGCTCCTCGTCCTCGCCCTCGCGCTCACCGGCGCCCTGCTCCTGGGGTGACACCCGGCGCCCCCGGGCACGACGAAGGGGGACCGCTCGGCGGTCCCCCTTCGTCAGCTGCGAGCCGGGCCCGGTGCCGGCTGCGAGCCGGTCTCAGTACCAGTGCGGGTCGTTGTTGCTCCAGAACTGGTAGGCCGCGCAGGGCGAGCCGTAGGCGTCCTTGATGTACTTCATGCCCCAGCGCATCTGCGTCTCGGGGTTCGTGCGCCAGTCCGGGCCGGCGGTCGCCATCTTCTCGGCGGGCAGGGACTGCGGGATGCCGTAGGCGCCCGAGCTCGCGTTCGTCGCGTCCCACTCGAAGTCGCTCTCGCCGATCCACAGCGACTGCAGGCAGCCCCACTGGTCGTCGGAGAAGCCGTGGTCGCGCATGATCTCGATCGCGTACGGCTTGGGATTGGCCTGGACCGCCTTGAGCCGGTCGGTCTTGGCCTTCGCGGCGGCCTTGCGCTTGGCGAGCGCCTTCTGCGCGGCGGCCTTCTTCTTCGCCGCAGCCTGCTCCTTGGCCTTCTTCGCCTCGGCGATCCGCTCCTGCTCGCGGCTCTCGCTGCGGCTGGCGGCCGCGGAGCGCCGCTCGTCGGCGAGGCGCTGGGCGTCGGCCGAGCCGGTGCTGTCGGTGAGCGCGGTGAAGGCGTCGCCCACGGGGGCAGCGCGCCCGGTGAGGGCGACGTCGGACTGCGGCGCGGCGGTGGCCGGTGTCTCACCGGTGCCGACGGCTGCGCCGACCGAGGCGATGAGGGCGACGGCGATGCCCGACCCGACGACGGGTCGCTTCATCGCGGCGGCCGACGGCATGCGCCGACCGCGGGTGCGCGTCACTCCGTGCCGCGGGGTGTAGTCCGTGCTCAACAGGTCCTCCCTCATGCAGCGACCACCCGCGCTCGTGGGTGGTCGGCTGCCGTGCCGGTGGGCGTCCTCGTCGTGCGGGACGCTCCGTTACCGTTTCGAGACCTTACCGTCAGCCCCGGGGAGGACTCAAATCGGCTAGAGCTCGCCCCCTTCGAGCAGGTCCGTCACGAGCGCGGCGATCGGGCTGCGCTCGCTGCGGGTGAGGGTGACGTGCGCGAAGAGGGGGTGACCCTTGAGCCGCTCGATGACCGCTGCGACGCCGTCGTGACGCCCGACCCGCAGGTTGTCGCGCTGGGCGACGTCGTGGGTGAGGACGATCTTGCTGTTCTGCCCGATGCGCGACATCACGGTGAGCAGGACGTTGCGCTCGAGGCTCTGCGCCTCGTCGACGACGACGAAGGCGTCGTGGAGCGAGCGCCCCCGGATGTGCGTGAGCGGCAGGACCTCGAGCATCTCGCGGTCGATGATCTCCTCGACGACCTCGCGCGAGACGAGCGCGCCGAGGGTGTCGTAGACCGCCTGGGCCCACGGCCCCATCTTCTCGTCGCCGGAGCCGGGCAGGTAGCCCAGGTCCTGGCCGCCGACGGCGTACAGCGGGCGGAAGACGACGACCTTGCGGTGCTGACGCCGCTCCATGACCGCCTCGAGGCCCGCGCACAGCGCGAGCGCGCTCTTGCCGGTGCCGGCCCGCCCACCGAGGCTGACGATGCCGACGTCGGGGTCGAGCAGGAGGTCGAGGGCGATCCGCTGCTCCGCGCTGCGGCCGTGGAGCCCGAAGGCGTCCCGGTCGCCGCGCACGAGGCGGACCTGGCGGTCGGCGGTGACCCGCCCGAGCGCGCCCCCGCGCGGGGAGATGAGCCGCAGGCCGGTGTGGCACGGCAGGTCGCCGAGGTCGTCGTGGCTCATCCGCCCGTGCTCGAAGAGCTCGTCGACCTGCTCGACCGTCACGTCGAGGTCGGTGATGCCGGTGAAGCCCGAGTCGATGACCGACTGCTCGGCGCGGTACTCCTGGGCGTCGAGCCCGAGGGCCGAGGCCTTGACCCGCATCGGCAGGTCCTTGCTGACGACGGTGACGCGACCGCCGTGCACCGACAGGTCCTGCGCGACGGCGAGGATGCGCGTGTCGTTGTCACCGAGGCGGAAGCCCGCGGGCAGCACCCCCGGGTCGGCGTCGCCGAGCTCGACCCGCAGCGTGCCGCCGTCGTCGCCGACGGGGATCGGTGCGTCGAGACCGCCGGCCTCGACCCGCAGGTCGTCGAGCAGGCGCAGCGCGGTGCGGGCGAAGTAGCCGAGCTCGGGGTGGTGGCGCTTGGCCTCGAGCTCGGTGATGACGACGACCGGGAGGACGACGTCGTGCTCCTTGAAGCGCAGCAGCGCCCGCGGGTCGGACAGGAGCACGGAGGTGTCGAGCACGTAGGTGCGGGTGGCCTCGTCCTGGTCGGGGAGCGGGACCGGGTCAGCCGCGAGGCGCTCGGACGGGGCGAGGTGGGTCATCATGGCCACTGCGATCTCCTCCGCACGCTCGCGCCGACCGGCGCCAGCGCGCCGTCAGTATCGGTGCGAGTGCCGGGACCGGGCCGCGGGCTGGAGCCGGGGCCGGGTCCGGCCCCGTCCTCGAAGCGAGTGCTCCATCGAAGGCCTCCCGGACGGGTCCCGCGGGAGTGCGGTGCCCGTCATTCGTGACAGTAGGTCGACGACCTCGGCGGGCGACCCCACGACACGGGCGTGTCGCGAAGTTCACCGGGTGCTGACCCGGGGTTCACAACGGGGGTCGCCCCATCTGTCTCACGAGGCGCACGCGCCCCGTGCGCACCAGCGGTCAGGACCCGAAGCGGCGCTGGCGTTCTCCGTAGGCGCGCAGCGCGCGCAAGAAGTCGACCTTGCGGAAGTCGGGCCAGTAGGCCTCGCAGAAGTAGAACTCGCTGTGGGCGCTCTGCCACAGCAGGAAGCCCGAGAGCCGCTGCTCCCCGGACGTGCGGATGACGAGGTCGGGGTCGGGCTGGCCGGCCGTGTAGAGGTGGTCGGCGATCGTCTCGGTCGTCACCGAGCGGGCGACGTCCTCGAGGCTCTCGCCGCGCTCGGCGGCCCGGCGCAGCATCTCGCGGACCGCGTCGGCGATCTCCTGGCGACCGCCGTAGCCGACGGCGACGTTGACGTGCAGGCCCTCGACGTCGGCGGTCTGCTCGGCGGCCCGGCGCAGGGCCGCGGCGGTCTCGACGGGCAGGAGGTCGAGCGCGCCGGCCGGGTGGACCCGCCAGCGGGCGCTCGCGGCGATGTCGCCGACGACCCCCTCGATGATCCGCAGCAGCGGCTGCAGCTCGTCCTGCGAGCGCGTGAGGTTGTCGGTGGAGAGCAGCCACAGCGTGACGACCTCGACACCGGCCTCCTCGCACCACTGGAGGAAGTTGGCGATGTTCGCCGCCCCCGCCCGGTGGCCGTCGTCGGTGCGGGCCCCGCGGGCCCGGGCGAAGCGACGGTTGCCGTCGACGATCATCCCGACGTGGCGGGGCACCCCGACACGGGCGACCTCCTTGGCGAGGCGGGCCTCGTAGGCGGCGTAGAGGGGATTGCGCACCCGCTCTCGCCTCCCTTCGTGGTCGATGACGCGAGCCTCGCGCGGACCGGGTCAACCTATCGCGCGGCTCCTCGACGCCGTCGCCGCCTCCCCTGCCGACGTGCTGCCCGTCCCACGGGCCAGCCGTCTCACAGCCAGGTCCGATACCGTCTCCCCATGACCTTCGACGGCGAGCTGCGCGGACGCGCCCAGGAGATGGCCCGTGACGTCTCCGAGCACGTCGACGAGATCGTCGACGCGGTCAAGCCGCACCTGCGCGGCTGGCTCCACCTCGTCATGGCGCCGCTGGCGCTCGTCGGCGGGATGATCCTCATGACGACGGCCCCGACGATGCAGGGCCGGGTCGCGGCCTTCGTCTTCACCATCACCGCGGGCCTGCTCTTCACGACCTCCGCGGTCTACCACCGCGGTCGCTGGTCGACGAAGGTCGGCGCGGTGCTGCGCCGCTGGGACCACGCGAACATCTTCCTCATCATCGCGGGCAGCTACACGCCCTTCGCGATGTTGCTCCCACGCGACCAGGCGATCACCCTGCTGAGCATCGTGTGGTCCGGCGCGATCCTCGGCGTGCTCTTCCGCGTCTTCTGGATCGGCGCCCCGCGCTGGCTCTACGTGCCGGTCTACATGGCGCTGGGGTGGGTCGCCGTCTTCTACATCGGCCCGCTGCTCACCCACGGCGGGGTGCTCATCATGAGCCTCATCATCACCGGCGGGCTGCTCTACACCCTCGGCGCCGTCGTGTACGGCCTCAAGCGGCCCAACCCGTCACCGCGGTGGTTCGGGTTCCACGAGATCTTCCACGCCTTCACCATCCTCGCCTTCGTCGCCCACTTCGCGGCGGCGGCGCTCGCCCTCTACGGGCCGGTCGCCCAGGGCGCCTGAGACCTCCCTCTCGGCGCGACGCCCGCGCTCCTGGGCCTGACGGTCCGCCTCGGCCAGCCGCATCCGGCGCAGCCGCGTGAACATGCTGCGCATGAGCAGCCACAGCCCGACGGCGAGGAAGAAGAAGGCCACGAAGGCCCACCAGCCGGGGCCGACCTCGGTGCTCGGAGAGCTCATCGCCAGTCCTTCACGGTCGGCTCCACGCGGTCGTCGCGCAGGAGGGTCGGGCGGCCCGTCGCGAGCTCGTCGGCGCGCTGGGGGTCGATGCCGGCGAAGAGGTCGTCCTCGGAGTCGTCGGTCGGCACGTACGACATCGCGAGCTCGAAGTCGTCGGTCGGCCACACCTCGGCCTGGATGTCGTTGGTCACCGCGAAGAAGCTGCCCCCGGGGTCGACCTGCGTCGCGTGGGCGCGCAGCGCGTCGTCTCGCACGTCGAAGTACTCCGACGCGGGCACACGCGTGGTGATCCGCCGGTCGGGCCGGTCCTCCCAGCGCGCGAGCCAGTCGGCGAAGGGGGACTCCATCCCCCGGTCGAGCAGCGCGCGGTGGTAGGTCTGCAGGCGCTCGCGGTGGAAGCCGGCGTTGTAGTACATCTTCAGCGGCTGCCACGCCTCGCCCGCGTGCGGGTAGCGCTCGGGGTCGCCGGCGGCGAGGAAGGCCTCGACCGAGACCCGGTTGGTCATGATGTGGTCCGGGTGGGGGTAGCCGCCGTTCTCGTCGTACGTCGTCAGCACGTGCGGGCGGAAGCGACGGATCTCTCGCACGAGCGCCTCGACCGGGGCGTCGAGCTCCTCGAGCGCGAAGCAGCCGGCGGGCAGCGGCGGACGCGGGTCGCCCTCGGGCAGACCGGAGTCGACGAAGCCCAGCCACGTGTGCTCGCAGCCGAGGATCGCCTGGGCGCGGGCCATCTCGTCGCGACGCACCTGGGCGAGGTCACGGGTGATGTGGGGGTTGTCCTTGAGCGCGGGGTTGAGCACGTCACCGCGCTCCCCGCCGGTGCACGACACGACGAGGACGCGGTGCCCCTCGGCGACGTACTTCGCAGTGGTCGCGGCACCCTTGCTCGACTCGTCGTCGGGGTGGGCGTGCACGGCCATCAGGCGCAGTGGTTCCACTCTTCACTTCCTCGGTTTGGGACGATGGTCTCGATTCTCTCACCACCAGGAGCCCCCGCATGAGCACCGCCCCCGTCGACACCCCCGCCCAGCAGGGGCGCTCGCCCCGCTTCTGGTGGGTGCTCGGCAGCGTCCTCGTCGCGGCGAGCGTCGCCCTCGTCGTGTGGTTCGGCCTGTCGGGGACGAAGGGGGCGGTGACCGCCACCGACGTCGCCTTCACCCGCGAGCCGCGCGAGGTGACGATGGTCTTCGACGTCGACCGCCCCGTCGGCACCGTCGTCACCTGCCACGTCAAGGCGCTCGACTCCGACTACGCCACCGTCGGGTCCACCGACGTCGAGATCCCGGCGAGCCAGGAGCGCTCGACCCGCGAGAGCGTCGTCGTGCGTACGACGACGCAGGCGGTCACCGCGACCGTCGACGGCTGCCGACCCCTCTGAGCAGGCCCGACGGGCCGGGGGTACACCCCTTCGTGGCTGGGGTTGTCACCCCCGACGGGGTAAACTCGTGCGAATACCGAAGACGAGGTCTGGACCACGCGGTCCAGGCCTTCGTGCATACGGCCCCGGTGAGCGGGGTCATCGTGAGTGAGGAGCGAGACCGTGAGCGAGACCGCCACCACGGCGTCATACCTGACCAAGGACGCGTACGAGCGTCTCCAGGCCGAGCTGCGCGAGCTCTCCGGCCCGGGCCGGACCGAGATCGCCAAGCGCATCGAGGCGGCCCGCGAGGAGGGTGACCTCAAGGAGAACGGCGGCTACCACGCCGCCAAGGAGGAGCAGGGCAAGATGGAGGCCCGCATCCGCCAGCTCACCCAGATCCTCAACACCTCGGTCGTCGGCGAGGCCCCGGCGGACGACGGCGTCGTCGAGCCCGGCATGGTCGTCACCGTGCGCATGTTCGGCGACGAGGAGAAGTTCCTCCTCGGCTCGCGCGAGATCGCCGGCGACAGCGACCTCGACGTCTACTCCGAGCAGTCGCCGCTGGGCGCGGCCATCAACGGCAAGAAGGCCGGCGACACGGCGACCTACGAGGCGCCGAACGGCAAGAGCGTCGACGTCGAGATCGTGTCGGCCACGCCCTACGCGGGCTGAGACGAGCCCGGCCGCGCCGGGAGCGACGAAGGGGTGGCCCCACCAGCTGGTGGGGCCACCCCTTCGTCGTGCCCGCGGCTAGCGCGGGCCGCGCCAGTCGCCGGTCGCGAGCCACGTCGGGTCGCCGACGACGTCGTCCCACCGGGTGATCTCGAGGGGGTCCCACGCCACGAGGTCCATGACCGGACGGCCAGGACCCGTCCACGAGATGTCACCTGTGCGCACGTCGTCCCAGAAGCCCTCGCCGGTGTCGGCGACCGCGGGCATCGTCTCGAGCTGGCCGAAGGGGGGACGACCGATGTCTGCGGGCTCCCACTCGCCGATGCCGACGACCGGGACGTCGGCGACGAGGTGCGCCTCGTGCGCCGGGGCCCAGTGCGCCTCGCCGGCACGGCCGATCTCGGTGACCGGCTCGCCGTGGTCACGACCGCCGCCGTCACCAGCCCGGCCGATCTCGGTGACCGGTCCCCCATGGTCACGCCCACCGCCGCCGTGACCACCGCCGTCGGTGGCGTGGCCGCCGCCCTGGACCGGTCCGCCGTGGTCGCGGCCCCCGCCGCTGCCGGTGCCCCCGCCGCTGCGGTGCCCGAGGTCAGCGGTGCCGCCGGACGGGCTGCTCGAGGAGCGGCGCTGGTCGTCCGACTCCATCGATAGCAGCTTCGCGTAGGCGCGGATGCCCTGAGCCGCCTCGTCGACCTGGCGGTGCGCCCGGCGCCAGCGCTTGGCGAAATCCTCGAAGTCCGGCCCGTCCCAGGCCGCTCGCAGCTTCTCCAGGTGCGCCGACCCACGGCCCCCGACGTCGTCAATGAGGTCGCCCTGGCGCCGCAGCGCCACGGCGACGTCGTCGAGCACCTCGGCATCTGCACCGTGACTCACCCGCTGGCCCATCGCACCTCCCTGACGTGACTGCCCTCAGGGTAGGCCGCGGTGCCGACAGGGTCGATGGGGAGCACTGCCCACCCCCCTTCGCCCAGGTCGGGTCCAGGCGCGGGTGAGATGATGAGGGCATGTTCGGTTTCCGATCGACTCCCGCCATGCCCACATCCGAGACCGCCCTGCCGGGCCGGGCCGAGTACGGCTACCCCCTCCCCACCACCCACCGCGTCCTCGACGTCAGCCCGACCGGCCCGTGGCCCGAGGGCACCGAGGTCATGTACATCGCGATGGGCTGCTTCTGGGGCGCGGAGCGGATCATGTGGCGTCTGCCCGGGGTGCTCACCACCGCCGCCGGGTACATGGGCGGCTTCACCCCCCACCCGACCTACGAGGAGACGTGCACCGGCCAGACCGGTCACACCGAGAGCGTCCTCGTCGCCTACGACCCCGCGACGATCGCGCCCGAGCAAGTCCTCAAGGCCTTCTGGGAGAACCACGACCCGACGACGGCCAACCGTCAGGGCAACGACGTCGGCACCCAGTACCGCTCGGCGATCTACTGGACGACGCCGGCGCAGCAGGCCGCCGTCGAGGCGACCCACGCGTCCTTCCAGCGCGAGCTCACCGAGCACGGCCACGGCGAGATCACGACCGAGGAGCGCCCGGCGAGCGAGGTCGGCACCTTCTACTACGCCGAGCCCTACCACCAGCAGTACCTCGACGCGAACCCCGGCGGCTACTGCAACCACGGGCCCAACGGGCTGACCTGCCAGGTCGGCCTCGTGCGCCAGGACCAGGTGCCCGCGCAGGTCGACGTCGAGCCGCCTGCCTGACCGGCCCTGGCGGGCTGTCGGTGCGGGGCCCTAGGTTGACCGGGGTCAGCGACGACCCGAGTCAGGAGTGCCCGTCATGCCCCACGGAGACATCACCCACATCGACATCCCGGTGAGCGACCTGGCCCGGGCCAGCGAGTTCTACAACGGCCTCTTTGGCTGGCAGATCGCCGAGATCCCCGGCTACGAGGGCTACCCGATGTGGCAGGCGCCGAACAAGATCAGCGGCGGTGGTCTCGCCCCGCGCGGCGAGGGCTTCACCCAGCCCCGCAGCTACGTCGAGGTCGACTCCATCGAGGAGACCCTCGCGAAGGTCCGCGAGAGCGGCGGTGCGGTGGTCATGGAGAAGTCCCCGATCAGCGAGACGAGCTGGTGGGCGGTCTTCACCGACCCCGACGGCAACGTCCTCGGCGTCTACGAGGGCGCCACGGACACCGGCGCGAGCTGACCGCAGCGCGACCCGCTCAGCCCCGACGCCACCACCGGCGCCGGGGCGCTGTGACCACGCGCTCGGCGGTGCCCTCGGTGACCTCCGGGGGCGCCGCGGCCCGCCGGTCGCGCAGCTCCCGCCACTGCCCCACGACCTCGTCGACGTCCACGGTCGGGGCGAGCACCGGCGGGATCGGGCCCACGACGGGTCGCCGACGCTCGTCGACGACCCGCGCGTTGTAGTCGCGCAGCACCGCGCGGACCGCGTCCTCGCTGGTCAGGTCGAGCAGGCTCTCGGGGTACCCGGCGCGCTCGCGGCGCAGGAGCAGCGCCGGCGGGAGCACGTCGACGGTGTCGAGCCCCTCGGCGGCCATCTTCCGCTTCGCCCACCAGTCCGGGTCCGGGTCGTCCAGACCCGTCAGCGGGCGACCGGCCCCCGGCAGGTCGTCGAAGTCGCCCCGCTCGGTGGCCTCGCGGATCTGCTTCTCCACCCACGACTCGTAGCGCTGCATCCCTCGATGATGCGCCAGGCGCGGGTCCCGCAGGGCTCAGAGGGCCGCCGCCACCTCGGTGCCCTGCTTGATCGCCCGCTTCGCGTCGAGCTCGGCGGCGACGTCCGCGCCGCCGATGACGGTGACGTGGACCCCCTTCGCCTGCAGCGGCTCGACGAGGTCGGTCACCGACTCCTGCCCGGCGCACACGACGACGTGGTCGACCTCGAGCACGCGTGGCTCGCCGTCGACGAGGAGGTGCAGACCGGCGTCGTCGACCCGCTCGTAGGTGGCCCCGACGACCTGGTGCACCCCCTTCGTCTTCAGCGCCGCCCGGTGCACCCAGCCGGTCGTCTTGCCCAGACCGGCGCCGATCTTCGAGGTCTTGCGCTGCACGAGGTACACCTCGCGCACGGGGACCTCGGGCACGGGGTCGACGAGACCGCCGCGGGTGCCGGACTGGGCGTCGATGCCCCACTCGCGCTGCCAGGCGTCGAGGTCGAGGGTCGTCGACTCCCCCGTCGTCAGGTACTCGGTGACGTCGACGCCGATGCCACCGGCGCCGATGACGGCGACCCGTCGACCGACCTCGACCTCGCCGCGCACGACCTGGGGGTAGGTGAGGACCTTCGGGTGGTCCATGCCCTCGATCTGCGGCACGCGCGGCTCGACACCGGTCGCGAGGACCACCTCGTCGAAGTCGGCGAGGGTGTCCGCGTCGGCGCGGGTGCCGAGGTGCACCTTGACCCCCGCGAGGTCGAGCTGGGTGCGGTAGTAGCGGATCGTCTCGGCGAACTCCTCCTTGCCGGGGATGCGCATCGCGAGAGCGAACTGCCCGCCGATGTCGTCACCGGCCTCGAAGAGCTCGACACGGTGGCCGCGCTGCGCCGCGGTGACGGCGCTCGCCAGCCCGGCCGGGCCCGCGCCGACGACGGCGACGTGCTTGACCGTGCGGGTCGGGCCGATGACGAGCTCGGTCTCGTGCGCGGCGCGCGGGTTGACCAGGCAGCTGGCCGTCTTGCGCTCGAAGGTGTGGTCGAGGCAGGCCTGGTTGCACCCGATGCACGTGTTGATCTCCTGGGCACGACCCTCCTGGGCCTTGATCGCCCACTCAGCGTCGGCGAGGAAGGGCCGGGCCATCTGCACGAGGTCGGCCTTGCCCGCGGCGAGCACCGACTCGGCGACGTCGGGCATGTTGATCCGGTTGGAGGTGACGACCGGCACCCGCACGTGCTCGCGCAGGCGCGCGGCGACGTCGACGAAGGCGGCCCGCGGCACCGAGGTCGCGATCGTCGGGACCCGCGCCTCGTGCCAGCCGATGCCCGTCGAGATGATCGTCGCGCCGGCCGCCTCGATCTCCTGGGCGAGCGCCACGACCTCCTCCCACGTCTGCCCGTCGGGCACGAGGTCGAGCACGGAGAGGCGGTAGAGGATGACGAAGTCGTCGCCCACCGCCGCCCGTGCCGTCCGCACGATCTCGACGGCGATCCGCCGCCTGTTCTCCGCCGACCCGCCCCAGCCGTCCTCTCGGTGGTTCGTGCGCGGCGCGAGGAACTGGTTGATGAAGTAGCCCTCGGAGCCCATGATCTCGATGCCGTCGTACCCGGCCTCCCGGGCCAGCTCCGCCGCCCGGCCGTAGGACCGGATCTGCCGGCGCACCCCGCGCTCGGAGAGCGCCCGCGGCACGAAGGGGGTGATCGGGCTCTTGATCGCCGACGGGGCGACCTTGAGCGGGGAGTAGGCGTAGCGGCCCGCGTGGAGCAGCTGCAGCGCGATCTTGCCGCCCTCCTTGTGCACCGCCTGCGTGATCTGGCGGTGCCGGCGCGCCTCGCGGTGCGTCGTCAGCTTCGACGCCCCGGGGTAGAAGGAGCCCTCGAGGTTGGGCGAGAAGCCGCCGGTGACGATGAGGCCGGCTCCCCCCTTCGCCCGCTCGGCGTAGAAGGCCGCGAGCCGCTCGAAGTCCCGCACCCGGTCCTCCAGACCGGTGTGCATCGAGCCCATGATCGTGCGGTTGGGCAGGGTGGTGAAGCCGAGGTCGAGCGGCTCGAAGAGGTGCGGGTAGTCAGTCATGGGTCCTTCTCGTCAGGCGTGCCGGAGGTCATGAGGAGCGGAACGCCGTGCAGCAGCAGTTCGTTGGCATCATCGACCCCGAGGATGTCAGCGTGCCTACTCTGGCCGGACCAGCCCCGAAAGGAAACCGATGACCAGCGTGACCCGTCTCGCAGCGCGCACCGCGACGGTGTCCGGCGCGACCGCCGCCGGGCTCGCCACGCTCGCCGGGCTCGGGTACGCCCTCATCCAGGTCGAGGCGAGGATCGCGCGCAAGATCGTCGGCCAGCCCTTCGAGGGGGCCCCGGACGACGACGGCCTCTACGGCGCCGCCCCCGGCGAGCCGGTCGAGCTGCTCGTGCTCGGTGACTCGACGGCGGCGGGCATGGGTGCCGACCACCGCTTCCAGACGATCGGCGGCATCCTCGCGACCGGTCTCGCGGCGATCATGGGCCGCCCGGTGCGGCTGACCAACGAGGCCGTCATCGGCGCCGAGTCCAGCGACCTCACCGGTCAGCTGTCGAAGGCGCTCGGCCGGGTCGACTCCCCCGACGTCGCCGTCGTGCTCGTCGGCGCCAACGACGTCACCCACCGCATCGACCGGAGCACCTCGGTCGGCCACCTCGAGCGCACCGTGCGCTACCTGCGCACCCTCGACGTGCCCGTCGTCGTCGCGACCTGCCCCGACCTCGGGACCGTCGAGCCCATCCCCTTCCCGCTGAGCGCGCTGCTGCGGCGCTGGAGCCGTGAGCTCGCCGCCGCCCAGACCGTGGCCGTCGTCGAGGCGGGCGCGCGCAGCGTGTCCGTCGGCGGTCTGCTCGGCGCGGAGTTCGAGGCGAGCCCGGCCGTGATGTTCAGCCAGGACCGCTTCCACCCCTCGCCGGCCGGGTACGCCCGCGTGGCGAGCGCGCTGCTGCCCTCGGTCGCGGCCGCCGTCGGTGCGTGGCCGGCCGGCGCGAGCGGCGACACCGAGCCGGAGGCGGCCCGGGGCGAAGGGGTCGGCACGATCGACGACGCCGCCGGGCGGGCCGTGCACCGGCCCGGCACCGAGGTGAGCGCGGCGACCGTCGACGGCCGTCAGGCCGGGCCCCGCGGCCGCTGGGCGATGCTGCGCCGCCGTCTGCCTGGCCCCGTGCACGACGGCGCGATCTGAGCGCTCCGCTCGTCGGCGGCGCGAGGTCGGGCACCCCCGCGGGTGAGCGTGCCCACGGCCCCCTCGTCAGGGGCTGAGCGGGCGCTTAGTATCGGTGGGGCCGCGGCGCGACCGCCCGGCTCCGCTGACACCTGGAGGACCAGTGACCGACGCCGTCATCGTCTCGACCGCCCGCTCCCCCATCGGACGCGCCTTCAAGGGCTCCCTCAAGGACGTGCGACCCGACGACCTCTCCGCGCAGGTCGTCGCCGCGGCGCTCGACGGCGCCGGGATCGACGCCTCGCACATCGAGGACCTGCACTGGGGCTGCGCCGAGCCCAGCCACAAGCACGGCTCGAACATGGCCCGCGTCGTCGCCGTCCTCGGCGGGCACGACCACCTGCCCGGCACGACGGTCAACCGCTTCTGCGCCTCGTCGGTGCAGACGACGCGGATGGCCTTCCACGCGATCAAGGCCGGCGAGGCCGATGCGATCATCTCCGGCGGCGTCGAGTGCGTCTCGCAGTACCAGAGCTTCTCCGGGGCCGGTGGCTCCGACGAGGAGGCGATGAACCCGCTCTTCGCCGACGCCCGGGCCCGCACCGCGCGCATCGCGGCGGAGAACTCCCCGTGGTCCGACCCGCGCGAGGAGGGCCTCGTCCCCGACATCTACATCGCCATGGGTCAGACGGCCGAGAACGTCGCGACCCTGCGCGGCATGGACCGCCTGCGGATGGACGAGTGGGGCGTGCGCAGCCAGAACCGCGCCGAGCAGGCCATCGCCGACGGGTTCTTCTCCCGCGAGATCACCCCCGTCACCCTCGCCGACGGCACGGTCGTCTCGACCGACGACGGCCCGCGCGCCGGCGTCACGCTCGAGGCCGTGCAGTCCCTCAAGCCGGTCTTCCGCGAGGACGGCGTCATCACCGCCGGCAACTGCTGCGCCCTCAACGACGGCGCGGCCGCGCTCGTCGTCATGAGTGACACGAAGGCCGCCGAGCTCGGCCTGACCCCCCTCGCCCGCGTCGTCTCCACCGGCGTCTCCGCGCTCTCGCCCGAGATCATGGGCATGGGCCCGGTCGAGGCGAGCCGGCGCGCGCTGGCCAAGGCCGGCATGTCGATCTCGGACATGGACCTCTACGAGATCAACGAGGCCTTCGCCGTGCAGGTGCTCGCCAGCGCCGACGACCTCGGCATGGACGAGGACAAGCTCAACGTCCACGGCGGCGCGATCGCGCTGGGCCACCCCTTCGGCGCCACCGGTGCCCGCATCACCGCGACCCTGCTCAACGGGCTGCGCGAGACCGACGGCACCTTCGGCCTCGAGACGATGTGCGTCGGCGGCGGTCAGGGCATGGCGATCGTCTACGAGCGCCTCTCCTGAGCCCACCCGCAGGCACGACGAAGGGCCCGGATCCGGTCGGATCCGGGCCCTTCGTCGTGGTGGTCGAGCTGCGGCGGCCCATGTCTGGTCGAGGTGCGTCGGCCCCGCTCTCGCTGGTCGAGGTGCGACGGCCCCCTGGGGCCGGAGCCTCGAGACCACCGGACCTTACGCCGACCACCCGAGCCGCAGCGCGGCGAGCCGCTCCGCGAGACCCGGGACCTCCCCTTCGTCGCACCGGTCGTGCACGACGACCCGCAGCTGGTCCATGAGGACGGCTGGACCGAGATCCGGCGGGATGTCGCCGGCGAGCTCGCCGAGCAGCTCGCGCACGCCCGCAGACGCAGCGACCGCGCGGTCCAACGGCAGCTGGTGCCACCGTCGGACCGCGCGGTCGAGCTCGGCTGCCACGTCGTCCGGGATGGGCGAACGGGGCAGCACCGAGGTCACTCCGAGCGCAGGCGGCCGAGGAGCCGCAGGATCTCGAGGTAGAGCCACACGAGCGTGGCGAGCAGACCCAGCGCGAGGGTCCAGGAGTAGGACTCCGGGGCGTTGGTGCGCAGGGCGGTCTCGATGCTGTCGAAGTCGAGCATGAGGGTCACCGAGGCCAGGCCGACGGCGAAGACCGAGATCGCGATGCCGATCGGGCCGGAGCCGCCGATGCCGAAGGGGGTGTCGGTGATCATCGCGAAGCCCAGGTTGATGAGCGCGAAGACGAAGTAGCCGAGCATCATCATCGAGACGACGGCGCGGAACTTCTGGGTCACCTTGACCAGACCGCTGCGGTAGAGGAAGAGCATCGCGCCGAAGACGCAGACGGTCGCCAGGACGGCCTGGAAGACGATGCCCTGGTGGATCGGCACGTTGGTCGCGCCGGTCACCTGGTAGTCGAAGATGCGGGAGTAGCTCTGGCTGATCGCGCCGACGAAGAGCCCCTGGAAGGCGGCGTACGCGACGGCGACCGCCGGGTGCACGGCCTTCTTCGAGAACATGAGGTAGAGCGCGATGCCGAGCCCGCCGACCAGGCCGACGCCCCAGATCATCGGGCCGAAGGTCGGGGAGAGGAACCACGCGGGGACCGCGACGGCGATCATGACGGCGAAGAGCGCGCCGGTCTTCATGATGACGTCGTCGATGGTGAGCGCACGACCGCCGCCGCCACCGCCCCAGCCACCGCCCTGCATCGGGGGCTCCTGCGGGAAGCCGGGCTGGGTCTGGCCGTAGCCGCCCTGCTGGGGGTAACCCTGCTGCGGGTATCCCTGCTGGGGGTACTGGGTCTGCTGGTAGCCGCCCTGCTGGGCCCGGGCGTCGTCGCGGAATCCGACGTACCCGTTGCGAGCGTCCTGCTCGACGCGGCCGAGGATGGGGTTGGACATGGGTCGGGCCTTCCTGTAGGTCCGTGAGGTCTTACCAAGACTAAGGGTCCCCGTACCCGCGGCATTCCGCGGGATGCCAGGTGTTGCGGTGCCGTGACCCCCGCCGGCCCTGGACAGACCCCGGCCGTCGCCACAGCCGGGCTCGTCGGCCGTGCCACGCTCGTCCTCCCCGAGCAGAGACGAGGACGTCATGACCACTCCCCCCAAGGGTGTGCAGGAGGCGGCGCAGCGTGCCGTGCGATGGATCGAGGACGGCAAGGCCGGCCAGGGCTTCACCGACACCGGCCGGGACCGGGCCCACCAGCTGGCGAGGGGAGATGACGTGCCCGAGGCCGACCTGAAGAAGATGCACGCGTACTTCGAGCGGCACGCGGGCGACGCCGACGCGGAGGGCTGGTCGCAGGGCGAGGACGGATTCCCCTCCCCCGGTCGCGTCGCGTGGGACGCCTGGGGCGGCGACGAGGGCCGCCGCTGGGCCGCGAAGGAGGTCGGGGACTGACTCCCCCTTCGCCCCGCCCCTCCCCGGTGCGACCTACCACGCAGTACTGGTCGCGATCGCGACCAGTACTGCGTGGTAGCCGGCGGGGTAGCGGGCGTCAGACGCCGTCGAGCGCCTGGACGAGGTCGGCGAGCAGGTCGGCCTCGTCCTCGATGCCGACGGACAGGCGCACGAGGTCGTCCGGCACCTCGAGCATCGAGCCCGCGGTCGACGCGTGGGTCATCGCGCCCGGGTGCTCGATGAGCGACTCGATGCCGCCGAGCGACTCCGCGAGGGTGAAGATCTCCGTCCGCGCGCACAGCCGCTGCGCGGCCTCGGGCCCACCGGCCATGCGCACCGAGATCATGCCGCCGAAGCGGCGCATCTGCCGGGCCGCGACCTCGTGGGCCGGGTGCTCCGGGAGCCCCGGGTAGAGGATCGAGGAGATCTCCGGGCGCGACGAGAGCAGGTCGACGACGGCCTCGGCGTTGTCGCAGTGCCGCTCCATGCGCACGCCGAGCGTCTTGATGCCCCGCATCGTCAGGTACGCGTCGAAGGGCCCGGGCACGCCGCCCGAGCCGTTCTGGATGAAGGCGATGTCGCTGTCGAGCTGCTCGTCGTCGGTGACGAGCAGCCCGCCGACGACGTCGCTGTGCCCACCCATGTACTTCGTGCTCGAGTGGAGCACGACGTCCGCGCCGAGCGAGAGCGGCTGCTGCAGGTACGGGCTGGCGAAGGTGTTGTCGACGACGAGTCGCGCGCCCGCCTCGTGGGCCAGCTCCGCGCTCGCGGCGATGTCGCCGATGGTGAGCAGCGGGTTGGTCGGGGTCTCGAGCCACAGGAGCTTGGTCGTCGGGCGGATCGCTGCGCGGATGGCGTCGAGGTCACCCACCGGTGCCGGCGTGTGCTCGACGCCCCACTGCGAGAAGACCTTGTCGATGAGGCGGAAGGTGCCGCCGTACGCGTCGTCGGGGATGACGAGGTGGTCGCCCGGGCGCAGCGTGGCGCGCAGGAGCGCGTCGGTCGCCGCCATGCCGGAGGCGAAGGCGCGCCCGTGGCGTCCCCCTTCGATCGAGGCGGCGTTGGCCTCGAGCGCCTGACGGGTTGGGTTGCCCGTGCGGGCGTACTCGAAGCCGCCGCGCAGCCCGCCGACGCCGTCCTGGGCGAAGGTGGAGCTCGCGTAGATCGGGACGTTGACCGCCCCGGTCAGCGGGTCCGGGGAGTACCCGGCGTGTATGGCCCGGGTCGAGAAGCCCTGGCTCGCGTGCGCGTCGAGCGCGCTCTCGTGCTCTCCCATGATCAGCCCTTCGTCCGCGCGGAGATGTGCCCGAGGAGGTCGGCGCGGGTCACGACCCCGATCGGCTTGCCGCCGTCGACGACGAGCAGGGCGTCGTCGTGCTCGAGCGCCTCGACCGCGGACGCGGCGCTCTCGCCGGTCCCGATCTGCGCCAGCTTGCGGCTCATGTGCTTGCTCACCGGGTCGGCGAGCGTGGCGCGCCCCTCGAAGACGGCGTCGAGCAGCTCGCGCTCGGTCACCGCGCCGGCGACCTCGCCGAGGACGACGGGCGGCTCGGCGTTGACCACGGGCATCTGCGAGACGCCGTACTCGCGCAGGATCTCGATCGCGTCGCGGACGGTCTCGGTGGGGTGCGTGTGGACGAGGGCCGGCATGTCGCCGCTCTTGACGCGCAGGACGTCGCCGACGGTCGTCGTGTCCTCCTCGCCGCTGGTGAAGCCGTAGCTCGCCATCCACTCGTCGTCGAAGATCTTGCCGAGGTAGCCGCGGCCGCCGTCGGGGAGGATGACGACGATCTTCGCGTCGGGCTCGCGCTCGGCGACGCGCAGCGCGCCGACGACGGCCATGCCGCAGGACCCGCCGACGAGCAGGCCCTCCTCGAGGGCGAGACGGCGGGTCATCGCGAAGGACTCGGCGTCGCTCACGGCGATGACCTCGTCCGGGACGGACGGGTCGTAGGCGCCGGGCCACATGTCCTCGCCGACGCCCTCGACGAGGTAGGGGCGGCCACTGCCGCCGGAGTAGACCGAGCCCTCGGGGTCGACCCCGATGACCTTGACGCGGCCCTGCGAGATCTCCTTGAGGTAGCGACCGGTGCCGGTGATCGTGCCACCGGTGCCGATGCCCGCGACGAGATGGGTGATCTCGCCGTCGGTCTGCGCCCAGATCTCCGGGCCGGTGCTCTCGTAGTGGCTCGCCGGGCCGTTGGGGTTCTCGTACTGGTTCGGCTTCCAGCCGCCGGGGGTCTCGGCGGCGAGCCGGTCGGAGACGGAGTAGTAGCTGTCCGGGTGCTCGGGGGCGACGGCCGTCGGGGTCACCCGCACCTCGGCGCCGTACGCGCGCAGGACGTCGATCTTGTCCTGGCCGACCTTGTCGGGGCACACGAAGATGCACTTGTACCCGCGCTGCTGCGCGACGAGGGCCAGGCCGACCCCGGTGTTGCCCGACGTCGGCTCGACGATCGTGCCGCCGGGCTTGAGCAGCCCCTCGGCCTCCGCCGCGTCGACCATCTTCTTGGCGATCCGGTCCTTGATGCTGCCGCCGGGGTTGAGGTACTCGACCTTGGCGGCGACGAGGGCGGACCCGGACGGGACGACGGCGTTGAGCCTGACCAGCGGGGTGTTGCCGATGAGCTCGGAGATGTGGTCTGCGATCTGCATGTCCACATCGTGGCACGAGCCCCTACCGGCCCTCGCACCCCCGACGGGACTCGAACCCGCACCCGGGGCGATTTTAAGTCGCTTGCCTCTGCCAGTTGGGCCACGGGGGCGAGACCCAGCCTAGATGGAAGGGCTCTAAGCCACTTTCCCGCCCAAGGCGGGAAGATTCGACCTCGGGCAAGAACTTTTCTTTCCCGAGGCCGAGCTTTCCCGCCCTGGGCGGGAAAGCTGGGACGGGGGGCAGCTCAGGCGGGGGCGCTGGCGGCGGAGAGGGCGATCCCGTCGAGGATGTCCTTCTCGCTGGTGACGACGGGGATGCCCGGGCCGGTCACCTCGACGACGCGGGCGACGAGGTCGTGCCAGATGAGAGCGCCCGCACCGATGACGTCGACCCGGCCGGGGTGCATGTACGGCATGGCGGCCCGGGTGTCGCGGTCGGCCGAGACGATCTCCGCGGCGGCGACGAGCACCTGCTCCGGGGTGAGCCGGGCGAGGTGGATGCGGGCGGAGTCGTAGCGATCGAGGCGAAGGGCGTGCGCCGTCACCGTCGTGATCGTGCCGGCGAGCCCGATGATCGCGCCCAGACCGCCGACGCCGACGCGGGTCTCGGCCCGGTCGAGCGCCTCGGCGATGTCCCAGCGGGCCGCCTCGACCTCGCTGGGCTGGGGCGGGTCGGAGAAGAAGTGCCGCTCGGACAGGCGCACCGAGCCGATGTCCAGCGAGATCTCCTCGTAGACCGCGTCGGTGCCGCGGACGAGCTCGGTCGAGCCGCCGCCCAGGTCGACGACGAGGTAGGGCCCCTCGACCCCGGCCTCGGCGAGCCCCGCCGTCGCACCGGCGAAGGACAGCTGCGCCTCCTCAGTGCCGGAGACGACCTCCGGGCTCACCTCGAGGCCGTGCGCGGCGAAGGCCTGCTGCACGCCCACGACGAAGTCCGCCGCGTTGCTCGCGTCCCGCGACGCCGAGGTGGCGACGAAGCGCATCGCCTCGACACCGTGCTCGGCGCAGGTCCGCGCGTACTCGTCGGTGACCGCCAGGGTGCGGCGCAGCGCCTCGGGGTCGAGCGTGCCGGTGCGGTCCACGCCCTGGCCCAGCCGGACGACCTCGGTGCGTCGCACGACGTCGACGAGGGCGCAGCGGCCGTCCTCGTCCGGCTCCCCCACGTCGGCGACGAGCAGACGGATCGAGTTCGTGCCGCAGTCGACGGCGCCGACCCTCATCGTGACTCCTCGTCGGTGGTCTGCTCGGCGGCATCGGCGCCGGCGGCACCCGGCACGACGCCGCAGCAGCCGTTCTCCCACCACGGCGGCAGCATGGCCAGCGCCTCGTCGCCGGGGAGGTTCACCCCTTCGCCCACCGCCATCGAGTGCGCGACGACGACGTGGAGGCACTTCACGCGGGTCGGCATGCCGCCCGCGGAGATGCCGGCGACCTCGGGCACGTCGCCGAGCTCGCCGCGGCGGGCGAGGTAGTCCTCATGGGCGGCCCGGTACGAGGCCGCGTAGTCCTCGTCCTCGAGCAGCCGGGCGCTCATCTGGGCCATGACGCCCTGGCTCTCCAGCGTCGAGATGGCGCCGGTGAGCCGGGGGCAGGTCGCGTAGAAGGACGTCGGGAAGGGCGTGCCGCCGGGCAGGCGGGGCGCCGTGCGCACGACCGCGGGGCAGCCGCAGGGGCAGCGGGCCGCGATCTCGACGACCGCGCGCGCCTGTCGCCCGAGCTGGGCGGTCACGGCGTCGAGGTCGGCCTGGGTCACGCGGTCGAGGTCGTTGCCGTGCTCGTCGTAGGTCGCCATCTAGCGGCCGGCCCCCGAGCGTGCGTCGGCCGCCTCGACGGAGGTGCCGAGGCGCTCGTACCAGGGGCCGTGGTCCTCGCCGGTCGCGGTGCCCGTCTCCGGGTCGACGTCGCTGGCGGCGGGGTCGGCGTCGATGACGGTGTACGACTTCTCGCCGACCTTGACGAACTTGAGCCGCTCACGGGCCTGCGCCTCGACGTACTCGTCGGTCGACCACAGCTCCTTCTGGCGCTGCAGCGCGGCGACGTCGCGCTCCTGGGTGGCGACCTGGGTCTCGAGCGCGTGCATCCGCGAGCGCTGGTCGAGATAGCTCTTCGCCGTGGGCAGCAGCATCATCGTCATGAGGAAGCCCACGGAGACGAGCGCGACCCATCGGCGCGGGGTGAGGGCGACGCGGCGCCGCGGGCCCTGGGTGGTCGAGGTGGCGCGACCACGACCGGACGCACGAGCGCCCGCCCCGCCCTGGCCTCGGCCAGGGGGGCGGGTCGGGCGCGGGGTGCGCCCGGCGGACCCTGAGGAGCCCGCCGGACGACGACCGGTCGGTCGAGCCACCCGTCAGCCCTGGAAGCGCGGGAAGGCGCCGGCGCCGGCGTAGACGGCGGCGTCGTCGAGCTCTTCCTCGATGCGCAGGAGCTGGTTGTACTTCGCGACGCGCTCGGAGCGCGCGGGCGCCCCGGTCTTGATCTGGCCGCAGTTCGTCGCGACCGCGAGGTCGGCGATGGTGACGTCCTCGGTCTCGCCGGAGCGGTGGCTCATCATGCAGCGGTAGCCGCTGCGGTGCGCCAGGGCGACGGCGTCGAAGGTCTCGGTCAGCGTGCCGATCTGGTTGACCTTGACGAGCAGGGCGTTGCCCGCGCCCTCGGCGATGCCGCGGCCGAGGCGCTCGGGGTTCGTGACGAAGAGGTCGTCGCCGACGAGCTGGACGAGCGAGCCGAGACGCTCGGTGATGGCCACCCAGCCCTCCCAGTCGTCCTCGTCGAGCGGGTCCTCGATGGACACGAGCGGGTAGGCGTCGACGAGCTCGGCGTAGTACTCGACCATGTCCTTGGCGGAGCGCTTCTTGCCCTCGAAGGTGTACTTCCCCTTCTCGCAGAACTCGCTGGCCGCGACGTCGAGCGCGAGCGCGATGTCCTTGCCGGGGGTGAAGCCCGCCTTCGTGATCGCCTCGATGATGAGGTCGAGCGCGTCACGGTTGCTGCCGAGGTTCGGCGCGAAGCCGCCCTCGTCGCCGAGACCGGTCGACAGGCCCTTGTCCTTGAGCACGGCCTTGAGCTGGTGGTAGACCTCCGTGCCCCAGCGCAGCGCCTCGCGGAAGGAGGGGGCGCCGATCGGCGCGATCATGAACTCCTGGATGTCGACGTTGGAGTCCGCGTGGCTGCCGCCGTTGAGGATGTTCATCATCGGCACGGGCAGGACGTGCGCGTTCGGGCCGCCGAGGTAGCGGAAGAGCGGGAGCTCGCTGGACTGCGCCGCGGCGTGGGCGAGGGCCATGGAGACGCCGAGGATGGCGTTGGCGCCGAGGGTGCCCTTGTTGTGGGTGCCGTCGATGGCGAGCATCTCGTTGTCGACGATGCGCTGGTCGCTGGCCTCGTAGCCGAGGAGCTGGGGCATGAGCTCCTCCTCGACCGCGCGGACCGCGTCCTGGACGCCCTTGCCGAGGTAGCGCTTCTTGTCGCCGTCGCGGCGCTCGACCGCCTCGAAGGCGCCGGTGGAGGCACCGCTGGGCACGGCCGCACGGCCGATGCTGCCGTCGTCGAGGGCGACCTCGACCTCGACGGTCGGGTTGCCGCGCGAGTCGAGGATCTCGCGGGCGCCGATGGCTTCGATGGTGGCCACGTCTGTCACTCCTGTCGGATGGGCGAAGGGGGCAGGTGCTCCCCCTGCGAGCCTAGGGCCGAGGGTATCGAGCGGCCCAGCCGGTCTCGGGCGCACACGCCGGACGGCCCCCTCCCGATCCCGCGTGCTACGAGCGTCGACTGGCGCTGACGGGGGCTAGGCCTCGCGGCGGGCGGCGCGGTCGGCGCGCTCCTGGGCCTTGATCTGCGCCCACTGCTCCTCGACCTCGGCGGGGGTGCTCGCCGTCGAGTCGCCGAAGACGTGGGGGTGACGGCGGACCATCTTCGCGACGAGGGTCGCGGCGACGTCGTCGATGTCGAAGGGGGCGTCTGCCGCGGTCGGTCCCGGCTCGGCCTCGGTCGCGACCCGGGCGTGGAAGAGCACCTGGAGCAGGAGGTCCCCGAGCTCGTCGCGCAGGTCCTCGTAGCGGTGGCTGCCGTCGGCGAGGCCGGCGACCGCCTCGGCGACCTCCTCGGCCTCCTCGAGCGCGTACGGCACGAGCGACTCGTGGGTCTGCTCGGCGTCCCACGGGCACCCGCCGGGGCTGCGCAGGCGGTCCATGACGGCGACGGCGTCGAGCAGCCGCGCGCCCGGCACGTCCCAGGACCCGACGAGCACCTCGATCTCGGGCGGGTCCGCGAGCGCCGACAGCTCCGCGGCGAGCGCGTCGGACAGCCCGGGGTCGCCGTCGGCCGACCCGACCCAGACGACCTCGCGCCCGCCCTGCGTCGCGGCGACGAGCCGGCGGGCGAGGACGGGAGGGGTCACCCCTTCGTCGACGCTCTCGACGGGCAGACCGGCCGAGCGCACCGCGCCGGCGAGCGCCTCGTCGTCCGAGCGGCACCACCGCGAGGACGCGCCCTCGAGGCAGCGCCACGCATCACGGCTGAGCAGGCCCGGGGCTACCCGGGGGCTGCTCGCCAGGAGGACGACGCGGGCGGTCACGCTCAGGGAGCGGGCGTGGGCTCGGGGGCCCCGGGCGCCTGCTGCTGCGGTGCCTGCTGCTGGGCGTCCGGCTCGGGCAGCGGCTCGAGCCAGTCCGGCGAGCCCTGGGTGAGGCCCTGGTCGGCGCTGAAGGTGCCGTAGCGCGGGTTGACCCTGACGTCGGCGTCGCCGAGCAGCTGCGCGACCTGCTGCGACTGCTCGGGGGTGAGCTGCTCGCGCACGCTCTGCGCCCGGATGAACTCGACGGTGCCCGCCGACGGCTCGATGCCGAGGTCGCGCAGGACGCGCTCGACGGTCGCCCTCGTCGGGACCTGCGCCTGCGCGCCCTGGGCCGCCTCGATGATCTGCGGCGCGAACATCAGCGTCGAGAGCACGTCGCGCGTCGTCAGCTGCTGCTGGCCGCCCTGCTCGCGGATGAAGGCGTTCGTCCCCTTCGTCGCCTCCTGGACGTCGCCGACGGTGACCGTGTGGTCGCCCACCGTCGCGGCGGCCTCGGACGGCCAGGTCTGGCCGACCTCCTCGACCTGCTCGGAGCCGCAGCCGGCCAGGCCGACGGCGAGGGCCAGCGCGAGGGGCGCGAGGGCGAGACGGGGGCGTCGGGTCACGACGAGGTCCTTTCGGGTGCTGCGCGTCGGGGGCTCTGCGCCCCAGTGTCCATCACATCATCGAGCATCACCGTACGGATCAGCTCGGCGGCCCAGTCGAGCACCGCCTGGTCGCGAAGGGGGGACCCCCCGATCCGCGCCGTCGTCGGGCGGGGCACGAGGACCGTGCCGGTGCCCTCCTTGTACAGCGACTTCGGGTAGACCCGGGCCAGGCGCAGCTGCTGGGACTCCCGCAGCCGGACCGGCGCGAGCCGGACGTTCTGCCCCTGGGCGACGACGTCGGTGAGGCCCGCGCGACGCACGACGACGCGCAGCCGGGCGACCGCGACGAGGTTGCGCACCGGCTCGGGCAGCGGCCCGTAGCGGTCGACGACCTCCTCGACGATCTCGTCGATGTCGGTCTCGGTCTGGGCGCCGGCGAGCTTCGCGTAGGCCTCGAGCCGCAGCCGCTCCCCCGGGATGTAGTCGTGCGGCAGGTGGGCGTCGACGGGCAGCTCGATGCGCACCTCGGCCGGGGCGGCCTCGCCCTCGCCCTTGAAGTCGGCGACGGCCTCGCCGACCATCCGCACGTAGAGGTCGAAGCCGACGCCGGCGATGTGCCCGGACTGCTCGCCGCCGAGCAGGTTGCCCGCGCCGCGGATCTCGAGGTCCTTCATCGCGACCTGCATGCCGGCCCCGAGATCGGTGTTGGCCGCGATGGTCTGCAGCCGGTCGTGCGCCGTCTCCGTCAGCGGCGCCTCGCTCGGGTAGAGGAAGTACGCGTAGGCCCGCTCGCGGCCTCGACCGACGCGGCCGCGCAGCTGGTGCAGCTGGCTCAGGCCCAGGCGGTCGGCCCGGTCGAGGATGAGGGTGTTGGCGTTGGAGATGTCCAGGCCGGTCTCGACGATCGTCGTGCACACGAGCACGTCGAAGCGGCGCTCCCAGAAGTCGAGGACGACCTGCTCGAGACGGTGCTCGCCCATCTTGCCGTGGGCGGTCTCGACCCGGGCCTCCGGCACGAGCTCGCGGATGTGCGCGGCCGTGCGCTCGATCGAGCTCGTGTTGTTGTGGACGTAGAAGACCTGGCCCTCGCGCATGAGCTCGCGCCGGATCGCGGCGGCGACCTGCTTGTCCTCGTGCGGACCGACGAAGGTGAGCACCGGGTGGCGCTCCTCGGGCGGCGTGGCCAGGGTCGACATCTCGCGGATGCCGGTGACCGCCATCTCCAGCGTGCGCGGGATCGGCGTCGCCGACATCGCGAGGACGTCGACGGCGGTGCGCATCGCCTTGAGCTGCTCCTTGTGCTCGACGCCGAAGCGCTGCTCCTCGTCGACGACGACGAGGCCGAGGTCCTTGAACTTCACCTCGGAGCCGAGGAGGCGGTGGGTGCCGATGACGAGGTCGACGGACCCGTCGGCGAGCCCGGCGATGACCTCCTTCGCCTGCTTGTCGCTCTGGAAGCGGCTCAGCGAGCGCACGACGACGGGGAATCCGGCGTACCGCTCGGAGAAGGTGTTGAGGTGCTGCTGGACGAGCAGGGTCGTCGGCACGAGGACGGCGACCTGCTTGCCGTCCTGGATCGCCTTGAAGGCGGCGCGCACGGCGATCTCGGTCTTGCCGTAGCCGACGTCGCCGCAGATGAGGCGGTCCATCGGGACCGCGCGCTCCATGTCGGTCTTGACCTCCTCGATCGTCCCGAGCTGGTCGGGCGTCTCGACGTGGGCGAAGGCCTCCTCGAGCTCGCGCTGCCACGGGGTGTCGGGGCCGAAGGCGTGCCCCTTCGTCGCCATCCGCGCGCTGTAGAGGCGGATGAGCTCACCGGCGATCTGCTTGACGTACTTGCGCGCCTTGGACTTCGTCGCCTTCCAGTCGCTGCCACCCATCTTGTTGACCGTCGGGGTCTCGCCGCCGACGTAGCGGGTGATCTGGTCGAGCTGGTCGGTCGGCACGAAGAGCCGGTCGCCGGGCTGACCGCGCTTGCTCGGTGCGTACTCGAGCACGAGGTACTCGCGGGTCGCGCCCTGCACGGTGCGCTGGATCATCTCGACGAAGGCGCCGACGCCGTGCTGCTCGTGCACGACGTAGTCGCCGGGCTGCAGCTCGAGCGGGTCGACCTGCTTGCGCCTCTTCGAGGGCATGCGCCGCATGTCGCGCGTCGAGCCGGTCGACCCGCTCGAGCCGAGCAGGTCGGCCTCGGTGAGCATCGCGAGGCGGTCCTCCTCGGCGACGAAGCCGGTCCCGAGCGAGGCGACCGCGACCGCGACGACGCCGGGCTCGAGCGAGGTGCCCTCACGGGTGGGGATGTCGTGGTCGCGCAGGACCTCGCGGACGCGGTCGGCCAGGCCGGTGCCGTCGGTCGCGACGAGCACCCGCCAGCCCGCGTCGTGCCAGGTGCGCAGCTGCTCGACCGCGGCGTCGGTGTTGCCGCGGAAGCGCGGCGGCTCCACCGCGGGCACGTGGAGGGCGACGTGCTCGTGCTCGACGGCGTCAGCCATCTGGTCGGCGAGCTCGGTGTCGGCGGCGAAGGGGGTGAGCGTCCACCAGCCGAGCCCGAGGTCGACCGCGTGGTCGCGGGCCTGGGCGAGGGTCCAGTGCGAGGCGGTGCCGAGGACCCCTTCGAGGTCGACGGGCACGGCGTTGCCGCTCGCGGCGTTCGCCCACGAGGCCTGGAGGAACTCCTCGCTCGTCGAGACGAGGTCGTGGGCGCGGGTGCGCACGCGCTCGGGGTCGCTGACGACGACCCGTGCGCCCTCGGGCAGCACGTCGAGGACGGACTCCATGCCCTCGACGAGGGCGGGCGCGAGGGACTCCATGCCCTCGACGGCGATGCCCTCGGCGACCTTGTGGAGCATGTCGGCGACGCCGGGCAGCTGCTCGGCGAGCTCGGCCGCCCGGGCCCGCACGGCCGGCGTGAGCAGCAGCTCGCGGCACGGCGGGGCCCACACGGCCGGGGCCTCGCCGAGGCTGCGCTGGTCGGCGACCTTGAAGTGCCGGATGGACTCGACCGTGTCGCCGAAGAGCTCGACCCGGACGGGGTGCTCCTCCGTCGGGGGGAAGAGGTCGAGGATCCCGCCGCGCACCGCGAAGTCGCCGCGCCGCTGCACGAGGTCGGTGCGCGTGTAGGCCGCGGCCGCCAGGGCGTCGACGAGCTGGGCGAGGGGGCGCTCGTCACCGACCGCGATGCGCACGGGCTCGAGGTCGCCGAGCCCCTTCGCGATCGGCTGCAGGACGGCTCGCACGGACGCGACGACGACCTGCACCGGGCCGTGCTCGGCGTCGTCCGGCGAGGGGTGGGCCAGCCGGCGCAGCACGGCGAGGCGACGTCCGACCGTGTCGCTGCGCGGGCTGAGCCGCTCGTGCGGCAGCGTCTCCCAGCTGGGGAAGGTGAGGACGGAGGGCTCGTCGAGCAGGCAGCGCAGGGCGCTCGCGAGGTCGTCGGCCTCGCGCGCGGTGGCCGTGACGACGAGGAGGGGGGCCACCCCCTTCGCCCCGGGGTCGACCGGACGGCTCAGGAGGGACACGACCGGCGCGCGCAGGCCCGGGGGCACGGAGAGGTCGACCTCGTCGGTGCGGTGTGCGTGGGACAGCAGCTCGGTCACGACCGGGAGATCGGCGACAGCTGCGCGAAGGGGAGTCAGGGTCTCGCTCATACCGGGGTCCAGTCTGCCGCACGCCCGGCCCTGCAGCGCCCGTGCGGTGTGGCAGGGTCAGGGCATGGGGTGCCGGGCACGCACAGGGACGACCGAGCGCGGGGCGGGCGGCGTGCGCCGCTGGCCGGCCGCAGCCGCCGTGATGATCGCCCTCGGGGCAGGTCCGGCGTGCGCCGCAGCCGCCGCCGCTCCCCCACCCGTGAGCGCCGCACCCGCTGCCCCCACGACCGAGCCGATGGACCTGCGCGAGCAGGTCACCGACGAGGCCGGCGTCCTCGGGGACCTCGGCCAGTACGACGAGGCCCTGCAGCGCGCCCGTGACGCGGGCATCCAGCTCTTCGTCGTCTACGTCGACTCCTTCGACGGCACTGAGGGCTCGGCCTGGGCGCAGCAGACCTACGAGGGCTCGGGCATGGGCGGCGACGACGTGCTCCTCGCCGTGGCCGTCGAGGACCGGCGCTACGGCACGTGGGCGAGCGAGGAGTCGGGCCTGTCCGAGAGCGACGACCAGCAGGTCCGCTCGCAGGACATCGAGCCGGCCCTCGGCCGCGACGACTGGGGCGGGGCGGTCGTCGCGGCCGCCGACGGGTATGCCGACGCCCTCACCGGCAGCAGCATCCCGGGCTGGCTGCCCTTCGCGGGGATCGCGGGCGCCGCGGGCGTGGGCGGGCTGCTGCTCAGCCGCCGCCGCTCGCGGGCCGGCGCCGCGGGCGGCACGGGCGTCGACGCGCCGCCGGAGCAGGCCGAGCCGCTCGAGTCGGTCCGCTCGCGGGCGGGGACCGCGCTCGTCGACCTCGACAACGCCCTGCGCGCCTCGGCCGAGGAGCTGACCTTCGCGCAGGCGCAGTTCGGCACCCAGGCCACCCTGCGCTTCGAGCAGACCCTCGCCGCGGCCCGCGCCCAGGCGAGCGAGGCCTTCGGCGTGCAGCGCGAGCTCGACGACGCGCAGCGTCAGGGCACCCTCGACCCCGCCCGGGCCCGCGCCGGCTACGAGCGCATCCTCGCC
This sequence comes from Janibacter melonis, assembly GCF_003721155.3. NCBI lineage: Bacteria > Bacillati > Actinomycetota > Actinomycetes > Micrococcales > Intrasporangiaceae > Janibacter > Janibacter melonis. The sequence continues at coordinate 3,331,134 of NZ_CP044548.2, read as the reverse complement.
CTGGCCGCCGACGCCGACGCCCGCCTCGACGCCGAGGAGGAGGAGTTCGTCCGGCTGCGCGACCTGCAGTCGCGGGTGCCCGAGGTGCTCGCCGACCTCGGCGTGCGCGCCGGCGAGGTCGAGGAGCGCATCCCCGTCGCCGAGCAGGAGCTCGCCGGGCTGCGCGCCACCCACCCGCCCGAGGCCCTCGTCTCGGTCGGGCACGACGTCGAGCAGGCCCGTGGCCTGGTCGCCTCGGCCCGCGAGCTCGTCGCCACCGGGCGCGAGCACCTCGCCCAGGGCGACAACCGACCCGCCGCCGTCGCTGCCGCCCGAGCGGCGGAGGACGCCCTCGGGCAGGCGGTGGCCGCTCTTGACGCCGTCTCCGGCGCGCAGGGCGTGCTCGCCGACGCGGCGGGGCACCTCGACCGGGCGCTCGCCTCGATCACCTCCGACGTCGCCGACGCCGAGCGCCTCGGCGCGCACGACCAGCTGACGACCACCGCGCTCGCCGCGGCCCGCACGGCGATCGACGACGGGGTGCGCGCCCGCTCCGGCGGCGACCCCCTCGCCGCCCTCAGCGCGCTGACGAGCGCCGAGCGCGACCTCGACGCCGCGCTCGCCCCGCACCGCGAGGCCGACGAGGTGCGCCGGCGCGCCGCGGACCTCGTCGCACGCCGGGCGCAGACCGTGCGCGCGCGGCTCGACTCGGTCCAGGCGACGATCTCGCGCACCCGGGGCGCCGTGTCCGTCGAGGCCCGCACCGACATCGACCAGGCCTACCAGCTCCTCGCGCAGGCAGAGCAGGCCACCGCCACGGACGCCGACCGTGCGGACGACCTCCTCGGCCAGGCCGAGCGCCTCGGCGAGCGGGCCCTATCCACCGCCCGGAGCGACGTCGACGACTGGCGCAGCGGCGGCCGGGGCGGCTACGGCGGGGGCTTCGGGGGCGGCAGCCGTGGGCTCGACCCCACCTCGATCATCCTCGGCGGCATCCTCTCCGGGGGCTTCGGAGGCGGCAGCCGCGGGGGCGGCTGGGGCGGCAGCTCCGGCGGCTTCGGAGGAGGCTTCGGCGGCGGGGGTGGCGGAGGCGGCGGCTTCGGCGGGGGTGGTCGCTTCTGACCCGCTCCCCCGGCCCGCCGGCGCGGCACCCCCTTCGCCGGACGACCACGACGACCCACCACCTCGAGCGCACCACACCCATCCGCAGCACCACCACCGGCGCGACCGCGCCGAGACAGGAAGGCCAACGATGACCCAGAAGCAGACCCTCCTCGGCCGCGTCGCCCAGCTGGCGAAGGCGAACATCAACTCGATGCTCGACCGGGCCGAGGACCCCGAGAAGATGCTCGACCAGCTCGTGCGCGACTACACGAGCTCGATCGCCGAGGCCGAGGAGGCCGTCGCGCAGACCATCGCCGGGGTGCGCCTGGCCGAGGCCGACCTCGAGGAGGACCGCGCCGCAGCCACCGAGTGGGGCCGCAAGGCCGGCGCCGCGTCGAGCAAGGCCGACCAGCTGCGCGGGGCGGGCGACACCGCCGGCGCCGACAAGTTCGACGGGCTGGCCCGGGTCGCCCTGCAGCGCCAGATCCAGTTCGAGGGAGAGGTCACCGAGGCCGAGCCGCGCATCCAGGCGCAGAACGCGACGGTCGAGCAGCTCAAGGGTGGGCTGACCCAGATGCGCACGAAGCTCGAGGACCTCAAGGGCCGTCGCGACCAGCTCGTCGCGCGGGCCCGCTCGGCCGAGGCCCAGGAGCGGGTGCAGGGCGCGATCCGCTCGATCGACGTCATGGACCCCACGAGCGAGCTGTCCCGCTTCGAGGACAAGATCAAGCACCAGGAGGCGATGGTCGCCGGCCGCGCGGAGGCCCAGTCGACGAGCATCGAGGACCAGTTCGCCGAGCTCGAGGACCACTCGCACGACGCCGAGATCGAGGCCCGCCTCCAGCAGCTCAAGGGCGGCGCCTGAGCCACCCCTCGTCCGGGCTGCGCCCCGGACGAGGTCAGGGGCGCGGGGCGTGGACGACCTGCTGGGCGTCGGTGAGCCCGCGGTGCACGAGCAGCTCGACCGCGTCGGCGGCGTCGTCGAGCAGGAAGGGCAGCTCGGGGCGCTCGGTGCTCGAGAAGTCCTTGAGGACGAAGCTCGCCGGGTCCATGCGGCCCGGCGGGCGGCCGATCCCCACCCGCACCCGCAGGTAGTCCTTCGTCCCGAAGGAGCTCGTGATCGAGCGCAGGCCGTTGTGGCCCCCTTCGCCGCCGCCCTGCTTGAGCCGCACCTCGCCGAAGGGGATGTCGAGCTCGTCGTGGACGACGACGAGATGGTCGACGTCGGCGGAGAAGAAGCTGGCGAGCGCCTTCGTCGGGCCGCCGGAGACGTTCATGTACGCCGTCGGCACGCCGAGCACGACGCGCGGCCCGAGACCGCCGCCGGGCGGCGCGAGGCGGGTGGACTCGGCGCGGGCCCCGGCCTTGTGGGCCCGCAGGCTCGTCCCCGCCCGCCGGGCCAGCTCCTCGACGACCATCGCCCCGACGTTGTGGCGGTTGCCCGCGTACTTCTCCCCGGGGTTGCCCAGGCCGACCACCAGCCACGTCTGCTCGCTCACGAGGCGCAAGCGTAGACACATGACGAAGGGGGAGCCGAACCCGCTCGGGCTCGGCTCCCCCTTCGTCGAGGTGCGTGTCGGAGGATCAGGCCTCCGGGTTGCCGTCCTCGGGGGACTCCATGGGGGCGTCGCCCTCGGCGAGCTGCTTGTCGCTCGGCGAGCCCTCGGTCTCGTCCTCGGACTCGTCGCGCTCGACACCGGCCTCGGCCTCGGCCTCGGCGAGCTCGGCCTCGAGGGCCTCGGCGGAGATCTGCTCGGTGATGTTGACGACGAGCGTCTCGGGGTCGGTGACGAGGGTGGAGCCCTTGGGGACCTCGACCTCGGAGGCGAGGACCTGGGTGCCGGCCTCGAGGCCCTCGACGGAGACGACGATCGACTCGGGGATGCTCGTGACGTCGGCCTCGACCTCGAGGGTCTGGGCGTCGACGGTGACGATGGTCTCCGGACCGGCCTCGCCCTCGACGTGCACGGGGACCTCGACGGTGACCTTCTCGCCCTTCTTGACGACGACGAGGTCGACGTGCTCGATCCACGGCTTGAGGACGTGGCGCTGCACGTCCTTGGCCAGGGCGTACTCCTGCTGGCCGTCGACGACGATCGTCAGCAGCGCGTTGGCGTTGTACTTCAGCGCCATCATCGTGTCGTGACCCGGGAGGGTGATGTGGCGGGGCTCCTCGCCGTGGCCGTACATGACGGCGGGGATCTTGTCGGCGCGGCGGATGCGGCGGGCCGCGCCCTTGCCGAACTCGGTGCGGATCTCGGCGTCGATGCGGATCTCGTCGCTGGACATGCGGGGCTCCTTCAGCTGGGGGACGACCCGTGTCAGCGGGTCGCGTCATATCGGGCGGTGGGCCTCGACGTGGGGCGCAGCACGGACGGCAGCAGGACACGGAGGTCCACCGCGTCGATCACGGATCGCTGCGACTGTGCAACGTCCCTCGCCGAGGCAACCCGGTGATCCTAGTGGACCTGCGCGGAGGGGCCAAAACCGGCCGGGTGGTCCTGCGCCGTCTCGTCGGCCTCGCTCACGGCGACGTCGGTCGCACCGGCCTCGCTCGCGGGAGCCGGCGGCTCTCCCTCGCCGAGCTTGACCGCCGCGACCCCGGCGAGGATGGCCAGACCGCCGAGGACCTGGATCGTTGCCATGGCCTGGCCGACGAGCACCCAGGCGAAGACGATGGCGAAGAGCACCTCGCTGAGGCCGACGAAGGAGGCGATCGTCGCCCCGAGCATCCGGGCGGCCGCGATGCCGCTGACGTAGGCGACCGCGCCCGCGACGACGGCGAGCTCTGCGATGGCGACCCACCACGGGGCCGACCAGCCGGCGAGGTCGACCCGGCCGGTCGGGGCGGCGAGCGGCAGCACGCCGACGAGGGCCGCGGCACCCAGGCTCAGCGCACCGATGACGAGACCGGCACCGGCGTAGGTCATCGGGGGCAGCGCGTCTTCCTCGTCGGAGGACAGGAGGAAGAAGACGACGAGCCCGACGGCGGCGAGCAGGCCCCACACGACGCCGACGAGGTCGACGCGAGCCCCGGAGAAGACGTCGAGGACGAGCACGAGACCGAGCACCGCGGCGGCGACGCCGGCGACGGTCAGCCGGCTCGGGCGGCGGCCGTGGCGCAGCCACATCCAGCCGACGATGAGGACAGGCGCCAGGTACTCGAGCAGCAGCGCGACGCCGACCGAGAGGTGGTCGACGGCGTTGAAGTAGGCGAGCTGGCAGCCGGCGACGGCGACGACGCCGTACGCGGCGACCTTGGGCAGGTTGCGGCGCAGCAGGGCCCAGCGGCCGCGCAGGGCCACGAGCGCCGGCACGAGCATGAGCAGCGCCGCGCCGGTGATGCGCGCGGTGACGATCGCCCCGGGCGTCCAGCCGGCCTGCATGAGCGAGGCGCCGAAGGTGCCCGACGAGCCGAAGGTCGCCGCCGAGAAGAGGGCCACCGCGAGACCGGCGACGAAGGGGGTGGAACGCTGGGTCACGGGGACCTCCTCGAGTGGTCGTCATGAGTGACATAGACTGATGGTGATGACGATATGCGCCCCCGACGTCAGGAGTCAAGATGTCTTTTGGTCATGACACCAACGATGCGCTGCGCGGTACCGCGGCCCTGGTCAACACCGCCGTCGGGGCCTTCCCCGACGCCGACGGCGACACGCTCTCGAGCGTCGCGCAGCTCGAGGACTTCTTCGGGCACTGGGGCTGGACCGGGCGCCGGGTGGGCGACGAGGCCGAGCTCGAGCAGGTGCGGGCGCTGCGGCCCCGGCTGCGCGAGGTGTGGCTGGCCGCCGACGACCCGGAGCGCGTCGTCGACCTCGTCAACGCGCTGCTGCGCGACGGCCAGGCACTCCCCCAGCTCGTCGACCACGACGGCTACGGCTTCCACATCCACGCGACCTCGCCCGACGCGCCGCTCGCCCGCCGCATGCAGGTCGAGGCGGCGATGGCCTTCGTCGACGTCATCCGGGCCGACGAGCTCGGCCGGCTGCGCATCTGCGCGGCCGACGACTGCGACGACGTCGTCGTCGACCTCTCGCGCAACCGCTCGAAGCGCTACTGCGAGGGGGGCTGCGGCAACCGCCTCGCCGCCGCCGCCTACCGCTCCCGCCAGGGCGACTGACTCCCCCTTCGCCCGGGCACCCCCACCCCGGCTCGCCCGTCCACCCTCCCGGGGGTGAGCACGAATCGCCGCTACGACGACTGCGTAGCGGCGATTCGCGCTCACCGGGAGTTGCTGTGGACAGCCCGTCGGCGCCCACCGGGCTTCTCGGCACCATCGAGGGCATGCCCCGCGCACCGCGGCCGCTCCCCAGGTCACTGGGACGGGCCTTCACGAGCGCTGATGCCGGCGTCGCCGGCGTCGCCGACCAGAGGCTGCGCCGAGGTGACCTCGTCGCGGTGACCCACGGGGTCCACAGCCTCGATCGCCTCGACGGCGACGCCCGGCTCGCCGCCGTCGCGCTCGGGCTGCCCGCCCCCTTCGCCTACTCGCACCTCACCGCCGCACGGATCTGGGCTCTGCCCCTCCCGACCTGGACCGACGCCGACGAGCGGCTCCACGTCATCAGGCCCACGGCGCAGGCTCAGGTGCGCCGACCCGGCATCACCGGGCACCGTGGTCTCGAGACGCGGGCCACGACGTCAGTGCGCGGGCTGCCCGTCACGACCCGTGCTGAGACGTGGGCGGACCTGGGTGCCGTGGGCCTGACCCGCGACGACCTGGTCGCCGTCGGCGACTGCGTCGTGCGCGGTCGGCCCGAGCTGCTCGCTGGCTTGCACCGGGTCGCCCGCACGCGGCGTCTCGGATCGGCTCGTCTGCGCGACGCGGCTGCGCTCGTCCGCGTCGGGTCACGCTCGGTGATGGAGACGAGGACGCGGCTCGCGCTCGCTCAGGCGGGCCTGCCGGAGCCGCTCCTCAACGCACGGATCTGCACCGACGACGGCGAGGAGGTGGCCTGCTGCGACCTGGTCTGGCCGGATGCGAAGGTCGTGGTCGAGTACGAGGGCGACCACCACCGGACAGATCGGGCACAGTGGCGGCTGGACATCACCCGGGTACGACGGCTCGAGTCCCTCGGCTGGCGCGTCCTGCGGATCACTGCGGACGACCTCCGGGGGTCTCGCCTCGCAGACCTCGTGTCGCTGCTGCGGGGCCTGCTCGGCGGAGCGGCCGGGTGAGCGCGAATCGCCGCTACGTCCTGGGCGTAGCGGCGATTCGTGCTCACCTCTGCGAGGTGGGGCGAAGGGAGGTCAGGCGCGGCCCTCGAAGAGGGAGGTCACCGACCCGTCCTCGAAGACCTCACGGATCGCGGCCGAGATGAGCGGCGCGATCGACAGGACGGTCAGCCCCTCGAAGTGCTGCTCGGGCGTCAGCGGGAGGGTGTTGGTCACGATGATCTCCTCGGCCGAGCACGCGGTCATCCGCTCGACGGCCGGCGGGGAGAAGATCGGGTGGGTCGCGGCGATGACGACGCCCGCGGCGCCCTCGGCCATGATCGCGTCGGCGGCCTTGGTGATCGTGCCGGCGGTGTCGATCATGTCGTCGACGAGCACGCACAGACGGCCCTCGACCTCGCCGACGACGCGGTTGGCGACGGTCTCGTTCGGGCGCGAGATGTCACGCGTCTTGTGGATGAAGGCCAGCGGTGCCCCGCCGAGCTGACGCGACCACTGCTCCGCGACCTTGATCCGGCCGGCGTCCGGGGAGACGACGGCGAGCTGGCGGTCGCCGTACTTCTCGCGGACGTGGCGGGCGAGGATCGGCATCGCCATGAGGTGGTCGACGGGGCCGTCGAAGAAGCCCTGGATCTGGTCGGTGTGCAGGTCGACCGAGATGAGCCGGTCGGCACCGGCGGTCTTGAAGAGGTCGGCCATGAGCCGGCCGCTGATCGGCTCGCGCCCCTTGTGCTTCTTGTCCTGGCGCCCGTAGCCGTAGAAGGGCTGCACCACGGTGATCCGCTTCGCGCTCGCACGCTTGAGGGCGTCGACCATGATGAGCTGCTCCATGATCGCCTCGTTGATCGGCGTCGCGTGGCTCTGGATGACGAAGGCGTCGCAGCCACGCACCGACTCCTCGTAGCGCACGTAGATCTCGCCGTTGGCGAACTCGTAGGCGCTCGTGGGCACGAGGTCGGTGCCCAGGGAGGCCGCGACCTCTTCTGCGAGCGCGGTGTGGGTGCGCCCGGAGAAGACCATGAGGTTCTTCTCGGGGGTCTTCTGGATGCCGGTCACGGTGCCTCGACTTTCGTGCGGTGCTGCAGGGGGTGTGCGGAGGGGGTCAGCTGGTGTGCGGGGCGGACTGCGCCGCCTGCGCCGCCTGGGCGGTCGCGGTGCCGGCGCGGCGACGCTCGACCCAGCCGTCGACGTTGCGCTGCTGGCCGCGGGCGATGGCGATCTGGCCGGGCTCGACGGCCCCGGTGATCGCGGACCCGGCGGCGACGTAGGCGCCGTCGGCGATGTCGAGCGGTGCGACGAGGACGGAGTTGCTGCCGACGAAGGAGTGGGCCCCGACGTTCGTGCGGCCCTTGCTCACCCCGTCGTAGTTGGCGAAGATCGTGCCGGCGCCGATGTTGGCCCCGTCGCCGATGACCGCGTCGCCGCAGTAGGTGAGGTGCGGGACCTTGGCCCCGTCGCCGATCTTCGCGTTCTTCGTCTCGACGAAGCCGCCGATCTTGCCCTTCGCACCGAGCTCGGTGCCGGGGCGCAGGTAGCTGTACGGGCCGACGGTCGCGCCGGCGCCGATGACGGCGAGGTGGGCCTCGGCACGCTTGACCTCGGCGCCGTCGTGGACCTCGGTGTCGACGAGTGTGACGTCGGGGCCGACGACGACGTCCTCGCCGATGCTCGTCGCGCCGAGCAGCTGGGTGCCCGGGCGGATCACGGTGTCAGCGCCGATCGTCACGTCGACGTCGATCCACGTCGTCGCGGGGTCGACGATCGTCACGCCGGCCCGCATGTGCCGCTCGCAGACCCGGTCGTTGAGCACCCGGCCGAGCTGGGCGAGCTGGGTGCGGTCGTTGACGCCCTCGGTCTGCCACAGGTCCTCGAGGACGTGCGCGATGACGTGGCCGCCCTCCTCGCGGGCGAGCGCGATGACGTCGGTGATGTACTTCTCGCCCTGCGCGTTGTCGGTGCCGACGCGCGGCAGCTGACGACGCAGCACGTCGAGGTCGAAGGCGTAGATGCCGGAGTTGATCTCGCGGACCGCGCGCTCGGGCTCCGTCGCGTCCTTGAACTCGACGATCCGCTCGACCGAGCCGTCGGCGCCGCGGATGATCCGGCCGTACATCTTCGCGTCCTCGAGGACGGAGGTCATGACGGTCGCGACCGCGCCGGCCTCGACGTGCGCGGCGGTGAGGGCGGAGATCGTCTCGGCGGTGAGCAGCGGGACGTCGCCCATCGTCACGACGACGGTGCCCGTGAGGTCCGCCGGGAGGGCGTCGAGACCGCACTCGGCGGCACGGCCGGTGCCCTTGACCTCGTCCTGGTCCGCGACGATCACCGGCGTGCCCGACGAGGCGTTGCGCTCCTCGACGTAGGCCGCGACCCGGTCGCGCTGGTGGCGGATGACGACGACGGTCGAGTCGGCACCAGCACCGCTGGCCGCCCGCATCGCGTGCCCGAGGAGGGTGTCGCCGCCGATCGGGTGGAGGACCTTCGGGGTCTTGCTCTTCATCCTCGTGCCCTCGCCGGCGGCGAGGATGATGACGGCGGACGGGCGGGCGTCACTCACGTGCTGCTCCCAGCTGCTCGGGTCAGGGATGTCCCGTCGGGACCTCGACACTCTACCCAGGGGCGAAGGGAGCGGCCGAACCGACGATGCCAGGCGGCCCCCCTTCGCCCCTCAGAGCGGGGCGAGGAAGGCGCGGACCCGCTCGAGCAGCAGCGCGGCCGCGTCGGGGTCGTAGGCGTCGAGCGAGGAGTCGGCGAAGAGGTGCTCGTCGCCGGGGTAGACGAAGAGCTCGGCCCACTCGCTCGACGCGACGAGCTCGCGGGCGGCGGGCAGGTCCTCGTCGAAGAACTCGTCCCCCTCTTTGCCGTGCACCTGCACGGGCACGTCCTGCGGCCACCGCTCCCCGTACTCGGCCACGGGCATGCACGAGCAGAGCAGCAGGGCGCCGCGGGCGCCGGGTCGCGTCTGGGCCAGCTGCTGGGCGATCGTCACGCCGAAGGAGAACCCGGCGTAGACGAGCGCCTCCCCCAGCCCGTCGACGGCGTCGGCACCCCGGCGGCGCACGACGTCGAGCCCGGCCTCGCGGGCGTACCCGAAGCCCTCCTCGATGCTCGCGAAGGTCCGCCCCTCGAAGAGGTCGGGCGTGTGCACGGCGTGCCCCGCCTCGCGCAGGGCGTCGGCGAAGGCGACGACGCCCGGCGTCAGCCCCTGGATGTGGTGGTAGAGCAGCACCTCGGCCATATGACGTCCTCCTCGACGAATGATCCACTGATGTGGAACGTTCGACGACGGTAGTCTCGTGCGGCATGGAGGACAACCCCCCGGGCCACGAGCTCGCCGACCGGATGGCGCTCACCCAGCCCGCCCAGGTGCGTGCGCTCGCCCACCCCCTGCGCACGACGATCCTCCAGCTGCTCCTCGAGCGCGCGGCGTCGGTGACCGAGCTGGCGAGCGCCCTGGACCGCCCGAAGAGCACCGTCGCCCACCACGTCGCCGTCCTCGTGCGCGCCGACCTGCTCCGGGTCGTGAGCACCCGGCGCGTCCGGGCCGTCGAGGAGCGCCTCTACGGGCGGACAGCACGGCTCTTCTACGTCGCCCCCCAGGGCTCGTCGGGCGAGGAGATGCCGCGGGACTTCAACGACTTCGAGGTGGCGGCCGCCGAGTCGGGACCGGCCTTCGAGCGTGGCGAGCTGTGGGGCTTCGTCCGGCACGCACGCATCGCGCCCGAGCAGGCATCGGCCTTCTGGCAGCGGATGAGCGAGCTCGTCGACGACTTCGACCGCCTCCCGCGCTCCGGCGAGACGACGTACGGCTTCGCGGTCGGGATCTACCCGACCGACCACCCGCGACTGCCCCCGCCGACCTGACCGGGACCCCGGGCGAAGGGGGGACGCCCAGGGCGCGACGCGCCCGCACCTGCGCTCCCCGGGCAGGAGTCGAACCTGCGTCGCTTGTCCTGATTCAAAGTCAGGCGGGCCCTGCCGGCAGACCAACCGGGGAACGCCGCCGTGCGGCGGCGCCCCCAGGGTAGTTGACGGGTCGCCGACCCCTCAGACCTGCTGGATCTCGACGCGGTTGCCCACCGGGTCGTCGGTGTGGAAGCGCCGGACACCGGGGATCGCCTCGTCCCACCGCACGGGCCGGCCGGCGACCTCGACGGCCGCAGCCACCTCGTCGACGTCCTCGACGAGCAGGCACGGGTGCGCCTTGCGGGCGGGCGCGAAGACCTCCTCGACACCGCAGTGCAGCTGCTGGTCGCCGACGGCGAACCAGACCCCTCCGCGGGCGGCGAGGACGGGCGGCTTGGGGACCTCGGGCAGACCGAGCACGGAGCCGTAGAAGGCGCGCAGGTCGTCCTCGCTGCCCCGCGGGCAGGCGATCTGCACGTGGTGGAGGCCGACGGCGACCATCAGGCGACCTTGTGGCCGACGGCGAAGACCCGTCGGAAGGGCAGGAGCACCCCGGCCGGGGTGCGGGGGTACGCCTGGGCGACGCGCTCGCCGTACTCGGCGAGGAAGGCCGAGCGCTCCTCGTCGTCGGTGAGGACGTCGAGGATCGGGCGCAGCCCGGTCCCGCTCACCCAGTCCAGGACAGGGTTGTCCTGCTCACCGGCCGGGTCGAGGACGTGCGTGTACGTGGTCTCCCACGCGTCGACCTCGAGACCGCGCCCGGCGAGGATCTGCAGGTAGGTGCTCGGCTCCCCCGCACCGAAGCGCTTCGTCGCGGCCTCGAGCTCGGCCGCCCGTGGGTGCGCGACCGCCATCTCGCGCATGATCGCGTGCGTCGGCGAGGCGAAGTTCCCCGGCACCTGCAGCGCGAGCCAGCCGTCGGGGGCGAGGGCGTCGGCCCAGCCCTCGACGACGCGCAGGTGGCCCGGCACCCACTGCAGCGTCGCGTTGCTCACGACGACGTCGGGCGCCTGGCCCAGCGACTCGAGCGTCCACGTCGACAGATCGCCCTCGACCCACTCGACGCGGCCGTCGAGGTCCTTCGCCCGGGCCGACTCGAGCATCGAGGTGCTGCTGTCGACCCCGACGACGCGGGCCTGGGGCCAGCGCTGCGCGAGGGTGAGGGTCGCGATCCCGTTGCCGCACCCGAGGTCGGCGACGAGCCGCGGCTCGCGCGCGCCCACCCGGGCGGTGAGATCGGCGAAGGGTCGTGTCCGCTCGCTCGCGAACTTCTCGTACAGCGTGGGGTCCCAGCTCGGCATCGTCGGCCTCCTGCGTCGTCTGCCCCGATCCTAGGAGAGATGTCTCTCGACGTGAAGATACTTGGCAGGCCGTATTCTTGACGGGTGCCCGAACGTCACCCCATCCACGACGACGTCGACGAGATCGTCGACGCCTGGCGTCGTGAGCGCCCCGACCTCGACCCCGAGCCGATGCACGTCATGTCGCGCATCTCGCGGCTGGCCCGCCGGCTCGACCTCGACCGGTCCAGCGCCTTCGCCCGCCACGGGATGGACGGCTGGGAGTTCGACGTCCTGTCGACGCTGCGCCGCGCCGGCCCGCCCTACGAGCTCTCCCCCGGTGACCTCGTGCGGGCCACGCTCGTCACGAGCGGCACGATGACCAACCGGATCGACCGGCTCACCGCCCGCGGCTGGGTCGAGCGCGCACCATCCCCGCGGGACCGTCGCAGCGTCATCGTCCGGCTCACCGACGACGGGCGCACCGCCGTCGACGCCGCCCTGGCCGACCTGCTCGAGCGCGAGCGCGACATCCTCGCCGACCTCGGTCCGGGCGACCAGGCCGACCTCGTGGCGCAGCTGCGCCGCCTCCTCGCCCCCTTCGAGGGCTAGGACGAACGAGGGGTAGGACGAAGGGGGGTCAGCCGACGACGTCGGCGGCCTCCAGCCACTCGAGCTCGAGGCTCTCGCGCTCCTGGGCAGCCGCCCGCAGGGTCTCGTGCAGCTCGCGCAGGCGCTGGTGGTCCCCGGCCTGCTCGGCCATCTGCGCGTGGACCTTCGCCTCGCGCTCCTCGATCTTCGCCAGCTGCTTCTCGACCCGCGCCATGACCTTGCGCGCCTCGCGCACCTCGGCGGGGCTCGGCCCGTCGACCACCGGGGCCGACGCAGCGGCCGGGGCGGGTGCCGTGGACCCGCGCATCGCCGCGACCGGTCCGGCGGCGCCGCGCAGCTGCAGGTACTCCTCGACCCCGCCGGGCAGCTGACGCACCCGCCCGTCGCCGAGGAGCGCGACCTGGTGGTCGGCGACGCGCTCGAGGAGGTAGCGGTCGTGGCTGACGACGACGAGCGTGCCGGCCCAGCCGTCGAGCAGGTCCTCGAGCTGGGTGAGCGTCTCGATGTCGAGGTCGTTCGTCGGCTCGTCGAGGAGCAGGACGTTCGGCTCGGACATGAGCAGGCGCAGGATCTGCAGGCGGCGTCGTTCGCCGCCGGAGAGGTCGCCGACGCGGGTCTGCTGACGCCCGCCGCTGAAGCCCAGGCGCTTGGCGAGCTGAGAGGCCGAGACCTCCTTGCCGTCGAGCATCGTCACCTTGCGGATCTCCTCGACCGCCTCGATGACGCGGTGCTCGCGCAGGCGGTCGAGCTCGCGCACCTCCTGCGAGAGGTGGGCGACCTGCACGGTGACCCCCTCCTTGCGCTTGCCGGAGTCGAGCGGGATCTCGCCGCCGATGACGCGCAGCAGCGTCGACTTGCCCGCCCCGTTGACGCCGACGACGCCGACGCGCTCCCCCGGCGCGAGATGCCAGGTGACCCGGTCGAGCAGGGTGCGCTCGCCGACGGTGACGGTGACGTCGAGCAGGTCGACGACGTCCTTGCCCAGACGGGTCGACGCGAAGCGCACGAGCTCGACGTCGTCGCGCGGCGGCGGCTCGTCGGCGATGAGCGCGTTGGCGGCGTCGATGCGGAACTTCGGCTTCGAGGTGCGAGCGGGCGGGCCGCGGCGCAGCCAGGCGAGCTCCTTGCGCAGCAGGTTGTCGCGCCGCTCCGCGGTCACCGCGGCGATCCGCTGGCGCTCGGCCTTGGCGAGCACGTACGCGGCGTACCCGCCCTCGTACTGCTCGACCCGCCCGTCGATGACCTCCCACGTCCGGTCGGCGACGGCGTCGAGGAACCACCGGTCGTGGGTGATCGTCACGAGCGCCTTGCCGCGCGCCGTGCGCTGCCGGGTGAGGTGGTCGGCGAGCCAGGCGACCCCCTCGACGTCGAGGTGGTTGGTCGGCTCGTCGAGCATGAGGACGTCGGGGTCCTCGACGAGGGCGGCCGCGAGCGCGACGCGGCGGCGCTCGCCGCCGGACATCGGGCCGATCGTCGCGTCGAGACCGCCGACCCCTTCGCCCTCGTGACCACCGAGGAGGCCGTCGAGGACGTCACGCACCCGGGGGTCGCCCGCCCACTCGTGCTCCGCGAGACCGCCGAGGACGACCTCGCGCACCGTGGCGGAGGGCGAGAGGACGTCGGCCTGCGACAGCAGGCGGACCGTCGTCACCGAGTTGCGCGTCAGCCGGCCGTCGTCGAGCTCGAGCTCACCGGCGAGGACGCGCAGGAGGGTCGACTTGCCGCCGCCGTTGCGCCCGACGACGCCGATGCGGGCGCCCTCGTTGATGCCCAGCGTGATCCCGTCGAGCAGCTGCGCCGTCCCGAGCGCCAGACGGCCGCGCTCGAGGGAGAGGAGGTTGGCCATCAGGTGAGTCGGGGGGCGGGGATGACGTGAGCGCCGGCGACCGGGCCGATCGCCCGGATGACGTCGGCGGCCGCGCCCGAGGCGGTGAGCGAGACGGCGAGGTCGATCGCCCCCTCCTGCCCGGCAGCGAGCAGCGCGACGGTCGGGCCGGACCCGGAGACGATCGCGCCCAGGGCGCCGAAGGACATCGCGGCGTCGATGACGTCGCCGATCTGGGGCTGCAGGCGCACGGCGGCGGCCTGGAGGTCGTTGGACAGCACGGCGCCGAGCGCCTCGGGCTCGCCCTGGCGCAGCGCGGCCATCATCGCCGGGCTCGGCTCCGGCTCGGGCACGTCGTGACCGGCGGAGAGCTCGTCGAAGGCCGCGTAGACCTCGGGCGTGGACAGCCCCGAGGCCGGCGTCGGCACGAAGACCCAGTGGTAGCTGCCCCGCGCGAGCACGGGGGTGACGAGCTCGCCGCGGCCGGAGCCCACGGCCGTTCCGCCGTGCAGGAGGAAGGGGACGTCGCTGCCGAGCTCGGCGGCGATCGGGTCCAGGCCCGAGCGGCCGAGGCCGAGGTCCCACAGGGCGTCGCAGGCGACGAGGGTGGCGGCCGCGTCGGCGGAGCCGCCGGCCATCCCGCCCGCGACGGGGACGTCCTTGTGGATCGAAACATGCACCGGCTCGACGGCGGCGCGCTCGGCGAGGATCATCGCAGCGCGCAGCGCGAGATTGCTCTCGTCGGTGGGCACGAGCTCGGCGTCGCGACCGCGCACGCTCACGCCCCACTCGTCGGCGGTCGCGACCGTGACCTCCTCGAAGACGCCGACGGCCTGGTAGACGGTCGACAGGGTGTGGAAGCCGTCGGGGCGCAGCGCCCCCACGCCGAGCTCGAGGTTGACCTTCGCGGGCGCCCGAGCGGTGACGGCGGAGGCCGTCTCGAGCACCGAGGTCATGCGGTCACCCTAGTGCGGGCGGCGGCCAGGGCCGCGAACTGCTCGACGTCGAGCTGCTCGCCACGGGTCCGGGGGTCGATGCCCGCCTCGACGAGGGCGGCCTCGGCGGCGTCGGCCGAGCCGGCCCAGCCCTTGAGTGCCGCGCGCAGGGTCTTGCGGCGCTGGGCGAAGGCGGCGTCGACGCACGCGAAGACCTCGGCGCGGCTCACCTCGACCGCCGGTGGCTCGCGCCGGTCGATGCGCACGAGACCGGAGTCGACGTTGGGCACCGGCCAGAAGATGCTCCGCGAGACGGTGCCGGCCAGCCGCACGTCGCCGTACCAGGCGGCCTTGACGCTCGGCACGCCGTACGTGCGCGACCCGGGCCGGGCGGCCAGCCGCTCGGCGACCTCGAGCTGGACCATGACGAGCACCCGCTCGATGCTCGGGAAGGTCGCGAGCAGGTGGAGCACGACGGGCACGGAGACGTTGTAGGGCAGGTTCGCCACGAGAGCGGTCGGCGCCGGTCCGGGCAGCTCGGCGACCCTCAGGGCGTCGCCGTGGACGACCTCGAGGTCGTCGGCCCGCGACGGTGCCATCGCCGCGACGGTCTCGGGCAGGGCCCGGGCCAGGCGGGGGTCGATCTCGATGGCGACGACCCGGCGCGCCTGCTCGAGCAGGGCGAGGGTCAGGGAGCCCAGACCGGGCCCGACCTCGACGACGACGTCCTGCGCGCCGACGTCACCGGCCCGCACGATGCGGCGCACGGTGTTGGCGTCGACGACGAAGTTCTGCCCCCACTGCTTGGTGGGGGCCACCCCGAGCCGCCCGGCGAGCTCGCGGATCGCCGCGGCGCCGAGGAGCTGCACGTCCGAGCCGGTCATGCCCCGAACCCTACGGCCTGCGCGGGCGTGGGCCGTCCTGCGTGGTCCGAGGGCCGCTGCGTCGCGCCCGGAGCGGCGGCGGGGACGCGGCGACCCCCGCCGACCGGGTGGTCGACGGGGGTCGCTGCGGTGGTGCTGCGGTCAGGCCGCGTGGGCGCAGCCCCAGGGCTGCAGGCCACGGTCGGCGTAGACGCGGTTGGCCACGGTGATCTGCTGCTCGCGGCTGGCGAGGTCGGCGCGCTGGGCGAAGTCGCCACCACCGGCACCGAGCCAGGTCTGGATGTCGAACTGCAGGCCGCCGTAGTAGCCGTTGCCCGAGTTGATCGACCAGTTGCCGGTCGACTCGCACTGGGCGATCCGGTCCCACATCGCGGCGTTCGAGGTGTCGAGACCCGCGCCGCTGCTCTTCGTCGTCGTCGGCGCCGGGCTCGGCGTCGAGGGCTTCGGGGCGGGGGTGCTCGGGGCCGAGGGCTCCGGCGCGGACTCGGGGGCCGGGGCCGGCTTGGGCTGCGGCTTGGGCTTGGTGCCCTGGAGCACGACGCGGTCGACGGGGTTCGCGGTGACCGTGCTGCCCGTGCGCTTGGTGAAGACGGGCTTGCCGTTCTTGTAGGTCACCGTGTAGCGGTTGGTGCGCGACCCGGCGCTGCCCTCGGTCTTCACCTTCGTCGTGCCGACCGTGAGCGAGGAGTCCTTCTGGACGACCGTGTCGAAGGGGATGGCCACGGTGCGGCTCGTGCCCTTGCGGTCGACCTTGTCGACGCGGATGGTCATGCCGTCGGTGACGTCGGTCCACTTGCCGGGCTTGATCTGGTCGTTGCCGTCGACAGTGACCTCCATGCCGCGCAGCGCCTGGCTGACGTTCTGGCCGGTCGTCGTCTTGGCGGACTTCTTGCCGCCGACGACGAGGGTGACGTCCTTCGGGGTGGCCATGGAGAAGGCGAGGCCGTCACGGCCGACGCTCTTGCTGCGCGAGGCGGACAGGATCGCGCCCTCGCCGCGCAGACCGAGCTGGTCCATCGCCTCGCCGACGGTGCTCGCCGTCGTCCAGTAGGTCTTCTTCTCGCCGTCGACGGTGATCGTCAGCTGGCGGGCGTACCGCACGACGATCTCCTGGCCGTCCGCGACGGGGGTGTCGAGCGACGGGGTGACCTGGTCGCGCTCGCCGAGGTCGACGCCCTGCTTGTCCAGGACGTCGGCGACCGTGCCGCCGAAGGCGTGGGCCGAGCTCTGCTGGCCGTCGACGTCGAGCGCGACGGACTTGTCCATGACGGCGACTCCGGAGACGCCGAGCACGAGCGCGCCGACGACGCCGGCCTGGGTGATACGGCGAACCGCGGTTGAAGACAAGAGTGATCCTTCGTCGTGCGTCCCGGGCACCGGTGCAGCGCCTCCCGCACGAGCACGCCCGTGCTGAGCACGGGCGTGGACCGACGGTGGTCGAGGCGCTGTCAGGGGAACCGGCCCCGGCCATCAGTCATCTACGGTGCACTGCGAGCCGGTCGAAGGTCAAGTTTTGATAACGGGCGCGCGACGAACGGCCACCTCACCAGGGTCCGTAGACCGTCTCCGAGGTGTCCGAGAGGGTCGCGCAGAGGGTCGCGACGTCCACCGAGAGCAGGTCGGCCATCCGCCGCACGGTGTGCGGCACGAGATAGCTGGCGTTGGCCGACCCGCGGTAGGGCGACGGGGTGAGATAAGGCGCGTCGGTCTCGACGAGGAGCCGGTCGAGCGGGGTGATCGCGACCGCGTCGCGCAGGCCCCGGGCGTTCTTGAAGGTCACGGTCCCGGCGACGGAGAGGTAGTAGCCCCGCTCCGCGCACTCGCGGGCCATCGCGACGTCACCGCTGAAGCAGTGCAGGACGGTGCGCTCGGGCGCGCCCTCCTCGGCGAGGATGCGCAGGACGTCGTCGTGGCTGTCGCGGTCGTGGATCTGCAGGGCCTTGCCGGTGCGCTTGGCCAGGTCGATGTGCCAGCGGAAGGAGTCGTGCTGCGCAGCCACCCCGTCCTCGCCGGTGCGGAAGTAGTCGAGCCCGGTCTCGCCGATCGCCCGGACGCGGGGGTGGGCGGCGAGCGCCTCGATCTCGGCCTGGGCCTCGGCGAGCGCGCCCTGGGCCGCGAGGCGAGGAGCCTCGTTGGGGTGCAGGGCGACGGCGCCGAGCATCGCCGGGTGGTCGTCGAGGACCGACACCGTCCAGCGGGCGCTCTCGAGGTCGCACCCCACCTGCACGACGCGGTCCACGCCGACGCTCGCCGCGAGCGCGAACGCCCCGGCGACGCGCTCGTGCCCGTCGGCCACGAGCGGCTCCGGCAGGTCGTCGCGGACGATGTCGAGGTGCGTGTGGTTGTCGACGACGGGCACCGGGAGCGGGTCGGGGACGGGCGCGGGCTCGCCGTGCGAGCGGTCGTGAGGGGCCATCGGGCTCAGGTGCCCTCGACCTCGGCGAGCTCCTCGCTGACCACCGACTCGTCGAGCTTGGTGAAGACCGGGGTCGGCTTGGCGACCGGGGCTCCCACGCGCACCGGCCGGGACCCCCACGCGGGGGTCGAGCTGTACTCACCCGTGATCACCGGGTAGGTGCGACCCTCGTCGCCGGCGTCGAGACCCGTGACCTCGCGCAGCTCGGGCATCGGCATGAAGGCGCCCTCGCCGCCGATGACGCCGTGGACGACGTTCGACGAGTGCGGCAGGACCGGCGCGAGCATCGTGTTGAGGTCGCTCACGCACTGCACGAGCGTGTGCAGCACCGTCGCGAGCCGCTCGCGCTGGTCCTCGCCCTTGAGCCGGAAGGGCTCGGTGTCCGTGACGTACTTGTTGACCTCGCCGACGGCGCGCATCGCGGCGGCGACCGCGGCCTTGATCCGCTGGCGCTCGAGCAGCGAGCCGACCTCGTCGAAGGCGGCGAGCGTGCGCTCGCGGATCGCCTCGTCGACCGGCTCGAGGGCGCCCGGCGCAGGGATCTCGCCGAAGCTCTTGGCGATCATCGACGCGGTGCGGTTGACGAGGTTGCCCCAGCCGGCGACGAGCTCGGAGTTGTTGCGCTGGACGAAGTCGGCCCAGGTGAAGTTCGCGTCCTGGCTCTCCGGGCCGGCCGCGCAGATGTAGTACCGGATCGCGTCCGGGCCGTACTTCTCGAGGACGTCGCGGATGTAGATGACGTACCCGCGCGAGGTGGAGAACTGCTTGCCCTCCATCGTGAGGTACTCGCTGGAGACGACCTCCGTCGGCAGGTTGAGCACGCCGAAGTCCCCGGGCTCTCCCCCCTTCGTCCCCCGGCCGGCGTACGCGAGGAGCTCGGCGGGCCAGATCTGGGAGTGGAAGGTGATGTTGTCCTTGCCCATGAAGTAGTACGACTCCTGGGCGTCGGGGACCGCGCCGTCGACCCACCACTCGCGCCACCGCTCGGGCTCGCCGATGCGGCGCGCCCACTCCACCGACGCCGAGAGGTAGCCGACGACCGCGTCGAACCACACGTAGAGCCGCTTGCTCGGGTTGTCGCGCCAGCCGTCGAGCGGCACCGGGATGCCCCAGTCGATGTCACGCGTCATCGCGCGCGGACGGATGTCCTCGAGGATGTTGAGGCTGAACTTGATGACGTTCGGGCGCCACGTGCCCGACGCCTCGCGCTCCTCGAGCCAGGCCCGCAGGGAGTCGGCGAGCGCGGGGAGGTCGAGGAAGAAGTGCTGCGTCTCGACGAACTGCGGGGTCTCGCCGTCGATCTTGCTGCGCGGCGAGATGAGGTCCTCGGGCTCGAGCTGGTTCCCGCAGTTGTCGCACTGGTCGCCGCGGGCGTCCTCGTAGCCGCAGATCGGGCAGGTGCCCTCGATGTAGCGGTCGGGCAGGGTGCGCCCGGTCGACGGCGAGATCGCCCCCTTCTGGGTCTGCTCGACCATGTAGCCGTTCTCCCAGCAGCGCTCGAAGAGCTCCTGGGCGACCGCCGTGTGGTTGGCCGTCGTCGTGCGGGTGTACAGGTCGTAGGAGCAGCCGAGGTCGGTGAGCTCGCCCGCGATGATCGCGTGGTTGCGGTCGACGAGGTCGCGGGCCGTCGTGCCCTCCTTGTCGGCGAGGACGAGGATCGGGGTGCCGTGCTCGTCGGAGCCGCTCACCATGAGCACGTCGTGCCCCGCCATGCGCATGTACCTGCTGAAGACGTCGGACGGGACGGCGAAACCGGCGACGTGGCCGAGGTGCCGGGGGCCGTTCGCGTAGGGCCAGGCGACAGCGGAGAGGACCTTCATGACGGCAATCCTAGGCGGCGCCCCTCCCCCGGGATGACGCCGTCTGCGCGTAGCGTTCTGGCACCAGACGCGGGACCGCACAGGTGCCGCCCGACCTCGAGGTGACCTCGTGATCGCTGCTCTCACCGGCATGGGGCTGTCCGCGGCCGCCGGGCTCAACGCCTACGTCCCCTTCCTCGTCATGGCCCTGCTCGCGCGCTTCACCGACGTCGTCGCCCTCCCGGCGGGCTGGGAGTGGATGCAGTCGTGGTGGGCGATCGGCATCGGCGCGGTGCTCCTGCTCACCGAGATGACGCTCGACAAGATCCCTGCGGTGGACTCGCTCAACGACGCCGTCCAGACCGCCATCCGCCCCGGGATGGGCGGGCTCATGGGTGCCGCGGCCGCGAGCGCCCAGGACCTCGACGGCTCGGCCTTCATGCAGGAGAACCCCTGGGTCGGCGTCGTCCTGGGCATCGTCGTCGCCGCCGTCGTGCACGGCACGAAGGCGGCCGCCCGCCCCGTCGTCAACGCCGGCACCGCGGGCCTGGGAGCCCCGGTGGTCTCGACCGCCGAGGACGGCGCCGCGATCACCGTGAGCCTGCTCGCGGTCTTCGCGCCGGTGCTCGTCGTCGTCGTGCTCGTCGTGCTCGCCGTGATGGTCTGGTGGGTCGCCCGGGCCTGGCTGCGGCTGCGCCGCCGACGGGCCGGACGGCGGGTGGCCGTCTAGGCGAAGGGGGGCGCCTCAGACCGCGCGCAGCGAGCGCTCGGTCGCCGCGAAGGCCTCGACGATCGTGCGCATGACGGTGCGGGCGTAGTCGCCGCGGATGTCCTCGGGGTAGGACATCGCCGCGCTGAGCACCCCTTCGCCCGCGGCCAGGACGGCCCGCGCGCGGACCTCGGGCTGCGGGGCGCCGAGCCGCTCGAGCATGACGGCGATGAGCTGCTCGGTCGTGTCCCGGGCCGGGCACACGACCCGGGCGACCTCGGGATGCCGGTTGGCCTCGGCCGCGAGCTCTTGGCGGGCGAGGAGGAGCGCGGGGTGGGCCAGCCAGCTCGCGAAGAGCTCGATGACCTCGCCGACGACCTGCTCGTCGGTGAGAGGACGCGCGTCGAGACGGTGCGCCAGACCGGTGACGCTCTCGTCGAAGATCGCCATGACCCGCTCGGTGACCGCCACGGTGAGGGCGAGCCGGGTGCGCAGGTAGCTCGACGTGCTGCCCGGCGGCAGGCCCGCCTCCGCGTCGACCGCCCGGTGCGTCAGACCGCGCAGACCGCCCCGCGCGGTGACCTCGATCCCGGCGTCGACGATCTCGCGCATGCGCGGTGACAGCGGCGCGTGGCGCGCAGAGGAGATGTCTGTCGGGGTCACGGGGCCGCCCTCCTGCCTCAGGTGCTCGACCCCGTGACGATACGTGGACCTCTCGCCCCACGTCCCGGGTTTGTCCAGACTCACCCCTGAGGGTGGTCGACATCTCACAGGTCGGAGAAGTCGACCTTCTTCGCGTCCTTGGGACGCTCCGAGGGCAGCGGGGTCGTGCCCCACTTCGAGAAGACGATGCTCGTGCGCGTCTGCACGTCTCCGGTCTCGTAGCGCAGGAAGCGGTAGGGGGCGTCCTTCGTCACCCACACCGTGCGGACGACGTCCTTGGTCTCGTCGGTCGCCGGGCGGACGAGCACGCCGTACACCTGCTCGCCGTCGAGCTCGCGCTGGTCGAGGATGGCGTAGCGCATGTCCTGCTTCTCGAGCTCGCCGGCGAGGAAGCTGTCCCGGATGACGCGGTTCGGGGTGTACGCCTCGACGTATCGCTTCTGGCTGTACGTCCGCACCCACCGGCCCTCGTTGCGCACGAGCTGCGACTGCAGGTCGATGTCGAAGGGCTTGCGGACGTCGCCGTCCTCGAGGCGCAGGTAGAGCTCGCCGTTGCCGAGGTCGCGCTGCTCGAGCGAGGAGCCGTCGGGCATCGAGATCGTCAGCTCGCTCCTGTTGCCGCCCGTGCTCCCGCTGCTGCGGACCGTCATCGGTCCCTCGACGCCGAGGTCCTCCGCGAGAGGGTAGACGGCGGAGATCGTCACCGACCTCGCCCCTCCCTCCTGGGCGTTGCTCTTCGCGCTCTCGAGGACCTGGCTGGCCAGGGGCAGGGTCGCGGGCTGCTGGCCGACCGGCGCCGTGTCCGCGCTCGGGGCCGTCGTCGTCGTCGACGGGGCGACGTAGGTCGGCTCGGCCTGGGGGCCCCCGCCGCCGAGGACGGAGCACGCGGAGAGCACGACGGTGGTGGCGCCCGCCGCAGCGAGCACCACCACCGTGCGCCGGCTCATCGTCGTCAGCGACGCGCGCGCGACGCGACCCGCAGGTCCTTGTTGAGCTGCGAGATGACGTCGAGCGGGATCTCCTTGGGGCAGGAGGCCGCGCACTCGCCGATGTTCGTGCACCCGCCGAACCCCTCGTGGTCGTGCTGGGCGACCATGTCGACGACGCGCGCGCTGCGCTCGGCCTGGCCCTGCGGCAGCTCGCCGAGGTGGGTGATCTTCGAGCCGAGGAAGAGCATCCCCGACGCGTTGGGGCAGGCGGCGACGCAGGCGCCGCAGCCGATGCAGGTCGCGGAGTCGAAGGCCCGGTCGGCCTGGACCTTCGGGACCTGGGTCGCGGCGGCGTCGGGAGCCGCGCCGGTGTCGACGGAGATGAAGCCGCCGGCCTGGATGATGCGGTCGAAGGCCCCGCGGTCGACGACGAGGTCGCGGATCACCGGGAAGGCCGAGGCCCGCCACGGCTCAACGGTGATCTCCTCGCCGTCGCGGAAGCTGCGCATGTGCAGCTGGCAGGTCGTCGTGACCTCCGGCCCGTGCGCCTGGCCCGAGATCATCAGGCCGCACATGCCGCAGATGCCCTCACGGCAGTCGCTGTCGAAGGCCACCGGCTCCTGGCCGGCGTCCTGCAGCTGCTCGTTGAGCTCGTCGAGCATCTCGAGGAAGCTCATGTCCTCGGAGATCTCGTCGACCGTGTAGGTCTCGAAGCCGCCCTTGTCCTGCGGGCCGGCCTGGCGCCAGATCTTCAGTGTCAGTCGCATTACTTGTAGCTCCGCTGCTTCATCTCGATGAACTCGTAGACGAGGTCCTCCTTGTGCAGGACCGGCTCGAGATCGGTGTCGTCGCCCCGGGTGGCGTACTCCCACGCCGCCACGTAGGCGTACTCGTCGTCGTGACGCAGGGCCTCGCCGTCCTCCGTCTGCGACTCGGCGCGGAAGTGACCGCCGCAGGACTCGCGGCGGTGCAGCGCGTCGATGCACATGAGCTCGCCGAGCTCGAGGAAGTCGGCGACGCGGCCGGCCTTCTCGAGGCTCTGGTTGAGCTGCTCGTTGGTGCCCAGGACCTTGACGTTGGTCCAGAACTGGTGCTTGAGGTCCCGGATGAGGCCGATCGCCTTCTTCAGGCCCTCCTCCGTGCGCTCCATGCCGCAGTACTCCCACATGATCGCGCCGAGCTCGCGGTGGATCGAGTCCACGGTGCGCTCGCCGTCGCAGCTGAGGAAGTGCTGGATGCGTCGCTCGACGTCGGCCCGGGCCTCGACGACCTCCGGGGAGTCCTCGGTGATCGGCTGGTAGGGCCCGTCGGCGAGGTAGTTGCGGATGGTGTTCGGCAGGACGAAGTAGCCGTCGGCCAGCCCCTGCATGAGCGCGGAGGCGCCGAGACGGTTCGCACCGTGGTCGGAGAAGTTGGCCTCGCCGGTGACGAAGAGACCGGGGATCGTCGACTCGAGGTCGTAGTCGACCCACAGCCCGCCCATGACGTAGTGGACGGCCGGGTAGATCCGCATCGGGGTCTCGTACGGGTCCTCGCCGGTGATCCGGGCGTACATGTCGAAGAGGTTGCCGTACTTGCTCTCGACCGCGTCACGGCCCAGGCGCGAGATGGCCTCGGCGAAGTCGAGGTAGACGCCGCGGCGGACCTGGCGCTCCTCGCCGTCCGGGCCGACCTCGGTGACCGACGGGCCGACGCCGCGGCCCTCGTCGCACATGTTCTTGGCCTGGCGCGAGGCGATGTCGCGGGGCACGAGGTTGCCGAAGGAGGGGTAGATCCGCTCGAGGTAGTAGTCGCGGTCCTCCTCGGGGATGTCGCGGGGGTCCTTGTCGCAGTCCGCCGCGTCCTTGGGGACCCAGATCCGGCCGTCGTTGCGCAGCGACTCCGACATGAGGGTCAGCTTCGACTGCTTCGTGCCGTGCTGCGGGATGCACGTCGGGTGGATCTGCGTGTAGCAGGGGTTGGCCATGTGGGCGCCCTTGCGGTGGGCTCGCCACGCGGCGGTGACGTTGGAGCCCATCGCGTTGGTCGAGAGGTAGAAGACGTTGCCGTAGCCGCCGCTGGCGAGGACGACCGCGTCGGCGAGGTGGGTCTCGATCTCGCCGGTGACCATGTCGCGCGCGATGATGCCGCGGGCCTTGCCGTCGACGACGACGAGCTCGAGCATCTCGTGGCGGTTGTACATCTCCACGGTGCCCTTGGCGATCTGGCGCTCGAGGGCCTGGTAGGCCCCGATGAGCAGCTGCTGACCGGTCTGGCCGCGGGCGTAGAAGGTGCGGGAGACCTGGACGCCGCCGAAGGAGCGGTTGTCGAGCAGGCCGCCGTACTCGCGGGCGAAGGGGACACCCTGGGCGACGCACTGGTCGATGATGTTCGGGCTGACCTCGGCCAGGCGGTAGACGTTGTTCTCGCGGGCGCGGTAGTCACCGCCCTTGACCGTGTCGTAGAAGAGCCGGTAGACGGAGTCGCCGTCGCCCTTGTAGTTCTTCGCCGCGTTGATCCCGCCCTGGGCCGCGATCGAGTGCGCACGGCGCGGGGAGTCCTGGTAGCAGAAGGACTTCACGTGGTAGCCGGCCTCGCCGAGGGTCGCCCCGGCGGACGCGCCGGCCAGACCGGTGCCGACGATGATGACGGAGAGCTTGCGGCGGTTGGCCGGGTTGACGAGCTTGTTGCTGAACTGGTGACGCTCCCAGCGGGTCTCGATGGGACCGTCGGGGGCCTTCGTGTCGGCGATGGGCTCGCCGGTGCGGTACAGGCCGTCGATGAGGTCAGTCATGGTGTGTGGGTCTCTCCCCCGGTCAGAGGTTCGTGAAGTAGAGGTAGAAGGGCGGGATGAGGAACCCGACGACGACGAGCGCGGCCAGCACGGCGGCGATCGTCTTGGCCCGGGCCCGCGCCGCGACGCTGCTCGTGAGGCCGAGGGTCTGCTGGGCGCTCCACACGCCGTGGAAGAGGTGCATCCCGAGCGCGATCATCGCCAGCGTGTAGATCGCGACGACCCACAGCAGCGAGAAGCTCGCGGACACCATGACGAAGGGGCTGTCCTTGATCGCCGCCGCGTCGGCCGAGCTGTTGAAGTTCGGCTTGACGAGCGTGAAGTGGATGAGGTGGAAGACGACGAAGAGCAGCAGCGCCACCCCGCCCCAGCGCATCGTGCGGCTGGCCAGCGAGGAGCTGACGGCCTTTCGCACCGCGTAGCGCTGCGGTCGCGCGGCGCTCGCGCGCTTCCACAGCGCGAAGGCGGAGTAGGCGTGGGCGACGAGAGCCACGATGAGCACGACACGAACGAGCCACAGCAGACCGCCGTAGGGCAGCATCGGCTCGCCGAAGGTGCGCAGGTGGTGCGCGTACTCGTCGAAGGCCTGCTGCCCGGCGAGCACCTTGAGGTTGCCGTACATGTGCAGGAGGACGTACAGCACGAAGACGATCCCCGAGACCGCCATCATGATCTTCAGGCCGATGGTGGAGCGGGTCACCCCCCGCTGCGCCGGCGCGTGCGTTGTCGAAGAAGCCACGGCGTCAAGATACCCCGACGTGAGCGGGCTCACGGACCCGGTGACGCCCGTCGCGGTGTGACAAATCCCCGGTTACCGACGTGTAATGAGCAACGCCGGTAGCGCGTAATTCGCCGGCTCAGCCCGCTGCCGCTGCCCGGGCCGCCCCGGGGAGGGCCGCGAGGACGGTCTCGACGGCCTCGTCGTCGTGGGCACCGCTGACGAACCACGACTCGTAGGCGCTCGGGGGCAGGTGCACCCCGGCGTCGAGCATCGCGTGGAAGAAGCGTCCGAAGGCGGCCGTGTCCTGGCCCTGCGCGTCGGAGTACCGCTCGACCGGGCCGTCGGTGAAGAAGATCGAAAACATCGACGAGGCCCGCTGGAGGGTGTGGGGCACGCCCGCCTGCGTCAGCGCGTCGGACGCGGCCGCCCCGATCGTCTGCGACACCTCGGCGAGGTGCTCGTAGAGCGACGGGGTGCACCCGCGCAGGGTCGCCAGGCCGGCGGCCGTCGCGACGGGGTTCCCCGACAAGGTGCCCGCCTGGTAGACCGGCCCGTCGGGCGCGAGCTGGGCCATGAGGTCGGCCCGGCCGCCGAAGGCCGCTGCGGGGAAGCCGCCGCCCATGACCTTGCCGAAGGTGAAGAGGTCGGGGGCGCCGGACGGGTAGCCGCCGGGGTGCTCTCCCCCGGCGCGGGTCTCGTGGCCGTACCAGCCCGACGGGCTGCAGCGGAAGCCGGTCATCACCTCGTCGCTGATGAGCAGCGCGCCGTGCGCGGCGGTGATCCGACGCAGGCCCTCGGTGAAGCCGGGAGCGGGCGGCACGACCCCCATGTTGCCGGCGGCGGCCTCGGTGATGACCGCCGCGATCTCCTCGCCGCGCTCGGCGAAGGCGGCCTCGACGGCGGCGAGGTCGTTGTACGGCAGGACGATGGTCTCCCCCGCCGCGCTCGCCGGCACCCCGGCGGAGTCCGGCAGGGCGAAGGTGGCCACCCCCGAGCCCGCGTGGGCGAGGAGGGCGTCGACGTGCCCGTGGTAGCAGCCGGCGAACTTCACGACCGCGCTGCGACCGGTGGCCCCGCGCGCGAGGCGCAGCGCCGACATCGTCGCCTCGGTGCCGCTGCTCACGAGACGCACCTGCTCCAGCGGCTCGACCCGCGCGACGATCTCCTCGGCGAGGGCGACCTCGTTCTCGCTCGGCGTGCCGAAGGAAAAACCACGGGACGCGGTCTGCGCGACGGCGTCGAGGACGTCCGGGTGCGCGTGACCGAGGATCATCGGCCCCCAGCTGCTGATGAGGTCGACGTAGCGCGTGCCGTCGACGTCGGTGAGCCAGGCCCCCTTCGCCGAGGCGACGAAGCGCGGGGTGCCGCCGACGCCGCGGAAGGCGCGCACGGGAGAGTTGACCCCGCCCGGCGTCACCGCCCGGGCGCGCTCGAAGAGTGCGGCGGACTGGCTCGTGTCGCTCATGCCCCCAGTCTTGCCCACGGACGACGACGCACGGCTGCGGGGTGCCGCTCGCTCAGTCGTCGATGCCGATCTCGTGGTGGTCCGGCGCGAGGTGGTCACGGATCGCGGCCATCGCCTCGCCGAGCACCATGAGCTGCTCGTGGTCGAGGACGTCGACGAGCCGCGCGCGCACCGAGGCGGCATGCCTCGGGGCGAGCTCGAGGAGGGCACGCATGCCCGCATCGGTGAGCATGATGTCGACACCGCGGCCGTCGTCGTGCGAGCGCTCGCGCCGCACCCACCCTCGGCGCTCGAGACGGCTGGCGGTGTGGGTGACGCGGCTGCGCGACTGGATGATCGTGTCGGCGAGCTCGGACATCCGCATCCGGCGCCCGGGCGCCTCGGAGAGCATGGAGATGAGCTCGTACTCGGTGAGCTGACAGGTGCCGCCGAGGTCGTCGTCGAGCGCCTCCTCGAGCAGCCGCGACCCGCGCAGGTAGGCCCGCCACGCCAGCTGCTCGTCGTGGCGCAGCCAGGGGTCTCGGGCCGGGCTCATCTGCGCATCATGCCAAGTCGCGACGCAGCACGTCCGCCACCTCGAGGGCGAAGTACGTGAGCACGATGCCCGCGCCCGCCCGTCGGATGTGCATGACGGACTCCATGATGCTGCGCTCGCGCTCGATCCAGCCGCGCTCGGCCGCGGCGACGAGCTGGCTGTACTCGCCGGAGATCTGGTAGGCGGCGACGGGCACGGGCGACATCGCCGCGGCGGCGGCGATGACGTCGAGGTGCGGGCCGGCCGGCTTGACCATGACGATGTCGGCGCCCTCGGCGATGTCGAGCTCGAGCTCGCGCACCGACTCCGTCGCGTTCGCCGGGTCCTGCTGGTAGGTCGCCCGGTCACCGGTCAGCGAGGACTGCACGGCCTCGCGGAAGGGCCCGTAGAGAGCCGAGGTGTACTTCGCCGAGTACGCGAGGATCGACACGGAGGTCAGGCCCTCGCGGTCCAGGACCCCGCGCACGAAGCCGACCTGGCCGTCCATCATCCCGGACATGCCGAGGACGTGGCTGCCGGCGCGGGCCTGGGCGAGGGCCATGTCGGCGTAGCGCTCGAGGGTCGCGTCGTTGTCGACGACGACGGAGCCGTCCGGGCCGTGGGCGAGCACCCCGCAGTGGCCGTGGTCGGTGAACTCGTCGAGGCAGAGGTCGGTCATGACGACGAGGGAGTCGCCGACCGCGTCGACGACCGCGCGGGTCGCGACGTTGAGGATGCCCTCGGGGTCGTCGGCGCCCGAGCCCCGGGCGTCCTTGTGCTCGGGCACGCCGAAGAGCATGATCCCGCCGATGCCGGCGGCGACGCACTCACGGGCGAGCTCGACGAGGCTGTCGAGCGTGTGCTGCTGCACCCCGGGCATGCTCGAGATCTCGACCGGGGCGTCGATGCCCTCGCGCACGAAGGCGGGCAGGACGAGGTCGGCCGGGTGCAGCCGGTGCTCGGCGACGAGGCGGCGCATCGGGGACGAGACGCGCAGCCGGCGCGGCCGCACGAGGATCGGGTCGACCTCCCCGGAGGGGGCGCTCATCCCTTCGCCTTGGCCCGGCGCCGCGACGTGGACTGCACGCGCTCGCTCGGACGGCGCACGGGCTCGCCGTCGGCGACAGCCGCCGCGATGAGGCCGCGAGCGTGCTCGGCGAGGTCGTCGACGAGGGTGATGGCGCTGGCCTCGCTCGCGACGACATCGACGCGCAGCCCGAGCTCCTCGGCGGTCTTCGCGGTCGCGGGGCCGATGCACGCGACGACGGTGCTCGGGTGCGGCTTGCCGGCGATGCCGATGAGGTTGCGCACCGTCGACGACGACGTGAAGGCGACGGCGTCGAAGGCGCCGGCCTTGATCGCGTCGCGGATCGGCGCGGGCGGCGGGGCGGCGCGCACGGTGCGGTAGGCCGTGACGTCGTCGACCTCCCAGCCCATGTCCTGCAGCCCGGCGACGAGCGTGTCGGTCGCGATGTCGGCGCGGGGCAGGAAGACCCGGTTGATCGGGTCGAGCACCTCGTCGTACGGCGGCCACTCGGCGAGCAGACCGGCCGCGGACATCTCGCCCTCGGGGACGAGGTCGGCGACGAGCCCCCAGTCGAGCAGGGCCTGGGCGGTCGTGCCGCCGACGGCCGCGATCTTCAGACCGGAGAAGGCACGGGCGTCGAGCCCGATCTCCTCGAACTTCTCGCGCACGGCGCGCACGGCGTTGACCGAGGTGAAGCCGACCCACTCGTAGCGGCCGGTGACCATGCCGCGCACGGCGCGCTCCATGGCCTGCGGGGTGCGCGGCGGCTCGACGGAGATCGTCGGCACGACCTCGCTCGTCGCGCCGTAGTCGCACAGGCGCTCCTGCATCGAGCCGGACTGCTCCTTCGTGCGCGGCACGAGCACCTGCCAGCCGAAGAGCGGCTTGGTCTCGAACCACGACAGCTGCTCGCGCAGGTCGACGGGCGGGCCGACGATCGCCAGCGCCGGGACCTCGAGACCGGCGAGCAGACCGGGCGCGTCGGCAAGGGTGCCGGTGACGGTGGCCTGACGGGTCGTCGTGCCACGCTCGGTGACGGCGACCGACGTCGTCTCGGGGCGACCGCTCTCGCGCAGCGCGACGAGGGCGGCGCCGAGGTTGTCGGGGGTGCCGAGCAGCACGACGGTGACGTCGGGCGCGACAGAGCCGGACAGGTCGGGGACCCGGCCGCTCGTCACCGAGACGACGTGGATGCTCGTCGCCGCGCCGGTGGTGAGGGGGACGCCGGCGTAGGTGGGCACGGCGCTCACCGCGGAGACGCCCGGCACGACCTCGTAGTCGATGCCGGCCTTGGCCAGGGCCTTGGCCTCCTCGGCGAGGCCGTTGAAGGTCGCGGGGTCGCCGTCCATGAGCCGCACGACGTGGCCGCCCTTGTGGGCCTTCGCGGTCCGCACGACGAGCTTGGCGCGGGAGGCGTGGGTCAGCTGCTGACCGTGCTCGCCGTGACCGGCGTCGACGACCTCGACGCCCTCGGGCAGGTGCGCGGCGACGAGGTCGTCGCGGGCGGAGGTGTCGATGATCACCGCGTCGGCCCGACCGAGGTGACGCACCGCGGCGAGGGTGAGCAGCGAGGGGTCGCCGGGCCCGGCCCCGACGAAGGTGACGCTCGCGGGGCGTCGCGAGGCGGCGCTGGCGGGGTCGGGCGGCTGGGTTGCGCGGGGGCTCACTGTGCACTCTCCGTGGAGCTGGTGGGGTGGTCGGTGGACGAAGGGGTGGTCGGCCCGACGTCGGCGACGTCGCCGGCGCCGTCCGCCAGGAAGATCTCGGCGAGCTCGCGCCCGATGCGATCGGCCTCGTGGGCCGGGCCGGTCAGCGAGCGCCGCAGGTCGTGCTCGCCGTCGAGCGAGGCGACGACGGCGCGCATGGAGATCACCGCGCCGTCGACGTCATCGACGACCTCGGCCAGGGCCCCGACCGGCGCGGCGCAGCCGGCCTCGAGACGGGCGAGGAGGGCGCGCTCGGCGGTGACGGCCGCGCGGGTGTCCGGGTCGTCGAGCGGCGCGAGGGCCGCGATCGTCGCCTCGTCGTCCTCGCGGCACTCGACGGCGAGGGCGCCCTGGCCCGGCGCGGGGAGCATCTGGATGGGGTCGAGGTGCTCGGTGACGACGTCGGTCATGCCCAGACGGGTGAGCCCGGCGGCGGCGAGGACGACCGCGTCGACCTCGCGCCCGACCATGTCCAGGCGGCGCCCGACGTTGCCCCGGATGTCGCGGAACTCGAGACCGAGGCCGAGGGCCGCGAGCTGGGCCCGGCGACGGGGCGAGCCGGTGCCGACGACCGAGCCCTCCGGCAGCTCGCCGAGGGTGAGCCCGTCGCGGGCGACGAGGCTGTCGCGGGGGTCGACCCGGGGCGGGATCGCGGCGATGGTCAGGCCCTGCTCGGGTGCGGTCGGCAGGTCCTTGAGGGAGTGCACGGCGACGTCGACCCGGCCGTCGCGCAGGGCGTGGCGCAGCGCGGAGGCGAAGACCCCGGTGCCGCCGAGCAGGCTCAGCGGAGCGCTCGTGACGTCACCCTCCGTCGTGATCTCGACGATCTCGACGTCGTGCCCGGCCGCGCGCAGCGCGTCGGCGACGTGGCCGGTCTGCGTCGTCGCGAGGGCACTGCGACGGGTCCCGATCCGCAAGGTCACGACAGCTCGCTCCCGTGCAGGTCGAAGAGGGCCCGGATCGCGTCCTCGTACTCGACGATGCGCCCGTCGATGGCCATCTCCTTGACCCGCACCGTCGGGCGGTGGAGGAGCTTCTCGACGACCCGGTGGATGGCGAGGTGGACCTCGGCGCGCTCGGCGTCGGTGAGGTCGGGCGTGCGCTGGTCGACCCGCTCGAGCTCACGGGTGACGACCTCGGCGGCCGCGGCGCGGATCGCGGTGACCGTCGGGGCGGCGACCTGCGCGGCGCGGTCGCTGAGGTGGCGGTGCACGGCGTCGGCGACGACACCGCGCGCGGCGCTCACCTCGGGCAGCTCGGTGCCGCGGCCGAGGGCCTGGCCGAGCTCGGCGAGCCCGAGACGGGTGACACCGCGCAGCCCGCCGACCTCGGCGGCCACGTCGTGGGGCATCGCGAGGTCGAGGTAGACCTGCGCGCGACCGGAGCGGGCGACCTGCGCGTCGGCGGCGGCGGCGAGGTCGACGACGAGACCGGTCGAGCCGGTGCACGAGATGACGACATCGGCCTGGGCGAGGGCGGCCTCGATCTCGGCGATCGGGCGGGCCTGCGCGTCGAGCCGGGCGGCGAGCGAGACGGCCCGCTCGTGCGTGCGGTTGACAACGGTGATCGAGCCGGCGCCGAGGCGCGAGGCGGTCGTCGCGGCGAGCGAGCTCATCGAGCCCGCCCCGACGACGAGCACGTCGAGCCCCTCGACCGCGCCGAGCAGGTCACGGGCGAGCTCGAGACCGACCTCGACGAGGGAGCGTGAGACGCGGTCCAGGCCGGTCTCGGTGCGCACGCGCTTGCCCGTGCGCAGGGCCTGCTGGAGCAGGTGGTTCAGGGCCGGGCCGGCCGCGCCGCTGTCCTGCCCGACGGCGAGCGCGTCGCGCAGCTGCGCGACGATCTGGGCCTCGCCGACGGCCATGGAGTCCAGCCCGGCGGCGACGTTGAAGACGTGGGCGACGGCGGCCTCGCCGTACTGGAGCTCGAGGTGCTCGACGAGGTCGTCCTGGGTGACCCCGGTGACACCGGTGAGGGCGGTGGTGAGATCGGCGACGGCGCCGTGGAAGGCGCTGACCTCCGCGTAGACCTCGGTGCGGTTGCACGTCGAGACGACGACGACCTCGCTGATGTCCGGGCTCTCGAGGGCCGACTCCGTGAGCCGGGCCGCGACGTCCTGGCCGAGCGAGACCCGCTCGAGCAGCTGGATGGGCGTGCGGTGGTGGTTGAGACCGAAGACGACGGTGCTCATCGGGCGACCTCCAGGTCGGCACCGGGGCTGGTGCGGCGCTGCTCGTGGTAGGCGAGGATCTGCAGCTCGGTCGCGAGGTCGACCTTGCGGACCTGCACGTGGTCGGGCACCGAGATCACGCCGGGGGCGAAGTTGAGGATCGAGGAGAAGCCGGCGGCGACGAGCTGGTCGGCAACGTCCTGCGAGGAGGCGGCGGGGGCGGCGATGACGCCGATCGCGGCCTGGCCGCCCTCGGTGAGGCTCGGCAGCACCTCCATCGGCTGCACGACGAGGTCGCCCACCCGCTGGCCGACGAGCGCGGGGTCGCGGTCGAGGACGGCGACGACGGTGAAGCCCTGGGGCGCGAAGCCGCCGTACGAGGCGAGCGCGCGGCCGAGGTTGCCCATGCCGATGATGGCGACCGGCCAGTCCTGGGTGAGGCCGAGGGCCCGCGAGATCTGGTAGCGCAGGTGGCCGACGTCGTAGCCGACGCCGCGCACGCCGTAGGAGCCGAGGTGGCTGAGGTCCTTGCGCAGCTTCGCGCTGCTCACCCCCGAGCTCGTCGCGAGCTCCTCCGAGGAGACCGAGCCGACGCCCTGCGCCACGAGCCCGTCGAGTGCCCTGAGGTACCCGGGCAGGCGCGCCACGGTCGCGTCGGGGATCCCGCGCTTGGCTGCGCTGGTGGCGGTCACGATCGACTCGCTGCTCCTCTCTGCGCCGCGAGCACAGGTGGCGCGAGCGGCGACCAACTCAGGCTAACGGCTTGTGAACATTTGCACAAAGTCGCGACGACCCGTGGTCGCGGCCACGCCCGAAGGGGTGGGCGGGCTCCCCCTTCGGGCCCGTCAGGACCGCTCGAGGGCCGCCCGGAGGCGGGTCTCGTCGACCCGCCAGTAGTCGTGCTGCGCCCCGTCGACGAAGGTCACGGGGACCTCCTCCGAGTAGCGGGCGAGCAGCTCGGGGTCGCGGTCGACGTCGACGACCTCGACGTCGAGGTCGTGCTCGGCGGCGACCCGGCGCACGGTCTCGAGCGCGACGACGCACAGTTGGCACCCCTCACGGGTGACGACGGCCAGGCGACCGGCAGGAGCCCAGGCCATCAGAAGAAGACCGAGCGACGGGTCATGAGCACCGAGTACAGCGTCTGCTGGATCGTCTCGCGCACCTGGTCGGTGAGGTCGAAGACGAGCGCGGGGTCGTCGGCGGCCGCGGGACCGAGGCTCGCGGTGTCGACCGGCGGGCTGAACTCGATGATCCACTTGCTCGGCAGCGGCACGAGGCCGAGCGGGCCGAGGAGCGGGAAGGTCGGCGTGATCGGTGCGTACGGCGCGCCGAGCAGCCGGGCGAGGGTCTTGGCGTTGCCGACCATCGGGTAGATCTCCTCGGCCCCGACGACCGAGCACGGGATGATCGGCACCTCGCTGCGGATCGCCGCCGCGACGAAGCCGCCCCGGCCGAAGCGCTGCAGCTTGTAGCGCTCGCGGAAGGGCTTGCCGACGCCCTTGAAGCCCTCGGGCCACACCCCGACGAGCTCGCCAGAGGTCATGAGGCGCTCCGCGTCCGGGTTCGTCGCGAGCGTCGCGCCGGTCTTGCGCGCGAAGTCGCCGACGACGGGCAGCGCGAAGACGAGGTCGGCCCCGAGCATGCGCAGGAAGCGGTGCTGCGGGTGCGCGTCGTGGATCGCCAGCTGGGTCATCACCGAGTCGAGGGCGATGGTGCCGGAGTGGTTGGAGACGACGAGCGCGCCGCCCGTGGCCGGGATGTTCTCGATGCCGCGGACCTCGACGCGGAACCACCGGTCCTTGAGCAGGCGCAGCACCGGGAAGGCGGTGTGCAGGGTGAAGTCCTCGTCGAAGCCGAAGTCGTCGACGCTGTAGTCGCCCTGGACCCGGCGGCGCAGGAAGGACAGGACCTCGCCGAGTCGGCGCTCCCACTCCTCGCCCGCCGCGTTGCTCACCGCCCCGCCGATGGTGCGCGACGCGACCTGGCCGGCCGAGAGCGCGACGGAGAGCAGCTCGGCGACGCCCGGGGCGAGCGCGGTGCCGCTGCTCGGGGTGCCCTCGGCGGGTGCCGACGCGGGCGAAGGGGTCGTCGGCGCGGTGGCCACGCGCGGCCTCGGGGTGGTCGTGCGCCGGGGGCGACGGGTGCCCGTGCCCTCGCCGTCGACGACGCGCAGGGCCGGGGCGCCCGCGGCGCGGGTGGTGCTGCGCGTCGTGCGGGCCGGTCGCGACGCCCCCTTCGTCGTCCCTGACGTCGGGGCGGAGCCGCCGACCGCGGCGGCCGGGCGGCTCGCCCGGCGGGAGGCGGTCGGGCGCGAGGCCGACGACGCGGTGGTCTTCTTCGTCGGGGGCGCCGTCGTCTCGCTGCCGGCGAGCAGGGGGGTCGAGCGGCGTCGGGCCCGCTCGCCGCCGGCGCGCTCGGCCGCCGCGGCGACCGCGGAGCGCGGGGCGGCGGTCTTCGTGGTCGACGCCTTCTTCGCGGTGGTCTTCTTCGCGGTGGTCTTCTGCGCGGTGGCCTTCTTCGCGGTGG
Source organism: Janibacter melonis (assembly GCF_003721155.3). Taxonomy (NCBI): domain Bacteria; kingdom Bacillati; phylum Actinomycetota; class Actinomycetes; order Micrococcales; family Intrasporangiaceae; genus Janibacter; species Janibacter melonis. The sequence goes on along the minus strand of NZ_CP044548.2, from coordinate 3,296,013 downwards.
TCTTCTTCGCGGCGGCGGTCTTCCGCGTGCCGGCCTTCGTCGCCGCCGTCTTCGTCGCGCTCCTCGCGGGCGTCGCAGCCCGCGCGGTCTTCTTCGTCGTGCTCGACGGTGTGCGCTGCGCCATCAGTCCTTCTTCCCGGGGCGGTCGATCACGGACATGGCGCGCTCGGCGGCCTCGGCGGCCCGCCAGCTCGAGCGGGTGCCCCCGCCGGGCAGCACCATCCGGTGCCGCAGGGTCTGCGCGAAGGACTCGAAGGCCTCTCGCGTCGTGTACCGCGGCTCGAAGTGCAGCTCGCGGCGCATCTTCGTCGTGTCGAGACCGCGCCCGAAGGCGAGCAGGTCGAGCTGGTCGACGCTCGCGTCGACGACCCCGGCGCGCTGGAGCGCCCCCGCGACGAGACCGGTGCCGATGCGGGGCACGGGGACGAAGGGGCGACCGGCGATGTTCGCGGCCTGGCTGGCGGTGATGATCCCGTCGCCGGCGATGTTGACGCTGCCGACGGCGGGTGCGGTCACGGCGTGCGCGAGGGCGTCGGTGACGTCGTCCTCGTGGACGAACTGCAGACGCGCGTCGTAGCCCAGCGGCAGCGGGACGACCGGCAGCGAGAAGTGGTCGGTCATCGCCGTGCGCACCCGGGGCCCGATGACGTTGGCGAAGCGCAGCATGGTGATCTCGACGTCGGGGCGGCGGCGGGCGAAGCCCCGCACGTAGCCCTCGACCTCGACCGAGTCACGGCCCCAGCCCCCGGAGGGCAGCCGGCGTGCCGAGTACTCCTCGCGGAACATCGCGGGGTCCTTCGGGCTCGACCCGTAGATCGCCGCCGTCGACTTCACGACGAGACGACGCAGCGCGGGCGCCTTCTGGCAGGCCGCGAGGAGCTGCATCGTCCCGATGACGTTGATCTCCTTCTGCGTCGTGCGCCCGCCGCTCGCCGCCGGGGTGGCGATGACCGCCATGTGCACGACCGTGTCGACGTCGTGGTCGGCGATGATCCGCGCGATGAGGGGGCTGCGGATGTCGGCCCGGACGAACTCGGCCCGGCCGATGCCGTGGCGCGGGGGCACGACGTCGACGCCGATGATCCGCCCGACGGACTCCTCCGCGCTCAGCCGGCGGGCGTAGGCGCCTCCGAGGTGGCGGGACACCCCGGTGATGAGCACGGTGCTCGCCACGGATCACTCCTTCTGGTCGACGACGCGTCGAGCGTAACCAGCGGCACGCCACGATGTGCGCCGCGCGCGGGCACGGGCTGCGTGAGTCGTCCCACGCCGGGTGCGCGAAGGGGCCCCGACCGGCGGTCGGGGCCCCTTCGGGCGCTCACTTCTTGTTGCGGCGCTGGTGACGCGTCTTGCGCAGCAGCTTGCGGTGCTTCTTCTTCGCCATCCGCTTGCGGCGCTTCTTGATGACAGAACCCATGCAACGTCCTTCGTGGTCGGTCGGCCGCCGTGAGGCGACCTCTGGTGCTCCTCGGCCGGCGGCGGTGCAGGCGCGCGATGTGCTGCAGCACGCCGTGCCGACCGGTAGTCGTGAGAGTCGGTCGCCAAGCCTATCCGGCCCCGCTCCGTGCCCCAAACGTGGGGCCGCGACCGGTCCCCCTTCGCTCAGGCGGTCTCGACGAAGGAGGAGTCGAGGTAGTCGTTGACCGCGTCCTGCGGGACGCGGAAGGAGCGACCGACGCGCACGGCGGGCAGCTCGCCGTTGTGGACCATCCGGTAGACGGTCATCTTCGAGACCCGCATGATCGAGGCCACCTCGGCAACAGTGAGGAATCGGACCTCACTGAGTCGGTCGTCGGACATGTGGCCACCTCGGTCTCTGCACGGTCGTAGCGTTGGCGCACGTCACCAACGGACGGCTACGTCCTGTGCAGGGTAACCATAGGGGCACATGTGACGGCTGGGAAGTGGGTGTGAGAAATCGGTGGGCCCACGTCCACCCGACACGCCGTGGAGCGCCGAGAAAGTCCCGGTGGGATCGGGCGGTCAGTCGACCCAGACGTCGAGACCGTGCGCGGGGAAGACGGCCTCGCGGGTCGCCATGATCGCCCGGTCGACGTCGCTGTGCGGGTTGTAGCCCATCGACCACGGCTGCACCCAGATGGGCAGCTCGCCCGCGGGCAGGTCACCCATCGTGCGCGGCGGCTCCGAGCCGGCGACCTGCAGCACGTGCTCCGCGTACTCCTGCGGGACGCTCGTCGCGGGGTCGACCGGGGCGTGGGCCGCGATGGCCGTGAGATGGGTCCAGGCCCGGGGCACGACGCTGACGAGGTCATAGCCGCCGCCGCCGAGCGAGATCCACCGCCCCTCGCTCACCTCGTGCGAGAGACGGTGCATGAGGACCATCGCGTGCCGCTGCGCGTCGAGCGAGAGCGCCATGTTCGACAGCGGGTCCGCCTCGTGGGTGTCGCAGCCGTGCTGGGTGATGAGCACCTGGGGCTGGAAGGCCCGCACGACGGGGATGATCGCCGAGGAGATCGCCCGCAGCCACGGGGAGTCGCGCACGCCGGGCGGGAGCGCGACGTTGACCGCGCTCCCCTCCGCGGCCGGGCCACCGGTGTCGGCCGGCCAGCCGGTGCCCGGGAAGAGCGTGCGACCGGACTCGTGCACCGAGCAGGTGAGCACGCGCGGGTCGTCGTAGAAGATCTCCTGCACGCCGTCGCCGTGGTGCACGTCGACGTCGACGTAGGCGACCCGCTCGACGCCCTGGTCGAGCAGCCACTGGATGGCGACGGCGATGTCGTTGTAGATGCAGAAGCCCGAGGCCCGGTCGCGCATCGCGTGGTGCATGCCGCCGGTGAAGTTCACCCCGTGCTCGGCCTCTCCGCGCCACACCCGCTGCGTGACCGCGAGCGTGCCGGCGACGATCCGGGCGCTCGCCTCGTGCATCCCGGCGAAGGCCGGCACGTCGTCGGTGCCGATGCCGAAGGTGGTGTCGGCGAGCGAGGGGTCGGCCGCGAGCTGCTCGACCCGGCGCACGTAGGCGGGGTCGTGGACCGTCAGCAGGGTCTCGTCGTCGGCGACGCCGGGGTCGATGACCTCGACGTCGTCGAGCACGCCGAGGGAGCGGGCCAGCCGCGCCGTGAGGTCGATGCGCAGGGGCGCCATCGGGTGACCGACGCCGAAGTCGTACCGCGTGAAGTCCTGCCCCCAGACCACGCACGCCTGTGTGCTCATGCGCGGCACGCTACCCGCACTAGGCTCGGCCCGGATCACGCACCTATGGAAGCGGAGGACGCCGTGGGCAGGCTGCGGCTGCACAACGAGGACATCCTCGTCATCGGGCTGGGTCGCTTCGGCGGCGCTGTCGCCACCGAGCTGCACCGGCTCGGCAACAGGGTGACCGCCGTCGAGCTCGACCACGAGCTCGCCGAGTCCTACCTCGGACGGGTCGGCAAGATCGTCCAGGGCGACGCGACGTCGGTGAGCTTCGTCGAAGAGCTGCGCCCGCAGGACTTCTCCGCCGCCGTGCTCGGCGTGGGGTCCTCGGTCGAGACCTCGGTGCTCGCCGCGGTCAACCTCATCGACGCGGGCTGCCCGAAGGTGTGGGCGAAGGCGGTGAGCCCAGAGCACGCGCGCATCCTCGACCGGATCGGCGTGCAGCAGGTCCTCTCCCCCGAGATCGAGTCGGGGCGCCGGACGGCTCACCTCATCGGCGGCAAGCTCATCGACTACATCGAGTTCGACGACGGCTTCGCCATCGTCAAGATGCTCCCGCCGCAGGAGACCATCGGCTTCACGCTCGAGCAGTCGGCGATCCGCAGCAAGTACGGCGTGACCGTCGTCGGCGTGAAGTCGCCGGGCGAGGACTTCACCTACGCCAAGCCCGACACGAAGGTGCACTCCGGCGACACGCTCATCGTCAGCGGCCCGACGACCCTCATCGACCGGATGGCCGCACGGCCATAGGGATCTCGCGTCAGCCGACGCGGGACGACGAGGGCGAAGGGGGCGTCAGCCCCGGTCCTCGCCGAGCGGGAGGACCATGGCGATCTCCTCCTCGCTGTCGCCCTGGACGCGCATCGGACGACGCTTGTCGGAGGGGCGGAAGCCGAAGCTGCTCGCGAAGGCGACGGCGCGGGCGTTGTCCGTGCCGACCCAGTAGAAGACGTGGGTGAGACCGCGGCCGGTGGCCTCCTTCGCGGCCTCGCGCACGAGCGAGGCGGCGACGCTGCGACCGCGCCAGTCGGGGTCGACCCACAGGCCGAAGAGCTGGCCGACCTCGTCGGAGCCGGACTCCGGGGCGGCGCCCAGGCTCACGACGCCGACGGCGTCGCCGTCGACCTCGGCCAGCAGCCGCTGACTGCGGGTCATCCGCTCGCGCCAGAAGTCCTCCGGCTCGTCGGACTCCTCGGCGTGCGTCGCGACGAAGGCATCCGGAGATTCTTCGAGCGCGGCCAGACGGACCTGACGGTAGGTCTCCCACTCGTCCTCGGTCAGCGCGCGCACGGTGATCTCGCTCATGGGCCCTACTCTGTCATGCCGCGACGAAGGGGGCCTGGGCAGTCACCGGAAGTTCACATGGCGGGCGGCGAGAGCCGGTGCGCCATGGTGATCTCGCAGATGTGCGGGTGCGTGCGCGACGCCCCGCTCTCCCCCGTCGGCTCGAAGCCCAGGCGCGAGTACGCCCGCGCCGCACGGGCGTTCGCCTCCGCCACCTCGAGGAGCACCCGCTGCAGACCGGCACGCCGCGCGTGCTCGAGGAGGGCGCCGACGAGCTCGTCGGCGACCCCGCGCCCCCGGGCGTGCGGTGCCACCCACATGCCGACGAGCCAGCTCTCGTCCGGCGCCTGGTCAGGGGCGTGCCACAGGGTCACCAGACCCACGGGCAGGACGTCGCCGGTCGCCCCGGTCTCGTGCGCGACCCACGTCGTGCCGGCCGCACGCTCGCGCCACAGCGACTCCGGGTAGTCGCGCTCGCGGGCGTAGGTGCTGCCGAAGGCGAGGGGCGAGTCGAGCAACATCGCCAGGCGCAGCGCGCGCAGGTCGGCCCAGTCCTCCTCGCGGGTGCGCCGGACCGTCATCGTCCGGCAGAGCGGTCGGTGCAGGCGCGCACGGCCCGGGCGAAGGTCTCGCGCAGGCCGCCCGCCTCGAGCTCGCGCAGGGCGGCTGCGGTCGACCCGCCCGGCGAGGTCACCTGGGCGCGCAGGAGCACCGGCTCGAGGTCGCTCTCGCGCATCATCGACCCGGCGCCGAGCGCGGCCTGGACGGCGAGGTCGGTCGCGGTCGCCCGCGGCAGGCCGCCCGCGACGCCGGCGTCGACGAGCGCCTCGACGACGAGGTAGAAGTAGGCCGGCGCCGAGCCGGAGAGCGCGGTCGCGACGTCCTGCTGGGCCTCGGGCAGCACGACCGAGCGCCCCGTGGGGGCGAGCAGCGTGCGCACCGCGTCGAGCTGGTCGTCCGAGACGTCGTCGCCCACGGACAGCACGGTCATCCCCTGACCGACGCGGGCCGGGGTGCTCGGCATGCCGCGCACCGCGGCCACGCCGTCGGGGAGGGCGCTGCGCAGGTCCGCGAGGCTGATGCCCAGAGCGAGGCTCACGACGACCGACCCCGGGCGCAGCGCGTCGTGCAGCGGGCGCAGCAGGTCGAGGACGTCGTAGGGCTTGACGGTGACGAGGTGCACGTCGGCCTGCGCCGCGGCCTCCTCGGCGCCGACCGCGCGGACGCCGTCCCGGCTGTCGAGCTCGGCCGCCTGGTCCGCACGCCGGACGACGGCGAGGACCTCGGGGTCGTGCGCGTCGCGGGCGGACAGCAGCCCGTCGAGGATCGCGCCCCCCATCGAGCCGACGCCGTAGATGGCCGCACTTCGCTGCTCAGTCACCCGGGCAGCGTAGTGGCGGCCCGCTCACCCCTGCCCGCCGAGGACCCCGACGAGCCGGCGCAGCGTCGCGGGGCGCTCCGCGAGGTCGGCGAGGTAGTCGTACCACTCGCGCCCGTAGGGCACGAGCACGCGCACGGTCTGCCCGGCGTCGGCGGCGAGGACCTGCCGCTCGGGCTGGGCGCCGAGGTACATCTGGTACTCGATGTCGTGCGCCCGGCCGCGGTGCTCGGCGAGCGCGTCGGTCACCTCGAGCAGCGCCGGGTCGTGCGTGGCGACCATGGGGCGCGGGCCGGCGGCGATGAGCGTGCTGAGGCAGCGCACGTAGGCCAGGTCGGCCTCGTGACGGTCCGACCACGCCGTCCGGGCGCTCTCGCGCGGTCCCCCGCGCACGAGCCGCACGGGGATGCCGAGGTCGCTGAGCCGGGCGCAGTCGTGCTCGCCACGATGACGGCGGGCGAGCACCGAGACCCGCAGCGGGAGCGGCTGGGAGCTCGCGGCCCACATCGCCTGGACGCACCCGTGCAGGTCGTCCTCGTGCTCGGTCGCGGCGGTCCGCAGGGTGACGCCGACCCCGCCGTCCGCAGCCCGTCCGACGACCTCCTCGAGCGCGGAGCGCACGGTGCTCGTCGGGTGCGACCCGAGGCCGAGGGCGGCGGGCACGAGGACGACGCCGAGCGGAGAGGTGGCGCGAGCGTCCCCCTTCGCCGCGGTGGCCGCAGCGACCGCCTGGAGCGCCCGGGCGAGGGCCTCGCGGCGCGTGGCCTCGTCGACCACCGGGCGGCACAACGGCTGGATCGAGGCGCGCCGACCGGTCGTGCCGAGGCCGAGGGCGACCTCGACCGCCTGGTCGACCTCCGGGCCGGCGACGAAGCGGTCGCGGGCGGCGACGAGCGGCGCCGAGCGCTCGAGCCGACGCCGCACGGGCGCGGTGGTGAGGACGTCGAGCACGGCGCCGCGGGCCGGGTCGAAGCCCACGGGCGTCACGCCGGCGGCTCCGTGTCGGGCACCGTCGGCTCGACGCCGGCCGGCACGTGCAGGCGGTAGGCCGCGGCCTGCACGCGCCACGTCGTGCGCAGCACCGGGTCGAGCAGCTCGCCGTCGGCGTTGACCCCGAAGTGGCGACCGGTCATCGACTCGACGCGCACCTCGGATCCGCGCAGCCGGCGCACGCCCTCGAGGCTCCCGTGCCGTCCGGACTTCAGGCGCAGCGCGTAGCGCAGCCGCTCGGCGCGGGTGCGCGCCTCGGCGATGACGACGTCGCCCAGGCCGTCGCCCGGCGCCGCCCCTGGGGCGAGCTCGGCTCCCCCGCCGATGCTCGTGCCGTTCGCCATGCCGACCTGCATGAGTCGCGTCTGCCCGTCGCTGACGACCGTGCCGTCGACGGTGACCCGCAGCTTCCACCCTCCCTTGCGGGCGCCCGCCATGACGCTGCCGACGACGTACCCGAGGGGGCCGAGGCCGACCTTGCCGAGGCGCTCCTTCCACGGCTTGGCGAGCCGCCCGGCCTCGTCACCGGCGCCGACGTGCACCGCGTTGACGATCACGCGGTCGGCGTCGTCGCGGATGACGTCGATGGGGCGCAGCGGCCCGTCGAGGACGATGCCCGCCGCCGCCCGCACGTCGGTGGGGATCGAGACCGCCCGGGCGAAGTCGTTGCCCGTGCCGAGGGGCACGAGGCCGACGACCGGAGCGGTGTCGTCCTCGGGGTCGAGCCGGTCCTCGAGGCACAAGGCGGTGAGCACCGCGTGCAGCGACCCGTCGCCCCCGCAGACGACGACCTCGGCGTCCTCGCGCGCGGCGAGGGCGCTCGTGAGGTCGTCCATCGACGAGGTCCGCACGACGTCGACGTGCGCCCGCTCGGCGAGCACCTGCCGCGCCGTCTCGACGACGTCGTCCTGGCTCGTGCCCGCGGCGTCGTTGACGATCATGAGGAGTCGGCGCATGAGCGCAGCCTAGGGGCGCCGGCGGCACCGGCCCATGGGACCTCGACCCCGGCCGTGGGAAGGAAGCTTCGACCTCGGGAAGGAACAGTTCCTTCCCGAGGTCGCACTTTCCCGCCCTGGGCGGGAAAGCTGGGGCGGGGGTCAGGCGGTGCGGCGGCGCAGGGTGAGCGAGCCGACGACGAGCGCCGCGACGACCCACCCGAGCATGACGACGACGGGCTCGGCGAGGTCGGACCAGGGCTGCGCCTGCGTGGCGATGACCCGTCCGGCGTCGACCGCGTACGACAGCGGCAGGACGTCCGAGACGAGCTCCAGCACCCGCGGCAGCTGCGCCCTCGGCACGAGCAGCCCGCACAGGAGCAGCTGCGGCAGGACGAGCGCGGGCATGAGCTGCACCGCCTGGAACTCCGTGCGGGCGAAGGCGCTGGCGAGCAGGCCCAGCGCCGTGCCGAGCAGGGCGGAGAGGACGACGAGGCCGACGAGGGCCCACGCCGGCCCCGCGACGTCGAGCCCGCAGACCCACAGCGCGAAGGCCGTGACGACGACCCCCTGGACGAGCGCCATGAGCCCGAAGGCGAGCGCGTACCCGGTCATCAGCTCGGCCTTGCCGAGCGGGGTGGTGAGCAGGCGCTCGAGCGTGCCGGAGGTGCGCTCGCGCAGGGTCGTCACCGAGGTGACGACGAACATGACGACGAAGGGGAAGATCCCGACGAGCATCGGGCCGACCCGGTCGAAGAGCGGGCCGCCCTCGTAGACCCAGGCGAGCAGCCCGATGAGCACGCACGGCACGAGGAGCATGAGCGCCACCGTGCGGTGGTCGCCGCGCAGCTGGGCGAGCACCCGGGCCGCCGTGACGACCGCGCGCCGGGGGCTCATCGTGCGCTCCCCTGCTCGACGAGGGCGAGGAAGGCGCCCTCGGCGTCGTGGGCACCGGTGCGCTCGAGCAGCCCGGCCGGGGTGTCGTCGGCGAGGAGCGCGCCGTCGCGCAGCAGGAGCAGGCGGTCGCAGCGGGCCGCCTCGTCCATGACGTGGCTCGAGACGAGCAGCGCGGCGCCGTCGGCGGCGAGCCGGTGGAAGAGCTCCCACAGGTCGCGGCGCAGCACCGGGTCGAGGCCGACCGTCGGCTCGTCGAGCAGGAGCAGCTGCGGGTCGCCGACGAGCGCGCCGGCGAGCGAGGCCCGGCTGCGCTGGCCGCCGGAGAGGGTCGCGACGAGCCGGTCGGCGTGCGAGCCGAGGTCGACCTGGGCGATCGCGCGCTCGGCGGCCCCTGCTGCGTCGCGCACGCCGAGCAGCCGGGCGAGGTGCACGACGTTGGCCCGGACGGTGAGGTCCGGGTAGACGCTGGGCGCCTGGGTCACGTAGGCCACCCGGTCGCGCAGGTCAGGTGACCCGGCGGGTCGGCCGAGCACCTCGACCTCTCCCCCGGCGACCCGCTGCACCCCCGCGACGGCACGGATGACCGTCGACTTGCCCCCGCCGCTCGGCCCGAGGAGACCGACGACCTCGCCGCGGCCGACGGCGAAGGACAGGTCGGCCAGGACGGTGCGCCCGCCCCGGGCGACGCGGAGGTGGCGCACCTCCACCGCGCTTTTCATCATGTGATGAAAAGTAGCACCGCCCCCGGTCGCTGTCAGCCCCCGACGAGGTGCTGCTGCAGCACCGGCGCGAGCCGGGCGACGAGCTCGTCGACCTCGACGTCGACGAGGGCCGGCACCTCGAGGACGTAGCGCAGCAGCCCGACGCCGACGACCTGCGCGGCGGCCAGACCGGCGCCCAGGGCGGCGTCGTCGGCGCCTCGCCCCGTGCGCGCGGCGAGCTCGCCGGCGACCCGTCCGAAGATCTCCCGCACGACGAACTCCTGCACCATCCGCGACGCCCCCTCGAAGCCCACGGCCGCGCGGATGACCCCCTGGAAGCGCATCCGGCCCTCGGGCGGGTCCCACACGGAGAAGAAGGTCCGGGCGAGCGCCTCGCCGACGTGCTCCTGCGGACCGGCGAGGACGTGCGAGACGAGCGCCGCGGGGTCGGCCGGCATCCCGATGACCTCGGCGAAGAGGGCGCTCTTGCCCTCGAAGTAGTGGTGCACGAGCGCCGGGTCGACCCCGGCCTCGCGCGCGATGCCGCGAAGGGAGGTCGCGTCGTACCCCTTCGCCGCGAAGTGCTCGAGGGCGACGGCGAGGATCTCGGCGCGGGTGTCGGCGTCACCGCCGCGGCGGCCGCGCCGCGCGGGCGGTCGCGCGCTCATCCGACGAGCTGACCGAGGTGCTCCCGGGCGAAGCGCAGGGACTCGGCGAGATCGCTCTCGCGCTCGGACTGCGGGCGACGACGGGTGCCGACCTCGAGCACGACCGCCCCCTCGAAGCCGCTCGTCGCGAGCTCGCCGAGGACCTCCGCGCACGGCTGCCCCCCGCGCCCCGGCACGAGGTGCTCGTCGCGGATCGTCTCGCCGCTGCCGTCCGCGAGATGCAGGTGCGACAGCCGTGCCCCGAGGTCACGGACCATCTGCAGGGCGTCCGAGCCGGCCGAGGCCGTGTGGGAGAGGTCGAGCGTCACGTGGTCGTAGGGCTGGGGCACGGGGTCCCAGTGGGGCAGGTAGGCCTCGACCTGGCGGCCGCGGGCCGTCCACGGGTACATGTTCTCGACGGCGAGGACGATGTCGCGGTCGTGCTCGCGCTCGGCGACCCCGTCGGCGAACGCGCGCGCGTACTCCTTCTGCCACCGGAAGGGGGGGTGGAGCACGACGACGGGCGCCCCGACGTCGTGCGCGAGGTCGATGGACCGGTCGACCTTCGTCCACGCGTCCGGCCCCCACACCCGCTGCGTGAGGAGCAGGGTCGGCGCGTGGACGGACACGACGGGCAGCTCGTGATGCTCGGACAGACCGCGCAGCGCGGCCGCCTGCTGGCTCACCGGGTCGGTCCACACCATGACCTCGACCCCGTCGTAGCCCAGCCGCGCTGCGGTCTCGAAGGCCGAGGACGTCGTCTGCGGGTACACGGACGCCGAGGACAGCGCCACGGGGATGCGCGGCATCTGCCGAGCGTAGACCGGCAGCCCCCGGCTCAGGTGTCGAGGTGGTCGAGGTAACGCAGGATGACCCCTTCGCGCAGGGCCCACGGGCAGATCTGCAGGCTGTCCACGCCGAGCAGCCCCATGGCGGCCTCGGCGACGACCGCACCACCGAGGAGCTGATGGGCCCGAGACGCCGAGACGCCGGGCAGCCCGGTGCGCTCGGCCGAGGTCATCGGCGTGATCGTCGCGATCGTGCGGGTGACGTCCTCGAGGGTGAGGACGCGGCTGACGTAGGGGCCCTCGGCCGAGGGGGCGGCGCCGGCGATGCGCGCGAGCGAGCGCATCGTCTTGCTCGTGCCGACGACCCGGTCGGGGGCGCCCGCCTTGGCGAGCGGGCGGATGTGGCGGGCCAGCTCGGCCCGGACCGCCTTGCGCGCGGCGCGCACCTCGGCGGGCGAAGGGGGGTCCCCCGCGAGCAGCTCTCGGGTCACCCGACCGGCGCCGAGGAGGAAGGACAGGGCGACGTCGGGGTCCTCGTCGGTGCCGACCGCGACCTCGAGCGAGCCGCCGCCGATGTCGAGGACGAGGAGCTTGCCCGCGGACCAGCCGGCCCACCGCCGCGCGGCGAGGAAGGTCAGGCGCGACTCGTCCTCGCCGGAGAGGACCCGCAGCTCGACCCCGGTGCGCTCGCGCACGTGGGCGAGGACCTCCTCGCCGTTGGGGGCCTCACGGATCGCGCTCGTGGCGAAGGCGAGGGTCTCCTCGACGCCCTGCTCGTCGGCCACCTCGAGGCACTCGGCGACGAAGCGGGTGAGGCGCTCGGTGCCCGAGTCGCGCACGCGGCCGTCGTCGAGGACGTGCTCGGCGAGCCGGAGCTCGATCTTGTGCGACGTCGCCGGCAGCGGTTGCGCGCCGCGGTGCGCGTCGACCACGAGCAGGTGGACCGTGTTGGATCCGACGTCGATGACCCCGAGGCGCATGGGTCGACACCCTACGGGCCGTAGGGTGACCCGCGATGAGCGAGCACGCTGGCGAGACGCCGCTGGGCACCCCGCGCACCTGGGTCGAGTTCGACGACCCCGGGCAGGAGGGCCAGCGCATGCGCTGCGACCTCACCTGGCTGACCTCGCGGTGGACCTGCATCTTCGGGCAGGGCTGCTGCGGGATCGACGCCGATCACCCCGACAACGGCTGCTGCACCCTCGGCGCGCACCTCACCGACGACGACGACGTCGAGCGGGTCCGCGCGGTCGCGAAGCGGCTCGGCGAGGACGAGTGGCAGCTGCACCCCGGCTCGACCCGCCTCACGGCGTGGACCGAGCGCGAGGACGGCGCCCGCAAGACCAAGGTCGTCGACGGCGGCTGCATCTTCTTGAACCGCCCGGGATTCCCCGCCGGCGCGGGTTGCGCCCTGCACCAGCACGCGGCGCTCGAGGGCGTGCCGCCGCACACCGTCAAGCCCGACGTGTGCTGGCAGCTGCCGATCCGGCGCACCTACCGCACCGTCGAGCTGCCCGACGAGACGAGCTATCTCGAGGTGAGCATCGGCGAGTACGACCGGCGCGGCTGGGGCCCCGGCGGGCACGACCTCGACTGGTACTGCTCGGGCAGCCCCGACGCCCACGTCGCCGCCGACCCCGTGTACGTCACCGAGCGCGACGGTCTCGTCGAGCTCATGGGAGCCCCGGCCTACGCGGCCCTCGTCGAGCACTGCGAGGCCCACCTCGCCCTCGTCGACGCGGTGCGCGCCCCCTCCGGACGCACCTCGCCGCAGGGCCGAGCCCTGCTCCCCCTCCTCGTCCACCCGGCGACGCTGGCGGCCGACGCGAAGGGGTGAGCCCCCCCCTTCGCCCGGGCCGCCGGGGCTGTCGGGCCGCCCACGTAGGTTGACCGGCATGGCAGCGACGAAGTCTCCCGGGTACCGGTGCTCCGAGTGCGGGTGGACCACCGTGAAGTGGGTCGGCCGCTGCGGCGAGTGCCAGGCCTGGGGCACGCTCGTCGAGATCGGCGCGGCCACCGTGCGCACCACCGCGGCCCGGCGGGTCGAGCGGTCCGCGCAGCCGATCGCGCAGGTCGCCGCCGAGGACGCGCAGTCGTGGAGCACCGGGGTCGGCGAGTTCGACCGGGTGCTCGGCGGGGGCATCGTGCCCGGCTCGGTCGTCCTCGTCGCCGGCGAGCCGGGCATCGGCAAGTCGACGCTGCTGCTCGACGTCGCCGCGCGCGCAGCGGCCCACCGGCCCGTCCTCTACGTGAGCGGCGAGGAGTCAGCGGCACAGGTGAGGGCCCGGGCCCAGCGCATCGGCGCCCTCGCCGACGAGCTCTACCTCACGAGCGAGACCGACCTGGGCACCGTGCTGGCGCACCTCGACGAGCGCGCCCCGGCGCTGGCCGTCGTCGACTCCGTGCAGACCCTCGCCTCGGGCGAGGTCGACGGCGCGGCGGGCAACGTCAGCCAGGTGCGCGAGGTCGCCGGGGCCCTCATCCAGCGGGCGAAGGCCGCGGGCATCGCGATGCTGCTCGTCGGCCACGTGACGAAGGACGGCTCGATCGCCGGGCCACGGATGCTCGAGCACCTCGTCGACGTCGTCGTGCAGTTCGACGGCGACCGCCACTCGCGGCTGCGGCTCGTGCGGGCGGTGAAGAACAGGTACGGCCCCACCGACGAGGTCGGGTGCTTCGACCTCACCGACACCGGCATCCACGGGCTCGAGGACCCGAGCGGGCTCTTCCTGTCCTCGCGGCACGTCACCGTGCCGGGCACCTGCGCGACCGTCACCCTCGAGGGGCGCCGTCCGCTCGTCACCGAGATCCAGGCCCTCGTCGCCCCCTCGGAGATCCCCACCCCGCGCCGGGCGAGCGTGGGGCTGGACTCCTCGCGGGTGGCGATGATCATGGCGGTGCTCGACCGCCGCGCCGGTGCCCCCGTCGGGCGTGCCGACACCTACGTGAGCACCGTCGGCGGGGTGCGCATCACCGAGCCGTCGAGCGACCTCGCCGTCGCCCTGGCCATCGCGAGCGCCGTCCAGGACCGGCCCTTGCCGCACACCCTGCTCGCGCTCGGCGAGGTCGGGCTCTCGGGCGAGGTGCGACCGGCCGTCGGGGTGTCCCGCCGTCTCCTCGAGGCCTCGCGCCTGGGCTTCACGACGGCGCTCGTGCCGGTGGGGGCGCTCGCCGACAGCACGCCCCCGCCCCGGATGGAGGTCGTCGAGGTGAGCGACCTCTCGAGCGCCATCGAGCAGGCCCGCTCGCGCTCGTCGGCGAGCGCACCCGCGGGGACCTAGACTCACGCTCGTGTCCGACCACGACGACGACCTGCTCCGGGCGACCCTGGCCGCGGTCGCGCCCGGCACCGAGCTGCGCGACGGCCTCGAGCGCATCCTGCGCGGCAACACCGGGGCCCTCGTCGTCCTCGGTCACGACCGGGTCGTCGAGCAGATCGCGACCGGCGGATTCCCCCTCGACATCGAGTTCTCCTCGACGCGTCTGCGTGAGCTGGCCAAGATGGACGGCGCGATCGTCCTCGACCGCGGCTCCAACCGCATCCTGCGGGCCGGCACCCAGCTGCTGCCCGACCCGAGCATCGAGACCCAGGAGTCCGGCACCCGGCACCGCACCGCCGAGCGGGTCGCCCGCCAGACCGGTCACCCCGTCGTCTCGGTGAGCCAGTCGATGCGCATCATCGCGCTCTACGTCGGCGGACGTCGCCACGTCGTCAAGCCCGCCTCCGAGCTCGTGTCGTACGCCAACCAGGCCCTGCAGACCCTCGAGCGCTACAAGGCCCGGCTCGACGAGGTGACGAGCACCCTCTCGGCGCTCGAGATCGAGGACCTCGTCACGGTCCGCGACGTCGCCTCGGTGCTGCAGCGCCTCGAGATGGTGCGCCGCATCAGCGAGGAGATCGAGAGCTACGTCGTCGAGCTGGGCACCGAGGGTCGTCTGCTCACCCTCCAGCTCGAGGAGCTCACCGCCGGCCTGCAGGACGACCTCATGTGGGTCGCGCGCGACTACGCGCCGAGCGCCTCGAACCCGCCGACGGTCGAGGAGATGATGGCCTCGCTCGCCGCCCTCGACCCGACCGCGCTGCTCGACCTCGGCGCGTGCGCGAAGACCCTCGGCTTCTCCATCGTCGGCGAGAACCTCGACGCGACGGTCAGCCCCCTCGGCTTCCGCATCCTGTCGAAGGTCCCCCGTCTGCCGGGCCTGATCATCGAGCGGCTCGTCCACCAGTTCGGCGGGCTGCAGCGCCTGCTCGCCGCGGGCATCGACGACCTCATGACCGTCGAGGGCGTCGGCGAGGGCCGCGCCCGCCTCGTGCGCGAGGGGCTGTCTCGCCTGGCCGAGACCTCCATCCTCGAGCGCTACGTCTGACCCGGTCGAGGCCGAGGTCCGTCGTGAGCACCGCTGAGACCGAGCTGGCGCACGTCCACCGACGGGTGCTGAGCTGGTTCGACGAGCACGCCCGCGACCTGCCGTGGCGGGCAGCCGGCACGACGCCCTGGGAGGTCTTCGTCTCCGAGGTGATGTCGCAGCAGACCCCGGTCGCCCGGGTGGTGCCGATCTGGCAGGAGTGGATGCGTCGGTGGCCGACGCCCGCCGACCTGGCATCCGCTGGTCCCGGTGACGCGGTACGGCTGTGGGGGCGGCTGGGCTACCCGCGCCGCGCGCTGCGGCTGCGCGAGGCGGCGGTCGCCATGGTCGAGCGGCACGACGGCGAGGTGCCGACGAGCCCGCAGGACCTCCTCGCCCTGCCCGGTGTCGGCGCCTACACCGCGGCCGCCGTGGCGTCCTTCGCGCACGGCCTGCCCGAGGTCGTCGTCGACACGAACGTGCGCCGGGTCCTCGCCCGGGCGCTCGAGGGGGACGCCCAGGCCGCTCCTGCCCTCACCGCCCGCGAGGCCCGGCTTGCCGCGAGCGCGATGCCACCCGAGACGGACGACGCCAACGCGTGGAACGCCGCGGTCATGGAGCTCGGGGCGCTCGTGTGCACGGCCCGCGCCCCGCGCTGCGAGGAGTGCCCGGTGAGCGACCTGTGCGCCTGGCGCCGGGCGGGGTCACCGGCCCACGACGGACCCGTGCGGCGCGGTCAGGCGTGGCACGGCACCGACCGGCAGGTGCGCGGGCGGGTCGTGCAGCTCCTGCGGGAGAGCACCGGCTCGGTGAGCCGCGAGCAGGTCGCGCAGGTATGGCCGCAGGACCCGGCGAAGGTGGACCGCTGCCTGGCCGGTCTCGTCGAGGACGGGCTCGTCGAGCCCGACGGCGAGGGCTACCGGCTGCCCGTGTGAGCCGGCTGCTCGGGCAGCCCGAGCAGCTCAAGGGTCTCGCGCAGGGCCTCGTCCTCGTCGCCGTCGGAGCGCAGGGTGCGCGCGGGCTCGTCCGCCCCGAAGGGCTCGAGGGTGTCGAGCTGGGAGCGCAGCATCGACGCCTTCATGTAGTGGCCCTCGCGGGTCTCCAGCCGCCGGTACAACTCCTCCTCGGGGACGTCGAGGAGGAAGAACTCGACGTGCTCGCGGCCCTCGCGCAGGAGGTCGCGGTAAGAGCGCTTGAGCGCCGAGCACGCGATGACCGCGCTCTCCCCCTTCGCCTCGCGGTCGCTGATCCACTCCCCGATCGCCCGCAGCCACGGCCAGCGGTCCTCGTCGGTCAGCGGGTGGCCGTCGGCCATCTTCGCGATGTTGGCCTCGGGGTGCAGCCGGTCGCCCTCGAGGAAGGCCCAGCTGGTCGCCGCGACGACTCCCTCGGCGAGGGTCGTCTTGCCGGCGCCGGACACCCCCATGACGACGACGTGACGGATCGGCTGCGCGTCGGTGCTCATCGCGCCAACCTACCCAGGACCTCAGAGCTGACGAAGCATCCGGGTGTTGCCCAGGGTGTTCGGCTTGACCCGCTCGAGGTCGAGGAACTCGGCGACGCCCTCGTCGTAGGAGCGCAGCAACTCCGCGTAGACCTCCGGGTCGACCGCGCGGCCCTCGATCTCGGTGAAGCCGTGCCGGGTGAAGAAGTCGGTCTCGAAGGTGAGGCAGAAGATCCGCTCGACCCCGATCTCACGGGCGTCCTCGAGCAGCGCGCGCAGCAGCGCCCCGCCGACGCCGTGCCCGAGGTGGTCGCGCGAGACGGCGAGCGTGCGGATCTCGGCGAGGTCCTCCCACATGACGTGCAGCGCCCCGCAGCCGACGACGACGCCGTCGATCTCGGCGACGCGGAACTCCTGGATGCCCTCGAAGTAGGCGACGGCGTCCTTGCTCACGAGCACCCGGCTCTCGGCGAGCGGCGCGACGAGGTCGCGGATGGCGCGGACGTCGGGGGTTCGGGCGCGACGGATCTCGGGCTGGCTGGGCACCGGCCCAATGTACGCGCGGCCGGGGCCGTCCTCGGCGCCGCAGGGCGCGACGAAGGGGGCGCCCCGGCACCTGGCCGGGACGCCCCCGTCGCGTCAGTGATCGTCTCGTCGAGCGGGGCTCAGCGGACCTTGTACTTCGGCTGGCTCTGGACGTTGAGCTCGTCCATGATCTGCTTGTCGATCTTCTTGGTCGACGGGTCGACCCACTTGAGGACGTCGAAGCCACGGGCGATGTCCGAGGAGTACATGTGGCCGTTGTAGTAGTACGTCGACCACGTGCCGCCGGTGCCGGCGCCCTCGGGGAGCGGACCGCGCTCGAAGTAGCCCAGCTCCTTGGGGTTCTCGGAGTCCGTGAAGTCCCAGATGCTCACGCCGCCCTGGTACCAGGACTGGACCATGAGGTCGCGCCCGGCGACGGGGATGATCGAGCCGTTGTGCGCGACGCAGTTCTCCGTCGGGCCCTGGTGGCGGTCGATCTTGTAGTACGACTTGAAGTCGAGACGGCCGTACTTCGAGATGTCGTAGATCGCGTTCGCGCCACGGTTCGGGCCGATGGCCGCGTTGCAGGTGGCGGCGCCGCCACCACCGAGCTCGTCGGTGAAGATCACCTTGGAGGCGTCGGCGTTGAAGGTGGCCGAGTGCCAGAAGGCGAAGTTCTCGTCGTCACGGACACGCTCGATGACCCGCGGCTTCTCGGGGTTCTCGATGTCCATGATGATGCCGTCACCCATGCACGCACCGGCCGCAAGGTCCTTGTGCGGCAGCGCGGTGATGTCGTGGCAGCCCGTCGTGGCCGAGCGGCTCGCGATCGGGGTCGGGCCGGGGCCACCGGGGTTGCCGCCGTCGGGGAAGAGGTTCGGCGTGGCGATGACCGCGGCCGAGGTGGGGTTCTTCGTGTCGACCTTGACGATGGAGATGAGGTCGTGCGGCGTCTTGCAGTCCGGGAAGGTGTCACGCGGCGAGTAGCTCGACACGTAGAGGTAGTCGGTCTTGTTGTTCTTGCCCTTGCCCGGGACGAGCGTGTGGGTGTGCGACCCGCAGGCGGTCTCGACGGACTTGATGTACTTCGGGTTCTTCACGTCGGAGATGTCGAAGATCTTGATGCCCTCCCAGCTCTCCTTGATCGTCGCGGACTGCGACGTCGAGGCGCAGGAGTCGTCGCTGCGAGAGGAGTCGGTCGAGAGGTAGAGCAGGTCGCCGGAGACGGAGATGTCGTTCTGGCTGCCGGGGCAGCTGACCTGGACGATCGTCTTGGGCTTCTTGGGGTTACGGATGTCGATGATCGAGAAGCCGTCGTAGTTGCCGACGAAGGCCTTGTCGTCCTGGAAGGCCAGGTCGGTCCCGACCCCCTGCGCCAGCACGCCCGAGGGGGCGATGTTGGCGAGGTGCTTGACGTTGGCGCTGCGCCCGATCTCATCGGTCTTGAGGTCGGTGCCGGACACGCCGACCCGGTCATCGGGTCCGACGGCTAGTGCGGCGCCGGCGCCCGAGGTGACCAGGGCTGCTGCCGCAGCGATGGCCAGTAGTGGCTTACGCATGTTTCCTCCGCTCGGTGGCTCCCGAACGAGGGTGGCGGCCCTTGGACGGGTCTTCAAGGTTCGCTCAGCCTCTCCTGACCTGTGAGTCGGCCGAAAGGTGACGAAGGTCAGGGATGGGTCAGCGTTGGGTCAAGACCCCCGGTCGCGCGGCGTGAAGATGCCGCCACCCCTTCGCAGAGCACCCCCGCCCCGGTTACCGTCGGCTCGTGCGCAGCCTCCGAACGACCGCGATCGCGTCCGCCCTCGCCCTGGCTCTCGCCGGCTGCTCGGGCGGCGACACCGAGCCCGTGCCGACGGCGTCGGCGACCTCCCCCGACGCGCCCGTCCTCGAGCCGGGCTCCCCCGGTCAGCCGAACTCGACGCTCACCGGCAGCGACGCGATCGCCACCCCGTCGGTCTCGCACAACGACGCCGACGTCACCTTCCTCACCGACATGATCAGCCACCACGCGCAGGCCATCGTCATGAGCGACATCGTCAAGGGGCGGCTCACCGACAGCAAGGTCAAGGGCATCGCCAGCCGCATCGCCGACGAGCAGAAGCCGGAGATGGAGGGCATGGCGACGACCCTGCGCTCGTGGGGCGAGGAGGTGCCGCCCGAGGCCAAGAACCCCAAGCTCGTCACCCAGCACGGCTCTCACCACTCGATGCCCGGCATGGCGACGCAGCAGCAGCTCACCGCGCTGGAGAACGCGAGCGGCACCGAGCTCGACCGCCAGTACCTCGACCTCATGGTCGCCCACCACAAGGGCGCGCTCACGATGTGCGACACCCACGGCGAGAAGGGCATGGACGAGCGCACCGGCGAGCTCGCCGACGACATCAACGTCACGCAGACCAAGCAGATCGAGCAGATGCAGCAGATGCGCAAGCGGCTCTGAGCCGGCCCACCCGCAGACGAGGACGACATGAGCGACACCGCTGCCGACCGTTTCCGCTCCGCCGCCGAGCGCTTCTCGACGCTCGTGGGCGGCACCACCGACTGGTCGGCGCCGACCCCCGTGGACCAGTGGCGGGCGCGCGACGTCGTCGAGCACCTGACGACCTGGCTGCCGGGCATGCTCGCCGGCTGCGGGGTCGCCCTCGACCCGGGGCCGTCGGCGCAGGACGACCCCACCGCCGCGTGGGAGCACGTGCGGGGGCAGGTGCAGGGCCTCCTCGACGACCCGGGGCGGGCCGGGCAGGAGGTCACCCAGGAGCACCTGGGCACCCTGCCGCTCGAGCGCCTCGTCGACACGTACTACACGCCCGACGTCGTCATGCACTCCTGGGACCTCGCGCGCTCGAGCGGTCAGGACGACACCATCGACCCGGCCTTCGTGCGTGAGGCGCACGCGGGGATGCTCTCCATGGAGCCGATGATCCGGGGCTCGGGGCAGTACGGCGAGCAGCACCCCGAGCCGGAGGGCGCGAGCGAGCAGGAGCGCTTCCTCGCCTTCATCGGCCGCGACCCCCGCTGGTCTTCCCCGACCTGACCCTGAGTGGTCTCGAGGCTCCTTCGTCGCACCTCGACCAGCGAAGGGTCGGCGGGTGGTCTCGAGGCTCCTTCGTCGCACCTCGACCGGCGAAGGGCCTGCGGGGACGGCGAAGGGGGCGACGCACCGTGGTGCGTCGCCCCCTTCGTCATGGGGTCAGGCGGGGGTCACTCCGAGCGAGGGTCGCTCTCTCCGCCGACCGTGATCGGCAGGTCGATGGCGGTGGCCTTCGGCGCACCGGCGAAGGTGAACCGCGCCTCCTTGCCCTCTCCCTCGACGTCGACACCGACGATCTCGCCGGCACCGATCTCGCCGTAGAGGATCTTCTCGGACAGCACGTCCTCGATCTCGCGCTGGATCGTCCGCTTGAGCGGGCGGGCGCCGAGCACCGGGTCGTAGCCGCGCTTGGCGAGCAGGGCCTTGGCCGCGGGCGTGAGCTCGATGCCCATGTCCTTGTCCTTGAGCCGCACGTCGAGCTTGGCGATCTCCAGGTCAACGATCTCGACGATCTCGTCCTGGCTCAGCTGCGGGAAGACGATGGTGTCGTCGACACGGTTGAGGAACTCCGGACGGAAGTGCTGCTTGAGCTCGTCGGTGACCTTGGCCTTCATCCGCTCGTAGTCGGTCCGGCCGTCGTTGCCGGGGGCGAAGCCCATGGTGCCCTTGGAGATGTCCCGGGTGCCGAGGTTGGTCGTCATGATGATGACGGTGTTCTTGAAGTCGACCATGCGGCCCTGGCTGTCGGTCAGACGGCCGTCCTCGAGCACCTGCAGCAGGCTGTTGAAGATCTCCGGGTGCGCCTTCTCGACCTCGTCGAAGAGGACCACCGAGAAGGGCTTGCGGCGCACCTTCTCCGTGAGCTGACCGCCCTCGTCGTAGCCGACGTACCCGGGCGGGCTGCCGAAGAGACGGCTGACCGTGTGCTTCTCGGAGTACTCCGACATGTCGAGGGTGATAAGGCTGTCCTCGTCGCCGAAGAGGAACTCGGCGAGCGCCTTGGCGAGCTCGGTCTTGCCGACGCCCGTGGGGCCGGCGAAGATGAACGAGCCACCGGGGCGACGCGGGTCCTTCAGACCGGCGCGGGTGCGACGGATCGCCTGCGAGAGACCCTTGATCGCCTCGTCGTTGCCGACGACGCGCTTGTGGAGCTCGCCCTCCATGTTGAGCAGCCGCGAGGACTCCTCCTCGGAGAGCTTGAAGACGGGGATGCCGGTCGAGGCGGCGAGCACCTCGGCGATGAGCTCCTCGTCGACCTCGGCGACGACGTCCATGTCGCCGGCCTTCCACTCCTCCTCGCGCTTGGCCTTCTCGCGCAGCAGGGTCTTCTCGTCGTCGCGCAGACGGGCGGCGAGCTCGAAGTCCTGGCCGTCGATGGCCGACTCCTTCTCCATCCGCACGCCGGCGATCTTCTCGTCGAACTCCTTGAGGTCCGGCGGCGCGGTCATCCGACGGATGCGCAAGCGCGCGCCCGCCTCGTCGATGAGGTCGATCGCCTTGTCCGGCAGGAAGCGGTCGTTGACGTACCGGTCGGCCATCGTCACGGCGCCGACGATCGCGGCGTCGGTGATGGTCACCTTGTGGTGCGCCTCGTACCGGTCGCGCAGGCCCTTGAGCATCTCGATGGCGTGCGCCAGCGAGGGCTCGGCGACCTGGATCGGCTGGAAGCGGCGCTCCAGGGCCGAGTCCTTCTCGATGTGCTTGCGGTACTCCTCGAGCGTCGTCGCGCCGATGGTCTGCAGCTCGCCGCGGGCGAGCATCGGCTTGAGGATGCTCGCGGCGTCGATCGCGCCCTCGGCGGCACCCGCACCGACGAGGGTGTGGATCTCGTCGATGAAGAGGATGATGTCGCCGCGGGTCTTGATCTCCTTGAGCACCTTCTTCAGGCGCTCCTCGAAGTCACCGCGGTACCGGCTGCCCGCGACGAGCGAGCCGAGGTCGAGGGTGTAGAGCTGCTTGTCCTTGAGCGGCTCGGGCACGTCGCCGCGCACGATGTCCTGGGCCAGGCCCTCGACGACGGCGGACTTGCCGACGCCGGGCTCGCCGATGAGGACGGGGTTGTTCTTCGTGCGGCGCGAGAGCACCTGCATGACCCGCTCGATCTCCTTCTCACGCCCGATGACCGGGTCGAGACCGCCGTCGCGGGCGGCCTGCGTGAGGTTGCGACCGAACTGGTCGAGCACGAGCGAGCCCGCGGGCTGGCCCTCGGCGGGACCTGCGCCGACACCGGCACCGGCCGCGGCGCCCTCCTTCGAGCCACCCTGGTAGCCCGAGATGAGCTGGATGACCGTCTGACGGACGCGACCGAGGTCGGCGCCGAGCTTGACGAGGACCTGGGCGGCCACCCCTTCGCCCTCACGGATGAGGCCGAGGAGGATGTGCTCCGTGCCGATGTAGTTGTGACCCAGCTGGAGCGCCTCGCGCAGCGAGAGCTCGAGGACCTTCTTGGCCCGCGGGGTGAAGGGGATGTGGCCGCTGGGGGCCTGCTGACCCGGGCCGATGATGTCCTGCACCTGCTCGCGGACCTGCTCGAGCGAGATACCGAGGGACTCGAGCGCCTTGCTGGCGACTCCCTCGCCCTCGTGGATGAGTCCGAGGAGGATGTGCTCGGTCCCGATGTAGTTGTGGTTGAGGAGGCGGGCCTCCTCCTGGGCGAGCACGACCACGCGCCGGGCTCGGTCTGTGAACCGTTCGAACATGGGGACACCCCTTCTGGCTTGGCTGCCTGAAATGCTAACTGGCTCTGCCCCAGATCCCTGGTGCGTCCGCACCCAGGAGGGGGTCGAGTCGATCTGCTCTGCACAACGTCACCGGGCGCTCCCCTGTTCCGCCGGGGGACAGCGGGTCCGCGTGTTCGCTGTCAGCGGACAGGACCGGCGAGCCGGGAGGCCGCCAGACGCCCGGTCCCGGAGGCCACCCGGCGCACGAGGACGAGCCACGGCACGAGAGCGACGGCGAGCGCGAGGCCGGCGACGAGGTCGAGCCGGGCCGCGAGGACCAGCGACTCGACGGTGGGCTGCTCGTCGACGAGCCACAGGCCCGCGGTGTCGACGACGACGACCACGAGCCAGGCGACCCACCACCAGGCGAGGAGCCGGCGCGGCCGCTCGCCGACCGCCCGGAGCACGTCACGGACGTACCGGAAGGGGAACCACCAGCAGACGACGGGCGTCACCCATGCCCACCAGGCCCATCGCCGGGACAGCGAGTGCGTCGTCGGCGCCATCGCGTCGCAGACGCGTCGTGAGCGCGCGAGCCACACCGAGGTGCACGCCCACAGGACGACCAGCAGGCACGCCTCGACGGCAGCGGGCACCCAGCTGTCGACCGTCGTCACCGCCACCATCGGCTCGCCCCCGCCGTCGACGACCCACCGCTCGATCGCGCGGAGCGAGACGAGGCGGGCGACGGCCGCGCCCACCCGGACAGCGGTCCACAGGACCGCGAGCGACACCACGGCGGCGAGGAGGACCCGACCCGGAGGGCGGACCGTGAGGCCGGGCAGAGGTCGCGCGAGCGGCACCCCGAGCGGCGGCGTGGTCGACATGGCGCGAAACCTAGCGGCTGAGCGGGCATCCCGCGCGAGATCCTCCACAGCCCCGTCGTAGCGTCTGACCATGCGCACCGTCTTCGACGTCAGCGACCCGGCGACCGACGCCTACGACCTGCTCACCTCGGTCGTCGTGCCCCGCCCGATCGCGTGGATCAGCACCGTGGGCGCGGACGGGGTCGGCAACCTCGCACCGCACTCCTTCTTCTCCGTCGCGTGCGCGCGACCGCCGATCATCAGCTTCACCTCCGTGGGGCGCAAGGACACGCTGCGCAACGTGCTCGCGACCGGCCACTTCGTCGTCAGCGTCGTCGGCGAGGACCAGCGCGACCTGGCGAACGCGAGCAGCGCCCCCTTCGACCCCGAGGCCGACGAGGCGCAGGAGCTCGGCATCGCCCTCGAGCCGAGCGACCTCGTGCCCGTGCCCCGTGTCGCCGGGTCCGCGGCCTCGGTGGAGTGCCGGCTGCACTCGAGCATCAAGCTCGGCGACAGCCATCTCGTGCTCGGCAGCGTCGTCGCCGTCACCGTGCGCACCGACGCCCTCGACGACGGGCGCCCGACGATGGAGGCGCTGCGGCCGATGTCGCGCCTGGGCCGCGACGAGTGGGGCCTGCCGCCCGAGGTCATCCGGCTCGAGCGTCCCGGCAGCGCCTGAGCCCGCTCAGGTGCCGGTCTGGCAGACCGTGCACCAGTAGAGCTTGCGACCGGCGAGGTCGCGCATGCTCACCGGTGTGCCGCACACCCGGCAGGGCTCGCCGGTGCGCCGGTAGACGTACGAGGTGCGCTCGGTGAGGTGAGGGGTCTCCCCCTTCGCCATCGCCTCCTCGACGACCTCGACCTGGTCCTCGCGGGTGACGATGCGCCCGGTGACGACGCCGAGCGGCATGAGGCGGCGCAGGTCCGCCCAGATCGCGTCCCACGTGTCGCGGGCCAGGGCGCGACCGGGCGTCGCCGGGTCGACGCGGTGGCGGAAGAGGACCTCGCAGCGGTAGACGTTGCCGATCCCCGCGACGACGGACTGGTCCATGAGCAGCGCGGCGACCTCCTTGCGTGAGCGGGTGACCCGCTCCCACCCGCGCTCGCCCGACTCCTCGCGAAGGGGGTCCGGCCCGAGCCGGTCGCGGATGCCCGCCTCCTCCTCCGGCGTGATGACGGCGCACACCATCGGGCCGCGCAGGTCGGCGACGTGGCCCTCGCCCTCGATGCGGCAGCGCACCTGCCCGACCACCGGCTTCTCGCCGACGAAGGCGACCTCGTCGATGGTGAAGGTGCCGATGAGACCGAGGTGCACGTGGAGCACCCGCGGCTCGGGCGACCCCGGGGGCTCGACCTCGACGAAGAGCTGCTTGCCGTGCGAGCGGGCCTCGCGCACCACTCCCCCGTCGAGCAGCTCGGCGCCCGCGGCGAAGCGGCCCTGCGGCGAGCTGACCTGGACCTCGCTGCCGGCGAAGGCGGCGTCGAGCGCGTCGGCGATGCGCGCCAGGGTGTGACCCTCGGGCACCTCAGCCGGCCTTCTTCTTCGGCGCCGACTTCTTCGCGGTGCTCTTGCTGGTGGTGGTCTTGGCCGCGGTCTTCTTCGCCGGGGCCTTCTTCGCGGCACTCTTCTTCGCGGTCGTCTTCTTCGCCGTGGTCTTCTTCGCGCCGGAGCCCTTCGCGCCCGACTCGCTGCTGTCCTTCGACCCGCCGTCGGAGCCCGTGGCCGACGATGACTCGCCGCGCCGGGTCTTGGCCCGCTCGACCGACTTCGCGAGCGCCGCGAGCAGGTCGACGACCTCTCCCCCTTCGTCCTCCTCCTCGGGGGCGGCCTTGACCTCACCGCCCTCGACCTTGGCCCGGACGAGCTCCTTGACGGCGAGCGCGTAGTCGTCCTCGTAGTCGTCGGGCTCGAAGTCGTCGGCGAGCTGGTCGATGAGGACCTGCGCCATCGACATCTCCTTCTCGGTGGCCTTCTCGTCCGCGCCGAGGTCGCCGAAGGCGCCGGCGTCGCGGACCTCGTCGGGCCACAGCATCGTCTGCATGACGATCATGCCCTCGCGCACGCGGAGCACGGCGAGGGTCATCCGGGTGCGGATCGCGACCGTCGCGACGGCCATGCGGTCCTCGCCCTCGAGCGCGTCGCGCAGCAGGACGTAGGGCTTGACCGCGGACTTGTCGGGCTCGAGGTAGTACGTCTTGTCGAAGTAGATGGGGTCGATCTGGTCGCTCGGCACGAACTTCTCGACGCTGATCTCCTTGCTGCTGCGCGTCGGCAGGTCGGCGAAGTCCTCGTCGGTGAGGACGACCATCTCGCCGTCCTCGGTCTCGTACCCCTTCGCGATGTCGTCGTAGGCGACCTCGTCGCCGTCGATGCTGCAGACGCGCTTGTAGCGGATGCGCCCGCCGTCGGCGACGTGCACCTGACGGAACTGCACGTCGTGGTTCTCGGTCGCGGAGTACAGCCGCACGGGGACGTTGACCAGCCCGAAGGAGACC
This sequence comes from Janibacter melonis, assembly GCF_003721155.3. Lineage (NCBI taxonomy): Bacteria > Bacillati > Actinomycetota > Actinomycetes > Micrococcales > Intrasporangiaceae > Janibacter > Janibacter melonis. The sequence goes on along the minus strand of NZ_CP044548.2, from coordinate 3,269,868 downwards.
GCACCCTTCCAGATCGCTCGCATGGGTCCAGCATGCCCTCCCGGGCCGCCTCGAGGTCACGATCGCGTCACCACGATGGCGAAGGGGGAGCCACGCACCCCGTCGTCCGCCTAGCATCCGGCGAGCCCTCGTCGGCCCTCCCCTCCACACGAAACGGATGCCCCATGCCCCGCCACCTCCGCAGCGCCGCCGTCGGCCTGCTCGCCGCCGCCGCCGCTCTCGCCACCGCGGGCAGCGCGACCGCGGCCCCTGTCGTCCCCGGTGCGCCCCGCGTGGCCGGGGGCTCTGCGTCGGCCTCGATCGCCGGGATCCCCTCGAGCTGCTGGGCCTTCGCGTCCTACCTCCAGCCGAACCGCATCTACTCGGAGATGGGCCTGAGCGGCAGCCGGATCACCTTCGCCTACCCCACGTCGGAGACGGGCAAGCTGACCTACACCCCCATCGCCCAGGTCACGCGGTGGTCCGAGGAGACCCGGACGGGCATCCGCCTCGACGGCTACGCGGTGAGCCCCGGCGGCACCGTCCAGCACGTCGTGCGCGACTGGTCCGACGGCAACGTCATGCGCACGACCCGCCGCACGGTGCAGAGCGGCTGGACCAGGGCCCGGGCCCTGTCGGCCGGCCAGGGCGTCGTCTACGCCGTCATCGGCGACAAGCTGCGCCGCTACGACGTCTCGAGCACCGGCTCGCTCGTCGACGGCACGACCTTGTCGACGGACTTCGCCGACGTGCAGACGCTCGCTCTCGCGTCGTGGTCGAGCTACGGCGACACCCTCGTCGCGACGACGAAGGGGGGCAGCCTGCTGCGCATCAAGACCTCGTTCGCCAAGGACACCGCGACCCGCACGGTGATGCGCTCCTCCGGTTTCCTCGGCTTCAAGGCGCTGTCCGCAGGTGGCTGCGACGGTTCCAGCGCTGCCGCCCTCATCGGAGTCTCGGGCGCCGGCAAGATCTACGCCTACTACGACCGTGACGGTTACACCAAGGACGCCTACCAGCCGAGCGGGCGCCTCGCGAGCACGCAGGTCGCCGACCTGCCGACCTACAGCAACTGACGCGATCAGGCAGCACGAACGGGTCGAGGTGATCCACGCCGACGTCGTCAGAGTGGATCACCTCGACCCGTGCTGCGTCAGCTCGGCAGGCGCGGCGGCGGGGTCCGGTAGGTCGCCGGGGTCCGCGACAGGGTGATCGGGTGGGCGACGGTGGGCACCGGCGCCCGACCGGGCTCGGCGACCTCGTGGACCGGGGCCAGCCCGAGCCGGTCGGCGAGCGCGAAGGCCTGCCCGAGGTCGTTGATCGGGCCGCAGGGCACGCCGAGCTGCGAGAGCACCTCGAACCAGTGGTCCGCGGGCTGCTCGCGCAGCACGTCCTCGAGCTCGGCCACGAGCACCTGACGGTGGGCGACGCGGTCGCTGTTGCGGGCGAAGCGCTCGTCCTGCGCGAGAGCGGGCCGGCCCACCCCCTTCGCCAGCAGCCCGAAGAGCTTGTCGTTCGCCGCGGCGACGGCGAGCGGGCGGTCCGCGGTCCGCAGGACCTCGTACGGCGCGATGCTCGGGTGGACGTTGCCCATCGCCTGCGGCACCTGGCCGGTGACCGCGTGCGCCGAGGACTGGTTGACCATCGCCGAGAGCAGCGAGGACAGCAGGTTGACCTCGACCCGCTGGCCCTCACCCGTGCGGTCACGGTACCGCAGCGCCGCGAGGATGCCGGTCACCGCGTGCAGCCCGGTGATGACGTCGACGAGCGCGACACCCACCTTCGTCGGGCCCGACTCGGGCGACCCGGTGACCGACATGAGCCCGCCGACCGCCTGCACGACGAGGTCGTACCCGGGCAGGTGCGCACCCTCGCCGGAGCCGAAGCCGGTGACGGAGCACACGACGAGACCGGGGTGGCGGGCGAGCAGCTCGTCGGGCCCCAGACCCAGGCGGTCCATCGTGCCGGCGCGGAAGTTGTCGACGACGACGTCGCAGCTCGCGACGAGCGCCAGCGCCTCCTCCCGGCCCTGGGGGCTGCCGAGGTCGACCGCCCGTGACTCCTTGTTGCGGTTGACCGAGAGGAAGTACGTCGACTCCCCCTCGTCGGACCACGGCGGGCCCCACGAGCGGGTCTCGTCGCCCACCCCGGGGCGCTCGACCTTGACGACCTCGGCCCCGAGGTCGGCGAGGAGCATCGTCGCGTACGGCGCGGCGAGCACCCGGCCGAAGTCGGCGACGCGGACCCCCGCGAGGGCCCCGGGGACGAGCTCGTCGGTCACCGGAAGGCTGCCTCGCCGGTGAGCGCCCGGCCGATGATCAGCTGGTGCACCTCGCTCGTGCCCTCGTAGGTGAGGACCGACTCGAGGTTGTTCGCGTGCCGCATCACCGGGTGCTCGAGGGTGATGCCGGCCGCGCCGAGGATCGTGCGCGCCTCGCGGGCGATGGCGATCGCCTCGCGCACGTTGTTGAGCTTGCCGAGCGAGACCTGCTCGTGGCGCAGCTGGCCCTCGTCCTTGAGCCGGCCGAGGTGCAGGGCGAGGAGCATGCCCTTGCCGAGCTCGAGGGTCATGTCGGCGAGCTTGGCCTGGGTCAGCTGGTAGGCCGAGAGCGGGCGGTCGAAGATCGACCGGTCCGCGCTGTACGCGAGGGCCGACTCGAGGCAGTCGCGCGCGGCGCCCAGCGAGCCGAAGACGATGCCGAAGCGGGCCTCGTTGAGGCAGGACAGCGGTCCCGACAGCCCGGTCACCTCCGGCAGCACGGCGTCGGCGGGCAGCCGGACCCCGTCGAGCACGAGCTCGGAGGTGACGCTCGCCCGCAGCGAGACCTTGCGCTTGATCTCCGGCGCGCTGAAGCCCGGGGTGTCGGTCGGCACGACGAAGCCGCGGATCGTGCCCTCGGCCTGCGCCCACACGACGGCGACGTCGGCGATGGACCCGTTGGTGATCCACATCTTCGCGCCGTCGAGGACCCAGTCGTCCCCGTCGCGCACCGCCCTGGTGCGCATGCCGCCGGGGTCGGACCCGAAGTCGGGCTCGGTGAGGCCGAAGCATCCGATGGCCTCGCCGGAGGCCATCCTCGGCAGCCACTCCTGCTTCTGCTCCTCCGACCCGTGCTTCCAGATGGCGTACATCGCCAGCGAGCCCTGCACGGAGACGAGGGAGCGCAGGCCCGAGTCCCCCGCCTCGAGCTCCATGCACGCGAGGCCGTACGCGGTCGCGCTCGTGCCGGCGCAGCCGTAACCCTCGAGGTGCATGCCGAGCACCCCGAGCGAGCCCAGCTCGCGGGCGAGGTCACGGGCGGGGATCTGCCCCGACTCGAACCAGCCCGCGACCTCCGGGCGGATCCGGTCGTCGACGAAGCGGCGCACCGTGTCACGGATGTCGCGCTCCTCCTCGCCGATGAGGTGGTCGGTCCCGAAGAGCCCGAGGGGGGTCTGGGCGCGGGTGCTCACTGGTGGTGCTCCTTCGTCTGGGTCACGGGGGTCAGCTCTTGTCCTCGAGCGCGCGCTCCGAGCCGTCGTGCAGCGGGATCGGGCCGGTCTCGCTCATCGTCTTCGCGTCGATCTCCTTCGCGGCCGGGTGGACCTTCACGAGCTCGTCCTTCTTGTCGACCATGAGCGAGGTGAGGGCGCACGCCATGTTGGCGGGCATGTCCTCGCGCACGACGAGCACGTTCGGCACGGCGATGGTCGGGACGTCCTCGTCGAGCTCGTAGGTGGCGGCGGGGATCGTCGCCTCCTCGTAGACCTCGTTGACGGCCTGCATGTCCTTGAGCTGGTCGGTCACATCGATGAACTTCACCTTGTCACCCATCGAGGTGAAGAGGTCGGTGACGGCGGGGGTCGGCAGACCGCCGGACCACACGAGGCCGTCGATCGAGCCGTCCTTCATGCCGTCGACGGTCTTCGTGAGGTCGAGGCGCTGGCGCTTGACGTCGCCGAGGTCGAGACCGGCGGTCTCGATGAGGCGGTTGGCGATGACCTCGGTGCCCGACTTGGGCGAGCCGGTCGAGATGCGCTTGCCCTTGAAGTCCTCGACGGAGTCGATGCCCGACGACTCGCTGACCACGACGTGGGTGTAGTTGGAGTAGATCCGACCGAGGGTGCGGATGCTCTGCTTCTCCTTGAAGTCCCCCTTGCCGTTGACGGCGTCGGCGGCGGAGTCGGCGAGCGAGAAGCCGATGTCGTAGTCGCCGGCGACGACCTGCTCGATGTTCTGCACGGAGGCGCCGGTCTCGGCCGAGGTGGCCCGCAGCTCGGTCTCGTCGTTGACGAGCTTGGCCAGCCCGCCGCCGACGACGTAGTAGACGCCGGTGGAGTTGCCGGTGGCGATGTTCAGACGGCCCTGGCCCGCGTCGCAGCTCGACTCGTCCGCGCCGTTGGAGGCGCTGCGGTCCTGCTGGCCTCCGCACGAGCTGAGCAGCAGGGCGGCGACGGCGGCGGCGCCGGTGATGGTGGTGATGCGCATGTCAGGACTTCTCTCTGTTGGGTGATCGACGGTGATCGGGTGTCGGGAGGTCTCAGGTGGCCGGTGCCGGCTCGGCGGCGCGGTCGCCGGTCGCGGCCGGTCGGCCCCTGCCGGAGCGGATCCGCACGACGTGGATGACGAGGGCCAGGGCGAGCAGCGCGAAGCCGATGGCGATGGAGAGCGGCACGAGGTAGAGCAGCAGCAGGGCCGCCGGCACGCACAGTGCCCGCTCGAGCTTCGTCGTCGGCCCGAGCACCCAGCCCGTCGTGGCGATCGCGAGTGCCGCGACCGCGCACCCGGCGACGACGAAGGCCCAGGCGATGTCGAGGAGGTCTCCCTCGGCGATGAGCAGCGCGCCGTTGTCGGTGACGACGAAGGCCATCGGGGCGAGGAAGGCCGGCAGCGTGTACTTGCAGGCCTGCATCATCGTGGGGATGACCCGTCCTCCGGTGATGGCCGCCGACGCGACGGCCGCCAGGGCTGTCGGCGGCGACACCTCCGACAGGACCGCGTAGTAGAAGATGAACATCGCGACCTGGGGGGCCTCCACGCCGAGCGTGATGAGCGCCGGCCCGATGATCACCCAGCTGAGGATGAAGGACGCGGTGACCGGCACCGCGAGACCCAGCACGAGGATCGCGACGGCCGAGAAGAGCGCCGACAGGACGATGAGCGAGGCCTGGTTGAAGGACAGCGCGTCCGCAGCCGCGACGAGCAGCTCCGAGAGGATCTGGCCGAGACCCGTCTTGGCGATGACCGAGGTGATGACGCCCGCCGCGGCGCAGACCGCGATGACCGGCAGCGCCGAGCGGATGCCCGAGCTGAGGGCCATGAAGAGGCGGGTGGCGTAGTCGCGCAGCGAGACGCCGAGCGGCATGCGCTCGAGCTCCGCGTCGTAGTCGTCGAAGCCGGTGACGACGCGACGACGGGACAGGACGGCCTCGGCGAGCCCGAAGAGGGCGGCGACGCCGGTCGCGTAGACGACCGCCTTGAAGGGCGGGACGTCGATGGCGAGGAAGAAGACGATGACGCCGAGGCTGATGAAGTGGTAGCCGGAGCGGGCGAGGAGGCGAAGGGGGTTGCCGATGGCCAGCTCGACCCGCCGGGCGCCGAAGCGTCGGGCGTCGATCTCGACGGCGAGGAAGATGCCGAGGTAGTACAGCAGGGTCGGGACGATCGCCCAGATGAGGACCTCGACGTAGGGGACGCTGAGGTACTCGGCGATGATGAAGGCCGCGGCGCCCATCGTCGGCGGCGAGAGGATCGCGCCGATGCCGGAGGCGGCGAGCATGCCACCGGCGGCCTCACGGGGGTAGCCCGCCCGCTTGAGGATCGGCCAGGCGAAGGAGCCCAGAGTCACGGCGGTCGCCGTGCCCGACCCGGAGACCGTGCCGAGCAGGAAGCCGGAGGTCGCGACGGTGCGGCCGGGGGCCGAGCCGGAACGGCGGAAGAGCGAGAAGCTGAACTCGACGAAGAAGCGTCCGGCGCCCATCTTGTCGATGACCGCGCCGTAGATCGTGAAGAGCACGATGTAGGTGGCGGCAACGTCGAGCGGCACCCCGAAGAAGCCTGACGCCTCGTTGTAGAGCGCGTTGACGATCTGGGAGAGGTCGAGGCCGAGGTGGCTGATCCGCCAGTCGACGGGCAGGAAGCCGCCGTAGTACGCGTAGGCGAAGAAGGCGACGCAGACCGCGGGCAGGACGAGGCCGGTCGTGCGGCGGGTGGCCTCGAGCACGAGGAGCATCAGCAGGGCGCCGGCGACCACGTCGAGCGTGACGAGCGAGCCCTGGCGGTCGAGGAAGCCCTTGTACCCGCCGAAGCCGATCTCCGACAGCGGGATGGGCAGCACCGGGTAGAGGGCGACGAGGAGCGCGACCGCGGCGAGGACCCAGTCGACGACGCCCGGGTTGTCGGAGCGGTCCGTGGCCCCTGACGTGCGTGCCGCTCCGGGGTCGACGTCGCTGCCCTCGGCCCGTCCGCGCATGCGGTAGGTGAGGAAGACCAGCGGCAGGGTCAGCCCGAGGAACCACACGAGGTAGTACTGGCTGCCCAGCTCGAGCGGTGCGAAGACCTGACGGATGACGAAGATCGCGACGCCGAAGCACCACAGGACGACGAGGCGCTCGAGCCCCCGGGACAGGGTCCGGGAGGGCTTCTCCTCGTCGTACTCGGCGGTGAGTGCATCGACGTCGGGGGTGCCCGGCTCGGGATCCCGACTCGTGGTAGACGACGTTGTCATGCCCGGTACCGTAGGAGCGAGCCAGGTCGGGTCATCTCGCCGGCCGCGAGACTTTACACAGATCTGACCTTCGTCACCCGGGGCTGGGCACGCCCGACCGGGGGGTGCGGGGAGCGCGAGGAGGCGCCATGAGGGTCCTGCTCGTCGAGGACGACGACCGGGTGGTCGCGGCCCTCACCCCCGCCCTGCGCCGGGCCAACCTCGACGTGCGTCGCGCGCCCACCGCCGCTCGCGCCCTCGAGGCCGTGGGCGAGGCGGACCTCGTCCTGCTCGACATGGGCCTGCCCGACCAGGACGGGCTCGTCCTGTGCCGTCACCTGCGCGAGACCACCGACATCCCGATCATCGCGGTGACGGCCCGACGCGACGAGGCCACGGTGGTCAACGCGCTGCGCGCCGGGGTCGACGACTACGTCACCAAGCCCTACCGCCTCGCCGAGCTCATGGCTCGCATCGACGCCGTCATGCGGCGCTCGCTCGTCCACCTCCCCGACCCCGTCGAGCAGGTCGGCGAGATCCGGCTCGACCACGGCTCGCGGCAGGTGTGGGTCGGCGAGGAGGAGATCCGCCTCACCCGCAAGGAGTTCGACCTGCTGCGGATGCTCGTCCAGGCCGAGGGCGCGGCCGTCACCCGCGAGGCCCTCATGTCCTCGATCTGGGAGACCGCGTGGGTGGGTGCGTCCCGCACCCTCGACGTCCACGTCTCCGCCCTTCGCTCCAAGCTGGGCTGCCCGGCGATGATCGAGACGGTCCGCGGCGTCGGGTACCGCATCGCGGCGAAGGGGTGAGCCGTGCGGCGACGCATGCTCATCGTCTCGCTCGTGCTCGTCGGCGCGATGCTCGTGGCGCTCATGACCCCGCTCGTCGTCACCCATGCCGCCGAGCGCACCCAGGACCTCTTCGCCGAACGGCTGGGTGACACGACCCGTTTCGCCGTCGTCGCCGAGGACGCGCTCGAGGAGGACACCTTCACCGGGCTGTCGGCCGACCTGCAGCGCTACACCGAGGTCTACGGCGGCTCGGTCGTCGTCGTCAACGCCAACCGCGAGGTCGTCGCCCAGGCCGGACCCGGTGGCGACGACCCCCGGGTGCGGGCCGCGACCGCCGAGGCGCTCGACGGCGCCGGGGCGCAGCCCCCGCCGACCGCCTGGCCCTGGCGGGAGGACTCCATCGTCATCGGCTCCCCCGTCGGCCGCGACTCGCAGGTCCTCGGCGCGGTCGTCCTGTCGGCACCGACGCAGGGCGTGCACGAGGACCTCTCGCGCGGCATGACGTGGCTGGCCGTCCTCGGCCTGGTCACCCTGCTCGTCACGAGCTACGGGGTCGTCATCCCCTTCGTCGGCTGGGTCCTGCGGCCGGTGCGGCGGCTCGACGAGGCCGCCGTGCGCCTCTCCGACGGAGACCTCACCTCGCGGGCCACCGAGGACGGTCCGCCCGAGCTGCGCCACCTCGCGCGCTCCTTCAACGTCATGGTCGACAGCGTCGAGGCCTCGCAGCGCCAGCAGCGCGAGCTCGTCGCCGACGCCGCCCACCAGCTCGGCAACCCGCTCACCGCGCTGCGGCTGCGCGCGGAGGGTCTGGCCGACGAGGGCGCCGAGCCGGGCTCCGTCGGGCTCGTCCTCGAGGAGGCTGACCGGCTGAGCGCCACGGTCGAGTCCTTGCTGCACCTCAGCCAGGTCGGCGCGGTCCCCGTCACCCCGACGCCGCTCGACGTGGCCGGGGTCGTGCGCGGGCGGTGCGAGATGTGGGCGCCGGTCTTCGACCCCTTCGACGTCGACGTGCCCGCGCAGGCCCTCGCGCTCGCGACGCCCGAGGTCCTCGACGTGGCCCTCGACGCGCTCCTGGACAACGCGGCGAAGTTCGCCCCCGCCTCTCTCGTGCGCGTCGCCGTCGACGAGGTGAGCGACCCGGAGGGCCGATGGGTGCGCGTCAACGTGCGCGACCACGGCGCCGGGCTGCACCCGGAGGACGTGCCGAAGGTGGGGGCCCGCTTCTTCCGCGGGCGCACCCACCAGAACGTCGCGGGCACCGGTCTGGGTCTGGCGATCGTCCAGGCGCGGCTGGCCGACGTCGGCGGCCGGATGCACGTCACCGCGCCCGAGAGCGGCGGTCTCTCGGTCGTGCTGCTCCTGCGGGCTGTCGGCTAGGCACGCTGCTCGCGGAAGTAGCGGGCCGCACCGGGGTGCAGGGGCAGGGGCGAGGTGAAGATCGCGGCGCCGACGTTCGGCTGCGGGACCCCTGGCGCGATGCGGTCGATCGCGGCCTGGTCCTCGAAGACGACGCGGGTGATGGCGTAGGCGAGCGCCTCGTCGAGACCGGGCCGCACGACGAGGTAGTTCTTGACGCTCACCGTCTCGACGGCGGGCACGTCGTAGGTGGAGGCGGGCACCCCGCCCGGGGTGAACTCCGCGCCGTAGCGCCGCGACAGCGGGCGGACGAGGTCTCCGAGGTCGACGAGGCGGATGTCGCGGCGCTCGGCGAGCTCGACGACCGCGGTGTTCGGCAGGCCGCTCACGAAGAAGAAGGCGTCGAGCTCGCCCTGGGCGAGCGCGTCCGCCGACGGCTGCAGGCTCTCCTCGACGGGGTCGAGGTCGTCCTCGCGCAGCCCGACCGACGACATGAGCCGCCACGCGACGACGCGGGTGCCCGACCCCGGCGCCCCGATGCTCACCCGGCGGCCGCGCAGGTCGCGCAGCTCGCTGATCGAGGAGCCGGCGCGCACGACGAGGTGGACGAAGCTGTCGTAGGTCCGGGCGAGGGCGGCGAGGTCGAGCGGCTCGTCGGTGCTGCCACGTCCGGCGATCGCGTCGGCCGCGACGTCGCCGAGCGAGAAGCCGAGGTCTGCCCGTCCGCGGTGCACCTCGCGCAGGTTCGTCACCGAGGCGTCCGTGCGCAGGGTGCGCACCGACACGGTGGGCAGGCGGCGGTGGAGCACCTCGGCGAGGGCCTCGCCGTACAGGTCGAAGACCCCGCGTCGGTTGCCGGTCGCGATCGTGACGCTCGTGGCCGCGACCTCCTGCCACGAGGGCCCGAGGCACCCGGCGGTCCCGGGCAGGAGCACTCCGCCGAGACCGGCGAGCACCGCGCGACGAGCCGGGAGCCCCGACGTCTCGCCCGCACCCGCACGCACCATGGCGCCAGCATCTCACCAGCCGTGCGGCACGATGACGACATGCGTCCGATGCTCGCCGTCACCGCCGACCACGTGCCCCGGGGTGAGGCGTGGGTGCACGAGGTGAAGTGGGACGGCATGCGGGTGCTCGCCGACGTCCACGACGGGCACCTCACCCTGCGCTCGCGGACCGAGCGCGACGTGACGACCGCCTACCCCGAGCTCGCCGGGCTCGCCGACCTCTACGACGACCTGCTCCTCGACGGCGAGGTCGTCGCGCTGCGTGACGGCGTCCCCTCCTTCGCCGCGCTCGCCGACCGGATGCACGTGAGCTCCGCCCGCCGGGCCGAGCAGCTCGCCGCCGCCACCCCCGTGACCTTCATGGCCTTCGACCTGCTGCGGGTGCTCGGTCAGGACATCACCGCCCAGCCCTGGAGCGCGCGTCGCGCGCTGCTCGAGCAGCTCGACATCGACACCGCCCGGTGGCAGGTCCCCCCGGTCTTCGACGACGGCGAGCAGCTGCTCGCCGCGACCGCGGAGCAGGGGCTCGAGGGCATCGTCAGCAAGCGACGGGACGCGCCGTACGTCGCCGCCCGCCGCTCGTCGGACTGGCAGAAGATGCCGCACCGGCGCACGACCTCGGTCGTCGTCGGCGGGTGGCGGCCGGAGACGTCGGGCGCCGACCGTCTCGGCGCGGTCCTCGTCGGGGTGCCCGGGCCGGAAGGCCTGCACTTCGCGGGGCGGGTCGGGTCCGGGCTCGGCGGACGGGCGGGCGACCGGCTGCGCGAGCTGCTCGACCCGCTCGCCTCCGCGGGGTCCCCCTTCGCCGAGGAGCTGCCGCGGCTCGACGCCCGCGGGGCACGTTGGGTGACCCCGCGGGTCGTCGTCGACGTCGCCTCTCTCGGCCACACCGACGGCGGCCGGCTGCGCCAGCCCGCCTTCCAGCGCGTGCGACCCGACCTCGACCCGGAGGACCTCGATGCCTGACCCGCAGGTGACCCGCGTCGAGGTCGAAGGTCGCACCCTGCGGCTCACCTCGCTCGACAAGGTCATGTACCCGGCGACCGAGACGACGAAGGGGGAGGTTCTCGCCTACTACGCGCAGGTCGCCCCGGTCCTCCTGCCGCACCTCGCCGACCGGCCGGTGACCCGCGTGCGCTGGCCGCACGGCACCGGAGACGCGTCCTTCTTCGAGAAGAACGTGCCATCTGGTGCGCCCAGCTGGCTGCCGCGGGTGCAGGTCGACGACGTCACGTACCCCCTCGTGCCCGACCAGGCGACCCTCACCTACCTCGTCAACCTCAACGCGCTCGAGCTCCACGTGCCGCAGTGGACCGTCGTCGACGGCGAGCCGCAGCACCCGAACAGGCTCGTCATCGACCTCGACCCGGGCCCGCCCGCCGGGCTGCACGAGTGCGCGCGCGCGGCGCTCGTCGTCCGGGAGCGGCTGGAGCGCCTGGGGATGGAGCTCTACCCGGTCACCTCCGGGAGCAAGGGGATGCAGCTGTACGCCGGGCTCGGCGGCGACCTCAGCTCGGCGCAGGTGCGAGACCTCGCCCAGCAGCTCGCGCAAGAGCTGACCGGCGAGCACCCGGACCTGCTGCTGTGGCGGATGACGAAGACGCTGCGCCCGGGCAAGGTCTTCCTCGACTGGAGCCAGAACGTCGCCGCGAAAACGACGATCAGCCCGTACTCGATGCGTGGCCGCGACGACCCGTGGGTCGCCGCCCCCCGGACGTGGGACGAGGTCGAGGAGGGCGCCGAGGACCCCGAGGCGCTGCGCCAGCTCGAGACCCACGAGGTGCTCGAGCGCCTCGACCGCGACGGCGACCTCCTCGAGGACCTGCTGGGCTGAGCCGCTCGGTGGTCGAGGTGCGACGAAGGAGCCTCGAGACCACGACGTCGGCAGATGGTCTCGAGGCTCAGGCCCTGGGGGCCTTCGCACCTCGACCAGCAAGAGGCTCGGGCCGCGGCGGCCTTCGCACCTCGACCAGCAAGAGGCTCGGGCCGCGGCGGCCTTCGAACCTCGCCCTGCGAGAGCGATCAGACGCGGGGGCAGCCGCCGCAGGGGTGCATGGCGGGCAGGGCGTAGAGCAGGCAGCACGACTCGCGTCGGGGCAGCGGGCCGCCGAGCAGGCGGCGCAGCGCTCCGCGCCACATGTCGCGACCCATCCCGAGGCGCTGACGAGAGGACATGCGGTGCGCCGCAGGGAAGGCCGTCGCGATCTCGGCCGCGGCGACGAGGTAGCCGGCCTGCGCACGGCGGACCCGCTCCCCCAGGTCCGCGACCTCGGCGGACTCCCCCTTCGCCACCCGCACCGCGACGGGGTAGCCGAAGGTGGGCTCGAGCCGGACGGCCCAGCGGGCGGGGTCGGCGTCGAGGACCCAGGTGCCGCGCACGGCGGCCGTGGCGACGACCTGGGCAAGGGGGTCGAGGTGGTGCTGCAGGACGAAGGCCGACGGCATCCCGGGCGGGGCGACGCCGGACTGCGCCCGGGTGATCTCGGCGTAGCGCTCGACCCATCGTCGGGTGAGGTCCGGGTCGTGCAGGGGCGCGTCGAGGGGCAACCAGCCCGGCCCCCGGGCCGCCGGCCCGTCGGGGACGACGTCGAGATAGGCCAGGTGCCCCCGCAACGACAGCAGACCGGCGGCGAAGTCAGGCACCGCGCCGGTCTGCTGCTGCTGATGGGTCAGCTGGTGGCCTTCTCGTAGGCCTCCTTGACCTCCGCGCTGATCCGTCCGCGCTCGCTGACCTCGTAGCCGTTGGCCCGGGCCCACTCGCGGATCTCGCTGGTGCCGCTGCTGCTGCTGCTCGAGCCGCTGTCGCTGCTCTTGCGACGGGTGCTGCGACGCCCGCCCGACCGGCGACCGGCGCCGACGTAGGCCGCCATCGCGTCACGCAGGGCGGCGGCGTTGCGCTCGTTGAGGTCGATCTCGTAGGTCGCCCCGTCGAGACCGAAGGTCACGGTCTCGTCGGCGGGACCGCCGTCGATGTCGTCCTCGAGGATGACTTGGACTCGCTGAGCCATGGATTTCCACCGATCATTCTCGTGCGTCAGCGCCCGAACGGGCACCGACCATTTATGTGGGGCACGAGCAATGTATTACCGATGGGGTCGAAAAGCCATTTCCTGACAAACGTGCAGGTGGGAGCGTTCAGGCTTTCGGGTCGTCCGTGGGCGCATTTGTCGAATTGTCGTCGACCGACGCCGAGCCGTCCGCCGAAATAGCCCCGTCGTCCTCGGGACGCTCCTGAAGGTCCTGCGTCGATCCGGCCTCGGACTCCGCGCCCCGCGCCACCGTGCCGCGGTTGGGGTCGTTGCGCTCGTGCTCCTTGCGCCACGACGCGAGCGCCTTCCGCTCACGGCGGTCGGCCTCGATCATGTACCTGATGATCCAGTAGAAGAGGAATGCCACCCCGACGGTCGGCAGGAGCGTCGCGAGATAGGGCGAGATCGCGTCGAACATCACGCCTCCGGCTTCAGGTGCGGGAAGAGCAGGGTCTCGCGGATCGAGGCCCCGGTGAAGAACATCACCATGCGGTCGATGCCGATCCCGATCCCGCCCATCGGCGGGGCGCCGTACTCGAGCGCGCGCAGGAAGTCCTCGTCGAGCTGCATCGCCTCGGGGTCGCCCGCGGCGGCCGCGAGGGACTGCGCGGTGAGCACCTCGCGCTGCACGACCGGGTCGACGAGCTCGGTGAAGCCGGTGCCGCGCTCGACCCCGGCGATGATGAGGTCCCACGCATGGATGAGACGCGGGTCGTCGTCGTGGCGGCGGGCCAGCGGCTGCGCCTCGGCCGGGTAGTCGTGGACGAAGGTCGGCGCGAGGATGCCCGGCTCGACGATCTCGCCGAAGAGCTCGATGACCACCTTGCCCGCCGGCCACGCCGGGTCGATCTCGACGTCGTGCTCGGCGGCGATCGCGACGAGCTCGGCGAGCGGGGTGTCGGGGGTGATCTCGCGGCCGACGGCCTCGCCGAGGGCCGGGTAGACCGACAGCCAGCGCCACTCGCCGTCGAGGTCGACGACCCCCTTCGGCGTCTCGACCTGGCGCGAGCCGAGGGCGTCGGCCACGGCGAGGTAGATCCGGCGGGTGAGCTCGGCGACCGTGCGCTGGTCGCCGTAGGCCTCGTACGCCTCGAGCATCGTGAACTCCGGGCTGTGCGTGGAGTCGACGCCCTCGTTGCGGAAGATCCGGCCCATCTCGTAGACCCGGTCGACCCCGCCGACGACGGCCTTCTTGAGGTTGAGCTCGAGCGCGATGCGCAACGACATGTCCTGGTCGAAGGCGTTCATGTGCGTGCCGAAGGGGCGGGCGGCGGCACCGCCGTGGACGAGCTGGAGCACCGGGGTCTCGACCTCGACGAAGCCGTCGGCGTCGAGGGTGGCCCGGACCGCGCGCAGGACGGTGGCCTTGGTGCGCACGACGTCACGGGCCTCCTGGCGCACGACGAGGTCGGCGTAGCGCTGGCGCACGCGGGCCTCCTCGGAGAGCTCCTTGTGCAGCACCGGCAGCGGGCGCAGCGCCTTGCTCGCCATCGTCCACCCGGTCGCCATGACCGACAGCTCGCCACGGCGGCTGCGGATGACGCGACCGGTGACGGCGACGTGGTCGCCGAGGTCGACGTCGGACTTCCACGCGGCGAGGGCGTCCTCGCCCACCTCGGCGAGCGAGAGCATGACCTGGAGGCGGTCGCCGACGCCCTCCTGGAGCGAGGCGAAGGCGAGCTTGCCGGTGGTGCGGACGAACATCACGCGCCCGACGACGGTGACGACGTCCTGGGTCTCCTCGCCGGTCTCGAGGTGGGCGTAGCCCTCGACGACCTCGCGCAGGGAGTGGGTCCGGCCCACGCTCACGGGGTAGGGGGCGACACCCTGGGCCAGGAGCCGGTCGCGCTTGTCCCGGCGGACCCGCATCTGCTCGGGGAGGTCGACGTCGGGAGCGGGTGCAGCGGGGGTGTCGGTCACCCCCCGAGGATATCGAAGGGAAAACCCCCTCCCGTCGCCCGCCCGGTCGGGCTAGGCGCCGGCCCCGGGTCCGTGCGGGTGCGGGCGCGCGGTGACCGCGGACGTCGACAGCCCGAAGCCGTCGGGCACGTCGCCCGGGTCGTGCTCGACCTCGACGACCCGGTTGTCGGCGTCGACGAAGACGACCTGCGGCTCGAAGGTGCGCGCCTCCTCGTCGTCCATCGCCGCGTACGCGATGACGATGACGACGTCGCCGGGCGCGACGAGACGGGCGGCGGCGCCGTTGATGCACAGGATGCCGCTGCCCCGCTCGCCCTCGATGGCGTAGGTCGTCAGGCGGTTGCCGTTGTCGACGTCGACGACGTCGACCTGCTGGCCCGGCAGCAGGTCGGCCGCGTCCATGAGGTCGCGGTCGATCGTCAGGGAGCCGACGTAGTGCAGGTCGGCCTGGGTGACGGTGGCGCGGTGGATCTTGCTGTGGAGCATGAAGCGCTGCACGGGAGGTCCTTCGTCGTCGGGCGGGGGTCGTGGCGGTGGGGCGGGTCGGTCAGACGGCGGCGGCGGCGCTCGCGGTGTCGCTGAAGACCTGCCGCGCTCCCCCACCGGGACCGACGAGCACGGGGGTGTTGTCGATGAGCCGGGTCGTGCCGACGCGGGCAGCCACCGCCAGCAGCGCCTCGCCGTGGTACCACTCGGGCACGTCCTGCAGGGTCGTCGGGTGGACGAGCACGAGGTAGTCGACGAGCGCGAGCGGCTCGGCGACGAGGACCTCGCGCGCGGCGCGGCGGATGGCGGACGGGCCCTCCTCGGCGCGCTGAGCTCCTTCGTGCAGGGCACGCGACAGGGCGAGGGCGACCTCGCGGTCGGTGTCGGTGAGGTAGGTGTTGCGGCTGCTCAGGGCCAGTCCGTCGGCCTCACGGACCGTGGGTACCGAGACGACCCGCGCCGGGAAGTCGATGTCACGGACCATGCGGCGGATGAGGAGCAGCTGCTGGGCGTCCTTCTGCCCGAAGTAGAAGCTGTCACCGCCGGTGAGGTGCATGAGCTTGGCGACGACGGTGAGCATGCCGTCGAAGTGGCCGGGGCGGGCCTGCCCCTCGAGGACGTCGCCGAGGGGGCCGGCGGAGATGCGCACGCCGGGGTCGCCATCGGGGTAGATGACGTCGGGGGTGGGGGCGAAGACGACGTCGACCCCTTCGGCACGGCAGATCTGCATGTCGTCGTCGAAGGTGCGCGGGTACTTCGACAGGTCTTCCTTCGGCCCGAACTGGAGGGGGTTCAAGAAGATCGTCACGACGACGTGCTCGGCCTCGCGCCGCGCCTCGCGGATGAGGGTCGCGTGCCCCTCGTGGAGGGCGCCCATCGTCATGACGACGGCGGTCTGCCCGGTGAGGGCGACCCGCGCGGTGCGCAGCTCGTCGCGGGTGCGGGCGACGACCGGTGCGGCGGTCATGGGTTCTCCTCGGGGTCGGGGGAGGTGACCGCGCGCTCGGTGCGGTCGAGGATCGGGCGGGCGAGGTCAGGGCGCAGCCGCCCGACCCGCTGGGCACGACGGGCGGTCGCGCTGGCGTGAGCGGCGTAGGCCGGCCGGATGTCGGGGGCGAGGTCGGCGAGGACCCGCAGGTGCGTCTCGACGGTGCCCACGTCGCCGCGGGCGACGGGGCCGGTGAGCGCGGAGTCGCCCGAGGCGAGGGCGCCGTCCAGGCTGGCCTGCAGGAGCGGGCGCAGCAGCCGCTCCCCGGCGGAGATGCCGGCCTCGGCGAGGATCTCGCGGGCCTGCGCGACGAGGGTGACGAGGTGGTTGCTGCCGTGCGCGAGAGCCGCGTGGTAGAGCGGCCGGGCCTCCTCGGGCACCCACACCGGCTCGCCACCCATCTCCATGACGAGGGCCTCGGCGACGGCGCGCAGCGGCCCAGGGGTGGTGATCCCGAAGCACGCCTCGTGCAGCCGCGCGAGGTCGAGCGAGGTGCCGGTGAAGGTCATCGCCGGGTGCAGGGCGAGGGGCACGACGCCCATCTGCGTCGCCGGGGCGAAGGGGGCGATGCCGTGCGCTCCCGAGGTATGGGCGGCGATCTGCCCGGGGCGCCAGACCCCGGTGGCCGCGAGACCGGTGACGAGACCGGCGAGGGCGTCGTCGGGCACGGCGAGCAGGACGAGGTCGCCCGCGGCGACGACCTCCTCGACGGGCAGGACCGGAACGTCGGGCAGGAGCAGCTCGGCGCGCTCGCGGCTGGCCTCGCTCACGGCGCTCACCGCGACGACGCGGTGCCCGGCGGAGGCGAGCGCGGCGCCGAGGACGGCGCCGACGCGCCCGGCGCCGACGACGCCGACCCGCAGCCAGGGGCGCGGGTGCTGCATCGGGTCGGGTGCCATCACGGGCAGACGGTACCCGCCGGGCCGGGCCTAGGCTGATCGCGCATGAGCACCTGGGCCCGCGCGTGGCACGACGCGCTGTACGGCGAGGACGGCTTCTACCGCCGCGCGGAGGGACCGTCCGGGCACTTCGAGACCGCGACCCACGGGCCGGTGGGGCGAGCCCTCGCGACGACCGTGCTCGGCCTGGCGCGTGACGCCGGCGCGCACGCGGTCGTCGACGTCGGCGCCGGCCGCGGCGAGCTGCTGCACGCCCTGCGCGAGGGGGGCCACGAGGGACCGCTCGTCGGGGTCGACGTCGTCGAGCGCCCGGCAGGCCTCGACCCGTCATCGGGGTGGGTCCGCTCCCCCGGTGGCGCCGCGCTGCCGAGCGCCCGTCACGTCGAGGAGTCCCTGGGGGCACCCCTCGACGGCGCACTGGTCGTCGCGCACGAGTGGCTCGACGTCGTGCCGTGCGTCGTCGCCCAGGTCGACGACGAGGGCCGCCTGCGCGAGGTGCATGTCGGTCCCGACGGCGCCGAGACCCTCGGCGAGGACGTCGGGGCGGACGACCTCGCCTGGGCGCAGCGGTGGTGGCCGGCCCGCGAGCCCGGTCAGCGCGTCGAGGTCGGACGAGCCCGTGACGACGCCTGGTCGGGGATGCTCGACGCCTGGCGGCCCCGAGCGGCGGTCGCCGTCGACTACGGCCACGTCCGCACCCAGCGCCCCGAGTCGGGCACCCTCTCGGGGTACCGCGACGGCGCGGTGACCGCTCCGACGCCGGACGGCTCCTGCGACGTCACCGCTCACGTGGCCGTCGACTCCCTGCGCCATGACGAGCTCGTCATGGGCGCCGACGCCGTGCGCCGGTGGGGTCCCTCGGCCGCCTCGCCGGAGCACGACATGGCGCGGCGGGACCCCGTCGGCTACCTCGATGCGCTCGCCCGGGCCAGCGCCGCCGGAGCCCTGCTCGGCCCGCCCTACGGCGACTTCTGGTGGGTCGTCGCGCGGGGCTGACTCCCCTTCGCCCCCAAGCGACGAGCTGCTGCAGGCAGCACCTCGTCGCCCGTGCCGCACCTCGTGCGGCTGCCCGCGCGGCGAGGTGCTGCTGGCTCAGGCCCCGGTCGAGGCGGGCGGCAGCTCGCGGGCGCCGTAGCGCTCCGCCCCGATGCCCGCGGCGACGACGCACGCGACCCCGACGACGGCGAGCGGGTGCGGCACCTGGTGCAGCACGACGAGCCCGATGACGACCGCGATGGCCGGCTCGACGCTCATGAGCGTGCCGAAGGCTGCCGTCGTCAGGCGGCGCAGGGCGAGCATCTCGAGCGCGAAGGGGACGACCGGCACGAGGAGCGCCAGGCCGATCCCGACGACGGCGAGCTGCCAGGTGAGATGCTCGACCGTCGACGGCGCGGCGACGAGCGTCGAGACGAGCCCGGCGACGGGGAGCGCGATCGCCAGCCCGGTCACCCCGCCGACGAGGTCGCCGACCCGCTGGCTGAGGATGATGTAGGCCGCCCAGCAGCAGGCCGCGGCGAGCGCGAGGCCGACCCCGACGAGGTCGACGTCGCCGGCCCACGGCCGGGTGAGCAGCAGCACGCCGAGAGCGGCGACGAGTGCCCAGGCCCGGGCCGGTCCCCGACCCCGCACGACGGCCACGCCGAGCGGGCCGAGGAACTCCAGCGCGCTCGCCGTGCCCATCGGCAGCCGGGTGAGCGCCGCCATGAAGAGCATGGTGATGCCGGCGATGACCACCCCGAAGGTGATGCACGCGCGCCACGCCTCGCCGCTCAGGCCGCGCAGCCGCGGGCGCAGGACGAGGAGCATGATCGGGCCGGCCCACACCAGACGCAGCCAGGCCGCGCCGAGGGCCCCCACGTCGTGGGAGAGGTCGACGGCCAGGGCGACGCCGACCTGGACGCTGAGCATCGCGGCGAGCGCCATGAGCGCGCCCTGGCGGGACGAGGTCGCCGGCGTGGCGGGAGCCGGACGGGTCGCGGTGTCGGTCATGACTCGAAGTGAAGCGCGCACCGACCGTCCGCGTCCACGTGAGATGGCTGGACATGTCGTTCGCCGATCCGTGACGATCGGGTGATGGACCTGCGCCGGCTCGAGCTGCTCGTCGACCTCTCCCGCCTGGGCTCGATGCGCGCGGTGGCGCACGAGCACGCGACGACGACGTCGACCGTCTCGCAGCAGCTCGCCGCCCTCGCCCGCGACGTCGACGCGACGCTGCTCGAGCCCGACGGCCGGCGCGTGCGCCTCACGCCCGCAGGGCGCCGTCTCGCCGAGCGCGCTGTGCGCATCCTCGCCGAGGTCGAGTCGGCCCGCAGCGAGCTCGACCCGCACGCCGAGCCGACGGGCACGGTGCGGGTCGGCGGCTTCGGGTCGGCCCTGCGTCGCACCGCCCTGCCCGCCGTCGAGGCGCTGCGCGAGAGCGCACCGGGCCTGCGTTTCGAGCTCACCGAGTGCGAGCCGCCCGAGGCCTACGAGCTGCTGCTCCACGACGACCTCGACCTCGCGCTCACCTACGACTACCAGGTGGCCCCGGCGAGCGTGCCCACCCGGCTCGTCACCCACCCGCTGTGGCAGGCGCGGTGGGGGGTCGCCGTGCCCGCCGCGGACGCGCACCTCGGTCTGGCCGATCTCGGCGACCGGGCGTGGATCACCAACTCGCGCAACACCGCCGACGAGATCGCCGTCCGATTCCTCGGCGGGCTCGCCGGGATCGCCCCCCGCGTCACCCACCGCATGGACAGCCTCGACCTCGTGTGCGACCTCGTGCGCGACGGCCACGGCGTCGGGCTCGTCCCGCAGTGGTACCCGCTGCCCGCCGGCGTCGCCCTCGTCACCCTCGACCCCCCGGTGGAGATGACCGCGTACGCCGTGCACCAGGAGGGCCGGGACGTGTGGCTCCCCCTTCGCACCCTCCTCGACGCCGTCGGCGCCCCCGCACGAGCTGCTGCAGGCATCACCTCGTAGCGCCGGCAGCACCTCGTGCTGCGGCCGGGCCGACGAGGTGCTGCCAGGTCAGGCGTCGGCGAGGACGAGGCGCTCGAAGCCCCGCAGCACGAAGGTCGGGCGACGCACCGCCTCGACGACCTCGAGGCGTGGGTGGCGCCGCAGCAGCGCGCGCACCGACTGCTGCAGCTCCAGACGCGCGAGCGGCGCCCCGATGCAGAAGTGGATCCCGAGCCCGAAGGCGAGGTGCGGGTTGGGGTCGCGTCGCGGGTCGAAGCGGTCGGGCTCGGCGAAGACCGCCGGGTCGCGGTTGGCCGCGCCGAGCAGCACGTGCACGCGCTCCCCCTCGGCCACCGGCCGGCCGTCGATCTCGAGATCGGCGGTGGCCGTGCGCTCGAAGAGATGGAGCGGGCTGTCGTGCCGCAACAGCTCCTCGACGAGCAGGGCGAGAGCGGCGTCGTCCTCGACGTCGACGGCGGGCGAGCCCGCGGTGATCCACGAGTGGATGCCGTTGCTCAGCCCGTTGACGCTCGCCTCGTGGCCGGCGTTGAGCAGGAGCACGACGGTCGCGACGAGCTCGTGCCGGCTCAGCGCGTCACCGGCGTCGCGCGCCTGGACGAGATCGGTGAGCAGGTCCTCACCGGGGTGGCGGGCCCGGTGCGCGGCGAGCTCGTCGACGTACGCGGCGAAGTCCGAGGACGCCCGCAGGGCCTCCGCGCGCGCCTGCTCGCCCGGGTCGACCTCGTACATCGCGACGATGGCCTGGCTCCACGGGCGCAGCAGGTGGCGGTCGGCGTGCGGCCAGTCGAGCAGCTCGGCGATGACCGTCACGGGCAGCGGCTCGGCGACGGCCTCGACGAGGTCGAAGGGGCCCGGGCCGGCCGCGTCGACGAGCTCCTCGGCGATCGCCCGGATCCGCGGCTCGAGCCGGGCGACGTGCCCCCGCCCGAAGGCCCCGGCGACGAGGCGGCGCAGCCGCGTGTGCTTCGGCGGCTCGCTGTCGAGGATCGAGTCGGCGTGCAGCCAGTTGAAGGTCGCCCAGTCCTGCGCCGGCTCGCGGTCGCGGTAGACCCGACCCAGCCGGCGGTCGCGCAGCGCCGCGCTGACCTGCGCGTGGCCGCTCGCGACGTGAGCCTGCAGCCCCTCGTGCCAGACGAAGGGGTCGTGCGCCCGCAGCGCCGCGAGGTGCGGGTAGGGGTCGCGCAGGACCTCGGGGTCGGAGAGGTCGAGGAGCTCGCTCGGCGTCGCCATGGGGGGAGCCTGCCACGCCTCCCGCCGCCGCTCGCGACGACCCTGACGACCGGGCGAAGGGGTACCGCCGAGGTATGGAGATCGGCCGGCGCCCACCCCTTCGTGGCGACGGATTGCCATACCTCGGCGACGGACCCGGGCGAAGGGGGGCTGCCGAGGTATGGAGATCGGCCGGCGCCCACCCCTTCGTGGCGACGGATCGCCATACCTCGGCGAGGGGGCCCGGCGAAGGGGGCTGCCGAGGTATGGAGATCGGCCGGCGCCCACCCCTTCGTGGCGACGGATTGCCATACCTCGGCGAGGGGGCCCGGCGAAGGGGGCTGCCGAGGTATGGAGATCGGCCGGCGCCCACCCCTTCGTGGCGACGGATTGCCATACCTCGGCGAGGGGGCCCGGCGAAGGGGGGCTGCCGAGGTATGGAGATCGGCCGGTGCCCACCCCTTCGTGGCGACGGATTGCCATACCTCGGCGAGGGGGCCCGGCGAAGGGGGATCGCTCAGCGCGTCGTCGACGGCACCGGCAGCACCGGGCCGGGCGGGGTGAGCACGCGGGTGAGGGTCTCGGCGATGATCACCTGACCGGCCCGTCCGGGGTGCAGTGCGTCGAGGTAGACCCCCCGCGGGGCACCGACGACCGGGGGCATCGCGGCGCCGGCGTCGACGTAGGCCACCCCGTCCTCCTCGGACATCGAGCGCAGCGCCTCGCGGTACCCCGACCACGAGCGGTCGAAGAAGGCCGGCGGCGGCGCGTGCCACGAGACGAGCAGGACCGGCCCCTCGTAGCCCATCCGCCGCGAGGTCGCGACGATCGTGCGCAGGCTCTCGCGCAGCTCGTCGGGCGTCTGGCCCGCGCGGGCGTCGTTGAAGCCGAGCGGGACGACGAGCAGGTCGGGGTTCATCGACAGCGAGTCGCGGATGTACTCGACACGCTCGCTCACCGAGCGGGCGGAGATCCCCGAGTGCGACGCGTCGACGACGTGCACGCACCGGTCGCGGTCCCCGCGGAAGGGCGTGAGGTCGGTGACCGTGACGGTGCGGTCCGTGCTGAGGTTGCGCACGGTCCACGTGCGCTCGTCGAGGTCCTGGCTCTGCGAGTGCCAGACCCGGCGCTCGTCGACCGGGTCCTGGGTGACGACCCGGCGCCCCGCGAGGGTCTCCTGGCCGTCCGCGGTGATCTCGAGGTCGCCACCCGCCGGCCCGGTCCGGTAGCCGACGGCCACCTCGCTCGCGCTCACCCGCCACGAGACCGTGGCGCCCGGCCCGAGGACGAGCGCGCGCCCGCCGGGTCCGACGGTGCCGATCTCGCGCACCTGACCCGTCGTGCGGGCGTCGGGCAGGGTCGGCGCCGCGTACCACGCGGGCACGAGCGAGGTCGTGCCGTGGAAGCCGCTGGGCCCGGTCGGGCAGTCGCTCGTCGCGCCCTGCCCGCGCAGCGCGTCCTGGAGCCGCGAGACCCAGCGCACGGAGAGGTCCTCGCCGAGCCCGTAGCCCTCGCTCACGGAGTCGCCCATGACGACGACGGTGGCCGGCGCCCGGTCGGCCTCGGCGAGCGCGGTGTACCAGGGCTGCAGGACGGCGGCGTGGGCGACCGTCGCGCCCTCGCGACGCTCCGGCGGACCGGGGGCGGCGACGACGAGGGCCAGCCCGACGGCCGCGAGAGCCCCGGCGAGCAGGGCGCGGGCCGAGCTCACCGAGCCGCGGCGGGCCGGAGGTCCATGACCCGACGATAACCACGCGCCGCTCGTCCCGGCCCCCCGGCACCGGTGGCATGCTCGGCTGCATGCCCACCCCGCCGACCACCGAGCCCCGTGAGGTCACCCTCGGCGTCGGGTCCGCCGTGCACAGCACCGACATGGTGCTCAACATCGGCCCGCAGCACCCGGCGACCCACGGCGTGCTGCGCCTGCGCGTCGTGCTCGACGGCGAGCGGCTGCTGCACGCCGACCCGGTCGTCGGCTACATGCACCGCGGCGCGGAGAAGCTCTTCGAGGTCCGCGACTACCGCCAGATCACCGTGCTCGCCAACCGTCACGACTGGCTCTCCGCCTTCGGCAACGAGCTCGGCGTCGTCATGGGCGTCGAGGCGATGCTCGGCATGGAGGTGCCTGAGCGCGCGGTGTGGGCACGGACCCTGCTCGCGGAGCTCAACCGCGTGCTCAACCACCTGATGTTCCTCGGCTCCTACCCGCTCGAGCTCGGCGCGATCACGCCGATCTTCTACGCCTTCACCGAGCGCGAGGAGATCCAGGCCGTCATGGAGGAGATCTCCGGCGGGCGCATGCACTACATGTTCAACCGCGTCGGCGGTCTCAAGGAGGACCTCCCGGCCGGCTGGCTCGACCGCGTCGAGGCGGCCGTCGCCGCCGTGCGGGGCCGGCTGCCGCAGCTCGAGGGTCTCCTCGTCGGCAACGAGATCCTCCAGGCCCGCACGAAGGGGGTCGGCGTCCTCTCCCCCGAGCTCGCCTGCGCATACGGCGTCTCCGGACCCATCGCCCGGGCGAGCGGCGTCGACCTCGACCTGCGTCGTGACGCCCCGTACCTCGCGTACGGCGAGCTCTTCGCGCCCGGTGGGCCCGGCCGGGTCGTCACGCGCACCGACGGCGACTGCCTCGCGCGCCTCGAGGTGCTGCTCGAGCAGACCCACGTGAGCCTGGACCTCGCCCAGGCGTGCGTCGAGCGCCTGCGCGAGCTCCCCCCGGGGCCGGTCAACCAGCGCTTGCCCAAGGTGCTCAAGGTGCCGGAGGGCGAGCGGTACACCGCGACCGAGAACCCCCTGGGCATCAACGGCTACCACCTCGTCAGCCGCGGCGAGAAGACCCCGTGGCGGCTCAAGCTGCGCTCGGCGTCCTTCAACAACGTCCAGGTGCTCTCGCAGCTGCTGCCCGGAGAGCTCGTCGGCGACCTCGTCGCGATCCTCGGGTCGATGTTCTTCGTCGTCGGCGACGTCGACAAGTAGCCGACCGACCTCCTTCCGCCCCGGATGGTGCAGCCGGTAGGTTGTGCCCGACCGAGGGGGACGAGCAGGCGTCCGCTCGACTTCGCAGGGGAGCTCATCGCATGGCACGTCGCCACGTCCGCACGTCCGCCGGGGCCGCCGCCCTCGCCGGCATCGGCATCGCCGCCGTCGGCCTGGCCGCTCCGGCCCAGGCCGTCACCATCACCCAGGACTACGAGTGCACCTACGAGGTGCTCAACCTGGGTCAGATCGCCGGCGACCCGGACGTGAGCGTCAGCTACACCGTCGACCTGCCGACGAGCGTCGAGGAGGGCGAGCAGATTACCTCCGACGTCACCGCGGTCGTGACGATCCCCGAGTCCCGCCGCGACTCGCTGTACTCCCTGCTCAACGTCCGCGCGGTCGACGCGCCGAGCGACCCGCTCAACGCGGCCGGCGTCTCCGTGAGCGACGGCACCGACAGCGTCGACGGCGACATCGCCTTCACCTCTCCCCTCACCGACGTGCCCGCGTCCGGCGAGCTCGTCGTCACCGCGACCGGCTCGGTCTCCGTGCCCGCCCCGAGCGCCGGGACCTACGACGTCGAGGCCACCGACCTCACCGCCTTCATCCGCGGGTACGCCGACGCCGACGGCCAGTCGTACACGACGAACGTCACCCTCCGGTGCACCAACGTCTCCGAGAGCACCTCCGTCGGCACGATCGAGGTCACCGAGGCCGACTCCGAGCCGACCCCGACGACGGACGAGCCCACCACGGACGAGCCGACGACCGACGAGCCCACCACCGACGAGCCGACGAGCGAGGACCCGGACCCGACGACGAGCTCCGACCCGACGGCGACCTCGGGCAGCCCGACGAGCGTGCAGACCCCGGCCCTGGTCCAGACCGACGCGAGCCAGGGCGGGTCCGGCCAGAGCCCGGCGCTGCTCCTCGGCGGCGGTCTGCTCGCCGCGGTCGGCGGCCTCGGCCTGACCCTCACCCGCCGCCGGGCCTCCGCGCGGCACTGAGGGCACCCGCCCTCCTAGCGGCACTGAGGGCACCCGCCCGAGACGAAGGGGGCGACCACCCGGACCACCGGTGGGTCGCCCCCTTCGTGCCGGTCGCCGCCCCTGCGATACTTGACCGGTCCGTCCCCGACGCGTGACCCGCGCCGACCCCAGGAGCCCGAAGCGTGGCCCGTACACCCCGCAGCCCGCAGCACGGCGAGACCCTCGCGATCCGCGTCCTCGCGAGCCTGCTCGGCGTCGGCACCCTCGGCGCGATCGCGCTCGGCGCGTGGTGGCTGACGAGCGACGACAGCGTCGCGCCGGGCACCTACGTCGCCCCGAGCGAGATCTCCACCTCGTCGAGCACGAGCGAGCCCTCCGCGACCTCGAGCCGCACGAGCCGCCGCTCGCCCTCGTCCTCGACGACCCCCGCGCGCCGATCCACGTCGACGACGCCCCCGCCGGCCCCGTCGGCCACCGCCGCCCCGTCCGGAGACCCGACCCGCGTCACCGTCACCTCGGGCGGGCGCACCCTCGTCGACGCGTCGCTGCAGGCGACCTACCTCGACGCCGACGACGTCCTCGCACCCCCCTTCGGCACCGCGGGCTGGTACGCCGAGTCCGGGTGGCCCAAGCCCGGCCAGACCGGCGCGAGCATCCTCGTCGGCCACATCAACCACGGCAGCGAGCCCGACGTCTTCTGGAACCTCCCGCAGGTCAAGATCGGCGACCGCGTGACCGTCACCTACGGCAGCGGGCGCGAGGTGGCCTGGCGGATCACCCGCTCGTCGGCCGCGAGCAAGACCGAGGTGCCCCAAGACGACACGATCTGGGACCACGACAACCCGCGGCCGGTCCTGCGCCTCATCACGTGCGACCCGACGACCCCGCTGCAGGGCGGGCACTACGAGGGCAACTGGGTCGTCTGGGCCGACCCGGCCTGAGCGACGGGGCCGCCTCAGCGGCGTCCGGTCGACCCCTCGGCGGGGTCGGAGCGGTCCTCGTCGCGGATGCGGCACCAGCCCTGGGCGACGTGCCCGGCGACCGCGACGAGCGCACCGGCCAGGGCGGCGGCGCCGAGACGCAGCGCGAGCTCGGCGTGGCTGCCGAAGCCGAGGTCGGGCAGCAGGACGAGCGCGTGCCCGAGGTAGAGCCCGCAGACGACCGCGCCGGTGAGCGCTCCGGCCTGGGCCAGACCGAGGATCCGGGCGGCCCGCAGCGGGGCGACCGCGGTGCCCTCGCGTCGGTAGCGACGCATCGGCCAGGCGACGACGAGCAGCGCGAGGGCCATGACGACCAGGAGCGCGGCGGCCAGCCACGGCGTCTGGACGACCCGCTCCCCCGATGCCACCCACCAGCGGCTGAGCAGCCACGACACGACGGTGGTGACGAGCCCGGTGACGAGCGTCGTGCGCCAGCGCAGGCCCTCGATCATCATCATCGGCCGTCCACCGCCCGCACACCGGTCGTGTCGAGGGCGGAGACGAGCTCGGCGACGGCACGGACCTCGCCGTCGACACGCAGCCGGGCGTCGGGGTCGGCGTCGAGCCACGGCACGAGGACGAAGGCCCGCTCGTGCGCGCGGGGGTGCGGCACGGTGAGGACCGGGGCGTCGAGGCACGCCTCGTCGGCCCCGCCGGTCGTGCCGTAGGCGACGAGGTCGAGGTCGAGGGTGCGAGGCCCCCAGCGCACCTCACGGGTGCGCCCGTGGCCGGCCTCGATGCCGTGCAGGGCCGCCAGGAGCGCCCACGGCGTGAGCGAGGTCGTGCCCACCGCGACGGCGTTGACGTAGTCGGGCTGCTCCGGGCCCCCCACGGGGTCGGTCGCGTAGCTGCGGCTCACCGCGGTGAGGTCGACGTGCGCGCGCAGCGCGTCGACCGCGTCGTGGAGGGTCTGGGTCGAGTCGCCGAGGTTGCTGCCGAGGGCGACGACGACGGCGCTGCGTCGGGTGCGGCGCACCCGGACCCGCACGTCGCCGAAGGGGACGCCGACCGGCGCCTGCGGCTTGTGCACGACGACCTCGACGTCGCCGATCTCGGGGCGGAGCAGGACGTCACCGGCGATGCGCTCGGCGAGCGCCTCGATGAGGTCGAGGGGCTCGCCCTCGATGCGGGTGACGACCGCTGCGGCGATCTCGGCATAGCTCACGGTGTCGGCGAGGTCGTCGCTCGCCCCCGCGCGTGAGAGGTCGGTGCCCATGAGCACGTCGACGACGAAGTCCTGCCCGTCGCGCCGCTCGAAGTCCAGGACGCCGTGGTACCCCTTCGCCCGGACCCCGAGCAGCTCGATGACGTCACGATCAGGCACGGTGGGCCTCCAGGGCGTCGACGACGTCGAGGGCGTCGACCGAGGCGACGACGTCGTGCACGCGGACGGCCCACACGCCGGTGCGGGCGGCGAGGGCCGTCGTAACGGCGGTCGCCGTGTCGCGCTCGACGGGCGGGCGCTCGGCGCCGGCGGCGCGGCCGACCTTGCCGAGGAAGCCCTTGCGCGAGGTGCCGAGGAGCACCGGGCGGCCGAGCGCGACGACGCGCTCGAGGCCGGCGAGGAGCTCCCAGTTGTGCTCGGCGGTCTTCGCGAAGCCGATGCCGGGGTCGAGGACGAGCTGGTGCTCGCCGAGACCGGCCGCGAGGAGGACCTCGACGCGCTGCTCGAGCTCGGTGCACACCTCGCCGACGACGTCGTCGTAGCTCGCCGCCGCGTACATGTCGGTCGAGTGGCCCCGCCAGTGCATGACGACGAAGGGGATGTCGCTCCCGGCGACGACGGAGGCGATCTCGGGCTCGGCGAGCCCGCCGCTCACGTCGTTGATGACCGCGGCACCGGCCTCGACCGCAGCAGCCGCGACCCGCGTGCGCATGGTGTCGACCGAGACCGCGACGCCCTCGTCGGCGAGGCGGCGCACGACGGGCACGACGCGGCGCACCTCCTCGTCCTCGTCCGGGCGGTGCGCGCCCGGACGGGTGGACTCACCGCCCACGTCGACGAGCGTCGCGCCCTGCGCGACGAGCTCGAGCCCGTGCGCGACCGCGGCGTCCTCGTCGTACCACCGTCCCCCGTCGCTGAAGGAGTCCGGGGTGACGTTGACGATCCCCATGATCGCGGGGCGCTCGCCTCGCTGCAGGAGCACGGTCAGCGAGCCCCCATGAGCAGGGACATCGCCTCTGCACGGGTCGCGGGGTCGCGCAGCTGGCCGCGCACCGCCGAGGTGAGGGTGCGCGCACCCGGCTTGCGCACGCCGCGCATCGACATGCACAGGTGCTCGGCCTCGACGACGACGATGACGCCGGTGACGTCGAGGCACTCGACGAGCGCGTCGGCGACCTGCGAGGTGAGGCGCTCCTGCACCTGGGGGCGGCGCGCGTAGACGTCGACGAGCCGGGCGAGCTTGGACAGCCCGGTCACCTGGCCGCTGCGCCCGGGGACGTACCCGACGTGGGCGACCCCGTGGAAGGGCACGAGGTGGTGCTCGCACGTCGAGTACAGCGGGATGTCACGGACCATGACGAGCTCGTCGTGGTCGATGTCGAAGGTCGTCGCGAGGATCTCGGCCGGGTCCTGGTGCAGCCCGGCGAAGGTCTCCGCGTAGGCCCGGGCGACCCGCGCGGGGGTCTCGAGGAGCCCCTCGCGGTCGGGGTCCTCCCCGACCGCGATGAGGATCTCGCGCACCGCGGCCTCGATCCGCGGCAGGTCCATCGCCGCGGCGACCGGGCCGGTGCCCGCCCCGGCCTCGAGGGCCTCGGCCTCGTGCTGGCTCATCGTCACCTCAGTGACGGCCGTCGGGGTCGACCTGGCCGCCGTCGGGCACCTCGCGGACCTCGGCCGCCGGGTGCTCCTCCGGGTAGGGGGTAGCCCCCTCCTCCGCCGCCTTGTCGATGGCGGCCGCCGTGCCCGGGTCGCCCGGCTGGGCGCCGACACCGGCCGGCGGGGCGCCGGTCGGGCTCGGGGCCGGTGCCGAGCCGTTCGAGCGGGCCGCGAGTGCGGCCTCCTCGGCGGGCGTGAGGACCGGGGGCTTGTCGGAGATCGTGCGGTTCTCCGCGGAGAGCCACGTGGGGCGGCGCGGGCGCTTGCGCACGTCGGCGAAGACCGCCGCGATCTCCTTCGGGCCGAGCGACTCGTGCTCGAGCAGCTCGAGGACGAGACGGTCGAGGACGTCGCGGTTGTCGTTGATCGCGTGCCAGGCCTCGTCGTGGGCGGCCTCGATGAAGCGGCGCACCTCGTCGTCGACGACGCTCGCGATCTCCTCCGAGTAGTCGCGCTGGTGACCCATGTCGCGGCCGAGGAAGACCTCGCCCTGGCTCTGGCCGAGCTTGACCGCACCGATGCGCTCGCTCATGCCGAACTCCGTGACCATCTTGCGGGCCATCGCGGTGGCCTTCTCGATGTCGTTGGCCGCGCCGGTCGTCGGGTCGTGGAAGATGATCTCCTCCGCGACGCGGCCGCCGAGCGCGTAGGCGAGCTGGTCGAGGATCTCGTTGCGTGACGTCGAGTACTTGTCGTCGGTCGGCAGCACCATCGTGTAGCCGAGCGCGCGACCGCGGGGCAGGATCGTCACCTTCGCGACGGGGTCGGTGTGGTTCATCGCCGCGGCGACGAGCGCGTGACCGCCCTCGTGGTACGCGGTGACCTTGCGCTCCTGGGCGCTCATGATCCGGGTGCGCTTCTGCGGACCGGCGATGACGCGGTCGATCGCCTCGTCGAGGACGTGGTCGTCGATGAACTGACCGCCCCCTCGGGCGGTGAGCAGCGCCGCCTCGTTGAGCACGTTGGCCAGGTCGGCGCCGGTCATGCCGGGGGTGCGACGGGCGACGGCGAGCAGGTCGACGTCGGGGGCCATGGGCTTGCCGGCCGAGTGCACCTCGAGGATGCGGTGGCGGCCGATCATGTCGGGGTTCTCGACCCCGATCTGGCGGTCGAAGCGGCCCGGTCGCAGCAACGCCGGGTCGAGGATGTCGGGGCGGTTGGTCGCCGCGATGAGGATGACGTTGGTCTTGACGTCGAAGCCGTCCATCTCGACGAGCAGCTGGTTGAGCGTCTGCTCGCGCTCGTCGTGACCGCCGCCGAGACCCGCACCGCGGTGGCGACCCACGGCGTCGATCTCGTCGACGAAGACGATGGCGGGCGCGTTGGTCTTGGCCTGCTCGAAGAGGTCGCGCACGCGCGAGGCACCGACACCGACGAACATCTCGACGAAGTCCGAGCCGGAGATCGAGTAGAAGGGCACGCCCGCCTCGCCAGCGACGGCGCGCGCGAGGAGGGTCTTGCCGGTACCGGGCTGGCCGTAGAGCAGCACGCCCTTGGGGATCTTCGCGCCGACCGCGAGGAACTTGCTCGGCTCCTTGAGGAACTCGACGATCTCGTGCAGCTCCTCGACGGCCTCGTCGGCACCGGCGACGTCGGAGAAGGTGACCTTCGGCGCCTCCTTGCTCGCGAGCTTGGCCTTGGACTTGCCGAACTGCATGACGCGGTTGCCGCCCTGGGCCTGGCTCATCATGAACCAGAAGAGGCCGACGAGCAGGAGCAGCGGCAGCAGCGAGAAGAGCAGCGAGCCCCAGATGCTCGGCTCCTCGATCGTGTCGTTGATCGTGCCCGGGACCTTCTCGTCGACGAGGGTCACCATGTGCTCGGCGCGCGCCTCGACGAACTCCGTCTCGACCTGCTTGGCGTCCGTGACCGCGTCGCCGTCGGAGTAGGTCTGCCCGTCCTTGAGGTCGAGCTGGAGGGTGTTGTCGCTCGTGAAGTGCGCCTCCTGCACCTTGCCGTCGTCGATGAGCTTCTCGGCGGCGGAGGTGTCGATGCGGGCGTAGTCACCCCCGCTGCCCAGCTGGAAGACGAGCATGAAGATGACGAGCAGTGCGAGCGCCCAGAAGAGCGGGGCGCGGAAGAGCTTCTTGGCGTTCATGCGGCTTCGGGTCTGCCCGATCTTCCTGGTCGACGACGGCCGCCCCTCGGGCGACAGGATCAAGAGACGAAACTACCCGACCACGTGGTCAGGATCCGTCCCACCTCCAGGGCCAACGCGCGGGCCGACGGGGGTGTTCCCCACCCCCTCGCGCCGTCCCCCTTCGCGGGAGGTCAGCTGTAGACGTGCGGCGCGAGGGTGGCGACCTCGCGCAGGCCGCGGTAGCCCTCGGCGTAGTCGAGGCCGTAGCCGACGACGAACTCGTTGGGGATGTCGAAGCCGACCCAGCGGGTCTCGACCTCGACCTTCGCGGCGTCGGGCTTGCGCAGCAGCGTGAGGACCTCGACCGACGCGGGCGAGCGCGAGAGGAGGTTGGTGCGGATCCACGACAGCGTCAGGCCCGAGTCGATGATGTCCTCGACGATGAGCACGTGCTTGCCGGTGATGTCGGCGTCGAGGTCCTTGAGGATCCGCACGACGCCCGAGGACTTCGTGCCGGAGCCGTAGGAGCTCACCGCCATCCAGTCCATCGGCGCGGAGCCGGGCAGGTGGCGCATGAAGTCGGCCATGACCATGACCGCCCCCTTGAGCACCCCGACGAGGAGGAGGTCTTCGCCCTCGTAGTGCTCCCAGACCTCCTGGGCCAGCTCGGCCAGGCGCTCCTGGATCTGCTCCTCGGTGCACAGCACCCGTACGAGATCGGCCTCGATGCTCTTGGCGTCCACGGGGCTATCAGACCAGACCTGCACCGGTGATGGACAGCCGGGCCTGCCGACCGGTGCCCACCCGGGTGACCTCGACCCCCGGCAGGTGCAGCGGGCCACGACCGCGCGGCACGGTGACGAGGGCGTCGACCGCGGCCAGATGAGCGGCGGAGAGGTCGCCCGGGCGGGCGCCGCCGGCGAGCAGGAGCCGGCGCAGGACGCGGGTGCGCAGGGCCGTCGGCAGGACGGCGAGGTCGGCGGTGCACGGCTCGGCGACGGCGGCGAAGGGGGCGGACGCCTCGTCGGCGAGCGCGTCGAGGTGGTCGGCGTCGGCGCGCAGGAGGTCGGCGGTGCGGGCGAGTGCCTCGGGCAGACCGGGCCCGAGGTCCTCGGCGAGGGTCGCGAGGACCGCGCGCGCCCGGGAGCGGGCGAAGGCGGGGTCGACGTTCGTCGGGTCGTGCCAGGGGTCGAGGCCGGCGGCGGCGCAGGCCGCGCGGGTCGTCGCCCGGTCGACGTGCAGGAGCGGGCGGGCGAAGGGGACGCCCCCTCGGGTCGTCGTCACGGGCATGCCGGCGAGGGAGCGGGCGCCGGAGCCGCGCAGGAGCCCCAGGAGGACCTGCTCGGCCTGGTCGTCGCGGGTGTGGCCGAGGAGCACGAGGGCGGCGCCGAGGTCGCCGGCCGCGGCGGCGAGCGCGGCGTAGCGGGCCTCGCGGGCGTCGGCCTCGGGGCCGGCACCGGTGCTGACGACGCGGACCCGGCGCACGTCGACGACCTCGTGGGCGCGGCCGTCGGGGGTGCGCATCGCCCGGCACTGCTCGGCGGCACGCTCGGCGACCTCGGCCGACCCGGGCTGCAGGTCGTGGTCGACGACGACGACGCCGGTGCGGGTGGGTCCCCCTTCGTGCAGGAGGGCGTGGGCGAGGGCGAGGGAGTCCGCTCCCCCGCTGACGGCCGCGAGGACGAGGGGGTCCGACCCTTCGGTAGCGTCGTGACCGGCCACGCAGGTGCGCACCGCGCGTCGGAGCGCTGCCTGCGCCGGATGTCCTGCTGCCACCGCCCCATGATGACCCGTCACAGTGAAGGCCTGCCGATGCGCGTCCGCTCCCCCTTCGTCCTCGTCCTCGCCGCCGTCGCCCTCGCGGGCTGCGGCACGGACGACCCGGCCCCCGCCGCGACGGGCTCGTCGAGCAGCAGCTCGACGTCGCCGACCTCGGCGTCGAGCAGCTCGGCCCCCACGGCCGAGGAGGACCACGACCACGAGCAGGAGGGCGAGGACGGCCACGAGCACGAGGCCGACGACCACCTCGACGTCGCGTGCGAGGCGGAGCTGTCGCAGATGCAGGGCGAGGAGGGCTCGGGGCAGGTGCTGTCGGCCTCGGTCGAGCCCGACCTCACCTGCGCGCAGGCGGTGCCCGTGGTGACCGCGATCAACGCGCTGCACCCCGTCGGCGAGGCCCCCGCGACGCTCACGGCGCAGGGCTTCGAGTGCGAGGTCGAGCAGGACGACCCCGACGGGATGCAGGTCGAGGTCTTCCGCTGCACCGACGACCGCGGTGTCGTCGTCTGGGCCCGCACCGCCTGATCCCACCGCCTCAGCTTTCCCGCCCAGGGCGGGAAAGCTCGACCTCGGGAAAGAAATGTTCCTTCCCGAGGTCGAATGTTCCCGCCCTGGGCGGGAAAGTGGCGACAGGGGCGAAGGGGGTCAGCCGTGGACGCGGCGGACCCAGGCCCCGGGGTCGGTGATCTCGGCGGCGCGCGGGAGGGTGTCGGGCGAGGTCCAGATCGCGTTGAAGCCCTCGACGCCGACGCGCTCCTGCACCCCCCGCACGAAGGCTGCGCCGTCGCGGTACTGGCGCATCTTGGCCTCGAGCCCGAGCAGCCGGCGCAGGACGCGGTCGACCGACCCGGCGCCCTGTCGGCGCACGTCGAACTTGCGGCGGATCTCCTCGACGCTCGGCACGTGCTCCGGGCCCACGTCGTCCATGACGACGTCGGCATGCCCCTCGAGCAAGGACATCACCGCGGTGAGCTCGGCCATCTCGGCCCGCTGCTCCGGGGTGGCGAAGACGTCGGTCAGCCCCGCGCCGTCCCCGCGGAAGGCGCGCGGCAGCTCCTTGGCGAGCTGCTCCAGGCGGGTGCGCACCGAGTCGACGTCGGGCACCATGTCGCTCGCCAGCGCCTGAGCACGCTGGACGACGTGGTCGCGCAGCCACGGCACGGCCGTGAACTGCACCCGGTGGGTCTCCTCGTGCAGGCACACCCAGAAGCGGAAGTCGGTCGGGTCGACGCCGAGCTCGCGCTCGGTGTGGACGAGGTTCGGGGCGACGAGCAGCAGCGACGGGGTGCCGCCCGGCGCGAGGTCGTACTGGCCGAGGACCTTCGTGCTGAGGAAGGCGAGCAGCCCGCCCGCCTCGGCACCGGTGACCTTGCTGCCGATCGCCTGCGCGACCGGGCCCGGCGCCTGCTTCTGCCGGGCGCTGATCCGGGCGACGACGGGGTCGAGCATCGCCGACATGGAGTCCGCGTTGACCGCGATCCACGTGGGGCGGTCGACGACGACGGGCGGCGGGGCGTCACCGGGCGCGCGCAGCCGGGATGTCTCGGCCACCGGCTCGACCGCCCGGGCGGCCAGCGAGCGGATCTGCTCGACGATCTCGACGGCCTCGGCCGCGGAGACGTCGGGCCCGGAGGGCGCGAGGCGGGCCCCCGTGCTCGTCGCGAAGCTCCAGTCGACGTACTGGGTCATCAGTGGCCCTTCCGTGGTGGGGACGTGGCGGTGCCGCGTCGGTCAGCGGCACCCGCACGTCGTGAGGGTGCCGACGATCTCGTCCAACACCGCGCGGGCCCCGAGAGTTCCCGTCGTGCTCGGCACCTGGTCGGCGAGCAGGACGTAGGTGAGCACGCGGCCGTCGGCGGTCGTCGTCGTCCCGGCGAGACCGGACACCCCGGTGAGGGTGCCGGTCTTGGCCCGCGCGACGCCGACGGCGGGCACGGCCTCGGGCTCGGTGAAGCGCTCGTGCAGCGTGCCGGTGAAGCCGGCGACGGGCAGGCCGAGGAGCACGCCGCGCAGGCTCTTCGCGCTGCCGGTGATGCCCAGCTGCATGACCTCGCTGATCGTGTCGGCCGGCACCCGCTGACCGCGGCTCAGCCCGGAGGCGTCGAGCAGCCGCGTGCCGGACATGTCGACGCCGGCGTCGGTGAGGGTCGAGCGCACCCACCGCGCGACGTCCTTCGCGTCACCGCTGCGCGCGCCGTCGGCGAGCGCCGCCTGACGGGTGAGGTTCTCGGTGAGGGCGTTGTCGCTGCTCGACAGCGCCTCGGCGAGCACCTCGCCGAGCGGCGCCGACTCGACCGAGCCGAGCTCCGTGGCGCCCTCGGGCGCGGCCGTGCGCCAGGTCGACGCGCTGTCGTCGACGCGCACGTCGAGACCGGCGCGCGTCAGCTCGGCGCGCAGCGCGGAGAGGGCGGAGCGCTCGGGGTAACGGGGCGAGGGCTGGTAGGGCTCGGGGCGCTCCCCCGCCAGGCCGATCATCGTCACGGCCTGGGTGAAGCCGTTCGTCACGTCGGTCGGGTCCCACGTCGAGGGGACGCGAGGTCCGGCCGCGTAGGTCGCGTCGAGGCGAAGGGTGAGCCGCTCCCCCTTCGCCTCCGGGCCGAGCGAGCGGGCGACCTGACGGGCGAGGTCGCGCATGCCGGCGCGGCCCTCGACCGCGGTCGGGTCGCCGGCCCCCTTCGCGATCATCGTGTCGCCCCCGGCGACGAGGACGACCTCGTCGGCCGAGGCGCCGGTGACGACGCGGGTCGTCATCGTGCTCGACAGGTCGCTGGTCTCGGCGACGGCAGCGCCGGCGAGGATCTTCTGCGTCGAGGCGGGCACCATCGGCGCGCTGCCCCGGTGGTCGTAGAGCACCTCGCCGGTGAGCGCGTCGCGGACGACGACGCCGGCGCGGCGGCCCAGCCAGGCGTCCTCCACGAGGGGGTCGAGCTCGCGGGCCAGCGTGCCCGCCGACGGGCGGGGGGCCTTCGTCGAGGCGGCAGGGGCGACCGCGCCCACCGGGCCGGGCTGCGGGCCGGGGGTGATCTGGGCCACGTCGGCGGCCACGTCACGGGTGAGCACACCGGGCACGACGTCGGCCACATCGGCTGCGCCGTAGGCGATCGCGCCGACGACGACGGCGCTGGCGGCCGCAGCGAGTCGGCGCACGTGGACTCCCCCCTGGTGCCGGAGCGGTCGGTGATGGTGGAAACTGATCCCCGAGCCTAGGTCATCCACGTGAAGGGGCAGTTCATGGAGTTCGACGTCACCATCGAGATCCCGAAGGGTCATCGCAACAAGTACGAGGTCGACCACGAGACCGGTCGCATCCGTCTCGACCGCCTCCTCTTCACCGCGATGTCCTACCCGAGCGACTACGGGTACATCGAGGACAGCCTCGGCGAGGACGGCGACCCGCTCGACGCGCTCGTGCTCCTCGACGAGCCCACGTGGCCCGGCTGCCTCGTGCGCGCGCGGCCGATCGGCATGTTCCACATGCGTGACGAGGCCGGCGGCGACGACAAGATCCTGTGCATCCCCGCGGGCGACCCGCGCAAGGACCACATCAAGGAGCTCGAGGACATCTCCGAGTTCGACCGCCTCGAGATCCAGCACTTCTTCGAGACCTACAAGGACCTCGAGCCCGGGAAGTCCGTCGAGGGCGCCCACTGGGCCGGCCGCGTCGAGGCCGAGGCGACGATCGACGAGGCCATCCAGCGTGCGACCGACGCCGGCATGAGCACCGCGCGCTGGAAGGCGCCCTTCAGCGCCGCCGCGCACAGCGTCGCCCGCTCCGAGGAGGACCACGCGGTCGCCTCGCAGCGTGCGCGCGAGGAGCTCGCGACGAAGGACAAGCCGCTCTCCGACGACTGAGACGCCGCCGCGGGACGACGAAGGGGTGCCGACCAGCTGGTCGGCACCCCTTCGTGCGTCCGCCGTCGGGCCGCCCTCAGGCGGCGAGGTACTCGCCCAGGCCCTGCCGACCGCCGCGCATCATCGCGTCGTGGTTGGCCCGGATGGCCCGGACCCCGAGCAGGGGCACGGCGGCGACGAGCTTGAAGAAGGGGTGAGCGATCGAGACCTCCTGCGTGTACGCCACCCGGCACCCGCCGGGGATGGCCGCGACGTGCCACTGACTCCACCCGCGCAGGTCGCCCTGCACGCGCACGCGGAGCAGGCCGATCTCGGGCAGCTCGGCCTCGCGGGTGATCGTCATGCGCAGGCTGATGGGGATGCGCGAGCACACGCGCAGCTGCCCGTGCTCGGAGTCGACGCGCTCGACCTCCTTCACCTGGGGCCACCACCGCATGTACGAGTCGACGTCGGCGAGCACGCGCAGGACCTCGTCGGCGGGGTGGTCCATCTCCCAGGCGTCGGTGAAGGCCAGGCGGGAGATCATGAGGGCAAGGGTGCCTCACGGGAAGGCCCATCTGTACGTTGAGCGGGTGCGCTACTTCTCCCGCGACGGGCTGACCTTCGACCTCGACGACTCCGCCGGCGACGACGCCGCTGCCGTGACCGACGGCCAGGAGGTCGTCGTCCTGCTCCACGGCTGGCCGCAGGACCGCCGTGCCTGGCGGGGCATCACGCCGGCGCTCGTCGAGGCCGGCCTGCGCGTGCTCGCCCCTGACCTGCGCGGATACTCCCCCGGCGCTCGTCCGCCCCGGGCCTCCGACTACGTCATCGGCGAGTCCGTCGCCGACGTCATCGCCCTCGCCGACGCGGTGGGCGCGCAGCGCGTGCACGTCGTCGGTCACGACTGGGGCGGCGCGCTCGCGTGGACCGTCGCCTCGCGACACCCCGACCGCGTGGCCAGCCTCACGGTGCTCTCGACGCCGCACCCGGCCGCGATGGCGTGGGCCTTCAAGCACGGCGACCAGGCCCGGCGCAGCGCCTACATGGCCTTCTTCGCGCTGCCCGTCGTGCCGGCCGCCCTCTTCCGCCGGCTCACCCGGCCCTTCCTCGTGCGCACCGGCCTCCCGCAGGACCTCGCGCAGCAGTACGCCGACCGGATGGCCCAGCCGGGCGCGGCGCAGGCGAGCCTCAACTGGTACCGCGCCGCGCTGCCCCTCAAGCACATGGTCGCCGAGCGAGTCCGCGGGTCGAAGAGCCCGGCTCGCCCCGAGCGCGTGCGCACCGCCGCCGACGTCGTCCCCACGACCTTCGTCTGGGGCACGCGCGACGCGGCGCTCGGGCGGGCGGCCGCGGAGCGCACCGGCGTCGTCGTGCGCCGGGCCGCGGAGAAGGCCGGCGTCGACCCCGGCGCGGCGTACCGCTTCGTCGAGGTGAGCGCCGGGCACTGGCTGCCCGAGAAGCGCCCGCAGGAGGTCACCGAGGCGATCCTGTCGCGGGTGCGCTCGGTCTCGTCCTGACGACCCCTTGTCAGGCCCTGCCCGATCGAGCACCCTTCGGGCCATGAGCCTCATGCGCAGCAGCACGATCGACGGTGTCGTCCGACGCAGCGCCCGCGCCTTCGGCGACCGGGTGGCCCTCGTCTTCGGCGAGCGGGAGTGGACCTACCGCGAGCTCGAGGACGCGACGAGCCGGGCGGCCGCGGCGCTGCTCGCGCAGGGCCTGACGAAGGGGGACCGCGTCGCCGCCTTCGGGCGCAACAGCGACGCGTACCTGCTCGGCTTCCTCGCGTGCGCCCGCGCCGGGCTCGTCCACGTGCCGCTCAACTACAACCTCACCGGGTACGAGCTCGAGTACCTCGTGACGCAGTCCGGCAGCTCGCTCGTCCTCGCCGACCCCGACCTCGCGCCCCGGCTCGACGACCTCGAGGCGCCCGTGCCCTCGCTCCCCCTTCGCGACGCCGAGGGCTCGCTGCTCGACGCCGCGCGCACGGGTGAGGTGCCGGAGGTCGACGTCGAGGTCGCCGACGACGACCTCGCCCAGCTGCTCTACACCTCGGGCACGACGTCGCGGCCCAAGGGCGCGATGATGACGCACCGCTCCCTCGTCGCCGAGTACCTCAGCTGCGTCGTCGCGCTCGACCTCGCGCAGGACGACGAGCCGCTGCACGTCATGCCGCTCTACCACTCGGCGCAGATGCACGTCTTCCTCCTGCCGTGGCTCGCGGTCGGCGCCCGGAGCACGCTGCTCGAGGTGCCCGACCCCGGCGAGATCCTCGCGCGCATCGAGCGCGACGGGCACCGGGCCTTCTTCGCCGCCCCGACGCTGTGGGTGGCGATGACGAACCACGCCGACTTCGCCGGGCGCGACCTGGCCTCGCTGCGCAAGGCCTACTACGGCGCGTCGATCATGCCCGGCCCGGTCGTCGAGCGGCTCCAGGCGAAGATGCCCGAGCTCGGTCTCTACAACTGCTTCGGGCAGTCCGAGATGGGACCGCTGTGCACGGTGCTGCGGCCCGAGGAGCACGCAGAGCGACCCGACTCGGCGGGGCGCCCTGTGCTGCTCACCGAGATGCGCGTCGTCGACGGCGAGGGGCGCGACGTGGCACCGGGCGAGATGGGCGAAGTCGTCTACCGCTCGCCCCAGCTGTGCCTGGGCTACTGGGACAAGCCGCAGGAGACGGCGGAGGCCTTCGTCGACGGGTGGTTTCACTCCGGCGACCTCGTGCGGGTCGACGAGCAGGGGTACATCACCGTCGTCGACCGGATCAAGGACGTCATCAACTCCGGCGGCGTCCTCATCGCCTCGCGCGAGGTCGAGGACGCCCTCTTCAGCCACCCCGCCGTCGCCGAGGCCGCCGTCATCGGCATCCCGGACGAGCGCTGGGTCGAGGCGGTGACCGCGGTCGTCGTGCTGCAGGACGAGGTGAGCACCGCCGACCTGCTCGAGCACGCCCGCACGAGGCTCGCGGGCTTCAAGGTGCCGAAGTCCGTGCACGTCGTCGACGCGCTGCCGAAGAACACCTCCGGCAAGATCCTCAAGCGCCAGCTGCGCGACGAGCTGGCCTGAGGTGGTGCGAGCGATTGCGGCAGCGCTGGGCGCCGCGCTGCTCCCGCTTGCCGGCTGCGGGCTCGTCGGCGGGTGGGACCAGGTGTCCCTGACCGGCACGTACGAGTACGGGTACTCGGATCAGGACCGCACCCTGGCGGTCTCGGTGACGAAGGGGTGCCAAGACCTGCGCTTCGTCTCGCTGGACGTGCGCGAGAGCGACAGCGAGGTCGTCGTCGCGCCCGCTCTGGAGACGAGGACGGACGACGACGTCAACTGTGCAGCGGTCATCACGTACCTCACCGAGCACGTGCAGCTCGACGCGCCACTGGGTTCCCGGCGGGTGGTCGGCGCCGACGGCACCCCGTTGCAGAGGTGCGCCGAGGTGAGGCCCGTCGGTGTCAGCGCGGAATCTTGCCCCGACCCCGCCGGTTGACGCGTCGAGACCTCACGCATCGTCGAAGCGGCGCGGGCGCCCGGGTCCCTCCGGGACGCGGGCCATGCCGGAGATCGGGTCACCCCTGCGGACAGCCGACCGTCGCCGTGGCTACCCGGCAGTAACGGGACTCCCCGGGTCGTCGCCCGGCATATACGGGGGCAGCGCCTCCACGGGTCCCGTCGGTGCCGGCGGCCGCATCAGATCCGGACCTGAGCCCGCCGCTGGCCGTGCGCCACGGCGGCGGCGACGAGGCCGGCGACGACCGGGACGAGCAGCCCGGCGCGCAGGCTGGTGAGGTCGGCCACGGACCCGATGGCCGGGGAGGTGACGAGGAAGCCGATCCGCATGAGCCACCCGAGGACGGCGATGCCGGTGCCCTCCGGCAGCCCCGGGACCCGTCCCGCGGCGGCGAAGGCTGCCGGCACGAGGGTCGCGCTGCCGAACCCTGCGACCGCGAAGCCGCCGAGCGCGACGACGTACGTCGGGGCGAGGACGACGAGCAACGAGCCCGCCGCCACGAGCAGACCGCCTGCGCGAGCCACGGCGATGCGGCCCCACCGGTCGGTCATCGGGTCTCCGAGGACGCGGCCGACGAACTGCGCGCCGAGGGCGGCGCTCAGGCCGAGCCCGGCGACCGCGGTCGGCGCAGCGACGACGTCACCGAGGTAGAGGACGGCCCAGTTGTTCGCGACGTCCTCGACGAGGGTGCCGCAGATGGCGAGCACCACGAAGGGGACGAGCAGGCGCCAGGCGTGCCGACGCACCGAGGAGGACCGGCCGTCCGCGTCCTCGCCGGCAGGGACAGCCTCGGCGGCGCGCAGCTGCGAGCGCACGTGCTCCGGCACCACCGCGAGACGGCACGCGACGAGGGCCACGACCACCCAGACGGAACCGTTGACGACCATCTGCGTCGAGATCGAGACCCCGGCGGCAGCCGCCGTCGCGCCGACGAGACCACCGGTCGTGGCTCCGACCGACCACAGGGCGTGGAAGGAGTTCATCGCCGACCGACCGCGCCACTGCTCGACGAGGACACCCTGGACGTTCTGGGCCGCGTCGACGAGGGCGTCGACCGCACCCGCGAGGAGCAGCATGGCCGCGAAGGACCACACCGAGCCGCTCGCCGCCGC
This sequence comes from Janibacter melonis, assembly GCF_003721155.3. NCBI lineage: Bacteria > Bacillati > Actinomycetota > Actinomycetes > Micrococcales > Intrasporangiaceae > Janibacter > Janibacter melonis. Next base: position 3,228,481 of record NZ_CP044548.2, on the reverse strand, counting down.
CACCGCCAGCGCGACGGCGAGGAGCACCGAGCCGACCGCGTTCGTGCGCAGGACGCCGAGTCGGCGGATGACCCGCCCTCCGAGACCGGCGGCGACGAGCGCCCCCGTGGGGAAGGCGACGACGAGCAGCCCGAACTGGCTGTTGGTCAGGTCGAACGCCGCCTTGATCTCCGGGTATCGGGGCAGGAGGGCGCTGAAGAGCACGCCGTTGGTGAGGAACATCAGCGAGACGCCCGTGCGGGCACGCGCCGGCGAGGCGGGACGGAGCAGGAGGCTGGGCACGGCCGTGACCGTAGGTGCTTGGATGATCACGTGCAACGATCACAACGACACCGGATGATCATCCGAGCCGTCGAGTCCGGTGCGACGGTCTCGGTCGAGGCCCTGTGCGAGCTGACCGGCGCGTCCGCGATCACCGTCCGCCGCGACCTCGCCCAGCTCGCCGCGCAGGACGCGGTGCGGCGCGTGCGGGGCGGGGTCACCCGGGCACACGCCCGGGGGACACCCATGCCCTTCGCCGTCCGGCTCGACGCCGACCGCGACCGCAAGGCCGCCCTGGCCGCCGCGGCCGCATCCCTCGTCGAGGACGGCTCGTCCCTCGTGCTCGACAACGGAACGACCTGCTACGCCGTCGCGACGCACCTCGCCGGGCGCCCTGTGACGGCGCTGGCCCTGTCGCTGCATGCGGCGGCGGCGATGGCGACGCTGCCCGGTGCCTCCGTCGTCGTGCCCGGCGGGCCGGTCGAGAACGACACGCTCGCCTTCACCGGCCACCCCGCGGTGCGCGCCCTCGGGGACACGAACGTCGACGTCTCGATCATCGGCACGTGCTCCGCGCGCCCGGGCTTCGGGCTGACCTCGACGACGTACGAGGACGCCGAGGTCAAGCGGGCCTGCCTGGCCGCGGGCGCGCGCCGGGTCCTCGTCATCACCCCCGAGAAGCTCTCCCGCACCTCGACCTTCCGGTTCGGCGAGATCGCCGACCTCACCGACCTCGTGACGACGACGGACGCCGACGGCGCGGCGCTCGCCCAGGTCCGCGCCGAAGGGGTGAGCGTCCACCTCGTCGAGACCGGCCCCGCCCCGCCGGCACAGATGTGACGACGACCCCACCCCGACCGGACACCCAGACTGACAAGACCCTGCTGGCTGCCTCTTGACGTGCCAGGACCCCTTCGAAAGGCACCTGGCACGACGAAGGGCAGCCAGCAGGGTTTTGTACGACCCCGGGCAGCACGAAGGCCCCCGGCCGGAGCCGGGGGCCTTCGTCGTGCTGTCCTGCGTGGAGCCGCCTGTCGGAGTCGAACCGACGACCTATTCATTACGAGTGAATCGCTCTAGCCGACTGAGCTAAGGCGGCGGGTGCGCCATGGGATCGCCAGGACGCGAGTGCGAGTATACGGACGGCCCCCGGCCGCGCGAAATCAGGAGCAGGTGATGTCCTGCTCGGGCAGCTCGCCCGTGAGCCAGAAGTCGTCGACGGCCGAGTCCACGCACGAGTTCTGCCGCATGTACGCGGTGTGCCCGTCGCCCTCGTGGGTGACGAGACGGCTCTCGTCGAGCTGGTCGTGCAGCCGCTCCGCCCACTCGTACGGCGTCGCCGGGTCGCGGGTCGTGCCGATGACGAGGATCGGGGCGGCTCCCTTCGCCGAGATCGTGTGCGGCTCGACGACCGGCTCGTAGGGCCAGCTCGCGCACGGGCCGGACCCGCCGGCGATGACCTCTCCCCAGATCGGGGCGTCCTTCTTCGCCTGCTCGATCATCTGCTCGCGCTCGTCGCCCTCGGGCTCGGGGTGGTCGAGGCAGTTGACCGCGTAGATGACCTCCATGATGTTGCCGGCGTACTGCCCGTCGGGGTTGCGGTCGGCGTACTGGAAGGCGAGCTGCATGAGGTCCTTGCCGTCGCCGCCCTGCACCGCGACGAGCGCGTCGGTCAGCGTGCTCCACGCGCCCTGGTCGTACATCGCCTGGGCGATGCCGAGGCTGGCCCAGCCCTCGGTGAGCTCGAGATCACCGGCGCCGGGGATCGGGGACTCGTCGAGGTCGTCGAGGATGCCCTGCATCGTCTCGATCACCTCGTCCTCGGTGCTGCCGAGGGCGCAGTCGTCCTCGGCGCACGAGCGGGCCCATGCCCGCGTCGCGGTGTCGAAGCCCTTCGCCTGACCGATGTTCATCTCCGCCGTCGTGAGGTCGGGGGCCACGACGCCGTCGAGGACGAAGCGGCCGACCTTCTCGGGGAAGAGCTCGGCGTAGGTCGCGCCGAGGTAGGTGCCGTACGACTTGCCGAGGTAGGTCAGCTGGCTCTCGCCGAGCGCGGCCCGCAGCACGTCCATGTCACGAGCCGCCTCAGGTGTCGACACGTGCGGGGTCACGGTCCCGGACTTCTGCTCGCAGCCCTGACCCATGGCCTTCCCCGAGTCGACGAGGGCCTGCTCCTCGGCGGCGTCGTCCGGCGTCGGGTCCTGACCGAGGAAGTCGTCGAGCGCGCCGTCGTCGAGGCAGTCGACCGGCGCCGAGCGCCCCACGCCACGCGGGTCGAAGCCGACGACGTCGAAGCGGTCGCGCACGTCGCCGCTGACGACGTAGTCGGCATAGCTGGCGTACTCGGTGCCCGACCCGCCGGGACCGCCCGGGTTGACGACGAGGCTGCCCTGCTTCTTGCGCTTCGCCGCCACCTTGAGCACCGCGATCTTCAGCGTCTCGCCCTCGGGGTCCTCGTAGTCGACGGGCACCTCGAGCTCGGTGCACTCCCCCTCGGCCCCGCCCTCGCAGTCGCCCCACGACAGGTCCTGCTCGTAGTAGCGCGCGAGGTCCTCCTGCCCCTGCGGCGGCACGGTCGCGCTCGGGTCGGCCGCCGTGGGCTCGTCCTGGCCGGGCAGGAAGGAGCAGCCCGACAGGAGCAGCGCGGACGCGGCGCCCGTGGCGACGAGACGGGCGAGGAGGGGGCGGCTCATGCGAGCACGCTACCTAAGGCAGCGTGAGGTCGATCGCCATGGCCTCGAGCGCGAGCAGGGGCGCGACGTTGGCCTCGATCCGCCGGCGGGCGACACCGATCGCGTCCATCGCGAGGAGCAGCCGCTCGGCGCTCAGCGCGCGCGCGACGTCCTCGACGACCTCGCGCGAGTCCTCGTTGACGAGCGCGACGGCCTCGCCGGTGAGCAGGACGAGCGCGTCGCGGTAGACCGACAGCAGGTCGGTGAGCGAGCGGTCGATCATGTCGCGGGTGAAGCGGGTGGCTCGCGTCTTCTGCGACTTCTCCAGACCGGAGATCTGCGAGCGGACGTGAGGGGGCTGGGTGCGCGCCCCCGCCTCGGCGCCCAGGGTGGCGAGCAGCTTGGCCTTCTCCTCGGCGTGCCGGTCGACGAGCACCTTGTCGCGCTCCTCCTCGGCGATGCGCACGAGATCGGCGGCCGCGGAGACGGCGTCGGCGACCCCGCGTATCCGGGTCGTCAGCGAGATCGTGTCGTAGCGACGGGTCCGGGTGCCCTCGTCGGTCGCGAGCCGGCGGGCCATGCCGATGTGGCTCTGGGCTGCCCGGGCGGCGTGGACCGCGGCCTGGCGCTCGACGCCGTCACGGCGCACGAGCAGGTCGGCGACGTCCTCGACCGACGGGGTGCGCAGACGGACGTGCCGGGCGCGCGAGCGCACGGTGACGAGCACGTCGTCGGTCGCCGGCGCGCACAGCAGCCACACCGTGCGCGGCGTCGGCTCCTCGAGCGCCTTGAGCAGGGCGTTGCCGGACTGCTCGGTGAGCCGGTCGGCGTCCTCGACGAGGATGACCCGCCAGCGCCCGACCGACGGCGAGCGGCCGGCGAGCTGGACGAGCTCACGGGCCTGGGCGACACCGATCGACAGCGCCTCGGTGGCGAGCACGTCGACGTCGGCGTGGGTGCCGTCGAGCGCCGTGCGGCACTCGCGGCACTCCCCGCACCCGCCCGCGGCGCACATGAGCGCCCCGGCGAATGCTCGGGCGGCGACGGATCGCCCCGACCCGGGCGGCCCGGTGAAGAGCCAGGCGTGAGTCATCGCCGCGTCGTCGGAGACGGCCCGGCGCAGGACCTCGAGCGCCGGCTCCTGCCCGACGACGTCGCGCCACACCCCGGGCGCAGCCCCGGTCGTCACGCTCACGCCGTCACCAGCCCGTCGGCCAGCCCGCGCTGCTCGAGCGCGGCGAGCACCTCGCCATGGACGTCCTGCGGGTCCTGCCCGCCGTCGACGACGACGTAGCGCTCGGGCTCGCCCTGCGCCATGGCGAGGAAGTGCGCGCGCACCGCCTCGTGGAAGGCGTCGCCCTCGGACTCGAGCCGGTCGTGCACCTCGCCGCGTCGAGCCCTGCCCTGCTCGGCGGTGACGTCGACGACGACGGTGAGATCCGGCAGGAGGTCGCCGACGGCCCACATCTGCACGGCGTGGACCTCGTCGTGCCGCAGCTCGCGCCCGGCCCCCTGGTAGGCGACGGAGGAGTCGGTGTAGCGGTCGGTGACGACGACCTCGCCCCGCTCGAGGGCCGGACGGACCACCTCGGCGACGTGCTGGGCCTTGTCGGCGGCGAAGATCAGCGCCTCGGCACGGGCGGCCATCGCCGAGCCGTGGAGCACGAGGTCGCGCAGCTGGGAGCCGAGCGCCGTGCCCCCGGGCTGACGGGTCGTCACGACCTCCCGGCCGGCGGCACGCAGCGCCTCGGCGAGCAGCCCGACCTGCGTCGACTTGCCGGCCCCGTCTCCCCCTTCGAAGGCGATGAAGAGGCCAGGTCGGGTGGGGTCGCTCACCCGGCCGAGCCTAGGCCACGGGGCCGACGGCCCACGGATACCGTGGCGCCATGCCCTTCGCCGACACCACCGCCCGCTCGCTCGACCTGCTCGCCCACGACGCCCAGCGCGACGGGCGCGTGCCCGGGCTGGCCGCCGGGGTGGCGCGCGCGGGGCAGCTGCAGTGGTTCCGCGGCATCGGCACCACCGACCTCGAGCAGCCCGACGCGACGCCCGACGAGGACACCCAATACCCCGTGGCGAGTAACAGCAAGACCTTCACCGCGGTCGCCGTCATGGCGCTGCGCGACGAGGGCCGGCTCGACCTCGATGACACGGTCGACGCGCACGTGCCCGGCAGCACCCACGAGCGGGTGACGATCCGCCAGCTCCTCTCGCACACCTCGGGGATGCAGCGCGAGCCCGTCGGCGGCGTCTTCGACACGATGGTCATGCCGGAGCGCGACGAGCTCGTCGCGGGCTGGAGCCAGGCCGAGCGCGTGGGTCGCCCGCACGACCGCTGGCACTACTCGAACCTCGGCTACTCGCTCCTCGGCGAGATCGTCGCCCGGCTCGACGGCTGCGAGTGGCACGAGGCGATCCAGCGCCGCATCCTCGACCCCCTCGAGATGCGCCGCACCTCCACGCGAGGCAGCGGCCGCCGGGCGAGGGGGTACTACGTGCCGCCCTTCACCGACGTGCCGCTGCCCGAGCCCGACTTCGACGCGAAGGCCCTCGACCCCGCCGGCGGGCTGCGCTCGACGGCCGCCGACCTGGCCCGCTGGGGCGGCTTCGTCGCCGACCCCGTCGGGGAGGTGCTCTCCCCCGACACGATGGAGGAGATGTGCCAGCCGCAGACGATGGCCGACCCCCGCGGCTGGACCCTCGCGTGGGGCCTGGGCTGGATCCTCCAGCGCCACGAGGGGCGCACGTGGGTCGGTCACACGGGCGGGTGGCCGGGCTCGGTCACCGGGGTCTTCACCGAGCGCGAGAGCGCGACGACCGGCGTCGTCCTCATGAACAACACCGCCCCGGTCTCGCCCTCGGTCGCCGCGATCGGCATGGGCACCCGGGCGATCGAGCTCGAGCCGGTGGCCCCGAAGGCGTGGGTGCCCGGCACGAGCGTGCCCGAGCAGCTCCTCCCGCTCCTCGGCCACTGGTTCTCCGAAGGCAGCGGCTTCGTCCTCTCGGTCCGCGAGGGGGCGCTCGAGGCGCAGGCCGTGGGTGCGCCGAAGGGGACCCCGCCCTCGGTCTTCGAGCCGGCCGGCGAGGACTCCTACCGGACCGTCTCGGGCCGTGAGCGCGGCGAGCGCCTGCACGTCCACCGCGACGCGTCGGGCGGCGTCAGCCACCTCACGTGGGCGACCTACCGCTTCACCCGCGAGCCCCTCGCCTTCGGGCAGTGGCTCTGACCGCTCGCCCGAGCGGGGCATGACGAAGGGGGCCGTCGCGACGGCCCCCTTCGCGCACGTGGCTCAGGCGAGGCGCTCGCGCAGCTCGCGCGCCAGGACCTTGCCGGTGGCGTTGCGCGGCAGCTCGTCGACGAGCACGACGTCGCGCGGCACGCAGTGGCGGGCCCGCTCGGCGCGCACCATGGCCCTGACCTCGTCGGCGTCGATCGAGTGCCCGGGCCGCACGGCGACGAAGGCGGCCAGGCGCTGCCCGAAGTCGGGGTCGGGCACCCCGACGACCGCGACCTCGCGCACCGCCGGGTGCTGGACGAGGAGCGACTCGACCTCGCTGGGGTAGACGTTCTCGCCGCCGCTGACGATCATGTCGTCGTCTCGCCCGGCGACGAAGTAGAGCCCGTCGCGCACCGAGCCCATGTCACCGGTGGAGACGAGGCCGTGGAGGCGCTCCTTGGTGCGGCCGTCGGTGTAGCCGTCGAAGACGAGCTCGTTGCCGGCGAAGATCCGCCCCGTCTCCCCCGGCGCCACCTCGCGGCCGTCGTCGTCGAGGACGAGGACCCGGGTGCCCAGCGGCGGGGTGCCGGCCGTGTCGGGGTCGCGGCGCAGGTCCTGCGGGGTCGCGATGCACACCCACGACGCCTCGGTCGACCCGTAGAGGTTGTAGAGGACGTCGCCGTACTCGTCCATGAAGGTCGTCGTGAAGCCGCTGGGGTACGCAGACCCCGACGTCGCGACGACCCGCAGCCGCCGACGCTCGCGAGCGCCGGGGTCGGACGGCAGCTCCATCATCCGCTGGAGCATCACGGGCACGGCGAACATCGCGTCGACCTCGTGCTCCTCGAGGGCGACGCGGGCGGCCAGCGGGTCGAAGCGGCGCTGGAGGACGATCGTCGCCCGCATCGCGACGGAGAGCTGCATCGCGGCGTAGCCCCACGTGTGGAAGAGCGGGGCGGAGACGAGGATGCGGTCACGCGCCCGCAGCGGGATGCGCTCGATGATCGAGATGAGCGGGCCGAAGCCGCCCGGGGTCTTGCGGGCCGCCCCCTTCGGCGTCCCGGTCGTGCCCGAGGTGAGGATGATCGTGCGGCCACCGCGCGCCGGCGGACGAAGGGGGCCCGGCTGCGGCGTGCGCTCGACGAGCGCCTCGAGCTCGGACTCGCCGATCCGCTCGACCTCGGCGCCGAGCCCGGTGACGCACTCGGCGAGGTCGTCGTCGTGCACCACCTCCCGCACGTCCTGCTGGCCGGCGACGAGCGCGAGCTGCTGCGGGGGCAGGCCGGTGTTGCCGAGGACGACGTCGACCCCGATGGCGGCGGTCGCGCACATGACCTCGATCGCGCCGACGTGGTTGCGCGCCAGGAGGAGCAGCCGGTCGCCGGGCCCGTAGCCGCGGTCGAGCAGCACCGCGGCGACGCGCTCGGAGCGGGCGAGCAGCTCGGCGTAGGTCACCGCCCCACGACCCTCGTCGACGACCGCGACGACCTTCGGGCTGCGCGCGGCGGCCTGGCGCAGCTCGCCGGCGAGCCCGAACCCCCAGCGCCGCAGCGCCGCGAGCTGGCTCACCTGCTGGTGGGGCGGCCCCGGGGCGAGCATGCCGCGCCGGGCCATCGTGCTGACAACGGTCAGGGGGTTCATCGGTTCACCTTCGAGTCGACGACCCGGCCGACCTTACCGGCCGGTAGCCGGCTCGCCCCCCGCCCGTAGCGAGCATCACGCCTTCTTCGCGGTCGCCTTCGTGCGGGTCGACGTCTTCTTCGCGGCGGTCTTCTTCGTCGCCGCCTTCTTCGTCGTCGCCTTCTTGGCTGTCGTCTTCTTGGTCGTCGACTTCTTGCGGGTCGTCGGCCCCTTCGCCCGCTTCTCCGCGAGCAGCTCGAAGGCGCGCTCCTGGGTGATCGTCTCGGGCTCGTCGTCGCGGCGCAGCGTCGCGTTCGTCTCGCCGTCGGTGACGTACGGGCCGAAGCGACCCTCCTTGACGACGACCTTCTTGCCGCTCGCCGGGTCCTCGGCGAACTCGCGCAGCGGGGGCTTCGCGGCCGCCCGGCCACGCTGCTTGGGCTGGGCGTAGATCGCCTCGGCCTCCGCGAGCGTGATGTCGAAGAGCTGCTGCTCGCTCGTCAGCGACCGGCTGTCCGTGCCCTTCTTGAGGTACGGGCCGTAGCGGCCGTTCTGCGCGGTGATCTCGACCTGCTGCTCCGAGGTCGAGCCGTCGTCGCCGGTGACCGTCTCGGTGACCGTGCCGACGACGCGCGGCAGCGAGAGCAGGCGAAGGGCGGTCGGCAGCTCGATCGTCGCGATGTCCATGTCGGCGAAGAGGGAGGCGGTGCGCGGCTTGACCTTCGCCTTGCCCTTGAGCTCGGCCTCCTCGTCGGTGAGGACCTCGGTGACGTACGGGCCGTAGCGACCGGCCTTGGCGACGACGACGCGACCCGACTCGGGGTTCGTGCCGAGCTCGCGGCCGTCCTCGGCGGACTGGGCGAGCAGCTCGCGACCCTTCTGCGGGGTCATCTCGTCGGGGGCGATGTCCTCGGGGACGTTCGCGCGCCGGGGCTTGTCCGCCTCGCCGTCGGGCAGGCTCGCGCCCTCGGCGACCTCACCGGTGCTCGGGTCGACGCCCTGCGGCGCGACCTCCTCGACGTACGGGCCGTAGCGACCGACGCGCACGACGACGCCGTCGCCGATCTCGATCGTGCTGATCCCCTTCGCGTCGATCTCGCCGAGGTCCTCGACCATCTGACGCAGGCCCTCGGCGTCGCCGTCGCCGTCGTAGAAGCGGGCGAGCCAGGCGACGCGGTCGGCCTGGCCGGCCGCGATCTGGTCGAGGTCCTCCTCCATCCGGGCGGTGAAGTCGTAGTCGACGAGACGGGGGAAGTGCACCTCCATGAGACGCGTCACGGCGAAGGCGAGCCACGTCGCGACGAGCGCGGAGCCGACCTTGCGCACGTAGCCGCGGTCCTGGATCGTCGCGACCGTCGCGGCGTACGTCGAGGGCCGGCCGATGCCGAGCTCCTCCATCCGCTTGACGAGGCTGGCCTCGGTGTAGCGCGGGGGCGGCGAGGTCTCGTGGCCGGCGGCGACGGCGTCGAGCACGTCGAGGGCGACGCCCTCGGACAGGCGGGGCAGACGACGCTCCTCGTCCTCCGCGGCGCCGCGGCTCTCGTCACGGCCCTCCTCGTAGGCGGCGAGGAAGCCCTTGAAGGTGATGACGGTGCCCGAAGCCGTGTACTCGGCGCTGCTGCCCGCGGGGCAGCCGGTGATGTCGGCGACGATCTTGATCGTCGCGGTCGACCCCTTCGCGTCGGCCATCTGCGAGGCGATGGTGCGCTTCCAGATGAGCTCGTAGAGGCGGAACTCGTCGCCGCGCAGCTCGCCCTGGACCTGGGCCGGGGTGCGGAAGCGGTCGCCGGCGGGGCGGATCGCCTCGTGCGCCTCCTGGGCGCCCTTGGCCTTCTTGCCGTAGACGCGGGGCGACTCGGGCACGTAGTCCGCGCCGTACATGTCACGCGCCTGGCCGCGGGCCGCGCTCACGGCCGACTGCGACAGGTTCGTGCTGTCGGTGCGCATGTAGGTGATGTAGCCGTTCTCGTAGAGCCGCTGGGCCACGCGCATCGCCTCGCGGCTGCCCAGGCGCAGCTTGCGCGAGGCCTCCTGCTGCAGCGTCGAGGTGGTGAAGGGGGCGTACGGGCGGCGGGTGTACGGCTTCTCGCTCACCGAGGCCACGCTCGCGCTGGCGGCGCTCGTCGCGCTCGCGACGGCCGTCGCGGCAGCCTCGTCGAGGTGGACGACGTCGCTGCGTCGCAGCGTGCCGTCGTCGGCGAAGTCGCGACCGCTCGCGACGCGCGAGCCGTCGACGGCCGAGAGCCGGGCGGAGAAGTCCTCGCGCGAGCTCGTCGGGGTGAAGCTGCCGGTGACGTCCCAGTAGCTCGCGGAGCGGAAGGCCATCCGCTCGCGCTCGCGCTCGACGACGACGCGGGTCGCGACGCTCTGCACGCGGCCGGCGGACAGGCCCTGCTTGATCTTGCGCCACAGCACGGGGCTGATGTCGAAGCCGTAGAGACGGTCGAGGATGCGCCGCCCCTCCTGGGCGTCGACGAGGTCCATGTCGATGTCGCGGGTCGACTGCACCGCGCGCTGGATGGCCTCCTTGGTGATCTCGTGGAAGACCATCCGCTTGACGGGGACCTTGGGCTTGAGCGCCTCGAGGAGGTGCCACGCGATGGCCTCGCCCTCGCGGTCCTCGTCCGTGGCGAGGTAGAGGGTCTCGGCGTCCTTGAGCAGGCGCTTGAGCTCGGTGACCTTCTTCTTCTTGTCCGCGTCGATGACGTAGTACGGCTCGAAGGAGCGGTCCTCGACGTTGACGCCGAAGCGGCCGAAGGGACCCTTCTTCATGTCGGCGGGCAGCTCGCGCGGCTGCGGGATGTCGCGGATGTGACCGACGGAGGCCTCGACGACGTAGTCGGGGCCGAGGTAGCCGGCGATGGTCTTGGCCTTGGCCGGCGACTCGACGATGACGAGGTTGGGGGCGCTCATGGGGGACTCCTTGCCTCGCGCCCCGTGCCGCGGATTCGTCGCGGCTCTCGGCGGGGTGCGCGATCCGAACCGTAGCCCACGGCGGGGACGGGCCCGCAGCCGAGGTCACGGCGCGGGACAGGGTTGTTGCTTTAACTTGATGGGTCAACTATCCTGGCCGTCATGACCGCTCCCGTCCTCTACCTCAGCCACGGCGCCCCTCCCCTGGCCGACGACGCCCGCTGGACCCAGCAGCTCGCCGACTGGTCCTCGAGCTTTACGAAGCCGACGAGCATCCTCATGATCTCGGCGCACTGGGAGGACGTGCCGGTGACGGTGAGCCCGACCCAGCGGCAGGTGCCGCTCACCTACGACTTCTACGGCTTCCCGCAGCACTACTACGAGGTCGAGTACGCGCCCCCGCTCGCCCCTGCTCTCGCCGACGAGGTGACCGGCCTGCTCGGCGGCCGTGGCCTGCAGGTGCGCCGCGACGAGACGCGCGGCCTCGACCACGGCGCGTACGTGCCGCTCGTGGAGATGTACCCCGACGCGGACGTCCCGGTCCTGCAGATGTCGATGCCGACCCTCGACCCGGCGACCCTCTTCGAGATCGGGCGCACGCTCGCCCCCCTTCGCGACCAGGGCACGCTCGTCGTCGGCTCGGGCTTCACGACCCACAACCTGCGGTGGTTCAACCCCCGGGGCGGGGCGGACGCGCCCCCGCCGGCCGCCTCCGCCGAGTTCGACCACTGGGCCCAGGAGGCGGTCGAGGCGCAGGACGTCGACGCCCTCGTCAACATGCTCGACGTCGCCCCCGCCGCCCACGAGGCGCACCCGCGCACCGAGCACTGGGCGCCGCTCTACCTCGCCCTCGGTGCGGCGCACGCCTCCGGCGCGACGGACGTCGAGAGCACGGTCGACGGCTTCTGGTACGGCCTGAGCAAGCGGTCCTTCACCTTCAGCTGAGCCGCCGCGGGCATGACGAAGGGGGACCCCGCCCGGGGTCCCCCTTCGCGCTGCCGGTCCGGCGGCCGGCTAGTGGCCGCGCTGCTTGCGCCGCGGCGCGGGCCGGGTCGGGTCGTCCCCGGCCGGCTCGACGTGCTCCGGCACGACGATCGGGCGCAGCCGCGCCCAGGTGATGAAGGCGATGCCGATCACGAGGAGGGCGAGCCCGGTCCAGAGGTTGGCGTTGATGCCACCCGTCTTCTCGAGCTCCTTGTCCCCGAAGATCCCCATGAGGGTGAGGATGAGGCCGTACAGCCCGAGCAGGGAGCCGATGAAGGTCCGGATGTCGAAGGCGCCGGCGGTCTTGCGGCCTGCGGTGTCTGCCATGACGGTCAGCGCTCCTTAGAAGGCGAAGTTGAGGACGACGACGATGACCAGCGCGATCCCGGCGAGCGGGACGGTGCGCTGGTAGAAGGGACGACCGGCCTCGTGCGGGTCGACGAGGTCCTCCTTCGGCGTCTCCGAGTAGACCAGGCCCTTGAGCTCGCTGGCGGGCTTGGGCTTGGTCACCATCGTCACCGCGACGCTGACGACGACGTCGACGACGAAGGCGGTGCTCGCGGCGGCGAAGGCCAGGCCCTGCCCCGGCAGCTCGAAGAGGGCGAGCATGTCGGGGTTGCCGCAGACCCACAGCGTGACGGCCGAGAGGGTGCCCGCGACGAGACCGGTCCAGCCGGCCGTCGGGGTCATCCGCTTCCAGAACATGCCGAGGATGAAGGTCGCGAAGAGCGGTGCGTTGAAGAACCCGAAGAGCGTCTGCAGGTAGTCCATGATGTTGGAGAAGCCACCCGCGATGGACGCCGTGAAGATCGCGATGATCGTCGCCGCGACGGTGGCCAGACGGCCGATCCGCAGGTAGTAGTCGTCGCTGCGGTCCTTGCGGACGTAGCGCTCCCAGATGTCGTAGCTGAAGACGGTGTTGAAGGCCGAGATGTTGGCCGCCATGCCGGCCATGAAGGCCGCGAGCAGACCCGCGATCGCCAGGCCGAGCAGACCGTTGGGCAGCACGTCGCGCATGAGGAGCAGGAGCGCGTCGTTGTACTTGACGTCGCCGCTCGCCCCACCGGTGGGAGTGCCGCCGTTCTTGAGGTCGATCATCTCGGTGACGAGCACCGCCGAGACCATGCCCGGGATGATGACGATGAAGGGGATGAACATCTTCGGGAAGGCGCCGATGATCGGCGTCTTGCGGGCCGAGGAGATCGAGTCCGAGGCGAGCGCGCGCTGCACCTCGACGAAGTTCGTCGTCCAGTAGCCGAAGGAGAGCACGAAGCCCAGGCCGAAGACGATGCCGATGACCGACAGGACCGGCGAGTCGAAGCCGGACAGCGCCTGGCCGGGCCACGAGTCGAGCTGCTGGCTCGCGGAGGCGACGCCCGCGTCGGACGGCGCGTTCTGCGCAGCGGCCGTGATCTTGTCGTTGAGCCCGCCCCAGCCGCCGACGCGGTGCAGACCGATGAGGGTCAGCGGCAGCAGCGCGGCGACGATGACGAAGAACTGCAGGACCTCGTTGTAGATCGCCGCCGACAGCCCGCCGAGGGTGATGTAGGACAGGACGATCGCGGCCGCGACGATGAGCGCCACCCACAGGGGCCATCCGAGCAGGGCCTGGACGATCGAGCCGAGCAGGTAGAGGTTGACGCCTGCGATGAGCAGCTGGGCCAGCGCGAACGAGAAGGCGTTGACGACGTGCGCCCCGGTGCCGAAGCGGCGGTACATGAACTCGGGGACCGAGCGGACCTTCGAGCCGTAGTAGAAGGGCATCATCACCACGCCGAGGAAGAGCATGGCGGGGACCGCGCCGACCCAGAAGTAGTGGAAGGTCGGCATGCCGATCTCGGCGCCGTTGGCCGACATGCCCATGATCTCGACGGCACCGAGGTTGGCCGAGATGAAGGCCAGGCCGGTGACCCAGGCCGGCAGCGAGCGGCCGGAGAGGAAGAAGTCGACGGAGTCGCTCACCGAGCGACGGGCCATGATGCCGACGCCGAGGACGAAGGCGAAGTACAGGGCGACGAGCAGGTAGTCGACGGCGTTCGCGTCGATGAGGGTGTCTGCAGCCGGCGGCATGAGCGCCGGCAGTGACGTCAGTGGCGGCGTCATGGGTCTCCTTCCAGGTCGCGTCCCCGGGGGACGGCCCTGGCAACCTACGCCCATGTCCCGGCCCCGGCGACCGGGGAGTCCTCCCCAGTTACCGCGGGCCGGATCGTGGCTATCCTCGCCGCAGACCGGCCGCCGTGGTCGGTGACGAGACAGGGGTATGACAGCGATGACCAAGACGATGATGACCGCCGGCCTCGGTGCCGTGCTCGCCCTCGGCCTCAGCGCCTGCGGCAGCAGCGACGGCCCGGAGGACGCGGTCGAGGAGTTCGCGAACGCCGCGGCGGACAAGGACTACTCGAAGGTCTGCGAGATGCTCGACCCCGAGTTCGTCAAGACCGTCGAGTCGGCCGGCGAGGGCGGCTGCGCCGAGACGATGAAGAAGTCGGTCGAGGAGGGCGGCGGCGGCGAGGAGCTCGTCGCCGACCCCGACAAGCTCGACATCGGCGACGCCACCGTCTCCGAGGACGGCAACAGCGCCACCGTGAAGACGACCTACGACGGCAAGGACAGCGACGTCAAGCTCATCAAGGTCGACGACGCCTGGAAGATCACGCTCGGCATGTGACCGACCGGTGGGCGTCGGCACCGCGGGTCACACCGCGGAGCCGGCGCCCACTGCTGCGTCCGGGTCGACCGCCCCGGAGAACTGCGCCGCGTACAGCGCGGCGAAGGCGCCGTCGGCGGCGAGCAGCTCGGCGTGCGAGCCCTGCTCGACGATGCGTCCCTCCTCCATGACGAGGATGAGGTCCGCGTCGCGGATCGTCGAGAGCCGGTGGGCGATGACGAAGCTCGTCCGGTCGCTGCGCAGCGCGGCCATCGCCTGCTGCACGAGCAGCTCGGTGCGCGTGTCGACCGAGCTCGTCGCCTCGTCGAGGATGAGCAGCGAGGGCTGGGCGAGGAAGGCCCGCGCGATGGTGACGAGCTGACGCTCCCCCGCGCTGAGGTTGCCGGCCTCGGCGTCGAGGACCGTGTCGTAGCCGTCGGGCAGCGCGTGCACGAAGCGGTCGACGAAGGTGGCCCGGGCCGCCTCGAGGACCTCCTCGTCGCTCGCCCCCGGGCGCCCGTAGGCGATGTTCTCGCGGATGGTCCCGGCGAAGAGCCAGGTGTCCTGGAGCACCATCCCGATCCGGCTGCGCAGGCCCGTGCGCGTCAGCTCGGTGATGTCGACGCCGTCGAGGGTGATCCGCCCGCCGTCGAGCTCGTAGAAGCGCAGGACGAGGTTGACGAGGGTCGTCTTGCCCGCGCCCGTGGGGCCGACGATGGCGACGGTCTGCCCCGGCTCGACGACGAGGTCGAGGTGCTCGATGAGCGGGGTGCCCGGGGTGTAGGAGAAAGACACGTCCTCGAAGGCGACCCGGCCGTGCGGGTCCTCGATGCTCGTCGGCGTCCGCGCCTCGGGCTCCTGCTCGGGCGCGTCGAGCACCGCGAAGACGCGCTCGGCGGACGCGACCCCGCTCTGCATGAGGTTGGCCATCGAGGCGACCTGGGTGAGCGGCTGGGTGAACTGGCGCGAGTACTGGATGAAGGCCTGCACGTCGCCCAGGCTCATCGTGCCGCTGGCCACCCGCAGCCCGCCGACGACGGCGATCGCGACGTAGTTGAGGTTCCCGATGAACATCATCGTCGGCATGATGACGCCGCTGATGAAGGAGGCCCGGAAGCTCGCGTGGTGCAGCTCGTCGTTCTTCACGGCGAAGTCGCGTGCCGACTGCTCCTGACGACCGAAGACCTTGACGAGCTCGTGCCCGGTGAAGGTCTCCTCGACGACGGCGTTGACCTCGCCCGTGCTCTTCCACTGCTGGACGAAGTGTCGCTGGCTGCGCTTGCCGATGGCGGCGGTGACGAGCATCGTCACCGGGATCGTCACGAGCGCGATGAGCGCGAGCAGCGGCGAGATCCACAGCATCATCGACACGACGGCGACGACGGTGAGGAGCGAGGTGAGCAGCTGGCTGAGGGTCTGCTGCAGGCTCTGCGCGACGTTGTCGATGTCGTTGGTCACCCGGCTCAGCAGCTCGCCGCGGGGCTGGCCGTCGAAGTACGGCAGCGGCAGCCGGTGCAGCTTGTCCTCGACGTCCTCGCGCAGCCGGTAGATGGTGCGGTTGACCGCCCCGGTGAGCAGCCGGCCCTGGACGAGCTGGAGCGCGGCCGCGACGACGTAGATCGCGAGGACGCCGAGCAGCACCCGGCCGAGCGCTCCCGTGTCGACGCCCTGCCCGGGCACGACGTGGTCCATCGCGGCGAGCACGTCGGCGACGAGGTCCTCGCCACGGGCCCGGAGCTGCTCGACGGCCTGCTCCTGGCTGACCCCGGCCGGGATCTGCCGCCCGAAGGACCCGGCGAAGACGAGGTCGGTCGCGCGGCCGAGGACCTTCGGCCCGATCGCGTTGAGCACGACGCTGCCCACGGCGAGGACGACGGTGGTCCACACGACGAGCCGCTCGGGACGCAGCAGCCCCAGGATCCTCCGGGCGCCCGCGACGAAGTCCTGCGAGGTGTCGGTCGGGACGCCGATCGCGGCGTGCGGGGGGCCGCCGCGGTGGGCCGACCCCGGTCCGCGCCGCTCCTTGGCCGCCCGCTCCTCCGCGGTGCCGAGCTCGCTCATGCTGCCTCCTGCGTCGCCTGCTGGCTCGAGACGATCTCGACGTACGTCGGGCACGACGCGAGCAGCTCGTCGTGCGTGCCCTGCCCGACGACGACCCCGGCGTCGAGGACGACGATCGAGTCGGCGTCGACGATGCTCGACACGCGCTGCGCGACGACGAGGACGGTCGCCTCCCGGGTGACCGGGCGAAGGGCCGCGCGCAGGCGGGCGTCGGTCGCGACGTCGAGGGCCGAGAAGGAGTCGTCGAAGAGGTAGACCGACGGACGGCGCACGAGCGCGCGGGCGATGGCCAGGCGCTGGCGCTGGCCGCCGCTGACGTTCGTGCCGCCCTGGGCGATCGGGGCGTCGAGGCCCTCGGGCAGCGCCCGGACGAAGTCCTCCGCCTGGGCGACGCGCAGCGCCTGCCACAGGTCGTCGTCGGTGGCGTCGGGGTCGCCGTGCCGCAGGTTGCTCGCCACGGTGCCGGTGAAGAGGTAGGGGCGCTGGGTCACGAGGCCGAGCCGCCTCCACAGGTCCTCGGGGTCGGCGTCGCGCACGTCGACCCCGCCGACGAGCACCTGGCCCCCGGTGACGTCGTGCAGCCGGGGCACCAGGCCGACGAGGGTCGTCTTGCCGGCGCCGGTCGAGCCGACGACCGCGGTCGTCGTGCCGGGTCGGGCGAGGACGCTGATCTCGCGCAGCACGGGCTCCTGCGCCCCCGGGTACGCGAAGCTCACGCCGCGCAGCTCGACCCCGACCGGCCCGGCGGGCAACGCCACCGGCTCGTCCGGGGCGCGCACCGTGGGCTCGGTCTCGAGGACCTCGGTGATGCGCCCGGCCGAGACCGCGGCGCGCGGCACCATCATCGCCATGAAGGTCGCCATCATCACCGACATGAGGATCTGGATGAGGTAGGCCATGAAGGCGGTGAGCGCCCCGACCTGCATCTGACCGCTGTCGACCCGCATGGCGCCGAACCAGATGACGGCGACCGTCGAGGCGTTGAAGATCACCATGACGAGGGGGAAGGCGAGCGCCATGAGCCGCCCGACCGCGAGCGCCGTGCCCGTGTACGTCTCGTTGGCCCGCGCGAAGCGATCGCGCTCGACGTCCTCGCGCACGAAGGCCCGCACGACCCGCACGCCGGTGATCTGCTCGCGCAGGATGCGGTTGACCGAGTCGACGGCCCGCTGCATCGCCTGGAAGTGCGGGATCATCCTCGCGATGATGACGCCGATGGCGACGGCGAGCGCCGGCACGGCGACCGCGACGAGCCAGGACAGCCCGGCGTCCTCGCGCAGCGCCATGATGATGCCGCCGACCATCGTCAGCGGTGCCGTGACCATCATCGCCAGCGCCATGTAGACGACCTGCTGCACCTGGGTGACGTCGTTGGTGCTGCGGCTGATGAGCGTCGGCGCCCCGAAGCGCGAGAGCTCCTGGGCGGAGAAGGCGCCGACCCGGGCGAAGACCGAGGCCCGCACGTCACGCCCGAGCGAGGCCGCGGTCTGCGCGCCGATGCGGGTGGCCCCGATCGTCGCGACGACCTGGACGAGCGAGACGACGAGCATCGCCGTGCCGGCGGCGAGGATGAAGCCGGTGTCGCCGACGGCGACGCCCTCGTCGATGATCCGGCCGTTGAGGCTCGGCAGGTAGAGCGAGGCGAGGGTGCCGGCGAGCTGCAGGCCGAGGAGGAGCACGAGCACGGCGGCGTAGGGCCGCAGGTGGGTGCGCACGAGGCGGACGAGCGTCACGAGGACCTCCGGGTGCCGTCGAGGACGACGTCGACGATCTCGGCCGCGTCGAGGCGCCGGGCCGACATCAGCGGGTGGACGCTCGACAGCGCGAGCAGCTGGAGCAGCCCGACGACCTCGTCGACGGGCTTGCGCAGGGCGCCGGCGTCGTCTCCGACGAGAGCGGTGAAGGCCGCGTCGAGCGCCGGGTCGCCCGGCCCGCGGTGCCGGGCCTTGTCCACCGGCGGGACGACACCGACGTGGTGGAGGACGGAGATGAGCGCGACGACCTGCTCGACGTGGCGCTGCACGACGGCCACGCCGGCGACGAGCCGGTCGTCGAGCGGCAGCGACGGGTCGACCTCGCCGAGCTCGGCGACCGCCGCCGCCGGGTCGAGGACAGCCGTCGCGCAGGCCTGGACGAGCTCGTCCTTGCTGCCGAAGGCGCGGAAGAGCGTGCCCTCGGCGATGCCGGCCGCCTCGGCGACCTGCCGGGTCGTCAGGCCTGGGCCGTGCTCGCGGAGGAGGGGGATGGCGACGTCGACGATGGCCGCCCGCCGGTCGTCGGGGCTCATCGCGGGGGCGCGGGGGGTCACCCGGTCGACGATAGATGAGTGAGTGCTCACTCACAAGCGTCGGGCCGGGGCGGTCAGCGCACGAGCAGCCCGTCCGCCACCGCCTCGCGCACGAAGGGCACGACCTCCGCGCGCACCGCGTCGGGGTCGAGGTCGAGCAGCCCGGCGATCGCCCCCGCGGCGACCCCGGCGGTGAGCTCGCCGTCGCACACCGACACGAGCGCCGCTGTCACCGTGCTCAGCTGGATGACCCGCCCCAGACCGCCGCCCTGGCGCAGGACGATGACCGTCGGGTCCGCCTCGCCCGGCCGGGTGTGCCGCTCCTCGGTGACATCGGGCGGGCAGCTCCACGCGACGTCGAGGACGGCGGCGTCGTCGTGCTCGGCGAGCCAGGTCCGGGCCCGCATCCCGGCGAGCACCGACGCACCCATGGGCGTCGCGACGGGTCCGCGGTGGTCGACGAGGTCGCGGAAGGTCGGACGCTCCCCCACCGGCCGCTGGAGGGTGATGATGCCGAAGCCGACCCGCTCGACCCCCCGGGCCGCGAAGTCCTCCAGCCAGGCCAGGCTCATCCCTTCGTGCTCGGGCGTGCCCGCACGCTGCCCGCCGTCGCGCGACCACGTCGCGGCGTACTCGGCGGGGTCCTGCTCCTCGCGCTGGACGACCCAGGCGTCGACGGGATGACCGGCCGCCTCGGCGGCGTCGAGCCAGCCACCGACGACGTCGCGCCAGTCCTGCCCCTCGCGCACCTCCCAGTTGCCGAGCAGCTGGGCCAGGCCCCCCGGCTCGAGGTGCGCGCCGAGGTCGCGCACGAGCGAGGCGACGACCTCGTCGCCGACGGCCCCGCCGTCGCGGTACTCGTAGAGCGGCACGTCGGCACGTCGGGGGGTGATGACGAAGGGCGGGTTGCTCACGACGAGGTCGAAGCGCTCCCCCGCCACCGGCTCGAGCATCGAGCCCGCCCGCAGGTCGAGGTCGAGCCCGGCGAGCGCGGCGTTGACCGCGGCGTACCCGAGGGCCCGTTGCGACAGGTCGGTCGCGACGACCTCGTCCACGTGGGTCGACAGGTGGAGCGACTGCACGCCGCAGCCGGTGCCGAGGTCGAGGGCACGGCGCACCTCCGGCCGAGGGGTCCACGCGGCCAGGGTCGTCGACGCGCCACCGATGCCGAGGACGTGGTCGACGGGCAGCGAGGTCCCCAGCGCCGTCTCGCCGTGGTCGGACAGGACGTACCAGGTGCGGCTCTCGTCGCCGTAGGGGCGCACCTCGGCGGTCGAGCGCAGCGAGGTCCCGTCCTCCCGGGCCAGACCGAGCTCGACGAGACCGGCGGCGGTGAGGGTCGGCAGCAGCTCGTCGACCTCGGCGGGGTCGACCGGGTCGCCGAGGGTGAAGAGGCGCACGAAGGTTGCGAGCGAGCCGTCGACCTCGCGCAGCCGCCACCGGGCGGGCAGCGGGTCCTCGCGGTGCAGCGCGCCGGAGGCGACCGGCCCGAGCAGCTCCTCGAGGGCGTCGACGTCGACGCCCGCCTGGTCGAGGTCGGCGCGCAGCCGGCCGAGCAGCTCGAGGTCGAGGGCGGTCGCGGGGTGGTCGGGGGTCATCGGCGCGGCGGACGTCACGACGACCCAGCCTACGGGCGGGGCGGGCGCTCCCCCTTCGCCGCGGGACCGGGCGAAGGGGGGACCCGCTCAGGCCTGGGTGGGAGCGGCGTAGACCTCGCGGCCGTCGTCGTCCGGGGCGTCGTCGCCGGCGATGGCCAGGTCGCGCCGCTTTGTGATCATCAGCGCGACGACGATGATCGCCAGCGCGACCCCGGCGATGAGCAGGCGCGCCCACGTCATCGGCTCCTCGCGCACGGTGAGCACGACGATCGCGGGGGCGATGAGCACCGAGACGAGGTTCATCACCTTGATGAGGGGGTTGATCGCCGGTCCGGCGGTGTCCTTGAAGGGGTCGCCGACGGTGTCGCCGATGACGGCGGCCGCGTGGGCGTCAGAGCCCTTGCCGCCGTGGTGCCCGTCCTCGACGATCTTCTTCGCGTTGTCCCACGCCCCGCCGGAGTTGGCGAGGAAGACCGCCATGAGCGCGCCGCACGCGATGGCGCCGGCGAGGAAGCCGGCGAGCGCCCCGATGCCGAGGCCGAAGCCGACGACGACGGGGGTGAGGGCGGCGAGCAGGCCGGGGGTCGCGAGCTCGCGCAGCGAGTCCTTGGTGCAGATGTCGACGACCCGCGCGTACTCGGGCTTCTCCGTGCCCGCCATGATGCCGGGGTGCTCGCGGAACTGACGGCGCACCTCGAAGACGATGGCACCGGCGGCGCGGGTCACCGCGTTGATGGCCAGGCCGGAGAAGAGGAAGACGACCGCCGCGCCGAGGAGCAGCCCGACGAGCGTGTGGGGGCTGACGATCTCGGAGGCGGCACTGACGTTGAAGTCATCGATGCTCTGCTGGATGCCGGGGATGGCGCCGGCGTCGATGGACCCCTGGGAGATCTCGTCGCCGAGCGCGGTCGCGGTGGTCTCCAGCTGGGAGCTCCAGGCGTCGGTGTAGGAGCCGAAGAGCGCCGTGGCGGCGAAGACCGCGGTGGCGATGGCGATGCCCTTGGTGATCGCCTTCGTCGTGTTGCCGACGGCGTCGAGCTCGGTGAGCACCTGGGCGCCCTCCGCGTCGACGTCCCCCGACATCTCCGCGATGCCCTGGGCGTTGTCCGAGACCGGGCCGAAGGTGTCCATCGCGACGATCACGCCGACCGTCGTGAGGATGCCGCAGCCGGCGAGCGCGATGAAGAAGAGCGAGAGCGTCACCGACCCGCCGCCGAGGAGGAAGACGAGGTAGATGGCGATGGCCATCGTGGTGACCTTGTAGACCGCCGACTCGAGGCCGAGCCCGATGCCGGAGAGGACGACCGTCGCGGCGCCGGTGAGCGTCGTACGGGCGACGTCCTTCGTCGGACGCTTGTCGGTGCCGGTGTAGTAGCCGGTGAGCCACAGGATGACGGCGGCCAGGACGATGCCGAGGAGCACCGCGAGGAGCGCGGCGAGCCGGGGGTCTCCGGACATCGCGGCGATGTCCTGGTTGCGGCTCCCGAGCTCGGCGTAGCTGCTCGGCAGGTAGACGAAGGCGACGACCGCGGTGAGCACGGCGGAGATCGCGGCGGTGATGTAGAAGCTGCGGTTGATCGCCGCGAGGGCGTCGCCCCCGGGTGCCGCCCTGGTGATGAAGACGCCGAGCAGCGCGGTGAGGGCGCCGACGGCGGGGATGAGCAGCGGGAAGACGAGCCCGCTCTCGCCGAAGGCCGCCGAGCCGAGGATGAGGGCGGCGACGAGCATGACGGCGTAGGACTCGAAGAGATCCGCGGCCATGCCCGCGCAGTCGCCGACGTTGTCGCCCACGTTGTCGGCGATCGTCGCGGCGTTGCGCGGGTCGTCCTCGGGGATGCCGGCCTCGACCTTGCCGACGAGGTCGGCGCCGACGTCGGCGGCCTTGGTGAAGATGCCGCCACCGACGCGCATGAACATCGCGAGGAGCGCGGCGCCGAAGCCGAAGCCCTCGAGGACCTTCGGGGCGTCGCCCTGGTAGGCCATGACGACGACGGCCGCGCCGAGCAGGCCGAGCCCGACGGTGAACATGCCGACGACGCCGCCGGTGCGGAAGGCGATCCGCATGCCCTCGTCGCGCCCTGATGTCCGGGCGGCCTCGGCGACGCGGACGTTGGCCTTCACCGCCAGGGACATCCCGAGGTAGCCGATCGCGGCGGAGAAGCCGGCGCCGAGGAGGAAGAAGCCGGAGCGGCCCCAGCGCACCCCCGCGGAGTCCGCGGGCAGGGCGAGGAGGAGCACGAAGACGATGACGACGAAGACGCCGAGGGTGCGGAACTGCCGGCGCAGGTAGGCGTGGGCGCCCTCCTCGACGGCGGCGCCGATCTCGCGCATCCGCTCGGTGCCGGGGTCGGCGGCGAGCACCTGGGAGCGGAAGACCAGCCCCATCGCGATGCACACGACGCCGATGAGGGCGACGCCGGCGGTCAGGTAGAGGTTGCCGCTCGACAGGTCGAGCGTGTCAGCTGCTACGGCGTAGGGGTGGACCGCCATCCCATCCTCCTCGATGGTTCGCGCGCACGAGCGCCCACCGGCTGAGGTGGGCGAGTGGCCGTCACCCTACTCCGAGGTCACCCCGTCGTCTCGGCGGCGGCGCGAGCCGCGTCGGCGGGGTCGCGGTAGAGCACGAAGACCTTGTCGAGACCGGTGATCTCGAAGACCCGGCGCACCCGCTCGGCGGTCGCGGCGATGGTCAGCGTGCCGCCCTCGCGGCGCAGCGTCTTCAGCCGGCCGACGACGACGCCGAGACCGGTCGAGTCCATGAAGCTCACGCCGGTCATGTCGATGGCGACGCTGCGGCTGCCGCCGAGGATGACCTGCTGGACCGCGTCGCGCAGCTGGGACGCCGTGGACACGTCGATCTCGCCGGTGCAGTGCACGACGACCGCTCCATTGCTGTTGCTGGTGCTGATCGTCAGAGCCACTGGTACCGCCTCCTGGCCAGGGCGCCCGGGCGGGCGCCTCACGTACGGACGTCTGCGCAGGTCGCGCGGGGTGTCGGTCCCGCCCTGCTCGTCCGCGCTTACCGTAGACCACCGTGAGCGGCAGCACCGAGCCCAGAGCGCAGACGGGCGGCCCCTGTCCAGGGCGAAGGGGGACCGCGCCCGGTCCCGCCGACGCCGGCGCGGCCCGGGAGGACGGGCGTCTGCGCGCCCTGGAGAGCCGGCTGCCGGGACGGGTCCGCCATGCGGAGCACCTGCCGGCCCGGGCGGCCCAGCACGCACCGATGCCGGGGTGGGTCGCGCCGGCCGTGCGCGGGGCGCTCGCGGGCGCCGGGGTCGAGCAGCTGTGGTCGCACCAGGAGCAGGTCGCCCAGCTCGCGCACGCCGGTCACGACGTCGTCGTCTCGACGGGCACGGCCTCGGGCAAGTCGCTCGGCTACCTGCTGCCGGCGCTCACCGCCGCGATCGAGGGACCGCCGAGCGGGCGGCACTCGATCCGCGGGGGGACGACCCTCTACCTCGCGCCGACGAAGGCGCTCGCCGCCGACCAGCTGGCCCGGGTCGAGGCGATGGCGGTGCCCGGTGTGCGGGCGGCGACCTACGACGGCGACACCCCGACCGACGAGCGGCGCTGGATCAGGGAGCACGCCCAGGTCGTGCTCACCAACCCCGACCTCGTGCACCACTCGATGCTGCCCGGGCACCGCGGGTGGGCGCCCTTCTTCCGGTCCCTGTCCTACGTCGTCGTCGACGAGTGCCACGCCTACCGCGGGGTCTTCGGCACCCACGTCTCGCTCGTCCTGCGGCGCCTGCTGCGCGTGGCCGAGCGCTACGGGGCGCACCCGAGCGTCGTCCTCGCCTCGGCGACCGTCGCCGAGCCCGCCCGGCACGCGCACGCCCTCGTCGGGCGCGAGGTCGTCGCCGTGACCCACGACGGCTCCCCGCGCGCCGGCCGCACCTGCGTCCTGTGGGAGCCGCCGGAGCAGGCCGACGGGTCGCGCCGCTCGCTCACCGCGGAGGCGGCCGACGTCGTCGCGGCCCTCGTCGGCGACGACGTGCAGACCCTCGCCTTCGCCCGCTCGCGGGCCGGCGTGGAGTCGCTCGCCGCCCAGGTCACCGACCGTCTCGAGCTCGCCCGCCCCGATCTCGTCGGGCGGGTGGCGGCCTACCGCGGCGGGTACCTGCCGGAGGAGCGCCGCGAGCTCGAGCAGCGGATGCGCTCGCGCGACCTCATGGCGGTCGCCGCGACGAACGCGCTGGAGCTCGGCGTCGACATCACCGGCCTCGACGCCGTCGTCGTCGCCGGCTGGCCCGGGCGCCGGGCCTCGTGGTGGCAGCAGGCCGGACGAGCGGGGCGCGACGGGGGCGGCGCCGGACGCGACGCGCTCGTCGTCTCGGTCGCCGCCGACGACCCCCTCGACAGCTGGGTGCTCCAGCACCCCGAGTACGTCTTCGGCGACCCGGTCGAGGCGATCGTCATGGACCCGGGCAACGTCCACGTGCTCGCGCCGCACGTGGCCGCGGCCGCCGCCGAGGTGCCGGTCACCCTCGAGGACGAGCGGTGGTTCGGGCCCGGTCTCGCGGGCGTGCTCGAGGTGCTCACGGACCGCAAGGTGCTCCGCCGCAGACCCGCGGGATGGTTCTGGGCCCGGGAGGACCGCCCGGGCGACCACCTCTCGCTGCGCGGTGCCGGCCCGGTGGTCAGCGTCGTCGAGGGGCGCACGGGCCGGGTCGTCGGCACGGTGGACGCGGCCGCCGCGCACACCTCCGTGCACACCGGCGCGGTCCACGTGCACCAGGGTCAGACCTACGTCGTCACCGACCTCGACCTCGACGGGTCGACCGCCACGGTGGTGCGCGGCGACCCCGGGTGGTCGACGACGGCGCAGTCCCGCTCCTCCTTCGACATCGTCCGCGAGGAGTCCTCGGCGACCTTCGGCCGTATGCGGCTGTGCCGCGGGGTCGTGCGGGTGCGCCGCCAGGTGACCTCCTTCGTGCGCCGGCTCCCGAGCGGCGAGATCATCGGCACCCACCAGCTCGAGCTGCCCGAGCAGGTCCTCACGACACGTGGCGTGTGGTGGACGATGAGGCCCGACCTGCTGACCGAGGCCGGGGTCGACGAGGCCGACGTGCCCGGGGCGGCCCACGCGGCGGAGCACGCCGCCATCGCGACCCTGCCCCTGCTCGCGACGTGCGACCGGTGGGACATCGGCGGGGTCTCGACCGACGTCCACCCCGACACGGGGCTGCCGACGGTGCTCGTCTACGACGGGTACCCCGGCGGCGCGGGCTTCGCGCACCGGGCGCACGACATGGCGCCGACGTGGTGGCGCACCACCCTCGAGCTGGTGCGTGACTGCCCCTGCGAGCGGGGCTGCCCGCGGTGCGTGCAGTCGCCCAAGTGCGGCAACGGCAACGAGCCCCTGGACAAGGATGCTGCGGTCGCGCTCCTGGGCGCGATCCTTGCCGAGCGGGGCTAGTGTGCTCGACGCACCGCCCGCACGACGGCCCCCGGTCCCGGGAGGCCGACGCCTCCCCCGAACGGAGCTCTCGTCATGGTCGTCCTGGGTCTGATCATCCTCGTCGTCGCGATCCTCGTCGGTGTCGTCCTCGTCATGGGCACGGGCTCGCCCGACGTCGCCGGCCAGAAGGTCGACATATCGCTGCTCGACACCGTCACCGTCTCGCTCAACCCGCTCGCGCTCGTCGTCGCCGGCATGGCCGTGATGTTCCTCGCCTGGCTCGGTCTGGTCCTCATGCGCTCGGCCCTCGCCCGCAAGGCGCGGCTGCGGCGCGAGCGCAAGGACCTCGAGCGCGAGGCCCAGCAGCGTCGCGCCGAGGACGAGGCCGCCCGGGTGCGCGAGCGCGAGGAGCTCGACCGTCAGCACGAGCGCGAGCTGCACGACCAGCACCTGGCGACCGAGACGGCGCGCGAGCGTGCCACGGTCGCCGAGGAGGACGCCCGCCGCGGCCGTCCCGACGGCGGTCTCCCGCCCCGCGCCTGAGCCCGGGCGCACGACGTCGTCACCGCTGCCCCGGCGCCGGACCGGCACGGGCCCGCCCCGGCATCGCGCGGGGCGTGATCCCCGCGACGTGGACAGGGACGGCGACGACGACGTCGACGTCCGCCACACCGTCGGGCCCCACCACGCACGACCGCAACCTCGCGCCGTTGGCACGCGCAAGGTCTTCGGCCACCCCGCAGGCTGCTGCCGGCGACGCCCCGTCGACCGCCTCGCCCGCGGCCGCGAGCGCGCTGAGGTCGGCCGCCCCCCGCGAGCGGTGGGCCGCGGAGAGCGCGCCTGACAGCACGAGGGTCGCGGTGAGCACGACGAGCACCGCGGCGACCACGCCGAGGACGAGGACGCTCCCCGATCCCCGCTCGCCCGCACCGCCCCGCATCAGGTGACCTCCTCGACCCGCGCCGTCGACGAGCACCGCGGTCCCGACCCCACCCCGATGCCACGCAGGGCGGACGGCGCCGGGACGCTCACGGCGACGACGACCCGGTCGCCCGACCGGCTGGCTGTGACGCTCGACCCTGGCGGCAGCGCGCGTCGGGCGTCTGAGATCGCCCGCTGCTCGCTCTCGCCGCGCGCGAGCTCGCGCGCGCCGACGCGGGCTGCGTCCTGGCAGCGCACCGAGTCGGCGCCGAGGGCGATGCCGGACAGCGCGAGCGAGAGGACGAGGACGACGGCCGGGACGGCGACCGCGATCTCCGCGGTGACCGTCCCGGCGGCGCCCCGCCACCGCTCAGCGCAGGCCCAGCGCCTCGGTGATGACACCGGCGAGCCCGGACTTCACCGCGCCAGACTTCACCACGGCGAGCAGGACGAGGGCGAAGGTCACCGCCGCCAGGGTCCCCACCGCGTACTCCGCGGTGGTCATGCCGGCCTCGCAGGCCAGCCGTCCGCGCCGCACGGCGCGGGTCAGTGTCGCTCTCATGTCTCCTCCATCGGGTCGCGCGGCACCTGGTGCGCCGCGGCACCTCCAGCGAAGTCGGTGAGCCACGGCGAAGCCGCCCCCGTCGCGCTCCTGTGGACCGGGGCCCGCGCCGAGCACGGGGTGTGGACGGCGCACCCCGGTGCCGGCACCCGGTCGAGGTGATCGGGCGTGCCCTGGCTCCCCCGGGCACCCCGAACCGCGCGAGACCTGCGGACGACCCGCGAGGCGAGGGGTGGGCGCCGGCTCAGCGCAGGCTCTGCCCGAGCAGGACGAGGAGCATCGGCACGACGGCCATGGCGACGAAGGCGGGCAGGAAGAACAGCCCGAGCGGCACGACGAGCAGCACGCCGGCGCGCGCAGCCGCGGCCTCGAGCCGGCGGGCCTCGCCCTCTCGGATCCGCGCCGCCGCCCCGGCGAGCACCTCGCTCGCGGGGGCCCCGCACTCCGAGGAGACGACGAGCGCCGTGGCGACCGGGGCCCAGCCCGGGCTCGCGTAGGACCATGCGGCGCGCATCTCGCGCCCCCACCTCAGCGCGGCGCCCACCCGTCTGAGGTCGAGCGCCACGGCCGGTTCGCTGACGTCGGCGACGGCGTCGAGCGCCTCGGTGATGCCGCGGCCGGCGACGAGCGAGAGCGCGAGGAGGTCGGTCGCGTCGGCGACCTGGGAGAGCAGGGGCGACGGGGCGTCGTCACCCGGGCGAAGGGGTCCGGGCGCGGCCCGCGCCCGGGGCGGCCACACGAGGGCCGCGGCGAGCACGAGGGCCACGAGCGCGGGTGTCACGCCGGTCTCGGTCTCGTCGCGCGACGCAGGACGGCCCGGCTCGTGGCCCAGCCGAGCACGGTGAGCACCACGCCGGTCGCGAGGCTGACGAGGGCCGCGGGCGAGCCGAGAAGCGCCGCCGGCGAGACGCCGAGGGCCAGCCCCGCCAGCAGGCCGACGACGGGCAGCAGGGTGAGCAGCCCCATCGTCGCCCGGGCACCGGCGCTCGCGGCGTCGAGCCGGCGCCGGGCCGACAGGGCCGCTCGTGCCGAGCACGCCGCCTGCTCCAGCGCAGGGGCGAGCGGCACGCCGCACCGCTGGCTCAGCCGCCAGGCCGAGGCGCACGGTGCCAGCGCCGGGTGCTCACCGGCCCACCTCACCCACGTCTGCTCGCCGGTCCGGCCCGCGGCCAGCTCACGGCCCAGCTCGTCGAGCAGGACCCGAGCGGCGTCCGGGACGTCCGGGGCGACGACCTCGACGACCCGGGCGGGCGCTCCCCCGCTGCGCAGGCCCATCGCGAGGAGCTCGGCGAGCGCTGCGGCCTCCTCGAGGCCGAGCTCGTCGCGTCGGCGCACCCGCCGCAGGCCCGCCGCCGACCACGTCCGCCCGCCCGGCGTCGCCCGGCCCGGCCAGGTCAGCGCCGCGAGGACGAGCAGGACGACGACGGCCGGGGTCATCGGCCGACGAGGTCGCCCATGGCGACCACCTCCTCGACCCGGCGCCCCCGCGGGCCCCGGCGCAGGTGGACGACGAGGTCGACGGCGAGGGCGACCTGGGCGCGGGTCACCTCGGGTGCCATGCCGGCGAGGGTCCCGAGCGCCTCGAGACGGGCGGGCACGTCGGCCGCGGCGTTCGCGTGGACGGTCCCGCAGCCGCCCTCGTGGCCCGTGTTGAGCGCCATGAGGAGCTCGCGCACCTCGGGGCCACGCACCTCGCCGACGACGAGCCGGTCGGGCCGCATCCGCAGCGCCTGGCGCACGAGCTCGTCGAGACTGACCCGCCCCACGCCCTCGGTGTTGGCGCTGCGCGACTGCAGCCGGACCGTGTGCGGGTGATCGACGCTCATCTCCGCGACGTCCTCGACGAGCAGGATCCGCTCCTCGGCGGGCACGCAGGCGAGCATCGCGGCGAGCAGGGTGGTCTTGCCGGTGCCGGTGCCCCCGCTGACGACGACCGAGCGACGCTGCGCGACGGCCTGGCGCAGCCGCTCGGCGGTCTCGTCGTCGAGCATGCCGGTGCCGACGAGGTCGTCGAGGTCGCGGTGGCGGTGGCGCGGGATGCGCAGGCTGACGTGGGCTCCCCCGTCGACGAGCGGCGGGAGCACGGCGTGCAGGCGGGACCCGTCGGGCAGCAGGCCGTCGACCCACGGCTGGGCGTCGTCGAGACGTCGGCCGGCCAGCCCGGCGAGACGGGTCGCCAGGCGCCGTACGTCGACGGGGTCGCCGACGACCACCGGGGCGCGCTCCACCCCTTCGCCGCGGTCGACCCAGACCTGCCCGTCGCCGTTGACGAGGACGTCGGTCACCGAGGGATCGGCGACCACGGGCTCGAGCGGGCCGAGACCCACGAGGGCCGAGCGCAGCTCGTGCTCGCGACGCCGCACGCCCCGGTCGCCCAGGCGCACCGACTCCGCGCGCGCGACCTGCCCGATCGTCGGGACGCTCGGCGTCGCCCCGCGCCGGATGAGCTCGTCGGGCGCGCCCGACCCGCTCAGCCCGCCCGGCGCAGCCATCGCAGCTCTCCGCTCCCGTCCGCCCCGGGCACGACCTCGCCGATCTCGCGGGCGACCCGTCCGAGCGGACCGCGGGCCCGCGGGGGGCAGCCGGCACCCTCGTCGCGCGGCACGCCCGGGTGGTCCTCGAGGTGGTCGAGCCAGGGCGCCTGCAGGTGCCCTGCGACCTCCTGCCCCGCCGGCTCTGCGCGGCGCGAGCCTCGGGTGACGAGATGGGCGTCGAGGCCGTGCTCGCGCAGCGACCCGACGACGGCCGCAGCGTCACGCACCTGTCGCGGGCGCAGGCCGCAGAGCACCACGGCGACGTCCGCGAGGGCGAGCCACGGCTCGGCCCGGTGGACGGCCGCGGGCAGGTCGACGACGACGGGGGCCGCCTGGCGCAGGGCGGCGAGCGCGCACCGCACCGCGTCCGGCCCCACCCGGCCCGGGCCGGCCGCCGAGAGCACGGGTGGCCTGGAGCCGGGCAGGTGACGCACGAGCCGGGCGGGGTCGACGTCACCGTCGAGACCGGCGAGATCGGGCCAGCGCAGCCCGGGCTCGTCCTCCAGCACGAGGGTCGAGTCGGCGCCAGACCCGTCGAGCAGCCCGTCGACGAGCGTGCCGTCGAGGTGCTCGGCGAGGACCGCCGCGAGCGTCGAGGCGCCCAGACCGCCCGAGGCGCCGATGAGCAGCAGGACGGGATGCATGCCCGACACGCTCCCCCGGCCGCCGCAGGCCCCGCGCGCCCGCCGCCGAGCCTGTGGACGGCGGACACGGCGCCGTCGCCCCTGTGGACGAGCCGGTCGAAGACGCGGCACGTCGGCAGGGGGCAGACATAGCGGTGGCCCCGGTCGGGGGGGATCGACCGGGGCCACCTCACGCGCCAGACCCCGGGGGGAGGGAGCTCTGGTGCGCTCGCCGCTGCGACCTCCGAGGAGGGAGCGACGTCATCGACTCTACATTCGCAGAAGGATCCGCATCAGAGAGGGGCACAATCCGTTTGTAAGGCTTTGGTAAAGCCGCTGTCACACAAGGCGACCCGCGCGCACGGAGTCCGCGACCCGGGCCCCCTCCTGGGCGGCCTCGACCATCGAGTCGCCGCAGTGGCGCAGCCACAGGCGCACCCCGTCGCTGCCGCCCTGGGCGTAGCCGGTGAGCGAACCCAGGTAGGCCGGCCCGCCCTGCGAGCCGTGACCGGCCTCGGGCACGGCGACCCCCGTCGGGTCGAGCCCGGTGGCCCGCACGAGCACCCGCTCGACGGCGCGGGCGACGAGGGCGTTGCCGACGACGAAGGGGCGGATCGTCGCGATCTCGGCATGGACCACCGCGGCGACGACGAGCGCGGGCGCCTGGTCGGCGCTGCTCATGAGCTCGACGACGCCCGCCAGGCGCACCCTTAGCTCCTCCCCCTGGGGGGCGGGGCCGAGATCGACGAGCTCGTCGCAGCCCTCGTCGGCGCGCCGCGGCCGGCCGAGCTGCTCGCGGTCCGTCACGAGCTCGGCGGCGGCGACGGTGTGCAGACGGGCCAGCACCTGACCGGGCGCGGAGAGGGCGAGCGAGCCGAGGTGCTCGGTCTCCGCGGTCGCGGCCATGGCGCCGTGGATGACGCGCTCGGCGGGGTCGGGGTGCGGGGAGCGCTCCCGGGCACCGCGCATGAGGTCGCGCACGATCGTGGCGCTGGACCGCGCCCCGTCGAGCTCGGCGCTCGCCCAGGCACCGCGCACCCGCGACTCGGCGGCGGCCTCCGGGGTGCGACGGCGCAGGCCCTCGTGCCAGCGCAGCGCGGTGCACGCCTCGCGGGCGCGCTCGCTGGCCGCCGCGACGTCCTCGAGCTCGGCGAGACGATGCAGGGCAGAGACGATCTCGGGCACGACGCACACCCTACGGTGGGCTCGCCCGTAGGCTGTCCGCCCATGACGGGGCTCGACCTGCCGACGGCGCTCGTGGTGGCCGCGGCGGCCGCCGCGCTCGTCGCGCTCGTCACGCTGTACCGCGCCCGCTCGAAGCCCCGCGGCTTCATCTCCGTCGGCGACCAGGCCACGTACGAGACCCTCCACACCGCCTCGTTGGCCGCTCGTCATCTCGCCGACGGCCTCACCGACGACGGCTGCACCCGGGCCGCGCCCTTCCTCCGCGCGCTCATGGCCACCCCTGCCCTGGCGATCTGCGACCGGACCTCCGTCATCGTCTGGGAGGGCGAGGGCCGTCATCACCTGCCCGCCGTCGTCGACCAGGCCGCGGCAGCCCTGTCCGGGCGCACCGTCGTCCTCGGGCCCGACGAGGTGACGTGCACCTCGACCGAGTGCCCGGTCCGGGCCGCCGTCATCGCCCCCATCCAGCTCGACACCGGCGTCGTCGGAGCCCTCGCGGTGTACGCGCCCCGCACCTCCGCGGGGCTGACGCGCGCGGTCGAGGAGCTCGCCGGGTGGGTCGCGACGCAGGTCGAGCTCGCCGAGCTCTCCTTCGAGCGCACGCGGGCGATGGAGGCCGAGCTGCGTGCGCTGCGTGCCCAGATCAGCCCGCACTTCATCTACAACTCCCTGGCCGCCATCGCCTCCTTCGTGCGCACCGACCCCGCCCGGGCACGCGAGCTGCTCCTCGAGTTCGCCGACTTCACCCGCTACGCGCTGCGTCGTGGTGGCGCGTACACGACCCTGCAGGAGGAGCTGCGCAACGTCGAGCGCTATCTCGTCCTCGAGCAGGCACGCTTCGGCGAGCGCCTGGGGATCACCCTTCGCGTCGCCCCCGAGGTGCTCCCGGTCCAGCTGCCCTACCTCGCGATCCAGCCGCTCGTCGAGAACGCCGTCCGGCACGGCCTGGCCGCCAAGGACGGGCCCGGCACGGTGACCCTGTCGGTCGCCGACCTCGGCTCCGAGGCCGAGATCAGCGTCGAGGACGACGGGGTCGGGGCGGACCCGTCAGCCATCCGCAAGATCCTCGACGGGCAGAGCCGCAGCGACTCCGTGGGCCTGGGCAACGTCGACGCCCGGCTGCGCCAGGTCTACGGCGAGGGCTACGGGCTCGTCGTCGAGACGGCCCCCGGTGCCGGCATGCGCGTGTCCTTCCGGGTGCCGAAGTTCTCCCCGGCCGTCACCGGCTCGTCCTAGGGTGACACCCATGGCCGGAGGGAGCGAAGCACCTGGCGACGGCCTCGTCGTCCTCGTCGTCGACGACGAGGCGCCTGCTCGCGGCGAGCTCGCGTGGGTCCTCGACCAGGACCCACGGGTGTCCCGTGTGCTCGCAGCCCCCAGCGGCACCGCCGCGCTGGCGGCTCTCGAGCACGAGAGCATCGACGTCGTCTTCAGCGACATCTCCATGCCCGGGCTCGACGGCATGCAGCTCGCGCGGGTCATCAAGCGCTTCGCCGACCCGCCCGCCGTCGTCTTCGTCACCGCCCACGACGCGCACGCGGTGGACGCCTTCGACCTCGACGCCGTCGACTACGTCATGAAGCCGGTGCGCCAGGAGCGGATCGGCGAGGCCGTGCGCCGCTGCCTCGTGAGCATCGAGCGGGCCGACCGCACGGGCGAGGACGACGACGAGACGATCCCCGTCGAGCTCGGCGGGGTCACCCGCTTCGTCTCCCGGGCCGACATCCGCTACGTCCAGGCTCACGGCGACTACGCGCGGCTGCACACGGCGACCGGCTCGCATCTCGTGCGCGTGCCGCTCGCCTCGCTCGAGGAGCGCTGGTCCGAGGCCGGCTTCGTGCGCATCCACCGCAGCACGATCGTCTCGACCCGCCACGTGACCCAGGTGCGCATGGACCAGGGCCGGTGCACCGTCGTCGTCGACGGCGACGTCGAGCTGCAGGTCTCACGACGTCATACCCGCGCCCTGCGCTCGACCTTGCTGCGCCTCGGCGAGCGACCGTGACCCATCCTCCTCAACGGGTCCGGGTCACCCGGACCCGGACGGGTACCACCCGACCGCGCCGGCCCTCCCTCCACGAGGAGATCGGGCAGCAGAGCCCGCTCGGCGCCGCCTACCTCGACTCCCTCGTGCGCGCGCAGCTGCGCCTGGCCCTCACCGTCGTCGCCAGCCTCGCGCTCGTCCTCGGCCTGCTGCCGGCTCTCTTCGCCCTCGTGCCCGCGGTGCGCGGTGCCCAGGTCGCCGGTCTGCCGCTGCCGTGGCTCGTCCTCGGCCTGCTCGTCTACCCCGCGGCGGTGCTCTCGGCGCGCCAGTACACGCGGGCCGCGGAGCGGATCGAGGCGCAGTTCGCCGACGTCGTCGCCGACCGGTGAGCGGGGGCGACGGGGTGGTGCGGTGCGCCTGACCGAGGTGGCGACGGGGGCGAGCCTGCCCAGCGTCGGCGCCATCGTCCTCGTGTGCGTCGCGACGCTGACGCTGGGCGTCCTCGGCATGCGCCTGGCCCGCGGCACGAGCGACTTCTACGTCGCGGGGCGGGCGGTGAGCCCGTGGCGCAACGCGAGCGCGATCGGCGGCGAGTACCTCTCGGCCGCGAGCTACCTGGGGGTCGCCGGTCTCGTCTACACCCAGGGCGCCGACATGCTGTGGCTCCCGGTCGGCTACACCATCGGCTACCTCGTCCTCCTCGTCCTCGTCGCGGCCCCCCTCCGCCGGTCGGGCGCCTACACGCTGCCCGACTTCGCCGAGGTCCGGCTGCGCTCCCAGCCCGTGCGCCTGCTGAGCGCCGGTCTCGTCGTCGGCATCGGCTGGCTCTACCTCCTGCCGCAGATGCAGGGGGCCGGGCTCGCGCTGCAGCACGTGAGCGGGCTGCCGACGTGGGTCGGCGGGGTCGTCGTCGCCGCCGTCATCACCGCGGGCGTCGTCGGCGGCGGCATGCGCTCGATCACCCTCGTCCAGGCCTTCCAGTACTGGATCAAGCTCTCGGCGATCGCCGTGCCCGCCTTCGTCCTCGTCTTCGTCTGGCTGCGCGACGGCGCCCCCTCCCCCGTGGCGGACGACCACTGGTGGGAGCCGCTCACCGGCCCGCGCGAGGACCACCGGCTCTACACGACGTACAGCACCCTGCTCGCCCTGTGCCTGGGCACGATGGGTCTGCCCCACATCGTCGTGCGCTTCTACACCAACCCCGACGGCCGGGCCGCCCGCCGCACGACCGTGGCCGTGCTCGCCCTGCTCGGCCTCTTCTACGTCTTCCCCCCGGTCTACGGCGTGCTCGGCCGCGTGTACCTGCCGGCCGGCGGGGTGCGCGCGGACGAGGTCGTCCTCGGCCTGCCGCAGGCCGTCGTCCCCGGGCTGAGCGCCGACGTGCTCACCGCGATGCTCGCCGGCGGGGCCTTCGCAGCCTTCCTCTCCACCGCATCGGGGCTCGCCCTGTCCGTCGCCGGCGCCCTCGACCAGGACGTCCTGCGCCGCGTCGTGCTGCGGCGCACCGCCGGCGACGCGCACCCCGTCCAGACCTTCCGCGTCGCCGCGGTCGTCGGCGTCCTCGTGCCGCTCGTCATCAGCCAGCTCGTCGACCCGGTCGGCATCTCGCTCGCCGTCGGCCACGCCTTCGCCATCGCCGCCTCGACCTTCGCGCCGCTCGTCATCCTCGGCGTGTGGTGGCGCCGGCTCACCCCGCCCGGCGCGGCGGCCGGCATCCTCGTCGGCGGCGTCTGCTCGATCGGCGCGGCGAGCCTGAACATCCTCGGCGGCGGCACGAGCGGCTGGTCCGCCCCCCTGCTCGAGGCGCCCGCGGCGTGGTCGGCGCCGCTGGCGGTCGTCGTCATGATCGGCGTCTCGCTGGCCACACCACGCTCGGTGCCGGCCGCGACCGCGTCGGTCATGGCCCGGCTGCACACCCCCGAGGCCGTGCTCCCCGACCGCTGAGCGCGTCGGACCGACCGCTCGTCGCCGACCCACCAGCCGTACGGCGTGCGGCGGCGCCCACCGGGCGCGCCACGCGCCACAGCAGGAGACACGGACCTGCCCTCGCCGTCAGGGTGAGCCCAGCCGCGCACGCCGATGTGCGCGCGTCACCCACACCCGGAGGTGATCCCCCATGAGCAACGAGGCTCATGATCTCGGCGAGCGCTACATCGCCGTCCAGGAGTCGAAGGAGTTCGCCGACCTGCGGCGCAGCTTCCGAGGCTTCGTCTTCCCCGTCACCGCGTTCTTCATCACGTGGTACTTCGCCTACGTGCTCCTGTCGATCTTCGCCCCGGGCTTCATGGGCACGAAGGTCGCCGGCAACGTGACGATCGGCCTGATCTTCGGCCTGCTCCAGTTCGTCACGACCTTCGCGATCACCTTCGCGTACGCCCGCTGGGCCAACCGCACCTTCGACCCGAAGGCCGACGCCGTCGGCGCGATGATGGAGCAGGGCGCGAGCCGCGACTTCGAGGGCTCGGGCGACTGGGCCCCGGGTGACGTCGAGCGCGCGCTCGAGGCCGAGCGCCTCGACGACAAGGACCGCAGGTGAGCACCGTGATCGCACTGACCCCCGTCGCCGCCACCTCGGTCGGCAACCCGACCCTCAACATCTCGATCTTCGCCGTCTTCGTCCTCGTGACGCTGACCATCGTCATCAAGGTCGCCGGCGGCAAGAAGACCGCCGGGCAGATGTACACCGGCGGCGCGTCCTTCTCGGGTCGCCAGAACGGCATCGCCATCGCCGGCGACTACCTCTCGGCGGCGTCCTTCCTCGGCATCGCCGGCGCCATCGCGCTGCAGGGCTACGACGGCTTCCTGTACTCCATCGGCTTCCTCGTCGCCTGGCTCGTCGCGCTGCTGCTCGTCGCCGAGCTCATGCGCAACACCGGACGCTTCACCATGGCCGACGTCCTGTCCTACCGCCTGCGCCAACGCCCCATCCGGGTCGCCGCCGCCACCTCGGTGCTCGCGGTCTCCTTCTTCTACCTCCTCGCGCAGATGGCCGGCGCCGGTGGCCTCGTCTCGCTGCTCCTCGGCGTCGACGGCGCGGCCGCGCAGAACATCGTCATCGCCGTCGTCGGCGTCGTGATGATCGCCTACGTGATGATCGGCGGCATGAAGGGCACCACCTGGGTGCAGATCATCAAGGCCGTCCTGCTCATCACCGCGACGGCGATCATGACCGTCTGGGTGCTCGGCAAGTTCGGCTTCAACCTCTCCTCGCTCATGCAGCAGGCCGTCGACCGCAACCCCGCGGCCGGCGAGAAGCTCCTCACCCCGGGGCTGAAGTACGGCGTCAACACGACGACGAAGATCGACTTCATCTCGCTCTCGCTCGCCCTCGTGCTCGGCACCGCCGGTCTGCCGCACGTCCTCCAGCGCTTCTACACCGTCCCGACGAGCCGCCAGGCCCGCAAGTCCGTCGAGTGGGCCATCTGGCTCATCGGCGGCTTCTACCTGCTGACGCTCGTCATCGGCTACGGCGCCGGCGCCCTCGTCGGCCCGGAGGAGATCGCCAACGCCCCGGGCAAGGCCAACGCGGCGGCACCGCTGCTCGCCAACGCCCTCGGCGGATCGGTCCTGCTCGGCATCGTCTCGGGCATCGCCTTCGCGACGATCCTCGCGGTGGTCGCCGGTCTGACGATCACGACGAGCGCGACCTTCGCCCACGACCTGTACAACCAGGTCTTCAAGAACGGCAAGGCCACCTCCGAGCAGGAGGTCAAGGTGGCGCGCTACGCGGCCCTCGGCGGCGGCATCATCGCGATCCTCGGCGGCATGCTCGCCAAGGACCAGAACGTCGCCTTCCTCGTGGCGCTGGCCTTCGCCGTCGCCGCGAGCGCGAACCTCCCGACCATCCTCTACAGCCTCTTCTGGCGACGCTTCAACACCCGCGGCGCGCTGTGGTCGATGTACGGCGGTCTCATCTCCGCGATCGGCCTGATCGTCTTCAGCCCGGTCGTCTCCGGCAAGCCGGTCGACCCGCTGACGGGCAAGAGCCCGTCGATGCTCCAGGGCGTCGACTTCCACCTCTTCCCGCTCGACAACCCGGGCCTCGTCTCCATCCCGCTGGGGTTCTTCCTCGGCTGGCTGGGCACGGTGACGAGCCGCGAGTTCAACCGCGCGAAGTACGCCGAGATGGAGGTGCGCAGCCTCACCGGTCACGGCGTGGCCGAGGCGATCGAGCACTGATCGTCCCTGATCGGACGGGCGAAGGGGGAGGCCACGGCCTCCCCCTTCGTCGTGCCCGCGGCAGGTCGGGCGGGTCAGTCGTCGCCGATGCCGCGCGCGTGGAGGGCTTCGCCGGTCGCGTGCGCGTCGGCGACGACCCGGACGACGAAGGGGGTGAGCCGGGCGCGCAGGTCGCGCTCGAGACCGCGGGCGAGGGCGGCGTCGCGGGTCTCGTGGGCCAGGTCGACGGTCGCGGGGACCGCCCGGAGCACGAGCGAGCAGGCCAGGGCGACCCGCTCGGCGTCGACGCCGAGCGGGCGAAGGGGGCGCAGCACCCGGACGAGGGTGTCGAGCATCGCGTCGACGGGGGTGGTCG
The DNA here is from genome assembly GCF_003721155.3 of Janibacter melonis. Lineage (NCBI taxonomy): Bacteria > Bacillati > Actinomycetota > Actinomycetes > Micrococcales > Intrasporangiaceae > Janibacter > Janibacter melonis. Next base: position 3,190,476 of record NZ_CP044548.2, on the reverse strand, counting down.
TCGTGAGGACCCCGGCGAGGACGACGAGGGCGAGCAGGTCGCCGACCGTCTCGACCGCGCGCGGCCACCCGGACTGCACGACGAGCCAGCCACCGAGCAGCACGGCGACGAGGACGAGGCCCCGCAGGCTGCGCCCGAGCTCGCGCAGCGGGGTGCGCGCGAGCACGGCGAGGGCCAGCGCGACCACGAGCGTGACCACCGCGAGCTGCCAGCTGCGCACGACCGCGAGGACGAGGCTGACGACGACCAGGGCGAGCAGCTTCGCGCCCGCCGGGGTCCGGTGGAGCACGGTCCGGCCCGGGCGGTGCGCCCCGAGGAGCAGAGTGCTCACGCGGTGCGCCGGTAGTGCTCGACGACCTCGGCCGCCTCGCCGTCGGCGGCGACCCGCCCGTCGCGCACGAGCAGGGCGCGGTCGCAGCGCGCGGCGAGCTCGAGGTCGTGGGTGACGAGCAGCAGCTGCTGCGGCAGGCCGAGGAGCACCTCGGCGACGTGCCGGGCGTTGCCGAGGTCGAGCAGGGTCGTCGGCTCGTCGGCCACGAGCACGTCGGGCCGGGTCGCCAGGACGCTGGCCAGGGCGAGCAGCTGGGCCTGGCCCCCGGAGAGGGCGTGGACGCTGCGGTCGTGCAGGTCCTCGAGACCGAAGCCGCGCAGCGCCTCGCGCGCCGCCTCGGCCCGGGCGTGCTTGTCGCGGTGCGAGCGGCGCAGCGACAGGGCGACGTCCTCCCCCGCCGTCGGCATGACGAGCTGGGCCCGCGGGTCGGTGAAGGCGAAGGCCACCCGGCGCCTCACCTCGCGGCCGTGCTCGGCGACGTCGAGGTCGTCGACGCGCACGGTGCCGCTGCTCGCGGGGACGAGACCGTTGACGAGCCGCGCCATCGTCGACTTGCCGGCGCCGTTGGGCCCGACGAGCGCTACCCGGCGCTCGGCGAGCACCACGCTCGTGTCGTGCAGCGCGACGATCTCGCCGTCGGCGGTCGTGCGCCGCACGCTCACCCCGTCGAGGGTGATGCGGGCCATCAGGCGCCGCGGCGCAGCAGCGCCGGGAAGGCGCGGTGCACGGCGGCCGCGACGAGCGCCGTCGCGACGAGCTTGACGAGGTCGCCGGGCACGAAGACGACGTCGACGGCGGCGGCGGCCGACCAGGAGAGGTCCGCGCGCAGGTGCAGCCCGACGATGCCGAGGACGTGGAGGACGACGAGGGCGGGGATCCCCGCGGCGGCGACGAGGACCGGCTGGGTCGCGCGCCCGCGACGGGCGAGGCGCTCGACAAGCAGACCGCAGGTCGCGACGGCGAGGACCATGCCGACGAGGTAACCGCCGGTGGGCCCGGCGAAGACCCCCAGCCCCGCCTTGCCGCCCGCGAAGACCGGCATGCCGATCGCGCCGACGGCCATCCACAGCAGGACGGCGAGGACACCGCGCCGGGCCCCGAGCACGGCACCGGCGAGCAGGACCCCGAAGGTCTGCAGGGTGATCGGCGCGAAGGTCGAGACGTTGATCGCCGGGAGGATCGAGCACACCGCGACGAGCGCGGCGAAGGAGGCGACGAGCGCCAGGTCGACGGTGGTGGAGCGCGCCTGCACCGGCGACTTCGAGAGGGTGGTCATCATCTGCCTGTCGGTTGGCTGAACGGCGTTCAGTCGGGGGTGAACGGCGTTCAGGCTAGAGTCACCGGAGCGCGGCGTCAACGCGGCGCGCACCCGCCCGCGACCCATCCGAAGGGGGACCCGTGCCCGGAGCGACCCGACGCCCGGTCCGCCGACGTGCCGATGTCGTCGCCGCGGCGCTGGACCTCCTGGCCCGGGTCGGGCTGCCCGATCTCACGATGCGCGCTCTCGGCGCCGAGCTCGGGGTGCAGCAGAGCGCGATCTACCACCACGTCGAGAGCAAGCAGGCCCTCCTCGGAGCCGTCGCGGACGAGATCCTCGCCCGCGGTCCACGTCGGCGCCCACGCGCTGACGACGGACCGCTCGACGCCCTGCGGCTGCGCTGCGAGGACGTCCGGGCGGCGGTGCTCGCCTACCCCGACGGCGCCGACGTCGTCATGAGCATGTGGGCCTTCGGCCTGGGTGGGCGCTCCCCGGTCGCCGAGGTCGACGCGCTGCTCGAGTCCGCGGGGGTGCCGCCCGAGCACGTGACGACCGCGGGGCGCACGGTGCTGCACTTCGTCTACGGGCACGCCTACGACGAGCAGTCCCGAGCCCAGGCGGCCCGCGCCGGCATCGTCACGGCCGACACCCCCGCCGACTTCGCCACCGGCCTGGGCATCGTCCTCGCCGGGGTGCGGGCGCTGGCCGAGGACGGCCGACCGGGCGGGTCTCAGCCGGGCTGATCGCCCTCGTCGCCCTCGACGGGACGGGCCTCGTGACCGGCCTTCCCGTGGGTGCGCCGGTCCTCCTTCATCTCCGCCTCGAAGAGGTGTCGCCGGCCACCGACGAGCTCCTCGCGCAGCTCGCGCTCGACCCGGCGGAAGGTCTCGTAGTAGCCGTCGTCGTACTCCTCGACGATCTGGAAGCTCCAGCGCCCGTGGAGCACGTTGCGCCCGACCATCTCGCGCTCGACCCGGTCGGCGAGCTCGCCATGACCGGCCTCGCGCAGCGCGTCCACCCCTTCGCCGAGGGTGAGGTCGGCCGTGCCGCTCATCCGGTGGAAGGTGTAGAGGTGGCCGCGAGCCACCTCGACGGCCTCGAGCGCCTCGGAGATCTTGCCCAGGGCCGAGACCGTCGCGTCGTCGACGCCCTCCGGCCGCTCGTGCTGCGGGTCGGGGCGGTCCTCGGCGCTCGTCATAGCACCAACCTAGGCGTGCGCGACCTCTCCGAGCAGGCCTCGGCGCCGGGCTTCTGCACGCAGCCGCTCGCACGCCTCGTCATCGGCGCTGTCGAAGAAGGCACCGACGACGTCCTCGAGGTGACCGAGGTCGTGGGCGGCGAAGAGGACCGGCTGATAGGCCGTGATGTCGTAGTTCAGCGTGCCCATGTCGGCGAGGTCGAGCTCGCGGATCTCCATGTGCGCGTACTCGTCCATCTCGCCGTAGCTCGACAGGATCCCGGCGCCGTAGGCCTTGAGGTCGCCGTCCTCGTGCATGACCCCGAACTCCATGGAGAACCAGAAGACGTCGGCGACGAGCTTCGCCGCGGTCTCGCTCTCCATGCGCGTCAGTGCCGCGCCGGCCGCCTGCGTGATCGCGGCGAAGCGGGGGCTGGCGAGCTGGTTCCCGTGACCGATGACCTCGTGGATGATGTCCGGCTCGGGCGTGTAGAGCGGGCGGCTCGCGTGCCGCAGGTACTGCGTCGAGCTGAAGGTGCTCCGACCGAGGTCTCCGTAGAAGTCGCGCAGCGGCACCAGACCGGGGGCGGCGATGTAGGACCAGCCGGTGAGCGGCTCGAGTCGCTCCCCCACCTCGTGCAGCTGGGGCACGTGGTCGGTCGGCAGGCCGAGGGCGGACTTCGCCGAGAGGTACTCGGAGTGCGCGTGATGCTCGTGCTTCGCGGCGAGCTCGGCGCTCACGACGCGCCAGATCTCGTGCTCGGCGTCGGTGTAGTCGATGGTGGGCAGCGGCGCACCGCCGGCCCGGTCCCAGGTGAGCGCGGCGGCGGCGATCTCGCCACGGCGCCGCAGGTACTCGGGGTCGTCCTTGCCCGGGTGCGAGTCGGCGAGGTGGACCTCGACGCTCCCGTCGTCGTGCATCGTCACGGGCGAGTACAGCTGGCCGTCCTCGAACATCGCAGTCCTCCTCGCCGGTCACGCCGTCGTGACCTCATCGGTGGGGTGCACCGTGCCACTCCTGGACGATCTGCGCGAGTGTGCGCGAGATCGGTGGTCAGGTTGACCAGGGTGGGGCGAAGGGGGAGCCATCGCGGCTGGTCACGGTGACCAGGCCGGGCGGCGTGCGCGCCCGGACGCGCGCGGACCCGCCGCAGGTCCTGCCTGCGACGGGTCCGGGCGTGGTCGCGTGCCGGCTACCACGCAGTACTGGTCGTGATCACGACCAGTACTGCGCCGTAGCTCGCGCTCTGCGACCTCAGACGTGCACGGCGAGCACCGGCACGGTCGCGTCGAGCAGGATGCGCTGCGAGACGCTGCCGAGGACGAGCTTGCCGACGGGGGTGCGCCGGCGCAGGCCGATGACGACGAGCTCGGCCTCGAGCTCGCGAGCACGGTCGACGACGATGTCGGCCGGGTCGCCCGAGAGGTCGCGCTCGATCTCGTGCTCCACCCCGGCCTCGGCGAGCCGGGCGTCGAGAAGCGGCGCGTCGCTGTCGGAGAGGTAGCGCGGGTCGACGAGGGCCTCCCCCTTCGTCGCGTTGACGACGACGAGGCGGGCCGAGCGCAGCCCGGCCTCCTCGATGCCTCGCTCGAGGGCGGCCTCGCCCTGCTCGTTGGGGGTGTAGGCGACGACGATGGTGGGCATGGGGCCTCCTCAGGCCTCGGTGGTCGGACGACGACGGCGGCTGAGCACGACGGGGATGACGAGCAGCAGCGCGATGGCGATGTAGACGACGACCGCGACGGGCTCGCCGACGAGCGTCCCCCAGTCGCCACCGCTCAGCTGCAGCGACTTGCGCAGCTCGAGCTCGAGGCGGGGGCCGAGGATGACGCCGATGATGAGCGGCAGCACGGGCAGCCCGAAGCGGCGCATGAGCAGCCCGAGCAGACCGAAGACGAGCAGCAGCGCGAGGTCGAAGGCCTGGAGGTTGACCGCGTATGCGCCGAGCGAGGCGAAGAAGAGGATCCCCGCGTAGAGGTAGGGCCGGGGGGTGCGCAGCAGCTTCGCCCACACCGGCGCGAGCGGCAGGTTGAGCACGAGCAGCATCGTGTTGGCGATGAAGAGCGAGGCGATGAGGCCCCAGATGAGCGTCGGGTTCGAGGTGAAGAGCCCCGGCCCCGGCTCGATGCCGTAGCTCTCGAGGGAGCCGAGCATGATCGCCGCGGTCGCGTTGACCGGCAGGCCGATCGCGAGCATCGGGACGAGCGTGCCCGCCGCCGACGCGTTGTTCGCGGCCTCGGGGCCGGCGACGCCCTCGATGGCGCCCTTGCCGAACTCCTCCGGGTGCTTCGAGAGCTTGCGCTCGGTGATGTAGGACAGCAGCGTCGGCACCTCGGCGCCACCGGCGGGCAGCGCGCCGAAGGGGAATCCGAAGGCGGTGCCGCGCAGCCACGGCCTCCACGAGCGCGCCCAGTCGCTGCGCGCCATCCAGGGACGCCCGACGGGGATGATCTCGGCCGGCGCCCGGCGCAGGTTGGCCGCGACCCAGAGCATCTCGCCGACGGCGAAGATCGCCACCGCGACGACGACGATGTCGATGCCGTCGCTCAGCAGGGGCAGGCCGAGGGTCATGCGCGACTGGCCGGTGAGCTTGTCGACACCGACGAGCCCGATCGACAGACCAAGGAAGAGCGAGGTCATCCCGCGCAGCTTGCTCGCGCCGAGCACCGAGGTCACGGCGACCATCGCGAGCACCATGAGCGCGAAGTACGAGGGCGAGCCGAGGTTGACCGCGACCCGGGCGATGAAGGGCGCGCACAGGACGATGAGCAGGGTGCCGATCGTGCCGGCGAGGAAGGAGCCGATCGCGGCGGTCGCCAGGGCCTGGGCGGCGCGGCCGGCCTTGGCCATCTTGTTGCCCTCGATCGCGGTGATGACCGAGCTCGACTCACCGGGGGTGTTGAGCAGGATCGAGGTCGTCGAGCCGCCGTACATGCCGCCGTAGTAGATGCCGGCGAACATGATGAGCGCGCTCTCCGGCGCGACGGAGTAGGTGACCGGCAGGAGCAGCGCGATCGACATGGCCGGGCCGATGCCCGGGAGCACGCCGACGGCGGTGCCGAGGAGCACGCCGATGGCGGCGTACATGAGGTTCTGGGGCGTCAGCGCGGTGCTGAAGCCGTCCATGAGCAGGTTGAGGGTGTCCATGCGGCGTCCTGTCAGAGGATCCCGTCGAGCACACCGGGGGGAAGCGGCACCCCGAGCCCGACGTAGAAGGCGTACCAGGAGCCGACCGACAGGACGGCTCCGATGGCGAGGTCACGCACCGGCGTGCGGGACCCGATGATCCACGCACCGCCGGCGAAGAGCAGGGCGCCGGTGATGGCCCAGCCCAGGAAGTCGATGAGCAGGACGTTGAGTGCGACGAGGGCGACGAGCTGGACGACCGTCGGCCAGTGCGCACCGCCCTCGAGGTCGACGTCCTCACCGGCCTCCTCCTCGCCGCGCTCGCCGCGCAGGATCGAGACCGTGTAGAGGGCGGCGAGCACGAGCAGGCCGATCCCCACGAAGAGGGCGAAGAAGCGCGGGCCGAGGGGGTCTCCCCCTTCGAAGCCGGCGACGACGTCCCAGGTGCTGATGATCATGTACAGACCGAGGACGACGAGCACCGCCACGACGACGAGCTGGCCGAGGTCACGCTCCCCCGTCCGCGCGGGCTGCTCGGACGTCGTCGTGACGTCCGCCGGGTCGTTCGTGCTCATACCAGCCCCAGCTCCTTGAGGGTCGTCTCGACGCGGGTGTCCTGCTCCTGCAGGAAGGTGCCGAAGTCGTCGCCAGTGACGAACCGGTCGGTCCACTGACGCAGCTTGAGCACCTCGCCCCAGGCGGGCTCGTCATGCATCGTCGTGAGCAGCTCGATGAACTCCGCCTGGCGGTCGGCGGGCAGCCCGGGCGGGCCGATGATGCCGCGCCAGTTGGTGAACTCGAGGTCGATGTCGCTCTGCTTGAGGGTCGGGGCGTCGAGACCCTCGACGGCCTTCGCGCCGGAGACGGCGAGGACGCGCAGCTGCCCCTCCTCGACCTCCTTGTCGAACTCGGTCGCGCCGGAGGCCGCGATGTCGACCTTGCCGCCGAGCAGCGCCGGGAGCATGTCGCCGCCGCCGTCGTAAGGGGTGTAGCTCACCTGGCGGGCGGGGATGTCCAGCGCCTGGGCGAGCTGCATCGGGAAGAGGTGGTCCGGGCCACCCGGCGAGGAGCCGCCGCCGACGCTGACCTTGCCCGGGTCCTTCGTCCACGCCGTGACGAGGTCGTCGATGGTGGCGAAGGGGGAGTCCGCCGGCACGTAGATGGCCTCGGCGTCCTCGATGAGCTGGGCGATGGGGGTGGCGCGACCGACGGTCGCGTCGGACTTGTTCGTCCGCACCGCACCGACGACCCCGAGGCCCATCGTCATCATGAGGTCGGTGGCCTCGGCGTTGTTGATGAGCTGGGCCATCGCCACGGTGCCGGAGGCACCGGTGACGTTGAAGACCTCGAAGCGCGCGGTGAGATCGGCGTCCTCCAGGGTCTTCACCGCTGCGCGACCGGTCTCGTCGTACCCGCCTCCGGGCTTGTTGGGGATCATCATCCGCAGCCGCTCGGGGCCGCCCTCCTCGCGACGGGTGACCCCGCACGCCGCGAGCGGCGCAGCGAGTCCTGCAAGCAGGAGGCTGCGTCGCGCTATCTGTCCAGGCATGCGGGACATGGTGCACCACAGGGTGACCCGCGTCACCTCGAGTCCACGCCAGTGGCAACCCCCCGGTCACATGGTCGAGATGTGCCTGCAGAGGCCCCCCCTGCCCGGCGGTCTGGGCCGCTGGGCGCGCCGGGCGGTCCGCCCGTCGCCCGGGGCCGAGACCGTGTTGTGCGCTCGCCGGGAGGCGCGGCAGGGTGAGGCCAGCACACTGACGCCGTGCCGACCGGGCACGGGACTCAACGAGGAGGACACGTGTCGGACAGCTACGCACCGAGCGCAGAGCTCACCGCGCAGGCCAACGGGCAGGCGGACCTGTTCGATCAGGCCGAGGCCGACTTCGAGGGCTTCTGGGCCGCGCAGGCCCGCGAGCGGATCACCTGGTCGAAGGACTTCGACCAGACCCTGGACTGGAGCGGCGCCCCCTTCGCGAAGTGGTTCGTCGGCGGCGAGCTCAACGCCTCCGTCAACTGCGTCGACCGGCACGTCGACGCGGGCAACGGCGAGCGGGTGGCCATCCACTTCGAGGGCGAAGGGGGAGACACCCGCACTATCACCTACGCCGACCTCCAGCGCGAGGTGGCCAAGACCGCCAACGCCCTCGTCGAGCTCGGCGTCGGCACCGGTGACCGGGTCGCGATCTACCTCCCGATGATCCCCGAGGCCGTCTTCGCGATGCTCGCCTGCGCGCGTCTCGGCGCCCCGCACTCGGTCGTCTTCGGCGGCTTCTCCGCCGAGGCCCTGCACACCCGCATCGCCGACGCCGACGCCCGCGTCGTCATCACCGCCGACGGCCAGTTCCGCCGCGGCAAGCCCGCTCCCCTCAAGGCCGCGGTCGACGCCGCGATCGACCACGGCGACGACGAGAGCCCGGTCGAGAAGGTCCTCGTCGTCCAGCGCACGAAGGGCGACGTCGAGTGGACCGAGGGCCGCGACGTGTGGTGGCACGAGCTCGTCGAGCGCCAGGCCGACACCCACGAGGCGCAGGCCTTCGACTCCGAGCACCCGCTCTTCATCCTCTACACCTCGGGCACGACCGGGAAGCCGAAGGGCATCTTCCACACGACCGGTGGCTACCTCACCCAGGCGGCGTACACGAACTCCGTCGTCCACGACCTGCACCCGGAGACCGACGTCTACTGGTGCACCGCGGACATCGGCTGGGTCACCGGCCACAGCTACATCGTCTACGGCCCACTCGCCAACGGCGCGACCCAGGTCATCTACGAGGGCACCCCGGACACCCCGCACCAGGGCCGCTGGTGGGAGATCGTGCAGAAGTACGGCGTCTCGATCCTCTACACGGCGCCGACGGCGATCCGCACCTTCATGAAGTGGGGCGACGACATCCCCGCGACGTACGACCTGTCCTCGCTGCGCGTCCTCGGCTCGGTCGGCGAGCCGATCAACCCCGAGGCCTGGCGCTGGTACCGCGAGCACATCGGCGGCGGCTCGGCCCCGATCGTCGACACGTGGTGGCAGACCGAGACGGGCGCGATCATGATCAGCCCGCTGCCGGGCGTCACCTCGCTCGAGCCCGGCTCGGCGCAGCGCCCGATCCCCGGCATCAGCGCCGAGATCCTCGACGACGAGGGCAAGCCCTTCACCGAGCCCGAGAAGGTCGGCTACCTCGTGCTCACCAAGCCGTGGCCGTCGATGCTGCGCGGCATCTGGGGTGACGAGGAGCGCTACAAGGAGACGTACTGGAGCCGCTTCGGCCCGAAGTACTACTTCGCCGGCGACGGCGCGAAGTACGACGAGGACGGCAACATCTGGCTGCTCGGCCGCGTCGACGACGTCATGAACGTCTCCGGCCACCGCCTCTCGACGGCCGAGATCGAGTCGGCGCTCGTCTCCCACCCCGCGGTCGCCGAGGCGGCGGTCGTCGGTGCCAACGACGAGACGACCGGCCAGGCTCCCGTCGCCTTCGTCATCCTGCGCGGCGACGCCGCGCAGCGCGCGGAGGAGGAGGGCGACGCCCTCGTGCAGGAGCTGCGCAACCACGTCGGCAAGGAGATCGGCCCGATCGCCAAGCCGCGCCAGGTCCTCGTCGTGCCGGAGCTGCCCAAGACCCGCTCGGGCAAGATCATGCGCCGCCTGCTCAAGGACGTCGCCGAGAACCGTGAGGTCGGCGACGTGACGACCCTCGCCGACTCCTCGGTCATGGGCCAGATCCAGGACGGCCTGAAGAAGTAGCCTCGCCGAGGTATGGCAGAAGGCCCCGATCCGGCGACGGATCGGGGCCTTCTGCCATACCTCGCGGGTGCTCGGGGGCGGGTCAGGACGGGTGGGCCTCGGGCCCCTCCGGCGCGCTCTCGTCGTCGGCGTGCTCGGAGTACGAGGTCTCGGCCCGGGTGGGCTGGTCCTCGCCCGGACCCGGCTGCGGCGGCTGGGGTGCCTCCGTGTCGTCGGCGTGCTCGGAGTAGGCGGTCTCGTGCTGCTCGGGGCGCTCGCTCATGGGGCTCTCCTGCCGTCGGTGGGTGGTCTCGTCAGTCAACCACCGCCCGTGCGGGGTGGTCCGTGCGAGCAGCCGCCGAACCCTGGGTGAACTCCTCGGTGCCCGGGGGCGAAGGGGTGGCGCCTCCCCCTTCGCGCCCGGGAGCATGAGTGCCATGAGCGGCCCTGTCCCTCGGTACGGAGATCAGCACGCCCCCCTGGCGATCGCGCACCGCGGGGGCGCCGCGCTGGCCCCCGAGAACACCCTCGCCGCCTTCGGCCGCTCCGTCGTGCTCGGCGTGCGCTACCTCGAGACCGACGTGCGGCTCACCGCCGACGGCGAGCTCATGTGCTTCCACGACGAGGGCCTGCAGCGCGTGACGACCGGCTCCGGCCCCTTCGCCCAGCGCACCCGCGCGGAGCTCGACGCGGTGCTCGTCCGCGGCGCCGACGGCACCCTGGCCCCCATCCCCTCGCTGGCCGAGGCCCTCGAGACCTTCCCCGAGGCGTGCTTCACCGTCGACCTCAAGGACCGCGCGGCGATCGCGCCGATGGCGCGGCTGCTGCGGCGCGAGGACTACGGGCGGCGCGTGTGCGTCGCCGGCGCCTGGGACGGCTGGCTCGAGCTGCTGCGCTCGCAGGCGCCGCACGTGCAGACCGCGCTCGGGTGGCGCTCGCTGACGACGCTCATCTCGACGAGCCGCGCGGGCGCCCCGGTCCCCGCCCGGCTCGTCCAGGGACGCTTCGCCCACGTGCCGCTCCACCTCGGCCGGGTGCCCGTGCATTCCGCCGCCCTCGTGCGCCGCGCCGCCCGCCTCGGGGTGCGGGTCGTCGTGTGGACCGTCGACGACCCCGCGCAGATGCACCACCTGCTCGACATGGGTGTCGACGGGCTCATCAGCGACCGCCCGGACGTGCTCAGCGAGGTGATGATCGAGCGCGGGTCGTGGCCGGGAGAAGGCCGGATCGGCTGGCCCGACGAGGTGGGGGCTCGCGGGTAGGGTTGCGCCGAAGACAGGACGGACCCCGGTCCGTCGCACGCACGACCTCACGCCAGGAGAGAGCCTTGGGCACCCTCGACCGCATGGACCACGACCGCCAGGAGACCATCGACCGCTCGGCGCGTCGACTCGTCGGCGAGCCCGCCCCCGGTGAGGGCGAGCGCACCGTCGGCCAGCTCGTCGCCGACGTCAGCCACGACGTCTCCGCCATCGTGCGCAACGAGATCCAGCTCGCGAAGTCGGAGGTCACCGCCGGCCTGAAGATCGGCGGCAAGGGCGCCGGTCTGCTCGGCGCGGCGGCCTTCATCGGACTGCTCGGCCTGATCTTCCTCTTCCACACCATCGCCCAGGTCATCGCGATCTGGCTGCCGGTGTGGGCGGGCTACCTCATCACCACCGCGCTGCTCTTCGTCGTCGCCGGGGTCCTCGGCCTCGTCGGCTACAAGACGGTGACCAAGGCCAAGCCGGTGCCGAAGAAGGCGATCCGCAACGCCCAGGAGACCGTCGAGGCGATCAAGCCGGGGCGCTGAGCACGCCCGACTCCCAGGCGGCTCTCGTCGAGGGTCCCTGGGAGCACCGCTTCGTCGCCGCCAACGGCGCGCGCTTCCACCTCGCCGTCGCCGGGCGCGGGCCCCTCGTGCTGCTCCTGCACGGCTTCCCGCAGTTCTGGTGGGCCTGGCGCGCGCAGATCCCGGCGCTGGCGCAGGCCGGGTACCGCGTCGCCGCGCTCGACCTGCGCGGCTTCGGCGCCTCCGACAAGCCCCCCGGCGGGTACGACCCGCTCACCGTGTGCGACGACGTCGCGGCCGTCATCCGCTCTCTCGGGGCGTCGGAGGCGGTCGTCGTCGGTCACGGTCTCGGCGGCAGCATGGCCTGGTCGATGCCGGGCATGCACCCCCGCGTCACCACCGCCGTCGCCTCCCTCGGCATGCCCCACCCAGCGGTCTTCCGGGCCGCCGCGTGGCGGATCGGTCGTCACCGCCAGGCGACGATCTACGCCCGGGCGCTCGGCTCCCCCTTCGCCCCCGACCGGTGGATCTCGGGCACCCGGACCGTCGAGCAGCACCTGCGCCAGTGGTCCGGTCCGCAGCAGGACTGGCTCGACGACGAGGTGGTCTCCCGGTGCGCCGAGATGATGACCCTGCCCTTCGTCGAGCACGCCGCCGACGAGTACCACTCGTGGATGGTGCGCTCACGGGTCACGCCGAACGGCTGGCGCTACATGCACCGCATCAAGGCGCCGATCACCGTGCCGGTGCTCTCGGTGCACGGGCAGGAGGACCCCGCGGTCCTGCCCTCGCTCGCCAACGACAGCGCCCGCTTCGTGCGCGGGCCGCTGCAGCTCGTCACCGTGCCGGGCGCGGGGCACTTCGTGCACGAGGAGCGGCCCGCCGAGCTGACCGCCACCCTGCTGTCCTGGCTGGCCACGGTGCGCCCGCCCGAGCCCGCCTGACCCCGAGCCCGTCTGAGCCCGAGGTCCCGGGCCTCGGATCAGGTCAGGCGCGGCGCTCGACAAAGGGGCGCAGGTACTTCCACGGCAGCGGGCGCACGACCTCGGCGTCCCAGTCACGGGTCTGCCGGCCAGCCGTGAGGAGCATGTCGAGCAGGTGCGCGGTGAAGCCCCACACGTAGAGGTCGTGCACGCCGAATCCGAAGCCCTCGTACTCGTCGCCGACCCGGACGGTGAAGCGGTTGTCCGGGTCGACGAGGTCGGCGACGGCGACGCGCTCGATGCTCGCGACCTCGACCGGGGACGCGACGTGCAGCTCGTGCGGCTCGCGCCACCAGGCCAGCACCGGGGTCACGGAGTTGCGGCTCGGCGTGAGGTAGAGCGGGGGCAGGGTGCCGACGACGTCGACGCTCGCGGGGTCGAGGCCGACCTCCTCCTGCGCCTCGCGGATGGCCGCCGTCGGGGCGTCCTCGCCGGGGTCGACCTGCCCGCCAGGGAAGGAGACCTGGCTCGCGTGCGACCGCAGCTCGGCGGAGCGCTCGGTGAGGACGACCTCGACGACCGGGTCGTCGGGGTCGCTGCCGGGGCGCGGGCCGAGGAGCATGAGGACCGCCGAGCTGCGGCCGGGGTCGTCCGGCGGGGCGAAGCGGGTGAACCACTCGGGCAGGTCGTCCAGGATGCTCGGGACGATCTGCTCGACCCATGCGGGGGGCCGGCTCATGCGTCCTTCTTCGGGGCGAGCTCGTACTTGAGCAGCTTCTCCGCCTTCGCCGGGTCGGTCTCGCCGTCGCCGTAGGACGGGCAGATGCGCGCGACGGGGCAGGCCCCGCACGCGGGCTTGCGGGCGTGGCAGGTGCGCCGGCCGTGGAAGATGAGGACGTGGCTGAGCATCGTCCAGTCGCGCCGGGGGAAGATCGCGCCGATCTCCTGCTCGACGACGACGGGGTCGCTCTCGTCGGTCCAGCCCAGCCGCCGGGCGACCCGGCCGAAGTGGGTGTCGACGGTGATGCCCGGCACCCCGAAGGCGTTGCCGAGCACGACGTTGGCGGTCTTGCGCCCCACGCCCGGGAGCTTGACCAGCTCGTCGAGCCGCCCGGGCACCTCACCGCCGTGGTCGGCGACGAGCGCCTGGCCCAGACCGATGACGGAGCGCGTCTTGGCCCGGTAGAAGCCGGTCGGGCGCAGGATCTCCTCCATCTCCTCCGGGACGGCCGCGGCGAGGTCGGCGGCGGTCGGGTAGCGACGGAAGAGCACCGGCGTCACCTTGTTGACCCCGACGTCCGTCGTCTGCGCCGAGAGGATCGTCGCGACGAGCAGCTGGAGCGGCGTCTCGAAGTCGAGCTCGCAGTGGGCGTAGGGGTATCGGTCGTGGAGCAGGCGGTACCCCTTGCGCGCGCGGCGGGTCCGGGCGAGGGGCGTCTCGAGGGGCGCAGACACATCTCGCACACTACGGGCCGCCACCGACGGTGCATGGCACACTGCCCGGTGTGGACCTCGAAGCAGTGCGACGCGCCCCTCTCTTCGCGACCCTCGACGACGAGGCAGCCCGCGAGATCATGTCCTCGATGGACGCGTTCCGGATGGAGCGCGGCGACGTCCTCTTCCACGAGGGCGATCAGGGCGATCGGCTCTACGTCATCACCGAGGGCAAGATCAAGCTCGGCTGCACGAGCACCGACGGCCGCGAGAACCTCCTGGCGATCCTCGGCCCCGGCGAGATGTTCGGCGAGCTCAGCCTCTTCGACCCCGGCCCCCGCACCGCGACGGCCACGGCGGTCGCCGAGACCCAGCTCATCGGTCTCGGCAACGACCAGCTGCGCCAGCTGCTCGGCAACCACCCGCGCATCGCGGTGACCCTGCTCGCCGCGCTCGCCCGCCGGCTGCGCCGCACGAACGAGAACCTCGCCGACCTCGTCTTCACCGACGTGCCCGGCCGCGTGGCCAAGGCGCTGCTCGAGCTGAGCCAGCGCTTCGGCCGCCCCGTCGAGGAGGGCGTCATGGTCGCCCACGACCTCACCCAGGAGGAGCTCGCCCAGCTCGTCGGCGCCTCCCGCGAGACGGTCAACAAGGCCCTCGCAGACTTCGCCTCCCGCGGCTGGCTGCGTCTCGAGGCCCGCGCCGTCCTCCTCCAGGACGTCGAGCGCCTCAAGCGTCGCGCCCGCTGATCGGTCGTCCCTCGCTGGTCGAGGTGCGACGAGTCCTTCGCTGGTCGAGGTGCGACGAAGGAGCCTCGAGACCACGTCGCCCGCTCGCACCCCTTCGCCACCCCCGCTGACGCCCCCTTCGTGACCGAAGGGGGTGGGGTCCGGCGAGCCCGAGCGGGGCGAAGGGGATCAGCCCTGCGCTACCGCCCCTGCAGGTAGGCGAGCTGAGCCAGCACCGACATCCGCGCGGCGGGCCACACGGACCGGTCGACGTCGGCGTAGACCCGCTCGACGACCGCGTCGGCGCCGTCCGCCCCGTCGGCGAGCGCCGCCCGCACCTGGTCGAGCCGCTCGGCGCGGTGCACCCGGTAGAAGTCGACCATCGCCGACGCGTCGGGCACCGTGGGCCCGTGCCCGGGCAGGATCGAGGTCACCGCTCCCCCGCCGGTGAGCGCGGCGATCCGCTCGAGCGAGCCGAGGTAGGCCTCGAGCTCGCCGTCGGGGTGCGCGACGACGGTGGTGCCCCGGCCGAGCACCGTGTCGCCGGTGAGCAGCGCATGATCGGCCGCGAGGGCGAAGGACACCGAGTCCGAGGTGTGCCCGGGGGTGGCGACGACGCGCAGCTCGACACCACCGGCGTCGAGGACGTCTCCGTCGGCGAGGTCGTCGTGCCCTCTCCCGACCGCCCGGACCCCCGCTCCGGTGAGACGGGCGAGCCGCGGCGCCCCCTCGCTGTGGTCGTGGTGGCCGTGCGTGAGCACGACCTGCGTGATCCGGGCACCGAGCGCGGCGACGTGGTCGACGACGCGCTGCTGGTGGGCCGCGTCGTCCTCACCGGGGTCGACGACGAGCGCACTGCTCGACCCGGGCGCCATGACGACCCAGGTGTTCGTGCCGTCGAGAGTCATCGGCCCGGGGTTGCCCTGCAGCAGGCAGTACGCGTGCGGGCTCACCTGGCCGCCCGCCCACTGCCCGAAGGGGGCAGAGGGCTGCGGCGCGGTGGCGCTCACGGCAGCTCGGCGCGCATGACG
Organism: Janibacter melonis; assembly: GCF_003721155.3. NCBI lineage: Bacteria > Bacillati > Actinomycetota > Actinomycetes > Micrococcales > Intrasporangiaceae > Janibacter > Janibacter melonis. Next base: position 3,174,975 of record NZ_CP044548.2, on the reverse strand, counting down.
GTCCCGGCGCCGGTGTCGACAAGCACGGGCATGACCGGCGCGATCGCCGGCCGCTCCTCCAGCGCGCGCGAGACCGAGCCCGCGGCCTGCAGCTGCTCGAGGCACACGATCGTCGGCGGCATGAGCCGGGCATCGCCCGCCTCGGCGGCGGCGAGGACGTCCTGCGGTCGCACCCACTCGGCGCGGTCGGCCTCGGTCGTCTCGCCGTCGGGCTCCTGCCCGGGCGGCACCTCGGCGACGAAGAAGCGGGTGTCGTAGCGACGGGGCTCGATCTCGGGCGTGATCCAGTGCGCGCGGTAGCCGAGCAGGTCTGAGCGCAGCCGCAGACCGGCCCCGCCGAGCAGCTCGGCGAAGCTCAGCTCGCGCCCGACGAGGGCCTGGCGGGCCCGGGCCGCCGCGTCGGTGCCGCCGAGCAGCTCGACCGGGTCGGACCCCTCGTCGTCACCGGCGAGGAGCACGCCCGTCTCCTCGAAGACCTCGCGCGCCGCGGCCGCGACGAGGGCGCGCACCTCGTCGGGCGGGCAGTCCATCGTGCGGGCCCAGTCGTCGACGTCCGGGCCGGCCCACGGGAGGTCGTCCGTCGCGTCGCGCCGATCGACCCCGCCCCCGGGGAAGACGTGCATCGACGGCGCGAAGGCCATCGTGCTCACCCGCCGCAGCATGAAGACCTCGAGCCCGTGCGCGCCGTCGCGCAGGAGCATGACGGTCGCGGCCTGGCGCACCGGGGCCGGGTCGAGGGGCACCTCGAGCAGCTCGCGACCCGCGGCGAAGGGGAAGTCCCGGGTCGTCATCGACGGCTCACGAGATGCGCACGCAGACCTCGACCTCGACGCTGGCGCCGAGCGGGAGCACGGCGACCCCGACCGCCGACCGGGCGTGCCGCCCGGCGTCGCCGAAGACCTCGGCGAGCAGGTCGCTCGCGCCGTTGACGACCCCTGGCTGCCCGGTGAAGCCGGGATCGCTCGAGACGAAGCCGACGACCTTGACGACCTGCTGCACCCGGTCGAGGTCGACGACCGAGGCGACGGCGGCGATGGCGTTGATCGCGCACGTGCGCGCCATCTCCTGCGCCGCGGCCGGGCTGACCAGCCCGGCGCCCTCGCCGACCTGACCGGTCTGCGGCAGCTCGCCGCCGACGACGGGCAGCTGGCCGGAGGTGTAGACGTGGTCGCCGCTGATGACGGCGGGCTGGTAGGAGCCGGCGGGCGTCGCCGCCTCGGGCAGGTCGATGCCGAGCTCGGCGAGACGGTCGGCGACCCGACCCATCACTGGCCCTTGGGTCGCTTGAGGTAGGCCACGAGACCGTTGCCGTCGGGGCCGGCGACGACCTGGACGAGCTCCCAGCCGTCCTCGCCCCACTGGTCGAGGATCTGCTTGGTGGCATGGATCATGAGCGGCACGGTCGCGTACTCCCACTGGGTCATGCCGCCACCCTAGCGACGCCCTCGCGCCGTCTACGCTGCGGAGGTGCCCTCGAGACCGCAGCGACCTCAGGTCGGCCTGCACGTCGTCACCGGCAAGGGGGGCACCGGCAAGTCGACGACCGCCGCAGCCCTCGCTCTCGCCCTGGCGAAGGGGGGTCGTCGGGTCCTCGCGGTCGAGGTCGAGGGGCGCGACGCCCTGGCCCGCCTGCTCGACGTGCCGCCCGGCGAGGGCGAACGTCCGGCGCTGACGACCGGCGCCGGCGGGTCGGTGCACGTCCTCGACGTCGACGCCCGCACCGCGCTGCACGACTACCTCCGCCTCAAGGTGCGGGTGCCCGGAGCCGCGCGGGTGCTCACCGCGGTCGGGGCGGTCGACTTCGCGACCGCGGTCGCCCCCGGCGTCCGCGACGTGCTCGTCCTCGGCGCGATCCACGAGGCGGCCGGGCGCGAGTTGGCGGGTCGCGACGGCCCCCACTACGACGTCGTCGTCCTCGACGCCCCGCCGACCGGCCGCGTCGCACGCTTCCTCGGCGCACCGGGGCAGACCACCGTCATGGTGCGCAGCGGCCCGGTGCGGCGGCAGGCCGAGCGCGTGCTCTCCTGGCTGCGCGGCCCGGGCACGCAGGTGCACCTCGTCGCCCTGCTCGAGGAGCTGCCCGTGCAGGAGAGCCTCGAGTCCGGCGCCGAGCTCGCCGCCGCGGGCTGGCCGCTCGGCTCGGTGCTCGTCTCCCGCTGGCAGGACCCGGCCCTCGACGACGCAGGACGAGCCGCCGCCCGGTCCGACGCGGCCGTGGGCCAGCTCGCCGACGACCTCTCCCGAGCAGGTCTCGACCTCGGGACGGGCGCGGTGAGCGCCCTGCACCGCGAGCTGCTCGACCGCGTCGAGCGCGACGAGGACCGGGCCGCGCTGCGCGCCCGGCTCGACGACCTCGGGCGCGAGGTGATCCCCCTTCGTCATCTCGGTGAGGAGGTCGAGCGCGACGACCTCGACCGGCTGGCCGACGACCTCGAGGGGCTGACGTGAGCGGACCCCTCGGCGACGTCCTCGAGGACCCGTCGGTGCGCGTCGTCGTGTGCTGCGGGGCCGGCGGCGTCGGCAAGACGACGACCGCCGCCGCCCTCGGCGTCCGGGCGGCGCGGCAGGGACGTCGGGTCGTCGTGCTGACCATCGACCCCTCGCGACGGCTCGCCCAGGCCCTCGGCGCCGACCCCTCGAGCAGCGAGCCGCACCCGGTCGCCGGGCTCGTGGGCGACGGCTCCCCCGGCAGCCTCGACGTGCTCGTGCTCGACATGCGCCGGACCTTCGACGACCTCGTGCGCCAGCACGCGGGACCTCACCGTGCCGCCGCGATCCTCGGCCACCCCCTCTACGAGAGCCTGTCGACCTCGCTCGCCGGCACGCAGGAGTACATGGCCGTCGAGCGCATCGGTCAGCTGCGCGAGGAGATGACGCGTACCGGGCGCTGGGACCTGCTTGTCGTCGACACCCCGCCGTCGCGCTCCGCGCTGGAGTTCCTCGACGCGCCCGCGCGGCTCGGCCGCTTCCTCGACGGCCGGTTGCTGCGGGTGCTGTCCGCCCCCGCGCGAGCCGGCGGCCGTCTCGGCCGGAAGGTCGCCGGGCAGGGCGTCGCGCTCGGACGCGGGGTGGTCTCCGCGGTGCTCGGCCCCTCGCTCGTCGGTGACGTGCAGACCCTGCTCGGTGCGCTGGACACGGTCCTCGGCGGCTTCCGCGAGCGCGCCGACGCGACGTACGCGGCGCTGACCTCGCCGACGACCGCCTGGGTGGTCGTCGGGGCACCCGACGACGCCTCCGTCGTCGAGAGCCGCCGCCTGCTCGCCCGGCTGGCCGACGACGAGGTGCGACCGCGGGCTCTCGTCGTCAACCGGGTCGTGCGGGCCACCTCGACGGTGGGCACCGGAGAGGCGCTCGCCGCCGCTGACGCGGTCGAGACCGATCTGGGCCGGGCCGCCCTCGCGGTCCACGTGGAGCGGACCCGGAGGGCGCGGCGCCACGCGAGCGTCCTGCGCACGCTGCGAGACCTCGTCGCGGACGAGCAGGTGCCGGTCGTCGTCGTCCCCGACTCCCCCCACGACGCAGATGACGTCCAGGCCCTCGACGAGCTCGCTCACCACCTGGTGCGCTGACCCGTCGGGGTCCTGGACGTCATCGGAGCCGGTCGATCACCGGCTGACGGCGGCCCCCCGAGCTGCGCTCTGGAAGAGGTCGGACCAGCTGGCCACATCCGGGCGACGACGCAGCAGCGCGCGGCGCTCCCGCTCCGTCATCCCGCCCCAGACACCGAACTCGGTCCGGTTGTCCAGAGCATCCGCCAGGCACTCCGCCACGACGGGGCATCCCCGGCACGTGAGCTTGGCGGCCCGCTGGTCCTTGCCCTGGACGAAGAGAGCGTCGGGGTCCATCCCCCGGCACCGACCCTCCTTCGCCCAGTCGTCGGTCCAGCTCATCGTTCGCTGCGCTGCGACGGTCATCCCCACTCCTTGACTTCACACTGGCTCTTACTCCCCGGTACGAGCCGGATTCATGGTAGGCACCGGAACGGTCCGAGATACATGGCCCGAAAGGACTACTTCTTGACCATTTCTTGACCAAACCTGAACCAACGCCTAACTGAGCCGCCGACGGCCGTCCTCCGCGGACCCCGACGGGCCGCTTCGTCAGCCTCCCTGGCGCTCTCAGGGGGCGCCGTTACCCTGGAGGACATGTCGCGATCTGCCATGCCCAACCTCGTCCGGCTGCTCGGGGCCTTCGTCGCCGTCGCGGTGGGCATGGGGCTCATCAGCGCCGGGCTGCTCATGCCCTTCGCCGGCGCGTCCGGCAGCGCCGCACGCGGCACCGTCGGGGCCTTCGAGGACCTCGACGGCGAGTTCACCGCGATCTCACTGGCGCAGCAGTCGAAGATCTACTCGGCCGACGGCAAGGTCCTGGCGACGCCCTACGACGCCAACCGGATCATCGTCCCGATGAGCAAGATCAGCAAGAACATGATCAACGCCCAGCTGGCGATCGAGGACAGCCGCTTCTACGAGCACGGCGGGATCGACCTGCGCGGCACCAGCCGCGCCTTCTTCTCCAACATCTCCAGCGGAGCCACCCAGGGTGGCTCGTCGATCACCCAGCAGTACGTGAAGATCATGCTGCAGGAGAAGGCGATCCGCGAGGACGACCAGGAGGCGGCGAAGGAAGCGGTCGAGCAGACCTACAGCCGCAAGCTGCAGGAGATGAAGTACGCCCTCGACGTCGAGAAGACGCACACGAAGGGCCAGATCCTCAACAACTACCTCAACCTCGTCTACTACGGCGACCAGGCCTACGGCGTCGAGGCCGCCGCCCGGCACTTCTTCTCGACCTCCGCGCGCAAGCTCACCGTCGGCGAGGCCGCGACCCTCGCCGGGGTCGTGCAGTCGCCGAGCCGGCTGAACATCCGGACCAACCCCAAGGAGGTCCAGGAGCGCCGCGACCTCGTCCTGGACCGCATGCTGTCGCTCGGCGACATCACCCCGGGCCAGCACAAGAAGTACACGAAGCAGAAGGTCTCGGACATGCTCCGGATCAAGGAGAGCGAGGGCGGCACCTGCACCAAGGCCGTCGACCCGTACTTCTGCAACTACGTCATGGAGTACCTCAAGACGATGCCGGAGCTCGGGCCCGACCCCGACGCCCGGCTCCAGGCGGTCAACACCGGTGGTCTGAAGATCAAGACCACGCTGCGCCGTGACTGGCAGAAGAAGATGCACGAGGAGCTGACGAAGAAGGTCCCCAACGGCGACCCGAAGGTCGGCGCCGGCGCCGCGATGGTCGAGCCCGGCACGGGCAAGGTGCGCGCCATCGCGCAGACCTCGCGCTACAAGGTCGGCCTCGACCGGGCGACGACGACCTACTCCGAGCAGGCCTGGACCTACCCCACCCGCTACGGCGGCACCAACGGCTTCGCCATCGGCTCGACGGCGAAGATGTACGTCCTCGCCGCGGCCCTGGCCAACGGCAAGCCGATGAACGGCACCGTCAACGCCCCCACCGCGGCCCCGGGCAACCAGCACGCGTTCCCCAAGACCGCGTTCAACCCCGGCTGCACCGTCGGCGAGCCCACCTGGAAGGTGCAGAACGACTTCCTCACCGGTGGCGTCATGACCCTGCGCAAGGCCACCGCGCAGTCCATCAACACCGCCTTCGCCCAGCTCGCCTCCGACATCGGCTCATGCAAGATCCCCGGCGTCATGGCCAAGATGGGCCTGTCCGACGGCAACGGCCAGACCTACGGGCTGTCGATCGACTACTCCACGGGCAAGAAGATCAAGGACGACTACGCGATCTCGAACATCGTCCTCGGCTCGGACTCGACCTCGCCCCTGCAGCTCGCCTCGAGCTACGCCACCCTGGCCGCCGACGGCATGTACTGCCCTCCGACGCCGATCGAGTCGATCACCAAGGCCAACGGCAAGCAGATCAAGATCAAGCCCCCGAAGTGCACCCGGGCCCTCGAGACCGGCGTCGCCCGGGGCGTGACGCACCTCCTGCGCGGCACCCTCGAGGACCAGGGCGGCACCGCGGCCACCCAGCGCCTGGCCGACGGCCGCGTCGCGGCGGGCAAGACGGGCACGACGGAGAACCACGGCGAGTCCTGGTTCGCCGGGTACACCCCGCAGCTCGCGACCGCCGTCTGGGTCGGCACGCCGCTGGGCGACGGCCCGAACATGGAGATGGACAACATCACCATCGGCGGCCAGTACTACCCCAGCGTCTTCGGCGGCACCATCGCCGCACCGCTGTGGAAGCAGATCATGGACGACGCCAGCGCGGAGATGCCCAAGAAGGCCTTCCAGGCCCCCAGCGGCAAGGTCGTCGACGGCGACTACGTCGACATCCCCTCGGTCATCGGCAAGACCCCGGCCGAGGCCGACTCCATCCTCAAGGGCGCCGGCTTCGACCCGCGCAACGCCGGCGTCACCTCCAGCACCGCACCGGCCGGGACCGTCGCGAGCACCTCGCCCTCGGGCAAGGCGATCAAGGGCGGCCTCGTCGAGTACTACGTCTCCAACGGCGTCGCACCGGTGACCGCGCCCCCGGCGCCCACCCAGACCCAGGCGGCTCCCCCGAGCACAACCACCCAGGCCCAGGCGGCCCCGCCCTCGCCGACCTCCACGTCGACGAGCGCGGCGCCCACCCGCACGAAGGGGCCGGAGAACCCCAAGACGAACGGCAAGCCCAAGAACACCGGCGACAAGCCCAAGAAGAACGACGGCTGAGCCCAGCCGACCGACGAAGGGGGTGACCCACCAGCTGGTGGGTCACCCCCTTCGTCGTGCTCGGGCGATCAGGAGCCGAGGCGCGCCTTGACCATCGCGGCGACGGCACCGCCCTCGGCCCGCCCGGCGACCTCGCCCTGGGCGACCTTCATGACCTGACCCATCTGGGCCATGCCCGTCGCACCCGTCGAGGCGATCGCGCGGTCGACGATCGCGGCGAGGGCGGCGTCGTCGAGCTGCTCGGGCAGGTAGCCCTGGAGCACCTCGAGCTCGGCGTCCTCCTTCGCGGCGAGCTCGGGGCGACCGGCGTCGGTGTAGGCGCTGGACGCCTCGCGGCGCTTCTTGGCCTCCTTGGCCACGACCTTGAGCGTCTCGTCCTCGGAGAGCGTGCGGGCGGTGTCGCCCGAGACCTCCTCGGTGGTGATCGCGGCGAGGACCATGCGCAGCGTCGAGGAGCGCACCTGGTCGCGCTGACGCATCGAGTCGTGCAGGTCGTGCTGGATCGTGGCCTTGAGCGTGTCGGTCATGGTGACATTCTCCCCCGCCTCCCCGGCGGGGGCGACCAGGTATCCCGCAGGCCGTGGGCGACAATGGCGGCGTGACCCACCCCCTGACGCGCAGCGCCCTCGCCCTGACCGCGACCGGAGCGGGTGCGCTGGCCTACGCCGGCGTCGTCGAGCGCCAGCTCTACACGCTGCGACGGTGGACCCTGCCGGTGCTGCCGGAGGGTGCCCGCCCGCTGCGGGTGCTCCAGGTGAGCGACATCCACTTCGTGCCCGGCCAGGAGCGCAAGGCGCGATGGATCCGCGACCTCGCCGGGCTGCGCCCCGACCTCGTCGTCGACACCGGTGACAACCTCAGCCACGAGCGAGCGGTGCCGGGCGTCCTCGACGCGCTGCGCCCGCTGCTCGAGCTGCCGGGCGCCTTCGTCATGGGGTCCAACGACTACTTCGCGCCGGCGCCGAAGAACCCCGCGCGCTACCTCACCCCGCGCTACGGCGAGGCCCCCCGCACCCGTGTCGAGCTGCCGACGCACGAGCTGCGGGACGGCATGCTCGCCGGGGGCTGGGCCGATCTCGACAACGCCCGCACGACGCTGCAGGTCGGTGACCTCGCGCTCGACCTCGTCGGGGTCGACGACCCGCACATCGGCCGCGACCGCTACGAGGACGTCGCCGGACCGCGCGCGGACGGGGCCGACGTGCTCCTCGGCGTCGCCCACGCGCCCTACCAGCGCGTCCTCGACGCCATGCACGCCGACGGGGCGTCGCTCGTCCTCGCCGGCCACACGCACGGCGGCCAGCTCTGCGTGCCCGGCTACGGGGCGCTCGTCACCAACTGCGACCTCGACCGGCGTCGGGCGAAGGGGGTGTCGCGCTGGTGGCCCGGCGCGGCCGACCGTCCCGACGTGGAGGCCCTGCAGGACGCGTCCTGGCTGCACGTGTCGGCCGGGCTGGGCACCTCCCGCTTCGCCCCGGTGCGCTTCGCCTGCCGCCCCGAGGCCAGCCTGCTCACGCTCGTCCCCGCCGTCGGGCGCGCGGCATGAGGGTCGTCGAGGGCGTGGCCCTGGCCCTCGCGGGCATCTTCGCCACGGGCACCTCGGTCGTCGCGCTCGGACTGGGCCAGGAGCCCGTCGCGGTGCCCGCGCCGGCGACGACGAGCTCCACCCCCACCTCGTCGACGACGTCGCGGACGACGACCCGCACGCGCACCAGCACGACGAGCTCGACGACGACCTCCAGCACGACGACCCCGCTCCCGACCCAGACACCCACCCCCACGACGACCGAGCCGACGTGGACGCCGGAGCCGACGAGCACGACGACGACCCCGACGTGGACCCCGACACCGACGTGGACGCCGGAGCCCACCTGGACCCCGACGCCGACGTGGACGCCCACGCCGACCTGGACCCCTCCGCCGACCGTCGACGAGACGCCCGACGAGAGCCCGGAGCCCGACCCGTCGAGCACGAGCCCGACGCAGACCTCCGACGACCCGGGCACGCAGGACCCCGGCACGGGCACGCAGACGCCCTCTCCACGACCCACCGGCAGCCGGTCCTCGGGCCCGATTGTGGGCAGCGCCGGGGACTGAGTTATCCTCACGTGTCGCCGTCCTCGAGACGGCGTCAGCCACGGGGTGTGGCGCAGCTTGGTAGCGCGCTTCGTTCGGGACGAAGAGGCCGCAGGTTCAAATCCTGTCACCCCGACCACCGCGAGGAGAGCCCTCGGACCACCGGTCCGGGGGCTCTCGTCGTCTCCTCACCCTGACCCGGCCGCACGCCCCCTTCGTCGCGCCTCCCAGCCACCGGCGAGGTCTCTGCCATATCCTTAGCCGACCCCACGAGGACGAGGACGGCCATGACAGACACCACCATCACCACCCGCGAGGCGGAGGACCCCCACGAGCGCGCCGCCGTGCGCCGGGGCTGGCAGGACGTGCAGCACCTCGAGGACCTTCGCGAAGGGGCCGCCCGTCGCCTCTTCGCGCACCGCTGGGACGCCGAGCGGGCGCGCGCCAAGGAGTGGTTCGTCTCCCCGCCCGACGAGGGCCTGCTCGGCTCCTTCCGGGCGATGTACGAGTCGCCGTCGAACATCACCCGCTTCCGCCGCACCCTGGACTTCATCACCCCGGGCGAGAGCGTCTTCGAGGTCGGCACGGGCAAGGGCTTCCTCGCGACGCTGCTCCTGCGCGACGGGCAGGTCGGCGGCTACCGCGGGGGCGAGCTCGTCCCTGCGTACGCCCGGACGACCCGCGAGCTGCTCGGGGTCAACGGCTTCGGCGACCGCGCCGACGTCACCGAGCTCGACCTCTACGACCTCACCCGCGAGCGGGTCGGCGACTCCGACCTCGTCATCTGCTGCGAGGTCATCGAGCACGTCCCCGACGCCGAGGCGGCCCTGCGGGCCCTCGCCGACGCCCTGCCCGACGGCGCCGACCTCCTCTTCTCCACGCCCCTCCTCGGGCGCCTCGAGGGCATCTGGGGGCACACGGCGATCTTCGGCGTCGAGCGGCTGCGCGCGATGATCGAATCCGCCGGGCTCGTCGCCCACCACGTCGAGGCCGTCGACAACACGTGGGTGCTCGTCCTCGCCTCACGCGGCACGGCGCCCTCCCCGCGGGCCCGGGCGGCTGCTGCCGCCGTCACCGACCCCACCGCGGTCCAGGAGCGGGACCCCTACCGGGCCCGCCGGGTGACCAACGTCGACCCCCACGACCTCGAGCAGGTCAAGAGCATCTGGAACAAGCGGATGGACCTCGGCACCGAGCACGTCGTCTCCGAGGACGAGGAGCTCGGAGACGTCAGGGGTCTGCGCATCACCGGGACCCCGCGCCCGGACCGCACCGGCCCGCAGTACTTCGGCCTGGCCTTCCCCATCCCGCCGGAGCACCGGCCCACGCTCGGCGTGCGTCTCGAGCTCGAGGTCCCCCACCCGGAGCAGGTCGAGAAGATCTCCGTGGAGTTCACCCGCGACGGCGAGGCCGTCGCCCGCTGGAGCTGGAAGCCGCAGGAGCACCGCCCCAAGCGGGCGCGGCCCACCTTCGTCCTGCGGGAGGGCTCGAAGGGGACGTACTTCACCCCGTCGCCCGTGGACGGCGACATCCGCACGGCCGACCGCGTCGAGATCTACGGCGCCGTGACCAAGGGCCACGAGCTCGACGTATCGCTGCTGCGGTGGGGCTGGATCAGCTGACCTGGCCGAGGTCGTCGATCAGCTCGGCGAACCACGGCGCCTCGACGTCGAAGGGGCGTCCGCCGGCGACCCGGTCGAGCTCGATGGCGCGCAGCTCGCCGCCGCGCTCCTCGTCGTGGCCGACGAGCCCGGAACCCCCGGACAGGGCGGTGTCGACGGCGAGCTCGACGCACTCGCGGATGAGCGCGAGGTCCTCGGGACCGGCGGCGGCCGAGCGGGCGAAGTAGCCCGACTTCTGCACCATGACCTTCTCGGCGCCGACGAGCTCGGCGAAGCGTCCGGCGAACCACTGCCCGGGGTTGACCTTGTCGAGCTGGACGTGGCCGAAGGGGTCGCGCGGCACCTCGGCGCCCGTCGCCTCGAGGTCGGCGACGACGTCCTCGAGGCCCGCCCCCTCGCTGAGGAAGACGGTGACGCAGCCGATCTCGTCCATCGTCGCGCGGAGCCGCTCGGCCTCCGCGGCGAGGTCGACGTGCCGCTCGGGCACGTAGACCGCGTGCACGTCGAAGCGTCGGCGGTCGGCGCCCATCGCGGGCGCCCAGTCCTGCTCGGCGACCCACGCGTGGTAGCGCCGGGCGGTCTCGGCGGTGAGCCAGCCGGAGTGCCGACCCATCACCTCGTGGATGACGAGCATCCGCGGGTTCGACGAGGTCTCGGCGACGACGTTGCGGGCGAAGATCGCGCCCTGCTCCGCCGCCGTCCACGCCCCCAGGCTCTGCCGCACCGGGACGATGTCGTTGTCGATGGTCTTCGGCAGCCCGACGACGCGCATCTCGTGGCCGTGCTCGTGCAGGTAGGCCGCGAGGTCCGCCGCCGTCGTGCTCGTGTCGTCGCCGCCGATCGTGTGGAGCACGTCGACGCCGTCCCTGGCGAGCTGCTCGGCGGCCACCTGCAGCGGGTCGGAGCCCTCGGGCACGAGCCCGCGGCGCACCGCGTCCTCGACGTTGGTCAGCTTGACCCGGCTGTTGCCGAGCGGCGTCCCGCCGAGGTGGTGCAGGCGTGAGGCCTCACGGCGGGCCTGCTCGCTCACCTCGACGGAGCGTCCGGTGAGCAGGCCGGCGTAGCCGTCGAGGTAGCCGATGATGCGCACGTCCGGCGCGATCTCGGTGTACCTCTCGACGAGGCCGCCGACTGCTGAGGACAGGCACGGGGCGAGACCGCCCGCGGTGAGCATGGCGACGGTCTGCACTGTCATCGGGCTTCGCAGGGCCTCTCGATGTGGTCCGCGGGTCGCACGTAGGGCGTGACCTCGGGGATGTCGCTGGCGGGGACGAGGTCACTGTATTCATTGCCGAGCACGAGGTCGACGCTCATGCCCTTGCGACCCTCGACGCGCTGCAGCTCGGCGCCCTCGACGTGGTCGGCCAGGCGCTTCGCGGCCTTCTGCCCGTCCGGGCCGTAGCGGATGACCGCGGCCTCCTCGGGCAGGAAGGCGCCCGAGGGGTCGTTGCCGGTCTCGCCGGTGCGGAAGCCTCGCGAGCGCAGGTCGGCGGCGACGTCCGCCGCCAGCCCCTCGCGGAAGGTCGTGTTGTAGACCGACACCCGGATCTCGCTCGGCGCGGGCGGCGGGGGCTCCGGCTCGTCCTTGAGGTCCTTGTAGCCGTAGCCGAGGACGACCTGCACGTCCTTGCCGCCGCGGCCGTCGGACCACATCTTCGAGCCGGGGATCTGCTGCTGCACGAGCAGCGCGTTGTCGCGGCTGTCCGGCCCGTAGTAGATCGTCGCGGCGCTCTTGACGTAGACGCGGTCGTCGGCGTTGCCGATGTCGGCGATGACGAAGCCGCGCTCCTCGAGGGTGCGGCCGACGTCGCGGGCCAGGCCCGCGGTGCTGTTGGAGTTCTGCAGGTCGATCTCGAAGGAGTCGCGCTGCGGGGCCTCGACCCGCTCGGGGATGCACACGGGCTCGGGCGCGCCGATGAGGTTCGCGCTGTAGGCAGCGGCCACCGTCGCGGTGCCGAGGAGCAGCCCGGGGAGGGTGACGAAGAGGATCGCCCGTCGACGTCGTCGCCGCGCGAGCACCCGTCGGGTGTCGTCGTCGAGCTCGTCGACGCGCAGCACCTCGTACCCCGCCGCCGGACGTGAAGTCCAGCGCCCGTCCCCATCGGCCATCTCGAGCTCCTCACGCCCGGTCATCAGCTGTCCCCCAGATTGTCACACGAACCACAGTCGTCACATGAGTCACATTTGTCACAAGAGGGCATCGCTGTCCGGCCCTCTCCCGCTCATGACGCCGCAGGCAGGTGTCCGCTTGCTGACGTCGGGGTCACCGATCGGTCACGACCGGCGGGCGGTCACGCCGCCGGCCCGGTCACCGCGAGTTGACCGGCGATGTCGAGCATCGCCCCCGCGCCGCGGCGCACCGTGTCCGAGCTGAGGAAGAGCTCGACGTTGTGCCGCAGGCCCTCCGGCTGGCGGATCCGCCCGACGAAGCGCGGGTCGATCCCGACGACGTCGACCGGGGTCGGCACCTCTCCCCCGACCGGGGTGTCGACGACGACGAGCGCCGGCGCCTCGGTGAAGACCCGGGCGACCTTGTCCGGGTGGACCGGTCGGGCGAGCCGGGCGTGGATCGACATCGAGTGCGCCGAGACGACCGGCACCTGCACGAGCGTGGCGATGACCGGCACGTGGGGGATGTCGAGGATCTTGCGGATCTCCGCCTCGAGGGCGCGCTCCGCCGTCGTCCAGCCGTCGCCGGCCGGGCGGCCCACCCACGGGATGACGTTCATCCCCAGCGGCGCGGGGAAGGGCGATGTCGGCGGCAGGTCGCTCGTGGCCGCCCGGACGTCACCCGGCGACAGGCCCACCTTCGGCGCGTCGGCGAGCGCCGAGAGCTCCGAGCGCAGGCGCGAGACTCCCCCTTCGGCCCGGCTGTCGGCCGCGATGAGGCCGGTGACGGTGAGCAGCTGCAGCTCCCACGCCCGGTGGAGGACGTGCGCCGCGTCGACGAGCGCCCAGGTGATCGGGCCCGGGATCGCGACGACCCCGGTGGGGCGGTGCGCGAGCGCGGCGTCGTTGATGCCCGGCACGACGAGCGGCACGTCGTCGTCGAGACGGTGCGCGCCGCTGGCGTCGACGACGGTCGCGCCGGCCGCGACCGCGCAGCGCGACCACGGCCGGGTCTGGTCGGTCGGCAGGTTGAAGAGCGCGATGTCGACGCCGTCGAAGGAGTGCTCGGTGAGCACGTCGATCTGCTGCTCACGCCCACGGACGGGCAGGGTGCTCGTCGTCAGCCGTGGGGAGAGCAGCCGGATCTCGCCCCACGGGTCGTCGTGCAGCGCCATCGCGGCGACGAGCGCCCGCGCGAACCGCCCGGTCGCGCCCACGACCGCCAGCGTGGGGCGGTCGTGGGTGCGCGCGTCGGGGGGCGAGGTCGTCATGCGGGTCTCAGCGGCCGGTGCCGCCGTAGACGACCGCCTCTCCCTGGCTGGAGTCGAGCCCGAAGGCGCTGTGGACCGCGCGGACGGCCTCGTCGAGCTGGTCGCCGCGGGTGACGACGGAGATGCGGATCTCGGAGGTGGAGATCATCTCGATGTTGATCCCGGCCTGGGCGAGAGCACGGAAGAAGGTCGCGGAGACACCCGGGTGGGTACGCATCCCGGCGCCGACGAGGCTGACCTTGCCGATCTGGTCGTCGTACTGCAGCTGGGTGAAGCCGACGCCCTCCTGCAGGCGGGTGAGCGCCTGGATCGCGGTCTGGCCGTCGGTGCTCGGCAGGGTGAAGGAGATGTCGGTCAGCCCGGTCTCGGTCGCGGAGACGTTCTGCACGATCATGTCGATGTTGATCTGCGCGTCGGCGACGGCCTGGAAGATCTCGCTCGCCTTGCCGGGGCTGTCGGGCACGCCGACGACGGTGATCTTGGCCTCGCTGCGGTCGTGCGCCACGCCGCCGATGATCGGGTCTTCCACGCTGTCTCCTTCGGGGTTGCTACCACCGACCCACGTGCCCTCCTGATGGGAGAAGGAGCTGCGCACGTGGATGGGCATGTCGAAGCGGCGCGCGTACTCGACGCACCGCAGGTGCAGGATCTTCGCGCCGGACGCCGCGAGCTCGAGCATCTCCTCGTGGGAGATGTGGCCGATCTGACGGGCGGCGGGGACGATCCGGGGGTCGGCGGTGTAGACGCCGTCGACGTCGGTGTAGATCTCGCAGACGTCGGCGTCGAGCGCCGCGGCGAGGGCGACGGCGGTCGTGTCCGAGCCGCCGCGGCCGAGGGTCGTGATCTCCTTGCTCCCCTGGCTCACGCCCTGGAAGCCGGCGACGATGACGATGTGCCCCTCGGCGATCGCGGAGGTGATCCGACCCGGCGTGACGTCGATGATCCGCGCCTTGCCGTGGGTGTCGTCGGTGATGACGCCGGCCTGCGAGCCGGTGAAGGAGCGCACCGTGCTGCCGAGGTTGGCGATCGCCATCGCGACGAGGGCCATCGAGATCCGCTCGCCCGCGGTGAGCAGCATGTCCATCTCGCGCGCGGGCGGGAGCGGGCTCACCTCGTTGGCGAGGTCGAGGAGGTCGTCGGTGGTGTCGCCCATGGCCGAGACCACGACGCACACGTCGTGACCGGCCTTGCGCGCGTCGACGATGCGACGGGCCACCCGCTTGATGCTCTCGGCATCGGACAGGGAGGACCCGCCGTACTTCTGGACGACCAGACTCACCACACACTCCTGACAGGACGAGGCAGGACGCCCGGTCGGGACCGGGCGAGGACCGCAGCCCAGGGTAGTCGGTGGCGCGCAGGCACCGGTCGGCGTCTCAGCGAAGGGGGACCGCGCGGGCTAGCCTGCCCACCATGACGCAGCAGGTGGGGATGTCAGGGGGTCCGGGCGCGCCCGGGCCGGGGAGCGGGCCGCCGGTCGGCGGGGTCGTCGTCCAGGGGGTGCGCCGAGCCTTCGGCCAGGTGCTCGCCGTCGAGGACATGACGTTGCACGCGAGGCCGGGCGAGATCACCGCGCTCATCGGCCCCAACGGGTCGGGCAAGACGACCCTCATGCTCATGCTCGCGACCCTCCTCGTGCCCGACAGCGGCAGCGTGCGCGTCGACGGCTACGACCCGGTGACCCAGCCTCGCGAGGTCCGGGCCCGGCTGGGCTGGATGCCCGACGGCTTCGGCACGTGGGACGCCCTCAAGGTGCGCGAGGTCCTCGAGATCATCGCCAGCGCCTACGGGCCGCGCGGCACCGCCGCCCAGCAGCGGATCGCCGACCTCCTGCGGCTCGTCCACCTCGACGACCTCGCCGACCGCCCGGCCCGCGTGCTCTCCCGCGGCCAGAAGCAGCGCCTCGGCCTGGCCCGCGCGCTCGTCAACGACCCGTCCGTGCTCGTCCTCGACGAGCCGGCCAACGGCCTGGACCCCCGCAGCCGGATCGAGCTGCGCGACATCATGCGCGACCTCGCCGCGCAGGGCCGGACCATCCTCGTGAGCAGCCACATCCTCACCGAGCTGCAGGAGATCGCCGACCGCGCGGTCATCGTCGCGCGCGGCCGCACGATCGAGGGGCAGACCCTCTCCCCCGCGACCACGTCGACGGCCTACCGGCTCGCGTCGTCCGACCCCGCCGCGCTCATGTCCGCGCTCACCGAGCTCGGGGTGCGCAGCACCCGGGCCGGCACCGGCGTCGAGGTGCACGTCGCCGGCGAGGGCGCCGCGACCGACCTCCTGCGCCGGCTCGTGCGCGCCGACGTGCCGCTCACCGCCTTCGCCCCCGCCCAGGGCGCCCTCGAGGCCGCCTACCTCGCCGTCACGGAGGACCGCCGATGAGCGTCCACGGAGTCCTCACCATCGCCCGCCTCGAACTGCTCCAGCGTGTGCGCGGCGCCCGCTGGGTCGTCGTGCTCGTCGCGTGGGTGTGCGTCATCGCCGGCGTCACCGGGCTGTCGTGGCTGGGGCTGCGCAAGGCCGGCGACGAGCAGCTCGGCTCGACCGTCTACGACGTCGTCCTCTTCTTCGTCCTCGGGCTCGGCATGCTCGTCATGCCCGCCCTCACGTCGACGTCGGTCAACGGCGACCGCGACCAGGGCGTCCTCGCGACGCTGCAGACGACCCTGCTCAGCGCGGCCGACATCGTCCTGGGCAAGCTGCTCGCCGCGTGGCTCATCGCCCTCGCCTTCCTCGCCACCGCGCTGCCCTTCCTGCTCTTCGGCTACGTCAAGGGCGGGGTCGACCTGCTCGGCGCGCTGCGCTCCCTCGTCGTCATCGTCGTCGTGCTCGCCGTCGTGTGCGCCCTCGGCCTGATGTTCAGCACCCTCACCGCGCGGCCCGTCGGGTCGGCGGTCCTCACCTACCTCACGGTGGCGGGCCTGTGCTTCCTCACGACGATCGTCTTCGGGATGCTCGCCTTCCTCGTCTCCGGCGAGGAGGAGCGTCAGGTCTACGGCGTCGACTACATCACCGAGGGCAGCGTGTCCGACACGCAGCCCCGGTGCACCACGCGCACCGAGGTCCGCGAGACGGTCCACACCGAGCGGATCTGGCCGGTGCTCGCCCTCAACCCCTTCGTCATCGTCGCCGACGCGGCCCCGCAGGGCGACGACGAGGCCGAGGGGATGAGCGGCTTCACGCCGCTGCGCTGGATCTCCCAGGGCGCCCGGCTGGCCAAGGCCGGGCCGCAGGAGACGATCGACGAGTGCTGGACCGGTGACGCCATGCCGGCCGACTCGCTCACCGAGGGCGCGGACGACGCCGGGCCGGTCTGGCCCTACGGCATCGCCTTCCTCGTGCTCATCGGCGGGGGCGCGACCGCGGTCGCCGTGCAGCGCACCCGCACCCCCGTGCGCCGGCTGCCGTCGGGCACCCGCATCGCCTGACCCGGGGCCGGGCGAAGGGGGCCTGCGGTCACCGACCCGCCCGGACTCCCCCTTCGGCCGGCTGGCGACCACTTCGGGAAGGAAGCTTCGACCTCGGGAAGGCAATGTTCCTTCCCGAGGTCGAACTTTCCCGCCCAGGGCGGGAAAGGTGTGGCACCGGGCAGGCGAACGGGGCACCGGCGCACCGAGCCGCCCGGCATCCCCGTCCGGGAGGCCTGACGACCACATCGGGAAAGAAGCTTCGACTTCGGGAAGGCAATGTTCCTTCCCGAGGTCGAGCTTTCCCGCCCTGGGCGGGAAAGCTGTGACCCGGGCGAGGCGAAGGGGTCAGGAGTGGAGGGCGTCGAACTCCGCCTCGGCGACCTCGTCGGCGTCGGCGTCGAGACGCACGTGCGCGAGCAGGCCGTGGAGGACGCGGACGGCCATCGCGGCGCGCTCGCCCCAGGCGGAGAGATAGCTGAACTGCCACCACCACAGCGCCTCGGTCGTGCGACCGGCGGCGTGGTGGGCCAGGCCGTGGGTGAGGGACTCGGTGATGATCGCGAGGTCGTCGGCGAGGCTGCCGGAGGTCACCTCGACGGAGGTGACGGGGTCCTGGAGGTCGACGTAGGAGTCGAGCCCGTCGAAGAGGCGCCCGATGCCCTCGCGCAGGGGCTCCACCTCGACCTCCGGGCCGATGTCGGGCTCGAAGCGCTCGGCAGGCAGGACGTCGGCGATCGCGCCGAGCCGCGCACCCATGAGCTGGACCTGGCTCGTCGCGAGCAGGAGCAACGGGATCGCGGACTCCGGGGCGGCCCCGGAGGCGACACCGGCGACGGTCTCGACGAAGGTGCGGGCCTCGGCGGCGCACTCGTCGGCGAGCAGCCGGGTCGGGTCGGTGGTGTCAGGCATTGAGCAGCTTCCTCCCCTCGAAGGCGCGGCCGAGGGTCACCTCGTCGGCGTACTCGAGGTCGCCGCCGACGGGCAGGCCGGAAGCCAGGCGCGTCACCCGCAGGTCGAAGGGCTGCAGCAGCCGGGCGAGGTAGGCCGCGGTGGCCTCGCCCTCGAGGTTGGGGTCGGTGGCGATGATGATCTCGCCGATCTCTCCGCCGGACAGCCTCGCCATGAGCTGGGGCAGACGCAGGTCGTCGGGCCCGATGCCGTCGAGCGGGCTGATCGCCCCACCGAGCACGTGGTAGCGCCCGCGGAACTCGCGGGTGCGCTCGATGGCGACGACGTCCTTGGGCTCCTCCACGACGCAGATCGCGCTCTGGTCGCGGCGCGGGTCGGCGCAGATCCGGCACTGGGTGCCCTCGGCGACGTTGCCGCACGTCTCGCAGAAGGACACCTTGGCCTTGACCTCGGTGAGGGCCTGGACGAGCCGGGCGACGTCCTGCGGGTCGGACTGCAGGAGGTGGAAGGCGATGCGCTGCGCGCTCTTGGGCCCGACGCCGGGGAGGCGGCCGAGCTCGTCGATCAGGTCCTGGACCACGCCTTCGTACACGTCAGCGACCCTACGCCCGAAGACGGGCGCGACCTACTCGCACCGCCCGTCAGGCTTGGTCCTCGCGGATGACCGTGCCGCCGAGGATCCGCTCGACGACCGCGGGCCCGGCGTCGCCCGCCTCGACGATGTCCTCGTCGTCCTCGCTCACGCCGTACTCGTCGAGCGCACCCCGGCGCAGCGGCGGGCGCGGCGCGTGGGCGGCCTCGGAGACCTCCTCGCGCGTCTCGACGCCGACCGGCGACGAGGCGCCTGAGGTCGGGTCGGGGGCGGGTGAGTCGTCACGGGCGGGCGCAGGTGCACCACCACCGGGGCCGAAGGGGTCGGCAGTCGCCCAGCTCGGCGCCGACGACGGGTCGGCCGGGGCGCTCGACCAGTCGGGTCGGCCGTCCGAGGCGGGCACCGAGGAGGGGACGCCGAGGTCGGCCGACGCGGCGCGAGACGGAGCGGGGTCCTGAGCCGAGGGTCGCTGGGCCGCGCGGGCCGGCGCCGGGGTGGGTGCCGGGCCGAGGCCGGACCCGCCGCTCGACGGCGGCGGCGTGGCCTGCACCGGCGGGGAGCCCTCGGGGGTCGGGATGCCCTCGACCATGGCCTCGACGCCGAGGGCGTCGATGAGCGCCTGGCGCACGACGTCGGCGTGCGAGCCGGCGCGGAAGGCGTTGGCCAGCCCGACCGTGCTGATGCCGATGACGAGCCGGCGCCCGTCGTAGGTGAGCACCTGCCCGTGCTCGGACAGGAAGGTCCACGTCGCCCGGCGCATCTGGTAGATCCGGCCGAGGACGTCGGGCCACGACCGACGCAGCGCCTCGACGTCGATCGTGCCCGGGGTCGGGGTCTCGGGCGCCTGAGGTGCGGCGGCCGGAGGTGCCGCAGCGGCCGCGGGTGCGCTCTCCCGCGCGGCGGCGGCGGGTCGCTCGGGCTCGCGCCGCTGCTCAGGCTGACGCTGGGGCTCGGGCTCGGGCTCGGGCTCGGGCTGCGGCTCGGGCTGACGTTGCGGCTCGGGCTGACGTTGCGGCTCTGGGGCGCGCTGCGGCTCGGGCTGACGCTGCGGCTGCGCCGATCGGTCGGGTGCCGGTGCCGGCGGGACTGCTGCGGCGACCGGGGAGGGGGCGTCCCCCTTCGCCTGGGTCGGGACCCCGCCGACGTCCATCCGACGCTCGAGGCGGTCGAGCCGCGCGGCGTAGCCGCTCTCCCCCGCCGCGCCGGGCAGGAGCACCCGGGCGGCGATGAGCTCGAGCTGCAGCCGCGGCGAGGTCGCCCCGGACATCTCGGTGAGGCCCTCGTTGACGATCGAGGCCGCCCGGGTGAGCGACGCGCCGCCGAAGGCCGCGGCCTGGGTGCGCATGCGCTCGACCTGGTCCTCGGGCAGCCCGCGCAGGATCGCCCGTGCGCCCTCGGGCGCGGCGAGCACGACGATGAGGTCACGGAGGCGCTCGAGGAGGTCCTCGACGAAGCGGCGGGGGTCCAGACCGGTCTCGATGACGTCGTGGAGGTGGCGGAAGACCGCGCCCGCGTCGCCCGCGCCGAAGGCGGTGACCACCGCGTCGAGCAGCTCGACGTCGGTGAAGCCGAGCAGCGAGGACGCGCCCTCGTAGGTCAGCCCCTCCGGACCGGAGCCGGCGATGAGCTGGTCGAGCACCGACAGCGAGTCGCGCACGGACCCGCCACCGGAGCGCACGACGAAGGACAGGACGCCGGGCTCGACCCGGACCCCTTCGCGCTCGCAGAGGTGCTCGAGGTAGTCCTGCAGCCGGGCCGGCGGCACGAGGCGGAAGGGGTAGTGGTGGGTCCGGCTGCGGATCGTGCCGATGACCTTCTCGGGCTCGGTCGTCGCGAAGATGAACTTCACGTGCTCCGGGGGCTCCTCGACGATCTTCAGCAGGGCGTTGAAGCCCTGCGGCGTCACCATGTGCGCCTCGTCGATGATGTAGATCTTGTAGCGGCTCTGCGCCGGCCCGAAGGACGCCCGCTCGCGCAGGTCACGGGCGTCGTCGACGCCGCCGTGGCTCGCCGCGTCGATCTCGATGACGTCGACGGTGCCCGCTCCCCCGCGGGCGAGCGCGACGCAGCTGTCGCACTCGCCGCACGGCTCGGGAGTCGGGCCCTGCTCGCAGTTGAGGCAGCGGGCGAGGATGCGCGCGCTCGTCGTCTTGCCGCAGCCGCGCGGGCCAGAGAAGAGGTAGGCGTGGTTGACCCGGCCGGTGCGCAGCGCCTGCATGAGCGGCTCGGTGACCTGCTCCTGCCCGATGACGTCGGCGAAGGTCTCGGGCCGGTAGCGGCGGTAGAGGGCGGTGCTCACAGGGCGAGGCTATCCGGGCGGGCCGTCAGCGCCGCGGGCTCATGCACGCAGCGTGGAGACGGCCGCGCCGAGCTTGGCGACGGCCTTGAGCAGGATGCGCAGCTCCTTCGCGCGGCGCTCCGCCGGCACGAAGGTCTGCTCGTCCTCGAAGTCGCCGTGCAGCGACAGCGAGATCTGCGAGCGCACGACGTGCACGTGGACCGCCGGGAGGATCGTGCGCCACTGCTCGACCGCACGCGTGCCGCCGTCGTAGCCGTACGCGAGCACGCCCGCGGCCTTGTGGTTCCACTCCGGCCAGATGACGTCGACCGCGTTCTTCAGGGCGGCGGGCACCCCGTGGTTGTACTCGGGGGTGACGAAGACGAAGGCGTCGAGCGAGTCGATCTTCTCGCTCCACCGACGCGTCTTCTCGCTCGCGTACTGCCGCTTCGCGCCACCGGGCACGGCCGGGTCGTCGAGCAGGTCGAGGTCGTAGTCGGCGAGGTCGACGAGCTCGAGCTCGACGTCTCCGAGGTCGGCGGCCTGCCCGGTGTCGTAGGCCCACTGCGCCACCTGGGCGCCGAGCCGACCCGGTCGGGTGCTGCCGACGATGATGCCGATCTTCATCCGTGCCTCCTTGCGGCGGTGCGCCGCGTCGCTGGTGGGGCCATCGTGCCGCAGGACCGGGGGGTGGGCCCACCTGGCCCCGGACGTGCCTCGGCCCGCCGCGGGTGGGCGGCGGGCCGAGGGCGAAGGGGGATCAGCGCGGCGTGCCGTCGTCGCGGTGCCGCAGGTCGTCGACGCCGTCCTTGATGCGCTCGCCGAGCCCGCGGTCGTCGTGCCCGTCGGCCGCGTGCCGGCCGTGCTCGTCGCGGCGCAGACCGTCCTCGTCGCGGCGCAGGTCGTGCTCGTCGCGGCCGAGGTCGTGGTCCGCGGGGGTGCCCGAGGGAGCCGTCGCGTCGCTCGTGCGGGTGACGTCGTAGCCCTCCTCGCGCGGGGGCGGCGGCGCCTCGCCCTGGCCGGGCGGGGGCGGCGGCGGGCCGTCCTGCACCGGCGGGGGCACGTCATGAGTCGCGGGCGGCGGCGGGCCGTCCTGGGCTGCGGCCCTGTCCTGGACCGGCGGGCCGTCGACGCGCTGCTCGTGGTCGGCGGTCCAGGTGTCGGGCCCGGACTCGCCGGTCGCGGCGCCGGTCGGGCCCGCGGCAACGCCCGTCACGCTGGCGGCGCCGGCCGTGCCGGCACCCGGCCCGCGGCGGTCGTCGGCGAGGTCGGCCCGGTGGGACGTGGAGTCGGACGAGGAGTCGTCGGCGTAGGAGTCCTCGCTCTCGACGACCCCGTCCCGGTAGCCGTCGCCGTCCCGGTCGCCGTCGTGACGCTCGTCGGCGACCCCGTCGTCGACACGGTTGCCGTGCTTGTCGGTGCGGACGTCCGGGTCAAGGGCATCGGCCCGGCGGAGCTCCTCGTCGCGGGAGTCCTGCAGCACCGAGTGACGGTCGCCCTCCTCTGCGGCGCGACCCTCCAGACGCTCGGCCTCGACGCGCTGACGCTCGGCCTCCGCAGCCTTGAGCTCGGCGTCGGCGCGAGCCGCCTGGGCCTGGGCCTGGGTGTGCGCGGCAGCGGCCTGCTGCTCTCGCAGGTCGATCTCCTGGTCCGCGGCCCGATCCCGGATGCGGGCTGCCTCGTGACGCTTGGACTCGGCTTGCTTCTTCTTCGCGCTGGAGACGACGAACCCGATGATGACGAGCACGGCGAGGATCGCCAGCCCGATGAGGATCCACTTCATGACCTGCTCCGTCCTGGGTGGCCGGTCGGCCACCTCGTGATCTGCCACGCTAACGAGCAGGGACCCCCGAGGACGGGCGAGCGTCACCCCGTTTCAGGCACCCCCGCGCCAGCTCGACCGGGAAGGGTCAGCGTGGCGACGAGCCCGCCGCCCTCGGGCGACACGAGCGCGACCGAGCCGTGGTTGCGGGCCGCCAGCTCGGAGACGATCGCCAGCCCGAGCCCGGTGCCCGGCACCGCGTCCCGCTCGGCCACCGGGGCGCGGTAGAAGCGGTCGAAGGCGTGCTCGAGCTCGTCGGGTGCCATGCCAGGCCCGGTGTCGCTGACGACGACGCCCACCGTGCCGTCCTCGTGCTCGACGGTGCGGGTCGTCACCCGCCCGTGGGGCGGGGTGAACTTCACCGCGTTGGCCAGCAGGTTGGTGAGCATCCTCGTGAGGTCGTCGGGGTCGGCGTACGCCGTCCCCGAGCACCCGGCGACGTCGAGCGTCATCTCCTTGCGGTCGGCGAGCACCCGGACGTTGCCGAGCACCTCGGTGACGAAGGGCCCGAGCGCGATCTCCCGGGGCTCGACCCCGTCGCGGTCCGCCTCGATCCGCCCGATGGCGAGCAGGTCCTCGACGAGGGCCGAGAGCCGGTCGGCGTTGCGCGTGACGACCTCGAGCCACCCCCGCTCCCGCTCGGTCAGCCCTGGCGAGTCCTCGAGGAGCTCGACGTAACCGACGATGCTCGCGATCGGGGTGCGCAGCTCGTGGCTCGTCGTGGCGACGAAGTCCTCGCGCTGGCGCTCGAGGTCCGCCCGCGTGACCCGAGCGGCCTGCTGCTCCTGCTCGGCCGCCAGCGTCGCCGCCTGCATCCGCAGCGGCTCCGTGACGTCGACGAGCTGGACGGAGAAGTGGTCGGGCTCGTCGGGGACGAGGTTGGCGGCGACGGTGAGGGTGCGATCGTCGAGCTCGACCGTCACGGGGTCGCCCGAGCGCAGGGCCTCGTCCGCGGCATCGGCGAGCGGGCCCTGCCAGGACCTGTCGGCTCCCTCGCCCACGAGGGCTGCCGCCGTCGGGTTCGACCACCCGACCCGCACCCGCCCGTCCGCACGCCGCTGCGCGATGGCCAGCCCGACCGACGCCTCGAGGAGGCTGCCCGAGAGGAGCCGGGATGTCGCGGCAAGCCGACGGGTCGCGTCGCGCAGCTCGTACTGAGCAGCGCTGATGACGACGGAGAAGCCGGCGAAGGTCACGAGGAAGGTCTCGGCGAGCGCGGCCCGCACGGCGAGGTCGAGCCCCTCGTGGTTGAAGGGCCCGCCGCCGGCGATCGTGAGCGCGAGGATGGCGCACGACGCGAGCAGCGTCTGCACGGCGACGACCCGGACGGGGAAGCGGAAGGCCGCCCAGGCCAGCACCGGGTAGGGCAGGAAGGCCAGCGGCAGGTCGGCGCCGTCGCGGAAGACGAGGGCGATGACGGCCGCGAGGGCGACGACGTGCAGGGCGAGCTCGAGCGGGCCGGCCCGCACCGGCACCCGCCGCGGGAAGAGCGCGAAGGGGGCGATCATGACGACCGCCGCGGCATGGGACGCGGCGACGTACGCCGCCGTGGACCAGAAGGCCCCGTCCTCCAGGCCGGCGATGGTCGCGCCCGCGAGGAGGCCGACGACGACGGCGCCGGCGACGACGGCGAGGCAGAAGTAGATCGCCGAGGCGAGGCTGCGCAGCTCGAAGCGCGGCCGGCTGCGGCGGGCCAGCAGCGCCGTCACGACGAAGGCCTCCGCCGCGTTGGCCACCCCGAAGCACAGGGCGGCCAGCGGGGGGCGCCCGCCGATCGCGTTCGCCAGAGCCGTGGCGCCGAGGACGAGGAGCAGCCCCGCCCACCGGCGCCGGGGCTGCGTGAGCACGAGGAAGAGGACGGCGATCCCGGCAGCCGGCCACCAGACCGCGACGCGGCTGCCCTGCGGGGCGAGGCCGACCCCCACGACACCGGCCACGACGACGAGCAGCGCGACGACCGGCCAGGACCACAGCGGCAGGTACCGGGGCCGCGCCGGGGAGTCGAGGGGCCGGAGAGCGCTGGCTCCCGGCGCGAGAGCCGTCATAGGGGAGAAACTAGGCGCCGCGCGGCGATGTCGCGCGGTGACGCGCTCCCCCTTCGGGCTCCGCCCAGGGTGACGTGACCCACCCGAGCCCCCGGCGGACGTCCCCGGACATGAGAAGACACCCCACGTACCTGGAAGAGCTCACCTGCCCTTGCTGCGTTCCCGCCCTGGGGGAGTTCAGTGAGGTACCACCACGTGGGGTGCCGCGCCCACTCTAACCCGAGCGGGCCGCGAGGACCCAGCCGCCGTCGGCCAGGGGCGGTCCGGGAGGATGGGGGCGTGCACCTGCCCTCTCCCCTGCGCCTCTTCCGGATCGTCGCGACCGCCGAGGCGGTGACGTGGACCCTCCTCGTCGTCGGGATGGTGCTCAAGTACGTCACGAAGACCACCGAGCTCGGCGTGCGCGTCGGCGGGATGCTCCACGGCGTCGTCTTCATCGCCTACGTCCTCACCTGCGTGGCCCTGTGGGTCGACCAGCGGTGGAGCCCCCGGACCGCCCTCACGGCGCTCGCGAGTGCGATCCCGCCGTGGCTCACCCTGTGGTTCGAGCGCCGCGTCGAGCGCGACCACCTCGTCGGGCAGCAGTGGCGGCTCGGGGCGGGCGGCCAGCGCCCGACCTCCGCCCCCGAGCGGGTCCTCGCCGCCGCGCTGGCGCGCCCCCTCCTGGGTCTCGTCGTCGCGCTCGTCGGCATCGCCGCGGTGACCGCGGTCCTGCTCCTCGTCGGCCCTCCGGTCCCGAAGAGCTGAGCGGACCCCCTTCGCGAAGGGGGGCGCTCAGGGCGGCGAGGACGCGCTCGCGAGGCGCCCGGAGAGCTCGGCCGCGGCGAGCCGCAGCGGCTCGGGACCGACGACGGCGAAGGGGGCGTCGAACTTCAGGACGTGGGCCAGCAGACCCGTCCACGACCACGACCCGACGGTGAGCAGTGTGCGTGTCGGCGACACCGCCTCGACCTGCCCGTCGCCCGCCCACCGGGCCACCGCGGCCAGCGGCAGGTCGACGAGGACCTGCCCGCTGCACGGCCAGACGTCCTCGGTCTGCGCCCCCTTCGCCCGGGCCTGGACGAAGGTCGAGGCGTCGCCGGTGGGGATCGCGCGCGGCACGAAGCGAGCACCCGCCGGGGAGCGGGGCTCGAGGTGGTCGAGACGGAAGATGCGCCAGCCCGCCACGTCGAGGTCCCACGCGACGAGGTACCAGCGGCTCGCCCGGATGACGACCGCGTGCGGCTCGACACGCCGGCCCTCCAGCGCACCCCGGTACCGCATCCGCAGGACCCGCTGCTCCCGCACGGCCACGCTCACCGCCTCGAGCACCGCGGGCGCGACCTGCGCACCCGGCCCGACACCGTCGAAGCGGATGCCCTCCACCCGGTGGCGCAGCCGCGCGGGCATCACCTGCTGCACCGTCGCGAGCGCGCGGGCAGCGGCCTCCTCGAGGTCGACGCCCGTCGTGGCGGCGGCGCGCAGGGCCACGGCGACGGCCACGGCCTGCTCGTCGTCGAGGAGCAGCGGCGGCATCTGAGAGCCCGCTGCGAGGCGGTATCCCCCGTCCGGCCCCTTCGTCGCGGAGATGCGGTAGCCGAGGTCGCGCAGCCGGGTGACGTCGCGACGCACCGTGCGAGGGGTGACGCCCAGCCGCTCGGCGAGCGCCTGCCCCGACCAGTCGCGACGGGTCTGGAGCAGCGAGAGCAGGGACAGCATCCGAGAGGGGCTCGCGGTCATGACGCCATCCTCGCGCAGGTAGCGGACCGGATCTGACCTCTACCCCTGGCACCGTCGTCCTCGGCGGCAGGTCGCCGCCACCACGACCAGACGGAGGACGGGCATGACCCTCACCACCACGACCCATCTCAACTTCCGGGGCACCGCGAGCCAGGCCCTCGACTTCTACCAGGAGGTCTTCGGCGGCGAGGTCACCCGTGCGACGTACGCCGACACGGGGATGCCGGTAGGGGCACCTGGCGCCGACAAGGTCGTCTTCGGCCAGCTCGACGGGCCCGTGCGGCTCATGGCGTACGACATCCCCGGGCAGGACAGCACAGACGTCGCGCCGACGGCGGGCACGACGACGCGCGAGGACGGGGCGACCGTCACCGACCGCACGTTCTTCCAGTCGGTGCGCGGCGGCACGCTCGAGGAGATCACGACGTGCTGGGAGGCGCTCGTGCAGGGAGCCGAGGTGATCGAGCCCCTCGCCGAGTCCGCGTGGAGCCCCGGCTTCGGGATGCTCACCGACCGCTTCGGGGTCACCTGGGTGGTTGACGTCGCCCCGGCCCGGGGCTGACCGCGGAGCAGGTGGGCCCGTGTCGAGCCACGGGCCCACCTGCTCCCGGGGGGAGGGTCCCGCCGCAGGTCGGCTCGTGAGCACCCACGAAAGGATTGGACAAAGATAGGACAGGACGGCTGTCGTGCGGGACCCCCTCGGCCCACCTTTTTCGTCGCCAGGATCCACCACCCACGCCGACATGCCCCGTCACCGGCCCGGTCGGCGCAGGCCGCGCACCACGGCGGCATCCCGTGACAGCACGCGGTTCGGGTCGGACTCGACCGGGGCGAGGCGGTCGGCGGCGACGACGACGAGGCGCAGCTCGCCCCCGTCGACGACCACGACGAGCGCGAGCCACCTGCCCCGCGGGCGGTCTCGCTCCCACCGCAGGAGCAGCCCCTGGCGCGGCTGCGCCCCCGGCTCGCCGGAGGGGCGGACCCACACGTGCCGGGGGCGCTGCGGGGGCCACTGCTCGTGCCACCGCGCCCTGCTCATCGCCCGATGCTCCCACACCCGGTCGAACACGTGTTCGACTGATCGTCGGCCGGGCGCCCGACCAGGCGGACGACCGGCCGGACGCGTGCCCCTCCCCCGCGCCGCACGCGCGAGACTGCCCGCATGACCGGCACCGCACCCGCCGCCGAGGCCGCCGAGACCACGCGCAGCCACGCCCTCGTGGCCGGCGTCGTCTGCGGTCTCGTGGGCTACACGAGCTCCTTCGCCGTCGTCCTCGCCGGTCTGCGCACGGTCGGGGCGAGCCCCGCCGAGGCGACCTCCGGCCTCACCCTGCTCTCGCTGACGATGGGGCTGGGCTGCGTCGTCTTCAGCTGGCGCACGCGGATGCCGATCACCCTCGCCTGGTCGACCCCGGGGGCCGCCCTCCTGGCCAGCGCGGCCGTCCCTGCGGGCGGGTGGCCGGCAGCCGTCGGGGCCTTCCTCGCCGCCGGCCTGCTGCTCGCCCTGCTCGCGCTCGTGCGCCCGCTGGCCCGGCTCGTCGCGGCGATCCCCACCGAGCTCGCGAGCGCGATGCTCGCCGGGGTCCTGCTCGTCCTGTGCGTCGCCCCCTTCCGCGCCCTCGCCGCCGACCCGGCCGTCATCGCCCCCGTCGTCGTGGTGTGGGCGCTCGCCCTCGTGCTCGTGCGCCGATGGGCGGTGCCCCTGGCCCTCGTCGCCGCGGTCGTCGTCGTGCTCGTCGCCGGGTCGCCCGGCGACCTCGGCCTGCACGACCTCACCCCGGTGCTCACCTGGACCACCCCGGTGCTCGACCCCGGCGCCCTGCTCGCCATCGCCGTGCCGCTCGTCGTCGTCACGACGACGAGCCAGAACCTGCCCGGCCTGGCCGTGCTCCGCTCCTTCGGCTACGAGCCCGACCCCCGCCCGCCCCTGCTCTACGCCGGCGCCGCGACGGCGGCGGCCGCCCCCTTCGGCGCCCACGCCATCAACCTCGCGGCGATCTCCGCCGCCCTGGCCGCAGGCCCCGAGGCCGGGCCAGACCCCCGTCGACGCTGGCCCGCGGGTGTGGCGTGCGGCGTGACCTATCTCGTGTGCGGGGCGCTCACCCCCTTCGTCGTCGCCGTCGCCTCCGCCTCCCCCGCCGGGCTGCTCGAGTCGATCGCCGGGCTCGCCCTGCTCGGCACTCTCGCCGCCTCCGGCGCGGCCGCCCTCGGGCCGACCGAGCACCGCGAGGCCGCGGCCCTCACCCTCGCGGTCGCCGCGTCGGGGGTGAGCATCGCCGGGATCGGCGGCGCCTTCTGGGGCCTCGTCGCCGGCGGCACGCTGCTCGCGCTCGTGCGGCTGCGGGGACGGCGGGCCCGCGCGGCCTGAGCGAGACGGCCAGGCCCGGGCAACGAAGAGCTCCCCGGCCCTGGAGGGGCTCGGGGAGCTGGTGGCGGAGGATATGGGATTTGAACCCATGAGGGGTTTCATCCCCAACACGATTTCCAATCGTGCGCACTAGGCCACTATGCGAATCCTCCACCGGGGAGGGTACCCGACCCTCGCGTCGCGACCGAATCGAGCCCGGGCGTCCTCCAGGGCGGGCTCAGCCGATCTCGTAGAGCGCGTCGCCGCGGGGTGTCGTCGCGACCTTGACGACCCCCAGCGAGGAGGTCGGGTAGAGGTCCCGACCCCACACCGGGGTGGCCGCGGAGCCGCCGGTCGCCGAGACGTAGAGCTTCGAGCGGGCGAGCATCCCCGCCGGCGTCACCCAGCTGCGGGTGAGGGCGCACGGGATCATCACCGAGAGGACACGCCCAGGCCGCAGCTCGTGCTCACCGGTGCGCGTCGTCACCGAGCGCGCGAGCCGGTGGTCGCGCTTGCGCGCCTTGGTCTGCCAGTCGACGTCGCTCGTCACGAGCGCCTCGGGCACGAGGACGGCGGGATGGCCGTAGACGTCGTCCTCGAGCAGGACGCTCACCGCGTGCCGGCTGACGAAGGCCGCCTCGCAGGTCTGCCCCGTCCAGGGGACGTCCTCCACCGCCCGGCCCGCCGACGCGGTCGCGCCGAGGGCCGCCGTGGCCACGAGGATGGCCGCGGCGCACCGGGCCGCCCACGAGGTCCGCGTCGTCGTCACGACCCCGATCGTGCCACCTGGCCGGGGGGCGCGCCCGCGGAGCGCAGGTGCGCCTCGTGGTGCGGCAGCTGGTGCGTCCGCCAGCGAAGGGCGAGCAGCCGCGCCCCGTCGAGGGCGTCACCGGCGGCCGGTCGCAGGACCCGTCCGTGACGCGCCACCTCCTCCTCGAGGGCGGCGCGGACCCGGGCGGCGCCGAGCAGCCCGCCCACAGCCGTGAGGGGCACGTCGGGCAGCCCGGCCGCCGCGTCGAGGAGCGAGCAGGCGAGCGCGGTGCCGGCCCGGGCGCACAGCTCGGCCGCGACCTCGTCACCCCCGTCCGCCGCAGCCGTGACGGCCGGCGCCATCGAGCCGAGCAGCGCCGGGGCGTGGGGTCCGGTCATCGTCTGGCGGGGCCAGGTCGCGGGCTCGCCGAGCAGCTCGCGGGCGGCGTCGAGCAGGGCCCGGGAGCCCCTGGGCCGGTCGTCGACCGCCCGCAGCGCCGCACGCATCCCGGCCAGCCCGAGCCACGCGGAGGAGCCCTCGTCGCCGAGCACGTGCCCCCAGCCGTCCACCCGGCGCCACGTCGCGTCGAGGTCTGTCGCGAAGGCGACCGCACCCGTGCCGGCGGCGACGACCGCGCCCGGCTCGACCGCCCCGAGAGCACCGACGAGCGAGCCGACGGCGTCGCTGACGATCGCGACGTGCGCGCACCCGGTGCGGGCGACGAGCATCTCCCGCAGCGGTCCGGGGTCCTGGAGCATGAGGCCGCGGGTCGACCACACGAGGCGGTCCACCCCTTCGCCCCGTCCGTCGTCGACATCGCCGGCGAGCGCCAGGGCGCGCTCGACGAGGTCGGCCGAGTCGATCCCCGTCGGGCCGAGCCGCACTCCCCCGGACCGGCCCACGGGTCCACGGCGCTCCCCCGCCCACGTCACCCGCAGGCCGGAGCCGCCGACGTCGACCGCGAGGCACCTCATGGCGCGCAGCGGATCACTTGCTCATGCCGGCGGTCAAGCCGGCGACGATCTGCTTCGTCGCGACGAGGAAGAGGATGATGAGCGGCACCGTCGTGATGACCAGCCCGGCGAAGACCGCGGCGAAGTTCGTCGCGTTCTCGCCGAAGAACTGGGTCAGGCCGACCGGGAGCGTGTACTTCGCCTCGTCGCGCAGGAGTACCAGCGGGAAGAGGAAGTCGTTCCAGATCGGCACGAAGCGGAAGACCGCGACGGTGGCCACGGCGGGCTTGACGAGCGGCACCATGATCCGCCAGAAGGTCTGCCAGGCGTTCGCCCCGTCGAGCCGTGCGGCCTCCTCGAGCTCCTCGGGCAGCTGCCGGAAGAAGGTCGTGAGGACGAAGATCGAGAAGGGGATGCCCGACGCGCCGTACATGAGCGACAGGCCGAGACGGGAGTCGACGAGCCCCACCGAGTCGAAGAGGTAGAAGATCGGCAGCAGCGCGAGGTGGATCGGCAGCATGAGGCCGGAGATGAAGAGCGACTCGACGGCCTGCATGACCCGCGAGCGCGAGCGCGCCAGCCCGTAGGCGGCCATCGTGCTCACCGTCGTCGAGACGACGACCGCGCCGATGGTCACGGCGAGGCTGTTGCCGAAGTATGTCGCGAAGCTGCCGGTGGTCCACGCCTCCTTGTAGCTCTCGACGGACAGCGGCCACGGGATCCCGATGGGGTCGCGGATGAGGTCGCCGTTCGTGCGGAAGCTGCTGAGCAGCATGATGACGAGCGGCAGCAGGGCCAGGGCGGCGTAGGTCCACAGCAGGACCGACGCCACGGGGCCCCCGACGGCGCGGCCCCTCATGCGCGCATCCTCCGCTCGTGCCGGCGCAGGACCGACGTCGCGAGCATCGCCCCGCCGAAGATCACGAGGAAGAGCACGGTCGCAAGCGCCGAGGAGGTGCCGATCGAGTCCGTCGCGCCGGAGTCGAAGGCCGTGCGGTAGAAGAGCAACGAGACGAAGTCGGTCGAGCGCGCCGGGCTGCCCGTCGACCCGCCGAAGGCGTACGGCAGGGCGAAGGCCTCCATCGCGAAGATGAAGGTCAGCACGCTCACCGTGCCGATGGCCGGCACGAGGAGGGGCAGGGTCACCTTGCGGAAGGCCTGCCAGTGGCTCGCGCCGTCGACGCGTGCCGCCTCGCCGAGCTCCTCGGGGATGCCGCCGAGCGCCGCGCCGTAGAGCAGCACCGGGAAGCCGATCCACTGCCACACGCTGACGAGCACGACGACCCACAGGGCCGTGTCGGGGTCACCGAGCCAGGGCCGCGCCCAGCTCTCCAGACCCACCGCGTCGAGGAGCGTGTTGACCGGTCCGAAGGCCGGCGAGAGCAGCAGGGTCCACAGGTAGCCGATGACGATCGGGCTGACGAGGTAGGGCATGGCGTAGAGGGTCTGGAGCATGCGCCGGGTGCGCTCACGGGTGTGCAGGAGCACGGCGATCCCCAGACCGACGGTGTTCTGCAGCAGCATCGTCCCGGCGAAGAAGATGAGGTTGTGCGACAGCGCGCGGGGCAGGTCGGTGCGGAAGGGCTCCCTGGTGACGAGCGCCTGGAAGTTCGTGATCCCCGCGAAGCCGACCTGCCGCGTCCCCTCCCACGAGTAGAAGGCGTAGGAGAAGGCCGTGACCATCGGGTAGAGGACGAAGACGCCGAAGACGAGCAGGGCGGGGGTGACGAAGAGCAGCGAGGTGCGTCGCCTCATCGGGCGCTCCCGAGGAGGCGACGCACGCGCGCGGCGACGGGGGCCGCGATCACTTCTTCGTCGGCTCGAACCAGGACTTCACGCCCTTGTCGAGCTCGGAGCTGACCTGGGTCGCGTCCTTGTCGCCGAGGAGCATCTCCTGGATCCCGGTGCCGAGCAGGTCGGTGCCGGCGGGCGAGCCGTAGCGGAAGTCGGTGAGCAGCAGGTACGGCGAGGGGTTGGCCTCGTAGCTCTTCGCCATCTCGCCGAGCACGGGATCGCCGTAGGTGACGCCGGGGACGGCGGAGAGCTGCTTGACCTCGTCGGCGACCATCTGGCCGAACTCCTTCGTGGCCATCCAGCGCACGAGCTCCATGGCCTCCTCCTGGTGCTCGGACTTCTTCGACACCGCGAAGTTGCCGTCGGACCAGCCGGCGGTCGTCGCCTCCGAGCCCTCGGGCGAGCCGGGGGGCGCGGGCACCTGGAAGGTGCCGATCTCCATCTCGGGGTTGCCCTTCTGCAGCACGGCGAGGTCGAAGGACCCGCCGGGGATCATCGCGGCCTGCTCGGAGGTGAACATCGTCTGGGCGTCGGTCGCGGCCAGACCGGTGACGTCCTTGGGCATGTACTTCTTGAGGTCGCCGACCACCTGGACCGAGGCGACCCAGTCGGGGTCGGTGAAGTCCTTCTCGCCGGTGGCCACGGCGTCCTGGAAGTCCGCCCCGCCGAAGCGCGGCGCGGCGAGCACCTCGTGGACGATCGGCAGGGTCCAGTCGTCCTTCGCCCCGACGGCGATCGGGGTGATCTCGTCGGCCAGGAGCGCGTCGTTCATCGTGACGAAGTCCTCCCACGACGTGGGGACCTCGAGGCCCTTCTCCTCCAGCAGACCCTTGTTGTAGAACATCTGGACCGTCTGGGTCGCGAGCGGCACGGAGTACAGGGAGCCGTCGGTCCCCTTCGCGCTCGCCACGGCGTTGTCGTCCCAGCCCTCGAGGTCGATCTCGTCGTCGAGGGGGACGAGGGAGCCGGAGGCGATCGTCGGCTGCAGCTGCCCGTAGGAGCGCACCTGCGGCACGTCCGGGCCGTCCGAGCCCGAGAGGCCGGTCGCGAGGATCTTGTTGTACTCCGTGGCCTTGAAGGTCTTGAAGTCGACGGTCACGCCCTCGTTCTTCGCCTCGTAGGCGTCGAAGATCTTCTCGTAGGCCGCCTGGTCCTCGACGCGCCACGACCACACGGTCAGCGTCGTCTCGCCCCCTTCGCCCCCGCTGCCGCTGCCGCTCTCCGAGCTCGAGGGGGCGCAGCCGGCGAGGCCGATCCCCAGACCGAGGGTGGTCGCGAGAGCCAGGGCCCGTCCGCGCTGACCGATCATGGCGTGTCTCCGTTCCTAGTGATGCTGTCCGTGGTGCCCGTCGCGGCCGTGCCGGACGTCGTCGTGGGGCCCGCTGCGGGGCCGGTCGCCGAGGGGTCGAGCCGGCGCAGGGCGTCGGCGAGCACGCCCTGGGCCTCGTGGAGGGCGTCGCGGGCGGTCGGCAGGTCGACGTCCGCGAGCAGGGAGAGCAGGGCCGGCTTGAGCTCGCCGTCGGCCTGGGCGAGACGCTCGCGGGCCTGCTCGGGCGAGGCGCCGGTCGACTCGACGAGGATGACGACGAGGCGCCCGCGCAGCTTCGCGTTCGTCGCGACGACGTCGACCATGAGGTTGGACCAGGTCCGGCCGAGCCGGACCATGACGGCCGTGGAGAAGGCGTTGAGCACGAGCTTGAGCGCCGTGCCCGCCTTGAGCCGGGTCGACCCGGAGAGGGCCTCGGGCCCGGTGTCGGGGGCGACGACGTGGTCGACGAAGGGGGCGAGCTCGGCCTGGGGGTTCGAGGTCACCAGGGCGGTGACGGCGCCGACCTCACGGGCCCGGCGCAGCGCGCCGGCGACGTAGGGGGTGCGCCCGGAGGCGGTGAGGCCGATGACGACGTCGAGACCGGTGGCCCCGGCGAGGTCGGCCGCCCCCTGCTCGACGTCGTCCTCGACGTTCTCGACCGCGCGCAGCAGGGCCGACGGGCCGCCGGCGTGATGGGCGACGACCATGCCGTCGGGGGCGTTGAAGGTGGGGCGCAGCTCGGCGGCGTCGAGGACGCCGAGCCGGCCGGAGGTGCCGGCACCGACGTAGTGGACCCGCCCGCCCGCGCGGATCGCGGCGACCGCGGAGTCGACGAGCACGGAGAGCTCGGGGAGGGTCTGCGCGACCGCGGGGGCCACCATCGCGTCCTGGGCGTTGAGGGCCTCGAGGAGCGCGAGGGTGCTCATCGTGTCGAGCCCCACCGTGGCGGGGTTGCGCCCCTCGGTCGGGGAGATCACCGTGACGTCGCTGTGCACACGAGCAACGTAAACGATTTACATCGAGGCGGCAACAGATGTAAATCAGTTGCGGATGTGCCGGCGGGCGACCGCCTGCTTCGTCTCCTCGACGGCTCGGCGCGCGCGACGCAGGTTGCGCTGCGCGACGAGGATGTAGAGGCAGTCGACGACGGTGAGCGCGGCGATCCGGCTCGCGGTCGCGCCCGAGCGCAGCTCGGTCTCACGGGCCGCCGTCGTGAGCACGACGTCGGCTGCCCTGGCGAGCGGGCTGCCCGGGTGGTTGGTCACGGCGACGGTGCGCGCACCACGCTCGGCGGCGGCGCTCAGCACGTCGTGGACCTCGACCGTCGTGCCCGAGTGCGAGATGCCCACAGCGACGTCTCCGCGGCCGAGGAGCGTCGCGCTCGTCAGGGCGAGGTGGGGGTCGAGCCAGGCGAAGGCGGGGATGCCGATGCGGTGCAGCTTCTGCTGCAGGTCCGCGGCGACGATCCCCGAGGCGGCGATGCCGTAGACGTCGACCCGGCCGGCGCCGGCGATCGCGTCGGCGGCGGCGACGAGCGAGGCCTCGTCGAGCTGCTGGACGGTCTCCTCGACGGCGAGGGTGTCGGCGTAGGCGACCTTCGCGATGACGTCCTGCACGGTGTCGCGCGCGCTGATGTCGCCGGTGCCCACCCCCTTCGCCGGGGTGCGGGCCGACTCCTCGGCGAGGGCGAGCCGCAGCTGCGGGTAGCCGCGCAGACCGAGCCGCCGGCAGAAGCGCAGGACGGTCGTCTCCGACGTCCGGGCCTGCCCGGCGAGCTCGGAGATCGTCAGGCCGGCGACCGCGCGCGGGTCGGCGAGGACGAGCTCGGCGACCCGGTCCTCGGCGGGCGAGAGACCGGGCCGCGCCCCGCGCAGACGCACGAGCAACGAGGTCCCGAGGTGGTCGTGGTCCTCGGGCCGTCGCGTCATGGCCATACGCTACGACGCCGCGCCGCGGGTCTCCGCGTCCTGGGCGGTGTAGCCCGGCGGGTCGCTCGCACGCCGCGCCGACGGCAGCGGCTCGCGGCCCTGGGCGAGCGCCAGGCCGCGCGCCCACGCCTGCCGAGCGGGGTTGACGCTCCCCCACGACCGCGACGGGTGCACGCGGTTGGTCAGCAGGATCGCGAAGGACTGCGAGGAGAAGTCGACGACGAGCGAGGTGCCCGTGTACCCGGTGTGCCCGGCGGTGCGCGGGCCCGACAGGGCGTCCATGTACCAGGGCTGGTCGAGCTCGAAGCCCAGCCCGTGCGCGTTGCCGGGGAAGGCGGCGTTGTAGTCCGTGACGAGCAGCTCGACCGAGCTCGGGCGCAGGATCCTCCCGCGGCGGTAGCTGCCGCCGTTGAGCAAGGCCTGCGCGAGCACTGCCAGGTCGTCGACGGTGGAGAAGACGCCGGCGTGCCCGGCGACGCCGCCGAGCGACCACGCGTTCTCGTCGTGCACCTCGCCGCGGACCATCCCGCGCGGCGGCGAGGCCTGGTACTCGGTCGCCGCGCAGCGAGACGCGCGCCGGGGGGTGTAGCCCGTGCTGCGCATGCCGATCGGGCGGGTGATGCGGTCACGGACGACGACGTCGAGGGGCCTGCCCCGGAGCCGCTCGACGAGCACGCCGAGCGCGATGAGGTTGAGGTCGGAGTAGCGGTAGACCGTGCCGGGCGGGTCCTGGGTGGACTGGCGCATCACCGCGGCGATGCGCGCGGCGCGGTCGGGGTGGGCGCTCCACAGCGGCAGCCACGCGACGAAGCCCGACGTGTGCGTCAGCAGGTGCTGGACGGTCACGCCCTCCTTGCCCCCGGCGGCGAACTCGGGCAGGTAGCGCGCGACCGGTGCACCGAGCTCGACGCGTCCCTCCTCGATGAGCTGCACGGCCGCGATCGAGGTGAAGAGCTTGCTCACCGACGCGAGGTCGAAGACCGTGTCGCGGCGCATCTCGACCCGCTCGTGCGGGGGCAGCTCGGTCGTCGCGTCGGCGTAGCGCACGGCGTCGCCGCACACCTCGACGGCGACGACGCGGGCGCGGTGCGCCATGAGGCCGACGGCCCCGGGGTACATCGGGTAGCCGTTCGCCTGCGGCTCCATGTACCCGCGGATCGCCGCCCGGGCCGCCTCGATCGGCGCCGGGTCGAGCCCGACGTGGTGAGGGCGCCCGGGACGCAGCACCTCCGGCCGACGCCCCCCGCCGGCGAGGGAGGGCCCGGCGCCGAGGAAGGTCACCCCTGCGCCGCCCATCGACGCGAGCACGGCGCGCCGGCCCACGGCGGCCATCTCAGCGCCCCGCCCGACGCGGGCCCGGGTAGAGCAGCACGGGCTGACGGCGCCGCTCGAAGTCGGCGAGCTCGGAGCGCCACGCGGCCATGACCTCGCGGGCCGAGGACCCGGCCGTCACCATCTCGCGCAGGCGGGTCGAGCCGGTGAGCTTGTCGATCCAGTACGGCCGGGCGGTGTCCCAGCTGTCCTGGCGCCACGCGAAGTCGGGGTAGAGGGCCCTGAGGGCGACAAGCATCTCGACGCCCACCCGGATCGGGTCGACCTTCGCGGCGTCGGTGACGTGCACCTGGACCCCGCCGCAGACGGCACCGGAGTGCTTGGAGAAGGTCGGGGTGAAGTACGCCTCGCGGAAGAGCACGCCGGGCACGTCCGCCCGCTCGAGGCGCTCGGCCCAGCGGTGGTCGACGTAGGGCGCCCCGACGAGCTCGAAGGGGCGGGTCGTGCCACGGCCCTCGCTGAGGTTGGTCCCCTCGAACATCCCCGTGCCCGGGTAGAGCAGGGCGGTGTCGGCGGTCGGCATGTTCGGGCTCGGCATGACCCAGTGCAGTCCGGTGTCGGCGTGCAGCATGTCGCGCCGCCACCCCGTGCACTCGACGACGTCGAGGTCGGCGAGGCGTCCCCCTTCGTCCTCGTCCATGAAGTGACGGTTCGCGTACCGCGCGACCTCGCCGACGGTCATGCCGTGGGCCTGGACGACCGCCTCGGCACCGACGCCCGACGTGTACTTCTCCGTCATCATCGGACCCCGCGCCACTCCGCCGATCGGGTTGGGCCGGTCGAGGACGACGAAACGGGCGCCGACGCGGTGGGCGGCGCGCATGCCCGTGTACATCGTCCAGATGTAGGTGTAGAAGCGCGAGCCGACGTCCTGGATGTCGAAGACGACGGTCTCGACGCCCGCGGTGCGGAACATCGTCGTCAGCGCGTCCGGCCCGGCGCCGTACGCGTCGTAGACGGTGATGCCGGTGCGGGGGTCGACCGAGGTGCCCTCGGACTCGCCGGCCTGCGCGGTGCCGCGGAAGCCGTGCTCCGGGCCGAAGACGCCGACGACGTCGACCTGCCCCGACTCGTGCATGACGTCGACGATCGAGCGCAGGTCGGCCGTGACCCCCGTCGGGTTGGTGATGACGCCGACCTTCTGGCCGCGCAGGGTCGACCACCCGCTCGCGGCGGCGATGTCGGCGCCGGTGCGCACCCGGCGCCCGCCGGGGCGGCCGTGGGCGGCCGCGGGGACCGCGCCCGCGGTGGCGGCGACGGCGGTGCCGCCGGCGCCGGCCATGAAGAGTCGTCTGCTGGGGGTGCTCATCACGTGCTCCTGATCAGTAGCGAAGGCCGTGGCCGAAGGGGTAGAGGACGGTGCCGGGGTCGTCGGCGGCGGGGATGTCGACGGGCAGGGTGCCGGTGGGCTCGACCTCGCCGGTGAGCACCCGCACGAGGGCTCCCATCGCGACGGCGTTATAGGCGTAGGTCGCGAGGTAGGTCGGGACGTCACCGAGGTGGGCGATGTCGTAGGGGTCGCGCACGGCGACGACGACGGTCGGCACGCCGCTGGCCTGCAGCGCGGCGACGAGCTTCTGCTGACCGCGGGCCTTGTCGGTGACGGCGGTGTCCCAGGCCTTCATCGTCAGCACGACGACGGCGTCCTTGCCGCGCGCCGCCGCGACTGCGGAGGCGATCTGCGCGTCGGTGGGCGAGGCACCCGTCGTCGACAGCGTCGTCGTGGCACCGGCCGCCGTGAGCTCGTCGGCGACGGTCTTCGTCGTCGTCGCCCCCCACCCGGTGACGAGCACCGTGGACCCCGCCGCGGTCATCGGCAGCACGCCGTCGGCGTTGGTGACGAGGGTCGTCGTGCGGTCGGTGATGGCGTCGGCGGCCGCGAGGTTGCGCGGGGTGCCGACGACGGAGGAGAGACGGGCGGGGTCGGCGTACGGGTGGTCGACGACGCCCCGGCGGGCCTTCATGAGCAGGACGCGGGTGACCTTCGCGTCGAGCTCGCGGCGGCTGATCCGTCCGCTCTCGACGGCGGCGACGACGGCCGGGAGCGCCTTCTGCAGCGCGGGCGACATGAGCAGCTGGTCGGCGCCGGCCTCGAGGGCACGGACCGCGACCTCGGCGTCGCCGTACTTCTGGCGCACGCCCTCCATCTCGAGGGAGTCGGTGATGATGACGCCCTCGTAGCCGAGCTCCTCGCGCAGCAGACCGGTGAGGATCGGCCGGCTGAGGGTGGCCGGGTCGCCCGAGTCGTCGAAGGCCGGCATCGCCAGGTGCGCGGTCATGATCATGTCGATGCCCTCGGCGATCGCGGCGACGAAGGGGGGAGCGTCCAGCTCCTCCCACTCCTCGCGGCTGTGCGTGATGACGGGGAAGGCGACGTGGCTGTCGGTCGCCGTGTCGCCGTGGCCCGGGAAGTGCTTGCCCGAGGAGGAGACCGAGCCGTCGCGCTGGTAGCCGCGGACCTGCGCGCGCACCATCTCGGCGGCGAGCTCGGGGCGCGAGGAGAAGGAGCGGGTCCCGATGACGGGGTTGAGCGGGTTGACGTTGACGTCGCACACCGGGGCGAAGTCGGTCGTGATGCCCATGGCCCGCAGCTCGCGACCGGTGATCGCGGCGGCCGTGCGGGCGTCGGTCGCGCTGCGGCCCGCGCCGAGCGCCATCGACCCGGGCAGCTGGGTGGCCGGCGGACCGATGCGCGTGACGACGCCCTGCTCCTGGTCGACCGAGATCGTCAGCGGCACGCGTGCGCCCTTGCCGCGGCCGGGCCCACCCCTGCCCTGGCGGTCGGCGCCGAGCGCGGCTCGCTGGAGGCCGTTGGACAGCCCGAGGATCTGCTCGGGGTCGCGCACGCTGTCGGTCCACGCGAAGTAGCAGACGCCGCCGAGGTGGTAGCGGCGGATGACATCGGCGGGGGCGGCGACGCCGTAGAGCGGCACGTTGCGCTGGTCGGGGGTCGTCGCGTCCGAGCCGTAGACGTGCTGGACGAAGAGCTGGCCGACCTTCTGCTCGAGGGTCATCTCGCGCAGGGTCTTGCGGGCCCAGGCCCGGTGGCGGCCGTCGCCGTGCCCGGGGCCGCCCGGCCCCGGCGAGGCGACGGCGTGGCCGACGGGGGTGGCCGCGGCCAGGACGGCGGCGGCGCTCCCCGTGACGACGGTGCGGCGGGACGGTCGGTACTGGCTCATGACGCCTCCTGGGGGTCTTCGTCGACCGGGTGGGTGCGTGAAAATTTCACGCGTCATACGTCTTCGATGGAAGTTAGTCACAGCACAGCGGGCCCGCAACCGGAGCGGCGCGGGGCCGGGGCAGGATGGGTGCATGCAGTCCATGACCCTGGACCAGGCCGCATCGCTCGTCGAGGCACGAGGGGCTGCCGAGCCCCGGGTCGTCGCCTCGGGCAACTTCGCGACACCCGTGCCGCTCGTCGAGGCGGTGCTCGCCCGCCTCCCCCGCGCCCGCCTGCACCTGCTCAACGCCCAGCCCGGGCTGCCGGTCCACGACGGGGTCGTGCCGGAGACGACCTTCGTCGGACCGGGCTTCCGGCGCCATCCCCGCCTGTCCTACGTGCCGAGCCGGCTGTCGATGGTGCCGCGCCTCTTCCACGGCGCGCTGCGGCCCGACGCCGTGCTGCTCCACACGACCCCGCCCCGCGACGGCCGCGTGAGCCTGGGCCTCGAGTGCAACATCCTCCCCGGCGCGGTCGAGGCGGCCCGGGCCGTCGGTGCCCCGGTGGTCGCGATGGCCAACCCGCGCATGCCGTGGACCTCCGGCGACGCCGAGCTGTCGGTCGACCTGCTCGACGGCCTCGTCGAGGTCGAGGCACCGCTGCTCACCCACCCGGCTCGCGCCGGGGTCGACGACGCGTCCGCGGTCATCGGCGCGCGGGTCGCCGCCGAGATCCGCGACGGCTCGACCCTCCAGGCCGGGATCGGCGAGGTGCCCGACGCCGTCATGGCCGGCATCGCGCAGCGCCGCGGCCTGCGCGTGTGGACCGAGATGTTCGGCGACGGCGTGCTGCGCCTCGAGCAGGCCGGCGCGCTCGACCCCGACGTCCCCCTCGTCACCTCCTTCGTCTTCGGCACCGCCGAGCTCTACGCGTGGGTGCACGACAACCCGCGTGTGCGTCTGACCCGCACCGAGACGACGAACTCCCCCGCCCGCATCGCCCAGCAGCCGCGGATGACCTCGGTCAACACGGCGCTGCAGGTCGACCTGCTCGACCAGGCCAACGCCTCGCGGATCCGGGCGCGCATCTACTCCGGCTTCGGCGGGCAGACCGACTTCACGGTCGGGGCCTCGCACAGCGAGGGCGGCCGCGCCTTCATGGCGCTGCGCAGCTGGCACCCGCGCGCTGACGTCTCGACGATCGTCCCTCTCGTCGACGAGCCGGTGACCTCCTTCCAGCACAGCGCCGTCGTCACCGAGCAGGGCGTCGCCTGGATCGCCGGCCACGACGAGCGCGCGCAGGCGCGCCACCTCATCGAGGAGGCGGCCCACCCGAGCGTGCGCGACGAGCTGTGGGAGGAGGCCGCCGCCCTCGGGCTGGCGTGACGGCCCCCTTCGCCGCGTGCTGAGATAGCGCCCGTGCCCTCCTCCATCGCCGCCGAGCTCGTCGCTGTGATCCTCAGCGTCGACGAGGGGAGCCCCCGCGTGCTGGCGTCCGGCGCCCCGCCGGCCCTGCCCCACGGACCGCTCGAGCCGGAGCACCGCTCCCTCCAGGCGGGTCTGCGGGCGTGGACCCGCGAGCGCGAAGGGGTCGAGCTCGGCTTCGTCGAGCAGCTCTACACCTTCGCCGACGTCGGCCGCTCGGGCCGGGCGGGGCGCACCGTGGCCATCTCCTACCTCGGACTGACGCGGGCGAAGGGGGAGCGCGGCTGGCTCGACGTCTACGACCTGCTGCCGTGGGAGGACGCCCGGGACGGCGTCCCCGAGCTCGCCCGCGAGCTCGGCGAGCGCGCGCTGCGCTGGGCCGGTGACGACGCCGAGCGGCTCGAGCGGGCCCGGCACGCCTTCGGCATGGCGGACTGGGCCTGGCGCCCCGAGCTCGTGCTCCAGCGCTACGAGCTGCTCTGGGAGGCGGGTCTCGTCGCCGAGTCCGGCGATCGCGACGGCGACGGCGACGGCCTCGGGCCGGCGATGCTCCACGACCACCGCCGCATCCTCGCGACGGGCCTGGCCCGGCTGCGCTCGACGCTGCAGTACCGACCGGTGATCTTCGAGCTCATGCCCCCGGACTTCACCCTCGGCGGGCTGCAGGCGACGGTCGAGTCGCTCGCAGGCCAGCGCCTGCACAAGCAGAACTTCCGGCGGACCGTCCAGGACCAGCTGGGTCTCGTCGAGCCCACCGGCGAGACCGAGCGCGACACCGGCGGCCGCCCCGCCGCGCTCTACCGCTTCCGCAGCGAGGTGCACGCCGAGCGCCGCCACGTCGGCACGAAGCTCCCCCGCCCCCGCACCCGCTGACCTCCTCCCCCGTCGCCCCCTCTCGCCAACCCACCCCTCTCGCCAACCCACCCCTAGAAGCTGGCACCCGCGCCAGTCACAACCCGCGCACTTGCCAACGCCCCGGACCCCTCCCCCGAGGCGTTGGCACCCGCGTCAGTCACAACCCACGCACTTGCCAACGCCCCGGACCCCTCCCCCGAGACGTTGGCACCCGCGCCAGTCACAACCCACGCATCTGCCAGCATCCCGGACCCCTCCCCCGAGACGTTGGCACCCGCGCCAGTCACAACCCACGCATCTGCCGACATCCCGGGTCTCACCGGCTTGCCGCGGCTCGCCTCCCCTGCTTATGCTCAACCTGAGCATGTGCTCATAGTCAGCAGAAGGAGCTGCAGATGTCCGTCACCAGCCTCCCCACCCCGGGGACCCGTCCTGCGCACGACGCCGTCGAGGCGACCCGCGACGTCTACGAGCGGGTGCGCCACGTCATCCCCGAGGCGGAGTGGGCGACCTTCGCGCAGGACGTCGTCGCGATCCAGGAGCTCAAGCGCTCGAAGCGGGCCGTCGTCCTCGCGCACAACTACCAGACGCCGGAGATCTTTCACGGGGTCGCGGACGTCGTCGGCGACTCGCTGCTCCTCGCCCAGCGTGCCCAGGACGTCGACGCCGACGTCATCCTGCTCGCCGGCGTGCCCTTCATGGCCGAGACGGCGAAGCTGCTCAACCCCGCGAAGACCGTGCTCGTCCCCGACATCACCGCGGGCTGCTCGCTCGCCGACGGCATCACCGCCGAGGACGTCCTCGCCCTGCGGGCCGAGCACCCGGGCGTGCCGGTCGTCACCTACGTCAACTCCAGCGCCGCGGTGAAGGCCGTGAGCGACATCTGCTGCACCTCGGGCAACGTCGAGCGGGTCGTGCGCCACCTCGGCGTCGACCGCGTCATCCTCATCCCCGACGAGTACCTCGCCCGCAACGTCGCACGGGCGACCGGGGTCGACGTCATCACCCACCCGACCCGCTGCGAGGTGCACGAGCGCTTCGACGTCGCGCAGGTCGAGCAGCTGCGGGCCGAGACCCCCGGGCTCACCGTCCTCGCGCACCCGGAGTGCTCGCCCGAGGTCGTCGCCGCCGCCGACGTCGCGGGCTCCACGGCCCAGATGATCGACTACGTGACCGCCCACCGACCGCCGCACGTCGCTCTCATCACCGAGTGCTCGATGGCCGACAACATCCGCGCGGCCGACCCCGGGCTGCACTACGTCCAGCCGTGCAACATCTGCCCGCACATGCGCCGGTCGACCCTCACGAAGATCCGTCTCGCCCTCGAGACGGGCGGCCCGGAGATCGTCCTCGACCCGACCACCGCCGCGGCCGCCCGCCGCGCGGTCGAGCGCATGCTGGAGCTGTCGTGAGCGCGTGCGTCGTCGAGACCGACGCCCCGGTCGTCGTGGGGTCCGGGCTCGCCGGGCTGAGCGTCGCCCGTCACCTCGGCGGCCCGTGCATCGTCGTCGCCCCCGCCGGCCTCGGCGAGGGCACGGCGAGCGCCTGGGCGCAGGGCGGCATCGCCGCGGCGGTGGGCCCCGGGGACGACCCGCAGCAGCACGCGGACGACACCGCGCGGGCCGGGTCCTTCGCCGGTGACACCGCGACGATCGCCCGGATGACCCAGGCCGCCCCCGCTCTCGTCGCCGAGCTCGTGGCGGCCGGCGTCCCCTTCGACCGGGACGCCTCCGGTGAGCTCTCCCTCGGGCGCGAAGGGGGCCACGGCCGGCACCGG
The DNA here is from genome assembly GCF_003721155.3 of Janibacter melonis. Taxonomy (NCBI): domain Bacteria; kingdom Bacillati; phylum Actinomycetota; class Actinomycetes; order Micrococcales; family Intrasporangiaceae; genus Janibacter; species Janibacter melonis. The sequence continues at coordinate 3,130,803 of NZ_CP044548.2, read as the reverse complement.
GTCTGCCACGTCGGCGGCGACCGCACAGGAGCGGCGGTCGTCGACACCCTCGCGCCGCAGGTCGCCGCCACCTCCGACGTCGCCGTCGTCCGCGGGCGAGCGCTGGAGCTGCTCGTCGACGACGACGGCGTCGCCGGCGTCCTCGTGCTGGATCCTGACGGTCCGCTGGAGCTGCGGACCCGCCGCGTCGTGCTCGCGACGGGTGGCGGCGCCGCCCTCTACCGCGACACGACGAACCCGCTCGGCTCCTGGGGCAGCGGGGTGGTCCTCGCCGGACGTGCCGGGGCCCGGCTCGCCGACCTCGAGCTCGTGCAGTTCCACCCCACGAGCCTCGACGTCGGCGGCGGCTCGGGGGCTCCCCTGCCGCTGGTCACCGAGGCGGTCCGTGGCGCCGGCGCTCACCTCCTCTCCGACGGGCGACGCTTCGTCGACGAGGTGAGCCCGCGCGACGTCGTCGCCGCCGCGGTCCACCGCGAGCGCGTGCTCGGGCGCCAGGTCGCGCTCGACTGCCGCCACGTCCCCGACCTGCTCGAGCACTTCCGCGGCCTCGCGCAGCGGTGTGCCGACATGGGGCTGGACCCCGCACGCGACCTCCTGCCGGTGCGCCCCGCCGCCCACTACCAGATGGGCGGCGTGCTCACCGATGCCCGCGGCCGTACCGACGTGCCCGGGCTCTGGGCGTGCGGAGAGGTCGCGTGCACCGGTCTGCACGGGGCCAACCGGCTGGCCTCGAACTCGCTGCTCGAGGCGGGGGTGATGGGCACTGCGGTCGCGCAGGACGCCGCCTGCTGGCCCGGGCGGACCGCCTCATGGGCCACGGACCGCGTCGACCCGGTGCCGCCCGAGCGGACGACCACCCTCGCGCCCGTCGACGGACGACGCGGCTCGCCCACGTCGCCGGAGATCGCCTCGGTCGAGGTGCGCGCCGTGATGTCCGACCTCGTCGGTGTCGTGCGCGACGCCGACGGCCTCGCGCAGGCCATCGGCCGGCTCGACGACCTGCCCGGCGACGACGCCCTCCTCGGCGGGCTCGTCGCCCGCCGGGCTCTGGCCCGCCGCGAGAGCCTCGGGGCCCACCTGCGCGCCGACGCCCCCGCCCCGGCGGTGGCGTGATGACGGCCCCCCGCGACGTCGCGCCGCTCGTCCGGGCCGCTCTCGACGAGGACCTCGGCACGCTCGGCGACATCACCTCGCTCGCGACGATCGCCCGCGACGCCCGCGGCGAAGCGACGCTCGTCGCCCGGGCCGACGGGGTGGTCTCGGGCACCGACTTCGTCGTCGAGACCTACGCGCAGGTCGACCCGCAGGTGCGGGTGCGGCTCTCGTCGGAGGACGGCGACCGGGTGAGCGCCGGCGACGTCGTCGCGCACGTCGAGGGACCGTCACGCTCGCTGCTCACGGGCGAGCGGGTGGCGTTGAACTTCGTCGGCCTGCTCAGCGGGGTCGCCACCGCCACCGCCCGGCTCGTCGACCTCGTCGAGGGCACGGGCGCGGTCGTCGTCGACACCCGCAAGACGGTGCCGGGCCTGCGCGCCGCGCAGAAGCGGGCCGTGCGCCACGGCGGTGGTGCCAACCACCGCCTCGGGCTCGACGACGCGGTCATGGTCAAGGACAACCACCTCGGTCTCGCCGGCGGTCTCGCACCCGCGCTGGAGCGGGTGCGTCGACGCCCGGGCCCGGTGGGGCACATGACGCGGGTGGAGGTCGAGGTCGACTCCCTCGACCAGCTCGACGAGCTCCTCGCGATCGAGTCCGAGCAGGTCGCAGCGGGCGCTCGACCGGTCGTCGACGTCGTCCTGCTCGACAACATGGGGCCCGACGAGGTCCGAGCGGCGGTGGCGGCGATCCGCTCCGCGCGCAGCGGTCTGCTCGTCGAGGTCTCCGGCGGTGTCACCGAGACGAGCATCCGCGCGCTCGCCGAGGCCGGTGCCGACGTCATCTCCGCGGGGGCGCTCACCCACAGCGCCCCGTGGCTCGACGTCGCGCTCGACCTGTAGCGCCCGGCCTCGGCCGTCAGCGGCGGCGGCGCGAGGTGCCGAAGAGGGAGCGGGTGATCTCGCGCCCGATGACGGTGCCGGCCGAGCGCAGCGCGGAGCGGAAGGCCGAGGACTGCACGACCTGCTCGACCACCCCGGGCTGCTCCTTGGGCGCCCGGCCCCGGGGTGCGGGTGCCGGCGGGGCGCCCTGCGGCGCCGGCGGCTGGGTGGGAGCCGGCGCCGGCGCCTGCTCGGGGGTCGGCGCCTTCGTCAGGCGGGCGGCGAGCAGCTCGTAGGCCGACTCCCGGTCGACCGGCTCGGCGTACTTCGGGGCGAGGGCCGAGCCGGCGATCGCGCCGTCGACGACGCCCTCGGCGCTGGGAGCCATGAGCGACTCGGGCGCGCGCATCTTCGTCCACGCGACGGGGGTGGGAGCGCCCCGCTCGGAGAGCACGGTGACGACGGCCTCGCCGGTGCCGAGCGTCGTCAGCAGCTCGGCGAGGTCGTACTCGGTGTGGGGGTAGGTCGAGACCGCGGCCTTGAGCGCCTTGCTGTCCTCCGGCGTGAAGGCGCGCAGCGCGTGCTGCACACGGTTGCCGAGCTGGGCGAGCACGCCCGAGGGCACGTCCTTCGGGCTCTGGGTGACGAAGAAGACGCCGACGCCCTTGCTGCGGATGAGCCGCACCGTCTGCTCGATCGCGTCGAGGAAGGGCTTGGACGCGTCGTCGAAGAGCAGGTGCGCCTCGTCGAAGAAGAAGACGAGCTTGGGCTTGTCGACGTCGCCGACCTCGGGCAGGTCGTGGAAGAGGTCGGCGAGCATCCACATGAGGAAGGTCGAGAAGAGCTGGGGGCGGTCCTGCACCGCGGGCAGCTCGAGGCAGGTGACCATCCCGCGGCCGTCCGGCGCGACCCGCAGGAGGTCGGCCGTGTCGAGCTCGGGCTCGCCGAAGAAGACGTCGGCGCCCTGGTCCTCGAAAGCGATGAGGTTGCGCAGGATGACCCCGGCCGTGGCCTTCGACAGGCCGCCGAGAGACTTCAGCTCCTCCTTGCCCTCGTCGGACGTGAGGTGGGTGATGACCGCCCGCAGGTCCTTGAGGTCGAGCAGCGCCAGGCCCTGCTTGTCCGCGTAGTGGAAGACGAGGCCGAGGCTCGACTCCTGGGTGTCGTTGAGCCCGAGGACCTTGCTGAGCAGCGTCGGCCCGAAGGACGTGATCGTCGTGCGCACGGGGATGCCCTTGCCCATGCCGCCGAGCGAGAGGAACTCGGTGGGGAAGCCCGCTGCGGTCCACGTCTGCCCGACCTCCGCCGCGCGCGAGGTGAGCTTCTCTCCCCCTTCGCCCGGGCTCGCCAAACCGGAGAGGTCGCCCTTGATGTCGGCGAGGAAGACGGGGACGCCCTGGGCCGCGAGCTGCTCGGCCATGACCTGAAGCGTCTTGGTCTTGCCGGTGCCGGTCGCGCCCGCGACGAGCCCATGACGGTTGAGCACCGACAGCGGGATGCGCACGGGGGTGTCGGCATGGGTCGCGCCGTCGACGACGGCGGCGCCGAGCTCGAGCACCGGCCCGTCGAAGGTGTAGCCGGCGCGGATCTGGTCGAGGAGCGGCGTCGTCGTCACCCGCCCGAGCGTAGGACACAGCGGCGGGCGAAGGGGTGGTGACGAGTCGGTCACGGCGCCCCGCCCCGGGTGGGCGCTGACGGGTCGTGCCCCTATCGTGGCGGCGTGATCTTCAAGGCCGTGGGCGACTCGCGCCCGTACCCCGACCACGGGTACGACTCCGCCCGCGACTGGGCGCAGATCCCGCCGCGGATGATCCGTCTGGACCTGCTGACGACGACGCGCAGCTCGCTGGACCTGCACAACCTGCTCGCCGAGGACTCGACCTTCTACGGCGACCTCTTCCCGCACGTCGTGTCTTGGCGCGACCGGCTCTTCCTCGAGGACGGGCTCCATCGCGCGGTGCGCGCCGCGCTGCAGCAGCGTCCGACGATCCACGCACGGGTGCTGGAGCTCGAGGGCTGACGATGGCGCGGGGGGACTACGAGGAGGCCGACCGGGGTCGGTCGCAGGGACGGCGCACCTTCGTCACGGTGCTCGTCGTGCTCCTCCTGCTCTTCTTCGCCTTCTGGTACGCGATGAGCTACATCCGCGCCGACGAGGAGGGCCGTCGCCAGCCGGGCGCGTCGGCGTCGACGAGCTCGGTGTGCGCGATCCAGCCGAAGGACGTCGTCGTCAACGTCTACAACGGCACCGGCCGGGACGGGCTCGCGGCATCGGTCGCGCGTGACCTGCGCAAGCGCGGCTTCCAGATCCGCAAGATCGAGAACTACCACGGCGGGCGCGTCGGCGGGGTCGGGCTCATCCGCTACGGCGACAAGGGCGCCCCGAAGGTCAAGGTCGTCGGGCGGCACGCCGGCGCGATGCAGAAGGTCCGCGACAAGCGCGTGCGCTCGATCATCGACGTCGTCGTCGGCAAGGACTTCGAGGACCTCGAGCCCCTCTCCGTCGCCCGCCGCTGCTGAGAGCGCCGGGGGGTCAGCGCACGCGGCTGATGGTGAAGTCGAGCGAGCCGTCGCCCACGGCGCGGCACTCGAGCGAGCTGTCCCCGACGGAGACGCTCTGCCCCTGCTCGCACGTGTAGGTGCCGCCCTCGGTGCCCCCGGCGGAGAAGGTGGCGGCTCCCCCTTCGGTGGCCGACTCGAGCCGGAAGCGGTCGCCGACGCTGCCGAGGACAGGTCCGGAGACGGGGAAGGGCAGGTCGTTGAACTTGTCGCCCGAGACGGAGATCTCGCAGCTGCGCAGCTGGGTGTCGGTCGTGCACTTCTCCGACCACGTGTCGACCTGGCAGCCGGCGAGCGCCGCGGTCGTCAGGGCGAGGGCCAGCAGGGATCCGGTGGCTCGTGCGCGCATGGCCCCACCCAACCAGAGCGGCCCCGGCCGCGCGAAGGGGAGCCCTCCCCCGCCCTACCGGCCGGAGGCCGCCGCGAGCGCGGCCGCGAGGTAGCGGTCGGTGATCGCGGCCTGCACCCGACGGGAGACGAAGGGGGCGACCCGGCTCCCGACGAAGGCGGGCCGGCTCACCGCGGAGATCTCGACGCGCGCGCCGCGCTCGTCGCGCACGACCTCGAAGCGCTCGACGCCGGTCTCGGGGTGGCCGGGCAGGGTCGTGTACTCGAAGCCGACGCGCCCGTCCTCGCGCACGACGGAGGTGACGCGGCAGGGCGAGACGGCGACGACCGGGCCGAGCCGCAGACCGAGGACGACGGTCGCGCCGAGCTCGACATCCCGGTCGGCGACGACCTGGAGCCCGGCGTCGCGGTGCATCCCCCAGGACATGAGGGCATCGGCGCAGCGGTCGACGTCCGCGCCGGCCGGCAGCGGCTGGACGCGCTCGACGTGGTGGGTCCTCGGCGGCGGTGCCGTCAGCCAGCCCGCCACCCCCGGAGCGGGCTGCTCCGCGGCGGCCCGTCGCAGGGCGGAGGGGAGGTCGGGCCGCAGGGTCATCACAGGTCCATCATGGCGTCCGGGCGGGCCGCGACGCCGTCGTCGGACCGGTGCTGGCTCCGCGTCGGTACCGATTCGGAGCAATAGTTCAGGACGGCCTGTCAGATCGTCCTGGACCGTCTAGGTTGAGCCCCGCCACCCCCTTCGCCCGCCACGGCCTGTTCCTCCGGAGACCTCCTCATGCCCTCGCGCACCCGAACTGCCGCCACCCTGCTCGCCTTCACCGGGCTGACGCTCGGGGCACCGGTCGCCACCGCCCACGCCGCCGACCCGGTGCCTGTCACCGCGGCCACGCCGGTCGTCTCGGACCAGACCTGCGGGATCGGCCAGGACACTGTCCTCATCCCGGAGACCGAGGGCGTGACGTACTCCTTCACCGCAGAGCGAGAGCGCGTGATCCTCCCGGAGGGGGTCGAGCTGCCCGGCGCGCTCGTGGCCCTGGCGTCCACTGGTTCTGAAGGGGATCCCTTCGCGATCTGGGATGACGAGGTGTCCGTGACGCTCGACGTCACGGCGGACGAGGGCTACGTGCTGGCGACAGGCACCCCCACCACGGTTGTGGTGACGGTTGACGCCACCGGCTGCCCGCAGGTGGAACAGCCGTCCGTCGAGGTGAGGAGCGACGAGTGCGAAAGCCTGACCCTCACCAACCCGTCAAGCAGCGAGGTGACCGTCACGCTCGATGACTGGTCCAGCTGGGAGCCGACGGGCTACGTCGAGGAGACCCTCGCGCCGGGAGCCACGTCGACCCTCACGATGGTTGAGGGCGAGTACGAATGGTTCGGTGTGGACTCGCGCGCGGCGAGCCCGTGGCTCACCGGTGATCTCGAGGAGGGCGAGCTCGAGAGCTCTGCGACGGGGACCGATTTGACGAAGAAGTCCGTCGAGAGCGCGTTGAAGAAGCTCCCCCGAGCACTTGGGGGACGAGTCGCGGATCCGGACGACTACGTCATCACCGACCAGGAGCTGCAGCTGATCAGCGAGCTGGGGGTCATCATCGACGGCTTCGAGTCCGGGGAGTTCTTCTTCGGCGAAGGAATGGTCTACGTAGAGTTCTGCGACGACACGACCTCGGAGCCGACGCCCCCGGTCACCCCGGTGGACGTCGACGGCGCGCCGGGCACGGTCGACCCGGCTGACGAGGCCCCCCGTGTGCCCGCCGTGGTCCAGACCGACGGCGGCTCGCTCGACCGCAGCCCGGTCGGCGGGCTCGTGCTCGTCGGCGGGCTCCTCCTGGGCGCCGGCGCGGTAGTGCGCCGGGTCGTGCGCGGTTGAGTCAGGCCCGACGCGGATGAGGCGGGGTCCCGCGATGGACGACAGGCGGCGTGAGCGCATCACCTGGTCGGTGGTCGCGGCAGGCGCAGGCCTGCTCCTGATCACCGCGTACGCCTTCCCCACCGCCGCCCTGATGGTCATGCTCCTCGTCGCGCTCCCTGGCACTCGTGGTGGCGGTCGTCCTGACCGTGGCGAACGTCGTGATGAGCGCCGGCAGCCACCGCTGACGAGCTCACGCCTTCAGCACGACGAAGCCCGGTGGACCGTGATGGTCCACCGGGCTTCGGTGGTACTGGCGCTCTAGACGACCGCAGTCCTTTGCTTGCGGCAGGAGGGCAGCACCACCTGCACCGCGACGGGAGCGACGTACAGCCCCCAGTAGAGCGGGCCGGAGACGTAGCCCGCCGCCCCGGCGGCGACCACGCCGAGGAAGACCAGCCCCAGGACGACTGCTAGGACTCGTCGACGACACAGAGTGCCGTCAGGGTGCCTGAGCCATGAGGTCGACGTCGTCGCTCCGATCAGGAGGGGGGATGTCTGCGGAGCATAGGCCTCAGCTCTCCCCCTGCACGACGAAGCCCGGTGGACCGTGACGGTCCACCGGGCTTCGGCGATGCTGGCTGGCGAGACGATGACGAAACCCCTGCAGGCCCCGCTACTGGCGGGGCCTGCAGACTAGCTCGAAGGCCATCCCCCACCCATTTCGCGAAACCGTCCCCCACATCTCGTACGGTCTTCGAGCATCCCCGGGATACCGGGCCTGACGTGACTGCAGAACTTCACCTTGGGCGACCCCACCCGCCCTTGCTGACGCTGGTACGGGCCAGCTCACGACCGCCTCAGGCACCGTCGGGCTCGGTACCTTGCACCATGGCCCCTCCCCAGCAGCAGCCTCCGACCGGGACGGAACGGTGGCTCAGCACGTACTGCATTCCGTTGGTCGTGGGGTTGTCAGTGCTTGGGGTGCTCTTGGTCGTCTTGACGGCGATGACCGTTGCTCGGCACGGCGCAGGTCAGTGGTGGCGAGGCGTGGTCGTGCTGCCGTGCGTCACGCTCGGAGCGACAGCCATACGGGCACGTAGGGCTGTCGCGGAGTACGAGCGCGACTGAGCCGTCGGGCTGCTGACCGTGACCTGATGGGCCTGTGATTAGTCGGCTCGAGGAGCGGCGGGAGCTCTCAGCGAGCCCGGGTCGTTGCTGCCGTGGTCTTGACCAGGTTGCTATACCCGAACCGTCGACCCGTGACCTTGGCAGTGATCCGGTGGCCTCGATCTGCAGAGGTCACCTTCCGGGTGGGGCCAAACTCGCCGAAGATGATCCGGCCGTCGCGGTACCACCGCTGAGAGAGCTCGACACCACGAGGAGACCACGCCCCACGGTAGAGCCTGAGCGTTGATCCCACCCGAGGCGTTCCTGACAGGGTCGGTGTGGGTGCTCTGAGGACTCCGAGCGCGACTCGGCTGGTCGGTGTCGAGGTCGCCGATTGGGATGCGAGGCCAGCCTTGCGACCGGTGACCTCGACGCTCATGCGCGACTTCGCGTCCATCGTCGTGAGCAGCCGGGTACGGCCGGTCGCTCCCGCGATGGCCTTGCCGTCGCGGTACCACTGGTAGGAGACACTCACTCCCTCAGGCCCCCACGGGCCCGCGTAGGCCCACAACTTAGACCCGACACGAGCCGTGCCGCCGATCGACGGGGTGACTCGGTCCACTGCTGGACGCCTCTCCCACAGCGTCAACCGGTCCACAGCACGAAGGTCTGCGGGCGCGCCAGCGATGACGTCACCGTCCATACCGATCACCTGCAGCCCGTCGTCACCTGGCGGTGATTGCAGGTAGGTCACCTCGCCGGTCTTGCGGCTGGCAACCCAGGGCGTGCGATAACCCACCGACCCGGCAATCCACGAGGCATTGATCGGACCTGCGCTCGATCGCAGATCCGAGGGCAGCCCAGGCAGCCGCGTCGGTTGCTTCGAGCCAAGGGTCGTGATGGTCGCAGCCTGGTCCTCGATTCCACCCGATCGGCCCACGACCGTCGTCCCGTACATCGCCGTGGCGGCCGAGGACGTGTGACCGGGCAGCACGCCTAGGTCTCGCAGCTCCTTCGTCGCGACGTTGTAGGCGAACGCGCGGCCCGACTTCCCGATCACCCAGTCACCTTCGATCTGCGATGGGAGGGTGTACTTGCTACCAGGCAGCGCTGGGATGTCCTGCGTGGTCCCGGTGGTGAGGTCGTAGATGAAGCCGCGGTACTCGAAGTCGGAGGAGTAGTACCCCACAACTCGATTTCCCGAGATGTCCGTGATCGACCCGGAATCGCGCACCTGACCGGTCAGCGGTCGCATCACTCCGGTGTCCAGGTCGTACACGAACGGCTCGTTCTCCCGGTTCTCGTCGTAGCTCACGCCGGTCACGATCCTGCCGCTGATACCCGTCGCCATCGAGCTCTGCTGGCCAGGCAGGGTGCCCAGTTCACGCAGCTCCCCGGACGCCATGTCGTACACCACGGCCACCCCATAAGGGCTGTAGCCCGCCTTCATCCTCGACCCGAGGACCAGCCCCTCCTGGTAGGTCCCCACGTTCAGCACGGCCCCACCTGCAATCGGCACCTCACGAGCGACCCACGCCTCACCGGCCGATGCCGCAGGCGCGACGCCCACACCGAGTGCACCGATCCCCATCGCGACTACCGCGCCTGCAGCCACAGCCCGCCCGAAAACCCAACCCCGCATGAACACTCCACACCCGACCCCGACGATGACGCGGCAAGTATGCGCACACACCGCACGCTCGCACACCTCGAACCCAGCAAAGGGCCGGGCGCACGTCAACCGCTCAGCCCTCGCCGTTCTTCCGCTCGTCGTACGCCCGAACGTTCTTCGCGATACCCCGCACGCTCAGCAGCGGGCTGGACCATCCCGCACTCATCAAGGCCCACACCAACGCACTCTGGCGAGCGCCGTCCGCCAACGACAGCACCGCCAGAACAGCTGAGGCCATCATCATCAGGACGCACCCCACACTGATCGCGGTCGAGTGCCTGGCCCACCACCGGGCGGACGGAGCAGGCTCGAGGTCCCACCGTTCCTGACGGCTCACTGGCCCCCTTCGTATCGCAACGCACCCATGATCCTGGCAGGACCACGGCACGGTGGGCGCTGACGAGGCCGAGCTGATCGAAGCGTCACATCCGTCCAGGCCAGACGGTCACCCACCTAGATTCGACGGTGGCCGCGCGCACCCAGCTGCCGCTCACCCACCCGAACATCAGGATCACGGCACCACCAGCTGCGACCAGCCACACCCCATGCACGACAGCGACGACCGTTCCGACCGTCACCAACACGATGGACAGCACCCACACGAACGTCAGGCCGCCACCGGCACGCGTCGCACCCGCCATGACAGCTCGTCACCCACTCCACGGTCTCGCGGCCCGTACCCGTCGTGCGTTCGAGGTTGGGTCTGAACACGAGGCGCGGAGTCCCTGCCCGCTTGGCCCATCACGTCATCTCCCCGCTTCCAGGACCGCGCCGCACGCTGCCTGGCCCGTCACCACGCTCGGCATCCAGCTGACGCTGACGGCGCAGAGCGGCATAGACCCCTACCCCACCAGCAAGGATGTAGCTCGCTGCCATGAGCGCCACGTTCACCGGGCCTGCGCCATCGACGGTCAGCAGACCGAGGATGACCAGCGACATCAGCAGACCGAGCACAGACAGCACGAGGGACACCGACCTCCGCGACATACGTCGCTGCTCCTCTTCCTCGCGTTCCAGCCTGCTGGCCGGCTCACCTGCGCGGCTGTCACCGCCGCTGCTGGTGCGGTCCATCCGGCTCCTCCTCTGCTGCGCGACCATCGCTCGCATCCACCGCGGTACATCAGGGAGGGTCTAGCGGCGTTGCCGGACCCACATGGCCAGTGCCGTCGCCCCCATCAGCGTCCCGCACACGGCCATCGTGATCGACACGGTCCAGTTCGCACCGATGCCCGTCAGGTCGAACACGACGCCGACAAGGAGCCCCGTCACGGCGAACACCACCATGGAGATGCCGAATGCGAGGTAGCTGTCGGGGCCCATGACGCGACGGTGGTGCGACCGACCGCGCGTTGGTCGGATACGGCTGGCCGCCGCGGTGCTGCGGACGATGGGATGGCCCGTCGGCGCCCGCGCAGGCCCCGCTGCGCCCCCGTCGCCTGCTTGACTGCCCGGCATGTCGAAGGCGATGAAGTGGTTGGTCGCGAGTTTCGTGCTCATGGGGGCGCTGCAGCTGTCGCGGATCTGGTGGCAGGGCGAGGCGGCGGTGTGGGTCAACTCGATCCTGACCGTGGCGATGTTCGCGTGCACCATGACGGCGTTCTTCACCTGGTTCAAGGACACCCAGCGGTGAGCGGGCCGTCGCGGTGGGAGGTCAACGACCCGACTCCCTCACCCGCGCAGCGGCGCTCGGGCTGCTTGTGGTCGGTGGCGCTGTTCGGATTGTGGGGGACCTGGTGGGTCCTGCGCGCGGCCTTCCCAGATGCGTCATGGATCAAGGTCGCGTTGAGCGTCGTGGTGATCTTGACCGTGCTGGTGTCCATCGGGCTCTGGAGCAACATCGTCGCTACCCAGCGCGACCTGCGCCGACGGCAACGAGACCCAGCAGACCCCGGAGGCCCAAGGACCTGAGCCCGCGGACATCGCCCTCTGCACCACGGATCATCCTGCAGGCACAGCACATGGACGTCGAGACCTCGTTCAGCCGCGTCAGGGTTGCCAGTCGTTCCTCGCGCTGGGCGGTCACGGAAACCCGACGTTGAGAATCAGCACGCGCAGGCGCTGCTCGGTGGGACGCCATGCAGGGGGACCTCCGTGACCGCGCCTCCGTCAACGCGCGTGCGTCACCGACCACCCCCATGCGTAATGGCTCAAGTGGGACGAAGGGGTTCTATTCGAAGCAGACCCCGTCTCCGGGGCACCCCGCGCGTGGCAGTGGCCCGGTACGCGGAGGTCCCGCTAGCGGGCCAGACTGCTTCGTGTGCAGGACCGGCGGGCTTGCTCATCCGTACCCTGTGGCCGGTGAACCAGTCGAGTAGCACCCCCGAACCTGGGGATACGTCCGCGCACGACCAGATGGGCGAGGGCCGGACCGCGACGGTCGCCCAGCGCGCACTGGTGGTGGCACTTGTAGCCCTTCTGTCTGTCTCGGCGAGCACCGAGGATCAAGAGCTGTCCGGCGGCGGTCCCATCGCCCTGGCTGCGGTCACCCTCGGGTTCGTCATCTCCTACTTCTTCCCCCGGCTGCTCCTACGAATCGCGACGATCGTGGGCGCGCTCACCTTGACCTCCCTGCCCATCGTGCTGCCGTTCTTCATCTTCAGCAGCAACCCAGTCCTGGTGGACCTGAGGGCTAGTCTGTGCGTCGCCGCCCTGACGGGAGGATGCTGCGCCGGGTACGTGCTGCGCCGGGGACGGCGCGATGGGGACTGGACCCTTCCTTGATCCGGAAGGGCCATCAGCCGCACGGCTCGAGTGATGGTCGCCGCCTGGCCGGCGCACTTATGTGGTCGCCGCCATCAGCGCGTCGATCTGCCCGTTCAGGTCCTGGCGGAGCGACCAGGCCTGAGGCAGCGCCGCTACCTGCTCGTTGCTCAGCGGGCACTCTAGGACGCGCAGCTGCCGGGCTTGGCACGCCTGGGCGAGGCGGTGCGCCAGCGAAGCGGTCGTCGAGCGCAGGACCCGCGAGCCGCGAGTCAGCAGCGGTGGGCACATCACAGCCAGCAGCGCCTCGCGCAGACACCAACCGTCGTCGGGCTGCGGAGGACCGGTGACGATGAGCGCGGGCGCCGCGCCGGGTGGCTGGGTCTGCGCGTCGAGGAAGGCCAGCCGGTCAGTGACGGCCTCGGCGGCGTCCATGCGGTGCGGGTCGGGTGCCATCGCGGAGCCCGCGGCCGAGGGTCACAACGTCGAGCTGGACGGGCGGGTGGACACGACGATGCCCTTCGTCGGGGCGCGGGTGGTCTTAGCAGGCGTGCGTCACCGACGCCGTCGGCTCCAGAAGTCGCGAATCGTGATGCGACGCGCCCTGGGCTAGGGCTGGGGCGTGACCGTCTCAGTGACGGTCTCCTCGATGACCGTCGACCCGTCGGGGCGGGTGAAGGTGTGCGTGGCCGTCTCCGAGCCCCCGCCGCCGAAGCGGAACTCCCCGATGATCGTCGTGCCGTCGGACTCGTAGACGGGGACGCTGTCGCGCAGCGGTCCGTCGTTCTTCGCCGCCTCCTCCGGGTTGGCGGGCGGCGGGTCGGCGGCCTCGAGCTCGGAGGTACGGATGTACCCGCTCTTGCCGTTCGTCGCCACGGCCGCCATGAGGTCCGGCTCCTCCTCGGGACTCATCGCGTACGCGCCCGACCCGTAGGTCTCCCCCTTCGCGTTCTTCTTGAAGGTGGGCTTCCACCGCGAGGTGCTCGCGGCGGTCGGGGTCTCGAGCCGAGGCGACTCGTCACGCTGCACGAGCACCAAGAGGCGCTCGTCGCGGTCCAGGAGCCCACCGCACGCGTCGGCGTCCTCGACGGGGCTGCCGGGGTCGACCCCGCCCGCGAGGATAACCCGGTCGCCCTCTGCGACCACCTCCTCACCGGAGGAGTCCTTGACGACCCACCGCCCGTCGACCTCTTCGAGAGTCCACCGGCCGGGTCCGGTCTCGACCAGCCCGAAGGGTCCGCCGGCCGGCAGTCGCGAGCCGGGGACCGGTGAGACGACCGGACATCCTGCCGGGGTGACCTGCAGCGTGCCCCTGAAGTCTGGTGTCGTCGCGGTCACGGCGCGCACGGACGGGAAGGCGAGCGCGCTTGGCCCGGCGGGCTGCGCCGGGGAGGGCGGCATCGGGCCGGTGCCACCTCCGAGCGGCAGCGAGACCGCGATGCCTCCGGCGACGAGCATGGCTGCGGCGGTGGACACACCGACCGCAGCTACCCGACGGCGGCGGCGGCGGGTGGTGGCTGCGGTCAGCAGCGTGGCGAAGGGCGGCATGCTCTCCTGCGCCCGGTCGGTCTCGTGGGCGAGGAGGCGGCGGACGTCCTCGAGGTCTTGCTGGTCCATCACAGGCCTCCCAGGCGGGTGCGAAGGGTGGTCCGGGCTCGGGAGAGTCGGGACTTGACGGTGCCGAGCGGCAGATCGAGGGCGTCGGCGATCTCGGCGTTGGTGAGGCCGTGCGCGGCTCGTTGGACGACGATTTCGCGCTGGGCGATGGGCAGGTCGCGGATCGCTGACCAGATGCCGGCGTAGTCGCCGTGGTCGGGCTGCACCTCGGGCTCCGGGTCGCCCTCGCGTCGTCGTCCGTGGCGCCGTTGCCGGCGGTACTCGTCGACCGCGAGGTGGTAGCCCACCCGGCGCACCCAGGCGACCGGACGCTCGAAGCGGGACACCTTCTCCCAGTGCAGGACGAGGCGGGTGAAGGCCTCGTTGGCGCAGTCCTCGCCTGCCGCGACCGACCCCGTGACCAGGGCGAGCTCCGCCACCAGCCGGGGGTAGTGGGCGGCGTAGAGCTCTTCGAGAGCTTGCTCGTCGTGCACGGTCACGACACTGACACGCACAGCGGGCGTGAAGGTTCCGTTTCGCGGGGAAGTCGTGCTTCACGGTGCCTGGGCGGGCCGGCGAGCCGGATTCTTCCGCTCTCCCGCGCGGAGGGTGCACCAGATGGGTGGAGGTGGGGGTGCTCCTCCCCGGGGATTGCGCACCGCAGGCCAACGCTCGATGCCGCCGGGTACGCCGGTCAGTTGCGGAGACCACCGCGAGGAGTCGGTCCGGGTCGAGGGGCCTCGGCAGCTAGCTGGTGAGCGCCTTCCGCTCCCCGGCGAGGCGTGCGGCTCGTGCTCGAGCCCACTGGGCGGCGTCGGCGACATGGCGGGTCAGTCCGGTCAGGTGCGGGTCGGGGTTCTCCCATCGCTCGAGTCGCTCGCACGCGGCGTCGAACTCGGGGCCGCCGTGGTCGCTGAGCAGGACGGCATGCGCGATCAGGGCGTCCGGGCGGCCGGTGTCCCAGTGCCACCTGTTGTCTCGGAACTTGGTGAGTGGGAGGTTGGTGATGGCAGTGAGGTCGGTGAGGAGCTCGGCGGGGTCGGTCAGGCGCAGGAGGTTGGCGAGCTGGTCGGCGTTGAGGGTCTCGGTCATCTGGCGGGCGGCGGTCTGGGCGTCGGCGACGGAGTCGATGGTCCAGTCGTGGCGGCCGTCGCGTGGGTTGAGCGGGGTGAGCGTCATGCGGGCGATGCCGTCCCAGACCTGCTCGCGGCCCGGTTTCCTCGGCTTCCACCCATGTCTGAGGTACTTGGCCTCCAGCCACTCCTTATAGGCAGGGGTGACTACGGACATCATGACCTCGAAGGTGCCGTAGGTGCCCTCGTTGTACTGGCCGGCCAGGACGGTGACGACGGCGACGGTGTCGCCGGTGTGCAGGCGCCACGTGGGGTAGGTGCCCTTGAACCCGGCGGCGCGCAGGGTGGGTACGAAGTCGTCACGTAGGGCCTGCTTCAGGGAGTCTCTGGCTCGCACGGCGTCAGGGTGCCACGTCGTCCGCACGTGTCAGGAGGGTTTGGGCATGCCCGACCTCGTTCGACGCCTCTTCCTCGACGCGGAGCTCTAGTGACTGCTCACAACCGATCGTCAGTGAGCCGCTCCTAGCTCGTTGTAGAGGTTGCATAAGGTCTTGCCGTCACTCGGTGGGAAGCGACGTCTTGCAAATGAGGTCGGCCGGGCCGCCGCCTCCGTTCCGTCGGGCCGCCCGGTGGCCCACCAGGTGTTCGCCGTCATGGGGCAGCGGGTGGGTTGAACGCTCCGAACACGCTCGGCTGCGCCCCAGCCGCGAGCATGGGAGAGCAGGCGGAGGCGCTGTCGAGGACGTCCTTCAACCCCGGTTCCGGGGTGTGGACCACGGTGTCTCCCACAGTGGCTACAGAACTGCCGTTGCGGTCGCGCACAGACCAGGTGTCGCCCGGCTGATCGCGTTGCAGGGTCCAGCCGCTGACAGCACTGGTGGCGAGCACGTATTTGCCGGGCGCCGCTCGGGTGGGGTCCCCCTTGGGGACGGTCACGTATGGGCAACCCGTCTCGCTCACCTGCAGCTCCTGGTACGCCCCCACCGGGAGGATGGTCACGGGTCGCTCCAGCACCGGGAATGGCGCTGATGTCGCTGCAGGCCGAGCGACTTCGTCCCGCGAGCTGTCAAGGGCGACCGTTCCCCCGACGATGACCGCCGCCGCGGTCACGGTCACCCCGAAGGTCATGCCGCGGCGGCGTCGACGTTCAGAGGAGACACGCTGTATGAAGGTGTCGATCGGAGGCATGCCGCGCGCGACGCGCTCGGCCTCCTCGTCCAGGAGGGTTCTCACCTGTTCTGGTGTGGGCGTGTTCATGACGCATCTCCTAACCGCGATCGCAGGCTGCGTCGCGCGCGTGACAGACGGGATTGACGGTTCCGATCGGGACGTCGAGGTGTGCGGCGATCTCGCTGTCGCTCTGCCCTTGAGATGCGTGGCGGATCAGCACCTCTCTCTGATCGATGGGCAGATGCCGTATCGCCTCCCAGATCTCGTACTGCGACGCACCATCCGGCACAGCACCCCCGACTTTCACCTCGTAATCGGGCAGAGGTGTGTGACGCGCGCGTCTTCGCAGCTCGTCGACGGCCAGGCGGTAGCCAACTGTCCGGACCCAGGCAACGGGTCGCTCGTAGGTAGACACCTTGTTCCAGTGCTTGACCAGGCGGGTGAACGCCTCGTTAGCGCAGTCCTCGCCGGAGGCCCTCGAACCTGTCACCAACGACAGCTCCGCTACGAGCCTGGGATAGCAGGCGAGGTAGAGCGCCTCTAGGCCCTCGCGGTCACGCAGATTCATGCCTATACAGACGTCACGAGGTGCTGATAGTTCCATCGGACATGCCCGTAGTTGCGCACTCGTGACCAAGTGGCCATCCATGGGCCCGCAGCCGAGACCCACGAGGTTCGATCGCAGACCCAGGCACTACACCGCTCTCGATGGAGCCTTCGACCGATGGCTAACCGGGCCCACCACATCTGCAGGTCGATGCTGTGCTGCTCGAAACTCCGCAGAGCACCCTTCCGAGCGGCTGCTCAGCGACTTTCGAACCATCTCTGAGCCGAGCCCCGCGCGTCGCATGCCGTCGTTCGAAACCCATGGTTTTCGAACGGCGACGACCGACGGGCGTCGGGCTGCTCAGTGATGGTTCGAAAGTCGGCGTGTGGCCGCCCAGTGAGGGTGGGTTGATCTTTTCGAGCAGACCGCCGCGCAGCCTTCGACGACGAGCCTCGGTTATGCCTCGTGGGCTGAGATCAGGCCCAGGTCGTGGAGCGCTTTGATCGCTGCCGCGAGGCCGGCGGTGGTACTGCCGATGATGGGGATCTCGAGGTAGTCGCCGGTCTCGGTGGGGTTGTCGGTCTCCCCGCCGTGAGCGGCGACTGCGTCGTCGACGGCTTCCTCGACGTCATCTGGGATGAGGCCGAGCGAGTCGGCTTCGGTGAGCGAGTAGCGCAGGAGGTGCTCGGTGGGCGCAGCGGTGTCGGCGGAGGGGTTGATCTTCTTCACGAACTTGTCCCACCACGTCGTGGCGTCGGCGTCTAGGTCGCCGGTGTCGACCCAGGGCTGGGAGTACCCCAGGCGGCGCTTGCTGCGCGCGACCCAGGCAGCGCGAGCTCCAGGTCGGTCCAGGTAGGCCTCGACGTCCCGGTCGACGTCGCCCACCCCGAGCCGGCGGATCGCGACGGCTTCACCTTGGCTCTTGGCCACGTCGATGACTGCTTTCTGCGCGCGCTCCATCTCCGGGGGCGGGTAGCCCTCGCCGCCGAAGTACGTGCTCAGCCAGGACCAGGGCACGCGCTCGTGCGGGAGGTGGCTCAGCTCGTCGATCCAGGGTCCGGGCTCCATCACCAGGAGGCTGTTGTGCTCGACGCGCGCGACGAAGGTCCCGCCCGAGGAAATGTTCACAAATGGTGGCTGGCACCCGGGGTTCCCCGGCTGGGCTACGGCTTCGAGAACGACGTCAGGAGTCGCATGGACCTGGTCGAACACATGACCCCCTTCTTCGAGGGCGTCGATCATCAGCGTGGCCGATGGGCGCTTCATGTTCGCGAGCAGCGTCGTGAGGGCATCTCGTGTCAGGTGCTCGCCGGCGTACCGGTGGTGGTGGAAAACCATCTCTGTGTCCTGGGGTAGTCGTACGGCCTGGCCGTCCTTTGCTAGCGGCATCCTGGCCGATCGTCGGACTCAACAACCCGACTGCCCCTTGATGGGCGCTCAGTGACGATGGTTTCGGACGGCGACGACTCGTGCGTAGGTCTGCTCAGTGATGATTCGACTGCCGTTCCTCCGCGAGGCGCGCGGCTCGGTCTCGAGCCCATTGCGCTGTCTCGGGGAGGAGGCTGGGGCGCTGGGTCCGTGCCGGATCGGGGTCTTTCCACTGCTCGAGGCGTTGGCAGGCCGCTTCGAGTTCGGGGCCGCCGTGGTCGCTGAGCAGCACGGCGTGCGCCACGAGAGCCATGTGCGGGCCGTAGTCCCACTGCCAGCCGTAGGTGTGGACTTTGCCGGGTGGGAGGTTTGCGATGGTGGTGAGGTCTGCGAGGAGCTCGTCGGGGTTGGTCAGGCGTAGGAGGTTGGCGAGCTGGCCGGCGTTGAGGGCTTGGGTCATCTGGTGGGCCACGGTCTGGGCGTCCTTGACGGAGTTGATCATCCAGTCGTAGAGGCTGTTGGTGGGGGTGAGCGGGGTGAGCGTGAGGCGGGCGATGCCATCCCAGTACCGCTCGCGGCCGGGCTTGGTGGGGCTGCCCCATATCCCAGAGACGTCGTCGGCCTGCCATTCGCTCCAGGCGGGGGTGACGACGGCCATCATGACGTCGAAGGTGCCGTACGTCCCTTCGTTGTACTGGCCGGCGTATATGGAGACGACTGCGACGGCGTCACCGGCCGGCAGGCGCCATGTGGGGTAGGTGCCTTTGAACCCGGCGGCGCGCAGGGTGGGGACGAACTCTTCTCGCAGGGCCTGCTTCAAGGCGTCTCTGGCTCGCACGGGCGTCAGAGTGCCACGTCGAACCACAGCTGGTTCGAGGATTCGCCCACCAGCCCAGCTCGACCGCCCTCCATGCGTGCTCAGTGACGATCGTCACTGAGCCGTGCTAGATGGCGGCTTAGGGTTGGGGCATGGGCCGTCTACGCACTATCGATGTGTGCGACGTTGCTGCGCTTGAGGGGGATGCGTCACCACTTCATCGGTCCATGGAGCTAGTAAGCCATCACTACTCTGCCGCGGCAGCTGCGTCGGGTCTCGTGGGACCCATATCGCGCATCGATGTCGCGCTCCACTGGGGCGAAGGAGACGACCGCGCGATTTTGGTCCTGGCCTATTGCGACAAACCAGACGGCTCAGAACTCATCACCGCCGTCTTGCCCCGCGTCGTGGCCGGCCTGTCGGGCGACGAGCAGACTCTGCTTCTCTGCGATGTGGTTGATGCGGGAACGAAGCGGCTCGCAGAGGCCAGGCAGTGGGATCTCGGCACTGTCGACGCCTTGATCCGCTCGGCCCGCCTCGCCGTAGCTGGCCCATCAGCGCCAGCGCCGTCAGGATTCGACGTCACCGCGGCCGGACGAGGGGTGAGCGCACCCGAGCAGCCACACGAGATTGTGTTCATCGGCGGCGGGCCGACCAACGGGGTACCGGGTGACTACCTCCCCGAGGTCGAGCGGCTGCTCGACCACGTCACGAGCAGCGGCGAGTGGGTCCGATGGTGGGCGAGATCCCCGGTGAAGATCGCTGAGATCGTCATCTGGTTCGACACCGAACGCGCAGGCCCACGAGTGCGCGTCGGGCGCAAGGTGTCGGCAGACGTCTGGCGGCCCGTGAAGACCATGCGCGCCATCGACCCCGTGGCACTGGCTCGGGAGGACGTAAGCGCCTTAACTCGCCGACTAGCAGAGCGCCTCGAGCTAGGCGTCACGCCCTCCTTGCCCCAGGACTGATCCTCACCAACTGCCCGGGCCCTCTCGACGCTCAGTTAGGTGAGCCCCCTAGGCGCATCAGGACGGGCTCGTCTTGGCGATCAGCTGCCCCCACCATCGACCTTGGGCTGCATGTTCTTCGCAACACCCCAGGACGACCCCAGGAGGACAACCGCAGCCGGAGGAAATGCAGAGGCGAGGGTCATGCCGGCGATCCAGCAGTTGAAGGACTCCCACGGGCGGTTGCCCCTCCACACAGTTTCGGTGAACGGGACCTTCCAGCCCGGGTACGTGAGCGCGAAGGTGCCTACCCAGCTCGTGGCGACCAGGGCCCAGTGGGGGACGAACATGCACAGTCCGATCAACAGCAAGAGCCCGAACCGCAAGCGGAACGGGCCCTTGGCGTCAAGGGGGCAACTCGGGTCGATCTGATCACCCGCGGACGCATCCCCGGACCCCGGGGCACTACTCGACTGGTTCACCGGCCAAAGAGTACGGATCGCCAGTCAAGCCCTCTGCCCTGCACACAAAGCCGACGACCTGCTCGGGTGAGGTCATTTCAGCGGAGTCGCCACGCACGGGCGGGTCTGAGGCGGAAGGGCCAGGCGTACCCCACTTGGAACGACTGGCCCTCCCGGGCGGCAGCATGCCCCACTAGCCCTCCGAGAGAGCGAAGGGGGGACGCGTCAGCGGGGCTTGGCCACCAGGACGTGCACGCAGGCCACCGCGACGGCGAGCAGCGGCAGCACCGAGATCCACAGTCCGAAGGTCATGCGCACACACAACCAAGGCCATGTCGAGAGCGGCAACAAGTTGTCCAGCCTCGACCCGTCCGGGTGAGGCCCGGCCCAGTCGAGCGCGTCCAACACCTCAGCACGGTGGGTAGCGCGCGAGGCGCCCACGTCATCGGGTTGCGTAGTTGGGTCTGTCGGCGTCCGGGGTGGGTTATAAGGATCTCGTTAGGCTTATATGAAGTCTTTATACGCCTTCATAGGTTCTTACATCTGCGCGTCGTCCCGCGGGGTGGTGCGCGGGCAGGGGGGTCCCCACACCTGTTGACGGTGGGGTGCTGCTGGGGTGCAGGACTCCAGGTGACCCGTGCGGGTGAGGGTGGTGCGTTGGTGTGTGGGTATGGGTGAGGCGCCGGCACTGGGTGCCGGCGCCTCGTCGTGGGATCAGGGGTACTTGGGAGCTGTGGTCGCTCGTTAGGGCAGGTGGGGTGAGGGGCTAGAACCGGTTCGCCTCGGCGCTG
This sequence comes from Janibacter melonis, assembly GCF_003721155.3. Taxonomy (NCBI): domain Bacteria; kingdom Bacillati; phylum Actinomycetota; class Actinomycetes; order Micrococcales; family Intrasporangiaceae; genus Janibacter; species Janibacter melonis. Next base: position 3,109,819 of record NZ_CP044548.2, on the reverse strand, counting down.
TATATGCACCCCGAGTACAGCCGCGAGGCGGCGATGTCCTTGTCGTCGTCGATGAGCATGGATGCCCTGGGCAGCTCGGACGCGGGGATCAGCTCCATCACAGCCTCCCGCGCCGCCTGGAGCGTGTCCTCCACCGCCCACCGCAACTCCTCGAGCTGCACCATCAGCATCGCCAGCTTCACCTGACGGACCTGCCAGGGCTCGTCGTCGATCACCCGCAGCAAGCACAGCTCGCCACCGGTGCGGCTGCCGCGCCCGAGCAGGCACGCCAGGCCGGACTCGGGCAGGACCACGTAGATCTCACCGTCCTCACCCAGCCGGTCAGCACACTGCTGGCACACCATGCCCGCCATGGCCCAGTACATCGCCCGGTCGACACCGGTGTGCGCGTTGAAGGCGAACATGCTGCTCGTGCCGTGGGGGCAGACGCTGTCGAAGCGAGCGGGCACCACGTCAGCCAAGGCACGGCTCGCCTCGTCGTGGATGTGCCGCGAGGCGGCAGCGTCGACCTTGCTCAGGGCCGTCGCGATCAGGACCTGGTTGTGAACCAGCAGGTTGGGGTCAGTCCATCTCATCGTGTTCATGACCCCGACCGTGCGAACACCCACACACCACCGCAATCCCCCCGGAGGGGCTCTTCGTCGATCCGTGACAACCGACAACGGGCAAGAGATTGCAGCACCTCCACGGCAGCGTGTCGTCGACCATGAGCGCCTAGTCCCACCAGTGCTGTTCTCGGACAATAGATGCGACGCGGTCTCTTCTCGCCGTCGATGACGTTTGGGGATCGGCACGGTGGGGGGCGTCCGCCGATGCGGCAGGGACAGGGTCGGAGGCGAGCGAGTCCCTGTGCGCGGGTCCCAGGCGTACGACGTCAGAGCGGGGGGGGTCAGCGGCGTGAGGTGCTCGAGGCGGTGCTCTGCTGGCTGAGGGACCCGGGCGGGGCGATCCCAGGCATCCCGAACATCTCCTCGAGCTCTTCCTGCGTCCACGGAGGTTTGACCTGCACTTCGACCGCGTCGCCGAAGGTGCGCTTGACCACGTCAGCAGCTGGCTGACTGGTGACGTCGACGGAGACACGACCGGATGAGTAGTTGATGCGCTGGCCCCGAACGGTGACAACTCCATCCGAGTCATAGCTGGAGGTGTCACTGACCTTGTCCATGATCTTCACGAGCTGGTCCTGGGTGCGTACGCCGCCGGCGTGGACCTTGACTTCGAAGTCCGTAGATCGAGTCACCTCGTCTGCCTGACGTTGAATCTCGACGACGACCTGGTCCATGCCCTTGCTCGGACCAGCGACGTAGATGTTCAAAGTCTTGTGCTCCGAGATCCACGTACCCCCGCCGTCTCGGCCGAGGTGCCCCAGGGCGGAGGCGATGCTGTCCGCGACCTGGTCGACGCGGGGATGGTCCGGCAGCCTCGATGTGTCTAGGCGAACCGCCGCTGTCGGCGTCGAGCTAGTTGCCGGGCTGGTCTGCTGTGTTCCCGAGCCCCACGCGACGGCGACTCCCACCGCGACGGCAGCAGCGCACAGCGCGGCGCCCAGGGCTGCGCCCTTGGTCCTCAGGCGTCGCGAGTGGGCTGCATCGCTGATCGACGCGAATGGCGGCATATCTCGCCGCGCATGGTCGGCTTCCTCGTCGACCAGTGCGCGCACATCGGAGAGATCGAGGTCGGGCTTGGTCATGACGGTTCTCCTAGGCGAGCCCTGAGCGCGGTGCGCGCACGTGACAGGCGGGATTTCACGGTGCCGATGGGCAGGGTGAGGTCGTCGGCGATCTCGGCGTCGCTGAGGTCGTGCACTGCTCTGCGGACAAGGATCTCGCGCTGATGGGCTGGCAGTTCCAGCACCGCTTGCCAGATCTCGCGGTTGCGCAGCTGGTCGTGGTCCAGCCGGGGCTGCGGGTCGTGCTCAGACAGCGCGGCCAGGCGTCCCGCGCGGCGGATCTCGTCGATGGCGAGGCGGTAGCCCACGGTACGTAGCCACGCGATGGGGCTGTTGTGGTTCGAGACCTTGTTCCAATGCAGCACCAGCCGGGTGAAGGCTTCGTGGGCGCAGTCTTCTGCCGTGGCGCGTGAACCGGTCACCACCGTGAGCTCACCGACAAGTCGCGGGTAGAAGGCGAGGTAGATCTGCTCAACCTCGTCCTCTGCCGGCTGCTTCATACCCATATGACGCTGGGGAGGCGTAATGGTTCCCCCTTCAACCGACATGCCCGGTCGCTCAGGATCCGCTCTACCCTCCCCACCCGGTGCACTACCGGCGCGGCCGGAGTCAACGGTGCCTGCCGAGCCCACGAGGATCACATCGCACCTCGACGGTGGCTGGCGTGATGGCCCCTTGAGGATGGGCCGACTTGCCAGCCTGGCGGAGTGGGCTCGGAGCCTCCTCGTGCTGCCCCTGATGGACGCTGCGCCGGGGGCAGCCTCTGCTATCGATGTCGAGACGGCCCCTGCGACTGGCACCGAGCATGACGTACGGGGTCAGCTTCGACCAGTGCGGCGCGTCAACCCAGGCGTTTCGGGAACCCTTGCGCCGACGAAAGGGTTCCCGAAACGGTGCTGGCGCAGATGAGTGCTTGCGACTGGTCGCACGCAGGCCCGTGCCGTCCCTGGGCGGGCGCGGTACCAGCCCGACTAGAGCTCTTCCTCTTGGGTAGGACCTGGGGCATGCGCGACGCAGTGGGATCCCCACTTGAGGCACGTCATGTCGGCCCGTGAGGCGGTTCGGTCCTGACCGCGGCGCGGGTGTATCGCATCGGCTTGGGCTGCTGCCTTCAGCGCTCTCCTGCCTTGAGCGCTCCGAAAGCAGCCTCGACGGCACTCCTGCGGGGGAACGCGAGGTTCCACTGCGGCAAGCCACCGGCGAGCGCGCGGGAGGGACAGCTGGTGGCGATGGCGAACGGGTCGAAGGTGCTGGCGTGGGTAGAGCGCGACGTGTTCACGGAGCGCGGGGCGGGGTGTCGGTTCGTCGTGTTGTTCATGCATCAGACGGTTCGGACCCAGACCCCGCCACGCAATCCCCGACCTGCCTGGCGCCGCAAACGCACGTGCCGACTCATGCAGCTCGAGGTCAGACAGAGGCATGCGGCGCTCGCTGCGCCGACCGTCGACAAGCGTGCTCACCACAGAAAAGGTGAAGGCCGCGAGGCAGCGATCAAGGACAGGCCGGCGATCACCAGGGAGATGGCGCTATGCCTCACTGCGCGCAGTAGTCGACTCGACGAGTCGGTCGGCGTGCTCAGCCAGGCGCGGCCCTGAGCCCTCCTGGTGGGTCGTGTGATGGTGCTGGCAGGCCCGCGCGGCGTGGGCAAGACCGGTCCTGCTGCACCACATGGATCGCGTCGCACAGAACAAGATGGGGCCAGCCACGGTCTTCGTCGCCGCTGGCGACGATCGCAGTCCCCGAGGTTGGTCGACGAGTTGGGCTCGACATCAGCCCCCCGTGATGCCCCTGGCGGCGCGTTGAGAGCCACCGAAGTGTCGCCACACATGTAGGACTATGCCCATAAGAAGCACGGGGGTGGCGCTGTGCGCCGCGACAGCACTGATGACCAGCGCCTGCTCGAGCAGCGAACCGTCCGCGAAGGACTCCACCTCCCGCCCAGGAGGCTCGTCTTCGACGACGTCGTCCGCTGCCAGCGGATCACCCGGCTCGAAGTCCTCTCCCGTAGCGACCACTGATGCCCCAGCGAACTCCCTCGATCTGCCGCTGCGCCGATCGTTCACCACCGCCTTCTCCAGCATCACGCCGCTGGAGGTCAAGAAGGCCAGCTCGCCCTACTCCCAGCTGCCCAGTGACCAGCAGTGGTGGGCGGTCAAGGCCAAGTCCTGCGTGAAGAAGCTTGAGGAGGGCCAGGACGGGGTCTCCTTCAGCTGGAGCCCGTGGAGCATCACCGGCAAGGACGGGGGGACATACCCCGCCTCCGACAGCACCTGGAGCGACTTCCCCCGCCCCGAGTACCCCTTCGGTGGAGACCGCTCGTACCTCACGGGTCAGTGCGTGCAGGGCTGGATCATGTTCGCCCTCGACGCCAGCACCAAGCCCGCCACCATTGACTACGGCAACCCTGCCGGCGAGGTGGCGTCCTGGCGCGTGGGCTGACCCGCCCACCTGCGCCATGCCGCCTCTCTACCCCGAAAGCCGCGCTCTGGCCGGTGCGGGCCCTCGCCTAGAGGCGCGGGCTCGCACCTGGATGAGTGTCAGGCCGCGGGCCTGACGTGTCCTGTCGGGCCGGTACCGCTCACGCGGCTCAGCATGCGTTGTTGACGCTGCCGCAGACGACCTTGCGCGTGGTGCCTGCCCATGAGCAGCCCGGGCTGGACACATCGGTCACCTGTTGCCGCTGGCCGTGCAACACCGGGGCGGTGTAGCTCCGTTGATGTGACGACGGGAAAGACTGCGAGCTCGGGAGGTGGTGGTGGGGTGGTTGGCTTCGAAGACTTCGTACGAGCCCGGCACGCGGGGCTCGTGCGCTACGCGTACGTGCTGTGCGGCGATGCTGATCTCGCTCAAGACCTGGTGCAGCAGGCCCTGTCCGGCGCCTACCCACGCTGGCCCCAGATCTCGACCGGTCGCCCCGAGGCATATGTGCGGCGATCGGTGACGAACGCGTTCATCGACGAGACCCGGCGCCCCTGGCGTCGCGAGACCCACGATCCAGTACCTGACCGGCCCGATCCAGCCGATCGCGTCCGGGGGGTCGACGACCGCGACGCGCTCCTCGTGGCGATGACCGGCTTGCCACCCGTACGGCGCGCCGTCATCGCCATGTCCTACCTCGAGGACCTGCCCGACGAGGATATCGCCGAGGCCCTCGACCTGCCCCGCGCGACGGTGCGCTCCCACCGCGCGCGCGGCTTGGCTGCCCTTCGTGACGTGCTGACCGCCCAGGAGGTGGAGACCCCATGACCCACCCGACCATCGACCCTGACCTTGAAGAGCTACTGCGTGCGCGCCTGCGCCACCTCGCCGAGCAGGCACCGGCCAGTGACAGCGAGGCCGTCCTAGAAACCATCGCGACACAGCAGACGCGGCGCCCCTGGCGAGCAGCGCTGATCGGGTCGGCCGCCGCCGCTGCTCTCGTCATGGGGTGGCTGTCTGTCGCGGCCCGCGATGCAACACCACCGCCGTCAGATCGCTACACGGTCGGCACCGCTCGGGGTCCGCTCCCCGCGATCCCGGACGGGTGGAGGTGGGAGGCGTACCACGACGTCGCCGTCGCGGTCCCGGACACCTGGGGGTACGGCACCAGCGGCGTCCCCTACTGCGCGGTCAAAGACGTCGCCGAACGCACCACGGTCGGACGACCGGGGGCGGTGCCGCTCATGGGTTGTAGCGGGGGTCTCCAGCCAGACATGGTCGCAGTCGCCGGCACCTTCGTCGACATGAGCCCGAGTCGAGATCTTCGCTACCGGGTGCCGAAGGTCGCCGACGGTGAGAGCACCGGCGATCGCACGACGCGGATCGTCGGGGCCACGGCCATAGAGGTGCAGGCCCGGCAGCCTCTGCGCGACCAGATCCTGGCCACGATCACCCCGCTTCCCGTGACGGGCGCCAACGGGTGCCGTCGTGACGTGCCCCTGGTGGACGACCCGTCCTGGCGACCCGCTGCACAGCGGCTGCCGCGCCCCGACCCCGTCACCGATGTCGCCGTGTGCACCTACGACATCGGAGCAGATGGGGGTCTGCGGGCGGCCACACAGCTGCCCAGCTCGGCCATCCGCCGCACCGTCGAGGCACTCAGCTCAGCGCCACAGGGCGGCACACCCGACCGCAGTGTCTGCAGCGGCAGCTACGGCGACCAGGTGACACTGCTGCGGATGAGCGACACCAGCGGCCGCACCCACGAGGTCGTGCTGCGCTATGCCGGCTGTGCCCACCGCGGGATCGACGACGGGTCCACGGTTCGTGCCCTGACGAAGCAGGCCTTGGCCGACGTCCTGATCGGACCCCACCGCGCTGGAGCGATCGGCATGGAGATCAGCGACGTCGTGCCGTGAACCGGCGACGCGGATACCGTGGTGCGAACCGGAGCAGAGGATGGATGTCATGACCGCAGCGGTGTCTCGGCGACGAGCGTTGTCCGCGGCTTTGGCCTCAGCGGTCCTGCTGCCGGGATGCTCCGCCCTCGGTGCGGATGAGAACTCGGTGCGGGGTCGGGCCAAGCAGGCCTCCGGGAACCGGCAGGGGTACATCTCCGGCGACGGGTCGGTACGCCAGGTGACGCAGACCGAGCGCGGCGAGGCCGTGACACTTGCCGGGCAGACGTTGCAGGGCACCTCCTGGTCCGTCGGTGATCACGCCGGTTCGGTCGTGGTCGTCAACTCCTGGGTGTCGTGGTGCGGGCCCTGCCACGAAGAAGCCCCAGACCTGGTTCGCGCCCACGGCGAGCTCGCTACAGGCAAGGACCCGGTGCGGTTCATCGGGATCGACTACCGCGAGAGCTCTAGAGAGACCGGCCGGTCGCAGGCCGAGGCGTGGGGTCTGCCCTACGACTCGATCTTCGACGACGCAGGGATCACTGCCGTGCAGATGAACGGGATGCTGCGTGGCCAACCAGCGACGGCGGTCCTCGACCGTTCAGGACGGGTGGCCGCCGTCGCGCTGGGCGCGGTCGACTACGCCACCCTGCGCGACCTGACCCGCGACATCCTCCGCGAGCCGGTCTAGGGCAGGACTCAGCCTCGTGGTGCTGCGGACCAGAGCTTGCTGGTCGGCGCCTCCGGGTGCGCCGCTCGTGACGGCGGTGCTTGTGCGGCTCGCGCAGAGGCCCGCGGTCCTGGTGCGGGTGGTGACGATCAGCTGTGGCCAGCCTCTGGCGGCGGTGGCTCCAGCAACAGGTACTGGGACATCGCCTGAGCGTGGGTCCACCCGATCAGTGGTGCGTCGGCGCGGCGGAAGATCCTGCATCCGGTGAGCTGCTCTCGGCGGCGCAGTCCCGTGATCGCTCGTCGGTAGGCGATCGCGCTTCCCAGCAGGAAACCCGGCAGCACCGCCCACGACCCGCTCCCACGCCACCAGTCGAGCGCCCCGAGCGCAACCAGCAGCAGGACTGCGGGGAACGCTGCCCGGATCAACCCGTTCAGCACCGCCCGCGCACGCGTGTCGGGGGCGCGGCCCACGACACGTGGCGCGTCGGTCAGGCCGTCGACGCCGCCACCGGCCAGCCACGACACCACGGTCGGCAAGTACGCATAGCCCACGGCCAACATCGCGGAAGCCACGTACAAGCCGACTGGGTCCTCGCTCAGGGGTGTGAGCACGGTGAGGGCAGTGGCCCCCATGGCCAGAGATGCCCAGCCTGCTGCCGTGCACGCTGGCAGCTCGTCGTAGCCCGGTTGCGGCCCGACAGGCCCGTCGAGGTCAGAGGCGGCCTCGGCAGGCGTGCGCTCTGGGCTGGTCATGCGCCCGAGCGTAGAGCTGCCGTGCTGCCGCGTGGCGTCCTAGGGCTCCTAGGCTGGCCGTCATGTTGGGTGAGAAGAGGTCCCTCGACGAGATGACCCGGGTGACGGTGACCTCCTTCGCCCCTGGGGAGCGTGCCGGGCCGAAGGAGGTCCTCTACGACGTCGACGTGCCGGCGTCGCAGGCAGCCCGAGGTGTCCTGGCGTGGCTGGCCACGACTCAGCTCGACCCCAGCGGCGACATGGCGACGATGGTGCGCGAGAACGCACTGCCGGCGAAGCGCCCGCCGGTTCATGGCGATGGCCATGGAGCGCGAGTCCACGGGTCTGCTGGTCCTGGCCACCTGGGCTGGTGCGGAGCTCCCGCCTGATCTGGCGTCCCTGGCCGCCCGCCCCGCCCGCGGCTGAGGGGCACAGCGGCTGACCAGACCGGACCGCTGATCGGCGGTCAGCCAGCGCAGGATCCTCATCTCGCAGCCGGGCGGTCGGTCCTGGACCTGTCCTCGAAGGATCGTCGCCGAGTACCCGGCCGCCCAGGAGGACCTGGGGCAGGATGACCTCATGGCGGGCAGACCCTTCCGGCTAGACACCAAGCGCACCCTCGTCATCGCGCTGGGGCTGATCGTCGCGTTCCTGTTCGGGTTCGTGTCGACGAGCTGGCCCACTGAGGTCATCGCCGCTGTCTTCGTGGTTATCGCGTCGGCCTTCGTCATCGTCTTGCTGCGGATGACGAAGCCGGCTGGCCGCCGCCGCTAGGTGGCGCCACCTTCGGCGACCAACCCCGGCCCATCAACGCGATCAACAACCGCATCGTCGACATACTCGCCCAATGCCCGCAGGCCCTTGCCTGACGGGCTATAAGTGCGCCCCACACAGGCATCTCGATCTATTCAGCAGCCAACTGCGGCCGGCTCTAAGCCCCCGATCGACACCGGAGCGGCCGCAGCGACCCCGGACATGTCGAAACCCTGGCCGGACTGACGTCCGGCCAGGGTTTCGTCACTCGAGGGCTGCAGGTTTCGCAACTCTCTCCTGGCGGTGGCGGTGGGATTTGAACCCACGGTGGGCGTGAACCCACACGCGCTTTCGAGGCGCGCTCCTTAGGCCGCTCGGACACGCCACCGCCGGTGACTCTACAACGGGGCGTCGGCAGCGAAAAATCAGCGTCGCTGCGAGAAGAAGTCGACGAGCAGCCGCGAGCACTCCTCCTCGAGCACCCCGCCGACGACCTCGACCCGGTGCGGCGAGCGCCGGTCGCGCACGACGTCCCACACCGAGCCGCACGCGCCGGTCTTCGGGTCCCATGCGCCGAGGACGACCCGGTCCACCCGCGCGAGGACGCTGGCCCCCGCGCACATGGGGCACGGCTCGAGCGTCACGACGAGGGTGCAGCCGTCCAGACGCGAGGTGCGAAGGGAGCGTGCGGCCTGCCGCAGCGCCGTCATCTCGGCGTGACCGGTCGGGTCTGACTCGCCCTGACGGGTGTTTCCCCCTTCGCCGACGACCACTCCCTCCGGGTCGAGGACGAGCGCACCGACCGGGATCTCGCCGCGCTCCCCCGCCGCGGCCGCCAGCTCGAGCGCGCGACGCATCCAAGCGACCTCGGTGGCGCGGTCGGGCCGGGCGCTCTCGCGGGGGTGCATGCAGGCATTGTCGGCCACCGACGCGGGCTGCGCCGCGAGCGGCCCCGCGCGGTAGGTTCGGGGCCATGCGCGTCCTGACCGCCGACCACCCGCTGATCGCTCACAAGCTGACCTACCTGCGCAAGAAGGACACGGACAGCCCGACCTTCCGCCGGCTGGCCGACGAGCTCGTCACCCTGCTCGCCTACGAGGCGACCCGCGAGGTGCGCACCGAGCCCTTCGACATCGAGACCCCGGTCTCGGCGACCCAGGGCGTCAAGCTCTCCTCGCCCAAGCCGCTCGTCGTGCCGATCCTGCGCGCCGGGCTCGGCATGCTCGACGGCATGGTGCGGCTCCTGCCGACGGCCGAGGTCGGCTTCCTCGGGATGCTGCGCGACGAGGAGACCTTCGAGGCGAAGACCTACGCCAACCGCCTGCCCGACGACCTCTCGGGCCGCCAGTGCTACGTCCTGGACCCGATGCTCGCGACCGGCGGCACCCTCGCGATGTCGATCCGCTACCTCGTCGACCGCGGCGCCGACGACATCACCGCCGTCACCCTCCTCGCCGCGCCCGAGGGCATCGAGGCCCTCGGCGAGCAGATCGCCGATCTCGACGTGCCCGTCACCCTCGTCACCGGGGCGGTCGACGAGCGGCTCAACGAGCAGGGCTACATCGTCCCCGGCCTCGGCGACGCGGGCGACCGGCTCTACGGCGTCGTCTGATCCCCCTTCGCCGAGGGTCACTGCCCCGGCGTGTCGGACGACCGGCCCCAGAAGTCACATCTGCCACACTGACCTCAGGCCGACGCCCGGCCCCTGGTCGTCGACCCCTGCTGCGGAGAGAGAGTCATGTCCACGCCACCGATCAAGAAGATCCTGCTCTGGCTGCTCACGATCTTCCTCATCTACGCGATCCTCACCTCGCCGAGCGAGGCTGCCGACATCGTCGGCACCGCGGGTGACGTCATCGGCAACGGCGTGACGAACATCGGCCGCTTCTTCGACTCGCTGATCGCGAGGTAAGCCCGATGGAGGAGGTCGCCCACCGGGGCCTGCGGCGCTATCTCCTCCCCGGCGAGACCCCGGTGGCGGAGATCCGTCACCACGCGATCGTCCTGCTCAAGCCTGCCCTCGCCGTCGTCGGGGCCACCGTGGTCGCCGGCTGGCTCGACGTCTCGACGTCCGACTCGGGCAGCCAGGTGCTGTCCTTCGTGTGGCTGGTCTGGCTCGCCGTCGTCCTGTGGGCGCTGTGGCAGTGGGTCGAGTGGCGGCACACCCGGGTCGTCGCGACCGACAAGCGCGTCGTGCTCTTCGAGGGGTGGATCAACCACAAGGTCTCGATGATGCCGTTGAAGAAGGTCACCGACATGGGCTACGAGCGCTCCCTGGTCGGGCGCCTCCTCGGCTACGGCACCTTCATCCTCGAGAGCGCCGGCCAGGACCAGGCCCTCTCCCGGATCGCCTTCGTCCCCGACCCCGACGAGAACTACCGGGCGATCTGCTCGGTGGTCTTCGGCGTCGTGCCGGGCGAGGAGGACGAGGACGAAGGGGGCGACGACCGGGCCTGGGAGACCTCGCAGGACTACGCGACCCGCCTCGGCGTCGTCGACGGCCGCTACGTCGGCACCCCGCCGCACCCGGCGCCGCACCACCAGCCGATCTACCGCAGCTCCGACCTCGTGCGTCGCACCCGCGACGACGACACCGGCGAGCTGCCCCCGTACGACCCCGACGCCTACTGAGCCGACGCCCGGCGGCCCCCGCCGCGCACCGAGCCGTCACGGACGAGCCAGGCGCGACGGACCGAGGCGACGGCGTCCCACCCGCAGATGACGACGATGCCGACGGCCACCGCGGGGTAGGAGACCGACCAGTCGAGGTCGGTGCCGAAGCGCTCGGCGAAGACCCTCGGCAGGTCCGTGAGCAGCTGGTCGCTGAGCAGCAGCCAGACGAGGAGCACGGCGGAGACGACATTCGCGATCACGTTGACGGCCGCGAGGGTGGGCGTCCAGCGCCCGACCCGCCACGCGGCGAGCGACACGGCGGCGTCGAGGACGAAGAGGCCCACGAGGACGAGCTTCCACACGAGCGGCAGCTGCGGGTCGAGCACCTGCACGCCTCGCTCCCCCACCCCGGAGAGCTGCCAGACGAGCAGGACGACCATCGCCGCGCTGAAGCTGACCTCGGCGGCCATCTCGCCGAAGCGGGGCGCACGCCACGGCGCGTCGCCGGGCAGCTGGTCGGGGTCCCACGGCGTGATCGGGGCGTCGCGCTCGGACTCGCTGCGGCTGCGCTCGATGATGACGAAGACGAGGGTGGTCCAGAAGACGAGGTGCACACCGGTCTGCAGCACCGCGCCGATCGTGCGCCCGAGGACGTCGCCGAAGCCCCGGTCGGTCGCGAGCGACTGGGTGATGAGCACCCCGAGGACGACGCACGGCAGGACGACGGCGAGCAGCACCTTGAGCAGACGGACGTAGTCGGCGTAGACGGCCGGGCCGACGAGGTGCTGGGGCCGGCCTCCGTACTCGCGGGCCAGGACGTCCGGGTCGCCGAGCTCGGCGACCGCAGCCCGCTCGGCGGCGCTCGGGTCCTCGCCCGCGGCGACGCGGTCCTCGACGGCCTCCTCGAGGGTGACGCGCAGCTCGCGGGCGACGTCGGGGCCGCTCTCCTGCGGCAGCTGTCGGGTGACCGTCCAGATGTAGCGGTCGGTGAGGGTGCTGGGACTCATGGCGTCTCCGTCTCCAGTGCGTCGATCGCGCGGTCGAGCGACCGCCACTCCTGCATCAGGTGGGCGCGCACCCGCGCGCCGGCCGGGCTCGTGCGGTAGAACTTCCGCGGCCGGGCCTCGTCGGTGTTCCACTCGCTCGTCAGCAGGCCGTGCTTCTCCAGGCGCCGCAGCAGCGGGTAGAGCGTGTTGCCGTCGACGGCGAAGCCTCCGGCGTCGAGCGTCTCGAGCAGGGCGTATCCGTACCGGGGCTGCTCGAGGACCGCCAGGCACGCGAGGACGACCGTGCCGCGCCGCAGCTCCTGCACATGCCCCGCCACCAGCTCCTCGTCCATGCGTCACACCATAGTGTGCGTCGCACACCATTGTCTATGGCACATGCTCACCTGCCCCCACTTTCCCGCCCAGGGCGGGAAAGCTCGACCTCGGGAAGGAAATGTCCTTGCCCGAGGTCGAACCTTCTTGCCCGAAGGGGGACCGGTCCCCCCTTCGCACCCCGTCCACAGACGACGAGCTGTCGGAGCGGCCATCCACAGGACGGGGACATCGCCGCAACGCATGCCTGCGAGCAGCAGACCCTCGTGCATGCGCACTCTCCCCGCCGAGGTCGTCGAGCTCGCCCACGGTCAGCGCGGTGCCCTGACCACTGCCCAGGCCCGTGTCCTGGGCCTCCTCCCGAGCGACCTCGTCGAGCTCGCCGGCCACCGGCAGCTGGAGCACCCCTTCCGGGGCGTCTACACGCTGCCGCCTCCACCCGGCGAGGACGCCGAGGGCCGGCACCTGAGGCTGTGCGCAGCGCTGCGGCTGCTGTACCCCCAGGGCGCGCTCACCGGCGTCAGCGCGGTCCTCGCGCACGGCGCGGCCGTGTCTGGTGCGGATCTCAGCCGGCCGGTCCTGCGGTGGTCCAAGGACCGCGGCACCGGGGTCAAGGGAGCCGTCTTCCGACGCTCCACCGGCCCTGTCGTCGAGACGTCGCTCGGCCCGACGACCGCGCTCCCCCAGGCGCTCGTCGAGGTGGCGATGGACTCCGGACCGATCGCCGGGGTCGTCAGCGCGGACCACGCCCTGCACTCCCGGGCGGTCACTCTCGAGCAGCTGTCTGCTGCGCTGGACGACGTCCGCCGGTGGCCCCGCGCCGGCCGGGTCCGCTCGATGCTGGCGCTCGTCGACGCTCGGTCCGAGTCCGACGGGGAGAGCCAGACCCGCTGCCAGCTGAGCATCGCCGGGATCGTGGCGGTGCCGCAGGTCGAGATCCGCGACGAGGACGGCGAGCTCGTCGCCCGGGTCGACCTGCTCGTCGACGACTGGGTGGTCGTCGAGTTCGACGGCCGCATCAAGTACGCCGACGGCGACCCCTCGGTGCTGTGGCGGGAGAAGAAGCGCGAGGACGCGCTGCGCCGGCTCGGCTACGTCGTCGTCCGGGTGACGTGGGCGGACCTGCGGGTCCCCGGCAAGGTCGCCGCCATGGTGCGCCGAGCACGCCAGGACGTCCGCCCCGCCTGACCTCGGGCAAGAACCTTCGACTCTGGGAAGGACATGTTCTTGCCCGAGGTCGAGCTTTCCCGCCCTGGGCGGGAAAGCTGGGACGGGCGAAGGGGGTCAGAGGGCCTTGAGGATGTCGGAGACCCGGTCCTTCGCGTCCCCGAAGAGCATCTGGGTGTTCTCGCGGAAGAAGAGCGGGTTCTGCACCCCCGCGTACCCCGTCGCCATGGAGCGCTTGAAGACGACGACGTCCGCGGCGTTCCACACCTCGAGCACCGGCATGCCGGCGATCGGGCTCGTCGGGTCCTCCGCCGCGGCCGGGTTGACGGTGTCGTTCGCCCCGATGACGAGGACGACGTCGGTCTGCGGGAAGTCGTCGTTGATCTCGTCCATCTCGAGCACGACGTCGTAGGGCACCTTCGCCTCGGCGAGCAGGACGTTCATGTGGCCCGGCAGACGCCCGGCCACCGGGTGGATCCCGAAGCGGACGTCGACCCCCTTCGCCCGCAGCCGCGCGGTGAGGTCGGCGACGGGGTACTGCGCCTGGGCCACCGCCATGCCGTACCCGGGCGCGATGACGACCGACGACGCGTCCGAGAGCAGCTCGGCCACCCCCTCGGCGGTGATCTCGCGGTGCTCGCCGTAGTCGCGCTCCTCCCCCGTCACCGCGCCGTCGGAGCCGAAGCCCCCGGCGATGACGGAGATGAAGGAGCGGTTCATCGCCCGGCACATGATGTAGCTGAGGTACGCACCCGAGCTGCCGACGAGCGCACCGGTGATGATGAGCAGGTCGTTGCCGAGCAGGAAGCCGGCCGCGGCCGCCGCCCACCCCGAGTAGCTGTTGAGCATCGAGACGACGACGGGCATGTCGCCGCCGCCGATCGAGGCGACGAGGTGCCAGCCAAGACCGAGGGCGAGCAGGGTGATGACGCCGAGGATGCTCTGGCGCAGCGCGTCCTGGTCGTGCGGCACGACGACGTAGAGCACCGTGAGCAGCACGAAGGCGACGAGCACCCCGAGGTTGAGCACGTGCCGGGCGGGCAGCACGAGCGGCGAGCTCTTCATCCGTCCCGACAGCTTGAGGTAGGCGACGACCGAGCCGGTGAAGGTCACGGCACCGATGAAGACGCCGACCGCGACCTCGCCGTCGTGGATCTTGGGGTTCGCGCTCGCCTCGTAGGCGGAGTTCCACCCGACGAGGACGGCGGCGAGCCCCACGAAGGAGTGGAGCAGCGCGATGAGCTCGGGCATGCCGGTCATCTCGACCCGGCGGGCCCGGGCGACGCCGATCGCTCCCCCGACGCCCATGGCGAGCGCGATGAGGACGAAGCCGCCCAGACCGGCGCCCTCGTCGACCTCGAGACCCCCGACGGAGGTGCCGACGGTCGCGGCGAGGACGGTGACGACGAGCGCGATCGCCATGCCGGCGACGCCGAAGCGGTTGCCCGATCGAGCGGTCTCGTGCTTGCTCAGACCGGACAGCGCGAGGATGAAGAGCAGCCCGGCGACGATGTAGGCGCCCTGGACGAGGGTGAGCGGGATCGACATCAGGCGTCACCCTTCCGGAACATCTGGAGCATCCGCGCGGTGACCGTGAAGCCGCCGAAGACGTTGATGCTCGCGAGGAGGATGGCGACGAAGGCGAGCGCCGAGACGGCCACCCCGCCGTCGTGCCCGACCTGCAGGAGCGCACCGACGACGATGATCCCGCTGATCGCGTTGGTCACCGACATGAGCGGCGTGTGCAGCGCGTGGTGGACGTGGCCGATGACGTAGAAGCCGACGACGACCGCGAGCATGAAGACCATGAAGTGCCCGAGGAAGGGCGCCGGGCTCACCGCGGCGACGAAGAGGAAGAGCAGCGCGCCCGCCCCGCCGAGCGCGAGCCGGGTCGTCGGGCTCATCGGCTCCTTCGGCGGCGGCGGTGGGGCCACCTCGGCCGAAGGGGGTGGGGCCGGGGCGGCCGAGACCTGCACCGGCGGCGGGGGCCACAGCGTCTCGCCGTCGCGCGCGACGGTCATGCCGCGCACGACGACGTCGTCGAGGTCGAGGACGAGCTGCCCGTCCTTGCCGGGGGTCAGCAGCTTGAGCAGGTTGACGACGTTCGTCCCGTAGAGCTGGCTGGCCTGGGTGGGCAGGCGGCCGGCGAGATCGGTGTATCCGATGATCTTCACCCCGTGGTCGGTGACGACCATCTCGTCGGGCACCGAGCCCTCGACGTTGCCGCCGTTGCTCGCGGCCATGTCGACGACGACCGAGCCCGGCCGCATCGCGTCGAGCATCGCGGCGGTGATGAGCCGGGGCGCGGGGCGTCCGGGGATGAGCGCGGTCGTGATGATGATGTCGACGTCGCGTGCCTGCTCGAGGTAGAGCGCCGCGGCTGCCCGGTCGAAGTCCTCGCCGGCCTCCTTCGCGTAGCCGTCGCTCGAGCGCTCGGTGACGACGTCGACGGTGAGGAAGTCCGCGCCCATCGACTCGACCTGCTCGGCGACCTCGGGCCGCACGTCGAAGGCGCGCACGATCGCGCCGAGGCTGCCCGCGGTGCCGATCGCGGCGAGCCCGGCGACGCCCGCCCCGCAGACGAGGACCTTCGCCGGGGGCATCTTGCCCGCGGCCGTCACCTGGCCGGTGAAGAGGCCGCCGTACTCGCCCGCGGCCTCGATGACGGCGCGGTACCCGGCGATGTTGGCCATCGAGGACAGGACGTCGAGCGACTGCGCGCGCGAGATGCGCGGGACCGCGTCCATCGCGAGCGCGGTGATCCCGGCCCGGGTGACCCGATCGACGGCCGCGGGGTCGATCGCCGGGGCGAGGAGGCTCGCGAGGGTGGCCCCGGGCCGCATCATCGCCAGCTCGGCCTCGGTGGGCGCGTTGACGCGCACGACGACGTCGGCGGCCCAGGCCTGGGCGGCGGTGCCGATCTGCGCGCCCGCCTCGGCGTACGCCTCGTCGGGGTACGAGGACCGGGCACCGGCCCCGCTCTCGACGACGACGTCGTAGCCGAGGGCGACGACCTGCCCCACGGTCTTCGGTGTCGCGGCCACCCGGGTCTCCCCGGGCCTGGACTCGGCGGGTACTCCAACCTGCATCGGCGATCCTTCGCGAAGCGCTGGGGGCAGGACGCACGCGGGCGCCCTCGGCTGGCCCGAACCTATTGCCTCGCCGCCGACGACGCCCGACTTTGTGACCGCACCGATAGACGCACGCAGGTCCGCGCCTCACATGGTGAGACGCGGTGGGCCGCGGCGTCGCTCACGCCCGGTGGAAGCCCGCCCGCTCGGCCGTCGCGGCATCGGCGAACCACACGTCGACCGTCGTCTCGTCGTACCAGGGGCTGCCGGGCTCGTGGTACTGCATCCACTCGCGGTGCCCCTTGACCGGGTGCCCCGGGGGCATCGAGCCGTCGGCGAAGGGGGCGGCCGAACCCCACCCGTAGCCGCCGTCGACGACGGCCCGGGCCGGCGGGGTGGTGTCGTCGTCGGCGAGCGACTCGGCCCGACGCTCGCGCTCGGCCTCCTCGTCGTCCCAGTACGTGTGGCCCGGGTCGTCGGTGACGGCCGGCGCGGGCGCCGGCGGCGGCTCGACCGGGTCGGGGGCCGACGGGTGCGCGACCGGCTCGGGGGCGGGGGTGGGCTCGGGTGTGCCGGGCTCGGGGGTGGTCGGCTCGGGCGTGATCGGCTCGGCGGACGGGGAGACCGCGGGCGAAGGGGGCGGCGGGGTGCTCGCGGTGGCGCCCAACGACGCGCTGAGGTCCTCGACCGGCCGGGCCGAGCTGCGCGAGATGCGCACCGTCTGCTCGACATCGTCGCTCGGCGCGTGCACGACGGGCGCCTGCTGCGGGTCGGTGCCGGCTGCGGTCGGCGCGCTCTCGGTGATGGCGCTCGCCGGCTCGGTGCTGCTCGTCCCCTCGGTGCTGCTCGCCGGCTCGGCGCTGCTCGTCTCGAAGACCTGCGTCGGCTCGGTCGAGGTCTCCCGCGGCGCTGCGCCGCTCTCGTCGGAGCCCTCCCAGGCCCCGGAGGGCGAGGTGCTCTCGTGGGGCGCGACGTAGGGCGCCGTGCCGCTCGAGCGGGTGTGCGCGCCGGGCGTCTGCTCGGCGGCCGCCTGACGGATCGCGTCGTACGAGGGCATCGCGCTCTCCTGCTGCTTCGAGCGGCGCATGAGCACGAAGGCGACGACGGCGGCCGCGATGACGACGAGCACGCACACGACACCGATGAGGGCGAGCAGGACATCGACAGCCACAGGGACCTCCGGCAGACGCTGGTGACGACCCCGGCGGCCGTCGCGACGACTCTAGCGGCGAGCGGGCCCCCGCCTGCCCTGGACGACCGCCGCCGGGCAGGCGAGGATCACGTCATGAGCGACCCGAAGCAGACCCTGTCCACCGCGGAGGTCGTCGAGTCCGGCCTCGACGACTGGCGCCAGCTCCTGGGGGTGATCCGGGCCCGCTACCGCACCGGCGACTTCGCCACCGGCCTCGCCCTCGTCGACCGGGTCGGGGCCCTCGCCGAGGCAGCCGACCACCACCCCGACATCACCCTCACCTACCCCGAGGTGGTCATCTCGATGTCGAGCCACGACGTCGACGGCATCACCAGCCGCGACATCGACCTCGCCCGCGAGATCTCCGCCGTCGCCCGCGAGCTCGGTGTCACCGCGGACGTCGCCGGCCTCACCCAGCTCGACATCGGTCTCGACACCGACGACGGCAGCACGCACGGCGCCTACTACGCGGCGCTGCTCGGCAGCGACCTCAAGGACGGCGAGCCGGTCGACCCCAGCGGCCAGGTGCCGACGATCTGGTGGCAGACCCCGGGCGACGCCGACCCCGGCGACCCGACCCTGCCGCCGCCGCCCGTCGAGCAGCGGTGGCACCTCGACGTGTGGGTCCCCCACGACGACGTCGAGCGCCGGCTCCAGGCCGTGCTCGACGCGGGTGGTCGGCTCGTCAGCGACGCGGCCGCCCCCTCCTTCTGGGTCGTCGAGGACACCGACGGCAACCGCTCCTGCATCTGCACCGCGACAGGGCGCTGAGGCTCCCCCCTTCGAGGCTCCTGCGTCGCACCTCAGGACGACGCCTTCGAGGCCCCTGCCCGCGACGCGCCGATGGACGAAACCCGGGCGCGGCGCCGGCGGGGGCCCTGCGAGGATGCGGGCATGCGCCCGATCCGCCAGTCCCTCAAGCTGCAGCACGTCCGCTACGACGTCCGGGGACCGATCCTCGCCGAGGCCCAGCGGCTCGAGGCCGAGGGCCACAAGGTGCTCAAGCTCAACATCGGCAACACCGCCCCCTTCGGCTTCGAGGCGCCGGAGGCGATCGTCGCCGACATGACCCGGCACCTGCCCGACGCGCAGGGCTACGTCGACAGCAAGGGCATCTACTCGGCGCGCACGGCCGTCGCGCAGTACTACCAGTCGCGCGGCCTGCGGGAGACGACCGTCGAGGACGTCTACATCGGCAACGGCGTCTCCGAGCTCATCTCGATGGTGCTCCAGGCCTTCGTCGACGACGGCAACGAGATCCTCGTGCCCGCCCCCGACTACCCCCTGTGGACCGGCGCCGTCGCGCTGGCCGGCGGCACCCCCGTGCACTACCGCTGCGACGAGACCAACGGGTGGGACCCCGACCTCGCCGACATCGAGGCCAAGATCACCGAGCGCACCCACGCGATCGTC
Source organism: Janibacter melonis (assembly GCF_003721155.3). Classification (NCBI taxonomy): domain Bacteria; kingdom Bacillati; phylum Actinomycetota; class Actinomycetes; order Micrococcales; family Intrasporangiaceae; genus Janibacter; species Janibacter melonis. The sequence continues at coordinate 3,090,902 of NZ_CP044548.2, read as the reverse complement.
ATCATCAACCCCAACAACCCCACCGGCGCCGTCTACAGCGAGGCGACCGTCCGGGGGCTCGTCGACATCGCCCGGCGCCACGACCTCGTCGTCATGGCCGACGAGATCTACGAGAAGATCATCTTCGACGACGCGGTCCACCACCACGCCGCGTCCTTCGCCGGCGACGACGTCCTGTGCCTCACCTTCTCGGGGCTCTCCAAGGCCTACCGGGTGTGCGGCTACCGCGCGGGCTGGGTGATGATCTCGGGCCCGAAGCACCTCGCCGAGGACTTCCTCGAGGGGCTCACCCTGCTGGCGAACATGCGCATGTGCGCTAACGTCCCCGCGCAGCACGCGATCCAGACCGCGCTCGGCGGCTACCAGTCGATCACCGAGCTCGTCGAGCCGGGCGGGCGCTTCTACGAGCAGGCCAAGCTCGCCTCGAGGCTGCTCAACGACATCCCCGGCGTCAGCTGCGTCGAGCCGCGCGGTGCCCTGTACTGCTTCCCCCGGCTCGACCCGGAGGTCTACCCGGTCGCCGACGACGAGGCCTTCGTCATCGACCTGCTGCGGGCCAAGAAGATCCTCGTCACCCACGGCACCGGCTTCAACTGGTTCGAGCCCGACCACTTCCGCGTCGTCTGCCTGCCCGACGAGGAGCTGCTCACCGAGGCCATCGGGCGGATCGGCGACTTCCTCGAGTCGATGCGGGCGTGAGCACGAAGGGGGCGACCCCCGCCGCGCCCGCCGCGGCACCCCCTCGCGCCGAGATCGGCGCCGTCGCGCTCGGCGGCGCCCTGGGGTCGGCCGGCCGGTGGCTCGTGAGCCTCGCCCTGCCCGGTGCGGCCGGCGGGCTGGCCTGGGCGACCCTCGTCGTCAACCTCAGCGGAGCGCTCGCCATGGGGCTGCTCGTCGCGTGGCTCGAGACCCGTCGCTCCACGCACCCGCTTGTACGCCCCTTCGCCACGGTCGGCCTGCTCGGCGGGTGGACCACCTACTCCACCCTCGTCCTCGACGTGCGCACGACGCTCGCCGACGGCCGCGCGGGCGAGGCGCTCCTCTACGTCGCGCTGACGCTCGCGCTCGGCGTCGGTGCCGCCGTGGCGGGTCTCTCGCTCGGCCACCGGTGGTTCGGCGGCGACGACGCCCACGCCGGGTCGGTCGTCGAGGAGGACGAGCTGTGAGCGGGCTCGACCTCGTGCTCGTCGCCCTCGGAGGTGCCGCCGGGGCGAGCTCGCGTCATCTCGTCGTCGGGTGGGCGCAGCGGGCGCTCGGGGCGACACCCACCGGGGGCACGGTGCTCGTCAACGTCGTCGGGTCCTTCGTCCTCGGGCTCGTCGCCGCGGTCGTCGCATCCGGCGGCCCCGGATGGGTGCTGGCGCTCGTCGGCGCCGGCTGGTGCGGCGCCTTCACGACCTTCAGCAGCCACGCGGTCGAGGTCGCGGCAGCGCTGCGCGCCGGCCGCGCCCGAGTCGCGGTGGTCAACCTCGCGGTGAGCCTGATCGGCTGCCTGCTCGTCGTCGTCCTCGGGTGGACGCTCGGCAGCGCCCTGGCCTGACCCCCTTCGCCGCCCTCCCTCCCCGCAGGACGGGGCCGGTCGACCCGGCCCCGTCCTCGGCAACCGGCGAAGGGGGAGTCTCAGGCGGCCTGCGGGACGGACAGCGCTCGGCCGGCCTCGCGCGCCGAGGCGAGGGCGCCCGCGTGCATCTCGGCGGCGAGATCGGTGAAGTCGTCGAGAGCAGGGTTGACCCCGACGAGCGTGAAGTCCCGCTCGACGACGGTGAGGTCGGCGCCCCAGACGTCGGCGACGATGCGACGCAGGTAGGACGTCGCGTGGTCCCAGCCCTCGCGCGGGGTGCCGGCGCCGTAGGCCCCGCCGCGCACGGTGCACAGGACGACCTTCGTGCCCGCGAGGAAGGGCGGAGCGCCGGCGGCGGCGCGCGGGTCCGTGATGACGAGGTCGACCCACGTCTTCACGTGCTGGGAGACGCCGAAGTTGTACAGCGGGACGGCGAGGAGGATCGCGTCGGCGGCGACGAGCTCGTCGACGAGCTGAGCGGCGAGGGCCGCGGCGGCCCGCTGCTCCTCGGTGCGCTCCGCCTCGGGGGTCTGGCTCGCGGCGACCGCGTGGCCCCAGGCGTCGGCGGGCAGGACGTCGACACCGATGTGCCGACGCTCGACCGTGTCGCCGGGGTGGGCTGCGAGCCACTCGGACTCGACGACGTCGGCGATCTCTCGGCTCGCCGAGCCGTCGGTGCGGATGCTGGCGTCCAGGCGGAACAGGGTCATGCGGTCCTCCGATGTCAGTGTTTCAAGGTTGAAACCATCGTTCGTTACTTCACGCTTGAAGTCAAGTGAGGTCTACGTCGTAAGGTGTCGCCATGCCCGTCGCCCCGCCGCCCGCCGACCCGGAGGCCCCGCGCTGGCTGTCCGAGGAGGAGCAGCGCGCCTGGATCGCGGTCGCCCGGCTCGTCCTGCAGCTGCCGGGCGCGCTGGACGCGCAGCTGCAGCGCGACGCGGGCATCAACCTCTTCGAGTACCTCGTCGTCAGCCGGCTGTCGATGGCGCCGGAGCGGACCCTGCGCATGGGTGAGCTCGCGGACATGACCGGGGGCTCGCAGTCGCGCCTGTCGAACGTCGTCAAGCGCCTCGAGCACCGCGGCCTCGTGCGGCGCGAGCCCGACCCCGCGGACGGGCGCTACACCCTCGCGATCCTCACGGAGGTCGGGTGGTCGACGGTGGTCGCCGCGGCCCCGGGCCACGTCGACGCCGTGCGCCATCTCGTGCTCGACCCCTTGGACGCCTCGCAGATCACCGCGCTCAGCGAGATCGGCGAGCAGCTGCGCACGCACGTGCGCAGCGAGTGCGACGCCGCCGCCCACGGGTCGGGCGGCGCCCTGGCCGGCACTCCCGACGACCTCAGCGGCTGCGACGCGTCGTGACCCGGGTCAGTGGGTGACCGGAGCGACGCAGCGGTACTCGCCGGGCGGGCCGGTGCCGTCGACCTCGAGCGAGACGCGGCGCTGCGTGACGGCGCCGACGAGGCACGTGCGCGGGCCGGTGGCGATGCCGACGAGGACCCCCGGGGTGGCCGCCGGGTCGCCGAGGTGCGCTGCGATGTCGAGGACCTCGACGTCGGCGTCGTCGTAGCCGAGGCCGAGCACGGTCGCCCGCGTCTCGTCGACACCGATCTCACCGCGGCGGCGCTGGGCCTCGAGCGCCGAGCGCACTCTCGGCAGGGCCGCCCGGGCGGAACTCGAGTCGCTCGGCGAGGGGTCCTGCCGACGCGTGGCCGCGGCGTTCTCCTCGTGGTGGGGAGCGACGAGGTCAGAGGTCGGGTCCGGCGTCGCGCCCGACGTGCTGCTCGGCTGCGGCGTCGAGGTCGAGGACCCTCCGGGACTGGCCGGCACTCCCTCGCCGCACCCGCCGACCACCGTCACGGCAGCCAGGCACCCCACGACACGTGACGCGACCCGTATGCCCATGGCTCCCCCTTCGCTCCGTCCCATCGCACCACAGCGGACCGGTCCGCGCCTGCTCAGCAAGACAAACCCCGGGTGAGCACGAGTCTCGGACTCATGCTCACCCGGGGTTTATCGGGTGACCCGAGAAACTTGGGGCTCGAGGGACTCGACCGGCCCTCACCCGAGCTCGAAGTCCCCTGCACCCGCCCGCATCCGGGCGAGGACCTCCACGAGGGTGGTCGTGTCCTGCTCCGAGAGGCCGAGGGCGCCGAAGACCTCGTCGTTGAGCCGCCGGGTGCACTCCCGCGCGACGCGGGCGCCCTCGGGGGTGATGCCGACGAGCACGGTGCGGCGGTCCTGCGGGTGGGGGCTGCGGGCGACGAGCCCGGCGGCCTCGAGCCGGTCGACCGCGTTCGTCACGCTGCTCTGGTGGACCTGCAGGCGCGAGCTGATCGCGCGCATCGGCAGGGCGTCGTGGCGGGTGAAGCCGAGGAGCATGAGCACCTCGTAGCGCGCGAAGGTCACCCCGCTGCCCTGCAGAGCCGCGTCGACCCGGCGCATGAGGATCGCGTGCGCCCGGATCACCGACGTCACCGCGGCCATCCCGTCGGCGGCCTCGACCCAGCCGCGCTCCACCCACTGGGTGCGCGCCGCGTCGATCGGGTCGAAGGAGAGCACGGCAGCACCTTACATTGACGCGCAATATTTGGACGTCCTACTGTTTGAGGTGACACCGACGTCCTACAGGAGCTCAGTCATGTCTTTGCACACGCCCACCCACCCGGTGCGCTTCGTCACCGCGTCCGCCCTCTTCGACGGGCACGACGCGTCGATCAACATCATGCGGCGCATCCTCCAGAGCCAGGGGGCCGAGGTCATCCACCTCGGGCACAACCGCTCCGTCGCCGAGGTGGTCCAGGCGGCGATCGACGAGGACGTCCAGGGCGTGGCGATCAGCTCCTACCAGGGCGGGCACGTCGAGTACTTCGAGTACCTCGTCCAGCTGCTCCGCGAGCGCGGCGCCGGGCACGTCCAGGTCTTCGGCGGCGGCGGCGGTGTCATCGTCCCCGCCGAGATCCAGCGCCTGCGCGACGCGGGCGTGCGCATCTTCTCGCCCGAGGACGGCCAGCGCCTCGGCCTGCCGGGCATGATCAACACCCTCATCGAGACGTGCGACGTCGACCTGTGGGAGCAGGGGCCGGCCGACGTCGACGCCGTCCTCGCCGGCGACCGGGCGGCCGTCGCCCGGGCGATCACCGGGGCCGAAGGGGGACGCCTCGACGAGACCTTCCTCGCCCGCATCCGCGAGGCGGCTGCCCAGCACGCCGCCCCGGTCCTCGGGCTCACCGGCACCGGCGGCTCGGGCAAGTCCTCGCTCACCGACGAGCTCGTGCGCCGCTTCCGCGTCGACCAGGAGGACAAGCTGCGGGTCGCGGTCATCGCCGTCGACCCCACGCGCCGCAAGGGCGGCGGCGCCCTGCTCGGCGACCGCATCCGGATGAACTCGATCGGCGACGACGGTGCCAGCCCCGTCCTCTTCCGCAGCCTGGCCACCCGCGGGGCGCACGAGATCCCCGAGCACCTCAGCGCGGTCATCGACATCGCCAAGGCCTCCGGCCACGACCTCGTCCTCGTCGAGACCCCCGGCATCGGCCAGGGCGACGCGGCGATCGTCCCCTTCGTCGACCACTCGATGTACGTCATGACGCCGGAGTTCGGCGCGGCCAGCCAGCTCGAGAAGATCGACATGCTCGACTTCGCCGACACCGTCGCGATCAACAAGTACGAGCGCCGCGGTGCCGCCGACGCGATGCGCGACGTGGGCCGCCAGCTCGTGCGCAACCGCGAGGCCTTCGGCGCCCAGCCCCACGACATGCCGGTCTTCGGCACGAGCGCCGCGACCTTCAACGACGACGGCGTCACCGCGCTCTACCAGCACCTGCGCGACGCGCTCGCCGAGCACGGGCTGCCCGTCACCGAGGGCACCCTCCCCCGCGTCGACACGCGCCACTCCACGCGGATCGGCCAGGTCGTGCCGCCCGAGCGCGTGCGCTACCTCGCCGAGATCACCGCCACCGTGCGCGGCTGGCACGAGGAGACCCGGCGCCTGGCCGCCGCGGCCCGTCGCGTGCAGCGGATCAGCGCGGTCGCGCAGGAGCTGCCCGAGGGGCAGGGCGCCGACGACGTGCGCCGGCTGCTCGAGCAGGCCCGCGCCGACCTGCCCGCCGAGGTCACCGAGCTCGTGCAGGGCTGGCCCGCCGTCGTCGAGTCCTACTCGGGCGACGAGCAGGTCGTGCGCATCCGCGACCGTGAGATCCGCACCCGCCTCACCCGCGAGAGCCTGTCGGGCAACCGGATCAGCCGGGTCGCCCTGCCGCGGCACACCGACCACGGCGACCTCGTCACCTTCCTGCGCAGCGAGGGGCTGCCCGGCGTCTTCCCGTACACGGCGGGCGTCTTCCCCTTCAAGCGCGAAGGGGAGGACCCCGCCCGGATGTTCGCCGGCGAGGGCGACCCCTTCCGCACGAACCGACGCTTCAAGCTGCTCTCCCAGGGCCAGAGCGCGACCCGGCTGTCCACCGCCTTCGACTCGGTGACCCTCTACGGCCGGGACCCCGACGAGCGCCCCGACATCTACGGCAAGGTCGGCACGTCCGGGGTGTCCGTCGCGACGCTCGAGGACATGAAGCAGCTCTACGACGGCTTCGACCTCGTCGACCCGACGACCTCGGTGTCGATGACGATCAACGGCCCCGCGCCGACGGTCCTCGCCTTCTTCCTCAACACCGCGATCGACCAGCAGCTCGAGGCCTTCCGCGCCCGCGAGGGCCGTGAGCCCACCGGCGCCGAGGCCGAGGAGGTGCGCACGAGCGCGCTGCAGCAGGTGCGTGGCACGGTCCAGGCCGACATCCTCAAGGAGGACCAGGGGCAGAACACCTGCCTCTTCTCCACCGAGTTCTCGCTGCGGATGATGGCCGACATCCAGGAGTGGTTCATCGAGCAGGGGGTGCGCAACTTCTACTCGGTCTCGATCTCCGGGTACCACATCGCCGAGGCCGGGGCGAACCCCATCAGCCAGCTCGCCTTCACCCTGGCCAACGGCTTCACCTACGTCGAGGCCTACCTCGCGCGCGGGATGGACATCGACGACTTCGCGCCGAACCTGTCCTTCTTCTTCTCCTCCGGCATGGACCCCGAGTACGCCGTCCTCGGCCGGGTCGCCCGGCGGATCTGGGCGGTGACGATGCGCGAGCGCTACGGCGCCAACGAGCGCAGCCAGAAGCTGAAGTACCACATCCAGACGAGCGGGCGGAGCCTGCACGCGCAGGAGATGGACTTCAACGACATCCGCACGACCCTGCAGGCGCTCAACGCCCTCTACGACAACGCGAACTCCCTGCACACGAACGCCTACGACGAGGCGGTGACCACCCCTTCGCCCGAGTCGGTGCGCCGGGCGCTCGCGATCCAGCTCATCATCAGCCGCGAGTGGGGCCTGTCGATGAACGAGAACCCGCTCCAGGGCTCCTACGTGATCGACGAGCTAACGGATCTCGTCGAGGAGGCCGTGCTCGCCGAGTTCGACCGGATCAACGAGCGCGGCGGCGTGCTCGGCGCGATGGAGACCGGCTACCAGCGCGGTCGGATCCAGGACGAGTCGATGCTCTACGAGCACCGCAAGCACGACGGGAGCCTCCCGATCGTCGGGGTCAACACCTTCCTCGCCGAGCGCGGTGACGACGAGGTGCCCGTCGAGGTCGAGCTGGCCCGGGCCACCGAGGAGGAGAAGGAGTCCCAGCTGCGGCGCGTGCGCGCCTACCAGGAGGCCCACCGCGACGAGGCGACCGAGGCGATCGACCGGCTCAAGGCGGCCGCGGCCGGCACCGAGAACGCCTTCGCCGTCCTCATGGACGCCGCCCGCGTGTGCACCCTGCAGCAGGTCACCGACGCCTTCTTCGAGGTCGGCGGCCAGTACCGGCGCAACGTCTGAGCCAGCGGGGTCGTCAGTACGGTGAGCGGGTGAGCGCGCGCGAGAGGTGGCCGGCCCGGGTCTACGGCGAAGGGGACGAGCCGGACTACCGCTTCTCCCTCGCCAACGAGCGGACCTTCCTCGCGTGGCTGCGCACCGGCCTCGCGCTCCTCGCCGCCGGTGTGGCCATCGACGTCCTCGACCTCTCGCTCGGCGAGAGCGAGACGCGGGTGGCCGCGGTCGTCCTGCTCGTGCTCGGCGTCCTCGCACCGGTGCTCGCCTGGCTGCGCTGGGCGGCCGCCGAGCGCGCGATGCGCCGCCGTGAGCCGCTGCCCGGTCTCGGCGTGGCGGCCGGCGGGGTCGCCGGCCTGATGCTGCTCACCGCCGTCGTCCTGCTCGTCCTCGTCGGGCTGTGAGCGGCGAGCGGTGAGCACCGACGCGGCGACCAGCCCGCCCACCCCCGGGGCGCAGCCAGAGCGCACCGCGCTGGCCTGGCAGCGCACCGCACTGGCGGCGGCCACCGGTGCCGCCGTCGTCGGTCGCCTCGCGCTCGCCGACCTCGGACCGGTCGCCGTCGTCGTCATGACCGCGAGCCTCGTCATGGCCCTGGCCGCCTTCGTCCTCGGCCGGCGGCGCTACCTCGCGCCGCACGAGGAGCCGAGCCGGCGCCGGGACGGCCGCGCCCCGGCGCTGCTCGCGCTCGCCGTCCTCGCCATCGGCGTCACCGAGCTCGTCGCGCTGCTCAGCCGGTAGCCTCGCCGCGATGACCCGCTCGTTGACCGACGACCTCGGCACGGTCCTCGACCTGCCCGACGCACCGGCCCGGGTCGTCTCGCTCGTCCCCAGCCTCACCGAGGCGGTCGCCGCGACCGCGCCGGGCCTGCTCGTCGGCGCCACCGACTGGTGCACGCACCCGACGGACCTCGACGTCGCCCGCGTGAGGGGGACGAAGAACCCCGACCTCGCCGCGGTCCGAGCCCTCTCCCCCGACCTCGTCGTCGCGAACAAGGAGGAGAACCGCGAGCTCGACGTGCGCCGGCTGCGCGAGAGCGGGGTCGCGGTGTGGGTCACCGACATCGAGACCGTGCCGCAGGCCCTGACCTCGATGCGGCGGCTGCTCACCGGCCCGCTCGCCCTCGACGCGCCGACCTGGCTCGACGAGGCCGACGAGCTGTGGGGCGGCCCCCCGCCCCCGGTCCGTGACCGCGTGGCCGTGCCGATCTGGCGCGACCCGTGGATGGTCGTCGGCCCCCGCACCTACACGACCGACCTGCTGCGGCGGATGGGGCACGACAACCCCTTCGCCCACGGCACCGCGCGCTACCCCGCCGTCGAGATCACGCAGGTCGACGCCGACGACGTCGACGAGGTGTGGCTGCCCGACGAGCCGTACGTCTTCACCGAGGAGGACGGCCCCGAGGCCTTCACCCGCACGCCGACCCGGCTCGTCTCCGGGCGGCTGCTCACCTGGTACGGCCCGGCGATGGTGCAGGCCCACCACGAGCTGCGCTGAGCCGCCGGGAGGGACGACGAAGGGGGACCGGTCGCCGTGGCGACCGGTCCCCCTTCGTCGTGCTGACGGGTCAGCGGTTGAAGGTCACCGCGTTGTACGCGTTGACGATCCCGTCGCCGTAGAAGCCGTTGAAGCCCGGCTTGCTGACGCACGTCGCGGTGAACTCCGCGTCGCGGCCCTCGTTGGTGTACTCCTGCACGCCGCCCTCGGGGCAGGCGTGGTCGGCAGCCGACTTCTTCAGCACGTAGGCGACGTCACGCGAGTCGTGGCCGAACCACATGCCCTTGCCGGAGCCCCGTGCGCTCACGATGAGCGCGGCGACGCCGGAGGCGTGCGGCGCGGCCATCGAGGTGCCCTGGAGGTACTCGTAGTAGCCGCACTTGTTGGCGCCCTTGCTCACCGGCGTCGTCGAGCACTGCTTGATGACCCCGGCGTCCTTGCCGTCCTGGGTGATGTAGCCCCACTTGCTCACGAGGCCCTGCTCCTGCAGGTAGCGCTGCGAGGCCGTCGAGAGGATGAGGTTCTCGTTCGTGCGGAAGGTGTCGGTCCCGAAGCCGTCACGGAACCAGCCACCGGGGGCCGAGACCTCGATCTCGCCCGAGCTGAGGTCGGTCGCCCAGTTCGAGTAGTCCGCCTTCTTGCCCGACGGGCCGACCGCGGAGGTGCCGATGACGTTGGCGCCCTCGGTCGGCAGGTCGAAGCAGGTGGCGTTGTCGATGGTGCGCTCGTGCGAGACGCCCTCGGGGAAGTTCGGGCTCTCGAGGTCGTTGCGCGGGTTCGACAGGTCGTCGTGCCCGTTGCCGAGCGCGGCGACCATCGTCACGTCGCGGCGGTGGGCGTAGTCGAGGACCCGCTCCATCGTCTCGATCGTCACGTCCTGCTGAGCGGCCTGCTCCGGGGTGTCCTCCGGGGCTCCCCCGCGGCAGTTGAAGGCCCACGGGTCGACGTAGAAGGACATGTTGACGACGTCCATCCGCTTGTCGGCGGCCCAGGTGATGGCGTTGGCCACCGGCCCGAGGAAGAAGTAGCCGCTGTCCTGGCCGGCGCGGACGTTGGCGAGGACGACGTTCGGCGCGACGCCGGAGACGCCGAAGCCGTTGGCCTTCGCCGCGATGGTGCCGGCGACGTGGGTGCCGTGACCGCCGTGGTCGACCGTCGCGGGGTCGACGCAGCCGTCGTACTCGCAGTCGCCGTCGATCGCGGGGATGTCGCGGGTGAAGTTCTTCGACAGGGCGGTGCTGAAGTTGCCCGCGATGTCGGGGTGGTTGGCCTGGACACCGGTGTCGATGACGCCGACGCGCACGAGGCGGTTGCCCGGGTTGACCGCGCGCGCCTTGAAGGAGTCGACCATCTCCAGGCCCCACAGCTTGGAGTCCAGCGGGTCGCCCTTCGTCGCGGCCGCGCTCTTCGAGCCGGCGACGGAGCGCTGCGTGCTCTTCTTCGCGGCCGCGCTGCGCTGGTGCTCCCGGAGCACCTGGTCCTTGGTGACGACGCTCTTCGGCGAGCGGCCGACGGAGATCTCGGCAGCGGCCTGCTTGACGCCGGCCAGACCGCGGGCCTTCGAGGCGAAGCCGCGGTTGCTCGAGTCGACGGTGATCATGCCGATCTGGCGGTTGATCGAGGTGACCGTGCCGCCGGCGGCCTTGACCCGTCGCACGACGGAGTCGATGTCGGCGCCCTTGTCGGCAAGGACGACGTAGGCGCCGCTCGTCATCGACGGGCCCGAGGGCTGCGCGGCCACGGCCGGCGCGGAGACAGGTGCTGCAGGTGCTGCGGCGGTGGCGGTCGTGGCGCTCGCCAGGCCGGTGACACCGAGGGCGGTGGCCCCGACCAGTGCCATGAGCTTCGTGTGACGCATGGATGTCCTCCCGATGATCCTCGGCAAGGAGCCGAGAGGCGTCAGGCTAGGGGGCAGGTCCGCACGCTGGGAAGACCCCGAAAGGTCTGCATTCGGTCAGGACGCGCGAGGGCGCCGACGCCCCGCGTCGCCGCCCTCGGTGCCCGGGTCGGGTCGGGCCCGGAGCTGACTACTTCAGCTCGCGGCTGGAGTAGCCGAGCAGCCGGCGGGCGATGACGAGCAGCTGGATCTGCTGGGTGCCCTCGAAGATGTCGAGGATCTTGCTGTCGCGTGCCCACTTCTCGAGCAGCTCGGTCTCGGCGTAGCCGGTCGCGCCCGCGAGCTCGACGCAGGCGAGAGAGACCTCGACGCACGTGCGCCCGGCCTTCGCCTTGGCCATCGAGGCCTCCATCGAGTTGGGCTTGCCGTTGTCGGCCATCCAGGCCGCACGAAGGGTGAGGAGGTAGGCGGCCTGGTAGTCGGCCTCCATCTGGAGCAGCCGGGCGGCGGCCGCGGGCTGGGTGGCCGCCGGCCGGTCCGGGTCGGGCACGACGCCGGCGTCGGCGAGCAGCTCGGTCGTGCGGTCCAGGCTCGCGCGGGTCAGGCCCAGGGCCATCGCGGCGACGAGCGGCCGGGTGTTGTCGAAGGTCTGCATCGCGCCGCCGAAGCCGCCCTCGATGCGGATCTCCGGGTCGCCGAGGAGGTCCTCGGCGGGCACCCGGCAGTCCTCGAGGCTGAAGGCGGCGGTGTCGCTCGCCCGGATGCCGAGCTTGTGCTCGAGCCGCACGAGCCGCATCCCGGGGTTGTCACGGCGCACGACGAAGGACTTGATCGCCTGCTTGCCCAGGCTGCGGTCGAGGGTCGCCCACACGACGACGAGCTCGGCCCGCTCCCCCGCGGTGACGTAGATCTTCTCGCCGTTGATGACGTACTCGTCGCCGTCCTTGACCGCCGTCGTGCGGATCGCCCCGGAGTCCGAGCCGACCTCGGGCTCGGTGATCGCCATCGCGGCCCACTTGCCCGCGTAGCGGGCCTTCTGCTCCTCGGTGGCGACGGCCGCGATCGCGGCGTTGCCCAGGCCCTGGCGCGGGATCGACAGGGTGAGCCCGACGTCGCCGCGGCAGGTCTCGAGGATCGAGAGCACCGAGGAGAGATTCGAGCCGTTCCTGTTCTCCCGCTCCCCCTTCGCCCGCCGACCGGACCCGACGGCGGCGACGTCGCCCTCGGTCGCGCCGTCGTCCTTCGCCCGGGTCGAGGAGGACGCGCCGGCGCCCTGGCCGGCGCCCGAGTCGCTCAGCCCGTCGATGACGGCCGAGACGAGGTCGAGCTCGGCCGGGTACTCGTGCTCCGCGCAGTCATACTTGCGCGAGATCGGCCAGAAGACCTCCTCGGCCATGCCGCGGGCCTGGGCGACGAGCGGGCGGAACTTCTTCGGGACCTCGAGGTCGATCATGTCGGCAGTCCTTGTCGTGTCGGGGGACGAAGGGGGATGAGCGAAGGGGGACGAACGGCCCGCTCAGACGAGCAGGGTGCCCTCGAGCAGCCCGGCACCGCGCAGGTCGCGGTACCAGCGCTCGTTGTCGAACTCCTTGACGAAGCCGTGGCCGCCGAGCATCTGCACGCCGTTGCTCCCGACGAGGGTGAGGTGGCGGGTCGTCAGCGCGCGGGCCTGGGCGATCTCGGCGGACGCGTCCTCGCCGCGGTCGAGGCGAGCAGCCGCCTTCCACACGACGAGGCGCAGGGCAGCGATCTCGACGGCCATGTCGGCGACGGTGAAGGCGACGGCCTGGCGGTGACCGATCGGCTCGCCGAAGGCGGTGCGCTCGGTGACGTACTGCGAGACCTGGTCGAGCACGGCCTGGCCGGTGCCGACGGCGGCGGCCGACCACGCGAGCCGGGCGCGACGCACCGCGTCGAGGTGGTCGTCCGTCGTGCCGAGGAGGTGGGCCGAGGGGACGCGCACGCCGGTGAGGTGCAGGCGCGAGGTGCGCGCCGCGCGCAGCCCCATCGCCGGGTCGTCCTCGACCTCGACGCCGGGGGTACCGGGCTCGACGAGGACGAGCCGGGCCTGGCCGTCGACGCTCGCGCTGACGACGAAGAGCTCGGCCCGGTCGGCGCCGGGCACGAGGGCCTTGACCCCGTCGAGCACGACCTCGTCGCCCTCGGTGCGGCCGGTGGTGCGGGGCGAGAGCGGGTCGAAGAGCGGCTGCGGCTCCATGAGCGCGAGCGCGGCGACCGGCGGGTCCTCCCCCGTCAGCTCCGGCAGGTAGGTCGCCTGCTGGTCGGCGTCGCCATAGCTGGCGATCGCGGTGGCGACGGCCGCCGGGGCCATGATCGCGGTGGCGATGCCCATGTCGCCGCGGGCGAGCTCTTCGAGGACGAGCACGGCGGTGACGGCCGAGCGCTCCTCGGCGATGCCGTCGAGCTCGGCCGGCACGCCGATGAGGTGCAGACCCACCTCGGCGGCGGCGCTGCGCACCTCGGCGGGGACGGCGCGCTCGGCGTCGGCCTGCTTCGCCGCGGGCCGCACGACCTCGTCGGCGAGCTCGCGCGCCACCGACTGGATCATCTGCTGGTCCTCGGTGGGCGTGAGGTCGAACATCTGGCGGGGGCGCGCGTGTGCGGTGCGGGCGGCCTGGCCCGAGCCCTTCTTCTTCGCGAAGGCGCGACCGGCGGCGGTCTGCGCGCGGAAGCTCGTCACCGCGCCCTTGTAGAGGTACCGCTCGACGGTCGCCCGGACCTTCGGGTCCTTCAGACCGGGCAGACCGCCCGCCTTGGCGATGAGGCGGAGCCCGAGACGCTGCCCCTTGTCGGCCAGCGACGTGGATTCGGTGGTGGCCATGCGGCATACCCCTTCGTGACGCTCGTCGGCGACCGGTCGCGCAGGGCGACGTCGGCCAGGTGTGCGATACCGACAGTACCTGCTACCGCGCGTACCGGTAACCCCGCGTCTCAGGTGAGGCCCACCACAGCCCCGACGTCACACGCCGCCGGCTGGCTGCGGCCCCGCCTCGTCGACCGGCGCCGCCCCACCGGCGACCTTGCCCCGGCGGTTGATCCGGCGCTCGAGGTAGCCCGCGAAGGTCGTCAGCGAGAAGTTGAGGACGATGAAGATCAGCGCGGCGACGACGAGGGGCTGCAGGGTGTTGCCGCCGGCGGCGAGGTTGCGCGCCTGACGAAGCAGCTCGGGGTAGGTGATGATCGCGCCGAGCGCGCTGTCCTTGAGGATGACGACGAGCTGGCCGACGAGCGCGGGGAGCATCGCGGTGATCGCCTGCGGCAGCTGGATCGCGCGCAGCGTCTGCCCCGGGGTGAGACCGATGGACAGCCCCGCCTCGCCCTGGCCGGCGGGCAGCGAGCCGACGCCCGAGCGGACGAGCTCGGCGATGACGGCGCCGTTGTAGAGCGTCAGCGCCGCGACGACGGCGACGAAGGGGTTGGTCTCGGGTGCGAAGACCCCGCGCAGCGCGAGGAAGTAGAAGAAGGCGATCATCATGATGAGCACCGGCACGCCGCGGAAGAACTCGACGACGATGCCGCTCACCCATCGCACGGCCCGGTGCTGCGAGAGCCGCCCCATGCCGAAGACGAAGCCGAAGACGAGGGCGAGGACGACGGCGACCGCCGCCGAGCGCAGCGTGCTGATGATCCCGGGGACGAAGTAGAACTCCCAGGACTGGCGGGTGAACATCGCCGTCCACTTCGCCGCCTCGAGCTCTCCGCGCTCCTGGAGCCGGCTGAGGGCCACGTAGACGAGCCCGGCGAGGACGAGCGCGGAGAGGATCGTGAGGATCAGATGACGCCGGCGGGCCTTGGGGCCGGGGGCGTCGAAGAGGACCGAGGTGCTCATCGGCGCACCGCCACCTTCCGCGAGAGCGAGGTCAGCCCGACACCGATGGGCAGGGTGAGGGCGAGGAAGAAGAGGGCGATGAGCCCGAAGAGCTGCCACGTGAGGTCGGGGCGGAACTCCAGCCCCTCGGCCATGAAGTACGAGGCCTGCGCGACCCCGATGATCGAGGCGACCGTCGTGTTCTTGATGAGCGCGATGAGGACCGAGGCGAGCGGCGCGACGGCCCCGCGGAAGGCCTGCGGCAGCACGACGTGGCGCAGCGACTGGCCGAAGCCCAGCCCGATCGAGCGGGCCGCCTCGGCCTGGCCGGGCGGCACGGTGTTGACGCCGGAGCGCAGCGCCTCGCACACGAAGGCCGCGTGGTAGACCGACAGCCCGAAGATCGCCCAGCGCACGGCCTCGTCGACGAGCGCCGTCTGGCTGGTCTGGTCGACGATCGAGATGCCCAGACGGGTGCCGAGCACGGTGAGCGAGAAGAGGACGACGAGCGTCAGCGGGGTGTTGCGCACGACGTTGACGTACGTCGTGCCGACCCCGCGCAGCACGGGGATCGGGCTGACCCGCATCACCGCGAGGAGCGTGCCGAGCAGGCTCGCCCACAGCGCCGACCACAGCGAGAGCTTGATGGTCATCCAGAAGTAGGACCAGACCGGGAACTGGTCGAAGAGCTCACCCATGGTCGGGGCGCTCCTTTCGCTGCGGCGGAGAGGGGGTCGGGACGGGACGAAGGGGGCGCGGCAGCCGCGCCCCCTTCGTCACCGCGTCGAGAGGGTCAGGCGCACTCGTCGACCTTCGGCGGGTTCACCGAGTCGTCGACCTCGAAGCCGGCCGGGCCGAAGTTGTCGTCGACCGCCTTCTGCCAGGCGCCGTCGTCGACCATCTTCGTGAGGGCCTTGTTGATCTGGTTGCACATCTCGGTGTCGCCCTTCTTGATCCCGACGCCGTAGCGCTCCTCGGAGAAGGTCTTGCCGACGACCTTGAGCTTGCCCTTGTAGGTGTCCTGCGCGGCGTAGCCGGCGAGGATGGTGTTGTCCGTCGTCAGGGCGTCGAGCTGGCCGTTGACGAGGCCGTCGAGGCACTCGGAGTAGGTGTCGAACTCGCGCAGCTGCACGCCTGGCACCTCCTCCTTGACGTTCTCGGCGGAGGTCGAGCCGGAGACCGAGCACAGGCGCTTGCCGTCGAGGTCGTCGACGCTGGCGATGTCGGAGTCGTTGGCGACGAGGAGGTCCTGACCGGCGATGAAGTACGGACCGGCGAAGGAGACCTTCTCCTTGCGCTCGTCGGTGATCGAGTAGGTCGCGAAGATCATGTCGACCTGACCGGTCTCGATGAGGGTCTCGCGCTGGGGGCTGGGGGCCTGGACGAACTCGACCTCCTTGCCCATCTCCTTCGCGACGTAGTTGGCGACGTCGACGTCGAAGCCGCTGTAGGTGTCGCCCTCCTTGAAGCCCAGGCCGGGCTGGTCGAACTTGATGCCAACCTTGACGGTGTCGCCGGAGCCGCCGCCGTCGCCCCCGGCGTCGCCGCCCGAGTCGCCGCCGCAGGCGGTCAGACCGAGGGCCAGGGCCGCGGCGGAGCCGATGGCGAGGATGCGTCGCTTGCTCATGATTTCTCCTTCGTCGGGGCCGCGGTCACGGCCCGTGGGGGTCGATCGAGGTGGGTCAGTGGGTGAGGATCTTGCCGAGGAAGTCCTTGGCCCGGTCGCTCGTGGGGTTCGTGAAGAACTCCTCGGGCGTGGCCTGCTCGACGATCTCGCCGTCGGACATGAAGACGACGCGGTCGGCGGCGCGGCGGGCGAAGCCCATCTCGTGGGTGACGACGATCATCGTCATGCCGGTCTGCGCGAGCTGGGTCATGACGTCGAGGACCTCGTTGATCATCTCCGGGTCGAGGGCCGAGGTCGGCTCGTCGAAGAGCATGATCTTCGGGTCCATCGCCAGGCTGCGGGCGATGGCGACGCGCTGCTGCTGACCCCCGGAGAGCTGGGCCGGGTACTTGCCCGCCTGGTGGCCGACGCCGACCCGCTCGAGGAGCTCCATGGCGCGCTTGTTCGCCTCGGCCTTCTTCTTCCCGCGGACCTTCATCGGGCCGAGGGTGACGTTGTCGAGGATGCTCTTGTGCGCGAAGAGGTTGAAGGACTGGAAGACCATGCCGACGTCGGCGCGCAGCCGCGCGAGCGCCTTGCCCTCCGAGGGCAGCGGCTCGCCGTCGATGGTGATCGTGCCGGACTCGAAGGTCTCGAGCCGGTTGATGGTGCGGCACAGCGTCGACTTGCCCGAGCCGGACGGCCCGATGACGACGACGACCTCGCCGCGACCCACGGTGAGGTCGATGTCCTTGAGGACGTGGAGGTCGCCGAAGTGCTTGTTGACGCCGTCGAGCACGACGAGGGGATCAGCCATGCCGGGCAACCTAGTCGCTGCGGGGCGGCCCGCCCCCTCCCCCGGCGCGGCCGTTGCCAAAGGGTGACCCGCCCCCTTCGCCTCGACCGGTCGCCGTCGACGATCGGTCACGTCCTACGCTCAGGCCATGGCCAAGCACATCCCCAAGGACCGCACCGGGCTGAGCCTGGGCTACCGGGCGCTGTGGCGCACGCGCTACGTGCTCTACACCTTCTTCGGCCCGGCGACCCAGAGCGGGATGCGCGACCCCCACTACCGGATGCGCGCCGAGCGCCTCGAGCGCGTCAACGCCGCCCGCGCCGCCCAGGGCCTCGAGCCCGTCGAGGACGTCGACCCCCGCGCCCGCTGACGCAGAGGCTGGCACCAGCCCCGGTTGCAACCCGCGCACCTGCCGACATCCCGAGCACTCCCCCGAGACGTTGGCACCAGCCCCGGTTGCAACCCACGCACCTGCCAACATCCCGAGCACTCCCCCGAGACGTTGACACCGGCCCCGGTTGCAACCCACGCACCTGCCAACATCCCGAGCACTCCCCCGAGACGTTGACACCAGCCCTGGTTGCAACTCACGCACCTGCCAAGATCCGAGGCTCATGATCCACGCGCCCGTCGGATGAGACCGCGACGTACGACGGGCGGTCGAGGTCGGCCCAGGTGAGGCGGATGACGCGGTAGCCGAGAGCCCGCAGCCGGTCCTCGCGGATCTTCTCCGCCACGAGAGCATCACGCCCCTCGGCGCCGTCGTACTTCACCGCACCGTCGAACTCGACCACGACATCGCCGTCTACGAGGAAGTCGACGCGTCCGACGAAGTCACCGTCGTCGTCGTAGATCGCCACCTGGCTACGGACGTCCAGACCGAGCTCGACGAGCACGAGCCGGGCTCTCGACTCGCCCACCGACTCGCATCTCGGGTCGCTGAGACGGATCAGCCGGTAGCCATGAGACCTCGCGCCCGCCCCGACGAGCCGAGCGACGACCGCTTCGACCTCGTGAGTGGTGCACCGGCCCTCGTGGAGGGCTGCATCGAGCGCGACTAGGGCATGGGGAAGCCCGTGCCCCAGAAGTGTCTGGACAACCGCGACGGGGATCGGCACAGCATGCGATGACCCGGTCGGAGCCGATCCCGCACCTACGAGACGCCCGCTCTCGAGCTCGTCGGGGGTGGCCCCGCTCACCTCGGGGTCGATGCTGCTGATAGCGCGCGGGTAGAGACGGAAGCCGCGGTCACGTCTGACCCGGAGCACGTCCGAGGCCAGCTCGACGTCGGCGAGGTGGGGGTCGAGCACCGGGAGCCCGTGGAGGGCCAGAGCACTGCGATGGCTGGAGATGTCGTGGGCATTCTGGCGGGCGGCGAGGACGGCACGCGTCCGCATCGCAAACCGCTCGGTGGGATCGGCTCCTTCCCACGCGGCGCCGAGGACGTACGCGTTGCGTCGCACCCGGATCGCCTCACCGCTGCGGCAGATGCGACGTAGATGCCGGTCGTCGAGGTCGAGGGCCAGCACGTCGGCCCGGGTGAAGACGTCTCCTCGGGCGACCGCCCGTGCAACGAGTCGTGGGTCCATCACCTCATCGTTGCGGCGCACCTGCCGACCGGCACTCAGTTCTCCACAGCCCCCAGAAGTTGGCAGATGCTCGTGCTGCAACCCGAGCACCTACCAACTTCTCGGGGCTGGATCGGGTCGCCGACGGCAGCGTGGGGTGTGACTCAGGCTGGCGCCGACATCTTGGTGCGGCGGGTGCACCGTGCGGCGACGACGAGACCCGCACACCCGGTGGTCGGGTGCGCGGGTCTCGTCGCTGCGGCGAAGGGGGTGTCAGCCCTGGAGGTCCTCGAGGTCCTTCGCGACCCGGCGGTGCGCCTGCCAGATCTGCTCGGGCAGGTCGTGGAACTGCCGGAGGTGCTCCTCGCGGTAGCCCATCTCCTCCTGCCAGCGCGCCTTGTCGATCGTGAGGACGGTGTCGAGGTCGGCGAGCGCCTGCTCGTCGAGACCCTCGAGCAGCAGCTCGTCACGGGTCGGGATGACGCCGACCGGGGTGCGCTGACCGGTGACCTCGCCGGCGCGGTACTGCATGAGCCACACGAGGGGCCGCAGGTTCTCGCGGTAGCCCGGCCACAGGAAGCGGCCGTCCTCGCCGCGCTGGAACCAGTTGACGTGGGCGAAGACGGGCTGGTTCTTCGCCTGGCCGACGACGTCGAGCCAGTGCTGGGCGTAGGCACCCTCGCCGTAGCTCATGAAGGGGCGCATCGACATCGGGTCGTAACGCAGCACGCCCTCCTTGCCGTCCGCCGCCGCGGTCGCCTCGGCGCCGAGCGTCAGGCCGTCGTAGACGCCCTCCGCGAGGTCGTCGATGGCGCGGATGAGCGGCTCGCGGTCGCGGGTGCGGCCGCCGAAGATGATGCCGTGGATCTCGACACCGCGGGGGTCCTCGTAGTCGTCGGCGACGTTGGGCACCTGTGACAGGACGGTCGTGAAGCGCGAGTTCGGGTGCGCCCAGGGGGCGTCCATCTCGTCCTCGGACCGGTCAGCGATGCGCTCGCCCTTCCAGTCCAGCCAGCCGTCGAGGTCGCTCGGGCGCTCGCCGCGGCCCTCCCACCACACGTCGCCGGTCTTCTCGTTGTAGGCGACGTTGGTGAAGATCGCGCCGGAGCCGGGCTGGATCGACTCGATCGCCGTCGGGTTGGTCTTCTCGTTCGTGTCCTTGGCGACGCCGAAGACGCCGTTCTCGGGGTTGAAGCCGCGCAGGACGCCGTCCTCGTCGACCCAGATCCACGCGATGTCGTCGCCGTAGAACTCGACGTAGTAGCGGTCACCGAGGGCGTCGGGCGCCAGGGTCATCGCGAGGTTGGTCTTGCCCGAGGCGCTGGGGAAGCCGCCGGCGATGTTGTACTTCTTGCCGGTCTGCTTGTCCGTGATGCCGAGGAGCATGAACTGCTCGACGAGGAAGCCGTTCTTCCACCCGTCGTAGGAGCCCTGGCGCAGGCCGTGGGCGATCTTGCCGAGCAGCGCGTTGCCGCCGTAGGAGCTGCCGAAGTGCAGGATCGTGCGCTCGTCGGCGACGGTGACGAAGTTGCGCATGTCGTCGGGCGTGCCCTGCTTGAGGTTCTCGAGGTCACCGGTGACGTGGACGGCGCGCACGAAGTCGTCACCCATGTCGTTGATGTACTCGACGCCGACGCGGGCCATGCGGATCATCTGCATGACGACGTTGCGGTTGTCGGTGAGCTCGACGCCCGCCGCGAACTTCGCGAGGGCGGACCCCTTCGGTGCCATGAGGTAAGGGATGACGTACATCGTCTTGCCGGCGAGGGCGTCCTTCATGTGGCCCTCGACGACCGGGCGCACCTCGGAGGCCGGCTTCCAGTTGTTGTACTGGCCGCGATCGGCCTCGTCGCTCGTCGCGACGATGGTGCGCTCCTCGGAGCGGGCGGTGTCCTTGCTGAAGGAGCGGGAGTAGTACATCCCCTCGCCCGCCGGCTTGAGCTCGCCGGCCTCGAGCGCCTCCTGCACGAGGCGCGCGTCGTCAGCAGCGCTCACGACCTCGATCCGCTCTGCACCGGTGTGCTCGGCCCACTGGCGCACGAACTGCGCCACGGACTCGTTGGTCAGACCTGCCGCCTCGAGCGCCTGGTCCACATCGGCCGTCGTCGTGATCACGCTTCTCCGCCCTTCGATGACACCCCGGCGCGTCCGCGCCGGGACCGCAGGACGTCGTCGGGTGACTCGTCTCGTCACCACGGGCGACGGCGTCCGCGGGCCCACCTAACCACGCCTGGGACCCCCGCTAGACCACCCGGCCGGGGATCGCCAGGAAAGTGTGAGCCACTCGTCACGAGCCTGCTGACCAGGCCTGATGCCGGGCAGAGAACGGCCCCGAACTTGCAACGTCCTGCAAGAAACGAGCCCCGACATCGTCGGTCAGCCGAGCAGGCCGAGCCGCTGGTAGAGCGGGTGCAGCACCTCGAAGCGCGCGCGGGCGTCGCAGCGCTCACCTCCGCCGAGGTGGGAGACGAGGTCCTCGACGTGCACCTGGTCGCCCGCTGCGTAGGCGGCGACCTGGTCAAGCGGGACGCCGTGGTCCTCGACGACGAGGTGGGTGCACTCCCCTTCGACGTCGAGGCTGATCTCGAAGCGCCCGTCCGGCTGGTCCGGGGTGCTCGTCTCGACGACGAGGCGCTCGCCCGGTCGGCACTCGCGCACCCGGACCACGCCCTCCCAGCCGGTCGCGACGAAGCGGGCTCTCAGCTCGCCCCCTTCGCGCAGGTCGCCGTCGACCTCACCGAGCCACACCGCCAGGCGGTCACGACTGGTGAGCGCCGACCACACGTCGTCGGGCGCCGCCCGGACGCGGTCCTCGAGACGCACCACGCCGCGGCCGTCCTCGGCGCGCAGGCTGCCGAGCACCCGTGCGCTCTCGTGCTCCTCGGGCGTCGTCACGCCGACCACCCCCGCCGCCGCCCACCGGACCGGAGCAGCCGACGGTCCGAGAGCAGCATCGTCCCCATGCCGGCGAGCGTAGGGCAGCAGGTCGGCGTGGACCGTCATGAGGTCGCGGCCGCGGTCGGCTCTCACACCTCGACCACCCCCGGGGACACGACGAGGGCCTCGGCCGGCGCATCCGCCGGGCCGAGGCCCTCGTCCCTCTGTCTCAACACAGAGTGCGCCCGAAGGGATTCGAACCCCTAACCTTCTGATCCGTAGTCAGATGCTCTATCCGTTGAGCTACGGGCGCGTGTCTCCCGGCGTGACGCCTGGCGACGAGGGCCGACTTTACCCCGTCCGTGCCGAGCAGACGAAATCGGCCGTCGCGCACCTCTGCTCAGCGCGTCGCGGCGCCCGCCCAGCCCGCTCCCGGAGGGAGCACGACCGGCTCGTCCGGCAGGGATCGCAGCACCTCGAGCATCGTGCGCACGGCCGGGCTCGGTTGACGTCGCGGGTCGGTGAGGACGCCGACCTGACGGCGCACGACCGGGTCGACGAGCGGCACGGGCACGAGGTCGGCGAAGGCCATGAGCGGCACGACGAAGCCGGGCACCGCGGTCACGCCGAGGCCCGCCGCGCACATGCCCGCGACCGTCGCGACGTTGCGCGCGGTGAGCCGCCGACGCGGCTCGACGTCGCACGCGGCGAAGGTCGCGTCCGTGATCGCCCGGATCGAGCTCGCCTCGTCGAAGGAGATGAAGGGCTCGCTGGCCAGCTCGGCCCAGGCCAGCTCCGCGCGACGGGCGAAGGGGTGGCCTCGCGCGACGAGGCACACGAGGTCGTCGCCCGCGACCACCTCGAAGCGCAAGGGGTCATCCCCCTTCGCCCCGGGCAGGCCACCGGTCTCGGCGGTGAGGGCGAGGTCGACCCGGCCGGCTCGCACGGCCGCCGCGAGCTGGGCGGCGAGCGAGTCCTCGAGCTGCACGTCAACCCCCGGCAATGCCTCGCGGAAGCGGTCGACGACCTGCGGCAGCAGCGTCGCGGCGAGCGACGGGAGCGCGGCGACCCGCAGGACCCCCCGCTGGCCCTCGAGGTAGCCGCCGAAGTGCGCCAGCTCCTCGTCGTAGACCCGCAGGATGCGCTCGGCCATCTCGACGAAGGCGACCCCCTCGGCGGTCGGCGCGACGTGCCGGGTCGTGCGCGCGAAGAGCTGCACGCCGCACGCCCTCTCGACCTCCGCGACCGTGCGGCTCAGCGAGGACTGGGCGACGTGCAGCCGGCGGGCCGCCTGGCTGAAGCTGCGATGGCGCGCCACGGCGACGACGGCGCGGCACTGCGCGAGTGTCGGGTTGATGCTCACAGCCGATCAATCTATCGAGAAGAGGTGTTAGACATGCATAAGTAGGCGCCGACACACTCGGTCGGTCGGCGCCGACGCCTCGGGGCCGATCCGTCCCCACGGAGGTCTCGTCATGCTCGCCGTCCTCGGATTCGCCACCGTCGGCGTCTTCCTCGCCCTCACCTTCACCCGCAAGGTGTCGGTGCTGCTCGGGCTCGTCCTCGTGCCCGTCGTCTTCGGGGTCCTCGGCGGCTTCACCGGCGAGCTCGGCGAGTTCATCGCGAAGGGCCTGCTGACGGTCGCCCCGGTCGCGATCATGATCGCCTTCGCGATCCTCTACTTCAGCCTCATGGTCGACCGCGGGCTCTTCGACCCCGTCATCCGGGTCGTCCTGCGCTGGGCCGGTGCCGACCCGATGAAGATCGCGCTGGGCACGGCGGTCATCACCCTCATGGTCGCCCTCGACGGGGACGGCGCCTCGACCTTCCTCATCACGGTCTCGACCTTCCTGCCGATCTACCGCCGTCTCGGGATGAGCCCGCTCGTGCTCACCTGCGTCGTCGGCCTGGCCGCCGGCGTGATGAACATGATCCCGTGGGGCGGCCCCACCGCCCGGGCGATGGCCACCCTCGACCTCGACAGCAGCGAGATCTTCGTGCCGGTCATCCCGGCGATGGCCGCCGGCATCATCTGGGTCCTCTTCGCCGCCGCCTTCATCGGGCGACGCGAGCGCGACCGCATCCGGGCGAAGGACGCCGAGGACGGCGTCGACCGCTCCGACATCACCGCCCTGCTCCAGCTGCCCGAGCGCCCGCAGGTCGGCCGTCAGGCGCGCTGGGTGCAGGCGGTCAACGTGCTCCTCACGCTCGGCCTCGTCGTCATCCTGCTGCTCCAGCTGCTCGAGCTGCACGTCGTCTTCGTCGTCGCCTTCGCCATCGCGCTGCTCGTCAACCTGCCCCGGTGGGAGGACCAGCAGGCGCTCTTCGAGCGGCACGGCGGCAACGTCGTCATGGTCGTCGCGATGATCTTCGCCGCGGGCGTGCTCACCGGCATCCTCAACGGCAGCGGCATGATCACCGCGATGGCCGAGTCGCTCGTCTCCGTCATCCCGACCTCCGCCGGGGGCTCGCTGCCCGTGCTCACCGCCATCACCTCGATGCCCGCCAGCCTCGTCTTCACCCCTGACGCGTACTACTTCGGTGTGCTGCCCGTGCTCGCCGAGACGACGACCTCGCTCGGCGGCGACCCCGCGGAGATCGGCCGGGCCGCGATCCTCGGCCAGATGACGACCGGCTTCCCCCTGAGCCCGCTCACGGCCGCGACCTTCATCCTCGTCGGGATGAGCGACGTCGACCTAGGGGCCCACCAGCGCCGGCTCTTCGGCTGGGCGCTCGGCACGACGCTCGTCATGACGACCGTCGCCCTGCTCACCGGGGCGATCAGCTGGTGAGCACCGTCGACCGCACCCACGTCCGCATCGGCAGCGGCGCCGGCTTCGCCGGTGACCGCATCGCCCCCGCCGTCGACCTCGTGCGCGACGGGCAGCTCGACGACCTCGTCCTCGAGTGCCTCGCCGAGCGCACCATCGCCCTCGGTCAGCGGCGACGCCGCGCCGACCCGACCACCGGCCACGACGACCGCACTTCGCGACGGCTGCGCGCGCTCCTGCCCGAGGCCCTCCCCCGCGGCACGCGCATCGTCAGCAACCTCGGTGCCGCCAACCCGACGGCCGCCGCCCGCGAGACCGTCGCGGTCGCCGAGCAGCTCGGGCTGCGCTGCCGGGTGGCGGCCGTCACCGGTGACGACGTGCTCGCCGGGCTCGACCTCGAGCAGCCCTCCCTCGAGCACGGCCGCCCGCTGTCGTCCTACGGCGAGATCATCTCGGCGAACGCCTACACCGGCGCCGCCACGCTCATGGCCGCGCTCGACACCGCGGCGGAGGTCGTCCTCGCCGGCCGCGTCGCCGACCCCTCGCTCTTCGTCGCCCCGCTCGCCCACCGGCTCGGCTGGGACCTCGACGACCCGGCCCTCGCGGCCCACGGCACGCTCGTCGGCCACCTCCTCGAGTGCGGCACCCAGGTGAGCGGCGGGTACTTCGCGGACCCCACGTCCCCCTTCGGCGCGAAGGGGGTGCCCGACCTCGCCCACGTCGGCCTCCCCTGGGCCGACGTCAGCGCGGACGGCACGGCGACGCTCGGCACGGTCGACGGCACCGGCGGCCGGCTGGACCGCGCGACCGTGCGAGAGCAGCTGCTCTACGAGATCAGCGACCCCGGCGCGTACCTCACCCCGGATGTCACGCTCGACCTCTACGGCGTGCAGCTCGAGACGGCGGGGCCGAACCGCGTGCGGGTCAGCGGTGCCCGCGGACGTCCCGCCCCCGAGCAGCTCAAGGTCAGCGTCGGGTACGCGGCCGGCTACCGCGCGGAGGGCGGCATCTCCTACGCGGGGCCCGGGTGCGTAGAGCGCGCCCGGCTCGCCGGTGAGGTGGTCACGACGCGGCTCGCCGCGCTCGGCATCACCCCGCGCGTCGACGTCGTCGGCGCGGGCACGGGCGTCAACCTCTCCGACACCCGGCTGCGAGTGGCCGCCACCGCGCCCGACGCCGACACCGCTCGTGAGGTGTGCGACGAGGTCGAGGCGCTCTACGTCAACGGCCCGGCCGGTGGCGGTGGCGTGCGCACCCGCGTCGAGGAGGTCATCGGCATCGTCTCGACGCTCGTCGACCGCTCTGCCGTCCGTACCCACGTCGACGTCCTGGAGACCCGATGACCGACGTCCTGCTCCACGAGCTCGCCCACGCCCGCGCCGGCGACAAGGGCGACACCTCGATCCTGTCCGTCTTCCCCCTCGACGACGCCGACTACGGGTGGCTGTGCGAGGTGCTCACCGTCGAGCGCGTCGTCGAGCACCTCGGCGAGCACCTGCGCGGTCATGTCACCCGCTACGAGGTGCCGCTCGTCCAGGGCGTCCAGCTCGTCTGCCAGCACGCGCTCGACGGCGGCGTCACGACGTCGCTGGCCGTCGACACGCACGGCAAGGCGCTGAGCAGCCGGCTGCTCGCCATGCGCGTCCCCGCCCCGGCGCGGTGACCCGGCAGCAACGGGACCTGTGAGGGGCTAGCCCGCTCCATGCGGGGGCAAGGCCCCCACGTGTCCCGTTACTGCTGGGTAGCCTCGGTCAGCCGCGCCGGACGGCCTGCAAGGTGTACGTCAGCGGCAGCCGGTCGTCGCCCTCGGCGAGGCGGTACTCCCCCGGCAGCTCGGGGTCGGCCACCATCTGGTCGCCGAGCGCGAGGTAGGGCACGGTGCGGTGCTCCTCGAGCGCGACGACGTCCATGCCGTGACGGGTCAGCGCCGTGAAGATCTCGCCCAGACCGTGGTTCCACTCGTGGGTCACGGTGGCGGTGATGCCCCCGCCGCTCCCCGGCGCCGGCTCGACGTAGGTCGAGGCGTCGTCCCACACCGTCGGCGCCGGCGTCTCGAAGTAGGGATATGCGAGGACGACGAGACCGTCCGGGCGCGGGTCGTCGCACGCCCACAGCACGGGGTGCCCCTCACGGATGAAGAGCCGGCCGCCGGGCCGCAGCAGCGCGGCGACCGTCCGGGCCCACCGGTCGATGCTCGGCAGCCAGCCGAGCGCACCGATCCCGGTGTAGACGAGGTCGAAGGGGGCGTGATCGGCGAGCGCGCTCGGCGCCGAGTAGACGTCGGCCTCGACGTACTCGACGTCGGCCCCGGCGTCCGCCGCGAGGCGACGTGCCGCGGCGAGCGAGGAGGGCGAGAGGTCGAGCCCGACGACCCGCGCCCCGAGCCGGTGCAGCGACAAGGTGTCGGTGCCGATGTGGCACTGCAGGTGCACCGTGCGCAGCCCGCTGATGTCGCCCAGGCGCGGGCGGTCGAAGGCGACGACATGGCTCAGCTCGTGCTCACCGGACAGCAGCCGCTCGCGGTCGTAGCCCGGCGAGTGCTCGTGGATACCGGCCCGGTCGTCCCAGTTCGCGCGGTTCACCGCGAGGTAGTCGTCGCTCACGCCGCGAGTGTGCCACCGGCCCCTACCACCGGCAGATCCTGAACAAACCCAGACCAAGAGGTGATGCGCCTCATACCGCTTCCTGGATTGACTGACCGCACCGTGCAGCCGCCCCTACCGGGGCCGACCAGGGAGCATCCATGACCAGACACCCACGCCGTGGGCTGACCACGTCGGCAGCAGTCGCCGCCTCAGCAGCCCTCGTCTTCGCGATGGCCGTCGACGGGGCGAGTGCCGCCCCGAGCGCACCGCCCTCGCCCTCCACTCCGACCGGGGTACCGGCCGCCGGGGACGAGCACGCGCACGACCTCCTGCCCGACGTCGACAACCGCAAGGGCAGCGCCAAGCCGTCGAGCGCCCAGCGCTCCGCCGGCAAGGGTCTGTCGGCCAAGAGCGCCACCGCCCGCTCGGCCACCTCGGAGCCGGTCGTCACGTGGAACCGCTTCGGCTCCGTGGACACCGTGACCCCGACGTCGGCGAGCTCTCCCCTGGCCACCGGTCTCGGCTCCGACCCGGTCGACGCGGCTCGCGCCTACCTCGAGGACAACGCCACTGCCTTCGGGCTCACCTCGGCCGACATCTCGGCGATGGAGCACGTGACGACCAACGAGGTCGGCAAGAGCTCGGTGGTCATGCTGCGCCAGGTCATCGACGGCGTGCCCGCCGGCATCGACGGCATGGTCGTCGTCGCGGTCGACAAGGGCTCTGTCCGCTACGTCAGCTCCACCCTCGCCCCCGTCGACGGAGCCACCGGCGCCCGCAAGGCGGCCGCGCTCACCCCGGAGGAGGCCCTCGACAAGGCCGCCGAGGACGTCGGCGCGGACGCGAAGGGGATCAAGCGCGCGGGCTCTGCGCAGCGCAGCTCCGGCAAGGGCTGGACCGACATGACGGCCTCCGGTCTGCACGGCACCCAGCAGGCCAAGCTCGTCGCCGTCCCGGTGCCGGGCGAGGACGCCCGCCAGGCCTACCAGGTCGTCGTCCGCGAGGACCAGGACAGCGGCTACTCCGTCTACGTCGACGCCCAGAGCGGCGAGACGATCGCCCGTGAGGCCCTCGTCGACTTCGACTCCGACAACCCGCGCTGGAAGGTCTTCACCGGCACCCCCAGCGGTGTCGAGGGAGCCCCCGACACCCGCGTCGAGTGGTGCTGGACGGCAGCCGCCGGCTGTGCCGAGACCGTGGCCAACCCCGCCTCCCCGCTCGCCTGGGACGTCGACCCGGCCACGAAGCTCAGCACGACGACGACGAGCGGCAACAACACCTTCGCCGGCGAGCGCTGGCTGGGTACGGGCCCCGTCACCCCCGCCGCGCTGCGCGGCGACCGCAGCTACGTCTACAGCTGGACCAACCAGTGGGCAAACAGCAAGTGCGACCCGGCGAGCTACACGAGCGCGGCGCGCAACGACATCGACGCCGCGACCGCGAACCTCTTCGGCATGCACAACCGCATGCACGACTGGGCCTACAACCTCGGCTTCACCGAGAAGGCCTGGAACTTCCAGCGCGACAACTACGGCAAGGGCGGCATCGGCAACGACCCGACCCTCGGCTACTCCCAGTCCGGCGCGCTGCGCGGTGACCGCAACAACGCCAACTTCGGCACCCCGCCGGACGGCGTGAGCGGCTACAGCAACATGTACCTGTGGCAGCCGCTCGCCGGCGCCTTCTACGCCCCGTGCGTCGACGGCGACTACGACATGTCGGTCATCGGCCACGAGTACGGCCACGGCATCAGCAACCGCATGGCGGGCGGTCCCGACATGGGTCTGTCCGGTCTGCAGGCCGGTGCGATGGGCGAGAGCTGGTCGGACCTCATGGCGACCGAGTACCTCCAGGAGTGGGGCTACGCGCCGGTCGGCCCGAAGGCCACCCCGATGGGCTCCTTCGTCACGGGCAACCCCGACCGCGGCATCCGCAACTACAACTTCAGCGACAGCCCGCTGAACTACAGCAACGTCGGCTACGACCTCACCGGCCCGCAGGTGCACGCGGACGGCGAGATCTGGTCGGCCACGCAGGGCGACATCCGCAGCGCCTTCATCGGTCGCTACGGCGCCGGCACGGCCGAGGAGCAGAAGGCGTGCGCCTCGGGCACCAAGGCCGTCAACACCTGCCCGGGCAACCGTCGCTGGATGCAGCTCGTCTTCGACGCCTGGCTGCTCATGCCGTCGGGCTCGGTGAGCATGATCGACGCGCGCAACGCGATGCTCGCCGCCGACCTGCTCCGCTTCGGCGGGGCCAACCAGGACCTGCTGTGGGACGGCTTCGCCGGTCGCGGCATGGGTGACGGGGCCTCGTCGCGCAACGCGGCCGACTCCGACCCGATCCCGTCCTTCCGCTCCCCGTACTCCCGCTCGGCCACGCTCACCGCGGCGCCGACCGACGAGGACGGCCGCCCGGTCCCCGGGACGAAGGTCTACGTCGGCGAGTACACCGCTCGGTCCACCCCGGTGGCCGACACCGACCCGGCGACGGCCCTGCCGGCGACCTTCGAGATCGGTGCCGGCGAGCGCACCTACACGGTGACCGCACCGGGCAAGGCGCAGACCCGCGTCACCTTCTCCGCCAAGGCCGGTCAGACCCGCAACATGCCGGTCAAGCTCATCGACAACCTCTCCGACACCACCGCCGGTGCCACCATCACCGGTGAGGGCACCGCGGTGCAGGCGATGGCCGACGGCGACGAGGGCACGACGGGCACCACCGTCACCACCCCGACGGCGGCTCAGCGGTCCTTCACCATCGACCTCGTCGGTGGCCGCCAGCAGGTCCGCAAGGTCCAGGTGAGCGCTCTCCCGCAGCCGGGTGTCGCCGGTCGCTTCCAGAACGTGCGTCAGTTCACGATCTCGACGTGCGACGCCAAGGGTCGCGTCACCTGCTCGCAGGACGCCGACTTCAGCGAGGCCTACACCTCGCCCGCGGACGCCTTCCCCGGGGACGCCCCGCGGCCGGTCGCCCCGGAGCTGAAGATGCGCACCTTCGAGATCCCGCGCACCCCGGCGACCCACGTCAAGGTCGAGCTGGTCACCAACCAGTGCTCGGGCGGGCCCGCCTTCCAGGGCGAGCAGGACAACGACCCGAACAACGCGACCGACTGCACCACCGCATACTCCGGTGCCGCGAAGATGGCGGTGACCGAGGTCCAGGTGCTGCGTCGCTGACGCCGATCCGCATCGCATGACCGGGCGCGCCCGGGCCGACTCGGCCCGGGCGCGCTCGTGCGTCGCACCGGCGGGGCGAAGGGGGTGCACGCCGGGCCCTCCTCACCGCGCCGGGAGGCGTCGGTCGGGCTAGGTTCGACGCATGCTCGCCGGGCTGCCCATCTCGACTCGCACCGACATCGCCGTCGACGTGCTGGGCGGCGCCGACGTCGTCGACCACGGTGACCACCTCGTCGTGCGCACGCCGAGCGCGCCCGACTACCACTGGGGCAACTTCATCCAGGTGACGACGGGCGACCCCGATGACGCGGCGACATGGCTCGCGCGGTTCGCTGGTGAGTTCCCCCGGGCGCGTCACCGCGCGATCGGCCTGCCGCAGCCGTCCTGCGCGGGGGCCTGGCGCGAGGCGGGGCTGCGGCCCGACGTCGTCGAGAGCCTGACGAGCGAGATCGCCCCGCCGACGACACCGCTCCCGACGGGCTACCGGGTCACCTCGCTCGAGAGCGACGCCGACTGGGGTGCCCGGCTCGTCGCCGAGCTCGAGCACAACGCCGAGACCGGTGAGCACCCAGCGCAGGAGTACCGGGCCTTCGTCATGCGCCAGACGGTGATCCGGCGGCGCCTCGTCGCTGACGGCGACGCGGCGTGGTTCGGCGCGTTCGACGAGGACGACCGGCTAGCCGCGTCGCTGGGCATCGTCGTGCTGCGTGACCTCGAGCCGACGACCGCGCGCTACCAGTCCGTCCTCACCGGCTCCGCCCACCGTCGGCAGGGTCTGGCCCGGCACCTGCTCGGGGTCGCGGCCCGCTGGGCGGTCCGGCGAGGGGCACGCGAGCTCGTCATCGTCGCCGAGGACGGCACCGCCGCCGCCCGTCTCTACGCCGAGGCCGGCTTCACCCCCGGTGACCACGCCTACGGCTGGTACTCGCCCGGCAGCTGACCGCCACCGACGACGTGGTCTCGAGGCCGAGGGCTGACCGCGCACCCCGGCCCGGACCAGCTCGCCCGCCGCTGACCGAGACACGTCCCGGCCCGTCTCGGGTATCCCGGTTCGTCTTGGGTTCCCCGGCACGCGCCGGGTCACCCGGGCCGGGAGACCCTCGCCCCTCGGCCGGCGAGATGCTCGTCATCCAGGCCGGCGACCCGGGCACCTCGACCCTCGACGCTCGCGCGGGTGGCGGCGACCGGGGGCTTCCTGCCCGACCACGACGGGCGGCGCAGAGCAGGTGCGGTCGACGGGGTCGTGGGCGTGGTCGTCGTGTCCATGACCGAAGGCTCACCGGCTCGGCTGTGGCGGGGCTGTCCCTCCCCCTTCGCCGGGCTGAGACTCCCCCCTTCGTCGCCCACAGGGATCGCACAGGTGAGCCATAGCGCACGCCCGGACCCCAGGTGTCTACTGGCCGCATGACGAGCTCCTCCGCCGCCCCGCGACTCACCCGACCCGACGGCTCTCCGGTGCGCGTCCTCGTCGTCGACGACGAGGCCAACCTCACCGAGCTGCTGTCGATGGCGCTGCGGTACGAGGGCTGGGATGTGCGCACGGCCGGCACGGGGACCGCGGCGGTGCGCGCGGCCAAGGACTTCGGACCCGACGCGGTCGTCCTCGACATGATGCTGCCCGACTTCGACGGCATGGAGGTGCTGCGCCGGATGCGCGAGCACGACGAGGCGGTGCCGGTGCTCTTCCTCACCGCGAAGGACGCCGTCGAGGACCGTGTCGCCGGGCTCACCGCCGGGGGCGACGACTACGTGACGAAGCCCTTCAGCCTCGAAGAGGTGGTCGCGCGGGTCCGGGCCCTCATGCGCCGCACCGCCGTGAGCACCGGAGAGGGCAGCCCGCTGCTCGTCGTCGGCGACCTCACCCTCGACGAGGACAGCCACGAGGTGACCCGGGGCGGCGAGGAGATCTCGCTCACCGCGACGGAGTTCGAGCTGCTGCGCTACCTCATGCGCAACCCCCGCCGGGTGCTCTCGAAGGCGCAGATCCTCGACCGCGTGTGGAGCTACGACTTCGGCGGGCAGGCCAACGTCGTCGAGCTCTACATCTCCTACCTGCGCAAGAAGATCGACGCGGGCCGCGACCCGATGATCCACACGATGCGCGGCGCCGGGTACGTGCTCAAGCCGGTCGGATGACCACCGCCCGCCCCGGTCGCGGGACCTCGCTGACGACCCAGCTCGTCGCCTCCGTCGTCGCCCTCTTCGTCGTCGTCACCATCGTCACCGGCACCGCGACCGTCCTGCTCATGCGCCACCAGCTCATCGCCCAGATCGACGAGCAGGTCGCGACCCAGGTCGACACGCTGCGCCGCGAACCGCCGTACGAGGACCGTGACGGCGACGGCGACGGCGCCTACCCGGCCCCGTGCACCCGTGGCGGCCCCGGTCGCGGCGAGGGCTCGGTCCTCGTCTGCCTCGTGGACGGCCAGGCGACCGGGTACGTCGTCCGGCAGGGCGAGCGGGTGGCGCTGCCCAGCGCGGCGCTGTCCGCCGTTGCCGACGCCGGGATCGCCCCGGCGCCGCGCACCGTCGACGTCTCGGGGCTCGGCGACTACCGGATGGTCGCGCTGCGCACCGCGAGCGGGGCGACGGTCGTCACCGG
Organism: Janibacter melonis; assembly: GCF_003721155.3. Lineage (NCBI taxonomy): Bacteria > Bacillati > Actinomycetota > Actinomycetes > Micrococcales > Intrasporangiaceae > Janibacter > Janibacter melonis. The sequence goes on along the minus strand of NZ_CP044548.2, from coordinate 3,058,323 downwards.
TCAGCCGCTGGCCCCGGCCACCGACGCGACCCGCAGCCTCCTCGTCGTGCTCGGCTCCGCCTCGCTCGCCGGGCTGCTCGCGACGGTGGCGGTCGGCAGCTGGCTCATCCGCCGCTCCCTGCTGCCGCTGCGCCGCGTCGCGGCGACGGCCACGCAGGTCTCCCGGCTCCCCCTCGACTCCGGCGAGGTCGCCCTCGCCGAGCGGGTGCCCGAGGAGGACACCGACCCCCGGACCGAGGTGGGCCAGGTCGGCCACGCGCTCAACTCGATGCTCGACAACGTCGCCGGGGCCCTCGAGGCGCGCCAGCGCTCGGAGTCCCGGGTGCGGCAGTTCGTCGCCGACGCGAGCCACGAGCTGCGCACGCCCCTCGCCTCGATCCGCGGCTACGCCGAGCTCTCCCGGCGCGAGAGCGAGCCGGTGCCGACCTCGGTGCGCCACGCCCTCGGCCGGGTCGAGTCCGAGGCGCTGCGGATGCAAGGTCTCGTCGAGGACCTCCTCCTGCTCGCGCGGCTCGACGCGGGTCGGGCCCTCGAGCGCGAGCCAGTCGACCTCACGATGATCGCGATGACGGCCGTCGGCGACATCCACGCGGCCGCTCCCGAGCACCGCTGGCGCCTCGACCTGCCCGACGAGCCGGTCGAGGTCGTCGGGGACGAGGGTCGCCTGCGTCAGGTGCTCGTCAACCTCCTCGCGAACGCCCGCACGCACACCCCTGCGGGCACGACGGTGACGACGAGCCTGCGAAGGGAGGACGGCGAGGTCGTCCTCGTCGTCACCGACGACGGGCCCGGGGTCCCCGAGGAGCTGCAGCCCGAGGTCTTCGAGCGCTTCACCCGGGGAGACGACGCGCGCAACCGCGCCGGCGGGTCGACCGGGCTCGGCCTGAGCATCGTCGAGTCGGTCGTCGGCGCGCACGGCGGCCGCATCGAGCTCGCGTCGCGCCCGGGGCAGACCTCCTTCGCCGTGCACCTGCCCGACTGACCCTCGACCTGAGGTCGCAGGTGCGTCTGTAGAGTCACCTTTATGCCGCATCTGCGTATCCATGAGGCCGCTGACTTCCTCGCCGTGAGCACCGACACCATCCGACGGATGGTCGATGCGGGCACGCTCGTCGCCGGCGAGGACGACGGCGGTCGCCGCACGGTCGACGCGGTCTCAGTAGCGCACCACGCCCGTGAGCACCTGCGCGCGCTGCCCGACCCGGTCGGGCGGCACACGTCGGCGCGCAACCGGCTCGTCGGCATCGTCACCGAGGTCGTCGCCGACACGGTCATGGCTCAGGTCGAGCTGCAGTGCGGCCCCTTCCGCGTCGTCTCGCTGCTCAGCGCCGAGGCCGTGCGCGAGATGGGTCTCGAGCCCGGCGTCGTCGCGGTCGCCGTCATCAAGTCGACGCAGGTCGTCATCGAGACCCCGGACGGCCGGGCATGACCCGCGCCGGCCTCGCGGCCCTGGCCGTCGTCGCCCTCGGGCTCTCGGCGTGCAGCGGGGGTGACGCCGACGGCGGGTCGAGCGAGCTCACCGTCTTCGCCGCCGCCAGCCTGCAGCGCCCCTTCGAGCAGATCGCCGACGACTTCGAGGCGGACCACCCGGGCGTCACGGTGCGCTTCTCCTTCGCCGGCTCCTCGGACCTCGCCGCCCAGCTCGTCGACGGCGCGCCCGCCGACGTGCTCGCGACGGCGGACGAGCGGACGATGGGCACCGTCGAGGACGCCGACCTGGTCTCCGGCTCGCCGCAGACCTTCGCGACGAACTCGATGACCGTCGTCGTGCCGAAGGACAACCCCGCGAAGATCACCTCGCTCGCCGACCTCGAGGGCGACGTCGACCTCGTCCTGTGCGCCCCGCAGGTGCCCTGCGGGGCGGCCGCGGAGCGGGTCGAGGAGGCGTCGGGCCTCACCTTCGCCCCCGTCTCCGAGGAGGCCAAGGTCACCGACGTCCTCGGCAAGGTCGCCAGCGGCGAGGCCGACGCGGGCATCGTCTACGTCACCGACGCCCAGAGCTCGGACGACGTCGGCACGGTGGAGATCCCGGACGAGGACAACACGACGACGACCTACCCGGTCGCCACGCTCGCCGGCAGCGAGCACCACGACCTCGCCGACGAGCTCGTCGCGGCCGTCCTCGCGGACGCGACGGGGGATGCAGAGGGGCACCTGGAGGCGGCCGGCTTTGCCGCGCCCTGACGTCGCGACGGTGCCGCGCTGGGCCCTGCTGCCCGCAGTCCTCGGGGCGCTCGTCCTCGCCGCGCCCGTGGTGGGGATGCTCGCGAGCGTCGACGTCGCCGGGCTGCCCGCCCTGCTCACCTCGGAGCGCGCGCTCGACGCCCTGTGGCTCAGCCTGCGCACCGCGAGCGCGTCGACCGTGCTCTGCCTGCTCCTCGGGGTGCCGCTCGCCCTCGCGCTCGCCCGGCTCCGCCTCTTCGACAACGTCGTCGTGCGCACCCTCGTGCTCCTGCCGCTCGTGCTCCCGCCGGTCGTCGCGGGCATCGCCCTCGTCACCCTCCTCGGGCGGCAGGGTCTGCTCGGGTCGCACCTGGACGCGCTCGGCGTCCGGGTCGCCTTCACGACGCTCGCCGTCGTCATCGCGCAGACCTTCGTCTCCCTCCCCTTCCTCGTCGTGAGCCTCGACGGGGCGTTGCGCTCGGTCGGCGGCCGGCACGAAGGGGTGGCCGCCACACTCGGTGCCTCACCCTCCGTCGTCTTCCGACGGGTCACCCTCCCGCTCGTGCGGCCGGCGCTCGTCTCCGGCACCGTCCTCGCCTTCGCCCGCTCGCTCGGAGAGTTCGGCGCGACCCTCACCTTCGCCGGGTCCTTGCAGGGCACGACCCGGACCCTGCCGCTGCAGATCTACCTCGAGCGCGAGAGCGACCCCGACGCTGCCGTCGCGCTCTCGGTCCTCCTCGTCGTCGTCGCCGTCGTCGTCATGGCGCTCGCGCGGCCGGACGTGCGCCGATGAGCACGTCCGCCGGCCTCGAGGTCGAGGTCCGCGACCCCGACCGCGGGGTGGACGTGTCCTTCGTCGTGCCCGGGGGGCAGACGACGGCGCTGCTCGGACCCAACGGGACCGGCAAGTCGACCGTGCTCGCGACGATCGCGGGCGTGCACCGTCCCGCGGGCTCGAGCGTGCTGCTCGACGGTCGACGACTCGACCACCTCCCGCCCCATCGTCGCCGGGTCGCGCTGCTGTCGCAGGACCCGCTGCTGCTGCCCCACCTCAGCGCGCTCGACGACGTCGCCTTCGGTCCGCGCGCGGGCGGTGCAAGCCGGCGCGCGGCACGCGCGTCAGCGGCCCGCTGGCTCGAGCGGGTCGGCGCGGGGCACCTCGCCGACCGCCGTCCGGGCACCCTCTCCGGCGGCCAGGCCGCACGTGTGGCGCTCGCCCGGGCCCTGGCCGCCGAGCCCGACGTGGTGCTCCTCGACGAGCCGTTCTCCGCGCTCGACGTCGACGCCGCGCCCCAGGTGCGTCACGTCCTGCGCGAGGTGCTGCGGGGGAGGACGGCCGTCGTCGTCACCCACGACGTCGTCGACGCAGCGTTGCTGGCCGATCACGCGGTCGTCGTCGACGGCGGGCGGGTCGTCGAGCAGGGCCCGGTCCGCGACCTCGTGAGCGCCCCGCGCTCCCTCTTCGCCGCCCGGCTGGCCGGGGTCAACCTCGTCAGCGGTGTGCTCGGACCGCCTGGCGAGCTGCGGACCTCTGGCGGCGTCCTGCACGGGCTGCCCGTCGACGCGCCGGAGGGCACGCGGGCCGTCGCGACCTTCCGCCCTGAGACGGTCGCCGTGCACCGCCGTCCGCCCGGAGGCAGCCCGCGCAACGTCGTCGCCGGCACGGTCGTGTCAGTCGAGCCCTCGGGCTCGGCGGCGCGGCTGCGCGCCACGACGGACCTCGGCGCCCTCGTCGCCGACCTCACCCCGGCCGCGGTGGCCGACCTCGGTCTCGGGCCGGGCGAGACCGTCCACCTCGTCGTCAAGGCGGCAGCGGTGCGGCTCGACACGGTCTGACGGCGCGGCGGACCGCGTCAGGGCAGCGGCGTCAGCCAGGTCGCGAGGACCGCACCGCAGAAGAGCAGCAGCGACACGACCCAGAGGCCCTGGCCGACCCGCAGGTCACGCCGCGCCCCGACGACCCGACGCAGGTACCGCTGCGGGGTCGCCTCGTGCCCCACGAGCTCGCGCAGCCAGGTCGGGCCGTTCGCCGCGTTGACGAGCAGGAAGAGAGCGACGAGCGCGCTGAGCAGCGACCCCCCGATGAGCAGCATGAGCGCGACACGGGTGTCTCCGGTGTACTTCATGAAGCCCTCGCCCGGCTTCACGGCGAGGCTGGCCAGGACGAGCGTGAGGGTCGCCCCCACCCCGTTGCGCCACCCGTCAGCGCGCTTGCGCACGGCCTGGAGCATCGCCTCCGCCTCCTGCACCGACGGCTCGTACGTCGTCGTGCCGATGAGCACCTCACCGCGCTCGGCGAGCTCCTCCGACATCGTGAGCACCTCGCGGTCCGCCCGCTCCCCCGGCACCTTCATCACCGTGTCCCCCGCTCTCGTCCCCCGAGCCATGACCGCCCCAGGCTAGGGCCGCCATCCGACGGTGGCGAGGACCGTGCGCTCAGCGAAGGGAGTCCCTGCACCGCCGGTGGCGAGGCAGTCAGGAGCGCACCTCAGGACCGCCACAGGCCGACCACAGCGGCGGGCTCGAGCGTGTCGGCATGCACTCGACAACCCTCCCCCGCACCGCCGACGGCGCCGCCGGCTCCCCCTTCGCCCGCCAGGTCGGCACCCGGCCGGCCGCGGCCCGCCACCGCCTCGCGCGGATGTGGCGCGGCCCGGCCGACGACCCGGCGTGGGCCCGCCCCGCCCTCGTCGCCCTGCTCGCCCTCACCCTCGCGACGTACAGCTGGCAGCTCACGGCGAGCGGCTGGGCGAACTCCTTCTACTCGGCGGCCGCGCAGGCCGGGAGCCAGTCGTGGGAGGCCTTCTTCTACGGGGCGTCGGACGCGAGCGGGTCGATCACCGTCGACAAGCCGCCGGCGTCGCTGTGGGTCATGGCCCTGTCGGTGCGCCTGCTCGGGCTGAGCAGCCTGAGCATCCTGCTGCCGCAGGTGCTCATGGGCGTCGCGACGACCGGCGTCGTCGCATCGACGGCCAAGCGGGTCTCGGGGGCCGGTGCCGGGCTGCTCGCCGGTGCGGTCTTCGCACTCACCCCGGTCGCGGTGCTCATGTTCCGCTTCAACAACCCTGATGCGCTGCTCGTGCTGCTCATGGCCCTCGCCGCCTGGGCGACCGTCCGTGCCGTCGAGCGCGGCTCCGTGCGGTGGATGGGCCTCGTCGGCGTGCTCGTCGGCCTGGGCTTCCTCACGAAGACCCTGCAGGTCCTGCTCGTCGTCCCCGCGCTGGGGCTGGCCTGGCTCCTCGCCGCCCGGACGAGCGGACGGCGGCGTGCCCTCGGCGCGCTGGTCGCGTCGGCAGCCGCCGTCGTGTCCGCGGGGTGGTGGGTCGCGGTCGTCGAGCTCGTGCCCGCGAGCATGCGACCGTACATCGGCGGCAGCCAGACCAACTCCTTCCTCGAGCTGACCTTCGGGTACAACGGCCTGGGCCGGATCAACGGCGAGGAGACGGGCTCGGTCGGCGGCGGTGGTGGCTGGGGCGAGACCGGCATCGGTCGCCTCTTCTCCTCGAGCATCGGCGGGCAGATCTCGTGGCTCGTCCCCACCGCGCTCGTCCTGCTCGTCGCCGGGCTGTGGCTGCGGGGACGCGCCCCGCGCACCGACCTGCGTCGCGCCGCCTACGTCGTGTGGGGCGGCTGGCTCGTCGTCACCGCCCTCACCTTCTCCTTCATGGCCGGGATCTTCCACGAGTACTACACCGTCGCTCTCGCCCCGGCCGTGGCCGCGCTCGTCGGCATGGGCGCCGCGGACGCGTGGTCGGCTCGTGGACGCCTGGGGGGCAGGCTCGTCCTCGCCGGCGCGACCGCCGTCGGAGCGGCGTGGTCCGCCGTCCTGCTCAGCCGCACGACCGCGTATGGCGACTGGCTGCGGGTGAGCGTCCTCGTCCTCGGCCTCGCAGCCGCCCTCGGTCTGCTCCTCGCCGAACGGGTGAGCCGCCGGGCAGCCGCGGCCGTCGCGAGCGCCGCCGTCGTCGCGCTGCTGCTCGGCCCGACGGCCTACTCCGCGACGACGATCTCGCAGGCGCACACCGGGTCGATCGTCACGGCAGGCCCGAGCACCGCTGGCGGGGGCGGGCCCGGGGGTCAGGGAGGTCCGGGCGGGCAGGGCGGACCTGGGAACCAGGGAGGTCCCGGGGGCCAGGGAAGACAGGGCGCTCAGCCTCCCCAGGCCATGCCCGGGCAGGGCACCGCGCCGGGTGCAGCACCGGGCGGCGCTCCGGCCGGTGGCGGTGCCGGTGGCATGGGTGGGCTGCTCGACGCCAGCACCCCGAGCACCGAGGTCGTCGCAGCCCTCTCCCAGGACGCGTCCCGCTACCGCTGGGTCGCGGCGGCGGTCGGCAGCCAGAACGCCGCGGGCCTGCAGCTCGCGACCGAGCTGCCCGTCATGGCGATCGGAGGCTTCAACGGCTCAGACCCGAGCCCGACCCTCGAGGAGATGCAGCAGCTCGTCGCCGACGGCGACATCCACTACCTGCTCGCCGGCAGCGGGATGGGTGGGTCGGGCTCGGGGTCGGCCGCGCAGATCCTCGAGTGGGCCTCGAGCCGGTACGAGCAGGTGAGCATCGACGGGACGACCTTCTACGACCTCACCGCGCCGCTCGCCACGACGCAGGCGGCGTCATGAGCACCCTCGTGCGCACCGAGCCGACGCCCGAGGTGACAGGTCCCCCCTTCGCCCCGGCGACGACCCCCGACCCGGTGACCCGGGTGCAGCAGGAGCGCCCCGGGCCGTCGCCCGTGCTCGACGTCGTCGTGCCGGTCTACGACGAGGAGGTCACGCTCGCGGCGTGCGTGCGCCGGCTGCACGCGCACCTGCGCGACACCTTCCCCTACCCCTACCGGATCACCGTGGCCGACAACGCGAGCACGGACCGCACGTGGCAGGTCGCGCTGGACCTCGTCGAGGTGCTGCCCGAGGTCGCCGCCGTGCACCTCGACGCCAAGGGGCGTGGACGCGCCCTGCGTGCTGTGTGGGCGGCGTCGGACGCCCCGGTGCTCGCATACATGGACGTCGACCTCTCCACCGATCTCGACGCGCTGTGGCCGCTCGTCGCGCCGCTCATGTCCGGGCACAGCGATCTCGCGATCGGCACCCGTCTGCACCGCACGAGCCGTGTCGTGCGGGGGACGCTGCGCGAGACGACGTCGCGCGGGTACAACCTGCTGCTGCGGGCCGGTCTCGGGGTCGGGTTCAGCGACGCCCAGTGCGGCTTCAAGGCCGTGCGCGCCGACGTCGCCGCCGAGCTGCTGCCGCTCGTCGAGGACACCGCGTGGTTCTTCGACACCGAGCTGCTCGTCCTCGCCGAGCGCTGCCGCCTGCGCATCCACGAGGTGCCCGTGGACTGGTGGGACGACCCGGACAGCCGGGTCGACGTCGTCGGTACGGCGCTGGACGACCTGCGCGGGATGCGCCGGGTCCATCGGGCGCTGCGTCGCGGCGAGCTGCCGGTCGAGCAGATCCGGGAGCGGGTCGGGCGCAACGCCCCCGTGGGCGGTGTCGTCGGCGGGCAGGTCGTGCGCTTCGCGCTCGTCGGGGCGACCACGACGCTGCTCCACCTCGCGCTCTTCGCAGTCCTGGCGACAGCCGTCGCGCCGCAGCCGAGCAACCTGCTCGCCCTGCTCGTCGCGACCGTCGTCAACACCTCGGCCAACCGGAGGTGGACCTTCGGCCTGTCGGGGGCGAGGGGTGCCCTGCGTCACCAGGCCCAGGGCCTGGCGATCTTCGGTGCGACGTGGGCCATGACCGCAGGAGGGCTCGCCGCCCTCGGGGCGGTCCTGCCGCACGCGCCGACGCCCCTGCAGACTCTCGTCGTCGGTGGGTGCACCGTCGCGGCGACCGTGGCCAAGTTCGCCCTCATGCGTCGCTGGTGAGCGAGCGCGAGGCGCCCCTTGCGGGTCACCGCACATGACGAAGGGCCCCGCACCAGAGGTGCGGGGCCCTTCTGCTGCGGAGGCGGAGGGATTTGAACCCTCGATGGGCGGTTAGCCCAAACCGCATTAGCAGTGCGGCGCCATAGACCGGACTAGGCGACGCCTCCAGACAACCCGCACACACTAACCGGCCGAGTGCGTGGTCTCCAAAGCGATCAGCCGCAGATGTCCTCGGTGGCCGTGCGCGGGGTGATCTTGCCGGGCGCCGGGGGCGCGGAGACCGTCGGCGCCGGGATGTCCTTCGTGCCCGTGCGTCCCTCGACCTCGCGGGCCGTCGGCGCACCCATGCCGAGCACGAGGACCACCGCGTCGGTGGCACTGTCGTCCTCGACGAGCTTGGCCCCCGGGTAGGCGGCGGCGACGGTCCGGGCCGCCTCCTTCTCGCCCGGGGCGTACCGCACCTGGACGCCGGTGACCCGCCCGGTGGGCCCGGTCCCGGCGACGGTGGCCCCGAAGCCCTGGACGCCGAGCGCCGTGGACTCCTGGGTCGCCAGGCCCTCGGCGCTCGTGTCGTTGACGACCGAGACCGAGATCTTGTCGGGGGTGACGGTGAGCGGCGTGGCGGGCGTGGTCTTCTTCTTCGCGCCCGGCAGCTCGGTGTCGTCGCGCACGGCGTCCCACAGCTCGGCCGCCGGCTTCTCCTGCCACTGCACGCGGTTGGAGTCGGCCGGGTAGGGCTCGGTCGGCACCGTGACGAAGGAGAGGTTGTCGATGCCGAAGCCGCGCAGGCTGCTCGCGATGTCCCGCAGGACGCCGAGGGAGAGGTCCTCGTCAGCGGTCATCGACTCCGTAGCGGCGTCGAGGAAGGAGTAGAGGCGGTCGGGGCGCAGGAGCAGCGAGCTCTTCGTCGCCTCCTGGGCCATCGAGGACATGAAGGCCTGCTGGCGCTCGATGCGCCCGAGGTCCGAGCCGTCGCCGAGCGACTTGCGGGCGCGGACGTAGCCGAGCGCCTCCTTGCCGTCGACCTTCTGCCGCCCGGCAGGCAGCGTGACGTGCGCGTCGGAGTCCTCGAGCGGCTGGGGCAGGCACACCTCGACGCCGCCGAGCGCGTCGACCATCTTCTGGAAGCCGGAGAAGTCGACGACGACGACGTGGTCGACGTACACCCCGGTCAGACCCTCGAGGGTCTTGACCGTGCAGGCCGGGCCGCCCTTGTTGAAGTTGTAGTTCCACTGCCGCATCTCGCCGTTCTCCACGGTCGAGGCGGGGTCCTCGCAGTCCTTGGGCGCCATCGTCATCGAGTCGCGCGGGATGGAGACGACGAAGGCGGACCTGCGATCGGCGGAGATGTGCACGACGAGGTTGGTGTCGGAGTGCGCCCCGCCCTCGACGGTGTCCGTGCCGTACTCGGTCGTCCCGAGCCCCTGGCGGGTGTCGGAGCCGATGACGAGGATGTTGAGCGGGCCCGCCGGTCCGCCGCTGTTCTCGGGGCGGGCGGTCGAGCCGGTGCCGATGTCGACCCGGGTGATGTTGCCGTTGAGGCGGTAGCCCGCGACTGCCACGCCGGCGCCGACGAGCCCGACGACGCAGGCGACGGCGATGCCCGCGACGCGGAGACGACGCCGCCGCCGGCGGCGCCGCTGGAGCCGCTCCTCGAGGCGCCGCGAGCGGGTCGCGGCAGCGGACCCCTCGGACTCGGAGCCGTGGCCCTCGTGCTCGCCCTCGGGCTGCGTCCACTCGCTGTCATCCGTCATCGCCCGGCGACGATATCAACCCGTGACCATCCAGCCCGAATGCTGCGGGACGCAGACCGAGGCCCCCGGCAGTGCCGGGGGCCTCGGTGCGGTGCTGGTGGCGCGCTGCGCGCGCCGTACGTCAGATCCTCAGACGGGACGGACGCGGTCGGCCTGGGGGCCCTTGGGACCCTCGGTGACCTCGAACTCGACGCGCTGCGCCTCTTCGAGGCTGCGGTAGCCGGTGGTGTCGATGGCGGAGTAGTGAACGAACACGTCCGGGCCACCGCCGTCCTGGGCGATGAAGCCGAAGCCCTTTTCAGCGTTGAACCACTTAACGGTGCCCTGTGCCATGGGGTGAATCTCTTTCGTGTGATCTGTGGAGCAGGTAGCTCCTTGTGCTAGCTGCAAAGATCCCCTACCCGCGACAACAGACCGACTGGTGGGCCGGACCCGCGACAACGTGCGAAGTCGTACTGCAACTCAGCGCCGACGCTATCAGCAATGCCGCTGACGTGCGCGCCCTGAGCGGAGCCGGTGAGATGGAACCGGCTCAGGCCGGGGGCCTGGACGAGGCTACCCGGGCGCGGATCGCGTCGAGCGCCTCGAGGTACCCAGCGGTGCCGCGCCCGACGATCACGTCGTCTGCGATGTCGGAGATGTAGGAGTGGCTCCGGAAGGCCTCGCGGGCATGGATGTCGCTGATGTGGACCTCGACGACCGGGCCGCTGACGTTGGTGAGCGCGTCGCGGATGGCCACCGAGGTGTGGGTCCAGCCACCGGCGTTGATCACTACGCCGACGGCGTCGTGCCGGACCTCGTGGACGGCGTCGATGAGAACGCCCTCGTGGTTGGTCTGGCGGAAGTCGAGCGTCCACCCGAGCTCGCCGGCCCGCGCGGCGCACATCGCCTCGACGTCGGCCAGCGTCTCGTGCCCGTAGATGTGGGGCTCTCGCTCGCCGAGGAGGTTGAGGTTGGGCCCGTTGAGGACGACGACGGTGCGCCGGCTCGTCTGCGTCTGCCCCTGCTCGCTCACCCGGGCACCCTACGACTGGCCGGCGCCGGGCTCGGCCGGGGGCTCGGCCTGCGGACCGCCCGCGGCGATGGTGCGGTCGAGGAGCGCTCGGGTCGGAGGCGGGAGCACCGGCTCGGGGACCTGCACGTCGAGGGGCGGCTGGTCGCAGGAGAGCCCGTAGCAGAAGGCGTCCGGGCGGCTCGGCTCCGCGGCCGCGTACGCGGCGAGCTCGGGATCGGTGAGCAGCGAGGCCAGGGCGGTGCGGTCGTCGTCGGGCAGCTCGCCGAGGGTGACGGTCCGCCGGCGTACGAGACCGGCGACACCCCCGGACCGGGTGAGCGTGAGCTCGGTCGTGTGGGTCGGAGCGGGCTGCGGCTCGCCCGCCGACGCGTCCGAGGACCCCTGGGGGCTCTCGCCCTCGGCCGGGACCACGCCGACGCCCTGCCAGGCGGCGAGCACCTGGGCGGCGACCTCGTCGTCGTAGCGGGCCCGGGCGGCGACCACGGTGAGCGCGGCGAAGCGGGCGAAGTCGCAGTCGGCCCGGATGTCGCCGAGGATCGTGTCGACCCAGATCTGGCCGGCGCGCTCCCACGCGGGCCCGCCCAGCGCCGTGGCGAGCAGGTAGAAGGCGCGGTTCGGGATGCCCGAGTTGATGTGGACGCCGCCGTTGTCGGCGCTCGTCACGACGAAGTCGTCCATGTGACCCGGCTGCGGGTCCTTGCCCATGCGGGGGTCGTCGTAGGCCGTGCCCGGCTCCGACATCGAGCGCAGCGCCCGACCCTGCACCCCCGGGGCGAGCAGCTCGGCACCGACGAGCCAGTCGGCCGCGTCGGCGTCCTGGCCGAGGTGGCGCTGCTTGACGAGCACCCCGAAGACGTCGGAGACGTGCTCGTTGAGCGCACCCGACTGGCCCTGGTAGACGAGGCCGGAGGTGAGCTCGGTGACCCCGTGGGCGAGCTCGTGGCCGATGACGTCGAGGCTCGCGGTGAAGCGGGTGAAGATCACGCCGTCGCCGTCGCCGAAGACCATCTGCGAGCCGTCCCAGAAGGCGTTGTCGTACTGCTGGCCGTAGTGGACGGTGCCGACGAGGCCCATGCCGCGACCGTCGAGGGAGTCACGGCCGTACACCGTCCGCCAGAAGTCGCGGGTCGCGCCGAGCCCGCCGTACGCCTCGTCGACGGCCGCGTCACCCGTCGCGGGGTCGCCCTCGCCGCGCACGAGGTCACCGGGCAGCTGCTGCTCCCCCTTCGCGTCGTGGACGCTGCGGGCGCCGCCCACGCCAGGTGCGGCCGGGGTCGCCCCCTCGTCCGGGAGCGCGCCGCGCGTGCGCCGAGCCCGGCGCAGCTCGGCGTCGACCGCTCGCACGTGCCGCGCGCGGGCGGCGAGCTCGGGGTCACCGGAGGCGGCGAGGGCGTCGAGGAGGTGCGGCGGGACGATCGCGCAGTGGCTCATGGATCCATGTAACTCCCGTGCACCGACAGCCACAACAGGGACGAGTGGATTACTGCACCGACCAGTCGGTATAGTAAATGGATGAGCACCGCCACGCCCCTCTCCCCCCGACGCCGCTGGGCGGCGCTGTCCGTCCTCGTCGGGGCCGTGCTGCTCCTCGCGATCGACAGCACCGTCCTCTACCTGGCGGTGCCGAGCCTGACGCGCGACCTCGCGCCCAGCGGGACCCAGGTCCTGTGGATCGGCGACATCTACTCGCTCGCCCTCGCCGGGCTGCTCGTGACGATGGGCACGGTCGCCGACCGCTTCGGGCGGCGCCGCACCCTGCTCGTGGGTGCGACTGCGTTCGGGGCGGCCTCGGCGGCAGCGGCCTTCGCCCCCACCGCAGGTGCCCTCATCGCCGCCCGCCTGCTCCTCGGCGTCGCCGGGGCGACGATCATGCCGAGCACGTTGTCGATCATCCGAGACCTCTTCGTCGACCCGGTCGAGCGCAGCCGCGCCATCGCCGTCTGGGCCGCGGCCTCGGGCGGCGGGCTCGCCCTCGGCCCCCTCGTCGGCGGCGTGCTGCTCGAGCGCTTCTGGTGGGGCTCGGTCTTCCTCATCAACGTGCCGGTCGTCCTCGCCATCGTCGTCGGCGGCCTGCTCCTGCTGCCCGAGTCGCGCAACCCCGCACCGGGTCGCTTCGACCTCGTGAGCGCCGCACTGTCGGCCGTGACCGTGGTGCCGGTCGTCTACGCGGTCAAGCACGCCACGACGCACGGGCTCGACCTCACGACGATCGGGCTCGTCGCGCTCGGCGTCCTCGCCGGTCTCGCCTTCGTCAGCCGGCAGCGCCGCAGCCCCGACCCGACGATCGACGTCAGCCTCTTCCGCAACCCGGCCTTCACCGGCGCGGTGCTCGCGACCCTCATCTCGATCTTCGCCCTCACCGGGCTGCTCTTCTTCTTCTCGCAGTACCTGCAGCTGGCCCGTGGGATGCGCCCGCTCGTCGCCGGGCTGGCCGAGATGCCGGCGACCCTCGCGTCCATCGCCGTCGTCGTGCTCGTCGGCGCGGCCCGACGCCGCCTCGGCATGGGCCGCGCCATCGCCGCAGGCCTGGCCGTCGCGTCCGTCGGCCTCGTCGCGGTCGCGGTCGCCGAGGCCGCCCCTGGCTACCTCTGGCTCGGCCTGGCCCTCGTGCCGATCGGGCTCGGCGTCGGGCTGGCGATGACGCTCGCGACCGATGCCGTCGTCTCGGCGGTGCCACGCGCCCGGGCCGGCGCCGCCGCGTCGGTGTCCGAGACGGCCTACGAGCTCGGGGTCGCCCTGGGCATCGCGGTGCTCGGGTCCGTCGTCACCCTCGCCTACCGCTCCGGCCTGCATCTGCCCGGTGAGATCACCCCGTCGGCCCGAGCCACGGCGCAGGACTCTTTCGCCGGGGCCACCGGCGTGCTCGAGGCCGGCTCGCCCGCGGGCGAGGCCGCGCGCGAGGCCTTCGTCGGGGCCATGCAGGTGGCCTCGCTGTCTGCAGCAGCCATCATGGCCGTGGCGGCGCTCGTCGCCTGGCGCACCATCCCGTCCGAGACGGCCCCCGAGGCCGCACCCGTCCCCGAGCCCCTGGAGACCCGAGCCTGATGCCCCGCACCGCCGGCCGCAACCCCGAGCAGACCCGACGTCTCGTGCTGGACGCGGCCGCCGCCGTCGTCCGTCGCACCGGCCCCGGAGCCACGCTCGACGCGGTGGCGGCCGAGGCGGGCCTGTCCAAGGGCGGGCTCGTCTACCACTTCGCGAGCAAGGAGACCCTCCTGCTGGCGCTCGCCGAGGACCAGACCGAGCGCTTCCGGGCGGCGGTCGAGGCCGCGGACGACCCGGATGACGGGGCCCCGGGCCGCCTCACCCGCGCCTACGTCCGCACGTGCCTCGACGAGCCGCTCGACCCGCACGGGCTGCGCGACGACATCCTGCTCACCGCCCAGCTCATGACGATCCCCGCGGTGCGCGAGCTCGCGCACGCCGACCAGCTGCGCTGGGAGCGGAACCTCGCGGCCGACGGCCTCCCGCAGGACGTCGTCGAGCTCGTGCTCGCCGCAGCCGACGGCGCGAGCGCGGCCTTGCTGTGGGGCGGCGAGGTCGACGCGGCGCGTCTGCGCCGGCTGCAGAGCCGGCTCGTCGCGATGACGCGCGAGCCGACCCGGTGGAGCGCGCCGTAGGACCTGGCACCGAGCCGGCCCGTCCAGGGCGGCGGGTGTGGGATTTGAACCCACGAGGGGTCTCCCCCTGGTCGCTTTCAAGGCGACTGCACTCGGCCACTATGCGAACCCGCCAGAGGCCCCACGAGGGGGCCGCCGGGCCTCACCGTAACCCGAGGCGGCGGGTAGTGTCGCAGCACATCCGAGCGGCTCGCCCGCCCGAGACGAGACGAGAGGAGCCCGCATGGCCAGGCTGACCTTCATCGCCGGTGCCGCGGCCGGGTACGTCCTCGGCACCCGCGCCGGACGAGAGCGCTACGCCCAGATCAAGGCCGGCTCCGGCCAGCTGTGGCGCTCACAACCGGTGCAGCGCCAGGTCGCCTCCGCACGCCACGTCGCGAAGACCCGGGTCGCCCCCGCCGCGCTCGACGCCGTGAGCACCGCGGCCACCGCCGCCGGGGACCGCCTGCGCGAGGGCGCCGGCCGGATCAGCGCTGACTCCGAGCGCGACGTGCGCTCGAGCGTCGAGCGCTAGCCCGGACGCGGACCCGCCCCACGCACGACGAAGGGGGTGCGACCACCTGGTCGCACCCCCTTCGTCATGCCTCGTGACGGTCCTCAGATGAAGATCGCCGGGTCGAGGAAGGGCAGGTCGAGCGGGTCGACGTCACGCTCGGTGACGGCGCGCTGCTCCTCCACCTGCGGGAAGCGGTAGACCGCGGGCACGCCCGTCGCGACCGCGCCGGTCGGCACGTCCTTGACGACGACCGAGTTGGCGCCGACCTTGACGTTGCTGCCGACGTGGACCGGGCCGAGGATCTTCGCCCCGGCGCCGACGAGCACGGAGTCGCCGAGCGTCGGGTGCCGCTTGACCCGTGCGTGCGACGTCCCGCCGAGCGTCACGCCGTGGTAGAGCATGACGTCGTCACCGATCTGGGCGGTCTCGCCGATGACGACACCCATCCCGTGGTCGATGAAGAAGCGGCGCCCGATGTGCGCCCCCGGGTGGATCTCGACCCCCGTCACCGCCCGCGAGACGTACGCGAGCAGCCGCGCCGGCCACCTCGTCGCGGGCCGCTGCCACCAGCGGTGGGCGATCCGGTGCAGCCAGATCGCGTGCAGCCCGGCCGAGGTGAGCAGGACGACCAGCCGCGACGTCGCCGCGGGGTCACGCCGCATCGCCGCGTCGACGTCCTCACGGACGGTCATCCACGGGGTCGGGTGATCCGGCATCGGCGAAGGGGGAGCGAGCAGGTCCATGGGGTCAGTCGAGCAGATCCGAGAAGAGGATCGTCGACAGGTACCGCTCGCCGAAGCTGGGGATGATGACGACGATGGTCTTGCCGGCGTTCTCCGGGCGCTTCGCGAGCTGGTCGGCCGCGGCGAGGGCGGCACCGGAGGAGATGCCGACGAGCAGGCCCTCGTCGGTGGCGGCCTTGCGGGCCCACTCGACGGAGGTCTCGGCGTTGATGTCGATGACCTCGTCGTAGACCTCGGTGTCGAGGATCTCGGGGACGAAGTTCGCGCCGATGCCCTGGATCTTGTGCGGGCCGGGCTGGCCGCCGTTGAGGATGGCGGACTCCTCGGGCTCGACCGCGACGATCTGCACGCCGGGCTTGCGCTCCTTGAGGACCTGGCCGACGCCGGTGATGGTGCCACCGGTGCCGATGCCCGCGACGACGATGTCGACCTGGCCGTCGGTGTCGGCCCAGATCTCCTCTGCCGTCGTGCGGCGGTGGATCTCGGGGTTGGCCTCGTTCGCGAACTGGCGGGCGAGGACTGCGCCCTCGCGGTCTGCGGCGACCTCGTTGGCCTTCTCCACCGCGCCCTTCATGCCCTTCGGGCCCTCGGTGAGGATGAGCTCGGCGCCGTACGCGCGCAGGAGCGCGCGACGCTCCTTGCTCATCGTCTCGGGCATCGTCAGCACGACGTCGTAGCCACGGGCGGCGCCGACCATCGCCAGCGCGATACCGGTGTTACCGGAGGTGGCCTCGACGATGGTGCCGCCGGGCTTGAGCTGACCGGACGCCTCCGCGGCGTCGACGATCGCGACGCCGATGCGGTCCTTGACCGAGCTCGCGGGGTTGTAGAACTCCAGCTTCGCCGCGACGGTCGCGTCGCTGCTGATGATCCGGTTGATCTTCACCAGCGGGGTGCGGCCGATGAGCTTGGTGACGTCGTCGTAGATGGGCACGGCGGTCCTTCCGGGAGGGGTCGGTGATGCTCGTCGCCATAACGAACATCGCGTTATGGCTATTCCAACACCCTGTTATTGATCGCGACAACCTGGTCCGGCCCCCAAGACTGCGGCCCGGCAGGCCGTCGGCGTCGAGCCCCGAGCCGGCCGACGCCGGCCACGCCGGGGGCGGCGAGCAAGGTCACAGCCGGGACGACGAGCCCGTTACCCGCCCGTAGGATTCGCGACATGTCCGCTCTGGAGATCGTCGCCCTCGTCATCGGGCTGACCGTGACCGTCGTCGGGTGGGCCATGCTGGCCCGCGCCGTGCGGCACTTCGTCAGCACCTTCAAGCTCGGCCAGCCCGACTCGAGCCGTACGGACCGCCCCGCGGTCCGCACGACGACGCTCTTCCGGGAGTTCCTCGGGCACACCCGCATGGCCCGTCTGCCGGTCGTGGCGATCGCCCACTGGGTGACGATGCTCTCCTTCGGGATCCTCTTCCTCACTCTCGTCCAGGCCACCTTCCAGCTGGCCGACCCCCACTTCGTGCTCCCGCTCATCGGGCACTTCTGGCCCTACGAGTGGGTCACCGAGCTCTTCGCCGTCGGCGGCCTCGTCGGCATCGTCGCGCTCATCGCGATCCGCCAGAAGAACCACCCGCGCTCGGCGGCGGGCGAGGACGGCCGCCGCTCGCGCTTCTACGGCTCGACCTTCTGGCAGGCGTACTACGTCGAGGCGACGATCCTCGGCGTCGCGCTGTGCATCACCCTGCTGCGCGGTCTCGAGTACGCGCTCCTGCGCAGCACGGGCGAGGCCGAGCAGGCCACGCTGCTGCACTTCCCGCTCACCGCATGGCTCGGCGCGATCTTCGGCGGTCTGTCCGTGGGGGCGCTCGAGGCGGCGATCGTCGTCGTCGCGCTCGTCAAGCTGCTCATCTCCTACGCGTGGATGATCACCGTCTCGCTCAACCCGACGATGGGCGTCGCCTGGCACCGCTTCCTCGCGTTCTTCAACATCTACTTCAAGCGGCACGCGGACGGCGCGACCTCGCTCGGGGCGCTCCAGCCGATGACGGTGGGCGGCAAGCCCTTCTCCATGGAGGTCATGGAGGAGATGGAGGAGACCGAGGACGAGATCAGCCTCGGCGTCGGCAAGGTCGAGGACTTCACGTGGAAGGGCCTGCTCGACTTCTCCACGTGCACGGAGTGCGGTCGCTGCCAGAGCCAGTGCCCCGCGTGGAACACCGACAAGCCGCTCTCGCCGAAGATGCTCATGATGACGCTGCGTGATCACGCGCACGCCAAGGCCCCCTTCGTCGCCGCCGCCCGCGACGTCTCCGGGATCATCTCGAGCGGCTCGGCCAGCCCGCAGACCGCGAAGGGGGCGATCCCCGCCTCGGCCTTCGCCACCGGGCCGGACGAGACGGCCACCGACGGTGGATCGGTAGCCACGGCGACCGCGATCGACTGGGACGCGATGTCGCTCGTCGGCCAGACCGGCTACGACGTCGACAACCCGCTGTCGGCCTACAACCCGCACGGGCCCGACGCCGTCATCGACGAGGACGTCCTGTGGTCGTGCACGACGTGCGGCGCCTGCGTCGAGCAGTGCCCCGTCGACATCGAGCACGTCGACCACATCGTCGACATGCGCCGCTACCAGAACCTCATCGAGTCGGCCTTCCCGAGCGAGCTCGGCGGCCTCTTCAAGAAGCTCGAGAGCAAGGGCAACCCGTGGGGCATGGGCGCGAAGGCGCGCATGGACTGGGCCAAGGACCTGCCCTTCACGGTCAAGGTGCTCGGCGAGGACGTCGAGTCCGCCGACGAGGTCGACTACCTCTTCTGGGTCGGCTGCGCCGGCGCCTACGAGGACCGCGCGAAGAAGACGACGCGCGCCGTGGCCGAGCTCTTCGACATCGCCGGGGTGGACTTCGCCGTCCTCGGCAACGGCGAGACGTGCACCGGTGACTCCGCCCGCCGCGCGGGCAACGAGGTCCTCTTCCAGATGCTCGCCGAGCAGAACGTCGCGACGCTCGACGAGGTCGGCGCGACGAAGATCGTCGTCACCTGCGCCCACTGCTTCAACACCATCAAGAACGAGTACCCGCAGCTCGGCGGCACCTACGAGGTGCTCCACCACACCCAGCTGCTCAACCGTCTCGTCCGGGAGAAGAAGCTCGCCCCGGTGCGCCGCCCCAGCGCCCCGGAGAAGTCGAGCCTGAAGAACGTCGCCTCCACGGGCACGAGCGTGACCTACCACGACCCGTGCTACCTCGGTCGGCACAACCAGGTGTACGCCCCGCCGCGGGAGCTCATCGGGGCCCTGCCCGGTGTCGAGCTGCGCGAGATGGAGCGCACCAAGGAGAAGTCCTTCTGCTGCGGCGCCGGTGGCGCGCGCATGTGGATGGAGGAGCAGCTCGGCTCGCGGATCAACCTCAACCGCACGGAGGAGGCCATCGCGACCGGTGCCGAGCGCATCGCCGTCGGCTGCCCCTTCTGTCGCGTCATGCTCAGCGACGGCCTGACGGCCAAGCAGTCCGAGGGCGCGAGCGAGGACATCGAGGTCGTCGACATCGCCCAGATGCTCCTCGCCTCGGTCCGTGAGGCACCGGAGACGGCGGGGACGACGGAGTCGCAGGAGCAGGCGCAGGCCGAGCCCAAGACGGCCGTGCCCGCCCCGCAGGACGGCCAGGACGCGAAGGGGGCGACCCCCGAGCCCCCGAGCGCGGCCGAGACCGCCGCGACGGCGGCAGCCGTCGAGGAGGCCGGCGAGGACCCGGAGGCCGTCGAGGGTCGCGAGACCGTCGCCGACCAGAACTCCGCCCCGTCCTGGGAGTCCGAGGGCACCGCGTCGGCCAACGCCGCTCCGTCGTGGGAGAGCGAGACCCCGCAGGCTGCTCCGGTCGAGGCGAAGGAGGAGCCGGCCACCGCTCCCTCCGACGCTGCGGCCGCGAACTCCGCTCCGTCGTGGGAGAGCGAGACCCCGCAGGCTGCCCCGGTCGAGGCGAAGGAGGAGCCGGCTGCTGCTCCGTCCGACGCTGCTGCCGCGAACGCTGCCCCGTCGTGGGAGTCCGAGGGCGCCGCATCGGCCAACGCCGCTCCGTCCTGGGAGAGCGACACGGCCGCAGCGAACGCTGCCCCGTCGTGGGAGACCAGCTCGCCCGCCCCTGCCGGCGAGGGCGAGGGCGAGCCGGAGTCTCCGGCCGCAGGTGAGGCCACGCAGCCCGAGGTCGGCGGGCAGGAGACCGTCACCGGCTCCGAGGAGCCCACCCAGGGCGAGGTCACCCCGACCGAGCCCGCGGCGGACCAGCCCTCCCCCGCGACCGACCAGGCCGCGGCCAACGCCGCCCCCTCATGGGAGACCGAGGTCGCCTCGGCGAACGCCGCCCCCTCCTGGGAGACCTCCTCCCCCGCCCCGGCCGCCGAGCCCGAGCCCGAGTCTCCGGCCGCGGGCGAGGCCACGGAGCCCGACGTCGGCGGACAGGAGACCGTCACCGGCTCCGAGGAGCCCACCCAGGGCGAGGTCACCCCGACCGAGCCGGCAGCGGATGCGCCGACCCCGGCCGGCGACACGGCGTCGGACGGCGATCTCGCGGCGCAGAACGCCGCGCCGTCCTGGGAGACCTCCTCCCCCGCCCCGGCTGCACAGCCCGAGCCCGAGCCGGAGTCCCCGGCCGCGGACGAGGCCACGGAGCCCGAGGTCGCCGGGCAGGAGACCGTCACCGGCTCCGAGGAGCCCACCGACGGCGAGGTCACCCCGACCGAGCCCGCGGCGGACACCCCTTCGCCCGCTGAGCCGTCCGCCACGGCCACGTCCGAGGACACCGATCTCGACGACCTGCGCCAGCAGAACGCGAAGCCCTCCTGGGAGTGACCACCCGATGACGAAGGGGGACCCGCCGACCGGCAGGTCCCCCTTCGTCGTGTCTGCGGCCCGGCCGGTCGGCAGCCGATAGCGTCGTCGGGTGCCCATGACCCTGCGCAGCATCCGTCGCTACCCGGTGAAGTCGATGGGCGGCGAAGACCTGCAGCACGTCGACGTCGACCGACGAGGCCTCGTCGGGGATCGCTGGTACGCGGTGGTCGACGACGACGGCAAGCTCGCGTCGGGCAAGAGCAGCCGCCGCTTCCGCCGGCGCGACGCGGTCTTCGAGCACCGGGCCACCACGCGGTCCGACGGCACCGTCGAGGTGTCGTGGGGTGGTGGGTCCGCGTCGGCCGAAGACCCGGTCCTCGATGCTCACCTCAGCGAGGCGATGGGGGCGATGGTCCGGGTGCTCCCCGAGACGAGCACCCCGCACTTCGACTCGGGTCACGTCTCCCTCGTCGGGACCGCCACCCTCGCCTGGTGCGAGGAGCGCTGGGGGGTGGCCGCCGACCCGCGTCGGCTCCGGGCCAACCTCGTCGTCGAGACGGACGAGCCCTTCGTCGAGGACGACTGGGTCGGCCGCCCGGTCGCCGTCGGCGAGGTCACCCTCGTCGTGGCCGAGCGGATCCCCCGGTGCCGCATGATCGACATCGACCAGGACGGGGCGATCGCGCCCGGCGACGGATGGCTCAAGCGCCTGGCCGCCGAGCGCGAGACGTGCGCAGCCGTCTACCTCGACGTCGAGCGCGGCGGGGTGCTGCGGGTCGGCGACGAGGTCGTCGTCGGCCCGCTCGGGTGAGCGCGCGGGTCCTCGTCAGCCGAGGTAGGCGGCGACCTGCTCGGGGGTGACGTCCTCGACCCGCTCATGCTGCCAGTGGGGGGTGCGGTCCTTGTCGACGAGCTGGGCGCGGACCCCTTCGGCGAAGTCGGAGCCGTCGAGCATCGCCGCGGCGAGGGCCGCGTCGGCGTCGAGCACCTCGGCAAGCGAGCCCGCCGACGCCGCGCGGCGCAGGTGCGCCAGGGTGATGGCGACGGCGAGCGGAGATCGCGACCGGATGACCTGCGCAGCCTCATGTGCCGCCTCGACGCCGCTCTGCTCGAGCCGGGCGACGACTGCCGAGGCGTCGTCGCCCGCGTAGCACGCGCGGGTCCAGCTGCGCTGCGCGTCGAGCGACGACGCGACCTCGCCCGTCGCCGGGACCTCGACGGGCGCTCCGTCGGCGATCGAGGCCAGCAGCCCCTCCACCTCACCGGAGTCGACGACGACGTCGGCGAGCCCGAGCACGACGGCGTCCGGCCCGTCGAAGGTGGCGCCCGTCAGAGCCACGTGCGTGCCGAGCTCGTCGGGCGAGCGCGACAGGCGGTAGGTCGCGCCGACGTCGGGGAAGAAGCCGATCCCCGTCTCGGGCATGGCCATCCGCGTGCGCTCGGTGACGAGCCGCAGGTCGGCGTTCATCCCAAGCCCCACGCCGCCGCCCATCGTGATGCCGTCCATGACGGCGACGACGGGCTTGGCGTACTCGGCGAGGGCCAGGTCGACCGCGTACTCCTGCGCGAAGAAGGCGGCCGCGTCGTGGCCGTCGAGGTGGGCCTGACGCACCGCGCGGACGTCGCCCCCCGCGCAGAACCCCCGCTCCCCCGCCCCGACGAGCGCGACCGCGTGCACCGCGTCGTCGTCACGCCACCGGTCGAGCACCTCGGTGACCGACTGCATCATCGACAGGTCGAGCGCGTTGATCGCGCGCGGCCGGTTGAGCGTGATGACGCCGAGGACACCTCGGACCTGCGTGAGGACCGAGGGCTCGCTCACGCGAGACCCTGCTCCTCGAGGAAGGCCTGCGCGACGTCCTTCGGGTCCTCCTTGTCGATGTCCGTGCGCTTGAGCAGGTCCGCGACGACCTCGGTCGTCAGCTTCTCCGAGACCGCGTTGAGCGTCTCGGCGACGGCCTCCTCCTGGTCCTTGCGCACGAGCGGCACGATGTTCTGGCTGCCGTAGAGCTTCTTGTCGTCCTCGAGCACGACGAAGTCGTTCTCGGCGATCGAGGGGTCGGTGCTGAAGATGTTCGCCGCGTCGACCTGGCCGTTCTTCAGCGCCTGCACCGTGGCCTGACCGGGCTTGAGCGGCCGGAAGCTGCCGAAGGTGATGTCGTAGGTCTTCTTCAGCCCGGGGATGCCCTGCGCGCGGCTCTTGAACTCCGGCGGCGCGGCGAGGGTGAGGTCACCGGCGATCGGCTGGAGGTCCGAGACCTTCGTCAGCGACTTGCTGTCCGCGGTCTCCTTGGTGACGACGATGGAGTCGTTGTCCTCGGCGGCCGACTTGTCGAGGACGGCGAGGGTGTCGGGCAGGGCGGCCTCGAGCGCCTCGTAGGTCTTCTCCGGGTCGGTCTCGGCGAAGTCCTTGTCGTAGTACAGGGCGAGCGCGCCGGTGTACTCGGGCACGACCTGGACCGAGCCCTCCTCGAGCGCCTTGAGGTAGACCTCGCGGGCGCCGATGCCGGTCTTCGTCGAGGCGTCGACGCCCTTGGCCTTGAGGGCCCCGGCGTAGATCTCGGCGAGCAGGATCGACTCGGAGAAGTCGGCGGAGCCGACGACGACGCTGCCCGAGCCGCCGCCGCCCTCCTGCGAGGTGGACGAGCTGGCCAGCGGGTCGTCCCCGCCGCCGCAGGCGGCGAGTCCGGTCAGGGCCGCGAGGCCGGTGAGGGCGAGGGCCGATCGGCGGGTCACGGTGCTCATGCGATGTCTCCTGTGGTGGGTGCCGTCGAGCGGCGAAGGGGGGTGCGCCGATGGGTGGCGCGGGTGGGGTCGGCCCGAAGGCCTGGTGAGACGACGAGCCGGCCGACGCTCGAGGCGACGAGGTCGAGCAGCACGGCGAGGAGGGCGACGAGGACGGCGCCCCCGGCGGTCTGCGCGTAGTCCTGGACGGCGAGGCCGTCGATGATGAAGCGGCCGAGACCGCCGAGGCCGACGTAGGCGGCGATGGTCGCCGTGGCGACGACCTGGAGCAGCGCGGAGCGCAGCCCGGACAGCATGAGCGGCAGCGCGCAGGGGATCTCGACCTGGCGCAGCACCTGCCCGGAGGACAGGCCGACCCCCTTCGCCGCGTCGCGGGCAGCCGGGTCGACGGCCTCGACACCGGCGTAGGTGCCCGAGAGCAGCGGGGGCACGGCGAGCAGGACGAGCACGATGACGCTCGGCAGGAGGAAGTACAGCTCACCGCTCAGCCGCGGTCCGAGCCACAGCACGAGCGCGAAGAGCAGACCGAGGGTCGGCACAGCGCGCAGCGCGTTGGCCAGCGACACGAGCCACCGGCCGCGGCCGGTGTGCCCGACCCACAGACCGAGCGGGATCGCGATGGCAGCCGCGAGGACGAGGACGATCGCCGTGTACATGAGGTGCTCGAGCAGACGGGCCCCGATGCCGCCGTCACCCTGCCAGGACGACGCGCTCGTCAGCCACTCGATGATCGAGGAGGTCATGCGCGCGCCCCCTTCGTGCTCTGGCGCCAGGGGGTGAGCAGTCGCTCGGCGAGACGGATGATCGCGTCGAAGAGCAGTGCGAGCACGACGCAGCCCAGCACACCGGCCACGAGCTCGCCGCCGATGGCGCGGTTGAAGCCGTCGACGAGGAGGTCGCCGAGCTGGGAGACGCCGACGAGCGAGGCGACGCTGACGATGCTCACGTTGCTCACCGCGGCGACGCGCAGGCCCGCGGCGATGACCGGCACGGCGAGCGGCAGCTCGACGGAGAGCAGCCGGCGGACGCGGCCGTAGCCGATCGCGGTCGCCGCCTGGGTCGCCTCGGCGGGCACGGAGTCGAGCCCGTCGACCACCGTGCGCACGAGGAGGGCGATCGTGTAGATCGTCATCGCGACGACGACGTTGACCGGCGAGAGGATGCTCGTGCCGAGCAGCAGCGGCATGAGCACGAAGAGGGCCAGCGACGGGATCGTGTAGAGCAGCCCGGAGCCGGTGAGCGCGACGGCGCGCAGCCAGGACAGCCGGTGGGCGAGCCAGCCGAGGACGAGCGAGATGGCCAGGCCGATGATCAGGGGCAGCCCGGCGAGCCAGGTGTGCCGCAGCGCCAGCCGGGCGATGTCGTCAGGATGCTCGAGGATCCACTCCATCGTCGCCTCCCTCGGGACGCTCCTGCTCCTCGATGACACGCACGACCTCGGGTGCCCGGCACGTGCCGACGAGCACGCCGTCGGCGTCGACGACGACACCGCGCCGGCTCGGCGAGGACAACGCCGCGTCGAGCGCGGAGCGCAGCGAGCCGCCCTCGCGGGCGAGGGTGCCGCCGAGCGCGAGGTCGGCCTCGACGAAGGAGTCGCCGAGACGCTCGGGCTGCACCCAGCCGAGCGGGCGCGACTCCTCGTCGACGACGAGGGCCCAGCCGCCGACGCCGACCCGGCGAGCCGCGTCGCCGGAGTCGCCGAGGACGACGCTCGCCTCGTCGTGCAGCGGGATGCGGGCCCCGTCGAAGCCGAGCGCGCGGTAGCCGCGGTCCTTGCCGAGGAAGTCCGCGACGAAGGCGTCGGCCGGGTGGGTGAGCAGCTGGTGGGGCGTGGCGAGCTGGGCGATCTGCCCGCCGACGCGCAGCACGGCGATGTGGTCGCCCAGCTTGATCGCCTCGTCGATGTCGTGGGTGACGAGGACGATGGTCTTGCCGAGCTCGTCCTGCAGCCGCAGGAACTCCTCCTGCAGCTGCTCGCGCACGACGGGGTCGACGGCGGAGAAGGGCTCGTCCATGAGCATGACGGGCGGGTCCGCGGCCAGGGCGCGGGCGACCCCGACACGCTGCTGCTGGCCGCCCGAGAGCTGGCTGGGGTAGCGCTTGGCCAGCGAGGCGTCGAGACCGACGAGCTCCATGAGCTCACGGGCGCGGCTCAGCGACTGACGCTTGTCCTGCCCGAGGAGCATCGGCACCGTGGCGATGTTGCGCTCGATGGTGCGGTGCGGGAAGAGGCCCCCGTGCTGGATGACGTAGCCGATGCCGCGGCGCAGCTCGGCGGCGTCCATCGACATGATGTCGGCGTCGCCGACCGTGATCGTCCCGCTCGTCGGGTCGATCATGCGGTTGATCATCCGCAGCGTCGTCGTCTTGCCGCAGCCGGACGGCCCGACGAGGACGGTGATCTTGCCGGTCGGGGCGACGAGGCTGAGGTCGTCCACCGCGGTCGTGCCGTCCGGGTACTGCTTGGTGACTCCGTCGAGCCGGATCATCTTCAGGCCTCCTGCCGTTGGCTCGCCAAACTTAACCGAGGACCACCGACAGCGCCCCGCGCATGTCGAGGCTCTTTGCCCAGGTCAGTCCTGGATCCGGGCGAAGGGCCGAGCGGCCTCGATCTCGAAGGCGAGCTCGAGCAGGAGGCGGTCTGCCCCCCGCCGCGCCTGGACCATGACGCCGATGGGTGTGCCGTCGTGCGTGCGCCCGAGCGGCAGCGAGATCGCGGGGGCCCCGGTGACGTTGTGCAGGGGGGTGAAACCGACGTACGCGGAGACCCGCTCGAGATGGGTCTCGAAGTCGAGGTCGGCCGCGAGGTAGCCGATTGGCGGGGTCGTGTGCGTGAGGACCGGGCTGACGACGACGTCGACGTCGCCGAAGGTGCGGTCGTAGACGGCGCCCGCCGCGGCGACGCGGGCCAGCGTGTACGGCGTCTGCCAGATCTTGCGTGCGAAGCGGCGCGACAGCCCGAGGGTGAAGGGGTCGAGCCGGTCGCGGTCGAAGCCCGCGCCGAACATCCGCGGCCCGTTCCGGTGGATCCCGAAGGCGAGCATCGACCAGTAGTGGAGGAAGTCCTCCTTGAAGCGCAGCGGCACCGCGGCGTCGTAGTCCTCGACGTCGTGCCCGAGCCCGGCGAGCAGCTCGCCGGTCGCGCGCACCGCGGCCGCCGTCGGGGCGTCGGTCGCTGGTGCGAGCGGGCTGTCGACGAGCACCCCGATGCGCAGCCGTCGCTCGACCGGCCCCTCGACGAGCCCGACCGGCTCGAGCGAGCGCGGGGGGCGGTGGCGCTCGGCGGCGGCGAGGAAACGCGCCGTGTCGCGCACGGTGCGGGTGAGCACGCCGTCGACGACGATCGGGACGGGCATCCCCTTCGTCGTCTCGTCGCCGGCCAGCCGGCCGCGGGTCGTCTTGAGACCGACGAGACCGCACGCGGCGGCGGGGATGCGGATCGAGCCGCCGCCGTCGTTGCCGTGGGCGAAGGGGAGCGCCCCGGACGCGACGAGCGCGGCGGTGCCCCCAGACGAGCCGCCGGACGACAGCGACGTGTCCCAGGGGTTTCGTGTGACGTCGGCGATGCGCTCGGTCGTCGCGGTCCAGCCGAAGGGAGGGCACGTCGTCTGCACGACGGGGACGGCCCCGGTCGAGAGCAGCTGCGTCACGACGTCGCCGTCCCGGCTGCTGCGGCGCTCGGGGACCGCGTCGGAGCCCATCCGCAGGGGCAGGCCGGCGGCGACGACGTTCTCCTTGATCGCCGTCGGCACGCCGTGGAAGGCGCCCGGCCCACCGGCACCGATCGCGTCGGCCCGGCGGCGGGCGCGCTCGTCGTCCCACTCGGCCACGGCGCCGAGCACCTCGACCGAGCGGATGCGCTCCACCGCGGCGTCGACCGCCTCGCGCGGGGTGATCTCGCCGGAGCGCACGCGAGCAGCCACGCCCGTCGCGTCGTCGTCGCGCAGCGCGTCGTCGGCGAAGGCGTGGACGCGGGTCTGGGTCGCGGACGTCGTCGTCATGACCACCACGTTACCCGCGGGTAGGAGCGCATGATGGTCGTCGTGACCGAACCCTCCCGCGAGCTCGTCAGCCGCACCTCGGCGCAGGGACGGCTCGCGCTCACCGCCGTGACCCTGGGCTCGGGCATCGCCCTGCTCGACGGGACGATCGTCGGCATCGCGCTGCCGACGATCGGGCGCGACCTCGGCAGCAGCCTGTCGGGCCTTCAGTGGGTCAACAACGGCTACGTCCTCGCGCTCGCCTCGCTCATCCTGCTCGGCGGCAGCCTCGGCGACCGGCTCGGCCGGCGCCGGGTCTACCTCGTCGGCGTCGTGTGGTTCGCCCTGGCCTCCCTGGGCTGCGCGCTCGCCTGGTCGACCGAGTCGCTCGTCGTCGGGCGGGTCGTCCAGGGCATCGGCGCCGCGCTGCTCACCCCGGGCGCGCTCGCGATCATCCAGTCGAGCTTCCGCCCCGAGGACAGGGCGCGGGCGATCGGCACCTGGGCCGGCGTCTCGGGCATCGCGACCGCGATCGGCCCCTTCCTCGGCGGATGGGTGCTCGACCACCTCAGCTGGCACTGGCTCTTCGCCATCAACGTGCCCCTGTGCGTCCTCGTCGTCGTGCTCACCCTGCGGGCGGTGCCGGAGAGCCGGGGCGTCTCGGTGACCGGCGGCTTCGACGTCGCCGGGACCGTGTACGGTGCGGTGGCGCTCGGGGCGACGACCTGGCTGCTCATCAGCGGTCCCGAGGCGAGCGCCGCCCTCGTGCTCGGCGGGCTCGTCGTCGCCGTCGGGTCGGCCGCTGGCTTCGTCGTCGCCGAGCGTCGCGCCGCCCAGCCGCTCGTCCCCTTCGGCCTCTTCGCGTCGCGGGTCTTCGCGACGGCGAACCTCATGACCTTCCTCGTCTACGGGGCGCTCGGCGCCATCATGTTCGTCCTCGTCGTGCAGCTGCAGACCTCCGCCGGGTGGTCACCCCTCGAGTCCGGTCTGGCGACCCTGCCGGTCACGGTGCTCCTGCTCGTGCTCTCACCACGCATGGCCGAGCTCGCGCAGCGCACCGGTCCTCGCCTGCCGATGTCGCTCGGGCCGCTGCTGTGCGCCGCCGGCGTCCTCGTCCTGTCGGCGATCGAGCCGGGCGCCGGCTGGGGTCTCGTCCTCGGCGGGATGGTCGTCTTCGCCCTCGGCCTGGCCACGCTCGTCTCCCCCCTCACCGCGGCCGTGCTCGCGGCGGCGCCGGACCGGCTCGCCGGGTCGGCCAGCGGCATCAACAACGCGGTCGCGCGCACCGGCACGCTGCTCGCGGTCGCGGCCATCCCCCCGCTCGTCGGGCTGTCCGGCGACGACTACACGGACCCGACGGCGATGACGCAGGGCTACCGGCTGGCGACATTCGTCGTCGCGGGGCTGCTCCTCGCCGGCGGCCTCGTGTCGTGGTTCGGCCTGGCCGGCACCCGCGGCACGACGACGCAGCGCTGACTCCCACGTCGCTCAGGCGACGATCGTCCCGCCCTCGAAGGTGCCCTCCCACTGGCCGTCGCTGCGCTGCTGCACGTGACCGGTGGGGTAGCCGTAGCGGCCGACGTGGCTGCGCGCCGCCTTCCACGCGTCGAGGACGGGGCCGTAGACCGCCCACGCCTCGCCGGTGCCGAGCGACCAGGTCTCGCCGCGCTGGAAGCGCTGGCGTGTGCCGCGCGCGAGCGTCGAGACATCGGTGGTCGGCATGCCGAGCGCCGTGCCGGCGCCGCGCCCGAAGGTCGTCCACGCGGTGAAGTGGACGCCGGTGACCGCGCGGGTCTCGCCGCCCGACCAGTTCTGGCACACCGCACCGCGCTCGAAGATCTGCTGGTAGCCGTTGGCGACGGCCTGCCGTCCACCGGTCGGGTAGCCGAGCGTGCCTCCCGCGCGCCCGAGCCGCTCCCAGACCTCGTACGCGGTGCCGTGGACGGCGACGAGGGGCTTGCCCTTCGGCGCGGTGATCGCGCCCTTCTGGAAGCGCTGGGTGCTGCCCGTGCTGCCGATGAACTCCGTCGCCACCGGGTAGCCGAGGGTCGGGATCGAACCGACGGTCGACATCGCCTTGACGACCGCCTCGCGCACCGGGACCGCCGCGGCCTTCGAGGTCGCCTGGTAGATCCGGCCCCCGCTGTAGCGCACGAAGCGGCCGGTGCCGACGCCCCCGGGACGCACGGGGCCGATGGAGTAGCCGAGGTAGGACTTCTGCTCGCCCATCGCGAAGTACTTCGCGCTGATGGCGCCCCACTGGGGCAGCTTGTCCGAGCTGTGCTCGGAGGTGCGGTTGTCGACGAGCGAGAGCGAGGTGCAGCTCTCCCACTCGTAGGGCGGGGTGCAGCTGACGAGGCGGCAGCGCACGCCACCGCTGCAGGCGACGTGGGTGTTGCACTGCCCGTAGCGGAAGGCGCTGCAGCAGTTGCGGCGGTCGTCGCAGCTGCCCGAGACGCCGTGCGAGCACGAGCAGTTCCAGCACTTGCTGTCGCAGATGCCGTCGGAGCAGCCGGTCGTGCACTTCGTGCACCGGGCGTTGCAGTCGACGATGTAGCGGTAGCGCCCGCCGCACCACGACGAGTCCGCGGCCTTCCACCACCCGGCGGCGAAGCTGCCCTCGGGGCAGGCGTTCTTGCCGTTGTTGATGCTCGCGCAGAAGACGGTCCAGCCCGCGCCGGGGCCGGTGCCCGGGCCGCAGATCGAGGCGTACGCGGTCTGCGGGCGCAGCACGTACCCCTTCGGGTCGGTGGCGATCGCGCTGCCGGCGACGGCCGTGCCGAGCAGGACGCTGCGCCGGTCGACGCCGCGGCCGCCCAGGCGGCGGGCGATGGCCTCGACGACCCGGACGCTCGCGGGCTGGCGCTCGGCGCTCATGAGACCACCGCGCGGATCTTCAGCGTCGAGGCGACGCGCGAGAGCCGGGGCACGGTGACCATCCGGCGCGAGTGCGAGCCGACGACGGCGTAGAGGCAGAAGCCCCGGCCGCCGGCGGTGAAGAACTTCTGGGAGGCGCTGCGACCGGGCACGTAGCGGGCCATCCTGTTCTGGGCGAAGTGGGACGGCGCGAGGGTCGGCACGCCACGGGCGGCGAAGAGCGCGGTGTCGGCGCACTCCTCGCCGTAGTCGACGAGCGCGAGGAAGACGTCGTCGGCGCGCATGCCCGGCACGACGTCGCCGCCGAAGTCGGACAAGGCGCTCGGCAGGGCACGGTTCGACACGTGCAGGACGGGGCGGCTGACGTCGCGCGCCCCCGGCGCCGCACGCCCGTCGGTCATCGGTGCGGGCTGCAGGACGGGTCGGCGCTGCACCCGGCCGTCCCAGTCGTCGGGGAGCTGGAGCTCGATCCCGTGACGGTCGATGGACCTCATGCGGGGACCCCTGTCAGTGCGGCGGCGAGCAGGACGGCGCCCGAGAGGACGAGCGCGATGGCCGCGACCCTAGCAACGGGCTGCGCCCACCGCCTCAGGGTACGGAAGGTGTCGTGGAGGTCAGAGGGGGTCTGCGCCCGACGGACCCGCAGCAGCGGGAGCGCCCGCACGAGACCGAAGGTCAGCCCGACCAGCCCGCCGGCCCACCACGTCGAGGCGAGCAGCGCGAAGAGGTAGACCGCGTACGTCGTCGTGCTCGTGATGATGGTGACGAAGCCGAGCCCGAGCTGTGCCCCGAAGCCGACCCCCGTGACCCACCCGCGGTAGCGCCCGATCCACGCCTCGTCGACCTGCCGGCGCCAGGACGGCACGGCGTGCCCGCCGGCGCGCAGGTCGAGGACGGCACCGAGCAGGAGCAGGAGCGCGAGCAGCCCGAGGACCGCCGGCGAGCCGAGCACCCCGTCGGGCACGACCGAGCCGACCGCACCCAGGAGCACTCCGAGGAGGGCGCCCGCGAGCGCTGAGGAGATGACGTAGGCGGCGGCCGTGACGGACCACCGGGAGGCGCGTCCCCGCTCACCGAGCGGGGTGATGCTCGAGAGCATCGACTCGCCTCAAGGCGACCACGTGGCGCGCACGGCCGCGACGATCGCCACCGGCACCCCGAGCGCGAGCCCGAGGAGGGTGGGGTCGGGGCTCACGCGCCGTCCCGCCCGGAGGGGTCGGGGTAGAGGCTCGGGTGACCCGGGCCGAGACCGGCGGCGCGCAGCTCGGCGTCGACGGAGGTCGGGTCGTCGCGCTCGCCGCGGTCCTCGAAGGGGGCGGCGGTGCGGTGCTCGTGGTCGGCGACGGCCTGGCCCATGAGGTCGCTGACCTGCGGCCAGGACGAGGCCGAGCCCTCGCCGACGATGTCGCCGTCGACGAGGTAGACGAAGTACGGCGAGCCCGGGACGACGAAGTCGTCCCACGCGGCCGAGGAGCGGACCAGCTCGGCCCCGCCCTCCGCCAGCTCGGCGAGCGCGCTCGGGGACTCGCCGTCGTCCCCCTTCGCCACGACGAGGAGGCGGGCCTGACCGGGCACCTCGGTCTCGGCGCGGAAAGCCTGCCAGAAGGCACCGCACACCGTGCACCCGGTGCTGAGGAAGGCCAGGAGGTAGCGACCGCTCGTGAGGTCGACCTGGGCGGGGGCGCCGTCCAGGGTCGCGCCGGAGATACCGGCGACCCGCACGTGCTGGGAGCGGGCGGGGGCCATGACACCGCGCTCGATCTCGACGGGGACCGGCCCGCCGGCGCCGCCCGCCGCGCTCTCGCGCTCCGCCTGGCGGTCGAGCTCGAGGCCGGCCCCGAGGTCGTGCAGGGCCTTGAGGATGAGGGCGTGGCTGCGCAGCAGGCCGAGGACGAGCATCCCGAGGAGCACGACGGCGATGAGCAGGACGACGACGAGGGTCGTGAGGACGGGGGTGCTCATGAGATGGATCTCCCGGCGGATCGGGCAGCGGCGGCGGTGGCGGTGGGCAGGACGGCGATGACCTGCCAGAGCAGGAAGCCCAGGACGGCGGCGAGCACGACGACGAGCACGGGCTGCACGGACCACCAGGCCTGGGCGGGCGGGGAGACGGCGAGCGCGGCGGCGGCGAGGGCGACGAGGCCCGTCGCCACGGCGTGCGCCCGGGTCGGCGGGGTGTCCGCGCGGCCGAGGCAGCCGCACGA
This sequence comes from Janibacter melonis, assembly GCF_003721155.3. Taxonomy (NCBI): domain Bacteria; kingdom Bacillati; phylum Actinomycetota; class Actinomycetes; order Micrococcales; family Intrasporangiaceae; genus Janibacter; species Janibacter melonis. Next base: position 3,026,087 of record NZ_CP044548.2, on the reverse strand, counting down.
CTCGACGACGCCGCCGCGGGCGAGCGCGAGCAGGACGAAGCCGGTGAAGCCGGCGTAGAGCAGGGCGACGGCGGCCGCGGCCGGACGGCTCGGGCCGACGAGGGCGGCGATGCCCGCGACGACCTCGACGACGGCGAGGACCCGCACGAGCGCGGGGCTGCCGGGCAGACCGGCCGAGCGCAGCCCGCGCACGGTGTCGGCGGGGTCGAGCACCTTCGGCGCCCCGGCGGCGACGAGGAGCACCGCGGCCGCGAGGACGAAGGGGACGAGCGCGTCGGTCATGGGGTGAGACCGCTGCGGTGGAACTTCTCGAAGCTGCGGCTGGCGGTCGGTCCGCGCTGGCCCTGGTAGTGCGACCCGAAGGTGGCGCTGCCGTAGGGCACCTCGGCGGGCGAGGTCAGCCGCATGAAGCAGAACTGGCCGATCTTCATCCCCGGCCACAGCATGATCGGCAGGGTCGCGACGTTGCTCAGCTCGAGGGTCACGTGCCCGGAGAAGCCCGGGTCGACGAAGCCCGCCGTCGCATGGGTCAGCAGACCGAGCCGGCCCAGGCTCGACTTGCCCTCGACCCGCGCGGCGAGGTCGTCGGGCAGGGTGATCGTCTCGAGCGTCGAGCCGAGGACGAACTCGCCCGGGTGCAGCACGAAGCCCTCGGCGGGGTCGACCTCGACGAGCCGGGTGAGCTCGGGCTGGTCCTGCGCGGGGTCGATGACCGGGTACTTGTGGTTGTCGAAGAGCCGGAAGTACCGGTCGAGCCGCACGTCGACGCTGCTCGGCTGGACCATCGCGGGGTCCCACGGGTCGAGCACGACCCGGCCCGCGTCGACCTCGGCGCGGATGTCACGGTCGGAGAGCAGCATGGCGCACACCCTAGTTGGCGCCCTGACGGCCGGCACCGGACGGCCGGGAATCCCCGACGCCCCTGCGCGGTTACGCCCTGGGTGAGACCCGTGCGACGACCCGCTGCCGCGTCGTCGACCCCCGACATCCCCCCTTCGCGAAGGAGGCTCTCGTGAGCCGCACCCCCTCCCCCTTCTCCCCCGTCACGATCGGTCGCTGGGACCTGTCCAACCGTCTCGTCATGGCGCCCCTGACCCGCAACCGCGCCGGCGAGGGCCAGGCCCCGACCGAGCTCCACGCCCGTTACTACGGGCAGCGCGCGAGCGCCGGTCTCATCATCACCGAGGGCAGCCAGCCCAGCGCCGTCGGCCAGGGCTACCTCGCGACGCCCGGCGTCCACAGCGAGGAGCAGGCGAAGGGGTGGCGTCTCGTCGCCGACGCCGTCCACGAGGGCGGCGGCCACGTCGTCGTCCAGCTCATGCACGCCGGTCGCGTCGCCCACCCGGACAACAAGGACGGCCTCGAGACGGTCGCGCCGAGCGCGGTCCGTGCCCCCGGTGAGATCGTCACCGCCGACGGCTCGAAGCCCTTCGCCGAGCCGCGTGCCCTCGAGACCGACGAGCTGGCGAGCGTGCGCGACGAGTTCGTCGCCGCCTCGCGCCTGGCCGTCGACGCCGGTCTCGACGGGGTCGAGCTGCACGCCGCGAACGGCTACCTCCTCCACCAGTTCCTCGCGCCGAGCACGAACCAGCGCACCGACTCCTACGGCGGCTCCCCCGAGGCCCGCGCCCGCTTCGTCGTCGAGGTCGCCCAGGCCGTCGCCGACGAGATCGGCGCCGACCGCGTCGGCATCCGGATCAGCCCCGGGCACCCGGCCAGCGGTATCGAGGAGCCCGACGCCGCAGACCTGCGCGCGACGTACACCTCGCTGCTCGAGCAGCTCGCGCCGATGGACCTCGCGTACCTGTCGATCCTCGCCTTCGACGCCGCGTCGATGGCGCTCACCGGTGAGCTCGCCGAGATCTTCGGCGGCCCGGTGCTGCTCAACACCGGCTTCTCGAAGATCACGACCTACGCCGAGGTCGAGGAGCTGCTCGCCGGCGGCGTCGCGGACGCCGTCGTCGTCGGCCGCCCCTTCCTCGCCAACCCCGACCTCGTGCGGCGCTGGCGCGAGCACGGCGACGACGCGCAGCTCAACACCCCGGACCAGGCCACCTTCTACGGCGGTGGCGCCGAGGGCTACACCGACTACCCGACGCTCGAGGAGATCGAGTCGCAGGAGGGTCGCACCGCCTGAGCGGTCGACGGGCATGGCGAAGGGGGAGGGCAGGTGCCCTCCCCCTTCGTCGTCGGCTCACCAGTTGGTGACGAGGAGGATCAGGACCGGCTCGGTCGGCACGGAGTCGAAGGTGAGGTACTTCAGCTCGCTGCCCGGTCCGTCGACGTGCTCGGCGGTGATGCGTGACCTCGGGTAGGCCGCGGCTGACTCGTCCTCGTACTCGTTGATGATCAGCCCACGAGCGGGGTCGATCTTCCAGGCCCGCTCCGTGCGCCAGTCGCCGGTCTCTCCGTCGTCGCCCCAGAATCGCACCGGGATCCCCTCGGCGTTCGTCGCCCGGGTCAGGGTGCCGAGGTTCAGGCCCTTGAGGCTGACGTCGATGCGCACCCGGCCGTCGGGGAGGCGCTCAACCCGCTCGGAGCGGTACTCCGCGAGCCTCGCCGTCTCTTTCGCCCCGTACGGCTGCCAGACACGACCGGTCCGGTAGGGCGTCGGTGCAGCGCTCGTCGTGCTCGTGCTCGTGCTCGTGCCCGTCGTGGCGGGGGCGGCTCCCTCGTCACGGGTAAGTGCCGGGATCGCGGCCAGCGCCGCGACGAGCGCGGCGGCTGCGGCGACGGAGACGAGCAGCGCGGCGCGGCCGTGACGCCGGGGTGGCTGCGCGGGCGTGACCGACGCGAGCTGCCACCGCTCGTGAGCGGCACGTCGCTGGCCCTGCGTCGGCCCCTCCACGTCCGCGCGCATCTCGCGCAGCGCGCGCAGCTCCGGTGCGTCCTCGATGTCCAGGTCCATCACTGCTCCCCCTTCGGGTCGTCGGTCGACAGCGCCGCACGCAGGTCGCGGCGGGCGCGGTGGAGACGGGAGCGCACGGTGCCGACGGGGATGTCGAGCGCCTGCGCCACCTCGGGGTACGACAGCTCGGCCAGGGCGACGAGCAGCAGCACGTCGCGGTCGCCGTCCGTCATCGCCGCCAGGGCGCTCGGCAGGCCGCTCGCGCGACGGCCGGCGTCGACGCGGGCGTCGACGTGCTCGGTCTCGTCACCTGTCGTGACCGGGTCGACCCCGGTCCGCGCCCAGGCCCGGTAGGCCCGCACCTCGTCGCGGTGGTGCCGCGAGAGCAGGTGGGTGGCGATGCCGAAGACCCAGGCTCGCGCGCTCCCCCGCGCCGGGTCGAAGCCGCCAGGTCGGGCGGCCGCCTGCGCGAATGTCTCGCTCGCCAGGTCCTCCGCCACGGCACGCGGCACGCGTCGCGCCAGGTAGCGGTAGACCTCGGCGTAGTGGCGCTCGAAGACCGCTGCCAGCGGGTCCGCGCCCAGAGCCAGAGGCGGGCTGCTGCTCGCTGTCATGACGAGTCCTCGTCTCCCCTCGGGTGTCCTCACACCACTAGTTGCCCGAAGCGGACCGAGGGGTTCACGAGACGGGTCAGCGGGTCGTCGTGCTCGACACCTTGCCCCACGTCGAGGGGGTGTCGGCGGTGACGACGCGCCACGAGCGCGCGGTCGAGGCGTAGGCGGTGAGGGTGAGGACCCCCTTCGTGCTCGTCGTGCCGGTCTTGACCGGGGTCCACGCGCACGTGGAGCACTTGCGCGACTCGAGGGTGGCCTTCGCGCCGGCCCACGGGCGGAAGGCGGAGGCGCTCCACGCGTACCGGCTCGTCGTCGCGGTGACGGAGACGGTGCTGCCGGAGCGGGTGCTCGTCACGGCGGTGCGTGAGGCGAAGCGGACCGACATCGACGTGGAGTTCTGCGGGACGAGGTTGTGCGCCTCGTCGTACGCCTCGTCCGCCTGGACCCGGAAGGTCCCGGTGCGGTTGACGTCGTACCACTCGATGGTGTCGGTCCGGGCGCCGTCGAAGTGGAACATGTCGGCGTACTCGCCCGCGGGCGTCATGACGCCCCACCACGCGTCGACGGCGTACTTCGAGCAGCCGGCGCTGAAGGTCGCCGTGAGGTCGCGGGTCGGCGAGCTCACCGAGACCTTGCTCGGCACGGAGATCGAGCAGCTGCCGGCGGCCTGGGCAGGGGCGGCGACGGCGAGCGGGACGAGGGACACAGCGGCGAGAGCCGCGAGGCGCGTGAGCATGAGGGTCCTGTCGGGCGAAGGGGGTTCAGACCCCGGCCCAGCACCGGTGGCTAGCGCAACCTAGCGCCGATCTGCCTGCGGCGGAGGCGGATCGGCAACATACGGGGTCGGGGTTCGAAGAAGGATCGTCACCTCGAGGTGACGATCCTTCTTCGAACCAGCGGGCTCCCCCGTCAGCGCTTCGTGTAGCTGGAGGCTCGACCCCAGGTGGAGGAGGTGTCGGAGGTGACGACGCGCCAGTAGCGGCTCGTCGACGCGTAGGCCTTCATCGCGACGACGCCCGAGCCGTTGGTGGTGCCGCTCTTGACGTACTTCCAAGAGCACGACGAGCAGGACTTCATCTGGAGGCTGGCCTTCGCGCCCGACCAGGGGCGGTAGCCGCCAGCGGCGGGCGAGTAGCGCTTCGCCGTGCCCTTGACGGTGACGTACCTGCCGGAGCGGGTGCTGCTCGCGGTCGTGCGCGAGCCGAGCTTGACGGTCATCGTCGTGGAGTTCTGCGGCAGGTCGTCGTAGTCGTCGTCGTACGCGCCCTCGGGCCGGATCTTGAAGGTCCCCGTGCCCTCGAAGTCGTACCAGTCGATCGTGTCCGTCGAGTGGGTCCCGTCGTAGTTGAACCCCCCGGAGTAGCCCTGGGTCGGGTGGACGATGTCCCACCACGCGTCCTGTGCGTACCTCACGCAGCCGGCGCTGAACTTCGCGGTGATCTCGCGGTACGGCGAGTAGATCGACACCTTGCTCGGCACGCTGATCGAGCAGCTCCCGTAGGCCTGAGCCGGTGCGACGGCGACCGCCGTGGGGACGAGAGAGATGGCGGCGACCGCCGCGACGCGCGCGAGCATGGCAAGTCCTTCGTGAGTCGTGGATGCCGCGACCCTGCACCGCGACAGGTGCACCGTAGCGACCACCACCCACCTCCCGCACCGCTTCGGGCCGATCCGACGACGTGCTGCACCTGCCCCAAGTGCCAGCACGCCGGTTCGAAGAAGGATCGTCACCTCGAGGTGACGATCCTTCTTCGAACCACCGGGCTCCGTCAGGGCTGTCAGAGGGGCAGCTTGGTGTCGCAGTCGATGTAGGTGAAGGTCTTGCCACCCGGTGCATAGGAGCGGCAGGGAGCAGCATTGCCCGGGCGAGGAGCAACCGGGGCCTGAGGGGGTGCGGTGGTCGACTGCGGCGCGGGCTGCGGGGTCGGCTGCGGCGCTGGGGCAGGGGCTGGGTCAGGGGCAGGCGCTGGGGTCGCCGACGTGGGCGTGCGCGGGGCCGGCCTCGGCCTGCTGTCCGACACCACCACCTTCAGGCGTCGCAGTAGGTCACGCAGCTCTCGCGGGCTCACCTGGCGCGCGGCGAAGCTGCGCGGGTCGCCGAGCACCTTCTGCAGCGCGCGCGCCTGTGCATACGCGGCTGCGGGGTCATCACCTACGACCGCTCGCTCCATGCGCTCCTGACGGGCAGGGAGCGTGCAGCCCTGATCCGGGTCGAAGAGCCCGACCTCGTCCCGCGCCGCCTCGAGGTGGGCGTCCTCGACCTCCGCGCGATAGCGCTGGTTTGGGGCGACGTACATCGGGACCGCAAGCCCGGCCCTCACGACGGCAGCGTTGACGAGACCCTCGTCGTCGTAGACGCCACGGAGCTCGCGCCGGTACCGGTCGTGGTGCTCCTCGTCCCACTCGAGCTGGACGGTGTCGCCCTTCGCGAGTCGCGCTCGTACGAAGGAGGTGGCGACATCCGCCAGGCACTCCCCGTCCCGTCCCGGGCCGCCGCGCTCCGGGGTGTCGATGTTGAGCAGCCGCACGCGATGGGTGCGTGCGTCGTAGCGGACGTCGATGGTGTCTCCGTCGATCACCTTGACGACCGACGCCTCGGTGCGGGCCCCCGACGGGTCGAGAGCGATCACGCCCGCCACCGCTCCCCCGCCCACTGCGAGAGCCGACACCGCGACCACTGAACCCCACCCCGCGCCCATGGCCGGGAACATACAGGTGAGCAACTCGTCGGGAACTGCGGCGGGTGAGGCACCTGGTTTGAAGAAGGATCGTCACCTCGAGGTGACAGTGCTTCTTCGAACCACCGGGCTCGCGGGGGCGGGGACGGCGAAGGGGAGGTGGCCGGTGGCCACCTCCCCTTCGCGCTGCTGAGCCGGTGACGGGAATCGAACCCGCGTGTCCAGCTTGGGAAGCTGGCGCTCTACCATTGAGCTACACCGGCGCGCACCCGACCAGCGGGTGCGGCGGCCATCGTAACCCACCCCCTAGCGCCCCCCGGACCCCAGTCGCGTCCCGGCGGACAGGAGCGTCATGAGCACCACCGACCTGACCACGGAAGACTTCGAGAAGACCATCACGAGCAACGACATCGTGCTCGTCGACTGGTGGGCGGAGTGGTGCGGACCGTGCAAGCAGTTCGCCCCGGTCTACTCGAAGGTGAGCGACGCCCACCCCGACGTCGTCTTCGGCAAGGTCGACACCGAGGCCGAGCAGGAGCTCGCCGCCGCTGCGTCGATCACCTCGATCCCCACGACGATGGCCTTCCGCGACGGCATCCTCGTCTTCTCGCAGCCGGGCGCCCTGCCCGAGGCCGCGCTCCAGGAGGTCATCTCGCAGGTCCGCGACCTCGACATGGACGACATCCGTCGCCAGCTGGAGACCCAGCAGCAGCAGTGACCCTGTCGGCGCGGCGACCTCGACGTCGCCGCGCCGATATCGTGGCTCGATGAGCCCGACCACGGCGAGGTCGCAGGCCCTGCCGCGCTTCGCTCGCACGACCTTCCCGCACCCCCCAGGTCGTCGCCCGCTCGTGGGCGACCTCAGCGGGCTGCCCCGTACGCCAGTCCAGACGATCCTGCGCGGGGTGGAGGGGCTCGGCGACATCTGCGAGTTCAAGGCCTTCCGCAACCGCTTCGTCCTCGTGACGACCGGCGAGCTCATGGCCGAGCTGTGCGACGAGCGCCGCTTCGTCAAGGCGCTCCCGCCCGGTCTCGTCGCCCTGCGCCGCAACGCCGGCGACGGGCTCTTCACCGCCTACAACGACGAGACGAACTGGCGGCTCGCGCACGACCTGCTGCTCCCCGCCTTCGCCCGGCCCGCGATGCTGCGCTACCACGCGACGATGCTCGGCGCCGCGGACGAGCTCGTCTCGAAGTGGGACGCCGCGGCCGCCGCCGACGAGCCCGTCGACGTCCCCGGCGACCTCACCCGGCTCACCCTCGAGACGATCAGCCGCTGCGCCTTCTCCAAGGACATGGGCTCCTTCACCTCGGCGGAGGTCCACCCCTTCGTCCAGGGCATGGTGCGCACCCTCGGCGCGGGTCAGCGGATCGCCGCCGTCGGCTCCCTCCCCCTCGTCGGCCGGCGTCTCGCCGACCGGGTCGACGCGCGCATGTCGCAGCACCGGGAGGAGGTGCACGCGATGATCGACGGGTGGGTCGCCGAGCGGCGCTCGTCCGGCGAGGTCGACGACCGTGACCTGCTCGGCATCATGCTCGGCAGCGCCCACCCGGAGACCGGCGCGATGCTCGACGACGAGAACATCCGTCACCAGATCCAGACCTTCCTCGTCGCCGGTCACGAGACGACCTCGGGCGCGCTCTCCTTCGCCCTGCACTACCTCTCGCGGGACCCGCAGGCCCTGGCTGCTGCCTACGCCGAGACCGACGCCGTCCTCGGTCCGGACCGCGACGCCCGGCCGACCTTCGAGCAGGTGCCGAAGCTGCGGCACCTGCGCCGCTGCCTCGACGAGGCGCTGCGGCTGTGGCCGACCGCCCCCGCCTTCGCCCGCGGGCCGCGCGAGACGACGGTGCTCGGCGGGCGCTGGCAGATGGAGCCCGGTGACTGGGCGATGGCGCTGCTGCCCGCGGTGCACCGCGACCCGGCGGTCTGGGGAGACGACGCCGAGGAGTACCGCCCCGACCGCTTCCTCCCGGTCGAGGTCAAGGCCCGCCCCGCACACACGTACAAGCCCTTCGGCACCGGCGAGCGCGCGTGCATCGGGCGCCAGTTCGCGCTCCACGAGGCCGTCCTCGTCCTCGCGCGCGTCCTCCACCGCTTCGAGATCGAGGCCGACCCGGGGTACGAGCTGGAGATCACCGAGCGGCTGACGCTCATGCCGCGGGACCTGCGGCTGTCCCTGCGGCCGCGCTGACGACGGGCGAAGGGGGGGGAGGTCGGGTCGTGGTCTCGAGGCTCGCCGGCGCTCGCACCTCGACCATCGAGATCGCTCACCTCGACGACAGAGGCGAGCCCGTGTGCGCCACATCACCAGGCCCTGCCTTGCAGCAGCGCGGGCCTCGGACGGACCATGGCGGTAGGTAAGCAAGCGCTCACCTACCTCACGTCCCCGAGCACGTCCAGGAGCACAGCCCGCGATGGGTCACTACAAGAGCAACCTCCGTGACATCGAGTTCAACCTCTTCGAGGTCCTGGGCCGCGACGAGGTCCTCGGCGTCGAGCCCTACCAGGTGGACGGCGAGACCGCCCGCGACATGCTCAAGGAGGTCTCGCGCCTCGCGGAGAACGAGCTCGCCGAGTCCTTCGCCGACGCCGACCGCAACCCGCCCGTCTTCGACCCCACGACGTCGTCGGTGACGATGCCGGGCTCCTTCGCGAAGAGCTACCAGGCCTACACCGAGTCCGGCTTCTGGTCCGTCGACGTGCCGGCCGAGCTCGACGGCACCCCGGCGCCCCCGTCGCTGAAGTGGGCGATGAACGAGATGGTCCTCGGCGCCAACCCCGCCATCGGCATGTTCTCGGCGTCGTACTCCTTCGCCAACCTGCTCTACATCCTCGGCACCGACGAGCAGAAGAAGCTCGCCCGTTGGATCATCGAGCGCGGCTGGCACTGCACGATGGTGCTCACCGAGCCCGACGCGGGCTCCGACGTCGGCGCCGGCCGCACGAAGGCCGTCGACGCCGGGGACGGCACGTGGCACGTCGAGGGCGTCAAGCGCTTCATCACCTCGGCAGAGTCCGACATGACCGACAACGTCATCCACTTCGTCCTCGCCCGCCCCGAGGGTGCCGGCCCCGGCACGAAGGGCCTCTCCCTCTTCATCGTCCCGAAGTACCACGTCGACCTCGAGACCGGTGAGCTCGGCGAGCGCAACGGCGCCTACGTCACCGGCCTCGAGAAGAAGATGGGTCTGAAGGTCTCGACGACCTGCGAGGTGACCTTCGGCGAGAAGGAGCCGGCGATCGGCACCCTCCTCGGCGGCACCCACGACGGCATCGCGCAGATGTTCCGCGTCATCGAGAATGCCCGGATGCTCGTCGGCACGAAGGCCATCGCCACCCTGTCGACCGGCTACCTCAACGCCCTCGAGTTCGCCAAGCAGCGCGTCCAGGGCGCCGACCTCACCCAGATGAGCGACAAGGCCGCGCCCCGCGTGACGATCACCCATCACCCGGACGTGCGCCGCAGCCTCATGCTGCAGAAGTCCTACGCCGAGGGCCTGCGTGCGCTCGTGCTCTTCACCGCCACCCAGCAGGACGTCGTCGACCTCGAGCAGCGTCGCACCGGCGCCGAGCAGATCGCGCCCGACTCCCCCGCCGCGATGGCCGGCCGGGTCAACGACCTGCTCCTGCCGCTCGTCAAGGGTCTGGGCTCCGAGCGGGCCTGGGTGCTCCTCGGCACCGAGTCGCTGCAGACCTTCGGCGGCTCGGGCTACCTCCAGGACTACCCCGTCGAGCAGTACGTCCGCGACGCGAAGATCGACACCCTCTACGAGGGCACGACCGCCATCCAGGGCCAGGACTTCTTCTTCCGCAAGATCATCCGGGACCAGGCCCAGGCCCTCGGCCACCTCGCCACGCAGATCCAGCAGTTCGCCCAGGACGTCGAGGCCCAGGGCGGTCGGCTCACCCAGGAGCGCCGGCTCCTCGCCCAGGCGCTCGAGGACACCCAGGGCATCCTCGGAGCGATGGTCGGCCCGCTCACGGCGTCCGACCCGCGCCAGGAGGGCGGTGACGTCACCAACCTCTACAAGGTCGGCCAGAACACGACCCGCCTGCTCCTCGCGGCCGGTGACCTCGTCATCGGCTGGCTGCTCCTGCGCCAGGCCGCCGTCGCGGTCGACGCGCTCGAGAGCGCGCAGGGCAAGGACGTCGACTTCTACACCGGCAAGATCGCGGCCGCCCGCTTCTTCGCCACCCAGGTGCTCCCGCGCCTGGCCTCCGAGCGCGCCATCGCCGAGGCGACGGACAACGCCCTCATGGAGGTGCCCGAGGCGGCCTTCTGAGCCAGCTCGCCCCACGACGAAGGGGGTGCCGCCGGGTCGACCCGGGGGCGCCCCCTTCGTCGTCCCCCGGCACCGGGCGAAGGGGGACCCCCTCTCCCGCGTCACATCTCGCCCGCCGCGTGCGTCATCAGGGCATGAGACGAGACGATGAGTGGATGGACACGACGGCGGCGTTCGAGGCGGAGCGGCCGCGGCTGCAGCGCATCGCGACGAAGGTGCTCGGCGACCCGGGCGAGGCCGAGGACGTCGTGCAGCAGGCGTGGCTGCGACTGCACGGCAGCGCAGCCGAGATCGAGAGCCTGCCCGCGTGGCTGACGACCGTGACGACCCGGCTGTGCCTGGACCGCCTGCGCGCCCGCACCCCGGTGCCGGTCGAGGACCTCGGCGTCACCGACGTCGCGCCCGACCCCGCCGACGACGTCGCGCTCGCCGACACCGTTGGGGTGGCCCTCCAGGCGGTGCTCGACCGGCTCTCCCCCCGCGAGCGGGTCGCCTTCGTCCTGCACGACAGCTTCGCCGTCGACTTCCCCGTGGTCGCCACCATCCTCGGCACGACGCCCGCCGCGGCCCGTCAGCTCGCGTCCCGGGCCCGGGCGAAGGTCAGCCGGCCCGCACCCGCCGACCGGCTCGACGACTGGCAGGTCGTCGACGCCTTCATGGCGGCGGCGCGCGAGGGTGACTTCGCCGGGCTCCTGCGCCTGCTCGCGCCCGACGCCGTCGTCGAGGGCGACGCGGCCGCGGTGCTCGTCGGCACGCCCGCGCGGATGTCGGGGCGCGAGAGCGTCGCCGGCTTCTTCGACGGCAGCGCCCATGCCGCCCTGCCCGCGCTCGTCGAGGGCCGCCCGGGGTACGCGTGGTACCACCGGGGCGCGGCCATGGTCGCCTTCGACTTCACCGTCGTCGACGGCGTGGTGACGCGGGTCGACTTCCGGGCCGACCCCGACGTCCTCGCCGCGGTGGTGCGCCGCGAGGAGGACCGGGAGCGATGACCTGTCACACCTGCGCGATCCCGCTCGTCATCTCGACGACGGACCCCACCCACAGGAGGAGCACGAGATGAAGACCATGACCTGCAGCCAGCTCGGCGGCCCGTGCGACCTCGCCCACCGGGGCGAGAGCGCGGACGACGTCATCAACGCCCAGGACCAGCACCTCAAGGAGATGGAGCGGGCGGGCGACGCCGCGCACCAGCCGGCCCGCGACGACATGAAGGGCCGCTGGCGCCACCCGAAGAAGTCGCTCGGCTGGTACCGCGAGATGAAGCAGACCTTCGCGGACCTGCCGGAGAGCTGAGCGGCACGGCGGGGCGAAGGGGGCCGGGAGACGCGAGTCTCCTCGCCCCCTTCGTGCGTGCCGAGGACGGTTCGTCGCAGGAGAACATCGTCCCTGGGGCGCCTGCTCCACCCATAGCGTCACGCGCACCCACTGGACGAAGGAGTTCTCATGGTGCGCGCACCGCACGACCATCACGACCACGGAGCCGAGTGCCTGTGCGACCGGCTGCCCGTCGAGGCGGTGACGAGCGAGCGTGACGAGGCGATCGACCAGGCCCGCTCCGGGCTGTCGCTCTCCCGACGCAGCATCGTCGCCGGGGTCGGTCTGGCCGCCGCGGGCGCCGCCCTCGCCCCCGCTGCCGCGGCGAGCCCGGCGCACCGCCCGCCCGCAGCCCCCACGCGGGGTCTCGAGCTCGTCCTGCTCGGCACGCGCGCCGGCCCGCCGGTCGACCTGCACCAGGTGGGCGCCGCGACCGCCCTCGTCGTCGACGGCCAGACCTATGTCGTCGACTGCGGCCGCGCCTCGGTGACCCAGTTCGTCAAGGCCGGGCTGCGGTTGGACTCCATCCGCGGCATCTTCCTCACCCACCTGCACGCCGATCACATCGCCGACTACTACAACTTCTTCATGCTCGGCGGGCACATCAAGAACCAGAACGGCGACCACATCGAGCGTCGGGTGCCGGTCCTCGGCCCCGGCCCGGCCGGCGGTCTGCAGCCCAAGTTCGGCGGCGGCACCGCACCCACGGTCAACCCCGCCGACCCGACGCCGGGCACGAAGCAGATGACCGAGTCGCTGCACGCGGCGTACGCGTACAGCATGAACGTCTTCCTGCGAGACATGAACGTCATCGACATCCGCACGCTCATGGACGTCCGCGAGATCCAGCTGCCCGGCACCGTGACGGCCGACTACCTCAACACCTCGCCCGACATGTCCCCCTTCGAGATCTACCGGGACGACAAGGTGACGGTCACCGCGACGCTCGTGCCGCACGGCCCGGTCTTCCCCGCGTACGCCTTCCGCTTCGACACCGCGTACGGGTCGGTGACCTTCTCCGGCGACACCCGCTACTCGACCAACCTCGTCGAGATGGCCGAGGACACCGACATCCTCGTCCACGAGGCGATCGGCGTGGAGGGTGCCGGCCTGCCGGACGCCACCCTGGACCACATGCTCCAGTCGCACGTCCTCATCGAGAAGGTCGGCGAGGTCGCCCAGCAGGCGCACGCGAAGCACCTCGTCGTCTCGCACTACGCCGACCTCGGGGCACCCAAGGTCGACGTGCGACAGTGGACGCGACTGGCCCAGCGCGGCTACCGCGGCCGCACGACGGTCGGCTGGGACCTCGACCGCTTCACGCTCGGACGTCGACCCGGGCGTCGCTGAGCCGAGCTGCGCCGGGACTCGTCTCGACATGCGGGCCGGCGTGGGCCTCCCTATGGTGGTGCGCACGCCGGCCCGACGCGCCGGTGACGGACAAAGGAGTCTGACCGCATGAGCATCTTCCGTTCGATCAAGGCCAAGCGCGCCGCCGCCTCCGCGGGCAAGTACTACATCCGCATGTACCCGGTGTGACCGACGCTGCCCGAGTCCCGGCCGGCCAGTCCTCCACGGACGGGCCGGCCGGACCTCTTCCTGGGGTCCACCTCGACGGGGGTCCTCGCCTCTCCCCCAGACGCGACCCGGCGGCGTACCTCGAGGCCTGCGCCGACCGCTACGGCGATGTGTTCGCCCTGACCCCCCAGCACATCCAGGTCTGGGACCCGGCCGGGGCTCGCGACGTGCTGCGGCGGGAGGACGACTTCGCACTGGCCCCGGCGGCGGTTCGCACGTCCCGGACCTCGGTGCAGGTCGACAGCTCCGACCGCTGGCATCATGCCCGCCGATACGCGTGGGACCACCTGGCCACCAGCCCCGGACGTGCTCCGGAGATCGCCGCCCGCTGGGCCGGAGCTCTCCCTACCGCCCGGCGACTCACGGCGTCCACGCAAGTCGTCGACCTCACCGCGCGGGTCGTCTGGCCGGAGCTCCTCGACGACATCGGCCGGGGTGAGGCCGACCACCTCGCCGACACGCTCTCACGCACCTCCCACGCCCGCCAGCACTCGAAGGGGTTCCGCTCACCGTGGTGGGAGCGGCGTCTGCGACGTCAGTTCGACGAGGTCATCGAGGGGCTCATGTCGCTCGTGGCGCGCCGACGCCACGAAGAGCCGCGTGGGGACCTGCTCGACGCGCTGCTCGCAGGAGACGCGCCGCCCCTCGACGACCTCGAGGTGGCCCAGACCATGGCCATCGCCCTCGACAGCGGGATGCAGACGACAGGCGCAGCGGTGGCCTGGGTGCTGACCACCATTGGAGGGATGACGTCTGATGACCAGGCTGCCTGCGAGGACCATCGGACGGCCGAGCACGTGATCAAGGAGATCTTGCGTCACACCCCCGTCATCGCCGGGTTGAATCGGACCTCTTCGCGTGAGGCGACCGTCGGGGGGTGCCCCGCGCCGCAGGGCACCGAGCTTGTCGTCGCAGTCGAGGGGATGCACCGTCGAGCGTCGTTGTGGAGCGAGGACCCCACAGTCTTCGACCCCACCCGGTGGGCTAGACCGCGGCCGCACACCCGGGGCGCGTACCTCCCCTACGGGGCGGGTCCGCGGGTCTGTCTGGGCATGCACCTCGCCAACACCGTGCTCGTCGAGCTCGTCACGCTCCTGGGTCGCTGGTACGAGGTCGACGCCTCGGCCTCGCCCCGACCGCGCAGAGACAACCTGTGCTGGCCGAGGGGCTACCCGGTGACGATCACGCCGCGTGTCTCGGCCTGACCGGTCGCTCCCCGGACGCAGTCGTCTCACGAGCCGCCGACGAGGGCGATCCGCCCGCGCCGATCGCCAGGACGCTGCGACCCCGACGCGCCTCCCGTGTGCGACGGTACGTCGACCCCAGCCGGCTCACCGCGGCCAACAGCTCGCGGGAGTCCAACGGCTTGCCGAGGAACTCGTCGGCACCCCCACGCTACGCGGTGATCGCGTACTCCGCCGTCCCGTGCGCCGTCATGATGACGACCGGCAGCTCGCGGTCGATCTCGCGGGCGCGCAGGAGCACGTCGAGACCGGTCCCACCGGGCATCTCGATGTCGGTGACGACGACGTCGGGGACGAACTCACGGACAAGCTCGGTGAACCCGTGCGGGCTGGGGAGCACCCAGACGTCGCACTCGAGCCGCATCTCGAGGCTGAGCTGGACGTACTGCGCGACGTCGGGCTCGTCGTCCAGCACGACGACCCGCAGGGCTGTGGGTTCCATTGCAGCGCAACGCTGTCGGTAATGGATTGCATCTGCCGAGGGCGCCGCGCAGACGGGCCGGCGGAAGGTCGAGTCACGCCGACGGCCTAGACCCGAGAGGACGCAAAAAACGCCCCGACGTGACCGGTGAGGGTCTCGCGGGGCGTTTCTTGTCCACCCGCAATGGGGGTGGTGAATGGTTGTCCGGCTGCGTCCTACTCTCCCACACCGTCACCAGTGCAGTACCATCGGCGCTGAAGGGCTTAGCTTCCGGGTTCGGAATGGAGCCGGGCGTTTCCCCTTCGCTATGACAGCCGAAACTCTATGGAGATGTATCGGTTGTTCGTTTCCCGACCGTATCTCGGGAACTGGACAGTGGACGCGAAGACTTCTTCATTTACCACCGACCCCGCAAGCGGGGTTGGGGGTGTGTATCAAGTTATCGGCTTATTAGTACCAGTCAGCTCCATGCATTGCTGCACTTCCACATCTGGCCTATCAACCCAGTAGTCTACTGGGAGCCTCTCAGAGCTTGCGCTCCATGGAAACCTCATCTTGAGACGTGCTTCCCGCTTAGATGCTTTCAGCGGTTATCACTTCCGAACGTAGCCAATCAGCGGTGCCCTTGGCAGGACAACTGACACACCAGTGGTTCGTCCAACCCGGTCCTCTCGTACTAGGGTCAGCCTCTCTCAAGTTTCCTACGCGCACAGAGGATAGGGACCGAACTGTCTCACGACGTTCTAAACCCAGCTCGCGTGCCGCTTTAATGGGCGAACAGCCCAACCCTTGGGAGCAACTCCACCCCCAGGATGCGACGAGCCGACATCGAGGTGCCAAACCATCCCGTCGATATGGACTCTTGGGGAAGATCAGCCTGTTATCCCCGGGGTACCTTTTATCCGTTGAGCGACGGCGCTTCCACAAGCCACCGTCGGGTCACTAGTTCCGACTTTCGTCCCTGCTCGACATGTCTGTCTCGCAGTCAAGCTCCCTTGTGTACTTACACTCGAAACCTGATTGCCAACCAGGCTGAGGGAACCTTTGAGCGCCTCCGTTACATTTTAGGAGGCAACCGCCCCAGTTAAACTACCCACCAGGCAATGTCCCTGATCCGGATCACGGACCGAGGTTAGACAACCAGAACGACCAGAGTGGTATTTCAACGATGACTCCACACACACTGGCGTGCATGCTTCACAGTCTCCCACCTATCCTACACAAGCCGTCCCGATCACCAATACCAAGCTATAGTGAAGGTCCCGGGGTCTTTCCGTCCTTCTGCGCGTAACGAGCATCTTTACTCGTAGTGCAATTTCGCCGAGTTCGCGGTTGAGACAGTGGAGAAGTCGTTACGCCATTCGTGCAGGTCGGAACTTACCCGACAAGGAATTTCGCTACCTTAGGATGGTTATAGTTACCACCGCCGTTTACTGGGGCTTAAATTCTCAGCTTCGCCACACAAGGTGACTAACCGGTCCTCTTAACCTTCCAGCACCGGGCAGGCGTCAGTCCGTATACATCGTCTTGCGACTTCGCACGGACCTGTGTTTTTAGTAAACAGTCGCTTCTCCCTGGTCTCTGCGGCCCATCATCCTAGTCCGAAAGGACTTCAGAATCCGGGCCCCCCTTCTCCCGAAGTTACGGGGGCATTTTGCCGAATTCCTTAACCACGATTCACTCGATCGCCTTAGTATTCTCTACTTATCCACCTGAGTCGGTTTGGGGTACGGGCGGCTAGAACCTCGCTAGAGGATTTTCTTGGCAGCATAGGATCACCCTGCTTCCCGCTGATGCGGTCACTATCAGGTCTCAGGATATGTGTCAGACGGATTTGCCTACCTGACTCCCTACACCCTTGGACGTGGACAACCATCGCCACGCGGAGGCTACCTTCCTGCGTCTCCCCATCGCTTGACTACTACTAGATCGGGTCGAGCGTTCCACTCACCGATGGCAACCGAAGTCGCCGGTGGTGAGCTTCAGGCTCTTAGCATCACTAGATTCATCAGGGGCGGTTCTTCGCCGGTTCCGGAATATCAACCGGATGTCCATCGACTACGCCTGTCGGCCTCGCCTTAGGTCCCGACTTACCCAGGGCAGATTAGCTTGACCCTGGAACCCTTGGATATTCGGCGGACGGGTTTCTCACCCGTCTTTCGCTACTCATGCCTGCATTCTCACTCGTGTGGCATCCACGGCTGGTTCACACCGCCGCTTCACTCGCCACACGACGCTCCCCTACCCATCAACACGCTTGGACCACAAGTGGCCAGGCAGTGTGTCAATGCCACAGCTTCGGTGGTGTGCTTGAGCCCCGCTACATTGTCGGCGCGGAATCACTTGACCAGTGAGCTATTACGCACTCTTTAAAGGGTGGCTGCTTCTAAGCCAACCTCCTGGTTGTCAATGCAACTCCACATCCTTTCCCACTTAGCACACGCTTAGGGAC
Source organism: Janibacter melonis (assembly GCF_003721155.3). NCBI lineage: Bacteria > Bacillati > Actinomycetota > Actinomycetes > Micrococcales > Intrasporangiaceae > Janibacter > Janibacter melonis. The sequence continues at coordinate 3,008,651 of NZ_CP044548.2, read as the reverse complement.
CTTAGCTGGTGATCTGGGCTGTTTCCCTCTCGACTACGGAGCTTATCCCCCGCAGTCTCACTGCCACGCTCTCACTTACCGGCATTCGGAGTTTGGCTAACGTCAGTAACCTGGTGAGGCCCATTAGCTATCCAGTAGCTCTACCTCCGGTAAGAAACACGTGACGCTGCACCTAAATGCATTTCGGGGAGAACCAGCTATCACGGAGTTTGATTGGCCTTTCACCCCTACCCACAGCTCATCCCCTCAGTTTTCAACCTAAGTGGGTTCGGTCCTCCACGACGTCTTACCGTCGCTTCAACCTGGCCATGGGTAGATCACTCCGCTTCGGGTCTAGACCCAGCGACTCAATCGCCCTATTCGGACTCGCTTTCGCTACGGCTTCCCCACACGGGTTAACCTTGCCACTGAGCACTAACTCGCAGGCTCATTCTTCAAAAGGCACGCTGTCACCCCACAAGGAGGCTCCAACGGATTGTAGGCACACGGTTTCAGGATCTATTTCACTCCCCTCCCGGGGTACTTTTCACCTTTCCCTCACGGTACTTGTCCGCTATCGGTCACCAGGGAATATTTAGGCTTAGCGGGTGGTCCCGCCAGATTCACACGGGATTTCTCGGGCCCCGTGCTACTTGGGATATCTCTTTGAAGTGCGCATCATTTCGTCTACGGGGGTAGCACCCTCTGTGCCGGGCCGTTCAAGACCCTTCGACTATGACACGCGTTTTTGACTCCATGCCAGGATGTCAGTCCTGACCAAGAGATCCCACAACCCCGTACCTGCAACGCCTGACAGCTATCACACAGATACGGTTTGGCCTGATCCGCTTTCGCTCGCCACTACTCACGGAATCGCGGTTGCTTTCTCTTCCTGTGGGTACTGAGATGTTTCACTTCCCCACGTTCCCTCTACCCAGCCTATGTGTTCAGCTGGGAGTGACTGGACTTGCCTCCAGCCGGGTTTCCCCATTCGGAAATCCTCGGATCACAGTCTGGTTATCGACTCCCCGAGGCTTATCGCAGATTCCTACGTCCTTCTTCGGTTCCTGGTGCCAAGGCATCCACCGTGCGCCCTTAAAAACTTGAGCCACAAAGATGCTCGCGTCCACTGTTCAGTTCTCAACATACGGTCGGCACCAACCACAACCGGGCGCCTACCACGCGATCACGCGTGGTGGTTCGTCCCACATGGCCGGCCCGCACCACAACCCCCACAACCGTGGGGGCCGATGGCCTCGAGGCGCTCGCGTCACCACCCGCAACCGAAATCGCGTGGCGGTGAGCCCGAACCCTCAGGACCCAACAACGTGTCAAGCACCCCAACACCCACCCTGCGCGTTCCATCACAACCCAAGAGCTGTGCGTACTAACGGACCAGGCAGGTCCTGCGGTGCCAAATAATCGATGTTCCACCCTTGAGCACCTGCTGCTCGACATTCGCGAGCAGACCAGGCCCTGGACCAGATATCTGGCCAGTGCTCCTTAGAAAGGAGGTGATCCAGCCGCACCTTCCGGTACGGCTACCTTGTTACGACTTAGTCCCAATCACCAGTCCCACCTTCGACGGCTCCCCCCACAAGGGTTGGGCCACCGGCTTCGGGTGTTACCGACTTTCGTGACTTGACGGGCGGTGTGTACAAGGCCCGGGAACGTATTCACCGCAGCGTTGCTGATCTGCGATTACTAGCGACTCCGACTTCATGGGGTCGAGTTGCAGACCCCAATCCGAACTGAGACCGGTTTTTTGGGATTCGCTCCACCTTGCGGTATCGCAGCCCTTTGTACCGGCCATTGTAGCATGCGTGAAGCCCAAGACATAAGGGGCATGATGATTTGACGTCATCCCCACCTTCCTCCGAGTTGACCCCGGCAGTCTCCTATGAGTCCCCACCTTTACGTGCTGGCAACATAGAACGAGGGTTGCGCTCGTTGCGGGACTTAACCCAACATCTCACGACACGAGCTGACGACAACCATGCACCACCTGTATACCGACCAAAAGGGGCACCCATCTCTGGGTGTTTCCGGTATATGTCAAGCCTTGGTAAGGTTCTTCGCGTTGCATCGAATTAATCCGCATGCTCCGCCGCTTGTGCGGGCCCCCGTCAATTCCTTTGAGTTTTAGCCTTGCGGCCGTACTCCCCAGGCGGGGCGCTTAATGCGTTAGCTGCGGCACGGAACTCGTGGAATGAGTCCCACACCTAGCGCCCAACGTTTACGGCATGGACTACCAGGGTATCTAATCCTGTTCGCTCCCCATGCTTTCGCTTCTCAGCGTCAGTAGTGGCCCAGAGACCTGCCTTCGCCATCGGTGTTCCTCCTGATATCTGCGCATTTCACCGCTACACCAGGAATTCCAGTCTCCCCTACCACACTCTAGTCTGCCCGTACCCACTGCAAGTCCGGGGTTGAGCCCCGGATTTTCACAGCAGACGCGACAAACCGCCTACAAGCTCTTTACGCCCAATAATTCCGGACAACGCTCGCACCCTACGTATTACCGCGGCTGCTGGCACGTAGTTAGCCGGTGCTTCTTCTGCAGGTACCGTCACTTTCGCTTCTTCCCTGCTGAAAGAGGTTTACAACCCGAAGGCCGTCATCCCTCACGCGGCGTCGCTGCATCAGGCTTTCGCCCATTGTGCAATATTCCCCACTGCTGCCTCCCGTAGGAGTCTGGGCCGTGTCTCAGTCCCAGTGTGGCCGGTCGCCCTCTCAGGCCGGCTACCCGTCGTCGCCTTGGTGAGCCATTACCTCACCAACAAGCTGATAGGCCGCGAGTCCATCCCAGACCGAAAAACTTTCCAGACACTAACCATGCGGTTGCGTCTCGTATCCGGTATTAGACGCCGTTTCCAGCGCTTATTCCAGAGTCCGGGGCAGGTTACTCACGTGTTACTCACCCGTTCGCCACTGATCCCCTCAGAGCAAGCTCCAAGGTTCACCGTTCGACTTGCATGTGTTAAGCACGCCGCCAGCGTTCGTCCTGAGCCAGGATCAAACTCTCCGTTGATGTTCAACTCCCACCACAACCCCAAAAGGACCGCGGTGAAATACTGATACCCACAAAGGGTTGTCATCCCAGCTGAGCAAGAACAACTAGCAAAAATACTAGATGATCATTGTCAACCAAAGGATTAAAATATCGTTTCATCAGTACCACACACCCACCAGAAGGAGGATGTGCCGCACCTCAGAAGACGAGGTATTGGCATCGATTTTTGACACGCTGTTGAGTTCTCAAGGTTCGGACGCGCACCATCACTCAGCACTTTCGTGCGAAGCTCCGGGGCAACTTCTCCAGCCTACCGCATCTCAGCTTGGGCGACAAATCCGTGATCCGCTCTCGGAGCGGCCGAACTGCATCGCGCTTGGATCTCTGCGGTGTGCTCCGCAAAGGTAGCACCCGATCTGGGCAACCTCCAACTCGGCTGCGGCGCAGGGCCGCCCGCCCCCTTCGGCCCCGCCAGGTCAGGCCGCGAGGGCCAGTCCTGCGTAGGCGCCGGCCTGCTGGAGGAGCTCGTCGTGCGTCCCCTGCTCGGCCACCACCCCGCCGTCGAGGACGACGATCTGGTCGGCTCCCTCGACCGTCGAGAGCCTGTGGGCGATGGTGATCGTCGTGCGCCCCTTCGCCAGGGTCTCGATCGCCGCCTGCAGCTCGCGCTCGGTCTCGTTGTCGAGCGCACTGGTCGCCTCGTCGAGCACGAGGACCCTCGGGTCGCGCAGGAGAGTGCGTGCGATGGCGATGCGCTGCTGCTCTCCCCCGGAGAAGCGGTAGCCCCGTGAGCCCACCACGGTGTCCAGCCCGTCGGGGAGGCCCGCGACGAGGTCGGCCACCTGGGCCGCAGCAAGCGACTGCCACAGCCTGGCCTCGTCGGCGTCGGGTCGGGCGAGCAGGAGGTTCTCGCGGATCGACGCGTGGACGAGGTAGGTCTCCTGGCTGACGACCCCGACCACCGACGCGAGGTCCTCGGGGTCGAGGTCCCTGATGTCTACCCCGTCGACGGTCACCCGCCCCTGCGTGGGGTCGTACAGACGCGAGACGAGCGCGGCGAGCGTGGACTTGCCCGACCCGGTGTGCCCGACGAGGGCGAGCGAGGTGCCGGCCGGCACGTCGAGAGACACCTCGTGCAGCGCGTCCCTCTCCGCCCCCGTGTAGCGGAAGCTCACCCCTTCGAGCCGGACCTCACCACGGACCGCCTCGAGGTCGAGGCGGACCGGGTGCTCCGGTGCCGTGATCTCCGGCTCGAGGTCGAGGTACTCGAAGACCCGGCTGAAGAGCGCCATCGAGCTGACCCACTGGGCGCCCACGTTGAGCAGACCCATGAGCGGACGGAAGATCCCGGCCTGCAGCGTGGTGAAGGCGATGAGGGTGCCGATCGTCATCGCCCCGGAGGTGGCCGGGAGGCCGGCGGCGAGGTAGATGGCGGCCGGCACCGCGGCGAAGACGACCTGCATCGTCGCCATCCGCCAGCGTCCGGCGAGCTGGCTGCGCAGCTCGAGGTCGATGAGGTCGTGGCTCACCTGGGCGAAGCGCTGCGAGTCGCGACGGGTCGTCCCCATCGTCTTCGCGAGACGGATGCCGCTGATCGACAGCCCTTCCTCGATGCGCACGTGCAGGTCCGCCAGCGCTGACTGCTGGCGAGCCGTGATCTCCCGGCGCAGCAGCGCGACCTTGCGCGTGAGCCAGATGGCCGGTGGGACGACGACCAGCGAGATGAGCGAGAGCCGCCACGACAGAGCGACCATCGCCACCGCGGTCGCCACGGCTGTCGTGAGGTTGCTGGCGATCGAGGTGGCCGTCGTCGTGACGACGCCCTGCATGCCCCCGACGTCGTTGATGAGGCGCGACTGGACCTCGCCGGCCCGAGAGCGCGTGAAGAAGCCGAGCGACTGACGCTGGAGGTGGCTGAAGAGCTGGGTGCGCAGCCCGTGCATGACGCGTTGGCCCACCTGGGCCGACATCCATGTCTGGACGACACCGAGCAGAGAGGTGACGACGGCGACGGCGACCATGCCGCCGACGACCCAGAGCAGGAGCGAGACGTCCTGCTGCGGGATGGCGACGTCGACGACCTCGCGCACGAGGAAGGGCGAGGCCATGGAGACGACGGAGGTCGCGACGATGATCGCGACGACGACGCCGAGCGTGCGTCGGTGGGGGCCGAAGAGCGCGGCGATCCGGGCGAAGGGGACGGGGCGCGCCTCGAGCTGAGCGCGATCCTCCTTCGAGATGCGGCGCGGACCGCCGGGGCCGCGGCCGCCGACGTGGGGGGTGGGTGCGTCTGTCATGGGCGCCCTCCTTCGATTGCTGAGGTTGACTCAGTATGAGGTAACCACAAGGGTGTCGGTATCATTCCCACATGGCGACGACACCCCCCGCGGCGGACGGGCTCGGCGAGCTCATGCTCGCCGTCACCCGGCGGCTGCGCAGGGGCACGGCTTATGCGCTCACCCCGCTGGGCATCACGCCTCACCACGCACGGGCGCTGCGGGTCGTCGAGCGGGACGGCCCCATGCGGCTCGGTCAGCTCGCCGAGGCCCTGCACGTCGCGCCGCGCACGGTGACCGACGTCGTCGACCACCTCACGGAGTCCGGCTGGGTCGAGCGCTCCCCCGACCCTGCGGACCGCCGCGCCACCGTCATCGACGTCACCGCCGCGGGTCGGACGATGGCCGCCGAGGTCGAGCAGGTGAGGCGTGCGGCCAGCCGGGAGATCTTCGCCGGCCTGTCGAAGGGGGACCGCGCTCACCTCGAGCGGATCCTGCGCGACCTCGTCGGCTGAGCCGCCTGTGGATCGTCCGGTGGCGCCAGGCCGCTGCTTCGCTAACTTGGACGGCAGCGATGAGGCGTCCGGGCGGGTCGGTCGCCGCGAGGGAGGGGCTCGGACGCATGGGCACACGCACCCTGGGACTGCTGGCGGTGGGGGCCGTCACGCTCGCCGGCTGCACCGGGGGCGGAGAGGACCCCGAGACGTCATCGACGAGCATCGCCACCCCGACGAGCGCCTCGTCCTCGACCTCTTCGAGCAGCGCAACCTCGAGCAGCGGCGGGTCGACGACGAACTCGGGAGAAGCCACGCCCAGCAGCTCGACCGACGACGCTGCCCGATGGACGTCGCCACCTGAGGCGGCCAGGGCGAACACCCGCCAGGGAGCCCAGGAGTTCGCCAAGTGGTACACCCAGGTGACCGGCGCGGCCCAGCACCTCATGGACGGTGATCTCATCCGAGAGCAGTCGACGTCGGGATGTGTGAAGTGCGAGGACATCGCCACGTTCGCCGACAGTGGCAGGGGCGTCCAGCATCCCTCCATCAACCCCTATGAGGACGTCACCAACGCCAGGGTCCTCAAGTGGGGGACAAAACCGACATTCCAGGTCGACATCTCCATCCCACGTCACCACCTCTTGAACGATCAGGGCGAGAAGGAGGCGACGGTCCGTGCCGAGAAGGCCGGCATCGCTATGCGCTTAGTCCGGTCGTCCGATGTATGGCGCGTCTCTGAGGTGACCCTGGCGTACCGCGAGAATGAGTCATGATGCGCGTGCTCACGCCCATCGTGGCCCTCGTGCTGATGATGTTTGGCGTCGGCTCTGCGAACAGCGACAGGCAAGATGAGTGCAAGCGCCCCCAGACACAAGGCGTAGCGAACGACGGCGGCATCGGCGTGCTTGGGGAGTCGGGGGGCTGCGCCCCGCGCGTACCGAGCCCAGCCCAAGGCGCAGACCCCGACGCGGCGGGTAGTGCGTCACCCAGGAGTGGCGGACCCGACACCCAGCAGGTCGGGCGTGGTCCGCGGGCCGGTGACGACGGCTCCCAGCTCGTCAGCGAGTCGTGCGCGGGGCGGATGGCCGAGCTGCAGTGCCAGGCCGCGGCGGGGACGTGCGCCGCGACCTCGCCGGACAGCGAGGGACCGGTCGCGATCATCCGGCAGCCGGGCGGTCAGCTCGAGGGGTACGACTGCGGCGCGACTCCGGGCCAGCCCGGCCCAGCCGTCGTCGCGGCTCCACCCGTGCCCACCTTTGGGCAGATCCAGCAGGCCTTCCGCGAGCTCCCCTTCTGCAAGCCCAGCCCGAGCATGCAGCCCGTCGGCGGCAAGACGGTGGTCAACCTCGCCACCTACTACGAGGCCGGCTGGCCCGATGGCGCCTGCCTCTCCCCCGGCGAGACGAGCGCGAAGGTCCAGCTCCTGTCGTGGAGCGTCGAGTTCACGGTCGCGGCTCGCGACTACCGCTTCAGCTACGGCGACGGCGCATCGAGCGAGTGGACGACGTCGACCGGTGGTGGCTACCCCGACGGCGACATCACCCACGCCTACCGCGACACCGGGTCGGTCGACGTCAGGGTCGACGCCCGGCTCACCGGCAGCTACCGGGTCGACGGCGGCGCCTGGCAGGACATCGAGACCGTCGCCGACCTCCAGGACGAGCCGGCCGCGACCTACGAGGTCGTCGAGGCGAAGAACAGGCTGCAGGCCGACCCGACGGGGTGAGCGGATCCCCCTTCGGCGCCGGTGGATTCCACGGAATCCGTGGGTGTCGCCGGTGTCGGACCCGTCACTAGCGTCGCCGCATGACTGCGCTCGAGCTGCCGCCCCACCCCGTCGACGCTCCCGCTCTGCAGGCACCGGTCGACCTCGGGGGCTTCGCCCTCGACCTCTGCTGCGCGCCGAGCGTCGCGTCGTACGCGGCCCCGGTCGTCGAGCGCTTCATGCGCTACCACGAGGACGGCCAGCACCACGACGGCCTGCGCACGATGGTGGGCTTCAGCATGTGGCAGCTGCGGCAGTCCTCCCCCGGCCGGATGACGATCCAGGCCCCGAGCTATCTCAGCCCTGACCCCGACCTCACCGAGGACACGACCGACGACCTCACCACCGCGCTGTGGGTCGAGGCCATGCACGACGACGTCCTGCGCCAGCTCGACGTCGACGGCGACGTCGTCGACCTCTCCTCAGGCGTCATGTGCACCCGTGCCGCGCTCAAGGTCGTCGAGTCCGGCGGCGACGACGAGCTCGTCCTCACCCGTCGCGCGCCGACCTCGAAGAGCAGCTCGGGCTGGCACCTGAGCACCGCCACGAAGGCCGGCCTCATCGGCCGGCGCGAGAGCGACGTCCTCGCCGGGCTCCTCGTCCGTGGAGCCCCCGCGGTCGTCGCCCTCCTCCCCCTGCCCGTCGGCACCACCGCCCGCCTCACGACCACCCGCGTCCTCGAGGTCACCGCCGGAGAGGCTCCGCGTCGCGCGACGACGGGGGGCACCCCCTTCGCCGCCGGCGAGCGGGTGACCGTCGAGGAGCACGTCGACGGGCTCACGGTGCGGGCCACCATCGCCCCCGCTCTCGTCGAGGTCGCCCGCACCCTGCTGAGGACCGCAGCCGCGGGCGGCCGCGAGCGCCTCGTCCCCGGCGCCGCTCTGCAGACCGACTACGTCACCTACCGGCTCGAGCAGGCCGAGCCGGACGTGCTCGACGTGACGTCACCGGACTTCTCGCACCCGCTGGCCTACCGCTCCGGCACGACCGTCGACCTCACCGAGGCCGTCTTCGCCCACGTGCAGCAGCAGACCCTCGTCGGCCGGGCGGGCGTCGCGGCAGAGCCCACCCACGTCGACGACACCATCGGCATCCAGCGTGCGGTCGTCGACGCCCTCGCCGACGGGCAGCGCATCGGGGTCGTCCTCGACCGCATGGCCCTCGGCGACGCCGACCGGCTCGACGACGGCACCCGGCGCTCGGGGTGGTTCGTGTGGGCCAACGCCAGCACGGAGCTCACCGAGGACCAGCGAGCGGTGCTGAACGTCGACGCCGGAGAGGTGCACTCCTACGCCCGATGGCTCGCGCCCTACCTCGCGCTGCCCGTCGGGACGATGGTCCAGCTCTTCGACGACCAGCTCGTCCGGGCCCACCTCGTCGACCCCGACCGGCTCGACGCCGCTGTCGAGTCCGGCCCGGCGCGCACGATGGGAGAGCTGCTCGCCGACCCGCATATCGCCCGTCCAATCCTCGCCGGGGACGACGTCACCGGCTGAGCGCACCCTCGGGGGTGGTGACGGGCGCAGGTGCGCCCGGCAGAGTGGGGCGATGAGCACCGACGACACGTCCGAGGCCCGTCCCGACCCCGACGAGCTGCTGAAGGTCTACCTGCGCCGGCACCTCGCCGCGTCGGCCGGCGGTGTCGACCTCTTCCGCCGCGTCGCCGGCAGCATCCCCGCCTTCGCCCGAGACGAGGTCGTCCGCCTCGCCGACGACGTCGCCGCCGACCGCCGCGGCCTGCTCGACATCGCCAAGAGTGTCGGCGTCACCCAGCCGCAGGTGCAGGAGGCGATCACCCGCATCGGTCAGCAGCTCGGCCGGCTCCACCCCGCCGGCACCCTGCTCAGACGCTCGCCGCTCACCGACGTCATCGAGCTCGAGGCGATGAAGGCCGCGACGAACGCCCGCATCCTCGGCTTCCGCACGCTGCAGGAGCTCTCCGACCCCCGCCTCGACCAGCGGCACGTCACGACGCTGCTCGAGCGGGCGCTCGACCAGGAGGACCGCATCGAGGTGCTCCGGGTCGAGGCCGTGCACCGGGCGCTGCGACCGCAGGACTGAGCGAAGGGGGATCTCGACCGAAGGGGGAACCGTCCCCCTTCGGTCCGGGGAGACCTCACGAGCCCGGCGGCCTGGCCGCCGGGCTCTGCTGCGTCCCTGAACCCCTCAGTCCTTGACCGCGCCCTCGAGCATCCCGGCGATGAAGTGCCGCTGCAGGAAGAGGTACACGACGACCACCGGCACGGCGATGATCGTCGCGCCCGCCGCGAGCAGCGCGAAGCCCTGCGTGTACTGCCCGGAGAAGAAGCCCAGGCCCAGCGGCGCGGTGCGGATGGCCTCGTTCGTCGGGGCCATGACGAGCGGGATGAGGAACTCGTTCCACGTCCACATGAAGGTGAGCACGACGAGGGTGATGATCGCGGGCCGGGCGAGCGGCACGAGCACCTGCCACAGGATCCGCATGTGCCCCGCCCCGTCGAGACGGGCCGCCTCGATGAGCGAGCGGTTGGTGGAGCGGAAGAACGAGCGCATCCAGAAGGTGCCGAAGGCCACCGACTGCGCGACCTGGGGCAGGGTCACGGCCCAGAAGGTGTCGGTGAGACCGATCGTGCGCAGGTCGTAGAAGAGCGGCACGACGATCGCCTCCGCCGGCATCATGATGCCGACGAGCATGACGTAGAAGATCACCGTAGAGCCGCGGAAGCGCATCGTGCCCAGGGCGTACCCGGCGAGGATCGACAGGACCGTGCTCACGGAGACGACGAAGACCGAGACGAGCACCGAGTTGCGCAGGTAGGTGCCGAAGCGCCCCACCCGCCACGCCTCTGCGAAGTTGGCCAGACCACCCGGCGCCCCGGAGTCGGTCTGCAGCGCCGCCCCGACGATGCCGGCGAGCGGCGCGATCGCGAAGAGCGCGAAGACGACGAGGACGACGTAGCTGCCGACGGTCTCGCGGGCCCGCACCCTCATGCGCGGTCACCGAGCCGGGTGATGACGAAGCTGATGGCGAAGATGATGAGGGTGAGCACGACGCCGACCGCGCTCGCCAGCCCGACCGCCCCCTGCTCGAAGCCCTGCCGGTAGACCTCGTAGCTCGGCACCGTCGTCGAGTGGCCGGGTCCCCCCTTCGTCGTCATGAAGATGAGGTCGAAGGTCTTCAGCGACGCGATGACGGTGAGGGTGAGGGCGACGGCGATCTCGCCGCGGATCGAGGGCAGCGACACCGCCAGGAACTCGCGGATCGGGCCGGCGCCGTCGAGGCGCGCGGCCTCGTAGAGGTCCTTGGGCACCTGGCTCAGCCCCGCGAGGAGGAGCACGGTGACCAGACCGGTCTCGAACCACGTGCCGATGACGCCGACCGAGGGCAGGGCGAAGGTGTAGTCGCCGAGCCAGCCGCGGGTCAGCGAGTCCAGGCCGATCGCCGAGAGCAACGAGTTCAGCGAGCCCTCGGAGGCGTAGACCCGGCGCCACGCGACCGCGATGACGACCATCGCGACGACCTGCGGCAGGAAGACCACGGTGCGGAAGAAGCCCAGCCCCCGCACCCGCGAGCGGTGCATGATGCCCGCGAGCACGAGGCCGATGAGCAGCGGCAGCACGGCGTAGAAGACCATGAGCACGAGCGCGTGGAGCAGCGCCGCGCGCAGCCGCTCGTCGGTGAGGACCTCGGTGTAGTTCGACAGGCCCGCCCACGACCCGACGGACAGCCCGTCCCAGTCGTAGAGCGAGATCCAGCAGGCCCGCAGCAGCGGGTAGAGGGCGAAGGCCCCGTAGACGAGCAGGGCGGGCAGGAGGTACAGCCAGGCCACCCTCCGGGGCTCACCGGGAGGGCCGTGCTGCCGAACCTTCTGCGCCGCCACCTGCCGCCTACTCCTTGGTGAACTCGGCGTAGTCGGCCTCGATGGTCTCCATCGCGGCCTTGGGGTCCTTCTTGCCGGCGAGCATGTCTTGCAGCCCGGCGCCCATGGTGTCGCCCATCGTCGGGGTGGCCCAGTCGAGGTAGGGGGTGAGCCCGTCCTTCTCGCTGACCTCGCCGAAGGCGGCGAAGATCTCGTCGCCGAGGGGGTCGGCCGCCTTGCGCTCGGCGGTCCCGACGACCGGCATGTTGCCGTTCTCGGCGAGGACGTCCATCGCGTCGTCGTTGGTGATGAAGTCGATGTACGCGGCAGCGGCGTCGGGGTTCTCGGCCTTCGAGGTGACGGCGAAGGGGAGCCCCGAGCCACCGGTCGTCACGGGGGTGTCGCCCTCCTTCTCCACCGGCGGGAGCATGAAGCCGACGTCGTCCTTCATCGCGGCGTAGAGGTCGGACTGCAGCCAGGAGCCGGCGATGAGGAAGAGGCCGTCGCCCTTGCTGAAGGACTGCCAGGCGGCGTCGTACCCCTCGCCGTTGAAGCCCTCGTTGAAGTAGCCCTTGTCGACCCAGTCGACGAGCGTGGCGCCGGTCTGCTCGTTGCCCTCGTCGGTCCAGCTCGCGCCGGGCCGGCCGTAGCCGAGCGTGCGGATGGTCTCGGCGTCGGTGTAGCGACCCTGGAGCGCGCCGAAGACGTGCACCGCCGGCCACTTCTCGATGTTGCCGAGCACGAGCGGGGTCTCGCCGGCCTCCTTGGCCGTCGCGAGCGCCTCCTCGAACTGCGCCCAGGTCTTCGGCTGCTCGATGCCGAGGTCCTCCATCATCTTCTTGTCGTAGAAGATGCCGACGACCTCGCCGACCTGCGGCAGGCCGAAGATGCTGCCCTCGCCGAAGGTCTTCGCGTCCGGGGAGTAGGAGACGACGGACTGCACCGACTCCGGGTAGCGGTCGCGCCAGCCGTACGCCTCGGCGTAGGGGTCGAGGTTGATGATCTGCTTGGCCTTGACGAACTGGCCCATCTGCGAGCGCGTGTTGTTGGCCTGGACGACGTCGGGGGCGTCGTCACCGGTGAGGGCCAGGCGCAGCGTCTTCGTCAGGTCGTCGAAGGAGCGCGAGACCCGCTTGATGGTGATGTTCGGGTACTTCTTCTCGAAGGAGGCGTTGAGCGCCTTCATCTGCTTGTCCTGACCGCCGCGGACCTCCTGGTCCCAGACGGTGAGGGTGATGTCGCCCATCGCGGCGGGGTCGGTCTCGACCTCCGAGGCGGCCTTGCTCGTCGCCGACTCCTCGCCGCCGGAGCCGCCGGGGGCGCACGCGGCGGCGGTCAGGCTCGCGCCGACCAGGACGGCGACCGTGGTGTACCTGCGGGTCATGGTGTCTCCTCGATGGGTGCGGTGCTGCTGAGCTGGAGCCTGCCTCGTGCGGGCCGGCGGAGTGCCTCAGACATCGGACTGTCGCGCGATCGTTGCCTGCGCGCGACGCACGGCGTGCTGCGGGACGTCGGGGACGATCTCGTCGAGGAAGGCGAAGCGACGGCGCACCGAGGCGCACCGTGCGGTGCCGGAGGGGTCAGCCTTCACCCGGCGCCACCAGTCCACGATGTCGCCCCAGCCGGGAGCGGCGAGCGAGCCGCCGACGTGCTGGACGGCCAGCCCGGAGCACAGCGTGGCGAAGGCGAGCCGGTCGCGCAGCGGCCAGCCGGCGAGGGTGCCGAGAGCGATCGCGGCGTGGAAGACGTCGCCCGCGCCGGTCGCGTCGACGGCCTCGACGTGCAGCGCCGGGACGTGCTCCTCCTCGCCCGTCGAGGAGTCGATGGCCAGCGCACCCTCGGCGCCGTTCGTGACGACGACGAGCGGCACGCGGTCGGCGAGCGCGTACATCGCCTCGTGCGGGGTCCGCGAGCGCGTGTACGCCATCGCCTCGACGGCGTTGGGGGTGAAGGCGTGGATGCCGTCGAGCCGGTCGAGCAGCTCGGTCGACCACTCCCCCGTCGCGTCCCACCCGGCGTCGGCGAAGAGGAGCGCCCCCTGCTGACGGGCCTTCGTCGTCCAGGTGAGGTCGTCGGCGTGCAGGTCGAGCAGCGCGATCCGGGTGCGTGGCGGGTCGCCGATGAGCGCGCTCGCGGGCTCCGGGCTCGGGTGGCCGTGGCTGATCATCGAGCGGTCGCCGTCGACGGCGAGCGAGACGGTCACCGGGGTGTGCCAGTCGGGGTAGCGGCGCGAGCGGGTGAGGGCCACGCCCTCCTGCTCCTCGAGGGTGCGCCAGCAGAAGTCGCCGTACGCGTCGTCGCCGAAGGCCGCCGCCAGCGTCGTGCGCAGGCCGAGCCGTGACGTCGCGACGGCGAGGTTGGCGATGCCGCCGGGAGAGGAGCCCATCCCCGACGCCCACACCTCGGTGCCCGGCGTCACGCCCCCGTCGATGCCGGTGAGGACGAGGTCGAGGAAGACGGTCCCGTAGAGCAGGACGTCGGCCTCGGGCTCGACCGCCGGGGTGTCGGCGGACTCGCGCAGGTGCGAGAGCGGGTCGAAGGGAGGTGCGGTCACCCGTGCATTGTGCACCGGCGCCCCCGGGCCGGGCCCCGCCCGACGCGCGAGGGGGCGCGACTAGCCTGCTCGTCGTGACGTCCGTGCGAAGAAGGTGCCAGGCATGCAGCTGACGATCCTCGGGGGTGGTGGCTTCCGCGTCCCTCTCGTCTACGGGGCGCTCCTCACCGACGACCACCCCGACCGGGTGCGCGAGGTCGTCCTCCACGACACCGACGCGACCCGGCTTGCGAGCATCGAGCGCGTGCTGCAGCAGATGGGCGCCGACCACGACGACCCGCCGCGCGTGCGGGCGAGCACCGACCTCGACGAGGCGATCGCGGGCGCCAACTTCGTCTTCTCCGCGATCCGGGTCGGGGGCACGCAGGGGCGCACCGTCGACGAGCGGGTGCCGCTGTCGTGCGGGGTGCTCGGCCAGGAGACGACCGGACCGGGCGGTCTCGCCTACGCGCTGCGCACCGTCCCCGTCGCCGTGCACATCGCCGAGCGCATCCACGAGCTCGCGCCCGACGCGTGGACGATCAACTTCACCAACCCCGCGGGCATCGTCACCGAGGCGATGTCGGCGGTGCTCGGCGACCGGGTCGTCGGCATCTGCGACTCGCCCATCGCCCTCGCCCGTCGCGCCGCCCGCGCGTGCGGCGTCGACCCGACGACGACGGCGCTCGACGTCGACTACGTCGGGCTCAACCACCTCGGCTGGCTGCAGGGCCTGCGCACCGGCGGCACCGACCTGCTGCCCGACCTCGTCGCCGACCCGCAGCGGCTCGCGACCATCGAGGAGGGCCGGCTCTTCGGGCCGGAGTGGCTCGGCGCGCTCGGCACGATCCCCAACGAGTACCTCTACTACTACTACTTCACCCGGGACGCGGTCGCCTCGATCCTCGAGGCCGAGCAGACGCGCGGCGAGTTCCTCCTGCAGCAGCAGGACGCCTTCTACGCCGAGCTCGCGGCGCGACCCGACGACGCGCTCGCGACCTGGCGGCGGGTGCGCGAGGAGCGCGACGCGACGTACATGCGCGAGGCCCGCGAGGAGGACGAGGCCCGCGACGCCGCCGACATCGAGGGCGGCGGGTACGAAGGGGTGGCCCTGGCGATCATGGCGGCGATCAGCCGCGGTGAGGCCGCCGACCTCATCCTCGGGGTGCGCAATGACGGCACCGTGCCCGGCCTGCCCCTTGGCGCGGTCGTCGAGATCCCCTGCCGCGTCGACGCGGACGGGCCGCACCCCCTTCGCGTCACCGCACCCACCGGCCACCGCCTCGGGCTCATGGCCCAGGTCAAGGAGGTCGAGCAGCTGACGATCCGGGCCTCGCTCGAGCGCTCCCCCGCCCTCGCCCTCGAGGCGCTCGCCCTGCACCCCCTCGTGCCGTCGGTCACGACCGCCCGCGAGATGCTCGACGGCTTCCGCCGCCGCAGCCCGCAGATCGGCGCCCTGCTCGGCACGCCCTGACCCATCGCCGACAAAACCCTGCTGGCTGCCCTTTGACGAGCCAGCCGGGTCTCGAGAGGGTCCTGGCTCGTCAAGACCCTGCTGGCAGGGTTTTGTCAGCCCAGCCCAGCCCATCCCAGCCCGGGCATGGCGAAGGGGGCGTGGCCGGTGCCCGGCCACGCCCCCTTCGCCGTCCCGTCGCTCAGCGGCGGTCGGGGTCCACCTGGACCTCGTCGTAGGCCTCGCCGGTGCGCGGGTCGGTGTGGCTGACCCGGCGCGAGGTGTAGCCCCGCGGGCCGCGGGGACGACCCAGGACGAGGCTGAGCAGGATGGCGAGGACGCCACCGGCCATGAAGATGTAGCCGATCATCTCGAGGTTGACTCCCTCGATGGCGTCCGGTCCGATGGCGAAGGAGAGGATCGCCCCGATGACGAGCAGCGCGATGCCGAGTCCGATGTACATGGCGTACCTCCTGTGCTGACGCGGCAGGGTCCGCGTCTCGGAGTCAGACAGTAGGGCTGCGCGAGGTCCAGCGGGGGCTACGGGGCACCCCTTCGTCATGGCTGGTCAGCGCCGTGTGCGGTCGCGCTCGCGGTCGACGCGCTCGGCCCGGTCCCAGCGTCCACGGGGGTCGCGGACGTCGCCCTCGGGACGGCGGTGCACCCGCACCTGGCCCCGACGGGGCGGGCGCTCGACGAGGACGAAGGCGACGAGGATGACCACGGCGAGGGCGAGGATGACGAGCCCCCACACGACGAGCTCGGTGGTGCTCAACGACTCCTGGAGCATGGCTCCCCCTTCGGCTCAGGTCTTCGGCGACGACTCTACCGACGGGCCGACGCACCGCGGCGGACGTTGAGGCGCCGATCGGTCTACGTCACACTGGACCCACCCGTCACACCCCCTGAGCAGATGGACGCGATCATGCGACGCACCGCCGCACTCCCCCTGACCGCCCTCGTCACCTCGGCCCTCGCCCTGCCGCTCGCCGCGCCCGCGGGCGCCGCACCCGGCGGGCCGAGCGCGCCCGCCGCCGCGAAGAAGTACTCCGAGGTCATCCTGCGGGCCGAACCCCTGTGGTCCGGCACCGGCGAGCAGATCGAGCTGAGCGGAGAGGCGTACGACCGCGACACCTACCGCGCGCTGCCCAACCGCGTCATCCGGCTCGAGTCCAAGCCGGCCGGCACCACGACGTGGACCCGACTCGCCACCGTCGAGACCGGCTCGTCGGGCAGCTTCCGCCTCGTGCGCACCGCCGACCGCTCGCGGACCTACCGGGCCGTGTACGCCGGCAACTCCTGGTACTACCCCGACCAGAGCAACTGGGTCGGCCAGACCGCGAAGGCCGGCACGAAGGTCCGGGTCAGCGCGACGCTCAAGGCCGACGGCACCGGGGCCCGGGTCAACGGACGCGCGACGAAGCTGTGGAGCAGCACGACCCGCCCGCTGTGGGGGGCCAACATCACCATCGAGTCGGCGAAGGCCTACTCGAACTCCTTCTCCCCCGCCGGCACCGCGAAGACCAACCGCCACGGGTACTACACGTGGAAGACCTCGGTCTCGCCGAAGCAGTGCTACCGCTATCGCGCGATCTACAAGGGCAACAGCACGTGGGCGCCCAAGAGCACGCTCGCGAGCTGGAGCAGCTGCACCTGATCGGCGCCTAGCGCTCCGTCGTCGAGCGGACCTGCTCGCGGTCCGTGCCCGACGCGGCGCCGCCCTGCCCGAGCGAGGCGAGGTGGGCGTTGTAGGCCTCGAGCTCGCGGTCGCCGTCGCGCTCCGCCGAGCGGTCGCGGCGACGGGACTCCCGCTCGTCCGAGCGCATCCACTGCACGGCGACCGCCACGGCGAGGACGAGGGTCGGGGCCTCGCCGACGCCCCATGCGATCTCGCCGCCGGTGCGCTGGTCGGCGACCGGGTCGGGCACCCACGGCAGGTCGAGCACCCCGAAGAAGTCCGGCGCGAGCAGCGTCGTGCTCTGGGTGAGGATGACGCCGAAGAACGCGTGGAAGCTGATCGTCGTGAAGAGGATGACGAGCAGCGCGAGGGGCGACCAGCGCGTCGGGCCCGGGTCGACGCCGATGAGGACCCAGACGAAGAGGTACCCGCTGAGCAGGAAGTGCACCATCATGAGCACGTGCCCGGTGTGGGTGCTCATCGACAGCCCGAAGAGCGGGCTGTAGTAGAAGATCGCCAGGCTGAAGAAGAAGATCGCGGCGGCGACCGCGGGGTTGGCGACGACGCGCAGGTAGGGCGCGTGCACGGACGCGAGGACGAGCTCGCGCGGGCCGAGCGTGCGGTCCCGCCGGGCGGGCAGCGCCCGCAGGGCGAGGGTGATCGGGGCAGCCGGCACGAGGAGCAGCGGCACGACCATCGCCACCGTCATGTGCTCGATCATGTGCCAGCTGAAGGAGACGCGCCCGTAGACGCCGGGCGCCCCGCTCGTCGCGTAGACGAAGACCGCCCAGCCGAGGACCCACGAGACCGTGCGCAGCAGCGACCAGCTGTCGCCGCGGCGGCGCAGCCGCAGCACCCACCGCATGTAGACGACGCAGGCGACGAGCGCGACGGTGAGCCACAGCCACTCGGTCTGCCACGCGGTGAACCAGCTCGACGACGTCGGCGCCCCGGGGTCGGGGTAGCCCGACAGCGCGTAGACGACGGTGTCGGGCGGGCTGACGATGACGTTGGTCGGCGACGGGGTGCGGCTGATCGCCGCACCGATGCCGAAGGCGGAGCCCATGACGACGAGCTCGGCGAGCACGAAGCGCACGAAGGACGGGGTGCCGCCCTCGTCGAGCTGCTGGACGAAGCGCCGGCGGTGCCACCAGCCGAACCCGCCGAGGACGACGCCGAGCGCGAGCTTGACCCCGAGGAGCGCGCCGTAGCGGCTGAGGAGGTTCTCCAGCGCCCCGATGTTGGTCCACGCGAGGAGCAGGCCCGAGGCCATGACCCCCGCGAAGCCCCACCCGGCGACGACGGAGTAGCGCCGGATCGTCGGCCCGAGGTGGGCGCCGAGCCCGCGCTGGAAGCAGGCGAGGGCGACGAGCCCGCCGACCCACACGGTGGCCGAGACGAGGTGGATCGCCAGGGCGTTGACCCCGCTCATGTGGTCGAGCGCCGCCGAGGAGTGGCCGGTGAGCGCGAGCGGCAGCAGGGCGAGCAGCGACCCGGCCCAGCCCCACCCGAGGACCGCCTTGCTCTCCGACCCGGCGCACGCCATGACGACGACGAGCACGACGACGGCGCTGATGAGGTTCATCCGCAGCGTGGGCAGGTCCCACAGGACCGCCGCGAGCTGGGTGGCGAAGCCGGGCTGGCCCACCGGCACCCCGGCGAGATCGGCGAAGGTGAGGACGATGAGCAGCAGGAGGCTGACGAGCCACAGCGTGCCGGAGGTCGCGGCGACCCGGCCGGCGGTCCACCGGCGCCGGGTGCGCGTCGTCTCGGGCAGCACGAAGGCCCCGAGGAGCAGGAAGCCGACGGTGACGGCGGCCGCGAGGTCGTGGACCCCCTGCAGGACCGGCAGCCCCCAGCGCACGAGTGCCCCGGGGTCACCGGCGGCGTAGGGCACGGCGGCGCGGCCGACGAGGACGCCGATGACGGTCGTCACGACGACGGCGAGCGCGAGGACGAGGGCGGGACCGAGGGTCAGCGTCGTCCGGGCGAGGGAGCGACCCGGGGCGGTGGACATGGGCTCAACTGTAATGAGCGCGGCTGGGCAGTCGCCGAGACGGGGACCGACGACGGTGCCAGGATGGGCCCGACCACGTCGCGAGCGCAGGGAGATCCGCCATGTCCGTCCGAAGCACCTGGCGGTCCCGCGCCGGCCTGACCGTGGCGTGGGCGGCCGTCGCCGCCACCGCCCTGAGCACCGCCGGACCGGCCAGCGCCGCCGACTCCGGCCCCGTCGACGTCCAGGTCGTCTGCGACGGCGTCGGCGAGGACACGGTCACCGTGACCGGCGACCTCGCCTCCGGCGGCACCGCGGCGATCGCCTCGGGCCCGCTGACCGTCGTCGGCCGACCCGGCTTCACCGGCACCGACGCCTCGGGACGCGCCGTGACGGTCGACCCGACAGGCGACGGGGTCACCTGCACCGCCCGCTCGACGGTGAGCGCGGGCTCCCTTCGCCAGGTCCTCCCCTCCACCCAGGCGGCGAAGGGGGCGACCTCCTCCTCCGTGACCGGCCGGCTGACCTTCACCGTGACCGTCGACGCGGACTCGGTGAACACGGCGGCGGCGCGCCGCGCCGAGGCCTCGGGCGAGACGACGACGGCCGCGGCGGGCGACTTCCCCTTCGAGTACACGCTGCGCACCTACCTCGCGGGACGTCCGGGCGCGGTCGGTGTCGCCGTGCGCATCCCCGGCACGTCGCGCGTCTACACGTACACGAAGACGAACGCCCGCAACGTCACGGCGAGCATCGTCAAGACCGAGATCATGGCGGCGGTGATGATGCGCGCGCAGGACGCCGGGCGGGGGCTCACCGACTGGGAGAAGAGCAAGATCGTCCCGATGATCCGCTACAGCGACAACGGCGCGACGACGGATCTCTTCAACAGCATCGGCGGCCGCGCCGCCCTCGACCGCGCCTCGGCCCGGCTCGGGATGACGGCGACCTACGCCGACTCGGGCGGCCGGTGGGGCCTGACCTCGACCGTGCCGCAGGACCAGGCCCGGCTCATGGAGCACTTCGCCCGGGCGACGGGTGTGCTGTCGCAGACCAACCGCGACTACGGGCTGACCCAGATGCGCAGCATCTCCTCCGACCAGGACTGGGGCGTCACCGCCGGCGCGCCCGCCGGGACGGTCGCGCTGAAGAACGGCTGGCTCCCGCGCACCGACGGCTGGCACGTCAACAGCATCGGATACAGCACGAGCGGGCAGGACTACACGATCGGCGTGCTCACGCACGACGACCCGGGAGCCTTCGGCACCCAGATCACGACGATCGAGGGGGTGTCGCGGATCATCCACAAGTACAAGGACCGGCTCGTCCCCTCGACCCCGCCGCCGGCACCCCCGGCCCGCGGGACCTTCGGCGACGTCGACGGCGACGGACGCGCCGACCTCGTCGGCACGAGCGCCAGCGGCACGATGTACCTCTACCGGGGCGACGGGCGGGGCTCCTTCGCCGACAAGGTCCGGCTCAAGACCGGGCCGAAGGACGCCACCTGGTACGGCAGCGCGGGTGACCTCAACCGCGACAAGCGCGCCGACCTGCTCGTGCGCCGCGGTGACGGGCGCCTCCAGCTGTGGATGAGCTCGGGCAGCACCGGGTACGCCTCGCCCCGCACGATCGCGACGTCCTGGGGCTCGTACACGAGCATCGCGAGCGGCACCGACGTCGACGGCAACGGCTCGCTCGACGTCGTGACGCGCAGCGTCGGGGGCGGTGCGACCCTGCACTCGATCAGCGACTCCGGTCGGCTCACGACGGTCCGCACGATGGGCAAGCCCTTCGTCTGGTACCCGACGATCCTCGCGACGACCGATCTCGACGGCGACGGACGCGGCGACATCCGTGGGGTCGCCACCGGCGGTCGGATGCGCGCGTGGCGCTCGACCGGCTCGACGTGGAGCCAGCTCTCGGGGACCTCGCTGGGCTGGGAGCGCTACTCGGTCGTCGCGTCACCGGGCGACGTCAACGGCTCGTCCACCGGGCAGGCCGACGTCATCGGTCTCGAGGGTCGCGAGCTGCACGCGTGGTGGGGCACCTCCGACGGCGACACCTCCGGGCCCGTCCGCCTCGGCCCGAGCGGCTACGGGATGGTCCACCTCTTCTGACGCGACGGCTCGGCGGACGGGCGTGCCCCTCAGCGGGGCGAGCACGCCTGCCCGTCGACGCTGCTGTAGTACGGCGCCGCCGGGTCGACGGACACGGTGACGGTCGTGCAGGACGTCGCCGAGACCGAGCGGCTCGTGTCGCCCATCCGCTCGGAGCGCGCGGTGCGCTGCACCGTCGCGCGCAGGGTCGTCGGGTCGTCGCTTGGCAGGACCCGCACGACGAGACCTCTGCGCGTGAGCTCTGCCTCCGCCTGACGCCGGTCCACGACCCGCCCCCGCCGGACCTCCTCCTGGGTGCGGTCCAGCGCACCGGAGATGTCGACGAGCGCTGCGTCGTGGGCGGCCGAGGCGTCGGACCAGTCGACGGAGGTCGCCGGCGCCTCGGGCGCCAGGCGCGGCGGGCAGGCGGTGGCGCGCGAGACGCCGTCCGGCTCGACCTGCGCGCAGGCCACTCCCGTGCGCACGGTGTCGTCCGTGAAGGGGTCTGCCCCGGTGTCGAAGCGCCACACGGCGAGGTCGACCGTCCCGTCGGCCTCCAGCTCCAGCACCCGGTAGGAGACGGCGTTCGCGGCGAGCTGCTCGCGGACCGCTGCCGACGGGCGCGCCCACTGCTGCCTCGGCACCCTCTCGAGCAGCGCGACGACCTGGGCCACGCCCTCCTCGGCCCGCGCGTCTGCCTCGGCCTGCCTGGACGAGCACCCGGCGACGAGCGCGACGCCGAGCACCGGGGCGGCCAGCGCGAGGAGACCGCTGCGCCGTCGGCTCACCGCTGGAGGCGGCGCAGGTAGTCCTCGAGGACCGGGCCGGCGGTCGACGCGCCACCGGGACCATCCGCGACGAAGACCGCGACCGCGAGGTCGCCCTGGGTGCCGATCATCCACGCGTGGGTGCGCGGGGGCTCGTCGGTGCCGTACTCGGCCGTGCCGGTCTTCGCACCCACGGGCCCGCCCGGCACGTCGGCGAGGAAGCGCGCCGACCCGTCGGTGACCACACCACGCATGAGGCTCCTCAGCTGCTCGCTCTCGGCCGCCGTGAGCGGTCGTGCGGGACTCGCGGGCCGGCGCGACCCGCCGTCGAGCACGAGGACCGGCGAGACCGCTGCCCCCTTCGCCACGCTGGCGGCGACGGTCGCCATGCCCATGGGGGTCGACAGGACCGTGCCCTGCCCGATGGTCGCGGCGGCCAGGTCGACGTCGGCCTTCGGGTCGGGCACGTCACCGAGCTCCGCCGGCACGCCGAGGGAGGGGTCGAGGGTGAGACCCAGCGCCTCGGCGGCCTCGTCGAGCGCTCCGTCGCCGAGACGGTCGCGCTGCGAGATGAGCGCCGTGTTGCACGAGCTGGCGAAGGCCGTGGCGAAAGGGACGTCACCTGTCGCGCTGCTCGGGTAGTCGTCGTAGTTGGTGAAGGAGCGCCCCTCGACCGTCGTGGTCGTCGTGCAGGGCACACGGGTCTGCGGCGTGATCCCGCTGCGCAGGAGCGCGAGCGCGGTGACGGTCTTGAAGGTCGAGCCGGGCGCGTACTGGCCGAGCGTCGCCGTCGAGGTCCCCTCGCTGCCCGGCCCGCTCGCCGCGGCGAGGACGTGGCCGTCCGACGGACGGATCGCGACGACCGCGCTCTCTGGCGCGACGTCCTCGAGCACCGCCTCGGCCTGCTCCTGATGGGTCCGGCTCAGCGTCGTGCGCACGGACCGGCCGTCGACGGCCGGCACCGAGCGCAGCTCACGTGGCTTCGCGGATCCCTCGAGGTCGACCGCCTCGACGACGTAGCCGGCCGTCCCGCGCAGACGGTCGTCCTGGGCGAGCTGCAGCCCGCTCGTGCCGACGACGTCACCGGCGCGGATCGCCCCCTTCGACCCCTCCACCTGCTCCGCCGTCGCCGGACCGACGCTGCCGAGCACCGCACGGGCGAAGGTGCTCGTCGGCGCGAGCGGCATCGTGTCCTCGACGCCCCGCGCGCCCGGGATCTCGGCGATGCCGCGCGAGACCTCGTCGAGCTCGGGAGCCTGGGCGCGCAGGACGATCGCCTCGACGAAGGCCTGCGGTCCGGCGGCCTCGACGGCGTCGACGAAGGGTCCGACCTCGACGTCGACGAGCTCGGCGACCTCGCGTGCGCTGCGCCGCGCCTGGCCGAGGGACGACGTCTGCGAGCGGTCGACACCCACGCGCACGACCGCACGGTCGGCGACCAGGGCCCGTCCGCCGTCGCCGAGGACCTCGCCCCGCTCGGCGCTCAGCCGGCGCGCCTGCAGCCCCTCTCCTGCTTCGAGGTCCGGTGCGAGGAGACCCGGCTCCCAGGTGCCCGACCAGCGCTCGCCGTCACGCCGCACGGCCAGCGTCGTCTCGTAGGTCCACGGCTGCTTGTCCTCGTGGATGCGCCACGCATGCTCGAAGGTGACGGTGCCACGTCGGGCGTCGTCGTCGAGGCTGACCTCGCCCGCGGTCACGGTGTGGGCGATCTCGCCCATCCCCTCGAGGACCTCGCCCATCTTGCCCTCGGACGGCGCGCCGTCGAGCGACGGGGGTCGCCCGGCAGCGAGGTCCTGCGCGACCTGCTCGGCGTGCTCCTGGGCCGCGCCGACGGCTGCGGCGCTGCTGCGCCTGTCCTGCCACCACCACCCCGTCCCGACGGCGAGGACCAGGGCCAGCACGACGACCACCGCCATGCCCCGTCGGCGCCGCCCGTGACCGCGACCGGTCGTCGTCTCGTCCTCGCCCCTGCGCATGGGTCCACCGTCACCTGACGGCGGTCGAGAGTCAAAGACTATGGAAGGCGGCATTCGATATCGGACAGATATCGGGCGGGGGCTACGGTGCCCTCATGGACCTCGTGCGCCACCTCCGGCTCTTCGTCGCCGTCGCGGAGCACCGCCACTTCGGTCGTGCGGCCGCCAGCCTGTCGATGGCCCAGCCCCCGCTCTCGCAGGGGGTCCAGCGCCTCGAGCGCCACCTCGGCCAGCGGCTCTTCGACCGAGATGCCCGTCGGGTCGCGCTCACCGCTCCCGGGTCCGCCCTGCTCCCCGCGGCCCGCCAGCTGCTCGCCGACGCCGACGCCCTCGTCGAGAGCTCACGCCGGTGGTCCGAGCGGCGCTGCGTCCGCCTTGGGCTCGCGGCCGACCTCGACACCCTCGCCGGGCCGGTCCTCGCGCACCTCGTCGGCACCGGCATCGACGTCGAGCCCGTGCTCACCGGCAGCACCGAGCTCGTCGGGCGGCTGCGCGACGGCGACCTCGACG
Source organism: Janibacter melonis (assembly GCF_003721155.3). Taxonomy (NCBI): domain Bacteria; kingdom Bacillati; phylum Actinomycetota; class Actinomycetes; order Micrococcales; family Intrasporangiaceae; genus Janibacter; species Janibacter melonis. Next base: position 2,984,273 of record NZ_CP044548.2, on the reverse strand, counting down.
TCGTCCTCGTGCGGCACCCCGTGGCCCTCGACGGCCTGCTCACCGGAGACGTCATCACCGTCTCGGCCGCCGTCGTCCCCGACCATGACGACCTGCCGCTCGTGCTCCCGCCACGCAGCCACCACCCGGCGGCCCACGACCAGGTCGTCGACGCACTGCTCAGGCTCGGTCGCCTGGCTCCGGTGCACGAGATCGCCTCCGCGCAGGAGCGGTCCGTCCGGGTCGAGGCCGGTCTGGCCTCCGGGCTGCGGCCGACGCAGGAGCAGGACGTCCAGGACGGGAGCGCAGACATGGTGCCGCTGAGGTACCGCGCCGCGGTGCCGGTGATCTCCGAGCAGCGGCCCGACCTCGACCACGCAGCGGTCGTCTCGGCCCTGTACGAGGCCCTGCGATGACTCGTCTCACCCAGGCCGCCCGGGCCGTCGAGCGGACGGCCGAGGACGCCGGCATCACCGCGCACGTCCATGCCCGTCGGGTCGACGACGTCGAGGACGAGATCGCCGTCGGGGCCGACGTCGCCGTGCCGATGGCCTCGTTGTACAAGGTCGCGGTCGCCGGGACGTGGGCGGCGCTCGTCACCGCGGGAGAGCTCGACCCCCTCGCGGAGGTCGTCCTCGACCCCACGGACCGCACCGCCGGCCCGACGGGGGTCAGCGCGCTGCAGGACCGCGTCGTGCTCACGCAGCGCGACTGCGTCCGCCTCTCCCTGGCGGCGTCGGACAATGCCTGCGCCGCGGCCGTCCTGTCGCTCGTCGGTGCCGACGCGGTCCAGACCTGGCTCGTGGGGGCCGGGTGCCGCTCCACCGACGCGCGACGCGGGACCGCCGACGCCATGCGGGCGGTCGTCGCCGAGACCGGAGGCCGCGACCTCGGCCAGGCCCTCGCCCTGCTCGCCGACCCGGCCGCGGACCGGACGACGAGCGAGTACGACCCCGCCCTCACGAGCAGCTCGACGGCACGCGACCTCACGACGATGCTCGCCCACCTGTGGCGCGAGGAGTCGGCGCTGCCGGTCCGCGAGGCGATGCGCCGGCAGGTGTGGCGCCACCGGGTGGCGTCGGGCTTCCCGCACGACGACGTCGTCGTCGCGGGCAAGACCGGCACGCTCGGCCGGCTGCGTCACGAGATCGCCGTCGTGGAGATCCCGGGCGAGGTGCCTGTCGCCGTCAGCGTGCTCACCAGGTCGCTGCGGCCGGAGTCCCACCAACCGCGGGTCGACACCGCGATCGGCGTCATCGCACGCACGGCCGTGCACCCCCTGCGCCGACCGGCCCCCTCCGGCGCCGAGCTGGGGGGCTGATCTGGGGCCCCCCCCTTCGCCAGATCGCCGCGAACTGGTCACCCCAAGGGGGTGCGCAATCCGCCCCGGAGGAGGAAGGTGTCTCCTGCGCCTCGTCCGGGGCGCATCCCCGAGGGAGGACATTTCGCATGAGGAGAACTCTCACGGCACTGACGACGGTGGCCCTGGCCGCCGGACTCGGGTCGTACGCCACGGGTGCGGCGAACGCCACGCCTGAGGTCGCGGCAGCGCCGTCGACCGTCGCCGCACCGTCCGTCGCCACCGCGCCGGTCGTGCCGGACGCAACCGCCACGCAGGTCCACCGCTACACCCCGCCGCCGATCCGCTGGGGCTCGTGCGAGAGCGAGCGCCTCCAGGGTGCCGGTGCTCAGTGCGGCATGCTCACCGTCCCCATGGACTACACCCGCCCCACCGGGACGAAGATCAAGCTCGCCGTCTCGCGGGTCAAGGCCGACCCGTCCGTGCGCTACCAGGGGGCCATGCTCGTCAACCCCGGCGGCCCCGGTGGCTCCGGTCTCGGCCTCGCGGTCCTCGGCGAGTTCGTCCCCGACGGCGCCGGTGCCGGCTACGACTGGATCGGCTTCGACCCCCGCGGGGTCGGCAGCTCCCAGCCCGCGCTCACCTGCGACGGCAACGTCACGGCCGCCCCGCGCCCGTACTACACGCCCTTCAAGAGCACGATCTACACGCAGTGGATCAACCGCTCGAAGGACTACGCCAACAAGTGCGCGAAGAACGGGTCGATCCTCAAGCACATGCGCACGTCGGCGACCGTGGCCGACATGGAGTCGCTGCGCCGGGCCCTCGGCCGGCACCAGATCAACCTCTACGGCTTCTCCTACGGCACCTACCTCGGCCAGATGTACGCCAGCAAGTACCCGAACCAGGTCCGCCGCTTCGTCCTCGACGGCGTCGTCGACCCGCGTCGCGTCTGGTACAAGGCCAACCTCGACCAGAACATCGCCTTCGAGAAGTCGATGCGCCAGTTCTTCAACTGGGTGGCCGACAACGACGCCTCGTACGGCCTCGGCACGGACGGCCAGGACGTCCGAGCGAAGTGGTACAAGCTGCGCTCGAAGCTGTACTACAACCCGCAGGGCAAGCTCGGGCCGTCGGAGTTCACCGACGTCTTCCTCTCCGCGGGCTACTACGTCTACGACTGGGACTACCTCGCCCAGGTCTTCGCCGCGGCGCAGGAGGGCAACTTCTCCCCCGCCGAGCAGACCTACGTCGAGGGCAACCCGACCGGTCCGGGCGCCGACAACGGCTACGCCGTCTACGCGGCGGTGCAGTGCACCGACGCCATCTGGCCCGCGAAGTGGTCGACGTGGCGTGAGGACGCGTGGCAGCTCAACAAGTCCGCGCCCTTCGAGACGTGGGGCAACACGTGGTTCAACGCCCCGTGCCACTGGTGGCCGGCGCAGTCCCAGCAGGACCCGTACATCAACGGCAGCAAGGCCCCGGCGATGCTCCTCATCGGCGAGACCAACGACGCGGCGACGCCCTTCTCCGGCGCCATCGAGGTCCGTCGTCGCTTCCCGAAGTCGGTCCTCATCGAGGGCGTCGGCGGCAGCACCCACTCGGGCTCGCTGTCCGGTGTCGCCTGCACCGACGACAAGATCGCCGCGTACCTGAAGTCGGGCACGCTGCCGACGCGTCGCTCGGGCGTGCTGTCCGACGTCAAGTGCGCGCCCGTCCCGGCCCCCGAGCCGAGCGTCACCGCGGCCGCCCGCAAGAGCGGTCAGCCGACCGAGAAGTCCGTCGGGATCAAGAACCGCGAGCTGCGCGAGCTGCTCGACGGGGCCCGCGGCTTCTGATCGCCGTCGCACAGCACCACCACCGCGAAGGGGGAGGGCCGGCTCGCCGGTCCCTCCCCCTTCGTCATGCGCTCGAGGTCAGCTCGACCCGCCGGCGACGACGACGGGGATGACGACCGCGGTGATCATCGCGGTGTTGAGCGCGCTCACGGCCCGGCCGACGGCGTCGCCGGCCGGGGTGCTGGCGACGACCTCCTCGACGCGCTTCTTCAGCTCGCGCGAGCTGCGCCCGGCCGCCTCGGCCTTGAGCACGCGGTGGGCGACCCCGAGGCCCTGGAGCACGGAGAGGATCGTCGCGTCACCACGCGAGGGCGCCTGCGCGCCGGCGAGCACCGCGGCCAGTCGGCTGCGCACATGCGCCTCGGGACCGGGGTCGAGGGTCGGGTAGCGGTCGGGGACGAGGCCGAGCATCCGCTTCGGCTCGTGGCCGATGACGCCTCCTCCCTGCAGGCGGACGACGACGAGGGGCTCGGGGTTGAGCTCGCGGTCGGCGACGAGGCTGGACAGCCGGGTCCCGGGCCGCTTCTGGACGAGCCGCAGGACCCCGTGGTCGAGGACCGGGTCGCCCGTCGGCGAGGAGTCGACGAGGTGGGCCTTCGGGTCGCGGTCGTCGCTGAGGTGGAGCCGGCCCGCCTCGACGAGATCGGCGAGGAGGGAGGCGGTGAGACCGAAGCCGCGCTGGGACATGCCCTCGAGACGGCCGTCGTCGGTGGTCAGCAGCAGGAAGAGCTCGTCTGTCGTCCTCATGACCTCGACGTTAGCGAGGGGGCAGGGAGGCGCACCTCCCTCTGCCGGATGACCCGCTCTCCGCCGTGAGGACGAGCGAAGGGGGAGCCCGCGGGCTCCCCCTTCGCCGTCGCTCCCGGGTCAGGCCCAGACGAGCGCCTGACCGGGGTCGTGCAGGAGGGCGGCGACGTCGGCGAGGACCTTGCTGCCGAGCTCGCCGTCGACCATCCGGTGGTCGAAGGAGAGCGCGAGCTGGGTGACCCAGCGCGGCTCGATGCTCTCGACGCCGTCGCGCTCGACGACCCACGGCATCCGCCGCACCGCGCCGAAGGCGAGGATCGCCGCCTCGCCGGGGTTGAGGATCGGGGTGCCGGTGTCGACGCCGAAGACGCCGACGTTGGTGATCGTCACCGTGCCGCCGGCGAAGTCCGCCGGCTGGGTGCGACCCTCGCGCGCCGTCGCGACGAGCTGGGCCATCGCGTCGGCGAGCTCGCGCATCGGCATCGAGTCCGCGCCCTTGATGTTCGGCACGACGAGCCCGCGGGGGGTCGCCGCGGCGATGCCGAGGTTGACGTCGCGCCGGTAGACGATCTCCTGCGCGGCCTCGTCCCAGCTGGCGTTGACGTCGGGGTTGCGCCGGATCGCCAGGCACAGCGCCTTGGCGACGACGAGCAGCGGGGTGACCTTGACGTCGCGGAAGGCCCGGTCCTTCTTGAGCCGGTCGACGAGGTCCATCGTCGCCGTGACGTCGACCGTCACGAACTCGGTGACGTGCGGCGCGGTGAAGGCCGAGTCGACCATGGCCTGGGCGGTCACCTTGCGCACGCCCTTGATGGGGACACGACGCTCGGCGGGGATCCCCCGCTGGTCGGTCGCGGCCACGACCTTCTGGTCGAGGTGCGAGGCACGAGCCTCGAGACCACCGTCCGAGGAGGTCGAGGTGGAGGCACCCGAGGCCGCGGCCTGGACGTCCTCACGGGTGACGACGCCCCCAGGACCGCTCGGGGTCACGGACGCGAGGTCGACGCCGAGGTCCTTGGCCATCTTGCGCACCGGCGGCTTGGCGAGCGCGCGGGCGCGCTCACCGGTGACCGGGGCGGCCGGGGCCGGGGCGGGCTCGGGCTGCGGGGTCGCCTCGACCGGCGGGGCCGGCGAGTAGGCGACCGGCTGCTCGGTCGGCAGCGAGGCCTGGGCGGGCTCCCCGCGGCGCGCCCGACGACGGGTGGACCCCGCCTTCGCGCCGTAGCCGACGAGGTTGGGCCCGCTGGACTCGTCCGGTTCCTCCGCCGTGGCGGAGCCGGCCGGCGGCGCGGCGGCGGGGGCCGCCTCGCCCCCGGTGTCGACGACGATGATCGGCGCGCCGACGTCGACGGTGTCGCCCTCGGCGGCGAGCAGCTCGACGACCCGGCCGGCGAAGGGGATGGGCAGCTCGACGAGCGACTTCGCGGTCTCGACCTCGACGACCATGTCGTTGACCTTGACCTCGTCGCCGACGGCGACCCGCCAGGTGACGAGGTCGGCCTCGGTGAGGCCCTCGCCGGGGTCGGGGAGGTTGAACTTCTGCAGCGCCATGTCAGTACCCCAGCGATCGGTCGACGGCGTCGAGGACCCGGTCGAGGTCGGGCAGGAAGTGCTCCTCGAAGCGGCTCGGCGGGTAGGGGATGTTGTACCCACCGACCCGCAGCACGGGCGCCTCGAGGTGGTAGAAGGCCTCCTGCTGCACGAGCGCGGCGATCTCCGCGCCCAGACCGAGGAAGGTCGACGCCTCGTGGACGACGACGGCCCGGCCGGTCTTGCGCACCGACTCGAGGATGCGCGGCAGGTCCAGCGGGCTGAGGCTGCGCAGGTCGAGCACCTCGAGGCTGCGCCCCTCCTGCTCGGCGGCCTCGGCCGCGGCCAGGCAGACCTTGACCATCGGGCCGTAGCAGAGCAGCGTCGCGTCGGTGCCCTCGCGCAGGACGCGGGCGTCGTGCAGGCCGAGGACGGGTCCGGCGGCCTCGTCGATCTCGACCGTGCCGCGCTCGTGGTAGCGCCGCTTGGGCTCGAAGAAGATCACCGGGTCGTCGCTGGCGATGGCCTGCTGCATCATCCAGTAGCCGTCGGCGGCGTCGGAGCAGGTGACGACCCGCAGACCGGCGGTGTGCGCGAAGTAGGCCTCGTTGGACTCGCTGTGGTGCTCGACCGCGCCGATGCCGCCGCCGCAGGGGATGCGGATGACCATCGGCAGGCGCAGGTGGCCCAGGGAGCGGGCGTGCATCTTCGCGACCTGGCTGACGATCTGGTCGAAGGCCGGGTAGACGAAGCCGTCGAACTGGATCTCGACGACCGGGCGGTAGCCGCGCAGGGCCAGACCGATCGCGGAGCCGACGATGCCGGACTCGGCGAGCGGGGTGTCGATGACCCGGTCCTCGCCGAAGTCCTTCTGCAGGCCCTCGGTGATGCGGAAGACGCCGCCGAGCTTGCCGACGTCCTCTCCCATGAGGACGACCTTCGGGTCGTCCTCCATCGCCTTGCGCAGGCCCGCGTTCAACCCCTTCGCGAGGGTGAGCTTGGTGCCGGCCATCAGTGACCACCCTCCCCGACGAAGGACTCGTGGTAGGCGACGAACTCCGCCTTCTCGGCGGCGACGACCGGGTGGTCGTCGACGTAGATGTCGTCGAACATCGTGGGCAGCTCCGGGTCGGGCATCGTCTGGCAGGCGTGGCGGATGCGGGCGGCGACCTCGTCGGCCTCCGCGTCGACGGCCGCGAAGAACTCGTCGTCGCCGTGCCCGTGCTCCTCCATGAAGCCGCGCATGCGCTTGATCGGGTCCTTGTCGCGCCAGATCTCGACCTCGGCCGAGCTGCGGTACTTCGTCGGGTCGTCCGACGTCGTGTGCGCGCCCATCCGGTAGGTGTAGGCCTCGATGAGCGTCGGGCCCTGGCCCGAGCGGGCGTCGTCGAGCGCCTTGCGGCACACGGCGTAGGTCGCGAGCGGGTCGTTGCCGTCGACGAGCACACCGGGGATGCCGAAGCCGCGCGAGCGCTGGTAGGGCGGGATGGTGAACTGCTTGTCGTTCGGCTCCGAGATCGCCCACTGGTTGTTCTGGATGAAGAACACGAGGGGGGCGGAGGTCACCGAGGCGAAGACGAGCGCCTCGTTGTAGTCGCCCTGGGCGGTGCCGCCGTCGCCGGTGAAGGCCATGACCGCGGTGTCGCGCTCCGGGTCACCGGTGCCGACCGCGCCGTCGGCCTTGACGCCCATGGCGTAGCCCGCCGCGTGGAGCATCTGGTTGCCGATGACGATCGTGTAGAGGTGGAAGTTGTTGGCGTTGGAGTCCCAGCCGCCGTTGTTGACCCCGCGGAACATGCCGAGGAGGTTCTCCGGCGGGACCCCGCGGCACCAGGCGACACCGTGCTCGCGGTAGCCGGGGAAGGCGTAGTCCTGGTCGCGCAGCGCGCGCCCGGCGCCGACCTGCGCGGCCTCCTGGCCGAGGAGCGAGGGCCACAGCCCGAGCTCGCCCTGACGCTGGAGCGCGTGGCCCTCGGCGTCGATGCGGCGCACGAGGACGAGGTCGCGGTAGATCATCCGCGCGTCCTCGCTCGTCATCTCCTCGACGATCGAGGCGTACGGCTCGTTGGCGGGGGTGATGCCCAGCCGGGTGCCGTTCGCGTCGACGAACTGGACCATCTCGGGGTTGTCGTCCGAGAAGTGCCCGGTGATCATCGACGGCGGGGTCGGCCCGTGCTCCGGCGAGGGCTCGAAGGCCCCGGCCATGTCGGCGCCGGCGCTGCGCTCCGGCACGACGTCGTTGTCGCTCATCTGCTACTCCTTCGGCCCTGGCGCTGGGGGTGACCCACCGGGGCTGCTGACGCGCCGCCATGGCGCGCGACGGGCGTGGCCACCGCGGGGTGAGCGGTGGCGCACGTAGGTGCGGGCCACACGCTAGCGCCTCCCCGGCAGGGGGCCCAACGCCGCCGTGCGGGTCAGGCCCGGAAGTCCCGGGCCACCTGCAGCAGACGGTCGTTGGCCTCGGTCTCGCCGATCGTCACCCGCACGCCGTCGCTCCCGTAGGGGCGCACCGACAGCCCGGCCTCGGTGCACGCCGCGACGAGCTCGGGCGTGCGCTCCCCCACCGGGAACCACACGAAGTTCGCCCCGCTCTGCGGCACGTCCCAGCCGGCCTCGGCGAGACCGGCGACGACGCGCGAGCGCTCGGCGACGAGCTCCTTGACGCGGATCTCGAGCTCGTCGGCGGCCTGGAGGGAGGCGACGGCGGCGACCTGGGCGAGGGTGTTGACGCCGAAGGGGGTCGCGGTCTTGCGCAGCGCCTCGGCGACCGGCTCGTGGGCCACGGCGTAGCCGACCCGCAGCCCGGCGAGGCCGTACGCCTTGGAGAAGGTGCGCAGCACGACGACGTTGGGCCGGTCGCGCAGGATCTCCAGCGCCCGCACAGGGTCGTCGTCCTGCACGAACTCCAGGTAGGCCTCGTCGATGACGACGAGGACGTCGGTGGGCACGGCGTCGACGAAGCCGACGAGCTCGTCGTGCCCGACGCTCGGGCCGGTCGGGTTGTTGGGCGTGCACACCATGACGACCTTGGTGCGCTCGGTGATCGCGGCCAGCATCGCCGGGAGGTCGTGGCGGTGCTCGGCGGTGAGCGGCACCTGCACCGAGGTGGCGCCGGAGAGCGCGACGACGATCGGGTAGGCCTCGAAGGAGCGCCACGCGTAGACGACCTCGTCGCCGGCGTCGCACGTCGCCTGCATGATCTGGCCGAGCACGCCGACCGACCCGGTGCCGGTCGCGATGCGCTCGCGGGGCACGTCGAGGTGGGCGGCAAGGGCGTCGGTGAGCGCGCTGACACCCATGTCCGGGTAGCGGTTCATCGTCGCGGCGGCGTCGCGCACGACGTCGAGGACCGACGGCAGCGGCGGGTAGGGGTTCTCGTTCGAGGAGACCTTGTAGACGGTGAGGCCCTCGCGGGCCACCGGGGGCTTGCCGGCGACGTAGGCGGGCACGGCGTCGAGCGCGCCGCGCAGGCGCACCGGGGTGTCGGTCATCAGTCGTCGTCCCCGTCGGGCAGGACCCAGCCGAGCACCATCGAGACGACCGTGATGATGACCGCCCCGAGCACGGCGTCCCACCAGAAGTCGCGGATGGCGAAGGACAGCCCGAGCGGCTCGCTGATCCACTCGGTGATCTGCAGCATGAAGGCGTTGACGACGAAGGTGAAGAGCCCGAGCGTGAGGACGATCGCCGGGAAGGACAGGACCTTCGCGATCGGCTTGACGACGGCGTTGATCACGCCGAAGAGGAGGGCGACGAGCAGGACCGTCGTGAACTTCGAGGCGAAGGTCGAGCCGTCCTCGCCGAGCGTGATGCCGTCGACGAGGAACGCCGCGACCCACAGCGCGATGCCGTTGACGACGACCTTGATGAGGAAGTTGGCCATGGGGTCAGTGTGGCAGTGAGCGAAGGGGGGATCACCCGGTCGTGGGTCGTCGACACGCCGACGTCGTGCGAGCGCGTGCGTCGGCGGCGGTCCTCATGGGCAGCGCGCCACAGGTTGCGGATGGGTCTCGACCGCGGGAGCATGCCTGACCCCCCGTGCCCGCTGGTGGCACCATGACCCCACCGGGCGCCACCCGCGCCCTCGGATACACGGAGGAACCCTCATGCGTCGTGCCCCCCTCGCCCTGGCGGCCTGCTTCGCCCTGACCACCTCGCTCGCCGCGTGCGGGTCGGACTCCCTCGAGGACCCGGGCGCCAGCGGGTCGTCGAGCTCGGCCACCGAGTCCGTCGACGTCAAGACCGACGACGAGCTCGCCGCCATGGTCCCCGCCGAGATCAAGGAGAAGGGCACGATCTCCGTCGGCTCCGACGCGTCCTACGCGCCCAACGAGTTCCTCGCCGACGACGGCAAGACGATCGAGGGCATGGACGTCGACCTCTTCGACGCCGTCGCCGCCAAGCTCGGCCTGAAGACGAAGTGGACCAACGGCGGCTTCGACGGCCTCATCGCCGGCATCGGGTCGGGCAAGTACGACGTCTCGGTGAGCTCCTTCACGATCAACGACGAGCGCAAGAAGGAGGTCAACATGATCAGCTACTTCGACGCCGGCACCCAGTGGGTGACGACCAAGGGCAACCCCAACGGCATCGACCCCGAGGACGCCTGCGGCAAGAGCATCGGCGTCCAGAAGGGCACCGTGCAGGTCGACGACCTCGAGGCGCGCAGCAAGAAGTGCGAGGCCGACGGCAAGGACGCGATCAAGGCCGTCGTCGAGCAGGAGCAGAGCAAGGTCACGACGAGCCTGGCCTCGGGCAAGGTCGAGGCCATGCTCGCCGACTCGCCGATCGCGCTCTACGCGGTCAAGCAGCAGGGCGACACCTTCGAGGCGCTCGGCGACGTCTACGACTCCGCCCCCTACGGCATCGTCGTCCCGAAGGACCAGACCGAGCTCGCCGACGCCATCGCCGAGGCGCTCAAGGCCATCGACGAGGACGGCACCTACGAGACGATCCTCAAGAACTGGGGCAACGAGTCCGGCGCCATCGACGACTTCGCCGTCAACCCCTGATGACCGCGACCTCGAGCAGCACGCCGCCCCCTTCGTCCGAGGGGGGCGGCGTCGCCGCGAGCGACGACGGTCGGCCGGGCACGATCGACGCGGTGCCCGTGCGGCACCCGGGCCGCTGGGTCGCCATCGTCCTGCTCGCGGTCGTCGCGGCGATGATCGTCTCGAGCTTCGTCACCAACGCACGCTGGGACTGGCCCTTCGCCTTCCAGGTGATGAACTTCAACCCGATCCTCGAGGGTCTGCTGAAGGGCACGATCATCGCGACGGTCGGCTCGATGATCATCGGCATCTCGCTCGGCGTCGTCGTCGGCATCATGCGGCTGTCGAGCAACCCGGTCCTGCGCGTCGTCGGCCTCGCGTACACGTGGTTCTTCCGCGGCGTCCCACGCCTGGTGCTCGTCTTCCTCTTCGGCGCGGGCATCGGCTACCTCTACCCGCGCTTCGACATCGGGCCCTTCCCCTTCAGCCAGCAGCTCGCGGGCTGGCTCGGGCTGTCGAGCGACCTGACGATCCTCACGCTCAACGTCAACGAGATCTCCTCGACCCTCATCTGGGGCATCATCGCGATGGGCCTGTCCGAGGCGGCCTACATGGCCGAGATCGCCCGCGCGGGCATCCTCTCCGTCGACGACGGCCAGCGCGAGGCCGCGGCCGCGCTCGGCATGAGCCCGAGCCTGTCGATGCGTCGCGTCGTCCTCCCGCAGGCGATGCGCGTCATCATCCCCCCGACCGGCAACGAGACGATCGCCATGGTCAAGGACACCTCGCTGCTCGCCTACCTGCCACTGGGCACCGAGCTGTTCTTCCAGGCTCAGGCGGTGAGCAACCGGACGTACAAGATCATGCCCTCGCTCATGGCCGCGACCATGTGGTACCTCGTCATCACGACCGTGCTCATGATCGGCCAGTACTACCTCGAGCGGCACTTCGGCCGCGGCTACGGCGCGACGCGCGAGCAGTCCACGGCCCACACGAAGAAGAACCGGATCCTCGGGAAGGGCGCCTGATGACCAGCAGCGCACGCACCATGCCTCTCGTCCACGCGGTGAACGTGCACAAGGCCTTCGGTCGCAACGAGGTGCTCAAGGGCATCGACATCGACGTCGACGAGGGCGAGGTCGTCTGCCTGCTCGGACCGTCCGGCTCGGGCAAGACGACCTTCCTGCGGTGCATCAACCAGCTCGAGGACATCCAGGCCGGTCGCATCTGGGTCGACGGGGACCTCGCGGGATACGTGCAGAAGGGCGAGAAGCTCCACCGGCTCAAGGACAAGCAGATCGCGGCGCAGCGCCGGGAGATCGGCATGGTCTTCCAGCGCTTCAACCTCTTCCCGCACATGACGGCTCTCCAGAACGTCATGGAGGCGCCGATCAAGGTGCAGGGCCGCAAGAAGGCCGAGGTGCGGGCCGAGGCGATCGAGCTGCTCGCCAAGGTCGGCCTCTCCGACAAGGAGTCGGCCTACCCCGCCCAGCTCTCCGGCGGCCAGCAGCAGCGCGTCGCCATCGCCCGGGCGCTCGCGATGAAGCCCAAGCTCATGCTCTTCGACGAGCCGACCTCGGCGCTCGACCCCGAGCTCGTCGGTGAGGTGCTGCAGGTCATGCGCGACCTCGCCGCCCAGGGCATGACGATGATCGTCGTCACCCACGAGATGGCCTTCGCGCGCGACGTCGCCGACCGCGTCGTCTTCATGGACGGTGGCGTCGTCGTCGAGCAGGGCGACCCGAAGACGGTCATCAACGACCCCCAGCACAACCGGACCAAGGCCTTCTTGTCCCGGCTGCGCAGCGAGCACGAGCAGGTGGCGGCAGCCGCCCGCGACCTCGTCGTCTGACCGGTCACCGACCGACCCGAGTCGCCGTCACCCCGCCGTGGGTGGCGGCGACTCGCGTCTGCCGGGCCGGCGTCTCGGTCCCGGGGCGCGACGAAGGGCGAGCCCCCCCTTCGCGCCGGTGGTCTCGAGGCTCGCGCCCAGAGGGCGCGTCGCACCTCGACCAGCGACAGCTCGGTCCCTGAGGTGCGAGCGCCAGCGAGCCTCGAAGGGCCGGGGGCCTCGAGGTGACACGTAGGGTGCTGCGGTGCGACGGGTGAGGGGGCTGCTGGCGGACACGCGGCCGTTGCAGATCCCGGAGTACCGGCGGCTCTTCGTCGGGCAGGCAGTCACCGTCGTCGGGGCCCAGCTGACCGTCGTCGCGGTGCCGGCGCAGATCTACGGGATGACCGGCAGCTCGGCCTACGTCGGGCTCACCGGCCTCTTCGGGCTAGTCCCGCTGCTCGTCTTCGGGCTGTGGGGCGGCTCGCTCGCCGACCACATGGACCGCCGGCTGCTGCTGACGATCACGACGTGGGGGCTCATCCTCACCTCCGCCGCGCTGTGGCTCCAGGCCCTCGCCGGGAGCACCGACGTGTGGCTGCTCCTGGTGATCTACGCGCTCCAGCAGTCCTTCTTCGCCGTCAACCAGCCCACCCGCGGGGCCGCGATCGCGCGGCTCGTGCCGGCCCCCCTTCGCCCGGCCGCCAGCTCGCTGTCGATGACGGTCTTCATGGCAGGGGCCATCGCCGGGCCACTCATGGGGGGTGCGCTCATCCCCCTCATCGGCTACGCCTGGCTCTACCTGCTCGACACGATCACCCTCTTCGCGACGCTGTGGGCAGTCGTCGGGCTGCCGCCGCTGCCGGTCGAGCGCGAGGCCGACGCGCTGCCGTCGAGCCCCGGGCTGCGCTCGGTGTGGGAGGGCCTGGTCTACCTGCGCGGGCACCCGGTGCTGCTCATGTCCTTCGTCCTCGACCTCGTCGCGATGGTCTTCGGGATGCCCCGCGCGCTCGTGCCCGAGATGGCGCACCTCGACTTCGGCGGGCCGAGCGAAGGGGGGCTCGCCTTCGCCGTCCTCTTCGCCGCGATGCCGGTCGGGGCCTTCCTCGGCGGGGTCTTCTCCGGGTGGGTCTCGCGGGTCGAGCGGCACGGCGTGGCGGTCGCGGGCGCGGTCGTCGTGTGGGGCGGCGCGATGGTCGGGATGGGGCTGGCGGTCATGGCCGCCGGCGGGAGCCTGGGGCCGATGCTGTGGGTCGCCGCGGGGTTCTTCGCGCTCGGCGGGGCTGCCGATGTCGTCTCGGCGGCTTTCCGGACCGCGATGATGCAGAGCGCGGCGACGGACGCGATGCGCGGGCGGATCCAGGGGGTCTTCCTCGTCGTCGTCGCGGGCGGGCCCCGGGTCGCCGACGTGCTGCACGGGGCGGCGTCGCCGGCGCTGGGGGCGGGTGCGACGACAGCGCTCGGCGGTGGGCTCGTCGTCGTGCTCACGCTGGTGCTGGCGCGGCCGGGCTCGCCCTTCGTGCGGTACGTCGCGCCTCGGGCGTAGGTGCGTGGGGGCGTGGGGGGTGGTGGCCTCGAGGCTCGCGCCCTGAGGGCGCGTCGCACCTCGACCACCACAGCCCCCTTCGCACCTCGACCACCACAGCCCCCTTCGCACCTCGACCCGGCCGACCCGGCTACCCCTCCCCCGTCGCCGCGGGCTACCACGCCGTACGGGTCGTGATCACCCCACGTACGGCGTGGTAGCCGGGTCGGTTGGGCGACTACTACGTCATGTCGTAGTGTGTACGACGACATGTAGTACTACTCCGTCGTAGGACAAGGGGAGCCCGTGGACACCGTGGACCTCGCGCGGTGGCAGTTCGCCATCACGACCGTCTACCACTTCTTCTTCGTGCCGATCACCATCGGTCTCTCCGCGCTCGTCGCGTGGTTCCACAGCCGATGGTTGAGGAAGCGCGACGAGGACGACATGAGGCTGGCGAAGTTCTTCGGCAAGCTCTTCACGATCAACTTCGCACTCGGTCTCGTCACCGGCATCGTCCAGGAGTTCCAGTTCGGGATGAACTGGAGCAGCTACAGCCGCTTCGTCGGCGACATCTTCGGGGCCCCGCTCGCACTCGAGGCGCTGCTCGCCTTCTTCCTCGAGTCGACCTTCCTCGGGCTGTGGATCTTCGGCTGGGGCAAGATCCCCGAGCGCCTCCACGTCGCGTGCATCTGGCTCGTGCACATCGGCACGCTGCTCTCCGCGTACTTCATCCTCGCGGCGAACTCCTTCATGCAGAACCCCGTGGGCTACCGCTACAACCCCGAGACCGGGCGGGCCGAGATGGCCGACTTCGTCGCGGTGCTCACCAACGAGGTGCAGCTCGTCACCTTCCCCCACGTCATCGCGGCCAGCTACATGGTCGGCGGCGCCGTCGTCATGGCCGTCGCGCTGCACAAGATGCGCCAGGCGCACCGCGGCGAGGCCTCGACCCTGCCCGGCGTCGGCGGCCCCGGCGAGATCCCGATGTGGCGCCGCGCCACCCGTCTCGGCGCGGTCGTCACCCTCGTCGCCGGTCTCGGCGTCGCCGTGTCCGGCGACCTCCAGGGCAAGGTGATGACCGAGGTGCAGCCGATGAAGATGGCCGCCGCGGAGGCGCTCTACGAGACCCCGCCGGACGGGCAGTGCGCGCCCTTCTCGGTGCTGACGATCGCCGGGCTCGGCGGTGAGAACCCGAAGCACGTCATCGAGATCCCCTGCCTGCTGTCCTACCTCGGCACGGGCAGCTGGGACGGCCAGGTGCAGGGCATGACCGAGCTCGAGCAGGAGTACCGGGCCCGTTTCGCCGACGGCGAGCTCACCCAGGCCGACACCTACATCCCGCCGATCGCCATGTCCTACTGGAACTTCCGCCTCATGATCGGCGCCGGGCTCTTCGCCGCCGGGGTCGCCGCGCTCGTCCTCGTCGCGACCCGTCGGCGCGCGCCCGGCGTGCCGATGCAGCGCTGGTGGAAGCCGCTCCTCGTGCTCGCCCCGGTCGCCACCGTCGTCGGGCACAGCTTCGGCTGGATCTTCACCGAGGTCGGCCGGCAGCCGTGGGTCGTCCACGGCGAGATGACGACCGCCCAGGGCGTCTCGCCCTCCGTCGGGACCGCGGACGTGTGGATCTCGATGACCGTCTTCACCCTCCTCTACGGCGCCCTCGCCGTCATCGAGGTCAAGCTCCTCCTCGCCTACATCGCGAAGGGCGCCGAGCCCTTCGAGGAGCCACGACAGCTCGAGGACGACGACGAGCTCGCCTTCGCCTACTGATCGCACCCAGGGACTCTCACCATGGAACTCACGACCTTCTGGTTCATCCTTCTCGGCATCCTGTGGACGGGCTACTTCGTCCTCGAGGGCTTCGACTTCGGCGTCGGCATGCTCGTGCCCGTCCTCGGCGGGACCGCGCGCGGCGACGCGCCGGGCGCCCCCGAGCAGGAGAAGCGCCGCCGCGTCCTGCTCACCTCGATCGGCCCCTTCTGGGACGGCAACGAGGTGTGGCTGCTCACCGCCGGCGGCGCCACCTTCGCCGCCTTCCCCCACTGGTACGCGACGATGTTCTCGGGCATGTACCTCGCCCTCCTCCTCGTCCTCGTCGGCCTCATCGTGCGCAACATGGGCTTCGAGTACCGGCACAAGCGGGACTCGGAGGCCTGGCGAAGGGGGTGGGACGCCTGCATCGTCGGCGGCTCGGTGGCCGCGCCGCTGCTCCTGGGCACCGGCCTGACGAACCTCGTCCACGGCCTGCCGATGACCGCCCACCTGGCAGGCTCGACGACCTACACCGAGTTCTCGGGCACCCTCCTCAGCCTGCTCAACCCCGTCAGCCTCCTCGGCGGCATCACCATCACCGTCCTCTGCCTCACCCACGGCGCGCACTTCCTCGCGCTGAAGACGCAGGGAGAGGTGCGCGAGGGCGCCCGCGCCGTCGCCGCTCGCGCCGGGGTCCTCGCCGCGGTGCTCGCGGTCGTGCTGCTCGGCTGGCTCGGCGCCGAGCGCGGCTCGACCGTCTCATGGGTGACGACCGTGGTCGCCGCGGTCGCGCTGCTCGCGGCCCTGGCCGCCAACGCCCGCGGCCGCGAGGGCTGGGCCTTCGTCGGGACCGCCACGACGATCGTGCTCACGGTCGCGACGTACTTCCTCATGCTCTTCCCAAACGCCATCAACGGCCGCGGCGACGACCCGGCCCTGACGCTCGACGCAGCCGCCAGCTCGCCGCTGACGCTGCAGATCATGACGTGGGCGGCACTGATCTTCACCCCCGTCGTCCTCGCGTACACGGCATGGACGTACTGGGTCTTCCGCAAGCGGATCAGCACCCACCACATCCCGGCCGCCGCGGCGTCGGTGCACTGAGGCGACGATGGCCCCCTTCGACCCCCGTCTCCTGCGTCTCGTGCCCCGGGCACGCGGCCCGGTCGCCCTGCTCGCGGGCATCGGCGTGCTCACCGGGCTCGCGACGATCGGGACGGCCTGGGCGGTCACCGCGCTCGTCGTCGCCGTCGTGCGCGACCAGCCGCTCGGCGCGCCGGCCCTCGCCGTGGGGATGACCCTGGCGGCACGCGCGGGGCTGGCCGCCGTCGGCGAGCAGGTCGCCGCCCGGGCCGGGGCCACGGTGAGCACCGCGCTGCGCGAGCAGCTCGTCGGGGTCTGGCTGACCCGCCCGGCCGAGCAGCGCCCGGCCTCGGGCACCGCGCTCACGCTCGCCGCGCAGGGGACGGCGAGCATCGAGCCGTACGTCGCGAGGTACCTGCCGACGCTGGTGAGCGCCGCGGTCGTGCCGCCGATGGCGCTCGTCGCGCTCGTCCTCACCGACTGGCCGAGCGCCCTCGTCGTCGTGCTCACGCTCCCGCTGCTCCCTCTCTTCGCCGCCCTCATCGGGATGACGACCGCCGAGGACACGCAGCGCCGGTGGCGGGCCCTGAGCGACCTGTCGGGCCACTTCCTCGACGTCATGTCGGGCCTTCCGACCCTCGTGGGGTACGGACGCGGCGAGCGCCAGGTCGCGAGCATCGAGCAGGTGAGCCGGCGCCACCGCCTGGCGACGATGCAGACCCTGCGGCTCGCCTTCCTCTCCTCCGCCGCGCTCGAGCTCCTCGCGACGATCTCCGTGGCGATCGTCGCCGTCCTCGTCGGGCTGAGGCTCACCCACGGCAGCATCGAGCTCTCCGCCGGCCTGCTCGCGATCCTCCTCGCGCCCGAGGCGTACTGGCCGGTGCGCCGCGTCGGCACGGAGTACCACAGCGCGGCCGACGGGGCCGAGGCGCTGCGCGACGTCGTCGACCAGCTCGAGGGCGGGTCGGCCACCACCATGCCCGCCCCCACGACCGGGGACGAGGTGCGGGCCCGAGGTCTCGGCTACCGGTACCCCGGCAGCGAGCGCGACGTGCTGCGGGGCCTGGATCTCGACGCGGCCCGCGGGCTCACGGTGGTCACCGGCGCGTCGGGCACGGGCAAGACGACCCTGCTCGAGCTGCTCGCCGGGCTGCGCACCCCGACCTCGGGCTCCGTGGACGCGCTCTCGAGCCACCTCGTCACCCAGCGGCCGTTCTTCGCGGCCCCGACGGTGCGCGGCAACCTCGTGCTCGGCAGCGACGCGAGCGACGCCGAGGCGTGGGCGGCGCTGCGGGCCGTCGGGATGGAGGGTGTCGTCGCCGGGCTGCCCGACGGGCTCGACACCCCCGTGGGCGACGACGGCTTCGGGCTGTCGGCGGGCCAGCGGGCCCGGCTCGTCCTCGCCCGGGCGCTGCTCTCTCCCGCCGGCGTCGTCCTGCTCGACGAGCCGACCGCCCACCTCGACGACGAGGCGACCGCCGCGGTGCACGCCGCGATCACCGTCCTCGCGCAGGAGCGCACCGTCGTCGCCGTGACCCACCGACCCGAGCTGCTGACCCTCGCCGACCACCACGTCGAGCTCTCCCCCCTTCGCCCTCCCGCCGAGGTATGGCAATCGGTGCCCCAGGAGGGGGCCCGGGAGACAGATGCCCATACCTCGGCGAAGGGGGGTGCGCTCACGTGAGCGGCATCAACCGCATCAACCGCATCGTCCGTGTCGACCGGCGACTCGTCGTCGCGGGCCTGCTCGGCGGCGCGGCCTCCGCCTGCGGGGTCGCCCTCACCGCGACGTCGGGCTGGCTCGTCGTCCGGGCGGACGAGCGGCCGCAGATCATGCTCCTGCTCACCGCTGTGGTCGCAGTGCGCACCTTCGGGCTGGGGCGGCCGGTCTTCCGCTACCTCGAGCGGCTGCGCAGCCACGACGCCGCCCTCGCGGACCTCGCCCGCCGACGCGCCGAGACGTACGCGCGGCTCGTGCCGCTCACCCCCGCCCGGCTCGGTCGCCGAGGGCGGGCCGACCTGCTCACCGGGGTCGTCGACGACCTCACCGATGTCACCGAGGCCCCGGTCCGGGTCACCGTGCCGCTGCTCGGGGCACTGGCCGCGGGCGGGCTCGCCAGCGTGCTCACCGCCGCGCTGGAGCCGGCCGCAGGGCTCGTCCTCGTCGCCATGCTGCTCGCGTGCGCCGCCCTCGTGCCCCTCGGGCACCGCCTCGAGGCCGCCTCGCAGGACGAGGTGCTGCAGGCCCGCGCCGAGGTGGCCCGGGTCGCGCACCTCGCGACCCGGCACGCGGACGAGCTGCGCGCCGTCGGTGGGGAGCGGACCGCCGC
This sequence comes from Janibacter melonis, assembly GCF_003721155.3. Taxonomy (NCBI): domain Bacteria; kingdom Bacillati; phylum Actinomycetota; class Actinomycetes; order Micrococcales; family Intrasporangiaceae; genus Janibacter; species Janibacter melonis. Next base: position 2,965,364 of record NZ_CP044548.2, on the reverse strand, counting down.
GCAGTGGCTGCGCGACGCGCACGACACCCTGCGACGGGTCGTCGTGCGCCAGGCGCGAGGGCGCGGTCTCGTCACGGGAGCCGTCCTGCTCGTCACGGCCGCGGGGACCGTGGGCTGCGCGCTCGTCGCCGCGGCGAGCGACGTCCCCCCGCCCGTGCAGGCGCTGCTCGTGCTCACCCCCGTCGCGACGGGCGAGGCGCTCGGCGTGCTCGCGGACGCCGTCCGCGCACTGGCCCGCTCGCGCGCCGCCGAGCGCCGGCTCGACGCGGTGCTCGACCAGGCCCCCGCCGTGCGCGACGCCGATGCCGCCGATGCCGCCGCGGGCGACGTCCTCGCCGGCGCACGACGTGCACCCCGTCTCGAGCTGCGCGGCGTCACCGCGTCGTGGACAGCGGGTCAGACCCACCTCGGACCGGTCGACCTCGTCATCGAGCCCGGCGAGCACGTCGCCCTCGTCGGCGCCAACGGCAGCGGCAAGTCCACGCTCCTCGCCGTCCTCGCCCGGCACCTCGACCCGGTGCGAGGGCGCTACCTCGTCGACGGCCGCGACGTCGCCGAGCTGCCGGCGGCCGCCGTGCGCTCGCTCGTCGCGGTCGTCGACGACGAGCCCCACGTCTTCGCGACGACGCTGCGCGAGAACCTGCGGCTGGCCCGCCGCCCCGACGAGCCCGCTCCCGAGGACGAGCAGCTGCTCCTCGCCCTTCGCTCCGCCGGTCTCGGCGACTGGGTCGCCGACCTGACCGACGGGCTCGACACCCGCCTCGGCACCTCCGGGCACGGGATCTCCGGCGGCGAGCGCACCCGCCTGGCGATCGCGCGGGCCCTGCTCTCCGAGCGGCCCGTGCTGCTCCTCGACGAGCCCGGAGCGCACCTCGACCACCCCACGGCCCGAGCGGTCCTGGCCGATCTCATGAGCGCAGCCGCAGGACGTACCGTGGTGCTCGTCTCGCACCACGGGACCGGCGTCGACCTCGCCGGCCGGGTGGTCGAGCTCGACCGCCCCACGACGAGAGAGAAGGTGGCTGCACATGCCTAGCTCGCGCAGCTCGTTGGGATCGCTGGAGCGATCGGTCATGGACGTCCTCTGGGCGCACGACGGCGAGCACGGGCTCACCGTGCGAGAGGTCCTCGACCGGGTCGAGACCGGCAAGACCCTCGCGTACACGACCGTGATGACCGTGCTCACCCGGCTCACCGAGAAGGGGGCGCTCGAGCGCGAGCAGGACGGCCGCGCCTGGCGCTACCGCGCGGCGTCGAGCCGCGAGCAGATGACCGCCGACGCGATGCGCGGCCCGCTCGACGGGCTGCCCCACGAGGAGCGAACGACCGCGATCCTGCACTTCATCGAGGAGGCCTCGCCGGGCGAGCTCGCGAGCCTGCGGGCCGCGCTCGACGCCGTCGAGGAGCGGGCGACGAAGGGGCCTCGACGAGGGCGATGACCGCGATCCTGCTCGTCGCGCTGGGGGTGCTGCTCGTCACCGCCGCCCCCCGGGTGCTCAGCGCCCACCCCGGGCTGCGCCGCTCGCCCCGACCGGCTCTCATGCTGTGGCAGGCCACCGCGCTCGCCGGTGTCATCTGCGTCGTCGCCGCCGGGCCGATCGCGGCGGTGACGCTGTGGCCGCTCACCCGGCACGGGCTCGACACGGCGGCCGCCCTGCTGGCGCTCGTCGCGAGCGCGCTGACCCTGAGCATGCTGCTCGTCAACGGGCACGTCGTCGGGACCACGCTGCGGGCCGCGCGCCGCCGGCACGAGGACCTGCTCGACCTCGTCGGCGACGAGCTCGACCGCAGGGTGACGGTCGTCGAGCACCACACGCCGACGGCCTACTGCGTGCCCGGCCGGCACCGCCGCGTCGTGCTGTCGAGCGCGACCCTGCGCGAGCTGCCGCAGGACGAGCTCGAGGCGGTGCTCGCGCACGAGCGGGCGCACCTCGCCGAGCGGCACGACCTTCTGCTGGAGTACTTCACCGTCACCCACAGCACGGCCCCTCGGTGGCTGCGCTCGAGCCGGGCGCTCACCGAGGTGCGGCTGCTCGTCGAGGTGCTCGCCGACCGCGCCGCCCGGCAGCACGTCGGGGACGTGCCGCTCGCCCGGGCGCTCGTGCGCCTCGCCGGGTCGCGCACCCCCGAGGCGATGCTCGGGGTCGCCGAGCACGGGCTCGTGCAGGCCCGGATGGAGCTGCTCGCTGACGACCCGGCCCCGCAGTGGCACGCCGCCGGGGTCTACGCGCTGGTCACGCTCGTGTACCTGCTGCCGCTCGCGGTGCTCGTCACGACGCTCTGAGCGTCCGGTCGGTGGTCTCGAGGCTCGGGCGCAGGGCGCCCGTCGCACCTCGACCAGCAAGAGAAGGCTTCCCCCTTCGCACCTCGACCAACGACGCGGGGCTCCCCCTTCGCCCGAGATCTTGACGGGCGCGCGGGTTGCAACCAGGGCTGCTGCCAACGTCTCGGGGTGGTGGTCTCGAGGCTCGGGCGCGGGGCGCCCTTCGCACCTCGACCAGCGACAGGGGGTGGTCTCGAGGCTCGGGCGCGGGGCGCCCTTCGCACCTCGACCAGCACAGGGCGGGAGGGTGGACAAGATTTTGCACTTCGGGGGTGAGGGTGCAAAATTGCACCTTGTGAGTGAGAGTGCAAGCAGTCGGCGGTCGGCCCGGGCCCGTCAGATCCACGACGTGGCGCAGGAGCTGACCCTCGAGCACGGGTACCACGGGTGGACGCTCGCCGATCTCGCCGAGCGGGTCGGCGTCTCGCGACGCACCCTCTTCAACCACGTCGAGTCCAAGGAGCAGGCCGTCCTCGGCCCGCGCCCGGTCGTCGACGAGGACGCGCTCGTCCTCTTCCGCCAGGGCGGTCCCACCGGCCGCCTCCTCCACGACGCGGTGCACCTCGCCATGTCGCTCATCTCCGCCAACGAGCCCGGCCCGGCAGACCTGCGTCGCTTCCAGCGCGTCCTGCTCTCGGACCCGGCTCTCGCCGAGGCCGCCATGCGCGGCCTCGTCGAGGTCCTCGAAGACCTCGTCCTGCGCAGCGCCGACCGTCCGGGGATCACCCCCGAGACCGCCCGCCTCGCCTTCGACCTCACCCTCGGCCTCGTCCGGCACGCCGGTGAGGAGACGACGGGCGAGAGCTCGACGACGACGCTCAACACCCGCCTGCGCGAGCTGCTCCCCCTCGTCGACGAGATCGTCGCCCCGCACCCGCAGACCGCGGGCTCGTAACCCCCCTTCGTCCCCCGCCGTAGCGCCGACGTCGCCGCCACGGACCGCAGTCCACCGCCCGACATCAGGAGACCCACCCATGGCCCACGCCCTCTACCGGCTCGGCAAGGCGGCCTATCGCCGCTGGCCCGCCGTCTTCGCGATCTGGATCGCGCTCGTCGTCGCCCTCGGCGCCGTCGCCGCGACCCAGAGCAAGCCGATGGTCGACACCTTCTCGATCCCCGGCATCCCCTCCGAGCAGGCCATGGACCTGCAGAACGAGCTCTTCCCCGGCTCCGGCGACGCCCTCGACGAGGCCACGGTCACCGTCGTCGTCGCGGCCCCGGAGGGCGAGAAGCTCACCGACCCGGCGAACGCGAAGGCGCTCGACGCCCTCCTCGCCGACCTGCGCGAGACCCCGCAGACCGACGCGCAGACCGCGAAGGAGGCGATCGTCTCCCCCGTCGACGCCGCCGCGGGCGTCGAGAAGCAGCTCACCGACGCGGGCAAGCAGAACCGCACCCCGCAGGCCGTCACCGACGCCAACCTCAGGGCGGTCTCGCCGCTCAGCGAGGACGGCCGGATCGGCACCCTGTCGTGGGACCTCGACGTCGACTCCGTCGGTGACGTCGAGCAGTCCACCCGCGACGCCATCGAGGCCGACCTGCAGACCGCCCGCGACGCGGGCCTGCAGGCCGAGGTCAACGGCTCGGCGATGCAGGGCATCCCCGAGACCGGCGGCACGAGCGAGCTCATCGGCATCGCCTTCGCGCTCGTCGTCCTCGTGCTGACCTTCGGCTCGATCGTCGCCGCGGGCATGCCGATCCTCTCGGCCCTCGTCGGCGTCGGCATCGGCGTCCTCGGCGTCTCGATCGCCACGGTCTTCACCGAGATCGGCACGACGACCCCGATCCTGGCCACGATGCTCGGCCTGGCCGTCGGCATCGACTACTCGCTCTTCATCCTCTCGCGCTACCGCGCCGAGCTGCGGCACGCCGACCGCGAGGAGGCCATCGGCCTGGCCGTCGGCCGCGCCGGCTCCGCCGTCGTCTTCGCCGGTCTCACGGTGATCATCGCGCTGGCCGCCTTCTCCGTCGTCGGCATCCCCTTCCTCACCTCGATGGGTCTGGCCGCGGCCGGGACCGTGCTCGTCGCCGTGCTCGTCTCGCTGACCTTCATCCCCGCCCTCATGGGCGCCCTCAAGGGCAAGGCCTTCGCCGGCCGCGTCCGCCAGGACCACATGGTCACCGAGGGCGAGATCATCAACAACGGCACCCGCTGGGCGCACGTCGTCCAGCGCAAGCCAGTCGTCATGGCGCTGGCCGTCGTCGCCCTCCTCGTCGCCCTCGCGGTGCCGATGAAGGACATCCACCTCGGTCTGCCGACCGACTCGACCGCCCCGACGGACACGACCCAGCGCAAGGCCGCCGACCTCGTCACCGAGGGCTTCGGCGCCGGCCGCCAGTCGCCGCTGCTCGTCGTCGTCGACGCCCGTGACGTCGCCGACCCGAAGGCGGCGCAGGATTCCTTCGGCGCCGTCACCCAGTGGGCCGCCGGGCAGGAGGGCGTCGAGAACGCCCAGGTCGCCCAGGTCAACGAGGACGGCACCGGCGCGATGGTGCTCGTCACCCCGACGACGAGCGGCGACGACGTCGCCACCGAGGACCTGCTGCACTCGCTGCGCGACGGCCAGGGCGGCATCGAGGACCAGACCGGCGCGACCGTCGGCGTCACCGGCCTCACCGCGATCCAGGTCGACGTCTCCGAGCGCCTGCTCGACGCGCTCGTGCCCTACCTCGCGGTCGTCGTCGGCCTCGCCTTCGTCCTGCTCATGATGGTCTTCCGCTCCGTCCTCGTGCCGCTCACCGCGACGCTGGGCTTCCTGCTCTCGGTGCTCGGCACCCTCGGCGCGACCGTCCTCGTCTTCCAGGAGGGTCTCTTCGGGCTGGTCGACCCGGCGCCGCTCATGAGCTTCTTGCCGATGCTCGTCGTCGGCATCGTCTTCGGGCTGGCGATGGACTACCAGGTCTTCCTCGTCACCCGGATGCGCGAGGCCTATGTGCACGGCGAGACGGCCCCGGCCGCGGTCGTCGAGGGCTTCCGCTTCGGCGCCCGGGTGGTCACCGCCGCGGCGGCGATCATGATCTCGGTCTTCGCGGCCTTCGTCCTGCAGGACGACACCCTCGTGAAGTCCATCGGCTTCGCGCTCGCAGTCGCGGTCCTGCTCGACGCCTTCCTCGTGCGCCAGGTCCTCATCCCCGCGACGATGTTCATCCTCGGCGACAAGGCGTGGTGGCTGCCGCGCTGGCTCGACAAGGTCCTGCCGAACGTCGACGTCGAGGGCGAGTCACTCGCCCGTGAGGGCGGTCGGCACGCCGGCCCGGTGGCCGACGAGGACGAGAGCGAGCTGGAGACCGCGGGCGCGGGCTACACCCCCCGCCACGGCGACTGAGCCGACCGGTCGAAGGGGTGGGGGCAGCCACCCCTTCGACCGGGCAGCGCTCCCCCTACCGGGGGACCGAAGGGGGTCCTAGGCTGACCTCCGGCGGCCGCAGGGGCCGCCTCTCGCACGCACACAAGGGGTCGCCCTCATGCCCATCCACGGCTCGCTCTTCACGGACTTCGAAGAGCAGAAGACGCAGGACCAGTTCTCGCTGCAGAACAAGAAGCTGCTGAAGATCCAGATGGGCTACGGGCCGGTCTGGGCCAAGACCGGCTCGATGGTCGCCTACCAGGGCGACATCCGCTTCGAGAACACCGGTTCCGGCGGGCTGGGCAAGATGTTCAAGGCCGCCGCCACCGGCGAGGGCGTGAAGATGATGCGGGCCACCGGCGCCGGCGAGCTCTTCGTCGCCGACACCGCCTCCGAGGTCCAGGTCATGTACCTCGAGAACGACATGATCTCCGTCAACGGCTCGAACATCCTCGCCTTCTCCGACTCGATCCAGTGGGACATCCACCGCATCCAGGCCCGCGGCGCGGCGATGACGGGCGGTCTGTACAACGTCACCCTGCGCGGCACCGGGTACGTCGCGATCACGACGAAGGGGGAGCCCGTCGCCCTCGACGTCGCGACGGCGCCGACCTTCGGCGATGCCCAGGCGGTCGTGCTGTGGACGGCCGGGGTGTCGATGGACATCCGCGTCGACACCGGCGGCTTCAAGTCGATGGTGCGCGGCGGCACCGGGGAGACCTTCCAGATGGCCTTCGGCGGCCAGGGCTACGTCCTCGTGCAGCCGGCCGAGTCCGTCGTCGACGGCGGGCACAAGAGCAGCAGCAGCTCGCTCGGGGACATCCTCGGCGGCTGACCCGGTCGGCCCGCCCCGGGCGGCGCCCCCGCAGCACGCGGGTAGGCGTCGCCCGAGGGGGACGTACGCTGGCCGGGCCCTACCGACACACGAGAGGACGAGATGTCTGACATCCCGTACGCGGCCGACTCCGGTTACTCCGACCCCGACACCCTCGGGGCCATCCCCCCGGTCGTCGCCGCCACGTACTGCGCCCACTGCGGCCGCAGCGCGAACAAGTCCGGCCACGCCGCCTGCACCCAGGCCCTGGCCACCACCCCGCCCACGTACTGCACGACCTGCCGCCGCGAGCTCACGGTGACCAGCGAGGGGCAGCAGTGGACCGCCACGTGCAAGAAGCACGGAGAGAGCAGCGGGAGCGTCGCGGCCTGAGCCGCGGTTGACGAAACCCTGACCAGCCGCTCACGCGGTGGTCATCAGCAGGGCGCCGGGGGTGCACCCCGGCGCACGAGCATCGCGGTCATGGAGATCACCCGCCGCACCGTCCTGTCCGGTGGCGCCGCCGCCGGAGCCCTCACCGTCCTCGCCGCCCCCGGCAGCGCCACCGGCGCCCCCGGCACCCGCCCCCTCGCCCGCTCGGCGAGCCCGCGGGTGTCCCCCTTCGAGCTCGGCGTCGCCTCCGGCGACCCCCTCCCCGACAGCGTCGTCCTGTGGACCCGGCTCGCCGTCGACCCCACCGCCGAGGACGGGCTGGGCGGGATGGCCCGCCGCCCGTACGCGGTGCGGTGGGAGATCGCCCGCGACCCGCAGATGCGCCGCGTCGTCGAGCGCGGCGTCGTCGAGGCGCGCGCCGAGAGCGGCTACGCGGTGCACGTCGAGCCGCGGGGGCTGCAGGCCGGTCGCGAGTACTGGTACCGCTTCCGGGTCGGCGGCCACCTCAGCCCCGTCGGGCGCACCATGACCGCGCCCGCCCGGCACGAGATGCCGGCCGTGCTCGCGATGTCCTTCGCCAGCTGCAGCCAGTACGAGCACGGGTACTTCACCGCGTACCGCCGTCTGGCGCAGGACCAGCCCGACCTCGTGCTCCACCTCGGCGACTACCAGTACGAGTACACGAAGCAGTCCTACCTCTCCCCCACGGGCAACGTCCGTGACCACGACGGCCCCGAGACAGTCGACCTCGCGAGCTACCGCCAGCGCCACGCCCAGTACAAGTCCGACCCCGACCTGCAGCTCGCCCACGCCACCGCGCCGTGGCTCGTCGTGTGGGACGACCACGAGGTCGACAACAACTGGGCCGACGACGTGCCGGAGAACTCCGACGCCGCGCAGTGGAACGACACGACCGCCCGCTTCGTGCGGCGCCGCGCCCAGGCCTTCCAGGCGTACTACGAGAACATGCCGCTGCGCCGGGCCTCCGTGCCGCGCGGCGCGGACATGAAGATCTACCGCCGGCTGCACTGGGGCCGTCTGGCGACCTTCCACATGATGGACACGCGCCAGTACCGCGACGACCAGGCCTGCGGCGACGGCTGGACGATCGACTGCGACGAGCGCCTCGACGAGACCCGGTCGCTGCCCGGCATGGCGCAGGAGCGCTGGCTGCTCGACGGCTTCGAGCGCTCGCGGGCCCGCTGGGACGTGCTCGGCCAGCAGGTCTTCTTCGCCGAGCAGGACGCGCTCGCCGGCCCGTCGTACCGCACCTCGATGGACGGGTGGGACGGCTACGTGCCCTCGCGCCGGCGGATCACCCAGGGCTGGGTCGACGCCGGGGTGCGCAACCCCGTCGTGCTCACCGGTGACGTGCACAAGCACTGGGCCAACGACCTGCGCCTGGACTACCAGGACACCGACTCGCCGGTCGTCGGCTCCGAGCTCGTGTGCAGCTCGATCACCTCGACGGGCAACGGCAGCCCGACGTGGCAGAGCCCGAACATGGCGCTCAACCCGCACCTGCGTTTCTCCGCCGACCAGCGCGGGTACGTGCGCACCGCGATCACCAAGGAGAAGATGAGCGTCGACTACCGCTCGCTGCCGAGCGTGACGACGACGGACGCCGCCGCGTACACGCAGGCGTCCTTCGAGCTGCACGACGGGCAGCGCGGGCTGCAGCGCACGCGCTGACACCCCGCCTCACCGGTGCGGTGCGGCGCCGCGGCTAGGATCGGCCGCGGCGCCGCACGGCGTCGTGACGCCGACGGCAGGGGGTGAGCGCGGGTGCGCATCGCGGTCGTCGGCGCCGGCAGCATCGGCTGCTACATCGGGGCCCACCTCGCCTCGGTCGCCGACGTCACCCTCGTCGGCCGGGCCCGGGTCGTCGACGCGATCTGCGAGCAGGGGCTCACGGCGACGACGATGCGCGGCACCGCCTGGCACGTGCCCGCCGACCGGCTGCACCTCGACACCGAGGTGAGCGCCGTCTCCGGCGCCGAGGTCGTCCTCGTGACGACGAAGACGGTGACCAACCACGACATCGCGGCCCAGATCGGGCCGTACCTCACGACCGACACGGTCGTCATCTCGCTGCAGAACGGCGTGCGCAACGCCCAGGTCCTCGACGAGGGCCTGCAGCGCGCCTTCCCCTCGCGGGCCAGCCGTCCGCTCGTGCTCTCGGCGGTCGTGCACCACAACGTCGTCGCGACGGACGATGCCGTCTACCTCGCGACGACGAGCGGCGGCATCACCGTCAAGGACCACCCGAGGGTCGACCCCTTCGTGCGGACCGCGCGACGCGGCGGGCTGTCAGTCGCCGTCGAGCCGGACATGCGCCCGGTGCTCATGAACAAGCTGCTGCTCAACCTCAACAACGCGGTCAACGCCCTGTCCGGACGGCCCCTGCGCGACGAGCTGCGCGACCCCGACTACCGCCGCGTGCTCGCCGCCTGCCAGACCGAGGCGCTCGCCGTGAGCAAGGCCGCCGGGGTGACCCCCTCGCGGATGGGGCCCCTGCCCGCAGCCCTCATGCCCGCGGTGCTGCGCAGCCCGACCCCCGTCTTCGCCGGGCTGGCCCGCACCTCGCTCGCGGTGACGCCGCAGGCGCGCAGCTCGATGGCCGACGACCTCGGCCGCCACCGGCGCACGGAGATCGACGAGCTGCAGGGCATGGTCGTCGCGCTCGGCGAGCGCTACGGGATCGCCACCCCCGTGAGCGAGCGGCTCGTCGAGCTCGTCGTCGCCGCCGAGGGCCAGTCGATCTCCGACGGCGAGCACCGCACGTACACCGGTGGCGAGCTGCGCGCGGCGGTCGGGCTGTGAGCCGGGCCTACCGCATCTGCGTCGTGTGCACCGGCAACATCTGCCGCTCCCCCATGGCCGAGCTCGTGCTGCGCGAGCTGCTCGAGGCCGAGGGCCTGGGCGAGGAGGTCGTCGTCGACTCCGCCGGCACCACCGCCTGGGAGGTCGGCAACCCCGCCGACCCGCGCACCCTGGAGGTGCTGCGCCGCAACGGCCACGACCACCCGAGCCACGCGCTGCACCGCGCCCGGGCCTTCGAGCGGCGGTGGTTCGCCGAGCTCGACCTCGTCCTCGCCGCCGACCACGGCCACTACTCGACGCTGCGCCGCCTCGCGCCGACGCCCCAGGACAAGGCGAAGGTGCGGATGCTGCGCTCCTTCGACGCCGCCGGGCTCGCCGAGGCCGAGCAGGAGATGGCCGATCCCTGGTACGGCGACGACGCCGACTTCGAGCGGACGTACGCCGAGGTCGTCCCAGCCGCGCGCGGCGTCGTCGAGCACGTGCGCCGCGAGCTCGACCGCTAGCGCGGACACCGCGTCGCCCGCACCGCGACGTCCTGGGAGGATGACCCCATGCAGAGCCTCGCCGCAGCGACCCCGCCGATCGCCCTCGGAGCCCTCGACGGGCGCTACCGCCCCGTCGTCGCCCCCCTCGTCGACCACCTCTCGGAGCCCGCGCTGAACCGGATGCGCACGCACGTCGAGGTCGAGTGGCTCATCCATCTCACCGAGCGCCAGGTCGTGCCCGGCGTGCGCCGCCTGACCGACGACGAGGTCACGGCGCTGCGCGAGGTCGTGCAGACCTTCGGGCCCGACGAGATCGACGAGATGGCCGCGACCGAGAAGGTCACGCAGCACGACGTCAAGGCCGTCGAGTACTTCCTCAAGGCGCGGCTGCGCCAGATCACGCCCGCCGAGGCCGACCGCGGCCTCGCCGAGCTCATCCACTTCTGCTGCACGAGCGAGGACGTCAACAACCTCTCCTACGCCCTCATGGTCAAGGGCGCCGTCGAGCAGGTCTGGCTCCCCCGCGCCGAGTCGCTCCTCGCCGCGCTGACGACGATGGCCCAGGACCTGCGCGACGTGCCGCTGCTCGCGCACACCCACGGCCAGCCCGCGACCCCGACGACGATGGGCAAGGAGCTCGCCGTCCTCGCCCACCGCCTGCGCCGTCAGGTCACCCGGGTCGCCGGCGCCGAGCACCTCGGCAAGATCAACGGCGCGACGGGCACCTACGGCGCGCACCTCGCAGCCGTGCCCGAGGCCGACTGGCAGGACATCAGCCGGACCTTCGTCGAGGGTCTGGGCCTGACGTGGAACCCGCTGACGACGCAGATCGAGAGCCACGACTGGCAGGCCGAGCTCTACGCCGACATCGCCCGCTTCAACCGCATCCTGCACAACCTGTGCACCGACGTCTGGACCTACATCTCCATGGGCTACTTCGCCCAGGTGCGCGGCCAGGGCACGGTCGGCTCGTCGACGATGCCGCACAAGGTCAACCCCATCCGCTTCGAGAACGCCGAGGCCAACCTCGAGGTGAGCAACGCCCTGCTCGACGTCCTCGCGACGACGCTCGTGCAGAGCCGCCTCCAGCGTGACCTCACCGACTCCTCGATGCAGCGAAACATCGGCACCGCGCTCGGCCACTCCATCCTCGCGCTCGACAACGTCGCCCGCGGGCTCGCCGGTCTCGACGCCGTGCCCGAGGCGATGGCCGCCGACCTCGACGCGAACTGGGAGGTGCTCGGCGAGCCGGTCCAGTCGGCGATGCGGGCCCTCGGCGCCCAGGGCGTGCCCGGCATGGACGAGCCGTACGAGCGCCTCAAGGAGCTCACCCGCGGCCGTCGGATCGGCCAGGAGGACCTCGTGACCTTCGTGCGCGGGCTCGGCCTGCCGCCCGAGGTCGAGGAGCGGATCGCGGCGATGACCCCGGCGACCTACGTCGGCCTCGCCCCCGAGCTCGTCGACCACCTGCGCTGATGGCGGCGGGCGACCCGGCGGCCGAGGTCCTCGAGGCCGCCCGCGCCCTGCGCCGGCTCGCCGACGCCCTGGGCGTCGACCTGCGCCCGGTCTTCGTGGACGCACCGGACGACGGGGGCGACGCCGGGGCCGTCGCGGCCCTCGAGGACGCCGACGTCGAGCCCCCCTTCGCCCCGCTCGAGGTGACGACCGCCGTCCTCGGCGTCGACGGCTGCCGCTCCGGGTGGGTCGGCGCCGTCCTGGCACCGGGCCGTCCCCGACCCTCCGTCGTCGTCGCCAGCTCGCTCGAGGCGCTCGTCGAGACCGTCCGCGAGCAGCACCCCGAGCTCGCGGTCGTCGGTGTCGACATCCCCATCGGGCTGCCGGACTCCGGGCTGCGCGCCGCCGACCGCCTCGCGCGCCAGGCGCTGCCGGGCAAGGCGTCGAGCGTCTTCACGACGATGACCCGGCCTGCCTGGTCGGCGCCGGACCGGGCCGCCGCCGACGCGATCAACCGCCCGCTCACCGGTCAGGGCGTCTCGGCCCAGTCCTTCGCCCTCGCGCCGAAGGTGCTCGAGGCCGACCGCTACGTGCGCTCGCGCCCCACCGTGCGCGTGCTCGAGGTGCACCCCGAGGTGAGCTTCGCGGCGATGGCGGGCGCGCCCGTGCTGCCGGGCAAGCGCACCGAGGAGGGCGTCGCCGCCCGGCTCGACGTGCTCCGCCAGGTCGGTCTGCTCCCCCCGAGCGTGCTCTCGGGCAACGGGTACGGCACCGACGACGTCCTGGACGCCGTCGCCGTCGCCTGGACCGCGCACCGGTACGCGACCGGCGCGGCGCACAGCCTGCCGGAGCCGCCGGAGACGGCGAGCGACGGGATCGCCGCGGCGATCTGGGTCTGACCGAGCCACCGGGCGCTCCCGGCGGGCGCGGCTCAGGCCAGGCGCACGCCCGTGGTGTGGTCGTCCGTGGGCAGCTCACCCTCGACGAGCGCGGCGGTGACCTCCTGGCGGTTGAAGCGCATCGCGCCGTTGCTCGTCGTGAGGAAGGCCGTGTCCGCGGCGTCGCGACCGGTCGCGATGCGCACGAGCGACTGACGGGGGGCGAGGCGGGTCGCGTCGACGACGTGCCACGCATCCTCGACCCAGGCCTCGGCCACCGCGTGGAAGTCCATCGGCTCCAGTCCCGGTGCATAGACCGAGACGAGGCGGGCGGGCACGCCGCGGGCTCGCAGCAGGGCGACGACGACGTGGGCGAAGTCGCGGCACACGCCGCGGCCGGCGAGGAGGGTGTCGACCGCGCCGTCGGTGCCCCGGGAGCTGCCGGAGACGTAGGCGAAGTTGTCGTAGACGTACGCCGCGACGGCGTCGACGAGGTCACGACCCCGCGCACCGGTGAAGCTGCGGGCGGCGACCGCCCCGAGACGGTCGGACTCGGCGTACCGGCTGGGCCGCGTGTAGAGCCAGCGGTCCTGCTCGACACCGAGGCCCGTCGGCGCGTCGGTCGGCCGGGTGATGTCGACGGTCGCCTCGTAGGTGACCTCGAGCCAGCCGGTGCCCACGCCCTCGACGAGGTGCAGGCGCGTGCCGTGGTCACCGCGCAGCTCGACCGGCTCGACCTGCTCGCCGGCCGCGTGGACGAGGATCGTCTCGTCGAGCACGACGTGGGCGTCGGAGACGGCGAAGGACATGAGCGCGGCGTCGACGGACGTCGTCGCGTAGGCGAACTTCGCACCGACCCTGGCGATCATCGGGGTGGGGTCGCTCGATGCTGCCAGGGGGGTCTGCGTCATGGCGCGAGCCTCCCCCAGCAGCGGGGGCCTGGTCAAAGCCGTGTCCCGCCTAGGCTTCACGGGACCGGACGAGGGCGAAGGGGGTGACGACGATCGCGAGCACGGCACCTGACCGCCCGCGCTGGCGGCAGATCTCGCCGCCCGTCGTCTCCGCGCTCCTCGCGCTCGTCGTCGTCGCCGAGGTGGCCTGGGCCGCGCTCGTCCTCGCCGGGTCCGACGACCTCGTCCCCCACGCCGTGCCCGCCGTCGTCGTCGGCGACCCGGTCGTCGCCGAGAGCGTCGCCCGCCAGTACGACGACCTGCCGGGCGACCCCTTCGACCTGCGCGCCGTCGCCGACGAGGAGAGCGCCCGTGCGGCCCTGGCCGACGGGTCCGCGCGCGCGGCCCTCGTCGTCGACCTCGAAGGCTCGACCGACCGGCTGCTGCTCGCGTCGAGCAACGACGACCTCCTCGACGCGGCGGTCCTCGACCGGGTCGAGGAGGTCGAGCGACGCATCGACCGGCTCGTCGCCGTCGAGGTCGTCGGACCGGCCGACGCCGACGAACGGCAGGGGGCCGCGCGCCTCGCCGTGGCGCTCGCCCTGCTCCTCGGCTTCGTCCTCGCCGTCGGCACGAGCCTGCGTGACGGGCCCGTCGCCCGCGACCTGCGGCACGGGCTGCGGCGCACGCTCGTCGTCGGGGCGCTCTCCGTCGTCGGCGGCGCGGTCATCGGCCTGCTCGCGCTGCGCGGAGGGACGTGGGCGGAGGTCCTCGTGCCGGCCACGGTGGCCGGGACGGGCGCGGCCTTCACCTTCGCGCTCGAGGCGCTCTTCGGGTGGGCGGGGCTCGGGCTGGCCGTCGTCGCCTTCTTCGCCACCGGCGCCCCGGTGCTCGCCCGCGTCGACCCGGCGCTCGTCAGCCCGCCCTGGTCGGACCTCGCCGCCCTCGGCGTGCCCGGGGCCGGGGTCGAGGCGGCGACCGCGGTGAGCCTGCACCGCGAGCTCGCGGTCGTCCCCGTGACGGTCGTGCTCGTCTGGCTCGTCGCGTCGCTGCTCGTCATCACCCTCGCCCGGGCGGTCCGGCGACGTCATGACGTGCCGGCGCCGGTCGGCGGTGAGGGGCTGCGCCAGGTCGGCGGGGTCCGAGGGTGGCGGGTGCGCGTCCTCGGCGTCGTCGTGCCGCTCACCGCCGCGATGCTCGCGCTCGCCGTCGTCGTGCCGCGCTCCGAGGTCGCCGCCGCACCCCGCCTCGCCTCGCTCGCCGCGAGCGCGGACTGCGTGCGCTCGGGACCGGTGACGTCGGTGGCCGACCTCAACCGGATCGCCGGGCTGCGGGGCACCGACGACTTCCGCGGCGGGGACGTCGGGGCCGACGCGCTGCTCCAGGACGGCCGGCGGGCGTGGCTCTTCGGCGACACGCTGCGCGAGGGTCCGGCGGGGCCGAGGTACGTGCGCAACTCGATGCTCGTCACCGACGAGCGCTGCATCCGGGCGGTCGTGCCAGAGGCCGGCGGAGCGCTCGTCCCCGATCGGGCGCGACCCGGCGAGAGCCCGGTCGGCTACTGGCCGATGTCGACGGTCGTGGACCACCGCACCGGGTACGACCTGCTCTACGTGACGACCCAGCGGGTGCGCACGACCGGGTCGGACGCCTTCGACTTCGAGAACCTCGGCCTGTCCGTCGCCGTCTTCGTCGTGCCGCTCGGCGGGACCCCGCAGCTGCTCGAGCAGCGCGACATCGGGCCGGACCGCGCCGGCCGCGAGCACCCGACGTGGGGCGCCGCCACGACGCTCGTGGGCAGCGGTGACGACCGGTGGCTCTACGTCTTCGGCACGGCGAACCCGGGCGCCGAGCAGGCCTGGGGGTACTCCCTCCGCGTCGCCCGGGTCCGACCCGACGACCTGCTCCACCAGGCGCGCTGGCGCTACTGGGACGGCTCGGGGTGGTCGGCACGCGAGGACGACGCCCGCGAGATGATCCCGGCGCGCGACGGCGTCTCGCAGACGCTGAGCGTCTTCACCCAGGACGAGCGCTGGTACGCGCTGAGCAAGCGCAACGACCTGCTCGGCAGCGACATCACCGTGTGGACCGCCGACGCGCCCACGGGCCCGTGGTCGTCGGGCACCGCGGTCGCCCCGGTCGCGCAGGGCGAGACCGGTCAGGTGCGCTACATGCCGCTGGCCCACCCGACGCTCTTCCCCGCGACGGGCAGCGTCGTCGCGTCGTACAGCACGAACGACACCGACAGCGAGCGCGTGCTCGCCGACCCCCTGCGCTACCGCCCGCACTTCGTGCGGGTCCGTCTGCCGCGGTGAGGGCGTCGGTCCGCAGCGGTAGCGTCGAGCGCATGAGCGGGGACGAGCCGGCCGGCGTGCAGGACGTGCACGACATCGCGAGCGCGCTGCCCGAGGTCACCCTCGGCACGTCGTGGGGCGACAAGCCGACGTACAAGGTGCGCGACAAGGGCTTCGTCATCTGGCGCGGTGAGCAGCGCGACGCCGTCGACCCCGACACCGGCGCGCTCATGGACGACGTCATGGCCATCTCGGTGCCCGGGCCGGAGGACAAGGAGGCGCTCGTCGCCGACGACTCCCCCTTCTTCACCACGCCCCACTTCGACCGCAGCCCGCGCACCGTCCTGCTCCGCGAGCGTGACCTGCCCCGGCTGACCCGCGCCGAGCTCGAGGAGGTCCTCACCGACGCCTGGGCCAGCCGGGCACCGGCCCGGCTCGTGCGAGAGCACCTCGGGCGATGAGCACCGCGACCCCGGCGCAGCCCGCCGGCCGCACGGTCGACCTCAACGCCGACCTCGGCGAGGGGCTCGGCGTCTGGCGGCTCACCGACGACGACGGCCTGCTCGAGGTCGTGAGCAGCGCGAACGTCGCGTGCGGGGCCCACGCCGGCGACCCCACGCACATGCGGCGGGTGTGCCGCCGCGCCGCGGAGCGGGGGGTCGCGGTCGGCGCCCAGGTCTCCTACCCGGACCTGCTGGGCTTCGGGCGGCGATTCGTCGACATCGACCCCGCGGAGCTCGAGGACAGCGTCCTCTACCAGCTCTCCGCGCTGCAGGGCGTCGCCCGGGCGGAGGGGACGCAGGTGCGCTACGTCAAGCCGCACGGGGCGCTCTACAACGCCGTCGTCACCCACGAGGCGCAGGCGGCCGCCGTCGTCGCCGCCGTCGTCGCGGGCGCCCCCGGCACCGCCGTCCTCGGGCTGCCCGGGGCGGTCTGGCTGGAGCAGGCCGCGGCGGCCGGGCTGCGCCCGGTGCACGAGGTCTTCGCCGACCGCGCGTACACGGCCCACGGCACGCTCGTCCCCCGCGGCGAGCCCGGCGCCGTCGTCCACGACACCGACGAGGTCGTCCGTCGGGCGCTGCGGATGGTGCTCGAGGGCAGCGTCGTCGCGGTCGACGGCTCGAGCGTCGCCGTCGACGCCGCTTCGGTGTGCGTGCACGGCGACACCCCCGGCGCCGTCGACATCGCGCGCCGGGTCCGCGACGCCCTCGTCGACGCCGGCGTGCGCGTCGCCCCCTTCGCCTGACGCGATGACGACCCTCCTGCCCTACGGCCGCCGCGCGACCCTGCTCGAGGCGGCCGACGACGCCCAGACCCTCGCGCTGCACCGCGCCGTGGTCGCCGCCTCGCTGCCGGGAGTCCTCGAAGCCGTCCCTGCAGCTCGGACGGTGCTCGTGACCTTCGTCGACGAGGCGAGCCGCGCGGGCGCCCAGGAGCGGCTGCGCACCCTCGCCCCCGTCGACGGGGACGAGGTCGTCGGTCGGCTCGTCGAGGTGCCGACCCGCTACGACGGCCCCGACCTCGACGACGTCGCGCGGCTCACCGGGCTGAGCCGCGAAGAGGTCGTCGAGGCCCACACCGGCGTCGAGTGCACGGTCGGCTTCGTCGGCTTCGCGCCCGGCTTCGCCTACCTGCGCGGCGTCGACGAGCGCCTCCACGTGCCCCGCCGGGACGAGGCCCGCACGGCCGTGCCGCCGGGCGCGGTGGCGCTGGCCGGAGGGCTCACCGCGGTCTACCCGCGGTCCTCGCCCGGCGGCTGGCAGCTCATCGGCTCCACCGACCTCGTCCTGTGGGACCTCGACCGGGAGGAGCCCGCGCTGCTGCGGGCCGGCGACCGGGTGCGCTTCGTGGAGGTCTCGTGAGCGAGCGCCCCGCCGAGCTCGTCGTGCACGCGACCGGCCTGCTGAGCACCGTGCAGGACCTCGGCCGGCCGGGTCTGGCGGGTCTCGGCGTGCCCCGGTCCGGTGGCGCCGACCGGACCTCGCTGCGCCTGTCCAACCGCCTGCTCGGCAACCCCGAGGGGGCCCCGGTCGTCGAGGCGACCCTCGGCGGGCTCGAGGTGGGGCTCACGGCGACTCGGTGGTGCGTCGTCACGGGCGCCGACGCCCCCGTCGAGGTCGACGGCACCCCGGTCGGGGTGGGCTCCCCCTTCGTCCTGCGGGCGGGCGCGCGGCTGCGCGTGGGGTCCCCGGCGCACGGCCTGCGCTCCTACCTCGCGGTCCGGGGCGGGCTGGCGGTCGCGCCGGTGCTCGGCTCGGCCAGCCAGGACGTGCTCTCGGGCATCGCCCCGCTGCCGCTCGGCGAGGGCACGAGGGTGCCGCTCGGGAGGGTGGACGAGGTGCCCGTCGTGCCGGTCGACGTCGCACCCGTGCGCACGTGGTCGGGCGACCCGGTGCTCGAGGTCGACCCCGGCCCGCGGCGCGACTGGGTGAGCGACGAGGCGTGGCGCACCCTGACGAGCGCCGTCTACGAGGTGAGCAGCCACAGCGACCGGGTCGGGGTGCGCCTCAGCGGACCGGCCGTCGAGCGGGCGGTGCACGTGGAGCTGCCGAGCGAAGGGGTCGTCCCCGGCGCCGTGCAGGTCCCCCCGTCCGGCGAGCCGGTCGTCTTCCTCGCCGACCACCCCACGACCGGCGGCTACCCGGTGTGCGCCGTGGTCGTGCCGGCCTCGTTGCCTCTGCTCGCGCAGCTCGTGCCCGGCCAGGGCGTGCGTCTGCGGCCCTCCCGCCGCTGACCGAAGCACTCCCGCCGCCCCGGAGTTGGCGATAGGTTGGGTGCCCCGCGACGACGCGAAGGGGGAGCCATGACCCGATCCACCGGCGAGGGCCTGCACGGGCAGCGCCGCGCGGTCGAGCGCGCGTGGGAGGGCTGGGTCGAGCGCACGGACGACGACCGCCCCGACGAGCCGGCCCCGGTGCGCCCGGAGATCCTCGACTCGTGGCGTCGCAGCGAGGCCACCTTGAGCAGCGCGCCGAGCAGCGCGCCGATGTCCGACGAGGCGGAGACCTCGGCCTACCTCACCCAGTCGACGCTCGGACGAGCCGTGTCCGACCTCGAGGCGGAGCTGCGGTCGGTCGCCGACGACGGCGACCTCGTCGTCGCGGTGACAGACCCGCAGACCCGCATCCTGTGGACCTACGGCGGGCGGGTCATGCGGCGCCGGGCCGAGTCGGTGAACTTCGTCGCCGGCGGCCGGTGGGACGAGGAGAGCATCGGCACCAACGCGCTCAACCTCGCGCTGCGCACCGACCGCACGACGACGGTCTTCTCCGCCGAGCACTACGCCCCGATCGTGCACTCGTGGGTGTGCTGGGCCGCCCCGGTCCACGACCCGGTGACCGGCGCGCAGCTCGGCGTGCTCGACCTGTCGACGACGTGGGACCGCGCGCACCCGCTCGGCGGCACGACGGCGCAGGCCCTCGCCCGGCTCGTCGAGAGCCGGCTGCGGCTCGGCACCGAGCCGGGTGCCTGCCGGCAGGAGACGCCGCTCGACGGCCTGCACCTGCGTCTGCTCGGCCGGGTCGAGGGCTGGCTCGACGGCAGCCGCCTGCTCCTCACCCGGCGGCAGGGCGAGATCCTCGCGCTGCTCGTCCTGCACCCCGACGGCCTCTCGCTCGAGCAGCTGCACGCCCAGCTCTACGGCGACCGGGCCGTCTCGCTCGGCACCCTCAAGGCGGAGGTCTCGCACCTGCGGTCGGCGCTCGGCGGTCGCCTCGCCTCGCGGCCCTACCGTCTCGACCTGCCCGTCACCTCCGACGTCGCGACGGTGCGCGAGGCCGTGCGCCGGGGTGACGTGCGCGCGGCCGTCGAGGCGTATGGCGGGGACCTCGTGCCGGGCACCGACTCCCCCGGCCTCACCGAGACGGCCGAGTACCTCGCGGTCGCGGTGCGCGAGAGCCTCATCGCCGACCCCGACCCGGCCGCCGTCGTGCGCTACGCCGAGGCCGCGCCCTACGACACCGAGGTCGTCGACCTCGCCCTCGACCGGGTCGACGCGACGCCCGGGGGGCACCCCCTTCGCGCCGAGCTGCTCGCGCTGCGCGCCGCACGCGGCGAGTGAATGCAGTCCTGCCCGCCTCCCGGGGTCTCTGCGCGAGCGGATATCTGCACGCGACGGCTATCGACGCCTGCAGATGTATGCTCGCCCGGTGACGACGACCGAGATCACCCAGCGCCCCGTGGACGACGCCGCGGCGGCCCTGCGCTGGTCCGCCGGGGCCGACCCGCGCCGTGACCTCGTCGCCGACTGGCGCGCGATGAGGTCGGCGCACTGCCATGTCGACCACGCGCTGTCGACGGCAGTCGCGCAGGTCGGGCTCTCGCTCGTCGAGTTCACCGTCCTCGACATCCTCGAGGAGCAGGTCGACGCCCACCTGCGGATGCAGGACGTCGCCTGCGTCGCCGCGCTCACCACCGGGGCGACGACGCGTCTCGTCGGGCGGCTCGAGTCGCGCGGTCTGCTGCGACGGGTCATCTGCGCGTCCGACCGCCGGGGCATCTACACCGAGCTCACCGACGACGGGCGGGACCTGCTCGCCGCCGCCCGCCCGGTGCACGACGCAGCGCTGCGCGCGTGCCTGGAGGACCCGGCCACGGTGGCCGCGGTCTCCTCGGCGGCCGCGGCGATCAGCCGGCGCTAGGCCGGTCGCGCACCACCCCCGCACGACACCCCTTCGCCGATCGCCCCGACCGGCGCGCACACCGCCGCGGCGCTCAGAGCCGAGCCCGCCCGGCCCCCACCCCTGGCCCCGCCAGACCTCACGAGGAGCACCAGTGACCGACTCCGTGGCGATCTCGCCGCACGACCCCGCGGCGCCCCCTCGGCTCGACGCCGACGACACCGCACGCAACCGCCTCGTCATCGGCATCCTCGTGGTGTCGACCTTCGTCGTCGTGCTCAACGAGACGGTCATGAGCGTCGCCCTGCCGACCCTCATGGTCGACCTCGGCATCACCGCGGCCACGGCCCAGTGGCTCACCACGGGCTTCCTGCTGACGATGGCGGTCGTCATCCCGGTGACCGGCTACCTCATGCAGCGCTTCCACACCCGGCCGATCTACCTGCTCGCGATGTCGCTCTTCACCGCCGGCACGCTGCTCGCTGCCCTCGCCCCGGGCTTCGGGGTGCTGCTGCTCGCCCGTGTGGTGCAGGCCAGCGGGACCGCGATCATGATCCCGCTGCTCATGACGACCGCGATGAGCCTCGTGCCGGCGCACTCCCGCGGCCGCACGATGGGCACGATCTCCGTCGTCATCGCCGTCGCGCCCGCCATCGGCCCGACGATCTCCGGGCTCGTGCTCAGCGTGCTCAGCTGGCGCTTCATGTTCGTCGTCGTCCTGCCCGTCGCGGTGGTGGCGCTGGTCGTCGGGGCGAAGAAGATGGTCGACGTCACCACCCCGCGCGAGGTCGACCTCGACGTCCCGTCCGTGGTGCTGTCCGCGCTCGGCTTCGGCGGGCTCGTCTACGGGCTGTCGGCCCTCGGCGAGGGCGCGTCGGAGGGTCAGGCCGTCGACCCCGCGCTCCCGGCCGGCGTCGGCGTCGTCGCGCTCGTCCTCTTCGTCCTGCGCCAGGTGCGCCTGGCGCGCACGGGCAGCCCCCTGCTCGACCTGCGCACCTTCGCGACGAAGAACTTCACCTTCTCGATCGTGCTCATCGCGCTGGCCAGCCTCGTCCTCTTCGGCAGCCTCGTCCTGCTGCCCATCTACACGCAGAACGTCCTCGGTCTCGGCACCCTGGAGACCGGGCTGCTGCTCCTGCCGGGCGGTCTCGCGATGGGTCTGCTCTCCCCCGTCGTCGGGCGCCTGTACGACGCCCTCGGCCCGCGACCTCTGCTGCCCGTCGGCGCGACGCTCATCAGCGTGGCCCTCTGGCTGATGTCGCTGCTGCTGCACGAGGACACGAGCATCGCGATGATCGTCGTCGTGCACGTGCTGCTCAACATCGGGCTGTCCTTCACCTTCACCCCGCTCTTCAGCGCGAGCCTCGGCTCGCTCGAGCCGGCGCTGTACTCGCACGGCAGCGCGGTGCTCAACACGGTGCAGCAGGTCATGGGTGCGGTGGGCACGGCGCTCTTCATCACCGTCATGGCGGCGGCGGAGCACACCGCCGCGGCGGGCGGTGCCGACGAGCGGGCCACGACGGCCGCCGGCGTGCACCTCGCCTTCCTCGTCGGCGCGAGCATCAGCCTCGTCGGGGTCGCGGCGAGCCTGCTCGTGCGCCGGCCCGAGACCGACGAGAGCGCGCCCCTGCCGATGGCGCACTGAGCGGCGTCGGCCTCGGTCGCCTGGGCTCGGGTCGAGGTGATCCACGACCGACCTGACGGCGTGGATCACCTCGACCGGGGCGGGCCCGCGGCGGGGCGAGCTTCGGTAGCGTCGGGCCATGACCTCCGATCGGGCCGGTCAGCCGGCGCAGCTCTCCGACCTCGTCGACGTGCCGCAGCTGGTGTCGTCGTACTACGTGCTCACCCCTGACCCCGAGGACGTCGACCAGCAGGTCGCCTTCGGCACCTCCGGGCACCGCGGCAGCTCGCTGAAGACCTCCTTCAACGAGCAGCACATCCTCGCGACGACGCAGGCGATCGTCGACTACCGACGCGAGCAGGGGGTCGACGGACCTCTCTTCCTCGGCGCGGACACGCACGCGCTGTCCGGGCCGGCCTGGACGACGGCGATCGAGGTCCTCGTCGCCGCCGGGGTCACCGTGCTCGTCGACAGCCAGGACGGGGTCGTACCCACCCCGGCCGTCTCGCACGCGATCCTCCGGGCGAACAGGGGCAAGGACCTCGGCGCGAAGGGGGCGGGCCTCGCCGACGGGATCGTCGTCACCCCGTCGCACAACCCGCCGGGAGACGGAGGCTTCAAGTACAACCCTCCGCACGGCGGGCCGGCCGACTCGGACGCGACGAAGGTCATCGCGGCCGCGGCCAACGACTACCTCCGGCGGGGTCTCGACGGGGTGGGACGCACCCCCTTCGCCCGGGCGATCACGCAGGTGGGTCGCTACGACTTCCTCGGCACCTACGTCGACGACCTGCCCTCGGTGCTCGACATCGACGCGATCCGTGACGCGGGGGTGCGCATCGGCGCCGACCCGCTCGGTGGCGCTGCTGTGCACTACTGGGAGGCCATCGCCGAGCGGCACCGCCTCGACCTCACCGTCGTCAACCCGGTCGTCGACCCGACGTGGCGCTTCATGACGCTCGACTGGGACGGCAAGATCCGGATGGACTGCTCCTCGCCGTCGGCGATGGCCTCGCTCGTCGCGCGCAAGGACGAGTACGACATCGCGACGGGCAACGACGCCGACTCCGACCGGCACGGCATCGTCACGCCCGACGGCGGGCTGATGAACCCCAACCACTACCTCGCCGTCGCGATCCAGTACCTCTACGGCGGGGCCCGACCGGGCTGGCGCAGCGAGCGGATCGGCAAGACGCTCGTGTCGAGCTCGATGATCGACCGCGTCGCCGCCGACCTCGGCAAGGAGCTGTGGGAGGTGCCCGTCGGCTTCAAGTGGTTCGTCCCCGGGCTGCTCGACGGGTCGGTCGGCTTCGGCGGCGAGGAGTCGGCCGGGGCGTCCTTCCTGCGCACCGACGGCACGGTGTGGACGACCGACAAGGACGGCATCATCCTCGCCCTGCTCGCCTCGGAGATCCAGGCGAAGACGGGGCGCTCGCCGTCGGAGCACTACGCCGATCTGGTTGCGGCACATGGCGGCCCGGCGTACGCGCGGATCGACGCCCCCGCCGACCGCGAGCAGAAGGCGCGCCTGTCCTCGCTCAGCCCCGACGCCGTCACGGCCGACTCCGTCGCCGGCGAGCCGATCACCGCCAAGCTCACCGAGGCGCCCGGCAACGGCGCCGCCGTCGGCGGGCTCAAGGTGACGACGGAGTCGGCGTGGTTCGCCGCCCGCCCGAGCGGCACCGAGGACGTCTACAAGATCTACGCCGAGAGCTTCCGCGGGCCCGAGCACCTCGCGCAGGTGCAGGCAGACGCGAAGGCGCTCGTGGACGACGTGCTCGGCGGGTGACGCGGAGGGGAGGTAGTACTCAGAGGATGTTGTTCCACCAAACGACCTCGTTGCCTTCGTCGTCGATGTAGTAGACGCCAAAGCTCTCAAGGATTTCACTGCCGTCTGGCACCCCGAACACGACCCATCCCGTCTGAGTCTCACCCGGCCGCATCGTGGCTAGGGGAGCGCCGTCCCCTTCCTCGATGTCTTCCATGACGAGGGGATCGACCGTTGCGACATAGATGTTCTCAATGCGCACCTGTGCATCTGCCATGACAGCCTGCGGCCCGTCCGTGACGTTCTCGAAGGACATCTCAGCGCCGTAATAGCTCCAACCATCTAGACCCCCCTCTGTTGGTGTGACGGGCGAAAACTGTTTTAACGTGACGTCTAGCCCACCCACGCGGACGGATTCGCCGACATTCATAGCGTCGTCCGGTCGGTCTGGGTCGTCAATCTGGCCCGGATCGGAACTGGAAGCCCTCGGGGCGGAATTGGCCGAGGATGCCGAACTAGTGGATGTCTCGGATCCCCCCGACGGCGTTGACGACGTTGAAGTGCTTGCGCTTGTCGTCGTCGGCGAGGACGAGGTCTCCTGGGTAGAGCCGTCGGTGACGGTCACTGTCACTGGTTGGGCGTCAGAAGACTCAGATTGACCGCAACCACCCAGCCCTATAAGCGTCATCGTGGCGAAGAGCGCGACAGGGCCCTGGCGTCGCCGCAAGTACTTTTTCATTCGATCCGCCTTTGAGATTGACTTGCTCCGACGCCATTCAAGTCGAACCGTTCAGGTCCCGCAGGGTTTCAGGATTATTAAGGGTGATGCAGCGAGAGAGTCCATCCGGCCTTGGAGGCCCGTTCGACAGCGAGGTGGTCTCAAGGCTCGCGCCCTGGCGGGCGCTCGCACCTCGACCAGCGAAGCCCCGAGACCACCTCGACCGTCGGCACACCGCCCAACCACTGACCTACCCGCTGCTCCCTAGCGTCTGCGCCACGACAGGGGCGCGACGGGGCGTCCGGCCACCGGCCGCAGCCGTCAGGTCCCCTCACCCAGATGAGGAGACGCAGCATGAGCACGATGCAGGCAGCAGTGGTCCGTGAGTTCGGCGAGAAGCTCGACGTGTCGCAGATCGACGTCCCCCGGCCCGGGCCGGGCCAGGCGCTCGTCCGGCTGGTCGCGAGCGGGGTGTGCCACACCGACCTCCATGCGGCCGAGGGCGACTGGCCGGTCAAGCCGCAGCCCCCCTTCGTCCCGGGCCACGAGGGCGTGGGCGAGGTCGTCGAGCTCGGCGACGGGGTGACCACGCTCGCCGTCGGCGACATGGTCGGCAACGCCTGGCTGTGGTCGGCCTGCGGCACGTGCGAGCACTGCCGCACCGGCTGGGAGACGCTGTGCGAGGAGCAGACCAACGGCGGCTACTCCGTCGACGGCAGCTTCGGCCAGTACATGCTCGTCGACGAGCGCTTCGCGGCGCGGATCCCCGCCGGTGTCGACCCGCTCGAGGTCGCGCCGATCCTGTGCGCCGGCGTCACCGTCTACAAGGGCCTCAAGGTCACCGACACCCGTCCCGGCCAGTGGGTCGTCATCTCCGGCATCGGCGGGCTCGGTCACGTCGCCGTGCAGTACGCCGTGGCGATGGGCCTGCGCGTCGCCGCCGTCGACGTCTCCCAGGCGAAGCTCGACCTCGCCACCCGCCTGGGCGCCGAGGTCGTCGTCGACGCCAGCACCACCGACCCGGTCGAGGCGATCCAGGAGGCCACCGGTGGCGCCCACGGCGTGCTCGTCACCGCCGTGCACCCCTCCGCCTTCGGGCAGGCCATCGGCATGACGCGCCGCGGCGGCACCATCGTCTTCAACGGCCTGCCGCCGGGCGACTTCCCCGCCCCGATCTTCGACATCGTCCTCAAGGCGCTCACCGTGCGCGGCTCCATCGTCGGCACACGCCAGGACATGGTCGAGGCGATCGACTTCTACGCGCGGGGCCTGGTCAAGCCCACGTGGCAGGCCCGCGAGCTCGACGAGATCAACACGGTCTTCGACGAGATGCGCGACGGCGCGATCGACGGGCGCGTGGTCATCCGATACTGACCTGCGCAGCGCGCCCGACGCCCCCTTCGTCACCTGGCGAAGGGGGCGTCCGTGCGTCTACGGGGGGGGTGGCCGAGATGCCTCGGGCCGGCCGAGAGACCCAGGACGGGCCGGGTTATGTCTGCGCCAGCGGCGGGTTGCCCGGTCAGCGTCGGGTTTACCGGTCATCGCCGGGCGAAGGGGGACCGGGCCGACCAACCTTCGACCAACCCGGGGCGACCTACGGTCCGGGCAACGGCAGCGCGACGAGGCACTGCCGACGAGTTGCCGGAGGCACGCATGACCGTCTACGCACAGCCCGGGAGCGCCGACAGCGCGATCGAGGTCAAGGAGAAGTACGACCACTACATCTGCGGCACGTGGGTCGCACCCAAGGGTGGTCAGTACTTCGAGAACCCGACGCCGGTCACCGGCCAGGTCTTCACGTCCATCGCCCGCGGCACCGCGGAGGACATCGACGCCGCCCTCGACGCCGCGCACTCCGCCGCCGGCGCGTGGGGCCGCACGAGCACCACCGAGCGCTCGAACATCCTGCTGAAGATCGCCCAGCGCATGGAGGACAACCTCGAGGACCTCGCGGTCATCGAGACGTGGGACAACGGCAAGGCGGTCCGCGAGACCCTCGCCGCCGACCTCCCGCTCGCCGTCGACCACTTCCGCTACTTCGCCGGCGCGATCCGCGCCCAGGAGGGCGGCATCTCGGAGATCGACGAGACGACGATGGCCTACCACTTCCACGAGCCGCTCGGCGTCGTCGGGCAGATCATCCCGTGGAACTTCCCCATCCTCATGGCGGTGTGGAAGCTCGCCCCGGCCCTCGCCGCGGGCAACTGCGTCGTCCTCAAGCCGGCCGAGCAGACCCCCTGGTCGATCCTCAAGCTCGCCGAGCTCATCGGCGACCTGCTGCCCGAGGGCGTGCTCAACATCGTCAACGGCTTCGGCGTCGAGGCCGGCAAGCCGCTGGCCTCCAGCCCCCGCATCGCCAAGATCGCCTTCACCGGCGAGACGACGACCGGCCGCCTGATCATGCAGTACGCGAGCCAGAACATCATCCCGGTGACCCTCGAGCTCGGCGGCAAGAGCCCCAACGTCTTCTTCGAGGACGTCGCGAGCAGCAAGGACGCCTTCTACGACAAGGCGCTCGAAGGCTTCGCGATGTTCGCCCTCAACCAGGGCGAGGTCTGCACCTGCCCGTCGCGCGCGCTCGTCCAGGGCTCGATCTACGACCAGTTCGTCGGCGACGCCCTCGAGCGGGTCAAGGCGGTCAAGCAGGGCAACCCGCTCGACACCGACACGATGATGGGCGCCCAGGCGAGCAACGACCAGTTCGAGAAGATCATGAGCTATCTCGACATCGGCAAGCAGGAGGGCGCGAAGGTCCTCACCGGTGGCGACAAGCTCGAGCTCGAGGGCGACCTCGCGGGCGGCTACTACATCCAGCCGACCGTCTTCGAGGGCAAGAACTCGATGCGCGTCTTCCAGGAGGAGATCTTCGGCCCCGTCGTCTCGCTCACCTCCTTCGCCGACCAGGCCGAGGCGCTGCAGATCGCCAACGACACCCTCTACGGCCTCGGGGCCGGCGTGTGGTCGCGCAGCGCGCACACGACCTTCGAGATGGGCCGCGCGATCAAGGCCGGCCGCGTGTGGACCAACTGCTACCACCAGTACCCGGCGCACGCCGCCTTCGGTGGCTACAAGCAGTCCGGCATCGGGCGCGAGAACCACAAGATGATGCTCGACCACTACCAGCAGACGAAGAACCTCCTCGTCAGCTACAGCCCCGACAAGCTCGGTTTCTTCTAAGCCATGCCCTCGGACAAGGTCGACATCACGCCCGCCGCGGTCGAGCTGATCGAGCGCCTCGAGCGCATTCATGGGCCGCTGATGTTCCACCAGTCCGGCGGCTGCTGCGACGGGTCCTCGCCGATGTGCTACCCCGTGGGTGACTTCATCACCAGCGAGGCCGACATCCTCCTCGGCACGCTCGAGGTGGGGTCGGCGACACCGGTCGAGTTCTGGATGAGCGTGAGCCAGTACGAGTACTGGAAGCACACCCATCTCACCGTCGACGTCGTGCCGGGACGGGGGTCCGGCTTCTCCGTCGAGGCCCCCGAGGGGGTGCGCTTCCTCATCCGCTCCCGGCTGATGTCGCAGGACGAGCTCGTCGAGCACGGGCTGCTGTAAGAACCTCCCCCCAGGCGGCCGACGCCCCGTGGACCACGTGGTCACGGGGCGTCGGTCGCGTCACGGCTCGAGGTCGTGCTCGGGGGTGATCCCGCTCGCCGGCACGAGGTCGTGCTCCTCGAGCTCGGCGCGCAGCGCCTCCGCCGCGTCGATGTTGAGCGGGCTGCTCGTCCACGCCGGGATCGGCAGGTTGAGGAAGCGCTCCTCGCGCACCGCGGGGAGGTCCTTCGTCGCCGGGTTGGTCCGCAGCACCTCGACCTTCTGCTCGAAGGTCTGCCCGTCGTAGTCGACGAAGGCGATGAAGTCCGGCGACGAGCGCACGAGCCGCTCCCACGACACCGTCGTCCACGTGTCGTCGACGTCGGCCGTGGCGTTCTTCGCCCCCGCTGCCTCGATGATCGCCTGCGGCCCGCCGAAGGCTCCTGAGGTGAAGATCTCCTTCGTGCCCGAGTCGAAGAGGAAGACCGTGGGGCGCTCGGCCGCCTGGGGCGCCGCCTCCAGCGCCTCACGGCGGCGCGTGATGTCGGCGTCGACCTCGGCCGCCTCGTCGACGTGCCCGGTGATCGCCCCGACCGCCTCGATGTCGGCCGACAGGGCCTCCCACGGCGGCATCGTGCCGCGCGCGCCGTCCTCCTGCCGGCAGCTCTCCGACAGCACGTACGGCGCGATCCCCCGGCCGCTCAGCAGCTCGGGCGTGAGCCGGCGCTCCTCGGTGTAGCCGTAGCTCCACCCGGCGAGCATGACGTCGGGCCGCTGGGCGAGGACGTTCTCCATCGTCGGCTGGTCGCGGGTGGCGACGGGGATGCCGTCGACGACGTCGGACCCGTAGACCCGCGAGAGGGCCTGCGCCGTGTCCGTCGTGCCGCTCGCCCCGGCGACCTGGTCCTGTGCCCCGACGGCGAGCACCATCGCGAGCAGGTTGCCGTCGCCGGCGACGTACATCCGCTGCGCGGGCGAGGGGAAGCGCACGTCCTCACCGCACGTCGACACCGTCACCTCGCCGGCGCCGGCCGCGCTGCTGCGGGCCGTCGACGTCGCGGATCCGCACCCGACGAGGAGAGAGCCGAGCAGGACGGCGGCGGACAGGGCCTGGGCGGCTCGGGCGGGGCGAAGGGGGGTCACAGGACTGCCTCTCGAGGAGCGGGCACCGGCGGGGCGCCGGCACCGAGGACGAGGTGGACCCGGCCGGTGACCGGGTCGGTGAGATGGCGGGCGCCGACGTCGAAGACGTCGCGCACGAGCTCGGGGGTGAGGACGTCGCGGGGACGCCCCAGGGCGTGGACGGCGCCGTCGTGGAGCACGGCGACGGCGTCGAAGTGGGCGGCCGCGAGCGAGAGGTCGTGGACCGCGGCGACGACCGTGCACCCCAGGCGACGTACCGTCTGGAGCAGCTGGTCCTGGTGGTGCACGTCGAGGTGGTTGGTCGGCTCGTCGAGGACGAGCAGGTCGCACCCCTGGGCGATGCCGCGGGCGAGCATCACCCGGCGCCGCTCGCCCCCGGAGAGGTGCTGGCACGGGCGGTCGACCTTCGCGGCCATGCCGACATGACGCAGCGCCTCGAGCACGAGCTCGCGCTCGGAGCGCTCGTCGACGGCCCACGGCGGTCGGTGCGGTGTGCGCCCCATCGCGACCATCTCGCCGACGAGGAGGTCCTCGGGAGGACCGTCCTCCTGCGCGACGTAGGCCACCCGGGTGGCCCGCCGTCGCGACGACAGGCGCGCGAGGTCGACCCCGTCCACGTGCACCGTGCCGGCGGCCGGGGGTCGCAGGCCGACGAGCGACCTGATGAGGGTGGACTTGCCGCTGCCGTTGCGGCCGACGAGGGCCAGCATCGACCCGGGCGGCACGTCGAGGTCGACACCGGAGACGATCGTGCGCCCACCGATCTCGACGGCGAGCCCGGTCGTGGACAGGTGGGTCATCCGGCGCCCCCCGAGTACGAGTAGTGCCGTCTGCCGAGCAGGACGAGGAAGATCGGCGCCCCGACGAGACCGGTGACGACGCTCAGCGGGATCTCCTGCGGGCGCACGACGGTCCGCGCCGCGACGTCGACCCAGAGCAGGAAGAGCGCGCCGCCGGCGGCTGCGACCGGCAGCACGTAGCGGTGCCGCGCGCCGACGAGGATGCGGGCGATGTGCGGGACGACGAGCCCGACGAAGCCGATGCCGCCGGAGACGGCGACGAGCACCCCCACGAGGACCGAGACGAGGACGAAGAGGGCGAGCCGCAGCTCTCGGACCGGGACGCCCAGACCGCCCGCGACGTCGGGTCCGGCAGCCAGCGCGTCGAGCCAGCGGTGCAGCGCGAGGAGGACGACGCCGGACACGACGACGACGAGCAGGGGCGGGAGCACCTGCTGCCACACCGACCCGGAGAGGCTGCCGAGCAGCCAGAAGAGCACGGACTGCGTCGCCCGCGGGTCTGCGCTGAGGAAGACGAGCAGGCTCGAGACGGAGGAGAAGGCCGCCGACATGACGACACCGGTGAGCACGAGGCGAAGGGGGGTGATCCCGCCCTGGGCCAGGGAGATGCCGAGGACGAGGGCGGTCGCGACGAGAGCCCCGCCGAGCGCGCCGAGCGAGAGCGCCCACACCCCGAGCCCGGCGAGCGCACCGAGGAGGATGACGAGGGTGGCACCGACACCGGCCCCGGCCGAGACCCCGAGGAGGTAGGGGTCGGCGAGCGGGTTGCGCACGAGCGTCTGCATGCACGCTCCGGCGACCGCCAGGCCGGCACCGACGACCATCGCCATGACGGCGCGCGGTGCGCGCAGCTCCCACACGATGGTGTCGAGGGCGGGGTCCGGGCCCGCCGCGCCGACGACCCGGGCGCGCAGGACGTCGACGACCCCGTGCAGCGGCAGCGGCTCGGAGCCCAGACCGAGCGAGACGACGCCGCTGACGACGGTGAGGACGAGCAGGACGAGCAGCAGCGGCATGACGGGCAGCCGCCGGCCGCCGGGGCGGTCGTGGGACACGGGGGTCTCCAGGTGCGTCGGGGGCCCGGATCGCGAGGCCCTGTCGGGGTCCAGCGAGTCAGCAGGTCTTCGGACTCGGGGTCGTCCCGACGGGGTCCCTTCCCAGGCCTCGTGGCCCAGTGGATCTCACCCCGTCAGTCACCCATACCGCTGCGCGACAGCTCCGGACTCTCACCGGATTCCCTCTGCACTGGTGTGCGTCTGACTCGGTGCCGACACTACGCGACGCAGCGCGGACCTCGCAGCACGGCGCCGGCGACGAGGTCTAGCCTGCGAGCGTGAGCTCTCCGATCCGCGCGGAGGACGTCGAGGCGGCCGCGGTCCTGCTGCACGACCTCCTCGACCCCACCCCGCTCCAGCCCTCCGCCCGGCACAGCACCGCCACCGGCGCGCACGTGCTCCTCAAGCGCGAGGACCTCCAGCCGGTGCGCAGCTACAAGCTCCGCGGCGCCTACACCCTCATCGCGCGCCTCTCCCCCGAGCAACGGGCGAAGGGGGTCGTCGCGGCCTCCGCGGGCAACCATGCCCAGGGCGTCGCGTACGCCTGCGCCCGCCTCGGCGTGCAGGCCCGGATCTACCTGCCGCGCACCACCCCCCGCCAGAAGCGCGACCGCGTCGCCGCCCTCGGTGGCGAGCACGTCGAGGTCGTCGTCGGCGGCGACGTCTACGACGACGCGGCGGCCTCCGCCCTTCGTCATGCCCGCGAGAGCGGGGCGACGGTCGTGCCCGCCTTCGACCACGTCGACACGATGGCCGGTCAGGGCACGGTCGCCCGCGAGGTCGTCGAGCAGCTCGGCAGGGCCCCCGACGTCGTCCTCGTCCCCGTCGGCGGGGGCGGGCTGCTCGGCGGGATGGCGACGTGGTTCGCCGAGCACCACCCCGCGACGAGGGTCGTCGGCATCGAGCCCTCCGGGGCGGCGTCGATGTCGGCCGCGCTCGAGGCGGGCCGCCCGGTCGCGATCGGTGACGTCGACCCCTTCGTCGACGGCGCCGCGGTGCGCGAGGTCGGCGCGCTCACCTACGCAGCCGTCTCGGCCACGGACGCGCCGGTGCACTCCATCGCCGAGGGCGCGGTCGCCGTCGAGATGCTCGCGCTCTACCAGACCGAGGGCATCGTCACCGAGCCCGCGGGGTCGCTGGCCACCGCGGCCCTCGCCGCGATCGACCTCGACGAGCTCGGGATCGCACCGGGCAGCACGGTCGTCGCCGTCGTCTCCGGGGGCAACAACGACGTCTCGCGCTACGCCGAGGTCGTCGAGAAGGCGCTCGTGCACCAGGGGCGCAAGCACTACTTCCTCGTCGACTTCCCGCAGGAGCCCGGCGCGCTGCGCCGCTTCCTCGACGAGGTCCTCGGGCCCGACGACGACATCGCGCTCTTCGAGTACGTCAAGCGCAGCAACCGCGAGACCGGGCCGGCCCTCGTCGGCGTCGAGCTCGGTGCCCCGGAGGACCTCGACCCCCTCCTGCGCCGGATGGAGGCCTCGCCGGTGCGCATCGAGCGCATCCGCCCCTCGAGCCCGCTCTTCCGCTTCATCCAGTAACTGCCTGGGGCTTGTCCTTCATACCCCTTGGGGGTATCTTCGAGGGGACGAAGGGAGACCGCCGTGGCCGGATACGCCGCCGACAAGGACGCCTACCTCAAGCGTCTCAAGCGGATCGAGGGGCAGGTGCGCGGCATCGCCCGCATGGTCGACGACGACGAGTACTGCATCGACATCCTCACCCAGGTGAGCGCCGCGACGAAGGCGCTGCAGGCCGTGAGCCTCGGCCTGCTCGAGGACCACGTCGGGCACTGCGTCGTCGACGCCGCCCGCGAGAGCGACGAGGCCGCCCAGGAGAAGGTGCGCGAGGCCAGCGCGGCGATCGCGCGCCTCGTGCGCTCCTGACGCCCCTCCCCCAGACCACCCACCATCGACGAAGGAGCACCACCATGAGCGAGCAGACCACCATCTACGTCGACGGCATGACTTGCGAGAACTGCGTCCGGCACGTGTCCGAGGAGCTCGGCGAGATCTCCGGGGTCTCGGCCGTGGCCGTCGAGCTCGTCGCCGGCGGCACCTCGCCGGTCACGCTCACGAGCGAGGGGCCCGTCAGCCCGCAGGACATCGCCGCCGCGGTCGACGAGGCCGGGTACACGGTCGCCCCGCGATGAGCACCACCCACCCCACCGACGCCGACCCCTCGACCGCGGACGCCGCCGACGTCCACGAGGTCGACCTGGCCATCACCGGCATGACGTGCGCGTCGTGCGTCGCCCGCGTCGAGAAGCGCCTGGGCCGTCTCGACGGCGTGAGCGCGAGCGTCAACCTCGCGACCGAGCGTGCGCACGTCACCTACCCGGGGCACGTCACCCACGACGAGATCGTCGGGGCCGTCGAGGCGAGCGGCTACGGCGCGACCGTCCTCGACCCCGGCACTCGGCTCGCGCCGCCGGAGCACACCCACGTGCGCGAGGACGACCTGCGCCGACGCCTGCTCGTCGCCGGGCCGCTCGCGCTCGTCGTCGTCCTGCTCGCCATGGGCCCGTGGACCTTCGCCGCCAACCCGTGGCTGCAGCTCGTCCTCACCGCCCCCGTCGTCGTGTGGTGCGCCTGGCCCTTCCACCGTGCGGCGGTCGCGGCCGCCCGGCACCGCACCTCGACGATGGACACGCTCGTCAGCCTCGGCGTCACCGCCGCCTTCGTGTGGTCGAGCGTCGCGCTCGTCGTCGGCCCCGGCCACCACCCCCGCGAGGAGGGGCACTACTACTTCGAGACGGCAGCGGTGGTCACCGCCTTCCTCCTCCTCGGCCGGTGGCTCGAGTCGCGGGCCAAGGCGCAGGGCCGCTCCGCGCTCACCGCTCTCATGGACCTCGGGGCCAAGGAGGTCGCCGTCCAGCGCATCTCGGCGACCACCCGCGCGACGACCGAGGTCGTCATCCCCGTCGACGACCTGCGCGTCGGCGACCACTTCGTCGTGCGACCCGGTGAGAAGGTCGCGACCGACGGCGTCGTCGTCGACGGCGTCTCGGCCATCGACACCTCGGTCGTCACCGGCGAGTCCGTGCCCGTCGACGTCGAGGCGGGCAGCACGGTCGACGCGGGGACGATCAACACCTCGGGCCGGCTCGTCGTCGAGGCGACGGCAGTCGGCGCGCACACGACGCTCGCCGCGATCACCCGGCTCGTCGAGCAGGCCCAGACCGGCAAGGCCGACGTCCAGCGTCTCGCCGACCGGGTCTCCGCGGTCTTCGTGCCCGTCGTGCTCGCCCTCGCGCTGCTCACCTTCGTCGGCTGGTGGATCGGGTCTGGCAGCGCGACGACGGCGATCGGCGTCGCCATCACCGTGCTCATCATCGCCTGCCCCTGCGCGCTCGGCCTCGCCACGCCGACCGCCCTGCTCGTCGGCACCTCGCGCGGTGCGCAGAAGGGCATCCTCATCAAGGGCCCGCAGGTCCTCGAGGACACCCGCAGCATCGACACCGTCGTCATGGACAAGACGGGCACGATCACGACCGGCCGGACCCGGCTCACCGGTCTGGCCGCCGAGCCCGGGCTGCACCCCTTCGCCGCTCTCGTCGCTGCCGCCGCCGTCGAGCGCGGCAGCGAGCACCCGGTCGCCCGGGCGGTCGTCGCGCGCGCCGAGGAGAAGGGGCTGAAGATCCCCGACGCCCGCGACTTCGTCGCGCTGCCCGGCTCCGGTGCCCGCGCCGTCGTCGGGGGCACCGAGGTGACCGTCGGCCTGCCCGAGCTCTTCGACGAGGTGCCCGCCGAGCTCGCGACCCTCGACCGGCCGGGGACCACCGTCTTCGTCGGGTGGGACGGCCGCGCCCGCGGTGCGCTCACCGTCGCCGACGACGTGCGCGAGACCTCCGCCCAGGCGGTGCGCGACCTGCGGGCCGCCGGGCTCGAGGCCTGGCTGCTCAGCGGCGACACCGAGATCAACGCGCGAGCGGTCGCGGCGAAGGTCGGCATCGAGCCCGAGCACGTCGTCGCCGGCGTCAAGCCGCACGAGAAGCACGCCCGCATCGCCGAGCTGCAGGAGTCCGGCCGGGTCGTCGCGATGGTCGGCGACGGCGTCAACGACGCCGCCGCCCTCGTGCAGGCCGACCTCGGCATGGCGATGGGCGCGGGCACGGACGTCGCCATGGAGTCCGCCGACATCGTCCTCGTGCGTGACGACCTCGCCTCCGTGCCCGAGGCGATGGCGCTGTCGGCACGCACGCTGCAGGTCATCAAGCAGAACCTCGTGTGGGCCTTCGGCTACAACACGCTCGCGATCCCGCTCGCCATGGCCGGCCTGCTCAACCCGATGATCGCGGGCGCGGCGATGGCCTTCAGCTCGGTGTGCGTCGTCCTCAGCAGCCTGCGGCTGCGCCGGGCGTAGCGCTCGCCCCGGGCATGACGAAGGGGGAGGGACCGGGTGACCCGGTCCCTCCCCCTTCGTCGTGCGACCTGGCAGCAGGTCGTCGCGGGTGATGCCTCAGATGGTGACGGTGCCCTTGGGGGTGCTCAGGGTGACCGAGAGCAGACCCGGCTGGCCGTGGGGGGCGACGAACTCGAAGGTGATGACCGACGAGGTCTCGGTGGCGGGCAGGCCCAGCCAGTCGTGGACCCGCTCGGGGTCGCCCGCGACCATGAGCGACTCGATGACGACGTCGCTGTGGTTGTCGGCGCTCGGGTGGTCCGAGCCCTCGTCCCACTTGATGAAGAAGGGCAGCTGCGGGTCCGACATCAGGCCCTTGACGCCGATCTGGCGCCAGCTGAACTCGCGCCCGTCGGGCATGCGGCGCGACCCGGGGACCGACTCGCGCTCGAGGCGCTGCTCGACGACGCCGAGGTCGTCGACCGCGACGACCCAGCCCATCCAGCCGCCGCCCTGCTCGGAGCGGGCGCGCACGGCCTGGCCGAAGGGGGCCTTGTCGGCGCTCGGGTGGTCGAGGACCTCGACGACCTCGATGTAGCGCTCGTGGGCCAGCGGCAGGATCATGTTGCGCGTGCCGAAGCGAGGATGGATGCCGCCGTCGAGCGGTTCCACCCCGATGGCCTCCGCGAGGCGCTTGGCGGTGGCCTGCAGCCCTGCAGGCTCTGCGGCGAAAGAGACGTGGTCGACGCGCATAGGGGCATCGTGGCACGGGGTGCGTCTCACGACGTAATCGACCCCCGACGAGCGGTCGCGTACCGACCGGTCACCGCGTACGCTGCCGCACCGCCTCGTAGAGGACGACCGCGGCGGAGGTCGAGACGTTGAGCGAGTTCGCCCGGCCGACCATGGGGATCCGCACGCGGTGGGTCGAGGCGGCGAGCGCCTCGTCGGTGAGCCCGTACTTCTCCGAGCCGACGGCGACCGCGACGCCCCCGGTGTAGTCGACGTCGGTGTGCACGACGTCGGTGTCCGGCGTCGTCGCGACGACGGCCACGCCGTGCCCGGTCAGACGGGCCCAGGCCTGGGCGCGGGTCGTCGAGACGACCGGCACCGAGAAGACCGTGCCCTTGCTCCCCCGGATGACGTTGGGGTTGCCCCAGTCCGTGACGCAGTCGGCGGCGATGACGAGGTCGACGCCCGCGGCGTCGGCCGTGCGCAGCATCGCGCCGAGGTTGCCCGGCTTCTCCACCCCTTCGACGAGCAGGACGAAGGGGGACTCCCCCAGCTCGACGTCGTCCCAGGACAGCCCGGGGGCGGGCACCTTCGCGAGGACGCCGTCCGGCCCCTCGCGGTAGGAGACCTTGTCGAAGGCGGTCCGCGAGAGCTCGACGACCTCCGCGCCGGCGGCACGGGCCGCCTCGACGGCACCCGGTCCGGCCTCGTGCATGAGCTCGGGGCAGTGGTAGACGGCGAAGGGGGTCACCCCCGCCTCGAGCGCGAGGAGGAGCTCCTCGGTGCCCTCGAGCAGGGTCGTGCCGCTCTCGTCGCGAGCCCGCCGACGGCGCAGCGCGACGAGCTCCTTGAGGCGCGGGTTGGACGGGGAGGTGATGTGCAGATCAGCCATGGCCCACCCAGGATGCCGCACACTGGGCCGATGCCCGGCCAGCTGGAGGACACGTCGACGTCGCAGCACCTCGAGCCCACGAGGCCCGAGCCCGGGCGGCTGCTCCTCGCGCTGGTCGTCATGGCGGCGGCGATGCTCGTCACCGCCTTCGTCGGACGTCAGGTCGTCCTCGCGTCGAGCTCGGTCCGCCGCAGCGACGCCTCGGTCATCGACGCGACGACCGGGTACGCGCTGGAGCGGCCCGGGCTCGTCGACGCCCTGCTGCTGTGGGCCCATCTCACCGAGCCGTGGGTGCTCTTCCTCGTCCTCGCCCTGCTCGCGGGGGTGCTGCACTGGCGCGGTCTCGTCCGGCGCCGCGCCCTGTGGGTCGTGCCCGTGGGGCTTGTCGGCTGGGGGCTGTCGATCACGTGCAAGTACATCGTCGGGCGCCCGCGCCCGGTGCCGCCGGAGGCGATCACCGTCGCCGACGGCTACAGCTATCCCTCCGGCCACGCGACGGGCAGCACGATCGCGATGATCCTGCTCGTCGTCCTGCTGTGGCCCCTCGCGCGCCGCACGTGGACGCGCACGGTGCTCGTCGTGGCCGCGGCGACCCTCGTCGTGCTCACCTGCCTCGACCGCGTCTACCTCGGGGTCCACTACCCGACAGACGTCGTCGCCGGGGTGCTCGTCGGGAGCGCGATGACCGCCGCCGCGCTGACGATCGGTCTGCGGCCCCGGCCGGGGCCGACCGCCCCGCCTCAGTCCAACCGGGCGTAGCGCGCGCGGGCGATGCAGTAGATGCCGAAGGCGATGATGCCCAGCGCCATCGCGGTGAGCAGGTAGGGGCCGTACTCGGCGCCCTTGACCGCCTTGAGCGCCCCGTCGAGGCCCTGGGCCTCGTCGGCGTCGTGCTGCCAGGCGGCGACGACGAAGAAGATGCCGACGAGGGCGAGGACGGCCCCCTTCGCCGGGTAGCCGATGGTGCCGGCGGTCACCGCCCACACCCCCGGGTGACGGGTGAGGTCCTTCATGAAGCGCTGGCGTACGCCCTTCTGGACGTAGTACGCACCGACCGCGACGACGACGAGGCCGACCGCGGCGACGAGCCACTGACCGGCGGGCTGGCGCATGAGGGTCTGGGTGAGGCTCTGCGTCTGGTCCTCGCTCGAGCCGGACTGTCCCGACCCGGTGGCGAAGCGGAAGGCCGACCACGCGATGGCGAGGTAGACGACCCCCTTCGCGCCCGACTTGGCGCGCTCCGAGGCGCCGCCGTCGCCCGGCGAGGGCGCGACGACCTCGGCGAGGTACCACAGGCCGAGCGCCGTGCCGCCGACGACGAAGACCCACAGGAGCAGGGCCCCGAGGGGCTGGCCGGCGAGCGCCGCGAGAGCCCCGGACTGGTCGGCCTGCTCCCCGCCGCCCGCGCCCCAGGCGAGCTGGAGGGCGATGCCTGCGATGACGAGGTGGAGCACGCCGTTGACGGCGTGACCGACCCGGGCGAGGGCGATGACGACGGGGTGCGAGCTCGCGTCGTCGACGGCGTCGACCGCGTCGTCGACGGCCTCGTCGGCGGCGTCGGCCGCCCGGCTCGAGGCGCGGCGGGGACGGTGCTCGGACGGGCTCACAGCAGGCTCCTCAGGACGGGGACGAGCCCGTCGTCGTCGACGACTCCGGTGACCTCGTCGGCCACATCCTGCACCTCGGCGGGTGCGTTGCCCATCGCGACGCCCCGGGCGGCCCAGCGCAGCATCTCGACGTCGTTGCGCTGGTCGCCGACGGCGACGGTCAGACCCGGCTCGACGTGGAGGCGGCGGCGCACGATCTCCAGCGCCGACCCCTTCGAGACGCCCTCGGGGTTGATGTCGAGCCAGGCCGAGAAGCCGACCGAGTAGGCGACGCCGTGCAGACCGGCGCGGTCGACGGCCTCGGCGAACTCCTCGCTCGTCGCCTCCGGCATCCGCAGGGTGACACGGGTGGTCGGGTGCGCGATGAGCTCCTCCCACGGCACGACCGTCTGCTCGCCGACGAGCTCGTCGGCCGGGTAGGGGGCGCTGAGCCGGAAGCCGACGCCGAGGTCCTCGACCGCGACGAGCGCATCGGGCAGGACGGGACGCAGGCGGGTGAGGACCGGGGCGGGGTCGAAGGTGACGACGTCGTCCTCGTCGAGCGTCCAGCCCTGCGGTGCGCGGGGGTCCAGACGGACCGTCACCGCGCCGTTGGAGCAGACCGTCCACCCCTTCGTCAGGCCGAGCGCGTCGAGGATCGGGGTCGTCGCGACGATGCCGCGACCGGTGGCGACGACGACGTGGTGACCGGCAGCGAGGACTGCCTGCACCGCCTCGCGGACGGCGGGGCGCAGGACCCCCTCGTGCGTGATCGTCGTGCCGTCGAGGTCGAGGCAGATCATGTGCGCGTCCACGCCCGCAACCTATCCGCCGTGAGGCCGCTCACCGCCCTCGGGCGTGGACACGTCTCGACCGGCCCGCCCGGCGGGGGCTACCGTGGAGGCGTACGTGCTCCGGGGTCGGTGCAATTCCGAGCCGGCGGTGACAGTCCGCGACCCGCTCGCAGCCAGCGAGCGGTTGACGAGGTGAGATTCCTCGACCGACGGTGAAAGTCCGGATGGGAGGCAGCACGTGGTGGCGGGTGCGCTGTGCGCACCCGTGGCCTGCGCACCCTCGCGCGACCCCCCGGAGCCTGGAGACGGCGACGGCAGGAGGACCCAGGGTGACCGGGCCTGATGATGACGAGCGGTGGGTGCGGCGCGCCCTCGAGCTGGCGCAGCGCGGCCCCGCCGTCGACCCCAACCCCCAGGTCGGCGCGGTCCTCGTGGCCGACGGGCCCGACGGCCCGCAGGTGGTCGGCGAGGGCTGGCACCACGGCGCGGGCACCGCGCACGCCGAGGTCGTCGCGCTCGACGCCGCCGGCGAGCGGGCACGGGGCGCGACCGCCTACGTGAGCCTCGAGCCGTGCGCGCACACCGGCCGGACCGGGCCGTGCACCGAGGCGCTGCTGGCGGCCGGGGTCGCGCGGGTCGTCCACGCGAGCAGCGACCCGGGGGCCGGGTCCGGCGGCGGGGCGCAGGTGCTGCGCGACGCCGGGGTCGAGGTCCGCGGCGGTGTGCTCGCCGACGAGGCCGACGCGCTCGTGCGCGACTGGCGCTTCGCGATCGTGCACGGCCGCCCCCGCGTCACGTGGAAGTACGCGTCGACCCTCGACGGTCGCGTGGCCGCCGCCGACGGCACGAGCCGGTGGATCACCGGGCGGGAGGCCCGGGTCGACGTCGGCCGGGCCCGGGCGCAGCACGGCGCCGTCCTCGTCGGCGTCGGCACCGTGCTCGCCGACGACCCCCAGCTCACCGCGCGCGACGCCGACGGCGAGCTCCTCCCCCGGCAGCCGCTGCGGGTCGTGCTCGGGCACCGTCTCGTCCCCCGCGGCGCGCGGGTGCTCGACGGCGACGCCCCGACCCTGCACCTGCCGACCCATGACGTGCGGGCGGCCCTGGCCGAGCTGCACGCCCGGGGCGTGCGCTCGGTGTGGCTCGAGGGCGGGCCGACCGTCGCCGCGGCCTTCTGGCGCGCGGGCTGCGTGGACGACGTCATCGCCTACCTCGCCCCCGCGCTGCTCGGCGCCGGCCCGTCCGCGCTCGGCGATCTCGGCGTCACGACCATCACCCAGGCACGTCGTCTGCGCACCGAGGGCGTGCGCCTCGTCGGCGACGACGTGCGCATCGACCTGAGCGTCGGCACCGCCGACCCGGACCAGCACCACGAGGAGGACTGATGTTCACCGGCATCATCGAGGAGGTCGGGACCGTGCTCGCCGTCGAGCACGAGCAGCCCGGTGACGGGGGCGAGGCCGACGTCGGCAGCGCCCGGATGACGATCGAGGGCCCGGGCGTGCTCCTCGACGCCCGTCCCGGGTGCTCCATCGCCGTCGGCGGGGTGTGCCTCACCGTCGTCGAGCACGACGGCGAGCGCTTCACCGCCGACGTCATGGGCGAGACCCTGCGCTGGACCACCCTCGGCGGGCTCGCCCCGGGCGACCCGGTCAACCTCGAGCGCGCGCTGCGCGCCGACGGCCGGCTCGACGGGCACGTCGTCCAGGGCCACGTCGACGGCGTCGGCGAGGTCGTCGCGCGCACCGTGCACGAGCGCTGGGAGGTGCTCGAGGTGAGCGTGCCCGAGGAGCTGCGCCCCCACCTCGTGCGCAAGGGCTCGGTCGCCGTCGACGGCACCTCGCTCACCGTGAGCGGGCTGACCGACGCGGGCTTCGAGGTCTCGCTCATCCCGACGACGCTCGCGGAGACGACGCTGGGCCGGCGGGCGGTCGGCGACCGGGTCAACCTCGAGACCGACGTGCTCGCGAAGTACGTCGCCGGGCTGCTCGGCGACCGCCAGGCCGCGTCATGAGCGGCTTCGCGACGATCCCCGACGCCCTCGAGGCCCTGCGCGCCGGGCGCCCGGTGCTCGTGCTCGACGACGCCGACCGCGAGGACGAGGGCGACGTCGTCCTCGCCGCGCAGACGGCGACCGCCGAGTGGCTCGCGTGGACCATCCGGTACACGTCGGGCTACATCTGCGCGCCGATGACCGAGGAGCGCGCCGACCGGCTCGAGCTGCCGCTCATGGTGACGCGCAACGAGGACTCGCTGCGCACGGCCTACACGATCACCGTCGACGCCGCGGCCCAGGTGACGACCGGCATCAGCGCCGCCGACCGCACCCGCACCCTCCACGTGCTCGCCGACCCCACGGCCACCCCCGGCGACCTCGTGCGCCCGGGGCACGTCGTCCCCCTTCGCGCCCGTGACGGAGGCGTCCTCGTGCGCCGTGGCCACACCGAGGCGACGGTCGACCTGTGCCGGCTCGCCGGTCTCGAGCCGGTCGGCGCCATCGGCGAGCTCACGGCCGACGACGGGACGATGCTGCGCACCCCTGACGTGCTCACGCTCGGGGCGGCACACGACCTGCCGGTCGTCACCATCGCCGACCTCGTCGCGTGGCGCCGCCTGCACGACCGGGTCGAGCGGGTGACGACGACGACCCTGCCCACCCGGCACGGCCGGCTCGTCGCCCACGGCTACCGCGACCTCGTCACCGGCGCCGAGCACGTCGCGCTCACGCGGCCGGGCGGGTCGCGGGTCCGGGTGCACTCCGAGTGCCTCACCGGCGACGCCTTCGGCTCACGGCGCTGCGACTGCGGGCCCCAGCTCGACGCCGCGCTCGCCGAGGTCGCCGAGCACGGCGGTGCCGTCGTCTACCTGCGCGGGCACGAGGGACGCGGCGTCGGCCTGCTCGACAAGCTGCGCGCCTACGCCGAGCAGGACGCCGGGGCCGACACCGTCGAGGCGCAGATCGCGCTCGGGCTGCCCGTCGACGCGCGTGAGTACGGCGCCGCCGTCGCGGTGCTCCACGACCTCGGGCTCACCGACGTCGAGCTCATGACGAACAACCCGGCGAAGG
The DNA here is from genome assembly GCF_003721155.3 of Janibacter melonis. Lineage (NCBI taxonomy): Bacteria > Bacillati > Actinomycetota > Actinomycetes > Micrococcales > Intrasporangiaceae > Janibacter > Janibacter melonis. The sequence goes on along the minus strand of NZ_CP044548.2, from coordinate 2,922,983 downwards.
TCGAGGCGCTCCAGCGCGGCGAGATCGCCGTGCGGCGCGTGCCGATCCACGTCGGCGAGGGCCCGGACAACGCCGGGTACCTCGCGACGAAGCGGGACCGGCTCGGGCACACCGGGCCGCCCACGGGCGCGGCGCCCGTCGCGGCTGCGTCGGCCGACCCCACCACCCCCACCGCACCGAGCACCCCCACGACGACGAGCAGGAGACCCGCATGAGCGGCCACGGAGCACCGAGCAGCACCACCTGCGACGCGAGCGGCCTGCGTGCCGTCGTCGTCGCCGCGAGCTGGCACGAGGAGGTCATGGACGGGCTGATCGACGGGGCTCGCCGGGGCGCCGCCGACTGCGGTCTGCCCGAGATCGAGGTCGTCCGGGTGCCGGGGACCTTCGAGCTGCCGGTCGCCACGGCGCGGCTGGCGCAGGACCACGACGCGGTCGTGGCGCTCGGGGTCGTCGTGCGCGGTGGCACGCCCCACTTCGAGTACGTGTGCCAGGCCGCGACGGTCGGGCTCACCGAGGTGAGCGTGCGCACCGGGGTGCCCGTCGGCTTCGGCGTGCTCACGTGCGACACCGACGAGCAGGCGCTCGACCGCGCGGGCCTGCCGGGGTCGAGCGAGGACAAGGGCTACGAGGCGGTGACCGCCGCGCTCGCGACGGCCGTCACGCTCGCCGCGCGCTGATCCCCCTTCGCGCCCCCACCCCGCTACGCCTCCGCCTACGGCGCAGTACTGGTCGCGATCACGACCACTACTGCGCCGTAGCTCGCGGTAGAGGAGGCACGAAGGGGGGCCGAGCCGGCCCGGGGTCAGGGGCGGGCGGCTCCGAGCTTCCAGTAGCCGCTGAAGAGGACGCGGCGTCGCTCGGCGCCGAGCTCCTTGACGAGGTGGCGACGCAGGCAGGTGACGAGACCCGACTCGCCGCACAGCCAGGCGTAGTCGAGGTCGAGGGTGTCGCGGGCGTGCTCGCCACGGATCGCCTCGAGGACGACGGTGCCGGGGGCCGCCTCGCCGCGCGCGTGCACGTGGACCCCCGCGGGGACACCCATGGCGGTCGCCGTCTCGGCGTCGGGCACCTCGACGTGGATGCGGACCTCGCCGGTCAGCCCCCGTGCGGCTCGGTCGTCGAGGATCGCGAGCAGGGCCGGGATCGCCGTCTCGTCGGCGACGAGCAGCTGGGGCCCGGCGACGTCGTCACCGCGGTAGAGGGCACCACCCGAGCGCAGGCCGGCCGGGTCGCCGACGGTCGCCCGACGCACCCAGGAGGACCCGGGGCCCGAGTCGCCGTGGGTCACGACGTCGACGTCGATCTCGCCGAGCTCGGGGCGGTGGGCGCGGATCGTGTACCAGCGCAGGTCGGGGCGGACGTCCTCGTCGATGTCGGCGACGGCGGCCCGGCAGTCGCGGCGCTCTGGGTCGGGCATGACGAGCGGGACGCCCCGGCGCGGCATGAGCAGCCCGAAGTACTCGTCGGCACCCACCCGCTCGAAGTGGCGCAGGTCCTCGGAGGTGAAGGTCAGGCGCCGCACCGACGCGCTGAGGTCGACGACCCGGCTCACCGTCATCTCGAGCTGCTCGTGGCCGTCGCGGTCACGGGTCGGGGCCATCGCCGAGCCGTAGGCCTTCGAGGCGCCCTCGAGCAGGGCGTCGCGGACCTTCGCGCCGGCCTTGGTGACGATCGCGGTCATGAGATCTCCTGGTCCTTCGCGGTCGGGGTCGGCATGCCGCGCGGGAGCACGACGGGGGTCCCCGTGTCGGGGTCGGTGAGGATGCGGCAGCGGATGTCGAAGACGCTCGAGACGAGCTCTTCGGTGACGACCTCGACCGGCGAGCCCTGCGCCACGACCTCGCCGTCGCGCATGGCGACGACGTGGTCGGCGTAGCGGGCGGCCATCGCGAGGTCGTGCAGGACCATGACGCACGTCGTGCCGCGCTCGGCGTTGAGCCGGCGCACGAGCTCGAGCACCTCGACCTGGTGGGCGATGTCGAGGAAGGACGTCGGCTCGTCGAGCAGGAGGATGCCCGGCTGCTGCGCGAGCGCGAGGGCGATCCACACGCGCTGGCGCTGGCCGCCGCTCAGCTCGTCGACCGCACGGTCGGCGAGCGAGAGGGTGTCGGTGAGCTCGAGGGCCTCGGCGACGATCGCGTCGTCCTGCGGGCCGGGGCGGCGCAGCAGCGAGTGGTGGGGGTGCCGGCCGTGGGCGACGAGCTCGGCGACGCTCAGTCCCTCCGGGGCCAGCGGCGCCTGCGGCAGCAGCCCGATGCGGCGCGCCACCTCCTTCGTCGGGATCGAGGAGATGTCCTCACCGTCGAGCACGACCTGGCCCGCGCTCGGGGCGAGCAGACGCACGAGTCCGCGCAGCAGGGTCGACTTGCCGCAGCCGTTGGGGCCGACGATGGCGCTCACCCGGCCGTCGGGCACTGACAGGTCGAGGCCCTGCACCACGGTGCGGTCGCGGTAGCCCAGGCTCACCCCTTCGGCACGCAGACGAGAGGCGGTCGGGGCCGCCTGCTCGGTCGTGATCGGTCGCGCAGCGGTCACCGTCATCTCAGCTCCACTCGGGATCGGGTGGCGATGAGCCACAGGAGGAAGGGCGCACCGGCCAGACCGGTGACGACGCCCACGGGCAGGTTCGCGCCGCCGGGCACGAGGTAGGCGGCGACGTAGTCGGCGACGATCGTCATGAGCGCGCCGACGAGGGCGATGTCGACGAGCCGGGTGCGGCCGCCGTGCAGCCGCCGCCCGATCGGCCCGGCGAGCAGGGCGACGAAGGCGATCGGCCCGCAGATCGCGCACGTCGTCGCGACGAGCAGCACGATGCACAGGAGGGCCAGGGCGCGGCGGCGGGCCACGGGAACGCCGAGCCCGGCGGCGAGGTCGTCGCCGAGCATGACGACGCGCAGCTCGCGGTGGAGCACCAGCACGGTGGGCAGCAGCACCGTGACGACGGCGGCGAGACGGCCGATGTCGGTCCACGTGCCCTGGGCCACAGACCCGGACAGCCAGGACATCGCCTCGGTGAGGCGGTAGATGTCGGCCTTGAGCAGCACCCAGTGGGTGAGCGCGACGAGGAGGGCGGCGCAGCCGACGCCGACGACGATGACCGCCTGCTCTCCCCCCTTCGCCCCCCGCCCGAGGACGAGGAGGAGGGCGGTGACGACGACCGCCCCGGCGAAGCCTGCGGCGCTGACCGCCCCGCCCTGCCAGCCGAGGACCACGAGCGCGAAGAGGGCGCCGGTCGACGCGCCGCCGCTCACGCCGAGGATGTCGGGGCTCGCGAGGGGGTTGCGCACGAGGTCCTGCATGAGCGCGCCCGCCACGGCGAGGGCGCCGCCGGCGAGGAGGGCGAGGACCGCGCGCGGCAGCTTCGACTCCATGACGATGAAGGACGCGCCGGGGATGCTCTCGCCGCCGATGATGCGCAGCGTGTCGGGGATCGTCACCGTGTAGTCGCCGAGGGTGACGCGCACGACGAAGGCGGCGACGACGAGGACGAGGAGCACGAGGGTGCGACGCAGCGCGCGCCGCGAGCGCGAGCGGCGGACCTGACGGACCTGCTCGGCGGAGGCGAGGGTGGTGCTCATCCGCGCACCGCCCGGCGGGCGACGATGATGAGCGCCGGGGCGCCGATGACCGCGGTCATCACGCCGACCTGGACCTCCGAGGGCGGGCTGACGACCCGGCCGAGGCTGTCGGCGAGCAGGAGCAGGCTCGGGCCGAGCAGCAGCGAGCCGAGGAGCACCCGCCGGTTGTCCGAGCCGCCGAGCAGGCGCACGACGTGCGGCACGGCGAGCCCGACGAAGGCGATGGGGCCGGCGAGCGCGCACGCGGTGGCGGTGAGCAGGAGCGCGCCGACCAGGGCCGAGCCGCGGGCGAGGAGCACCCGCTGGCCGAGCGCCCGGGCGACGTCGTCGCCGAGGGCCATGGTGTTGAGGGTGCGGCCCGAGGCGAGCGTCAGCACGAGACCGACGAGGAGGAAGGGCAGGACCTGCACGATGATCGAGGCGTCCTTGCCGGCGACCGAGCCCACCTGCCAGTAGCGGAAGACGTCGAGCGCCCCGTCGTCGCTGACGAGCAGCCCGACCATGATGCTCGAGGTCGCCGCGAGGATCGCGGCGCCGGCGAGCGCGGTCGTCATCGGCTGGCGCTGCACGGGCACGCTGAGGGTGATGAGGTGCACGACGAGACCGGTGATGACGACGCCCACGAGCGCGGTCCACAGGTAGTCGACGACGTCGCTCAGCAGGCCCAGCCGGATGCCGATGACGACGAGCAGGGCGGCGCCGGAGTTGAGCCCGAGGATGCCTGGCTCGGCGATGGGGTTGCGGGTCAGGCCCTGCAGGACGACGCCGGCCAGGGCGATGCACGCCCCGACGACGACGGCGATGAGCGTGCGGTCGACCCGGGCGGCGACGATGCCGCTCGCGAGGTCGTCACCGGCGCCGCGCAGGGCGCCGAGCACGGCGGCCGGGGAGATCCCCTGGGAGCCGACGAGCAGCGAGAGCGCCGCCGTCGCGGCGAGCAGCACGAGGCCGCTCGCCGCGACGACGGTCGTCTTCGCGGACGAGGTCACGACGCGGGCTTGCCCTCGGCCGCGGACGCGAGCTTGGGCAGGAAGTCCTCGAGCGCGACCGGCAGCGACAGCGGGGTCGGCGAGGACATCGACAGCGCCGTGGCGTTGTCGGCGGAGCCGACGTAGTGGTCGTCCTTGAGGGCCGGGATCTTGCCGAGCAGCGGGTCCTTCTTGAGCTTCTCGACCTGGCCGTCCTCCTCGACGTAGAAGACGACGAGGTCGGCGTCGACGTCCGTCGAGCGCTCCGAGGACAGCTCGAAGCTGAAGGCGCCGTCCTTGCTCCCCTTCGTCACGAAGTCGGGCTCGGTCATGCCGAAGCGCTCGAGCATCTGCGGGCGCAGGTCGGTGCTGGCGTAGACGCCGATCGTCGACAGGTCGGTCGGGGTGAACCAGATCCAGGCGGCGGACTTGCCCTTGAGCTCGGGGTACTTCGCAACGGCCTCGTCGATGTCGGCGTTGAGGTCGTCGGTGATCTGCGTCGCCTTGTCCTCCTGGCCGAGGGCCTTGCCGACGAGCTCGACCGAGTCCTCCCACGAGGTGCCCCACGGGGCGCCCGGGTAGGCGACGGTCGGGGCGATCTTCGTCAGCTTGTCGTACTCGTCCTGCGACATCCCGGAGTTGACGCCGAGGACGAGGTCGGGGGCGAGCTTGGCGATCTCGTCGACGGGGACGCCGTCCGCGTCGTCGTAGCGCACGATCTCGGCGTCGGGGTCGATCTCGTCGACGGCGGCGTCGAACCAGTCGGTCGACTTGTCCTTGTTGCCGCCCCAGGTGATGGCCGGCGCGCCGACGGGCACGACGCCGAAGGAGGCGACGACGTCCTGGTCGGACCAGCCGACGGTCGCGATCTTCGTCGGGGCCTTCTCGATCGTCGTCTCGCCGAGGGCGTGCTCGATGGTCACGGGGAAGGCGTCGGCCGCGGCCGAGGTGCTCGCGCCGGAGCCGGCAGCGGCGGTGTCCTCGCTCGGACCGGTCGAGCAGGCGCCGAGGGCGACGACGGGGGCGAGGGCGACGGCACCGACGAAGGATCGGCGGGAGAGGCGGGTCATGCGAGGTTCCTTCACGGACGACGGGGCGCCGAGGTCAGCGCTGCCTCAGTGAGGCAGGCCTAACTTAGGAGGCCCTAACCCCTCGAGGCAAGTCTCGTCCGTCGATGTTCCGCGGAGCGGGACCGTGCTGGTCCCCGCCGCGCCCCGCCCTCAGGCCAGACCGAGGTCAGCCAGCGAGTAGACGAAGCGGTAGGGCACGCCCGCCTCGTCCTCGATGCGCGCCCCCGCCCCGGTGTCGCGGTCGGCGATCGTCGCGACGGCGACGACCTCGCCGCCGGCCTCGCGCACCGCAGCGACGGCGTCGAGGGGCGAGCCGCCCGTCGTCGTCGTGTCCTCGACGACGAGGACGCGTCGGCCGGCGACCGAGGGACCCTCGATGCGCTGCTGGAGACCGTGCGCCTTGCCCTGCTTGCGCACGACGAAGGCGTCGAGCCGCTCCCCCGCCGCGGCGGCGGCGTGGAGCATCGAGGTGGCGACCGGGTCGGCGCCGAGGGTCAGGCCGCCGACGGCGACGACGTCGAGGTCGGCGACGAGGTCACGCATGACCCGGCCGACGAGCGGGCTGGCCTCGCCGTCGAGGGTGATCCGCCGCAGGTCGACGTAGTAGTCGGCCTCCTTGCCCGAGGAGAGGGTGACCCGTCCGTGGACGATCGCCTTCTCGCGGACGATCTCGAGCAGGCGGGCGCGGTCGGCAGCGATGTCGGTCATGGTCGTCGAGTTTAGGGATCGCGCTCCGGCCGGGTCGCCCGGTCCGCGGCGCCCCTACAAGACCCTGCCAGCAGCCTTTCGACGAGCCAGGACCCTCTCGAAGGGGTCGTGGCTCGTCAAGACCCAGCCAGCAGGGTTTTGTAGGAGGGGTGGCGAAGGGGGATGAGTCCCCCTTCGTCAGCGACCGCCGCGCGGGCTGCGGGTCGTCGCTCGGCGGACGACACCGCGCGGGAGGTGGCGCAGCGCGGTGGCGATCGCCTTGTACTGCGCGCTCGGGACGCTCACGGCGCGGCCGCGCTCGGCGTCGGCGAGCGCCTCGCGCACGAGGTCGGCGGCGTCCAGCCACAACGGCCCGGACCGCGCGCCGTGGTCGATGCCGGCCCGCTCGTGGAACTCGGTGACGACGTAGCCCGGGCACACCGCCGTGGCCGTGACACCGGTCCCGCGCAGCTGCCCCGAGAGCGACTCGGTGAGGGTCGTGACGTACGCCTTGGCCGCGGAGTACGGCCCGCCGGCGAGGTAGCCGGCGACCGACGAGACGTTGATGATCCGCCCGTGCCCGCGGGTGGTCATCGCGCGCGCGGCGGAGTGCGAGAGGACGAGGACCGCGCGGACGAGGACGTCGAGGAGGCGCTCCTCGTCGGCGATCTCGGACTGGGCGAAGGGGGTGGCCAGCCCGTAGCCCGCGTTGTTGACGAGGACGTCGACCGGCCGGTCCGCCTCGCCCAGCCGGTCGGCGACCCGCTGCAGCTGGGCGCGGTCGGACAGGTCCGCGACGAGGACCTCGACGGCGACGCCGTGGCGCTCGCGCAGCTCGCCGGCGACCCGCTCGAGGCGGGCCGCGTCGCGGGCGACGAGGACGAGGTCATCCCCCTTCGCCGCGAGCTGCTCGCAGAACTCGCGCCCGATGCCGGCGGTCGCACCGGTGACGAGAGCGGTGCTCATCGGCCGCCGAGGGTGCGTGCGAAGAGCTCGCGCAGCTCGTCGAAGTGACGCTCGGCGCCGGCCTCCTGGTAGCTGCTCGTGTCGGCCATCGTGAAGCCGTGCGGGGCGTCGGGGTAGACCGCGGTGCGGGCGGACAGGCCGTGCTCGGCGAGCGCGTCGTCGAGACGGGCGACGTCCTCGGGCGGGTTGGCGCCGTCGTTGTCGGCGTGGCCGTAGACGAAGTCGGCGCGTGCACCGGACAGGCGCAGGTGGGGGCTGTCGGGCGCGTCGACGGCGACGCGGGCGCCGTGGAAGCCGGCCGCGGCCGCGACGCCCTGGTCGATGCCGGCGGCGATGGTCGCCAGGCGGGCGCCCATGCAGTAGCCGGTGACGCCGACCGGGCCGTCGGCGACGCCGGGCAGGGCGCGCAGCGCGGCGAGGTAGTGGGGCAGGTCGGCCTCGATGCGCTCGGTCGTCAGCTCGGCGAGGTAGCCCATGGAGATCGGGCCGTAGGCCTTGCGCTCGGCCGGGTCGCGCAGGTCAGCGGTCGGCGTCGTCTGCGCGGCGTTGCCGGAGCGGTAGAAGGTGTTCGGCGCGAGGACGACGTAGCCCCAGGAGGCGATGCGGTCGGCCATGGTCTCGATCTGCTGGCGCAGGCCGATGGCATCCATGCACAGCAGGACACCCGGGTAGCTGCCGTCGGCGTCCGGGCGGGCGACGACGGCCTCCGCGGTGCCGTCGGCGGCGGGGATCTCGATGAGGGGTCGCATGACAGCGACGCTACGGCCTGCGGCGGCCCCTGTCTTCGCTCGAGGGGTCGTGGCCGGTCGAGCCCTCGATGGTCGAGGTGCGAAGGGCGCGCAGCGCCCGAGCCTCGAGACCACTGGAGAGAGGGCGGTGGTCTCGAGGCTCCTTCGTCGCACCTCGACCAGCAACCGGCCCCTTCGTCGCACCTCGACCAGCACAGCGGCTCCTCCCTTCGCCCTCGACCCTCGACGGGGCGGGCCCTTGTCGGTAGGGCTGCGTAGGGTGGCGGCCGTGCGCATCGCGACCTGGAACGTCAACTCCATCCGCTCTCGTGTCGACCGGGTGGTCGACTGGCTCGGTCGCTCCGAGACCGACGTCCTGCTCATGCAGGAGACCAAGGCCAAGGACGAGCAGTTCCCCTTCGCCCGCTTCGAGGAGCTGGGCTACGAGGTCGCGCACCACGGCCTCAACCAGTGGAACGGCGTCGCCATCGCCTCTCGGGTCGGGCTCGAGGACGTGTCGGTCGGCTTCCCCGACGTCCCTGGCTGGGGCGACCCCGCGGCCCCCGAGGCCCGTGCCATCGGCGCGACGTGCGGCGGCGTGCGCGCGTGGAGCCTCTACGTGCCCAACGGGCGCACCCTCGACGACCCGCACCTCGAGTACAAGCTGCAGTGGCTCGAGACCCTGCGCGCCCAGACCGCGGCCTGGCGGGCGGCCGAGCCCGACCTGCCGCTCGCGCTCGGCGGCGACTTCAACATCGCCCCCTTCGACGAGGACGTGTGGGACATGTCGGCCTTCGAGGGCAGCACCCACGTCTCCCCGCGCGAGCGGGCCGCCTTCCAGGCCTTCCTCGACGACGGCCTCGTCGACGTCGTGCGCCCGCACGCACCGGGCCCGGGCACCTTCACCTACTGGGACTACCAGCAGCTCGCCTTCCCGAAGAAGCGCGGCATGCGCATCGACTTCGTCCTCGGCACCCCCGCCCTCGCCGACCGCGTCCTCGGCGCGGCCATCGACCGCGAGGAGCGCAAGGGCAAGGGCGCGAGCGACCACGCCCCCGTCGTCGTCGAGCTGAAGGACTGACCGAGATGACGGGCACCTCCGAGGTCGTCACCCGCGAGGTCGTCAGCCCGGATGGCGCCCGGGTCCACGTCCTCGACCACCGCACGACCGGCGACGGCGACCTGCCGACGCTCGTCCTCGCCCACGGGTGGACGCTCGACCAGTCGAGCTGGGCGCGCGTCGTCTCCGCCCTGCAGCAGCGCCACGCGGTGCGCGTCGTCACCTACGACCAGCCGGGCCACGGGCTGTCGACGCTCGGGCGCGGGCGTCGGGCCACCGTGCGCGACCTCGGCGAGACCCTGCGCGCGGTCCTGTGCGAGGTGGTCCCCGACGGGCCCCTCGTCCTCGGCGGCCACTCGATGGGCGGCATGACGGTCATGGCCTACGCCGGGGCGCACCCCGACGAGCTGCACGAGCGCGCCCGCGGGGTCCTGCTCATGGCGACGACCCCCGAGCTGGCCTCCCTGCGCCGCCCGATCCGGGGCGAAGGGGTGGTCATGGGTCTGCAGTCCGTCCTCCCCTCGGCGGTCCCCTCCCTGCCGATGTCTCGCGACATGGTGCGACGGGCCACCTTCGGCGCCGACGAGCCCGACCCCCGCGACCTCGCCCATGTCATGAGCATGGGCCGGGCGACGAGCGCGCGGGCGACGGGCCGGTACTTCTCCGCGCTGCAGGGCCACGACGAGATCGGCTCCCTGCGCGTCTTCGCCGGCATCCCCACCGTCGTCCTCGCAGGCGAGCGCGACCGGCTCACGCCCGCGCGGTGGAGCCGGATGTACCACGAGCGCATCCCCGGGGCGGCGCTCGACGTCGTGCCGCGCGCGGGGCACATGCTCGCCTACGAGGCCACCGACCGGGTGGTCGAGCACCTCGAGGACCTGCTCCTCGGGCGGCCGCTCAGGAGCTCGCCGACGCCCTGACCCGCTCGGGCGAGCGCCCCAGCGTGAGCACCGCGACGACGGCCCCCAGGCCCGCGGCCAGCGCGGCCCCGGCGAAGACCGTCTCGACCTGCACCATCGCCGCACCGACGAGCGCGTCGGCGGAGGTCCGGTCGGCCGGGCTGAGCGCCGCGACCGCCTCGTAGTAGCGGTGCAGCCCGACCCCCGTCAGCAGGGCCAGCCCGACGACCATCCCGATCATCCGGGCGACGACGACGAGCGAGCTCGCGGTGCCGTGGGCGTACGACGGCGCGTCGGCCAGGGCGGCGTCGTTGACCGGCGCGAGGGCCAGGCCGGCGCCGAGGCCCGCCATGACGAGGACGGCGGTCGAGCTGACGACCGCGTCGAGCGAGCCGGTCCCCCACGTCGACATCGCCCCGAGCCCCGCGGCCATGAGCGCCAGGCCCGTGCCCGCGACGAGACCGGCCCCGAGGTGGCGCAGCAGCCAGCCCCCGACGAGTGCACCGACGGGCACCGCGACGAGGAAGCGCAGCAGGACCATCGCCGCATGGGTCTGGCCGCCGTCGGTCGTCAGCCGCGCGAGCAGCGGCACGTCGACGACGACGGAGACGAGCGCGACGCCGACGAGCACCGAGACGAGGAGCGCCCACCCGGTCCGCCCGCCGAGGGTGCCGCGCGGCACGAGCGGCGACGGGGCGGTGCGCTGACGCCACGCGAAGAGGCCTGCCGCGACGAGCGAGACCGGGAGCAGCGCGTAGCCGAGCGGCCCGACGACCTCGCGCTCCGGGTCGGCGGCGGCGAAGGTGAGCACGACGCAGCCGAGGGCGGTGCCGAGCAGCAGCGCCCCGACGAGGTCGCCCTCGCGCAGGGTCGGCCACCCCCGCCGGAGGGCGACCGCGAGCGCGATCGCGCCGAGGGCCAGCGCGAGCGCCCCCACCGGCGTGACCAGGCGGTGGTCCGCATCCCCGAGGGGGACGAAGGGGAGCCCGAGCGTCACGTCGGTGACGAGCCGTCGGGGCGCGGCGAGCGCCAGCCACAGCAGGGCGACCGCGACCGCACCCAGCGCGAGGCCCAGGCGGGCCGGGCGGGTGAGCGGGTCCCCCTTCGCCCCCTCCCGGTCGACGACCCGCAGGGCGACGGCGAGGACGAGGGCGAGGACGACGTTGAGCCAGAAGATCGCCCGCCAGTCGGCGACCGCGAGCACGGCGGCGCCGAGGACCGGCCCGAGGACGCTGCCGAGCTCCTGGACCGCGCCCACCATCCCGAGCGGCACGCCGCGGCGGCCCACGGGCCACAGGTCGGCGACGATCGCGAGGGTCGCCGGGACGAGGCCCCCGCCGCCGATCCCCTGGACGACCCGCCCGGCGACGAGGACGTCGAGGTCGACGGCGAGCGCGGTGACCCCGGAGCCGAGGACGAAGAGGACGAGGCAGGCGAGGAGGACCCGGCCGCGGGGCACGAGGTCGGCGAGGCGTCCGATGAGCGGCAGCACCGCGATGTAGCCGAGGAGGAAGCCGGAGATGATCGGCGTCGCCCGCTGCAGGCTGTCGAGCGTGAGGCCGACGCCGGCCATCATGTCGGTGAGGGCGAGGACGACGACGTAGGTGTCGGCTGCCGCGACGGCGACGCCGGCGCACGCGAGAGCGAGGAGCGCCCGGGGCCGGGTGGTCTGCCCCACGGCGGTGGCGCTCACGCGGGTGGCTCGACGGTGACGTCCTTGCCGTACTCGCTGAGGTCGACGGTGTACGTCGTGGTCTCGCCCGTGAAGAACTCCCCGGTGATCTCGGCGGTGCGCAGCTCGCCCGACCCCGGCTCGATGCCGTACGTCACCTCGAAGGTGTCGGCGTCCTCGCCGAGGAGGAAGAGGTCCTGGACGGGCTTCGCGGGCACGCTGCCGGTGTAGGACTGGAGGACGACGTCGCCGTCCCGGGTGCGCTCGCCGGCCGTGACGCCGGTGCTCTCGGCGACGACCTGGCCGACCCCGGAGCCGGTGCGGAAGAACTCCGCCGGGTTGGGCGCGCCGAGGTCGCTCATGTCGACGGGGTTGAAGTCGGAGGAGAAGAAGGACATCCACGTCTTGGCCCCGACGGCGATGATCTCGACGGACGCGGCGGTGCCGTCGATGACCCCTGTGACCTCACCCGAGAAGGCCGGGGTCTTCGCGTCGACCGAGCCGTCGCCGCTGGCCTTCGAGACGCCGTCCTGGCCCTGCGGCAGGCCGGAGCTGCTCAGCTCGATGTGCACTCCCCCGGCCTGCTCGAAGCGCTCCTGCGCCGTGCGCATCGCGTCCGCGGGCGCCGCGGCCTCCTCGCCGCCCGAGCACGCGGGCAGGAGCAGGGCCAGCGGGAGCAGGGCGATCAGCGGGCGTCGGCGCATGGGCGTCACGGTATCCGTCGCGCCGCCGCCCCCGTGGCGAGCCGCGCGCGGGTCGAGGTGATCCACGCCGGCCACGTCGGCGTGGATCACCTCGACCCGTCGGCGCGGGCATGATGTCCCCCGACATGACCCCTCCTGAGCCCCCGCGCGCACCCGTCCTCGAGCACGACCCCGCCACCGTCCAGCGACGGGTCCTGCGCGTCGTCGTCCTCGCGCAGGTGCTCGGCGGTGCCGGGCTCGCCGCGGGCGTCACCGTCGGAGCGCTGCTCGCCGAGCAGATGCTCGGCAGCGCAGGTCTCGCCGGGCTGCCGACCGCGCTCTTCACCCTCGGCTCGGCCCTCACCGCCTACCTCGTCGGCCAGGTGAGCCAGCGCCGCGGGCGCCGGGTGGGTCTCGGGGCGGGCTTCGTCGCCGGGGGCGTGGGCGCCGCCGGGGTCGTCGTCGCCGCGGCGCTCGACACCGTGCCGCTGCTCCTCGTGGCCCTCTTCGTCTACGGGGCGGGCACGGCGACCAACCTCCAGGCCCGGTACGCCGGCACCGACCTCGCCCGGCCGCACGAGCGGGGCAAGGCCATCAGCGTCGCCCTCGTCTCGACGACGCTCGGCGCGGTGGCCGGGCCCAACCTCGTCTCGCCGCTCGGCGACCTCGCCGAGGGCCTCGGGCTGCCGGCGCTCGCGGGCCCCTTCCTCCTCGCGTGCGTCGCCTACGTCGCCGCCGGGGTCGCCGTGCTCGTCCTGATGCGCCCGGACCCCCTGCTCCTCGCCCGCCAGCTCGAGAGCCGTGCCGCCACCGACGCCACGGCTGCCGACGCCGGCGCGGTCGCCGCACCGGTCGGCCGCGGCGCCGTCGTCGGCGGGGCGATCATGGTGCTCACGCAGCTGGCGATGGTCGCCGTCATGACGATGACCCCGGTCCACATGCGCGCGCACGACCACGACCTCTCCGCGGTCGGTCTCGTCATCGGGCTGCACATCGCCGCGATGTACCTGCCCTCACCCGTCACCGGGATGCTCGTCGACCGGCTCGGCCGGGTGCCCGTCGCGACCGGCGCAGCCGTGGTCCTCCTCGCCGCCGGGGTGACCGCGGCCGTCGCACCAGCCGACTCGCTCCCCGTCCTCGTCCTCGCGCTCGTCCTGCTCGGCCTGGGGTGGAACCTCGGCCTCGTCTCGGGCACCGCCCTCGTCGTCGACTCGACGACGCCGTCGCAGCGCTCGCGCGTGCAGGGCAACCTCGACGTCCTCGTCGCCCTGTCCGGCGCGTCGGCCGGTGTCATGTCCGGGGTGGTCGTCGCGACGACGAGCTATCCCGCCCTCGGTCTCGGCGCCGGCCTGCTCGCCCTGTGCCTCGTGCCCGTCCTGCTCTGGTGGCGCCTCGAGCGGCCCCAGACACAGTCGAGGTGATCCACGCCGACCTCGTCGGCGCGGATCACCTCGACCCGGGCGAAGGGGGAACCCCACCCGTCATCGCAGGGTGAGGGACACCCCTTCGTCGTCGGTGTCGACGACCACCGTCTGCCCGTCGCGGATGTCGCCGCCGAGCAGCCCCGTCGCCAGCCGGTCGCCGATCTCCTTCTGCACGAGGCGGCGCAGCGGCCGGGCGCCGTACGCCGGGTCGTAGCCCTTCTCCGCCAGCCAGGTCCGCGCGTCGTCGGTGACGTCGAGGTCGATGCGACGGTCGGCGAGGCGGGTCGCCAGCTCGCGCACCTGCAGCTCGACGATGTGGCCGAGCTCGTCGCGGCTCAGCGGGTCGAAGATGACGACCTCGTCGAGCCGGTTGAGGAACTCGGGCTTGAAGGCCGTCCGTACCGCCCCCATGACCGCCTCGCGCGCCGTCGCCGGGTCGACGAGCGGGTCGACGAGGTACTGGCTGCCGAGGTTGCTCGTGAGCACGAGGATGACGTTGCGGAAGTCGACCGTGCGGCCCTGCCCGTCGGTGAGCCGCCCGTCGTCGAGCACCTGGAGCAGGATGTCGAAGGTCTCCGGGTGCGCCTTCTCGACCTCGTCGAGCAGGACGACGCTGTACGGCCGACGACGCACCGCCTCGGTGAGCTGACCGCCCTCCTCGTACCCGACGTACCCGGGGGGCGCGCCGATGAGGCGGGCCACCGAGTGCCGCTCGGAGTACTCCGACATGTCGATGCGCACCATCGCGCGCTCGTCGTCGAAGAGGAAGTCGGCGAGCGACTTCGCGAGCTCGGTCTTGCCGACACCCGTGGGCCCGAGGAAGAGGAAGGACCCGGTCGGCCGGTCGGGGTCGGCGATGCCGGCCCGGCTGCGGCGCACGGCGTCGCTCACGGCCTGGACCGCGCTGGTCTGCCCGATGAGGCGCGAGCCGATGATCGACTCCATCGACAGCAGCTTCTCGCTCTCGCCCTGGAGCAGGCGGCCCGCAGGGATGCCCGTCCACGCCGAGATGACCTCGGCGATGTCGTCGGCGCCGACCCGCTCCTTGACCATGAGGTCCTCGTCGCCGCTGCGGGCGCTCTCGGCCGCGTCGGCCCGGGCGAGCTCGGCCTCGAGAGCCGGGATCTCGCCGTAGAGGACCCGCGAGGCCCCCTCGTAGTCGCCGTCGCGCTGCATCCGCTCGGCGGAGGTGCGCAGGTCGTCGAGGCGGGCGCGCAGCTCGCCGACCTGGTTCAGGCCCGTCTTCTCCTGCTCCCAGCGGGCGGTGAGGGCGGCGAGCTCCTCACGACGCTCGGCGAGCTCGGTCTCGAGCCGGTCGAGGCGCTCACGGCTGGCGTCGTCGGTCTCGCGGGCGAGGTGGAGCTTCTCCATCTCCATCCGCGCGACGGCGCGCTGCAGCTCGTCGATCTCGACGGGGCTCGAGTCGATCTCCATGCGCAGCCGCGAGGCGGCCTCGTCGACGAGGTCGATCGCCTTGTCGGGCAGCTGGCGGCCGCTGATGTAGCGGTCGGACAGGGCGGCCGCGGCGACGAGCGCCGAGTCCTCGATCTCGACCTTGTGGTGCGCCTCGTAGCGCTCCTTGAGACCGCGCAGGATCGCGACGGTGTCGGGCACGCTCGGCTCCCCGACGTAGACCTGCTGGAAGCGGCGCTCGAGGGCAGGGTCCTTCTCGACGTGCTGGCGGAACTCGTCGAGCGTCGTCGCGCCGACGAGCCGCAGCTCGCCGCGCGCGAGCATCGGCTTGAGCATGTTGCCCGCGTCCATCGCGCCCTCGCCGGTGGCCCCGGCGCCGACGACGGTGTGCAGCTCGTCGATGAAGGTGATGATCTCCCCGTCGCTGGCCTTGATCTCCTCGAGGACGGACTTCAGCCGCTCCTCGAACTCGCCGCGGTACTTCGCACCGGCGACCATCGCCCCGAGGTCGAGGCTGACGAGGCGCTTGTCGCGCAGGCTCTCGGGCACGTCGCCGTCGACGACGCGCTGCGCCAGACCCTCGACGACGGCGGTCTTGCCGACGCCGGGCTCGCCGATGAGGACGGGGTTGTTCTTCGTGCGGCGCGAGAGCACCTGGACGACGCGGCGGATCTCGGAGTCACGGCCGATGACCGGGTCGAGCTTGCCGTCGCGCGCCATCTGGGTGAGGTCGGTGCCGTACTCGGCGAGGGCGTCGCCGCCCTCGGCCGGGGTCTCCGAGGTCACCTTGCGACCGGCGCGCAGCTCGTCGACCTTCGCCTCGAGATCGGCGGCGCCGCGCTTCTCGACGGCGGCGAGGTGACCGGTCTCGGCGAGCGCGAGCAGCAGGAGGTCGAAGGCGAGGAAGGTGTCCCCCTTCGCCCGCATGAGGGTGTCGCCCTGCTGGAGGACGGCCATCGCCTCACGGCCGAAGGTGGGTGCCTGGGTCGTCGACCCGGCGACCGACGGCAGGGCGGCGACCGCCCGGTCGGCCATGGCGAGCACATGGCTCGCCCCGGTGCCGGCGGCCTGCAGCAGCGCGTCGGCCTGCGCGGTGTCGACGCGCAGCAGCGCGCTGGTGATGTGGGCCGGGGTGATCTCGGCGTGCCCCTCGGTCTGGGCGGACCGCTGGGCGAGGGCGAGGGCCTCGGCGACCTTGGTCGTCGGCTTGAGCTCCATGTGACTCCTTGTCTTCACGAGCAGGGAAGGTGATCTGCCAGGTGCAACGCCTGCGAAGTTGAGTCTATTTCGCTCAACTTCGTCGGCGTCACCGTCCGGGGCGTACGGTCTAGCTGCACATCGTTCGCAACACGAACCCCCCGACCCGAGGAGCCGTCGTGCCCCAGCCCGCCCCGCCCACGGCCGGGCCGGCGACCCCTTCGCCCGCCCGCAGCACGACGCTCCTCGCGCAGGACGACCTCGGCGTCGTGGGCCGCCGTCGCCGCACGACGGCCTGGCTGCTCGGCCTCGGCGCAGGCCTGCTCGCCACCCTCGTCCTCGCCGTCGGCATCGGCGCGGTCACGGTGCCCGCCGGCACCACCCTGCGCGTCGTCGGCCACCACGCTCTCGGCCTCGGCGAGCGGACGTGGAGCCTGTCGCGAGACGCGATCATCTGGGACGTCCGCCTCCCCCGCGTCGTCCTCGGCGCTGCGGTCGGCGCCGGCCTCGCGGTGTGCGGCGTCGCGCTCCAGGCGATGGTGCGCAACGTCCTCGCCGACCCCTACCTGCTCGGCGTGAGCTCGGGGGCCTCGAGCGGGGCGGCCGCCGCCATCCTCTTCGGCGTCGGCGCGGGCCTGGGCCAGCACGCCCTCCCGGTGAGCGCCTTCGCCGGGGCGCTCGCCGCCTCCCTCCTCGTGCTCGTCGTCGCCCGCTCCGGCGGGCGCGTCACCTCGATCCGGCTGCTGCTCGCCGGCGTCGCGGTCGGGTACGCGCTCTACGCCCTGACGAGCTTCCTTATCTTCGCCGCCGACTCCGCCGAGGGGTCGCGCTCGGTGCTCTTCTGGCTCCTCGGGTCGCTCGGCCTCGCGTCGTGGACCGCCCCGCTCGCCGTCGTGTGCGTCGTCGTCCTCGGGACCGTCCTCGTGCTCACCCACGCCGGGCGCCGGCTCGACGTCCTCGCCATCGGCGACGAGACCGCGCAGACCCTCGGGCTCACGCCCGACCGGCTGCGCGTGCGCCTGCTCGTGCTCGTCTCGCTGTGCATCGGCGTCGTCGTCTCGGCCGCCGGGAGCATCGGCTTCGTCGGCCTCGTCGTCCCGCACCTCGCCCGGCGGGCAGTCGGCTCGTCGCACCGCGCCGTCGTACCCGTCGCCGCGCTCATGGGCGCGATCCTGCTCGTCTGGGCCGATGTCGTCGCGCGCACCCTGCTCCAGCCGCAGGAGATCCCGATCGGCATCCTCACCAGCCTCGTCGGCGCGCCCTTCCTGCTCGTCCTCATCCGCCGCATGCACGTCTCGTCCACCTGATCCCGGAAGGCCCTCGATGCCCCTTCGCCCCCTGCGCGCCGCGTCCCTGGCCGCCGCCGTCGCCCTGCTCGCCTCGTGCGGCACCGACGAGCCGGCGGGCACCGCCGCGACGGCGCCCGACGACGGGCACTACCCGCTGACGACGACGAGCTGCGGCGAGGAGGTGACGATCGAGGCCGAGCCCACCGACGTCGTGCTGCTCAAGAGCGCGTGGGTGCCCTACCTCGACACCCTCGGCGTCCTCGACCACGTGACGGCGAAGGCCGGCGCCTACCCCCAGGGCTACTACGACGACGAGACGAACGCCGCGGTCGAGGGCATCGACTCGCTCACCGACCGGATGGACTCGAGCGGCCACCTGCTCATCTCCAAGGAGGCGGTCGTCGCCCGGGAGCCCGACCTCGTCCTCGGTCAGGTCGAGAACCTCGACCGCGCCTCGCTCGCCGAGCTCGGGATCCCCCTGCTCGAGGTCGGGGGCCTGTGCCCGACCGGGGGCCCCGCCCCCTCCTTCGAGGCGATCGGCACCGAGCTCGAGGAGCTCGGGCGGGTCTTCCACCGCGAGGACGAGGCGGCGAATGCTGCCCGCGACCTCGAGGAGCGCGTCGAGACGATCACCGCCTCCGTGCCCTCGGACGAGGACCGCACGGCCGCCGTGCTCTACCCGACGGTCGGCGGCGGCACCACGTACGCCTACGGCAGCCGCTCGATGGCCGACCCGCAGCTCGAGGCGGCCGGGCTGACCAACGTCTACGCGGACGTCGACGAGCGGGTCTTCGAGGTGACCACCGAGAGCCTGCTCGAGGAGGACCCGGACGTCGTCGTCCTGCTCTACTCCGACGGCGAACCGGCGAAGGTCGAGGACGCCCTCACGGCGCTGCCGGGCGCCGAGCGCCTCACGGCCGTGCGCGACGACGCCGTCATCACCCAGCTCTTCAACTTCACCGAGCCGGCCAGCCCGCTCGCCGTCGACGGCCTCGAGCGCATCGTCGAGGAGCTGGCGACGGAGGGTGCCCGGTGATCGAGGCGCGCGGGCTGAGCTTCGCCTACGGCGCGAGCACGGTCCTCGACGACGTCGACCTCACCGTGCGGCCCGGCCGGGTCCTCGGACTCATCGGGCCCAACGGCTCGGGCAAGACGACGCTGCTGCGCTGCCTCCACGGCGGCCTGCGCCCGCGGGCCGGCTCGGTGGCGGTCGACGGCACCCCGGTGAGCGCGATGTCGCCGGCCCAGCTCGCCCGCGAGATCTCCGTCGTCGTGCAGGAGGCCGGCGGCGAGAGCACGCTGAGCGTCGCCGAGCTCGTCCTGCTCGGGCGCACCGCTCACCTCGGCGGCTTCGTGCGGGCCCGGCCGCAGGACGAGGCCGCCGCCCGGGCCGCCCTCGTGCGGGTCGGCGCGCTGCACCTCGCCCGCCGCGACATCTCCGAGCTCTCCGGCGGCGAGCGCCAACGGGTCCTCGTCGCTCGCGGCCTGGCCCAGCAGGCCGGCCACCTCCTCCTCGACGAGCCGACCAACCACCTCGACATCCGCTACCAGCACGAGGTGCTCACCCTGCTGCGCGGGCTCGAGCAGACCGTCGTCGTCGTACTCCACGACCTCAACCTCGCCGCGGCCTACTGCGACGACCTCGTCCTGCTCGACCGCGGCCGGGTCGCCGGGCGCGGGACGACCTCCGAGGTCCTCGACCCCGACCTGCTGCGCCGGGTCTACGAGATCGACGTCGACCGGCTCGACCGGGACGGCCGCGTCCACCTGCTCTTCACCCCCCTGGCCCGCCACGAGGAGATCTCCGCATGAGCATCCAGCCCCGCATCGACGACTACTGGACCCACCGGGCCCCCGCCTACGACTCCGGCCAGCGCCGCCCCGAGCGCTGGGACGACGACGCGGCGATGTGGTCGTCCATCTGGTCGCAGGCGCTGCCGAACACCCCCTCGAGAGTGCTCGACCTCGGCACCGGCACCGGGCACGCCGCGCTGCTCGTCGCCGGGCTCGGCCACGACGTCACCGGCGTCGACAGCTCGCCGGGAATGCTCGAGATCGCGCAGGAGCACGCCGACCGCGCCCGGGCGGACGGCCGCCCCGCACCCACCTTCGCCCTCGGCGACGCCGTGGATCCCCCCTTCGCCGAGGGCTCGCTCGACGCCGTCATCTGTCGCTACGTCACGTGGACCCTGCGCGAGCCGGTGGCCGCGCTCTCGCGGTGGCGCGGGCTGCTGCGGCCGGGAGGGGTGCTCGCCGTCGTCGACAGCACGTGGTTCACCGACGGCCTCGAGGGCTCGCCGCCCGAGTTCGTCGACGCGTACGGACCGGTGCTCGCCGACCTGCCGCTGGCCCTCGCGTCGAGCATCGAGCCGACGGTGGCGGCGATCCGCGAGGCCGGGTTCACCGACGTCTTCGTGCGCGACCTCACCGAGGTCCTCGAGGCCGACGAGCGCCACGGTGCGGCGCCCGGCCATCGCCCGCGGATGCAGCACCTCGTGACCGCGCGCACCTGACCCTTCTAGGTGAGCGCTTGCTCAGCTAGGGTCCAGACATGCACCGACGCCTGAGTCCTGAGGACGCCGCCCACCAGCAGCGGATGCGCGAGTACTTCACCACGGAGTTCCCCCAGGAGCTGCGCGGTCTGCTCGCCCGATCCGACGACTTCGACCCCGCGGACCTGCGCCGCAGCCAGGCCGCGCTGGCCGATGCCGGGCTCGCCGCCCCGGGCTGGCCGAGCGAGTGGGGCGGCCAGGACTGGACGAGCCTGCAGAAGTTCATCTGGGACAGCGAGCTGCAGCGCGCCTCCGTCGCGCCGCCGCTGGCCTTCAACACCTCGATGGTCGGCCCGGTCATCGCGACCTTCGGCTCGCAGGAGCAGAAGGAGCGCTTCCTGCCCAAGACCGCGAGCTGCGAGATCTGGTGGTGCCAGGGCTTCTCCGAGCCCGACGCCGGCTCCGACCTCGCCTCGCTGCGCACGACGGCCGTGCGCGAGGGCGACGAGTACGTCGTCAACGGGCAGAAGATCTGGACCACGCTCGGCCAGCACGCCGACTGGATCTTCGCCCTCGTGCGCACCGACCCGACCGCGAAGAAGCAGCAGGGCATCTCCTTCCTGCTCATCGACATGCAGACCCCGGGCATCACCGTGCGCCCGATCCGCCTGCTCGACGGCGGCGTCGAGGTCAACGAGGTCTTCTTCGAGGACGTCCGCGTGCCCGCCGACCAGCTCGTCGGCGAGGAGAACAAGGGCTGGGACTACGCGAAGTTCCTCCTCGGCAACGAGCGCGTCGGCGTCGCGAACGTCGGGCTCATCAAGCGCTGGCTCTCGGAGGTCAAGGAGCACGCCGCGCAGGTCCGCGAGGGCGAGGGCAGCCTGCTCGACGACCCCGCGATCGCGGCCCGCTTCGCCGAGCTCGAGGCCGAGCTCATGGCCCTCGAGCTCACCGTCGTGCGCGTCAGCGGCGGCAGCAAGGACGGCCGGCCGGACCCGGCCTCGTCGATCCTCAAGCTGCGCGGCTCGGAGCTGCAGCAGGAGGTCCTCGAGCTGGCGATCGACGTCGCCGGCCCGATGGCCCACGTCTGGGACGACGACGAGCTGCCCGAGTGGGCGACCGGCTCGGTCCCGGAGTACCTCAACTTCCGCAAGGCGACCATCTACGGCGGCTCGAGCGAGGTCCAGCGGGGCATCATCGCGGCCACGATCCTGAAGCTGAAGGGCTGACACATGGACTTCACGACCACCGACGAGCAGCGCGCCCTCGCCGACGCCACCCGGGGCGTGCTCTCGCGCCACGGCTCCCCCGCCGCCGAGTCCGGCTCCTCCGCGCAGCCCCCCGCCCACGACACCGCGCTGTGGCAGGCGCTCGTCGAGCTCGGCATCCCGGCGATGCCGTGGTCCGAGGAGGACGGCGGCGTCGGGGCCGGCATCACCGACCTCGCGGCCGCTGCGACCGAGCTCGGCCGGGGCCGCATCCAGGCCCCGCTGGCCGAGACCGTCCTCGCCGGCACCCTCGTCGCCCGCCTCGCCCCCGCCGAGCTGCGCCAGCAGGTGCTCGGTGCGGTGAGCGAGGGCGAGGCCCTGCTCGTGCCGGCGCTCGACGAGCCGATGCGCACCTTCGACCCGACGCCGCACGACGTGCGGGCCGAGGAGGGCGCCGACGGCTGGCAGGTCACCGGCGTCAAGGCCCCGGTGCGATACGCCCCGGCCGCCACCCACGTCGTCCTCACCGCCCGCACCGCGAGCGGCACGGGCGTCTTCCTCCTCACCGACCCGGGCGCCACCGCCGAGCGGCTCGACCTCGACGGCGCGTCGGTCACCCTGCTCGCCGAGGGCGAGGCCGCCGAGGAGGCGCTGCGCGACGCGCTCGCCGTCGCCGGAGCGTTGCTGTGCGCCGAGGCGCTGGGCGCGATGGAGGAGGCGCTGCGGATGACGACCGACTACCTGCGCACGCGCAAGCAGTTCGGCGTCCCGCTCGCCGCCTTCCAGGCGCTCACCCACCGCGCCGCGGACATGTACGCCCAGCTCGAGCTGGCGCGCAGCGCGACCCTCTTCGCCGCGATGTCGGCGGAGGAGTCGCCGGTCGACGTCGACGCGGTCCTGCGGGCCCGGGTCGTCGTCGACAAGGCCGCCCGGCTCATCGGCCAGGAGGCCATCCAGCTGCACGGCGGCATCGGCGTCACCGCGGAGTACCCGGTGGGCCACCTCAGCGCGCGCCTGACGATGATCTCGCGCACGTGGGGCAGCACCCGCAGCCACCTCGCGACCCTGGGCAGCCGGGTCGCCGAGCACCGCTCGGTCGACGTGCTCGGCTAGACCCCGCGCTACGGCGCAGGTAGTGGTCGTCATCGCGACCAGTACTGCGTGGTAGCCCGCAGCGGACGTGCGAAGGGGGACGAGGCCAGGCTTCGTCCCCCTTCGTCGTCCCCGGAGGGGTGGGGCCCTTTCAGCCGGTGACGAGGGTGATCTGCCGCGCGACGCAGGCAGGTCGCTCGACACCTTCGATCTCGACGACGTAGCGGGTGACGACCTGGGTCCCCTTCGGCAGGTCGTTGACCTCCTCGAAGGTCGCGGTCCCCCGGATCCGCGAGCCGACCCGCACGGGGTTGGTGAAGCGCACGCCCTCCAGGCCGTAGTTGAGCCGGGCGCTGCCGAGCTCGAGCGCGAAGAGCTCGGCGCCGAAGGAGGGCAGCAGCGACAGGGTGAGGAAGCCGTGCGCGATCGTGCCGCCGAAGGGGCCGGCCTCGGCGCGCTCGACGTCGACGTGGATCCACTGGTGGTCGCCGGTGGCATCCGCGAAGAGGTCGACCCGCTCCTGGGTGATCTCGACCCACTCGGTGCTGCCGAGCTCGTGCCCGACGAGCGCCCGCAGGTCCTCGATGGTGGCGATGGTGCGCGGGGTGCTCATGCGTGTGCCCTCTCGAAGATCGCGGCCAGGCCCTGGCCGCCGCCGATGCACATCGTGGCCAGTCCGTACCGGCCCTCGCGGCGGTGCAGCTCGCGGGCCAGCGCCCCGGTCATCCGGCCGCCGGTGGCCCCGACGGGGTGACCCAGGGAGATGCCCGAGCCGTGGACGTTGGTGCGCTCGTGGTCGGCCTCGGTGAAGCCCCACTCGCGCATCACCGCCAGGGCCTGCGCGGCGAAGGCCTCGTTGAGCTCGATGACGTCGATGTCGGCCAGGGTCAGACCGGCGACGTCCAGCGCCTTCGCGGTCGCCGGGACCGGGCCGATGCCCATCG
The DNA here is from genome assembly GCF_003721155.3 of Janibacter melonis. Taxonomy (NCBI): domain Bacteria; kingdom Bacillati; phylum Actinomycetota; class Actinomycetes; order Micrococcales; family Intrasporangiaceae; genus Janibacter; species Janibacter melonis. The sequence goes on along the minus strand of NZ_CP044548.2, from coordinate 2,899,611 downwards.
TCTTCGGTGGTGTGCCCGCCACGGCCCAGGACCGCAGGCTCATCAGCGGGGTCAGGCCCTGCGCGGCCGCGGTCGCGCGGTCGGCGACGACGACGAAGGCGGCCGCGTCGTTCTGCCCCGAGGCGTTGCCCGCGGTCACGGTCGCCTCAGGATCACCCGCGCCCAGGATCGGGCGCAGCCGCGCCAGGGACTCCATCGAGGTGTCGGGGCGGATGTGCTCGTCGACCTCGACGACGAGGTCCTCGCCCCGGCGCTGCGGCACGCGCACCGGCACGATCTCCTGCGCGAGCAGCCCCTCGCGCTGCGCCGCCGCGGCGCGCTGGTGGGACTGCACCGCCAGCGCGTCCTGCTCCTCACGGCTGATGGAGTACTCGCGGCGCAGGTTCTCCGCCGTCTCGATCATCCCGCCCGGCACCGGGTAGTTCACCCCGCCCGCGGTCTCGCGGCCGCGGCTCATCATGTCGTGCACGCGCACGCCGGTGCCCTTCGCGCCCCAGCGCATGTCCATGGAGTAGAAGGGCGCGTTGCTCATCGACTCCACCCCACCGGCCACGACGCAGTCGTTGGCGCCGGTCAGGACCTGCATCACGCCCTGGATGATCGCCTGCAGACCCGAGCCGCAGCGCCGGTCGAGCTGCATGCCGGTCGTCGTGACCGGCAGACCGGCATCCAGCGCGACGACCCGGCCGATGGCCGGGGCCTCGCCGTTGGCGTAGCAGTGGCCGAGGATCACGTCCTCGACCGCAGCCGGGTCGATGCCCGTGCGCTCGATCAGACCGGTCATCAGCTGGGTGCCGATCTGGGCGGGCAGCAGGGGCTGCATCGAGCCGCCGAACGCACCGACCGCGGTGCGGTACGGGGCGCAGACGACGACGTCCTGGGGGTCACGCATGAGAGATCTCCCGAGCTGGTGGGACGGTCCGGCTGACGAAGGGGGCGGTGACGCTCATCGGGTCGACGCCCCGCGGATCATCTGCTTGGCGATGATCGTGCGCTGGATCTCGCTCGTGCCCTCGTAGAGGCGGAAGAGACGGGCGTCGCGGTAGAAGCGCGACACCTTCGAGTCCTGCATGTAGCCCATCCCCCCGTGGATCTGCACCGCCCGGTCGGCCACCCGGTCGACCATCTCGCTGCAGTAGAGCTTCGCCGCGGACGGGCCGAGGCGTCGGTCGCTCCCGTCGTCGTAGGCGCGGGCCGCCTCGACGACGAGCGCCCGGCCGGCCATCGCCTCCGTGCGGCAGTCCGCGAGCATCCCCTGCACGAGCTGGAAGTCGGCGATGCGGGTGCCCCCCTGGGTCTGGTCGAGGGAGTGCCGGAGGGCCTCGTCGGTGAGCCGCTCGGCGAGACCGACGCAGGTCGCGCCGATGTGGAGGCGGCCCTTCGCCAGCGAGCGCATCGCGGCGGCGAAGCCCTCGCCCTCGACCCCGCCGACGAGGCACTCGGCCCCGACCCGCACCCCCTCGAGGGAGACCTCGGCGGTGTGCGCGCCGCGCTGGCCCATCTTCGCGTCCTTCGGGCCGACCGTCACGCCCTCGAGCGAGGTGTCGACGACGAAGACCGAGATCCCCTTCGTGCCCTCGGAGACGTCGCCCGTGCGGGCGAAGACCATGAGGAGATCGGCCTGCGGCGCGTTGGTGATGTACCGCTTCTGCCCGCTGATGACGTAGTCGTCGCCGTCGCGCACCGCCTTCGTGCGCAGCCCCGAGGGGTCCGAGCCGGCGTCGGGCTCGGTGAGCGCGAAGGACGCGACGAGCTCGCCCGCCGCCAGGCCCGGCAGGTAGGCCTGCTTCTGCTCGTCGGTGCCGAAGTTCACGAGGACCTGGCCGGCGATGCCGTTGTTCGTGCCGAACATCGAGCGGAAGGCAGGGGTCGTGCGCCCGACGACCATCGCCAGGCGCACCTCCTCGCTCATCGTCAGCCCCAGCCCGCCGTACTGCTCGGGCAGGGCGTACCCGAAGAGGCCCATGTCGGCCGCGGCGCGGCGGACACGCTCCGGGATGGCGTCGGTGCTCTCGATCTCGTCCTCGGCGGGCACGACCACCTCCTCCACGAGCGCTGCCACGGTCGCCAGGACCTCGTCGAACTCGGTGCTCTCCACGTCGATCGGACTCCTTCGTCGGTGGCGCCAGACTGCCCACGAGGATTATGTCGATCAAGGGCATAGTGGGTATGACACTGATATGCCGGGAGCAACAGTCGGTCCCGCCGATGCCGCTCGGAGGAGCACCCATGGACCTGCACCACGTCACCGCCTTCCTCGCGGTCGCGGAGGAGCTGCACTTCGGGCGAGCGGCCGCGAGGCTGCACATGGCGCAGCCGCCGCTGAGCCGCACCATCCAGCAGCTGGAGCGTCAGCTCGGGGCTCCCCTCTTCGAGCGGACGACCCGCTCGGTGCGGCTGACAGCGCAGGGCGCTGCGCTCGTCGACCCAGCCCGCGAGATCGTGCGCTCCTTCGCGACGGCCGAGCGCACCGTCGCCCATGCCGGTCGAGGCGAGATCGGCGAGGTCCGGGTCGGCTTCGCCGGCCCGTCCTCGCATCGCCCGATCAGCCAGCTGGCCCGCCGGGTCCGACGTGACCTGCCCGGGGTCGAGCTGACCCTCACGAGCACCACGTACGGCAGCGGCGCGATCGAGCGGATCCAGGAGGGCTCGCTCGACCTCGCGATCGTCATGTACCCGAGCGTCCCCGTCGGTCTCGGCTCGCGCGTCGTCGCGGTCAACCGCCTCGTCGTCGCCCTGCCCGAGGACCACCCCCTCGCCGGCCGCGACACCGTGACGATGGCCGACCTCGCCGACGAGTCGTGGGTCATGCTCCAGCCCACCAGTGGGTCGAGCCTGCGCGAGCTCACGCTGCGCGCGGCCCAGGAGGCGGGCTTCTTGCCCAGGATCGCCCAGCACGCGCCCGACTCGTGGACGATCTTCGCGCTCGTCGCGGCGGGGGTCGGCGTCACGCTCACCGTCGACACCGCCTTCGGCGGCAGTCCCGGCCCGGACGGTCTCGTCGTCATCCCGCTGGACGGCAGCGCGGAGCAGGTGCACGCCCGTCTCGTGTGGCGCGCGGACGACGCCAGCCCGGTGCTGCGTCGGGTGCTCGCGCTCGGCGAGGACGCCCTGCCGACACCACCGGGGGCCGGGGGCTGAGCCGGTCACGGACGCGCGACGCGGGACGAGGCCGCGCCTCGTCCCCTTCGCCGCTCCCGGCCCTGTCCGTCAGCAGGTGGCGGTGATGTCCGCCAGCTCGTCCGTGGGCTCGGTCGTCGAGCTGCCGCTCGGTGTCGCGCTCGGGCTCGCGCTCGAGGTGGGCTTCTTCGTCGCGCTGCGACGCGGCGGGTCGATCGCGTCACGCACCTTCGTGTGGATGACGCCGTAGTCCGGGTTGGTCACGTCGATGACCTTGTTCGTCAGGGGCAACGACTTGATCGAGCCACCGTCCTGGATCCGCTCGACGAGGACCGCCCAGGCCGACAGGTCGTCCTGGGGGATGTCGACCGCGACGTTCTTCTTGAGCACCGCGGCGAGCTCGGGGTAGCGCCGCAGCATGCTCACGGGGTTCACCTGGTTGATGAGCGCGCCCACCATGCAGCGCTGCCGCCGCATCCGGCTGAAGTCGCCGTCCCGGCTGTCGGCGCGCGAGCGCGAGTACCACAGCGCCCGGTAGCCGTCGAGCCGCTGGACGCCGGGCTCGATGTAGCCGGTCGTGCCGACGACGACGCCGCCCTCGACCTTGCACCCGATGCAGACCCGCTCCTTGACGTCGATCTGCACCCCGCCCATCGCGTCGACGAGCTCGGTGAAGCCCTTGAGGTCGATGATCGTCGTGTAGTCGATGTCGAGCCCGAGGATCTGGCTCACCGCGTCCTTGGTGACGGTGAGACCGGGGCTCGGGTCGCCGGGGAAGAGCGCCGCGTTGTCCTCGCCGAGGGTCCACACGTACTCGAAGAGGCACTGGTCACCACAGCTGTAGCCGTCCGGGTACTGCGCGCGCAGCGGGCTGTCGGGCGAGAGCGGGATGTTCTGCAGGTTGCGCGGGATGCCGAAGAGCACGGTCTTGCCGGTCGTCGTGTCGATGCTCGCGACCATCGTCGAGTCGGGGCGCACGCCGGTCCGGTCGGGCCCCGCGTCGGAGCCGACGAGCAGGATGTTGACCCGGTCGGTGCCCTCCCACGGGTCCTCCGCGTCGACCGGTGCGGCCGCGCCCTCGGGCCGGATCGAGGAGAAGACCTCGCCGATGACCGAGCGCTGGATGAGGGCGTAGCGCGCGGCCTGGGCCGCGGGGGCGATGACGAGCAGGGCGGCGAAGGAGGCGAAGAGCAGCATCGCGACGCGGGGCCGGCCCGACACGTCCGCGGGCATGTTGTCGCGGGCGGTGGCGACGATGCCGAAGAGCCAGACGAGCGCGCCGACGACGAGCACGGGGATGAGCACGGCGAGCGCCCGGCGGCTCACGCCGACCTCGAGGACCGAGGTCGTCACCCCCTTCGACAGCAGGTAGGCGACACCCGCGACGAGCGCGACGACGAAGGCGGCGACCATGACCTGCCCGGTGCGCCGACGACTGGGGATGAGCCCGAGCCCGGGCACGACGGTGCTCGCGGCGGTGAGCACGTAGAAGCGGCGGCTCAGCCGGGACCGCGCGCGCTCGGAGAGCATCGGGGTCGCAGGCTTGTCGCGCCGGTGTCGGCCGATCTCGCTCATACGGGCAGTCCTGGGGTCGTTCGGGAGCTGGCTGCCGGGCACGGTCAGCCGCCTGATCCTGGCACACCGGGCTGGAGGTCGGCTGGATGCGAAGGGAGAGGCGCCCCGCGTCGTCCCGGGTCCCGGACGTCGTCCGGCCGAGAGAGGATCAGGCCGGCCCGCCCGTGCGGTCGTCGTACCAGCCGTCGTGCTCCTCGGCGAGCGCGCTGAAGCGCTCCTTCAGCCCCTGACCGACGGCGCTCGCCTCGTCGGTGACCGTCTCGACGCGCACGTAGATGGCCCACTCGTGGTCCTCGCCGTCGTCCTCCCCCGCGAGCGCCTCGCGCACGACCCGGACCTCGCCGAGCCCCTCCTCGCGCAGGTCGTCGGCGACGCGCTCGGCGTCGTCGCGGTCGGGCAGGACGATGAGGTGCTCGCTCATGACCGCCATGCTCGCACCCTCGACAGGGTGTGGACATGACCGGCGCGCCTGGGCACGCTCGTCAGATGAGCGATCAGAAGATCACCGTCCAGCGCACCGTCGACGCGTCCGCGAAGGACCTCTTCGAGGTGCTCACCAACCCCAAGCGCCACACCGAGCTCGACGGCTCCGGCTTCGTCCGCTCGGACGAGAGGTCCAACCGCATCCAGGGCGTCGGCGACGTCTTCACGATGAACATGGAGGGCGACCACATGGGCGGCGAGTACCAGACCGACAACCACGTGACCGCCTACGCGGAGAACACGATGGTCGGCTGGCAGACCGCCCCCGCCGGCACCGACCCCAAGGGCTGGGAGTGGCTCTGGGAGCTCGACGCGCAGGGCCCCGACAGCACGCTCGTCAGCCTCACCTACGACTGGAGCAAGGTCACCGACAAGGAGCTGCTGCAGCAGGTGAGCTTCCCGCTCATCAGCAAGGGCCAGCTCGAGGACAGCCTCGGCAACCTCGCGGCGGCCGTCTCCTCCTGATCTCCCCCTGACCCGCCACCCCCCACCTCGGCCGGGGCGCCCCTACCGGGCGTCCCGGCCGAAGCGCGCGAGGACCCGCACCGGGCGCGGCTCGTCGGCGCCGACCTCGAGCGGGCCGGAGCAGATGCCGTCGCCGTAGAGGCGCTCGCCCCAGCCGTCGGCCGCGGCGTCGAGCGTGTCGAGCTCGGCGTCCGTGATCGAGGTGTCGCCCCCGGTGGCGCGGGCGACGTCCCACCGGTGGACGACCATGTCGAAGCCGTAGAAGTCGTCGAGGACCTGGCCCACGGTCGAGACGCCGAAGGGGGTCTCGTACGGCGCCTCGCCCACGCGCGGGTCGGCGAGGGCGCGGGCGACCGCCTCGGAGTGCGTCCGCCAGGCGAGCGCCGGGCCCTGGGCGACGACCGGCGCCGGGTCGGGCAGGCTCGCGCCGTTCGTCAGCAAGAAGGTGCGCTGCGTGTCGACGAGGTGCTGGAGCACGTCGGCCGCGCTCCACCCCTCGCAGGGCGAGGGCGCGTCCCACGCGTCGTCGGGCACGGCGTCGACGACCCGCACGAGCGGGGTGTTGCGGCGGTCGTAGCGAGAGGCGGGGTCCTGGGGCATCGGCATGGCCCCACCCTGGCAGCGAGCACCGACGACGACCACCCCTTCGCTCCCCCTTCGAGCGGTCGCCCGGGCGAGAGGTGAACGCACGACGGCCGCCCGGCGACCCCCGATGACGGCTCGGACAACCCTTCGTCACCACCCCGCGCGTGGCTTGCGACCCGGCCGCCCGGGCGGGTGGCATGGGGCGCGAGATGACTGGCCTGCTCGTCGCCGTGGGCGACTCCTTCACCGAGGGCATCGGCGACCCCCACCTGCACTACCCGAACTCCGTGCGCGGCTGGGCCGACCGGCTGGCCCGCCAGCTGGGCCGCGCCGACCCGACGTGGCGCTACGCGAACCTCGCGATCCGCAGCAAGTTCCTCGACCAGGTGGTCGCCGACCAGCTCGACGCGGCGCTCGCCCTCGGGCCCACTCACGTCACCTTCTACGCCGGGGGCAACGACCTGCTCTCGCTGCGGGCCGACATCACCTCGCTGCTGGAGCGCTACGAGGCGGCCCTCGACCGGCTCGTCGGCTCCGGTGCGCAGGTCGTCCTCTTCACCGCGTACGACGTGCGCACGACCCGGCTGCTCGACCCGCTCGTGCGCCGGGTCCACCTCTTCAACGACGGGGTGCGCGAGCTCTCCGACCGGCAGGGGACGCTGCTCGTCGACCACGCCCGCGTCCGCGACTTCGACCACCCGGCGTTGTGGGCGCCGGACCGGATCCACATGTCCCGACAGGGACACAAGCGGATGGCGGCGCTCGTCGCCGAGACGATGGGCGTGCCCCACACGCTGAAGATCGGCGACCTCGTCCCGCACGAGCCCCGCGGCTGGCGGCACGCGGCCCGCCAGGAGGCGGCCTTCGTGCGCCAGGAGGTCGTGCCGCTCGTGCGGCGGCGGCTGCGCCGCGAGTACGAGGGCGACCGCATCGCCGCGCGGTGGCCCGAGCCGATCCGCCCCGCCGAGGGGATGAAGAGGCTCGCCGCGGCGCGGGCGCTCGAGGCAACCACCCTGGACAGCGCGGGCGCCCGAGGCCGGTGAGAGGCGGGCCGGCTCCTATCGTCGAAGGATGAGCGAGCAGCCCACCCGCGCGGACCGCACCCGTCAGGTCGTCGTCGTCGTCAGCCACCTCGTCGGCGTCCTCGGTGTGCTCACCGGGGTCGGTGTCATCGGCACCGAGGTCTCGGAGTCGAGCAGCGGTGCGCTGTCCGCCGACGCCACCCTCCTCGCGCCCGCGGGCACCGCCTTCTCGATCTGGTCCCTCGTCTACGCGCTGCTCACGGCGTACGCCGTCTACCAGCTCTTCCCGAGCACGGCGACCGACCCCAGGCACCGGCGCACGGGCTACCTCGCGGCCGCGTCGATGCTCCTCAACGCGGCGTGGATCTTCGTCACCCAGTGGGGCCTGCTGTGGCTGAGCGTCGTCGTCATCGTCGCTCTGCTCCTCGTGCTCGGCGTGCTCGTCGCGCGGCTGCACGACCGGCCCGCGGTCGGCGCCGCGGAGGCGCTGCTCGTCGACGGCACCTTCGGGCTCTACCTCGGCTGGGTGAGCGTCGCGACCTGCGCCAACGTCGCCGCGGCGCTCGTGGGCTACGGCGTCGAGACGAGCCAGGGCGTCGGCGAGGTCGTGGCGGTCGCCGTCATCGTCGTCGTCGTGGGGGTGGCCGCCGTGCTCGCCCGGCGGGTCGGACCTCGCCTCGGCATCACCGCCGCCATCACCTGGGGCCTGGCGTGGATCGCGGCCGGGCGGCTCGGCGACGAGCCGAGCTCGCAGGTCGTCGGTCTCGCCGCCGTCGTGGCGGCCCTCGCGGTCGTCGGCGTCTACGTCGCAGCCCGCGGGCGCGTCGCTCAGTCCTCGGCGGTGCCGGGGTAGAAGACGTCCTCCACCCGACAGCCGAAGGTCCGGGCCACCCGGAAGGCCAGCGGCAGGCTCGGGTCGAAGCGCCCGCGCTCGATGGAGATCACCGTCTGACGCGAGACGCCGAGCTCCTCGGCCAGGCGCGCCTGCGACCAGCCGCGCTCGGCGCGCCGGGCCGCGAGGTCGTTGTCCATCCGGTGCCCCCTCAGGCGCCGCGGCGCGAGACGACCGCGTAGCGCACAGCGGAGTCGGCGAGGGCGAGCACCACGAGGAGGGTGAGGACGCCGGTCGCGGAGATGCCGACGTCGAGCACGGAGAGCAGGGTGAGCGTGACGCCCGAGGCGATGACGACGTCGAGGAAGGCGCCGGCCCCGGCCTGCTCGGCCCAGCGCCGCTCGACGCTGTCCTCGGCGTGCGCGTCCTGGGGCACCGTGTGGTCGCTGACGAAGAGCAGCCAGCCGAGGGCGAGGGCCGGGCCGAGCGCGGCGGCGCCGAAGACCCCTGCGGCGAGCCAGAAGTCCTCGCCCCGCACGAGGCCGGCCCCGATGCCCGCGGCGGCGGTGATGCCCGCGGCGAGCAGCCCGGCGCGGAGGTAGGCCGAGGTCGGCGCGGTGGTGGTCGTGCGGGTCATGGCGGTCCCCCTTCGCCCGCGGCCGGTCCCTCCGGTGCGGTGTCAAGCAGACTTTACAGAGGGGAGACCGGTCGTTGTCAAGCGTCCTTGACACGCCTCGCTGAACCCCGCTCCTGGTCCGCGAGCCCCGCTCGTCGCGGTCCCGCGGAGAGCGGGTGTCACGGACGACGAGCGGGGCTCGGCGCAGAAGGGGTGGGCGAAGGGGGAAGGGGGCGAAGGGGGGTGGGGCGGGGGCGCGTCAGCGGCGCGAGTCCCACAGGACGAGCGCCTGCGAGGCCGTGCGCGGTCGGGGTCGCTGGCCGTGGCGCAGCGCGACGATGTCACCGCTGGAGCCCACGGCGAAGAAGCGGGAGCCCTGGCCCAGCGCGACGCGGGCCGACTCGAGCTCCTCCGTGAGTTCGCCGACGCGGGCGCGCAGCGCGTCGACCTGGTGCTCGAGCTCGAAGATGCGCTGGATCGCGCTCAGCGAGACGCCCTCGTCCTGCGAGAGCCGCTGGACCTCGCGCAGACGCGCGACGTCGGCCGCCGAGTACCGGCGACCGCCGCCGCGCGTGCGCGAGGGGGTGACGAGACCGATGCGGTCGTACTGCCGCAGGGTCTGGGCGTGCATGCCCGCGAGCTCGGCCGCGACCGAGATGACGAAGACCGGGGTCTCGTCATCGGGGCTGAAGGCGGAGCGGGCCACGGGTCAGTCCCCCGCCCTCGCGAGCAGGTCGGCACGCAGGGAGTCGGCATCCTGCGCGAGGGCCTCGACGGCCGCGCGCTGCTCGTCGGTGAGGTCGGTCGGGACGACGACCTCGACGCGCACGAGGAGGTCACCGGATCCCCCCTTCGTCGGCACGCCGCGGCCCTTGACCCGCAGGACGCGCCCGCTCGGGGTGCCCGGGGCGACCTTGACCTTGACCGGGCGGCCGTCGAGCGTCGGGACGCTCACCGTCGCGCCGAGCGTGGCCTCGGCGAAGGTCACCGGCAGCTCGATCGTCAGGTTGTCGCCGTCCCGGCCGAAGACCGGGTGCGGCTCGACCGCGACGGTGAGCATGAGGTCTCCCCGCTCGCCGCCGGTGCGGCTCTGACCGCCCTTGCCGCGCAGCCGGATCCGCTGGCCGTCCTTGACGCCCGCGGGGATCTTCGCGGTGATCCGCTCGCCGTCGGCGCTCAGCTGCACCGTCGACCCCTCGACCGCGTCGCGGAAGGACAGGGTCGTGCGGGCGGTGAGGTCGGGACCCTTCTGCGGGCCGCGGGGCGCGCGGAAGCCCGCACCACCACCGCCACCGCCGAAGGGGGATCCCCCGCCCTGCCCGAACATCGCCATGATGTCCTCGAGGTCGGGCTCGCCGCCGCCCCCGCCGGGGAAGCCCTGCGAGGAGTAGCGCACCCGGGAGCCACCACCGCCCCCGCCGCCGAACATCGAGGAGAAGACGTCCTCGAAGCCGGCGCCCCCGGCCCCGCCGGGGCCGCCCGCGGTGAAGCGGGCGCCCCCGCGCGCCATCTGGCGCACGGCGTCGTACTCACGACGCTGCTCGGGGTCGGAGAGGACGGCGTGCGCCTCGCCGACGTCCTTGAAGCGCTGCTCCGCCGCGGCGTCCCCGGGGTTGCGATCGGGGTGGTGCTGCTTGGCGAGCTTGCGGTACGCCTTCTTGATCTCCGCGTCGTCGGCGCCCTGCGAGACGCCGAGGATGCTGTAGAAGTCCTTCTCGAACCAGTCCTGACTAGCCATGCCGTCCTCCTCTCAGGGGGTGTGCGGGTGGGTCACTCGGGGTCGGCGACGGCGACGCGCGCCGCGCGCAGCACGCGCTCGCCGGCCTTGTACCCGGGCTGGAGCACGGTGACGACCGTGGTCGTCGTCGCGTCGCTCGGCAGCTCGCTGTCGCTCGAGTCCCACGCGGCGTGCATGAGGGCCTCGTGGACCGCCGGGTCGAAGGGCTCGCCCTTCGCGCCGACCTGGACCAGGCCGTACCGGCCGAGCGCCTGCTCGAGCTTGTCGGCGATGGCCCGGAAGGGGCCCTCGTCGAGGTCGCCGTGCTGGCGCGCGAGGTGGATCTCGTCGAGCACCGGCAGCAGGGTCTCGAGCACGTCGTGCGCCGCCCGGATCTGGATGTCGGCGCGATCGCGGTCGACGCGGCGCTTGTAGTTGACGTACTCGGCCTGCAGGCGCTGCAGGTCGCCGAGCCGCTCGGCCGCGAGCGCGGTGTCGGGGTGGGCGTCGGAGCCCGCGCCGGGGGCGGCGTCCGCCCCCGGTGCAGCCTCGGCCGCAGGCGTCCCGTCCGCGTCGGCGGCCGGGGTGCCGGCCCCCTGCGCGGGGGCCGGCACGCCGTCGTTGACGGCCTCGACGTTCACCGCGTCGCCGTCGGCGTCGTGGACGACGTCCTCGGGCTCGTGGTTGCTCGTCGAGTCGCTCACTTGCGCTCCTCGTCCTCGTCCTCGACGACCTCGGCGTCGACGACGTCGTCGTCGGCCGGGGTGCTACCCGCGTCGGCGCCGGGCTGGTCACCGGCGGTGCCGGCACCCTCGCCCTGCTCGGCGGAGGCCGCGTAGAGGGCGGCGCCCATCTTCTGCGACTCCTCGTTGAGGGTGTCGACCTTCTTCGACAGGTCGGCAGCGCTCACGCCCGACTCCGGCTTGAGGGCGTCCTTGAGGTCGGCGAGGGCGTCGTCGACCGGCTTGCGCTGGTCGTCGCTCAGCTTGTCGCCGCTGTCGGAGAGGAACTTCTCGGTCGAGTAGACGAGGTTCTCCGCGGTGTTGCGGGCCTCGGTCTCCTCGCGCCGCTGCTTGTCCTCCTCGGCGTGGGCCTCGGCCTCCTGCACCATGCGCTCGATCTCCTCCTTGGACAGCGCGCTGCCGCCCGAGATGGTGATCTTCTGCTCCTGGCCGGTGCCACGGTCCTTCGCGGAGACGTTGACGATGCCGTTGGCGTCGATGTCGAAGGTCACCTCGACCTGCGGCACGCCGCGGGGCGCCGGGGCGATGCCCGAGAGCTCGAAGGTGCCCAGCGGCTTGTTCTGCTGCGCGATCTCGCGCTCGCCCTGGAAGACCTGGATGAGCACGGAGGGCTGGTTGTCCTCCGCCGTCGAGAAGACCTCGCTGCGCTTGGTCGGGATCGCGGTGTTGCGCTCGATGAGCTTGGTGAAGAGACCGCCCTTGGTCTCGATGCCCAGGGAGAGCGGGGTGACGTCGATGAGCAGGACGTCCTTGCGCTCGCCCTTGAGGACACCGGCCTGCAGGGCCGCGCCGGCGGCGACGACCTCGTCGGGGTTGACGCCCTTGTTGGGCTCCTTGCCGCCGGTGAGCTGCTTGACGAGCTCGGAGACGGCGGGCATGCGGGTGGAGCCACCGACGAGGACGACGTGGTCGATGTCGCCGAGCTTGATGCCGGCGTCCTTGATGACGTTCTCGAAGGGGGTCTTCGTGCGGTCGAGGAGGTCCTTGGTCATCTGCTCGAACTGCGCCCGGGTGAGCGTCTCGTCGAGGTGGATCGGGCCGTTCTCGCCCATCGAGAGGTACTGGAGGTTGATCGACGTGGAGCTGCTCGAGGAGAGCTCCTTCTTCGCCTGCTCCGCGGCGTCGCGCAGACGCTGCATGGCGATCTTGTCACCGGCCAGGTCGACACCGGTGCTGCTCTTGACGCTCTGCAGGAGGTGCTTGACCACGCGGTCGTCCCAGTCGTCACCACCGAGCTGGTTGTCACCGGAGGTGGCGCGGACCTGGATGGTCGCGAAGCCGTCCTCGGCGTCCTTGCCCACCTCGAGCAGGGAGACGTCGAAGGTGCCGCCACCGAGGTCGAAGACGAGGATGAGCTCGTCCTCCTTGCCCTTGTCGAGGCCGTAGGCCAGGGCCGCCGCGGTCGGCTCGTTGACGATGCGCAGGACGTTGAGGCCCGCGATCTCGCCGGCCTCCTTCGTCGCCTGGCGCTCGGCGTCGTCGAAGTACGCCGGCACGGTGATGACCGCGTCGGTGACGTCCTCGCCGAGGTAGGCCTCGGCGTCGCGCTTGAGCTTCATCAGCGTGCGGGCGCTGATCTCCTGCGCGGTGTACTTCTTGCCGTCGACGTCCTCGCTCGTCCACTCGGTGCCCATGTGGCGCTTGACGGAGCGGATGGTGCGGTCGGCGTTCGTCACGGCCTGACGCTTGGCGATCTCGCCGACGAGGACCTCGCCGCCCTTGGAGAAGGCGACGACGGACGGGGTGGTGCGACCGCCCTCGGCGTTCGCGATGATCTCGGGCTCGCCGGCGTCGAGGTACGCGACGGCCGAGTTGGTGGTACCGAGGTCGATGCCGACGGCACGTCCCATGGGGGTTCTCCTTCGTCCGGGTCGAAGGGGGCGGGCGCCCCCTTCGGGAGGGGTTGGTCTCTGCGGCTCAACCTACGAAGCCCTCGTGGGCCTGCGCAAATCCGGAGCCGAAAAGTTGAGTACGTCTGACTCAACTACCGACCGGTGCAGATGATTCCCGCCCCCTGATCACCAACCGCCACCCATCAACTGCTGGTTCGAAGAAGGATCGTCACCTCGACGTGACGATCCTTCTTCGACCCAGCGACAGGCTCGGCGCAGGGGCGGCAGCGGGCTGGTGGGAAAGCAGAGCCGGGCGTCTCGCGAGGCAGCGCGAACGGCAGCCGGCACCCCGACGCCCGTAGGATCGGGCGGGTGATCGGACTGCTGCGCCTCCCCCGCCACCTGGCGGACGCGACGCGCATGCGTGCGCTGCAGCGCACGGTCCGCCACCCCGGGACCAACGGGTGGACGAGCGAGTGGGGCACCAACGCGCACGGCGAGATCGCCGGCTGCCCGCCGCCTGCGTGAGCGACGCGCCCCCAGTCGCGGGGCGCAGACGCGCCCATCTCCCCTGACCACGTAAGGCACCTCATGCCCGGACCCCTGACCGACACCCCCCTGCGTCGCATGCCCCACGAGATGTGGCGCGGCGTGCGCGCGAGCGCCCGCAGCGACGCCTTCGGCGGCTCGCTCCTGCTCGTCGCCACCCTGCTCGCGCTGCTCTTGGCCAACACCCCCGCCGTCGACCTCTACGAGTCGGTGCGCGACACGACCGTCGGCCCCGCCGCCCTCCACCTCGACCTGACGATCGGCCAGTGGGCGGCCGACGGCCTCCTCGCGATCTTCTTCTTCGTCGTCGGCCTCGAGCTCAAGGAGGAGCTCGTCGCCGGCAGCCTGCGCGACCCGCGCCGGGCCGCGATGCCCATCGCCGCTGCCGCGGGCGGCGTCGTCGTGCCCGCCCTCATCTACGTCGCGATCGCCCGCTCGTCCGAGGGCGCCCTCCAGGGCTGGGCGATCCCAACGGCGACCGACATCGCCTTCGCCGTCGCCGTCCTCGCGGTCGTCGGGCGCTTCCTGCCGCCGGCGCTGCGCATCTTCCTCCTGACGCTCGCGATCGTCGACGACCTCATCGCCATCACGATCATCGCCGTCGCCTACACCCAGGGGCTGCACCTGCAGTGGCTGCTCCTCGCGCTCGTCCCCCTCGCGCTCTTCGGGCTCCTCACCCAGCGCGGGGTGCGCACGTGGTGGCTGCTGCTGCCGCTCGGCGTCGCGACGTGGGCGCTCGTCCACGCGTCCGGCATCCACGCGACCGTGGCCGGCGTGCTCCTCGGCTTCACCGTGCCGGCGATCGCGTCGACGCGGGCGCGGGTGCAGACCGGCACCGAGGACGGCGAACCGGTCTACGACAGCCTCACCGCCCACCTCGCCGACCAGTGGGGCGTCTTCTCGACGCTCGTCGCCGTGCCGGTCTTCGCCTTCTTCGCCGCCGGGGTGGCCGTCGGTGGCGTCGAGGGCCTGCGCAGCGCGCTCGGCGACCCGATCACGCTCGGGATCATCGTCGGCCTCGTCCTCGGCAAGCCCGTCGGCATCGTCGGCACGAGCCTGCTCCTCAGCCGGCTGCCGTCCTTCGCGCTCGACCCGAGCCTACGGTGGGGCGACCTCGTCGGCGCGGGATTCGTCGCCGGTGTCGGCTTCACCGTCTCGCTGCTCGTGGGCGAGCTCGCCTTCGGCGCCTCGAGCGTGGCTGACGAGCACGTGAAGATCGGCGTGCTCCTCGGCTCCTTCACCGCCGCAGTCATCGGCGGGACGATCCTGTCGGTCCGCAGCCGCCGGGCCCGCACGGCCGGGGTGGGCTGACTCCCCCTTCGCCCTGCCGACCCCGCGAGCTACGGCGCAGTACTGGTCGCGATCACGACCAGTACTGCGCCGTAGGCGGGTCGTGAGGTTGGCACCGCGAAGGGGGCGAAGGGGTCAGCCGGGCGGCGGCGGGGGCGTCGCCATCGCCTCGCGCAGGCTCGCCGTGAGCTCCTCGGCCCGCGCCGTCGTACGGCGCAGGTCGGTCAGGCGCTGCTCGGCGTCGGCGTAGACCGCGGCGACGTGCTCGCGCGCCTGCGCCTCGCGGGCGGGCTCCCCCGCAGGGTCGGCGAGGACATCCAGCGCCTCGAGCAGGGCGCGCATGTCCTCGACGGAGAAGCCGAGCGGCTTCATCGGGCGCACGAGGAGGAGCCGAGCGATGTCGGCGTCGTCGTAGAGGCGGAAGCCGCCGTCCGTGCGCGCTGCGGGGGTGACGAGCCCCATCTCCTCGTAGTACCGGATCGTGCGGTGCGAGAGCCCGGTGAGCTCGGCGACCTCGCCGATGTGCACGTGGCGGCCGCGCACCCCTTCGCCCTGGCCGTCCATGGGGCGCACGCTACCGGGCCGACCCGGCCCCCCGGCGGGCGACCGGACCAACTCTCACGTTGCGGTAGAGTTAACCGTCGCGTCCGTCGAGCCCCGCTCCGGCCGCGCCGCCACCGTCGCCGTCCCGCCGCCCCACCCGAAGGACCCCTGTGCCCGAGCCCGTCACCGCCGCCCCCGTCACCGGCCCGCCCGAGGCCGGTGCCCGCGAGACCTCCGTGCGGGCTGCCCTGCGCGACCCGCGGCGCCTGCGCACCGAGGTGCTCGGCGGTCTCGTCGTCGCCCTCGCCCTCATCCCCGAGGCCATCTCCTTCTCGATCATCGCCGGGGTGGACCCTCAGGTCGGGCTCTTCTCGAGCTTCGTCATGGCGGTGACCATCGCCGTCGTCGGCGGGCGGCCCGCGATGATCTCGGCGGCGACCGGCGCGGTGGCGCTCGTCGTCGCCCCCGTCGTGCGCGAGCACGGCCTGAGCTACCTCCTCGCGACGGTGATCCTCGCCGGGGTCCTGCAGGTGGTGCTCGCCCTGCTCGGCGTCGCGCGGCTCATGCGCTTCATCCCGCGGATGGTCATGGTCGGCTTCGTCAACGCGCTGGCCATCCTGATCTTCCTCGCCCAGGTGCCCTACCTCCTCGGGGTGCCGTGGCTCGTCTACCCGATGGTGGCGCTCGGCGTGCTCGTCATGGTCGTCATGCCGCGCGTGACGACCGCGCTGCCCGCCCCGCTCGTCGCCATCGTCGTCATCACCGCCCTCGTCGCGGCCGCCGGCTGGCAGCTGCCCGACGTCTCCGACCAGGGCGAGCTGCCGCGCTCGCTGCCCTCGCTGCTGCTGCCCGACGTGCCGCTGACGCTCGAGACGCTGCGCATCATCGCCCCGTACGCCCTCGCCATGGCCCTCGTCGGCCTGCTCGAGTCGCTCATGACCGCCAAGCTCGTCGACGGCATCACCGACACCCACTCCGACAAGACCCGCGAGTCCTGGGGGCAGGGCGTCGCCAACGTTGCGTCCGGCCTCTTCGGCGGGATGGGCGGCTGCGCCATGATCGGGCAGACGATGATCAACGTCAAGGTCTCCGGGGCCCGCACGCGCATCTCGACCTTCCTCGCCGGCGCCTTCCTCCTCGCCCTCGTCGTCGGCGCGGGCCCGCTCGTCGGCATGATCCCCATGGCCGCGCTCGTCGCCGTCATGGGGATGGTCTCCGTCGCGACCTTCGACTGGCACAGCGTCGCGCCGGCCACCCTGCGCCGGATGCCGCGCAGCGAGACCCTCGTCATGCTGCTCACGGTCGCCGTCACCGTCGCCACCCACAACCTCGCCTACGGCGTCATCACCGGCGTGCTCGCGGCGATGGTCGCCTTCGCCCGACGGGTCGCCCATGTCGCCCAGGTCGAGCGCGTGCCCGGCACCGGCGAGGTGCAGACCTACCGGGTCACCGGCGAGCTCTTCTTCGCCTCGAGCAACGACCTCGTCTACCAGTTCGACTACGCGGCCGACCCGCAGCGCGTCGTCGTCGACCTCACCGACAGCCACATCTGGGACGCGTCGAGCGTCGCCGCCCTCGACGGCGTGCGGGCGAAGTACGAGCGGATGGGCAAGCAGCTCGACGTCGTCGGTCTGAACGCGGCGTCGGCGGAGCGGCACGAGCTGCTGAGCGGACGGCTCGGTGAGGGGCACTGAGGTGATGGGGCACTGAGGTGATCGAGCACTGAGGCCGAGGCCACGCCGACGCAGCGCGAAGGGGCAGGCTCCCTCTGGCAGGGTCGAGCCATGTCCCGCCCCATGACCGTGTCCGGCAGCGTCGAGATCGCCGCCGACCCCCAGACCATCTACGCCGAGATCGCCGACCCCGACCGGATGGGGCGGTGGAGCCCGGAGAACGTCGGCACGGGCGACCCCCGCCGCGGCGCGCTGACGACGGGCGAGAGCTTCGTCGGGCACAACCGTCGTGGGCCCGCGCGGTGGTCGACGAGGTGCACCGTCATCGCGGCCGAGCCCGGCGAGCGCTTCGCCTTCCGGGTGCATCGCTACGGCTTCGGCCGGGTCCTCGTGCCGGTGTCTGTCGCGACCTGGTCCTACACCTTCGAGGAGGTCGCCCCCGGTCGGACCCGTGTCATCGAGACCTGGCAGGACGACCGCACTCGATGGCCGGACCCGCTCGCGGCACGCTTCGACCGCCTCGTCACGCGCGGACGGACCTTCGACGTCTACCAGGCGGGCAACATCCGCCGCACCCTCGACCGGCTGCGGGAGGACCTCGAGAGCCGCTGAGCCACGTCAGCGGGCGTGCCGGACGAGCCCGGCGACGACCCGAGGGGTGAGCCGGCCAGGCCCGAGCCCGAGCTCGACGAGGTCGTCGAAGACCCGTTGGTCGGCCGCGGCGGCCCGCAGCCCCGCGGCGAGGACGAAGGGGTGAGACGCCACCTTCCCACCGACGGCCGTGCTCACGAGGTTCGCCCGCAGCCGCCGCCGCACCTCGCTGCGGTAGAGACGGCCGGGGTCTCCCCCTTCGTCCGCCCGCGCGGCCGTGCGACCGGCGACCTGCCCGGTCACCGCCGCGTAGTAGATCCCCTCACCCGTCATCGGGTTGATGAGCCCGGCCGCGTCGCCGACGAGCAGCACGCGACCGTCGGGCTGGACCGAGCCCCATCGCGCGGTCGACAGCGGCAGGTGGTGGCCGCGCCACGACTGACCGCCCTCGGTCGAGCCGGGCAGCAGGTGCTCGAGCCGATGGCGCATCAGCGCGTGGGTCGGCCGGTCTCGCCGGTCGCGCAGGATCTCGCCGTACCCGACGTTGGACCACCCGTCGCCCCGGTCGAAGGCCCACGCGTACGACGGCTGGCGGTCCTGCGCGAAGCGAATCACCTGTCGCCCGACGCGTGATGGGGGTGTCGGCGCGTAGCCGCGCAGGCCGAGCGCGAGACGGCCAGGCAGGGTGAGGCCGAGCGAACGACGGACCTGCGACTGCGCGCCGTCCGCGCCGACGAGCACGCGAGCCCTGGTCTCGCCGTCGACGACGACCCCGTCGGCCTCGACCTGCACGTCGCGCACGCGGTGCCGCCGCAGGACCGCACCCGCCGCCACGGCTGCCTCGACGAGTCGGGCATCGAGACGCTCTCGGGGAATGACGAGGGCGGGGCGGCGCATCTCGCGCGTGCTGCTCAGGTCGCCGAGGGCGAGCTCGAGCGTGCCGATCCCCCGGTGCTCACGGCGCAGGTCGGCGGCCACGTCCGAGGCACCGACGGCGTCGAGCACGTCGAGGACGTGAGGGGCGATGCCGTCGCCGCACGACTTGTCCCGCGGGAAGTCGGCCCGGTCGAGGAGCAGCACCCGCGCCCTCGGCCGTTCGTGCAGGGCGGCGAGCGCGGTGATGCTGCCCGCCGGCCCGGCACCGACGACGACCACGTCCCAGTCGTCGGTCGTCGTCATGGCGCCACCCTAGGGAGCGCGACCGCCGTGCGTGTCGGACGGCGGCTCACACCTTCGTCGACGCCCCGCCCCCGAGACTCCGGCGAGCTGCGATCACCGCTGCCGCGAGGTGCCGTCCGACACGCGGACCGGACCGGCGCCCTCGCGGCCACGACGGCGCCGGGTGGCGGCGAGGTGGACGAGCAGGGCGAGACCCCACACGAGGAAGAGGGGGTCCCACAGCCACGCGTGCCCGATCATCCCGGGCCGGTCGAACCCGCGGTCGGGCCGGATCGCGCCGGCGAGGACGAGCTGGCCGACGACGGTGTTGAGACCGCCCCAGACGACGAGCACGGCGCCGCCGAGCCAGGCGAGACCTCGGGTGAGCGGTCGCAGCGGCCAGCCGCGGCGGTCGAGCCACAGGGGCGCCAGAGCGGCGACGAGCTTGACGAGGCCGACGGGCACGAGGACCCAGCGCATGTCGGCGAAGGTCGTGACGATCCGCTCGCCCAGGGTCTCGAGCAGCCAGTCGCCGCCGATCGCCCAGTACAGGCTGAAGAACGCGTGCACCGTCCCCGCCAGCGCCGCGAGCACCAGCCACCCCCGCGCGCGTCCTGTCACCGGGCCGACCCTGCCAGACGTCGGCGGACGACGGGAGGCGAAGGGGGGACCGGCGGGCGCCGGGACGCTGCGGGCTGTCAGGGCTCGGTCCTAGTCTCGGCGCCTGGCCGTCGACGAGGACGGCCCCGACGAGGAGACACTGCGATGGCGACGCTCAACCCGTATCTCACCTTCCCCGGCACCGCGCGCGAGGCGATGGAGTTCTACCGCTCCGCCCTCGGCGGCGAGCTGTCGGTCTCGACCTTCGCCGAGATGGGCGACCCGGGCAACGAGGGGGTCATGCACTCCCGCCTCGACACACCGACCGGGCTGTCCCTCATGGCGAGCGACATGGCCCCCGGCACCGAGGGCACGCCTGCCATCGGCGACGCGATCACGCTGTCCATCAGCGGCGGGCCCGACGACGACCTGCGTGGGTGCTTCGAGCGCCTGGCCGAGGGCGGTCAGGTGACGATGCCGCTCGAGCGGCAGATGTGGGGCGACGACTTCGGCATGCTCGTCGACCGCTACGGCATGCCGTGGATGGTCAACATCGCCGGCGAGCAGAGCTGAGCGGCGTGACGACGAAGGAGGTCCTGCACGGCTACGTCCGCGAGCAGCGTCAGGCGATGCTCGCCAAGCTCGACGGGGTGAGCGAGGCCGACGCGCGGCGCCCACGCACCGTGACGGGCACCAACCTGCTCGGCGTGCTCAAGCACTGCGCCCTCATGGAGCTGGGCTACCTCGGCGACTGCTTCGGGCGGCCCGCGGGCATCGCCTACCCATGGGATGCGCCCGGCGCCTCGCTCGACGACAACCTCGACTTCTACGCGACGGCCGACGAGTCGATGGCAGACGTCCTCGACCTCGCGCACCGGGCCTTCGCCCACGCCGACGCGACGGTCGGGGCGCTCGACCTGGACGCGAGGGGGTTCGTGCCGTGGTGGGGACCGGAGGGTCGTGAGGTGACGCTCGACCAGATCATCGTCCACCTCGCCGTCGACGAGGCTCGTCACGCCGGCCACATGGACGTCCTGCGCGAGCAGCTCGACGGGTCCGTCGGCCTGCGCCGCGCGGGCGACAACCTGCCGGAGCAGGGCGAGCGGTGGTGGGCCGACTACGTCGCCCGCCTGCACGAGATCGCCGACACACGATGAGCGAGATCTGGCCCCTCGTCCACGCCGAGCGGCGTGCGCTCGTCGACGACCTCTCCGGCCTCGCTCCGTCGCAGTGGGACACGCCCTCCCTCGCGCCCGGCTGGAGCGTGCACGACGTCGCCGCTCACCTCGTCGACAACGCGCTGACGACCCCCGTCGGCCTGCTGCGCGCCATGGTGCGGGCGAAGGGGGACCTCGACCGGCAGAACACCGCGGGCGTCGCCGCCCAGCGCGGGGCGACGCCGCAGCAGACCCTCGCTCGGCTGCGCGAGGTCGTCGACCGCACGAGCGGGCCACCGACATGGCTGGCCTCGCTCGAGTCGCGGCTCGTCGAGGAGGTCGCCCACGGCGAGGACATCCGTGGCGCGCTCGGGATCCGTCGGGCCTACCCGGCGAAGACCCTCGAGGGTGCCGCGCGCTACCAGGCGAAGACCCCCGACGCCATCGGCGGCGGCCGCTCCGTCGCCCGGGCGGTGCGGCTGGTCGCCGACGACACGGACCTCGTCGTCGGCCAGGGCCCGGAGGTGCGTGGTCCCGCCCTCGCGATCGTCCTGCTGCTCAGCGGTCGCCGGCACGCCGTCGACGAGCTGCACGGGCCGGGGTTGTCGTCGATCCCCGCCCGGCCGGTCGGGGGCGGGTCCGTCTCCGGCTAGGCCGTCTCGGGCGCGACGACGCCGGGGGCGCTCTCGCGCGCCCGCAGCCACGGGCCGATGGCCAGAGCGGTGATCACCCCGGTGACGGCGAAGGCGGTCGTCCACCCGAAGCGGTCGGCGACGACCCCGATGAGGATCGGCCCGATGATCGCTCCCGCGTCCTGAGCCATCTGGAAGCGGGCGAGGACCCGCCCTCCGGCCCGCTCGCTGCCGACGACGTCGGCGACGGCGGCCTGCTGCGAGGGGTTGAGCAGCCCGGCGCCGACGCCTGCGACGACGCACAGCACGAAGAGCACGTCGAGGCGCTGACTCGTGCCGACGAGCCCGATCCCGACGGCGGTGATCGCGAGGCCGGCGAGGGCCAGAGGGCGCCGTCCGATGGTGTCCGACCACCGGGACGCGACCTGCAGCGCCGCGGCCGTGCCGACGGCAGAGATGGCCAGCGCGGCGCCCGCGACCCACGTCGCGTCGTGGATCGCGACCGCGAACTGCGGCAGCACGGCGACCCGGACCCCGAAGCTCGACCACCCGTTGGCGAAGGAGGAGGCGAGCGCCGCGCGGTAGGTCGGCGAGGCGAGCGCCTCGGAGACGAGCATCGTCGGGCGCGACTCGCCGTCGGACACGCTGCGCAGCCGGGTGCCGCCGAGGAAGACGGCGACGACGCCCGCCGCGACGAGCAGGGCCACGGCGTACAGGACGAAGGGGACCCGCAGGCCGAGCTGGGCGAGCAGCCCGCCGATCACCGGGCCGAGCATGCCGCCGAGGAGGAAGGAGCTGGCGTACGCGGACGACACCCGGCCACGGATGCGCGGCGGCGCCAGACGCACGAGGAGCGACATCGCCGAGACGGTGAAGAGGGTGGACCCCAGACCGCCGACGCCGCGGAAGACGAGCAGCTGCCAGTACGACTGGGCGAAGGCGGTCGCGAGCGAGGACAGCGCGACGATCACGAGCCCGGCGAGGTAGACCGGCCGCTCCCCCAGCCGCGAGACGAGTGACCCGCCGGCCGGTGCGAAGACGAGCCGGAAGAAGGCGAAGGCCGAGACGACGACCGAGGCCGCCGCGACGCCGACGTCGAAGCTGCGGGCGTAGGCCGGCAGGACGGGGCTGATGAGACC
Organism: Janibacter melonis; assembly: GCF_003721155.3. Lineage (NCBI taxonomy): Bacteria > Bacillati > Actinomycetota > Actinomycetes > Micrococcales > Intrasporangiaceae > Janibacter > Janibacter melonis. The sequence continues at coordinate 2,877,289 of NZ_CP044548.2, read as the reverse complement.
GAAGCCGACGGCGATGACGAAGGCAGCGGCGACGAGGACCCAGATCTCACGGGGGATGCGCTCCGGGGCGCTCGAGCTGGACATCGTCGGTCAGCCTACGTCCGCGGATCGGGTCCGCCCCTTCGCCCGACGGGCCCTCGCCGGACGTGAGACTGGGGCCATGACCCGACGCATCCTCATCACCGGTGCCACCGGAGGCATCGGCCTCGTCCTGTCCGACCGGCTGCGCGACGACTACGACGTCGTCATGCACGGCCGCACCCCGCGCACGCCGGAGCAGGAGCGCGAGCTGCGCGAGGCCGACCTCACCGACTACGACGAGGTCCGCGCCCTCATGGACGGCGTCGACACGGTCGTCCACCTCGCCGGGGCCGCGTCGCCGGAGTCGACGTGGGACGACGTGCTCGGCGCCAACGTCGTCGGCACCCGCAACGTGCTCGAGGCGGCCCGCGACGCGGGCGTGCGCCGGGTCGTCTACGCCTCCTCGAACCACGTCCTCGGCATGTACGACCGCGACGAGCAGTGGCCGGTGGGCCCGACGGACCTGCCGCGGCCGGACTCGCTCTACGGCGTGACGAAGGTCTTCGGCGAGACGCTCGGGCGCTACTACCACGACGCGCACGGGATCTCCGTGCTGTGCCTGCGCATCGGGTGGGTGAGCCCCGACCCGACCGAGACCGACGTCGAGCTGCTCCGCGCCATGTGGCTCAGCGAGGACGACGCCGAGCGCGTCTTCCGCTGCGCGATCGAGGTCGAGGACGTCGGCTACGGCCTCTACTACGCGATCTCGGACAATCCCGACCGTCGCTGGGACGTCACGAGCACGATGCTCGAGCTGGGCTACCGCCCCCAGGACCGCTGGACCGACCACGTGCCCGAGGGCGAGCAGGTCGTCCCCGGCGGCGCCAGCACCCCCGACGACTGGCCGAAGGGGTCCTGAGCCGGACGCTCAGCGGTAGTCCGCGACGTCTGGCGTGCTGCCGTCCTCCATGGCCGTGATGTACGACCACGCCCGCGGCTGCGAGCCGTCGGCGTCGCGCACGTCGTACTCGGCGGCGAGCACCTCCGAGGTCGTCGAGAGCTGGTTCCACCGGGTCCGGCCCTCGTCCGCGGCGACGGCCGCGACGCACCGCCCGACGAGCAGGGGCGACTCGGACACCGCGAAGGCCTCGGGCGCCACACCACCCCGCCCGGTGTCGGTCCAGGCCTGCTGCCAGGTCTCCTCGTCGACCCCGAAGGCGTCCAGCATCATCTCCGAGCGCAGCCAGCCCGGGCTCACGGCCATCGCGGTGCCCCCGTGCTCGGCGAGCTCGTGGCCCAGGCTGTGCGCGAGCCGGGTCAGCCCGGTCTTGACGAGGTCGACGTAGGCGTTGATCCGGTAGCGGGTGTCGTTGTAGGCCGCGTCGCCGTCCGTGAGCTCGACGTGCAGCCCGCCGGGCGTGCGGTGGAGCAGGTCGAGCGCGTACGTCGCCGTGAGGAGGTGGGTCTCGATCCCGCCGCGCAGGATCCGTCGCCCGGTCTCGACGTCCTGGGCCCACACCGGCTGGTCCCACTCGCCGTGGAGGTGCTCGCCACCCAGGCTCGACACGCTGATGTCGAGACGCCCGTGGACCTCGCGGATGCGCTCGACGAGGGCGCGGACGCTCGCCTCGTCGGCGTGGTCGACCTCGGCCCAGACGCCCTCGCCGCCCGCTGCGGTGACGAGCTCGGCGGTCTCCTCGACCGTCTCGGGACGGTCGTACTCCGAGCGCCGCTCACGCGTCGTGCGCCCGGTGCACCAGACCGTCGCCCCCGCCTCGCCGAGAGCGCGGGCGACCCCTCGCCCGGCGCCTCGGGTCGCACCGGACACCAGCGCCACCCGCCCGGTCAGCGGTCGGTCCCCACCACTCGCGCTCATGGCACGACGGTAGGGCCTGGCACCGACGACGACCAGGCCGGCGGCGAAGGGGGGACGAGCCCCCCCTTCGCCCCTCGCCCGGTCACCTCGGGGCCGAGGTCACCCCGTGTTGCGCATCCCCGCGGCGATGCCGGAGACCGTGTGCAGCAGCGCCCGGCCCAGGCGCGGGTCGTCCTCGCCGTCGCGCTGACGGCGCAGCAGGTCGACCTGCAGGTGGTGCAGCGGCTGGAGGTAGTGCTCGCGGATCTCGAGCGTCGTGCGCAGCGTCGGCTCCCGGTCCAGCAGCGCCGCGTCGCCGGTGACCCGCAGGACCTCGGCGACCGTGCGGTCGAGCTCGGCGGCGATGTCGTCGAGCGTGCCCTCGCCGTCGGGCGCGAGCGCGGCGACGTACTGCCGGGCGATGCCGAGGTCGGTCTTGGCCAGCGTCATCGCGACGTTGTCGAGGAAGGAGCGGAAGAAGGGCCAGCTCTGGTACATCTCGCGCAGGGTCTCGAGGTCCTCGTCGGCCGCGGCCAGGCCCGAGCCCACGCCGTACCAGCCGGGCACGATCTGCCGGCTCTGGGTCCAGCCGAAGACCCACGGGATCGCGCGCAGGTCGTCCAGCCCCGCGTCGGCACCGGGCCGGCGCGAGGGACGAGACCCGATCCGCAGCTGCCCGAGCAGGTCGACCGGCGTCGCCGAGAGGAAGTACCCCGCGAGGCCCTCGCGCTCGGTGAGCTCGAGGTAGCGCTCCTGCGCCGCCCCGGCCACCCGGTCCATGAGCGCGTCCCAGCGCTCGGTCTCGTCGGCGCTGCGCCGGTGCTCGCGGTGCAGCACGCTCGCCTCGAGCGTCGCGGCGATCATCAGCTCGAGGTTCTGCCGGGCGAGGACGGGCAGCGCGTACTTGTCGGAGATGACCTCGCCCTGCTCGGTGATCTTCACCTCGCCGGCGACGGTGCCCGCGGGCAGCGCGAGGATCGCGTCGTACGTCGGGCCACCACCACGCCCGACGGAGCCTCCGCGGCCGTGGAAGAAGGTCATCCGCACCCCGAAGCGGGCGCCGAGGTCGGTGATGACCCGCTGCGCACGCTGGATCTGCCACTGCGAGGCGGCGATGCCGCCCGACTTGTTCGAGTCCGAGTAGCCGAGCATGACCTCCTGGACGTCGCCGCGCAGGCGCACGACCTCGCGGTAGGACGGCTCGGACAGCAGCGCGGTGATGATCTCCTGCGCCTTGCCGAGCTCCTCGACGGTCTCGAGCAGCGGCACGAAGCCCACCCGGGCGACCCCGGCCTGGATGTCGACGAGACCGGCCTCGCGGCCGAGGACGACCGCGGCGAGCACGTCGTCGGCGTGCCGCGTCATCGAGATGATGTAGCTCTCGACCGTGCGCGCCCCGAAGGAGTCGAGCGCCCACACGACCGCGTCGAAGGCCCGCGCCGTCGTCACCGCGTCGCCCTCGAGGGGCAGCGGACGACGGGCCAGCGGCCGCCGGCCGGCGAGCTCGGCCCCGAGCACCCGCATCCTGCCGGGCTGGTCGAGCGCCGCGTACGGCTCGTCGAGGTCGCCGGTGAGGTCGAGCAGCTGCCCGACGGCGTCGTGGTGCTTCGCCGAGTGCTCGCGCACGTCGAGCGCGGCGAGGGTCAGACCGGTCGAGCGCACCGTGCGCACGAGGCGCTCGAGCTCGCCCGCGGCGACGAGCTCGCCCTGGTGCTCGCTCACGGAGCGGTGCAGGACGAGCAGGTCGTCGAGCAGCTCGACGTCGTCGGCGTAGTCCTGGCCGGGCACGTGGGCCTCGGCCCGGCGCACCCGCTCCTGCGTGAGCCCGAGGCGCACGCCGACCGCGGTGAGGTAGAGCCGGTAGGGCTCCTGGGCGTTGAGCCGGCGGTAGCGCAGCTCGATCTGCGGCAGCTGGTCGAGCATCGTCGCCAGGCGCTCGTCGAGCTCGTCCGACGTCGTCGAGAGGTGGTCGCTCACCGACAGGTCGCGCCGCAGCACGTCGACCCGGTCGCGCAGCAGCCCGATGCCGTGGACCGCCTGCAGGCTGAGCACCTCACGGGTCACCTCCGGCGTGACGTTGGGGTTGCCGTCGCGGTCGCCACCCATCCACGTGCCGAAGCGCAGCGGCACGGCGTCGAGCGAGAGCCCCGCCCCGGCCTCGCCGAGCTCGTCGCGCAGCTCCTCGACGACGTCGGGCACGGCGGCCCGCGAGAGGCCCTCGAGGTAGTAGATGCCGTTGCGCGCCTCGTCGGTCGGCTCGGGAGCCTCGACCCGGATCTCGTCGGTCGCCCACAGCAGGTCGATGCTCTCGGCGAGACGTCGCGTGCGTCGCGTGCTGTCGGGCTCGTCGAGGAGCGCGGCGATGCGGCGCAGCTTGTCGAGCGTCGAGCGTCGGGTCACCTCCGTGGGGTGCGCGGTGAGGACGGGGCGCACGCACACGCGGGCCGCCTCCTCGCCGAGCCGCTCGCCGTCGATCCCCGCCGCGCGGATGCGCTCGACCGCCTGGGCGATCCAGCCGCCCTCCCGGGCGCACTGCTCGACGAGCGCCCGCCCGCGGTGCACCTGCTCGGTGACGTTGGCGAGGTGGAAGTACGCGGTGAAGGCGCGGGCCACCTTCGTCGTGAGGTCGAGGTCGATGGTCGGCAGCTGGGCGAGCGAGCCCTCCTTCGAGTGCGCGCGCACCTCCTCGACGAGGTCGAGCAGCTCTTGCCCCTCGGCCCGCACGAGCGTCTGACCCAGCAGCGAGGTGACGAGCCGGATGTCGCGACGCAGCGCGTCCTCCGGCACCGCGGTGCCCGTCGTGGGGTCCTCGGTGGTGAGCGCACCCATGTCGATCTCCCTTCGGTCGGTGCCGACCACGCTAGTCAGCGCGAAGGGGGCCGCGCGCCGGCGTCCGCGAGGGCGGCACGGCGGTGCGCCGCGCCGGGCCGAGCAGGCCCGCCGCGAGCATCCACGTGAGGACGTAGCTGACGAGCAGGAGGACCGAGAGACCGAGGACGAACTGCAGGAGGAAGGGGTTGCCCAGGGGGTCCGAGGCGCGGCTCAGCACGACCGAGACGAGCCCGCCGGGGTTGGTGACGACGTCCCAGGAGTTGAAGCGCGGGAAGCGGCCGAGGTAGACGCCGACGGCGCTCAGCGCGAGCACGAGGATCGCGCCGACCCAGCCCGCGGCGGGCCCCAGGCGACGCGCCACGACCCGGTGCACGAGGACGAGCGAGACGAGGCCGAGGGCCAGACCGGTCCCGGCGAAGGTGGCGATGAGCGCCGCGTCGAACCACAGCGGCACCCCGGCCACCGCGCCGAGGTGGATGAAGTCGGTGAGGATGTACGGCGCGTTGGGCAGGAAGGCGAGCCACACCGCGCCGACTCCCAGGAGCAACCAGCCCGGCCGGCCATCGCGGTCGAGGGTCCCGATGAGCAGGGCGAGCACGTACGGCACCCAGGCGAGGAAGAGATTCCACGCGAGGAAGCCGAAGACGAGACCGCTGCCCTCGCCGACCCGGTCGGCCCGCAGCGCGACGAGGCCGCAGGCGGCGAGCGAGCCGAGGACGAGCAGCGTCGTGACCACGGCCACCCATCGGGTCGCCGGGCGGGTGCGCGCAGGGGTGGACGTCAGGCCGCTCATGCGGCGCCAGCCTAGGGGCGTGGCCTGGGCGCGAGGTGGGAGCGTGCTGGCAGGATCGGCGCATGGACCTCGACGAGGCGGTGGGCGAGCTCTACGGGGGCGGGCTCGGCGACTTCGTCGCGGTGCGCACCCGCCTGGCCAAGGAGGCCGGTGGGGACCTGGGCCGCGAGATCAAGGCCCTGCGCAAGCCGACGGTCACCGCATGGCTGCTCAACCTCTTCGCCCGCCGCTCCCCCGAGCTGCTCGCCGAGGTCGGCGAGCTCGGCGAGCGGATGCGCTCGGCCCAGGGCGAAGGGGACGCGGCCGCCCTGCGCGACGCGCGTCCCGAGCGGGACGCCCTCGTGCGACGGGTCGTCGCGGCGACCCGAGAGGTCGCGAAGGGGGAGGACCGGCAGCTCTCCCCCGCGGGCGAGGACGAGGTCGCCGCTACCGTCGTCGCCGCCCTGGCCGACGAGACGAGCCAGGCGGCGCTGGCGTCGGGGATGCTCGTGCGGGCCCTGCGCTACTCCGGCTTCGGCGAGGTCGACCTCGACGACGCGGTCGCTGCGCGAGCTCGGCTGCGGGTGCTGCCCGGGGGCGCGGCCGGCGCCGGTCGGGGCGAGGGGGTCGAGACCACCGACGAGGAGCAGACGCAGGACCCCCCGGAGCCCCCGGAGCCGCCGGAGGCGGCCGAGCTGCGCGAGACCGAGCTGCGGCTGCAGACCGTCGAGGCCAAGGTCGACCTGGCGACCTCGCAGCTCGCCGAGGCAGAGGAGGCGCTCGCCCGGGCTCGGGAGGCGGTGGCGCAGGCACGCGAGCGGCTGCGCACGCAGACGACGCAGCGCGAGCGGCTCACCAAGGAGGCGACCCGGCTGCGGCGTGCCTGCGCCCGAGCAGCCCGGCGGCAGTAGACAATCGCAGGCATGACCGAGCGCGCCACCACCCGACCCGAGACCTCCGCGAACGACTACGGCGTCCTCGAGGCCGAGATGCTCGCCGCCTGGTTCGACGTCGACACCGACGACGTCGAGACCGCGGTCATCCCGCGCCTGGCCCTGGGCCACCACGTCGTCGTCCCCGTCGAGCTGCCCGCCGGCGCCACGACCGCCCCGGTCTCGCAGGCACCCACGACGGCACCCGCTGCCCCCACGGCGGCCCCGCCCGCCCCCGCCGCTGCACCGGCTCCGTCCCCCGTGGCTTCCCCCTCGACCCGCCACCGCCACGCGAGCGCCGAGTCGCTCGACGCGGTGCGCCGCAACCAGGTCGCCCTCGCCGTCGTCGTCACCGCGATCGTCCTGCTCGGCGCCGTCGTCGGGCTGATCGGCGGCTGGGTCGCCCTCGCCGGCTACGCGCTCCTCGTCGGCGGGCTGCTCCTCGCCCAGCACCTCCTCAACCGTCGCTACACCGCCCGGCACACCCGGCACGTCCCGCGTCACGGCTGAGACCGACCGGGCTCAGCCCAGCAGCGCCGCGATCGTCGCGGCGAGCTCGCGCACCCGCGCCCGGGCGTCGTCGTCGACGTCGCCGAGCACCTCGACGTCCGCCGACGCCTGCGTCCAGCCGAGCGCCCCGACGATGCCGTGGACCGAGCGGACCGCGCCTGTCGTGTCGTAGCGCCCGTGCACGTAGAGCCCGAAGGGGGTGCGCCGCGGCGTCCCCGCCGCGCCCTGGCCGTCCGCGTCGAGAGCGCCGCCGACGGCGAGGAAGGTGCTGTCGAAGAAGTGCTTGAGCGCGCCCGACATGTAGCCGAAGTTCGCCGTCGTGCCGAGCACGTAGCCGTCGGCGTCGAGCACGTCCTGCGCCGTCGCCTCGAGCGCGTCGCGCACGACGACCTCGACCCCCTCGATCTCGTCGTCACCGGCGCCTGCGAGCGCTGCGTCGAGCAGGGCGCGCATCGACGACGTGGGCGAGTGGTGCACGACGAGCAACGTGGCCATGCGGTCATGCTGCCAGCGAGGCGGGCCGACCCCGTCGTCGCGGACGGCCGACATCGCCAAAACCCAACGGCTGCGCGGGTACCGGGGACCCTCACCGTCGCATAGCCTGAGCGCGCTGGAGCAGGGGGCTGCGAGGCTCCCCCACCCGAACCCGCCCTCAGGAGCCCGCGAGCATGAGCATCCCGACCGAGCAGATCCCGCCCGAGCAGACGCGGTCGACCCGGCGTGACGGCGACGTCGCCGCGGCCCCGCCGAAGCTGCGCCGGCGCCCCATGCTCATCGCCGTCTCGGTCATCCTCACCGCGGTCGGCGCGCTCCTCGCCGCGTACCTCCTCACCGAGATCGCTGGCACCAACGAGGTCGTCGCGGTGCGCGAAGGGGTGTCGCGCGGCGAGCAGATCACCGCCGACGACCTCGTCATGGCCAACGTCAGCTACGACAGCGCGGTCCGCCCGCTCCCGTGGTCCGACGCGCGCAAGCTCGAGGGGCTCTACGCGCAGTACGACCTCGCGCCGGGCTCGATCGTCACGCAGGACGCGGTGACCGAGGAGCTCGACGTGCCCGCCGACACCTCGGTCGTCGGTCTCTACCTCGAGCCGGGACGCATGCCGAGCGACATCCTGCGCAACGGCGACCAGGTGCGCGTCGTCTACTCCCTCGACGAGGACCCCGCGGCCAACCCCGACGAGTACCTCGGCTACGTGACGAGCACCCGCCCCGCCACCGACGCCCGCGGGATGATCGTCGACATCCTCGTGCGCGCGGACGACGCCCCTCGGGTGGCCGCCGCGTCGGGCACCGGCAACGTCTCGCTCGTGCTGAACACCCGCGACCGGGCCGAGCAGGACCTCAACGCCAAGACCGACGGCTTCCCCGTCGACGGGGCGCCGGCGGACGTGCCCGCGGGGTCGACGTCCCCGAGCGGCTCCAGCTCCTCTGGCAGCAGCTCCCCCACCTCCAGCGGGTCGAGCAGCTGATGGCGGTCATCACCCTCTTCTCCGCCGCGGGCGCGCCCGGCGTGACGACGACGGCGCTCGGCCTGGCCCTGGCCTGGCAGCGCCCCGTCTACCTCGTCGACGCCGACGCGACCGGCTCCCCCGCCGTCCTCGCCGGCTACCTCCAGGGCCAGGCGGCGCACGACCGCGGGCTCGTCGAGCTCGCCGTCGCCAACCGGGTCGGCAACCTCAACGCCGCGATCGCCACCGTGGCCATGGAGATCCCCGGCTCCCCCGTCTCCTTCGTCCCCGGCATCCGCTCGCACCAGCAGGCCGCGTCGCTCGTCAACCTCTGGGAGCCGCTCACCGGGGTGCTGCGCGGGATGGAGCAGCGGGGCATGGACGTCGTCGTCGACGCCGGCCGCATCGGTGTGGCCCACTCCGCCCAGCCGCTCGTGCGCTCCGCCGACCTCTCCCTGCTCGTCGTGCGCTCCGACCTGCCGGCCGTCGCCGGCGCCCGCTCCTGGGCGAAGGCGGTGCGCGAGCAGCTGCTGAGCACCGGCTCGGAGGAGAGCCTGGGTCTCGTCGTCGTCGGCTCGGGCCGCCCCTACAGCGCCCGTGAGATCCGCAAGGTCCTCGGGCTGCCGGTCGTCGCCGAGATCGCCTGGGCGCCCGAGGACGCGCTCGTGCTGTCGACGGGGGCGCAGCCGGGCAAGAAGTACGCCTCGGGCGCCTTCCAGCGCAGCCTCGCCGCCGCCGTGAGCTCGGCGCAGGGCGTCATCGCGACGAACCGGCAGCGCCTCAGCTCCGTCCAGCGGAAGGCCGACAGCAATGTCTGAGCACGGACCGACCGACCCCACCTCGCTGCCGCTCTTCGCCGGGGGCGACCTCGACGAGCCGGCGCCGCAGGACGCCGACGTCTCCGCCCGGCTCGCCGCGGGTGCGGGCACCTCCTCGCCCTACGCCCGCCACACCGCCGCCCCTCGACCGGCCGTGCCGTCGGTGCCGGGCGACGCCGGCAGCGCACCCCTGCCCGAGGTCGGCCCCCCGCCGTCGGGCACCTTCGCGCCGGACGCCGCGCCGCTGCCCCCTTCGTCGCCCGCACTGCCGTCCGTGAGCCGGGTCCAGGGCGGGTCCCTGCCCGCCGAGGCCGTCCACGGCAGCGACATCGACTGGACCCAGGTCGCCGACCTGCGCACCCAGGCCTCGGAGATGCTCACCGGCGCGCTGCACGACCGGAGCAACCTCACGACGGCGCAGCAGCGTGAGCTCGGCCGGGCGATCATCATGGAGCTGCTGCAGACCACCGCCGCCGAGCACCTCGCCACCGGTCGGCGTGCGTGGTCGCTCGACGAGCAGGAGCGGGTCGCCGAGGCCGTCTTCAACGCGCTCTTCGGGCTCGGACGGCTGCAGCCCCTCGTCGACGACGAGCGCGTCGAGAACATCGAGATCACCGGGTGCGACCAGGTGATGCTCGAGTACACCGACGGCACGCTGCGGCCGGGCCCGCCCGTCGCCGAGACCGACCAGGAGCTCATCGACTTCCTCGTCTTCCTCGCCAGCCGCTCCGAGGTCAACGCCCGGCCCTTCTCCGAGGCCCAGCCGCGGCTGCACATGCGGCTCGACGGCGGTGCCCGTCTCGCCGCGACCGCCTGGGTCACCCCGCGACCCTCGCTCGTCATCCGGCGCCACCGGCTGCGCGAGATCACCCTCGAGGAGCTCGCGCAGCGCGGGATGCTCGACATGACGGCCGTGTCCTTCCTGCGCGCCGCGGTCCGGGCGAAGAAGAGCATCGTCGTCGCCGGCCCCCAGGGCGCGGGCAAGACGACGATGGTCCGTGCGCTGTGCGCCGAGCTCGACCCGTGGGAGCGGATCGGCACCTTCGAGACCGAGTACGAGCTGCACCTGCACGAGCTGCCGGAGAAGCACCGGCGGATCGTCGCGTGGGAGTCGCGGCCCGGCTCCGGCGAGGTCGGCCCCGACGGGCGCCAGGCCGGCGAGATCCCGCTCGACGACCTGCTCTACGACTCCTTCCGTTTCAACCTCTCGCGCCAGATCGTCGGAGAGGTCCGCGGGCGCGAGGTGCTCGCGATGATCAAGGCGATGCAGTCAGGCTCGGGGTCGATCAGCACGACCCACTCCGCCAACGCCGTGGGCGCGATCCGCAAGCTCATCACCTGCGCGATGGAGGCCGGCTCGCACGTCACCGAGGCCTACGCGCAGCGTGCCATCGCCGAGCACATCAACGTCATCGTCCAACTGCACCTCGACACCCAGTCCTCGCCCGACGGCGAGTCCCGCCGCGAGCGCTACATCAGCGAGATCGTCGTCGTGCAGCCCGGCGAGGACGGGGCGGCGACGACGCACGTCTACCAGCCCAACCCGAACGGCGGCCCGCCCGTGCCGGGCGTGCTGCCCGACGACTACCGCGAGCTCGAGCGCTACGGCTTCGACATCGCCGACTACTTCGCCCGGAGCTCGGCGTGATCTGGCTCTGGTCGCTGCTCGTCGGCGCGATCTTCGCGCTGGCGGTCGTGACCTTCGTGCTCGGCGTGCGCAAGACCCCGGTGCGGGTCAAGCAGCCGGCCGTCGCCCGCGCGCGGGACGACTCGCGGTGGGGTCGACTGCCCAGGCGCACCCAGCAGCTCGCCGTCGCCTCGGTCGTGCTCGGGCTCGTCATCGCGCTGCTCACCGGCTGGGTCATCGCCATGGTCATCCTGCCGGCCCTCGTCCTCGGCCTGCCCTGGCTGCTCGGGTCGGGCGACGCCGACCAGCGCATCGAGCGGCTCGAGGCGATGGAGGAGTGGACCCGCTCGCTCGCCGGTGTCCTCACCGTCGGCGTCGGTCTCGAGCAGGCCATCATCGCGACCCTGCGCAGCGCGCCCAAGGCCATCCAGCCGGAGGTCCGCCTGCTCGCCGCCCGGCTGCGCGCCCGCTGGCCCACGGGCGATGCGCTGCGCGCCTTCGCCGACGACCTCGACGACTCCACCGGCGACCTCCTCGCCGCCAACCTCCTGCTCGGCGCCCAGCGTCGCGGTGCAGGCCTGGCCAGCGTCCTCGAGTCGGTGGCGATGTCGGTCGCCGAGGACGTGCGGGCCCGCCGGATGATCGAGGCCGACCGCGCCAAGCCCCGCGCGACGGCCCGCTGGGTCACGATCATCACGATGGTCGTCCTCGGCGTCCTCTTCCTCACCAACGAGTACGTCGAGCCGTACAAGAGCGGGGTCGGGCAGATCGCCCTGGGCTTCCTGCTCAGCCTGTACGTCGCCGCCCTCGTGTGGATGAAGCAGATGGCCAAGGGCAAGGAGCTGCCCCGCTTCATCGGGACGGCCGTCGCCGAGGAGGCCGACGCATGACCACCGGCGACCTGCCCCTCATGCTCCTCGCCGGAGCCCTCGTCGGGCTCGGCCTGTCGATGCTGCTGTGGCGCGTTCGACCCGCCCAGGTCGACCTCTCCTCCGCGCTGGACCGGCTCTCGCCGGAGCGCTCGCTCGCCGAGGAGGACCGCACGCAGCGCGCGGGCACGGACGCCGATGCGAAGGACACGCTCGGCCGCTGGGCCATGCGCACGCTGCCGCTCGACGCGCTCGGCGCGGTGCCGACCAAGGAGCTGGCCCTCCTGCGCATCCCCGTGCACCGCTTCTTCGGCGAGAAGGTGCTCTTCGCCGTCGTCGGGCTGGTCATCCCCTTCGCGCTGATGATCCTCTTCTCCGCCGTCGGGCTCGCCGTCCCGGTCTTCTTCGCGATCATGGGCGCGCTGCTCCTGGGCAGCCTGATGTTCTTCCTGCCCGACTACAACGTGCGCGACGACGCCGCGAAGGCGCGCAAGGAGTTCGGCCGGGCGCTCGCCTCCTACATCGACCTCGTCGCGCTGGAGCGCAACGCCGGGTCCGGCCCGCGGCAGGCGATGGAGATCGCAGCGGGCATCGGCGACGCGTGGGTCTTCCGCCGCATCGGCGAGGAGCTGGCCCGGTCGCGCTGGTCCGGCCAGCCCCCGTGGGACGCGCTGCGCAAGCTCTCCGACGACCTCGGGCTGCCCGAGCTCGCCGACCTCGCCGACATCATGCGGCTCTCCGGCGAGGAGGGGGCCCAGGTCTACACGACCCTGCGCGCCCGCAGCCAGAGCATGCGCACCGCCGAGCTCAACTCCGCTCTCGCAGAGGCGAACGCGACCGGCGAGCGGCTCTCGATCCCGATGTCCACCCTCGGCCTGATCTTCATGGCCATCCTCGTCACCCCCGCGCTGCTGCGGATCATGGGGTCGTGATGAGACCACCGACGACGGGGACTCTTCCCCGTTCCACCGCAGGGTCGCACCCCGTTACCCTCAGCATGCCGGGGGTTCGGTCTGTCGCCCCCGCGCGCCCTCGAACCCCAGAGCAGGAGCAGCCATGATCGCGCTGATCACCACCCTCCAGATCCTCGGCCTGCGGGCCACGGACCACACCGCCGACCAGGTCGACGTCCTGCGGCGGGCACGAGAGGACCGCGGCTCGGTGACCATCGAGCAGGTGCTGTGGGCGGTCGCCGCCATCGCGATCGCCGGTCTCGTCGTCGTCGCCGTGCGCGGATTCGTGACCGACAAGGCCAACGAGATCAAGTGACGCGCGGGCAGGGGGCGCGCGCCCGCCGGGCGCGCGAGCGAGGGTCGGTCTCCATCGAGATGGTGATCCTCTTCCCCCTTGCCCTCACGCTGCTCTTCGTCACGGTCCAGGGCGCGATCTACTACCACGCCCGCGGGGTGGCCATGGCCTCCGCGCAGGAGGGTGCCCGCGACGCGGCGGCGAAGGGGTCGAGCGACAGCCTCGGCCAGGAGGCGGCGATGTCCTTCGCCGGGCGAGCCGGTGGCGACGGCATCCTCGGCTCGCCGGAGGTGAGCGTCGAGCGCACCGACGACGCGGTGACGGTGACCGTCACGGGCACGACCCTGTCGGTCATCCCCGGCTGGGACCCGAAGGTCACCCAGTCCTCGACCCGCCCGCTCGAGGACTTCTCGGCCCCCCGCAACCCGGTCAACCCCGACGGGGTCGGCGAAGGGGGACCCGAGGACCCGGCAGAGCCGCTGCCGATCGGCGGTGCGGGCCCGTGACCCGGCGTGCACAGGTGCGCGACGAGCGGGGGTCGACCTCGATCGAGCTCGTCATCCTCGGCCCGGCCTTCGTGCTGCTCCTCGCGATGCTCATCATCGGCGGACGGGTCGCCATCGCCAAGCAGGCGATCGGCAACGCCGCCTCCGAGGCGGCACGCTCTGCCACGCTCAGCCGCGGCGAGGACGCCGCGACGGCCAACGCGCAGCGCGCCGCCGACGAGTACCTCGCCGAGCAGGACCTCCAGTGCCGCGGGACCCCGGCCGTGACGGTCGACCTCGCGGCCTTCCGCACCGACCCCGGCACCCCGGCCGAGGTCGCCGTGACCGTCAGCTGCCAGGTCGACATCTCCGGGGTCGAGATCCCGGGCCTGGGCGACGTGACGCTCGAGGGCTCGGCGACGAGCCCGCTCGACGTCTACCGGGAGCGCTGAGTCGTGGCCCGTCCCCCCCTTCGCCGGCGCGTCCGCGACGACCGCGGGTCGCTCTCGGCCTACTTCATCAGTGCGACCCTGGCCGTCATCCCGCTCCTCGGGCTCGTCGTCGACGGCGGCGGCCAGGTCCGGGCGACGCAGCGGGCCGATCTCGTCGCCGACGAGGCAGCACGTGCGGCCGGCCAGCAGATCGAGGCCGGCGACGCGATCCAGGGCGACCGCGTCGTGCTCGACAACCGCTCGACCCAGGCCGCGCGCGACTACGTCGTCGCTCAGGGTCTCGAGGTCGACTCGGTCGTCCTCGAGCCGGGAGGTCGCGAGATCACCGTGCGGACCCGCGCGACCTACGAGCCGGTCTTCCTCGGCGCCATCGGCCTCGGCCCGTGGACGGTCGAGGGCGAGTCGACGGCCACCCTGGCCCAGACCGATCTCGACGGCGAGGAGTACCGGCGATGAGACGTCTGCGGGGTCTGCTCGCGCTCGTCGGGATCCTCGCGATCCTCGGCGGCGTCCCGTGGCTGCTGCTCGCGATCGGGGCGAGCCCCGTGCCGTCGTCGACCCCGCAGGTCGGCGAGATCTGGGACGCCGTGCGCCAGCCCGCCGATGGCGCCGTCTTCCGCACGATCTTCACCTACGCGGCCTGGCTGGCCTGGCTCTTCTTCGCGCTGTGCATCGTCGTCGAGGTCGTCGCCCGGCTCGCCGGCGCGCAGGCGCCCGACCTGCCGGGCCTGTCCCTGCCGCAGGGCATGGCCCGCAGCCTCGTCGCGACGGCCGCCCTGCTCTTCATCGCCGCTCCGGCCGTGACGAGCGTGGCCGGCAGCGCGAGCGCGTCCCCGGGCGGCGGTGCGGCGAGCGCCGCCACGGCCAGCGCGACGGCGAGCGTCGTCGCCGACCAGGCGGGCGGGGCGGCGGCGGTCGCGAGCACGACCGCCGAGACCGGCATCGGTGCGGCCGACGACGCCGCGAGCTCCGTCGAGGCCGCACCGGAGGTCGCCACCCGGACGCACACGGTCGCGCGGGGCGAGACGCTGTGGTCGATCGCCGAGCAGCACCTCGGCGACGGCGCCCGGTACGACGAGATCCTCGAGCTCAACCCCGGCATCTCCTCGCACTGGATCACCCCCGGCGCCGAGCTCCAGGTCCCCGACGAGACGCCCGCGCCCTCCGCCGACGACGCCGGTCACGAGGTGACCGTCCAGCCCGGCGACACCCTGTGGGAGGTCGCCGAGGACGAGCTCGGCGACGGCTCGCGGTACGACGAGATCGCCCAGGCCTCCTCGGACCTCGAGCAGCCCGGTGGCGAGCGGCTCACCGATCCCGACCTCATCAAGCCCGGCTGGCAGCTCTCCGTCCCCGGCGGCACGGGGTCCGACGGCACGGGGTCCGGCGGCGCCGACTCTGACAGCACCGCGTCCGACGCCGGGACCGCGTCCCCCGGTGCGGCCCGGTCGGCCGAGACCGCGCCGTCCACGACGGCGCCGTCCTCCCCCACGACCGACGACGACCCGACCGCTGACGTGCCGGATGACCTGGGCGCCGAGACCGCCGCCGATGCCCGGTCCGCGGTCACCGCGGGCGACGCCGCGACGACCGTCGGGCAGACCGCGGCTGCCACCCCGGCGACCGGCGAGTCCTCCGAGACCGCCGACCCGGTGCTCGTCGCCGACCCCGACGACGGCTGGGCCGGCACGGCCATCGGCATCGGCGGGCTCACCGCCGTCGGCCTGCTCGGGCTGCTCGGCGCGGCCCGCCGACGGGGCCTGCGAGCCGGGCGCCGGACGAGCGAGACGACGCCGCTCGAGGGCACCCTGCGCCTGGCGGCGGAGGGCCACTCCCGCGACACGGTCGACCTCGCGCTGCGCGACCTCGCCCGGGCGGCCGCCGCCCAGGACGTCGCGCTGCCTGGCCTGCAGTCGGTGCGGCTGACCCGCCACCACGTCGACGTGCAGCTCGACAGCCCGCTCGTGCTCCCCGCGCCGTGGACGTCGACCGCCGACCCCCGGGTCTGGACCCTGGCGGCGGAGCGCGCCCGTGGGCTCGACACCCTCGCCCTGGCCCAGGTGCCCCCGCCGTACCCGGCGCTCGTCTCCCTCGGGACCGACGCCGAGGACGCCCACGTGCTCGTCGACCTCGCGCACGCGCAGACCCTCGCCGTCGTCGGCGAGCAGCGCACGACCCGCGCGGTCGTCGCCGCCCTCGCCCTCGACCTCGCCGGCAGCGCGTGGGCCGACCGGACGACGATCACCGTCGTCGGCGGCGACCCCGCGCTCGTCGACGCCATCGGCTCTCCCCGCCTGCGGCACGTGCCCGACGCGACCGGCTACTTCGTCGCCGCGGGCGTCACCGCTGAGACGACGGCGCGCGAGGTCGTCCTCGTGAGCGGCGAGCCGAGCGCGGCCGACCGCGACCGTCTCGTGCGGGCGGCAGCCAGCTCGCCGCGCATCGCCCTCGTGCACACGAGCGAGACCCCCGTCGACGGTCTGTGGTCGCTGTCGGTGGGCGCCGACCCCGACGCCGCGGTCCTCGCCCCCAGCCAGCTGCAGCTGCGCGCCCAGCGTGCCGACGACGCCGCGGTCGCCGCCGTCGTCGAGCTCTTCCAGCTCGCCGTGCAGTCCGACGACTACTGGGCACCGGCGCAGGAGCCGACGCTGGCCACCGTCGGCGCCGCCGCGGCCGCGATGGGCTCGCCCGGCGTCGTCCTCGACGACGACGGCCGGGTCGTCGTCAGCAGCGAGGACGACCAGCCCACCCGACGCCACGTCGACGAGATCACGGCGGCGCGACGGGTCCCCCTTCGCTGGAACACCCCGGTCGTAGCGACCTCAGGGCGGTCTGCCGAGGAGGACACCGCCGCCCTCGTCGAGACCGTGCGACGGGCGACCGACAGCTCGTGGACCGCGACGGCGAGCACTCCCCGCTGGCTGAGCAACCAGGTGACACCGACCCCCGGGGTGCCGCTGCCGCCGGTCGTCGACTTCCCGCTGCGCGACGCCGACCTCGCCGCGCAGGTGGCCGGGCCCGTCCTTCGCCTCCTCGGCCCCGTCGACATCGACCACGGGCCCGATGTGCGCGAGGTGCACCGTGCGCGGCTCACAGAGCTGGCGGCCTACCTCCACCTCCACCCCGGCGCGAGCGACGCCGAGCTCGACGACGCGATGTGGCCCAACCGCAGCGGGCACGACCACGCCCGCGCCCGGCTCGGCGCCCTCGCCGCGCTCGGCGACTGGATCGGCGAGCTCGCGCCGCAGCGCGGTGCCCACGACCTCACCGGGGCGCCCGAGTCGGGCCGTGCAGCCGCTGCAGCGCTGCCGTCCGACTGGGACATCTGGCAGCGCCTGCTGCCCGGCGAGACCCGCTCGGCCCAGACCACCGACCTCGAGCAGGCCCTCGGTCTCGTGCGCGGGCGCCCCTTCGTCGGGTCGCGATCGCGCCACTACCTCTGGGCGGTACCGCTGCGATCGACGATGATCGAGGCCATCTGCGAGGCCGCGGCCGAGCTCGCCCGACGCCGTCTGCTCGAGGGCCGGGTGAGCGCCGCGTACGACGCGACCGTCGTCGGGCTCACCGTCGAGCCGCACGCCGAGCCCCTGTGGCGCCTGCAGGTCCTCGCCGCCCACGAGCTCGACGACGAGCTGCTCGAGGGCGCGGTCGCCGGTCTGCGCGAGCTCGGCGGCACCGACGACGCCGACCTCGACACCGGGTCGCGCCGGCTGCTCGAGCAGGTCGACCAGCTCGAGCGCACCCATGCCGTGCGAGGCGTCGGATGACCTCACCGAAGGAGCACCGCCCCATGCCCCGGACCCGCCGTCTCGACCCCGCCCGCCGCCGGTCCTCGCGCGCGCTGTCCGTGCTGTGCGCGACGGCCCTGCTGCTCATCACCGCCCTCGCGGTCGCCCCGAGCAGCCAGGCCGAGATCTGCCGCAAGCTCGGGCTGCAGGCGGGCTGCCGGCTCGACCTCGGTCGTCCTGGGGGCAACGGCGGCGGCTCCGGGGACGGGCCACGACGACCGCTGTGCCACACCGGGCCCCCTGGGTACGACGCGATCAGCTGCTTCAGCATCAACGGCCCGTGGAACAACGAGCGACAGTGCTACCTCGCGGAGAACAACGACGAGGTCGACTACTCCCGACCCGAGTGGGAGGGGCACACGACCGGCCGTCTCTACGACTGCGTCAACCGCGTCGGGCTGACCATCGGCACGTACTGGTACGCGGACCCTCCCCGCGCCGAGGGGACCCCGCGCGACAACGCCGAGACCGTGCTCAACATGCGCTTCGTCGCCTTCCCCATCGGCCTGGCACCTAGCGCTCGGCGCTACGCCGAGGGCAGCGCCGGCGTCGTCGGCATGCCGGTGTGGATGTGGGCCGCCGGCCAGTACCTCTACACCTATGCCGACCCGCCCGTCACGGTGCGCGAGCCGGGCACGCCGTACTTCGTCAGCGCACAGACGACCCACACGACGTGGGACATGGGTGACGGCACGACCGTGCGCTGCAAGAAGGGCACCGAGTACTTCCCCTCCTTCAAGCTGCGCGACTCGCCGACGTGCGGGCACCGGTACAAGGAGCCCGGGTACTACCGGGTGACCATCCGCACCTACTGGACGATCCAGTGGCGGGACTCCACCCAGGACGCGGTGCAGCAGCAGCAGCTCGACTTCGAGCGCTCGGCGATCATCCGCGTCCTCGAGTCGCAGACGGTCAACGCGGCATGAGGACGTCACGTCCGCTCGCGCTCGTCGCCGCGGCCGGTCTCGTCGTGCTCGCCGGCTGCGCACAGGAGCCCACCCCGCTCGTCGTGCGGACCGGCGGGGTGGACCGCGCGCCGGTCGAGAAGATCTCGCCCGAGGACGACGCCCGGCAGCGGGCGAAGGGGGTCGTCACGGGCTACTTCGCGAGCGCCGACGGCATCTTCGACAACCCGTCTGCCGACCCCGGCGGCGCGACCCTCGAGGCGGTCGCCGAGGGCTCAGCGAAGACCGTCGCGTCGACCCGGGCGAACCGGCTGATCCTGGCCGAGCGGGCGCAGACCGGCCGCACCGAGATCACCGATCTCACGGTCACCTCGCTCGACCTCACCTTCGACGACTCGAAGAAGATCACCGTGTGGCCCACGGTGCGTCTGTCCGGGTGCATCGACCGCTCCGCGCTCAAGACCGTCGACGCCTCGGGCGCCCCGGTGAAGGACCCCGCCCTGCGCAGCGTCCGCGCGACCTTCTCGGTGCGCAACACCTCCTGGCCCTCCCGCGACGGTTGGCGGCTGTCGTGGTTCAAGGAGAGCAAGACCCCCTGCTGATCCCCCTTCGCACTTTCCCGCCCAGGGCGGGAAGGCTCGACCTCGGGCAAGAACATTTCCTTCCCGAAGTCGTATGTTCCCGCCCTGGGCGGGAAAGCTGAGGCGACGGGTCAGGGCGAAGGGGGGACGAGGCGGCCGTCGGCCATCCGCACGACGTCGTCGGCGACGACCTCGGCCTCGGCGTGGTCGTGGGTGACGAGCACGCCCGTCGTGCCGGTCTCGACGAGCACCTCGCGCAGGTCGGCGGCGAGGCGCTCGCGCAGCTCGCGGTCGAGCGCGGACAACGGCTCGTCGAGCAGGAGCAGCCGGGGGCGGGCGCCGAGCGCGCGGGCCAGCGCCACGCGCTGCTGCTGCCCGCCGCTGAGGGTCAGCGGGTCGTCGTCACCGCGCCCCGACAGACCTACCAGCTCGAGCAGCCGGTCGACCTCACGGGTGAGCTCGGCACCACGCAGACCCTGCAGCCGCAGGCCGTACCCGACGTTGCGTGCCACCGACAGGTGCCCGAAGAGCTGCCCGTCCTGGAACATCATCGCGAAGCCGCGCCGGTGCGTCGGCGTCGTCCCGAGGTCCGCCCCGTCCCAGCGCACCTGCCCGGCGGCCAGCGGCTCGAGCCCGGCGACGGCGCGCAGCAGGGTCGACTTGCCGCAGCCCGAGGGCCCGAGCACGGCGAGGACCTGCCCGGTCGGCAGGTGCAGGTTCACGTCGTCGACGGCGGTCAGCGCGCCGAAGCGCACGGTGACGCCGTCGAGGGTGAGGCCGGGTCCCCCGTCGCTCATCAGAAGGCCCCCACGGACGACAGCCGCAGCCGTTCGACGAGGCCCATGACGGCGACGGTGACCGCGGCGAGGAGGACGGCGGCGGCCATCGCGCCGCCCTGCGCCTCCGCGCCGGGCCGCCCCATGAGCGTGTAGACGAGCACGGGCAGGGTCGGCTCGTCGGGCCGGGCGAGGAAGGCGGTCGCGCCGAACTCGCCGAGCGAGACCGCGAGCGCGAAGCCGACGGCCGCGAGCAGCGGGCGCCACAGCACGGGCAGCTCGACCGTCGCCCAGGCGCGAAGGGGGCCCGCCCCGAGCGTCGCCGCGGCCTCGCCCTGACGGCGGTCGACGTCTCTCAGCACCGGCGCGATGGTGCGCACGACGAGGGGCAGGGCGACCATTGCCTGCGCGACGGGCACGAGCAGCGGCGTCGAGCGCAGGTCGAGCGGCGGGCGGTCGAGGGTGATGAGGAAGCCGAAGCCGATGGTCACCGCGGAGACGCCGAGCGGCAGCATGAAGGTCGCGTCGAGGGTGGCGAGGACCGAGCGACCCCGCCGCGAGCGCGGACGTCGCGTCACGGCGAGGGCCACGAGCAGGCCGAGCACGAGCGCGAGGAGCGCGGCGTCGACGGCGATCCGCCACGACGTGCCGAGCGCGTGCCAGGCCGAGGCCCCGGTGCCGGGCACCTCGCTCGTCAGCTGGCCGTAGTTCGCGAACGTCCACGTCGACCCCCGGCGCAGCGAGCGCACGACGCCGCCGACGAGCGGTGCGAGGACGAGGAGCGCGGCGACGGCGGCGACGACGAGAGCGGGCAGGTGGCGGCGGGCGACCGGCACGCGCGGGACGCTCGCGCGGGAGCGACGACGCACCCCCCGCGCGCGGCTGCGCGTGCGCTCGGAGAGCACGAGCAGGGTGACGACGACGACGAGCTGCAGCACGCTGAGCACCGCCGCGCCCTGCAGGTCGAGCAGCGAGGTCGTCAGCAGGTAGATCTCGGTCTCGACCGTCGCGTAGCGCAGCCCGCCGAGGGTGAGCACGACGCCGAAGGCCGTGGAGCAGAAGAGGAAGACCACGCTGGCCGCAGAGACGACCGCGGGGCGAAGGGCGGGCAGCGTCACCGTGCGCAGGACGTGCCTGGGCGAGGCGCCGAGAGCGGCAGCGGCCTGGGCGGTGCGCGGGTCGAGCCCGTCCCACGCGGCGCCGACCGTGCGCACGACGACGGCGACGTTGAAGAAGACCATCGCGAGCAGGATCGCCACCCAGGACCCGTCGAGGCCGAGGACGCCGAGCGGGCCGGACGAGGCGAGCAGCCCGCGCCACAGCACGCCCACGACGACCGTCGGCATGACGAAGGGCATGACGACGAGCGCCCGCAGCAGGCCCGCGCCGGGGACCCGCAGCCGGTGCAGGACGTAGGCCGTCGGCACACCGAGCGCGAGAGTCACCGCCGTCGCGAGCGTCGAGATGCCGGCGGTGAAGGCGAGCACCCGGGCCGTGCGGGACCGGCCGAGGACGTCACCGACGCCGGAGAGGTCGAGCGCCCCGTCGGTGACGAAGCCGCGCCCGAGCATGCCGAGCAACGGCAGCACGAAGAAGACGGCGAGGAAGGCCAGCGGCAGCAGCGCGAGCAGTGCCGCGGCCGCGGCCGGTGAGCCCGCGCGTCTCAGGAGGTGAGGTCCGTCCACTCGCGCACCCACGTCGAGCGCTTCTCCTCGATCGTCGCGGGCTCGACCTCGAAGGGCTCGGGCGCGACCTTCGCCCACCGGGCCCAGTCGCGCGGGAGCTCGACCTCGCCCGAGACCGGGTACATGTACATCGACTCGGGGATGCCGGACTGCACCTGCGGGTCGACCATGAGGTCGACGAGCGCCTGGGCACCGCCCGGCTGCTCGGTGCCGGCGACGACGCCGACGTACTCGACCTGGCGGAAGCACGTGTCGAGCAGCGCCGAGGTCGTCGGCTCGGTCCCGCCCTCGGGCACGGTGAAGGGCGGCGAGCTCGCGTAGGACAGGACGACCGGGCGGTCGCCCTGGCCCTCGCCGGCGGTGAAGTCGACGCCGTAGGCGTCGGACCAGCCCGAGGTGACCTTCGCGCCGTTGTCCATGAGGTCGCGCCAGTAGTCCTGCCAGCCGTCCTCGCCCTTCGCCGCGACGGTCGCGAGGAGGAAGGCGAGACCGGGGCTCGAGCTCGACGCACCCGGGGTGACGAAGAGGTCGCGGTACTCGGGGTCGGTGAGGTCGTCGAGGGTCTTCGGCGGGTCCATCTTCTTCGCGGCGAACCACGCGTCGTCGACGTTGACGCACACGTCGCCGAAGTCGACGGGGGTGAGCACGTCGGCGCCCTCGCCCTCGAGCGCGTACTGGTCGGCGCCCGGGGGCAGCTGCGGCGAGTACGGCGCGAGGACCCCCTCGCTCACCGCTCGCCCGGCGAAGGTGTTGTCGATGCCGAAGACGACATCGGCGACGGGACTGCCCTTGGTGAGCACGAGGCGGTTCGTCACCTGGCCGGCATCACCGGCCGTGACGACCTCCACCGTGCAGCCGGTCTCCTCCTCGAAGTCTGCTGTGACCTCCTCGGGCAGCGAGAAGCTCTCGTGCGCGAGGACGGTGAGGGTGCTGCCGGGCTCGCACGACCTCGAGGCCGCGGTGGTGCTGCTGCCGGAGCCGGCGGACGAGCTCTCGCCGCCGCTCCCGCTGTCGGTGCCGGAGGTCAACGAGCACGCGGCGAGGCTCAGGCTGGTCGCGGCGAGCGCGAGCAGGCGGACGGGACGGGTGGATCGGGTCATCTTCGTGACTCCCTACGCCGGTGCGAACCGGATCAGGTCGGAGGGTCTGCGGCTACCCGCACTCTCAGCGCTGCTCAGCGCTCCCCTGTCGTACGGGCCGAGGATAGCCCAGGCTGTGGCAGAGTGCCGAGGGCAGTCATGAACGCCCAGGTCGGGCGCTCGTGAGCAACGCACGTCGAGGTGAGGAAGTCATGGGCAACGCACTCTGGAAGGTCCTGGGCACCGGTCTGGCCATCGCCGCGGGCACCGTCGCGAACAAGGTCGTGACCGCCGCGTGGAAGAAAGCGGGTCGCGACGTCGAGATCGACCCGCGCAACCCCGAGAGCCCCGTCGGCGAGGCGCTCGTCTACGCCGCCCTCGCCGGTCTGGCCATGGGCCTGGCCCGCACGATGGCCACCCGCAAGGCTGCGCAGCTCTACCAGCGCTCCGCCGGCCACCTCCCCAAGGACATGCAGCAGGGCGGCGCCTGAGCGACCCGCGTCGGAGCCCCGTCCGTAGGGTGGGGCCCATGATGCGTGCGATCGAGATCACTGAGCCCGGAGAGCCCGACGTCCTGCAGGTCACGGAGGTCGAGCGCCCCGCGGCCGGTCCTGGTCAGGTCGTCATCGACGTGGCCGCGGCCGGGGTCAACCGGGCCGACCTCTTCCAGCGCAAGGGCGCCTACCCGCCGCCCCCCGGGGCCTCCCCGCTGCCCGGTCTCGAGGTGAGCGGCACCGTCGCGGAGATCGGCGAAGGGGTCGAGGGCCTCGCCGTCGGCGACGAGGTCTGCGCGCTGCTCGACGGGGGCGGCTACGCCGAGGCGGTGGCCGTCGCGGCGACCCAGGTCCTCCCGGTGCCCGCGGGCGTCTCGCTCGTCGACGCGGCCGGTCTGCCCGAGGTCGTCTGCACCGTGTGGAGCAACGTCTTCATGACCGCCGTCCTCCAGCCCGGCGAGACCCTGCTCATCCACGGGGGCTCCTCCGGCATCGGGACGACGGCGATCCAGCTCGCGAAGGCCGCCGGCGCCCGCGTCGCCGTCACCGCCGGCTCGCAGGCCAAGCTCGACGCCTGCCGCGAGCTCGGTGCCGACATCCTCATCAGCTACAAGGACGAGGACTTCGTCGAGCGGCTCAAGGAGGAGACCGACGGCCACGGCGCCGACGTCCTCCTCGACAACATCGGCGCGAAGTACCTCGCCCGCAACATCGACGCTCTCGCGACGAACGGCCGTCTCGTCAACATCGGCCTCATGGGTGGCGCGAAGGCCGAGCTCGACCTCCGGTCGCTCGTGAAGAAGCGGGCCGCGGTCATCGCGACCTCGCTGCGCGCCCGGCCCGCCGCGGAGAAGGCGGCCATCGTCGCCGCGGTCCGCGAGCACGTGTGGCCCCTGATCGAGGACGGCGTCTTCCGCCCGGTCATCCAGGGCACCCACCCGCTCGAGCGCGCCGCCGACGCGCACCGCGAGCTCGAGGAGAGCCAGCACATCGGCAAGGTCCTCCTCGTGCCCTGAGCCCCGGCTCGCCGCGCCGCTGCAGGCGCCCCTCATCTCCCCCTTCGCCCGCCGGGCGGAGGGGGAGAGCCGTACCCGGCCCTGTCGGACGCGAGGACGCGCCGACCGGGCGACCCGCTTGCCGCCGAGTGCATACCGGGTATATCTTCGCCGAACCGGCGATGCATACCGAGTATTCGCCCTGATGATGCGAGGTCCTCATGTCCGTCCGGCTCGGTCTGCTGGCACTGCTCGACGAGCAGCCCATGTACGGCGCGCAGCTGCGCGCGGAGTTCGAGGCCCGCACCGGCGGCACGTGGCCGCTCAACATCGGGCAGGTCTACACCACCCTCGCCCGGCTCGAGCGCGACGGTCTCGTCGAGCAGGCCGACGCCCCCGACGAGGAGGGGCGGATCACCTACCGCCTCACTCAGGAGGGTCGCACCGACGTCCTGCGCTGGTGGGGCACGCCCGTCGTCCGCGACAGCAGCCCCCGCGACGAGCTCGTCATCAAGCTCGCCCTCGCGGTGACCGCGCCCGGCGTCGACGTGCCGACCCTCGTGCAGACCCAGCGCACGGCGAGCCTGCGCCACCTGCGCGACCTCACCCGTCTCAAGCAGAGCGCGCTCGACCAGCACGAGTCGGGTCCGACGAGCGGTGGCCGGCACGACCTCGCCTGGCTCCTCGTCGTCGAGAACCTCATCTTCGCCGCGGAGTCGGAGGTGCGCTGGCTCGACCACGTCGAGTCGCGCCTCGCCCGCGAGCGGGTCCGACCGCGTGGCCCGGTGGCCACGCCGCCGCCCGACGGCGGCACGAGCAGCACGGCCCCCGCGTCCGCGGCGGCCTCGGCACGAGCAGGGGAGCAGCGATGACGACGACGGCGCAGGTCAGGGACACCCGCACCGACTCGAAGGGGGCGATCCTCCAGCTGAGCGGGGTGACCCGCACGCACGGCGAGGGCGACACCGCGGTGAGCGCGCTGCGCGGGGTGGACCTCGCGATCCGGCCCGGCGAGCTCGTCGCCGTCATGGGCCCCAGCGGGTCGGGCAAGTCGACGCTGCTCAACCTCGCCGGCGGCCTCGACCGGGCGACGAGCGGACAGGTGATCATCGAGGGGCACGACGTCGCCCAGCTGCGACCGCGCCAGCTCGCCGAGCTGCGCCGCCGCCGCGTCGGCTTCGTCTTCCAGGACTACAACCTCATCCCCTCGCTCACGGCGGGCGAGAACGTCGCGCTCCCCCTCGAGCTCGACGGGGTCGGGGTGCGCGCCGGTCGTCGTGCCGCCCGTGAGGCCCTGGGCATGCTCGATCTGCAGGAGCTCACCGACCGCTACCCCGACCAGATGTCGGGCGGTCAGCAGCAGCGGGTGGCCATCGCCCGTGCCCTCGTCGGCGGCCGACGCCTCGTCCTCGCCGACGAGCCGACGGGTGCGCTCGACAGCGAGACCGGCGAGGAGGTCCTGCGCATCCTGCGTCGCCGGTGCGACGAGGGCGTCGCGGGCCTGCTCGTCACGCACGAGGCCCGCCACGCCGCGTGGGCCGACCGCGTCGTCTTCCTGCGCGACGGCCGGGTCGTCGACACGACGGGCGACCCCGGCCGGGTCGAGGACCTGCTCCCCGGAGACGCGTCATGAGCACCCTGACCCGTCCCGACCGCGACACCCTGCCCGAGCGCGGCAGCATCGGCGAGCGCCCCACGGGGACCTTCGTCTCGTCCTGGCGCGTCGCCCTGCGCATGGCCCGCCGCGACGTCGGCCGCTACCGGGGGCGCAGCCTCGTCGTCCTGCTCATGGTGGGCCTGCCCACCGCGCTCATCTGCGCGGCGCTCACCCTCGGCGCGACGCAGCAGATCAGCATGTCCGAGGACGTGCAGTACAAGGTCGGCGGCACGACGGCGCTCGTCCGGCCCCCGGAGACGTCCGCGATCGACCAGGGCCCGTCTCCGGACTCCGAGGGCTTCAGCGCGCGGGACGAGGCCGCGGCGCCGATCCCCGGGTACGGCGACGGCACCGACGTCGAGAGCGACGCCGCGGCGATCGGCGAGCTCGTCGACGGGCGCGCCATCTCGTGGACCGAGCGCGAGCTCGCGATGCGTGTCGGCGACCGCACCCCGCGCCTCTTCGCCCTCGGCGTCACCGACCCCGAGGCTCTCGGCGACAAGGTCGAGCTGCTCTCGGGCCGCTGGCCGACCTCCCCCGACGAGATCCTCGTCTCGCCCACCGTGGCCGACCGCGGGATCCCCCAGTCGGGCGGCGTCGAGGTCGTCGACGGCCGCGACTCGACCCGCACCGTCGAGGTCGTGGGCACCGTCCGCGCCTACACGACGTGGGGCGGCATCTACGACGCCGTGACGACCGACCTCGGTCCGGCGAGCTCCGGGTCTCCCGTGTCGTGGTTCGTCGAGCGCGACGAGCCGATGGGCTGGCAGGAGGTGCGACGGCTCGGCGGCTACGGCCTCGCGGTGACGAGCGCCGCCGTCCTGCGCGACCCCCCGGCGACGTCAGAGCTGCCCGAGACGATCGCCGCGCAGCAGAGCTCCCAGGACGGCCAGGTCACCGACATCGTCGTCATCGGCGGCGTCCTGCTCGTCCTCGTCGTCACCCTCCTCGTCGGACCGGCCTTCGCCGTCGGCGCGGCACGTCAGCGCCGCACCCTCGCGCTCGCCGCGAGCAACGGCGCGACGACGAGCCAGCTGCGCCGCAGCGTCCTCGCCCAGGCGGTCGTCCTCGGCGGGCTCAGCTCGGTGCTCGGCGCCGGGCTCGGGGTCGCCGGTGCGTGGGGTCTGGCGCAGTGGATCTCGGCCAGCCGCGGCTGGCCGATGGGGCCCTTCGAGGTGCCCGTGCCCGCCGTCCTCGCCATCGCGGCGCTCGCCGTGCTGTCGTCGGTCATCGCGGCGCTCATGCCCGCGCAGCGCCTGTCACGGCTCGACGTCGTCGGGGTGATGAAGGGCCAGCACGCTCCCCCGCCGCCCAGCCGGTGGATGCTCGTCCTCGGCCTCGTGCTCGTGCTCCTCGGCGGTACCGGCGTCATCGGCGGCGCCCTGCGCCAGCTGTCTGCCCTCGTCATCGCGGCGGCCGCCTTCGCGCTCGTGCTCGGCGCGCTCATGGTCGTCCCGACCATCCTGCACCTGCTCGCCAGGATCGGCGGCCGGCTGCCGCTGCCCCTGCGGATGGCGACGCGTGACCTCGCCCGGCACCGCTCCCGCAGCGCCCCGACGGTGGCCGCGATCCTCGCCGGCACCGCCGTGCTGACGATGACCCTCGTCGCGACCGCGAGCGACGACGAGCAGTCCCGCCGCGAGTACCTCGCCTCCGCGCTGCCCGGCGAGCTCGTCGCCTACGCCTCGCCCGACGCGCTGCAGGCCGTCATCGCGCGCGCCGGCCAGATCGCCCCCGGCGTCACCTTCGCGACGGCGCGCACGCCCGGCTCGCAGGACTCCGACCCCGATGCGGCGCAGCCGGTCCTCGAGCTCCTGCCCCCCGGGTGCACCCTCGAGCAGGCGGCTGACGCGACGGCGGACGCCCAGGGCGGCCGGTGCGCCTCTGTCTCCGGCAGCCTGTCGCTGACCGACGCCTCGGGCCTGGCCGTCCTGCCCGCCGACGAGATCGTGCGCCGCCTCGACCTCGACGGCGACGAGGCGAGCCAGGTCCGGTCGGGCGCTGCCGTCCTCCTCGGCGGCGACCGCACTGCCGGGGCGGTGCGCGACGGCGAGATCACCGTCACCCGGGGCGACGTCCGCTACGGCGACACCGGCACCGCGCAGGTGGACGGCCGCACGAGCGCCACCCGCCTGCCGGTCGTCCACCTGCCGGAGTCCGACGACGACGCTGCTCGAGGCCTGGGGTTCACCCTGCTCGTCCCCGACGAGGTCGCCGACGACGCGGGCTGGCCCCTCGTCACCGGGACCCTCGTCGGTCACAGCGACGACGGGGTGAGCCAGGAGGTCGCCGACCGCGTCCAGACCGAGGTCGGCGACACCGGCGGGGTGCAGGTCGAGCGCGGCTACCAGAACCCGCTCTTCCTCATCATCGCGATCCTGCTCGGCATCTTCACCGCGGTGCTCCTCGTCGTCACGACGACGTCGACGGCGCTGAGCCTCGCGGAGCAGGAGAGCGACCAGGCGACCCTCGCGGCCGTCGGCGCGGACCGGCGCACCCGCCGGTGGATGGCCGGGGCGCAGACCTTCGCCCTCGCGGTGGTCGGGGTCTGCCTGGGGGTGGTCGTCGGCGCAGTGCCCGGCATCGCCCTCACGGTCCCGCTCACGGGCACGTCCTTCGACCCGGTCGAGGGCACCTCCGTGGTGGCCTCGCCGATCGTCGTCATCCCGTGGCTGCCGCTGCTCGTCGTGCTCGTCGTCGTGCCGCTCCTCGCCGGGGCCATCGCCGCGGCCGGCATCCGCCGGGCCCCGGACGCGACCCGGCGCACGGCCTAGACCGCCGAGGAGGGCGGCCCGGCGCAGGGGGCCGAGCCGCCCTCCTCGGTCAGGGGGCGAAGGGGGATCAGCCCGGTCGAGGTGATGTCGTGCGTCCGGACGCACCGCATCACCTCGACCCGGGCGGCGTCAGTCGGCGAGCTCGCCGGCGATCGCCCGGCCCGCGGTGCGGCCGGAGAAGATGCACCCGCCGAGGAAGGTGCCCTCGAGCGCGCGATACCCGTGGACCCCGCCGCCGCCGAAGCCCGCCGCCTCGCCCGCCGCGTACAGGCCGCGGATCGGCTCGCCGTCGTGGCCGAGCACCCGGGCGGACAGGTCGGTCTCGAAGCCCCCGAGCGTCTTGCGCGACAGGATGTGGAGCTTCACGGCGACGAGCGGGCCGCGGGCGGGGTCGGTGATCGGGTGGGGCGGGTAGGCCCGCTTGCTCAGCCGGTCACCGCGGTAGCGCCCGGCGACCGCCATCGCCGCGAGCTGCGCGTCCTTGCTGAAGGAGTTGCCGACCTGCGCGTCCCGGGCGAGCACCTCGTGGCGCACCGTCTCGACGTCGAGCTCGGGCTCGCCCTCCTCGCGCAGCTCGCCCATCCGCGCGACGAGCTCGTCGAGCGAGTCGGCCTGGACCCAGTCGACGCCCTTGTCGAGGAAGGCCTGGACGGAGGGCGGCACCGGGGTCACCGGTCGGCGGGCGACCGCGCGCACGGATCGCCCGGTGAGGTCGGCGTTCTGCTCGGAGCCCGACAGGGCGAACTCCTTGCCGGCGATCGTGCGGTTGGTGACGAACCACGAGTGGTCGTGCCCGGTGCGGCGCAGGTGGGCGAGCGTGCCGAGGGTGTCGTAGCCGGGGAAGAGAGGCGCGGGCAGCCGGCGGCCGGTCGCGTCGAGCCAGATCGAGCTCGGCCCCGGCAGGATCCGGATGCCGTGGCCAGGCCAGATCGGGTCCCAGTTGCGCACCCCTTCGACGTAGTGCCACATCCGGTCGCGGTTGATGACCCGCGCGCCGGCCTGCTCGGTGATGGCGATCATCCGCCCGTCGACGTGCGCCGGGACCCCGGTGACCATCCGCCGCGGCGGCTCGCCGAGGCGCTGCGGCCAGGCCGCGCGCACGAGGTCGTGGTTCGCGCCGATACCGCCGCTCGCGACGACGACGGCGGGAGCGCGCAGCTCGAAGTCGCCGACGGGGTCGCGGTTCGTGCTCTCGCCGCGGGGGTGGTCGTCGGGTGCGAGGACGACCCCCCGGACCCCGGTGACCGCTCCTCCGTCGACGAGCAGCTCGTCGACGCGGTGACGGTGGGCGAAGGTGACGAGGCCGGCCTGCTCGGCCGCGGCCACCCGTTCGGCGAAGGGGGCGACGACCCCCGGTCCGGTGCCCCAGGTGATGTGGAAGCGAGGCACGGAGTTGCCGTGGCCGTCCGCGGTGCCGTCGCCGCGCTCGGCCCAGCCGACGAGCGGGAAGAAGCGCATGCCCTGCTGGTGCAGCCACGACCTCTTCTCCCCGGCGGCGAAGTCGACGTAGGCCTGCGCCCACTCCCGGGGCCAGTGGTCCTCGGGCCGGTCGAAGCCGGCCGAGCCCATCCAGTCGGCGAGCGCGAGCTCGTGGCTGTCGGAGATGCCCATCCGGCGCTGCTCGGGGCTGTCGACGAAGAAGAGCCCGCCGAAGGACCAGTGGGCCTGGCCGCCGATCCCCGAGCGGGGCTCCTGGTCGACGACGAGCACCCGGCGACCGGCGTCGGCGAGCTCTGCGGTGGCGACGAGACCGGCGAGGCCATGTCCGACGACGACGACGTCTGCATCCATGGCCAGATCCTACCCGCGGGTAACCCGGGGCGTCCTTCGTACCATCGAGCCATGCCGTCCCCCTTCGCCGTGCGCCGCGTCGGCGGGGTGGTCCTCACCGCCGTCGTCACCGCGCTCGTCGCCCTCGTGACGGGCGTCGTCACGACGGTCCTGCTCCCGACGACGGTGAGCACCGACTACTACTCCGCGCAGGTCCGGCTGTCGCCGTCGTGGGAGCAGCGCTCCTCGATCAGCGCCGAGACGGTCGTGGGGAGCGTCTCGGCCGACTTCACGGGCCTCGCCCCGGGCATCGAGGTCGAGCCGCAGATCCGCGAGGAGGTCACCGACGTCGTGGCCGGCGGCCGGGTGAGCACGACCGAGCTCGTCGTCGGCGGGGCAGAGCGCGCCCGGGTCATCGAGGAGGCCGCGGTGGGCGTGGGCCTGCGGATGGCCGGCGGCGCCCTGCTCGGCGCCGGCGCCGTCCTCGCCGTGCGCTCGCTGTGGAGGCGCCGCCGACCTGGGGCCCGGGCCGTCGTCGGCACCGCGCTCGTGTGGGGCCTCACGTGCGCCGCCGTCGGCATCGGCGCCGCGAGCACCTACCGCGAGGAGCGCTTCGCCGCGCTGGAGACGACCGGTCTGCTGCGCCTGGCCGCCGACAACGCCTCGCTCTTCACCGACGTCGAGGAGCGGGCCGGCCAGGCCGCGCCCTACCTGCGCAACCTCCTCGCCCTGTCGGCCGCGCTGGGCAGCGAGTACACGCCCACCGAGATCGCCACCCGCCCGGCGGTCACCGTGCTGCTCGTCTCCGACATCCACGCCTCCAACCAGTACGCGCTCATGCGCACGATCGTCGAGGAGCGCGACGTCGACGTCGTCGTCGACACCGGTGACCTCGTCAACCTCGGCCGGGTCGAGGAGCTGCGGCTCTCCCGGATCACCCGCGGCATCGAGTCGCTCGGGGTCCCCTACGTCTTCGTCCGCGGCAACCACGACGCGACATCCGCCGACGACACCGCGCTCCTCGACGCCCTGTCGACGGTCGACAACGTCGTCCTGCCCGACCCGGGCGACGGCAGCTACGCCCTCGCCGACGTCGGCGGTGTGCGCATCGCCGGCTTCGGCGACCCGCGGTACTACGGCGATGCCGACGACGGCAGCACGGAGCCGCAGGAGGCCGCCCGCGACCGATGGGTCGAGGCCCTCGGCGACGCCGAGCCGCCGGACCTGACGCTCTCCCACGAGGCCCCCGCCCTCGCCGACGCCCCCGGCCGGCTGCGCGTCCACGGCCACGGGCACGTCCCCGACGTCGACGGCAACAGGGTGGCTCTCGGCACCTTCACCGGGGGCGGCACGCTCTCGCACTTCCGCCTCGACGAGGCCGACCAGGAGCTCGTCGGCCAGCCGAGCTCCTTCGACCTGCTGACGATCGACGACCAGTGCCGCGGGCAGACACTCACGCGCTACCTCTACCGCTCGGTCCTCGAGGGCCGGCCGAGCCTGGACCGGGTGTCGGTGCTCAACGCGGCCCGCATCATGGAGCCGCCGGCGGAGGGCCGCACCTGCGGCACGGGCGAGCTGTCAGTGCGCCCGCTCGGCGACTGACCACTGCGCCATGACCGCGAGGTCGAGACCGCATGTCAGCCGCCGCGGCTCGGAGAAGTCGCGCCGCACGCGGCGGACGTGCTCCTCGCCCCCGGCGCTCACGACGACGTCCCACTCGTGCCGGCCCGCAGCGCTCGCCCGGGCCGAGGCGACGTCCGCCAGACGGACCCCGCCGGCGAGGACGTCGCGCACCGCGACCTGCTCGGGCGAGCTCCACGTGCACCGGCCCCGCCACCGCTCGAGGTCGACGACCCCGTCGAGATGACCGACGACGACCTCGGGCGCGCTCGTGCCGTCGACCCGGCCGTACATCGAGCCCTCCGGGAGGATCGCGAGGTTGCCGGCGAAGCGGTCACCGCCGAGGTGGGTGGTCTCCCACACCGACCCGGGCAGCATGTCGTCGAGGACACGGGCGACGAGACGCCCCTCGACCGCGCAGCACACGTCCTTCTTGCCGTGGCAGCACACGAGGACCAGGGGGTCGGTGCAGACCTCGGGCAGCTCGGCGAAGTGCGCGGCGATCTCGACGAGATCCTCGGGCTCGGACCAGGTGTAGCGCCCGATCCGTCCCGTCGTGCAGTCGACGAGGAAGACCGGCCACGGGGCCTGGAAGTCCTCGGACCGGCCGTGCGGGCGGATGAGCTGCAGCCGCGCCCCGACGGCGTCGAGCCGAGAGACGAGAGCCGGGCGCACCCCCGCCACGGGATCGGTGCGTGCGGCCTTCTCGGCCCACGGGCCCGGGTGCCCGACGAGCATCCACCGGGGGGCGGGCACCGCCGTGCCGATCGGTGCGTCGTCGCGCTCGCGGGCGGCGACCGAGCACCGCCATCGCTGGTCGGCAGGGGTGAGGGTCATCGGCACGAGCCTAGGCCGCGCGCTCCCGCCCTCGTCACGCCGCCCGGTCCGGGGTCGCCAGACCGGCGAGGACGAGACGGCGGGCGAGGTCGACGCCGAGGTCGCCCACGGGGACGACGCCCTCGTCGAGCAGACGGGTGACGCAGGCGGAGTCGTCGGCGGCGACGGTCACGGTCCCGGCGCGGCTGCGCAGCACGCCGCCGTCGAGCACGGCGCCGAGGTGGTCGCGCCGACGCAGCACCCAGCCCGTCGGGTCCTGCTCGAGGGCGGCGAGGTCGCGCGCCGTGCGCAGCGGCGCGACGGGGGCGGCCCGGCGCGACCCGTGCGACCGGCCGAGCAGGCTCTGCGCGAGGACGTCGTCGGGCACCTCCTGGACGGCGCGCACGAGGGCGTCGCGCACGTGGTCGAGGGTGCCGGAGAGCGCGTGCGGGTCGCCGAGGTCGACGCCGAGGGGCAGCGAGGCGCGCACCCGCGGGTCGTCGGCCACGGCGCGACGGGCGTGGTCGACGAGGGCGTCGAGGACGTGCCCGCCCTGCCAGGTGTGCACGCCGAGGGTGAGGTGGGTGCTCGTGCCCCCGAGAGCGGTCGCGGAGTGCAGCCACCCGCGCGGGAGGTAGAGGACGTCACCGGGCCGCATCGTGGCCTCGAGCGCGGGCTCGCCCGTCGCCTGCTCGGCGACGGCGTCGCCGCGCTGGTCCCACGGCTCGGTGCGAAGGGGGTCGACGAGGACGGGGGCGTGGATGCGCCACCTCTTCTCGCCGCTGATCTGCAGGACGAAGACGTCGTGCACGTCGTAGTGCGCGGAGAAGCCCGTGCTCTGCGGCGGCGTGATGTACGCGTTGGCCTGCACGGGGTGCGCGAGGTCGTCCGAGAGCTCCTGGACGAGTCGCATCACCGGCTCCCACGTGCGGTGCAGAGCCTGCATGACGATCGTGTGGCCGTCGGCGAAGAGCCGCGCGAGCTCGTCGTCGCGGACCTGGTCGGTGATGCTCGCGCCGACACCGGCCGGTCCGGTGAAGGAGCGCTCGGGGAGGGTGCGACCCGCCTTCGCCACCCGGACGAAGGGGGTCCGCAGACCCCGCGTCGTCAGCAGCTCGTCGACCGCGTCCTCGCCGAGGAGGCTGTCGAAGCCTCCTCCGCCGAGCTCGTCGGCGGTGGACAGCAGGGGCCCGCGGCCCCAGTGATCCCGGGCGAAGTCGTCACGCCCGGTACGGATGAGTCGGGCCAGGCCGGTCACCTGACCGGCCCGGCCCGAGGTCGTGGTGCTCACCGACAGATGTCAGAGACCACGTGCGACGGGGTCGGCGCCGCCGTCGGCACCGCCGTCCGCGCCACCATCGGCACCACCGTCAGCGCCACCGTCGCCACCTGCACCGGCGCCGCCGTCCGCGGGGCCGTGGGCACCGCCGTCGGCCGGGCCGTGGGTCGCGCCGCCGTCGGCACCGCCATCGGCTCCACCGTCAGCACCGCCATCGGCACCGCCGTCCGCGCCACCATCGGCACCGCCATCGGCTCCACCGTCAGCACCGCCGTCGCCACCCGCACCGGCGCCGCCGTCCGCGGGGCCATGGGCACCGCCGTCGGCCGGGCCGTGGGTCGCGCCGCCGTCGGCGCCACCATCGGCACCGCCGTCCGCGCCGCCGTCACCGCTGGTCGTCGGGACACCGCCGAGGGCTGCGTCCGAGGGCACCGTCTCGTCGTTCGGCTGAGTCATGCTCGTCCTCCTTGAAGCGGGGGCCCGCGGGGACTTCCTCGGGCCGGTCAGGGGATCCCTGCCCTGCCGTTCTACCTGCTCAGCAGCTCGGGGAGGCGTCTTGCGCTCCCCCGAAATTCGCCCGCGTAGGGTCGCGTCATGGCCTCGACCACCCGTGACCTCGACGTCGTCCTCTTCGGCGCGACCGGCTTCGTCGGCGAGCTGACCGCCGCCCACCTGCGCGACCACGCGCCCGCCGGCCTCCGGGTCGCCCTCGCGGGTCGCTCGCGCGCCCGGCTCGACGCGGTCGCCGAGCGTCTCGGCGGGGTCGCCGCCGAGTGGGAGCGGGTCGTCCTCGACGCCTCCGACGGACCCGCGTGCGACGCACTGGCCGCCCGGACCCGGGTGCTCGCCACGACGGTGGGCCCGTACGCGCGCCACGGCCGCGAGGTCGTCCGAGCGTGCGCCGAGGCCGGCACCCACTACGCCGACCTCACCGGCGAGGTGCTCTTCGTGCACGACGTGGCCGACGCCTTCCACGAGCTCGCCGGGCGCACAGGAGCCCGCATCGTGCCGTCCTGCGGCTTCGACTCCGTGCCCTCGGACCTCGGGGTCTGGCTCACCGCCGAGGCCGCCCGCGAGCGCGGGCTCGGCGAGCTGACGACGACCACCCTGTCGGTGCGGCGCATGCGCGGCGGGCTGAGCGGCGGCACGATCGACTCGATGCGCCAGCAGGCCATCGCCGCCCGCGAGGACGAGACCGCCCGACGCACCGTCGCCGACCCCTACGGGCTGTCCCCCGACCGGGCAGCCGAGCCGGCCCCGAGGTCTCGGGGCGGGTCCTCTCCCCTCTCCCGCGTCACCCGGGCGATCCCGGTGCGCCGCACCGACGAGGGCCGGTGGACGGGCCCCTTCGTCATGGCGTCGTACAACACCCGGGTCGTGCGCCGGACCAACGCGCTGCTCGGCTACGCCTACGGGCGCGACTTCCGCTACCAGGAGGTGAGCGACTTCGGACGCTCGCGCACCGCGCCGCTCAAGGCCGTCGCGATGACCGCCGGGCTGCTCGGGGTGGCCGGGGGCATGGCCTTCGGCCCCACCCGCGCCGTCCTCGACCGCGTGCTCCCCGAGCCCGGCGAGGGCCCGAGCGAGGAGACCCGCGAGCGGGGCATGTTCGCGATGGAGGTCGTCGCGGGCACGACGAGCGGGCAGCAGGTGCGCACCCGGGTGGGTGCCCCCTACGACCCCGGCTACAACGGCACCGCGATCATGCTCGGTCAGGCGGCGCTGTGCCTGGCGCTCGACGAGCTCGACAGCCCCGGGGGCGTGCTCACCCCCGCGGCCGCGATGGCCGAGCCCCTCGCCGGGCGCCTGCGCGGCTTCGACTTCGAGCTCGAGGTGCAGGACTGAGCCGAGCCGATCGGTGCGGCGGGCTCAGCCCTCGTCGTCGATCGGCTTGGCCACTGGCACCGGGGCGTCCGCCCCGGGCACCTCCACGTGGCGGTGGAAGGACGTCGTGCGGTACGCGGTGGCCCACCCCATCGACTCGTAGAGCCCGTCGGCACCGGTCGGGCTGTCGGCGTCGACCTCGAGCGCGACCCGGTTGCGGCCCCGCTCCAGCGCGTCGCGGATCACGGTGTGCAGCAGGGCCTTCGCGACCCCGCGCCCGCGTGCCAGCCGGTGCACGCCGATGTAGTCGACATAGCTGCCGACCCGGCCGTCGGCGTCGCGGCCGGACACCGAGGAGACGACCGCGCCCCCGGGCACCCACTGCCCGTCGACGTCGATCTCGGCGATCCACCAGTGGTCCCAGCGGTGACCCGTCGCCTCGCGCTGCCGCTGGACGAACTCCGCGAAGGACTCCCGGTAGGAGTTGAAGTGGTCGGCGAAGGACTCCTCGAGCATCCGGTGCACGGTCTGGACGTCCTCGGCGACCGGCATGCCGTCCTCGTGCGTGGCGACCCGGCGCACGACGACCCCCTCGCGCGGGCCGGGGAGCCCGGCGTCGTCCTCGGTCACCGGTCGGCTCATCTGCAGCCAGGTGCGCACCGCCTCGTACCCGGCAGCCTCGAGGCGGCGGCGGTAGGTCTCGTCGTCGGCGCGCACGCTGACGTCGAGCAGCGTGCCCCCGAGCCCGCGGAAGGCGGCGAAGGTCACGCCGACCTCCTCGGCCCAACGCAGCAGGGCCGCCGCGATCTCGTCGCCGTCCGCCCGGTCGGGCGCGACCGTCAGCTCGACGTTCGTCCGGCCGGCGGCACGGTCGTGCACCCTCGCCCACGCGACGACGGGGGCGTCCTCCCCTTCGCCGTCGCGCACGAGGAGCTGGCGACGCGTCCACGACCCGATGCCCGTGACCTCCATCGCGACCTCGTCGACGCCGACCGACCCGCCGCCGGTCACCGCCCGTCTCTGCGCGGTCGCGAGGGCCGCGAGCGCCGCCACGTCGTCGTGGGTCGGGGGCACCACGTGCAGGCCGGGGGCGAGGTCGGGCATGGGGAGGTGAGGTGAGGTCACCGACCCAGTCTCCCAGCGCACCCTCCTCCGGTGCGGGGCGCGTGCACCATCCGGGCGGGTCAGGGCAGCAGCCGGCGTCCCCGGTCGGCGTACTCCGGGGTCGTGCGGGCGAAGGCGGCCGAGCGCGCCCGCTTGGTGTTGGCGGCGACGAGGAGGCCGAGCTGCTCGACGCGCTCGCGGGCGAAGGTGTGCCGCGGCCCGCGGTGCCACGTGCCCTCGAAGAGACGCTTCGCCGAGGCCAGCGCGTCGGGGCTGCGGGTGAGCAGCTCGTCGACGAGCGCTCCGGCGCGCTCGCGCGGGTCGAGGGCCACCTCGCTGGCCAGGCCGAGCTCGACCGCCCGCTCGCCGTCGAGCACCTCGGCGGTCATCGTCAGGCGCTTCGCGACGTCCTTGCCGACCTGCTCCGAGAGCGCCTGGATGCCGCTCATGTCGGGGATGAGCCCCCAGCGGCCCTCGAGGACCGACCACCGGGCGTCCGGCGTGGTCACCCGGAAGTCGGCCCCGAGCGCGATCTGCAGCCCGCCGCCGAGGCAGTTGCCGTGCACGGCGGCGACGACGGGCACGGGCAGACGGCGGTAGGCCCAGCACGCCTCCTGGAAGGTGTTCGTCCCCCGCCAGGGCCGCGGGGCGAAGGCGCGCCAGAGACCCGCCCGGTCGGACATGACGGTCGCGAAGTCGAGCCCGGCGCAGAAGGACTCGCCCGAGCCGGCGATGATCACGGCCCGCAGCGAGCGGTCGCGCCCGAGCTCGTGGGCGGTGCTGACGAGGCCGTCGAGCATGTCGAGCGTCAGCGCGTTGAGCTTGTCGGGCCGGTGCAGCTCGACGGTGGCCACGCCGCCGTCACGGGTGGTGCGGATGTGAGAGGTCGCCATGCCGGGAGCCTATGACGTGGGTGCCGCGGGTCGGCGGGCACGACGACGGCCCCCGCCCGGGAGGGGCGAGGGCCGTCGAGACGGGCGGTCGGTCAGAGGGCGGCGATGAAGTCGTCCAGGTAGCCGGCCGTGGTCTTCGCGTCACCGCTGTGCGTGATGAGGATGATGTTGCCGTCCTGCACCTTCGCGCACTGGGTCTGGTTCGAGTACTTGCCGCAGGACGTGTCCCCGACCTTCTCCTCGTTCGACCACAGGCCCTCGAAGCTGTCCATGACGCCCGGGCTCTCGCCCATGGTGACGATCGAGAGGGCCTCGGACCCCTTCGTGTAGGCACCGACCTGGCCGCCGGCCGGCGCGCTGACGCTGGTGTCGACCTTCTTCCAGCCGTCGAACTCGGAGGGCAGGCTGATGTCGCCGCCGGAGCCGCTGTCGCTGCTGGACTCGCTCGAGGTGTCGCTCGAGGTCTCGGACTCGCTCGGGGTCTCCGAAGAGGTCTCGGACTCGCTGGGGCTCTCCGAGGAGGTCTCGGAGGTGCTCTCGCTCGTCGAGGCGGCGCTCGTGCTCGTCGAGCTCGACTCGTCGTCGTCACCGCGGGAGAGGAAGAAGCCGCCGACGCAGCACAGCACGAGGATCAGGGCGATGCCGCCCGCGATCCCGGCGATGAGGCCGGTCTTGCTCTTCTTCTGGGGGGCGCCGCCCTGCGGGGCGCCGTAGGGCTG
Source organism: Janibacter melonis (assembly GCF_003721155.3). Taxonomy (NCBI): domain Bacteria; kingdom Bacillati; phylum Actinomycetota; class Actinomycetes; order Micrococcales; family Intrasporangiaceae; genus Janibacter; species Janibacter melonis. The sequence continues at coordinate 2,838,658 of NZ_CP044548.2, read as the reverse complement.
ACCCGGACCACCAGGACCGCCGGGGCCCTGCGGGCCGCCGTAAGAACCGCCGGGACCCTGACCGGGGGGCGGAGGGACGTTCGGGCCAGAGGGGCCCCCTGCGTTGTGTGACATGCGGGTAATCGTGGCACAGCCCAACCCGCGGATGACCCCACGGACCAGCGGTATTCGCGCGTCTGCCCAGCGTCGGCACGGGCCTGCGTGCGGGGGCTCACCCTCCTCCCTCGACCGGCGAAGGGGGGCACACCACGAGGCGGGACCTCCCCTGCTGGTCCCGCCTCGGGCGCGGCGCCTCCCCCGTGGGGCGCTGCACCCACGCTATGGAGGTGCAGGTGGCACCGTCGATGGGGAGAAATACCCACCCGTCACGAGCAGGTGGCGCCGGCTGCCCGCCCGAGACGGTTTCGCCGCGCACCTCGCGAAGGGGGAGAATCTTGCGGTGACGACCGCTGCACCCCCGGCTCCCCCTTCGCCCCCCGCCCTCGGACCGACCGCCCACCGCGCCGCGATGACCGCCCTCGTCCTCGGCGGCTTCGCCATCGGGACGACCGAGTTCGTCACCATGGGGCTGCTGCCCGAGATCGCCGAGGGGATCGGGGTGAGCATCCCCGAGGCCGGCCACACGATCTCCGCCTACGCGATCGGGGTCGTCGTCGGCGCTCCCACCATCGCCGTCCTCGGCACGCGCGTCCCGCGGCGCGCGATGCTCGTCGCGCTCATGGCCGCCTTCGTCGTCGGCAACACCCTGAGCGCGCTCGCGACGAGCTATCCCGTGCTCTTCGGCGCCCGGATGCTCGCCGGGCTGCCGCACGGCGCCTTCTTCGCCGTCGCCTCGATCGTCGCCGTCGACCTCGCCGCCCCCGGCCGCGGCGGACGCGCGGTGAGCCAGATCATGCTCGGCATCCCCTTCGCCACCGTCGTCGGCGTGCCCGTCTCGACGTGGATGGGGCAAGAGCTCGGGTGGCGCAGCGCGTACTGGGGCGTCACCGCCGTCGGGCTCGTCACGGCCGTCCTCGTCCTGCTCACGCTGCCCTACTTCGCCCCCGAGGAGGGGGCGAGCGTGCGGACCGAGCTGCGCGCCTTCCGCTCGCTGCAGGTGTGGCTCACGCTCCTCGTCGGCGCCATCGGCTTCGGCGGCATGTTCTCGATGTACAGCTACATCTCGCCGATGCTGCGCGAGGAGACCGGGGTGAGCGCGTCGACCGTGCCGCTCTACCTCCTCGTCTTCGGTGTCGCCGGGGTCATCGGCACGATCGCCGGCGGACGGCTCGCGGACCGCTCGGTGCTGCGCACCGTCGCCGGGTCGGCCCTCTCCCTCGCCGTCGCCCTGCTCCTCGTGGCGCTGTCGGCCGGCTCCGTCGTGCTCGTCGCGTGCGCCGTCTTCCTCGCCTCCGCGAGCGCCTCGGTCTTCGTCCTCTCGCTGCAGCTGCGGCTCATGGCCGTCGCCGGGTCGGCGCGCACCCTCGGCGCCGCGGGCAACCACGCCGCCCTCAACACCGCCAACGCGCTCGGCGCCTGGCTCGGCGGTCTCGTCGTCGCAGCGGGCTACGGCTGGCGCGCCCCGAGCGCCGTCGGCGCCCTGCTCGCCACCGCGGGCCTGCTCGTCCTCGGCCTGTCCCTGCTCGCCCACCGCCGGGACACCCGCGCGCAGGTCGCGCCCCGCACGGCAGGCTGAGCCCATGAGCACCTCGACCAGCGCCCCCGTCCGAGAGGCGACCGTCGCCGACGTCCCCGACATCCTGCGGCTCATCACCGAGCTCGCCGTCTACGAGCGCGAGCCGGACGCCGTCGAGGCAACCGTCGAGTCCCTCTCCGCGGCTCTCTTCCCCGCCGACGGGGCACCCACCGCCTTCTGCCACGTCGCCGAGGTCGACGGGCCGCAGGAGCGAAGGGTGGTCGGCATGGCCCTGTGGTTCCTCACCTTCTCGACGTGGACCGGCCGCAACGGCATCTGGCTCGAGGACCTCTACGTCGAGCCCGACCAGCGCGGGTCGGGCCTCGGCCTGGCGCTGCTGCGCACGCTCGCCCAGGTCTGCCGCGAGCGCGGCTACCCCCGCCTGGAGTGGACCGTCCTGGACTGGAACGAGCCGTCGATCGCCTTCTACCGCGCGGCCGGTGCACTCCCGCAGGACGAGTGGACGACGCAGCGTCTCACCGGCCACGCGCTCGCCGGCCTCGCGGAGGGCTGACGCGGGTAGCGTCGACCTCTCGACGACGTGGCCCCACCGGGCCCTGCGAGGAGCACATCTGTGAAGGTCCTGGTCACCGGCGCCACCGGCTACGTCGGAGGGCGACTCGTCCCCCGGCTCCTCGCAGAGGGGCACGAGGTGCGCACGACGACCCGAGACCTCGACAGGCCCGCGCCGTGGTGGGGCGACCGCGTCGAGGTCGTCGAGATGGACATCGCCGACGAGCGCTCCGTCGACGCGGCGGTCCGCGGGGTCGAGGCCGTCTACTACCTCGTGCACGGCATGGACGGCGGCGACTTCGAGGACACGGACCGTGCGGCCGCGCAGCACGTCGCGACGGCGGTCGACGCCCACGGCGTCCAGCGGGTCGTCTACCTGTCCGGGATCGTGCCCGAGGTCGACCACGACGACCTCAGCGCCCACGTGTCCTCTCGCCTCGAGGTGGAGGAGATCCTCGGGCGCAGCTCGGCGGTCGTCATCACCCTGCGGGCCGCCGTGCTCGTCGGCAGCGCCTCGACGTCCTTCGAGATCATCCGCCAGGTGAGCGAGAGGGTGCCGGTGCAGACCGTGCCGAGCTGGATGGACACGCAGGTCCAGCCCGTCGCCGTCGTCGACGTCATCGAGGCGCTCGTCGGCGCGCTGGACGCCCCCGGACCCAGCCGGCACTACGACGTCGGCGGCCCTGAGGCGCTGTCCTACGCCGGTCTGCTCGACCGCTACGCTGCGATCGCCGGGCTCTCCCGACCCCAGGTCGAGGTCCCGCTGCTGCCCACCGATCTCGTCGGCTCGCTCGTCGCGGCCCTGACCGACGTGCCCTCCCCGACGGTCAAGGCGCTCGTCCAGAGCCTGCACCACGACATGGTCGCCGCCGAGGACGACGTCCGCCGGGACCTCCTCCCCGCGGGGTACGAGCTCGTGCCGCTGGACGACGCGATCCGTCGCTCCCTCGCCGACCCGCGCGTCGAGTCCGCCGACGACCCGGAGCAGGCCGACCCGATGGGACCGCTGCCGCAGGACCCGTCCTGGTCGTCCGGGGGCGACACCGACGCCTCTCTCCTCGCCCGCTCCGCCGACGCCGTGCGTGGCGCGGTGGACCGGGTGCGCGGCACCTGACCCTCGCGCTGCCGGGGAACCGGCTGTCCCCCTTCGCACACCTGTCCGTCCCGCCAGTCGGAACCCCGAGGCGGCACTGCCGCTCGTGTCTGCCACCATGAGCCAACCCCAGGGATCCTCGGGCGCGTCGACGCGCCCGGACGGCGAGGAGCAGCGATGACGCAGTACGTGTACATGTTCAGCGACGGCGACAAGGACCAGAAGGACCTCCTCGGCGGCAAGGGTGCCAACCTCGCCGAGATGGTCAAGCTCGGTCTGCCCGTCCCGCCCGGCTTCACCATCTCCACGGATGCGTGCCGCGCCTACCTCAGCGAGGGCAAGGTCCCGCCGGAGGTCCGGGTCGAGGTGACCCGACGGCTGCGCGAGGTCGAGGACCACATCGACCGCACCCTCGGCGACAGCGAGGAGCCGCTCCTGCTCTCCGTGCGCTCGGGCGCGAAGTTCTCCATGCCGGGGATGATGGAGACCGTCCTCAACGTCGGTCTCAACGACGACACCGTGCACGCGCTCGCAGACTTCGCCGGTGACGAGCGCTTCGCCTGGGACTCCTACCGCCGCCTCATCCAGATGTTCGGCAAGACGGTGCTCGACATCGACTCCGAGCTCTTCTCCGAGGCGCTCGACGCCCGCAAGTCCGAGGCCGGGGTGACCTCCGACGTCGAGCTCGACGTCGAGCAGCTGCGCACCCTCGTCAAGGAGTACAAGGCGATCGTCGAGGACGCGACGGGCAAGCCCTTCCCGCAGACCCCGCGCAAGCAGCTCGACATGGCCATCGAGGCCGTCTTCCGCAGCTGGAACACCGAGCGCGCGATGCTCTACCGCCGTCGTGAGCGCATCCCGGACGACCTCGGCACCGCGGTCAACGTCCAGGCCATGGTCTTCGGCAACCTCGGCGAGACCTCCGGCACGGGCGTGTGCTTCACCCGCGACCCCTCCTCCGGCCACTCCGGCGTGTACGGCGACTACCTGCCGAACGCCCAGGGCGAGGACGTCGTCGCCGGCATCCGCAACACCCTGGCCCTGTCGGACCTCAAGGAGCGCGACCGCGACGCCTACCGCGAGCTGCGCTCGGCGATGCGCCGCCTCGAGACGCACTACCGCGACCTGTGCGACATCGAGTTCACCATCGAGCGCGGCAAGCTGTGGATGCTGCAGACCCGTGTCGGCAAGCGCACGGCGGCCGCCGCCTTCCGCGTCGCCACCCAGCTCGTCGACGAGCAGCTCATCACCATGGACGAGGCGCTCGAGCGCGTCACCGGTGAGCAGCTGACCAACCTGCTCTTCCCGCAGTTCGACAAGGACGCGGTGCGCCAGCTCCTCGCGACCGGCATGGGGGCCTCCCCCGGCGCCGCGGTCGGTGCCGTAGCGTTCGACAACGCCTCGGCCACGGCCAAGGCGGCCGAAGGGGTGGACGTCGTCCTCGTGCGGCGCGAGACCTCGCCCGAGGACCTGCCCGGCATGATCGCCGCGCAGGGCGTGCTCACCGCCCGTGGCGGCAAGACCTCGCACGCCGCGGTCGTCGCCCGCGGCATGGGCATGTGCGCCGTCGTCGGCGCAGAGGACCTGCAGATCGACGTCTCGAAGAAGACGATCACGGTCGGCGAGACCGTCGTCTCCGAGGGCGACGTCATCTCCATCGACGGCAAGACCGGTCAGATCTACCTCGGTGCGGTCGACGTCATCGACTCACCGGTCATGACCTACATCGCCGACGGCCTCGAGGCCGCCCAGGCCAAGGCCGAGGACGACGACACCCGCGAGCTCGTCGCGGCCGTCGACCGTCTGCTCCGGCACGCCGACGCCCGTCGCCGGCTGCGCGTGCGGACCAACGCCGACACCGGCGAGGACGCCCAGCGCGCCCGCGACCGCGGCGCCGAGGGCATCGGCCTGTGCCGCACGGAGCACCAGTTCCTCGGCGAGCGCCGTGAGTACATCGAGCGCGTCATCCTCGCCGAGGACGACGAGGCCCGGGCGAGCGTCATGGCCGAGCTGCTTCCGCTCCAGCGGGCCGACTTCGTCGAGCTGCTCACCGTCATGGACGGCCTGCCCGCGACGATCCGGCTCATCGACCCGCCGCTGCACGAGTTCCTCCCCGACCTCACCGAGCTCACCGTCAAGGTCGAGCTCGCGAAGGCCCGTGGCGAGGAGGGCCCCGAGCTCGAGCGCGACAAGGTCCTGCTCGAGGCGGTCCGCGCGACCCACGAGCAGAACCCGATGCTCGGTCTGCGTGGCGTGCGCCTGGGCCTGAAGTACCCCGGCCTCTTCGCCCTGCAGATCCGCGCGATCGCCGAGGCGGTCGTCGAGCTGCGCGGCCAGGGCAAGGACCCGCAGCCCGAGATCATGGTGCCGCTCATCGGCTCGCGCCGTGAGCTGCACCTCGTGCGCGAGCAGGGCCAGGAGATCCTCCAGGAGGTCGGCGAGGCCGCGGGCATGACCCTCGACCTGCCGATCGGCTGCATGATCGAGCTGCCGCGCGCGGCGCTCACGGCGGAGCGGATCGCCCACGAGGCGGACTTCTTCTCCTTCGGCACCAACGACCTCACCCAGACGACGTGGGGCTTCTCGCGCGACGACGTGGAGACGGAGTTCTTCACGACGTACATGGAGAACGGCGTGCTCGCGGTCTCCCCCTTCGAGACCCTCGACGGCATCGGCGTCGGCGAGCTCGTCCGGCAGGGCGTCGCGGGCGGTCGCAAGACGAAGCCGAGCCTGAAGACCGGTGTCTGCGGCGAGCACGGCGGTGACCCGGAGTCGATCCACTTCTTCCACGAGGTGGGCCTCGACTACGTCAGCTGCTCGCCCTTCCGCGTCCCCGTCGCCCGGCTCGAGGCCGGCCGTGCCGCGGCGATGAACGGCGTCGGATCGAGCACCGCGTGACCTGGGCGCCGCGAGGCGCACGCCGAAGGGCCCGCCCCCTGCTGGGGGCGGGCCCTTCGGCGTGCGACCGGGCTGGCGGTCGAGGTCAGCGCGTGGAGAGGGTGGGGTGGTAGCGGTCCGGCATCCGGCGCACGGCGCTCGGGTAGACCTTGTAGGACTCGGTGACGCCCTCGCGGGAGGTCGCGATCCGGTCCGAGGAGGTGCGGGAGTGCGAGCCGGACTTCGGGCTCTGCTGGGCCATGAGCGAGAGCTCGTGGGCCATGCGCATCATGTCGGCGTCGAAGCCGGCGCCGACGTGGCGCGAGGAGGAGGGACGGCGGGTCAGGACGGTGCTCAGCCAGTTGGTCATGGATCTATGGTTGCGCCGTCATCTACTAACCACAAGTTGCTTCCGCTACTCGATCGTTAAGCAGCACTGATAGGTTGAACGACGTGATCGACGTCCACCGGCTGCGCATCTTCCGCTCCGTCGTCGCCAACGGGTCGATCAGCGCCGCGGCCGACCTGCTCGGCATGACGGGCAGCGCCGTGAGCCAGCACATGACCGCCCTGCAGAAGCAGACCGGGCTCACGCTGCTCGAGCGCGTGGGCCGCGGGGTCGAGCCGACGGCAGCCGGCCGCACCCTCGCCGCCGAGAGCGAGCCGCTCATGTCGGAGGTCAAGCGGCTCGAGTCGGTCATCACCGACCTGCGCGAGGGCAACACCGGGTCGCTGTCCATCGGCTACTTCGCCTCGGTCGGGTCGCTGTGGCTGCCGCGGATCGCCCGTCGGCTGCAGTCGGAGATGCCCGACCTCGTCCTCGAGATGATCCTCACCGAGGGCTATCCCACCGGGGAGTCCCCGCCGGTCGACATCGACGTCGTGCCCGACGACCCGCGCGAGACGCTGCGGCCCGGCTACTCGATCACCCCGCTGACGTCCGACCCCTTCGTCGCCCTGCTCCCCCAGGACCACCGTCTCGCGCGTCGCCGCAGCGTGCCGATGATCGAGCTCGCCGAGGAGTCGTGGATCAGCAGCGACATCTCCGCCGGTGTCACCGAGTCGCTCATCGCCCGGGCGTGCGCGGCGGCCGGCTTCCGCCCGCGGTACACGGTCGAGGCGCAGGACCACTACACGGCGGCAGCCTTCGTCGCCGCGGGCGTCGGGATCGCCGTGATCCCGGACCTCGCGAGCCGCACGCGTCTGCCCACGGGTGTCCGGCGGGTGCGCCTGACCCGACCGGTCCCGACGCGCGACATCGTCGCGCTCACCGCGCCCGTCGCACGCTCCAACCCGGCGGCGGCACGGGCGGTCGAGCTGCTGCGGGAGATCGCGACGAAGCCCGCGCCCCGCGGCTGACGGCACGGGTCAGCGCGTCTGCTCGAGACGGTCGAGGGCCTCCTTGCGCTCCTCGGCGTGGTCGACGAGCCGCTTCGGGTAGTCGTGGTCGTAGCCCTCGTCGTGAGACCACGGCTGGTGGACGGCCTTGCCCGGGATGTGCGCGAGCTCGGGCACCCACCGCCGCACGTAGTCCCCCTTCGGGTCGAAGCGCTCGCCCTGGGTCACCGGGTTGAAGACCCGGAAGTACGGCGAGGCGTCGGTGCCGGTGCCGGCCACCCACTGCCAGCCGTGCTGGTTGCTCGCGACGTCGCCGTCGACGAGGTGGTCCATGAACCACGCGGCACCGCGCGGCCACCAGCAGTGGAGGTCCTTGGTGAGGAAGCTCGCCGTGACCATCCGCAGCCGGTTGTGCATCCACCCCTGCTCGAGGAGCTGGCGCATCCCGGCGTCGACGAAGGGGTAGCCCGTGCGCCCCTCCGCCCAGGCCGAGAAGGTCTCGTCGTCGAGGTCGTCGTAGCGCAGCCCGGCGAGGGAGTCGGTGAGGTCGCGGGTCGCCGAGTGCGGGTTGTGGTGCAGGACGTCGCCGTAGAACTCGCGCCACGCGAGCTCGGTGACGTACGTGTGCACGCCCTTGCCCCGCCGGGGGGCGAGGTCGGCGAGCAGGGTGCGGGGGTGGACCACGCCCCACTTGAGGTGCACCGACATGCGTGACGTCGAGTCGAGCGCCGGCTGGTCGCGGCCGTCGTCGTAGCCGGCGACGTCCTCGTCGAGGAAGTCGGCCCACCGCTGCATCGCGGCCTCCTCGCCGAGCGGGGGCAGCTCGACGGGCGCCTCGACGTGCGGCGGGTCGACCGAGTCGACGCCGCCCCGGGTGAGCCGGAGGTCGTCGGGGACGGGGCAGGGCTTGGGGTGGTCGTGGTCGCGCCAGGCCTTGGCGAAGGGGGTGAAGACCTTGTAGGGATTGCCGCTGCCGTTGAGGACGGTGCCGGGACCCAGGACGTAGGGGGTGCCGGTCTCGACGAGCTCGACGTCGTCCTGCGCCAGGGCCTCGCGGACGCGCTCGTCACGCTCGGCGCCCCACGGCTCGGTCTCCCGCGAGATGTGCACGCGCGTCGCCCCGACCTTCGTCGCCAGGCGGCGCAGGACCTCCGCCGGGTCACCCTCCTGGAGGACGAGGTGACCGTCGTAGGACTCGTCGGTCGCGCGGAGGACCTCGACGAGGGCGGCGGTGCGGACCTTGCCGGCCTTCGCCAGGAGGTTGGGGTCGAGCACGAAGACCGGCATGACCTCTCCCCCGTCGGCGTGCGCCGCGGCGAGCGCAGGGTGGTCGTGCAGACGGAGGTCGCGGCGCAGCCAGAGGATCGAGGTGCTCACCCCGCCACGCTACGGCCGCCCGCCGTCACCGAGGCTCCTCGCGTCCAGCCTTCCGCTCGCTGGCGCTCGCACCTCAACCACCAGGTCTCGCTCGCAGAGCTCCTCGCACCTCAACCACTGAAGGAGTGGTTTCGAGGCTCGTCGCAGAGCTCCTCGCACCTCAACCACCAAGGGCGCGAGCCATAGGGTGAGGCCATGACTCGCGACTTCCGCAACATCTACACGCACGGGTTCGCGCGGGTGGCGGCGTGCACGATGCCGGTGACGCAGGCCGACCCCTTCGCCAACGCCGACGCGGTCGGCGCGATCGTGCGCGAGCTGCACGACGAGGGCGTCGCCGTCGCGGTCTTCCCCGAGCTCGGGCTCACCGGGTACTCGCTCGACGACCTCTTCCTCCAGGACGTCCTCCTGCGCGACACCGAGGCCGCGATCGACCAGCTCGCCCGGGCCACCGCGGGCCTGCGTCCGGTCTTCGCGGTCGGCGCCCCCCTTCGCCACGGCAACCGGGTCTACAACTGCGCCGTCGTCCTCCACGACGGCGAGGTCCTCGGCATCGCCCCGAAGTCCTACCTGCCCAACTACCGCGAGTTCTACGAGAAGCGGTGGTTCGCACAGGGCGCGGGCGTCGTCGGCGAGACCTTCCGCCCGACGTGGCCCGGGGCCGACGCGCTGCGCGACGCCCCCTTCGGCACCGACCTCATGGTCCACGTCGACGACGTGCCCGGCCTCGTCGTCCACGTCGAGGTGTGCGAGGACCTCTGGGTGCCGATCGCGCCGAGCCACGAGGCCTCGCTCGCCGGGGCGACGGTGCTGCTCAACCTCTCCGCCTCGCCGATCACCGTGGCCCGCGCAGAGGACCGTCACCTCCTCGCCCGGTCGGCCTCGATGCGCTGCACCGCCGCCTACCTCTACGCGGCCGCGAGCGAAGGGGAGTCGAGCACCGACCTGTCGTGGGACGGGCAGACGATGGTCTACGAGATGGGCGAGCTGCTCGGCCAGTCCGAGCGCTTCCCCGCCGGACCCAGGCGCACCACGGTCGACGTCGACGTCGACCGGCTGCGCCAGGAGCGGATGCGCCAGGGCTCCTTCGACGACAACGCCGTCGCGCTCGGCATCTCGCCGCGCCAGTACCGCGAGCTGCACGTCACCCTCGACCCGCCGGCCGGTGACCTCGGCCTGCTGCGCCCGATCGACCGCTACCCCTTCGTCCCCGACGACGAGGAGCGCCTCGCCCTCGACTGCTACGAGGCCTACAACATCCAGGTGAGCGGGCTCGAGCAGCGGCTGCGCTCGATGACGAGCCAGACCTGGGCGCCGAAGATCGTCATCGGCGTCAGCGGCGGGCTCGACTCCACCCACGCGCTCATCGTCGCGGTCAAGGCGATGGACCGCCTCGAGCGGCCGCGCACCGACGTCATCGGCATCACGATGCCCGGCTTCGCGACCTCGGACCGCACGAAGACCAACGCCATCGCGCTCATGGAGACCCTCGGCATCACGTGGGAGGAGCTCGACATCCGCCCGGCGGCGACGCAGATGCTCGAGGGGATGGGCCACCCCTTCGGCGAGGCCGCGCAGGCCGGCACGCCCGTCGAGGAGATGGACGACGAGGTCTTCGACGTCACCTTCGAGAACGTCCAGGCGGGGCTGCGCACCGACTACCTCTTCCGCATCGCCAACCAGCGCGGTGGGCTCGTCCTCGGCACGGGCGACCTCTCCGAGCTCGCCCTCGGGTGGTGCACCTACGGCGTCGGCGACCAGATGTCGCACTACGGCGTCAACGCCGGGGTGCCCAAGACCCTCATGCAGCACCTCGTGCGCTGGGTCGCCGGCTCCGGCCAGCTCGAGGAGTCCGCCTCGGAGACGCTGCTGTCCGTGCTCGACACCGAGATCTCCCCCGAGCTCGTGCCGAGCAAGGACGGCGAGCGCCCGCAGTCGACCCAGGACAAGATCGGGCCGTACTCGCTGCAGGACTTCACGCTCTACCACGTGCTGCGCCGCGGCTACCGGCCGAGCAAGATCGCCTTCCTCGCCGAGCACGCGTGGGCCGACGCCGAGCGCGGCGAGTGGCCGAGCTCGGTGCCCGAGGCGGAGCGGGTCGCCTACGAGCTCGCGACGATCCGACGGTGGCTGCTCGTCTTCGTCCAGCGCTTCTTCGACAACCAGTTCAAGCGCTCGGCGCTGCCCAACGGCCCGAAGGTCGTGCCCGGCGGCACGCTCTCGCCGCGCGGTGACTGGCGGATGCCGAGCGACAGCGAGGCCCGGCGGTGGCTCGCCGACGTCGAGGACGGCGTGCCGCAGTCCTGACCTGTCGCACCGCGGGCACGACGAACCCCCGGCGCGCGTGGCGGGCCGGGGGTCTCGTCGAGCAGGTGCGGGTCGGCTACTTGACGCCGAGCGCGTCCTTGCCCTCGGGCGAGTCGCCCTCCCCGCGGGAGTACGAGCCGAAGCCCATGAGCGAGAGCACGCGGCCGACGGCCAGCGATAGCACGGCGATGACGAGGCCGACGACGAGCAGCCACCACTCGAGGAGCACGACACCGATGGTGCCGATGGTGAAGCCCACGAGGCAGACCGCGACGGCGGCCCAGGTGGCGATGTTGTAGCCGTGACCGAGGTCCTCGGCCGCGTGGGGACCGGTCGGGCGCGCGGAGAGCTTGGCGTGACTCATGGCCACATCCTCCCACGAGCCCGACCGGGCTCGCTCAGCCCCGGGTGCCGTCGACCTCGTCGGGCACGACCGGCAGGACGCCGGAGCGGATCACCTCGCCGCTGGCGATGTCGACCATGTGCAGGGTCTTCGTGCTCGGGTCGGTGACGTAGGCCGTCTCGTCCTGCACGTGCAGGGTCGGGCGGGCCTGCTGCCACTCCGTCGGCTCCTCCCACGCGTCGACCACCTGCGTCGAGCGGGTGATCTCGCCCGACTCGGGGTCGATGACGTGCAGCTTGCCGTCGGTGCCGAGGACGAGCGCCTCGCCCTGCGGCCCACGACCCAGCGAGCGGAAGGAGTAGCTCGCCGGCAGGTCGACGAGCCGCAGCGACGCGTCCCGGGTGTCGGTGATGCTGACCCTCGTCGGCCGCTCGAGCTCGGCGTCGGGGTCGGACTTGTAGTCGCCGAGGACGAAGGGGGACTCGTCGTGCCCGGCCTGGTTGCCGATCCGGCCGTAGTCGTCGGGCGAGTCGACCTTCGTGATCGTGTCGCCGTCGACGACGAGCAGGCCGTCCTCGCAGCCGAGGACGACGACCCCGTCCTGCGCCGCGGCCTCGCCGTGGACGCCCGGGCACTCGTCCGACGAGGCGACGGTGCGCCCCTTCGCGTCGCGGATCGTCACGCCGGATCGCGACTCCTCGTCGCCGACGGTCGTGATCACCGAGCCGTCCTCGCGCTCGACCGCGACGCCGTGGTGGGGGCTGCGCTCGGTCCACGTGCGCCCCTTCGGCAGGGCGGTCGGCCCGTCGCGCAGGTCCTCCGGGTCGATCGACCGCACCCGGCCGTCGCCGTCGCCGTAGAGGACCGTGCGGCCGTCGTGCACGACGACGTGGCCGGGGTGCTTCGCCGGGTAGCGCAGGTCGGTCAGCGTCGGGGTGGTCGCGTGGTGGTGGTCGTGGTCGCCGTGCGGCAGCGAGTACCCGCCGAGGTCGAGGAGGCGGAAGCCGTCGCCCTCGGTGACGAAGAGGTGGCGCTCGTCGCCGGCGGGGTTGAGCCGGGCGTAGCCCTCGACGGGGAACTCACCGAGCAGGGTGAGGTCGGTCGCGTCGAGCACGACGACCCCTCCGTCGTGGGTGACGGCGATGCGTGAGGCGCGCCGCCCCTCCTCGGTCGTCTTGCCCGAGGGGGCGCCGACGGCGGTCGAGACCTCCTCGGCGCGCGGGACCGGGGAGGCGGAGGGCGTCGCAGCGGGCTCGGCGTCGGTGCTGCCGGTCGTGCTGCTGCCGCACGCCGCGGTGAGCAGGACGGCGAGCGCGGCGGAGCCGGCGAGGAGCGGACGGGTGGGGGCGAAGGGGGTCAGGAGGCGTCTCATAGTTGAGAATGATTGTCAGTAGCATTCTCAAATGTCAACCTGGAGGGGAGCGCGGACCGAGCCGCGGTCACCCCGTCGCACAGCGCGTGGAGGAGCGGCATCATGACCGGGTGACGACCCAGCAGAGAGCGGCGACCCGCAGCCGGATCCACCCTGCCTGGGTGGTCGCCGCCGTGACCCTGCTCGCCCTCGTCGCCGCCGCGACCTTCCGCTCGAGCACCGGGGTGCTCATGGAGCCGATCGAGCGCGAGCTCGGCTGGGACCGCGCGACGACCTCCGGGGCGGTGAGCCTCAACCTCGTCCTCTACGGCCTCGCCGCCCCCTTCGCCGCTGCCGTGATGGAGCGCTTCGGCATCCGGCGGACCGTGACGACCGCGCTCGTCGTCGTCGGCCTCGCCAGCGGCGCCACCCTCGTCATGACCGCGCCGTGGCACCTGTGGCTGCTGTGGGGCTTCGTCATAGGGCTGGGCACGGGGGCCATGGCGCTCGTCTTCGGCGCGATCGTCGCCAACCGGTGGTTCGTCGCGCACCGGGGGCTCGTCACCGGCCTCTTCTCCGCCGCCAACGCGACCGGTCAGCTGCTCTTCCTGCCGGTCATCGCGTGGACGGCGACCGAGCTCGGGTGGCGCGCCGCCGCGGGGATCGTCGCGGCGCTCTCGCTCGTCGTCGCCGTGCTCGTCGGGTTCTTCCTCACCGACCGCCCGTCCGACCGCGGGCTCATGCCCTACGGGGTCGCCGAGGGCTACGCCGTCACCGACCCGGGCCCGCCGAGCGAGAACCCCGCGGTCACCGCGCTGCGCGTGCTGCGCCAGGCCTCTCGGCACTGGGCCTTCTGGGCGCTGGCCCTGACCTTCTGGGTGTGCGGGTGGTCGACGAACGGCCTCGTCCAGACCCACCTCGTGCCCGCCGCGCACGACCACGGGATGCCCGCGACGGCCGCCGCCGGGCTGCTCGCGCTCGTCGGCATCTTCGACGTCGTCGGCACGATCGCCTCGGGCTACCTCACCGACAAGGTCGACCCCCGCCTGCTCCTGTGCGCCTACTACGCCCTGCGCGGCCTCAGCCTGCTGACCATCGACGCGCTCCTCGCCCCGCACGTGCAGCCGGGGATGTGGGTCTTCATCGTCTTCTACGGCCTCGACTGGGTGGCCACGGTGCCGCCCACCGTCGCGCTGTGCCGCACCCACTTCGGGCTGCAGCGCTCGGGCGTCGTCTTCGGGTGGGTCTTCGCCGCCCACATGGTCGGGGCGGGCGCCGGCGCGTGGGTGGCGGGCGCGATCCGCACGGCGACCGGCACCTACGCGAACGCGTGGGTGACCGCTGCCGTCCTCTGCCTGCTCGCCGCCGCCGTGTGCTGGACGATCCCGCGCCGTGCGGTGGACGCAGACCGTGAGGTCGCCGCAGCCTGAGGCGGCGAAGGGGGAGCCGCACCGTCGGGTCGGGACCAACCCCTAGGGGTGGGGAGACCTCCGCCGCGTCCGTGGCACCGTCGAGAGATGGACATCCTCGCAGCCGGCCCCTGCCCCACCTGTGGTGGCGATGCTGCGTCCGTCGTCGCGGACAGCCGCTTCGACGCCAGCGGCGCCCACGAGAAGCTCACGCTCACCTGCCCGGACGGGCACTCCTGGACGGTGACCGATCACGACGACCCCGGACCCGTGCGCCGGGTCCTGGACCACCTGCTGCCCTGACCCGGCGTCACCCGTGCGTCAGACGACGAAGGAGTCCGCCACCTCGAGCGCCTCGTCGAGGATCGCCAGCCCGGTCCGCGCGTCCTCGTCGGAGATGACGCACGGCGGCACGACGTGCGTGCGGTTCATGTGCACGAAGGGCCACAGCCCCCGCTCCTTGCAGGCCGCGGCGAAGGCCGCCATCGGCTTCGCGGCGTCGCCCGTCGCGTTGTAGGGCACGAGCGGCTCGCGGGTGCTCGGGTCGCGGACGAGCTCGAGGGCCCAGAAGGTCGCCATGCCCCGAATCTCGCCGACGCTCGGGTGGCGCTCGGCGATGCGGGCGAGCTCCGGCCCGATGACCTCCTCGCCGACCCGACGGCTGGCCTCGATCACCCCTTCGTCCTCGAAGATGCGCATCGACGCGACCGCGCTCGCGCACGCGAGCGGGTGCCCCTGGTAGGTCAGGCCACCCGGGTAGGGGCGGTCGGCGAAGGTGTCGCGGATGCGCTGCGAGACGACCACCCCGCCGAGGGGGACGTAGCCGGAGTTGACCCCCTTCGCGAAGGTGATGAGGTCGGGCGTCACGCCCCAGCGCTGGATGGCGAACCACTCACCGCAGCGGGCGAAGCCGCTCATCACCTCGTCGGCGATCATGACGATGCCGTGCTCGTCGCAGATCTCGCGCACGCCGGCGAGGTAGCCGTCCGGCGGCACGAGGACGCCGTTCGTGCCGACGACGCTCTCGAGGATGATCGCGGCGATCGTGCCCGGGCCCTCGACCGCGACGAGGTCGAGCAGGTGCTGGAGCGCGCGCTCGCACTCCTCCTGCGGGGTGCTCGCGTGGAAGGCGCTGCGGTAGAGGTGCGGTCCCCAGTAGCGCACGACGCCGGGCATGCCCGGCTCGCTCGCCCACCGGCGCGGGTCACCGGTGAGGGCGATCGCCCCCGCGGTGGCCCCGTGATAGCTGCGGTAGGCGGCGAGCACCTTGTGCCGACCGGTGTGCACGCGCGCCATCCGCAGGGCGTTCTCGTTGGCCTCGGCCCCGCCGTTGGTGAAGAAGACGTGGTCGAGGTCGCCGGGGGCGCGCTCGGCGATCATCCGCGCCGCCTCGGACCGCATGTCGTAGGCGAATCCCGGTGCGAGAGTAGCCATCCGGGCGACCTGCTCCTGGATCGCCGCGACGAGCCGGGGGTGCTGGTAACCGATGTTGACGTTGACGAGCTGGCTCGAGAAGTCGAGGAACTCGCGACCGTCGTAGTCGGTGAAGCGCACCCCCGACGCCGAGGCGATCGGCAGGGGGTCGATCTGCGCCTGCGCCGACCAGGAGTGGAAGACGTGGGCGCGGTCGAGCTCGTGGACCCTCTCGGCGGACAGCTGCGGCAGATCGCTCATGACCGCAGGCTAGTCACAGCTCCTCGTGGTGGTCGGGGTCTGCGTCGAAGAGACGTCCGTCGGCGCGTCCGAGGGCGGTGATCGCGGCGACCTCGTCCTCGCCGAGCTGCACGGAGGCGGCCGCGAGGTTGTCGCGCTGGCGCTGGGCGTCGGCAGACTTCGGTAGGGGCATCGCGCCGAGGGCGACGTGCCACGCGAGCACGACCTGGCCGGGGGTGAGGTCGTGCGCCTCGGCGGCCGCGACGACCGCCTGCTCCTCGAAGAGGTCGCCACCGCGGGCGATCGGCGACCACGACTGGGTGAGGATGCCGCGCTCGGAGTCGACCGCGCGCATCCGCTCCTGCGGGAAGTAGGGGTGCAGCTCGACCTGGTTGGCGAAGGGGGTGACACCCGTGGCCTCGACGACACGGTCGAGGTGGGCGGCGGTGAAGTTGCTGACGCCGATGTGACGCACGAGGCCGGCCTCGCGGGCCTCGACGAGCTGCTCCCACGCGGTGAGGTACTCGTCGCGCGAGGGGTTGGGCCAGTGGATGACGACGCTGTCGAGGTAGTCGAGGTCCATGACCTGCAGGGAGGTCTCGACGCAGCGGCGCGCGCCGGTGTGGTCGCGGCCGGGGACCTTCGTCTGCAGCCAGACGTCCTCCCGGGGGATGCCGCTGGCCTTCACGGCCTCGGCGACCTCGCGCTCGTTGCGGTAGTTGACCGCCGTGTCGACGAAGCGGTAGCCGACCTCGAGGGCCGAGGCGATCGCCGCGACACCCTCGCTGCCGCGCAGCGGGTAGGTGCCGAAGCCGATGACGGGGACCTCGGTGCCGGGGTCGGTCGACAGGGTGCGGGTGGGTGCGACGCTCATGTCTCGCACGCTACCCGCGCCACCCCGGCGGCGGTCTCGAGGCTCAGGCCCCGGAGGGCCTTCGCACCTCGACCAGCGAAGGCCTCGCTGGTCGAGACGCTCGCTGGTCGAGGTGCGACGCAGGAGCCTCGAGACCACCGCCCAGAGAGGTCAGGGGACGATCTCGTCGCGGCTGTCCCACGGCACGAAGTCCGGCATCTGCGAGGCGCGGGCGGTGAAGTCGGGCTCGCGCTTGGCGAGGAAGGCCGCGACACCCTCCTTGCCGTCGCCCATCGAGGTCTGCTGCATCGCGATCGACTCCACGGCGTGAGCGTCGAACGGGTGGGTGGCGGCGGAGCCCCGGTAGACCATCCAGCGCATGAGCGCGGTGCTCACCGGGGAGCGGCCGGCGACGAGGCGGCGGGCGAGCTCGCGCGCGGCGGGCATGAGCTCGTCGGGCTCGTGCACCGAGCGCAGGTAGCCGATGTCGTGCATCTCCTGCGCCGTGCGGATCTCGGCGGTGTAGAAGAGCTCGAGCGCCGCCTCCAGGCCCACGATGCGTGGGAGGAACCAGCTGCTCGCGGCCTCGGGCACGATGCCGAGCCGGCCGAAGACGAAGCCGATCCGCGCGCTGCTCGACGCGAGCCGGAAGTCCATCGCGCACGGCATCGTCGCGCCGATGCCGACCGCCGCGCCGTTGATCGCCGCGATGACCGGCTTGGTGCAGCGGAAGATCGCGAGCGACACCTTGCCGCCGGTGTCGCGGATGCCGTCGACGAGCTCGGGGTCGTCGGGGCGCTCCTGGATGTCGGCCGGCGTGACGACCTGCTCCTCGTCGATGCCGAAGACGTTGCCCTCGCGCGAGAGGTCCATGCCCGCGCAGAAGGCCCGCCCGGCCCCGGTGACGATGACGACCTTCGCGTCGTCGTCACCGCTCACGTGCCCGAAGACGTCGACGAGCTCCTCGTGCATCTGGACGGTGAAGGCGTTCATCGCCTCCGGCCGGCTCAGGGTGATCGTCGCGATCCCCTCGTCGTCCACCTCGTAGGTGAGGGTCTCGTACGTGCGCTCGGTCATCGTCGTCCTCTCGCGCCTCGGGCCGTAGCCTCGGGCTGATGGGTGGTGCTGCGGGCTGGTCAGGCGGTCGGGTCGGCGACGACGCGGTTGGTCAGGGCGCCGATGCCCTCGACCTCGGCGACGACGACCTGGCCCTGCGCGAGGTAGGTCGGCGGCGTCATGCCGTGGCCGACCCCGCCCGGGGTCCCCGTCGCGATGATGTCACCGGGGTTGAGGCGCACGACCGTCGAGATGTGCTCGACGAGCGCGACGGGGTCGAAGAGCAGGTCGGCGGTGCTGTCGCGCTGACGCAGGACGCCGTCGACGTGGAGCGAGACCTCGAGCTCGGGGCGCACCCCGCCGGGCAGCTCGTCAGGGGTGACGAGGTAGGGCCCGACCGGCGTCGAGGAGTCCCACGTCTTGCCCTGGAGCCACTCGCCGGTGCGCATCTGCCAGTCGCGGCAGCTGATGTCGTCGACGACGGTGAAGCCCGCGATCGCCGCCTCGGCGCTCTCCCCCTTCGCCCGGCGCACGCGCTGCCCGACGACCACGCCGAGCTCGACCTCCCAGTCGAGCGCCTCGGTCTCGGGCGGCAGCGGGATGTCGTCGTGCGCGCCGACGAGTGCGTCGGCGAACTTCGCGAAGAGCGTCGGGTGGGTCGGCAGGTCGTGCCCCATCTCGACGATGTGGTTCGTGTAGTTCAGACCGACGCACACGACCTTGCTCGGCGTCGTGACGAGCGTGGCGAAGTCGGCGCCGTCGACCGGGTGGGTCGGGCCGTCCGCGAGGGCCGCCGTGCGCCAGCCCGGGTCGGCGAGCAGCGCGCCGACGTCGGCGTGACCGGTCTCGACGAGGGTGTCGCCCTCACGGCGCACGGCGCGGGTGCCGCCCGCCGTGCGGATCGTCGCGAGCCTCATGCCGGCGCGCCCTCCCGGGTGGGCAGCGCGGCGAGGAGCCGCTGCGTCGCCTCCTCGTACTCACGGGCGAGCTGGTCGACGAGCTCGGCGACGGGCAGGACGTCCTCGATGCCCGCGACGCCCTGGCCGGCGGACCAGATGTCGCGCCAGGCCTTGCTCTCCTTCGCGTGCTCGTCGTGCGGGTTGGTCACGTGGTGCAGGTCGACCCGCTCGGGCGAGGCGAGGTGCTCGGGGTCGAGCCCCGCGGCCTCGATGCTGCCGCGCAGGAAGTTCGCCGGGATCGAGGAGATCGAGGGCGTGTAGACGATCTGCTGCGCGGTGTGGTCGGTGATCATCGCCTTGTACTCCTCGGCGACGGTCGCCTCCTGCGTCGCGAGGAAGCGCGTGCCCATGTACGCGAGATCGGCGCCGGCCGCCTGCGCGGCGAGGACGTCCTGACCGCTCGACAGGGCCCCGGCGAGGAGCAGCGTGCCGTCCCACACGCGGCGCACGTCGGCGATGAGGGCGAAGGGGTTGATCCCGCCCGCGTGACCGCCGGCACCGGCGCTCACGAGGATGATCCCGTCGACGCCCGCGTCGGCGGCCTTCTGGGCGTGCACCGCACCGGTCACGTCGTGGAAGACGAGCCCGCCGTAGGAGTGGACCGCGTCGACGACCTCCTGGACGGCACCGAGGCTGGTGATGACGAGGGGCACCTCGTGCTCGACGATCCGCTCGAGATCGGCCTCGATGCGCGCGTTCGTCCGGTGGACGATGAGGTTGACGCCGAAGGGGGCGGGCTCGGGGGCGCCCGGCGCCGCGGGGGCGGCGAGCCCCTCCTCGATCTCGCACAGCCACTCGTCGAAGCCTGCCGTCGTGCGCTGGTTGAGCGCCGGGAAGGTGCCGAGCACCCCCGCTCGGCTGGTGCCGATGACGAGCTCGGGCCCGGAGGCGAGGAACATCGGCGAGGCGACGACCGGCAGGCGGAGCCGGCCCTGCAGCTGTGCGGGGAGGGTCATGGGCTCACTCTCTCCGAGATCGGCCGGGATGCACCAGTCGCGCGGCATGTGTCACACCGCCCGCCTCCCCCCTCGCCCCACGCCTCCCCCCTTCGCCGAGGTATGGAGATCGGGCAGGATGCGCCGTGAGATCCGACCGATTGCCATACCTCGGCGAAGGGGGTGGTGCGGGGTGCGGGGTCAGCGGGAGCGGCGGGCGGCGAGCTCGAGGCCGCACTGCATCACCGACCAGTAGCCGGACGGGGCGACCCGGGCGAGCGCGTCGAGGGCCCGGGCGTCGTTGCCGACGAGCAGGCGCCGGCGGCGCGCGACGAGCGCCTCGACGATCTCCTCGGCGGCCTTGTCCGCCGGGTAGCGCAGCGCCTTGTCGAAGGCCCGCCGCCCGCGGGCCGCCTCGTCGGGGTCGACACCCGACGCGGTGCGCGCGTTGCGGGCGATGTTCGTCGCGATGCCGCCCGGGTGCACCGAGGTGACACCGACGGGCTGGTCCTCGGCGTCGAGCTCGCTGGCGAGGGACTCGTTGAAGCCCCGCAGCCCGAACTTGCTCGTCGAGTAGGCGGTCTGACCGGCCGGGCCGACGAGACCGAAGAGGCTCGACAGGCCGACGACCTGGCCCTGGCCGTTCTCGATCATCAGCGGCAGCAGCGCCCGGGTGAGCCGGATCGGGGTGTGGAGGTTGACCTCGAGCAGCCAGTCGAAGTCGGCCTCGCTCGTCTGAACGAAACGCCCGCCGAGGGCGACGCCGGCATTGTTGACGAGCACCCGCACGTCGGGGTGCGCATCGCGCAGGCGGGCGGCGAGCGCGGTCACCGCGTCGCGGTCGGAGAGGTCGGCGACGTAGGTGCTCACCCTCACCCCGGGCGACTCGTCACCGACGAGCCCGCCGACCCGCTCGAGCCCGTCGGCGTCGCGGTCGACGAGCGCCAGGTGCGCCCCGCGCCGGCCGAGACCCCGTGCGATGTGCTCGCCCATCCCGCCGGCAGCCCCGGTGACGACGGCGGTCGCACCGGCGACGTCGAGCGGGGGCCGGGAGGGACGCCGGAGGGCCGGGCGGCTCATGCCCTCACCTCGACGAGGTCGCCGACGGAGTCGTCGGTGTTGCTCGACGACCCCGGGAGGTCGACGGTCGCCGGGGCGGCAGCCCCGGTGGGCAGGTGCACGCCCACCGCGCCGAGCGGCACGAGGTGCATGTCCTGGGTGACGTCGGCGGCGCGGAACGCGCGGCGGTCCTTCATGTAGCTCTGCTCCATCGTCCAGGGGTCACGGTCGCCCACCTTCGGGAAGGCGCCGACGGCGCGCTGCACGTACCCGGAGGTGAGGTCGAGGATCGGGGCGGGGGTCATCCCCTCGGGCGCGACGGGCACGGCGGCGCCGATGCCGTGCTCGCGCATGTGGTGCACGAGCCGGGCGACGAAGCCCGACACGAGGTCGGCGCGCAGCGTCCACGACGCGTTGACGTAGCCGACGGTCATCGACATGTTCGGCACCCCGCTGAGCATGAGCCCGCGGTAGGCGAAGGTGCGCCCGATGTCGACCGCGCGGTCGTCCACCGTGAGGCGGATGCCGCCGAGCGCCTTGAGCCGCAGGCCGGTCGCGGTGACGACGACGTCGGCCTCGACGAGCCGCCCGTCCTGCAGACGGATCCCGCCGTGCTCGAAGCGGTCGACGTGCCCGGTGACGACCTCGACCGAGCCGGAACGGATCGCGGTGAAGAGGTCGCCGTCGCGCACGGCGCACAGCCGCTGGTCCCACACGTCGTACGGCGGGGTGAAGTGCTCGTCGACGACGTCCTGGGGCAGCACCCGCCGCAGCGCGCCGAGCACGATCCCCCGCGCCGCCGAGGGGCGCACCCGGGACAGGACGTAGAGGAAGCGCTGGACGAGGACGTTCTTCGTGCGGGCCACCTGCTGCACCGGACCGGGGGGCAGCACGCGGCGCAGGCGCTCGACGAGCCGGTCGCTCGCCGGGACGGCGATGACGTAGCTCGGGGTGCGCTGCAGCATCGTCACCGACGCGGCCGTCTGCGCCGCTGCGGGGACGAGCGAGACCGCGGTCGCCCCCGAACCGATGACGACGACGCGCCGCCCGGCGAGGTCGAGGTCCTGCGGCCAGTGCTGCGGGTGCACGACCTCGCCGGCGAAGTCCTCGACCCCGACGAAGCCCGGGTCGTGCGGGCTGTCGTAGTCGTAGTAGCCCGACCCCAGGTGCACGTACCGGGCCCGCACCACGCGGGCCGACCCGTCGGCTCCCTCGACCTCGACGGACCACCGCTGCGCCTGGCTCGACCAGCTGGCGGCGACGACCGAGCACCCGAGGTAGGTCCGCTCGGCGATGCCGCTGTCGGCGGCGGTCTCGCGCAGGTACTCGAGGATCGAGGCGCCGTCGGCGATCGACTGCTCCCGGTCCCACGGGCGGAAGGGGAAGGACAGCGAGTACATGTCGGAGTCCGAGCGCACGCCCGGGTAGCGGAAGAGGTCCCACGTGCCGCCGCTGCTGTCGCGCGCCTCGAGGACGGCGAGGTCGAGGTCGGGGTCGCGCTCGAGCAGGCGGTAGGCGGCCCCGATGCCGGAGATGCCGGCACCGACGACGAGGACGTCGAGCTCGTCGGGCAGGTCGGCCGGGCCGCGCCGCACCGCGGCAGCAGCCTGGTCGTACTCACGAGTAACACTCATGGGACCACTCTGCCCCACCGACCTGGGCGCTGCCGCCGATCACCGCCCGGCAGATCACCGCCCGGCAGATCGCCGGCCCCGGCAGCCGAGAGCCCGGTCAGGGCCGCTCGAGGTGCAGGACGCAGGCCCCCGGCTCGGCGAAGGGGGCGAGCCCGGCCTGCGTCGCGTCGTCACCGGCACGACGCAGGAGCCCGTCGACGAGCCCGAGATGGACCTGGCACACGACGTCGGGGTGGACCTGGGCCACGTCGAGCAGGGGGCACGTGCGCAGCCGCACGTGGTCGGGGTCGGTGTCGTCAGGGGCGAAGCCGAGCCGGCGCAGGGCGCCGACGACCACCGGGCGGGCGTCGTCGCCGTCGACGGGCTCGACGTCGCGGTGCCCGCTCCACGTGCGTCCCACGGCGCGCGAGATGTCGCGCAGCCGCTCCCCCGTCCCCGGGCCGGACGCGAGCTGCTCGACGAAGGCCGTCGCGAGCGCGCGGTACTCGCGCACCGAGTGGTCGGAGGGCTCGGCGGCGTAGACGGCGCTGGGCCGCCCACGGCCACCCGCATGGCGCCGGGCTCGCTCGACGTGGCCGGACGCGACGAGCGCCTCGAGGTGCGCGCGCACGGTGTTCGGGTGCACTCCCGTGGCCGCGGCGACCTCCACGACCGAGCGCGGGCCGCCGGCCTCCTGGAGCGCGAGGAGGGTGCGGCGCTGCGCCGTCGTGAGCCCGGACTCCCCCGGCGCACCCCGAGCTGGCGCCGGTCCGAGCGGAGGAGTATTTTTCATGAAGACACCGTATTAAATATCGGGCGGAGGGTCTACCCCTGCCCACGACGCAGGAGGACCCATGACCGAGCCGACCCGCACCCTGCCCCTGGCAGCCGCCCAGCACGAGTGCGCCTGCGGCTGCACGGACGAGGGGGTGCCCGCGCTCGACGTGCGGTCGATCCCCCGCGCCGTCCGGCACGCCGCCGTCATCGGCGCGCTCGGCGCGATCCCGTCGGGCGGCTCGATCGACCTCGTCGCGCACCACGACCCGGTGCCCCTCCTCGCGCAGGTCGACGCCCGCGAGCCGGGCACCTGGTCGGTCACCTACCTGGAGCGCGGCCCCGAGGTCTGGACCCTGCGCCTCACGCGGGCCTGACCGCACGAGGAGGCAGACGCCATGTGCACGTACTGCGGGTGCGAGACCTTCGAGGTCGTCGGGCGCTTCACCGCCGAGCACGTCGAGGTCATCAACACGGCCGGGCTGCTGCGGCGGGCTGTGCACGACGGCGTCCCCCGGGAGCAGGTCGTCGCGCTCGTCGACCTCGTCCGCGGCCTGCTCGACCCGCACACCCGGGCCGAGGAGGTCGGCCTCTTCGCCGTGCTGCGCGAGGACGAGACCTTCGCCGACCACGTCGAGGGGCTGTGCGCCGAGCACGAGCAGCTGGACGCACAGCTGAGCGCGCTGCGCGCGGGTGACCACTCGGTCGTCGACCGCCTCTACGCCGACCTGCGCGAGCACATCCACAAGGAGGAGAACGGCCTCTTCCCCGCCGCCGCCGTCGGCCTCTCCGCGCAGGACTGGGAGCGGGTCGACGCGCTCACGCCCGCACCGCGTCACCGGGCCCACCGGTGAGCACCGCCGGGGGCACGACGGCCCGCCCCTCGGCGTCGCCTGGCGCCCCCGGCCGCCCGACACGTGGCACGTGGGGCCTGCGCGACCGGCCCGGGCTCGTCTGGCTCGTCCTCGCCGCGACGACGGCGCTCGTCCACCCCTTCGTCCCGGGGTCGACGTGGCTCATGGTGCACATGGTCGCGCTCGGCGCGATGAGCCACTCGGTCATGGTGTGGAGCACCCACTTCGCGACGACCCTGCTCAAGACCGCGCCCGATCTCGACCCCCGGGCGGCGCAGGGGCGGCGGCTGCTCCTGCTGCACGCCGGGGCCGTCCTCGTGCTCGTCGGCGTGCCGAGCGCCCTGTGGCCCGCGACGGTCGTCGGCGCCACCCTCGTCGTCGCGGCGGTGGCCTGGCACGCGGTCGCCCTGTGGCGACGGCTGCGCCACGCACTGCCGGGCCGCTTCCGGGTCACCGTGCGCTCTTACCTCGTCGCCGCGACCTGCCTGCCGGTCGGCGCGCTCCTGGGCACCCTGCTCGCCCGCGGGCCGGACGACGAGATGCACGCGCGCCTCGTCGTCGCGCACTCCCTCGTCAACGTCCTCGGCTGGCTGGGGATCACGGTCGTCGCGACCGTCGTCACGCTGTGGCCGACGATGCTGCGCGCCCCGATGGACGCCGACGCCGAGCGGCGGGCACGCACCGCCCTGCCGGTCCTCGTCGGCGGGCTGGCCCTCGCCGTCACCGCCGCGCTCGTCGGCAGCCGGCCGCTCGTCGCGGTCGGGCTGCTCGTCTACCTCGCCGGCCTCGCCCGGTCGGCGTCCTCGATGGCTGGCCCGGCCCGTGCTCGGCCGACGCGCCACCACGCCCCGGCATCCGTGGCCGCCGGGCTGCTCTGGCTCGTCGCCGGGGTCCTCGCCGTCGCGTGGCGGGTGGCCACCGCACCCACCTGGGCCGATGCCGCCACCGGGTACGACGCCGTCGCGGCGGTCTTCGTCATCGGCTTCATGCTCCAGGTGCTGCTCGGCGCGCTGAGCCACCTCGTGCCGTCGGTCATCGGGGGCGGTCCGTCGGTCGTGCGTGCTGGCATGCGCGAGATGGACCGGTGGTGGGTCCTGCGCCTCGTCGTCGTCAACGGCGGGCTCGTGCTGTGCCTGCTCCCCGTGCCCTCCGGCGCGCGCGTCCTGTGCTCGGTCCTCGTGCTCCTCGCCCTCGTCGCCTTCGTCCCGCTGCTCTTCCGGGCCATCCGGGCGTGCATCGCGCAGCGTCGTGCGATCGCCGAGCGCACGGCGAAGGGGGAGCCCCCGCCCTCGCCCTCCCAGGGCCGCGCGGAGGTCGCCGCCGTGCTCGACGCACCGGTCCCGGTGCACCAGCTCGGCGCCGGGCTGGCCGCGCTCGCGCTCGCCGTCGCGGCCGGCCCGGCGACGGCCCCCGTGCTCGGCGCCGACGTCCCGGCGGCCGCGAGCGAGCAGGTGGCCCCGACCGGCGTCACCCGCGACGTCGAGGTCACGGCGACCGCCGACATGACCTTCGAGCCCAGCCGGGTCGACGTCGACCCCGGCGACCGCGTCGTCATCACCGTGCGCAGCACCGACGCCTCGACCCGGCACGACCTCGTCTTCGACGACGAGCACCGCTCCGAGCGCATCGGCGAGGGCGAGAGCTCGACGCTCGACCTCGGCGTCGTCGGCAGCACCCGCGAGGGCTTCTGCTCGGTCACCGGGCACCGGCTCATGGGGATGACCTTCACCGTCGCGGTCCGCGGCGAGCCCGCAGGTGGCACGCAGGGGTCCGACGGCGGCGGGCACACCGGCCACGACGACGCCGCGGGAGCGGCCGCTCCGGGCACGGCCGGCTCGGGAGGGTCCCCCTTCGCCCTCGACCCGACCGCGCGCTGGTCCGACGGCTTCGAGGCCGCCGACGCCGTCCTCCCGCCGCTCGACGACGACCGGGTGCACCGCGTGACGCTCACCGTGCGCGAGACGACCGCGGAGGTCGCGCCCGGGGTCCGGGCGACGCGGTGGACCTTCGACGACGGGTCCGGCCGCACCGGTCCTGGGCCGGTGCTCCACGGGCGGGTCGGCGACCGCTTCGTCATCACCCTCGTCAACGACGGCTCCATGGGGCACTCGGTCGACCTCCACGCCGGCGAGCTCGCCCCCGACCGGCCGATGCGCACCATCGCGCCCGGCGAGCGGCTCACCTACACCTTCACGGCGACGCGGGCCGGGATGTGGATGTACCACTGCTCGACGATGCCGATGTCGACCCACATCGGGGCCGGCATGCACGGCGCGGTCGTCATCGAGCCCGAGGACCTGACCGAGGTCGACCGCAGCTACGTCCTCGTCGCCTCGGAGATGCACCTCGGGGCTCCGGACGCCGACGGGGTCCGTCCGGTCGACGCCGAGGCCGCGGCGGGCGACCGGCCGAGCCTGATGACCTTCAACGGCGCGGCCTTCCAGTACGACGCGCAGCCGCTGCCGGCCCGGGTCGGCGAGCGCGTGCGCATCTGGCTGCTCGCCGCGGGACCGAGCCGGCCGACCTCCTTCCACGTCGTCGGCGGCCAGCTCGACACGACGTGGCTCGAGGGCGCCTCCACGCTCGACCGGCGCGACGCGGGTGCCGGTGGAGCGCAGGCCCTAGGACTGCTGCCGGCGCAGGGCGGTTTCGTCGAGACGCGCTTCGTCCAGGCCGGGCGCTACCCCTTCGTCAGCCACGTCATGGCCGACGCCGAGCGGGGCGCGCACGGGGTCTTCGAGGTCACAGACCGGCGCTGAGACCGGCGCGACGGCAGCGCGAAGGGGGACCCGTCAGCTCGTCGACGGGGCCGGGTCGGCGGCCCGGGCGAAGGTCGACGTTGCCACGGCGAGCACCGCGTCCGGGTCGTCGACCTGGGGGCAGTGCCCGCACCCGGGGAGCAGGACGTGCTCGGCGTGCGGCAGCCGCTCGCGCGCGGTCTGCGCCTGCGCGGGGAGGAGCAGGCGGTCGCGCTCGCCCCAGGCGATCGTCGTCGGCACCGCGAGCTCGCGGGGCACGCGGTGCCGACGCGACCCGAACAGGTGCGGCCAGAAGCCGCGCCCGGTGCGCAGCGCGAGCGTGTCGCCGAGCGAGGTCTCGGGGTCGACGAGCTCGGGGCGCGTGTACAGCGGCCAGAAGGCGATCGCGTGCAGCCGGGGCGAGCGGTGCACCGCCCGGTGCACCCGCTGCGGCAGGTAGGAGCCGGCCTTCAGCGCGAGCAGGGTCGACGCGGCGACGGCGAGATGGCGGCGCGAGGCGAAGCCCGCGGGGGCGAGCGCGACGGCGGTGCGGACCGACCCGCGGCCGGCCAGCTCGAGGGCCACGAGCCCGCCGAGCGAGTTGCCGACGACGTGCGGCCGCTCGAGACCGAGCTCGGCGGCGAGCCTCTCGACCTGCTCGGCGGTGCTCGTCATCGACCAGCCGTCCGGAGCGCTCGGCGGGCCGGACCGCCCGAAGCCGGGCAGGTCGACGACGACGACGTCGTGGCCTGCCGCGTGCAGCAGCGCGGGCAGCCGCCCCCAGGCCTCGCGCCGGTGACCGATGCCGTGGACGAGGACGACGGGCTCGCCGTCGCCGCGCAGCCGGGTGTGCTCGATGGTGGCCATGACCGAGACGTTACCGACCGGTAGCCCGACGTGCCGTGATCCGGACGACATCCCCACCGGCCGCGCCGCCCTGACAGGATCGTCCCGTGAGCCTCCTGACTGATCTCCCCCTGGCCCCCCGTGACCCGATCATCGGCCTCACCGAGGCCTTCGTCGCCGACCCGCGCGAGACGAAGGTCAACCTCGGCGTCGGGGTCTACACCGACGAGAACGGCCGCGTGCCCCTGCTGCGCTGCGTCGAGCAGGCCGACGAGCGCGTCGTCGACGGCACCCGCCCGTGGTCCTACCTGCCGATCGACGGCCTGCCGGCCTACCGCTCCGCCGTCGCGGGGCTCGTCTTCGGCGACGAGCTGGCGCACGAGCGCGTCGCCGTCGTCCAGGGCGTGGGCGGCACCGGCGGTCTGAAGATCGCCGCCGACCTCGTCCACCAGACCACCCCGGACGCCCGCGTCCTCATCTCGGACCCGAGCTGGGAGAACCACCGCGCGATCTTCACCCGCGCCGGGCTCACCGTCGACAGCTACCCGTACTACGACGCGCAGACCCGCTCGGTCGACGTCGACGGCATGCTCGACGCGCTGCGCACCGCCGAGGCCGGCACCGTCGTCGTGCTGCACGCCTGCTGCCACAACCCCACGGGCTACGACCTCACCCCGCAGCAGTGGGAGCAGGTGCGCGACGTCGTCGTCGAGCGCGGGCTCGTGCCGCTGCTCGACATGGCCTACCAGGGCTTCGCGCACGGCATCGAGGAGGACGGCGCGGCCGTGCGCCTCTTCGCGCGCACCGGCGTCGCGATGCTCGTCGCCACGTCCTTCTCGAAGTCCTTCAGCCTCTACGGCGAGCGGGTCGGCGCGCTGAGCGTCGTGTGCTCCGACGCCGACGAGGCCGCCCGGGTGCAGAGCCAGCTCAAGGTCATCATCCGCACGACGTACTCGAACCCGCCCAGCCACGGCGCGCTCGTCGTGAGCACCGTGCTCGGGGACGCCGAGCTGCGCCAGACCTGGGAGGACGAGCTCGGCTCCATGCGCGAGCGGATCCGGGCGATGCGCACCCGTCTGCGCGACGGGCTCGCCGCGGCGATCCCGGGCGCCGACGTCGAGCACTTCGTCGTGCAGAACGGCATGTTCTCCTACACGGGTCTGAGCGCCGAGCAGATGCGCGCGCTGCGCGAGGAGCACGGCGTCTACGGTCTCGACTCCGGCCGCATCTGCGTCGCCGCGCTCGACGAGCGCAACCTGCCGACGGTGATCGAGGCGGTCGCCGCCGTCTGGTGACCTCTCGCCGGGCATGACGAAGGGGGCGGACCCGCCGTGGCGGGTCCGCCCCCTTCGTGCTCCTCAGTGCTCGATGAGCTCAGTGCTCGGTCGGGTCCGCGGCCTCGTCGGCCTTCGTCGCGTGGACCGTGCCGTGCACGTGGTCGGGCGGGCCGTACAGCGAGTACACCTGGAGCGGCTCGACCCCGGTGTTGGTGATGTTGTGCCACGACCCGGCGGGCACGAGGACGACGTCGTCGTCACCCACCTGACGGTCGAAGGACAGGTCGTCCTGCGCGGGGCCCATCTGCACGCGCCCCTCGCCGGACTCGACCCGCAGGAACTGGTCGTGGTCGTCGTGCACCTCGAGCCCGATGTCGTCACCGGGGGCGATCGACATCACCGTGAGCTGGAGGTTGGCGCCGGTCCACAGCGTCGTGCGGAAGTTGGAGTTCTCGAGCGTGGCGCGCTCGATGTTGACGACGAAGGGCTTGGGGCCCTGGTCGGTCGGCTCGGACGAGACGGTCATGGTGGTCCTCCTCGGTCGTGGAGATGGGTGCTGGTGATGCCCGGGTCGCTCAGACGCGGGCGATGTCGGGCACGTCGGTCGGGTCGCTGTCCACCGGGTCGCCGTCGGCGACCTTCGTCGCCGCCGTCGTGTCCGCACCCGCCGGGGCGCTCGTGCGGATGAGGTGGTCGAAGGCCGACAGCGCGGCCGTCGAGCCGTCGCCCAGGGCGACGACGATCTGCTTGTACGGGGTCGTCGTGACGTCGCCGGCGGCGAAGACGCCCGGCAGGCTCGTCGCGCCGCGGTCGTCGACGACGACCTCGCCGCGCTCGCTCAGCTCGACGCCGCTGCCGATGAGCCACTCGGTGCTCGGGAGCAGACCGATCTGGACGAAGACGCCGTCGACCGCGGTCGTCACGGCGTCGCCGCCGTCCCGCGGCTCGTGGACGAGACCGGTGACCTTCGCCCCGTCGCCCGCGACCTCGGTGGTCCGGCGGCCGAGCTCGACGTCGACGTTGGGCAGCGAGCGCAGCTTGCGCTGGAGCACCTCGTCGGCGCGCATCTCGTCGAGGTACTCGACGACGGTGACGTGGCGCACGACGCCGGCGAGGTCGATCGCGGCCTCGACGCCGGAGTTGCCGCCGCCGATGACCGCGACGTCCTTGCCCTTGAAGAGCGGGCCGTCGCAGTGCGGGCAGAAGGTGACGCCCTTGTTGCGGTACTCGTCCTCGCCCGGCACGTCCATGGTGCGCCAGCGCGCACCGGTCGCGATGATCACCGAGCGGGCGCGCAGGCCGG
Source organism: Janibacter melonis (assembly GCF_003721155.3). Lineage (NCBI taxonomy): Bacteria > Bacillati > Actinomycetota > Actinomycetes > Micrococcales > Intrasporangiaceae > Janibacter > Janibacter melonis. The sequence continues at coordinate 2,808,455 of NZ_CP044548.2, read as the reverse complement.
CGCCCGAGGCGAGGTCGACGGTGACGAGACCGTCCTCGCCGGCCTCGGTGATGCCCGACGCGGTCTGGCCCTTGACGAGGTCGACGTCGTACTCGTGGACGTGGCGCTCGAGGTCGGCCGCGAGGGTCGGGCCGTCGGTGCGCGGGGTGCCCACGAGGTTCTCGATCGACATCGTGTCGTTGACCTGCCCGCCGAAGCGGTCGGCGACGAGACCGGTGCGGATCCCCTTGCGGGCGGCGTAGATCGCGGCCGAGGCGCCGGCGGGGCCACCGCCGAGGACGAGGACGTCGTAGGGCTCGCGCTCAGAGAGCGCCGCGGCGGCCTCGAGCGAGCCGGTGCCGCCGGTGATGTCGTCGAGCTTGGCGAGGATCTCGGAGAGCTCCATGCGGCCGGAGCCGAAGCTCTCGCCGTCCAGACGCATCGACGGGACGGCCATGACCCCTTCGCGCTCGACCTCGTCCTGGAAGAGGGAGCCCTCGACGACCGTGTGGGAGACGCCCGGGTTGAGGACGGCCAGGGCGTTGAGCGCCTGGACGACCGTCGGGCAGTTCTGGCAGGTGAGCGACATGTACGTCACGAAGTGGTGCTCGCCCTGCACGGCACGGGCGGCGGCGAGGGTGGCCTCGTCCTCCTTGACCGGGTGGCCGCCGACCTGCAGCAGCGCGAGGACGAGCGAGGAGAACTCGTGGCCGAGGGGCAGGCCCGCGAAGGTCACCGCGACCTCGGGCGCGGAGACGCGCTGGATCCGGAAGGCGGGGCGGCGCTCGCCGATCTCGTCGCCCTCGGCCTCGCGCAGGGTGAGCAGGTCGTGCATGCCCGCGATCTGCGTGAGGAGCTCGCGCAGCTCGCCCGACTTGGGTCGCTCGTCGTACGCGGCGACGAGCTCGACGGGCTCGCGGAGGTTGTCGAGCAGGGACTTCAGCTGGGTGGCCAGGGGGGCGTCGAGCGCCATAGGTGGGGACTCCTCGAGCGGTAGCGGTGCGGGTGGTGCGAAGGGGGGTGCAGCGGCGCCGTGGCCACGGCCCGGGGACCTCAGGGGTGGTCCCCGGGCCGGGGCACGGCGTCAGGAGGGGCGGATCAGATCTTGCCGACGAGGTCCAGGCCCGGGGTGAGGGTGTCAGCACCCTCCTCCCACTTGGCGGGGCAGACCTGGCCCGGGTTGTTGCGCACGTACTGGGCGGCCTTGACCTTGCGGACGAGCTCGGAGGCGTTGCGGCCGATGCCCTCGGCGGTGACCTCGGCGAACTGGATGACGCCGTCCGGGTCGACGAGGAAGGTGCCACGGTTGGCCAGGCCCTCGTCCTCGCGGAGGATCTCGAAGCCGCGGGAGATGCGGCCGGTCGGGTCGCCGAGCATCGGGTAGCCGATCTTGCCGATGGTCTCGGAGGTCTCGTGCCACGCCTTGTGCGTGAAGTGCGTGTCGGTGGAGACCGAGAAGACCTCGACCCCGAGGCCCTTCAGCTCGTCGTAGTAGTCCGCGAGGTCGCCGAGCTCGGTCGGGCACACGAAGGTGAAGTCGGCCGGGTAGAAGAAGAAGATCGCCCACTTGCCAGCGATGTCCTGGCTGGAGAAGTCCTTGAACTCACCGTTGACGTAGCCGGTGGCCTCGAAGGGCTTGACCTGGGTGTTGATCAGCGACATGCGAATGTGCTCCTGACGATGGGGGGTGAGGGGGTGGACCCTGTCCGGATCCGTTCCTTCTTTGGAACGGTTCCAGACTAGGTGATTCGTCTCGGGCGGTGCAAGTCAGGGGGTGGTCAGGTGCCCACCCCGTGGACACCCCCGTCAGACCACGGCAGGTGCTGCCCCAGGTCAAGACCTGTTCCGCCGGGTACGGATCGGGTCAGGCGCACTACCGCCGGGCCCGGGGGGCCGCCAGAGTTCGGGGCGCCGCGGCACCCCCTTCGTCCGCGGCTCCCGGCCGGGACCCGGCCACGACACCAGGAGAACCACCGATGTCGATCCGCCTGTCGCACACCCCCCGCCCGCTGGGCCGCGCCGCTCTCGCCCTCGCCGCCACCGCGGCCCTGGGTCTGACCGCGCTGCCCACGACGCAGGCCGCCCCCACGGCCGTCGAGGCACCCACCGCGCCGTCCGCCCCCTCCCCCGGCGCCGAGGAGGACGTCCTCGTCGACTTCGTCATGGCGCGCGACGGCGTGAGCCGCGCGAAGGCGCAGTCCTACCTCGACGCCAAGCACGAGCGTCAGGCCGCGATGCGGGCGCTGGAGAAGCGGGGCGTCGACGTCGACGGCGCGTACTTCAAGGGCGAGCGGCTCGTCGTCGTCGTGGGCTCCGACGCGGACGCCTCGGCCGCCCGCACGGCGGGGCTCGTCCCCTCGCGGGCCGCCGGCCAGAGCGAGCTCGACGCCCGCGCCGCGACGATCCTGCGCGGTCTCGGCTCGGCCAAGGACGAGATCTCGAGCATCGGCTCGGACGTCACGACGGGCACGGTCTCGGTGCGCCTGGCCCCCGGCGCGAGCGCTGCGGTGCGCCGTCAGCTGGCCGCGACGCCCGGCGTGACCGTCACCCAGGGCGACACCCTGTCGACCCAGGCGGACGTCTACCCCGGCCGGATCATGGATCTCGTGCCGGGCACGAACTGCTCGCTGGGCTACCCGGGCAAGACCGCGAGCGGCAACAACGTGCTGCTCACGGCCGGTCACTGCGTCGAGGGTCTGCCCGACATCTACGACGCCAACGGCACCCACATCGGCAAGGGCACGAGCTCGCGCTTCCGCACCGGCTCCTCCAGCGTCGACATGGGCCTCATGGACGTCGACTCCGAGGACCGCGGCGTGCCGCAGGTCGACAGCCGCGGGCACTCGGGCTACTACGCCGTCAAGGGCATGAGCAAGAACGCCGTCGGCACCGAGATCTGCAAGGCGGGCAACACCACCGGCTGGACCTGCGGGACGATCAAGGCCTACAACCGCACCGTCAACTACGGCGGCACCGTGACCTCCGGCCTCGCCGAGGCGAGCGTGTGCACCGAGGGCGGCGACTCCGGCGGCGCCTACATCGGCGTCGGCAACCTCGCCCAGGGCATGACCTCCGGCGGTCCCGTCGGGGTGGACTGCGGCTACAACCGCGGCTACAGCGCCGGGTCGTACAGCTTCTACCAGCCCGTCGTCGACGCGGCGAGCTACTACGGGGTGACCATCGACCGGATGTGAGGCCGTCGCGAAGGGGGCGGACCGGGGGGTACCCGGGTCGCCCCCTTCGGCGTCGTCGATGGGCACGATGAGCCCATGAGCGACTACTCGACAGGCGACGAGGTCAGCTGGAAGACCTCGCAGGGCACCACCCACGGCACCGTCGTGGAGAAGAAGACGAAGGACTTCCAGCACGACGGGCAGAAGTTCACCGCGAGCGCGGACGAGCCGGCCTACGTCGTGAAGTCCGAGAAGACCGGCGCCACCGCGGCGCACAAGGGCAGCGCGCTGACGAAGAGGTCCTGACCCGCTCCGGGTGAGCCGACGGGTGCGCGGGAGCTAGTGGCGGCCGGGGGCGGCGAAGAGGGCGGCAGCGGCAGCGCCGGCCCGCGCGTCGCGGATGTCGGACCCCACGGCGGCGACCTGGGCGGCGGTGGCCTTGCTGCCGGAGCGCACGAGCGCGCGGGCAGCGGACTTCGCGGTGGCCGGGCGGTCGGCGACGCCGGTGTTGGCCATGAGGACCATCTCGTCGACGACCTGGCGCTCGGTGCGCAGGACGAAGTTGAGCGAGGTGATGCCGCTCGCGCGCTCGGAGACCCCCGCGACCTGACGCCACCGGCCGGCCTCGAACCCGCAGACGTAGTGGACCGCCGTCGCGGGGTCGATCGGCTGCAGCCCGACGGCCCACCACGACGGGGCGCCGGCGAGCATCGCGGCGCGGGCCTCGCGCTCCTCCGCCGCGGGCCGCACCCGCTCCGGCTGGGCCGAGCCGACCATCACCGCCCGTCCGTCGGCGAAGCGGGTGAGGAAGCCCCACTGCCCGAACATGTCCTCGTAGAGCCAGTCGCCGTCGTCCGCCGACGGGCCCCCGTCGGAGGAGAACTCGCCCCCGACCCAGACCGCGGCGTAGGCGGCCCACCGGCCGGCGAGGTCGTCCAGCGCCGGCAGGTCCACCCGCTCGAGCCGGCCCGAGGCGGCCGTGGAGGTCGTCGTGGAGCTCGACCTGGGGCTCGGCGTCGAACTGCCCGACGACGCCGACCCGGGGCCCGACGGCGTGGGGGTGGACGCGCTGCCGGAGCGCTGCAGCGGCTCCGGCTCGCCCGCGCACGCGGCGAGCGGCGCGAGCGCGCCGGCGAGCAGGAGGGAGCGTCGGTCCCACGTCGTGGTGCGCTCGCGCATACGGGCTCGTCCCCCCTTCGTCGCCTCGTCCTCCCCGCAGGATAGGCACGCGCCCGGCCCCCGTCGCCAGGAGCCACGTATCGTGGGCCGCGATGAGCGCAACGGCACGAGGTCTCGTGCGGGCAGGGGTGAGCGCGGCAGCCGTCCTGTCCGTGTCCGCCTGCATGCCCGGGGGCAGCTCGTCGTCGAGCTCGACGAGCGCGGCACCGCCGCCCGCGACCTCCTCCGCCGCCGATGTCCAGCCCGAGATCACCAAGCCCGAGCAGCGCGAGCTCACCCCCGCCCAGGTGCGCAAGGCCCTGCCGCCGGCGAAGGAGATCGGCGACGGGTGGGTCGACAACCGCGTCGTGCCCAGCACGATCTCCTACGACCCGACGAGCTGCGGCGACCTCTTCCTCCAGGGCGAGCAGGCCAAGGCCTTCGCGAAGGAGCACCGCGTCGCCGAGGCCAAGCACGACTACGTCACCGACGGGACCGACGCCGACTACCTCGCCGTCTTCGTCTACTCCTTCGACGAGCCGGTGCCCGTCTCGCTGCTCACCGTCGCCGGCGACGCGATGGGCCGCTGCTCGACCTACGACCTCGTCTACAGCGACGGCCAGACCCAGAGCCAGGAGACCCGCGGGCTGCAGGTGCCCGCCATCGGCGACCGCAGCATGGGGCTGGCCACCGTGAGCGGCAGCGGCTCGACGCTCAACCGGGTCACCGTGCTCTCCGGCCACAGCTATGTCGTCGTCAACTACGTCGGCGACCGATCCGACCCCGGCCCGCTCCTGCGGGACGTCGCCCGGACCACCCTGAAGAGGATGTCGTCATGAGGACACCCGTCGTCGCGGCCACCGCCGCCCTGCTCCTGCTCACGACCGCCTGCGGCGGCGAGGACTCCCCCACCCCGGAGCCGACGAGCTCGACGCCCACCCTGTCCTCGCTCGACGACGAGCAGGTCCAGCGCTACCTGCCCGGCGAGGGCCAGGTGCCCGGCCAGTGGGTCGCCTCCGACGGCGACCCCGATGCCGCCGACGAGCTGACGACGCTGCCGAAGGTCTGCAGCGACATGCTCCTGTCCGGCCGGGTCGGCGAGGACCTGCGCACCGAGCGCACGGGTGCTGCCCGGCGCATCTTCCTGCCCGGCGAGGACGACGGCGGGATCGGCGTGAAGATCACGAGCTATCGCACCGCGGTGCCCGACGAGGTCTTCACCTCGATGGGCGACGCGCTCGAGCAGTGCGGCGAGTACCAGCAGGTGACGAAGAACGGCTCGACGACCTACCTCGCCGAGGCCTCCACAGGTCCCACCTACGGCGACCGCACCTTCCGCGTACGGATGCGCGAGAAGGGCACCGACAAGGTCGTCGAGCGCGTCTTCTTCAGCGTCGGTTCCGCGATCGTCCAGGTCATCGAGACGCACGAGGGCGGCGACTCGGTGCGCACCGGCGGTCTCGAGACCGCGGCGAAGGCCACCGAGTCCAACCTGCGCGACGGCCCCCGCGAGGCGAGCGGCTCGCAGGAGTCCTCGAGCGTCTCGCCGGGCTTCTGATGAGCTGTCGCGCCTCTCTGGCACTGGGCACCGCCGCGCTCGTCCTCGCGGCGAGCGGGTGCGTGGGCCCCTTCGCCCCCGAGCCCGAGGCGCCGAGCACGACGCAGGACCCCGGCGGCCGTCAGCTCGACGAGGCCGCCGCCGAGATCGCCCTGCCGATCGTCGGCGACCTGCCGCCCGAGATCACCATCGACAGCCGACCCGCCTCCGAGGTCGCCGAGCAGCGCACCGAGCCCGACGGGTGCCTCGACGCCAACTTCGCCGGCCCGGCGCGCAAGGCCCTCGACGAGCGCGAGGTCGTCGACGTGACGCGCTCCTACACGCACGCGACGAAGCTCGGCTCCGCGAGCGTGACGATCCGCAGCTACGACACCGAGGTGCCCGACTCGCTCTTCACCGCGGCCGGCAGCGCCGTCGGGCGGTGCTCGCCGATGAAGCGCTTCACGACCTTCGAGGGCGACGACGAGGACGAGGTCGTCGACACCGTGACGATCGAGGGCCTCGGCGTGCCCCAGGTCGGCGAGCGCACGTACTCGACCCGCTTCTCCATCACCGACAGCACCGAGGCGCCGAGCAAGGGCGGGGTCGCGGACTACCTCGCCTTCAAGCGCGGCCACACCCTCGTCACCGTCGTCTACTACGTCGCACCCTCCTCGGAGCGGGTCGACGGGCTGACGAGCACCCTGGCCGGCATCGTCGACCGCAACCTCACGCAGGGCTGACGTGTCTCGTCGCGCGCTCGTGGTCGCCGCCGCCGCCCTCGTGGCGGCGGGGTGCTCCCCCTTCGCCTCCGACGACCCGACGAGCGCGCCGACCACCTCCGCCGCGTCCTCGAGCACCCCGCAGGACCGCCTGCACCAGGTGTACTCGCGCGGTGAGCTCGAGGCCGCCCGGCCCGCCCCGGAGGACCTCGGGCAGGGGTGGGGGCCGCGCGGGGACGCGACGATCGGCGAGATCGACGACGTCGAGAACGTCGACCCTCCCGAGTGCGCCGCGATGATCCTGCGCGGACCCGCGTGGCAGGAGGCGCAGGGCTCTGTCGCCGGACGGACGAGCGAGAACTACACGAAGGGGGACCAGCTCGCCTTCGTCGAGCTGCGCAGCTTCGAGCAGCCCTTCCCCTCGGGGCCCTTCGACGAGGCCGGCGCCGCGCTGGGGCGCTGCGCGACGTGGACCTACGACGGCGCCGACTACGAGACGACGCCGCTGACGATGGAGACCTTCGGCGACCGGTCCTTCGCCGTGCGCCACCACATCACCGGCGTCTCCGGCCGGCCCGACTCCTACATCGACACCCTGCGCTTCTCCGTCGGTCATACCTACGTCGTCGTCGCGGCGTCCTCGACCGACCCGAGCACGCCCGACACCGAGGCGCTGCGCCAGGGCGCCCGCTCGATCCTCACCTCGCTCGAGGAGACGTCATGACCACCCGTCCTGTGCGCGGCACCGCCGCGATCGCCGTCGCCTCGCTCCTGCTCGCCGGGTGCGGGTCCCTCCCCTTCGTCGGTGGCGGCGAGGACTCACCCTCGCCGACGACGACCCCGCCCCGGCAGGTCGAGCCCTACGTCCTCGACGACGAGCAGGCGGCGCGGACGATCCCCGAGCCGCTGCCCGGGTGGGACCGCAGCCAGGTCGACGACACCCCGACGCGGTGGCGCAAGACCGACCCGGCCGAGTGCATCGACGTCCTCCTGCTCGGGCAGCCCCGCCGCGACGCGAAGGCGATGCAGAGCGGGCGCGCCGAGGCGGGGGCGACGACGGGGTCCGGCGAGTCGCTGCGCGTCCTCGGCATCACCGTCGAGAGCCACGAGCAGCCGCTCGACCCGGCGCTGCTCGACCGGGCGGAGCAGGCGCTGCCGCAGTGCTCGGCCTTCGCCTTCTACGGCGAGCAGGCCGGTGCCCAGCTCGACGAGAGGATCTCGGCCGAGCCCCTGGAGGTCGAGCCGGTCGGCCAGCAGTCCCTGGGGGTCCGCAAGAGCCTGCAGTCCAGCGCCGCCAGCGGCGAGCAGAAGACGTACTACCTCGACACGCTCGCGGTGCGCGACGGCAACACCCTCGTCGTCGTCACGCTCACCCACACCGACCCCGACACCGACCTGTCTCCGCTGCGCACGACGGCCCAGGAGGTCATCTCCGCGGTGCCCGAGGCGGCCCGGTGACCCACCGCTCGCGCGTGGCCGTCGTCGCGCTGGCGCTCGTCGCGCTCGCCGGGTGCTCCGGCCAGGACGAGCCCGTCGTCGCGCCGTCGACGACCCCCGCCCCGACGTCGAGCACGAGCAGCGCGACGACCGAGCTCTCCCCCGAGCAGCGCGAGCTCACCGCCCAGCAGGTGCGCGTCGTGCTGCCGCAGGTGCAGGACCTGCCCGGCAGCTGGCGCGAGGTCGACGTGCGCGACACAAGCCGGCTCACCGCCGAGCCGCCGGAGTGCCGCGACCTCTACCTGCGGGGCGAGGCGGCCCAAGGGCTGCGGGACGACCATCTGGGCGTCGCGAGCGCGGCCGCCTTCACCAGCGGCGAGCGGCGGCTCGAGGTCTCGTTGCTGACCTTCGACGAGGTCGTGCCGCAGACGGTGCTCGAGCAGGCCGGTCAGGTCGTCGGCCCGTGCAGCACGCACACGGTCGACCTCGGCGACCGACCGTCGGACGTGGCGGTCAGCGGTCTGCCCGTCGACGAGGTCGGCGACCAGTCCCTCGGGCTGACGACGACCACCGGCGGACGGCCCGAGCAGCGCCTCCTCGTGCGCTCGGGCCACACCCTGCTCGTCGTCGTGCACCGCGGTGACGTCGACGACCCGGGCGCGCTGCTCCACGACGTCGCGCAGGGGATGCTCGACCGGGTGGGCTGAGCCCGCGCTGCGGCCGGTCGGGCCGCGGCTCAGAGGCGCAGCGCGGCCGCAGGGGTGCGGGTCGCGCTCGTGCGCGCGTCCTGCTCGTCGACCCCGGCGACGTCGACCGCCCAGCGCACGCAGCGCTCGAGCGTCGAGGTGCTGCCCGCGATCGACCCCTCCCCCTCCTCGACGACGAGACGCGCGACGCCGTCGCGCACCCGCACCGGCAGCGTGCCGAGGAGGTGGTCGCCGTCGCCCAGACCCGTCGCCGACATCGCGTCGCTCACGAGCACGACCCGGTCCGGCCCGAGGGTCTCGAAGACCATCCGCACGACCTCGGGCGCGACGTGCACGCCGTCGGCGATGACCTCGACGAGGCACTCGCCGCCGGCCGCCGCGGACATCGCGGCGGCCACCGGTCCGCCGGAGCGGTGGTGGAAGGCCGGCATGCCGTTGAAGAGGTGGGTGACCAGGCCGGGAGCGCCGAGCGTGTCGGCGACGAGCCCGAGCGCCGCGCGCACCTGCGCGGCGGGGGCGTCGGTGTGACCGACCGCCGGCACGACGCCGTGCTCGACGAGGGTGCGGACGAAGGGGGCGAGCCCCCCGCTCGTGCGCTCGGGGGCGAAGGTCCAGTGCTTGATCGCGCCGGGGGCGCCGGCGGCGGCGGCGACCCCGACGAGCCGCTCGACGAGCGCCGGGTCGGCGTCGCGGAGCACGTGCGGGTCGTGCGCCCCGCGGCGCACGGTCGACAGGAAGGGCCCCTCGCAGTGGATCCCGCGGATCGCCGAGCTGCGGAGATCCCCCTTCGTCATCGCCGCGGCGACGACCCCCACCTGGCGGGCCATCTCGTCGGGCGTGCCCGAGACGAGGCTCGCGACGACCCCGCCGTCGTGGTGCGCGGCGGCGGCGAGAGTGCCCTCCACGGTGCCGCCGAAGGGCTCCCCGACGGCGCCGTGGACATGGATGTCGAGCACGTCGCCGTGCGGGCTCACTTCACGCTGCCGGCGGTGAGGCCGCCGACGAGGTGCCGCTCGATGATCGCGAAGAGGATGACGACCGGGACGACGGCGATGACCGAGGCCGCGAAGAGCTGGTCCCAGTTCTGCTCGTAGCCGGTGATGTAGGAGCGCATGCCGACCGTCAGCGGTTTCTTGTCGTCGTCGATCATCAGGGTGAGGGCGACGACGTACTCGTTCCACGCGGCGATGAAGGTGAAGATCGTCGCCGTCACCAGACCCGGGCGGGTGAGCGGGAGCATGACGCGCCAAAGCACCTGCATGCGGGTCGCGCCGTCGAGCAGCGCCGCCTCCTCGACCTCGGTCGGGATCGAGGAGAAGAAGCCGTGGAGGATCCACACGGCGAAGGCGAGGTTGAAGCCGGCGTTGGTGAGGATGAGCGCGCCGTAGGTGTTGACCATGTTGAGCTCGAAGAACTGGCGGTAGAGGCCGACGACGAGCGCGGTCGGGCTGAACATCTGGGTGACGAGCACGACGACGAGGAAGATCATCCGCCCGCGGAAGCGGTAGCGGGCCGTCATGTACGCCGCGGGCACCGCGACGAGGACGACGAGGACCGTCGAGCCGATCGCGACGACCAGGCTGGTCTGCAGCCACGCCCGGAAGCGCTCGTCGCCGAGGACCTGGGCGTAGGTGTCCCACTGCCACACCCGCGGCAGGAAGCTCGGCGGGGTCGTCTTGACGTCGCGGCTCGTGCGCAAGGAGTCGAGCACCATGACGACGTAGGGCAGGAGGAAGACGATCGCGACCGCGGCGCCCGCGAGGGTGAGCGGGAGACGACGGCGCGGCGTGGTGGCCTGGACGCTCATCGGGTCTCCTCCTTCCAGCTGACGACCTTCATGTAGATCGCGATGACGACGAGGATGAGGATGACGTTGAAGATGCCCGCGGCCGCGGACATGCCCACGTCCTTCTCCTGGCTCTTGAAGGCGAGCTTGTACATGAAGGTGATCGTCGTGTCGTGCGCGTACCCGGGGTTGCGGTCGTTGAGCGTGTAGACGATCGGGAAGCTGTTGAAGACGTAGATGACGTTGAGGACGCTCGCGACGAGCAGCGCCGGCTTGAGCAGCGGCAGGGTGACATGGCGGTAGCGCTGCCACGGGCTCGCGCCGTCGACGGTCGCGGCCTCCATGACGTCGTCCGGGATCGCGTTGAGGCCCGCGATGAAGACGAAGATCGTGAAGGGGAGCGAGACGAAGACGCCGACGACGATCATCGACGCGAGCGTGAGCCGGTCGTCGCCGAGGAAGTCGATCGAGGTGTCGATGATCCCCACCGAGCGCAGCAGGTGGTTGATCATCCCGTAGTTGTAGTCGTAGAGCAGGACGAAGAGCTGGCTGGTGATGACGAGCGAGGCCGCCCACGGCACGATGACGGCCCACCGCACGAAGCGGCGCCCGGGGAAGTCCTTGACGAGCAGCTGCGCGAGCGCCAGCGAGATGACGATCGTCAGCGCGACGACGACGACGACCCAGACGAGGGTGTTCTTGAGCACCACGCCGAGGGCCGGGTGGTCGAGGACCTTCGTGTAGTTGCTCCACCCGGCGTCACCGGTGCGCAGACCGGTGATCGAGTACTCGCCGCGGCTGGCGCTCACGAGCATGATCGCCGGGAAGAGCACGATGCCGAGGATCAGCGCCGTCGCCGGCGCCAGCCAGAGCCAGGCCTGCGCCGAGCTGACCTGACCGACCTGCCGGCGACGGCGCCGTCCTCGGGTGGTCACTGCTGGGACTCGGCGGTCTTCTGGAGCTCGTCGAGCACGGCCTTCGGGTCGCCGTCGGCGGACACGGCGCCGCCGAGGTTCTGCTGGACCGCGAGCTTGACCTTGTCCCACGTCGGGTCGTCGGTCGGGGTGAGCTGCGCGTTGGGCAGGGTGTCGAGGTAGACCTTGAGGTCCTCGTCGTCGGCGAACTCCTCGACGCCGGACTTGGTCACGGGCAGGAAGCCCTCCTTCTCGATGAAGGTGTTGACCTGGTCGGGCTGGTAGTACAGCTCGTAGAACTTCTTCACCGCGTCCTCGTTGCCGTCCTTCTTGAAGGCCATGAGGTAGTCGGTGACGCCGAAGGTCTTCGAGTCCGTGCCGTCGTTGCTCGGGAAGGGCGCGGCCTCGTAGTCGACCTTGTCCTCCTCGTCGAGCTGGGCGGCGAGCGGGCTGAAGCCGACGACCATGCCGGCCTTGCCGGAGGCGAAGAGGTCGAAGGCGTCGGCACGGTTGGTCTTGCCGGGGTTGTTCTGGGTGACCTTGTCGTCGGTCATCTTCTTGAGGAAGCTCAGCGTCTCGACGTTCTTGTCAGAGTTGATCGTCCAGCCGGAGTCGTCCTTCCACGTGCCGCCGTTGTTGAACAGCCACATGGAGAACTCGCCCTGGCTCTCCTCCGGGCCGAGCGGCAGGGCGTAGCCCGCGGTGCCGTCGCCCAGAGCGGAGACCTTCTTCGCGTCCTCGGCGAGCTCGTCCCACGTCTTCGGCGGGGCGTCGATACCGGCCTTGTCGAAGAGGTCCTTGTTGTAGAAGAGCGCGCGGGCGCTGGAGAGGTCGGGGAAGCCGTAGAACTTGTCCTCGTAGGTCCCGTACTTGACGAAGGTGTCGAGGATGTCGCCCTGGACCTCGTCGCTGAGCACCTCGTCGGCGCTGTAGAGCAGGTCGTCCTTCGCGTAGCTCGCGTAGGCGTTGAGGTTGAGGATGTCCGGCGCCTGGTTGTTCTGGATCATCGTCGAGGACTGCTGGTCGATGTTGTCCCAGCTGATGATCTGGACCTCGAGGTCGTAGCCGGTCTCGTCCTTGTACTTCTTGGCGAAGTCGTCCCAGAACGCCTTCGTGTTGTCCTTCGAGTACTCGGCCGCGACGAGCTTGATCGACGTCGCCTTCTCGCCGTCCCCGCCGCCGCCGTCGGCGCTCCCCGCGCCGGTGCCGCCGCCGCAGGCGGCCAGTCCGAGCGTGCCGGCGGTCAGCGCCGCCAGGACCAGTGACTTCTTCGTCATGACTCTCCCTTGTCGACGGCGGCCGACGTGCCGGACCCGCCCTCAGGTGAGAGGCTGCGGGCGGCAGAGCGGGCGTGGTGCTCGCCTCGCCGGTCGCGCTATGGGGGACAACCTAGGCCTGGCATGCCCTCTGCGCAAGGACGTTCGTGCGTGCTCGTGTCACGAAACGCGCACGCTCGATCACACGATGTGGACCTGCACCCCGACCGCCGTCATCGCCTGCAGCTGCTTCTCCGCGACCGCGGCACCCTCGCCCTCCGGGCGGGTCGTCACGAGGTGGGTGATCTGGGCTGCACCGCAGATCGACGCGAAGCCGCGCGTGCCGAGCTTGACGGCGGTGGTGACGACGACGACCTCGCCGGCCCGGGCGATCATGCCCCGGATGAGGGCGGCCTCGTCCTCGAGGTCGCAGGTCGCCCCCTCGCGCACGGTGAGACCCGTGACCCCGACGACGGCCGTGTCGAGCCACAGCTGCTCGAGCGCCTGCATCGCGATCGGCCCGGTCGTCTCGAAGGACTCCGGTCGGGCGACCCCGCCCAGGCTCACGCACCGCACGTGCTGGCGGAGCACCGCCTCGGCGGCGATGTTGAGGGCGTTGGTGACGATGCTCAGACCCGGGGCCGCGAGCAGCTCCTCACGCGCCGTGAGGGCGCGGGCGACCGCGGTCGTCGTCGTGCCGCCGTTGAGGCCGACGACCTGACCGGGCCGCACGAGCTCGGCGACCTTCGCGCCGATCCGGGCGAGGGACTCGTCGCCCTGGCTGGAGCGGTAGCGGTAGGGCAGCTCGTAGGCGATCGAGGCGGCGACGACGCCGCCGTGCTGGCGGGTGACGAGCTGGCGTCGGGCGAGCTCGGCGAAGTCGCGGCGCACCGTCGCCTCGCTCACCCCGAGCCGCTCGGCGGTCTCGGTCACCCCGAGGCGGCCGGTCGTCGCGAGCAGGTCGAGCATCGCCGACCAGCGGCCCGATCGGGTGGCCGGCGGCGTGCCCGAGGGCGCGTCGGGCAGGGCGGTGCCGGCGCCGGGGCCCGGACGGTGGCGCGGCACTGCGTCGTCTGCCATGGTCAGATGGTAGCGGCAGTGGACGTGCGCGCTTGTGCGCGATTAGGCTAATAACTGAGCATCAGCGATCAGCACGGTGGATCGCGCCGACCGACGCCTCAGGAGCTGCACCATGACCGATCCCCGTACCCACCTGGCCCGCGAGGTCGAGGGGCAGCCGCAGGACTGGGAGCGGACCGCCGCTCGGCTGCCGGAGGTGGCCGACCTCCTCCCCCGCCCGGGCGAGCGCGTCGCGACGATCGGGTGCGGCACGTCGTGGTTCATGGGCCAGGCCTACGCCGCACGGCGCGAGGAGCTCGGGCAAGGCCTCACCGACGCGTGGGCGGCCAGCGAGCACCGTCTCGACCGCGGTTACGACCGGGTCGTCGTCATCTGCCGCTCGGGCACGACGACCGAGGTGGCCGAGGTCGTCGAGCAGCTGCGCGCCGCCGGCACCCCCCACGTCAGCCTCGTCGCGACGCCGGGCACGCCCGTCTTCGAACGCTCGGAGTCGACGATCTCGATGGCGGACGTCGACGAGCAGTCCGTCGTGCAGACCCGCTTCGCCACCTCGACCCTCGCCCTGCTGCGCGCGAGCCTGGGCGACGACCTCTCCCGCGCCGTCTCCGACGCCCGCGAGGTGCTCGCCCAGGACGTCGCCGACCTCGGCCCGCTGCTCACCGCCGAGCAGGTGACCTTCCTCGGGCAGGGCTGGACGGTCGGCCTGGCCCACGAGGCAGCCCTGAAGCTGCGCGAGTCCGCGCAGTTCTGGGCCGAGTCCTACCCGGCCATGGAGTACCGCCACGGCCCGATCAGCATCGCGACGGGCGGCCGCGCCGTCTGGGGCATCGGCGACCTGCCGCAGGGCCTGGCCGAGCAGGTCGCGGCGACCGGTGCGCACGTCGAGCACCGCGACCTCGACCCCATGGCCGAGCTCGTGCGCGTGCACCGGCTGTGCATGGCGCGCGCCGAGGCCCTGGGCGTCGACCCAGACCAGCCGCGCCACCTCACCCGCTCGATCGTCCTCGACGAGAGCTGACCGCCGCGATGGGCGCCGTCGACCTCGTCTCCGTCCTGCGCCCGGCCCGTGAGGGCGGGACCGGCGTCGCGGCCTTCAACGTCATCCAGCTCGAGCACGCCGAGGCGTACGCGACGGCCGCCGAGGCCACGGGCCTGCCGGTCGTCATGCAGATCAGCGAGAACTGCGTGCGCTACCACGGGTCGCTACGCCCGCTCGCGCTCGCGACCCTCGCGATCGCCGAGGACTGCGCCCAGCCCGTCGTCGTCCACCTCGACCACGCCGTCTCCGTCGAGCTCGTCCGCGAGGCGCTCGACCTCGGCATCACCTCGGTGATGTACGACGGCTCGACCCTGCCCGACGAAGCCAACCGGGAGACCACCCGCCAGGTGGCCGGCTGGTGCGCTGCAGCGGGTGCCAGCCTCGAGGCCGAGCTCGGCGAGGTCGGCGGCAAGGACGGCGTGCACGCCCCGGGGGCGCGCACAGACCCCGCCGATGCCGCCCGCTTCGTCGAGGACACCGGCGTCGACGCCCTCGCTGTGGCGGTCGGCAGCTCGCACGCGATGACCGAGCGCACCGCCCGTCTCGACGAGGACCTCGTGGCCGCGATCGCCGCCCAGGTGCCGGTGCCGCTCGTCCTGCACGGCTCGAGCGGGGTCCCCGACGACGGTCTCGTCGGCGCGGTCCGGGCGGGGATGACGAAGATCAACATCGCGACGCACCTCAACTCCGTCTTCACGCAGGCGATGTCGGCCCGTCTCGCCGACCGCCCGACCGTCGACACCCGCGCCTACCTCGGCGCCGGCCGAGACGCGGTGGCCGCCGAGGCCGAGCGCCTCCTGCGCCTCCTCGCCCTGCGCCCCTGACCCTCCCCCTTCGCCGAACCCCGCTCCACGTCCGCGAGCCCCGGTCCTCGCCGGCCCGCGAAGAGCGGCCCTCACGGACCAGGAGCGGTGCTCAGCGGGAAGGGTGGCAGATCGAGGCGCGAAGGGGGCGAGCCCCCTCGGTGGTCGAGGTACGGACGCCGTCGGGCCTGAGCCTCGAGACCGCCGCCACCACCCCACCCGCAGACGCCTCCCCTTCGCCGAACCCCGCTCGCAGTCCGCGAGCCCCGGTCCTCGCCGGCCCGCGAAGAGCGGGCCTCACGGACCAGGAGCGGTGCTCAGCGGGAAGGGTGGCAGGTCGAGGGGCGAAGGGGGCGGCGCGCGAGCCCCTCAGAGACGCGTGATCTCGACCTGTGTCTCGAGACGGGCGACGTCGTCGGGGTCGACCTCGCCGGCGACCGGGCGCAGCACGGCGGCGGCGGACCAGGCGACGCCGGCGCGCAGGGCCAGCTCCCAGTCCGGCTCCCGCGGGCCCAGGTGGGCGGCGAGCGCGGCGGTGAGCGCGTCGCCCGCGCCCGTGGGGTTGCCCCGGACCGGCTCGGGCAGGCGGGCGGACCAGCCGGCGACACCGTCCCCGTCGCGGACCGCGAGGACGAGGCCCCGTGCGCCGTCGGAGACGACCGCGCACCACGCGCCGAGGTCGAGCAGGGCGGCCGCGCACGCCGCCGCGTCGAGCGCGCCGTCGCCGAGGCTCTCGCGCGCCTCGGAGAGGTTGGGCTTGGCGAGCAGCCGCCAGCCCTCCCTCCGCACGGTCTCCAGCGCCACCAGCAGGTCCTCGCCCCGCGCGTCGGCGACGAGCGCGCAGCCCGCGGCGGCGCCGGTCCGCAGCAGCCGGGTGACGACCCCGTCGGGCGACCCGGGAGCGACGGACCCCGAGACGACGAGCGCGTCGGACCCGTCGCACGCTCGCGCGAGCGCCTCGACGAGCGCGTCCCACGTCTGCGACGGCGGCGCCTCGCCCTCCTCGTTGAGCACCGTCGCCTCGCCGTCGGCGTCGACGGCGGCGACCGACCGCCGCGTCGGCACCGGGCTGGGGACGAGCACTGCGGGCACCCCCCGACGGGCGAGATCGGTCTCGAAGGTCGCGGCGCTCTCCGGACCGACCGCGAGGATGGCGGTCGCGGGCACGCCGAGCGCGGAGGCGACCGCGGCGACGTTGACCCCCTTGCCCCCTGCGCGGGCGGTGACACGGGTGAGGCGGTGGCTCTCGCCGACGACGACCCGGCCGACGTGGCCGGTGACGTCGAGCGCGGGGTTGGGCGTGACGGTGACGATCATCGGGCGCTCCTCACGAGGTCGGCGGCCAGGCACGCGGCGCCGAGCGCCCCGGCGCGGTCACCCAGGGCGGCGGGGGCGACCTCGAGGTCGGTCCGCCCGGGCAGGCGAGCGGCGAGCGCGGAGCGAAGGGGGTCGAGCAGCAGGTCACCGGAGAGCACGAGACCGCCACCGACGAGCAGCAGACGGGTGCCCGCCGCGGAGATCACCGGTGCGAGCACGAGGGCGAGGTCCTCGACCGCCTGCTGCCAGATCTGCACCGCAGCCGGGTCGCCCTGAGCGACCGCACCGGCGAGGTGCTCGGCGTCGCGCTCCTCACCGCTCGCGGCGCTCCACGCGCGACCGAGCGCCGCCGCGCTCGCGACGGCCTCGAGGCAGCCCTTCGCCCCGCAGCCGCACACGGGCCCGCCCGGGCGCACGACGACGTGACCGACCTCGCCGGTCCACGGCGACCCGGCGACGACCTGACCGCCCGTCATCTGGGCCGCGGCGATGCCGGTGCCCAGGGGGAGGAAGACGACGTCGTCCACACCGCGCGCGGCCCCCAGGCGGTGCTCCGCGAGCAGGCCAGCGCGCACGTCGTGGCCGCTCGTCACCGGTACGTCGAGGTGCTCGGCGAGCAGCTGGGTGAGGGGCAGGTCGCTCCAGCCGAGGTTCGCCGACCACCGGGCGATGCCGACGACCTCCTCGACCAGGCCCGGCACGACGACCGCGAGCGCGCCCGCGGGCACCCCGGCCTCGTCCTCGAGGTCGCGGCGCAGACCGGCGGCGACGCGGCCGAGCTCGGGACCCGGACGGCTCGGCGTGGGGACGACCTTGGCGGCGAGCACCTCGCCCTCGCCGTCGACGAGCACGGACTTGATGCGGGTGCCGCCGACGTCGACCCCGACGACGGCGCTGCGGTCGATGGGGTCGGTCACGCGCTCATCGTAGGTGTGCTCAGCGGACCCCATACCTCGTGCGGAGGTAGGCCACGCGGTCGGCGTTGCCGGCCAGGTAGTCGCGCAGCGGACGGGATCGCTCGAGGTAGTTGACGTACCCGCCCGAGGAGCGCGACCCCAGGGCTGAGTGGGCCGCGTCGACGACGTCAGCGGCCGCCGACCACGCCGTCGCCGAGCTCGACGACAGCCCGAGGTACCACTGCACCGTCGCCGTGTGGGCGCGCCACGGGAAGGCGGTGTCGTCGCGCTCGAGGTCCTGCACCCGGCCGTCGAGCGGGTCGAGGATCGCCGCTCCCGTGCCGCCGCTACGTGCCCGCCGAGCCATCACCCCGACGACGGCCTCGGCCGTGCCCGTCGTCATCACCCGCAGCACGTCCGACCCGGCGTAGAAGCTCTCGCGCGCCGAGGTCGTCCCGCCCCCGAGCAGCCGCACCCCGTCGAGGTAGTCGGTGCTGCGCGTCGACCGCGACGTCGGCGAGACCCCGACGGCGCGCACGAGCGCCTCGGCCTGGGCCGCCTCCTGACCCGCGGCGCACACCCCGACGACCCGGACGCGGACCCCCTTCGAGCCCATCGCCTCGACGTGGGCGCTCCCCCAGACCGACCGGGGCGCCGCGGCCTGCCACCGGGACCACCCGGTGAGGACGCGCACCGCGGCCGAGGTGGGGAAGGTGAGGAAGAAGAAGCCGGTGCGCCGGGTCGCGTGGGTCCGGTAGCGCCACACCGTGACGACACCCAGGCCGGTCCCGCCGCCGCGCAGCGCCCAGAAGAGCGAGCTGCCGTTCGTCGCGTCGACCCGGTGCACCGACCCGTCGCGGGTGACCACCGTGGCACCGACGACGGCGTCGCTCGTCAGGCCGTGCGCGCGCGAGTCCACGCCCAGCCCGCCGCCGAGGGTCAGCCCCCCGGCGCCGACGGTGGGGCAGCTGCCCGTGGGGATCGAGCGACCACGGGCGGCGAGCGCGGACTTCACCGGGTAGAGGGTCGCCCCTCCCCCGACGCTCGCCGTCGTGCCCGACAGCGAGACCGAGTCGAGCGCGCGCAGGTCGAGGACCATGGCGTCGGTGCGGGTCGACGCGCCGACGTAGGAGTGGCCGCCGCCCCGGACGACCGCGCGCACGCCGCGGCTGCGGGCGAAGTCGACGGCCTCGCTGACGTCGGCGGTGCTGCGCACCCGCACGACCGCGGCCGGGCTCACGCCGTCCCACCTGGGGTTGAAGAGCCTGCGGGCGCTCGAGTACGCGCTGTCGCCCGGGGTGAGGACGTCACCGCTGATCGCCCGGTCGAGGGCCTGCCAGTCGGCGGCGGTGGTGCGCGTGGTGCGACGCACGAAGGGGGCGGCGACCGCCCCGGTCGTCGCGAGGGTCGAGGTCGCTGCGAGCGCCCCGGCCAGGACCGTCCGGCGGGTGGGAGCGGCGCCGGTGCCGCGCTGCTGCTGGCTCATGCCCCCTCAGACGCCGCAGCGCGCGTGTCGGTTGTGCAGATGCGCCGGGCGGTCTCGCCGCGGCCGCGACGGCGCGAGGCTCAGCCCTGCTCGGGCAGCCAGGCGATCTCGCCGTGCGCGTAGACGACCTCGCCGGCGGCGCCGGCCCACACGTCAGCCCAGCCGCCCTCGTCCTCGTCGTGGACCCAGGCGGCCCGCTCGTCGGCGAGCACGGCGGAGACCTCCGTCGCCTCGAACCAGCGCGGCGGGCACCCGCCGTGGCCCCCGCACCCGCAGCTCTCGTGCACGAGCCGTGCACCCTCCACGAGGAGGCGGCGCGCGTCGTCGGCCGTGACGTCGTCGCGCACCTTCCGCAGAGGCGCCCCCTCGGGGTCGAAGAGCTCGCCGGCCCGGTTGTACGTGCCGGGGCGCACGGCGTGCCTCCCGGTCGTCGAGGCCTCCTGCTCGCTCCACGTGGGCTGGCGGACCATCTCGGCGAAGGTCGGCCGGTCGTGGCGACGGCTCATGACAGCGCCCTCAGCGCCAGGCCGGCTGGGGCGGAGCCACCGGGGCCGGCGCGGTCGGGCGCGGCACGACGGTGCGCTGCACGCCGAGGCGCCGGGCGAGCAGGAGCAGCGCGGTCGTCGCGACGGCGACGGCGACCCACGACACGAGCGTCGCGGCCCACGTGCTCGTCGTGCTCGTGTCGATGAAGCTCGCGGCGAGGTCGCCGAAGAGGATCGCGTAGCCGATGGCGAAGAGGTTGTTCACCGCGTGGAGCACGACGGCGGCCTCGAGACCACCGGTGCGCCAGGTGAGGATGACCATGCCCGTCGCCATGCCCATGAGGTCGAGGAGCACCCACACGTCGAGCGAGCCGTGGGCGAGGGCGAAGAGCGCCGAGGAGACGAGGACCGACGCGACGAGCGCGGCCCAGCGGTGACGGAAGGCCGCGCCCATCTGCTGCATGATCCAGCCGCGGAAGAGGTACTCCTCGCCGGCGCTCTGCAGCGGCGTCGTGAGGAGCATGAGGACGAGCAGGAGAACCCAGTGCTCGGGCCGCTGCGCGGCGTCGCCGAGCCCGCCGCCGGCCGCGCTCGTCGGCAGCACGGCGCTGACGAGGACGACGTACCCGCCCCACAGCGGCACGAGGAGCAGGGCGCACCAGCCCGCCCAGCCCCACCGGAAGCGCCCGACGACCGAGGACAGGAAGCCCGGTCGTACCCGGTGCACGAGCCACGTCGTCAGGCCGGCGAGCGGGATGAGCGCGGCGAGCATGAGGTTCTGCGTCGCGAAGACGAAGGGGTCGTCCATCCGCAGCATCGCGCTCTCGTCGGCCAGGACGGCGTCGAGGTCGCCCCCGGAGATGACGACCAGCCCGATGACGAGGACGATCCCGAAGCCGATGGTGATCGCGAGGAAGCCGGCGAGCACGGTGAGCAGCGCGACGACCGGCCGCCACCACGACTGCCCCGGGCCGGTGAGCGCGAGGTGGTACTCGGCGCCGTCGGCGAGCACCGGGGGCGCCGGGGCGGGCGGGGTCCACTGCGGTGCGGGCTGCATCTGCGGGTAGGCCTGCTGCGTCATGCCCCTGATCCTCCCCTGCCGACCTGGGCGTGGCCATCAGACCAGGGGATGGGTCGGCCCGACCCTAGGGTGGAGGCCGTGACGACCCGCGCCGCCCTGCACCACCGCACGACGTACCGCTTCGCCGAGCCGGTCCACCTCTTCCCCCACGCGATCCGCCTGCGCCCCGCGCCGCACGCACGCACCCCGGTCTCGGGCTACGAGCTGCGGGTCGAGCCGGCCGAGCACGTCCTGCGGTGGCACCAGGACCCCTTCGGCGGGTGGGTCGGCCAAGTCGTCTTCACCGCCCCCGCCGACGAGCTCGAGGTCACGGTCGACCTCGTCGCCGACCTCACGCCGGTCAACCCCTTCGACTTCTTCGTCGAGGACTACGCGAGCACCGCCCCCTTCGCCTACCCGGCCGACCTCCGCGACGACCTCGGGGCCTACCTGCAGCCCGTCGACGACGGGCCGCGAGGGTCGGGCCTGTCGCAGGAGTCGACCGCATGGGTCGAGTCGACGATCGCCGGGGCGATCGGGGACGAAGGGGGTGAGCTGCCTGTCGTCGAGCTGCTCGTCCGCCTCAACCGCGCGGTGCGCGTGCACGTCGCCTACTCGACCCGGATGGAGCCGGGGACGCAGGCACCGCACGAGACGCTGGAGCGCGCCGTGGGCTCCTGCCGCGACTCGTCGTGGCTGCTCGTCGCGGTGCTCCGTCATGCCGGCCTGGCCGCGCGCTTCGCCTCGGGCTACCTCCTGCAGCTCCAGACCCCCGGTGAGGACGGCCCGTCGCGCGACAGCGCCGAGCTGCACGCGTGGGCCGAGGCCTACGTCCCCGGTGCGGGCTGGGTCGGGCTCGACCCGACCTCGGGGCTGCTCGCCGCCGAGGGGCACATCCCGCTCTCGTGCACGCCGCGCCCGAGCAGCGCTGCGCCCATCAGCGGGACGACGACGCCCGCGGAGGTCGACTTCTCCTACGAGACGACGCTCACCCGGCTCGACGACGCCATCTGAGCACCGGGGTCAGCGCGCTGCCGGGCTCGTGACCCCCGGCGGGGCGACGTCGAGCTCGTCGGCGAGGGACGCGAGCCGCTCGAGCTGCTCGTCGCCGTAGGGCACGCCCTCCCACTCGGCCCGGGCGGCGGCGGTGACCGCCCGCAGCCCCGGCGTCCGCGCGTCCGGCCCGCTCGCGACGACGCGGTCGACGAGCTCCTGGGCCCGGGCGGCGAGGTCGACGCCCTCGGCCGGCGCGACGGCGATCATCATCAGGCTCACGCCCTGGGTCTCGTCGTGCCGGGTCGGCAGGCCGACCTCGTCGCCGAAGCGCTCGCCCCCGGCGAGCACCCCCGTGAGCAGCTCGAGGGCGATGCTCAGGCCGAAGCCGCGGTGCCCGCCGATCGGCTCGAGCAGCCCGGTCGACCACAGCGACGGGTCGCGCGTGGGCTCGCCCTGCGCGTCGCGCAGCACGCCCTCGGGCAGCTCCTCGCCGCGCTCGCGGTGCAGGTCCATCTGCCCCGTCGACATCGTCGTCGTCGCGGTGTCGTAGAGGACCCGGCCGTGCTCGCCGGCGGGGGCCGCGACGGCGTGCCCCATGTTGCTCACGACGCGGCGGGTGCCGCCGGGTGCGGCGACGAGCGGCGGGCCGTTCGTCACGGCGATGCCGAGCATGCCGGCCGAGGCCGCGAGGTCGGCGTAGTAGCCCATCGCCGCGGCCGAGGAGGTCCGCCGCACGGAGACGGCGCCGACGCCGAGCGCCCCGGCCTTGGCGACCGCGCGACGCATCGCGTCCGTGCCGGCGACCTGGCCCCACCCGTCGCACGCGTCGAGCACCGCGTAGGCCGGGCGCTCGAGGACCGGGACGACCGGTGCGGTGGCGTCGGTGCCCCCGGCGCGCACCCGGGCGACGCACTGGACGAGCTTGCTCGACACCCCGTGCGCCGGCAGGTCGTGCGCGTCCGCCCAGACGAGGCCGTCCGCGGTCCAGCCCGCGTGCTCGACGGACATGCCGACGGCCCGCAGGGCATCTGCGGCGAAGCGGTGCAGCTCGCCGAGTGCGACGTGGCGGCTCATCGGTGCACCAGCGCCCGGCGCAGGAGCACGACGACGAGCACCGAGCCGACGGTGCCGACGAGCAGCACCGGCGCGAGCATCGGCACGCTCGCGAGCAGGCCGGCCATCGCCGCAGCGCCGACGACGAGCCCGAGGAGGATGAGCGCCGAGTGCCGGACCGCGCGCACGCCGTGCCCGGAGACGAGACGGATGACGACGGTCGTCAGCGTGCCGGTGAGATAGGTCGTCGAAAGGCCCGAGACGCCGAAGCGCTGGATCGCGCTCGACTGCAGGCCGAGCGCGGCCGCCGCGGCGGCGAGCATCGGCAGGAAGGCGGCCCGGGGCGGCTCGGCCCCGAAGCCCCACCACGCGATGCTCACGCCGGCGAAGAGGACGAGCTCGACGACGAGGGCCACGGTGACGGCGCGGGGCCACACCGGGTCGCCCGGTGCGGCCGTGCCGGCGATCCGGGCGCCGAGCGCGGCGCCCGCGACGAAGGCGCCGATGGCGACCGCGGTGAGGAGCATCTCTGACCCGTCACCATGCGCGGCGGCGACGCCGAAGAGGACCATGTTGCCCGTCATGACGCTCGTGAAGGCGTTGCCCAGCGCGAGGAAGCCCAGCGCGTCGGTCGCGCCGCTGGCGATCGCGAGGACGACGACGAGGCCGGCGCGCAGCCGCTCGCCGGCGGCGCGACGCTCGGCGTCCTCGCTCACGGGCGGCGCCGGAAGCGGGTCGGCGGGACGGGTGCTCTCGGGTGTGCTCACCCGAGCATGCTCCCAAACCCGGGCGCGCCGGGGTCGGGTGGATGTGCACGACGATCAGGCCGTATTCGTGTGCATCTTGACCGTGGTGACGACCCCCCGGCCGCCCCTAGCGTCGTCGTATCGCACCAGGGCCGCAGCGAGAGCACCGGCCCCCGTGAAGACGTTGAGGAAAAGGTGATCGTCATGGCAGATCTGCTGTCGAAGGAAGACTTCCGCGCCGCGCTCGAGGACGCGATCAAGGGCCGCGAGGCCTCGACCGCGTCGTTCAGCCAGGCCTGGGCTGACGGCAAGCTCGAGCGCAAGCACTTCGCCCGCTGGGCGGAGAACCACTACCACTACGTCGGCCCCTTCGCCGACTACCTCGGGCTGGTCTACGCCAACACCCCCGAGACCCACCAGGACGCCAAGGACTTCCTCCTGCAGAACATGTACGAGGAGGAGCTGGCCGACATCCGTCACACCGACCTGCTCATCCGCTTCGCGGAGGTCTGCGGCACGACGAAGGAGCGGGTCGAGGACCCGAGCAACATGAACGCCGTGACCCGTGGCCTGCAGGCGTGGTGCTACATGGTCGCCTCCCGCGAGCACTACGTCGTCGCGACTGCGGCGCTCATCGTCGGCCTCGAGTCGCAGGTCCCGCAGATCTACAAGAAGCAGATCGTCCCCCTGCGTGAGACGTACGGCTTCGACGAGGACGAGATCGAGTTCTTCGACCTCCACATCACCTCCGACGAGGTGCACGGCGAGCGCGGCTACCAGATCGTCCTCGAGGGGGCCGACACCCCCGAGCTGCAGCAGCGCTGCCTCGAGTACGTGCGGATCGGCGCCGAGATGCGCTTCAGCTACACCAAGGCCCTCTACGACAGCTATGTCGCCGAGGACCTCGGTCGGGTCGCCGCCTGACCGAGCCGACAGGGCGGGCGCCGGGTCACGGCGCCCGCCCTCGTCGCACCCTTCGGCCGGTACCCGGCCCCGAGATCACCGAGGAGCACCCCATGGGCCAGTGGCACGACGTCGCGAGCGTCAAGGACCTCAGCCTGCGCAAGAAGAAGGCCGTCGAGGTCGACGGCACCCCCGTCGCCCTCTTCTGGGTCGGCGGCAAGGTCTACGCGCTCAACGACATCTGCGTCCACGAGGAGCGCCGCCTCAGCAAGGGCACCCTCCTCTTCGGCAAGGTCATCTGCCCCGGGCACCAGTGGAAGTTCGACCCCGAGACCGGCGAGCCCGACGACCAGGACGGCTGCCAGCCGACCTACGCGGTGCGCGTCTCGGACGACGGCGCCATCGCGGTGAGCCTCGACCCCGCAGACAAGACCGAGCTCTCGGGGCTGGTGCCGGCATGAGCGCCCACCCGAGCAGCGTCGTCGTCGTCGGCGGCGGGCAGTGCGCGGCCGTCGCCGTGCGCACCCTGCGCCGCAAGAAGTACGAGGGCCCGGCCCTCGTCCTCGCCGGCGAGCCGCACCGCCCCTACCAGCGCCCGCCGCTGTCGAAGGACTACCTCGCCGACCCCGCCGCGAGCGTCGACCTCCTGCCGCAGGACTGGACCGACGGCAACGACGTCACCGTGCGCACCGGCGTGACCGTCGAGCGCGTCGAGGAGGGCGAAGGGGGACCCGCCGGGTCTCTCGTCGTCGTCACCGCGGACGGGGAGCGCATCCCCGCCGGCGCGGTCCTCCTCGCCACCGGCGGCACCCCCCGCGAGCTGCCCGGCGCCCCGGCCGGCGAGCGGGTCCACTACCTGCGCACCCGCGACGACGCCGACCGCCTGCGCACCGCGATGGCCTCGGCCCGCTCGCTCGTCGTCGTCGGCGGCGGCTTCATCGGCGCCGAGATCGCCTCGACCGCCCGCGACGCAGGCCTCGAGGTCACCGTCGTCGAGGCGGCCGGGCAGCCCATGCAGCGCGCCCTCGGCGACCGGCTCGGCGCCGTGTGCTCACGGCTGCAGCGCGAGCACGGCGTCGACCTGCGCCTGAGCACGGGCGTGGAGTCGCTGCGCGAGGAGCCCGACGGCGTCGTCGTCACGACGAGCGCGGGCGAGGTGCGCGCCGACCTCGCGGTCGTCGCCATCGGCATCGTCCCGAGCACCGAGGTCGCCGAGCGCTCCGGCATCGCCTGCGGCGACGGCGTCCTCGTCGACGCGAGCTGCCGCACGAGCATGGCCGGGGTGTGGGCCGCGGGCGACGTCGCCTGCCAGGAGCACCCCCAGGCCGAGGGCCGCGTGCGCGTCGAGCACTTCGACAACGCGAGCAAGCAGGCCTCCGTCGCCGCCCAGTCGATGCTCGGCGTCCAGACGACCAACAGCGACGCCCACTGGTACTGGTCGGACCAGTTCGGCGCCAACCTCCAGGGCGTCGGGCACCCCCGGCCCGACGACGAGATGGTCGTGCGCGGCGACCTCGAGGACGAGCGCTTCACGGCGTTCTTCCTGCGGGACGGCGCGGTCGCGGCGGTCTTCGCCCTCAACGACGAGGACACCGTGGGCCTGGCCCGCGAGCTCGTCACCATGCGTCTCGAGGTCCCCCGCGAGCTCCTCGCCGACCCCGAGCGCGACCTCTTCGACGCACTGGAAGGAGCGGCGACGTGACCCGACTCAAGGGCAACTTCATCGGTGGGGAGTGGGTGTGGCCGGGCTCAGGGGCATCCTTCGAGCGCACCAACCCCGCCCGACCCGACGAGCTCGTCTCCGTGGCCCCGTGCTCCAGCGCGGCCGACGTCGACGAGGCGATCACCCATCTCGCCCAGCACCGGCACGAGTGGGCGGCCACGGCGCCGGAGAAGCGGGCCGACGTCCTCGTCGCCGCGGCCGACATCCTCGCCGCCCAGGCCGAGGAGCTCGCCGTCGAGCTCGTCCGCGAGGAGGGCAAGACCCTCGCCGAGGCGCGGATGGAGGCCACGCGCACCCCGCAGAACCTGCGCTTCTTCGCCGGCGAGGCGCTGCGGATGACGGGAGAGACCTTCCCCACCGGCGACGGCTCGCTCGTCTTCACCCGCCGCGGCCCGGTCGGCGTCGTCGCCGCGATCACGCCGTGGAACTTCCCCCTCAACATCCCCTCGCGCAAGCTCGGCCCGGCGCTCGCCGCCGGCAACGCGGTCGTCTTCAAGCCCAGCGAGGTCACCCCCCTCATGGGTCAGCGCCTCGTCGAGGCGCTCGTCCAGGCCGGCGTCCCCGGCGGCGCGCTCGCCCTCGTCCACGGTCACGCCGAGGTCGGCCGGGCCATGGTCGCCAACGACGACGTCCACGCCGTGACCTTCACCGGGTCCACCGCCGTCGGCACCGCGATCCACGAGGTGAGCGGGCCCGAGGTGCGCACCCAGCTCGAGATGGGTGGCAAGAACGCCCTCGTCGTCCTCGACACCTCCGACCTCGACCGCGCGGTCGGCATCATCGCGAAGGGGGCCTTCGGGCTCTCGGGGCAGGCCTGCACCGGCACCTCCCGCGTCGTCGTCCACGAGGCCGTCGCCGACGAGCTCGTCCGCCGTCTCGCCGAGGTTGCCGAGGCCGCCCGGGTCGGCAACGGCCTCGACGACGGGGTGACCTTCGGCCCCCTCGCGAACGCCGCCCAGGTCGACAAGTTCCAGCACTACGTCGACGGCGCGGCCGCCGAGGGCGCCCGGCTCGTCACCCCCGGCGACGAGCGGGCCGAGCCCGCCGGCGGCGGGTACTTCGTGCGGCCGACGATCTTCCGCGACGTCGACCCGCTGTCGGCGCTGGCGCAGGAGGAGATCTTCTCCCCCGTCCTCGCCTTCATCACCGTCGGCTCGTACGACGAGGCGGTGCGGGTGGTCAACAACACCGAGTACGGCCTGTCCGCCGGTCTCGTGACCTCCGACATCGGGCAGGCCATCCGCTTCGCCGACGACGTCGAGACCGGGCTGGTCAAGGTCAACCAGGCGACGAACGGCATGGCCATGAACGCCCCCTTCGGCGGCATGAAGAACTCGTCGACGCAGACCTTCAAGGAGCAGGCCGGCGCCTCGATGATGACCTTCTACACGACCGACAAGACCGTCTACTTCACCCCCTGATCGCGAGGACACCATGACCGAGAACATCGAGCAGACCACCGACGCCGCCAGCACGGAGGTCGTCTTCCACAAGGTGTGCCGCAGCGGGCAGGTCCCCGAGGGCTACGTGCGCCGCTTCTACGTCGACGAGCTCGAGTGCGCCGTCGCCCGCCTCGGCGGCAAGGCGTACGCGACGAGCAACTACTGCACCCACCTCGACTGCCTGCTGAGCAGCGGCAAGCTCCAGGACGACGGCATCCGCTGCTCGTGCCACGGCAGCGTCTTCGAGCTCGAGGGCGGGCAGCCGATCTACCCGCCGGCCACCGAGCCGATCGCCGTCTACCCCGTGCGCGAGGACGAGGGCGAGATCTACGTGGGTGTCAGCCAGGCCGACATCGAGCACGGCGGCCCGCGCCGTCGCAAGCCGCGCGACTGATGACCGCTCCCGTCGCCGTCGCCCAGGACAAGCAGGTCGTCCTCGGGCGGCAGGCCGCGGTGAGCGCGAGCCACCCGCTCGTCACGGCGGAGGGCGCGCGCGTCCTCGCCGAGGGCGGGACAGCGGTCGACGCGACGCTCGCGATGGCCGCGGTGAGCTGGGTGGCGCTGCCCGGCCAGTGCGGCATCGGGGGCGACGCCTTCGCCGTCGTGCGCGAGCCGGACGGCCGCGTGTGGACGGTCGGCGGGAGCGGGTACGGCCCCGACGGGGCCGACCTCGCCTTCTTCCGCGGCCGCGGGCACACCTCGATCCCGCTCACCGGCCCCCTGTCGGTCACGGTGCCGGGCGCCCCCGCCGCGCTCGGCGTCCTCGCCCGCGAGGCCACCCGCCCCTTGTCACAGCTGTGGGCCCGCGGCATCGACCTCGCCCGGCACGGCTTCGCGTGCACGGCGAAGAACCGCTACGACATCACCGAGCGGCGCGAGCCCCTGGCCGCAGACCCGTCGACCGCGGCCTGCTTCCTGCCCGACGGCCGGGTGCCGGAGGTCGGACGGCTGCTCCACCAGCGCGACCTCGCCGACACCCTCGACGTCCTGGCCGACGACCCCTTCGCGATGTACACGGGCGAGCTCGCCGAGCGGGCGCTGGACTTCCTGCGCGCCGGCGGAGCCCCCTTCAGCGGGCAGGAGTGGGCGCTCGGCGCCCAGGTCGAGCCCGCTCCGGCGATCACCGGGACGTACCGCGGACTCACCGTGCACCAGACGCCGCTGCCCTCGGCGGGCTGGATGATGCTCCACCAGGCCGCCCTGCTCGACGGGCTGCTCGCCGACGGCGACCTGCTCGACGCCGCCTCGGTGGCCGCGCTCGCCGGTGCAGCCCGGGCCGCCTTCGACGACCGGTACGCGCTCGTCGGCAGCGACACCGACGCCTGGCGCGAGCTGCTCGACCCCGAGCGGGTCGCCCGTCAGCGCGCCGGCCTGACGACGGCCGGCCCCGTCCCCGCCTCCCCCGACGGCGACACGACGAGCATGGTCTGCGTCGACGCCGAAGGGAGGTCCGTGAGCTTCATCCACTCCCTCGCCTTCACCTTCGGCGCCCGGATCACCGTGCCCGGCACCGGTGTCGTCCTCGGCAACCGGCTCGGCCGTGGCGCCTACCTCGTCGAGGGCCACCCCAACGAGGTGCGTCCCCGGCGCAAGCCGCTGCACACCCTCAACGCGTGGGTCGCCGACGACGCCGACGGGCTGCGCCACGTCGGCAGCTGCCCCGGAGGGGACGGCCAGGTGCAGTGGAACATGCAGGTGCTCAGCCACCTCGTCGACCACGGGCTCGACCCCCAGCAGGCCGTGTCGCTCCCCCGGCTCAGCGTCTTCCCGGGCTCGGACGCCGACGTCCTCGGCTCGCCCGCCCAGATCCGGGTCGAGGCGGGGCTGGACCCCCAGACCATCGCGCGGCTGCGCGCCGACGGCCACGACGTCGTCGAGATTCCGGTGCAGGTCTTCGGCCCCGGCGGCTCGGCCATGGCCATCTCGAAGGACCCGACGACCGGCGTGCTCTCCGCCGGCGCCGACCCCCGCATGGAAGGCATGGCGATCGCATGGTGACCCCGCTGCCCGCACCTCCCCGCCCGCAGGGCCGCTACGTCCCCGCGAGCCGGGCCGGCGACCTCGTGACGACCGCCGGCATGACGCCGCGGGTCGACGGGACGCTCGTCGTCACCGGGCAGGTGGGCGGCGCCGTCGACCTCGACCGCGCCCGAGAGGGCGCCGCGATCGCCGCGCGCAACGCGCTCGTCGCCGTGCTGTCGCAGGCCGGCGACCTCGACGCGGTCGCCGGCCTGCTGCGGATGACGGTCTACGTCAACGCCGTGCCCGGGTACACCGAGCACAGTGCCGTCGCCGACGCCGCGACGGACGCGCTCGTCGAGCACCTCGGCGAGCGGGGCCTGTGCGCCCGCTCCGCCGTCGGTGTCGCGAGCCTGCCCGGCGACGCCCCGGTCGAGGTCGAGCTCACCGCGCTGCTCCGGGCGGGCGCCCCCTGACCGTCCGCGGGCAGACGCCCGACCCGGGCTGACGAGGCGGCGCCGGCGAGCGCCCGCCGGCACGCAGAAGCCCCCGCACGCCGGGCGACCAGGGGGTGCTCGTCCGGTGTACGGGGGCGGCTCTCGGCTCTCCGGCCTTGGCCGGTGGGATCAGGCCCGGAGGTCAGACCGGCGGGTTCTGCTCCATGTGACGCGCGAAGGCCTCGATCGCCGCGGCGCCGACGGCCTTGTCCTGCTCGCCGTTGCCGCCGGAGACGCCGATGGCGCCGACGATCTGGCCGTCGAACTCGAGCGGGAAGCCGCCGACGAAGATGGCGAACTTGCCCGGGAGCATGTGGCTGATGCCGAAGGCCTCGTTGCCGGGCAGGGCGGGGCCGTCGGGACCCTCGTTGAACTTGTGCGTCGGGCGCTCGTGGCCGGCGGCGGTAAAGGCCTTGGCGATGGAGATGTCGACGCCGGTGAGCCGGGCGCCGGGGATGCGGTGCAGGGCGATGACGTTCGCGCTCTCGTCGACGACGCACAGCGTCTGCTTGACCCCGATCTCCTCCGCCTTGGCGCGGGCCGCCTCGAGCACGGGGAGCGCGTCGTCGAGGGTGATCCGGTAGATGCGGTGCATGAGAGTCCTTCGCTGCGATGGGGGGGTCTGACCCCTCGAGCCTGGCCTACTCGCGAGCCGTCCTCAATGGTCACAATGCATGACCTTCGCCGGGTCTGCCTGGCTACACTGCACAGATGAGGGAGACCCCCGTCGACGGCGCCGCCGAGCAGGTCACGCTGCGCTCCGTCCTCGCCGAGCCGCTGCTGCGCTCGGCCTGCCCGATCCTCGACGGGCCGGACGACGCGGTCGTCGACTGGGCCCGGCCCGCGCTCGAGGTGCTCGCCAACGAGAGCGACCTGCACCGCACCGTCGTCGTCGGCGACGACCGCGACCTCTCACCCGCGCACCTCGACCCGCTGGCCCGTCGCGGCGCGGTCGCCGTCCTCGTGCGCGAGCCCGACGAGGAGCGCTGGCGCGCCGCCGGCCCGGGCTCGCCGCTGCCGGTCGTCGGCTTCCGCGCCGGCGCGTCGGTCGACGCCGTCGTGCGGCTCGTCGCCCAGCTCGCGCTCGCCCACGAGAGCCACGTCCTGCGCTACGCCACCCGCGTCCACGAGACCCTCGCCGTGCACCTGCACCGCGGCAGCGGCGTCGAGGCGATCTGCCAGCAGCTCGAGCGCCTCACGGGCTGCGCCGTCGCCTTCCTCGACGCGACGAGCTCGCTGCACGCCGTGGCCCGTGACCAGGAGCCCTGGCTCGACTCGACGACAGCGGGCTCGATCGCCCGCCAGGTCACGGCGCACCCCGGGCGACCCGCCCCCCTGAGCAGCGACCACCACCTCGTCCACGAGCAGCAGGCCGAGGCGAAGGGGATCCCCGTGCACGTCCTCAGCGCCGAGGTGAGCGTCGCCGAGCGCTCGGAGGGCTGGCTGGTCCTCGTCGACGACGACCCGCAGCCCGCCGGGCACGACGTCGCGACGCGCACCATCGCTCTCCAGCAGGCCGTCGGCATCGTCGCCACCGAGATGCTGCGCACCCGCAGCGTCGAGCGCGCCGAGGAGCGCGCCCGCGGCAACTTCGTCCACGCCCTGCTCCACGGCCGCTTCTCGAACTCCGCCGACCTCTCCGCCCGAGCGGCGCACCGCCGCTTCCCCGTCGACCGCCGCTACGGCGTCGTCGTGCTCCAGGCCCGCGGCCTCATCGCCGACAACGACTCGCCCCAGCGCCTGGCCAACATGGCCCGTGAGGCCCTGCGCCTGCGCGGCGCCGAGGAGCGGGCCGCCCTGTCCGCCGTCGTCGGCGACGTCATCGCCGTCGTGCGCGAGGTGGCCCCCGCCCGGCGCTCCGGACACGACAGCGGCACGAGCGAGCTCGCGGGCTACGCCACCGCCCTGCACCGGCGTCTCCAGCCCGAGACCGACCGGGCCATCCTCGTCACCTACGGCCGCCCCGTCGACGGGGCGATGCGCATCAACGAGAGCTATCGCGAGGCGCGCATCGCCCTCGCCCTCGCCGCCCAGCTCGGGGTCGGCGAGCCGGCCGGCTTCACCGACATGCGGGTCTACGCCACCCTGCTCGACCTCGCCCTCGACCCGCGCGGCCGGGCCTACGCGCACGAGCTCGTCTCCCCCCTTCGTGAGGCGAGCGGAGACCTCGACGAGGCCGTCGAGACCTACATCGAGGCCGGCGGCAACCTCACCCAGGCCGCCCGCGACCTCCAGGTCCACCGCAACACGATGCTCTACAAGCTCGAGCGGGCCTCGAAGGCCGTCGCCCAGGACCTGCGCGACCCCGAGACGCAGTTCGCCGTGTGGCTCGCGCTCAAGCTGGACCTGCTCGCGCGCACCGCCGACGCCGTCGGCGACTCCGTCGAGTCGGGCTGACTCAGGCCGCGACGGCGACGACGTCGGGCTCCTGCGCCGGGGTG
Organism: Janibacter melonis; assembly: GCF_003721155.3. Lineage (NCBI taxonomy): Bacteria > Bacillati > Actinomycetota > Actinomycetes > Micrococcales > Intrasporangiaceae > Janibacter > Janibacter melonis. Next base: position 2,775,860 of record NZ_CP044548.2, on the reverse strand, counting down.
CGCCCGGCGAAGGTCACGCCCAGCGCGACGAGCCCGACGACCGCGGCCCCGACGAAGATCACGCCCATCCGCCCCGACGGCGCGATCATCGCCACCCAGGCCGCGCCGGCCGTCGAGCCCGCGAAGCGGGTGAGGTTGAACAGGCCCAGCCCGGATCCGATCGCCCCCGCGGGCGAGCGCGTCGCCCCGGTGGCCGCCGGCGTCTGGACCATCGCCATCGCGACGCCCGCGAGGAGAAGGCAGACCACGAGCGGGCCGAGCGGCGGCACCTCGGCGCTCACGACGACGGCGCTGGCGACCGCGACGACGACGACCCCGAGCAGACCCAGGCGCAGCACCCCCCGCGGCGACCAGCGCTCGGCGACGCGCCCGACGAGCGGCGCGGAGACGGCCATCATCACGGGCAGCGCGAAGAAGATCACCCCCGCCTGGCTCAGGCTCAGCCCCATCGGGCCGGTGAGCACCAGCGGCGCGGCGACGAGGCTCGTGCCGAGCATGAACATCTGGGCGAAGGCGGCGAAGCAGCTGCGGAAGAAGCGCACCTCGCCGATGAGGCGAAGGGGGATGAGCGCCCGCGGGTTGCCGTAGGAGACCTTGACGAAGCCGGCGAGGAGGAGCAGGCCGAGGACGACGAGCGCGACGTCGACGCGGCGGTCGACGACCGGCTGGCTGAGCAGCGTCGCCCCGAGCAGGACGAGGCCGGCACCGCCGGTGAGCAGCACAGCCCCGGGGACGTGGAAGGGCGCCTCGCGCGGCTCGACCCGGGGCACGGCGGCGGAGATGACCGTCAGGGCGATGCCGGTGAGCACCGCGACGAGCACGAAGATCGCCCGCCACCCGAAGGCGTCCGCGACGATCCCCCCGACCGGTGGCCCGAGCGCCTGGCCGACGCCGTTCGCGGCGGCCCAGGCCCCCATGAGGCGGCCGCGCTGCTGCGGGTAGACGACGATGAGGATGCCCATGACGAGCGGCGGGATCGCCGAGCAGCCCAGCCCCTGCAGCGCGCGCGTGCCGATGAGGAAGGGCAGGTTGGGGGCGAGCGCGGCGGCCAGCTGCGAGGCGCACATGAGCGCGAGGAAGGCGACGAGCACCCGCTTGCGCCCGAAGCGGTCACCGAGCCAGCCGGTGAGGGGCAGGGTGATCGCCAGCATGAGGCTGAAGGCGCTGACGCACAGCACCGCGTAGGCGACGGGCTCGTCGAAGTCCGCCGCGACCTGACGGAGGGGGACGTTGACGATGTTGTTCGACATCGTGCCGATGATCGTCACGAGGAGGAGGGCGCCGACGGCGAGGAGGGCCGACCGGCGGCCCGGCACGTCGCTGCGCGGCACGGTGCTCCCTTCGCTCCCCTGCGGACCCGCGTCAGCGGAGTTCACGCTCACGATCCTCTCGCCGAAACATCCCCGTAAGAGGACACCTGCACAGTAATTCACGCGCTTGCCTGTGCATCCCTGACGTAGACCACCAAGACGACGTCTCGGCAGGCTTGCCGGCTATTAGCAGCACCGCCCCTCCCTGGTCAGGAGCACTCCCCGCATGATCGACATAACCCTCGCCCACTGGGTGTACGTCGTCGGCATCGTCGCCATCCTCGCGACGATGCTGGCCCGCAAGAACATCATCGTCCCCGCCGTCTTCTTCACGATGCTCACGGCGCTCGCCTTCACCGGCTCGCTGCCCGACGCGCTCGCCGCGATCTTCAACGCCAGCCTCGTGGCCGCGAAGGAGCTCTTCAACATCTTCCTCATCATCGCGCTCGTCACCGCGATGCTCGGGGCGCTGCAGTCGCTCGGGTCCGACAAGCTCATGGTCACGCCCTTCCGCCCGGTCATGCGCAACGCGCACCTGTCCTTCTGGACGATCGCGGTCGCGACCTACCTCATCTCGCTCTTCTTCTGGCCGACGCCGGCGGTCCCGCTCATCGGCGCCGTCCTCGTGCCGGTCGCCATCCGTGCGGGCCTGCGGCCCCTCGCCGCCGGCTTCGCCATCGCGGTCGCCGGTCAGGGCATGGCCCTGTCGAGCGACTACGTCATCCGCGTCGCGCCGGGCCTGTCGGCGACGGCGGCCAACGCGAACGCCGACGTCATCGCCAACCGCGCGCTCGTGCTCTCGCTCATCACCGGCGGGATCGCTCTCGTCATGGGCTACCTGCTCGAGATCCGCAAGATGCGCCCGGCCAGCCAGGAGCTGCTCACCGAGTGGGAGCTCACCGACAGCGAGGCGATCGCGAAGAACACCGAGGTCGTCGACGCGCCGACGACCGGTCACGGCGTCGCGCTGCGCGAGACCGAGCTCGGCGGAGGACCCGAAGGGGTCGGCTCGGTCGGGGTGCTCGACGCGCCCGTCGAGCCCGACGAGGAGGTCGCGGGGGTGCCCGGCGTCAAGCGCCGCACCTCGGTCTTCTTCGCCATCTTCGTGCCGGTGGCCTACGCCGCGCTCATCGCCTACCTCGTCTACAGCCTGTCGCAGGGCGGCAGCGAGGACAGCCTCAAGGGTGGCGACGCGGCTGCCCTCGTCGGCGGCATCGCGGCGATGACGATCTTCTTCGCGACCTTCGCCGAGGGGCGCTCGACCTTCCTCGAGCGCTCGGCCGAGCACGTCACCGACGGCCTCGTCTTCGCCTTCAAGGCGATGGGTGTCGTCCTGCCGATCGCCGGCTTCTTCTTCATCGGCAACGGCGACTTCTCCGGGACCATCCTCGGGGTGGCTCCGGCCGCCGACGGGAGCGTCACCGGGCCGAACCTGCTCTTCGACGTCGTGCTCAACCTCCAGCAGCACATCCCCGAGAACGGCTTCGTCACCGCCTTCGGCATCCTGCTCATCGGTCTCATCGCCGGCCTCGACGGCTCGGGCTTCTCCGGGCTGCCCCTCACCGGCGCCTTCGCCGGCAGCCTCGGTCCCGTCGTCGGGGTCTCGCCCGAGACCCTCGCGGCGGTCGGCCAGATGGGCAACATCTGGTCCGGCGGCGGCACGCTCGTCGCGTGGTCCTCGCTCATCGCGGTCGCCGGCTTCGCCCGGGTCAACGTCCTCGAGCTGGCCCGGATGTGCTTCCTGCCCGTGATGGCCGGCCTCGTCGTCTCGACGATCGCGGCCGTCGTCCTCTTCGGCTAGCGCCACCCACCTGCACGTCCCGCACGCCCCCGTCGCCCGACGGGGGCGTGCGGCGCGCTGCCCCCCCTTCGCGCTCGCGCAGGACCGACCAAACCGGACCGCCCAGGGCTCCGAACCGGGGGTATGCAGGTCGACACGGGCATCTCCCGGCGGGATCCGTCGGGTGGGGGTACGTTCCTGCTCGACGGAGCGTCATCGCACCCGGGTCGACAGGTTGGACACGGCATGGACACGACCGACCGTCAGTTGGTCCTCTGTCCGTCGATCGAAGGGAGCACCCCCATGCCTCGTGCACATCGCGAGATCCACACCGACACCCCGCCCCACCGGGTGCACGCGTACCTGGCCGACTTCACCAACGCCACCGAGTGGGACCACGGCACCGTGTCGTGCGAGCTCGTCGAGGGGGACGGGAGCCCCGGCTCGGTCTACCGCAACGTCTCCCGCTTCGGCGGCCGCGAGGTCGAGGTGATGTACACCCTCGAGCGGGCCGACTTCCCGCACGTCGAGCTCACCGGGCGCAACGGCTCGACGACCCTGCACGACCGCATCGACGTGCGCGAGCACGGCGCGGGCAGCACGGTCGTCTACGACGCCGAGCTCACCTTGTCGGGCCCGCTGAAGATCGCGACCCCGGTGATGTCCGCCCTCTTCGGCCGTCTCGCCGACCAGACCGAGCGCACCCTCTCCGACGCGGTGGGCTCCCTGTGAGCGCACGCCGCCGCGTCGCGGTCGTCGGCAGCGGGGTCTCCGGCCTCGTGGCCGCCCACGTCCTGTCGCGCACGGACTCCGTCGTCCTCTACGAGGCCGACGACCGTCTCGGCGGTCACGCCCACACCCAGGACGTCGAGGTCGACGGCCGCGTCGTGCCGGTCGACACCGGCTTCATCGTCCACAACGACCGCACCTACCCGACGCTCCTGCGTCTCTTCGACGAGCTCGGCGTCGAGGCGCAGCAGTCCGACATGAGCATGTCGGTGCGGGCCGACTCCGACGGCGTCGAGTACGCCGGCGGCCAGGGTGCGAGCGGCATCATCCCCTCCGCGCGGATGCTCGCCCGACCGCGCTACCTGCGGATGCTCGCCGAGATCCCCCGCTTCCACGCGGCCGCCCGCGAGCTCCTCGACGCACCGGAGGACGGCGGCACCGGCCCGAGCCTGGGCGAGTTCGTCGCGGCGCAGGGCTTCTCGGCCGACCTGCGGCGCTGGTTCCTCACCCCTCTCGTCGCCGCCGTGTGGTCCTGCGACCCGGCCGACGCCGAGGCCTACCCGGCGCGCTCCCTCTTCACCTTCCTCTCCCACCACGGGATGCTCGGCGTCCTCGGCAGCCCCGCCTGGCGCACCGTCTCCGGCGGATCGCGCACCTACGTCGAGCGCGTCGCGGCGCGGCTCGACGAGGTCCACCTCTCCAGCCCGGTCGCCTCCGTGCGCGAGAGCGAGGACGGGGTGACGATCACCCTCGCCGACGGCCGCACCGACCACGTCGACGCCGTCGTCGTGGCGACCCACGCGCCGGCCGCGCTGTCGCTCCTCGCCGAGCCGACCGACGCCCAGCGCGAGGTCCTCGGCGCGATCCCCTACTCGCGCAACCTCGCCCAGCTGCACACCGACGAGTCGGTGCTGCCCCGCACCCCGCGGGCGCGGGCGTCCTGGAACTACCTCGTCCCGGACTCCGAGCGCCCCGGCGAGGTCGTCGTCACCTACGACCTCACCCGGCTGCAGCGCCTGCGCACCGGCGACACGCGGCTGCTGTGCACCCTCGGCGGCGCCGACCTCGTCGACCCCGACAAGGTCATCGCGACGATGGACTACGAGCACCCGCTCTACACCGCCGCATCGGTCGACGCGCAGCAGCGGCTGGGCACCATCGGCACCGACCGGGTGGTCTTCGCCGGCGCGTACCACGGGTGGGGCTTCCACGAGGACGGTGCGCTGTCCGGCCTGCGGGCCGCCGAGCGTCTCGGCGCCACGTGGGACGAGACGCCGCGGACGGAGCCCGCGCCGGCGCACCCGGTGCTCCCGCTGATCTACCGCACGAAGGTCGAGCACTCGCGGCGCTCCCCCCTTCGCCATCGCTTCTCGACCCGCTCCTACTCGTGGCTCGTCGACCTCGACCACCTGCCCGACCACGGGGCGCTCGCCCGCTTCGAGGCCCGTGACCACATCGGTGACCCCGAGCGCTCGATCCGCGACAACGTCGACCACCTCCTCGCCGAGCACGGCATCGACCTCGAGGGCGGGCAGGTGCTCATGCTCACGAGCGCCCGGGTCCTCGGCTACGTCTTCAACCCCATCACCGTCTACTGGTGCTACCGCCCGGACCGCGAGCTGGCGTTCGTCGTCGTCGAGGTGCACAACACCTACGGCGACCGCCACGCCTACGTCGTCCACCCCGACGAGCGCGGTGACGCCACGGTCGACAAGGAGCTCTACGTGTCTCCCTTCAACGACGTCTCGGGCACCTACCGGCTCCACGTCCCCGAGCCCGGCGACGAGGTGCACGTCGCCGTGCGCCTCGACCGCGACGACGAGGCCCCCTTCGTCGCCACGATGCGCGGCCGCGGCACGCCCGCGACGCTGGCCACCGTGCGCCGCATCGCCCGGCGCCAGCCGGCCGAGCCGCTCGCCGTGGCGGCCCGGATCCGCCAGCAGGGCATCGCGCTGTGGGCCCGCCGCCTGCCGGTCCAGCAGCGCCCGGAGCACCCGGCGCAGCCCGGCGTCCTCGGACGCGGCGGGGTCGACCCCGTGCGCTGGCCCGACGTCGCCACGGTGCCGACCGGCCCCCGCGCGGCGGTCGCGGCCCGCGTCACCACCGGCCTGATCCGCTCGGTCGCCCGCTCGCTCGACGTGCGGGTCGCGCTGCCCGACGGCACCGTGCTCGGCGGCAAGGCCGGGCGCACCGACCTGCCGCTGCTGCAGGTGCGCCGTCTCGACGACCTCGCCCGCCGGGTGGGGACGCACGGGCTCATCGGCTTCGGGGAGGCCTACATGGCCGGCGACTGGGAGGCCGACGACCTCACTGCCGTGCTCACCGCCTTCGCCGAGCGCGTCGAGGATATCGTCCCGGCGAGCTGGCAGCGGCTGCGGGCCGCCTACGTCGCCCGCCACCCGAGCACCGAGGTCAACAGCGTCGAGAACACGCGGTCGAACATCTCGCGCCACTACGACCTGTCCAACGACCTCTTCGCCTCCTTCCTCGACCCGTCGATGGCGTACTCGTCGGCCCTCTTCACGACCCCGGACCCGAGCGAGGCCGACCTCGCCGACGCCCAGGCCGCGAAGTTCGACCGGCTGCTCGACGAGGCCTGCGTCGGCCCGGGCACCCAGCTGCTCGAGATCGGCACCGGCTGGGGCGAGCTGGCCCTGCGGGCGGCCCGCCGCGGGGCGCACGTGACGACGGTGACCCTGTCGACCGAGCAGGCCGACCTCGCCACCCGGCGGGTCGCCGAGGCCGGGCTGTCCGACCAGGTCGAGATCCTCGTGCGCGACTACCGCCTCGTCGAGGGCACCTACGACGCCGTCGTCTCGGTGGAGATGATCGAGGCGGTCGGCCTGGACTACCTCGGCGAGTACTTCGCGACGATCGAGCGCGTGCTGCGCCCCGGCGGTCGCGCCGCGATCCAGGCGATCACCATGCCCGACCACCGCATGCTCGCGACGCGAGACACGTACACGTGGGTGCACAAGTACATCTTCCCGGGCGGGCTCATCCCCTCGCTCGAGGCGATGGACCGCGCGATGGCCCCGTCGGGCCTGCGGGTCGCCCAGGACCTCGCGATGGGCCCGTCATACGCGCAGACCCTGCGGATGTGGGACGACCGCTTCGAGCGGGCATGGCCGTCGCTCGACCTCGGCCTTGACGAGACCTTCCGTCGGATGTGGCACTTCTACCTGTGCTACAGCCGCGCGGGCTTCGAGGCGAGCTATCTCGACGTGCACCAGCTGAGCATCGAGCGCGTCGACCAGCGCATCTCGACCGACGACCTCCAGGAGGCCAGCGCATGACGCACCCCGTCTCGGCAGCGATCGACTCGGCCCTCGACCTCTCGGTCGTGGGCGGGTACACCCGCCTGGGCCTCGCGGCCCGTCGGCGGCTGCCGGGCTGGCCGCAGGACAGCCCCGCCGGCGCGCTCGTCGGGACGCACGTCGTCGTCACCGGAGCCTCGTCGGGCCTGGGCGAGGCGTGCGTGCAGATGCTCCACGACCTCGGCGCGCACGTGCATCTCGTCGTCCGCGACGAGGCGAAGGGGGAGGACGTCGCCCGCGGCGTCGACGCCGGGCTCGCCCGGCTGACGACCTGGCGGTGCGACCTCTCCGACCTCGACGACGTCCGCGACCTCGCCGGGCGGCTGCTCGAGGCGGGGGTCGCGCTGCGCGGGCTCGTGCACAACGCGGGGGCCCTGCCGCCCGAGCGCACCGAGAGCGAGCAGGGGCACGAGCAGACGATGGCGCTGCACGTGCTCGGGCCCGTTCTGCTCACAGACCTGCTGCTGCCGGCGCTCACCGACGACGCGCGCGTCGTCCTCGTGACGTCGGGCGGCATGTACACCCAGGACCTGCCCGTCGACGACCCGGAGTACCTGCGGGGCGAGTACGCCGGGGCCACGGCCTACGCGCGCTCCAAGCGCACCCAGGTCGAGATCCTCGGCGCGCTGCAGGAGCGGTGGGGCGCCCACGGCGTCGCGGTCTACGCGACCCACCCGGGCTGGGCGTCGACGCCGGGCATCACCGCCTCGCTGCCCCGCTTCGAGCGGGTGACGCGCCCGGTGCTGCGCTCGGCGCAGGAGGGGGCCGACACGAGCGTGTGGCTCGTCGCGACCCGACCCCGGCGGGTCGGCGGCGGCCTGTGGCACGACCGGCGCCCGCGGGCGACGGCCTACCTCGGCCGACATGCCACGACCCCGGCCGACCGAGCCCGGATGTGGGACTGGGTCGCCGGGGCCGCAGGGCTGGCGCAGTAGCGGGTCAGACCGGCTGGGCGACCTGCCCGCCGGTGATGACGCGGTAGACGTACGCCGTGCTGATGCTGAAGATCGGCACGGTGACGAAGAGCGCGATGCCGCAGGTGCACACCGAGGCGATGACGAGCAGGACGAGCAGCAGGACCCAGAGGAAGATCGGGCCGGCGTTGTCCTTGACGAGCCGGAAGCTGCCGGAGAGCGCGTCGCCCACCCCGGCGCCGCTGTCGACGACCCGCGAGCTGGCGAAGAGCAGGAAGAAGCCGACGACGAAGCCCGGCAGGATGCAGAAGAGGAAGCCCACCGAGGTCAGCAGGCTGACGACGATGCCGGTGAGGATGCCGATCCCGACGTTGTAGCCGCTGAACATCCGCCCGAGCTCGGCCTTGCGCCCGTCGAGGACGTCGAAGGACATCCGCAGCATGCCCAGCGAGATGATCGAGGCGATGATGCTGCCGACCATGCTGAAGAGGATGCCGAAGGGCTGCAGGCTCCACGCGGCATTCGCGCCGTTCCCGCTCGCGTCGAGGTCGAAGCCGCCGTCGAGGTAGGTGCCCAGGACGTTGAAGAGGCCCGTGAGCACGAGGGTCAGCAGCGTGACGAGCAGGTAGGGCACGGGGTTGCGCGTGAAGGCGGCCCAGCCGTACTTGATCGCCTCGACCGGCTCGAGCTGGCTCGTGCGGTAGCCGCCGGTGGGCGGCGGGGCGGACATGTACCCGCCCGGGCCGCTCGGGGGGCCGTAGCCCCCGCCACCGGGCCCACCGGGGTAGGGGCTGGGGCTGCCGTAGCCCGGGCCTGCGGGGCCGCCGTAGCCGGGGCCCGACGGGGGCCCGCTCGGCGGGCCGTAGCCGGGGCCGGTGCTGCCAGAGGGGTCGTGCGGAGGGGTGCCGGGGGGCGGAGGGGTCGTCATGGCCGTCAGCCAACCATCCGGCATGCCCGAGGGGCCAGGCGACGAGCCGTGCCGGCCCAGGATCCGGGCGGGGAGGACTCCCCGTCGGGCGTGCCAGGGGCCTGCGCCGAGGGGCCGTCAGGCCGAGCGCGAGGGCTCGACGACGAGCGCGTCGAGGTGCAGGACGGCCTGCACGGGGTCCGAGGGCAGGAGGGTCGCGCCGATGCTCGCGGCGAGCTCCTCGGACGCGCCCGAGCCGCCGATCGCGACCTGGGTCGAGCCGGACAGCCGACGCACGAGCGGGGTGAGGGGCTCGAAGACCTCGCGCCGGGTACCGCCGAGCACGACCGCGTCGGCCCGGACCCGGGTGGCGACGGTGTCGATCGCGGCGAGCGGGGTGTCGGCGCCGAGGAAGCGCACCGACCAGCCCCGGCGGGAGAGCACGACGGCGGTCATGAGCGCCGCGATGTCGTGGCGCTCGCCGGGCGGGCAGGCGACGATGCCGACGCGCCGACCGGCCGAGGCGAGGTCGAGACCGAGGGCTCCGACGTGCTTGCGGATCGTGTGGCTCGCGAAGTGCTCGTGCGCCACGGAGACCTGACCCGTCTCCCACTGGTGCCCGAGGACGACGAGGTAGGGCAGGAAGACGTCGACGATGGCGGCCTCGACCCCGAGCAGGTGGGTCGCGCGGCGCACGGCGGCGACGACGGCGACCTGGTCGAGGGCGCAGACCGCGTCGTCGATGTCCTTGGCCAGCTCTTCGTTCGTCGGGACGGGGGCCCCGGGCTCGAAGGCCGACCGGGCCTGCTTGACGGCGGCCGCGAGCCCGATGCCCTGCTCCTTGAGCGCGATGACGTCGCGGGCGAGGCGTTCGTCGGTGGGCGTGTACAGGCGGTACCCGCCGGGGGTCCGATCGGGGGTGAAGAGCTTGAAGCGGCGCTCCCACACGCGCAGGACATCAGGGGACAGACCCGTCCTGCGGGCCAGCTCTCCGATGCGAATTCCTTGAGTCACACGACCAGTGTAGGAAGGCTGGCAAGCCCAACCCTGGACAAAGGTTTGTCACGTCGGTGCAGGTCAGGGGATCTTGGACGGTTTTGCTCCTGGATCTTCGCGGATCTGCCTGTCCACCCCCTCGTCGAGTGGCAGACCTGCGCCTGATGGCAGGATCTGCCGCATGACGCACGAGGGTGATCTGCAGTCGATGCTCGACGCCGCGAGGGCCGGTTCCGGCCGCCTCGCGGCGGGCTGGGGGCAGGGTCGGGCGACCTACGGCGGGGTCGTCGCCGGGGTGATGCTCGCAGCCCTGCGCGGCCGTCTCGAGGGGGCCTCGCGGGGGCTCCCCCTTCGGTCGATGACCGTCTCCTTCGTCGCCCCCGCGACGGCCGGCCCCGCCGACCTCGACGTCAGCGTGCTGCGCGCCGGCTCGAGCGTGACCCAGGGGCAGGTGACGATGCGCCAGGACGGCGCGGTCGTCGCCGTCCTGCTCGCGAGCCTCGGCGCGGAGCGGGCCTCGACGGTCTCCGTCGCCCCCTCTGCCGCCTACCCGGTCCTGCCATCGCCGGACGAGACGACCGCGCTGCCCCACGTCCCGGGGGTGACCCCGGACTTCTTCGCCCATGTCGACCTGCGCCTGGCCGACGGCGGCATGCCGTACACGACGGCGTCAACCTCGCACATGCTCGGCTGGATGCGCTTCCGTGAGCCGACCCCGACCTTCGGCGAGGAGCACTTCGTCTCGCTCGTCGACGCGTGGCCGCCGGCCGTCATCCAGATGCTCGCGCAGCCGCGCCCGGCGAGCAGCCTCACGTGGACCCTCGAGCTCGTCGAGGACGTCACCGCCGAGCCCGACGAGTTCTGGGCCTACGAGGTGCGCACCGACCACGCCGGGCACGGCTACGGGCACACCCATGCGCACGTGTGGCGGCCCGACGGCACACTCGTTGCCATCAGCCGGCAGACGGTGACCGTCTTCGGCTGAGGCGCTCGGGCCACCCCGGCGCTCAGCGGTTGCGCAGCGCGTCGATGAGCTCGTCCTTCGTCATCGACGAGCGACCCTCGATGTCGAGCTCACGGGCGCGCTCCATGAGCTCGTCCTTCGTGCGCTCGTCGTAGTCCTCGCCGTGACCGCCCTTGCGCCCGACCTGCGAGCGGGAGCTGTTGGCCGCGGCGTTGGCGATCCGGGCTGCCTTCTCCTTGCTCGCGCCGTCGTCGCGCAGGGCCTCGTAGACCTCCGGGTCCTTCACGGACGGGCCGGGGTCGCCCTTCGCGCTCGAGTCCTTGGCCATGGGGTTCCTCCTTCGTCACGGGTCCTCCCGACGCTAGCCGCGCGGGGAGGGCCCAGCGGGAGATCGCACCCCCTCGGGTGACGACCCGCCCCGGGCCGCGCCGGTAGACAGGGTCGATGAGCCCCGATCGAGCAGACCTGTCCGCCATCCCCCCGCAGACCCAGGACTGGCCGGGCACCACGGCCGAGCTCGACCCGCCGGCCGACCACGGCGAGAGCACGTGGACCGGCCGCGAGCGCCTCACCGGGCGCCGCGCCCTGATCACCGGGGGCGACTCCGGGATCGGCCGGGCGGTCGCCGTGACCTTCGCCAAGGAGGGCGCCGACGTCGCCGTCGCGCACCTGCCCCAGGAGCAGGCCGACGCCGAGCAGACGAAGGCGCTCGTCGAGGCCGAGGGGCGCCGCTGCGTGCTCCTGCCCGCCGACCTGCGCACGCACGAGGCCAACGTGCAGGTCGCCCGCGACGCCGTCGAGCAGCTCGGGGGCGTCGACGTGCTCGTGTGCAACGCCGCGTACCAGATGACCCACGACGAGCTGGCGGACTTCCCCGCGGACCAGGTGGTGCGCACCTTCGAGACCAACGTCTTCGGACCCTTCTGGCTCGTGCGCGAGCTCGCCGAAGAGCTCGCCGGCGGGTCGGTCATCGTCACGACGTCGATCCAGGCGATGGAGCCCTCGAGCCACCTGCTCGACTACGCGGCGACGAAGGCTGCCCTCAACAACCTCGTCGTCAACCTCGCCGCCGAGCTGGGCCCCGCCGGCACCCGCGTCAACGCCGTCGCGCCCGGGCCCATCTGGACCCCGCTCATCCCTGCGACGATGGCTGCGGACAAGGTCGAGGGCTTCGGCGCCGACACCCCGCTGGGCCGTGCCGGTCATCCCGTCGAGGTCGCCGCGGCCTACGTCTTCCTCGCCTCCGACGAGGCGTCCTACGTCTCAGGCACGGTCCTCGGCGTCACCGGCGGCAAGCCGATCTTCTAGGACCGGCCGACGGGTGGGCGACCCTGGACGAAGGGGGCGGCGGCCCGCCCCCTTCGCCCGTCCGGTCTGCCATCGTCGTGGCATGAGCGACATCCAGACCAAGGCCAGCGAGCTGCTCCGACTCCACCACACGGGCGAGACCCTCGTCCTGCCGACCGTGTGGGACGCGTGGAGCGCCCGTGCGGCCGCTGACGCCGGCTTCCTCGGGCTGAGCATCGGCAGCCACCCGCTCGCCGACAGCCGTGGGCAGCAGGACGGGGAGGGCATGACCCTCGACGACGCGCTCGACGGCATCTCGCGGATCTGCGCGAGCGTCGACCTGCCCGTGACCGCCGACGTCGAGTCCGGGTACGGCACCCCCGCGGCAGAGCTCGTCGAACGGGTCCTCGAGGCGGGCGCCGTCGGCATCAACGTCGAGGACACGGTGCACGGCGAAGGGGGACGGGTCCGCGAGGTCGCGGAGCACGCGGACTACATCGGCGCGCTGCGCCAGGCTGCCGACGCCGCCGGGGTCGAGCTCGTCATCAACGCGCGCACCGACGCTCTCGTGCACGGCACCGAGAAGTTCGCCGACCCGCTCGCCGAGGCGATCACCCGCATGCAGGCCTGCGAGCAGGCCGGGGCGCGCAGCCTCTACCCCGTGCGCCTGCCCGACGCCGCTGCCCTGCGCGCGATGCTCGACGCCGTGAGCACCCCGCTGAACGTCACGGCCCACCCCGTCGACGGGTCGATGTCGGGCTCCTTCGAGGAGCTCAAGGCGGCAGGCGTGCAGCGCATCACCTTCGGCCCGCTGCTCCAGATGGCGCTCGGCGACCCGATGGCGCAGCTGCTGCGGCCCTGGGCGCCCTGACCCCCTTCGCCCCGCTCCCGATCAGTCGGTGAGCGCGGATCGCCGCTACGTCGTCGGCGTAGCGGCGATTCGCGCTCACTTCTTACTGGAGAAGACCTCTGCCTTCGTGACGAGCACAAATTCGTACAGGGCAGCGAGCTGGGAATGGCGCTTCATCAGTGATATGAAGAGCGTCTTGGGACGACCCGTGTGGTTGGCCAGCGCGTCGAGCATGATGAGCTCGAATGCCGCGCCCTCGATCCAGTCCACGTCCTTGCGGTACCCGCAGAGTGCGGCCGCACCGGTCTTGCGGACGAACCGCGAGGCGTCCTCCTCGGACGCCAGCACGCTGCAACCACCGAGGTAGACGTAGCACCCCTGGGCTGTGTCGCCGAGGGCGTCAGCGAGCCCGTCCAACGTCATCGAGTTGTGCGACGACCACGAGATGGTCGACCGGTCTCCGTGAGTCGCGAGGTACAGCACCTGGTAGTCGTCGTAGGTGCTGCGCTCCCATCGCGCGAGGTAGTGCTCGAGCTCCTCTCTCGTCGCGACGTCACGGTGGATGAACTTGATCATCCCCAGGCTCTCGAGCATCTGGAGCACAGGCTGGACACTCTGTCTCTTGCGCAGGTCAGCGTCCCACTCACCTTCGAGGCAGTAGATGCCGTTCGTCGCCACAGTTCCTCCACCCTGATCGTTCACGCGTGCCGATCTGCCGGCCTGGTCGTCACGCTAGTGAAGCCAGGAGTCGTATGCACGTGATCACACGTCTAGGTGAAGGTAAGGCGACAGCTAACCCCGCCTCAGCGCCGAAGAGCTCCACGTCGGTGAGCGCGGATCGCCGCTACGTCATCGGCGTAGCGGCGATTCGCGCTCAGGCTCGGGCCCTCGGATCCTTGGGCGCCGCACCGCACGACGAAGGCCCCCGCACCGGATCGGTGCGGGGGCCTTCGTCAGGAGCGGGTGCGTCAGCGGCTGCCGGCGCGGGTGCTCGTCGAGAAACGGGTGACGCTGCCACCGGCGGAGGACGCCGAGCGCGGGCCACGGCTGCCGCCGGGGCGACCGCCGCCCTGACCGCCGGAGCGGCCGGAGCCCTGGCCACCGGAGCGACCCGAGGTCTGGCCACCGCGGCCACCACCGGAGCGACCGCCCGCGGGACGACCGCCGGAGCGGCCACCGCCCGAGGCCGAGCCCGTGGAGCGACCACCGGAGCGGCCCCCCTTCGCGCCGCCCGAGGCGGGCACCTCGGCGACGAAGCCGCCGGGGTAGCTGCGCTCGCCGGGGGCGAGCTCGGACAGGACGGGGTGCCCGGCGGAGACCTGGTGGGTCGTCGCGGTGATGCCGGCCTTGCGCATGAGGTCGCGGACGTCACGGCGCTGGTCGGGGGTCATGAGTGTGATGACGGTGCCCTTGCTGCCGGCGCGGGCGGTGCGGCCCGAGCGGTGCAGGTACGCCTTGTGCTCGACCGGCGGGTCGGCGTGCACGACGAGCGAGACGTCGTCGACGTGGATGCCGCGGGCGGCGATGTCGGTCGCGACGAGGGTGCTCGCCGTGCCGGAGTGGAAGGCCGTCATCGTCCGCGTGCGGGCGCCCTGGCTGAGGTTGCCGTGGAGCTCGACCGCGGGCACGCCCTCGGCGTTGAGCTGACGGGCGATCTTCTTCGCACGGTGCTTGGTGCGGGTGAAGACGACCGTGCGGCCGGGCGCGGCGACGAGGTCGACGAGCACGGGCAGGTGGGTGTCGGGGCTCACGGCGAGCACGTGGTGCTCCATCGTGAGGACCGGCGACTGCGCCGAGTCGGCCTCGTGGGTCACCGGCTGCTGGAGGTAGCGCTTGACGAGGACGTCGACGCCCGCGTCGAGGGTGGCGCTGAAGAGCATGCGCTGGCCGTCGCGGGGGGTCTTGTCGAGGATCCGCTTCACGCCGGGCAGGAAGCCGAGGTCGGCCATGTGGTCGGCCTCGTCGAGGATCGTCACCTCGATGTCGTCGAGGATGACGTGGCCCTGGCCCATGAGGTCCTCGAGACGGCCGGGGCAGGCGATGACGACGTCGACGCCGCGACGCATGGCCTCGACCTGCGGGCCCTGGCCGACGCCGCCGAAGACGGTGCGGCTGGTGAGCTTCGTCCCCTTCGTCAGGTCGAGGAAGGACTCCTCGATCTGCGAGACGAGCTCACGGGTGGGGGCGAGGATCAGCGCGCGGGGGCGGCGCGAGGCCGGGCGGCGCGGCTCCTCGGTGAGCCGGGTGACGAGCGGCAGGAGGAAGGCGAAGGTCTTGCCGGAGCCGGTCCGGCCACGGCCGAGGACGTCGCGACCCGCGAGCGAGTCGGGCAGCGTCGCGGCCTGGATGGGGGTCGGCACCGTGATCCCGCGGTCGGCGAGGACGGTGACGAAGGGGGTGGGCACGCCGAGGTCGGCGAAGCCCTGGGCCTGTGCAGGCTGAGTCATACGGGTGGTGCTCCACATCTGTGGTGGTGGTCGTCCTGCCCGGCGCGGCAGGGTGCCGCGGCGCATCGGCGAACAGACGTCGGCCCTGCGAGGCAGGTCCAGGAGGTCTCTCCGGGGCACCGTCGTGGTGCCGGCACCGATCGGCGTCAGATGAGCGATCAGGTGCGGTGGTCCGCAGCAGAACTGGGCGGGCCGTTGCAACCAGTCTATGCGGCCGCGGCGGCCGGTGACGAATCGCCCCGGACGCGCTCCGCCCGGAGGGCGGGCAGGTAGCCGACGAGGGCGACGAGCCCGACGAGGGCAGCGGTGACGACCGCGGCCTGGGTCGAGGTGCGCTCGGCGAGCAGCCCCAGCGACGGGGAGACGACGGCGAAGGCGAAGAAGGAGACCATCGAGTCGATCGACAGGACGGTCGCCCGGTTGCTGGCGCTCGCCTCGCGGTGCAGCAGGGCACGGTGCATGACGCCGCTGCCGAAGACGCCGTAGGTGAGCAGGTAGGCGGCGACGAGGGCGACCGGTCCGAGGACGACGCCCATGACGAGAGCGCCGACGCAGTGGGCAGCCCGGCCGAGCAGCGCCGTGCGGGCGACGCCGATGCGGCGCGAGACCCGCCCCGCAGCGACGGCACCCAGCGAGAAGGCACCCCACCCGACGGCCGCGACCGGGCCCATGAGCGCGCCTGCCGTGTCGAGGCCGCCGACGAGCTCCGCGAGCCGGATCGGCATGAAGGTCTCCTGCACCACCATGACGACCGAGGTGAGACCGCTCGCGAGGACGAGACCGCGCAGCACCGCGCTCGTCGCGACGAGGCGCAGACCGCTGACGACGACGGCCGGAGCGGCCTTCGCCGAGGCCAGGGCCCGACCGAGCGGCCCGGCGGAGGTCTGCTCGACGGCCTCGGCCAGATCCGGGGTGGCGGCGTCGGTGTGCAGGTGCGGGACCTCGCGCATGAGGGCGAGGACGGCGACGAGGTGCCCGACGGTGAGGACCGCGAAGAGCGCCATCGGCAGCTCGAGCGCGGACCGGCCCTCCATCGGGTGCCACGCGACGAGGCCGCCGGACAGCAGCGAGCTCGCCGCCATGCTCGCGCCGATGATCGAGCCCGCACGGGCGAGCGGCTGGTCGACGTCGGCACCGGGCGTGCGCTCGTGGACGGCGTCGACGAACCACGCCTCGAGCGGGCCCGACTCCAGCGCGCGGAAGACGCCCATGAGGGCGCCGGCAAGGAGGTAGGTGCCCCACGAGCTCGCCGTGAGGTAGGCCGCGGCGGCGGCGATCTGCACGACCGCGGCGGCGACATAGACGGGGCGACGCCCGAAGACGTCGGTGAAGCCGCTCGTCGGCAGCTCGAGGAGGGCGACGACGAGCCCGATGGCCGCCAGCGCGCTCATCGCCTGCGCCGTGCCGAGACCGAGGTCGAGCGCCCAGAGGACGAAGAGCCCGACGACGAAGCCGGTGGGGAACCACCGGGTGAAGGTCAGCACGTAGTAGACGCGGGTGGGGCTCATCGCAGGTCCTGCTCCCCGTCGGGCTCGACGTCCTCCGGCGCGGGGTGGTCGTGGTCGGGCACGACGTAGCTGTGCACCTGGACGCCGAGCGGACGGGTGCCCGGGGGGCGCTCGTCGCCGACGAGCGGGAGGGTCGCGAGGTGCTCGAAGAGCTCGTGCACGCGCCGCGAGACCTCCTGCGCCTGCTCCGGCGTCGCCCAGACGGCGACGTCGCTGCTCGTCGTCAGCTGCCGCCACTGCGGCGACAGCGCCGACCGCGCGGCGATCGCGTCCTGGAGGACCCGGACCTGCTGGGTGAGCGCGGCCTGCCAGAAGGCGTCGTGGGTGTCGCGCTCGGCCTCGTCGGCCTCGGGGCTCTCCTGCACGCTCGTCCACGCCGCCGCGGCCCGCCACCAGCGGTCGCGCCCGTTCCCCCGCTGCTCGTCCTCGGCGATGAAGCCGTGCTCGGCGAGCTGGCGCAGGTGATAGCTCGTCGCGCCGGTGTTGATGCCCAGCCGGGTCGCGAGGCTGGTCGCGGTCGCCGGGCCGTCCGACCGCAGCAGGGCGAGGAGCCGTAGGCGAAGGGGGTGGGTCAGGGCCTTGAGCTGGGTCGGATCGGGCGTCGTCGAGCTGGGCACACGACGACCGTACAACTACACAGATATCTCTGCAAACAGATCTTTGCAGTCGTGCTGCAAGCCAGCCCTCCGCCAGCCACCACGTCGGCAGAGCGGTCGGCGGATTCGGGCATCAGGGCGGGAGCAGACCCGCCCGCTCCGCGAGCACGGCGACCTGGGTCCGCCCGGTGACGCCGAGCTTGACCTGCGCGGCGGCGAGGTGGGTCTTGACCGTCGCCTCGCCGATGAAGAGCGCTCGCGCGATCTCGGGGTTGGAGCGGCCGTCGCCGACGAGACGGACGACCTCGCGCTCTCGCGGGCTCAGCTCGGCGACGAGCCGGCGGGCCTCGGCCTGGCGCGGTGCGCCGCCGGCCCGGATGTGGGCTGTGAGCCGCCGCGAGGTCTCGGGCGAGAAGGCGCCGGCGCCCGATGCGACGGCGCGGATGGCGCCGGCGATCTGCTCGGACGCGGTCTTGAGCAGGAAGCCGTCGGCCCCGGCGACGAGCGCGCGCACCGGCACCTCGTCGACGTCGAAGGTGGTCAGGACGAGCACCCGAGGGGGCCGGGCGAGGGCGCGCAGGCGCCGGGTCGCCTCGATGCCGCCGATGCCCGGCATCCGCAGGTCCATGAGGACGACGTCGGGGTAGTGCGCCAGGGACAGCTCGACGGCCTCCTCGCCCGACCCCGCCTCGGCGACGACGTCGATGTCGGGGGCTGCGGCGAGGATGAGGCGCAGGCCGGAGCGCACGAGGGGGTCGTCGTCGCACAGGAGCACCCGGACCGGGCTGACCGGCACCGTCATGACTGCCACCGCCACGGCAGGTGCACGACGACGCGCAGGACGTCCTCCTCGACGAGCAGCCGCAGCTCGCCGCCCAGCAGCTCGACCCGCTCGCGCATGCCGGTGAGCCCGGCGCCGGGGTGCACCTCGCGCCCCTGCGGGACGTGGTTGGCCGCCTCGAGCAGCACGCCGTCGGCGCTGCGGGCCCGCACGACGAGACGCACCCCGTGGGTCGGGGCGTGCCGCCGGGCGTTGGTGAGCATCTCCTGCACGACGCGGTAGGAGGTCTGGCTGGTCTGCACGTCGAGGTGGTCGCCGTCGTGCAGGCTGATCGTCGCGACGACGGTCATGCCGTGCGCGACGGCGTCGTCGACGAGTCCCTCCACGTCGGCGATGCCCGGCACCTGCGAGGTGATGTCGGATGTGCCGTCGCGCAGCACGGACACGAGCGAGCGCAGGTCCTCCGCGGTGCGGCCGGCAGCCTCGCGCACGAGGCTCGCCGAGCGCCCGAGCTCGCCGTCGGGCGCGTGGGCCTCGAGGGCGGCCGCGTGCAGGGACACGACGGAGAGCCGGTGGCCGATGACGTCGTGGACCTCGCGGGCGATCCGCTCGCGCTCGTCCTGCGCGGCGAGCCGGTCGCCGAGGTCCGCGGCGACGGCGCGCTGATGCGTCACCTCGCCGGCGCTGCGCTCGAGCACCCGGCGCACGGCACCGGCCCCGAGGAAGATCGCGCTCACGACGAGCCCGATCGTCACCGGGACCCACCACGGCGCCGCACCTCGGTCCACCGCGGCCTCGGCCGTCGTCGTGTCGACGACGAGCCCCCGCCAGGCCGACTCATAGCTGTTGCGGCCCTGCAGGTCACGCCACGTGACCACGACGGTGCAGACGGTGACGAGAGCCGCCACCGGCACCGCGACGGCGGTCCGCTGACGGCGCACGACATGCAGACCGGCGACGAGCGCCACCAACGGGTCGAAGGGGGCGATCGCCGCGAAGAGCGACCCGCCCACCGCGAGCGGCAGGGCCAGGCGCACCCGCCACACGAGGAGCACGAGCAGCGCCAGACCGACGAAGAAGCTCAGCATGCCCAGCGGGGTCGCCGGCGTGTCGTGCGTCGTCGGGAGACCGGGCGCGCGACGTGCGTCGGTGGTGAGCAGGGCCATCGCCAGCGTGAGGATCCCCAGCAGCCACCACCCGGCAAGAGCTGCTGCCGAGCGCGCCGACGCCGACCACCACGCGCGAGCGCGGCGGTCCGGGGCGGCGGCGACGGTCATGGCGTGAGAGTAGGGCGCCCCGGCGACAGCCGCCCTCCCCCGATCGGCGGACCCCGGTCGAGCCGCTCGGCGGAGGTGGCGGGCTCCCCCTTCGCGATCCGATGAGGCCATCACCCCGGACCGCCAGGAGGCACCCCATGACCCAGCCCCACGACCCCTCGCAGCCGCAGTGGCAGCCGACCTACGCCCCGGCCCCGCCGCCGCAGCGCGGCTGGGTCTCGCGCCACAAGGGCCTGACCGTCGTCCTCGCCAGCGGCGCCCTCCTGCTCGCCTGCTGCGGCGGCGGCGCCGCGGTCCTCGCCGAGGGCGGCTCGTCGACCTCCCCGACCACCGAGGCGGGGTCGAGCACCTCACGACCGACCGACGGCCGCTCGACGACCCCGACGAAGGGCTCGAAGAAGAAGGCCGCGGCGACGAAGGCCTCCGGCCCCGGCATCGGCGACGCCGCCCGGGACGGGAAGTTCGAGTTCGTCGTCAAGAGCGTCGAGCCCGGTGTCGCCTCGGTCGGCGACGACTTCCTCCAGGAGAAGGCGCAGGGCCAGTTCGTCCTCGTCGAGATCTCGGTGACGAACATCGGCGAGGAGGCCCAGACGATGTTCGACTCCGAGCAGAAGATCATCGACACCCAGGGGCGCACCTTCGAGGCCAACAGCTCGGCCGCGATCTCGATCGAGGGCAACTCCGACGTGTGGCTCACCGACGTCAACCCGGGCAACACCGCCACCGGGACGATGGTCTTCGACATGCCCAAGGGCGCGACGCCCGCCTCGATCGAGCTGCACGACTCGATGTTCTCGGACGGCGTGACGGTCTCCCTGCGCTGACCCCGAAGCCGGCCACGTGGCGTCCCACCGGGGGGACGGGGGGCGCCACGTGGTCCTCGCGGGTCGTCGGCCATGACGGCCCGGGCGAAGGGGGCTACCCCTTCCCAGCCTCCGACCACCGTCTCGTCTGGCTCGACGTCCGGGTGCCGAAGGGGGGGTCCCCACCGCTGAGCGTCACCTCACCGCGCCGTCCGCGTAAGGTCGCCGCATGACCGCCGTCGCCGATCCTGGCCCCACGGCCGACGGCACCCAGGTCCTCGACGCCTACCGTCGGCGGGTCGAGGAGCATCTCGACGGCGTCGACGAGACCCTCACGGTCGACGGCACCCGACCCCACACCGACGCGCTCGTCGCGACGATCGAGCGGCTCGGGCTGCCCGGCCTGCTCGCCCGGCAGCGCGAGACCGAGCGCTTCGTCGCCGACGACGGCATCACCTACGGCACCCGGGGCCAGGAGCAGGGAGCCGCACCACCACCGTCGGGGACGCCGCAGACCGGGGCCCCGTGGACGGTCGACCCGCTGCCGCTCGTCATCGGCACCGAGGAGTGGGCCCAGCTCGAGCGTGGCGTGCGCCAGCGTGCCCATCTGCTCGACGCCGTGCTCACCGACCTCACCGGCGAGCAGCGGCTCGTGCGGGACGGCACGATCCCCGGCCAGGTGGTCTACGGGCACGGGGGCTGGCTGCCGCAGGCCGAGGGCATCACGCTGCCCGGGGCCCACCAGCTCGTGCTGCCGGCGACCGACCTCGCCCGGGACCGCGAGGGCACATGGCGCGTCTTCGCCGACCGCGCGCAGGCCCCGAGCGGCGCCGGGTACGCGATGGCGAACCGACGCATCGTCGCCCGCGTCATGCCCGACCTGCACCGGGCGAGCGACCTGTCGCGGCTGCGCGGCTTCTTCTACGGCGTCCAGCGCGCGGTCCGCCAGGTGGCGCCGCGCACGCAGGACAGCCCCCGCGTCGTCATCCTCAGCCCGGGCACCCTGTCCGAGACCGCCTTCGACCAGGCCTTCCAGGCCATGCTCCTCGGCTTCCCCCTCGTCGAGTCCGAGGACCTCGTCTCGCGCGACGGCCGGATCTGGATGCGCACGACGAGCGGGCTGGCCCCGGTCGACGTCGTCATCCGCCGCGTCGACGCGGACTGGTGCGACCAGCTCGAGCTGCGCCCCGAGTCCCGGCTCGGCCTGCCCGGCATGGTCGAGGCCGCCCGGCTCGGCAACGTCTCCGTCGTCAACCCGCTGAGCGCGGGCCTGCTCGAGAACCCCGCGCTCATCCCCTACCTGCCGACGGTGTGCCGACGTGTCCTCGGCGAGGAGCAGATCCTGCACTCGCCGCGCACCTGGTGGGCCGGCGAGGACACGCACCGCCAGCACGTGCTCGCCCATCTCTCGAGCCTCGTCATCCGCCCCATCCACCGCTTCGCCGGCAGCGACGCGATCCGCGGGTGGGACCTCGACCAGGCCCAGCGCGAGGCCCTCGCCGCGCGCATCGAGGACGAGCCCTGGCGCTGGACCGCGCAGGACCCGGTGTCGATGTCGAGCGCGCCGGTCGTCACGCCGCAGGGGCTCGACCCGCGCAACGTCGTGCTGCGGACCTTCGCCGTCGCCGACGACGAGGACTACCTCGTCATGCCCGGCGGCCTGGGCCGGCTGAGCGTCGAGCGCGACTCCGCCGACGTCTCCTCGGGCCGCGGCGCGCCGAGCAAGGACGTGTGGGTGCTCGCCGGCGACATCCCCTCCGTCACCCGCGACGACGGGGTGCTGCCCGAGCTCGTGCCCAGCCCGGCCGTCGACCACGCCGAGGCCTTCGTCGCCCCGGCGCCGCGCGTCGCCTCCGACCTCTACTGGCTCGGCCGCTACGCCGAGCGCGCCGAGTGCGCGGCCCGCGTGCTGCGGGTCGCCGACAACCTCGTCGACGACCACGCCCAGCGTCCCGGCACGACCGGTCACGCGGCGATGGTCGCCGTGCTCCGGGCGGTCACCGAGATCACCTCGACCCGCCCCGGCTTCGTCGGCGCGGGCAGCGACGAGCGCCTCGTCGACCCCCTGCCCCACCTGCGCGACCTCGTCCTCGACCCCCGCCTGTCGGGCTCGGTGAGCTGCAGCGCGCGGCGCGCGGTCGTCGCCGCCCAGGCCGTGCGCGAGCAGCTCTCGCAGGACACCTGGCTCGTCATGAGCCGCCTCGAGCACACGCTCGCGCACGTCCGGCCCGAGGACGACCTGCAGGAGATCCTCATGGAGAGCATCGAGGCCTTCCTCGCGCTCTCCGGGATCTCCGTCGAGTCCACCGTGCGCGACCCGGCCTGGGCCTTCACCGAGGCCGGCAAGCGGATGGAGCGCGCCCAGCAGACGATCCGTCTGCTGCGCCGCACCCTCGCCGTCGTGCGCACCCCGCTCGTCGAGGGCGCGGTCAGCGAGTCCGCCCTCACCGCCGCCGAGTCCGTCATCACCTACCGCCGCCGCCTCGCCGCCGGGCTGGGGCCGCTGTCGGCGACCGAGTCCGCGCTCGACCTGCTCCTGCGCGACCGCATCAACCCGCGCTCCGTCGTCTTCCAGGTCGAGCGGCTCACCGAGGCCCTCGACCTCGTCGGCGACGACGCCGTCGTCGAGGCCACCCGAGCCCTCGCCGAGCACATCGCCGGTCTCGACCTGCCCCAGCTCATGCGCGACGACCGGGCGGGACTCGTCTCCGAGCTCGACCGCCTCGACGCGGCGCTGCGCGCCGAGCACGACCGCGTCGTCGAGCGCTACTTCGTGCGCAAGGCCACGCAGCACACCGTCCAGACCGTCTCGTGGACCGACGGGGTGGCCTGGTGAGCACCGTCCCCCACCCCGTGCCGGACCCCGAGCACCACTCGCGCCGGCCCTACGAGGTGACCCACCGCACGGAGTACCAGTACGCCGAGTACGTCACCGACTCCTTCGGCCGGGCCATGCTCGCCCCGCGCGAGACCGCGCACCAGCGCGTCCTCGAGCACACCGTCGAGATCACCCCCGAGCCCCACGTCCTCTCCGAGCACGTCGACCACTTCGGCAACCTCAGCCACTTCTACGAGGTGCGCACCCCCCACACGACGCTGTCGGTGCTCAAGCGCTCGGTCGTCGAGGTCGAGTGGCCCGCCCCGGACCTCGCCCGGCTCGACGGGTGGAGCGTCGGCGAGGCGGCCGAGATCATCGCCGCGGGCGGGATCCGGGAGCACACGACCGAGGAGGGGGTGGGGGATCCCCCTTCGCCCCCGACCCTCGACCTCGTCGAGGCGACCCAGTACGTCCTGCCCAGCCAGCTCGTCGACCTCACCGACGAGGTGGAGACCTACGCCCGGCAGGTCCTGCCCGAGGACCGCCCGCTCGGCCAGGCCCTCGTCGCGCTGTACTCGCAGATCTACCGCGACTTCCGGTACGCGAAGGGGACGACGAGCGTCAAGACGACCCTGCCCGAGCTCCTCGCCCAGCGCGAAGGGGTGTGCCAGGACTTCGCCCACCTCGCCGTCGGCTGCCTGCGGGTCGTCGGCATCCCCGCGCGGTACGTCTCGGGCTACATCGAGACGATGCCCCCGCCGGGCAAGACCAAGCTCGCCGGCTCGGACGCCACCCACGCGTGGGTCTCGGCGATGACCCCCGACGGCGGCTGGGTCGACCTCGACCCGACGAACGACCACTTCGCCGACAGCCGGTACGTCGTCACCGGGTGGGGCCGCGACTTCCGCGACGTCTCGCCGCTCAAGGGCGTGATCTTCACCGAGGGCCGCGGCAGCACGCTCGACGTCGCCGTCGACGTCATCCGTCAGGACCGCCCCGACCCCCGCGTCCACCCCCGTCCGCCCCGTCCCCAGGAGGCCCGATGACCACCGCCTTCGTCCTCGGAGGTGGCGGCGTGCTCGGCGCGACCGAGGTCGGCATGCTGCGCGCGCTGCTCGAGCACGGCATCACCCCCGATCTCGTCGTCGGGTCGAGCATCGGCTCGATCAACGGCGCCTTCGTCGCCGCCGACCCCAGCAGCGCGACCGTCGCCCGGCTCGAGGAGCTGTGGGTCGACGTCGTGCGCTCGGGTGCGCTGCGCGAGTCGCCCGTGCGCCAGGCCGCCCGCCTGGCCCGCAGCGGCACCCACGTCATGTCGCCGGGCACGATCCCGCGTCTCGTCACGCAGTACCTCGAGACCGAGCTCATCGAGGACCTGCCCGTGCCCTTCCAGTGCGTCGCCGCCGAGATCGAGTCGGCCCGCTCGCACTGGTTCACCGCCGGCGAGATCGCCCCCGCGGTCGCCGCGAGCTGCGCGGTGCCCGGGCTCTTCGCGCCGGTCGAGATCGGCGGGCTGCACTACCTCGACGGCGGCCTCGTCCACTCGATCCCCGTCGGCCGGGCGCTCGAGCTCGGCGCGGACCGGATCTTCGTGCTCCACGTCGGCCGGGTCGAGCAGCCCCTCAGCGTGCCGGCGACCCCGTGGGACGTCGGCATGGTCGCCTTCGAGATCGCCCGCCGGCATCGCTTCGTCGAGGAGATCGCGACGGTCCCCGAGGACGTCGAGCTGCACGTGCTGCCCAGCGGGGTCGAGCGCTCCCCCGCCCTGGCGACCCTGAGCGTCGGACGTGGCGAGCGGGTGTCCGACCGCATCACCGCCGCCTACGAGGCGACGACCGACCACCTCGCCCTGCACGCATGAAGATCGGTCCCCCGCCGTACTGGCTGCAGGTCGTCCTGCGCTTCGTCTACCCGCCGCTCGCCGTCCTCGTCACGGTGGCCGCGCTGCCGCTCATCGCCCTCGGCGTGCTGCTGTGGCCGCTCGACCGTCGTATGCGTCTGGCGCGCGTCGTCTTCCTCGCCGTGTACTTCATGTGGGAGGACGTGAGCATCCTCGTGCAGTGCATGTGGCTGCGGGTGCGCTCTCCCGTCGACCGGGGCGAGGACTGGATCGCCCATCACGAGCAGCTCGTCGCGCACGCGCTGGAGAACTTCTTCCGCACCGCGCAGCGCGTCGTCTCCTTCCACGTCGTCGCCGACGGCGAGATCGACCTCGGCGACCCCACCCGCCCGGCGGTCGTCCTCTCGCGGCACGCCGGCCCCGCAGACTCCCTCGCCCTCGCGTGGATCATCGCGGCGAAGGCCCGCCGGGTGCCCCGTGTCGTCCTCGCCGCGGGCCTGCTGTGGGACCCGGGCCTGGC
The DNA here is from genome assembly GCF_003721155.3 of Janibacter melonis. Taxonomy (NCBI): domain Bacteria; kingdom Bacillati; phylum Actinomycetota; class Actinomycetes; order Micrococcales; family Intrasporangiaceae; genus Janibacter; species Janibacter melonis. The sequence continues at coordinate 2,750,216 of NZ_CP044548.2, read as the reverse complement.
GCTCGTCCTGCGCCGGCTGCGCGCGTACTTCGTGCCGTCGCGCTCCGGGGCCGGCGACGACCGGACGAAGGGGGTGGCCGACCTCGCCCGCGGCCTGGCCCCCCGGGACGCCCTGCTCATCTTCCCCGAGGGGCGCAACTGGACGATGCACCGCCAGCAGGCCGGGGTCGAGGGCCTGCGCGCCGAGGGCGAGCACGAGCGCGCCGAGCAGGCGGCCCGCTGGCGCTGGGTGCTCCCGCCCCGCCAGCGCGGGGTGCAGGCCATCCTCGAGGCCCGACCCGACGCCGACGTCGTCGTCGTCGCTCACACCGGGCTCGAGCTCTTCGACTCGCCGGGCGACATCTGGCGGGGCATCCCCTTCGGCCCCACCGAGGGTCTCGTCGTGCGCACGACGACCTACCCGGCGGGCGACGTGCCGCGCGACCCCGACGAGGTCGCCACCTGGCTCGACGAGCGCTGGACCGAGGTCGACGCCTGGGTGGAGAGCCACCGCCGGCCCGGGCTGCGAGGATCGTGAGCATGCTGCGCCGCCGGGACCTGCCGCTGCCGATGACGATCTCGCCGGAGGCCGCCGAGGTGGCGCACCGCGCCGACAGCACCCCGCACCGGTGGCCGCTCACCCCGCGCGTCACCGCCGTGCTGCGCCGCCGCGGCGCCCGCGAGCGCCAGGAGGCGGTGACGGCGATCGCGCGTCGGCTCGGGGTCGACGTCACCGCCTCGCAGGTCGCCGTGACGAGCGGGGGCTCCACGGTCCGCTCGCTCGTCATGACCCCGGCCGTCCCGGAGCGGGCCCGGGAAGCCGGCGAGGACGAGCCGTGGGTCTTCTGGGTCCACGGCGGCGGCTTCTGCTGGGGCTCGGCCCTCGACGGCTCGGCCGTGCAGCTCGCGCACGACCTCGAGGTGCCCGTCGTCTCCGTCGAGTACCCGCTCGCCCCGGAGCACCCCTTCCCCGCCGGGCTCGACGCGTGCGTCGCCGCCTACGAGGCCCACGTCGCGCAGTGGGGCCCGCGGGTCCTGCTCGCCGGGCTGTCCGCCGGGGCCAACCTCGCCCTCGGCGTCCTCGCCCGGCTGCGCGCCGCCGGCAGCCCGCAACCGGTCGGGGTGCTCGCCGCGACCCCCTTCGCCGATCTCGCCGGTCACGGCGACTCCTACAGCGGCAACGAGGGGCGCGACGCCTACGTGCGGTGGTCGGGCCAGCAGGAGCGCTTCGCGCGCGCCTACCGCGGGCGGACCGGCGCCGACGACCCCTTCGTCTCGCCGGTGCACCAGGTGTGGGGCGAGCCGCCCGTGCCGCCGACGCTGCTCACGTCCGGCACGCGGGACCTCTTCCTCTCCGACGCGGTGCGCCTGCAGCGCAGCCTGCGCGCGAGCGGCGGCGACGTCGAGCTCGCGCTGTGGGAGGGCATGTGGCACGCCTTCCAGAACGACACCGCCTCGCCCGAGGCCCGCGAGTGCCTCGCCGAGACGGCAGCCTTCGGGCGGCAGGTCCTCCGCCTTCGAGACTGACGCCTCGAACCGGCTCGGATTGACTGGACGACGACGCGGGCTGAGCGGGCCATGTCCGGTAGACCAGGGGCATGACGGATCAGGCAGAGCACACGCCCGCCTTCAGCGTCCTCGGTGACCTCGGTGGTCAGCTCGTCGCGACGGCGGTCCACGCCGGGCACGACCTGCGGCCCGAGGTCGCGCAGGAGATGGTCCTCGACGAGGAGGTGCGTCTGCGCGAGGAGGACCCGTGCACGGACCGCTTCATCGCCCACCTGCCCGCGCGGGTCGTCGCCCACCGCTCCCGCTTCGAGGTCGACCTCAACCGCGTGCGCGAGGAGGCCGTCTACCGCGAGCCGGACGACTGCTGGGGCCTCGAGGTCTGGCGCGAGCACCCGCTCGACGACGCGATCGCGCAGCGCTCGCTCGAGGTCTACGACGACTTCTACTCCACCCTGGCCACCCACCTCGACGAGATCTCCGCCCGCGGCCCCTTCGTCGTCTACGACGTGCACTCCTACAACCACCGCCGTGACGGCTCCGGCGCACCGCCGGCCGACCCCGACGACAACCCCGAGGTCAACGTCGGGACCGGCTCGCTGGACCGCGAGCGCTGGGGGCGGGTCGTCGACGCCTTCATCGACTCCTTCTCGACGTCGTGGACGACCATCCACGGCCCGCGCGAGCAGCGCGACGTGCGCGAGAACGTCAAGTTCGTCGGCCGCGGCCTGGCCCAGTGGGTCCACTCGCGCTACCCCGACACCGGCATCGTCCTGGCCATCGAGATGAAGAAGACCTACATGGACGAGTGGAGCGGCCAGCCCGACGACGAGGCCGTGAGCCGCATCGCCGCGGCGCTCGCCGACACCTACGAGCCGGTGCTCGCCGCGCTCGACCGGATCACCGGGCGGGGCACCGAGCTGTGAGCGAGGACGCGCCCGCGCTGCGCCGGGTCTCGGTCGCCGACCTCGCCGTCGACCACGCCCTGGCGCAGATGTCGGGCTCGATGCGCTTCCTGCTCGACATCACCCCGGTGAACTCCGACGAGATCAAGGCCGACTTCGTCGCCGGTCGCGTGCACGACCCGGTCTTCGTCTACCGCGAGCTCGAGGCCGACCCCGAGGTGCTGCGCCAGGTCGTCGACAACGTCGTCGTCTCCTCCGTCGAGGACCCGACCCTGGCGACCCTGCTGCGCGCCAAGCAGCGCGAGCTGGGGCTCCAGCTCGACATGCTGCGGGCCCGTGACAGCGAGGACTTCCGCGCCCTGAGCACCGAGCTCTACGGGTCGGCCTCGCCCTCCCTTCGTGCCCAGGCCGAGCACGTCCTCGAGGCCGTCCCGCGGCCCGAGGCGAAGGGGGAGTCCCTCACCGCGCAGGAGTTCCTCGAGCTCGCCCAGGCCGAGATCGACCACTACGCGCAGCTCGACCCCGAGGTCGACATGCACGCCGAGATCCGCGACGAGGTCAACGGGATCATGGTGAGCGGCAACACCCTGCTCGTCGACCCGGACTCGGCGGTGCAGCGCGCCCGCGCCGACGCGCTCATCCAGCACGAGGTGGGCACGCACCTCGTCACCCAGGTCAACGGCTCGGCGCAGCCGGTCCAGGTGCTCGGCACCGGTCTCGCCGGGTACGACGAGACCCAGGAGGGGCTGGCCGTGCTCGCCGAGATCGGCTGCGGTGGGCTCACCCCCTTCCGGCTGCGCCAGCTCGCCGCCCGCGTCGTCACCGTGCACCGGATGAGCAGCGGCGCGAGCTTCGTCGACGCCTGGCGCGGGCTCGTCGACGAGGGCTTCCCGGAGGCCAGCGCCTTCACGACGACGATGCGCGCCTACCGCTGCGGGGGGCTGACGAAGGACGCGATCTACCTGCGCGGTCTCGTCGACCTGCTCGCGCACCTGCGCGACGGCGGGTCGCTCGAGCACCTGTGGCTCGGCAAGTTCTCGCTCGACGACCTGCCGCTCGTGCGCTCACTGGCCGAGGACGGCGTCCTCGGGCCGCCGCGCATCATGCCGCGGTGGCTCGCCGACCCCGCCGCCGCGGACCGTCTGACCGACGCCGCCGCCCAGGCCGACGACGTCGCCGCCATCTGCACGCCCGCGGGCCCACCCCCGCCCGCGGACCCGACCGACCCCCCGTCGAAGGAGACCCCATGAAGATCGGCTTCGTCGTCAACGACGTCGCGACCGAGAAGTCCGTCTACACGACGACCCGGCTCGCGATGACCGCCCACCGGATGGGCCACGAGGCGTACCACATGGGGATCGGGGACTTCGCCTACGAGGCGGACGGCTCGCTCTCCGCGCGGGCGCGCACTGCGTCCTCGAAGAGCTACAAGTCGCTCGAGCGCTACCTCGCCGACGTGCAGAAGCCCGACGTCGAGCAGCGCCTGCGGGTCGACGAGTTCGACGTCGTCATGCTGCGCTTCGACCCCGCCGACGACGCGGAGGAGAACCCGTGGGCCGGCAACGCGGGCGTCGCCTTCGGGCAGCTCTTCGCCGCCGCCGGCGTGCTCGTCGTCAACGACCCGACGTCGCTGGCCAACGCGCTGAGCAAGGCCTACTTCCAGCACTTCCCCGAGATCGTGCGGCCGCGCACCCTCATCTGCCGCGACGAGGAGATGATCGAGCAGTTCGTCGCCGACCTCGGCGGGCGCGCGGTGCTCAAGCCGCTGCAGGGCTCCGGTGGCAGCGGGGTCTTCCTCGTCAACAGCAAGGAGTCGCCGAACCTCAGCCAGATCATCGAGGCGATCTCGCGCGACGGCTACGTCGTCACCCAGGAGTACCTGCCCGAGGCCAAGGACGGCGACATCCGGATGTTCGTCATGAACGGCCGTCCGCTCGAGGTCGACGGCCAGGTCGCGGCCTTCCGTCGGGTGAGCCAGAGCGACGACCTGCGCTCGAACATGTCGACCGGCGGCAAGGCGCAGAAGGTGAAGATCACCGACGACATGCTCGAGATGGTCGAGGCCGTGCGGCCCAAGCTCATCGCCGACGGCATGACGCTCGTCGGGCTCGACATCGTCGGCGACAAGCTCATGGAGGTCAACGTCTTCAGCCCCGGCGGCTTCGGCTCGTGCGAGCAGCTCTACGGCATCGACTTCGTGCCGCGGGTCATCGAGGACCTCGAGCGCAAGGTGAGCGTGCGCCGGCACTACAGCGACATCCCGAACGTGCGGCTCGCGACGCTCTAGGCCGAGCCCGGGTCGCGCACGACGACGACCGGCACGTCGTGCTCGCGGCCGAGCTGCTCCCAGTGGGCGCTCGGCCGCGACGCGAAGGCCGTCTCGAGCTCCGACCTCGTCGAGCCGACGTGCTCGGCGAGACGGGCCGCGAAGTGGGGCTCGATCGCCCCTACCGCGACGTACCCGTCCGAGGTCGCGTAGATCGCGTACCCCGGCAGCGCGCCGCCGAGGACGGCGCCCGGGCCGGTGAGCCCGTGCCGCAGCGAGGCGGCGGCATCGTCGGCGACCTCGTCGAGCACGACCCGCTCGTGCACGGCCGCGCCGAGGCTCTCCCGCACCCGCAGCCCGGCGAGCGTCGCCGACACGGCGCGCTCGGAGCCCAGCACGTCGACCATCGGCACGAGGGGCATCGTGGGCGGCGCGACCATGCCGCGCGAGGCCTGGTAGGTGAGGTCGTGCCCGGCCTCCTCGGCGCGGTCCCCGTCGTAGCCGATGACCTCGACGAGGAGCAGGCCGTGACGCTCGACGCTCTCGGGCAGGCCGAGCCGCTCCAGCGCCGAGGGGCGCATCGAGGTGAGCAGGACGTCGACACCGGCGAGCCGGTCCTCGAGGGCCGCCCGGTCAGCAGGGTCCTTGAGGTCGAGCCGGACGACCTCCTGGCCACCGACGAGCTCGGTGTACCAGGTGGGGGCGACGAGGGCGAGGGGGTCACCCGTCGGGGGCTCGACCTTCGTCACCGCGGCGCCCATCGAGGTCAGCCGGGCAGCGGCGAGCGGGCCGGGGAGGTTGACGGCGAGGGAGACGACACGGACGCCGTCGAGCGGGCGGTGGGCAGCGGTCATGGCGTCATCGTCGCCGATCCCCCGCCGTCCGGCGCAGGTCCGGTCGAAGAAGGATCGTCACCTCGAGGTGACGATCCTTCTTCGAACCACGAGGGCGCCGCCGGCGAGACCGGCGACGACCAGCACCAGGCCCGCGACGCCGAGGACCCCACCCCCGAGCGCCCCGCCGCCGCCGACCCCGCCGTCGAGCCATCCCCGTACGAGCGGCTCGAGGACCGCGCCGGCGGGCACGACGAGCCGGGCGAGCACACCGAGGCCGTCACGGCGACGGGCGAGGGCGCCGACGAGCCCGAGCGGCACCCCGGCGAGCGCCGCGGCGACGAGCCACCCGAGGTTGTCGGCGAGGCCGGACCACGGGGTGAGCCCCGTGAGCGCCCCGAGCAAGTAGAAGGTCACCAGCGAGAGCAGCCCGACGAGCGGGCCCGCCAGGGCGGCAGCCCACGGGCGCCGCACGAGCCAGCCGGCGAGCACCGCCTGGCTGGCCCACACCGACCCGGCGTTGGCGAGCACGAGGACCACCCGGGCGGCGGGGTGCCCGTCGAGCTGGTCGGCGGCCGCCGCCGCGAGCAGCGTGAGCACCGCGAGCCCTGCCCCGACGAGGGCGACGAGCGCCCAGGCCCGTCTCACCGCCCGGGGTGGCGCAGCGACTCCAGCCAGCTCGACGCCTCGGCGAAGGCGGTGTCGGAGGTCAGCGGGTCGACGGAGACCGCCTGGCCGTTCGCCGCCGGGTAGGAGCCGACGAAGCGGACCTCGGCACACACGCGGTGCAGGCTCATGAGCGCCTCGCCGACACGGGCGTCCGCGACGTGCCCCTCGAGGTCGATGGAGAAGCAGTACGACCCCATCGACTCCTTCGTCGGGCGCGACTCGAGCCGGGTCATGTTGATCCCGCGGGCGGCGAGCTGCTCGAGCAGCTCGAGCAGACCACCCGCGCGGTCGCTGCGCTGGTAGAGCACGACCGTCGTCTTGTCGAAGCCGGTCGGCGTCGGCAGCCACTCGGGACGCGAGACGACGACGAAGCGCGTCACCGCCGAGGACAGGTCGCCGATGTCGTGGGCGAGCACCTGCAGGCCGTGGTTGTGAGCGGCCACGGGGGCGCACACGGCGGCGTCGAAGGGGGCGCCCCCCGCCGCGAGGTCGGCGGCGGCCGACGCGGTCGACAGGGTCGCGACGTAGCCCGCCTCGGGGGCGTGCTGCTGGGCCCACCCGCGCACCTGAGCCCACGCGTGCGAGTGCGTGCCGATGGCGCGCACGTCGGCGAGCTCGACGCCCTCACGGGCGGCGATGACGAAGGTGATCGGCACGAGGACCTCGCCGGTGACGCTCAGCGGCGCACCCGAGGCGAGCGCGTCGAGGGTGGCGCTCACTCCCCCTTCGACGGAGTTCTCGATGGGCACGACGGCCGCGTCGATCTCGCGCTCGCGCACCGCGGTGAGGGCGGCGTCGACGGACCCGAAGGGGACGTGCTCGGCGCTCGTCGCGGGTCGCCACGACAGCAGCGCCATCTGGGTGAAGGTGCCCTCGGGCCCGAGGTAGCCGAAGCGCGTCACGTGTCCTCCTAGCGGTCCTGCCGGTCAGCGCCAGTCTCGCCCAGAGGCGCCGGCGGCGGCCACGCGGTCCCGCTCCTCGGCATGACGGTGGACGACGCGCCGCTCAGGCGGTCGGCGACCCGGCCCGCGCAGCGGCGACGGCCTGGCGCTCCTCGGGGGTGAGGGTCGTCTCGGACTCGCCGCCGGCGACCCCCTTCGCGTAGGTCCGCGACTCGCCGCGGCCGTGGATCGAGGTGAGGACGAGGCCGTCGCCCTGCCCGTCGAGGAGCGCGGCGGAGAAGGAGAGCCGCCCACCCATGTCGCCGAAGGCGTCGTAGCGCACGACCGCGACCCGGCTCAGCGCGGCGTCGACCTCGGCGCGCAGACGGCGGGCGTCGGCGTCGCCGATCGGGGAGCCGCGCTCGACCTCGGCGAGGCGTCGGCGCAGGACGCCGAGCTGACGGGCCAGGCCGAGCGCAAGCAGCACGGCGAGGGCCGCGACGACGAGCGCGACGACGGAGAGGAGCACGGCTGCGACCCTAGCCCTCGGCCCGGTCCGCGCCGACGCCCGCTCGTGGTCCGCGAGCCCCGGTCGTCGCGGGCCCGCGACGACCGGGCGTCGCGGACTGCGAGCGGGGCTCGAGGGCGTCGGCGCGGTGGATCGCCCAGGCGAGGAGCCCGAGGATCACGAGCGAGCCGATGACGTTGCCCTCGACGAGGACGTCGCCGACGACGGCCGGCTCGCGCCCCTCCCGCTTCCACAGCACGCCCCAGAAGGGCATCGTGCACACGAACCACGCGAAGGGGATCGCGGCCGCGACGACGCGCGGGCGGTCGCGCCAGGCCGCGGCGCCGAGGATCGCCGGCACGATCACCATGAGCCAGTGCAGGTGGTGTACCCACGAGACCGGCGAGAGCAGGAAGCCTGCGAGCCCGATGACCGCGGCCTCCATGAGCCAGTCGCCCTGCTGGTAGGCGCGACGGCCGAGCCAGAAGACGACGACGCCGACGACGAGGAGGTAGGGCGCCCAGGCGAGGAGCAGCTCGCTGCCGTCGAGGCCGCGGCGCAGCAGCAGCGCCCGGAAGGCCTGGTTGGCCGAGCCGTCGTTGGGGCCGAGCCGCGTGGGGTCGGACAGCGCCCCGCCCCAGAAGGCGAAGGAGGCCGGCGGCAGGATCATCCACGCGCCGACCGAGACGAGCGTCGCGGTGACGATCGCGGTCGCGGCCTCGCGCCAGCGGCGGCACACGAGGTAGTGGATGACGAAGACGCCGGGCGTCAGCTTGATCGCCATGGCGAGCCCGACGAGCACCCCGGGCGGGACCGCGCGCAGCAAGCGCGTCCGCGGCCGCTTGAGGTCGAGCAGGATCGCGAGGACGAGGAAGGCGTTGATCTGCGCGAAGCGGATGCCGTCGCCGACCGGCTGGGTCCACAGGAAGGCCCCGGCCACCGCGGCGACGAGCACCGGCGCCCACGCCCCGACCCGGTCGCGCAGGTGGTACCAGGCGACCCACGCGATGGCGAGGTCGGCGGCGAGCTGCAGGATCGTCCACGACCAGGCCGCCACGGCGAAGGGGACGAAGGCCAGCGGCACCGAGAGCAGCGCCGCGACCGGCGGGTAGGTGAAGGGCAGCAGCTGCGGCGGGTCGGTCATCTGCTCGTAGATCGGCCGGCCCTGAAGCACGGAGATGCCCGCCTCGCGGTAGACCTGGATGTCGACCTGCCACTGGTCCTGCGGGAAGAGGAACATGAACTTCGTGATCGGCCAGGCGGCGAGCGCGACGAAGACGAGAGCCGCGAGCACCCAGTGGGTCGTCGTCGGGGTCCGTCGGGTCACCGGGTCATGGTCGCAGACGTGGGTGGGTGCTCTCCTGCCGCCCGTGGCCTCAGAGGACGTCCAGGCTCGGCCCGCCACAATGGCCCGGTGACCCGACTCCTCCTCGCCCTCGTCGCCGCGTGCGCCGCTGTCCTCGGCGCGGTCCCGGCGGCATCGGCGACGGGTACCACGGCGCTCACGGCCCCCGACCCGAACCAGCCGGCGGTCGTCGTCCTCGGCGCCCCGGGGCTGAGCCTGCGCGACCTCTCGCCGCAGGAGACGCCGACCCTGTGGTCGCTCGCGACGAAGGGGGCCACCGCCGACCTCGTCGTGCGTGGCGGGTACCTGCAGACGTGCGGCGTCGACGGCTGGCTCAGCCTCGGCGCCGGCGGCCGGGTGGCCTTCCCCCGCCCGGGCAGCCCGGACCTCACCGACCCGGAGGCCGCGCCCGTCTGCCCCGAGGTGGGGCTGACCGGCACGGGCGCGGTCGAGGGCTGGGGCGACGCCGTCGACCTCGTCCGCGAGCGCAAGACCGACGCCACCCTCGGCGTCCTCGCGGACTCGCTGCGCGCCGCGGGCACGTGCGTGGAGGCCTCCGGCGGGGCGGGCGCGAGCATCGCCGCGGCGGACGGCCGCGGCGAGGTCGGTGACGGCTCAGGCGGGTGCGCGGTGCGTCTCGTCGACGTCGGCCAGGTCGACGGCGAGCGCGACGCGGCGCGGCAGGCCCAGGTGCGCGACGTCGACACGGCGGTGCAGGAGGCGGTCTCGGGCCTGCCCGAGGAGACCCTCGTCGTCGTCGCCGGTCTCGGCGACTCGGGCACCGGGCCCGCGCTGCGGGCCCTCGTCTACTCCGGCGGCGGCGACCCCCGCAGCGCGGCGGGCGTCGAGCCCGGCGCGCTCAGCTCGCCCACCACCCGGCGCACCGGCGTCGTCCAGCTGCCCGACCTCACCGCCGACCTCCTCGAGCGCGTCGGCGCCGAGCCCGTCGCCCCGCTCGCAGGTCGCCCCCTCTCCCTCGTCCGCGACGATCGCGGCGGTGCCGCCGAGCGCCTCGCAGACCAGGCCGACGTCGCCGGCCAGCTCGAGGTGGCCGACGCGAGCATCCCGCCCTTCTTCCGCGGCCTGGCCGCCGTCGTCGTCGTGGCGAGCGTCCTCGGCGCCCTGGCCTGGGCGCTGCTGCGTCGCCGCCCGGCCCGCCGCCCGCTCGTGCACGTCCTGCGCACCGCCGCCCTCGTCCTCGCGAGCGTGCCGGCCGCGACCTACGCGGCGACGCTCGCCCCGTGGTGGTTGGGCGACCACCCCGTCCTCGCCCTCGCCGGCTGGACGGCGCTGGGCGCCGGCCTGCTCACCGCCCTGGCCCTCGCGGTCACGGCCGGCAGCACCCGCCGTGGCCTCACCGCCGTCGGCGTCGTCGGCGGCGTCACCGCGCTCCTGCTCACCGCCGACCTCCTGCTGCGCGACGGCGCGTCGATCCTCCTCGGCGTCCTCGGCCTCCACCCCTGGGACGGCGGCCGCTTCTACGGCTTCGGCAACGTCCCCTTCGCCCTCTTCGTCACGGGCGCCCTGCTCGCGGTGACCGCGCTGCTCGACCCGCTCCTGCGCGCCGGCCGACGCCGGGCCGCGACGGCCCTGGCCGCCGTGCTCGGGCTCGTCCTGCTCGTCCTCGTGGCGGCCCCCTTCGTCGGGGCCGACGGCGGCGGCACCCTCGCGGTCGTGCCCGCGGTCGGCTACCTCGTCCTCGCCGTCTCCGGCGCCCGCGTCACGCTGCTGCGCCTGCTGCTCATCGGTGTCGTGACGGTCGGCGGCTTCCTCGCCGTCGCGGGCCTGGACTACCTGCGGCCCGAGGACGAGCGCAGCCACCTCGGACGCTTCTTCGGGCGCGTGCTCACCGGTGACGCGTGGGAGGTCGTCGAGCGCAAGCTCGTGATGAATCTCGAGATGCTCCTCGGCCCCGAGCGCGCGGCCCTGCTCGTGCCGGTCGGCCTCGTCCTCGTCATCTGGGCGCTCGCCCGTCCGGGCAGCCGTCTCGCGCGTCCGCTCGCCGGCCCGCTCGAGGAGCACCCGGCCCTGCGCCCGGGCCTCGTCGCGCTCGTCGTCGCGCTCACCGCCGGCTTCCTGCTCAACGACTCGGGCACGGGGATCCCGGCCGTCGCCTCGATCATCCTCGTGCCGAGCCTCGTCGTCCTCGCCCTGGCCGCCGAGCCGGCCGCAGGACGAGCAGCCACACGATCGCTGTGACGAGCGGCACGACGACCATCCGCCACGCGAGTGTCACGGTCGCCATGTCCTCGGGGATGCGCACCCGCCCCGGCACGTAGCCGATCGCGACGACCGCCCCCTGCACGACGAGGGCCGTGAGCAGCCGCGGGGCCCGCCCGCCGTCGGCGACCCACCACGCGAGGGCCGCCCACATCGGCAGGGCGTACCAGGGCAGCACGTAGGCCGCGCCGAGCGCGTAGGCCGTGACGAGCACGAGGAGCAGCCGCTGGGGCCCGCTGTCCGTGCCGGGCAGACGGCGCCACAGGACGATGGCGAGCACGACGCAGAGCACGGCCGACGCCCGCGCGACCCAGGCCCGGGCGCTCGGCTCGGCGACACCGAGGTCGAGGACCGTGTAGACCGCGCGCCACGGGCTCGCGTAGCTCACCCCGTCGCTCGCGGTGAGCAGCTGACCGAAGACGTTGGGCCCCGCCCACAGGTGGAGGGGCACGGCGACTGCCAGGCCGGCGAGGACCACCGCGACCACCCGCGCCGCCGCCCCCTTCGCCGAGGACCCCACCCCCCTCGCCACGGCCCCCACCCCCTTCGCCGAGGTATGGGGATCCGCTGCCCGGAGCTCCTCCGCAGAGCTGATCTCCATATCTCGGCGCAGGTAGAGCCAGGCGAGGACGAGCACGACGACGCCGGCGGTGATCTTCGTCGAGGCCGCGACGCCGGCGAGCGCCCCCGCGAGGAGGGCACCGGGCACCCCGCGCACCCGGGTCGCGAGCAGCGCCCCGACGAGCGCGGTCGTCGCGAGGAGGTCGACGTGCGCGCCGAGCACCCCCGCGCCGAGGACGAGGACGTTGCCGGTCCACCACGTGTCGACGCTCTCGCGGTCACCGGTGAGCCGCAGGAGCAGCGCGCGGCCGAGCAGCCACGCGGCGACGACGAGGACCTGCCAGACCCAGACGACCTGGCGGGGCAGCTCACCGCCGACGAGGGCCGACAGCCCCATGAGCCCGGTCGCGACCGGCCCGTAGACGCTCGGGGTGTCCTCCCACGGCGGCTGCACGGCAGAGGTGATCCGGTCCGGCCCGAAGTCCTGCGGGGTCGTCACCCACGGGTCGCCCCCCTCGACGAGGATGTGCCCGTAGGCGGCGTAGTTCGTGTGGTCGGCGGTGCCGTAGGGCACGGTGAGCAGGACGAGGCCGCCGACGATCGCCCAGGCGGCCCAGGGGATGTCGAGCCGGGAGGGGACCCGCAGGCCGCGCAGCAGCGCGGCCGCGCCGAGCGCGTAGCCCGCGACCTGCAGCGCGACGACGACCCACCCACCCAGCGGCAGGTCGGGCAGGTGCGGCACCCAGCCCGCCGGGCCGAGCGGCGGTGCGGCGACCGAGGGGTGGGCGAGGCCGACGAGGAGCAGGCACAGGAGCGAGCCAGCGAGCAGACCGAGGCGAAGGGGGTCGCGCCCGGCTCGGTGAGGACCGGTCGGCAGCGCGTCGGGTGCGTCAGCCGCCACGGAAGCGCCGCTCGAGCAGGGCTCGCGAGACGTCGCGCATCTGACGGGCGCGGTGCACCTGACCGGCGAGGTCGGTCCCGGTCGCCCGGTGGGTGAGCGGCACGGGCACCTCGACGACCCGGCCCCCGGCGCGCAGGACGTCGACGAGCATCGCGGCCTCGACGCCCCACCCGGCGGCGAGGGGGCTCGCCCAGCCGAAGGCCTCACGCGTCATCACGCGCATGCCGTTGAGCGGCTGCTCGACCCGCCGTCCGGTCATCGTCTCGATCTGCCCGCGGGCCAGGCGCACGACCCGTCCCCCGCCCTGAGAGCTCGCGGCGCGCGGGATGTTGGCGACGGCGAGGTCGGCGACCCCGGCGAGGACCGGCTCGGCGAGCGGGCCGAGGTGCGCGGCCGACCCCTCGAGGTCGGCGTCGGCGAAGAGCAGCACCCAGGGCGGGCCACCCCGACGTGTCTCCTCCTCGGCGACCCGGGCAGCGCCGGTCGTCATCGCGGCGGCCTTGCCGAGGTTGGTCGGGTGGCGCACGACGAGCGCACCGGCGTCGGCGGCGGCGGCCGCGGTGTCGTCGCTCGAGCCGTCGTCGACAACGACGACGAGCTCGACCTCGGGCAGCGCGCGCAGCGCGGCGACGGTGGCGCCGATGCGCTCCGCCTCGTCCTTGGCCGGGACGACCGCCGCCAGCGCGCTCATGATCAGCGCAGGGTGACCTGGCGCGACAGCAGCCCGGAGCGGGCGCGGCGCTCGTCGGCGCTCAGCGGCTCGTCGCGCAGTGCGGCCTCGTAGCGCTCGCGCATCGCGGCGAGGGCGTCCTCGTGGGTCGCGGGCTCGGAGTCGGCGGGGACCTCCCACACCGGCACGAGGAGCCCGCCGGCACGGAAGGCGCCGAGCAGCTTGTTGCCCTCGCCGAGCTCGGACTCACCGGCCGCGGACAGACGGGCGAGGGCGTCGGTCGCCGCGTCCTCGTCGTCGCCGAGGACCCAGCGCACGTAGGTGCGCTCGCCGATGCGGCACCAGTAGGCGGAGGGGGCCGAGCTCATCGCGACGGTCGGGACGACGCTCTCGTTGGCCCGGTCGAGGGACTCCTGGCCCTCCTGGTCGAGCTCGCCCTCGCCGACCCAGAAGTCGAAGCCCTCGTGGACCTCGAGCGCGAAGGGGGCGTCGAGGTCGAGCAGGTCCTGCAGGCGGGGGGTCTCCTCGGTCGCGCGCTCGGCGCGCGGCACCGGGCTGCCGGGCTCGGCTGCGAGGGTGGCGAGCAGGGCGGCGGCGAGGTCGCGGCTGGCGTCACCGCTGCTCGAGCCGGACTGGCTGGCGACGAGCACGGTGCCGTCGGCGCGGTGCAGGCCCGACCACGCGAGGGGCAGGACCGAGGCGAGGGTCGCCGTCGTCGGCGCACCCTCGGGCACGGCGTCCGCGCGCAGCGTCAGCGTCGCCGTCGCCGCGGGGACGATCTCGTGCGCCGCCACCCAGTCGGTCTCGCCCGGCAGACCCGCGAAGGGTCGAGCCACGTACGGGGCGGGGGCGACCTTGACCCGGCCGCCGTCGGTCTTCTTGCGTCGTGATGCCTTGCCCATGGCGTGCAGCCTAGGTCAGGGCGCGGTGGGTCAGCTCCCGACCCGACGGCGCGAGGGCCCGCCGAGCGATGCCCACACGGTGATCCGCTTCTCGTCCTCGGAGACGCCCCACTCGTGGGCGAGGCTGCGCACGATGCGCAGGCCGCGTCCCGAGGTCGCCCACAGGGCCGGGGGGACGGGCTTGGGCGCGGTGTGACCGCCGCCGTCGCTCACCTCGACCTCGCACACCTCGCCGCGCACCTTCCAGTGCACGCGCACGCAGCGGTCGGGCAGCGGGCTGCCGTGGCGCAGGGCGTTGGTGACGAGCTCGGTGACGACGATCTCGGCCTCGTCGATGATCTCCTCGGACATCCCACGCGCCTGGAGGTCCTCCATGAGGGCCGCCCGGATCGGGGGCAGGATGTCGCGGTCCCACTGGGCGCGGATCGTGCGGGCGTGGCCGTCGCCGGGCTGCGCGCCGAACTCGTTGAGCAGCTCTCGGGCGTCGTCCTGTGCGGGCTCGCTCACGGTGTCTCCTGTCGTCGCGGCGGGTGCCGGGCCATCGTATGCGCTGGTCAGACCGTGGTCTGACGCGCAGGGCGCGAGGTGTGCCTAGGCTCGCCGCGATGGACACCCCCGCTCTCGGCGGCCCGCTGGCCCGCCACCCCCGTGTCGTCGACGCCCTCGTCGTCGGCCCGCTGCTCCTGCTCGGCGTGCTGCCGGCGACGCTCGCCGCCGTCGGTCCCGAGGTCGACGGACCGGGCGTGCCGGCCGGGCTCGTCCTCGTCGTCACCCTGCTCCAGGTCGTGCCCCTGTGGTGGCGCCGCACCCGCCCGGAGGTCGCGGCCGCGGTCGTCGTGCTCGCCCACCTGGCCCAGCTGCCGCTCACCGACGGGCCGCTGCCGAGCAACGTCGCCGCCCCCTTCGCCGCGTACGCCGTGGCGGCCTGGTCCGGCAGCCGCCCCGCGCGTCTCGCCGTGCTCGTGGTCTGCGTGCTCTCCGGCGGTCTCGGGGTCGCCGACTGGTGGGACCCCGAGCTGTCGGCGGTGCCCCAGGTCATCAACGCGATCTTCTTCAGCGCCGTCGCATCTCTGTGCTGGGCGTGGGGTGACCTCACCCGGCGCCGGCGCGAGCTGCTCGAGCGGCTCCACGAGCAGAACCTCGCCCTGCGTCGCGACCGCGACCAGCGGGTGCGGATCGCCGCGCAGGACGAGCGCACACGGATCGCCCGCGAGATGCACGACGTCGTCGCCCACTCGCTCGCCGTCGTCGTCGTCCAGGCCGACGGCGGCGCCTACGCCGCGACGAGCTCTCCGCAGTGGGACCGCGAGCAGGCCACCCAGACCCTTCAGACCATCGCGGCCACCGCTCGTGAGGCCCTCGCCGAGACCCGGCGGCTCGTCGGGGTGCTGCGCGCCGACGAGCTCGACGGCTACGCGCCGACCGAGTCGGTCGCCGACCTGCCGGCCCTCGTGCACCGCGTCCGCTCCTCCGGCCTGCCCGTCGAGCTCGTGAGCGACGACCTCGACGGGGTGAGCCGGGACGTCGGGCTCGCGGCGCTGCGGATCGTCCAGGAGGCGCTGACCAACGTCATCAAGCACGCCGGCCCCGGCGCGATCGCGAGCGTGCGGGTGCGCCGTGACGACGGCCTGTGCGTCACCGTCGAGGACGACGGGCGCGGCGCGGCGGCCACGGACGACGGCCAGGGGTACGGCGTCGTCGGCATGCGCGAGCGGGCGAGCGCCCTCGGCGGGCACCTCACCGCGGGCCCGCGCGCCGGCGGCGGCTACCTCGTCACCGCCCACCTGCCCGAGGACCCGGGACCGACCCGAGAGGACCAGCCGTGACTTCACGCACCGACCATCACCCCATCCGCGTCGTCCTCGTCGACGACCAGGCGCTCGTGCGGGCCGGCTTCCGGATGGTGCTCGACGCCCAGCCCGACATGGTCGTCGTGGGCGAGGCCGAGGACGGCCAGCACGCCCTCGAGGTCCTCGGCGCGGTGAGCGCAGATGTCGTCCTCATGGACATCCGCATGCCGCGCATGGACGGCGTCGCCGCGACCGAGGAGCTGCTGCGCCGCGACCCCGACGGGCCGAAGGTCGTCGTGCTCACGACCTTCGACCTCGACGAGTACGCCTACGCCGCTCTGCGCGCCGGGGCCTCGGGCTTCCTGCTCAAGGACGCGGGGCCCGCCGACCTGCTCGCCGCGATCCACGCGGTCCACGGCGGCGACGCGGTCATCGCGCCGAGCACGACCCGCCGGCTCGTCGAGCACCTCACCCGCGACGGGGCCGGGCCGGTCGCGCCCTCGCCCGCGCAGCCGAGCGAGCCCACCGGGGCTGACCACCCGCGCCTGACGGCCCTCACCCCCCGCGAGGTGGAGGTGATGCGGGCGGTGGCCGAGGGGCGCAGCAACGCCGAGATCAGCGCCGAGCTGTACGTCGCCGAGGCCACGGTCAAGACTCACATCGGGCGCATCCTGCACAAGCTCGCGCTGCGCGACCGGGTGCAGATGGTGCTCCTCGCGTACGACACCGGCCTCGTCGCGGTACGACCAGGGTCGTAGCCGTCCGGCCGGTCGGGTCGGCCTGCGGGCCGACGACGCGAGGGGGGCCGCGACGGAAGTCTTCGAGTATGACCTCAGCACCCCTCCCCACCGACCGTCACCCCTTCGCGCCGCCCGCCGCGCAGCTCCGTCCGAGCTCCGGGCAGCCGGCCGCGCAGGCCCGCTCCCTGACGAAGGTCTTCGGCAGCGGCCCCTCCGCCGTCACCGCGCTCGACGGCGTCGACGTCGACCTCGAGGCCGGTCGCTTCACGGCGATCATGGGCCCGTCGGGGTCGGGCAAGTCGACGCTCATGCACTGCCTCGCGGGGCTCGAGCGCCCGACGAGCGGGCAGGTCGTCATCGGCGGCACCGAGACGACGAGCCTGGGCGACCGTGCGCTGACGATCCTGCGCCGCGAGCGGATCGGCTTCGTCTTCCAGTCCTTCAACCTCCTGCCGATGCTCACCGCCCGGCAGAACGTCCTGCTGCCGCTCAGCCTCGCCGGCACCCGCGTCGACGAGGCGTGGTTCGACCACGTGACGGGCGTGCTGGGCATCACCGACCGGCTGCACCACCGGCCGGCCGAGCTCTCCGGCGGGCAGCAGCAGCGGGTCGCCACGGCGCGCGCGCTCGTCACCCGGCCCGACGTGCTCTTCGCGGACGAGCCGACGGGCGCCCTCGACTCCGCCTCCTCGGCCGAGCTGCTCGCCTTCCTGCGCACCTCGGTGCGCGAGCTCGGGCAGAGCGTCGTCATGGTGACCCACGACCCGCGGGCCGCCGCCTACGCCGACCGGGTCGTGCTGCTGGCCGACGGGCGGCTCGTCGACGACGTCGACGCCCCCACCGAGGACTCCGTCATCGCCGCCATGCGGCAGCTCGGGGCGTGATCGCGGTGCTCGAGCTGACCCTCGCCTCGCTGCGCACCCAGAGCCGCCGGCTCGTCGCCCCCGGTGTCGCCGTCGTCCTCGGCATCGCCTTCGTCGCCACCAGCCTCGCGCTCGGCCAGACGATGGGCGCCTCCGTGCGCGGCCTCGTCGCCGGCTACTACACCCACGTCGACACGGTCGTGTCGACCGACGAGGCCGACGGCCTCGACGCGTCCGTCCTCGACGAGGTCCGCGGCACCGAGGGCGTCGAGCGCGCCACCGGCGAGCTGACGGCGTACGCCAGGCTCGCAGGCGGGAACGCGAGCTCCTACCTCGTCGTCAGCACCGCGCCGACCTCCGACAGCCAGGCGCGGGTCGAGCGGGGACGACTCCCGCGAGGCACCTCGGAGATCGCCCTCTCGCGCTCGGTCGCCACCGCCCGAGGTCTCGACGTCGGCGACACGATCCGCCTCACGCCGCCCGACGCGCAGCGCCCGGCGAGCGCCCGCGTCGTCGGTGTCGTCGACGCCGGCCGCGACCCGCGGTGGGCGGGCGGCACCCCCGCCGTCTTCGGCACCCACGACGCCGTCACCCGGTGGACCGGGGCCGGCGGCTACACCGAGGTCGTCGCGCAGGCGGCGAAGGGGGTGAGCGACACCCAGCTGACCGACCGGGTCCGCGAGGCGGTCGGCGGCCCCGCAGGCGCCGAGGTGCGCACCGGCACCGAGCACGCCGACGAGGTCGCGTCCCGGCTGACCGGGGGCACCGACGTCTTCACCGCCCTGCTCATGGGCTTCGCTCTCGTCGCGCTCTTCGTCAGCGCGCTCGTCATCGGCAACACCTTCGCCATCCTCATGGCGCGGCGCACCCGTGAGACGGCGCTGCTGCGGGCGGTCGGCGGGTCTCGCGGCCAGGTCGTGCGGGGCGCGCTGCTCGAGGCGCTCGTCACGGGTGTCGTCTTCTCGGCCGTCGGGACGGCTCTGGGCATCGCCGCGTGCCGGGGGCTCGTCGCCGCCGCGTCGCTGCTGCCCGACTCGGTGCCGGCGCTCACCTTCTCCGTCGCACCGACGGCCGTGGTCGTCCCCTTCGTCACCGGTGTGCTCGTCGTGCTCGCCGCGGCGGTGCGCCCGGTCGTCGCCGCGAGCGCGGTCGCCCCGCTCGAGGCGCTGCGCCCGGTGCCCGCCGTCGCCGCCCGCAGCCGTCGGGGGCTCGTGCGCTGCGGCATCGGCGTCGCCCTCGTCGTCGTCGGCGGTGCCCTGCTCGTCGTCGGCGGGGCCGCGGGCGCGCTCCCGGCGGGACTCGCGGGCGGGATGCTCTCCTTCGTCGGCGTCCTGATGGCCGGCAGCCTGCTCGTGCCGGCGGTGGCCCGGGTCGTCGGGGCCGTGCCGGCCCGCCTGCTCGGGGCCCCCGGCCGCCTGGCCGCCGGCAACGCCGTCGCCAACCCGCGCCGTGCGGCCGCGACGACCGCGGCGCTGCTCGTCGGGGTCACCCTCGTGACGACGACGGCGGTCGGCGCGCGGACCGCGCAGGCCAGCGTCTCCGCCGCCCTCGACGAGCAGTACTCCGTCGACGCGGTCGTCACCGCACCGGACGGCGCGGTGCCCGCCGGGGTGCGCGAGCGGGTCGCCCAGGTCGACGGCGTGACCTCCGTCGCGAGCGTGCCGGGCTCCGAGCTCGTCGTCGTCGTCGACGGGCAGGCCCGCCGCGACCAGGTCGCCGCGGGCGTCGACGACGACGCGACGGCCGTCGTGCGCGACCCCGCAGCCTTCGCCGGGCTGCGCGACGGGGTCGTCCAGGTGTCGGAGGAGACCGCTCGGGGCCTGCGGCTCGTCGACGGCGACCGGGTCACCCTTCGCGGTCCGGACGGGCAGCTCACCGCCGCCGTCCAGGTGCGCGACTCGCTCGGCTGGCCGTGGACCCTCACCGCGGCCGACCTCCGGCGGGTCGACGCCGAGGCCGCCCCGCGCGCCCTGCTCCTCGGGCTCTCCGAGGAGGACGCCCAGCGCACCGTCGAGGGCCTGCAGGCCGTCACCGTCGACCGCGGGGTCGAGGTCGGCGGGTCGGCGATCCAGCGCGAGGAGATGGACAGCGTCCTCGACGTCGTGCTCTCCGTCGTCCTCTCGCTGCTCGCCGTGTCGGTGCTCATCGCGCTCGTGGGCATCGCCAACACGCTGTCGCTGTCTGTCCTCGAGCGCACGCGCGAGTCGGCGCTGCTCCGGGCGCTCGGGACGACCCGGGGTCAGCTGCGGGCAATGCTCGCCCTCGAGGCGGTCCTCCTCGCGCTCGTCGGCATCGTGCTCGGCACCGCCCTGGGCATCGGCTACGGCGTCGCCGGGGCGGGCTCGGTCGTCGGCCAGCTCACCGACCTGCGGGTCGTCGTCCCGTGGGGCCTGCTCGGCGGGGTCGCCGCGGCAGCCGTCGCCGCCGCGCTCGTCGCCTCGGTGCTGCCGGCCCGTCGTGCCGCCCGGGTGTCGCCGGCCGAGGCGCTCGCGACGGAGTAGGGCGGACGGGCGGGCCGACTCGCGTCGGGCCGGCCGGGGGGAGCTCCCCCGTCGGGCCCGTCTGCGGGCTCCCCCGCCGCCCAGCTCGCCGGCTCAGGGCAGCGGGAGCTGGTCGCCGGTCGACCACGGCTCGATGCGCACCCGTGAGCCGGCGGCCAGGCCCTCGGTGAGACCCGGCGGGCCGTCGACCTCGACGGTCTGCACCCCGCGGACCGACGCGTCGTCGCCGAGGTCGACCCGGAGCACCCGGGCCCCGTCCTCGACGTCACCGGGCGGGCGGGCCCGCCACCACACGGTGACCGAGGCGCTCTCGCCGGGCGCGAGGGTGATCGCCTCGACCTCGGCCGGCTCCCCCGTGACCGTGTAGTCGGCAGGCGTCGTCCACAGCGGGATCGGGCCGTCGTCGTCGGCGAGCCGCAGGTCGGGGTAGCCGCCGAGCACGCACGGCGCGTCGGAGGTGCTGCTCGCCCGCAGCACCGCCGAGCGGCCCCCGAGGGTGGGGTCGCCCGGCACGGCGGTCACGGTGAGGTCCGCGACGGTGCACGGCGACGTGGTCCGAGGCGGCGACGGGGTGGCCGCCTCGTCGTCGGCCGCGACGACCGAGGCGGGGTAGGGGTTGAGCAGGTCGCCGACGATCTCACCGGCCCGGTGCCACGTCGACCCGCCGAGGTCGACGTAGAGGGCCATGCCGAGCGGCAGGAGCAGGCTGCCGGCGAGCGTGGCCGAGAGCAGACGACCCCGGTGGGGGTGCTCGTCCTCGCGGCGCCCACCAGGCACGAGGCGGGTGCCGAGGGTCGCGACACCGGTGACCCCGGCGACGAGGAGGTCGGCGAGCAGGAAGGCCTCGCTCCACCCCTTGCTCTCGACGCCGACGACGAGCACCGGCACGACCCAGAGCATCGCGACGGTGAGGGTCGAGACGGCGAGGGCGCGCCACCACGAGCCGCGTCGCTCGGACTGGGGTCGGGCGAGGCGGTCGAGCGCGTCGAGGAAGACGGTGAGCCCGACCCACCACGCGGCGACGACCGCCCCGACCATGAGACCGCCGAAGATCACGGCGACGCCGAGGGCCGCGGCGGTGATCGCGTTGGTCACCCCGACGAAGCCCGCCGCGAGCAGCGCGTGCCGCCACGGCGGGGCCGCGTGCTCGTCGGGGATGCCGTCGCCGTGCGGGCTCTCGGGGCGGGTCCGCCCGACGGCGAGCATTCCCGCCACGAGCCCGACGACGCTCAGCGCGTGCAGGGCCCAGGCGCTGACGACGAGCGAGCGCAGCGCCGCCGGGTCGCACTCACCGCCGTCGGGGCAGCTGCTCCCCCATGCCGGCATGATCCGCTGGCCGAGGGCACCGAGGACGAAGAGCGCGAGCAGGCACAGCCCGAGGACGACACGCACCGTGCGGCGTCGGTCGAGCAGGGTCAGTCGCACGCTGCGACTCTGCCACGGGCAGGGTCAGAGCACGTGGTGACCCGGCTGGTCGGCGACGACCTCGAGCGCCGGGCGCACCCGCGGGGTCTTCGGCAGCACGCCGAGCCGCCCCGCCTGGAAGTCCTCGAAGGCGGTGACGAGCTCGTCCTTGGTGTTCATGACGAAGGGGCCGTAGGCCGCGACGGGCTCCCGGATCGGACGACCGCCGAGCACGAGCACCTCGAGCTGCGGGGTGCGCGAGTCCTGCCGGTCGTCGGCCGCGACCTCGATGACGTCGCCCGCACCGAAGACCGCGAGCTGTCCCTCGCGGACCGGCCGGCGCTCCTCGCCGACGACACCACGGCCCGAGAGCACGTAGACGAGCGCGTTGAAGTCGCGCTGCCACGGCAGCTGGACCCGCGCGCCCGGCGCCACGGTGGCGTGGACGAGCGAGATCGGGGTGTGCGTGATGCCCGGGCCGGAGTGCCCGTCGACGTCACCGGCGATGACGCGCAGCAGCGCGCCGCCGTCCTGGCTCGAGAGCAGGCCGACCTCGCCGGAGCGGATGTCCTGGTAGCGAGGGTCGGACATCTTCATCGCGCCGGGCAGGTTGACCCACAGCTGGATGCCGTGGAAGAGCCCGCCGCTCATGACGAGCTGCTCCGGCGGGGCCTCGATGTGCAGCAGCCCCGAGCCGGCGGTCATCCACTGGGTGTCGCCGTCGGTGATCGTGCCGCCGCCGCCGTGGGTGTCCTCGTGGTCGAAGGAGCCGTCGATGATGTAGGTGACGGTCTCGAAGCCCCGGTGCGGGTGCCAGCTCGTGCCGCGGGGCTCGAGCGGCGCGTACTCGACCTCACCCATCTGGTCCATGTGGATGAAGGGGTCGAGCCGCTCCATCGGCACACCGGCGAAGGCCCGCCGGACGGGGAAGCCCTCGCCCTCGAACCCCTTCGGGGCGGTCGAGACGGTGTGGACCGGGCGGACCACCGCGTCGGGCGCGGGCTGCGTCACGCGGGGCAGGGTGAAGATGTCGTCGACGGTGATGGCTGGCATGGCGCTCTCCTGGTGACGGGTGGTCGCTGACGACCCTACCAACAACGATTTATCGTTCAACTATTCCGCGACGAGCGGTCGCCGCACGCGACGGTGCCGCCACCCCTTCGCGAAGGGATGACGGCACCGGGTGACGCGGATCGCTCACTCCGCGCGGTCGGAGACCGCCTCGGAGGGGTGGTCGAGCGTCTCGCGCAGCGGCTTGGCCGGGATGAGCGCGGTCGCGACGAGCACGACGGCGAGGATCGGCAGACCGATGAGGAAGACGTTGTGCAGGCTCTCGGCCAGGCCCTGGCGGACCGCGTCGGCGACGACCGGGGGCAGCTTCGACAGCGCCGAGGGGTCGAGGACCGAGCCGATCGAGACCCCGCCGTCGCCCATCTGCTGCTGGGCGCCCGCCGGGAGGTGGCCGGCGATGCGGTCGGCCAGGCCGCTCGTCATGATCGTGCCGAAGACCGCGATGCCGACGGTCGAGCCGACGTTGCGGAAGAACTGCACGGTCGCCGTCGCGACGCCGAGGTCGCGGCGCGGCACGTCGTTCTGCACGACGAGGGCGTACTGCTGCATCGCCATGCCGAGCCCGAGGCCGAGGACCGTCATCGCGACGGTGAGCTGGGTCTGGGTCGCGGTGTGGTCGAGCCGGGTGAGCAGGAAGATGCCGAGCGCCATGACGAGCACGCCGGTGATCATGAAGGGCAGGTAGCGCCCCGTACGGGTGATGAGCTGGCCGGTGATGATGCCGAGCCCGATGAAGCCGACCATGAGCGGCATGAGGATGAGACCGGAGTTCGTCGCGTCGACGCCGATGACGCCCTGGGCGAAGACCGGGATGTAGATGATCGCGCCGAACATCACCATCGAGACCCCGAAGGCCGCGATGTTGGCCATCGAGAAGACCTTGCTCGAGAAGAGGCGCAGGGGGATGACCGGCTCGACCGCGCGGCGCTCGATGGCGATGAAGGAGAGCAGGGCGACGACGCCGACGGCGTAGAGGCCGATGGACTCCGCCGAGCCCCAGGCCCAGCTCGTGCCGCCGAGGGAGGTGGCGAGGAGCAGCGAGGTGAGCGCGACGGTGAGGGTGGCGATGCCGGCGTAGTCGATGGTCACCTCGCGAGCGGTGTGCTCGAGGTGGAGGAAGCGGCCGATGACGAAGAAGGCGACGAGGCCGATCGGCACGGCGACGAAGAAGAGGTAGCGCCAGCCCAGGTGGTCGGTGATGACACCGCCCGCGAGGGGGCCGGCGACCGAGGTGACGCCGAAGACGGCACCCATGAGGCCCTGGTACTTGCCGCGCTGACGCGGCGGGATGATGTCGCCGATGATCGTCTGCGACAGCGGCATGAGCGTGCCCATGCCGAGGCCCTGGACGGCACGACCGGCGACGAGCATCCAGAAGTTCTGGGAGAAGCCGCAGATGAGCGAGCCGACGATGAAGACGATGATGCCGGCGAGGTAGAAGCCGCGGCGCCCGAAGATGTCGGAGAGCTTGCCGACGACGGGGACCGTGCAGGCGGAGACGAGCATGGCCGCGGTCGCGACCCAGCTGTAGTGGTCGATGCCGCCGAGCTCGGCGACGATGCGCGGCATCGCGGGGCCGACGATCGTCTGGCTGACGGAGGCGACGAGCATGCCGAGCATGAGGCCGACGAAGACGCGCCGGTGCTCGGGGCTCAGCCGGTAGGGAGCGGCGCCGGCGGACGCCGGGTCGCTGGTGGCCGTCGTGGTGCCCACGGCCGGGGTGGTGACGCTCGCGCTCACGCGGAGCTCCTTTCGAGATGGGTGGTCAGGGGGCGGGAGGCGGCCACGTCGTCGCTCATCCGCTCGAGCAGGTCGGTCAGGGTCCGCACGTCGTCCTCGCTCCAGGAGACGAGGACCTCGGTGACGATCGCGGCGCGCGCCGCGCGCTCGGTCGTCAGCCGGGTCGTGCCCTCGTCGGTGAGGGCGACGCGGCAGGCCCGGCCGTCGTCGGGGTCGCGCTCTCGCACCACCCATCCGCGTCCTTCGAGCGAGGCGACCCGCCGGCTGACCGTCGACAGGTCGTGCCCGTCGGCGGCGGCGAGATCGCTGGGCCGGACCGAGCCGTGCCGCTCGACGGCGGCGAGGAGGGCGTAGTCGGGGCGCCGCAGGGCCTGCGGGTCGACCTCGGACCGGGTGGTGAAGGTGGCGGTGAGCTGGCGGAACGCGCGGGTCAGTGCGTCGTGGAGAGCACCCTGCGAGGTTCCTTGCATGCAGCAAGCATATGACAAACTTGCAGTCACTGCAAAGTAGGCGGGTCCCCCTCCCTCAGCCGTCTCCAGCACAATGGCCGCCATGAGCGAGCCAGAGCGTGGACGCCGGGCCGAGCGCAAGCGGGTGACCCGGGCCGCGTTGCACCGCGCCGCCCTGGAGATCGCCCATGACGAAGGGGTGGCCGCGGCGACCGTCGAGCGGGTCGCCGAGCGGGCGGGCGTGTCGCCCCGGACCTTCTTCAACTACTTCGCGACGAAGGACGACGCCCTCTCGGGCGTGGATCCCGACCTGCCGGCAGCACTGGCGCAGGCCCTGCGGGAGCGACCCCAGGACGAGCCGTTGCGCGACAGCCTTCGAGCGGTGCTCGTCGAGCGGATGGCGACCGCGACCCGCGAGCCGCAGATGTGGCGGATGCGGGCCGTCGTCGCGCGCGAGTCGCCCTCGATCTCCGTCGCGGTGCTCGGCGCGGGCGCGCAGACCGCCCGGGCGCTCGCGGACGCGGCCTACGCGCGCGAAGGGGTGGACCCGGCCGACGACATCGCCCCCGCCGTCGCCGTCTTCACCGCCCTCGGCGCCGTCCGCGCCGCCATCTGGACCTACGGCCAGCGCGGCTTCGAGGGCGAGATCGAGCCCCTCGTGCGGGAGTGCTTCGAGATCAGCGGCCTCTGACGGGCTCCGGCCTGCTGGTGGTCGAGGTGCGAAGGCCGCCCAGGCCTGAGCCTCGAGACCGCCACCCCGGCGGGTGAGCGCGAATCGCCGCTACACCCATGAGGTAGCGGCGATTCGCGCTCACCCGACAGGCGGAGACCGGCGGCGCGTGGTCTCGAGGCTCCTTCGTCGCACCTCGACCAGCGACGACCCCTACGCGGGGCCGACGATGAGGGTGGGGACGCGCAGGTCGGGGTCGCGGACGGTGGCGACGAGGGTGCCCTGCTTGCGACCAGGACGGACCTCGGAGACGTCGACCTCGGCACCGAGCAGCCGCTCGCGGACCGCGGCGACGTCGGGGGTGCGCCAGGCGATCCCGGAGAGGCGGTCGGCTCCCCCTTCGCCCCCGTCGCCCTCGCCGTCCAGACGCGTGACGACCTCGACGACCGAGTCGCCCGCGCGGAAGAACAGGCCGCGCATGCGGTGCTCGGGCATCGTGCGGTCCAGGCGCAGCTCGAGCCCGAGCCGCGCGCCGTACAGCGCCGCAGCCCGGTCGGGGTCGGTGCTGCTGACGACGACGTGGTCGACCCCTTCGATCCCGCCGCGGGGGTCGAGGTCGACCTGACCGGTCGTGCCCGCCACCCGCCACGACGTGCCGGCGACGTCGACGACGCCCCCGTCGACGGGCAGGCCGCGACGACCGATGAGGGTGAGCGTCTCGCTGACGTCCGTGGCCGCGAGGGTGACGGCGGCGAGCCCCTCGGGCCCCCCGACGGTCGGGCCGACGCCCACGGCGACACCGCCGACGACGAGCGCGGGCGAGTGCTCGATCCCGGCGAAGCGGCACCACGCCTCGCGGGTGGCGTCGACGTCCTCGGAGGCGATGCTCACCCCGCTGATCCCGACGACCTCCTGCGCGCGCTGCGTGTCACTCATGGGCGCAGCCTCGCAGGTGGGGGGCCGGCGACGCACGACGGCGTCGAGGGTCCCCGGTCACATGAGCTTGCGGACCACCGGCAGCGGCGCGACCTGCATGACCTTGGCGAGCGCGGCCCACGGGCGGGCGGGGACGAAGGCCTTCGCCCGACGCGCCTCGATCGCCGCGACCATCGAGCGCACGCCGGTCTCGGTGTCGACCATGAAGCGCACCTTCTGCTCTACCTTCTCGTTCATCTCCGAGCGGATGTAGCCCGGGCAGATGACGGAGACGTCGATGTCGAGGTCGGGCTTGCCGAGCATCTCGCTGCGGATGCCCTCGCCGAGGCTCGCGACGGCCGCCTTGCTCGCCGCGTACGCGGTCATCGACGACGGGAAGCCGCGCACCGAGGTCACCGAGCTGATGATGACGAGGTGCCCGCTCTTCTGCTCGCGGAAGACCTGCATCGCGGCCTCCGCCTGCGCGAAGGCCCCGAGGACGTTCGTCGTCAGCGTCTCGCGGTTGGCGTAGTGGCTGCCCTTGCCGACCGGCGCGCCCTTGCCGAGCCCGGCGTTGACGACGTAGCGCTCGATCGTGCCGAAGTCCTCCTGCACCCGCCGGGTCACCGCGAGCACCGCCTCGTCGTCGGTGACGTCGAGCGGGTAGGTCTCGACCCGGCGACCCGGGTGCGCCGCGGTGATCTCGGCCTGCAGCGCGTCGAGCCGGTCGGTGCGGCGGGCGGTGAGGGCGAGGTCGTGGCCGAGCGCCGCCATCTGACGGGCCATCTCGGCGCCGAGCCCGGAGCTCGCGCCGGTGATGAGGGTGGTGGGCATGGGGTCTCCTGCGGGTCAGCGGGCGGCGGGTCGGGCCCACCCTAGGAGGAGGTCGCGGCACGTGACCCGCGGGTAGGACGACCGTCACGGGACGAGCACGGTCCGCACCTCCCGCAGGACCGGGGTACGACCGAGCTCGTGGGCGGCCGCGGTCGTCGTACCCGCGCGTCACGAGGCGAAGGGGGGGCCCTCAGGCCGGAGGGAGGACGGCACCGGCGGCGGTGACGACCCGGCGAGCCAGGGCGTGCCCGGCCTCGACGGCGGCGACGAGCTCGCTCCCGGCGAGCGTCGCCCCGAGGAAGCCCGCGGCGAAGGCGTCGCCCGCGCCCGTCGTGTCGACGACCCCGTCGACGGGGGCGACGGGCACGACGAGCGCGTCCGCGCCGGCTCGCAGCACCCGCGTCGGGTCGGCACCGGCCCGGGCGAGGACGACCGTGACGGGATGGGCGTCGAGCCAGGCGGGGTCGTCGAGCCCGAGGGCGTGGACCTCGTCGGCGTTCGCGCTCACCCACGTCGGGGCGACCCGGGCGAGGACCTCGCGCACCCAGCCCGCGCCGTGGCGGTCGACGAGCAGGGTCGAGGAGAGGTCGACGCAGACCCGTCCGCCGGCGGAGCGCACCGTGTCCGCGGCCGCGGCGAGCGCGTCGGGCGTGCTCCCGCCGTCGAAGCCGTACAGCGGCAGGTGCAAGACCTCGACGCCGTCGAGCCACCCAGGATCGACGCTCTCGACGAGGGCGCTGGCCCCACGGCTCGGGTACATCGTGCGCTCGCCGTCCTGCTCGACGACGACGACGATGACGCCGGTCGTGCCGCGCTCCTGGACCCGGACGTCCACCCCGTGGCCGGCGAGCTCGGCGACGAGGGCCCGCCCGGCGACGTCGTCGCCGACGCACCCGACGAAGCGGGTCGGGGTGCCGCTCGCCGCGGCGAAGGCCGCGACGTTGGCCGCCGACCCACCCCGCTGCGTGCTCACCTGCGCGGCGACGTCGCTCCCCCGCCGCAGCGGCTCGTGGGTGAGGACGACGACGTCCTGGACGAGGTCGCCCGCGACCGCGAGCACGCGGCTCAGCCGCTCACGCCGACCGCGAGCGCCGTGGCGACCTCGCAGCCCAGCGCGACGTTGTTGCGGTAGAGCGCGACGTTGGCGTCGAGGGACTCCCCCTTCGTCGCGCGCTGGATGAAGTCGAGGAGGAAGGGCGTCGTCGCCTGGCCGCGCACGCCCTGGTCGTCGGCTGCCGCCCAGGCGCGCTCGATGACCTCGTCGAGGGCCACCGGGTCGAGGCTGTCGCCCTCGGGGATGGGGTTGCCGACGAGGACCGAGGCGGGCAGGCCCAGGCCGCGCGAGGCGCGGTAGAGCGCCGCGACCTGCTCGGGGCTGTCGACCTGCTGGGCGAGGGGGTAGCCGGAGTCGTGCACGTAGAAGCCCGGGTAGCGCAGGGTGCGGTAGCCGACGACCGGCACCGACAGGGTCTCGAAGCGCTCGAGCGTCGCGGGGATGTCGAGGATCGCCTTCGCGCCCGACGAGACGAGGACGACGGGCACCCGCGAGAGCGTCACGAGGTCGGCGGACTCGTCGAAGGTCGTGCTCGCCCCGTGGTGGACGCCGCCGAGCCCCCCGGTGGAGAAGACCTCGATGCCCGCGGCGTGCGCGAGGAAGGCGGTCGCCGCGATGGTCGTGCCGGCGCTCGCACCGGTGGCACGGGCGATCGGCAGCTCGCGCACCGAGGCCTTCATGACGTCCTCGCCGGCGAGCCGCTCGACCTGCGCGGTGCTCATGCCGACCGTCGCGACGCCGTCGACGACGCCGATTGTCGCGGGCACGACGCCGGCGGCGCGCACCTGCTCCTCGGCCGCCAGCGCGACCTCGAGGTTGCGCGGGCGCGGCAGCCCGTGGGTGAAGATCGTCGACTCCATCGCGAGGACCGGGCGGCCGGCGGCGACGGCCTCGCGCACCTCGCTCGAGACCGCGACGGCGGTGGGGTCGGGCAGGGTCGAGGTGGGGGACGAGTCGCTCACGCGGCACAGGCTATCCGGGGGTCGTCGGCCCCCTCTGCCGCGTCCCCGAGCGCGGGACGTGGCCGCTCAGGCGGGCCGGGTGACCCCGGCGACGTCGGCCCCGAGGACCTCGACGAGACGGGCTGCGGGGACGGTCGCGGCGACCCCGTGCGCGCCCGCGCCGATGGACACGCGGCGCCCCTCGGGCCGCAGGATCGAGGCGTCCGCGACGACCGGCCAGGCGTGCGTGGACCCGAAGGGGGTGATGGTGCCCCGCTCGTAGCCGGTCGCGTCGCGGGCGGTGCCCGCGTCGGGCATCGACAGCCGGCTCACCCCGAGGTGCTCGCGCAGCAGCGGCCAGTCGATCTCGCGGTCGCCCGGCACCAGGACGAAGAGGTGGTCGTCGTCGCCCCGTCGCACGACGAGGGTCTTGACGATGTCGGCCGGCTCCACGCCGCGCGCGGCAGCGGCCTCGGCGAGCGAGCCCACCCGGCCGTGCCGGGTCACCTCGTGCTCGATGCCGGCGGCGAGCATCGCCGCGACCGCCCTGCGCTCGCCGTCGGAGGTCTCGGCCGGCTCGTGCTCGCTCATCGCCCCAGCGTAGGGGCGGGCGGTGTCAGCCCAGGAGCCCCCCGACGTCACGCTCGAAGAGCGCCCGGGTGTCGCGCTCCTGCTCCGCGCTCTCCCAGGCGACCTCGTCGAGCTCGGCCAGGGCCTGCTCGGTGACCTCGGCGACGCCTGCGTCGGAGACGAGCCCCAGCCCCCGGGCCACCCCGGCGGCGCCGACGTAGGTGTCGACGACGTGCACGCCGAGCGCGGCCAGCCGGTCGCGCTCGGGCTGCGCCGTGGCGACGACGTCGTGGACGAAGACGGCGGGGCAGTCCTGCGGGTAGGCCTCGCGCATCCGGGTGCCGACGAGGACGTCACCCTGCCCGGTGTCGCCGACGAAGACGACGCCGTACTCGGGGAAGGCCTGCCGGTAGCGCTCGACGTTCGCGAGCTTGACGTCGGCCATCGCGTCCTTGCTGCGCAGCCCGAGGACCTCTCCGGCGAGCACCGAGGAGGAGACGACGCCGGCCGTGCGCAGCGCGTCCTTCGTCGAGCCCTCGACGAGACCCATCGCCAGCTCGGGCCGGGCGGTGACGAAGGTGAGGTCGCCGCGCGAGAGCGGGTTGTCGACCGGTCCGTCGTCGAGGGCCTGGAGGAAGGCGAGGACCCCCGGCACCGGGGTGTGCCCGCGGGGGTAGCGCGTCTCGTGGATCATCGGGAAGACGGTGTCGTCGATGTCGGAGAGCACCTTGACCCCGACCCTGCCGAGGGCCTGCGCCTCGGCGGCGAGATGGGCGAGGACCCGTGCGCGGATCTCGTCGTCGTCGACGTCGTCGAAGAGCAGCTCCTCGAGGTCGTGGTGGTCGTCGCGCCGGTTGATCGCGTTCTTCAGCTCCGTGAGCTCGACGCCGTGCACGCCGAGGAAGATCTCCGCGAGCCGGCGCTCGTCGGCGGCACTCGTCCACCCCTCCTGCAGCTCGTGCACCTCGGTGACCAGGTCCGCGCTCATCGGGCTCCTCCTACGACGTCGATCGCGCGTCGCTGGACGCGCACCCGCAGCCGGTCGACCCGGCCCATGATGTCTCCGTCGAGCTGGACGTGCAGCGGCTGGTCCGCGGTCACCTCGAGCTCGGCCGCCCGGCGGGTGCGCAGACCCGGCACGTCCCGCCGCAGGCCGAGGACCCCCTTCGCCGCCACCGGGAGCCAGCCGACGGGGCGGGCGACGGTCACCTCGAGGACGTCGAGGAGACCGTCGTCGAGCAGGGCGCCCGGGGCGATCTGGACGCCGGCGCGCACCCGGCCGCAGCTCGCGGCGAGCACGCTCCACGCGACGACGTCGCGGGCCGGGCCGTCGTCGAGGCGCACCCGGACGGGCACGGGGCGGCGCAGCGCGTGCCGCGCTGCCGGGGTGACGTAGGCGGGCCAGCCGATGCGGTGCTTGAGGTCGTCGCGGGTGTCGGCGACGGTGGCCGCGTCGTGGCCGATGCCGGCGAGGACGACGAAGGGGTGCTCGCTCCCGTCCTCGCCGAGGCGGGCGAGACCGAGGTCGAGGGGGCGGCGACGGCCGTCGAGGGCCGTGTCGACGGCCCGGCCCGTGTCGCGGGTCGCGAGACCGAGGTTGTGCGCCAGGAGGTTCGCGGTGCCGACGGGCACGAGCGCCATCGCGGCCCCCGTGCCGGCGAGCCCGTGGGCGACGGCGCGCACGGTGCCGTCGCCGCCGCACGCGAGGACGAGCTCGGCGCCGGCCCCGGCGGCCGCGGCCGCCTGGTCGCGACCGGTCGAGTCGACGGCGGTCTCGAGCACCTCGGGCTCGGGCCACCCGCGCTCGGCGCACCCCTGCGCGACCCGGTCGGCGACCCCCTTCGCCCGCGTCTTGGAGGGGTTGACCACCACCGCGACGCGCGTCATGCCCGAAGGCTACGGGTCGCGCCCGCCCGAGATGCCGGCACGAGCGCCGGGTACGGCCCATGCAGGCGCCGCGTCTTGGGGGCCTTGACATACAACCGATCGGTTGTATGTTTGTCGTGTGGCTGACGACGAGGACCGCGCGGACGCGATGTTCCACGCCCTCGCCGACCGGACCCGGCGCGACATCCTGCGCCGCGTGCTGGCCGGGGAGCACTCGGTGTCAGCGCTC
Organism: Janibacter melonis; assembly: GCF_003721155.3. Classification (NCBI taxonomy): domain Bacteria; kingdom Bacillati; phylum Actinomycetota; class Actinomycetes; order Micrococcales; family Intrasporangiaceae; genus Janibacter; species Janibacter melonis. Next base: position 2,718,412 of record NZ_CP044548.2, on the reverse strand, counting down.
GCGGAGAAGTACGACATGTCCTTCGCCGCGGTGCAGAAGCACGTCGCCGTCCTCGAGCGCGCGGGCCTGATCACCAAGCGACGCGAAGGTCGTACGGCGATGGCCAGCGGAGACGTCGAGGCCGTGCGCTCGGTGGGTCAGCTGCTCGGCGAGATCGAGCAGGTCTGGCGCGGCCGGGTCGCCCGGATCGACGACCTGCTCCTGCGCGGCAGCACCGACGTCTCACCGACCACCCCACCCGAGCAGGACCGAGAGGACTGAGCACCATGCCCGTCACCGACATCACCCCCGACGTCGAGGGTCGTACCCTCACCGTCGTCGCCGACTTCGCCGCCCCCGTCGACCGCGTGTGGCAGGTCTACGCCGACCCGCGCCAGCTCGAGCAGGTGTGGGGCCCGCCGGACTACCCCGCGACCTTCGTCGAGCACTCGCTGACGCCGGGCGGCCGGATGGTCTACTACATGACCTCGCCGGAGGGTGAGAAGTACTACGGCTACTGGGAGGTCGGCGACGTCGAGGAGCCCCGCCGCTTCGACTTCGCCGACGGCTTCGCCACGGACGAGGCCGGCACCCCTGCCCCGGAGCTGCCGGTGTCGCGCGCGACGATGACCTTCGAGGCCACCGACGGCGGCACCCGCCTGACCACCGTGTCGACCTACGAGAGCGCCGAGGCGCTCCAGCAGGTGCTCGACATGGGCGTCGTCGAGGGCACCGCGGGCGCGATGAACCAGATCGACGCGCTCCTCGCCGCCTGATCCCCCTTCGCCCCCTCCACTTTCCCGCCCAGGGCGGGAACATTCGACCTCGGGAAGGACATGTTCTTTCCCGAGGTCGCACTTTCCCGCCCTGGGCGGGAAAGCTGTGACTGGGGAGCGAAGGGAGACGAGGGCGAGGTCAGGCGCCGCGGCGGGAGTCGTCGTAGACGACGATCGAGCCGGAGTAGCAGGCCACCCAGACCCGCTTGGTCGTCGGCTCGTAGGTGACGCCGATCGGCAGGCCGTCGGTGGGCTCGGAGTCGACGAGCTCCATGTCGGCGGTGAGGATCTTCGAGACCCGCGCCGCGCCGTACTCGACGACGTAGAGGGCGGCGCCGTCCGGCGAGATCGCCGTCGAGCGCGGGTCGGCCGCGGTCTTCGCCTCGGCGACGACCTCCCCGCTCGACACCTCGACCTTGCTCACCGTCGCGGCCCCGCTGTTCGTCACGTAGAGGTAGTCGCCCTTGGGCGAGATGACGACGTGGCGCGGCTTGTCGCCGGTCTCGGCGAGGGTGCGCACGCTCCCCTTCGCGAGGTCGACCGCGACGGTGCGGTCGCTGCCCATGATCGCGACGTAGGCCGTCGTGCTGTCCGGGCTCACCGCGATGCCGCGGGGGTGCTGCCCGCCCGTGGGGATCGTGCGGGTCACCGTCCCCTTCGCCGCGTCGACGACGGTGAGGTCCATCGAGCACCAGTTGCTCACGAGGACCGAGCGGCCGTCGGGAGTCACGGCGACGTACTTCGGCACCGCGCCGACCTCGACGACCCGCCGCACCTCGAAGGTGCTCGTGTCGAGCTCGTAGAGATAGCTGTTGGAGATGCCGGCGCCCGAGGTGCACGAGTCGGCGCCCTCGGGGGCGAAGCCCTTGCCGTACATCGAGTACTGGCTCACCCACGCGGTGCGCCCGTCGGGGCTGAAGGCGACCTCGACCGGCGCGCCCTTGCTGCGACCGGGGTGGCCCTTCACCCCGAAGTCGGACAGGTCGACGGTGTCGGAGACCGTCGCCACCCGGGCGCCGTCGGGCCGGTAGGCGGTGACGGTGTGGCTGTACATCATGTTCTGCGCGAGGACGAGACCCTGGCCGCTCGCGACGACCGACTTCGGCGTGAGGCCGCCGGTGATCCGCTGCACCCGGACGAGCTCGGTGTCAGCGGTGCCCGCCGGCTCGCCCTGCTCCTCCTGGGGGCGAAGGGGTGGCGCCGCCTGCTCGACCGTCGTCGCCTTCTTCGCCGGCGCGGCTGCGGCGACGGGGGTGGCGGCAGCCGCGGGCTCCGCGTCGTCGCCGCCGAGGAGCACGCGGCCGAGCGCGCACAGCCCGAGCACGACGGCGATGACCACCGCGAGCGCGACGAGGCGGCGCCTCTTGTAGACCGGGTCGTCGTCGACGTACATCCCTGCTCCCCCTTCGGGTCTCGCGCGTCCCCCGCGCGACCCGGCCACGCTATGGCGGCTCCGCCGCCGGTCCGGGGAGGCGCACCGCGAAGGGGGTACCTGGGGAGGGGGTGCGCCAGCCCGAGGGCTGAGGACGACGCGGTGGGAGGGCACCTACCGTCGAGACGTGACCGACACGACGGACGAGACGCCGCACATCGACATCGAGGACCCGCAGGTGTGGGTGCTCGACATCGACGGGCGCCGGCACGAGGTGCGCACCTCGCAGCGCGGCTTCCGCAACCTCGCGACGTGGTCGGTCGACGGCGTCGAGGTCGCGTCGAGCAGCGGCAGCGCGGACTCCCTCGAGCTCGTCGTGCCCGACGACCACGAGCTCGTCGAGGAGATCGGCGCGATGAAGGCCCGTTTCGCCGCGACCGGGCGCCCGCGCCGGGTGACGCACTTCGCGGGGGCGAAGTCCGCGGCGCTGCCCCGGGCGCTCGTCGGGACCGGGGGCACCGACCTCGACCCCGAGCCGGGGAGCCGGGCGCACCGCCGGGAGGAGTGGGCCGTACGGCACCCGGTGCTCGCCTCCGCCGACGACGTCCTCGGCGGTGCGGGCAAGGTCGTCGTGCCGCTCCTCCTCGCCGCGCTGCTGCCGGTCCTCGGACGCCTCCTCCCGGACTGGGACCTCGACCTGCCGAGCGTCGACCTCCCCTCGATCCCGTGGCCCGACCTGCCCTCGATCCCCTGGCCCGACCTGTCGGTGCCCTGGCCGGACGTCACCCTGCCGGGGTGGGTGGGCGCGCTCCTCGGCGCCGCGAAGGTGCTGTGGCCGCTCCTGCTCGGCATCGCCGTCGCGGTCGGCGAGCACCGCCGTCGGCGACGCAACGCCGCGGCGCGCGACGACCGGGAGGCTCAGCAGACGGGCGAGGGGGCTCGCGACGGGGACGCGGACGCCGGGGCGGCGCGGCCCGGCCTGGACGAGGAGGAGTGAGCTGTCGGAGGTGCGGCGTAGCGTGATCTGGTGACAACGGCCCGCCCCGCACCCGCTCCGACCAGCTCCACGAACGCCCAGGGTCCGGACAACCCCTGGCCCGCCCTCTGGGCCCTCGTCGTCGGCTTCTTCATGATCCTCGTCGACGCCTCGATCGTCTCCATCGCCACCCCCGCGCTCATGGCCGACTTCGGCGCCGACATCGAGTCGGTCGTGTGGGTGACGAGCGCCTACCTCCTCGCCTACGCGGTGCCGCTGCTCATCACCGGTCGCCTTGGCGACCGCTTCGGGCCCAAGCGCATCTACCTCGTCGGGCTCGTCGTCTTCACCCTCGCCTCGCTCGCCTGCGGGCTCAGCGGGTCGATCACCGCGCTCGTCGTCGCCCGCGTCGTCCAGGGCCTCGGCGCGGCCATGATGACGCCCCAGACGATGTCGGTCATCACCCGCACCTTCCCCGTCGACCGCCGCGGCTCCGCGATGGCGCTGTGGGGCGCGACCGCCGGCGTCGCCTTCCTCGTCGGCCCGCTCCTCGGCGGCGTCCTGCTCGACAGCGTCGGCTGGGAGTGGATCTTCTTCATCAACGTGCCGGTCGGCATCGCCGGGCTCGTCGCCGCGTGGCGGCTCGTCCCCGACCTCGAGACCCGCGGTCACTCCTTCGACTGGGTCGGTGTCGTGCTGTCCGCCGTCGGCCTCTTCGCCGTCGTCTTCGCCGTCCAGGAGGGCGAGCGCTACGACTGGGGCACGATCACCGGGCCCCTCTCGGTGCCGCTCCTCGTCGTCGTCGGCCTCGTCGTCCTCGCCGCCTTCGTGTGGTGGCAGTCCCGCGTGCGCCCCGAGCCTCTCGTGCCGCTCGGCCTCTTCCGCGACCGCAACTTCTCGCTGTCGAACATCGCCATCACGACGATGGGTCTGGCGATCACCGCGATGATGTTCCCCCTCCTCGTGTGGCTGCAGAGCGTGCGGGGCCTGTCCCCCACGCAGGCGGCGCTCGTCCTCGCCCCGCAGGCGATCGCCTCGATCGTGCTCGCCCGCCCCGTCGGCCAGCTCGTCGACCGCATCCACCCCCGGATCCTGCCGACCATCGGGCTGAGCGGCTTCGCGGTGACCCTCGTCGTCCTCGCCCTGCTCATGCGCGCCAACGCCCCGCTGTGGGCGGTCGTGCTCACCTCGACCTTCGTCGGCGTGACCGGCGCCTCGATCTGGGGCCCGCTCGCGACGACCGCCAACCGCAACCTCCCGGTGCAGCTCGCCGGGGCCGGCTCGGGCGTCTACAACACGACCCGCCAGGTCGGCTCGGTCGTCGGCAGCGCGGCCATCGCCGCCCTCATGAGCTCGCGCATCGCGGCCAACGTCGGGGGTGGCGCCGGTCAGGGCATGAGCATGGAGGGCGCCGGGGCGTCGGCCCAGCAGATCCCGCCGGCCGTCGCCGACGCCCTGTCGAAGGCCTTCGGCGAGGCGATGCTGCTGCCCGCCGCCGTCCTCGTCGTCGGCGCCCTCGCCGCCGCCGGCCTGGAGCGGATGAGCCACACGAAGGGCTGAGCCCCGGGGCCCGGCGGATCACCCCTTCGCCGGCCGCCCTCCCCCCCTTCGCCCTCCCCCCTTCGCCGAGGTATGGCTATCGGTCGGGATCCGCACCGGATCTCGACCGATTGCCATATCTCGGCGGGGCGGGAGATGAAGGGGCGAGGGCGAAGGGGGGTCAGGCGTGGGGGTGGTGGATGGGGCCGTCGCGGTGGGAGAGCCGGGTGCCCGCGCCGCCCCACTGGAGCGCGATGATCTCGGCCGCGATCGACACCGCTGTCTCCTCCGGGGTCCGCGCCCCGAGGTCGAGGCCGATCGGCGAGCTGAGCCGCGCGAGCTCGGCCTCGGTGACCCCGGCGGCCCGCAGCTGGGCCTCGCGCTCCTCGTGCGTGCGCCGCGAGCCCATCGCCCCGACGAAGGCGACGTCCAGCCGCAGGGCCACCTCGAGCAGCGGGATGTCGAACTTCGGGTCGTGCGTGAGCACCGTGAGCGCGGTGCGCCGGTCGATGCGCCCGGCCTCGGCCTCCTCGCGCAGGTACTGGTGAGGCCAGCGCACGACGACCTCGTCGGCGCCGGGCAGCCGGGCGGCGGTGGCGAAGGTGGGCCGCGCGTCGCACACCGTCACGTGGTAGCCGAGCAGACGCCCCTGGCGCACCATCGCCGAGGCGAAGTCGATCGCCCCGAAGACGACGAGCCTGGGCCGGGGCGCGAAGACCTCGACGAAGACCCGCATCCCCTCGCCGCGCCGCTCCCCGGACGTGCCGTAGGTGAGCAGCTCCGGCGTGCCCTGCGCGAGCAGGCCCCGGGCGTCGTCGGTGACGGCGTCGAGCCCACGGCGACCGCCCGGGAAGCCCGCGGCGTCGACCTCCTCGCGCTCGTCCGCCCCCGGGTGCACGACGAGACGCCGCCCGACGAAGGCGGCGTCGGTGTGCTCGACGACGGTCGCCACGGCGACCGGGCGCCCGGAGCGGATGTCCTGCGCGATCGCGCCGAGCTCGGGGAAGAGGTCGCGCGAGACGGGCTGCACGAAGAGCTCGAGCGTGCCGCCGCAGGTGAGACCCACCTCGAGCGCGTCGCCGTCGCTCACGCCGTAGCGGACCAGCTGCGGCGCGCCGGCGGTCGCGACCTCCTGGGCGAGCTCGTAGACCGCACCCTCGACGCAGCCTCCGGAGACCGAGCCCACGGCGCGGCCCTCGTCGACGAGCATCGCCGCGCCGGGCTGGCGCGGCGCGGAGCGCCAGGTCTCGACGAGGGTGGCCAGACCGACGGTGCGGCCGGCTCGCCAGCTCTCGACGAGGTCGTCGAGGACGTCACGCACGGCGGGCTCCCTTCGTCACGGCCTCGGCGGTCCTCGCAGGCTAGCCCGAGCAGCCGGCTCAGTACCGACCGCTGAGCAGGCTCCCGGCCTCGGGCGCCTCGGCGGGCAGGCCGAGGTCGGTGAGGATCGACCAGGCGGTCGCCGTCGCGGCCGACAGCACGGGCTTGCCGTAGGCGTCCTCGACGGCCTGGATCGCCGGCAGCGAGGGCATCTGCACGCAGGCCGAGAGCACGAGCGCGTCGGCGTCCTCGAGGGCCTGGGCGTCGAGCCGCTTCCAGTGCTCGGTGAGGTCGGCGGGGTCGAGGCGGGCGACCTCGAGGTTGTCGGAGACCTCGAGCGAGAGGGTGTCGAGGACCTCGAAGCCCGCGTCGACGACGTAGTCGGCGACGAGCTGGGTCAGCGGCTTCATGTACGGCGTCACCATGACGACCTTGCGCGCGCCGAGCGCGGTGAGCGCGCGCAGGAGGGCGCCCGCGCTGCTGATGACGGGGGCGCTCACCCCTTCGCTGTCGAGGGCGGCGCGCATCTGGTCCTCGGCGGTGCAGTGGTAGCCCGCACCCTGCGCCATGATCGCGACGAGGCAGGCCGAGGCGACGACGTCGGGACGCGCGTCGGCGAGCTCGAGCGAGGCGCGCTCGGTCTGCGCGTTCATCTTCACGAGCTCCTCGGGCGTCACGTGCTTCATCCGCATGCGGCTCGAGTGGAAGACGAAGTGGTCCTGGGGGTGCACGAGCTCGCGTCGCCCGAAGATCTGCGGCAGCTCGGTCTCCATCGTCAGGTTCGAGCTCGGCACGATCATCCCGATGTGGCGGGTCGTGGCGGAGGTCGTCGGCAGGGGCTGAGCGGCAGTGGTCATAAAACATTCGTACACGCACTAGTTGCCGTTGACAAGGCCCTCTCGGCCACCGGTCGGGTGCACCTGGCGGACGGCCGACGTATCCGTCGAGATCCCCTGTCGCGCACCGGATTTCCGCCATGTTTCCGCGAGGTTTCGGGGGTGGAGGGAGACCCCCGGCCCGCGACAGCCGCCCGTCGAGAAGTTCCGCCGAAGGTCTTGACGGTCCCAACTAGTGCGTATAGAAACGACCTCCATATCCACCCAGCGCCGAGTGAGAAAGAGATGCAGACGATGACCCAGCTGACCTCCGCAGACCTCGTCCAGGCCTTCACCGACGAGCTGCGCCTGTGCAAGCTCGAGCCGGGCGAGCACGTCGTCGTGCTCTCCGAGCCGTCGAGCCGCCAGGACTACGTCGCCGCGTCCTTCGCCGCCGCGAAGGCGTGCGGCGCCCACGTCATCGCGGCCACCGTGCCCGGCGGCAACCCCGACCCGGTGCCGAGCACCCACACCGGCGCAGGTCCAGGTCTCAGCTCGGTCCTGCAGGACACCGTCGCCCAGCAGCTGCTCAAGCAGGCCGACCTCGTCCTCGACCTCACCCGCGAGGGCTTCATCCACGCGCCGATCCAGGACGAGATCCTCCAGGGCGGCACCCGGATCCTCTTCGTGTGCGACGCCCCGGACGTGCTCGTGCGCAACATGCCCACCGCCGCCGACAAGCCGCGCGTGCTCTCCGGGCAGCAGCTCGTGCACGACTCGAGCACGATGCGCGTGACGAGCGCGGCCGGCACCGACCTCACCGTCGACCTGACGAACGTGCGCTGCGACTACCAGGTCGGCTTCACCGACGACCCGGGCCGGTGGGACCACTGGCCGAGCACGATGGTCCTGTGCTGGCCGGAGATCTCCGACGGCCAGATCGTCATCGCGCCGGGCGACATCCTCCTGCCCTTCAAGGAGTACGTCCGCGAGCCGGTCACCCTCACCGTCTCCGGCGGTCACATCGAGCGGGTGAGCGGCGGTGCCGACGCGAACATGCTCGAGACCTACTTCGCCGACTCCGACGACAAGTGGGCGCGCTACCTCTCCCACATGGGCTGGGGCCTGATGAAGACCGCCGACTGGTTCGCCCAGGCGATGTACGCCAAGCACGAGGTCATGGGCATGGAGGCCCGCGCCTTCGCCGGCAACTTCCTGTGGTCCACGGGTCCCCACCCCGTCCTGCACCGCGACTCCTACGCCCACCTCGACATCGCCATGCGGGGCTGCACCGTGACGCTCGACGACACGACCGTCGTCGCCGACGGCACCCTCGTCGAGTCCTGACCCGCCACCCCCCCCACCGGCCCCGCCGGTCCCCCCGTCGAGAATTCTCCCCACCCCACCAGGAGGCACCACGTGTCCATGAGCCAATCTCTCGAGGTCGTCGTCGTCGGCGGCGGTCTCGGCGGGCTCACCGCCGCCCTCGCCATGCGCCAGCAGGGCCTGAGGGTCACCGTCCTCGAGCGCGCCGATGCGCTCGGCGAGGTCGGCGCCGGCATCCAGACCGCCCCCAACGCCGCCCGGGTGCTCATGGGTCTGGGGCTGCTGCCCGAGCTCGAGCGCATCAAGACCGAGCCGCAGGACCAGGTCCGCCGGCGCTGGAAGGACGGCAGCGTCATCGGTCTGACCGCCCTCGGGTCCTACGTCAAGGACACGTACAACGCGCCGTACTGGCACTACCACCGCGCCGACCTGCACCAGGTCATCCACGAGGCCTGCGTCGACCCGCAGGGTCACGGCCCCGTCGTCGAGGTCATCACGAGCGCCGAGGTGCGTGAGGTCGACCAGAGCGACCCGGCCCGACCGGTCGTCGTCACCGCCGACGGACGCCGGGTCGCCGGCGACGTCGTCGTCGGCGCCGACGGGATCCGCTCGGCCGTGCGCGACGCCATCGGCGGCGAGGACACCCTCGTCTTCTCCGGCGAGATGGCCTACCGGGTGCTCGTCCCCGGCGACGCGATCCGCGAGGACCCCGCGACCCGCTGGCTCGTCGACCGCTTCCAGAGCACCATCTGGTACGGCCCGGACCGTCACCTCGTGCACTACATGATCCGCGGCGGCGAGATGCTCAACATCGTCGCCATCGTCCCCGCCGACGACGGCATCGCGCAGAGCTGGTCGCGCCCCGCGACGACCGACGAGCTGCTCGAGCAGTACCAGGACTGGGACGACCGGGTCGCCGCGATGCTCTCGAAGGCCGAGCACTGCAGCGCCTGGGCGATGTACCACCGCCGCCGCGACCCGCTGTGGGTCGACGGCCAGGTCGCCCTGCTCGGCGACGCGTGCCACGCGATGCTGCCCTACCAGGCCCAGGGCGCCTCGCAGGCGATGGAGGACGCCGCCGTCCTCGCCGAGGAGCTCGGCGCGGTCTCGCGCGCGGACATCCCCTCCGCCCTGGCCCGCTACGTCTCGCGACGCTCGAAGCACGCCGGGATGGTCCAGGACGCGTCGCTGCGCAACAAGGACTTCTACCACCTGCCCGACGGTCCCGAGCAGGAGGAGCGCGACGCCAAGCTCGCGGCCTTCAACGGCGAGTCGGACGTCTCGTACCACTGGTTGTGGAGCGGCAGCCCGCTCAACAACGCCGACATGGAGTCCTACCACTACCAGTTCCGCCGCTGAGCCACCCGGCTCGACGTCACCCGTGCCACACGACCAACGGAGATTCGCATGCGTACTGGCGATCAGATCGTCCAAGACCTCCCCTGGAGGTGGAACGTCCAGGGGAAGATCTTCCTCATCGGCGGCCTCGGCTACCTCTTCGACGCCTGGGACATCGCGCTCAACGGCTTCCTGACCCCGCTCGTCGGCCTCGAGTTCGACCTCTCCCCCGGTGAGCGCGGGTACGTCGCGACGGCCAACCTCATCGGCATGGCCGTCGGGGCCATCACGTGGGGCAGCATCGCCGACCGCCTCGGGCGCAAGCGGGCCTTCAGCATCACGCTGATGATCTTCGCGCTCTTCTCGGTGCTCGGCGCCTTCTCGCCGACGTACAGCATCTTCCTGCTCTTCCGCTTCCTCGCCGGCTTCGGCCTCGGCGGGTGCATCCCCGTCGACTACGCGATCGTCGGCGAGTTCTCGCCGAGGGCCGTGCGCGGCAAGGTCCTCACCGCTCTCGACCTCTTCTGGCCGATCGGCGCGACCTTCGCCGGCCTGTCCGCGTGGGCCCTGCTCAACGTGGAGCACAACTGGCGGGTCATGCTCGGCATCATGGTGCTGCCCGCCCTGCTCACCTTCTGGGTGCGCCGCGGCATCCCCGAGTCACCGATCTACCTCGCGAAGGTCGGCCGCGAGGCCGAGGCCCGAGAGATCATCGACCGGCTCGTCGTCGAGACCGGGGCCACCCCCGAGCCCTACGAGATCAAGCCGCCGGTCGTCCAGGCGAAGGTCAACGGCGTCGTCGCCGCGTCGCGCCAGCTGCGCACCATCTGGGGCCAGCTGCCGATGATCACCTTCATGGCCTGGTTGCTCTTCGTGAGCATCATGGTCGTCTACTACGCCGCTCTCAGCTGGCTGCCCACGCTGCTGCGCGACGCCGGGGCGACCTTCACCGTCGCCTTCCTCGGCTCGACGATCATGAGCGCCATCGGCATCTTCGGCTGCGCGCTGTCGGCGGTCCTCGTCGACATCACCGGCCGCAAGTGGCTGCTCGGCGTCAGCGCGTCGCTCGGCTCGGTCGCCCTCGTCGGCATCGGCTACACGATCGACATGCCGGGCACCGCGCTCATCGCCATCGGCATCTTCGGCTTCGTCATCCAGGTGGCGATCCCGGTGCTCTACGCCTACATCGCCGAGATCTACCCCACCGAGGTCCGCGCGAGCGGCTTCGCCTGGGCGTCATCGATGAGCCGCATCGCGACCGGCCTCGCGCCGATCGTCTTCAGTGCCTGGGCCTTCCCGACGCTGGGCCTGGTCAACACCTTCCTCGTCCTCATGGGTGCCGTCTTCGTGGCCGTCGCGGTCATGGCGAAGTTCGGTCCTGAGACCAAGGGGATGGAGCTCGACGCCGTCGTCGAGGATGTCGAGGCCGCCCCGGCCCCGGCGCGCGCCGGCGCGCTCGACTGATCCCGCTGCCGCGCCGCGCCCCCCACGGGGGCGTGGCGCGGCAGCCCCGTCTCCCCTCAGGAGCTGCCCCGTGAAGCCCGCACCCGTGAGCTACCACCGCGCGTCGAGCGTGCGTGACGCCGTCGCGCTGCTGACGAGCCTCGGCGAGGAGGCCAAGGTCATCGCCGGCGGCCAGTCGCTCGTGCCGATGATGAGCTTCCGCCTCGCCCGCCCCGAGCACCTCGTCGACATCACCCGCATCCCCGGGCTCGACACCCTCGAGGTCGTCGGCGACGAGCTGCACATCGGTGCGCTCGTCACCCACCAGGCGGTCCTCGAGAGCGACGTCGTGCGCGGCAGCCGTGGTCACCGTGTCGTCGCGACGACGATGCGCCACGTCGGCCACCTGCCGATCCGCACCCGCGGCACCGTCGGGGGCAGCATCGCCCATGCCGACGGCTCGGCCGAGTGGCCCCTCCTCGCCGTCCTGCTCGGCGCCCGCGTCGTCGTCGAGGGCTCCTCCGGCGAGCGCGAGATCCCCGCCGCCGAGCTCTTCTACGGCCTTTACACGACCTCGATCGAGCCCGACGAGATCGTCGTGCGGGTGATCTTCCCCGCGGCGACGGGGGAGACCGGCTTCGCCGAGCACGGCCTGCGGCACGGCGACTTCGCCCTCGCCTCGGCCGGCGTCGTCCTCCCGTCGTCCCCCGGCGCGACGGACGCCCGCGTCGTCGTCAGCGGGGCCGCCCCCGCCCCGACCCGGCTCCCGCACGCCGAGGCGGCCCTCGCGGCCGACGCCGACGAGGACCGGCTGCGCCGGGCCGTCACCCAGGACCTCGACGACCTCGAGGTCGACGACGACTACCAGCGCGACCTCGTGACCGGCATGGTCACGCGGGCCGTGCAGGAGGCACGCCAGTCATGAGCACCGAGCACCAGCACGACGCGCCGCGCGACGGCGCCCACGGCCGTGGCCCGGCGATGACACGCGACGGTGCCTTCATCGGCGCCTCCGTCCGCCGCCGCGAGGACCCCCGGCTGCTCACGGGCGCGGGCCGCTTCGTCGACGACATCGACCTCACCGGCCAGCTGCACGCCCAGTTCGTGCGCAGCCGCGTCGCCTTCGGCCGCATCCTCGACGTCGACCTCGAGGCCACCCGCGCGGTGCCCGGGGTGGTCGCCGCCTTCGCCGCCGACGACCTCGTCATGGCGCCGATCACCGCCCTGCTGGACCGGCCGGTCGAGCAGTTCCGCCCCACCGAGATGCCGGTCCTCGCCCACGACACCGTGCGCTTCATCGGCGAGCCGGTCGCGATCGTCGTCGCGAAGACCCCGTACGCCGCCGAGGACGGCGTCGAGGCCGCCCGGGTCGAGTACGAGACCTACGACGCGATCGTCGCCGCCGACGCGGCCATGGCTCCCGGCGCCCGCCGCCTGCACGACGGCGCGCCGGACAACGTCCTCGTCGACGTCTCCCTCTTCGACACCCCCGGGGTCGACGACGCCTTCGCCCAGGCCGCCGAGGTCGTCGAGATCTCCATCGACACCGGCCGCCAGAACGCCCTGCCGATGGAGACCCGCGCCGCCCTCGCCCAGTGGGACGAGCGCGAGTCGCAGCTCGTCCTGCACACCCCCACCCAGGTGCCGCACCTCGTGCGCACCGCCACCGCGGCCAGCCTCGGGCTGCCCGAGCGCCAGGTGCGCGTCGTCGTGCCCGACATGGGCGGCGGCTTCGGCATCAAGTGCGTCGTCGGCCGCGAGGAGATGGTCGTCGCCGCGGCCGCCCGCCGGCTGCGTCGCCCGGTGAAGTGGGTCGAGGACCGCAAGGACGCGCTCACCGCCTCCTTCCTCGCCCGCGAGCAGCACTACACGGCGCGCGCCGCCTTCGCGCAGGACGGCGAGTTCCTCGCCCTCGACGTCGAGGTCGTCTGCGACATGGGCGCCTACTCCTGCTACCCCTTCACCGCCGGCATCGAGCCGCTCATGGCCTCCGGCGAGATGCCCGGGGTCTACCGGCTCGGGGCCTACCGCGTGCACGGCCTCGCCGTCGCGACGAACAAGGCGCCGACCGCTCCCTACCGCGGCGTCTCGCGCCCGCAGTACGTCATGCTCCTCGAGCAGATCATGGACCGGGCGGGCCACCAGCTCGGCCTGGACCCCCTCGACGTGCGCCGGCGCAACCTCATCACCGACTTCCCGTACACCTCGATCAACTCCATCACCTACGACCCGGGCTCCTACCTCGAGTCGCTCGACCTGTGCGAGCAGATGGTGCGCGAGGAGGGCTGGTTCGAGCGGCAGGCCCAGGCCCGCGAGGAGGGGCGCTACGTCGGCATCGGCTTCTCGTGCTTCAGCGAGCGCACGGGGTACGGCTCCTCCGCCTTCGCCGCGCGCAAGATGCTCGTCGTGCCGGGCTTCGACATCTCCGACATCCGGATGGACCTCGACGGCACGATCACCGTGACGAGCGGCACGATGAACCACGGGCAGAGCCACGAGACGACGATGGCCCAGATCGTCGCGGACACGCTCAAGGTCGACGTCGAGCGGGTCAAGCTCCACCAGGGCGACACCGACCGGATCACCTACGGCTTCGGCACCTTCGCCTCGCGCTCGGCGGTCATCGGCGGCAGCGCGGTGCAGCTCGCGTCGCGCGCCCTCGGCGAGGACCTCGTCGAGATCGCGGCGCACCTGCTCGAGACGAATGTCGACAACCTCGAGCTGCGCGACGGCGCGGTCCGCCGCCGCGACGAGCCCGAGGAGGGCGTCACCTACGAGGAGATCGCCGACGTCGCCTACCTCCAGGCGCACCGCCTGCCGAAGGGGGTCAGCCCCGGCTTGCACGCGACCGCGTCCTTCGACGTGACGAACGACGGCACCTTCTCCAACGCCACGCAGGCGGCGGTCGTCGAGCTCGACCCGGTGAGCGGCGCGGTGCGCATCCTGCGCTACTTCTGCGTCGAGGACTGCGGTGTCGCGATCAACCCGCAGGTCGTCGAGGGCCAGGCCCGCGGCGGCATCGCCCAGGGCATCGCCGGCGCGCTCTACGAGGAGATCACCTACGACGCGAACGGCGAGCCGTCGTGCGCGAGCTTCATGGACTACTGCGTCCCGACGGCGATGGAGACCCCCGACATCCGCATCGCCCACCTCGAGACCCCGTGCATCTACAACGAGACCGGCGCGAAGGGGGCGGGCGAGGGCGGCACCATCGGCGCCCCGGCCGCGGTCCTCGGCGCGGTCAACGACGCCCTTCGTCCCACCGGCGCCCTGCTGGGCCGGACCCCGATCACCCCGCGTGCGGTGCACGCGGCCATCACAGGAGGTACCCGATGAGCGACCGGCATCTCATCGAGCTCACCGTCAACGGCGAGGAGCACGAGCTGCTCGTCGAGGCCCGCGAGACCCTCGTCGACGTCATCCGGCACCGCGTGGGCGCCACCGGCACGCACGTCGCGTGCGAGCACGGCATCTGCGGCGCGTGCACGGTCCTCGTCGACGGCGAGCCGACCCGCTCGTGCCTCGTCCTCGGCGTCATGGCCGACGGCAGCGAGATCCGCACCGTCGAGTCGCTCGCGCAGGAGAGCGGGCTGAGCGACCTGCAGCAGGCCTTCACCGCGTGCCACTCGCTGCAGTGCGGCTTCTGCACCCCGGGGATGCTCATGCTCGCCGAGGGCGGCATCCCCCACCTGGAGAGCAGCGAGCGCGAGGAGGTCCGCGAGCTCGTCTCGGCGAACCTGTGCCGCTGCACCGGCTACGAGACCATCGTCGACGCGGTCGAGCAGGTCGCCCGGCAGCGCCGGGGCGACGAGCCGGCCGTCACCGAAGGAGCGCACGCATGAAGATCGACAACGAGGCGCTCGTCGCCGCGGGTCCCCAGGAGGTCTTCGACCTCATCAACGACGTCGAGCGGGTGGCCTCGTGCCTGCCCGGGGCCGAGCTGCTCGGTCGTGAGGGCGAGGACGCCTACCGCGGCCGGGTCGGCCTGCGGGTCGGGCCGATCGGCGCGTCCTTCGAGGGGGTGCTGCGCTTCGTCGAGGTCGACGAGGCGGCCCGCACCATGCACCTCGTCGGGCGCGGCTCGGACGTCAAGGGCAACGGCGACGCCGAGGCCGACGTGCGCCTCGCGGTCGTCGAGCACCCCGAGGGGTCACTGCTGACGATCACCACCGACCTGAACATCCGGGGCAAGTTCGTCCAGTTCGGCAAGGGCGCGATCGCCTCGGTGAGCAACAAGATCCTCGGCCAGTTCGCGACGAACATGGCCGCCCTGCTCGAGCAGGGCGACGCCCCGGCGGCTGCGGTGGCACCCGCCGGCGCGAGCGCCGCGGCGCCCGCGACGGCGGGGGCTCCCCCTTCGCCTGCCGCGCACCGCCCGATGGCGGTCGGCGACGACGCGGCCCGCCGCCGTCTCGTCCTCGCCGCGACCTTCGTCGCGGGGTGCGTCGAGGGCTGGATCCTCACCCGGGCCTTCGGACGGAGGGGATGAGCATGGGCGAGCAGGACGTCCACGACGCGTCGACCCTCGCGACGTACGACCGCGCCGGCTGGGGCGGCAGCGTCGTGCGGGGCCCGCGCCCCGCGCTCGTCGTCATCGACCTCACGCGCGGCTTCACCGAGCCCGGCTTCGACGCCGGCGCCGACCTCACCGACGTCGTCGCCGCCACGCAGCGGCTCGTCGACGTCGCCCACCGCCAGGGCCACCCCGTCATCTGGACCCGGATCGTCTACAGCCCGGCCGAGGTGCGCCCCGGCGCGATCGCCTGGCTGACGAAGGCGGCCGGCATGCGGGCGATGCTCGAGGGCAGCGAGGCCGTCGACATCGACCCGCGCCTGAGCGTCGACCCCGAGCGCGACGTCGTCGTCGACAAGAAGGGTGCCTCGGGCTTCCACGGCACGACGCTCGCCGCGCTGCTGCGCTCGGCGGGCTGCGACACCGTCGTCCTCACGGGCGCGACGACGAGCGGGTGCGTGCGCGCCTCCGCCGTCGACGCCGTCCAGGACGGCTTCTCGGTCCTCGTCCCGCGGCAGGCCGTCGGCGACCGCGCCCAGGGCCCGCACGACGCCAACCTCTTCGACATCCAGGCCAAGTACGGCGACGTCGTCGAGCTCGACGACGCCCTGACCTACCTCTCCGGTACGCCCGGGCAAGGAGCACCCGCATGACCCGCACCGTCACCCTCACCGCCCTCGCCGACCTGCCCCCGACCGGCGCGACCAGCCGCTGGGTCGAGGGCGAGGTGGGCCTGCACGTCCTGGACTACCCGGGCCCGGCCGGCTCCACCCTCGCGCCCGTCGTCCTCGTGCCGGGCATCTCGATGCCCGCGATCGGCATGGACCTCGTCGCCCGTGACCTCTGCGCCACCCGGCGCGTCCTCGTCACCGACGTGCGCGGTCGCGGGCTGTCGCAGTCCGGCGGCGGCTACGCGATGACCGACTACGCGCAGGACCTCGAAGGGGTGATCGAGACCCTCGTGCCCGGCGAGGGCGCCGTGCTCGTCGGCCACTCGATGGGCGCCCGCATCGTCACCCTCGTCGCGGCCCGCGGCCGGGTCGCCCACGGCGGCGTCGTCGCCGTCGACCCGCCCCTGTCCGGCCCCGGCCGCGCGCCGTACCTGACGACCCGCGCCGCCTTCATGGGCCAGGTCGAGCAGGCCCTGCGCGGCACCGACGCCGACGAGGTCGCGGCGTCGTGGCCGAGCTGGCCCCGCCGCGAGCAGGAGATCCGGGCGCGCTGGCTCGGGTCCTGCGACCCGGAGGCCATCGGCGCGACGCACGACGGCTTCGAGAGCGAGGACTTCTTCTCGTGGTGGCCGCAGGTGCCCGCACCGGTCGCCTTCGTCCGCGGCGCCGACAGCCCGGTCGTGCCCGAGGAGGTCATGGCCGAGGTCGAGGCGGCGAACCCGCACGCGTCCGTGCACGTCGTCCCGCAGGCCGGTCACATGGTCTTCTGGGACAATGCGCAGGGGGCCGACCAGGTCCTGTCGGAGGCGCTCGACGCCGTCGACGGCGCGTGACGAGAGGGACCGGGTGAGCAGGGGCAGCACCGACGTACGACGGGCGCAGACGCCCGACCGGCTGGGCGACGCCCCCGGTTTCGTCATCCGCAAGCTCTACCAGAGCTACACCGCGGCGTGGTCGCGCATGGTCGACACCGGCCTCACCGGGCCGCAGTTCGCCGTGCTCGCGGTGCTCGACGAGCACGACGGGTCCGACCAGGCGTCGGTGGGCTCGGCGGCGGCTCTCGACGCCTCGACGATGGTCGACGTCGCCCGCCGGCTGGAGCGCCGCTCGCTCATCGTGCGCACCCGCTCGCCGATCGACGCCCGGCGCAAGGTCGTGCAGATCACCGCGCTCGGCGAGGCCGAGCTCGCGCGCAGCCGTGAGTGCATCACGCCCCTCGACGAGGCCCTCTTCGCCCACGCGCCCCGGCGCAAGGAGGAGATCATGGCCGAGCTCAACGCCCTGAGCGTGCGCTGGGCCGAGCTCGCCGCCGAGCTCGACGCCGCCGAGAGCTGAGGCCGCTCCCCCTTCGCCGAGGTCCTCCCCCTTCGCCGAGGTATGGCGATCGGTCGGCGACCCCCGGGGGATCCCGACCGATCTCCATACCTCGCGGGAGCGCGAAGGGGGCGGGGGGCGGGAGCGAAGGGGTCAGATCGGGGGGAGGTCGGCGCAGGCCGCGGCGTGGGCGCTCGCGAGCGCCTCGAGATCGGCGCGGTAGTCGGCGATGCGGCAGCCGCGGCCATTGGGCTTGACGGCGATCCCCTCGTCGGCCCACCGCTCGAAGGCTGCCGCCCGCAGGTGCGGGACGTGCTCGCCGGAGGCGTTGACCACCCGCCACCACGCGACATCGCTGCCGTACGTGCTCATGACCCGGCCGACGAGCCGCGGGCCGCGCCCGACGAGCTCGCCGAGGTCTCCGTAGCTGACGACCCGGCCCGGCGGGACGAGCTCGAC
This sequence comes from Janibacter melonis, assembly GCF_003721155.3. NCBI lineage: Bacteria > Bacillati > Actinomycetota > Actinomycetes > Micrococcales > Intrasporangiaceae > Janibacter > Janibacter melonis. Next base: position 2,700,571 of record NZ_CP044548.2, on the reverse strand, counting down.
GGCGCGCAGGACGCGCTCGGCGACGACGTCGTCCACCCCGGGGCTACTTCTCGGTGATGGTGATCGAGTCGATCGTGTGCTGCTCGCCCGGGGAGCCGTCGGGGCTGCCGTCCTCCTCGATCTCGCGGACGGTCTCCATGCCGCTCGTGACCTTGCCGAAGAGCGAGTAGTCCGGCGGCAGCGCGACGCCGGAGTCCCCGGTGACGACGAAGAACTGCGAGCCGTTCGTGTCCGGGCCGGCGTTGGCCATCGCGAGCGAGCCGATCTCGTACTCGCCGGCTGCCGGCAGCTCGTCCTCGAACTCGTAGCCCGGGCCGCCGTTGCCCTGCCCGGTCGGGTCGCCGCCCTGGATCATGAAGCCGGGGATGACGCGGTGGAAGGGCACGCCGTCGTAGTAGCCGTACCGCGAGAGCACGACGAAGTTGTTGACGGTCTTCGGCGCCTTCTTCGCGTCGAGCGCGAAGGTGACGTCACCGACGTCGGTCGTCACCACCGCGGTGTAGGTCTTCGCCTCGTCGATGCACATCGGCGGCGCCTGCTCGAAGGTCTGCACCGGCGTCTCGACCCCCTCGGCGGGCGGGCACTCAACCGCCTCGCCGCTCTGGCTCACCCCGGTGGGGTTCTCGGGCTCGTCGGAGCCGCACGAGGCGAGCGCGAGGGCGAGGGCGGGCACGGCGAGCAGGGCGAGGGGGGCGCGCATGCCGGTGAGTCTACGAAGCGCTCCCCGCCCTTGCCGCCCCACGACGCGGAGGTGAGGATGACGCCCATGAGCGCGAGCACGAGTGCCGGCATCCACTTCCCCGCCGTCGGCGACGAGCGGCCGACGACGGCGACGACCCGGGGGATCCTCGCCGACTCCGTCGCCGGGGTCGACGCCGCGCTCGCCCAGCGCATCGAGGCGACGCCGGACTGGCGCAAGGGATACCTCACGAACGTGCACGACATCACCGCGGCCTCGGCCGCCTCGTCGCTCGCGGCCCGCCAGATCGCGCGTGACGGCCTGGCCTCGATGCGCCGCCGTCTCGTCCTCGTCGGCGAGGACGGGTGCGAGACCCCGCTCGAGGACGTCGACCTCGGCACCTCGACCGACGGGACCGGGCACGAAGGGGTGAGCCTGACCCCCTTCGCCACCGAGTCGGTCACCGGCACCGGAGAGGCGGTCCGCGAGCTGCGGGTGCCGCTGCGCGGACGCGACCTGAGCGGCACCGCGCTCCTCGCGCAGGTGGAGCGCTGGGTCGAGGAGGGGGTCGTCGAGCCGAGCGTCGGTGACGCCGTGCGCGAGGTCGTCGCGCACCCCGAGTGGCTCACGCTGCCGGGTCGGCGGGTGCTCCTCGTCGGCGCAGGTGCCGAGATGGGGCCGCTCGAGCCGCTGCTGTCGTGGGGGGTCGAGGTGCACGCGATCGACCTGCCGCGCTCCCGCGCGTGGCGCTACAAGCGCGGGCTCGCGGCGGGTCTGGCCGGCACCCTGCGCTTCCCCGTCGACGAGCACGGCGACGCGGGTGCCGACGTCGTGCACCAGCCCCTCGAGGTGCTCGACTGGGTGCGCCGGGCGCGCGGCGACGACCCCTTCGTCGTCGGGATGCACGCCTACGCCGACAGCGGGGTCCACGTGCGCGTGAGCGCGGCGAGCGACCTGCTCATGACCGCGCTGCTCGAGCAGGAGCCGCAGACCGCGCTCGCCTGGCTCGCGACACCGACCGACACCTTCGTCGTCCCGCCCGAGGTGGTCGCCGACGCGCGGCGCCGGTGGGACGCCCGCGGTCTCGCGCTGCGCGGGGTGCAGGCCCCGGCCCGGGCGCTCGCCCGCGGGGCGCTCTTCGCGCCGGCGTACGCGGGCTCGTCCGACGGCGAGCCGGGCATCGCCGACGTCCTCGTGCCCCAGCAGGGCCCGAACTACGCCGTCGCGAAGAGGCTGCAGCGCTGGCGCGGGGTCGCGGCCGAGGCGGGCGGGCACCGGGTGTCCTTCAACGTCGCGCCCGCGACGTGGACCCGCTCGGTGGTGAAGAACCCCGTGCTCGGCGCGGCGTACGCGGGCGCGCACCGCTTCGGGATCGAGGTCTTCGAGCCCGAGACCGTCCGGCCGCTCATGGCAGCGCTCCTCGTCCACGACCTCATGGCGCCGCAGGTGGTGCGGGCCCACCCCGAGGAGCTCTTCTCCGACGGCGCCGCCCACGGCGGGCTGTGGCGCGTGGGCTACGAGCCACGCTCGGCCCTCGGGGTGGCCGCGGCGGCCGGGCTGCCGTCACGGCTGCGGGCGAAGGTGGGCCGGGGCGGGTCGGGCCGCGGGTGAAGGTCGTCGACCCTCAGGGACGCACGTGGCGGGTCTCCCGGCGGTGGGTGCCGTGGCGCCGTCGGACCCGCGTCATGGGTCCCGAGGTCCCGTCGAGCACCGGCCTCGGTGACGACCCCATCAGCATGATCATCGGTCTGGTCCTGCTCGTGCTCTTCATCCCCGTGCTGATCACCGCGCTGCTCGTCGCGGTCGAGCTGCTCCTCCTGCTGCTCCTCGTCCCCTTCGTCGTCCTCGGGCGCGTGCTGCTCGGGCGGCAGTGGCGCGTCGAGGTGCGCGAGGGCTGGACCCCCGTGTGGGACACCGAGGCCGGCGACTGGGCACGCAGCGGGCGCGCGATCAGCGAGATCGCGCAGGTGCTGCAGCAGGGGCGGGCCCCGTGGCCGAGCCCGCCGCCTCAGCCGCCGACGACGGTGCCGACGAGATAGGTCAGACCCATCCCGAGCAGACCGACGACGACGTTGCGGGCGATCGGGCGGGCACGCCCGCTGCCGCCGAGCGTCGCGCTGGTCAGGCCGGTGAGGACGAGGGCGAGGACGACCGCGCCGAGCGTGAGCAGCACCCGGTGCGCCACCGGCGAGAGCACCATGACGAGCAGCGGCACGAGGGCGCCGAGGCTGAAGGCGGCCGCCGACGCCCCGGCCGCCTGCCACGGGTTGGCTCGCACGTCGGGGCTGATGCCGAGCTCGGACTCGGCGTGAGCGGCGAGCGCGTCGCGCTCGGTGAGCGCGACGGCCACCTCGTGGGCGACGTCGGCGGGGATCCCCTTGCGCTCGTAGATCCCGGCGAGCTGACGCAGCTCGCCCTCGGGGTCCTCGGCGATCTCCTGCGCCTCGTGCCGCAGCTCGGCGATCTCGGTGTCGCGCTGGCTGCTCACCGACACGTACTCGCCCCCGGCCATCGACAGCGCCCCCGCGACGAGGCCCGCGGTGCCGGCGACGAGGAGCGCGCTCGTGTCGGTCGTCGCCCCGGCGACACCCATGACGAGACCGGCCGTGGAGATGATGCCGTCGTTCGCGCCGAGGACGCCCGCCCGCAGCCAGTTGAGCTTCGCCGACAGGGCGCCGGCCTGCTCGTCGGCGGGGATCGGGGGCAGGGACTCAGGGGTCCTGGGCTGGGCATCGCTCATGACCCTGATCTACTCCCACCCGTCCTGCTCTGCAAGGACGCCTGGCCTCACTCAGCAGGCCCCCACACCCGCCCCACAGCAGGCGCACAGGGCCGCGGCCTGGACTGTCATCCGACAGCGCAGCCCGGTCCAGGGCCCGCACGCGACGACGGAGGACGACATGAGCGACAGGCGCACGTACGAGGGCCGCGAGCTGCCCAGGCAGGACGAGGAGCTCGTCGACCAGGGGCTGCAGTTCGACATCGGCACGCTGCTGGGGCGCCGCCGGGTGCTGACCTTCCTCGGCGCGAGCGGGGTGCTCGGGCTGACGGCCTGCGCGGCCGGCACCGACAGCAGCAGCCCGAGCACCACGAGCGCGACGACGAGCAGCAGCACGACCTCGGGCGGCAGCGCGTCGAGCGCGAGCTCGGGCGATCTCGCCGAGATCCCCGACGAGACCGCGGGCCCCTACCCCGGTGACGGGAGCAACGGCCCCGACGTCCTCGCCGAGTCCGGCGTCGTGCGCCAGGACATCCGCTCGAGCTTCGGCTCCTCGACGACGACGGCCGAAGGGATCCCGATGACCCTCACCCTCTCCCTCAAGGACCTCGCCGGGGGCGGCACCCCCTTCGCCGGGGTGGCCGTCTACGTCTGGCACTGCGACCGCGAGGGCCGCTACTCGATGTACACCGAGGGCGCCGAGGACGAGAACTACCTGCGCGGGGTGCAGGTGGCCGACGACAGCGGGCGCGTGAGCTTCACGAGCATCTTCCCCGCGTGCTACTCGGGGCGGTGGCCGCACATCCACTTCGAGGTCTACCCCGACGAGGCGAGCATCACCGACGCGGGCACCGCGATCGCGACCTCGCAGGTGGCCCTGCCCAAGGACGCGTGCGACGCCGTCTACGCGACCTCGGGGTACGAGGACTCGGTGGGCAACCTCGGCCGGCTGAGCCTGACCTCGGACAACGTCTTCGGCGACGACGGCGGGACGAGCCAGCTCGCGGACGTCACCGGCGACGTGACGAAGGGGTACGAGGTCACCCTGACCGTCGGCGTCGACACGACGACCGAGCCGACGGGCGGCGGCATGGGTGGTGGCATGGGCGACGCCCCTGGTGGGGGCCCGGCGGGCGGCTGAGCTCCCGGCGCTCAGGGATGGTGCTCGACGCGGCCGGCGTCCGGGCCGACGAGCCGGGTGACGGTGCGGGCCTGCGGGTCCCACCACGTGAGGCCGGCGAGGACGACCGCCCCGGGCGGCTCCTCCTCGACGACGGCGAGGGCGCGGGGCAGGTCCTCGAGCGCCAGTCTCGCGACGAGGGTGACGTGCGGCGCCCACGGCTCGTCGGCCCGCGGGTCCTGGGCTGCGCGGCGCACCCCGTCGACGACGGTGCGCAGCTCCTCGGGCACGACGACGGGCAGGTGGAGCACGAGCGCGCGGCCGGCGAAGGTCGCCGGCTCCCCGAGCTCGACGGGCACCGGCAGCAGCGGCTCGACCGCAGCGCCTGCCTGCGCGGCGAGGTCCGCGCTCATCGTCGCCGCGGCCGCGAGGGTGACGTGCGGGCGGTTGCTCGTGCTCGCGTGCCCGTGCGGCGAGGCCAGGCCCGCGGCGTGCAGCCGCTCCCAGCACCCCCGCACGACGGCGTCACCCACCGGGTCGAGGGTCAGGTCGAGGGAGTGCCGTGCCACACCCCCAGCATCCCTCTCCCTCGCCCGACGAGGTGCTGCTGGGTCCCCCTTCGCCCCCTCGCCCCTCCTCCCTCCTCCTACAAAACCCTGCTGGCTGGGTCTTGATGTGCCAGGTGCCTCTCGACAGGCTCCTCGCACGTCGAAAGGCTGCCAGCAGGGTTTCGTAGCCCCGGGACCAGGAGCTCCGGTCACCAAGAGCTCCGGTGACCCGCAGGACCTGGGACCCCGCGACGAAGGGTGAACCCGTCGGGTGGTCGTGCGTGCACGGACGTAAGGTCGGCTGGTGATGACGAGAGGCAGGCCGGGGCCGGCCGGGACGAGCCTGGTGCTGCTCGTCGCGACCGCGCTCGTCGCGCTCAACCTGCGCCCTGGCGCGTCGACCGTCGGCCCGGTGCTCGACGAGATCCGCGACGGCCTGGGCATGAGCGGGGGTGCGGCCGGGGCCCTCACCGGGCTGCCGGGTCTGTGCTTCGGCGTCGGTGGCGCGCTCGCCGTCGGGCTGGGACGCCGGGTCGGCGCCGCCGGGGGCATCGCGATCGGCCTGCTGCTCGCCGCCGTCGGGCTCCTCCTGCGCCCCCTCGTCGACGCACCCGCCGCCTTCCTCGTGCTCTCGGCGGTCGCCCTGCTCGGCATGGCCGTCGGCAACGTCCTCGTCCCCGCGTGGGTGAAGTCGCATCGTGGCCACGAGGTCCGTCTCATGACCCTCTACGGCACCGGCCTCATCGTCGGAGGCGCGATCGGCTCGCTCCTCGCGGCCCCCGCCGCGGCCGCCGGCGGCTGGCGCACCGGGCTCGGGGTGTGGGGCGTCGGCGCCGCTGTCGCGGTCCCCCTGTGGTGGTGGCTCTCGCGCACCGAGCGCCGACGGGTCGTCGTCGGCACGGACGTCGACGCCCCGCCGAGCGCGCACGTCGTGCGCTCCCCCACCGCCCTGGCGATGACCGTGCTCTTCGGGCTGCAGTCGATGCACGCCTACATCCAGATGGGATGGCTGCCCCAGATCTACCGCGACGCCGGTCTCAGTGCCGCGACCGCCGGCTCGATGCAGGCCCTGCTCGCCGCGGTGACGATCATCGGCGGGCTGACGATGCCCGGCGTGATCGCCCGCGGCCGAGGGCTGCGCCCGATGATCGTCGTGCTCGGCCTGCTCCTCGTCCTCGGCTACGGCGGCCTCATCGCCGCCCCGGCGACCACGCCGTGGGTGTGGGCGGTCGCGCTCGGGCTGTCCGGCTTCGCCTTCCCGCTCGTCATCGCCCTCATCACGGCGCGCACGCGCTCGCCGCTCGTCACCGCGCGGGTCTCCGGCTTCGTCCAGCCGGTCGGCTACCTGCTCGCCGGCGCGGGCCCGCTGCTCGTCGGGGTCCTCCACGACGCGACCGGTGGCTGGACCGTCGTGCTGTGGGTCCTCACCGCCACCGCCGTCCCCTTCGTGTGGGCCGGTCTGCGGGCCGTGCGCGCGGCGAGCGTCGACGACGAGCTCACGGACCACGCACGCGACGGCGTGCGTGTCTAGGCTGGTCAGATGAGCCAGGCCACGCCGGAGCAGCTCGAGGCCGCGATCCGTGAGCTCCTCGGGGCGCGCTCGGTGGAGGCGACCATCTGCCCGAGCGAGGCCGCCCGGCAGGTCGGCGGCGACGACTGGCGCGACCTCATGCAGCCGGCCCGCGACGTCGTCGCCCGGCTCGCCGACGCCGGTGAGGTCGAGGCGACCCAGGGCGGCGAGGTCGTCGACGCGCGCACCGCCCGCGGGCCGATCCGCGTACGCACCTCACGAGCCGCGCGATGAGCGAGCCCGACGAGCACTTCTTCGTCGTCGACGGCCGCCGCTGGCGCCGCGAGGACCCCCACCTGCCGAGCGAAGTCGCCGAGGAGCTGCGCTCGCACCTCGGGCGCGCCCGCTCCGCCATCGGGCGGGCCGGCCGCGAGGGCACCGACCCCGCGCCGTACCGCGCCCGGGTGAGCGCCGCGAAGCACGGGCTCGGCGAGCGCGGCACCCCGTGGTGGGAGCAGGACGACGACGCGCGTCGGCAGCGCTACGAGCAGGCCCTGCAGACCCTGCGCACGGACGACGACCCGACCTGATCCGACCACCCGGCTGCGCCCCCTTCGCACCGGTCGCGCTCGGTACGGTCGGGCGATGAGCACCCTGAGCACCGCGATCCGCGCGACCCACCTCGTCACCAACGCCGCGTGGTTCGGCGGCTCTCTCTTCGGCGCGGTCGGGCTCAACCCCGCCGCCCGTCGCGCCGGCAGCACCCGTGAGCAGGTCGACGTGTCCGGCGAGGGGTGGGAGCGCTGGGGTCCCGTGCAGGGCGCGGCGATCGGGCTGCACCTGCTGAGCGGTCTGGGCATCCTCGCCGACAACAAGAACCGCACGATGCGCCACCGCCCCACCCGCGAGGCCGTCGTCGTCAAGACCGTCCTCACCGGGGCCGCGCTGGCGAGCACCGCGGGCGCCTACGTCTTCGGCGAGCGGCTCGGCCAGCTGCGCGGCAGCGACACCGACGCGAAGGGGGAGATCGCCGCCACCCCGAGCGGTCGGGAGGAGCAGGCGCGCACCGCCGAGCGGCAGCTCGCCTGGCTCCAGTGGGCGACGCCCGCGGCGACCGGCGCGCTCCTCGTGCTCGACGCCTATCTCGGCGAGCAGCAGCGCGGCCTGGCCGGCCTGCTCGACCGGCGGCGCTGAGGCGCGGCGATGAGGTCGCAGACCCGCGAGTACCGCACCGGCGGCGACGAGGTCGTCCTCGACATCACGTCCGACTGCGAGCGCTTCGTCGAGGGCGACGGGCTGCTCCACGTCTTCGTCCCGCACGCGACGGCCGGCATCGCGATCATCGAGACCGGCGCCGGCAGCGACGACGACCTGCTCGCCGCGCTGCGCGACCTGCTGCCCGCCGACGAGAGGTGGCAGCACGCGCACGGCAGCCGTGGGCACGGTCGCTCGCACGTCATGCCGGCGATCATCCCGCCGTACGCGAGCGTGCCCGTGCTCGACGGGCGGCTCGCGCTCGGGACGTGGCAGTCGATCTGCCTCGTCGACCTCAACGTCGACAACGCCGTGCGCACGGTGCGGCTGAGCCAGCTCCAGGGCTGACCCCCCGGTCGCCGCGACGACGACCGGTCAGGCGGAGCCGTCGTGCCCGCGGAGCAGGTCGGCGAAGCTCGCCGAGGGGGTGAGACCGAAGGCCTGCGGACGGACGTCGCGCGTCGTCGGCGCGAAGCCCTCGACCGCCGTCGGCTCGGCGACGACGAGGGCCGCGAGCTCGCCGGCGGCGCGCTGGATGCGTCGCTGCAGGTCCGACCCGCCCTCGCCCCCGCCGAAGTCGTCGGTCGCGGCGAAGACGCCGGTCGGCACGACGACCGCGCGCAGGTAGGCGAAGAGCGGGCGCATCGCGTGCTCGAGGACGAGCGAGTGCCGTGGGGTGCCCGCGGTCGCGGCGAGCAGGACCGGCATCCCGTCGAGGGCCTTGGGGTCGAGCAGGTCGACGAAGGTCTTGAAGAGGCCGGAGTAGCTCGCGGCGAAGACCGGGGTCACCGCGACGAGCCCGTCGGCCGCGGCGACCTGCGCCTGGGCGGCGACGACACCGGGCGTCGGGCGGTTGCCCGACACCATCGTCTGCGCCATCTCGACGGCGAGCTCGCGCAGCTCGATCGTCTCGACCTCGACGCTCTCGCCCCGCCCGCCGACGGCCGCTCGCACGGCGTCGGCGACCTGGTCGGCGAGCAGCCGGGTGCTCGAGGGCTGGGAGAGACCGGCGGTGAGGACGACGACGCGGCGGCTCATCGGGCGACCGCCTCGGCCTGCGCCTGCTCGCGCGCGCGCTCTTGCTCGGCCCGGGCGACGGGGCTGCTGATGACCTGGCGGTGCGGGCTGTCGGGACCGGCCGCGACGAGCGAGGCGTGGGTCGGCGGGTCGCTCGGCACGTGCGCGGGACGACGGCGCTCGAACTCGGCGCGCAGCGTCGGCACGACCTCGGTGCCGAGCATCTCGACCTGCTCGAGGACCATCGGCAGCGGCAGCCCCGCGTGGTCCATGAGGAAGAGCTGGCGCTGGTAGTCACCGACGTGGTCGGCGAAGCCGAGGGTGCGCTCGACGACCATCTCCGGGGTGCCGACGGTGAGCGGGGTCTGCCGGGTGAAGTCCTCGAGGCTCGGGCCGTGCCCGTAGACGGGGGCGTTGTCGAAGTAGGGCCGGAAGGTGCGCTTGGCCTCGGCCTCCGTCGCGGCCATGAAGGCCTGCCCGCCGAGCCCGACGACCGCCTGGTCGGCGGCGCCGTGCCCGTAGTGCTCGAAGCGGCGGCGGTAGAGGTCGACCATCTGCGCGGTGTGCCCGAGGTCCCAGAAGATGTTGTTGTGGAAGAAGCCGTCGCCGTAGAAGGCGGCCTGCTCGGCGATCTCGGTCGAGCGGATCGACCCGTGCCAGACGAAGGGGGCGACCTCGTCGAGCGGGAAGGGCGTCGAGGTGTAGCCCTGCAACGGCGTGCGGTAGCGGCCCTGCCAGCTGACGTCGCGCTCGCGCCACAGCAGGCGCAGCAGGTGGTAGCTCTCGATCGCGAGCGGGATGCCGTCGCGGATGTCCTTGCCGAACCACGGGTACACCGGGCCGGTGTTGCCGCGACCCATCATGAGGTCGACGCGGCCCCCGCTGAGGTGCTGCAGCATCGCGTAGTCCTCGGCGATCTTCACCGGGTCGTTCGTCGTGATGAGCGTCGTCGCGGTCGAGAGCTTGAGGCGCTCGGTCCTCGCGGCGATCCAGCCGAGCATCGTCGTCGGCGAGGAGGGCACGAAGGGAGGGTTGTGGTGCTCACCGGTCGCGAAGACGTCGAGACCGACCTCCTCCGCCTTGAGCGCGATTTGGAGCATCGCGTCGATGCGCTCGGCCTCGCTCGGGGCGGTGCCGGTCGTGGGGTCGGTCGTGACGTCGCCGACGGAGAAGATGCCGAACTGCATGATGCGCTCCCTTTGATTGACGTTTCAACCATAGCAACGACGCCCCCGGCTTGGCCATTCCCTCCGGCGCGGCGCCTCGGGGGTCGGGCCCCTACCCCGGGAGGACGGCGCCGGGGTTCATCAGGCCGGCGGGGTCGAGGGCGGACTTCACCGCGCGCATGAGGTCGAGCTCGACCTCGGACGTGCGCTGCTGGTGCGCGCCGACCTTCGTGCGCCCCAGACCGTGCTCGGCGCTGATCGACCCGCCGCGCGCGGTCACCTCGTCGTAGACCGCCGCCGTCAGCTCGGGCGCGGCGGCGCGCAGCGCGTCCTCCTGCCCGACGGGCGCGGTGAGGTTGTGGTGGAGGTTGCCGTCGCCGACGTGCCCGTAGGTGACGAGACGGACCCCGGGCAGGACCGCGTCGAGCCTCGGCGCGAGCGCGGCCACGGCATCGGCGAGACCGGCGATCGGGAGGGTGACGTCGTGCTTGACCGACGGCCCCTCGACCCGCTGGGCCTCGGACACCCCGTCGCGCAGGACCCACAGCGCGGCGCGCTGCGCGGACCCTGTCGCGACGACTGCGTCCGCGACGAGACCCTCCTCGACGGCCGCGCCGAGCGCGCCCTCGAGCTGCGCGTCGAGCGCGCACTGGTCTACCCCCGCGAGCTCGACGAGCCCGTACCAGGGGTGCACCTGGGCGAAGGGGTCCCGCGCGCCGGACACGTGGGCGAGGACGAGGTCGAGGGCCTGGCGCCCGACGAGCTCCCACGTCATGAGGCTCTCCGCGGCGTGCTCGCGCAGCCGACCGAGCAGGGCGACGGCCGACCCGACGTCGGGCAGCGCGACAAGTGCCGTCGCCCGCCGTGGGGTGGCCGGCAGCAGACGCAGCACGGCCGCCGTGACGACCCCGAGCGTGCCCTCGGCCCCGACGAAGAGCTGGGTGAGGTCGTAGCCGGTGTTGTCCTTGCGCAGCGCACGCAGCCCCTCCCACACCCGCCCGTCGGGCAGGACGACCTCGAGGCCGAGGACGAGCTCACGGGTCATGCCGTAGCGCAGCACCGCGGTGCCGCCGGCGTTGGTCGAGACGATGCCGCCGACGGTCGCCGAGCCCTCCGAGCCGAGCGAGACGGGGAAGAGCCGACCGACCCCCTTCGCCGCCTCCTGCAGCTCGGCGAGGACGACGCCGGCCTCGACGGTCACCGTGTCAGAGACGGGGTCGACGTCGCGGATGCGGCGCATCCGGGTGAGCGAGAGGACGACCGACGGGCCGTCGTGCCGCGGTGTCGCCCCGCCGTTGAGCCCGGTGTGCCCGCCCTGGGGCACGACGGCGACGCCCTCGGCCGTGCACAGCCGCACGACCTCGGCCACCTCGGCGGTGCTCGCCGGCCGCGCGACCGCGAGCGCCGAGCCGACGACCGTGCCGGTCCAGTCGCGCAGGTAGGGCTCGAGGTCGTCGCCGTCGGCGAGCAGCCCCCGGTCGCCCAGCACCTCGCGCAGCGCCGCGACGAGCCCCGCGCTCACGAGTCCCCCCGGAGCCGGACGTGCTGCGGGCCGAGCGAGCCCACGTCGGGCACCCCGAGCAGGCACATCGTGCGCTCGAGCTCGGAGCGCACGATCTCGAGCACCGCGTCGACCCCGCGTCGGCCGCCGAGCATGAGGCCGTAGAGGTACGGCCGGCCGACGAGCACGCCGCGGGCGCCCATCGCCAGCGCCGCCGCGGCGTCACCGCCGGAGCGCACCCCGGAGTCGACGTAGACCTCGGTGCGGTCGCCGAGCGCGTCGACGACCTCCGGCAGCAGCTCGAGCGGCACGGGCGCGCGATCGAGCTGACGCCCGCCGTGGTTGGAGAGCACGACCGCGTCGGCCCCCGCGTCGACGGCGACGCGCGCGTCCTGCGTCGTGAGCACGCCCTTGACGACCACCGGCAGGCCCGAGCGCTCCTTGACCCAGGCGATGTCCTCGGGGCGGATCGCCTGCTCTCGCAGCGCGTTCGACACCCCCCACCGCGCGTGCTCGGACCCCTCGGGGAAGGTCGCGAAGCGCAGCGGCTCGCTCGTGAGGATGCCGCCGACCCACCCCGGGTGACGGGCCAGCCCGGCGAGCGTGCGCGGGGTCAGCTCGGGCGGGATGGCGAAGCCGTTGCGCCTGTCCTTGCGCTTCATCCCCGTGACGACCGTGTCGACGGTGAGCATGACGGCCTCGTACCCGTGCTCGCGCGCCTGCTCGAGGTGCTCCAGGCTCACCCCGCGGTCGCGCATGAGGTAGAGCTGGTACCAGTTGCGCCCGCCGGGCGCCGCGGCCGCCAGGTCGGGGATCGAGGTCGTCGCGTACGTCGACAGCGTGTAGGGCACCCCCGCGTCGGCGGCCGCCGCGGCGACCGCGCACTCCCCCGTGTGGTGGCTCAGCCGGGTGTACCCGGTCGGCGCGAGGACGAAGGGGGAGGCCGCGGGCCGCCCGAGCATCGTCGTCGTGAGGTCGGGGGTCGCGACCGCGCCGAAGACCGTGGGCCGCAGCTCGACCCGCTCGAAGGCCGCCCTGTTGCGCGCCATCGCGATCTCGGCGTCGGAGCCGGAGTGCACGTAGTCCCACACCGCGCCCGGCACCCGCCGCCGGGCCATCGCCTCGACGTCGTCGATGCTCACCGCCCGGGCGAGACGCCGCGACACCGCGTCGGCGGCGGGCCGGCGCAGGTGGAGGAAGGGCTCGACGTCGGCCCATCGGGGCACGCGTCGGGCCGGGCGCGGGGTGAGGGCAGCGGACATGGTCGACCTCTCGTCAGGTGCGGGGGCGGGGGTGCGTCATCCGAGGACCGCGGCGACGACGAGCGCGACCGGCAGGGCCGCGACGGTGGTCACGAGGATGGTCTCGCGGGCGACGTCCTGCCCGACGCGGTAGCGCGTCGCGTGCAGGAAGATGTTCTGCGCGCTCGGCAGCGCGGCGGTGAGGACGACGCCGAGCAGCGCCGGGCCCTCGAGACCCAGCGCGGAGGCGACCGCCCACGCGACGACGGGCATGACGGCGAGCTTGAGGCCGGAGGCGAGGGCGACCTCGGCCGTGTGACCGGAGCGGCCGACCGGGGGCGAGAGCCGCAGCGCGGCGCCGTAGCTGAGGAGCATGAGCGGGATCGCCGCGCCGCCGAGCAGCGACAGCGGGGCCTCGACGACCTCGGGCAGCGGCCAGCCGGCGATCGCGATGACCGAGCCGATGACGGCGGCGACGGTCAGCGGGTTCGTCGCGACCCGGCGCAGCGCGGCGGCAGCGCCTGCGGCCCCGCCGCGGAGCCGGTCGAGCACGACGAGGGCGACCGGCTGCACGACGAGCAGCTGGAGGAGCAGGGTGGGCACGACGACGCCGACGTCGCCGACGACGAAGGCGGCGATGGCGATGCCGAGGTTGCCGGCGTTGACGTAGCCGGAGACGAGCGAGCCGATGACGACCTCGCCCGCCGGCCGGCGCCAGACCAGCCGTGCGACGAGCGCGTAGAGCACGAGGTTGACGGCGAGGGCGCTCGCCGACGCGACGACGTTGACCCCCGCCCCGACGAGGTCGATCCGCGAGACGGTGACGACGAGCAGCGCCGGCATCGCCGCGAAGAACGCGACCTCGCCGAGGGTGACGATCATCCGGTCGTCGACGACCCCGACATGCGCCAGCCCGGCGCCCACGGCGATGACGAAGAGGATCGTCGCGAATCCCACGATCACGGGTAGACCTCCCTTCGACGGTCTGGACAACTCATCATACAACCTCCATACTCATCGCATGAGTTGGCGGGGCGTCCCCTGACCCGCCGTCCGCACCCGCCCCACACAACCACCGGAGGACCCCCATGGCCGACGCGATCCGCTCCCTGACCCTGTCGCACGTCGTGCTCCCGCTCGAGACGCCCGTGAGCGACGCGAAGGTCCTCACCGGCCGGCAGAAGCCGCTCACCGAGACCGTCCTGCTCTTCGTCGAGGTGACGACCGAGCAGGGCCACCGCGGCATGGGCTTCAGCTACTCCAAGCGCGCCGGCGGTCCGGCGCAGTACGCCCACCTCCGCGAGGTCGCCGAGGTCACCATCGGGCAGGACCCGGCCGACATCGACCGCATCTACCAGTCCCTCATGTGGGCCGGGGCCTCCGTCGGCCGCTCCGGCGTCGCGACCCAGGCCGTCGCCGCCCTCGACGTCGCGCTGTGGGACCTCAAGGCCCGGCGCGCCGACCTGCCCCTGGCCAAGCTCCTCGGCGCGTACCGCGACTCGTGCCGCGTCTACAACACCTCCGGAGGCTTCCTCCAGGCCTCCGTCGAGGAGATCAAGGAGAAGGCGAGCGCCTCGCTCGAGGCCGGCATCGGCGGCATCAAGATCAAGGTCGGCCAGCCCGACTGGCGCGAGGACCTGCGTCGCGTCGCCGCCCTGCGCGAGCACCTCGGCGACACCCCCTTCATGGTCGACGCCAACCAGCAGTGGGACCGCGACCGCGCCCGCCGCATGTGCCGCGAGCTCGAGGCCTTCGACCTCGTGTGGATCGAGGAGCCGCTCGACGCGTGGGACGCCGTCGGCCACGCCGACCTCTCGCGCACCTTCGACACCCCGATCGCCACCGGCGAGATGCTCACCTCCGTGCCCGAGCACATGGCGCTGATCGACGCCGGCTACCGCGGCATCGTCCAGCCCGACGCGCCGCGCATCGGCGGCATCACGCCCTTCCTGCGCTTCGCGACCCTCGCCTCCCACGCCGGGCTCGCCCTCGCGCCGCACTACGCGATGGAGATCCACCTCCACCTCGCCGCGGCCTACCCGACCGAGCCGTGGGTCGAGCACTTCGAGTGGCTCAACCCGCTCTTCGAGGAGCGCATCGAGATCCGCGACGGCCAGATGTGGGTGCCGGACCGCCCGGGTCTGGGCTTCACCCTCAGCGAGCGGATGCGTCAGCTGACGAAGGACACCGTCACCATCGGCGCCGCGTGAGCGATGGCGTGAACGGTCGAGGTGCGGTCGGGTGGTCTCGAGGCTCGGGCTCTGAGGGCCCGTCGCACCTCGACCAGCCCTGTCGTCGTCGTGCGGGCATGATGCCCGCATGACGACGACCCTCGCGCATGCCGTGGTCACCGGGCTCAAGGAGGCGATCCTGCGCGGCGACCTGCCGCCCGGGGCGAAGCTGCCCTCGGAGCCCCAGCTCGTCGAGGAGTACGGCGTCTCGCGCACCGTCGTGCGCGAGGCGGTGACCCGGCTGCGCAGCGAGGGGCTCGTCGAGACCTTCCACGGGCGCGGGTCCTTCGTCCTCGCACTGCCCGAGCCCTCCCCCTTCGCCGCCGAGTCGACCCGGATCCGCACCCACGACGACGTCCTGGCGATGCTCGACTTCCGCATCGGCGTCGAGAGCGAGGCCGCCGCGCTCGCGGCGCACCACCGCACCCCCGCCGACGAGCGGGCCATCCGCGCGGCGACGGAGGACTTCGGGCGGCAGGGGCACGAAGGGGCGGTGAGCGCCGACTTCGACTTCCACCGGGCGGTCGCGGCCGCGACCGGCAACCGCTTCTACCTCGAGCTCGTCGAGTCGCTCGGGCCGATGATGATCATGCTGCCGCGCACCCAGCTCGGCGAGCCGTACTCGATGACCGACGCGACGCACGTCGAGCGGGTGCAGCGCGAGCACGACGCCATCGCTGACGCCGTGCTCGCGGGTGACGCCGAAACCGCCCGGGCCGCGATGCGCGTGCACCTCGGCAGCAGCCGGCGTCGGGTGGGGTCTACCAGCTCGCCGTCCGGGGGCTGAAGCCCGGCTCGATCGAGCGCATGTAGACGGTGTCCTCGCGACGCCGCACCCCGCACTCGAGATACTGCTCGTGGAGCAGGCCGAGCGCGTCGCGGTCGAGCGTCACGCCGAGGCCGGGGGTCGTCGGGACCTTCACCGACCCGTCGACGAAGTCGAGCACGCCGGGCTCGACGACATCCTGCGTCTTCCACGGGTAGTGGGTGTCGCACGCGTACGTGAGGTTCGGCGTCGCGGCGGCGAGGTGGACCATCGCGGCCAGGCTGACCCCGAGGTGGCTGTTCGAGTGCATCGACAGGCCGAGACCCCATGTGTCGGCGATGCCGCCGAGCAGGGCCGAGCGGCGCAGACCGCCCCACAGGTGGTGGTCGGACAGGACGACCTGGACTGCGTCCTGCGCGATCGCCGGCGGCAGGTGCTCCATGGCGATGACGCACATGTTCGTCGCGAGGGGCAGCGGGCTCTGCGCCGCGACGGCGGCCATCCCCTCGATCCCGGGCGTCGGGTCCTCGAGGTACTCGAGGACCCCGTCGAGCCGGCGGGCGACCTCGATCGAGGTGGGGACGGTCCACGCGCCGTTGGGGTCGAGCCGCAGCGGCATGTCGGGGAAGGCCTCACGCAGCGCCTCGATCGCCGCGCACTCCTCGTCGGGCGGGAAGACGCCGCCCTTGAGCTTGAGCGAGCCGAAGCCCCAGCCGTCGACGAGCCGGCGGGCCTGGGCGACGACCTGGTCGGGGGTGAGCGCCTCGCCCCACTCGTCGTCGGGCGCGCCGGGGTGACCGGCCCACTTGTAGAAGAGGTAGCCCGAGAAGGGCACCTCGTCGCGCACGGCGCCGCCGAGCAGGTCGCTCACGGGCACCCCGGCGCGGTGGCCCTGGATGTCGAGGCAGGCGACCTCGAAGGGGGAGAAGACGGTGTCCGACGCGGAGTCGACGTCGAGCATCCCGCCGAAGCTCGCGCCCGCGCCGCCGTCGCCCGTCGCGAGCACCTCGGCGACGAGCCGGCGCAGGCCGTTGAGGTCGTAGGGGTCGGTGCCGGGCATCCGGGCGGCGACCGCCTCGAGCCGGGCGAGGTGGGTCTCGTCGCCGTAGGTCTCGCCGAGCCCGAGCACCCCGTCGTCGGTGTGCACCTCGACGACCGCACGCAGCGCCCACGGCTGGTGGACGCCGACGACGTTGAGCAGGGGCGGGTCGGCGAAGGCGAGCGGGGTGACGACGACGCGGGAGATCTTGGCGCTGCTCATGCGGTCGGCTTCACGGCGAGGACGGGGACGTCGAGACCGAGGAGCAGGCGCTGGGCGTCGCTGCCGAGGACGAGCTTGCCGACGGGGCTGCGGCGACGCAGACCGATGACGACCATGCTCGCGCCGGTGCTCGCGACGAGCCCCTCGAAGGTGTCGACGATGTCGGAGCCGTGCAGCGGCTGCTCGACGGTGGCCTCGACGCCCGCCGCGCGGGCGGCGCCGAGGATCCGCTCGCGGGCCTCGTCGTCGACCATCTCGGCGTCGACGGTGCTGCCGCGGCGCGGGCTGTTGACGACGACGACGTCCTGCTGGAGGGCCGCCGCCATCTCGAGACCGCGGGCCAGCGCGGCCTCGCCCTCGGGGGTGGGGACGTAACCGACGAGGATGCTCACGGGTCTCTCCTTGGGGTTCGTGCGGGGGTGCGGGGCGGGATGGGCACGGGGTCAGATGGGCACGGGGTCAGACCCGCAGGTCCTCGCGGTCCGGCTGGTCGGCGACCGCCGCGGCGCGGCGGCGCTTGCGGATGCCGCTGACGATCGGCCAGGCGGCGACGAGCACGAGCACGAGCAGGATCGTGCCGGAGATCGGGCGCGTGACGAAGCCGGTCGGGTCGCCCTCGAAGATGATGAGCGAGCGTCGGATGTTCGCCTCGACGAGACCGCCGAGGACGAAGGCGAGGACGAGCGGCCCGGGCTCGAAGCCGAGCTTCTTCATGAGGTAGCCGATGACGCCGAAGATGATCATCACGTAGATGTCGAAGACGCTGTTGTTGATCGTGTAGACGCCGAGGACCGTGATGAGCACGGTGATCGGGGCGAGGATCGCCGGGCGCACCCGCAGGATCCGCACGAAGATGCCGACGAGCGGGATGCTGAGGAGCAGCAGGATGAGGTTGCCGACGTACATCGAGTTGATGACGCCCCAGAAGAGGTCGGGGCGCTCGTCGACGAGCTGCGGGCCGGGCGTGACACCGAGGATGAGCAGGGCGCCGAAGAGGATGGCCATCGAGGCGTTGGCCGGGATGCCGAGGGTGAGCAGCGGGATGAAGGACGAGGTCGCGGCGGCGTTGTTGGCCGTCTCGGGGGCGGCGACGCCCTGGATGGCACCGCGGCCGAAGCGCTCGGGCGTCTTGCTGATCCGCTTCTCCGTCGCGTAGGCCGCGAGCGAGGACATCACCGCGCCGCCGCCGGGCAGCACGCCGAGGAGGAAGCCGATGCCGGACCCGCGGGCGATGGCGCCCGAGGACTCCTTGAGGTCGGCTCGCGAGGGCCAGACGTTGCCCACCTTCGCCGGGGCGTGGACCTTGCCGTGGCGCTCCTCGAGGTTGTAGAGGATCTCGCCGACGCCGAAGAGGCCCATGGCGACGACGACGAAGTCGATGCCGTCGGAGAGCTGGAGGCTGCCGAAGGTGAAGCGCTCGGCGCCGCTGAAGCTGTCGCGGCCGACGGTCGCGAGGAGCATGCCGATGCCGGCGGCGATGAGCGCCTTGAGCATGTGGCCGCTGCCGATGGTCGAGACGAGGAGCACGCCGAGCAGGGCGAGGGCGGCCATCTCGGGCGGGCCGAAGTCGAGGGCGTAGCCGGCGATGACCGGGGCGAGCAGGCTCAGGCCGATGATCGACACGGTGGCGCCGATGAAGGAGCCGATCGCCGCGATGCCGAGCGCGGTGCCCGCCTTGCCCTGCTTGGCCAGGGCGAAGCCGTCGAAGACGGTGACGACCGATGACGCCTCTCCTGGCAGCCGGAGCAGGACCGAGGTGATCGTGCCGCCGTACTGGGCGCCGTAGAAGATGCCGGCGAGCATGATGATCGCCGAGACCGGGTCGGTGCCGTAGACGATCGGCAGGAGGATCGCGATGGTCGCCGCCGGGCCGAGGCCGGGCAGGACGCCGATGAGCATGCCGATGAGCACGCCGATGAGGCAGTAGAGGAGGTTGCGGGGCTCGGCGACGACGCTGAAGCCCTCGAGGAAGGCGCTGACATCCATGACGACTCCTGGTCAGAGGGCGATGAGGTGCGGCAGCGGGATGCGCAGGCCGTAGAGGAAGAGGACGTAGAAGACCGCGACAGTCCCCACGGAGACGGCGATCGAGGTCCGCCAGCTCTCGCCGCCGAGCCAGCGCAGCCACACGAGGCACAGGAGCAGCGAGGGGATCTCGAAGCCGATGACCGGCAGCAGGACCGCCACGCCGAAGAAGGTGGCCAGGCCGACGAGCGGCAGCAGGCTGGAGCGGCTGAAGACCTCGGTGTCGGTCAGGCCGCGCCCGAAGACGAGCAGCAGGACACCGAGCGCGGCGATGCCGACCGAGATGATGAAGGGCCACAGGCCCGGGCCGGGGTCGCGGGGCGACCCCAGGCCGTAGCCCGAGGCGAGCACCGCACCGGCGATGCCGATGACGAGCGCGACGAGCGCGCCGGCGATCTGGTAGCCGGGCCCGCCTGCGGGCGGACGCTCCTCGGCCAGCTCCTCGGCGACCTCGGCCTCGAGCTCGGCGAGGACGTCGCCCTCCGGTGCCGTCCGGGGGCTGCCCGGTGCGCGCTCGTCGCTCATGCTCTTCTCCTTCGGTCCTGCGAGGTGGTGCGGGTGCTGTGCGTGATGGTGCAGGTGGTGCGGGTGCCGTGAGGCGTCAGATCACTGCTTGGCCAGGTCGAGGTCGTACTTCTCGACGAGCTCCGCGTAGCGCTTCTTGTCGGCCTCGAGCTGGGTGGTGACCTCCTCGCCGGAGACCTCCATCGGCGTGAGGCTGTTCTGCTCGTTGAACTTCTTGTACGCATCGGTGGCGAAGGTGTCCTTCATCCCCTTCGCGATGGTGTCCTTGACGTCCTGGGGGGTGCCCTTGGGCACGGTCATGAAGCGGTACTGGAAGACCTCGACGTCGAGGCCCTGCTCCTTGGCGGTGGGCACGTCCTTGAGGTACTCGATCCGCTCGGGGGCGAAGACCGTGACCGGCGTGAGCTTGCCGGACTCGATGTTCTCGACCGCCTCGCCGATCTGCAGGCAGGCCGTGTCGACCTGGCCGCCGAGGACCGCGGTGAGCGCGGGGGCGCCGCCGTCGAAGGGGACGGGCTTGGAGGTCGCGCCCGCCGTCTCGAAGGTGAGGGCGCAGGAGAGCTGCGCGCCGGTGCCGACACCGGTCGTCGCGTAGGTGAGCGTCTTCGACGCGCCCTTGATGTCGTCGAGGTCCTTCAGACCGCTCTTCGGGCTCGTCACGAGGACGTAGTCGTCGCGGCTGACGCCGCCGACGACCTCGACGTCGTCGATGCTCGTCACCTCGGACTCCTTCACGGCGAGCGGGGTGATCGCGAAGAGCGAGGCGTTCTGGATGCCGATGACGGAGCCGTCGTTCTTGGCGTCCTTGATCTCGGCCGCGGCGAGCGCGCCGTTGGCGCCCTCGCGGTTGATGACGGCGAAGGTGCCGCCGAGCGAGTCGGACAGCCCCTTCGAGACCGCGCGGCTGATGAGGTCCGAGGACCCGCCGGCCGAGGCGCCGACGTACATCTCGACGGTGCCGGAGGGGTAGGACGCGTCGTCGCCGCCGCCTCCACCCGTCGAGGTCTGGACACCGCCGCAGGCGGTGAGGGCGAGGACGCTCGCGCCGGCAAGGGCGGCGAGGGCGGGGGTCTTCGTGGGCATCGTTGCTCCTAAGGGGTTCCGCGTGACGAGGGATGACACTAGGAGGGGGTGTCGATGCACGTCCAAGCCCAAGTGAGCATGGAGTGATCCACGCAGAGCATCACGAAGGGAGGACGGGCCGACCGGCCGCAGCGGCATCCTCGCCAAGGCCCCCTTCGTGCGGGCTACCGTCGAGAGATGTCTCCAGCGGACGGAGTAGCCCCCATCAGGGTCGCCCTGCTCGACGACTGCGAGATGGTCGCCAGAGGGGTGGCCGCGATGCTTGCCGACCACCCCGGCCGGGTCGACCTCGTCGAGGCCGACCACCGGCTGGTCGTCGCGCAGCCCGTCGACATCGCCCTGTGGGACGCCTTCGCGCCCGGGGCGAGCGCGAAGGACCGCCCCGGAGCCGTCGACGACTCCCTCGTGCGCCGCACGGTGCTCTACACGTGGGACGTCTCGAGCCGGAGCGTGCGGCTCGCCCAGGAGCGTCACCTGTCCGGGGTGCTGTCGAAGTCGGCGAGCACCGGCCGGCTCGTCGACGCCCTCGAGCGCGTCGACGCGGGCGACCTCGTCGTCATGGGGCCAGAGCACGAGGTCACCGAGGAGTGGGCAGAGGGCGACGGGTGGCCGGGCCGGGCCGAGGGCCTCACCCGGCGGCAGTCCGACGTCGTGCGCCTCGTCGTCGTCGGTCTGAGCAACCAGCAGATCGCTCACGCGTGCTACCTCAGCATGAACTCGGTGAAGTCCTGCATCCGCGCCGCGTACCGCACGATGGGCGTCAGCTCGCGCAGCCAGGCGGTGCTGTGGGGCGTCGACCACGGCTTCCGCCACCACCACCCCTGACGACGGGGGACCCACCGCGGGTCGGCCAGGAGCACCCACGGCGGGCCGCTCTCCACGCTACGGCGGTGGCCTGGTCGACGCAGGCCCCCTTTCGGGCGGTCCCGCTCAGGTGCGGGCCGCGGTCGGCTGGTGGGAGCGGCGAGGGTCGAGCACAGCGTGACGAGTGCGTGACCTCGCCGAGCTGGGCCCTCCCTCGTCGCCCTCGTCGCTCCCATCCCCCCAGCGGCCGTGGTGCGCCGATGCGACGACGGTACTCGCGTCTCTTTACTGCGTCTTTACTTTCGCTTTACTACCCCTAGAGAATTTCTCAGCGCTGGACAGCGACCGGGCTGCTCGCAGGAGACAGTGCGAGGGTGAGGGCTCACCACCCCTTCGACGTCTGGACGCCTCCCATCCCTGCTGCAGCAGCCCGTGCCCGAGCCCGCCGGTGGGCGCACGTCGACCCGGCCCGACGAGGCCTCGTGCTGGCGTGGGTGGGCTTCACCCTCACCTTCGCCCTCGCGCGCCTCGTCACCGGGGTCATCAAGATCGGCGACCAGGACACGGGTGACGTCGTCGTCGGCGGCGTGCACCTGCACCACTACCTGTGGGGCATCGCCATCGTCGTCGCCGTCGCGATCTACGGGCTCGTCGACCGCAGCGCACGGACCCGGTCCGTCATGGGTGCCGCCCTGGGTGTCGGCGTGGCGCTCATCGTCGACGAGATCGCGCTGCTCGTCACCCTCGAGGACGTGTACTGGACGAGCGAGGGCTGGTCCAGCGTCGCCGTCGCGGTCATCATCATCGGCGTCGTCGGCAGCGCGCTCGCCGCGACCCGCAGCGGCCGGCAGGACGACTGAGCCGCCGTCGCGTGGCACCGGTTCGACGAGGGGGTGTCACCTCGAGGTGACACCCCGTCTTCGACCCACCGCCCGCGTACGCTCGGGCTCGTGATCACCCTCGACCAGGTCCGCTGCTTCGTCGCGGTCGCCGAGGAGCTGCACTTCGGGCGCGCGGCGCAGCGGCTGCAGATGACCCAGCCCCCGCTCTCCCGCCAGATCCAGAAGCTCGAGCGCGCCGTCGGCGCCCACCTGCTCGAGCGCGACAACCGGCACGTCGAGCTGACGGGGGCCGGTCTGGCCTTCCTCGACGAGGCCTACCGTCTGCTCTCCGTCGTCGAGAGCGCCGGCGACGTCGCCCGCCGGGTCGACGCCGGCGCCGCAGGCGTGCTGCGCCTGGGCTTCACCGCCGTCTCTGCCATCTCCATCCTCGGACCGCTGCTGCGCCGGCTGAGCACCGAGCTGCCCGACGTGGAGGTGCTCCTCTCCGAGCGGGTCACCGGGGCCCAGGCCGACGGCATCCGCCGCGGCGAGCTCGACCTCGGGCTCGCGCGACCCCCCTTCGACACCGGTCTGCTCAGCTCGCGCGTCGTCCTGCGCGAGCCGCTCATGGCCGTGCTCCCCACGGGCCACCCGCTCGCCGGGCTCGACCGCCCGCTGACGCCGGAGGACTTCGACGGCGAGCCCGTCATCGCCTACGACCCCCGGCAGTCCCGCTACTTCCACGAGCTCCTCGTGCGCTTCTTCGCCAACGCCCACCCGCGCGTCGACCAGCGGGTGCACCAGGTGCTCACCGCCCTGCTCCTCGTCTCCGCCGGCCGCGGCACGACCCTCGCGCCGAAGTCGGCCCGCTCCCTCGGCGTCGCCGGGGTCGTCTTCGCCGAGCTCGCGCACGGCGGCGGGCGCACCGGTCTCGACGCCGACCCCGAGCGGCCGGTCGAGCTCCACGCGATCTGGGACCGCTCGTCGGTCAGCCCGGTCGTGCGCCGGGTGCTCGACGTCATGCGGGCGGCGCCCGAGGCGCGCGCCGCCGCGGCGACGGATCGCGCCCGGCGCGTGGAGCAACCCGGCTAAGGTCTCAGCCAGGGAGCACGACGTCCACGGATGTGGACGCGTGCCCCGTCGATGACAGCCGAGCCCGCGACGACGCGGGGAGCAGGAGGACCTGGTGACGAGCGCGACCGAGCCGCAGCCCGAGGTGCCGGCGGAGCGTCCTGAGGTCCGCGAGGTCAAGTCGGCCGCGCGCACCGTCGAGGTGCTCGAGTTCCTCGCCGCCCGCGACAACCGACCGGTGCGGCTGCGCGAGCTGAGCGAGGGCCTCGGCGTCCCCCGCAGCAGCCTCCACGCCCTGCTGCGCACGCTCACCCAGCGCGGCTGGGTCCGCGCCGACAGCACCGGCACCCTCTACGGCATCGGCATCCGCGCCCTCCTGGCCGGCACGACGTATCTCGACTCCGACCCCTTCGTCCCGCTCATCACCCCGGTCCTCGAGGACCTGCGCGAGCAGCTCGACGAGACCCTGCACTTCGGTCGCCTCGACGGTCAGGACGTCGTCTACCTCGCGACCCGTGAGTCCAGCCAGTACCTGCGCCCCTTCAGCCGGGTCGGCCGACGGCTGCCCGCCTTCAGCACCTCGCTGGGCAAGGCGATCCTCGCCGACCTGCCGCCCGACGACCTCGCGGCGCACCTGCCCCCCGAGCTCGCGCCGCTCACCCCGCGCACCATCACCACCCGGCCCGGCCTCGAGGACGACCTCGCCCTGACCCGGCAGCGCGGGTACGCCATCGACAACGAGGAGAACACCCTCGGCGTGCGCTGCTTCGCCGTGCCGCTGCGCTACCTCCAGCCGACGTCGGACGCGATCAGCGCCTCCGTACCGCTCGCCCGTCTCGACGAGGCCCGTGAGCGCGAGGTGATCGGGGCGCTGCAGCAGGCCGCGCAGCGCATCACCGCGACCGTCCTGCCCGCTGCCCGGACGCTCGCGTGGTGACCCCGATGAGCACCCCGCGCCCGCTCGAGGTCCTCGTGACCGAGCCGATCATGACCCGCTTCGCCGACGTGCTGACCCGCGACGGCGCGAGCCCCC
Organism: Janibacter melonis; assembly: GCF_003721155.3. Lineage (NCBI taxonomy): Bacteria > Bacillati > Actinomycetota > Actinomycetes > Micrococcales > Intrasporangiaceae > Janibacter > Janibacter melonis. The sequence continues at coordinate 2,676,196 of NZ_CP044548.2, read as the reverse complement.
ACGCCTGGCACCTCGCGAGCGGCCCCGATGCCGCGCGGCACGCCGCCGAGGCCGAGGTCCTCGTGTGCTCCTCGGCCACGCCCGAGCTGCTCGCGACGATGCCCCGGCTGCGTCTGCTCCACGTCACCGGGGCCGGCACGGACAAGATCGCGATGGACGCCCTGGGCCCCGACGTCGCCGTCGCCACCACCTCGCACCACGGACCCTCCATCGCCGAGCACGTGATGATGGTGTCGATGATGCTGCTGCGCGGGGTGCGCGGCTCCGACGCGCGCATGCGGGAGGGGCGCTGGCACAACGCGATCGTCGACCAGACCTACCCCTTCGGCACCCTGCTGTCCGGACGCACCCTCGGTCTCGTCGGTCTCGGCGAGATCGGCGGGTCCGTCGCCCGCCTCGCGCAGGTGATGGGCATGCGCGTGCGCGCGGTGCGCCGCAGCCCCGACGCCCCGCCGCCCGAGGGGGTCGAGCTCGACTGGAGCGGACCCACCGAGGCGCTGCACGAGCTGCTCGGGGCGAGCGACGTCGTCGTCGTCACCGTGCCGCTCACGGAGGCCACCCGCGGCAGCATCGACGCGGCCGCGCTCGCGGCGATGCGCCCCGACGCCGTCCTCGTCAACGTCGCCCGCGGCCCGGTCGTCGACGAGCAGGCCCTCCACGACGCTCTGAGCGAGGGCAGGATCGGCGGCGCCGGCATCGACGTGTGGTGGCGCAACCCGCGCGACCCCGACGCCCCGCCGCCGTCGCACCTCGACTTCACCGGCCTCGACAACGTCGTGCTCACGCCGCACCAGTCGGGGCACACGTGGGAGACCTTCGCCGGTCGGGCGCAGGACATCACCGACAACGTCGACGCCCTCGCCGACGGCCGCGAGCTGCGCGGTGTCGTCAGAGCACCTGCTGGCCGATGAGGAGCACCGCGCCGACGACGGAGACGGCGATCGCCACCCGTCGCTGACGCACCGGGTCGAGGACCCGGTTGAGCCCGCGCGAGAGGACGAAGCCGACCACGGGCATCGGCAGCAGGAGCAGGACGGCCCGCATGATCTCGGCGTCGACGGCTCCCGCGACGGCGAGGGTCGCGACCGACACCGCGGAGCCGACGAGGAAGAACGCGCTCATCGTGCCCCGCAGCCGGGCGCCGTGGTGGCCCTGCCACACGAGCGCCATCGGCGGCCCGCCGATCGAGGTCGCGGTGCCGAAGAGGCCTGACGCCGCGCCCGCGGTGAGCAGGGCCCCCTTCGTCGGCTCGGGCCGCCAGCCCAGACCGGTGATGACCGTGCCCGCGAGGACCACGGCGGCGACGAGCAGGGCGAGCACGCGGTCCGGCGCGAGCGCGACGACCGCGGCCCCCGCGACCGACCCCGGGACACGTCCGGTGAGCGCCCACCCGGTGCCGCGCAGGTCGACGTGCTGCCGGTCGGTGACGAGCGTGAGGGTCGTGACGACGGCGGCGAGCAGGACGAGGGTCGCGGGCAGCAGGGTCGGCTGCACGAGCGCGACGACGGGCGCCGCGATCATGCCCATGCCGAAGCCGATGGACCCCTGGAGCATCGCCGCCAGGGCGACGGCGACCCCGACGACGAGGAGCTCGCCGGGGCTCACGTCGTGCTGGCGACCCGCTCGTCGACCCTCGCCGCCCCGTCGGTGAGCGGGTGGAAGCACTCGGCGACGTGCGTGGGCGCGTCGACCTGCTCCACGAGCGGCGGCCGTGCGGTCGCGCACTCGTCGGTGGCCCGCCAGCACCGGGTGCGGAAGCGGCAGCCCGACGGCGGGTCGATCGGCGAGGGGATCTCGCCGCGCAGGATGATCTGCTCGCGACGCCGGCTGTGGTCGAGCGAGGGCGCCGCCGACAGCAGCGCCGCGGTGTAGGGGTGCTGGGGCTGGTCGAAGACCTGCTGCGCCTCCCCGGACTCGACGACCCGGCCGAGGTACATGACGACGACGCGGTCGGCGACGTGGCGCACGACGGACAGGTCGTGGGAGATGAAGAGGTAGGCCACGCCGAGCTCGCGCTGGAGCTCCTCGAGGAGGTTGAGCACCTGGGCCTGGACGGAGAGGTCGAGGGCGGAGACCGGCTCGTCGCAGACGATGACCGACGGCCCGAGCGCGAGGGCCCGCGCGATGCCGATCCGCTGGCGCTGGCCGCCGGAGAACTCCTGGGGGTACTTCGAGGCGTCGCTCGGGCGCAGCCCGACGAGGTGGAGCAGCTCGCGCACGCGGGCCGCCCGGTCGCGCCGGGTGCGATACATCCCCGAGTGGGTGGCCCACGGCTCGGCGATGATGTCGCCCGCGCTCATCCGCGCGTTGAGCGAGGCGAAGGGGTCCTGGAAGACCATCTGCACGCGGCGGCGGAAGTCGAGGAGCTCCTTGCCGGACAGGGCGAAGGGGTCGACCCCGTCGAAGCGCACCGTGCCGCTCTCGGGGCGCTCGAGCATGAGCAGGGAGCGGGCGAGCGTGGACTTGCCGCAGCCGGACTCGCCGACGAGGCCGAGGGTCTCGCCGCGGGCGAGGTCGAGGCTCACGCCGTCGAGAGCGGTGAGGGAGCCACCGCGCACGCTGAAGGTCTTCGTGAGGTCACGGACCTGGAGCAGCGGCTCGGCACCCTCGGTGGAGGTGGGGGCAGCGGTGGTGTCGGTCATCGGGCGACCTCCTCGGCGAAGTGGCACGCGGCGAGCCGGCCCGGCTCGACCTCGCGGACCGCGGGGCGCTCCGCGCGGCAGACGTCCTGCACGAGCGGGCAGCGGTCCTGGTAGACGCAGGCCGCGGGGATGGCGTGCAGCTCGGGCGGCGAGCCGCCGATCGAGGGCAGGTCCGCCCCGCGGTGGTCCTCGCTCGGCACGGACTCGAGCAGCCCCCGCGTGTAGGGGTGGCGCGGCGAGCCGAAGACCTCCTCGACCGGGCCCTCCTCGACGACCCGCCCGGCGTACATGACGACGACGCGGTCGCAGCGCTCGGAGACGAGCGCGAGGTCGTGGGTGATGAGCACGACGCCCATGTCGTGCTCGGTGCGCAGGTCGGCGAGCAGCTGCATGATCTGCGCCTGCACCGTGACGTCGAGGGCGGTCGTCGGCTCGTCGGCGAGGAGCACGTCGGGCGAGAGGGCCACGGCGATCGCGATGAGCAGGCGCTGGCGCATGCCGCCGGAGAACTGGTGCGGGTAGGCGTGGTAGCGCTCCTCGGGCTCGGGGATCCCGACCCGGCGCATGAGGTCGACCGCCTCGACCTTCGCCTGCTTGCGCGACATCCCCCGGTGCAGCCGGAAGGGCTCGGCGAGCTGGCTGCCGACGGTGTTGACCGGGTTGAGCGCGGTGAGCGCGTCCTGGAAGACGATGGCGATCTCGGGGCCGGCCATCTGCCGGCGCCGCGAGCGGCTCGCGGTGACGAGATCGGTGTCGCCGACGTGCACCGACCCGCTGCCGATGCTCGCGACGGGGTCGAGCAGGCCCACGACGGCGGTCGCGGTGAGCGACTTGCCGCAGCCGGACTCACCGAGGAGGGCGACGGTCTGCCCCCTTCGCGCCACGAAGCTCACGTCGTCGACGGCGCGCACGACGCCGCCGGGGGTGCTGATGTCGACGCTGAGGCCCTCGACGCGCAGGGCGACCTCGCGGTCCTCGGACGGGGTCGGACGGGTCTGGGTGGCTGCGGTGCTCACGTCGTGGACTCCTTGATCTGGGGCACGGAGCGGCGGCGGGCCGAGCGCGGGAGCGCGAGGCGCCAGCGCTGCGCCGGGTCGGTCGCCAGCCGGACCCAGGCGGCGAGGATGCTCGCCGAGACGGTGGTGAGGACGATGGCCAGGCCGGGGAAGAAGGAGAGCCACCACGCGGTCTGCAGGTAGGCGCGGCCCTGGCTGACCATGAGGCCCCAGCTGACGTCCGGGGGCTGGATGCCGATGCCGAGGAAGCTCAGCGAGGACTCGGCGAGGATGACGAAGCAGAACTCCAGGGTCGCGACGGTGAGCAGCGTCGGAAGGATGACCGGCAGGACGTGCCGCCGGATGATCGCCCCGCTCGGGGTGCCGAAGGTGCGGGCCGCGTCGACGAAGGTGCGGCTCTGCAGCTCGGCGGCCTCGGCCCGCGCGGTGCGCAGGTAGATCGGGATGCGGGTGATCGCGAGGACGAGGACGATGTTCGCGGCGCTCGGCGAGAAGACGTAGAGCACGACGACGGCGAGCAGCAGCGAGGGGAAGCTGAGGATGACGTCGGCGACGCGCATGGCGATCGTCTCGCGGCGGCCGCGGTGGTAGCCGGCCCACATGCCGATCGCCGAGCCGATGACCGCCGCGACGAGCACGGCCGGCACGGCGACGAGGATCGTCGTGCGGGCGGCGACGACGAGACGGGCCAGCAGGCTGCGGCCGAGCAGGTCGGTGCCGAGCACGTCGAGCCAGCCCGACTCGAGCGAGAAGGGGGCCTGGCGTCCGCGCGCGAGGTCGATGCGGTTGGCGGCGTCGCCGACGAGCATCGGCCCGATCGCCGCGGTGAGCAGGACGAGGGCGAGGACGACGGCCGCGGCCGTGGCGACGCGGTCGCGCAGCAGCAGCCGCCACAGGGGCAGCGAGGACGTCCGGGCCGGCTCGCCCTCCACGGGCGTCTCGGTGCGGGACTCGAGGGTGGCGCTCATCTGGTCCTCCTCAGGCCGTGGCCGTCTCGCGGACCCGGGAGTCCAGGAGCGCGTAACCGATGTCGATGACGATGTTGAGCACGAAGATGGCGACCGCGGTCAGCAGCACCGCGGCCTGCAGGGCGGCGAAGTCACGGCCGACGATCGAGTCGATCATCAGCTTGCCGATGCCCGGCCAGCCGAAGATCGTCTCGACGACGACGGCGCCGTTGACGAGGCCGACGGTGAGGTCGCCGGCGACGGTGAGGGCCGGGGCGGCCGCGTTGCGCAGCGCGTGGTGGGTGACGACGCGGGTGTCCGAGGCGCCCTTGCTGCGGGCGAGCCGCACGTACGGGGCGGACAGGGCGGAGACCATCGCGCCGCGCACCACCTGGGTGAGCACGCCGAGGGGCCGGACGACGAGGACGGCGACCGGCAGCACCCAGGACGCCATCCCGTAGTCGACGCCCGACGTCGGCAGGATGCCGAGCACGACGGCGAAGATCCACACGCCCATGATCGCCAGCCAGAAGTCGGGGACGCTCGCGGCGATCATCGACAGGGTCGAGGCGATCCGGTCGCCGATCGAGTTGGGCCGGTAGGCCGCCCAGCTGCCGATGACGATCGCGAGGACGATCGCGATGAGCATCGTCGCCCCGGCCAGCTGCAGGGTCGCGGGGAAGGCGCGCAGCGCCATCGTCCCGGCGTCCTCGCCGGTGCGCAGCGACTGACCGAGGTCGAGCTGCACGACGCCCTTGAGGTAGTCGAGCATCTGCACGTGGATCGGGTCGTCGAAGCCGTTGGCCGCCGCGAACTCGGCCCGCTGGGCGGGCGTCGCCGACTCCGGCAGGTACAGGGCGGACGGGTCGCCGGTGAGCCGGGCGAGCACGAAGACGCCGAGCAGGACGACGACGAGGGGCAGGACGCTCGTCAGCGAGCGACGGCGCAGGAATCTCAGCATGGGTGGGCCTTCGTCCGGGTCGTCGTGGCGGTGGCGGTCATGGCGGCGCCCGTCACTGGTCTCGGGTGAACTCGGCGAGGCGCATCTCGTCGCCCGTCGCGGAGTTCGGCTCGTAGGACACCCGCGGCGCGAGCGCCATCGTGGCGCGCTGGTGGGCGATGAAGGCGAACTGGGTCGAGGTCTTCGGCTCGGTCTGGAAGACCTTCTCGAGCTTCGTCTGCCGGCCCTCCCCCGTGTCCTGCGAGGCGCTCTCGATCATCTCGTCCAGCTCCGTCGTCCCACCGGCGCTCTGGTTGCCCTCGCTGAGGTAGTACTGCTCCATCGTGAAGATGCCGTCACCGGCCTGGTTGCCGTGCTGGATCATCAGCAGGTACGGCCCGGAGTCCTGCGGGAAGGGCCGCTCCTGCAGCGCCACGGTGCCCAGGGTGTCGGTCATCTCGATCTTCACGTCGAGGCCCAGGCCGCTCAGCTGCTGCTGGATGACCTGGATGGTCTCGTCGATGAGCGGGAACTGCCCGGAGCGACCCACGAGCCGGATCTGCGGGCTGAGGTCGACGCCGTCGGCCTCGGCCTCGGCGAGCAGCTGCTTGGCCTTGGTGAGATCGGTCGGCCAGGGCTCGAGGTCGTCGTCGTGGCCCACGACGCCGGGCGGGATGAGCTGGGCGGCCACCTCCCCTTCGCCCTGGTAGAGCTCGTCGACGAGGGCCTGGCGCGGGACCGCGTAGGCGATCGCCTCGCGCACCCGGCGGTCGTCGAGCGGGGGCTGCTCCATCTGCATGCGCAGCGCGGCGGTCTCGTTGTTCGGGTAGGTCGTCGTCAGCTCCTCGGAGCCGTCCTCCGGGCCGAGGTTGGTCGCCACGTCGGCCTCGCCGCGCTCGACCATCGCGGCCCGCACGCTGCCCTCGCCGCGCCATTGGTACTCGACGCGGTCGAAGTCGGGGGCGTCGCCCCAGTACTCGGGGTTCGCGGAGAGGCTGAGCTTCGTGCCGGCCCGCCAGGAGTCGACCTGGTAGGGCCCGGTGCCGATCGACTGCCGGACCTTGGCCTCGCCGTCGGTCTCCTCGGGCACCATCTCGACGAAGGAGAGGCGAAGGGGGAGGATCGGGTCGGCCTCGGGCGCGGTGACCCGCAGCGTCGTCGCGTCGACCGCCTCGGCCTCGAGGTCGGTGTCGCCGAAGACGTAGCCCTCGACGTTGCACGCGAGGTCGCCGTTGACGGCCCGGTCGATGGAGTGGACCGCGTCCTTCGCGTCGAAGGTCGACCCGTCGGAGAAGCGGACGTCGTCGCGCAGCTCGAAGGTCCACGTGCGCTCGCTGGCCGAGGAGGTCCACCCCGTGGACAGCAGCGGCTCGAGCTCGCCCGTCGAGGGGTTGCGCTCCGCGAGCGGCTCGGTGATGTTCGAGCGGACGACGACACCGGTGCCGGTGAGGGAGGAGTCGCACGGCTCGAGCGACGGTGGCTCCTGCGAGAGGACGACCCGCAGGGCGTCCGTGGAGAAGGACTCGCCCGAGCCGACCGAGCAGGCGGCGAGCAGCGGGAGCGTGGCGGCGAGCGCGGTCAGGCGCACCCGGCCTCGGGACGAGGGACGACGCTGCGCCATGGGGCCTCCTGGCTCGGCGACATCGCTGGCGCCGGTCGTTCACGGATGTGGATGACGTTCCGGTGGTGGAACGCTAAGGGTCGATCACCCCGCCGTCAAGAGTTCACATCCATGAACTCTGTCCAGATATATACGACACCGCTATCGTCGAGCGCATGACAGAAGCTCCCCGGGTCCTCCAGGTCGGCCCCCTCAAGCCATCGTTGTCCGAGACGCTGCGCACGCGGTACCGCGCCCTCGAGCTGCCGCCGGGGGAGGCGTCCGCGGACTTCCTCGCGGAGCACGCAGCGGGGGTCACCGCCGCGGTGACCTCCGGTCGCACGGGCGTCGACGCCGCGCTCATGGAGCGCCTCCCCGACCTGCGCGCCGTCATCAACTTCGGCGTCGGCTACGACACGACCGACGTCGCCCGCGCCGTCGAGCGCGGCATCACGGTGAGCAACACCCCCGACGTCCTCACCGACTGCGTCGCCGATACGGCCGTGGGCCTGGCGCTCGACGTCACCCGCGGGCTGAGCGCCGCCGACCGCTTCGTGCGCCGCGGCGACTGGGCGCAGGGCCCCTACCCGCTCATGCACCGGCTCAGCGGCCGTCGCATCGGCATCCTCGGGCTCGGCCGGATCGGCCAGGCCGTGGCCACCCGGCTGTCCGCCTTCGGCTGCCCGATCAGCTACCACAGCCGGCGCGAGGTGCCCGGGGTCGGCTACACCTACGCGGCGACCCCGCGCGAGCTCGCCGCCGGCGTCGACGTCCTCGTCGTCACCGCGGCCGGCGGACCGTCGAGCACCCACCTCGTCGACCACGAGGTGCTCGAGGCGCTCGGCCCCGACGGGTTCCTCGTCAACGTCGCGCGGGGGTCGGTCGTCGACGAGGAGGCGCTCGTCGAGCTGCTGCTCGCCGGCCGGCTCCGGGGCGCCGGGCTCGACGTCTTCGCCCACGAGCCGCAGGTGCCGCAGGCCCTGCTCGACCTCGACTCCGTCGTCCTCCTGCCGCACCTCGGCAGCGGTACCCACGAGACGAGGGCCGCGATGGAGCAGATGGTGCTCGACAACCTCGACGCCTTCCTCGAGCGCGGGTCCGTGCTCACCCCGGTGCCGGAGGTGACCCGATGAAGGTCGTCGTCGGTTACCGCGCCACCGAGGCGGGCCGCGCCGCCCTCGCCGAGGCCGTCTCGCACGGGCGGGCCCACGGCAGCGAGCTCGTCCTCGTCGTCCCCGCAGCCGAGCGGGCCGACGCCGACGACGCCCTCGCCGCCGCCGGGGCCGAGGCCGAGGTCGTCGAGGTCGGTGACGACCGGCAGGCCGAGACCGAGCTGCTCGACCGCTCCTACGAGGACGACACCCAGATGCTCGTCATCGGCCTGCGCCGCCGGTCCCCCGTCGGCAAGCTCTTCCTCGGCAGCACGGCCCAGCGCCTCCTGCTGGAGGCGGGCTGCCCGGTCGTCGCCGTCAAGCCCGAGGTCGCACCGCGGCGCTGACGTCCGCGCGCTCCCCGGGCGTCGTCGTCGCGCGACAGCGATGCCCGGGGGGTATTGCGGGATACATCTTTGGGCTTGGACAGGCATCGTCCACCCCTCCTAGCGTGATCGACGAACCCCCCACCGGTACGACGACAAGGACGACAGCGTGACCGCCTACAGCCCCGCAGACCTGGCCGAGCAGCTCAAGAGCGGACTGCTCTCCTTCCCGGTCACGCACTTCACCCCCGACCTCGAGCTCGACCTCGACGCGTACCGCCAGCACCTCGCCTGGCTCGCCGAGCACCCCGTCGCCGGCCTCTTCGCCGCCGGCGGCACCGGCGAGGGCTTCAGCCTCAGCCTCGCCGAGACCGACGCCGTCGTGCGCGCCGCCGTCTCCGAGGTCGCCGGGCGCACCCCGGTCCTCGCTCCCGCCACCGGCGCGACCGTCAACGCCGTCGCCCAGGCCCGCGCGGCCGCCGACGCCGGCGCCGACGGCATCCTGCTCATGCCGCCCTACCTCACCGAGGCCGGCCAGGACGGCCTCTACGAGCACGTGAGCCGCGTGTGCGAGGCCACCGGCCTGGGCGTCGTCGTGTACTCGCGCGCCAACGCCGTGCTCCACGCCCCGACCGTCGCCCGTCTCGCCGAGGCCAACCCGACCCTCATCGGCTTCAAGGACGGCATCGGCAACGTCGAGCAGATGACGCGCACCTACGCCACCGTCGGCGACCGCCTCATGTACATCGGCGGCCTGCCGACCGCGGAGACCTTCGCCCTGCCGCTGCTCCAGCTCGGCGTGAGCACCTACTCCTCCGCCCTCTTCAACTTCGTGCCGGAGTGGGCCGTGGCCTTCTACGACGCCGTGCGCCGCCAGGACACCGACGAGGTCTACCGTCGGCTGCGCGAGTTCGTCCTGCCCTACCTCGACATCCGTGACCGCACCCCCGGGTACGCCGTCTCGATCGTCAAGGCCGGGCTCGAGGCCATCGGCCGTCCCGCCGGCCCGGTCCGCCCGCCGCTGACCGACCTCCGCCCGGACGAGCGCGCCGAGCTCGCCACCCTCGTCGAGCGCACCCGCCTCGTCGAGACCGCCCGCTGAGAGGACACCACATGACCGACCAGCCCACCTCGATCGTCGCCGGCGCCGAGAGCGCCACCGCCGACGTCGCCGCCGCCACCCAGGCCGCCGAGGACGCCTTCGCGCAGTACCGCGCGACGACCCCGCAGCAGCGCGCCGACTTCCTCGAGGCGGTGGCCGCCGAGATCGAGGCCGACACCGACGCCCTCGTCGAGGCCGCCGTCGCGGAGTCGCACCTGCCCCAGGGCCGCATCACCGGTGAGGTCGGTCGCACGACCGGCCAGCTGCGGATGTTCGCCGGCGTCGTGCGCCGCGGTGACCACCTCGGCGTGAGGGTCGACCCGGCCCAGCCGGACCGCACGCCGCTGCCCCGCGCCGACATCCGCCAGCGGATGATCCCGCTCGGCCCGGTCGCCGTCTTCGGGGCGAGCAACTTCCCGCTCGCCTTCTCGACCGCGGGCGGCGACACCGCGTCCGCGCTCGCCGCCGGCTGCCCGGTCGTCGTCAAGGGTCACCCCGCCCACCCGCGCACCGGCTACCTCGTCGCGAAGGCCGTCTCCCGCGCCGTCGCGAGCGCCGGTCTGCCGGCCGGCACCTTCTCCTTCCTCCTCGGCGACGGGATCGAGCTCGGCCAGGAGCTCGTCCGCGACCCGCGGATCACCGCCGTCGGCTTCACCGGCTCGCGCGGCGGCGGTCTCGCCCTCGTGCGTGCCGCGGCCGAGCGCGAGGTGCCGATCCCGGTCTACGCCGAGATGTCCTCGATCAACCCCGTCGTCGTGCTCCCCGGGGCGCTCGAGGGCGACGTCGCCGCGCTGGCGCAGGCCTACGTCGGCTCGCTGACCCTCGGGGCGGGCCAGTTCTGCACCAACCCCGGCCTGCTCTTCCTGCCCCGCGGCGAGGCGGGCGACGCCTTCGTGGCCGCCGCCGCCGAGGCGGTCGGCCAGGCCTCCGGCACGCAGATGCTCACGTCCGGCATCGCCCAGGCGTACGCCGAGGGCACGGCCCGCCAGTCCTCCGGCGACGGCATGACGGTGCTCGCGACCGGCTCGGCCGGCGAGGGCTCCGACGCCCCCGCGCCGCAGCTCACCGAGGCCGCCTCCGCCGACTCCCCCGTCGTCGCCGACGAGGTCTTCGGGCCCGCCGGCGTCGTCATCCGCTACGACTCGGTCGAGGGCCTCCTCCCTTCGCTCGCCGACCTCGAGGGCCAGCTCACCGCGACGGTCCACGCGGCCGCGGGCGACGCCGAGGCGGCACGCGCGCTGCTGCCGACCCTCGAGCGCAAGGTCGGACGCATCCTCTTCAACGGCTGGCCCACCGGGGTCGAGGTCGGGCACGCGATGGTCCACGGCGGTCCCTTCCCCGCGACCTCCGACAGCCGCACGACCTCGGTCGGCTCGCTGGCGATCGAGCGCTTCCAGCGTCCGGTGGCCTACCAGGACGTCCCGTCCGACGTGCTGCCCGAGGCGCTGCGCGACGACAACCCGTGGGGTCTGCTGCGGCGCGTCGACGGGGAGCTGCAGGCGTGAGCACGACGATCACCCGCGTCGAGGTCGTGCCCGTCGCCGGGCACGACTCGGCGCTGCTCAACCTCAGCGGGTGCCACGGCCCGTACTTCACCCGCAACATCGCGATCGTCACCGACTCGCAGGGTCGCGAAGGGGTCGGCGAGGTGCCCGGTGGCGAGGCCATCCGGCGCACCGTCCTCGACGCCTCCGAGCTGCTCGTCGGTCAGCCGGTCGCCCGCTTCCGCTCGCTGCTGCGCGACGTCGCCGCCGCCTTCGCCGACCGGGACTCCGGTGGGCGCGGGCTGCAGACCTTCGACCTGCGCACGACGATCCACGCGGTGACCGCGCTCGAGTCCGCGCTGCTCGACCTCTCCGGCCAGGAGCAGGGCGTGCCCGTCGCCGAGCTCCTCGGCGACGGCCAGCAGCGCACCCACGTGCCGATGCTCGGCTACCTCTTCTACGTCGCCGACCCCGACGAGGTGGGCGGGGCCTACCTGCGCGAGCCGGACGGCGCCGACGACTGGGAGCGGGTGCGCCGCGAGGTCGCGATGACGCCCGAGGCCGTCGTGCGTCTCGCCGAGGCTGCGCAGGCCCGGTACGGCTTCACCGACTTCAAGCTCAAGGGCGGCGCGCTGCCCGGCGAGGAGGAGGTCGCGGCCGTCACCGCGCTGCACGAGCGCTTCCCCGACGCGCGGATCACGCTCGACCCCAACGGCGGGTGGCTGCTCGCCGACGCGATCCGCCTGCTGGGTGGCACCGGTGACGTCCTCGCCTACGCCGAGGACCCGTGCGGTGCCGAAGGGGGCTACTCGGGTCGCGAGATCATGGCGGAGTTCAAGCGGGCCACCGGTCTGCGGACGGCGACGAACATGATCGCGACGGACTGGCGCCAGATGGCGCACGCCATCCGGACGAACGCCGTGGACATCCCCCTCGCGGACCCGCACTTCTGGACGATGGCCGGCTCGGTACGCGTCGCGCAGATGTGCCACGAGTTCGGGCTGACGTGGGGCTCGCACAGCAACAACCACTTCGACGTCTCGCTGGCGATGTTCACCCATGTCGGCGCGGCCGCCCCGGGCGAGATCACCGCGCTCGACACGCACTGGATCTGGCAGGACGGGCAAGGGCTGACGACCGACCCGCTGCAGATCCGCGACGGGCAGATCGAGGTGCCGACGGCCCCGGGGCTCGGGGTGACGCTCGACCGCGAGCGACTCGCCGAGGCCAACGCCCTGTACGAGGAGCACGCGCTCGGCGCCCGCGACGACGCGATCGCCATGCAGGCCCTCGTGCCGGGCTGGACCTTCGACCCGAAGCGTCCCGCCCTCGTGCGCTGAGCCGAGACGACGAAGGGGGACCCCGACCGGATCGGTCGGGGTCCCCTTCGTCGTCCGACGGGCCGTGCCACCACGGTGCACGCTCTGCCGCGCGCTACGGCGCGGTACTGGTCGCGATCGCGACCAGTACCGCGCCGTAGCTCGAGGTCTGGCGGGGCCGGTCAGGCGACGGGCTGGTCCTGCAGGACGAGCGCGCGGGTCGCGGCGACGAGCTGGTCGACGAGGACGTCGAGCTCACCGGCGCGACGCTCCTGGAGCTGCAGGCCGTCCTGGCCGAGCTCGGTGAAGAGGCTGAGCGCGACCTGCTGACGCACGGCGTGCATCGAGAAGTTCGCGACGACGGAGCGCCAGTGCTCGACCGCGCGGATGCCGCCGTCGGCGCCGTAGGAGACGAAGGCGACCGTCTTGCCCATCCACTCGGGGGCGAGGGAGTCGAAGGCGTTCTTGAAGGCGCCGGGGATCGAGTGGTTGTACTCGGGGGTGACGAAGACGAAGCCGTCGTACTGGTCGATCGCCTGGCCGAAGCGCACGACGCGCTCGTCGTCGTACTGGCGGTTCGCCATGCCGGGGATGACCGGCGAGGTGAGCATCGGCAGGTCGAAGTCGGCGAGGTCGACGATCTCGAAGGTGGCCTCCTCGCGCTGGTCGGCGGTGGCCTGGACCCACTCGGCGACGGTGCGGGCCGCGCGGCCCTCGCGGACGGAGCCGACGATGATGCCGATCTTCATGTGGTGCTCTCCTTCGGTGATGCTACGTGCATTGGTTTAACTCTCAACTAACACGATAGCCGATCCATTCCCCCGGTCCCAATCGCCGTCGTTTCGTGGGGTACCGACGGCCGCGGCGGCCGGGAGACGATGTCGCCATGAGCCCGCACGAGATCGCCGACCTGACGACCCCGCGCAGCAAGACCCCCTTCGTCGTCGCCGGCGTGCTCGCCGCCGGGGTCGCGGTCGCGGCGACCGCGGGCCTGGCCTGGCGCGCCCTCGACCCCACGACCGAGGTCACCGGCCAGGTCGCGCTGACGAGCGAGGCCCTCGTGCGGATCGGGCCCGGCGGGTGGTACTACGAGTCGGGACGGCGCGGGGCGCCGGACCTCGTGCGCCAGGTGGGCACCGACGCGTCGTGGGAGGTGCCCGAGATGGAGTCGGGCCTCAGCGCGACCCCTGACCTGCTCACCGAGGACGGCACGGTGCTCCTGCTCGACGGCGACGCCGTCGAGATCCGCACCGCCGACGGCACTCAGCGCGCGGACGTGCGCGACGTCGCGCAGGCCTACGGCGAGGACCTGTGGCCCGGCGAGCGGCTCGAGCTGGTCGGTGCGAGCGCGACCCACGCCGTCGTGCGCAGCTGCCTCACCGACGAGTCCGACGGCGCCGCCCAGGACGTCACCGTGCTCGCCGGCGTCGCGCTCGACGACGGCGACGTCTCGTGGGCCACCCGGGTCGCCGCCTCCTGCGACCCCGAGGTCGCCACCTACAAAGCGCGCCATGTCCCCGCCCAGCGGTACACCTTCGTCGAGACCCCGGACGAGGTCCTCGCCGTCGACCTCTCCGACGGCGACGTCGCCCAGCGGTGGCGTGGCCTGGAGATCCACGACGTCGCCGTGCGCGGCGACGACGCGCTCGTCACCGTCGGCGACCGGGTGCGGGCGATCTCCCTTCGCTCCGGTCGTACGCTCGACGAGCAGGAGTGCCGGGTCGCCTCGCTCGGCGACGACATCGGCATCGACGGGCAGGTGAGCGAGCTCGGCGCGCTCTCGGCCGGGTGCATGGAGCGCTCCTGGGTGTGGGACGGCGAGCAGCTCGTCGAGGGCCCCGACGACGGGGGCGGGATCAACGAGCCCCTCTCCGAGGGTCGCGAGGTCGCCCGCGGCCGGCTGGCGCTGACCCGCGAGGGCACGACGCTGCACGTGCGCGACCTGCTCGGCGAGCGGCCCGACCAGGAGGTGGCGATGCAGTCCGAGGACGCCGTCGTCGCCGCGTACCAGCCCGGTGGCCGCCTGCTCGTGCTCGCCGAGGTCGGCGACGACCACGCCTCGTCGATGCGTCTCGTCGACCTGCAGACCGGCGACCTCGTCGCCGACGCGACGGGGCGCCTGGACTTCAGCGCCGACGTCACGCCCGACGGCTACGCGCTCGTCGAGTCCGCGGACCACGAGACGCACTGGGTCGTCGGGGTGGCCCGATGAGCCGCGCGCGCCCGGTCCGGGTCCTCGTCGGCGTCGCGGTGGCCGTCGTCGCCCTGCTCGTCGTGCTCCTCGGCGCCGGCGTCCTCGGCCCGAGCCGGGCCGAGCGGGCCGCCGGGGTCGACGACCTCACCGGACCCGACGACGCCGTCGGCGTCGTGTGGTCCGGCGAGAGCCGCTTCGTGACGATGGGCCCCGGCGGGTGGTTCTCCACCTCCCCGAAGGGGGACGCGGACGTCCTCATGGTCCACGGGCCGACCGGTCGGCAGTGGTCGATGCCCTCCTTCGACAGCCCCGACGCCATCACCTCCGACGGGCGGGCCATCTCGCTGCTCGGCGGTGACGTCACGATCATCAGCGAGGACGGCACGCGCATCGAGGCGAGCGCCCGAGATCTCCTCGTCGCCTTCGGCGACCGCCGCCTCGTCGCCGGCGAGGACGCCGTCTTCGTCGCGCTGTCGGACGAGCACGTCGTCGTCGCGACCTGCCTGTCGACGGACGGCGGGCGCCTCGACGAGGAGGCGCCGGGCGGGCGGACCGTCGTCGCGGCGGTGGGGCTCGACGACGGGCGGGTCGCCTGGACGCACGACACCGAGGTGGGCTGCGAGGCCGACGTCGCGGGCTACCGCTCGATGGCCCAGCCCGAGCAGCGCTACGTCGCCATCCACCCCTCGCAGACCCGCACCGACGTCCTCGACCTCGCGACCGGCGCGACCGTCGCGAAGCTCACCGACCGGACGACCGGCCGGGTCGTCGTCCAGGGCGAGCGCGCGATGCGCCGCGACGGCGACACCGTCGAGGTCACCTCGCTGCGCACCGGGCGCACGGTCGCGACGACGACCTGCCCGGGCGCCCGGCTGGGCAACCCGGGCGACACCCAGGGTCGTCTCTCCGAGGACGGGGTGCTCACCGTCGAGTGCGGCGACTCGGTCCGCCTGCTCGACGGGTCCACCTTCGTCACGGTCGACGCTCCCCCGGTCGGCAAGGACCAGCAGGTGCCCGACGGCGGGTCGGTCAGCCACGACCGGCTCGTGCTGACCCGCACGGGCGACACCCTCGCCGTCCGCGACGCGCTCACCGAGCGCGACCTCGGCACCGTCGAGGTGCCCGAGGGCATGCGCATCGCCACGAACGAGCCGCGCGGCCGGGCCCTCGTCCTCTACGAGACGAAGGAGAGCTCGTGGTTCACCGGCAACCGCCTGCGCACGAAGGTCCAGGTGCTCGACACCCGCACCGGCGAGCTCGTCGTGAGCACCGACCGCGGGCTGTCGCCGGGCAGCTCCGTCTCGCCCGACGGCTTCGTCGCGATGAGCGCGTCGGTCGACGGCCGGTCGACGACCTCACGCCGGTCGCGCTACCGCGAGGACTCGGTGCACTCCTGGGTGGTCTCGGTGCGCGAGGTGAGCCCGTCGTCGGTCACGGCCGGACGACGGTGATGCCGGCGGGCGCGCCCGCGCCCAGCGCGACGAGCGCGTCCGGGGCCTCGTCGAGGCCGACGACCCGCCCGACGAGCGCGGTGAGGTCGATCCCGTCGGCGACGAGGTCGAGCATCGCGGGGTAGTCCGCGGCCGCGAGGCCGTGGGTCCCGTGCACCGACAGCTCCCACCCGACGACCGGGTCCATCGGCAGGGCGGCGTCGGCCTGGTCGCCGAGGAGCAGACCGGCCTGGACGTGACGCCCCCGGCGGCGAAGGGAGAGGACGCTCGCCCGCGCGGTGGGGACGGACCCGTAGGCGTCGAGGGAGAGATGGGCACCACCGCCGGTCGCCGCGACGACCTCGGCCGCGACCTCCTCGGGGGTGCGCCCCGACCCGTCGACGACCGCGTCGGCCCCGAGGGTGCGGGCCAGCTCGAGCGCGCTCGGCGCGACGTCGACGACCGTGACGCGGGCGCCCAGGGCGCGCGCGACGAGCAGCGCGGACAGGCCCACACCGCCGGCGCCGTGGACAGCGACCTCGTCGCCGGGAGCGACCCCGCCGTGCTGGGCGACGGCGCGGTAGGCGGTCGCGAAGCGGCACCCCAGTGCCGCGGCCTCGACGTCGCCGACGCCCTCGGGCACGGCGACGAGGTTGTGGTCGGCGGCGTGCAGGGCGACCTGCTCGGCGTAGCTGCCCCACCCGGTGAAGCCGGGCTGGGTCTGGTCGGGGCAGACCTGGCCGTCGCCCTGCGCGCACCACTGGCACCGGCCGCATCCGCAGACGAAGGGAGCGGTGACCCTCTCCCCCACCTGCCAGCGGGCGACCTCGGGGCCGACCTCGCGGATCGTGCCGACGAGCTCGTGACCGGGCACGTGGGGCAGCTCGACCGGGTCGTGACCCATCCATGCGTGCCAGTCGCTGCGGCAGACCCCGGTCGCCGTCACGGTGACGACGACGCCGTCGGACGGGCACACGGGGTCGGGCACCTCGGTGACCTCGGGGCGGGTTCCGGTGCGGGTGACGAGGACGGCGCGCATGGGCGTCATGATGCCTGGCGCACATACCCCTATGGGGTATATTGTCACGATCATGGACACCACCGCTCACCCCGAGGACGCGCACGACATGTCCGGCATGGCGGTCAGCGCGACCCTGCACTGCCTCACCGGGTGCGCCATCGGGGAGATCGCCGGTCTGATGATCGGCACGGCGCTGGGATGGCACACGCTCGGCACCACGGCTCTCGCGATCGCGCTGGCCTTCGTCTTCGGGTACTCGCTGTCGGCCCTGCCCCTGGTGCGGGCCGGAGTCGCCCTGGGCTCGGCGCTCACCCTCGTGCTCGCTGCCGACACCCTCTCGATCGCGACGATGGAGGTCGTCGACAACGCGGTCATGTGGCTCGTGCCGGGCGCGATGGAGGCGGGGCTGGGCGACTGGCTCTTCTGGGTCTCGATGGGGCTCGCCCTGACGGTCGCGTTCTTCGCCGCGCTGCCGGTCAACCGCTACCTGCTGCGACGAGGCCGGGGCCATGCGATCACCCACGAGGCCACCGGGCACGCGGCGATGGACAACCGCCCGCTCGTCTTCGGCATCGTCGGCTTCCTCCTCGGCGGGCTCGCCGCCGCGATCGGGTCGGTGCTGTCGTGAGCGACACCGATGACGTGCGCGCGGCCTACGACGCGATGGCGCAGGCGTACGCGGCCGCGTACCCGACGACCGAGCCCGAGAGCGCGCCCGAGCTGGCGATGGTCGACCACCTCGTCGAGCTCCTCGGACCGGGCGCCCGGGTGCTCGACGCCGGGTGCGGCACGGGCCGGATGAGCCGCTACCTCGCCGACCGAGGGGCGGTCGTCGAGGGCGTGGACGTCTCGCCGGGGATGCTCGAGCAGGCGAGAGCCGCGCACCCCGACATCCGCTTCGAGACCGAGTCGCTCGTCGACCTCGGTGGCGACGACGGTCGGTACGACGGGGTGCTCGCGTGGTACTCGCTCATCCACCTCGACGACGCCGAAGCGGCGCGCGCCGTGCGCGAGATGGCGCGGGTGGTCCGGCCCGGCGGGCTCGTGCTCGTGGGCTTCCAGACCGGGTCGGGGGTGCGCGACCTCGGCGAGCGGATGCGCGAGCGCGGGCTCGCCGTCGACCACCTGCCCCGGTGGCACCGCGAGCCCGACGCGGTGCTGTCGATGCTCGCCCGAGCCGGCCTCGTCGAGGTCGCGGTGATGCGACGGGGCCCGGTGGGCGCCGAGCAGGACGGCCAGGCCGCCGTGCTGGTCCGTCGCGAGACCTGAGGCGGCGGGCCCTTGCTGGTCGAGGCGCGGAGGCCCGCCAGGGCCGGAGCCTCGAGACCACGCCTCGGTCGTGACCCGCGGGTACGACGACCACCGGGGTCACCCCCTTCGCGCCGGTCCCGCGATCGCGGGACCGGACGAGTGCGGCGGGACGGCAACGGTCGTCGCCCGCGCGCTGCCCGGGCAGCGGCCGGGTGCGTGCAGCATGACCGGGGTCTACTTCCTGCCCTTCTCGGCGCACGTCTCCGCGCGCCGACCCGTGCCATGCCTGACCGGCAGTTCGTCCACCCACGAAGAGTAGAACCGCACCCGGTCGGGTCTCGATCAGACGACGGGCTCGCCGGGTGCCGTCCCCGCGGCCGCGAGCCCCGCTAGCGTCACGCCATGACAGTGCTGGCACGCGCACGCCGAGGCCGGACCCTCCGCGCGCTCCCGCTGAGCATCGGCCTCGTGGTGCTGGGTGCGTGCGGGGGCGACGTCCAGGAGAGCGACGACGGCGCACGTCTGGTGACCGGGCGCCTGGCGTCGATGAACGACGCGCTGAAGACCTTCACGGTCACCGGCCTCGACGACCAGGGCTGCGTCACGGATGCCACGAACGCCTCGGTGCTCGACCGGGTCGAGCAGACCTGCGGGGCAGACGTGGCCGTCGTCGTCAACAGCTGGTGATGACCGCCCCCGACGCCACCTACGATCTGGTCCATGCGTGCGAGCTGGGGGATCAGGACAGGTGCGGCGGCGGCGACGGTGCTCGGGGTGATGACGCTCGCGTCCTGCGGTGCCCGCAGCGCGCACGACACGGCGGACGACTTCGCCGAGGCCGTCGCGGACGGCACCGTCTCGGAGCACCCCGAGCTCTTCGAGCCCGCGCCGAGCGCTGCGCAGATGGCGGTGCTCGACGACTTCCACACCCGGTGCTCCGTCGACGAGGACTCCGCCGAGGTCGCCCCGGGTGCGATCACACCGCAGATGCGGAGCATGGCCGTGGTCGTCGAGTGCGACGGGCGGACCATGCTCATCGGGACGCAGGTCACCGAGCCGAGCTACGGGACGGACGAGAGCAGCGACTTCGTCATCGAGCCGCACTTCCTGCCCGGCGGCGAGCGGGACGGCGAGTTCTCCCGCTCCGGCCTGCCCGACGACATCAAGCACCTCGACCGGGTCCCCGCCGCCGGCTAGTCCGCCCCGTCGCCTCGCCACGTCCCGTGCATGGCGGCCGGTCGATACCCGCGGGGAGCAGGACTGCGTGCGGGGTCCATGACCCGCGCGTGGCCCACGACCCCCGCCGAGGTATGGCGATCGGCCCCGGATCCGTGGATCCGGGGCCGATCTGCCATACCTCGGCGAAGGGGGAGTCAGGTACCTCGGCGAAGGGGGGGAGTCAGGTACCTCGGCGAAGGGGGGAGTCAGGAGCGCGGCGGGGTCCCGTCGTCCCCCAGGTCCGACGCCGGCCTGAGCCCCTAGACCAGGCTGCGCCGCATGACGATGCGGGGCATCTTCGAGGCGACGGCGTCGGTCACGCCGACCTGCTCGAAGCCCGCCCGCTCGAAGATCGCCCGTGTCCCGACGAAGGCCATCGTCGTGTCCATCCGGCCCTCCGGGTCGACGGGGTACGCCTCGACCGCCGGCGCCCCGCGGGTGCGGGCGTACGCGACCGCACCGTCGACGAGGTGGGCGGTGACACCCCTTCGCCGGTGCCCTCCGCGCACGACGAGGCAGATGATCGACCAGACGGGGACGTCGTCGACGGGGCGGATGAGCTCGGAGCGCACGAGCCGCGGAATCTCCTCGCGCGGGCTGATGTGGCACCACCCGACGGGCACGCCGTCGTCGTAGGTGATGACGCCGGGGCGGCTGCGGCGGGCGGCGAGCGCGCGCATCGCCTCCTCGCGGCTGCCGCCACCGAGCTCCTCGATCTCGCCCGCGCGCAACCGGTGCGACAGGCACCAGCAGTGGGTGGCACGGCGGTTCGGGTTGATGACGTCGGCGAAGTCCTCGAAGCGTGCGGGGGTCAGCGGATGGGTCTCGAAGGCCACGGCTGCCCCCTTCGCTCGGCGTCGCGTCGAGCATGGCACCGCGGCTGCCACGCGGCGACCCACGACCTACCCTTCCTGCGTGCCTCGCCTCGACCGCCTCGACGCCGACCGCGTCCAGGCCACCATCGCCACCCTCGAGGAGCGCGTGACGACGCGCTTCCCGGACCGCAACCTCCCTCGCGTCGCCCGCGAGCTGTCGATGCTCGCCGACGAGGTCGAGGACGTCTCCGGGGCCTCGCGGGTGCGGCTGCGGATGACGCGGTGGATGTCCTTCGCGCTCGGGCTGGTCATCGTCGGCGTCACGCTCTACGTCGTGGCCGCGGTGCTGCGCGAGGTCATGGGCACCTACGAGGGCGAGGCCGGCCGCTGGGTGCCGCTCGTCGAGTCGGGCATCAACGACGTGGTCTTCGCGGCGATCGCCGTGTGGTTCCTCCTCGCACTGCCCTCGCGGCTCGAGCGCGCCCGGATCCTCGCCCTGCTGCACCGGCTGCGCTCGCTCGCGCACGTCATCGACATGCATCAGCTGACGAAGGACCCCGAGCACCTCAACCCCGCGTACGTCCCCACCGAGGCCTCGGTCGGCGACGCGATGACCCGCGCCCAGATGGCGCAGTACCTCGACTACTGCTCCGAGCTGCTCTCGCTCACCGGCAAGGTCGCCGCCCTGTGCGCCGAGGCGAGCGAGGACGACGTCGTCCTCGACACCGTCTCCGACGTCGAGACCCTGTGCTCGGGCCTCGCCGCGAAGATCTGGCAGAAGATCTCGCTCCTGCCGGGGTAGCCGCTCGCGGGCAGCCGGGGTGGACAAGAACCCCCGTCGGCCCACCCCCCGCGTGTCAGGGTGGAGGCATGAGCGACCAGCCCACCAGCGACAACACCGACCGCGAGATCGTCGGGCTCGACGAGCACCTCGACGAGGCTCAGCAGGACGTCCGGATCGGCTCCGACGAGACCGACGACCTGCCCATCACGCCCCCCGACATGCAGCCGCGCAACACCGAGCGCGAGATGGCCGGCTGGGCCGAGGGCGAGGAGACCATCGACGAGCGGATCGCGCAGGAGGTGCCCGAGGAGGGCACCGCCTACGGCGCCCCCGACAACGAGAGCGGCCTGGACCGCGAGCCGCGCGTCGGCGGCGACGACCCGCTGTCGATCCCGGCCGAGGACGACTTCGTCTCCGACTCCGCGGCCGACGAGCGGCACGTCTCGCAGGACGACCCGGCCGAGGAGGCCGCGATGCACGTCGAGGGTGACGAGCCCCTCGACGACACGGTCTGAGCGGCACCCGAACCCGCCACCCTCCTCTTACCCCCAGCCCTCCCCCCTGCACTCACAGTGCCTGCGACGCCGAGACCCGCTCGTGGTCCGTGACACCCGCTCCTCGCCGACCGGCGGGCACCGGGCCTCGCGGACGACGAGCGGGTCTCGGCGCGGCGGGCGGGCTCAGCCCGTGCCGCGGGCGGCGGGGGGGCGGCGGGCTCAGCCCATCCCGCGCGCGACGAGCACGTCGAGCACCCGGGCCGGCAGGACCCTCGCGGCGACGGTCGCCGGCTTCGCGCCCGCGCCGATCGCGTAGCGGATCCGGGGACGATCGGCGGTGGCGGCGTGCTCGATGGCCTTGGCCACGACGTCCGGCGACGACGCGATGCGCTCGATGCCGCTGGACAGCCCCTTCGCCATCCGCCGCACCCGCGCCGCGTACGGCCCGTCGCCCGACACCTCGACCGCCGAGTCGGTGGCGATCCCGCCCCACTCGGTCTTGATGGCGCCGGGCTCGACGACGCTCACCCGGATGCCGAAGGGGGCGACCTCGGCCCGCAGCGAGTCGCTGAGACCCTCGAGCGCGAACTTGCTCGCGTGGTACCACCCGCCGAAGGGCCCGGCGAAGCGCCCGCCCATCGACGAGACGTTGATGATCCGGCCAGATCCCTGCTCACGCATCGTCGGCAGCACGAGCTGGATCATCCGGGCCAGGCCGATGACGTTGGTCTCGAGCTGGCGCCGGGCCTCGTCGAGCGGCACCTCCTCGACCGACCCGTACGAGCCGTACCCGGCGTTGCCGACGAGCACGTCGACCCGGCCGTGCTCCTCGAGCACCCGCTCCACCCCGGCCACCATGCTCGCGTCGTCGGTGACGTCGAGGACCAGGGGGCGCACCCCGTCGCCGAGCTCGGCGAGGCGGTCCGCCCGGCGGGCGGCGCCGTAGACGACGAAGCCCGCCCGCGCGAGACGGCGGGCGGTGGCCGCCCCGATGCCCGAGGAGGCACCGGTGACGATCGCGACGGGCGACGAGGTGGGACCGGCCATGACAGCTCCTGCGGTGGGTGAGGGCGGGCTCCCATCGTCACCCACGACGGTCCCCCTTCGCCGGCCGACGTCCCCCCTTCGCGCCGGCTCGCCCCCCTCCCCCCTTCGCCCGCCGAGACCCGCTCGTGGTCCGTCATGCCCGCTCTTCGCGGGGCGGCGACGAGCGGGGCTCACGGACCACGAGCGGGGTTCGGCGTGGTGGGTGGTTGGGGGGGTGGGGGCGAAGGGGGACCGTCAGCCCCTCAGTGGTGGAAGGCCGGCAGCCACCGCGGGCCGCGGTGGGCCCGGTCACCGAGCAGCGCGAGCACCGCGGGGAGCAGCAGCGCGCGGACGACGGTCGCGTCGAGGAGGATCGCGACGGCCAGCCCGACGCCGAGCTGCTTCATGTCGAGCACCGACAGGGTGGCGAAGATCGAGAAGACGCCGATCATCACCGCCGCCGCGCTCGTGACGACCCCGGCGGAGCGGGCCACCCCGAGACGCACGGCCTCGCGCGGCGACGACCCGGCCAGCCGCGCCTCGCGCACCCGGCTGGTGACGAAGACGTGGTAGTCCATCGACAGCCCGAAGAGCACGACGAACATCAGCAGCGGCAACCAGGCCGCGATCGCACCGGTCGAGTCGAAGTCGAGCACCGACTCGGCCCACGTGCCGGAGAAGATCGCGGTCATCACGCCGTACGCGGCGCCCACGGAGAGCAGGTTGAGCCCGATCGTCGCGGCAGCCAGCCACAGCGACCCGAAGGACAGCGCCATGACGACGAAGGTCAGCGCGAGGACGAAGCCGACGACCCACGGCAGGCGCGAGTCCATCCACTGCGTGAGGTCGGTCGACGCGGCCTGACCGCCGACGTGCACCTGCGCGCCCGGCACGTCCGCGAGCTCCGCGCGGATGTCGTCGGCCTCGTCGCGCACCTGGGCGACGACGCCGGGCAGGCGCTCGTCGGACGCGCTCATGCCGACACCGACGTCGAGCACGCTCACCGTGCCGTCGCCGGACACCTGCGGCTGGGGCGCCACCCCGGAGACGTGCGGCAGAGCGGCGAGGTCGCCCGAGGACGCCTCGAGCGCCCGGGCCACCTCGGCCTCGCTGCCGGCCGGAGCCCTGACGACGACCTGGACGGCGGTGCCGTCGCTCGGGATCGCCCGCTCGAGCTGGTGCGTGGCGGCGACGACGGGCAGGTCCTGGGGCAGGGTCTCGACCCCGCCGAGCGCGGTCTTCATGCCGAGCGCGGGGGCGGCGAGCGCGACGAGGAGCGCGG
Organism: Janibacter melonis; assembly: GCF_003721155.3. Classification (NCBI taxonomy): domain Bacteria; kingdom Bacillati; phylum Actinomycetota; class Actinomycetes; order Micrococcales; family Intrasporangiaceae; genus Janibacter; species Janibacter melonis. Next base: position 2,652,151 of record NZ_CP044548.2, on the reverse strand, counting down.
TGACGACCGCCGCCCACGCGAGCGGGCGGCGGGTGGCGACACCGGCGACGCGGCCCCAGACGGAGCGACCGGCGGCGCGGCGCGCCTCTCGGCGCCGGGCGAAGGGGAGCCGCAGCGCGTCGACCCGGTCGCCGAGGACGGCGAGCAGGGCCGGCAGCACGGTGGCGGAGAAGACGACGGCGAGCGCGACGACGACGATCGTGCCGACCGCGAGCGAGGCGAAGAGCCCGCCCGCGACGAGCATCCCCGCCATCGCGACGACGACGGTGACGCCGGAGATGACGACGGCCCGACCCGCGGTGGCACCGGCGACGGCGATGGCGTCCTCGACGCTCGCCCCCGCGGCCCGCTCCTCGTGGGCGCGGCGCAGGACGAAGAGCGCGTAGTCGACACCGACGGCCAGCCCGATGAGCAGGACGAGGCTCTGGGCGTTCGGGTCGACGTCGACGGCACCACGGCTCAGCGCGGCCGTGATGCCCATCGCCGTGACGACGCTCAGCAGACCGAGCACGAGCGGCACGCCTGCGGCGACGACCGCGCCGAAGGCGATCGCGAGGATGACGAGGGTCAGCGGGATGCTGAAGAGCTCGGCCCGGGCGAAGTCCTCGCCCATCGACTCGTCGAGCGCCAGGGAGGCCGACCCCTCGCCGACCTGCCCGACCTCGAGATCGGGGTGGGCCGCGCGCACGTCGTCGGTCACGGCGAGGACCGGGCCGACGACGTCGGAGGCGCTCGGTCCCTCGGCCTCTGCACCGCCGGAGCTCGAGACCGCGTCGAGCTCGACGGGCAGCACGACGCTCGCGCCGTCGGCCCCGGGGACCGGGTCGCCGACCAAGGCGACGCCGTCGACCCCTTCGTAGGCGGCGATGAGCTCGCGACCGAGAGCGGTCCGCTCGGCCACCGACATCGAGCCGTCCCGCGCGGTGACGACGACGTGCTCGACGGGGGCGCCGCCGAGGTCGGACGCCATCTGGATGTCGACCGCCGCGCGGGAGTCGCCGACGAGCTGGGCCTCGGGCGGGGTCGTGACGATGTCCCGGCTCGCGGCGGCCCCGCCGCCGAGGAGGGCGACGAGGGCGAGCGCGAGGACGACCCACCGGTGGCGGGCGCACCACCGGGCGAGCGGGGACCCGACCGGGCGGGTCGACGCCGGGGTCGGCGGGGGCGTGGGCGGTGCAGGGTCGCGGTGCGGCGTGAGCACGGACATGGGTGGCTCCATGGGGTGGCGAAGGGGTGAGACGTGGCGTGGTCGTGCGCCTCCAACCTCTCGCCGGGCACCCGTGCGCCGCACTGGTGCCGGCGCCCGTCCTCACCGCCGCCGACCCCACCTCGGGGGTGGGGCCAGCCCCACCCCCGACCTGGGTGCCCGCGGGGCAGACGTGACGAGCCGGTCCTCCTAGGTTTGTCGTCATGACCAGCACCGCCGTCGCCACCCCGACGCACCCACCCGGCCTGGCCCGCACCTGGGTGCGCGGCTGGGGCTCGCTCGCCCTGCTCCTCACCGACCTGCTCACCGGTGCCGTCGCGATCGTGCTGTCCTCTGTGCTCCTCGCGAGCATCGTCAGCCTGCCCGGTGCCCTCGTCACCCTGCCGCTCGCCGTCGGCACGCTGCTGCTCGGCGGCTGGCTCGGTCGGGCCGAGCGCCACCGCGTCGGCGCGCTCACCGGCGCGACGATCGACCCTCCGACGGTGCGCACCGACCAGCCGCTGTGGCGCCGGCTCGTCCTCGACCCCGCCGACTGGCGGGCCGCCGCGTACTGGGCGCTCCACGCGCTGTGGGGCACCTTCATCGGGGCCGTGACGCTCGCCGTCCTCGCCCAGGCCCTGCTCCTCGCGCTGCTGCCCCTCATCCGGCTCGGCGTCGACGTCGAGACGGTCCGGATCTTCTGGGGCATCCCCATCGGCGACGGGAGCGGGCCGTGGGTCGGCACCGCGATCGGCGTCGTCGTCCTGCTCCTGCTGCCGCTGGCCGCCCGCGCCCTGGCCGCCGTCGACGTCAACCTCGCCCGGTGGCTGCTGGGGGCTGACCGCCGCCGGGAGGTCGAGCAGCTGAGCGCCCGGGTGGACACCCTCACCGAGAGCCGGCGCGAGACGGTCGACTCCGTCGAGGCCGAGCGCCGCCGGATCGAGCGCGACCTGCACGACGGTCCCCAGCAGCGGCTCGTCTCGATCGCGATGAGCCTGGGCATGGCCCGCGACGCCCTCGAGCGCGACCCCGCCACGGCCCGCGAGCTCGTCGACGAGGCGCACGCCTCGGCGAAGGAGGCGATCGTCGAGATGCGCCAGGTGGCGCGTGGCATCGTCCCCCCGATCCTCGCCGACCGCGGGCTCGACGCCGCGCTCTCCGCGCTCGCCAACCGCAGCCCGCTGCCCGTCTCCGTCACCGTCCGCGGGGTGGGCCGGGTCGACCCGACGCTCGAGGCGATCGCCTACTTCATCGTCTCCGAGGCGCTGACCAACGTCGCCAAGCACGCCGCGGCCACCTCGGCCACGGTCGACGTCAGCCGCGCGACCGCCGCCGACGGCGAGGTGCTCGCGCTCACCGTGAGCGACGACGGCCGCGGCGGTGCCGACCCCTCGCGCGGCACCGGGCTCGCCGGCCTGCAGCAGCGCGTGGCTGCGGTCGACGGCCAGCTCTACGTCACCTCCCCCGCCGGCGGGCCCACCACCCTGCACGCCGTCCTCCCCCTTCGTCCCGGCAGGAGCCAGTCATGACCACCCCCACCCCCACCGACCTCACGGTCGTCCTCGCCGAGGACTCGGTCCTCCTGCGCGACGGGCTGGTGCGGCTGCTCGGCGCGTCCGGCATCACCGTGGCCGCCGCGTGCGGCGACGCCGAGAGCTTCTTGCGCGCGGTTGCCGAGCACGAGCCCGACCTCGTCGTCGTCGACGTACGGATGCCGCCGACGTACACGAGCGAGGGGATCAAGGCCGCGCTCGTCGTGCGCGAGCAGCACCCCGACACCGCCGTCATGGTGCTCAGCCAGTACGTCGAGGAGCAGTACGCCACCGAGCTCGTCGCCTCGCGGCCGCGCGGAGTCGGGTACCTGCTCAAGGACCGCGTCGCCGACACCGGCGACTTCGTCGCCGCGCTGCACGAGGTGCACGGCGGCGGCACCGTCCTCGACCCCGAGGTCGTCGGCCAGCTGCTCTCGCGGGCCGCGAACCGCGACCCGCTCGCCGCCCTCACCCCCCGCGAGCGCGAGGTCCTCGGGCTCATGGCACAGGGCCGGACGAACTCCGCGATCGGTGCCGCCCTCTTCGTCTCCGACGGGGCCGTCGAGAAGCACGTCTCCTCGATCTTCACCAAGCTCGACCTGCCGCCGGCCGAGGGCGACCACCGCCGCGTGCTCGCCGTCCTGCGCTGGCTCGACCACGGAGAGGAGCGCTGAGATGGCCGCCGACGACCGCACCCAGCCGGTCCCCCCGCCCCCCGCGGGCTCGACCCCGACCGCGACCCTGCCGACGGCACGACCCGCAGGTGCGGGCGGCCCGGCGGCCCTGCCCGGTCTGCCCGGCACCTCCGGTGCACCCGGCGCCCCCGGCCAAGGGGCACCGACCCAGCGCCCGCGCGGCGGCCCGACGACCCGGTCTCTCGCCTGGCTCGTCCGGCTCGTCGCCGGGGTCCTCGCCACCCTGCTCGTCCTCGGCGTGATGTCGGGACTCGTCGGGCCGATGATCACCAAGGAGGACCGCCAGGAGCAGGCCCTCCCGGTCGGGATGACGAGCCTGCGCGTCGCCGGGGGCACCGGGTCCGTGCAGGTCCGCGCCGCCGACCCGGGCGAGCGACCCTCGCTCGTGCGCACGACGCGGTGGAGCTTCGTGCGGCCGGAGGTCTCGGTGAGCACGGCCGGCGACGAGGTCGTGGCCAGCAGCGAGTGCCGCAGCGGGCCCTTCAGCAACCCCTGCGAGACGCGGTGGGTGCTCGTCGTGCCCGAGGGCACGCAGGTGGGCGTCGACCTCGACGTCGGCGAGATCCGCGTCGCCGGCACCTCCGGCGACGTCGACGTGCAGACCGACGTCGGGGAGATCCGCGTCGTCGGCACGACCGCTGAGCGGGTGACCGCCCGGGCGGACGTCGGCTCGGTGCGGGTCGTCGCGGCGTCTCCCGTCCGCTCGGCCGACGTGAGCACCGACGTCGGCGAGGCGGTCCTCGTCCTGCCCCGCGGCAGCGAACGCTACCGGGTCGACGTGCAGGCCGATGTCGGCAGCCCCGTCGTCGAGGTCGACGACGACCCCACCGCAGACCGCTCGGTGACGGTGAGCAGCTCGGTCGGCGACGCCCGGGTCCAGTACGCCGACTGAGCCCGAGGAGGAGCACCATGGGGCATGAGCGTGCAGAGCGTCCTCGAGCCCCTCGCCACCGTCCGCACCGAGCTCGAAGAGCTCTACCGCGACCTGCACGCCCATCCCGAGCTCTCCCACGAGGAGCACCGCACCGCCGGGCTCGTCGCGCAGCGGCTGCGGGCCGACGGCTTCGAGGTGCACGAAGGGGTCGGCGGCACCGGCGTCGTCGGGGTCCTCGCGGACGGCGAGGGCCCCGTCGTCCTGCTCCGGGCCGACATGGACGCGCTCCCGGTGCTCGAGTCGACCGGTCTCGACTACGCGAGCACGGCGACGTCTGCCGACGGCGAGCCGGTGATGCACGCCTGCGGGCACGACGTGCACGTCACCGCGCTCCTCGGGGCGGCCCACCTGCTCGCCGAGGGGTCGCAGCACTGGTCGGGCACGCTCGTCGCGCTCTTCCAGCCGGGCGAGGAGCACGGCGACGGGGCGCAGCGGATGGTCGACGACGGGCTGGCCGATCTCATCCCTTCGCCCGACGTCGCGCTCGGGCAGCACGTCCTCGTCGCCCCGGCGGGCCACGTCGGCACCCGGTCCGGCCCGGTGCTCAGCGCCGCCGACAGCCTGCGGGTGACGATCCACGGGCGCGGCGCCCACGGGTCGATGCCCCACGTCGCCGTCGACCCGGTCGTCGTCGCCGCGACCGCGGTCGTCGCCCTGCAGCAGGTCGTCTCGCGCGACGTCGCGCCGACCGAGCCGGCGGTGCTCACCGTCGGGTCGATCCGGGCCGGCACGACGGCGAACATCATCCCCGACACCGCCGAGCTGCTCATCAACATCCGCACCTACGACGACGACACCCGTCAGGTCGTCCTCGACGGGATCGACCGGGTCGTCCAGGGCATCTGCGCAGCGGCCGGCACCCCGCACCCGGCGGACGTCGAGCGCTACCAGAGCTACCCCCTGACCGACAACGACGCCGGCACGACGCAGCGCGTCCACGAGGCCTTCGCGGCGGTCTTCGGCGACGCGGTCGTCGAGCTGCCGTTGCAGTCGGCGAGCGAGGACTTCAGCGACGTCCCCACCGCGCTCGGGGTGCCCTACACGTACTGGGGCATCGGGGGCACCGACCCCGAGGTCTACCGCCGGGCGCAGGAGGAGGGCCGCCTCGGCGAGCTGCCGGTCAACCACTCGCCGGCCTTCGCCCCCGTCGTCCAGCCCACCCTCGACACCGGGGTGAGCACCCTCGTCGCCGCGGCGATGTCGTGGCTGGCGAAGGGGGAGCCACCCGCCGTGTGACGGCGGTCCGCGCGACTAGGTTGAGCCGCATGTCGAGCGTCGTCCCCCTCTCCCGCGTCCCGAAGATCGTCGGGGTCGTCCAGGCGGGTGGTCAGGGCTCCCGCATGGACGTCCTCACGCGCGAGCGCGCCAAGCCCGCGCTCCCCTTCGCCGGCAGCTACCAGCTCGTCGACTTCGCGCTGAGCAACTTCGGCAACAGCGGCATCTCCGACGTGTGGGTCTCGGTGCAGTACGAGGCGTCCTCGCTCGACCGCCACCTCGCCGGTGGGCGGCCCTGGGACCTCGACCGCACCCGCGGCGGCTACCGGCGGCTCGTGCCGGAGGAAGGGCAGGCCAGCGGGTCCGAGGGCTTCAGCGCCGGCAACGCCGACGACCTGCTGAAGATGGGTGCCCAGCTGCGTGAGGCGGGTGCCGAGGTCGTCGTCGTGACGAGCGCCGACCAGGTCTACCGCCTCGACATGCGGGCCGTCGTCGCCCAGCACCTCGAGCGCGGGTCCGAGGCCACGATCGTCACCGTCGAGGTGCCGCTCGCGCAGGCCAAGCACAAGACGGTCGTCGACGTCGACCGGGACGGCGTCGTGCAGGGGCTGACCGACAAGCCCACCGCCCCGCCGCACACGACGATCGCCGCCGAGGTCTTCGTCTACGACGTGCCGGTGCTGCTGCGCACGCTCGACGCGATCCGGCACGAACGGGCGCAGGCCGACCCAGGGCTCACGGAGGGGATCGGCGACTTCCCCGACCGCCTGCTCCCGCGGCTCGTCGACGGCGGCAAGACCCACGCGTACGCGCTCACGGGCTACTGGCGCGACCTCGGCCGCCCCTCCGCCTACCTCGCCGCGCACCGCGAGCTGCTGCGTGGTCGGGTCGACGTCTTCGACGACCCCTCGTGGCCGATCCTCACCCGGTCGCCCGAGATGCCGCCGCCGATGATGCACGCGGGCAGCGTCGTCGAGGACTCGATGATCAGCCCCGGGTCGCACGTGCACGGCACGGTGCGGCGCAGCGTCGTCGGACCGGGCTGCGTCGTCGAGGCGGGGGCGGTCGTCGAGGACTCGGTGCTCATGCACCGGGTCCGGGTCGCGTCCGGCGCGCAGGTCTTCGCCGCGGTCGTCGACGACTCGTGCCGGGTCGGCGAGGACGCGCAGGTCGGGGCCCAGCCGAAGCGCTGGCCGCCCTCGGACTCCGCCGTCGTGCTCGTCGGTCGTGAGTCGCACGTGGCGAAGGGGGTCGTCCTCGAGCCGGGCGCCCGCCTCGAGCCCGGCACCACCGCCTGACGTCTTCGCTGGTCGAGGTGCGAGGGCATCGTGCCGGGCGAGACCACCCGGGACGATGACCAAGGTGCCGAGGGTGGCTTCGAAGCTCCTTCGTCGCACCTCAACACCGAGGTCGTTGGTCGCGGTCACCTGGTCGCCGCTCCCGCCTTCGCGACCGAGTGAGCGCGAAACGCCGCTACGCCCGCGACGTAGCGGCGAGTTGCGCTCACTCGACCCCGCCGGCTCCCTGTCGGGGCTCGCTGGCGCTCGGCGCCCGAGCCTCGAGACCACTTCCCCTCTACAGCTCGCGGATGTAGCAGAGCATGAGGTCGCCGGTGCCGGGGTCGACGCAGGAGAAGCCCCACCGCTCGTAGAAGCGGCGGGTGTCGATGTCGACGGCGTCGACGTTGATGTCGAGCTCGACGGCCCCGACGGCGACGGCGTCGTCGAGGGCGCGACCCAGGAGGGCCGCACCCACCCCTTCGTCGCGCAGCGCCGGCCGGACGTAGAGCTCCTCGAGCTGGACGAGCGGGCCGTCGCCGTACGGGGTCGGCCGGTAGGTGAGGTAGGCGAAGCCGATGTCCTCGCCGCCCTCCCGCGCGAGCAGCACGACGACGTCCTCGCGCTCGAGCAGCCGCTCGAAGCGTGCCGCGAGGACCGCGGCGGCCGGCGTCGGCGTGACAAACTCGGTGTTGAAGTCGAAGAGGAGCAGCCCGACGGTGCCCGCGTCGGAGGGACCCGCCCGGCGGACCTCGAGGTCCGCCGGGCCGGGTGCCGGGCTCTCTCCCCCTTCGCTCAGAGCGTCGCCGCCTCGATCTTGCCGACGCTGCGGCCGTCGACGTGCACGGGCTCGCTGCCGGGAGCGGTCATCGCGTAGAGGGTGCGGCCGTCGGGGCCGCCGACGGCGCAGGCGAAGGCGTTCTGCGTGGTCTGGACGGTGCCGGTGACCTCGCCGCCCTCGGCATAGCGCACGACGGCCGCGCCGAGCGCCGCCGCCACCCAGATCCCGCCGTCGGGGTCGGCCGCGATGCCGTCGGGGGCGACCATCTGGGGGGCGGTCGAGGCCCAGACGCGGCGGTTCGTGAGCGAGCCGTCGGGCTGGACGGTGAAGGCCGTGAGCTGCAGGCGCAGGGTCTCGGCGAGGACGAGGGTCCGGCCGCCGTCGAGCAGCACCATGCCGTTGGGGAAGCGCACATCCGGCGCGGCGACGCTCACCGTGCCGTCGGGGTCAACCCGGACGAGGTTCGTCAGCCCGGCCTGCTCGTCGGCGAGGATCGTCTCGACGTCGCGCTCGTCCATGTCGGCGTGCAGGTCGTAGCCGAAGTTGCCCACGTAGGCGCGGCCCTGGTCGTCGACGACCATGTCGTTGGCGTGGAAGCCGCAGTGCTGCGAGATGTCGGCGTGCTCGACAAGGCTGCCGTCGGGCTCGAGACGCAGCACCCGGTGGTCGGTCATCGACACGACGAGCATCCGCCCGTCGGGCAACCAGCCCAGCCCGGAGGGCTGCCCGGGCACGTCGACCACCTTCGTCTCGTCACCCGTCTCCGGGTCGAAGGTGTACACCGCGTGCCGGTAGAAGTCGCTGAACCACAGCAGACCACCCCGCCAGCGCGGACCCTCTCCGAAGTCGAGACCGTCACGGACCACCAAGGACGTCGTCGTCATGGCCGCAGCCTCGCACCAGGGGGCCCTTCGCGGAAGGGAATCGCTGCGGTGACCTCTCCGGACACCTCGGCAGGAGGCCCATGACGACCTTCGTCGCCCATGACCAGCACGCCCCGACGGCCCGCGCCTTCGCGTGGGCGATGCGTGGCATCGGCCTGCTCGGCGCCCTCGTCGTCGTCGTCCTGCTCCTCACCGGTGTCCTCGACGTCGACGACGACCGCTCGCAGCAGGACGTCGAGCGGGCCGAGACCGAGCTCTCGCGCCGCTGACTCCCCCTTCGCCCCCCCTGGTCCAAAACCCTGCTGGCTGGGTCTTGATGTGCCAGGACCCCTTCGAGACCCTGCTGGCTCGTCGAAGGGCTGCCAGCAGGGTTTTGTCAGATCGGGGTCGCGACGGGGGACGCCGAAGGGGGGCGACTCAACCGTCGCCCGAAACCCGGGTGACTCCGCCGGCCGGCTCGACCAGACTCCTGCCCGTGGGCCACGTCGACGTCAGCAGCATCCGGTACTCCCTGCCCGACGGCAGACCGCTCCTCGGCGACGTGAGCCTGCGGGTGGGCGAAGGGGCGAAGGTCGCGCTCGTCGGGCCGAACGGCACCGGCAAGACCACCCTGCTACGGATCATCTCCGGCGAGCTCGACGCCCACGACGGGGCGATCACCCGCACCGGCGGGCTCGGCGTCATGGCGCAGCACGTCGGCGTCGTCGGGCGCGGCGACGACGAACAGACGAGCGTGCGCGACCTGCTCGTCAGCGTCGCGCCGCCCGCCGTTCGTGAGGCCGCGCGGGCGATCGACGAGTCCGAGCTGGCGATGATGGAGCGCGACGACGAGCCCGCCCAGATGGCCTACGCGCAGGCGCTCGTCGACTGGGCCGACGCCGAGGGCTACGAGTGGGAGGTGCTCTGGGACGTCTGCACGACGGGGGCGCTCGGGATGCCCTTCGAGCGGGCGCAGTGGCGCGACGTGTCGACCCTGTCCGGCGGCGAGCAGAAGAGGCTCGTCCTCGAGGCGCTCCTGCGCGGGCCCGACGAGGTGCTCCTGCTCGACGAGCCCGACAACTACCTCGACGTGCCCGCGAAGCGCTGGCTCGAGGAGCAGCTGCAGACCTCGCCGAAGACGGTGCTCATCGTCACCCACGACCGCGAGCTGCTCGGGCAGGTCGCGACGCGGGTCGCCACCCTCGAGCCGACCGCGGCGGGCAGCGTCGCGTGGGTGCACGCCGGCCGCTTCGCGACCTATCACCAGGCGCGCGCCGAGCGGATGGCGCGGCTCGAGGAGCTGCGGCTGCGATGGGACGAGGAGCACGCGAAGCTCAAGGCCCTCGTGCAGATGTACAAGCAGAAGGCTGCGTACAACTCCGACATGGCTGCGCGCTACCAGGCGGCGCGCACGAGGCTGCGCCGCTTCGAGGACGAGGGCCCGCCCGAGGCGACGCCGTACGTCCAGGACGTGAAGATGCGGCTGACGGGCGGCCGGACCGCGAAGCGTGCCGTCGTCGCCGAGGGGCTCGAGCTCACCGGTCTCATGCGGCCCTTCGACCTCGAGCTCTGGTACGGCGAGCGGGTGGCGGTGCTCGGGTCGAACGGCTCGGGCAAGAGCCACTTCCTGCGGCTGCTCGCCTCGGGCGGGTCCGATCCCGACGTCGAGCACCAGCCGGTCGGTGACGTGCGCCCTGAGCCCGTCGCGCACAGCGGGGTCGTGCGGCTCGGGTCGCGGGTGCGGCCGGGGTGGTTCGCCCAGACCCACCAGCACCCCGAGCTGCTCAGTCGCACGCTGCTGGAGATCCTGCACCGCGGCGACGAGCACCGGGCGGGCATGGGCCGAGAGCAGGCGGCACGCGCCCTCGACCGCTACGGGCTGGCGCGGGCGTCCGAGCAGACCTTCGCGTCGTTGTCCGGCGGGCAGCAGGCGCGGATGCAGATCCTCCTGCTCGAGCTGAGCGGCGCGACGATGCTCCTGCTCGACGAGCCCACCGACAACCTCGACCTGCACTCGGCCGAGGCGCTCGAGGAGGGGCTCGACCGCTTCGAGGGGACGGTGCTCGCGGTGACCCACGACCGGTGGTTCGCGCGCCGCTTCGACCGCTTCCTCGTCTTCGGCGCGGACGGCCGGGTCTACGAGTCGGACGAGCCGGTGTGGGACGAGGGGCGGGTGGCCCGCTCCCGCTGACCCGGCGAGCTGCCAGGCCGCAGGGCGAAGGGGGACCGAGCTCCCGTCAGCGGCGGGCCGAGGCGCACCGGATGCACAGCCGCGCGGTCGGCTTGGCCTCGAGCCGAGCCTCGCCGATCGGCTCGCCGCACCGCTCGCACGTGCCGTAGCCACCGCCGTCGAGACGACGCAGGGCTGCGTCGATCTCGTCGAGGTGCTCCTGCGTCTGCCGGATGAGCGAGGAGACCTGCGCCCGCTCGAAGGCGATGGTCGCCCCCTCGGGGTCGTGCTCGTCGTCGGCGTTCGAGTCGCGCGAGGCGTCGACGACCATGTCGAAGTCGCCGGTCAGCGCCGCCAGCCGGCGCCGGGCCTCGGCCTGCTCGGCGTCGAGCCGCTCTCTCGCACCATCCATGCGGCCATGCTGCCACCGCTCACAGACAGCCCACCTCCTATCGACAGCCGACGCGCAGCCAGCAGCGACACTGTGGCTGCACCCCGACCTGAGGAGCGACCATGAGCACGATCGAGATCCCGATGAAGCCGGACGCGGACCGCACCGTCCGCGAGCTGCTCTTCGAGCTGGGGCAGGTTGAGGAGGCCGAGCGCACGGTGCAGCCGCGGTCCACCGATCCCGCAGATCACCGCCGTCGGGCCACCCTGCGCCGCCGCGAGCGTCAGCTCGTCGCCGAGCTGCGCCGCCGCTGACCTCGCGTACCCCTCATCGGGGTGAGTCCCCGCCCCTGCCCCGGTCCCTAGGGTGGACGGATGCCACTGCAGCAGGTCATCCTCGTCCGCCACGGCCAGTCCGAGGGCAACGTCGCCGCCGAGCTCGCCCAGCGCGACGGCCTCGAGCGCATCGACGTCCCGGCCCGCGACCCCGACGTCGAGCTCTCCGCGACGGGCCGTGAGCAGGCCGCTGCGGTCGGTCGGTGGCTCGGCGAGCTCGCCGAGGCCGACCAGCCGGGGGTCGTGTGGTCCAGCCCCTACCGCCGGGCACGCCAGACCGGCGAGATCGCCCTTCGCGAGGCGGACGTCGACCTCCACCTGCGGGTCGACGAGCGGCTGCGCGACCGCGACATGGGCATCACCGACATGCTCACCGCCGACGGGATCACCAAGAAGTACCCGGAGGAGGCCGAGCGCCGGGCCTGGATCGGCAAGTTCTACTACCGACCGCCAGGTGGCGAGTCCTGGGCGGACGTCGCCGGACGGGTCCGCGCGGTGCTCGCCGAGCTCGCCGCGGTCGAGGGGCACGAGGTCGCCCTCGTGACGGCGCACGACGTCGTCGTGCTGCTCTTCTGCTACGTCGCCGAGGGGCTCGACGAGGAGGCCGTCCTCGAGCGGTCGCGCTCGAACCCCCTTCGCAACGCCGCCATCTGCCGCCTCGTGCGCGACCCCTCCTCCCCCACCGGGTGGGCGGTCACCGACTACAACCTCGACGACCACCTCCGGCGCGAAGGGGTCGAGGTCACCGACCAGCCCGGTGCGTCCGACGAGGTCGGCGGCGGCTCCCGCGACGAGCAGAGCGAGGACGTTGATGCCTGAGCAGATCCCCGACGAGGTCAGCGGCGGGACCCTCGCCGACCCCCGACTCGTGACACCCGACGTCCTGCGGCGGTGGCCGCTGCCCGAGCCCACCGGCTCGAAGTACGGCCGCGGCCAGGCGGTGGTCGTCGGCGGCTCCTGCTCGACCCCCGGGGCGGTCCTCCTCGCCGGGGTCTCGGCGCTGCGGATGGGTGCCGGCAAGCTGCACCTCGGGGTGGCCGAAGGGGTGGCCCCTCACCTGGCCGTAGCCGTGCCGGAGTCCGGCGTCACCGCGCTCGCGCAGTCCGCGTCGGGCGCGGTGACCGGCACCGGCGCCGGGGCGGCTCTCGAGCGCGAGACCGGCCGGGCCGACGCCGTGCTCGTCGGGCCCGGTCTCGACGACCCCGAGGGATCGGCCCGGCTCGTCGCCGAGGTCGTGCCGACCCTCGCCCCGGACGCCCCCGTGCTCCTCGACGCCTTCGGGCTCACGGTCCTGCCCGACCTCGACGACGACGTCCGGGGCTCCCTTCGTGGGCGTCTCGTCGCGACCCCCAACCCCGGCGAGCTCGCCCACCTCCTCGACCGCGACGAGGTCGAGGACGACGACGTGGCCGAGGCGACCGTCGAGGCGGCCCGGCGCTACGACGCCGTCGTCGGCTGCGGTGACTGGGTCGCCTCCGCAGACGGCTCTCTGTGGCGGATGACGACCGGCGACACCGGTCTGGCGACCTCCGGCAGCGGCGACGTCTGCGCGGGTGCCGCGCTCGGGCTGCTCAGCCGAGGCGCCGGCCTCGTGCAGGCGCTCGTCTGGGCGAAGTCGGTCCACGCCGCGGCCGGCGACACCCTCGCCATGCGGCTGGGCCGGGTGGGCTACCTGGCCGGCGAGATCCCCTCCGAGCTACCTCTCGTGCTGCGCACCCTGCGGGGCGACTGACGACCTCTGGTCCCGCTGGCCACGTCCGTTGACGACGCCGGGGCCCGCGGAGGATCGTCGACGCATGACGAGCGACGCGGGCTACCCGCGCACGACCCGCGGGGCCTTCAAGGAGTCCCGGGCGGGCGACCTCAGCGAGGACGACGTCGCCGCCCTCGTGCGGGTGCTCGACCTCCAGGAGCTCTCCCCCGCCGTCCAGCGGCTGCGCGACTGGACCCTCGACCGGCTCGAGCTCGCCGACGGCGAGAGCGCGGTCGACGTCGGCTGCGGCACCGGCAGCGAGGTGCGCCGGATGGCGCTGCGGGTCGGCGACAGCGGACGGGCGACCGGTGTCGACACCAACCCGCGCCTGCTCGAGGTGGCCGCCGACCGCACGCCGTCGCACTCGAGCGCGCGGTGGTCGCTTGCGTCGGCGAGCGACCTCCCCTTCGCCGACGGCAGCGTCGACGCCGTGCGCTGCGAGCGGGTCTTCCAGCACCTGGAGGACCCGCAGGCGGCGGCCGACGAGATCGCGCGTGTCCTGCGGCCGGGTGGCCGCGCCGTGGTCGTCGACTCCGACTGGGGCACCTTCGTCACGGTCACCGACGAGCCCGAGATCATGCGCCGGGTGCAGGAGTGGGGGTGGCGCACGCAGTGGCCGAACCCCTTCGCCGGTCGTCACCTCCGTGCGCAGCTGCGCACCGCAGGGCTTGAGGTCGACGACGACATCGGCTCCTCGGCCCTCGTGCTGCCGCCGGAGGCGCTCCTCGGCGGCGGTCCGCTCGGTCGCACCGTCGAGAGCGCGCAGGACGACGGGGTGATCACCGCCGACGAGGCCGCCCGCCTCGTCTCCGGGGTTGAGGCGAGCGCGCAGCGGGGCGACGCCTTCGTCGCCGTGACGATGTTCGCCGTAATGGGCCGTCGACCGGGCTGACAGCGGACCTGGGGGCTCTCCCCCCCGTCGGCAGACCTGACGGCGATGTCTGCACCTGGCACGGGGCATGTCGCGTGCCAGGTGCACGGATCGACGTCAGGCCGCCGCTGCGGCCGCTCAGACCCGGGCGGCGAGCCGGGCGACCGCCTGGCGGTACTCCCGCTCGAGCTGGGCGACGACCTGCGCGGCCGGCTCGACGTCGGTGACGGCGCCGATGCCCTGGCCCGCGGCCCAGATGTCCTTCCACCGCGACGCCGGGGCCTGGGTCGCGTCGTAGCGTCGCCCGCCATCGTGCACGAGGTGGTCCGGGTCGAGACCGTGCGCGACGAGGCTCGGGCGCAGCCACGACGCCGGCGTGCCGGTCACCCCGTCGCTGACGACGAGGTCGTCGAGACCGTGGTCGACGACCATCTGCTTGTAGTCGGGCACGGCCATGCTCTCGCGGGTCGCGAGGAAGCGGGTGCCCATCGAGACGAGATCGGCCCCCGCGGCGACCGCCCCGGCCACGCCCGCGCCGTCGGCGATGCCCCCGCCGACGACGACGAGGCCGTCGAAGGATTGGCGCACCGCCGAGACGAAGGCGAAGGGGGACAGCGAGCCCGTGTGCCCGCCCGCACCGGCCGAGACGCACGCCAGCCCGTCGACCCCGGCCGCGACGGCCTTGCGCGCCAGGCCCATCGAGACGACGTCGGCGACGACCGTGCCGCCGTAGGCGTGCACCGTATCGACGACCGGGGCGGGCGAGCCGAGAGCGGTGATGACGACGGGCGGCCGGTGCTGCGCCACGAGGCGCAGGTCGTCGGGCAGCCGGGCGTTGGTGCGATGGGTGACGAGGTTGAGCGCCCACGGCTGGTCGTCGAGAGCGTCGCCGATCGTGCCCATCCAGCGGTCCAGCTCGTCGAGGGTGCGGCAGTTCGGGGCGGGGAAGGCGCCGAGCGCGCCGGCCCGGCTCGTCGCGACGACGAGCTCGGGCCCGGACACGAGGAACATCGGCGCGGCCACGACGGGCACGCGCAGCCGGTCCAGCCAGGCGGTCACCGGGCGCCCTCGAGCTGCTGGCGCAGGACGTCCTTGCGCACCTTGAGGCTCGCGTTTCGAGGCAGGGCGTCGACGACCTCGACCCGCGTGGGCTTCTTGTAGCCCGCCAGGCGGGCTCGGACGAAGACGTCGAGAGCCTGCAGGTCGACCTCGGCCCCTGGCGCCGCGACGACCGCGGCGACGACGGTCTCGCCCCACCGCTCGTCCGGCATCCCGAGCACCGCGACGTCCACGACGCCGTCGGCCTGGGCGAGCACCCGCTCGACCTCGGCGGGGTAGACGTTCATCCCGCCCGTGACGATCATGTCCTTCGCCCGGCCCCGGACGTAGAGGTAGCCGGCCTCGTCGAGGCTGCCGAGATCACCGGTGCGCAGCCGCCCGTCGGGCATCGCCTCGGCCGTCTGCTCGGGGTCGTCGAGGTACCCGGCGAAGAGCGTCTCGCTGCTCACGACGACCTCGCCCACCTCGCCCGGCCCGAGCTCGGTGCCGTCGGGCCCGAGGACGCAGACCTCGGCGATCGGCACGGGACGACCGGCAGAGGCGAAGGGGTCGTCGGCCGCCGTCCCGGGGCGCCAGTCGTCGGGCACCGTCGCGGTGACGGGTGCGCCGGTCTCGGTCATGCCGTACGTCTCGACGTACCGGTGGCCGATGGCGTCGACGAGGTCGGCCGTCGCCTCACGGGCCGCGAGCGAGCCCGAGTGGAGGACGCCGTCGAGGTGCTCGAGGACCTCGGGCCGGCGCCGGACCTCGTCGGCGAAGGCGCCCATGAGCGGGGTCGGCACGTAGGTGAATCCGGTGCGCTCGCGCACCATCCGCTCGACCCACGCGTCGGGGGCCAGACCGGCCATCCACGAGATCTGCCCGCCGACGTAGAGGTGGGGCAGGACGACCCCCCAGATGCCGGCGGCGAAGGCGAGGGTCCCGGTGAAGCCGCAGCGGCTCCCCCAGCGCAGCCCGTCGTGCGCCGGCATGTGCCGGATGATCCGGGCGAGCCCCTGGTGGGTGTGGACGACCCCCTTCGGCCGGCCGGTCGTGCCGCTCGTGAAGCCGACGACCCCCGCGCTCGACGGGTCGACGAGGACCTGCGGCGCCCGGGCGGTCGACGGCACGCGCGCCGCCTCCTCGAGGTCAAGGTCGTGACCGCCGCCCCAGCCGAGGAGCTGCGCGCCGCCCCCGGTGACGACGTCACGCAGGCGGTCGGCCTGCTCCGGCGTGCACACGACGGCTCGAGGTCGCGCCTGGTCGAGGACCTCGCCGACCTCGGCGACCTGGAGGCGGTCGTTGACCTGCACCGCGGTGGCGCCCGTGAGCCCCACCGCGAGGTAGGCCTCGACGGCGTCCGCGCCGGCGTCCACGACGAGGGCGACCCTGTCCCCATCGCCGATCCCCGAGCCCGCCATCGCGTGCGCGAGGCGCGAGACCCGGGCCACCGACTCGGAGTGCGTGCGCACCGCGTCGGCGGTGCGGAAGGCCGCGCGGTCTGCGGAGCGCGCCATCGACGCGAGGACGGGTGACGCCCAGGTGGGTACCTTCGTCGGCTCAGTGGGCAAAGTCGGCCGCCATCCCCATGCCCGCGAGCAGGGTCGGGCGGTCGTAGTACTCGAGCCACTGCGTGACCCGGCCGTCCTCCATCGCGAGGACCCCGACGACCGGCACCTCGCCGTGGTGCCCGCCGAAGTCGAAGTCGTCGACCCGCTCGGCGAAGACCCGGCCGTCGATGACGCCGAGCGCGCGCACCCGCAGCTCGAGGCGCTCGCACCGGCTGCCGAGCACCGCCATGCGCTCGGTGAGCGCCTCCCGGCCGACGACCGGCTCCTGCATGACGCTGTGGAGCACGCCGTCCTCGGCGAAGAGGTCGACCACCCGCGCCCAGTCCATCTGCTCCCAGGCGGCGAACATCTCCTTCGCCAGGGCGATCTTGTCGTCGTCCGTCATCGTCTTCGTGGTCATGACTGCACCTTCCGCAGCTCGCGCTTGAGGATCTTGCCGACGGGGTTGCGGGGCAGCTCGTCCATGACGACGAGACGCTCCGGCAGCTTGTAGGACGCGATGCGGCGGCCCTTGAGATAGGTGACGAGGTCGTCGAGGGTCATCTGCGCACCGGGGCGCAGGGTGACGACGGCGGCGACCCGCTCGCCGAGCAGCTCGTCGGGGTCGCCGATGACCGCGACGTCGACGACGTCCGGGTGGTCGCCGATGAGGCCCTCGAGCTCGGCGGGCGCGATGTTCATCCCACCGCGGATGACGAGGTCCTTCGCCCGGTCGAGGTAGTGCAGGAACTGGCCCTGGTCGCCCGCGATCTCGAAGAGGTCACCGGTGCGCAGGTAGCCGTGCTCGTCGAAGGGGTCGGCCCGGCCCTCCGGGTCGAGATACCCGGCGAAGACCGTCGGGCCGCCGATCCGCAGCTCACCGGGGACGCCGGGCTCGGTGATCTCCTCGCCCGCCGCGTCGACGAGCCGGACCTGCACCCACTGCGAGACGCGCGAGGACCACGTGACGCCCGGGGCGCCGTACCGCGGGAAGTACTGCGCCCGCTCGTCGGGGTCGGGGAAGTCCTCGACGCTCGAGAGCAGGCCGATCCCCTCGTTCGACCCGAAGAAGTTGATGACCCCGATGCCGAAGCGCTCCTGCCAGCCCCGCACCATCGCCGGCTGGAGGGGCACCGAGCCCGAGCCGAGCCGGGTGAGGCTCGAGAGGTCGGCGCGGGCGAGCAGCTCCTCGTTCGTCAGGAGCATCCACAGCAGCGCCGGCGGGGCGACGGTGTAGGTCACCCGCTCCGTCGCGATCTGCGCCAGGAAGGTCGGCAGGTCGAAGGGGTGGTGCTGGACGAGGAGGCAGCCCGTGCGCAGCCACGGCAGGAACATGCCGTTGATCCCGGCCATGTTGACCATCGGGAAGGGGTTGAGGAGCACGTCCTCGGCGACGACCCGCGGCGCGTCGACGGTGGCCCAGCTGATCGCCAGCCACTCGAGGTGGGCGCGGGGCACCCCCTTCGGCTCGCTCTCGGTGCCGGAGGTCCAGCACACGGTGAGGCAGTCGTTCGCGTCGTTGGGGTCGGCAGCGCGGCGCGCCTCGACCCGCGCCCGCTGCTCAGCAGTCGCCGGACCGGGGGTCCAGGCGAGGGCCTGCGGCGGCAGGTCCGCGTGCTCGCAGGCGTCGCCGAGGGCGACGACCGCGCCGAGCCCGGGCACCTGGTCGCGCAGGTCGAGGATCTCCGCTGCGGGCGCCCGTCCGCCGAAGCGGGCGCACGTGACGACCGCGGCGAAGCGCGCCTGGTTGGCCATGCCGACGATCTCGTTCTCGCGGTACTGCATCGGCAGCGGCGACATCACGACGCCGATGGACCACGCCGCGAGGTAGACCTCGACGAGCTCGATGGTGTTCGGCAGCTGGACGCCGAGGACGTCACCGCGCTGCAGGCCGAGCTCGTCGAGGCGCGCCGCGAGCGCGACCACCTCGTCCTCCAGCTCGGCCCAGGTGAGGCGCCGCGGCGCCGACCCGACCAGTCCTTCTCGGTTGGCCGGGTCGACGACCGCGGGCTCGGGGCCCCGATCGGCGACCTGACGGGCGAAGAGCTGGTCGACGGTCTCGTCGGACCACCACCCCTTCGCCTGGTACTCCGCGACCTTCTCGGCCGGGTGCAGTCCTCGCGCGATCGCCATCGGGTCCCCCTCTTACTTGTCGTACTCGTCGGAGATGTCGATGACCTCGCCGGCGGGCTCGAAGGACTTCGCCTTGGCGTCCCAGGTGTAGGGCTTGAAGGCGAGGATCCCGTAGGACTGGGTCGGGGACATCTGGAACGTGATGCCGTCGATGAACATCGGCGGCTGGTAGTCCTGGGTGCGGGCGGCCTGCATGATCGACAGGCGCGAGAGACCCTCGTCGGACTCGGCCGCGCGCTTGAAGTTGTCGATCATCAGGTCGGCGATGGCCCAGCCGTTGACGGTGTAGCTGTTGTCGGGCGAGTCCGCGCCGTTGGCCTCCGCCTGCTCGCGGTACTCGGTGACGGCGTCGTCGGCGGCGAACTCGTCGCTCGCCGGGTCCTTGAGCCAGCGCAGGATCTGCTGGCCGTCGGCGGCGTCACCGGCGGGTGCGTAGAGCGTCGCGCCGTCGGCGCAGTTCGAGGGCTGGATGAAGGTCTTGGGCTTCCAGCCGACACGCCCGACCGCCTGGGTCAGCGAGAGGCAGTCGGTCGTCACGCCGGCGTCGACGAGGATCGGCGCGTCCGTGGCCTTGAGCGCCGAGGCCGCCGTGCGCGGGTCCGTGAGCGGCTCCTCGGCGGCGATCGTGAAGTCCGTGCCCTCGATCGCGTTCTTGAAGCCGTCGGCGTAGCCCTTGCCGGACTCGGTCTGGTTGGCGGCGAGCGCCACCTCGGCGCCGTCCGGGTACTCCTTCTTCAGGCCCTCGACGACCGTCTTCATCTCGACGTCGGCCGACGGCAGGTACTCGGTCGTCCACGGGAAGTTCTCGATGTCCCGGTAGGCCGGGACGCTCGCCTGGGCGAAGAGGACCGGGACGCACTGGTCGTTCTGGTCGTCGGCGATCGCGTCGAGCTGCCCGGAGCCGAAGGTGTCGATGACGTGCACCTTCTCCTTCTGGATGAGCTCGCCGACGTTGGCCTTGGCCCGCTCGGGGTTGAAGGCGTCGTCCTTGACGACGACCTTGAGCTGGACGCCGCCGATGCCGCCGGCCTCGTTCTCGACCGCGAACCGGGCCTCCATGCCCTCGATGACGTTGCCGACCGCGTCGGCGAGCGGCCCCGAGGTGGCCGCCGTCCAGCCGACCTTGAGCTCGCCGGTGATCTCGGCCGTCACGGCCTCGGGGTCGGCGCAGTCGTCGGCGCTGATGACGCCGGACGCGCTGCCGCCGTCGGAGCCCGATGTCTCGGTGTCGGCGCCGCAGGCAGCCAGTGCCAGGACGGGGACCGCCATGGCCGACACGACAGGGATGAGTCGCTTCATGGGTTGTTCCTTCTTCAGAGGGTGTCGATGTCCAGACACAGGGCTGCTCGAGGTGATCGGTGCGAAGGGGGCGGGCGAGGTCAGGAGGGTGGCGAGGACCTCCTCGTCACGTCGGGGTGGTCGGCGGGCAGGATCGTGAGGACCCGGCGCAGCCAGATCGTGGCGCGGCCGACGATGCCCTCGGGCATGAGGAAGACGATCGCGATGAGCACGACGCCGAAGACGACGCCCGACAGCGGGCCGGTGGAGAAGGACCCGGTGAGCTGGGGCAGGAAGACGACGGCGAAGGCTCCGACGAGCGGGCCGGCGGTCGTCGCGACCCCGCCGAGGACGAGGCCGGTGATGAGCTCGATGGACTTGAGCAGGGTGAAGGACCCGTCCGGCGACAGCGCGCCGACGTACTGCGCGAAGAGCGCGCCGGCGAGCGCGGTGATCGCCCCGGAGACCCCGAAGACGAGGATCTTCGTGCGGGCGACGTCGACGCCGTTGGCCGCCGCCGCGATCTCGTTGTCGCGCACGGCCTGCATGGCCAGCCCGAAGCGGCTGCGCACGATCGAGCGTGCGAGCACCATGACGACGACGAGGACGAGGGCGGAGAGCCAGAACATCCACAGCCCGCGCTCGGCGCGAACGAGGCCCGTCCACTCCGGCGGCGCGAGGAAGCGCGAGCGGATGACGAGCCCGGCCGCGCCGCCGGTGAGGTCCTCGGCGCGGCGCACGATCTCGGGGAAGGACACGCCGACCGCGAGGGTGACGAGGGCCAGGTAGAGACCCTTGATCCGCAGGGACGGCAGGCCGACCGCGAGCCCGACGGCGAAGCCGAGCACGATTGCGACCGGCACGGTGGCCAGCGGCGCGAGCTCGTAGCGGGTGACGAGGATGCCCGTCGTGTAGGCCCCGAGACCGAAGAAGGCCGAGTGCCCGATGGAGAGCAGGCCCGTGTACCCGGTGACGAGGTTGAGACCGGCGATGGCGATGGCGATGACGAAGACGTTCGTCATCTGCCCGACCCGGAAGGGCGCGAGGTTGGCCGCCCACACGAGGAAGAGGACGGCGAGCACGACGAGCACCGCGCGCATGAGCCAGTGCTGCCGCGAGCCGTGGACGACGACGATGCCGCGTCGGGCCGCAGGGGGTGCCTGACGAGTGGGTGCGGACTCCTGCAGGACGGTCATACCCTCACCAGCTTCTTGGTCCCGAACAGGCCGTTCGGCTTGACGAAAAGGATCGCGACGATGACGAGCAGCGCCGAGGTCTGCTGCAGGGAGCCCCCGATGAAGGAGACGTAGCCGGTGAGCATCGCCTCGAGGACGCCGATGACGAGCCCACCGACGACCGCCCCGCCGAGGCTGTCGAGCCCGCCGAAGAGGGCGGCGGCCGAGGCGGCGATGAAGATCGTGAACATCGTCGTCAGGCTCAGCTGCTGCGGTGCCAGCGGTGTCACGAGCACACCGGCCAGGGCGCCGATCGCCCCGGACAGGCCCCACCCGATGGCGAGGATGCGGCTGGTCCGCACGCCCGCGAGGGTGGCCGAGGTGGCGTTGTCGGCGACCGCCCGCATGTGCAGCCCGAGCTTGGTGAAGCGGAAGAGCAGCGTCATGAGGAGCATGAGGAGGAGCAGCGCGCCCCACACGCCGAGCGCGTCGAAGTACAGCCGCGCCCCGCCGACGGAGACGTAGTCGTCGAGACCGTTGGGGAAGGGGCTCGGCATGACCTTCGTCTCGCTGCCCCACAGCAGGCCGGCGAGGGAGTTGAAGCCGGTGAAGAGCCCGAGCGCGACGATGAGGACGGCCATGTCGTTGCGCCGCTGGACCGGCCGGATGAGGAAGCGCTCGACCGCCGCGCCGATGACGAAGCCGAGGGCGAGCGAGGCCGCGATGGCGACCCAGATGCCGACGCCCTCGGTGGTGAGCCACCAGGCGACGAAGGTGGTGAAGAGCGCCAGCTCGCCCTGGGCGAAGTTCAGGGTGCCGGTGCCGCGGAAGACGACGACCAGCGCCAGCGCGAGCAGCGCGTAGATCGAGCCGTTCGTCAGTCCGGAGATGAGGCGTTCGAGGAAGAGTTCCATGCGGGGCTCCTAGTACCCGAGGTAGACGCTGCGCACGGCGTCGTCGGCTCGGAAGGTCTCGGGGGTGCCGGTCGCCGCGATGGTGCCGACGTCGAGCAGGTAGACGCGGTCGGCGAGGTCCATCGCCAGCTCGGCGTTCTGCTCGACGACGAGCAGCGCCGTGCCGTCGGTGCGGTTGATCTCGGCGAGGGTCGCGAAGAGCTCCTGGACGACGATGGGCGCCAGCCCGAGGCTCGGCTCGTCGCACAGCAGCAGCCGCGGGCGGCTCATGAGCGCGCGGGCGACGGCGAGCATCTGCTGCTCCCCGCCCGACAGCGAGCCCGCGAGCTGGTGGGAACGCCGCCCGAGGACCGGGAAGACCTCGCACCACCGGCGGATGTCGCTCGCGACCTCGGCGGAGTCCTTGCGCAGCGCCGCTCCGACCCGCAGGTTGTCGACGACCGAGAGCTGGCCGAGGGTGCCGCGACCCTGGGGCACGAGGCTGATGCCGCTGCCGACGACCTGCTCGGGGCGTCGCCCGAGCGGCCGGCCGTCGAGCTCGACGGTGCCCCGGCGGGCGATGAGCCCGCTGATCGCGTGCATCGTCGTCGTCTTGCCCGCGCCGTTGGCGCCGAGCATGACGACGACCTCTCCGGCGTCGACCTCGAGCGAGATCCCGTGCAGCACCTCGCTCGGCCCGTAGCCGGCGTAGAGGTCTGTGACTGTCAGCAGGCTCATGCGGCGGGCCGTCCCAGGTAGGCCTCGACGACCGCGGGGTTGTCCCGCACCTCGGCCGGGCTGCCCTCGAAGATCGTCTTGCCGAAGTCGAGCGCGACGACGTGGTCGCTGATGCCGAGGACGAGCCCCATGTGGTGCTCGACGAGCAGGGCGGCGAAGCCGAGCTCGTCGCGCAGCGCGACGACGAGCTCGCCGAGCTCCTTGACCTCGCTGTGGGTCAGCCCGCCCGCGGGCTCGTCGAGGAGCAGCAGCTCCGGCTCCGACATGAGGGCCCGGGCCAGCTCGACCCGCTTGAGGGTGCCGAAGGGGAGCCCGTGCGCCGGTCGGGAGGCGACCTCGAGGAGCTCGAGCCGCTCGACGAGGTGCCAGGCCCGCTCCCGCAGCTCGCTGCGGCTGCGGCGCACGCTCGTGCCGCCGACCATCGCGTTGTCGAAGACCGTCATCGCGTCGAAGAGCGCGAGGTTCTGGAAGGTCCGGGCGATCCCGCCCTGGGCCAGCCGGTGCGCCCGGCGGGCGAGGAGGTCCTCGCCCTTCCAGGTGATGGCACCGTCGGTCGGCTCGTAGATGCGGGTGATGCAGTTGAAGAGCGTGGTCTTGCCGGCGCCGTTCGGACCGATGAGTCCGACGATCTGACCGGGCTGGACGTCGAAGCTCACGTCGTCCAGGGCACGGATGCCGCCGAACTGGATCGAGACCCCGCGCAACGACAGACCAGACCCGGACACCCTGTCGGGCATCGTCCCCGGCGCCGTTGCCGGGGGGTTCTCGCTCAGTGCCATGACTGCCTTCCTCGTGACACTTCATTTATCAGTGTGATAGTGATTACTACAGTAACCAGAGTGAGACGTCAACCATCACGATGGCGGCACGGACCGACCGGACAGCTGTGGAGAGGACACGCATGAGCACCTTGCGAGGAGCCCGCGTCGAGGACGCGACGGTCGTCGTGACCGGCGCCAACAGAGGCATCGGGCTGGCCTTCGTCACCGAGGCCCTGGAGCGCGGTGCGCGGAAGGTCTACGCCGGCGTGCGGGACCCCCAGGACGTCACGCCCGAGCTCGCCGCCACGGCGGCCGAGGTCATCCCCTTCGAGGTCACCGACCCAGAGCACGTGGCCGCGGCCGCCGCCCGGTGCGGCGACGCCACGGTGCTCGTCAACAACGCCGGGCTCCACGCCCAGGACCGTCTCGTCAAGTGCGCCGACCCCGACGCCGCACGCCGAGAGATGGAGGTCAACTACTTCGCGCCGCTCGCCGCGACCCGGGCCTTCGCGCCGGTCATCGCCGCCAACGGCGGCGGGTCGATCGTCAACGTCCTGTCGGTCGCGGCCATCGCGCCGACCGCCTTCATGGGCGGCTACTCCCCCTCGAAGGCTGCCGCCCTGTACCTGGGGGGCATCGCCCGCGCCGAGCTCGAGCCGGACGGCATCACCGTGACCTCCCTCGTCGTCGGCTCGGTCGACACCCGGATGGCGGCGCACGTCGACGGTCACAAGGAGGACCCTCGCGACATCGCGGCCGCCGGTCTCGACGCGATGCAGCGCGGGGTGTGGACGGCCGACACCGACCGCATGGCCGTCGAGTCGCGCGCACGTCTCGCGCTCGACCCCGTGCGCTACGAGCGGGGCCTGGGCAAGCTGCTCTTCGTCGAGTCGCTGAGCACGAAGGCCTGACGATGAGCGTCGAGCACGTCGCCCCGTACATGGCGCCGACACCGGACTCCTACCGCGACCCCCACTACGCCCTCCACGCCGACGGCACGCGGGTCGAGCGGGTCGAGGACATCCTGCGGCGGCGCGCTGCCGCCACCCCGGACCTGCCCGCCGTCCTCGAGCCGGGCCGCACGACGACCTTCGCCGAGCTCGACGCCATGGCGAGCCGGGTCGCGCAGAGCCTCATCGCCGACGGCGTGCGCCCGGGCGACCGGGTCACCTACGTCGGCGAGAACGCGCCGTCCTTCCTCGCGGTGCTCTACGGCGCCTCGAAGATGGGGGCGATCCCGACGGCGCTCAACTTCCGCCTCGCGGTCCCAGAGGTCGAGTACGTGCTGGCGCACAGCAGCCCGGCGGTCGTCGTGCTCGGTCGCGACCAGGAGCGCCTCGCGCAGGTCGCCGCCGCGCAGCCGTCCGTGCGCCGTGTCGTCACCCCCGAGGCGACGGAGTGCTCCACGGGGTACGACGAGTGGACGTGGGACGCGCCGAGCGACGACCCCGGGTACGCGCGGGACCCGCAGGACACCGCGCTGATGTTCTACTCCTCCGGCACGACCGGCCGGCCGAAGGGGATCGAGCTCACCGGGGCCAACCTCGGCCAGGCGATCGCCGCGATGCACTACGTCATGGAGCTCGACACCGACTGCGTCGCGCTGGCGCCGGTGCCCTTCTTCCACGTCTCGGGCTTCGGGCTGGCCATCGTCGCCAACGTCAACGGCGCGGCCCTGCTGCTGCGCAACCCGACCTCGCCGATGGACCTCTTCCGTATCCTCCAGGAGCACGACGTCACCCACGCGGTGGCGGTGCCGACCGTCATCCAGATGCTCCTGCAGGTGCCGGAGGTGCGCGAGGCCGACTGGTCGACGTTGCGCTACCTCGTCTACGGCGCCTCGCCGATGCCCGAGCCGGTGCTGCGGGACGCGACCGAGGTCTTCGGGTGCAAGTTCCTCCAGTCCTACGGGCTCACCGAGTCGACGGGCGGCGTGACGATGCTGTCGCCAGAAGACCACCGGCCGACCCCGGAGACGGCCCACCGCCTGCGCTCCGTCGGCCGCCCGATGCCGAACGTGCCGGTCCGCGTCGTCGACCCCGTGACCCTGGAGGACCTCCCCTTCGGCGAGCGCGGCGAGGTCCTCATCGGCGGCGGGCATGTCATGAAGGGCTACTGGGAGGCACCGGAGGCGACCGCCGCCGCGGTCATGCCCGACGGCTGGCTGCGCACCGGCGACGGCGGGTCCATGGATGCCGACGGCTACCTCTACCTGCACGACCGGCTCAAGGACATGATCGTCTCAGGCGGGGAGAACGTGTACCCGGCCGAGGTCGAGAGCGTCCTCACCGGGCACCCCGGGGTGGCGCAGGTCGCCGTCATCGGCGTGCCGTCGCAGCGGTGGGGCGAGTCGCCGATGGCGGTCGTCGTGCGCGCTGCGGGCGCCGAGGGCGAGGCGCTCACCGAGACCGGTCTCGTCACCTGGGCCCGCGAGCGCATGGCGCACTTCAAGTGCCCGGTCTCCGTGGCCTTCGTCGACGCCCTCCCGCTCAACGCGAGCGGCAAGCTGCTCAAGACCGAGCTGCGCTCCCGCTTCGCCTGACGACGCGACGGCGGGCCCCCCTTCGTCTCGGCGAAGGGGGGCCCGCTCACGTCGTGCGCACGGTCAGACGAGGCGCAGCTCGACCCCGCTGACGACGAGGGTGCGCTCGGGCGGTGTCACGGCGTCGACGCACCTCAGGTCGACCGCGCTGAGCATCCGGCGCTCGCCGCGCACGAAGCGCACCGTGCGCGAGCCCAGCTCGATGCTCGGCACCTCGCCCTCGACCACCTCGCACCCGAGCACCCCGGCCCACAGCCGCGCCTGGGCCTTGGGGTCGCCGGACTGCACCTCGACGGCGAGGACGTCGTCGACGACGGGCGCCTCGGGCTCGGCGGTCTCGATGTCGTCCCAGAACCACTGCTCCGGCTGCGGGATCTCGTCGAGCTCGACGAGCAGACCCATGTCGCCCGGGTGCAGCTGGACGATGCGCCGCTCGTAGGCGACGAGGTCGGCGACGACGCGCACGCCGAGTCGCTCGGCGTTCGCGACGAGGACGCCGGCGTCGGGCACCTGGATCGACAGCGCGTACCCGCCGCCTCCCCCGCCCTTGGTGATCCAGCCGTTGATCGACGCCGTCGGGGTGAGCGGCGCGACGACCTCGAGGTGCGCCTCGGGGCCGACCCGCAGCGTCTCGTCGGCCAGCCCGATGTCCTCGAGCAGCGGGTCGGCGAAGCCGGCGGGGAGCCCGAGGGCCTCACGCAGCTGGGTCGAGGTGCTCTCGAGGTCCTCCGCCCCGATCACCACCTGACGGATCGTGGCCCAGCCCTGGTCCTGCGTGGTCATCCGATGCTCCTGTCGTGTCCGGCCCAGTAGGGCTTGCGCAGCTCGCGCTTGAGCACCTTCCCGGAGGGGTTGCGGGGAAGGGCGTCGACGACGCTCACGGCGGTCGGGCACTTGTAGTGCGCGAGCCGCTCGCGCGTGAAGCCGATGAGACCGGCCTCGTCGATGGAGGTGCCCGGCTTGGCGACGACGACGGCGACGGGGGTCTCGCCCCACCGCTCGCTGGGGACGCCGATGACGGCGACCTCCTGCACGTCGGGGTGCGCCATGATCGCGTTCTCGACCTCGGCCGGGTAGATGTTCTCGCCGCCGGACATCAGCAGGTCCTTGATCCGGTCCTTGAGGAAGAGGTAGCCCTCGTCGTCGAGGTAGCCCGCGTCACCGGTGCGGAACCAGCCGCCGGGCCAGAAGGCGTCAGCGGTGGCGGTCGGGTTGCGCCAGTACGACCTCGTGACGCCGGGGCCGCGGGTGACGACCTCGCCGACCTCGCCGACGGGGCAGTCCTCGCCGGTCGCCGGGTCGACGACCGCGACCTCGAGGCCCGGGACGGCCCGACCCGCCGAGCGCAGCTTGCTCTCGGGTCCCACGCGGTGGTCGTCGGGCCGCAGGATCGTCGTGACGCCGATCGTCTCCGTGAGCCCGTAGCTCTGCGAGAGCTGGGCGCCGAAGGTCTCCTGCGCGCCGATCATCACCGTCTCCGAGATCGGCGAGCCTCCGTAGACGAGGTGCTCGACGCTGGAGTAGTCGGCCTGCGACGCCTCGGGGCTGGTGATGAAGAGCTGCATGACGGTCGGGACCATGATGACGTGGGTGGCGCGGTGGCCGACCATGAGGCCGAGCATGTTCTGCGGGGTGACCTCGGTGAGCTGGATGATCCGCCCGCCCGCGGCGAGCGCGATGAGCGACCAGCCGCCGGCGGCGATGTGGTAGTACGGCGTCGGCACGAGCGAGACGCTGTCCTGCGAGACGTCGAACTGCGCGCTGAAGGCGCCGACCGCCCAGAGCATCCCGTCGACCGTCGTCGTCACCCCCTTCGGCCGTCCCGTCGTGCCGCTGGAGTACATGAGCGAGAGCAGGTCGTCGCCGCGTGCGTCGCGGCACGGGTCCTGCGCGGGCTGCTCGGCGAGCCACTCCTCGTAGGCCGTCCAGCCCGGGGGCACGACGAGCTCGGCGTCACCCTGGGCGAAGACGAGCCGGTGACCGGCGTAGTCGTCCGGCACGAGCTCGCACAGGTGCGCCTCGACGAGGAGGGCCGCCGGCTCGGAGTCGGCGAGGATCCCGGCGATCTCCTCGCCGGCGAGGCGGAAGTTCATCGGGACGATCGCGGCGCCGGCCTTCGTGGCCCCGAAGAAGAGCTCCCAGAACTCGGTCGCGTTGCGGGCGAGGTAAGCGACCCGGTCGCCGCTGCCCAGGCCGTGGGCGACGAGGCCCGAGGCCAGGCGGTCGGTGCGCTCCGCGAGCTCGCCGTAGGTGACCGGTCGCCCTTCGCCGACGATCGCGGGACGGTCGGGGTGGGCCGTGCTGCTGCGGCGGAGCAGGTCCGCGACGGTGCGTGCTGCCATGGCGAGTCCTTCGGGTGGTCTAGCGGGCGGACAGGTCGATCGCGCCGGCGCCGCGCGCCGGGGTGAGGGCGGGACGGACGGTGACGCCGGGCGCCGCGGCGACGACGTGCGGGATGGCGTTGATGACCTGCCCCGCGACGGCGTACTGCTCAGCACCCATCCGGCTGCGGTCGTCGGGGTGCTTCTCGAGGTCGATCGACATCCGCAGCCCCGGGTGGCCGGTGACGTGCACACGCCACAGCGGGGGCTCGGCGTCCTCGAGGTGCGCCGTCTCGACGAACCAGTGGATCGACATCGTCAGCCGGCGGCGGCCGTCGACGACCCCGTGCCACCGCCACCTCGTGTGACCGACGGTGCCGGCCCGCACGGTGCCGGCGTGGAGGTCGAGGTCGGTGAGCGCGGGGTGGCAGGCGTGGTCGGTCTCGACCCGCTCGAGCTCGAGGCCGAGGTGGTGCGCCATCGCGGCGAGGACCTCCTCGTACATCCCGTTGAGCGCCCCGGCGGGGCCCCACGAGGGGTCGTTCGGGTCGACGGCGTCGATCTCGGCGCCGAAGCCGAGGGTGTCGAAGAGGTAGCGGGGGTCGCGCAGCTCGCGGGCGTTGGCGGACTCGACGACCTCGACGTGCTCGAGCGAGGCGCACACGGCGGTCGCCATGACGGCGACCTGCTCGGCGACGAAGCCCGGGTTGAGCCCGACGCCCATGACGCTCGCTCCCCCGGCCTCGCCCGCGCGCTGGAGGCGCTCGAGCCGGTGGCCGGGATGGGCGTGCGGGTCGGTGTAGCCGTTGATGCTCAGGACGTTCGCGCCGGACTCGAGGAGGCGCACGACGTCGTCGTCGTGGCTGCCGTAGGCGCCGATCCGGGCGGCGTGCACGACGACGTCGGGGCGAAGGGCGAGGATCTCCTCGACGTCGTCCGTGGCCAGGACGCCCGTGGCCGGGCGACCCGCGATGTCGCCCAGGTCGCGGCCAACCTTCGAGGAGCCGTAGACGTAGGCGCCGACCACCTCGGTGCTCGGGTGGTCGAGCATCGTGCGCAGGGCGGCCTTGCCCATCGCGCCGGTGGCCCACTGCACGACGCGGTAGGGACGCTCGGTCATCGGCTCTCCTCGTCGGGCGTGGTGGCTGCGGTGCCGGCGGGGACGATCGAGATGTCGGCCGCGGCGAGCGGCTCGCCGCAGCGGTCGCACGCGAAGAAGGGGACGTAGTCCTGCCCGCACGTGCGGTGGGTCTGGAGCAGCGCCGGGCCCTCGGGGGCGTGGAACCACTGCTCGGCCCAGTGCAGGCTCGTGGCGACCACGGGGAAGAAGGCGCGGCCCTTCTCGGTGAGCCGGTACTGCACCCAGTCGGCGCGGCCGAGGCTCTCGACCGGCTCGAGGACGCCGATGGCGACGAAGGCCTTGAGCCGCTCGGCGACGAGGGTCGGCGGGGCGCCGAGGGCGCTCTCGAACTCGTGGAAGCGCGACAGCCCGCGGAAGGCGGCACCGAGGAGCGCGGAGGACCAGCGGTTGCCGAAGATCGTCATCGTGTCGGGGAAGAGACCCGACTGGCCGCCGACGGCCTCGGCGTCCGAGCGCCGACGGGTGGCGGCCTCGGGCACCGATCGCGGCCAGCTGCCGCTCGGGCCCCACTCGGCCTCGATCTCGCGGGCCGCGACCGGCCGGCCGCAGGAGCGGCAGCCGAGCACCGGCGCGAAGTCCGCGTCGCACGTGTCGTGGTGCATGCTCGGCAGGCGCTCGGCGTGGTCGGGCACCCAGTGCCGCTCCCACTCCCAGATCGCGAGGAGCACGGGCCACAACGACCGGGTCCGCGGCGTCGGCCGGTACTCCGCCCGGACCGGCTTGTCCTGGTAGACGTGCCGCTCGAGCATCCCCTCGCGCGTGAGCATCGCCAGGCGCGAGGTGAGGGTCGAGTTCGAGATCGGCAGCGCGTCCATGAGCTGGCCGTAGCGCCGGATCCCGCGCAGCGACTGCTGGACGATGAGGAGGGTCCACTCGTCGCCGAGCAGGCCGAGCATCCGCCCGACGGCGTTCGGGCCGTCGGTCTCGAGGCGCGTCGGCTGGTCCGGCAGGACCGCCGGCTCCTGGGTCTTCGTCATCTGCCGCTACGGCCTCTCCGCGACCGGGGCGCTCACAGGTGCACCGCGTCCGCGGCGGTGTCGGCCGTGTGCCAGCGGCGCAGCTCCGAGCCCGCGGCCCACGTCGAGTGGGTGCCCGAGGAGATGCGCTCGGGGAGCTTGAGCTTGCAGACCGGGCCGTCTCCCACGCGCGCGGCGTCGAGGACGAGCGCGTAGGAGGCGTCGGCGTTCATGTCGGTGAGCAGGGTGATGAGGTAGCCGTCGTCCTCGGCGGTCGCGCCGACGCGCGGGGCCATGGCGGTCTCGCTGCCGTAGACGCCGTCGCCGAAGGAGATCCGCTCCTCGCCCCCGGTGTGCAGGTCGTGCTTGACGAGGCCGTCGAAGAGGAACCAGGAGGGCTTGCCGGTGGCCGCGTACGCGTACCGGTAGGCCCCGCCCGTGTAGCTGCCGTTCATCATCCCGAACTCGGTGATGCTGTCGCTCAGGTGCTCCTCGCGCACCGCCCCGGTGACGAGGTTGAGCCGCCACCGGTGCAGGCGCGACTGCATGCGGTCGAGGGCGAGGAAGCGGAAGGCGCGCTGCCACTTGTCGCCCATGCCGTTGTCGGCCGGCTCGGGGTCGCCCTGGAAGAAGCCGTCGAGGACGATCTCGTCGCCCTCCTCGTAGGCGTTGACGAAGTGCAGGACGTAGGTGGACTCGGCCTCGAACCACCGGATGTCCGAGGTCTGGCCGCGGCGCGGGATGACGGCGAAGCGCGAGGGCATGTCGCGGTGCCACCTCGCGATGTGCGCGTCCTTCTTCAGCGCCTCGGGGTCCCAGAAGAGCGGGAAGTCGTTGAGGATCGCGTAGTTCTCGGTGAAGGCCATGTCGTGCGGCAGGCGCGGGCCCGGCAGCGGGATGTCGACGTAGTGGGCGAGGTCGTTCTTCTCGTCGACGACGCCGTAGTGCATGTACGGCGCGTCCTTGCTGTAGTTGAAGAAGAGCATCTCGCCGGTGCGGTCGTCGATCTTCGGGTGCGCGGAGACGCCCCACTGGACGGGGAAGTCACCGTTGAAGTCCTCCTTGCCGCGGGTCTGCGCGGAGAAGGGGTCGACCCGGTAGAGGTCGCCGCACTGGTAGAAGCTCGTGAGGGCCGTACCGCGGTGGACGACGACGTCGGTGCTCGACGCGTCCTTCATCCGGGTCCGCGCGCCCCAGCCGTCCTCGCGCAGGGCGATCCGCGGGGGCTCGGCGAGACCGGCCCACAGGGCCTGACCGGCCTCCTGCTCGGCGACGAAGCCGTCGGTGCGGATGAAGCGGTTGCGGTAGAAGGCCTTGCCGTCGCGGAAGCCGACGACGTGGATCATGCCGTCGCCGTCGAAGGGGTGGTAGTTTTTCATCGACGGGTGGACGGGGTTCTCGGTGTTGCGCAGGTAGACGCCGTCGAGGTCGGCGGGGATCTCGCCCTCGACGACCTCGAGGTCGTCGGCCACCCACTCGGAGGTCTGCGGCCGCCACGGGCCGGTCCGGTAGGGGTGGTCGTCGTCCTCGGGGAGGGTCGACAGGATGCGGCCGACGACGTCGACGTCCATGGGGGTCCCTTCTTCCTGCTCTGGTGTGCTCAGCGCTCGGTGGTGGCGACGACGAGGCTGACGGTGGTGGCGGTGCTGCCGCCGAAGTTCAGCGTGGCGAAGGTGCGCGCGCCCTCGACCTGGTAGGCGCCGGCGGTGCCGGAGACCTGCTTGCCCGCGTCGAGCAGCATCCGCACGCCGCTCGCGCCGACCGGGTGACCGCCGCCGATGAGACCGCCCGAGGGGTTGATCGGCAGGCGCCCGCCGATCTCGATCTCGCCGTTCTCGATCGCCTTCCACGACTCGCCCGGACCGGTGAGCCCGATGTGGTCGATGGCGACGTACTCGCTGGGGGTGAAGCAGTCGTGGGTCTCCAGGCCGTCGAGGTCGTCGAGCCCGATGCGGGCGCGGTCGAAGGCGGCGTGGACCGTCTCGCGCAGGTGCGGGAGGAGGTAGGGGCTGTCGGCGGCGCGGTCGATCTTGTCCTGCAGTCCCAGGCCGACGGTGCGGTGACCCCAGCCGGTGAGCTGGGCGATCGGCCGGGCGCTCGGGTGGCGCTCGAGCCAGCGGTCGGTGACGAGGACGACGCCGGCCCCGCCGTCGGTGACCTGGCTGCAGTCGAAGCGGCGGATGCGGCCGTCGACGACGGGGTTCGTCTCGTCGTCGGACCCCGCACCCTCGACGAGGTCGGGCACCTCCCAGCCGCGCGTCTGCGCGAGCGGGTTGAGCCGGGCGTTGGCGAAGTTCGTCTGGGCGATCGCCCGCAGGTGCACCTCGTCGATGCCGTAGCGCGCGTCGTACTCGTCGGCGACCCGGCTGAACATGTGCGGCCACATGAAGCGGGCGTCCTGGCCCTCGTGGCCGGTCCAGGCCGCGGCGCCGAGGTGCCCGGCCGCAGTGTCGCCGGGCACGGTCTTCTCGAGCTCGACCCCGATGACGAGGGCGGCGTCGTGGTCGCCGGTGCGCAGGTCCGCGACGGCGGCGAGGACGGCGATGCTGCCCGAGGCGCATGCCGCCTCGTGGCGTGAGGAGGGCAGGCCCCACAGGTCGGGGCGCACGCTCGCCGGCATCGCGCCGAGCTGGCCCTGGTGGGCGAAGAGCTGCCCGAAGGCGTTGCCGACGTGCACGACGTCGATGTCGCCCCCGTCGACCTTCGCCGCCTCGAGCGTGTGGTCGACGACCTCCTTGGTGAGGTCGGCGAAGTCGTGCCCCTCGCGGGTGAGGTTGCGCGAGAAGTCGCTCTGATACCCCCCGAGGACCCAGATGGTCGTGGCGCTCATCGCACTCCCTTCGTGCAGCCGACATCGGCCGCAGGACTTGTCATCTCCGTCGCACCGTACTACAACTACCAGAGTAACTCCATCGGCTGAAGAGGACCTCATGAGCGACGCTCTCGTGCTCGACTACGTCAGGACACCGCGCGGCAAGGCCTCGCCACGGGGCTCGCTGCACGAGCACACACCCGTCGATCTCGTCCTGCACCTGCAGCGCGCGCTCGTCGAGCGCACCGGCCTCGACCCCGCCCTCGTCGACGACGTCGCGATCGGCTGCGCCGGACAGGTCGACGAGCAGGGCGCGAACCTCGCCCGGACGGCGACCCTCCTCGCCGGCTGGGGCGACGACGTGCCCGGCGTCACCCTCAACCGCTTCTGCGCCTCCGGCGTCGACGCCGTCGGCCAGACCGCGGCGCGGGTGCGCGGAGGCGACCTCGGCCTCGCGGTCGCGGGCGGTGTCGAGAGCGTCTCGCGCGTGCCGATGTTCACCGACCGCGGGCCGCTGTGGAGCGACCCGGCGACGATCCGCCAGATCGGCTCGGTGCACATGGGGATCGCGGCCGACCTCAACGCCACCCTCGACGGCTTCACCCGCGAGGAGCTCGACGCGTACGCCGTCGAGACGCACGCGAAGGCAGCCCGGGCGACCCAGGACGGGGCCTTCGCCCGCTCGCTCGTGCCGGTGCCGCACGCGGACGGCTCGCCGGGAGCCGCCCATGACGAGCTCGTGCGACCAGGCACCTCCCTCGACGCCCTGGCCGCGCTGCCGCCCGCCTTCGCCCAGCTCGGGGCGGACGGGCAGGACGCGATCGCTCTCGGCGCCTACGACGGCGTCGACCACATCGACCACCTGCACACGGTCGGCACGTCTCCGCAGATGGCCGACGCCGCGGCCCTGCTGCTCCTCGGCGACGAGGCCGCTGCGGCCCGGACCGGGCTGCGCCCTCGCGCCCGCGTCCTCGCGGCCGCGTCGACGTCGGTCAACCCGGTCGTCATGCTCACCGCCGGGCAGAGCGCGGTCGAGCAGGTCATCGCCCGCGCCGGGCTCACGCCGGACGACATCGACGTCTTCGAGTTCGCCGAGGCCTTCGCCGCCCTGTGCCTGCGCTTCCGGCGCGACCTGGGTGTCGGACCGGAGCGGATGAACCCCAACGGCGGGACGATGGCGATGGGTCACGCCTTCGGGGCGACCGGGGCGATCCTCGTCGGCTCGTGCGTCGAGGAGCTCGAGCGGCGGGACGGGCGCTACGGCGTCGCTGCCGTGAGCGGCGCCGCCGGCCTCGGGGTGGCGGTCCTCGTCGAGCGGCTCGCGGGATGAGCGCCGCGGAGCGCCCGCTCGAGGGGCAGGTGGCCGTGGTCACCGGCGGGGGCAAGGGCCTCGGCCGGGCCTTCGCCCGGCACCTGGCCGACCTCGGCGCGGCTGTCGTCGTCAACAACCGCAACCGGCAGGTCGACGCGCAGGGCCGGGGGCCCGCCGACCACGTGACGAGCGAGATCCTCGCCGCGGGCGGCAGGGCGGTGGCCCACCACGGCGACGTCGCCGATCCCGAGACGGGGACGTCGCTCGTCCAGCTCGCGCTCGAGCACTTCGGGCGGCTCGACATCTGCGTGACGAGCGCCGCGGTGAGCATGCCGCAGATGCTGCACAAGACCTCGGCCGAGCACTTCCGCACGGTCATGGAGGTCAACGTCACCGGCACGGCGCTCGTCATCGCGCCGGCGCTGGCCCACATGCGCGCCGCCGGCCACGGCCGGCTGGTGCTCGTCGCGTCGACCGCCGGCCTGCACGGCGAGCCGACCGTCTCCGCCTACGCCGCGAGCAAGGGCGCGGTCATCGCGCTCGGCCGCACCGCCGCCGCGGAGGGCGCGCCCAAGGGCGTGCTCACCAACGTCCTGCTCCCCTACGCCACCACCCAGATGACCGAGCAGGGCATGGATCCCCGGCACGCCGACCGGATGCGCTCCGAGCTCGTCGCACCGGTGGTCGGCGCCCTCGCCGACCCCCGCTGCACCCTCAACGGGCAGGTCGTCGTCGCGGCCGGCTCGGGCATCCGTCTGGCCGAGTCGGTCGAAGGGGGCACGGTGCGCCTCCCCGACGCGGCCCGGCTCGACCCCTTCGTGCTCTCCGACCTCCTCGACCGCAGCCGGGCGGGCGAGCGCCACACCTACTCCGACGCGCAGGCCGCCTTCCAGAGCCTCGCCGCCGATCTCGCCTGACCACCTCCGACTCGAAGGACCCCCATGACCTCCGCACTCCCCTGGGGCGACGTGGCCCTCAACCTGGGCGTCAGCGTCCTGGCCACCGCCGTCTTCATCGGCGTGATCATGGCGACCGCCGTCGCCATCAAGAACCACTCGATCATCGACATCTTCTGGGGGCCGGGCTTCGTCGTCGTCGCCGTCGTCTCCTACCTGCTGTCGGCCGGCAGCGGCGGTGACGACACCCGGCGCCTCGTCGTGCTGCTGCTCACCGCGGTGTGGGGGCTGCGGCTCGGCCTCCACATCGGGCGCCGCAACCTCGGGCACGGGCAGGACCCCCGGTACACCCGGCTGCTCGCGTCGCGCGAGGGCGGCAGCCTCGTCGTCTTCCTCGTCCGCCAGGTCTACGGGCTGCAGGGCCTGCTCATCGTCCTCGTCTCGCTGCCCGTGCAGCTCGCCATGTACGAGAGCGCCCCGCTCGGGGTCGTGGGGGCCGTCGGCATCGCGATCTGGGTGGTCGGCTTCACCTTCGAGGCCGTCGGCGACTGGCAGCTCTCGCGCTTCAAGGCCGACCCTGCGAACGAGGGCCGGATCATGGACCGCGGGCTGTGGGCCTGGACGCGCCACCCGAACTACTTCGGCGACTCGTGCGTCTGGGTGGGTCTGTGGGTCCTCGCCCTCGGTCACTGGGCGGGTCTGCTCACCGTCATCGCCCCCTTCGTCATGACGAAGCTGCTCGTCTCCTACTCGGGCAAGAAGCTGCTCGAGAAGGGCATGCGGCGCAAGCGCGGGGCCGCCTACGAGGACTACATCGCGCGCACGAGCGGCTTCTTCCCGATGCCGCCGAAGCGGCGCGCGGCCCGGACGTCGGCGTGACGGCGAGGGCCGCGCTGCCGACCCTGGCCGACCTCCTCGCGCTCGAGCAGGTCGACGACCGCACGTGGCGCGGGATGACCGACGGGGTCCCGCTGCCCCAGCTCTTCGGCGGGCAGCTCGTCGCCCAGTCGCTCGTCGCCGCGGGGCGCTCCGTGGACGAGCACGTGCTGCCGCACTCGATCCACACGAGCTTCTTGCGCGGCGGGCTGCCCGACGAGCCCGTCGACTACCGGGTCGAGGTGCTTCGCGACGGCCGGCAGACGGCGACCCGTGAGGTGAGCGCGTGGCAGGGCGAGCGGCTCGTGTGCCGCTCCACCGTCTCGTCGACCTCGCTCATGGGCGGGCTCGCGCACTCGCGACCGGCCCCGGCCACCGAGGGGCTCGAGGCGGCCGTCGACCTGCACGTCCTCGCCGAGCCGGACGGAGGTCTCGGAGAGTTCTGGGACGACTTCAGCGCCTTCGAGATCCGGGTCGAGCCACCGCTCGTCCCGGCCGACCACTGGGCGTCGGCACCGCAGAACGTGTGGATGCGCTGCACCCAGGACTTGCCCGACGACCCGCTCTCGCACCGCGCGGCCATCGCGTACGCGAGCGACCTCATGCTCATGTCCACCGCCGTGACGCCGCACGGGCACACGACCGGGCACGAGACGAGCCTCGCGCGGCGGTGGTGGGCGGTCTCGCTCGACCACGCCGTGTGGTTCCACCGTGACGCCGACGCCGGCGACTGGCTGCTCTTCGAGCACTCGACGAGCGCCGCCGGCGGCTCCCGGGCGCTCGTCGACGCCGCGGTCTTCGCCCCCGACGGCACGCAGACGTGCCGCATCACCCAGGAGGCGCTCGTGCGCCCCGCCCGACCCCACCAGGAGATCTGACATGACCGACCACGACGTGGCCGTGAGCCTGCTCGACCGCATCGTCGCCGCCGCCGAGGCCGGCGACCCGGCGGACATCTACGAGATCTACGCGCCCGACGCCGTCATCTGGCACAACCACGACCTCAAGGAGTCGAGCGTCGAGCAGAACGCCCGCCTGCTCGCGGCGATGGACCGCTGGGTCGCCGACCGCCGCTACACCGAGCGCCGCATCTCGACCTTCCCCGGCGGCGCCGTCCAGCAGCACGTGCTGCGCGGCACCCGCCGCTCCACCGGCGAGGAGGTGGCCCTGCACGCATGCGTCGTCATCGCCGTCGAGGACGGCCGGGTCACCCGTCTGGACGAGTACATCGACTCCGCGGAGGCGTCCCGCTTCGCCCCGTGAGCGGGTGCATCCCCTCCCCTTCGTCCGCAGCCTGACGGCGGTGTCTGCGCCTGGCACGCGACATACCCCGTGCCAGGTGGAGGTATCGCCGTCACCCCCGTCGACCTGTTCCCGGGCGGGCCCCCCTTCGCTACCGTGGTGATTGCAGATCGCAACCACCACGGACGAAGGGGTCCGGCCATGACGAAGTACCTCATCTCCTTCCCGAGCTCGGCGATGCGCGTCAGCGCCGAGGAGCTGCGGGCGGTGTCGGAGGACTCCCACGCGGTGATCGAGGAGGCCAAGGCGGCGGGCGTGTACGTCTTCGGCGGCGGCATCGACGAGAGCGTGGCCCCGGTCCTCGTCGACGCGGGCGGGGTGGTCACGCCGGGGACCTACCCGCAGACCAGCCAGATCGAAGGGGGATATCTCGTGCTCGAGGTGGCGTCCCGCCGCGAGGCCGAGGAGTGGGCCGCAAAGGTGGCGACCTCGTGCCGGTGCAGCCAGGAGCTGCGAGAGTTCGGCTACGACCCGGCGAGCTGATCCCCCTTCGACCGACCTACGGGCAGACCCGCGCGACGTGGCCGGGTGACCCGGCGGGCTCGAGGTCGCGGTCGCGCAGCACCATGGAGCGCGGCGAGGCCTCGTCCGCGCACATGGCGGCGAAGGTGCGGGGCAGGTTGTCGGTGTACTCGATGTCGAGCACACGGTCGCCGTAGACCTGCTCGTACGTCGGGCACTCGCGGTAGGCCGCGCACTCCTCGACGACGGCGAAGTCGAAGCCCGCGCCCTCGCGCAGCACCTCGGAGTCCTCGGCGGCGTTCTTCTGGCCCGCCGCCAGCCCCTTCGCGTGCGCTGCGTCGACGAGCCGCCTCGCGAGCGCGACGTTGTCCTGCCGCTCCAGGGCCCCGCCCGAGCGGGTGTAGCTGTCGAGGTTGTCGAGCTCGACCGCGTCGTACCCGTCGTCCGCGCACCGCTCGACCCACGGGACGAGCACGGCAGCGATCCGCTCGCGCCGGGCCTCGCTCGAGGTGTCGAGCAGCACCTCGTCGGGCCAGTCCGGGTCGGTGACCACCCGGCCGTCGCGCCGCAGCAGCGTGTCGTCCGGCCACAGCTCGCGATCGCCCGGCTGGGTCTGGAAGGCGTTGACGTAGCAGACCGAGTACCGGCCGGGATCGGGTCGGGCGGCCCGGTCGCGCACGACGGTCTGGACCGGTCCCGCCGGCGGGTAGGCCCCGCCGAGCTGGTAGTCGAGGCGACCCCCGGCCGGCGGCAGCGCGACCGCAGACATCGAATCGGACGACCGACCGGAGGGCGAAGGGGTGGAGCGAACGGCGTCGGCACAGCCGGCGAGCGCGATCGCGGCGGTGAGGGCGAGGGCCAGGTGGTGGCGGCGCCGGCGACGCCGGTCTGACCTGGACGACATGGGGCGAGGCTATCCACGGTCCTGGGAGGGCCTGGCTGCAGCGGCAGGCGGCCCTTCCTTCGCTGAACTATCGTGTTCACATTCCGCACACCTGGAACGAAGGACTGACGAGATGGCCGACCCGGCAGCGCCGACCGGTGCTCAGACGATCGACCGTGGCCTGCGGGTGCTGTGGCACCTCGCCGAGCAGCCGGGCGGGGCGAGCCTGGCCACGCTGAGCCGTGACCTCGACATGAACCGTACGGCGCTGCACCGGCTCATGGAGACCTTCCGGGCGCACGACATCGTGCGGCGCGACGAGAACAAGCGCTTCCACCTGTCGTACGGGCTCGTGCAGCTCGCGTCGCACGTCGACAACGACCTGCACCGCCTGGCCTACCCGGTCATGGCGCAGCTGGCCGATGCCACGGGCGGCACGGCGCACATCATGGTGCCGACGAGCGAGGTCGAGGTGCAGGCGATCAGCGTCGTCGAGCCGCGCAACGCCGCGGTGCACCTCGCCTTCCGCACCGGCCACCGCCACCCCATCGACCGGGGGTCGGGAGGGGTCGCGATCCTCGCCGCGCGCCCTCCGCGCGACGAAGACTCCGAGGAGGTCCGCGAGGCGCGGCGGCTCGGGTACGCGCTGTCCTTCGAGCAGATCATCCCGGGCGTCGCCGGGGTCTCCGTGCCGCTGTCGACCCCGACGCCCATGCCCGAGGCCTGCATCGGGATCTCGCTCGTGGACCGCAACGCCGCCGGTCGCGCCGCCCCGCTCGTCGTCGAGGCAGCCCGCGAGCTCAGCTCGCTGCTCTACGCGCACGAAGGGGGTCGCTGACCCCTTCGCCCCTCCCTCGGGCTCGCCCGGGTGAGGGTCAGGCGGTACGGCTCATCGCTCGAAGGCGATGGTGTGGGAGGTGTACCTGCCGACGTCCTGCGTGCCGTGCACCAGGAGCAGCTCGGCCTCGTCGTCAGCCGAGACGAAGACCGCCAGATCCGCACTCGGCCACCGCTCCCGCGCGGCGCTGAGGACGCTCGTGACGTCGGGCGCACCCGCCCAGTCGTAGTAGTCGACGCAGGTGTCGAGAGTCTCCGGATGCTCGACCGCCACGCGGACCACGAACCGCGGTGCATCCAGGGCGAGGCGGCCGTCCGGCGAC
The DNA here is from genome assembly GCF_003721155.3 of Janibacter melonis. NCBI lineage: Bacteria > Bacillati > Actinomycetota > Actinomycetes > Micrococcales > Intrasporangiaceae > Janibacter > Janibacter melonis. The sequence continues at coordinate 2,611,919 of NZ_CP044548.2, read as the reverse complement.
TCGGTCCAGCGGAAGTCGTCCATCAGCCCTCACCCCGGTCCGACCCGACCCCGTCAGCGCTCGCCCGGGCCGATGCGCAGGCTGCGGAAGGCGGCGCGCTGCTCACGGGTGGTGAGCGCGAGGAGGCCGGACCCGCGCAGCTCACCCTCGAGCCGGTTGAGCGTGCGCGTGACGTGGTCGCGCTCGTCGTCGGCGACGACCTCCCAGAACCTCGGGTCACGCCGGAGGACCTTCACCACCCCGTGCATGTACTGCGCGGAGGGTGACGCTCGCAGACCGTTGCGGCTCATCGTGGGGTCCTCCCGATTCGGGCCCTGGACGGAGCGGTTCGCGGGCCGGGTGCTGTGCTCGTCGCGAACTCTGCCAGGGCGGACGGCTCGTCGCTGGGGAATGCCGTGATTGCTCCCCCCCCCCCCCGGATCCTGGTGACGGGCGCGTCCGAAAGTCACCGTGCGTCGCACTTTCGAGCAGGGCCCTCAGTGAGCAGGGATTTCGAACGCTCCCGAGGCCGGCCCAGGAGGGTGGGTGATGGCTGCTCGAAAAGGATCGTCAGTGGGCAGCGGCCAATGGAGCGAAGGGGTTGCTGCCCAGTCGGGGCCTAGTGCAGCCCTACGGGCGCCACGTGGCGACCACCCACCGGGCGGGGCGAGAGCCATCCGTCTTCTCCGGGTAGGCCAGTGTGTCGCCCTGCGCGCGTACTCGACCGTAGCCGCGGGTGGCCCCGAGCTCCGTCTTCTTCTGGGAGGCGATGTCGTAGAGGTACAAGGTGGCATCTCCGCGTCCAGACCCTCGGCCCCAGGCGATGAAGCGATCACCGCAGCTGATCTCGGTCGAGCCGCCGGCGCTGCGAAGAGGGATCCGTCGCGGGTGCATCTCATCGCGCGGGAGGACGTTGATCTCATCCCTCCCGTTCTTCGTCGCCGCCCATGCGATGTAGGTGCTGGTGCCGCACGTCATGGTGATCCTCGTGCTCGCGGTCGGGGCGTCGAAGCGGTAGAGCGTGCGTGATCTCGAGCCGTTGGACTCGACGATCCGCGGGGTGCCAGAGGTGCGCCCGCTGGTGAGGCGGTCATCGGCGATGTAGATCAGCCGGTCACCTGCTCTTGCGGGACCGTAGGCCCCCAGAGCGACCTGGCTTGTCTTCTTGGACCCGTCCACGGGGGCTGTGAGAATTCGGTAGGTGGGACGGTCGGGGTACAGCCCACCTCGCTGCTCCGGTGCGTTCGGGGCGTCGGTCGGCCAGTCCCGGATGGACCAGTACGCGCGGTCCTCGACCAGGGCTAGGGGATGCCAGTCGTCGTTGAACATCGGCACGACGTCGGCGCCGTAGTAGTCGTCGTAGCTGGCGATCACCTGCGCGGCAGGGCCGCCTACTGGAGAATGAGCCAGGATGCGCCAGTCCTCCGCCTCGAGGTTCGTCGAGCGAGTCTCACGCCAGATGAGGGTGTCGTCGTGTGCATCGGCGGAGACGAGCTGACTCGGGCCGGGCGGCTTCGGTGCATTGATCATCATGGTGGGCTCTTCACCGGGGAGCCACCACCCCATCTGCGTCGTGCCGGTCAAGAGAGGACCAGACGTTCCTGTGTCCGGCCGGATACTGGTGACGAACCTGCCGGAAGACGAGATCGCGGCGATCGACGCCGAACCGCCTCCCTTGACAGGGCCGCCGTAGAGACCCAGGCGTGTCAGGTCACCGTCGGTGGAGGAGGTCGGCGTCCACAGGCCCGTCGACGTGCGCTCTGACGCAGCCACTTCTCGCCCCGGCGGGTCGGGGGTGCTGGAGGTGCACGCCGGCGCAGCGATCAGCGCGACTACGGCGATGAGCCAGCGCGGCGAACGCGTCACGGTGCAACTCCTTCTGGATAGAACCACTCGCGTTGAACCCGACGACGCGCCCCACGCGCTGGGCGACGAGAGGGCACGGTCACCACCGCCGCGCCGCGGCGGCTACTCACCTGGGTAAGCGTGCAGATCGACGACTTCCTCCGGCGGGCTCGAGCACACCGAGCTGTTCGACCTCGACAGCCCCGGCAGGGACCCAGGCAGGACCACCCAGCGTCTCTCCTCTTGCTCCCACAACATCTGCCCCGATATAAAGCTCTCGTTTCGCCCGGCGACCCCACGCACCCACACGCAGGTGATCAGAGAAGAGTCACCATGGCCCCCGATCAGCGGCGGACCCATCGGTGTGAACCCTCGCGTGGCGTCGATGACCGTGGCGGCTTGATCGGTCGTCCCCTGCAAGACCGCGGCAACGCCAGCCACATCATGATCGCTGATCGCTGATCGGAAAGCCTGGGCTGTCGCACTTGGGGGAACCCGGCCCGGCGAGCATGCAGCTGGCAAGAACAGCCCCAGCAGGGCAGCTGAAGCCATAGTGCGCGCGCGTGCGGCCATTGTTTCAGATCCCCCGCTCGACTCCAGTCCAGCAGCCCGGCCGAGCCACCGACCCGCACCATCCTGCACCCGAACTCACCCCGCCCGCCAGACATGGGCGTTGTCGTTAGAAGGCCTGAACCGCCAGCTCGAAAAACATGGTTTTCGAGCAGGCCGGTGGTCCCGGCCGGGAGGAATCTCTCTTTGGAGGCGAAGCCGTCCGGGTCAGTCCATGACGTGGGGAGCGACGTTGTCGAGGAGTTGCTGGAGGTTGCGTTCCTGCTGCTCGTCGAGGTCGAGCTCGCCGCCCATCTCGTAGCTCATGTACCCGAGGTTCAGCCCGGTCGCGGCCGTCTCGGCAGAAGGTCCCGGCAGGACGCCCGCGCCGAAGGGAGAGATGCTCAGACCGAGCTCCGGAGAAGCGGCACCGTCCTTGGTGATGTTGCAGTAGGCGTAGAACACCCGGATCTGGACCATCTCGTCCGTGTCGAGATCGGGCGCCCACCGGTAGTCGCCGTCGTCGAGCAGCAGGACCTCGGTCGCGATGTCCGCAGCATCACCGAAGGCGTCCTCGCAGAAGACGGCCAGGCTCGCGTCGTCGCCGACCGTCGACAACGAGACGTCACGCCCGGTGCCCTCGATCGCCGGGGTGGAGCACCCAGCCAGCGCGAGCACACCGCCGACGACGACAGCACCTGTGATCTTCACGGGGGCGAGCATCTCAATCACCGAGGCCGTCGAAGACATAGCCCGTCGAGCCCGCTCAGCGCTCGAGGCGCATGCCCAAAGAGGTGGGGGCCGTCTCGACGAACCCCGTGGACGCGTACAGAGGGCGTCCCGGGGCGTCGGCCATGAGGGTCACGTACGGACCGTCCGGCGCAACCTCCTCGATCTGCGCGAGGAGGTCCGTCAGCACCCGTCGCCCCAGGCCGCGGCCCTGGTGCTCGGGCAGGGTCGCCATGTCGGCGATGTGGAAGTACCAGCCGCCGTCGCCGATGACACGGCCCATGGCCACGGCCCGCTCCTCGTGCCGGACCACGCTCCAGCACCAGCTGCCGGCCAGCGCGCCCTCCCCCTGCACGGCCGTCTTCGGGGTGAGGCCCGACGCGGCTCGCAGGTGGAGGTAGTCCTCGAGCGTCGGGGGCGTACGGACGAGCTGGTCGGTGGCGTCGGTCACGGCACGAAGGGTAGGCGGACCGGCTCACTTACGCAGCGTGCGGTCGTCCGGGAGGGCGTCGCATGACCTCCAGGTCCACGAGTGCGCCCGACCACGACCCCCGGTCGTCCCGTCCAGGGATGACGCCCGGCGTCACGACGTGCGTCGGCGGCGGACGCGAGACGTCGACGTCCTCACCGACGACCACGGCCCTCGCGACCTCGCCCTCGCTCCACCCGCCCCAGAGGTCCCTGACCCGCCGTACGACACCGGCGGCCATCGGGAAGCCCTCGGGCGCGTCCATGGCGTGGCCCTCGAGGCCGCCCCGCACGCTGACGACCCCGGCGACCGGGCTCGGGGCGTCCCAGTAGATGCACGCCCCGTCGGCGTCGAGCCGGGTCGGGTGACGACCGAGCTCGGCGCCGGGCCACGGGCTCAGCGGGGTGGCTGTCGCCCGCAGCCCGACGACCCCCGGCGGGGGCAGGTGGTACCTGCTCTCCTCGCTGAAGGTCAGCCACATCTGCAGCACCGCACCCCTGGCCACGTGCCAGCCGTCGCCCTCGATGATCCAGTCCGGGATCCGCACGGGGAGCACCATGCGTCAGATGGTCGCAGCGACGTGCCGAGCCCGCACCAGGGGCGACCCCTCACGCGTAGACGGGGTCGCTCTCGTCTCGCCTCGAGGAGACCCACGACGGGTCGAGCAGGTCGACGACCGGGACGGTCCGCGACTCGTCGAAGACGACGACCCGGCCGGCGATGCCCCAGCGGCCCTCACGCCGCTCGAAGCGATCGACGTAGCGGCACCGGATGATCGCGCAGTCCTGCTCGCTCGCGTCGTCGGCCGCCCGCTGGCGCAAGAAGCACAGGCAGTACGACTCGACACGCGCCGCGTCCGTGCCCTCGAAGTCCACGAGCACGTTCGTCACGAAGTGCTGCGAGGAGTCGATGGTCTGATGGCGACGGCGGATGTCCTCGACGAGCCCGGCTGCGTCACCGGTGTACGCCCCGTGCACGTCGACGGCGTCCTCGAAGTAGCACTGCGCGATCGCGTCGTAGTCGAGCCGGTCGACCGCCCGCGCGTACCGGCTCAGCACGTCCTGGATCTCGAACCTGTCGTCTGCCCTGCTCATGCGTGCGTGGCCTCCGTCGGGGTGGGGGTGAGGGCGGCAGCCCGGTGGGCGGCCTCGCGGCCGGCGACCCGGCCGAGGACGAGCGCGTGCGCGATGGAGTTGCCCCCACCGACGTAACGCTCGCCGAGGACGCCGCCGGCAGCCTCACCGGCGGCGTACAGGCCGGGGACCGCCCGGCCGTCGGTGTCGACGACCCTGGTGCGCGAGTCCACCTGCAGCCCGGTGTGGGTGCACACGAGCTCGGCGGGGAGCATCCGCACCGCGTAGTACGGACCGGACGCGATGGGGTCGAGGTGGGCGTCGACCCCCTTCGCCGCGAGCGTCTCGTGACGCAGGAAGTCCTCGTCCACCCCGGTCGCGAAGAGCTCGTTGAAGCGCTCGACGCTCGCGCAGAGGGTGCCGGCCGGCACGCCGATGGCGCCCGCGAGGTCCTCGAGGGACTCGGCGCGGCGGATCACCCCCTTCGCCACCTCGTCGGCGACCCGGTCGGCCGTCCAGTCCGCGTACCCCTCGGGCAGCGCGAGACGGGCGCGCTCGTCGAAGACCGCCCAGACCCAGCCGCCGTGGTCCTTGAGGATCCCCGGGCTCACCGCGTACGGGGCGTCCTCGTCCATGCAGCGACGCCCGTCGGTGCTCACGTGGATCCGCGACGGCGGCGGGAAGCCGCTCTGCCAGTGGTGCTGCTGCTGGTGCTCCGCCGTGACGAGGAGCAGCCCCCAGCCCTGCCCGAAGAGGGAGAGCCCATGACGCTCCGCGATGCCGATGTGGTCACCGCGCGAGCCCGGTGCGGCGACGACGAAGAGCGCATCCCCGGCGACCTCGGTCTCGGGGAAGTACCTCGCGACGAGCTCGGGGTTCGCGGCGAGGCCACCGGAGGCGATGACGACCGACGGCGCGCTGATCCGGGTGCCCTCGATGACGACCCCTGCGATCTCGCCGTCCTCGACGACGACGTCCTCGACCCGGCTGCCGAGCGCGAGGTCGACGCCGAGCCGCGCCCGCGCGCGGTCGAGCGCCTGGACGAGCCCGTAGCCCTGGTCCTTGGGCACGTGGCCGCGCCACACGTCCTCGACGCCGGCACGGGAGAGACCGGGCATGTGCGCGTTGTGCGAGATCTGCGCGGGGATCTCGACGCCGAGGTCGGTGACCCACTCGATGATCGAGCTCGACTCCTCGCAGAACATCCGAACCGGCCCGGGCAGCACGCGCCACTGGTTGAGGTCCATGTAGTGCTGGAACATGCGGGCCGGGGAGTCCTCGACGCCGACCGCGGCCTGCACGTGGGTTCCGGCGGCGGTGAGCAGACCGGCGGAGAGCTGGGTGGAGCCGCCCACCTCGTCCTCGGACTCGACGAGGAGCACGCGGGCACCCTCCTGGCCGGCAGAGATGGCCGCCGCGAGCCCCGCCCCGCCGGCGCCGACGACGACGAGGTCGTAGTCGTAGGTCTCAGACATGCTGGGACCCCCCGTCGACCGGGATGCTCGCGCCGGTCACGTACCGCGCGCTGTCGGAGAGGAGGAAGGCCAGGGCGCCGAAGACCTCCACCGGCGCACCGAGGCGGCGAAGGGGGACCGTGCTCAGCGCCCGGTCGAGGGCGGCGGCGTCCTCCTGGACCCAGCGGGTCATCTCGGTGTCGATGAAGCCCGGGGCGATGGAGTTCACCCGGATGTCGTCCGGCCCGAGCTCGACGGCCATGCACGTCGTGAGGTGCTTCACCGCGGCCTTGGAGGAGTTGTACGCGGCCCGGGTGACGCGCGCCCGGACGGCCGCGACCGAGGCCATGTTGACGATGACCCCGCCGCCGACGGTACGGAAGTGGCGGGCGGCGGTCTGCCCGCCGTAGACGACGCCGTTGACGTTGACGGAGTAGGTCGTCGCGAGCTGCTGCGGGGAGATGTCGGTGAAGTCCGCCTGGGGGAAGACGCCGGCGTTGTTGACCCACATGTCGAGCCGGCCGAAGGCCTCGAGGGCCGTGGCTGCGAGGGCGTCGTGGGCGGCCGGGTCGGTGACGTCGGCGCCGACACCGATGACGCGGCCCGCGCCCTCGACGTCGGCCAGACGGGCGGTGATCTGCTCGGCGACCGCGGCCATCGCGTCGCCGTCGAGGTCGCCGCCGACGGCGTTCACGCCCTGACGGGCGAGCTCCTCGACGAAGAGCGCGCCCATCCCCCGGCCGGCCCCGGTGACGACGACGGTCCGGCCGGCGAGCTCGGGGTAGAGCGCGGGCAGGGGCGAGGTGTCGACGCGGCCGGGGTTGGAGGTGGTGGCGTCAGTCATGTGCTGCTCCTTGCTTCGTGGGGCCGTCGCCGTCGCGGACCACCCGGCGGCACTCGAGGCGCAGCGACGGGTGACGGCGGAGACGGTCGTGGATGGTCGTGATGCGCTCGATGCGCGCGGCACCGGTCGCGAGGTCCTGCGTCGTGACGATGAGGAGGGTGGCCCGCACGTCGAGGTGGTCGTGGCCGACCTCGTCGACGCAGACGTTCGTCACGACGTGGTGCAGGTGCGGGGCCGACTCGTGCAGCCGCCGCGCGAAGTCCTCGAGCGCGGCAGCCCCGGTCACGGGCTGCTCGTAGGTCGGCGACTCGAAGACCCCGTCGTCGGTGAAGGTCGCGGCCCAGCCGGCGGCGTCGCCGCCGTCGATCGCCAGGCTCTGGCGGGCGTAGAGGTGCTGCACCTCGAGGAGCGCGAGCGTCTCGGGCGTCATGGCGTGCTCATGAGGTCGGCGAGGATGCGGTGGTAAAGACCGCCGGAGGTGAGCCCGCCGTCGGCGACGATCTCGGCGCCGTTGACGTAGGACGACGCGTCAGAGAGCAGGAAGCACACGACGGAGGCGATCTCGTCGGGGTCGGCGAGACGCCCGTCGGGCACGGACGCCAGGCTCGCGTCGACGAAGGAGGTGTCGGCCGCCTGGTGGAGCAGCGGCGTGCCCGTGAGCCCGGGGTGCAGGGAGTTGACCCGGATGCCGTGCGGGGCGAGCTCGAGGGCGCCGACCTTCGACAGGCCGCGCACGCCCCACTTGCTCGTGCCGTACGTCGCGGAGAAGTACCCGACCATGCCGGCGATCGAGCTGATGTTGACGACGGAGGCCCCCTTCGCCCTGGCGAGGGCGGGCGCGAGGGTCTTCATGCCGTAGAAGACGCTCGAGAGGTTGACCGCCATCACCTGCTCCCACTGCTCGACGGTCGTGTCGAGGATGCCCAGGCGCAGGCTGACGCCGGCGTTGTTGACCAGGCCGTGCAACGGACCGGCCTGCTCGACCCCCTTCGCCAGGGCTGCCCACGACGTCGGGTCGGCGACGTCGTGGACGACCGCCGTCGCCTCCCCGCCCGCCGCGGCGACCTCGTCGGCCACCCGGTGGGCGCCGTCCTCGTCGACGTCGGCCACCCACACGTGGGCACCGCGGGCCGCGACCGCGAGGCAGTCGGCGCGCCCGAGACCGCCCGCGGCGCCCGTGACGACGACCGAGCGACCCTCGAGGTCGGGCGACCGGGTCACAGCTCGAGCTCCTTGCCCCGCGTCTCCGTGAGGAAGAAGGTCGCGACGAGCGAGAGCAGCGCGGTGAAGAGGAGGAAGCCGGCCGGGGCGAGGTTGTTGCCCGTGAGCTTGATGAGCAGCGTCGCGATGAAGGGGGCGGTGCCGCCCATGACCATGTTGGTGAAGTTGTTGGCCAGCGCGATGCCCGTGTAGCGGTAGCGGGCGCGGAAGAGCTCGGCGTAGGTGGAGAAGGAGACGCCGTTGTTGAGGCCGATGAAGAAGGCGAGGACCGACTGGGCCGCCATCGCCGGGACCATCGCGCCGTCTCGCATGAGGATGAAGGCGGGGATGGTCAGCAGGGCGACGACACCGCTGGAGAGGAAGAAGACCGGCTTGCGGCCGAAGCGGTCACCCATCCGCCCGCCGATCGGCAGGCTGATGACGGCCGCGACCATCGCGATGCACGTCGAGGTGAGCGCGACGGTCGGCGAGTGGCCGCCCTCGGTCTGCAGGTAGCTCGCGGCGTAGACGGAGCAGATGTAGTAGCCGCCGACGATCATCGCGCCGAGCCCGACGACGAGGACGATCTGGCGCCACGCGTGCCGCACGACGTCGGTCACGGGGTACTTCGCCTGCTCGATCTCGTCGGACTCCTGGACCGCCTCGAACTGCTCGGTCTCGTGCAGCTGGCTGCGGATGTAGAGACCGACCAGGCCGATCACGAGGCTGATGAGGAAGGGCACGCGCCACGCCCACGCGTCGATCGTCTCCATGCTGAAGGTCGCCGTGAGGCTGAGGGCGACGAGCGAGGCGAAGAGCGAGCCGAGGTAGGTGCCGGTGTTGACGAAGGACGTCTGGAAGGCGCGGTGCTGCGGCGGCGCGTGCTCGGAGACGAAGGCGTTGGCCCCGCTCAGCTCGCCGCCGGCGGCGAAGCCCTGGAGGCAGCGGCACAGGACGAGGACCGCGGTCGCCCACACGCCGAGGGTGGCGTAGGTGGGCAGCATGCCGATGCCGGCGGTCGCGACCGCCATGAGCAGGATCGTGTAGGTGAGCGACTTCTTGCGGCCGTACTTGTCGCCGATGTGGCCGAAGAAGATCCCGCCGGGGATGCGCAGGAAGAAGGCGACGGCGAACGCGGCGAAGGTGTTGAGCAGCGCGGTCGTGTCGTCGGTCGCGACGAAGAAGTGGGTCGCCAGGATCGCGGCCATGTAGCCGTAGATGCCGAAGTCGTAGTACTCGACGACGGTGCCGAGCACGGCGGCCCGGATGACCTTGACGGTGGACTGAGGGGGACGCGCGAGCTCGGTCTGGTCGCTCGCGGCGGTGGAAGTGGACATCGTTGGCCTCTCGCACATGTTCAAATGGTGAACGTAGTGTTCAAACTATGACGAGACGATGCCAGGAGGGGGTCTCGAGCGCAAGACCCTGGGACGGATCTGGTGGTGGGAGGGCAGGGCGAAGGGGGCGCCCGCGGGGTGCGCTGCGCGGTCAGCGAAGGGGGGCACAGGGGGTGCGCCGCACCGTGGGCGAGGGGGGTGGACCGGACGTCGAGGGCCCGGTGCGCTACCGGCCGGAGTAGAGCCGGGTCACCGCGTCGACGAGGTCGCCCAGGCCGGAGGGGACGCTGTCGCGCCACCACGTCAGGCGCACTGGGACGCGCGGGCCGTCCTTGACGGGGCGGAAGGTGACGCCGTGCCGCGAGTGGTGGTGGGCGGTCGCCTCGGCGGTCGTGCCGACGCCCCGGCCCGCGGCGATCGCGTCGAGCCAGCTGTCGACGTCCGTCGACTCGAGGTAGTCGCGCGGGGCACCTCCCTCGGGCCACAGGTCACGGCTCGTCGTCCCCGAGCGGGGGTCGACGAGCACGGTGCGCTCCGCGATCTCGGCCATGGTGATGACGCGGCGCCGGGCCCAGCGGTCGTCGTCGGAGGCGAAGGCGACGAGACGACGCTCGAGCCCCACGACGACCGAGTCGAGCCGCGGGTCCTCCGGCGCCCGTCGGACGACCGCGACGTCGCACACACCTTCGGCCAGACCACCGGTGGGCGAGTTGTGGCGGACGAGCTGCAGCGTCGACCCGGTGCGCTCGGTCGACCACTGCCGCTGCAGGGGTGCCGTGTGGACCCCGAGCGCGGCCCACGCGTAGCCGAGCCGCAGGACGCCGTGCCGGGTCGCGAGGAAGTCGGTGAATCGCTCGGCCTCGGCCAGGACCCGCCGGGCCTGCGGGAGGACCTGCTGGCCGACGCTCGTCAGCTCGCAGCCGCGGGGGACGCGGCGCAGGAGGCGGTCGCCCACGTCGTGCTCGAGCGCGGCGATCGTGCGCGAGACGGCGGCCTGCGAGACGTAGAGCCGGGCGGCCGCCTCGGTGAAGGAGCCCGCGTCAGCCGCGGTCACGAAGAACTCCAGCGCGCGCAGGTCCCATGCCATGACCTCAGCGTATGGCAGCGCCACAACATGCACTGGTGTCATGGGACGAGCGGTCCTAGCGTCGAGTGCATGACGACGAGGACAGTAGTGGGGTGCGGGCCGTCGACGGTGACATCGGCACCGTCGACCCCCGACACCGCCCAGCGGCAGCACGCCGGGGGCGTCGCGCTGGCGCTCCTCGGCGCGGTCTCGAACCAGACGGGGGCAGCGGTCGGGGCGACCGCCTTCCCGGCGATCGGTCCGGTCGGGGTCGTCGCCGTCCGTCAGCTCGTCGTCGCGGCGGTGCTCGTGCCGGCGGTCCGCCCCTCGCTGCGGGGCCTGCGGCGCGACCAGTGGCTGCCCGTCCTCGGTCTCGCCGTGGTCTTCGGCGTGATGAACCTCGGGCTGTACGGCGCGATCGAGCGGATCGGACTCGGGCTGGCCGTGACGCTGGAGTTCGTCGGCCCCCTCGCCGTCGCGGTCGTCGACTCGCGCCGCTCCGGGGGTCTGCTCGCCGCTGCCCTCGCGGGCGTCGGGGTCGTCGTCCTCACCGACCCAGGTCCGACGTCGGACCTGATCGGCATCGCGATGGCCCTCACCGCGGCGGCCGCGTGGGCGGCCTACATCGTGCTCAACCGCGCCGTGGGACGAGCGATGCCCGGCCTGACCGGGACCGCGCTGGCCAGCCTGATGTCGGCCGGGCTGTGGCTGCCCGTCGGGCTCGTGTGGTTCGTCGTGCACCCGCCGACGACGCAGGCGATCCTCCTGGCCGCGGCGTGCGGGATGCTCGCCTCGCTCGTGCCCTACGTCGTCGACCTGCTCGCCCTGCGCCGGGTGAGCGCGGGCAGCTTCGCCGCCCTCACGAGCGCCAACCCGGTCGTCGCAGCACTGGCGGGCCTGGTGCTGCTCGACGAGCGCCTCGGGCTGCAGGCCTGGGTGGGGATCGCTCTCGTCGTGACCGGCAACCTGCTCGTGACGATGCGAGGACTGGGCGGTCCCCCTTCGCTCAGGTCTGCTCGCGCAGGTACCGGCCGAAGTGCGGCACGGTGAAGGCGATGCGGCCGCGCTCCCCCGAGTAGATGAGGCCCTTCTTCAGCAGGGCGTCGCGGGCCGGCGAGAGCGACTGCGGCTTCTTGCCGAGGTGCGAGGCGACCTCCGCGGTGGCGACGGACTCGATGTCGTCGAGCTCCTCCCCCTTCGCCGCGGTGTCGGCGGCCAGGTCGGCCATCGCGCGCAGGTACTCGCGCTCCCCCGGTGTCGCGCGCTCGAAGCGCGAGCCGAAGAAGCCGACGGCGAGCTCGCTCTCCGCGTCGGGAGCCGCGACGGTGACGTCGTCGGGGGTGATCGGCGAGCGGGGGGCCTTGTCCCACACGGACTTCCCGTACGCCTGGATGAAGTAGGGGTAGCCACCCGTCGCCGCGTAGAGACGGTCGAGGGCCTCCTGCTCGAAGGCTGCGCCCTCGAGCTCGGCGGGCGAGGTGAGCGCCCGGTCGGCGGCCTCGCGCGGCAGCCGGTCGATGCGCACGTAGCGGAAGAGCCGCTCCGAGTAGGACTTGCTCGCCGAGAGCACGGCCGGCAGGTGCGGCAGCCCGGCGCCGACGACGATGACGGGCAGACCGGACTGGCTGATCTCGTGGCAGGCGGCGCACAGCGCGGAGATGTCGTCGGGCCCGAGGTCCTGCATCTCGTCGATGAAGACGGCGACGCCGCGGCCGAGGTCCGCCGCGAGCCCGCCGACGTCGGTGAGCAGCTCGACGAGGTCGATCTCGATGTCGCCGGAGTCGGCGCGACCCTTGATAGCGGGCGCGTCGATGCCGCCGGTCCACATCTCGCGCAGCTTCGTGCCCGGCGCGGAGTCGCGCTGCCCGAAGGACTTGATGACGCCGAGGACGTGCTCGACCTCCTCGGCCTGGCTGTGGCCGAGCTCGCGGACTGCCTGGTGCAGGGCGCTGGCGAGGGGGCGGCGCAGCCGCTGGTCCGGGCGGGCCTCGATCTTGCCGGTCCCCCACCGCGCACGGACGGCAGCGCTGCGGAGCTGGTTGAGGAGCACCGTCTTGCCCACGCCGCGCAGCCCGGTGAGGACGAGGCTGCGGTCGGGACGGCCGGCGGCGACCCGCGCGAGGACGACGTCGAAGGTCTGCAGCTGCTCCTCGCGACCCGCCAGCTCGGGCGGTCGCTGGCCGGCGCCGGGCGCGTACGGGTTGGTGATCGGGTCCATGAGATCGGACGGTATCCCGATGTCTAGCTGTGTCCCGATATCTCGGTAGCGAGTCGCAGCGAAGGGGTGACGGCCGGCTCTCGTCAGGGCGGCAACGTTGTCAGTGGTCGAACGTATGTTCTACCTATGGCTCTTGCACCAGCCCTTCACCCCTCTCCGGACGGTCCGCGTCCGGGTGGGGTGTGCGGTGAGGTGCACGCCGGCCTCGACCGGCTCGAGGCCGACCTCGACGCGCTCGGGCGGGCGCCGGGGGTCACCGCCCGAGAGATGGGCGAGGTGATGCGTGAGCTGACCCGTCTGCTCAACCGGATGCAGGCGCTCACCGACAAGGGCGCGGCCGTCGCCGCGTCGATCGACGTCGCCGGGCGGACCGGGGCGCGGTCGACGGGGCAGTGGCTGGCCCAGGTGACGAGTAGCGACCCGCGGGCGGGCTACCGGCAGGCCCAGCGGGCCGAGGGCGCCGGTCTGGCCGCCGTGACGTCGGGCGGGAGCGTGTCGAAGGGGTCCGGGGAGCTGGGGGTCGGGGCGCCGGGGGTCGGGGCGCCAGGGGTCGGCACGGCGGGCGAAGGGGTGGCGGGCGAAGGGGTGGACGGGGCTGAGCCGCGCGGGCCCGAGGTGAGCCTCACGGGGCGCGCCCAGCTCGCCGGAGACCTGTCGCGCGAGCAGGTCGAGGTCATCCAGACCAGCCTGTCCGCGCTGCCCGACGGGCTGGCGCCGGAGACGGTCCTCGGGTGCGAGCGCGAGCTCATCGCGCTCGCGCAGGGGCACGGACCGCGAGACCTCCGCCGCCTCGCAGCGCGGGTGCTCGAGCAGGTCGGGCAGCCGGTCGAGGTCGTCGACGCCCACGAGGAGCACCAGGTGCGCAGCGCCGAGGACCTCGCGTGGGAGCGCGCCTCCTTCTGGATCCGCGACAACGGCGACGGGACGATGCACGGGCAGTTCACCGTGCCCACCCTCGCCGGGCAGACGCTGAAGAAGATCCTCGACGCGATGTCCTCGCCGCGACGACGCGGCGCCGCAGGTCCTGACGGCAGCACCGGGGCGGGTGACGAGACGTCGCCCGGCTCGGGCCTCTCAGGGGCGGGCGCGTCAGGGGCGAGCCCGTCAGGGGCCGGCGCCCCAGGGGCGAGCGCGTCGGGGGCCGGCGTGCCGCTCCCGGCGTGGTGCGACCCCGGGCTCAGCCCGCGCGACCGGCAGGTCGCCCGCCAGCAGCGCCAGGGCCAGGACCTCGCCGTGCTCCTCGGGCACCTGCCCACCGACCACCTCCACGAGAAGACGGCGGCCACCGTCGTCGTCACCACCCGGCTCAGCGACCTCGTCGGGGAGACACTGCGCGTCGGGTCCACCGACACCGGCGACACCCTCGCCCGGGCGAGGTCCGCCGGGTCGCGTGCCAGGCCGGCATCGTCCCCGCGGTCCTCGACGGAGACTCCGTCCCGATCGACCTCGGCCGGCAGACCCGCTTCTACTCATCGACGCAGCGCGTGGCGCTCGCGACCATCTACGACACGTGCGCGGCGCGAGGGTGCGACATCCCCTTCGCGTGGACCGAGATCCATCACGCGCACCCGTGGAAGCTCGGCGGGAGCACCGACCTGAAGAACGGCATCCCCCTGTGCGGCAGGCACCACCGCATGCTCGACCGGGGCTTCGAGCATCGGGTGCTGCGTGAGGGCAGCCGTGTCGTCGTCGAGCTCGCGAGACGACGGACGTAGAGGCGTGCCGTGGTCCCGAGGTGCTAGGAAGTGTGGAAGCGGGGCGACGAGCCTCGACCAGCCGTGGCCCCTGAGGTGCGGAGCGAAGCGGCGAGCCCCGACGGGCCGTCCACCGGCACGTGCGACGAGACAGGAGGGGTCCGCATGACCGAGGTCGTGACGGCGGGCCCGACGAGGCCTAGGTTCGTGCCATGACGCGCTGGACGGTGGAGGACGTCGCCCGGATGAGGCTGCTCTCGCAGCGGGTCGTCGACCCGATGGGGTCGCCGACGGAGGTGGTGCGGCACCTGGCGTGCACGCAGGCGCAGGACTTCCCCGGGTCGACCATGTCGATCGCGCTGCGGACGACCGGACGGTCGCTGGCGGAGGTCTACGACACGTACGACGCGGGCGAGATCGTGCGGTCGTGGCCGATGCGCGGCACCCTCTTCGCCGTGGCGGCCGAGGACCTCGGCTGGATGCTCGACGTCATGGGCGAGCCGACGCTGCGCTCGACGCAGCGCCGTCGTCTCGAGCTGGGGCTGCCGGACGAGGTCATCCAGCGCTCCGAGCAGGTGGCCCGCGAGTCGATCCCGGCCGAGGGGCTCAGCCGGTC
The DNA here is from genome assembly GCF_003721155.3 of Janibacter melonis. NCBI lineage: Bacteria > Bacillati > Actinomycetota > Actinomycetes > Micrococcales > Intrasporangiaceae > Janibacter > Janibacter melonis. Next base: position 2,596,846 of record NZ_CP044548.2, on the reverse strand, counting down.
CGAGCTGCTCGAGGCATGGACCCGGGCCGGGGTGCCGGTCGACAGCGGCCGGGGGTACCACCAGATCGCGCACCTCGCCCTGAGCCAGGTCATCTGCCTGGGCCCGACCCGTCGCGCGGAGGGGCGAGCGGTCGAGCAGCTCTTCGTGCTCAGCGAGGACTGGCTGCCGGCGACGGAGCGGTTGACGCGCGAGGAGGCCGTGACCCGGTGGTTCACGCGGTACGTGCTCGGGCACGGCCCGGTGGCCGAGGCCGACTTCATGTGGTGGAGCAAGTTCCTGCGCCGCGACCTCTCCCCCGTCGTCGCCGACCCGCCGACCACGCTGACGTCGATCGAGGTCGACGGGGTGAGGCACTGGGTCGACCCCGAGGTGCTCGAGACGTACGGCTCGCGCAAGCGGGCGACCGCAGCACCCCTGCTGCTGCCCGGCTTCGACGAGGTCGTGCTCGGCTACGGCGACCGCTCGCCGGTGATGACCGACGAGCAGGAGCGCGTGCACGTCGTCCCGGGCAAGAACGGCGTCTTCCGCCCCACCGTCGTCCAGGCCGGGCGCGCGCTCGGCACGTGGACCCGGCCCAAGGGCAAGGCCACGACGGTCGACGTCGTCGTCTTCGACGAGGACGGGCTACCCGGGCCGGTGGAGCGAGCGCTCCCCCGCCTCACCCAGGGGTTGCCGCGATGAGCCCGGTCCGACGCTGACCCGCGGAGGCCGGGCTACCTGAGACGGTCGATGAGCCCTTATGACGCCGTCTAGCGGTCAGGACATACGAGTGGAGACGGCGTCATCGACTCGGGTGGTCAGCCACCCGGGCGGTCGGCGACGAAGAGCATCGTCTCCTCGTCGTAGTAGTCGCGGCTGAGGCCGACGCGGGTCATGCCGATGCGCTCGCAGACGGCCTGGGAGGCGGAGTTCGCGGGGTCGGTGACGGCGACGACGCGCGGGAGCCCGGAGGCGAGGACGTGGTCGAGCACGGCACGGGCGGCCTCGGCGACGTAGCCGTGACCGGTGTGCTCGGGATGGGCGCGCCAGCCGATCTCGACGTCCTGCAGGGCGACGCCCGTCGAGGCCGGGATGGGCTGCAGCATGATGAGGGCGACCGGCACGGCCGGTGCGTCGTCGGCGGGCATCGTCTCGACGAGGACCACGCCGAGCACGGGATCCGCGTCGTACCTGCGGAAGCGCTCGATCCGTGCGGGCACGGCCTCGGCCGCGTCGGCGTCCTCGATGACCTGGCGCGGGATGAAGCGGCGCAGCCCGGGGTGCTGGTGCACGGCGAGGACGAAGTCGGCGTCGTCGGGCGTGAAGTGGCGCGTCCGCACGCGCTGGGCCGAGAGGGGGATCACCGCCCCATCGTCACCCAGCCGCGGCGTCAGCGAGGTGGCACGAGGCACGACGCGCGCGAGGGGCCCGACCGGTGAGCGAGGTGGGGGCTCGGCCGTCGGCTCGACAGGGCCACGAGACCGCGTGAGACATGAGACCGACTACGCCCCGAGCCCCCGGTGGTGAGACCCTACTCACATGGCCGCCGCTACTCCCTCGTCGTACTCGATCACCGTCCGCCTGCACACTGCGCCCGACCACGCCGTCGTCGGCCAGGTCGCCACCGTCATCGCACAGCAGGGCGGCATCGTCACCGCGATCGACGTCGCGGACTCCCGGCACGACCGCCTGGTCGTCGACGTCACGTGCTCCGGCATCGACGCCTCGCACACCGACCAGCTCGTCGCCGCCGTCGAGGAGGTCGAAGGGGTCAAGGTCCACAAGGTCTCCGACCGCACCTTCCTGCTCCACCTCGGCGGCAAGATCGAGGTCAAGTCGAAGGTCCCCCTTCGCACCCGTGACGACCTCTCGATGGCCTACACCCCCGGTGTCGGCCGGGTGAGCATGGCGATCGCCAAGCAGCCCGAGGACGCGCGACGCCTCACCATCAAGGGCAACACGGTCGCCGTCGTCACCGACGGCTCGGCCGTGCTCGGCCTGGGCAACATCGGCCCTGAGGCCGCGATGCCGGTCATGGAGGGCAAGGCCGCGCTCTTCAAGCGCTTCGCCGACATCGACGCCTGGCCGATCTGCCTGGCCAGCCAGGACCCCGACGAGATCGTGCGCGCCGTCGAGATGATCGCCCCCGGCTTCGGCGGCATCAACCTCGAGGACATCGCCGCTCCGCAGTGCTTCGAGATCGAGCGTCGGCTGCGCGAGAGCCTCGACATCCCCGTCTTCCACGACGACCAGCACGGCACCGCGATCGTCGTGCTCGCCGCGCTGCGCAACGCCCTGCGCGTCCTCGGCAAGGAGCTCGACACCGCTCGTCTCGTCGTCTCCGGCGCGGGGGCCGCGGGCAGCGCCATCGTCACCCTGCTCATGGCCGCGGGCGCCAAGGACGTCGTCATGTACGACCGCGAGGGCTGCCTGTCCGCCGACGACGACTCGCTGCCGCCGGCCAAGCTCGAGCTCGCGCAGCGGACCAACCCGCGTCGGGTCCGCGGCGACCTCACCGCCGGCCTCGAGGGCGCCGACGTCTTCATCGGCGTGAGCGCCCCGGGCATCCTCAAGGCCGAGTGGATCCGCGACCACATGGCGAGCGACCCGATCGTCTTCGCGCTGGCCAACCCCGACCCGGAGATCGACCCCGCCGAGGCCGCGCAGTACGCCGCGGTCGTCGCCTCGGGCCGCTCGGACTACCCGAACCAGATCAACAACGTCCTCGCCTTCCCGGGCGTCTTCCGCGGTCTGCTCGACGCGGGCGCCGAGGACGTGACGATCGAGATGCTCATCCGCGCGGCCGACGCCATCGCCGGCGTCGTCACCGACGAGGAGCTCAACCGCAGCTACATCATCCCCAGCGTCTTCCACGCCGACGTCACCGACGCGGTCGCCACGGCGATCGCGGGCGACGGCAAGACCACGACCGGGTCGGGCGCCGGCGGCAGCGACGGACCGGCCGTCACGCGGCCGGCCGTGGACCCGATCGAGGAGGTCGGCACCACGCCGACCGCCTGACCCGCCTGACCGTCCGCCGCGCCTGACGCCGGCGCGCTGACCGGGCACGACGTGCGCCCCGCTCGGGTCGAGGGCGGGGCGCGCGTCTGCCGGCAGGGTGACCACGAGCGACCGCCCCGTCGCCCGCGTCATTTGTTGACAAGACAACTTTTGCGTAGACTGCACGCATGACGACTCCCTGGCTCAGCACCCCGCAGCTGGCCACGTGGGTCCGCACGGTGGCGGTCATGGAGCTGCTCCCCGCCGCGCTCGACGCGCAGATGCGCCGCGAGAGCGCGATGACGAGCTTCGAGTACCAGGTCCTCGCGATGCTCTCGGAGGCGACCGACCGCACGTTGCGGATGACCGCGCTGGCCGCGCAGACGAACTCGACCCTGCCCCGCCTCAGCCACGTCGTGAAGCGTCTCGAGGACCGCGGGCTCGTCGAGCGCAGCCGCTGCCCCAGCGACGGCCGGGCGACGAACGCCTCGCTCACCGACGACGGCGTGCGCGCGGTCGAGGCCGCCGCGCCCGGTCACGTCCGCGCCGTGCGCGAGTACGTCGTCGACGCCCTCACCGAGGAGCAGATGACCCAGCTCGGCGAGATCACCGACGCGATCCTCGGCCGGATCGACCCCGACGGCAAGATGACCTCGCTCTACCACCGGCACGACAGCTGACCGGGGGCGCGCTCCCCCTTCGTAGGCTGGTCCGGTGAGCACCGAGGACCCAGAGATCTTCCGCAAGGACGCCGGCGAGGCGCCCGCCGGCTACACGGCCTGGGAGGCCAGCGGCCTGCTCTGGCTCGAGGAGGCCGAGGAGGGCGGCGGCGCGCGGGTGGTGCGCGTGCACGACGTGCAGACCGGCCACCTCGACCTCGAGCGGCTCTCGCCGGTGCCGCCGACGAACTTCCAGGCCGACGCCTTCGGCGCTGCGCTCGCCGCGACGCACGCGGCCGGGGCGCCGGCCTTCGGCTCTCCGCCCGCCCGATGGACGACCCACGGGTTCCTCGGACCGTCGATCCGACCGCTGCCCCTGCCGCTGCAGGAGACCGCGACGTGGGGCGAGTTCTACGGCGAGCAGCGGGTGCTCCACACGTACCGGCTCGGTCGCAACCAGGGCACCTTCGACACCGACGGCGACCGGACGCTCTTCGAGGCGGTCGCCGCGCGGCTGGCGACCGGCGAGCACGACACCGACGACGCACCCGCGCGCCTGCACGGCGACCTGTGGGCGGGCAACGTCATGTGGACCCGCTCCGGCGGGGTGCTCGTCGACCCCGCCGCCCACGGCGGCCACCGCGAGGGCGACCTCGCGATGCTCATGCTCTTCCGCGGGCCGCACGTCGCGCGCATCGTCGCGGCGTACGACGAGGCGGCACCTCTCGCCGACGGGTGGCAGGAGCGCGTCCCGCTGCACCAGCTGCACCCGGTGATGCTCCACGCCGTCCTCTTCGGCGGGGGCTACGTCGAGCAGGCCCGGTCGATCGCCCGCCGGTACGTCTGAGCCGCGGGCCGTCTGAGCCGCCGACACATCTGAGCCGCGGGCCGTCTGAGCCGCTGAGGCGGCTAGAGGGCCTGGGCCCCCGCCGCGACCTCGCCGAGCTCGGGGTGCCGCGTGCGGAGCAGCTCGGTGTAGCGCGCGCGGACCTCGGCGTGCGCCTGCGCGGCAGCGCCAATCGGCTCGCGGGTCACGTCGTGACGCACCGACCACGTCGGCGGCGCCTCTCCCCCGTCGAGGACCCACGCGGCCTGACGCGCAGCCCCGAGGGCGACGTACTCCCCCGCCACCGGGACGACGACGGGCAGGCCGATGAGGTCGGCGGTGATCTGCGGGACGAGCGGTGAGGCCGAGGCACCGCCGATGAGCAGCACGCGTCGCGCCTCGATGCCCGCCTCACGGATGCGGTCGACCCCCTCGGCGAGGTTGCACAGCATCCCCTCGTGCGCGGCCCGGGCCATGCCCTCGCGGGTCATCGCCGCCCGGGCCAGACCACCGAGCGTGCCGGTGGCGGTCGGGAGGTTCGGGGTGCGCTCGCCGTCGAGGAAGGGCAGGAGCGTCAGCCCGCCCGACCCCGGCTCGGCCCGGCCGGCCAGCTCGGCCAGCTCGGCGAGGTCGACGCCGAGCAGCTGTGCCGTCGCGACGAGGACGCGGGCGGCGTTGAGGGTGCACACGAGGGGCAGGAAGCCGCCTTCGGCGTCGGCGAAGCCGGCGATGTCGCCGCTCGGGTCGGCGACGGCGCGGTCGTGCCGGGCGAAGACCGTGCCGCTCGTGCCGAGCGAGACGACGACGTCGCCGGGCTCGAGGCCAAGACCGAGGCCGGCGGCCATGTTGTCGCCGGTGCCTGCGCCGACGAGGAGGCCGTCGGGGGTGCGGCCCGCGGCCTCGCCCGGGCCGAGCACGCGCGGCAGCTCGGGCACGTGGCCAAGCGAACGACGCAGGAGGTCGGGCAGGTACTCGCCGCTCGCGGGCGAGTAGTAGCCGGTGCCGGAGGCCTCGCCGCGGTCGGTGACCGCGGGGGCGACCGGCTCGCCGCCGTCGAGCATCCGGCCGGTGAGCCAGTCGTGCGGCAGCTCGACCCGGGCGGTGCGCGCGGCGTGCTCGGGCTCGTGCTCGGCCAGCCACCGCAGCTTCGTCACGGTGAAGCTCGCCGTCGGCACCGACCCGGCGCTGTCCACCCAGGCCTGCGGGCCGCCGAGCTCCTCGACGAGGGCGCGGGCCTGGGGCGCGGAGCGGGTGTCGTTCCACAGCAGGGCGTCGCGCACGACCTCGCCGGACTCGTCGGTCGCGACCATGCCGTGCTGCTGGCCGCCGACGGCGATGGCCTCGACGCCGTCGAGCAGCCCGCCGCGGGTCGCCTCGCACCACGCGTCCCACCAGCGTATCGGGTCGACCTCGGTGCCGTCGGGGTGGGCGGCGCGGCCCTGCCGCACGACCTCACCGGTCGCGGCGTCGCAGACGACGACCTTCGTGGACTGGGTCGAGGAGTCGACCCCGGCGACGAGACGGGTCACGAGCGGTCCTCCGTGTCGGGGGTGGTGCGGGAGCCGGGCGAAGGGGGCTGCCCGGGCCTGGACGTCGAGGTGTCGGGCGAAGGGGTCTGCCCAGGCGTGGACGACGAGGTGCCGGTCGACGGGGTGCCGGGCGACGGGGTGGCGGGCGACGGAGTGGCGGGCGACGGAGTGCCGGGCGACGGGGCGTCGGGCGACGTGCGGGCCTGCCCCGGCACGACGAGCGCCTTGACGAGGCCGGGGTCGTCGCGACCGGCGGTGAGCGCGGCCGCGGCGTCGTCGAGGGCGAAGGTGCGCACCGGCATCGCGTCGAGGACGACGGCGCCGGATGCCGCGAGCGCGACGGCGGTCGGCCACGTCCCGGCGTAGCGGAAGGTGCCGGTGATGCTCACCTCGCGGTCCTGCAGGATCGCGAGCGGGATGCTCACCTCGTCGCCGCCCATGCCGACGAGCACGGCGCGGCCGGCGGGCGCGAGCGCCTCGAGCCCGGAGGCGACGGCCGAGGGGTGACCGGAGCACTCGAGGAGCACCTCGACCGGGCCGGGACCCGCGCCCGCGGTCTCCTCGGCGGGGTCGTGGACCCTCAGGCCGAGCGCAGCGGCGACGGCCCGGCGCTGGGGGGCGACGTCGCTGACGATGACGTCGGCACCGGACGCACGGGCGACCTGGGCGGCGAGCAGCCCGACCGGCCCCGCGCCGGTGACGAGCACGCGGTCGCCGAGGGCGACCTCGGCTCGGCGGCAGGCCCAGATGCCGACCGACAGCGGCTCGAGCATCGCCGCGGCGACGTCGCTCACCTCGTCGGGCACCGGGTGGGCCATCGAGGCGTGGATCGCGACGTGCTGCTGCATCGAGCCGTCGACGGGCGGGGTGGCGTGGAAGACCATCTGCGGGCAGAGGTTGTAGCGGCCCGACCGGCAGGTGGGGCAGGTGCCGCAGGGCACGCCCGGCTCGAGGGAGACGCGCTCGCCGACGCGGGCCGGGTCCACCCCTTCGCCCACCGCGATGACGCGACCGCTCGCCTCGTGGCCGAGGACGAGGGGCTCGCGCACGACGTGCGGACCGATGCGGCCGTGCAGGAGGTAGTGGGTGTCGGAGCCGCACACCCCGACGGCGGCGATCTCGACGAGGACCTCGCCGAGCCCGGGGGTGGGCACGCGGCGCTCCTCGACGACGATGTCGCCGACACCTCGCAGCACCGCCGCGCGCATCGTCTCCGGCACCGCGGCGCTCATCGCTCGTCCCACGTGATGACGACCTTGCCGGCGGCGCCGGCCGCGGCGAGCTCGTAGGCCCGGTCGGCCTGCGCGAGCGGCAGCCGGTCGGTGACCACCCGCTCGGGGTGCTCGCCCCATCGGTCGAGCAGGGTGAGCAGCTCGGCCATGTGGTGCAGAGAGGTCACCCACGAGCCGTGGACCTCGAGCTGCTTGTGGATCATGAGGTCGGAGACGGCGAAGTCGACCGTGCCGCCCTCGCCGACGAAGACGCAGCGTCCCCGCACCGCCGTGCTGCGCAGGGCGGCATGCCGGGCGTCGGGGTGCCCGGAGCAGTCGATGCTCACCTCGACGCCGTGGCCGCCGGTGTGCTCGGCGACGACGTCGTCGAGGGTGCTCGCGTCGGTGATCGCCGCGTCGACGAGACCGAGCTCGAGGGCGAGGGCGGCCCGCTCGGGCGAGGGGTCGGAGCCGATGACGGTCGTCGTGCCGAGGTGGCGACCGAGCATCGCCGCGGCGAGGCCGACCGGGCCGAGCCCGGTGACGAGCAACCGGTCGCGACCGCTCACCCGACCGCGCAGCAGGCCCTCGTAGGCGGTGCCGAAGCCGCACGAGACGAGCGCACCGTCGACGTGGGTGAGCGAGTCCGGCAGCGGCAGGCACGAGACGGCGTCGGCGAGCATGTAGTCGGCGTGGCCGCCGTCGCGCTGCCAGCCGTGGGCGGCGCGCTGCGCGGAGGTGCACCCGATGGGGTACCCGCGGCGGCACTCGTCGCAGCGCTGGCAGCCGGCGATGTGGTAGACGACGACGCGGTCGCCGACGGCGAGGTCGACGACGCCCGGCCCGAGGAGGGCGACGTCGCCGCACGGCTCGTGGCCACCGACGACACCCTGGTAGGCCTCGGCACCGTGCCCGAGGTGCTCGCGGTAGATCGCCCGGATGTCGCTGCCGCAGATCGAGGACGCCCGCATCCGGAGCAGGACCTGGCCCGGCCCCGGCTCGGGGACGGGCAGGGTCACGTGCTCGACGGTGGAGTCCCCGGGCAGACGCACGCCGGGCATGCTCGTCGGGATCGTCGTGGTGCTCATCTCAGTCATGCTCTCGTGCTCGGCGGGTGGGGAGTGGTCCTGGGGGTCGGTGGTCTCGAGGCTCGCGCCCTGGCGGGCGACTCGCACCTCGTCCAGCGAAGAGGGCGAATGTGAGCGCAGGGGCGGGAGGGTTCGCGGAGCATCAAGCGGACCGGACCGGAGCCGAGGGCGCGCAGCGCCCCAGGCGAAGGGAGGACCAAGGCTCCGCGGGCCCTGCTGCGCCGGAGCGGCGGCGGCAGGTGGTCTCGAGGCTCGCTGACGCTCGCACCTCGACCAGCAATGGGGGTCACTGCTGGGTGTTGACGCGGCGGACCGCCTCGCGGGCGCCGTCGCGGTGGAGGACCTCGAGGTGCTCGAGGTAGACCGACGTGAAGCGCTCGTCCTGCGCGAGGTCGCCGAAGAGCTCGTCGTCGCGCAGGAAGGCGAGCGGGTCGTCGCCGAGCTGGGCCTGGGCCGCCGCGAGCACGCGGTCGCGGCGGTGGTCGACGACCTCGATCGGCTGACCCTGCTCGTCGACACCCTCGGCGTACCGGGCCCAGGCGGCGACGACGAGCGCGCTGCGCGAGATCTCGCCGCCGTGCTCGAGGTTGTGCCGGACGACGGGGAGCAGCCACTTCGGGATCCGGTCGGAGGACTCCGCGCACAGCCGGGCGAGGGTGTCGCGGATCTGCGGGTTGGCGAAGCGCTCGACGAGCGTGTCGGAGTACTCCTGCAGGTCGACCCCGGGCACCTCCGGCAGCGTCGGGCGGCCCTCGTCGCGCATGTACCCCTGGAGGAAGGTGACGAAGTCCTCGTCGCTGCACACCTCGTGCGCGTACCGGTGCCCGGCGAGGTAGCCGAGGTAGCACAGCGCCTGGTGGCTGGCGTTGAGCAGCCGCAGCTTCATCAGCTCGTAGGGCTCGACGTCGTCGACGAGCTGGGCGCCGACCTCCTCGACCGGCGGTCGCCCGTCGACGAAGTGGTCCTCGAGCACCCACTGGGTGAAGGGCTCGCACACGACGGGCCAGCCGTCGTCGACGCCGAGCTGCTCGCGCACCGTCGCGCGGTCCTCGTCGGTGGTCACCGGGGTGATCCGGTCGACCATCGCGTTGGGGAAGGCGACCTCCTCCTCGATCCAGCCGGCGAGCTCGGGGTCGCGCTGGGCGGCGAAGGTCGTCACGGCGTGCCGGGCGACGTCGCCGTTGCCGGGCAGGTTGTCGCACGACATGACGGTGAAGGGCGCGGTGCCGGCGTCACGTCGTCGGCGCAGGGCCTCGACGAGGTACCCGAAGGCCGTCCGCGGCGGGCCGTCGCCGGCGAGGTCGGAGGCCAGGCTCGGGTGCGCCGGGTCGAAGCGGCCGGTCACCTGGTTGATGAGGTAGCCGCCCTCGGTGATCGTCAGCGAGACCACGCGGGTCGTCGGCGCGGTGAGCCGGTCGAGGACCACCTCGGGGTCGTCGGGGGCGAGCAGCGCCTCACGGATCGAGCCGACCACCCTCCCCTCGAGCTGCCCGTCCGGGTGCTTGACGACGAGCGTGTACAGGCCGTCCTGCGCCGTGAGGGTCTCGACGACCCGGCGGTCGTGGTCGAGCAGGCCGACACCGGTGACCGCCCACTCCTGCGCGCCGTCGACTCCCCCTTCGAGCAGCCGGTCGAGGTACATCGCGAGGTGCGCCCGGTGGAAGCCGCCGATCCCGACGTGCACCACCCCGGTCCGCAGCGCGGACCGGTCGTACGTCGGCACCGAGACCCGGCCCAGCTGCGGCAGCGCGGACTGCGTGAGAGCCACCGCCATCAGCGCACCGCACCCATCGACAGGCCCTGGACGAGCTTGTCCTGCGCGGCGAAGCCGGCGATGAGCACCGGCAGCGAGACGACGAAGGAGGCGGCGCACACCTTGGCGAGGAAGAGGCCCTGGCTCGTGACGAAGCCGGTGAGGAAGACCGGGGCGGTCTGGGCGACCGTGCTCGTGAGCACCCGGGCGAGGAGCAGCTCGTTCCAGCTGAAGATGAAGCAGATGAGCGAGGCGGCGGCGATGCCCGGCATGACGACCGGCGCGATGATCCGCGTGAGCGTCCGGATGAGCCCGGCGCCGTCGATCTGCGCGGCCTCGAGCATCTCGACCGGCACCTCCGCGAGGAAGGAGCGCAGCATCCACACCGCGATCGGCAGGTTCATCGCCGTGTAGAGGATCGTCAGCGCCCAGATGTTGTCGAGCACCTGCAGCTTGCTGGCGAAGAGGTAGATCGGCATGATCGCCGCGACGATCGGCAGCATCTTCGTCGAGAGGAAGAAGAAGAGGACGTCGGTCCACTTCTCCACCGGCTTGATCGACAGCGCGTACGCGGCCGGCAGCGCGAGGACGATGCACAGGACCGTGCTCACGACGCTCGCCGTCATCGAGTTGAGCAGCGGCGGCCACGGCCCCGCGTCGAGGAAGGTCTGGTAGCCCTCCGTCGAGATCGGCGCGAAGAAGCTCGGCGGGTTCGTCGCCGCGTCGGCCTCGCTGTGGAAGGACGTGAGGATCATCCACAGCACGGGGGCGACGAAGAGCAGGGCGATGACCCAGGCGGCGACGCTCAGCAGGACGCCCTTGCGGCTGGGCCCGCTCCGCGGCTTCTTCGTCCGTGCTCCGGGGGTGGCGGTCGCGGTGCTCACTTGTCCTCCTGGAAGATCGACAGGGCCGTGCGCAGGGCGAGAGAGGCGACGATGAGCGTGCCGATGACGGTGATGACGCCGGCGGCCGACGCCCGGCCGTAGTCCTGCCCGATGTAGAAGGTCTCGTAGATGTAGTACGGCAGGTTCGCGGTGCCGAGCCCGCCGCCGGTGATCGTGAAGACGTGGTCGAAGTTCTGCACGACGTAGATCGCGCCGAGCAGCCCGGCGAGCTCGATGTAGCGGCGCAGGTGGGGCAGCGTCATGTTCGTGAAGATCTGCCACGAGCTCGCGCCGTCGATGCGCGCCGCCTCGACGACGTCGAGCGGTCGGCTCTGCAGCCCGGCCAGCAGGATGAGCATCATGAAGGGCGTCCACTGCCACACGAGCGCGACGATGATCGAGATGAGCGGGTTGTTCGTGATCCAGTCCGGCTGCGGTGCGTCGTCGCCGAAGATCGTCGTCAGCATGCCGTTGAGCAGGCCGTACTCGGGGTTGTAGAGCGCGTGCTTCCACAGCAGCGCGGCCGCGACCGGCACGACGAGGAAGGGCGTGATCATCATCGTGCGCACGAAGCCGCGACCCCGGAAGGGCCGGTCGAGCAGCAGCGCGATGCCCAGGCCGAGCAGCAGGCTGAGGATGACGACGCTCGCCGTGAGGATGATCGTCACGACGACCGCGTTGCGCGCGTTGGTGTCGGTGAAGATGTCGACGAAGTTCTGCACCCCGGCGAAGCCGCGGTCGTCGGGGTAGTAGGAGTTCCAGTTCATGAAGGAGATCCCCAGGGCCACCACGAAGGGGAGCTGGGTGAGGATGATCGTGAAGATCAGCGCGGGCAGCAGCGGGGCCCGCCGTGCCCACCGACCGGCCTTGTCGAGCCGCCTGTCGTCCGTGGCGGGTCCTTCACGGTCCACCCGGCGCTCCTGCGTCGTCGCGCTCACTGCTCCTCCTCGCGTCTCTGGTACTTCGTGCTGACGTCCTCCGCGAGGACCTGCCCGTTGGCGAGAGCCTCGGGCACGGTCTGCTTGCCGGCGATCGCCGAGCTGATCTCCTGGCTCACCTGGGTCCCGAGGATGGGGAACTCGGGGATGTCGACGAACTGGATGCCCGGTGCGGGCCGGGGCTGGAGCCCGGGGTTCTCCGGGTCGGCAGACTCGATGGCCTTGAGGGTCGGCTCGGCGAAGGCTCCCGCGACCTCGAGGTAGTCCTTGTTCTCGTAGGTCGAGCGGCGCTTGCCGGAGGGCACGTTGGCCCAGCCGATCTCCGTGCCGACCGTCTCCTCGAACTCCTTGCTGCTCGCCCAGGAGATGAACTCCCACGCGGCGTCCTTGCGCGTGCTCGCCGACTGCATCGACCAGGCCCACGTGTAGAGCCAGCCCGAGCTCTTCGTCTCCTTGACCGGCGCGGCGGCGTAGCCGAACTTGCCCTTGTTCGGCGAGTCCTCGGCCTCGATCGAGCCGGCGGCGGAGGTGGCGTCGTACCACATCGCGGTCTGCCCCTGGACGAGGCTGTTGAGGCACTCGGCGAAGCCGGACTGCGCGGCGCCGGTCTGCCCGTGATCGCGCACGAGGTCCACGTAGAACTGCACGGCCGCGGTGAACTCCGGGGAGTTGACCTTCGCCGTCCAGTCCTCCTCGAACCACGTGCCGCCGTAGGTGTTGACGACGGTCGTCAGGGGCGCGAAGACCTGGCCCCACCCGGGCAGGCCGCGCAGGCAGATGCCGTCCATGCCCGGCTCCTTGTCGTCGACCGCCGCGGCCGCCTCGGCGACCTCGTCCCACGTGGGGTTGGCCGGCATCGACACCCCGTGCTTGGAGAGCACGTCCTTGCGGTACATGAGGAAGGAGCTCTCGCCGTAGAAGGGCTCGGCGTAGATCGACCCGTCGGAGGACAACGACGTCGCCATCGACTCGAGGATGTCGTCCTGGTCGAAGTCGGGGTCGGCGTCGATGTACTCGTCGAGCGGGGCGATCCACCCGGCCTTGGCGTAGATCGGCACCTCGAAGTTGCTCAGCGAGGCGACGTCGTACTGCCCGGCCTGGCTGGAGAACTCCTGGCTGATCTTGCCGCGGACGTCGTTCTCCGGCAGGACGGTGTAGTTGACCTTGATCCCCGTCTCCTTGGTGAAGTACTCCTCGGTGAGGTTCTGCAGGTCGACCATCTGGGGGTTGTTGACCATGAGGACGTTGATGCTGTCCTGCCCGCCCTCGCCGGCCCCACCTCCCCATCCGGCGGTGCAGCCACCGACGAGGAGGACCGAGAGCGTGGCCCCGATCGTCCGAGATCTCTTGTGCGACACGTCAGTCCTCCGTCGTGGCGGGTCCGGCCCGATGGCCCCTCGTGGCGCTCTCCGTCGAGCGCGGGACGCTCATCTGAGCAGCCGTGGTGCTCAGATGAGTATTGAAGTACCGTGCATCCGTGTCAACCGGAAGCGCGCTGGAGCCGCTGAGCCCCGCGGAGCGGGCCTCGTGCGTCGCCGCTGCTCGGATGCACTACCTCGAGGACCGCAGCAAGACCGACATCGCCGAGACGCTCGGCGTCTCGCGCTTCAAGGTCGCCCGGCTCATCGAGCTCGCCCGGCAGCACGGGATCGTGCGCATCCAGATCGACGACGACTCGTGCGTCGACCTCGAGCTCTCCGAGCGGCTGCGCTCCGAGCTCGGCCTGCAGCGCGCCGTCGTCGCGACCGGCGACGTCGCGCTCGCCGCGGCCGACCTGCTCCCCCAGCTGCTCTCCGACGGCGACGTCCTCGGGCTGCCGTGGTCGCGGACCATCGCCCGCATGGTCGAGCAGGTCCACGACCTGCCGGTCGTCGACGTCGTCCAGCTCACCGGCGCCCACCAGTCGCCCGGGATCGACACGAGCGCGGTCGCCATCGCGCGCGCCGTCGCCCGGGTGAGCGGCGGGAGCTCGACGCTCTTCTTCGCCCCCTTCGTCGCCGAGGACGCCGAGGCCGCGGCGACCTTCGCCCGCCAGCCCGAGGTCCGGGCGGCGCGCGCGCAGCTGCGCCGCGTCACCCACGCGCTCGTCGCCGCCGGGGCCTGGCAGGAGGGCTCCTCGACGGTCCACGACGCGATCTCGCCGACCGCCCGGCGCCAGGCCGCCAGGCAGGGCGTCGTCGGCGAGGTCGCCGGCGTGCTCCTCGACGCGCAGGGCCGCGCCGTCGCGAGCGCGACCTACGACCGGCTCGTCACCCTCTCGCTGCGCGACCTCGAGCGCATCCCCCACGTCGTCCTGCTCGCGGCGGGCGCGGAGAAGGCGCAGGTCGTGCGCGCCGCCGTCGCGGGCGGCTTCCCCGAGGCGCTCGTGTGCGACCGCGCGCTCGCGCAGGCGCTGCTGACTACTTGAGGAACTTGCTGCTGCGGCGGTCGGCGAGCGGCTTGCCGCCGGTCTGGCAGGTCGCGCAGTACTGCAGCGAGCGGTCGGCGAAGCTCACCTCGCGCACCACGTCGCCGCACACCGGGCAGGTCTCACCGGTCCGGCCGTGCACGCGCATCCCGGCCCGCTTCGCGTCCTTGAGCTCGGCGGCCGGCTTGCCCGACGCCGCCTCGACGGCCTCGGCGAGGACGTGGCGCATCGCGTCGTAGAGCAGGTCGAGGTCGTCGTCGTCGAGCGAGGAGACGAGGGCGAAGGGGGAGAGCCGCGCCGCGTGGAGGATCTCGTCGGAGTAGGCGTTGCCGATGCCCGCGATGACCCGCTGGTCGCGCAGCACGCCCTTGATCTGGCCCTTCTGCGCCCGGACGACCTCGCCGAAGCGCTCACGGGTGAAGTCGTCGGTCATCGGGTCGGGCCCGAGCGCGGCGACGCCCGGCACCTGCGCCGGGTCGCTCACGACGTAGGCGGCGAGCGACTTGCGGGTGCCGGCCTCGGTGAGGTCGAAGCCCGACCCGTCGGAGAAGCGCACGCGCAGCGCGATCGGCCCCTTGCCCGGGCGGGCCGTCGCGGCGGGTGCCTCCTCGTACCAGCGCAACCAGCCCGCCTTGGCGAGGTGGAAGACGAGATGCGTGCCGTCGCAGTCGAGGTCGACGAACTTGCCGTGCCGTCGCACGGCGTCGACCGGCAGCCCGGCGAGCGCCTGGGGCGGCGGGTCGTAGGTCTTGAGCACGGTGATCGAGGCCAGCTCGAGGCTGTCGACGGCCAGGCCGTCGAGGCGGTGGGCGAGGAAGTCGACGAGGCCGGTGACCTCGGGCAGCTCAGGCATCAGCGGTCCTCTCCTGGCCGGCGGCGATGGCGCGTCGCAGCACCGGCGCCATCGCGAAGCCGTCGGGCGCGCGCACGACGGGCAGGTCGACGCCGACGTGCTGCTCGAAGTCGTCGGTCGCCACGGGGGTGAAGTGCGAGAGCATCTGCTCGGTCGCGGTGAGCACCCGGATGCAGATCGCCCGGACGCGGTCGGGGCGCTGCTCGGCGAAGGCGCCGTAGATGCTCGGGTCGTGCTGCCCGTCGTCGCCGACGAGCACCCACCGCACCTGCGGCAGGTCCCGGGCCAGGCGGTGCAGGCAGGCCCGCTTGTGGTCCTGCCCGGAGCGGAACCAGCCGGTGTTCGTCGGGCCCCAGTCGGTCATGAGCAGCGGCCCGGGCGGGAAGCCGCCGCGGCGCATGAAGCGGGTGAGCTGGGGCACGGCGTTCCACGCCCCCGTCGAGACGTAGACGACCGGGGCACCGGGGTGCTCCTCGAGCAGCGAGCGGTACATCGTCGCCATGCCGCGCACCGGTCGGCGCGAGCCCTCGTGCCGGAAGAAGGTGTTGTACGCGGCGATGAAGGGCCGGGGCATCGTCGTCGTGATGATCGTGTCGTCGATGTCGCTGACGAGCCCCATCGTCGTCTCGGGCGCGACGACGAAGACCGAGGCGGTCGTCTCGGCCGCCCGCGGCGACTCCAGGCGCACCTCGTGCCAGCCCGGCTCGAGACCGTGCCCGGTGACGGTGAGGTCGAGCAGGCCCGAGCGGTCGGCCCGGGCGCGCACCTCGCGGTCGCCGACGTGCACCGTGACCGGCTCGCCGATCGCCGGGGTGGTGAAGAAGGCGCGCCACCCGCGTCGTTCGACGTCGGCGTTGCGCAGCTCGAGCCAGGTCGCGCCTGCGTCGGCGGCCGCCGGCGCGTAGGGGCGACGGGTCATGAGGACACGCCCGAGGATGCGCACCGACGAGGTCGACCCGTACCCGGTGAAGGCGAGCACCCGGGTGCCCCAGCCGCGGCGGCGCATGACGCCGGCGAGCTGTCGGTGCCACGCGTCCTCGAGGAGGGCGGCGGTGTGCGGGCGCGCCATGGCGTCACCCTAGCCGCGGGCGGCGAAGGGGGTCAGCCCACCGGGTGCACCTGTCGCAGGGCTGCGTACAGCTCGCGTGCCGAGCTGCCCGGACCGGGGAGTCGATGGATGTCACGGCCGGCGAGGTAGTACAGGGCGTGGTCGGCCGGGTCGCCGAGGCAGCGGGCGATGTCGCGGTCCTCGGCGGCCATGCCCGCGACGGCGTCCGAGCCGACGAGGACGCGCACGGCCTCGGCGTCGAGACCGCGGCGGTCTGCGAGCTGGGCGACGACGCCGTGGTCGGCGAGGTCGAGGGCGTCGTCGACGTGCGCGCGGCAGACGTCCTCGACGACGCGCACGGGGTGCTCGGGGCTCGTCGCGAGGAGGGCGAGGACGGCGGTGCTCGCCGCGGCGGCGCGCTCGTCCTCGCCGGTGACGACGACCTCGACGGGCAGCTGGCCCTGGACGGCGTGGGCGATGTCGCGCACGACCCCGAGGTCGGCACGGGTGACCGGGCTGCTCGGGTCGACGACCCACAGCAGCGTCGGCTCGGCGCGACGGGCACGTCGCGACTCCCAGGTGATCGACACCGGTGCGGCTCTCCTTCGCGGGACCGTCGCGAGGGCCGAAGGGGGAGCCGAGGGCAGGGCCGACGGGGACGCTCGCGCGATCCCCGGTTGGCTTCAGGGCAGGGAGATCATACGGAGGACGGGGGTCCTCGCGCGACTACCCGAAAGGATGTACCGGCGTCAGGACCGGCCGCTCGTGCCGGCGACGACGGAGGCGGCGATCTGGCGCAGCTTGACGTTCGTGCGTGACGACTGCTCCCGCAGCAGGTCGAAGGCCCGGGCCTCGTCGACCCCGTGACGACCCATGAGGATCCCCTTCGCCTGCTCGATGACCGCGCGCGAGGCGACCGCCTGCTCGAGCTGGCCGACGAGCTCGTTGGCCTCGGCCAGCGCGATGCCGGAGGCGACGACCTCGGCGATGCGGCCCGCCGTCGCGCGCAGCACGGAGTCGTCGGCATGCTCCACGGCCGACACGCTCGCGGCGTAGAGGTTGAGCGCGCCGTAGGACTCACCGTCGACGAGCAGCGGGTAGGCGACGAGACCGCGGGTCGGTGTCGGCTCGATCGCGGCGACGAAGCGCGGCCAGCGCTCGGCGGCCTCGTCGAGGTCGGCCCGCACCGAGGTCATCGTGTCGTGGGCCTCGAGGCACGGGCCCTCGTCGAGCGAGTACTGCACCGCGTCGATCTGCAGGGTCATGGCGGTCGTGTAGGCCGCGGTGAAGGGACGCTCCCCGCACACGACGGTCACGCCGACGGCATCGCACCCGGGGATCGCCGCCCGCACCGTGTGGACGACGCCGCTGAGGTACTCCTGGAGGTCGTCGAGGGTGCGCAGCACCGCTCCGACGCGCTCGACGAGCGGGGCGTCGGCGCTCGTCGTCTCGGTCTTCATCTCGCTCACAGTCCCGGACCGTACTCCGCGGACCCCCCGGTCCGCTCCCCCTCGCCGCCGTGCGGCCGGGGCGCAGCCCCCTCGCCCGCACGCCGTGCGCGCAGCAGCCGGGGCAGGTCGGCCTCCGGCACGTCGTAGCGCAGGAGGGGCAGCATCGCGGCGGCGCTGCTCAGCGCGGGCACGATCGTGAGCCAGCACCACAGCTCCTCGCGCATCGAGGGGGTGACCTCGACCCCCTTCGCGTAGCCGACGGCGCTCACCGCGACGCCGAAGACGAGGGTGGCCAGGGCGCCCCCGAGCTTCGAGACGAAGGTCAGCCCGGCGAAGGAGGCGCCGTCGACCCGCTCGCCGGTGCGGACCTCGGCGAGGTCAGAGGTGTCGGCGACGAGGAGGGTCTGGGTGACGGCGTGGACGCCGTTGCACGCCCCGACGAGCGCGAAGAGCGCGGCGACGAGCGGCAGCGAGCCCGGTCCGACGGCGAGCAGGACCAGGCCTGTCGCCGACATCGCCGCGAGGGCGAGCAGGGCGGTGCGTCGACGGGTCGAGCGCCGCAGCACGCGGGGGGCGAGCGCGGCGCCGACGACGACACCGGCGACGAGCGCCCCGCCGAGCGTCGTGAAGACCTCGACCCCGCCGAAGACGACGCTCGCGACGACCGCGCCGCCCACCTGCACGACGAGCTGGCCGAAGCCGAGCACCCCGGAGAGCAGGACGAGGAGCAGCGGGCGGTTGCGCAGGTAGCGGCGGGCGGAGGTGCGAAGGGGGACCGGCGCCCGGTCCTGCGCGACCCTCTCGGTCGTCGCGAAGAAGGCGAAGGAGTACAGGCCCATGCCGACGAGGGCGACGAGCAGCGCGGCCCGGCTCCACCCCTGCGCGGTGACCTCGGGCCCGGCGCTCAGGGCGAGGGCGAGAGGGGCGCCGGCGAGGGTCGCGACCGCGAGACCGAGCATCGCCGCCGCCCGGGCCCACGCGACGAGGCGGCTGCGGCTCTCGTCGTCGGTCGCGACGACCGCGGTGAGCGACCACAGCGGCACGTCGCACGCGGTGTAGGTGATGCCCCACAGCAGGTAGACGACGGCGACGAGGGCGACCTGGGCCCCCTCGCCGACGTCGGGCACGCTGAAGAGGGCCCACGTGAGCAGCGCGACCGGGAGCGCGGTGAGCAGCACGTAGGGCCGGTAGGTGCCCCACCGGGTGCGGGTGCGGTCGACGACGAGGCCGACGAGGAGGTCGTCGACGGCGTCCCAGACGCGGATCGCGGCGATGGTCGCCGTGAGCACGACGACAGCGCGCTCGGAGAGCCCGACCGTGTCGTAGAGGTAGACGAGCAGGTAGAGCCCGAGGAAGGTGTAGACGAGGTTCTGCCCGGCCACGGCGACGGCGAAGCCGAGCCTCTCCCGCACGCCCATCGCGGCAGGCTAGCCGCTCAGCGCAGCACGGAGCCGTCGCCGACGGGGTAGGGCCACGACCAGCAGCGACCGACGCCGAGGGTCTGCTGCATCATCACCGGGGCGCGGCGCCCGGCGCCCGCGCACTCCTCGTGGCCGTAGCCCAGGCCGTGGCCGACCTCGTGGTTGACGAGATAGGTGCGGTAGTCGGCCAGACGACCCTCGTAGGCGGGCGCGCCGGTGAGCCAGCGACGGCTGTTGAGCACGACCCGGCCGCCCTGCCAGCACGACACCTCGCCGCGGGTCTGCAGCGGGGCGCACAGCCGGTCGGTGGTCCGGGGGCTGGCCAGGGTGATCCGGATCTGCACCGGCTCGCCACGGGCGACCCGCCAGGCCGGCACGTGGACGAAGCGGATGCCGTCGGCGCCCCGCCAGCCGCGCCGGTCGACGAGCGTGCTGCGCACGACCCGGGCGAGCTCGTCGAGGTCGACGCCGAGGCCCTGCTCGGCCTGCAGGCTCCACCGCACCACGCGACCGTCGCCGCCGGGGTCCGCCCCGCTCACGGGGACGGGGGCGAGGCGGCCGTTGCCGCTCTCGACGACCCGGGGGTCGGCGGGGGTGGGCGACGCGGTGGCCGGGGGGACGTCCTCCCCCTTCGGGCCCGAGGTCGCCGTCGAGCCGGCCGCCGAGCTGGACGACGAGGACGGGGACGTCGAGGCGACCGGCTGCGCTCCCTGCCCCGGACCGGCGCTGCGGGTCGCGAGGACGGCGAGGACGAGCCCGATGACGGTGAGGGCGACGAGGACGACCCAGCCCCGGTCCCGCGAGGGGGCCGGCGGCTCCTGCTCGGCCGGGGTCGTCACGCGACGAGCCTAGGCGCTGGCCTCTACGGTGCGGGTATGAGCATCGACCAGCTGGTCCTCGGGACCATGTACTTCAGCACGCGGGTGGAGCAGGGCACGGCCCACGACCTCATGGACCGCTTCGTCGACGCGGGCGGGCGGATGATCGACACCGCCGACGCCTATTCGTTCTGGACGAGCGAGTCCGGGCGGGGCGGGCAGTCCGAGGAGTGCGTCGGCGAGTGGCTCACCTCGCGGCCCGGCATGCGCTCCCGGGTCGAGCTGGCGACGAAGGTCGGGGCCGAGCCGGACCACCCCTTCGACGGCGAGATCCGCCGGACCGTCGGGCTCGGGCGCGACCACGTGCGCTCGGCGGTCGAGGCCTCGCTGCGCCGGCTGCGCACCGACGTCGTCGACGTCTACTGGGCCCACGTGCCCGACGAGCGCACCCCCGTCGAGGAGGTCGCGCGGACCTTCGGCGAGGTCGTCGCCGAGGGCTCGGCCCGACGGGTCGGGATGTCGAACTTCCCCGTGTGGCAGGTCGAGCGGGCCCGGGCGGTGGCCGTCGCCGCGGGTCTGCAGCCCGTCGACGCGCTCCAGCTGCACACGTCCTACGTCTCGCCCCGGCCCGGTGCCGCCGTGCCGGGCAAGGACAACCCCTACGGCTGGGTGGGGGTCGACACCTTGTCCTACCTCGACGCGCACCCGGGCACCGAGCTGTGGGTCTACAGCCCGCTCGTCCAGGCGAGCTACACCCGGCGCACCGAGCGGCCCTTCCCCGAGGCCTACGACCACCCGGGGACCACCGCCCGTCTCGCCGTCCTCGACGCGGTCGCCGACGAGAGCGGGCTCGACGCCGGTCAGGTCGTCCTCGCGTGGATGCTCGCGCGCGGGTGGCGGCCGATCGTCGGTGTGAGCACCGCCGAGCAGCTCGACTCGGCGCTCGTCGCCGCGCGGGCCGAGCTCGACCCGGAGCAGCTCGAGCGGCTCGACGCCCCCGCCTGAGCGGGTGGGCGGGCAGGTCGGCCGGTCAGCCGTCCTGGGCGGCCCGGACGTAGGCGACGACGGCGTTCGCGTGACCGTGCCCGAGACCGTGCTCCTGCTTGAGCATGCCGACCACCTCCATGTGGGTCCGGGTCTCGAGCGCGTCGGCGGCCATGTCGAGCCAGTCCTGCACCGGCCGGTCGTACGTCCGCTCGATCGCCGGGAAGTACGAGGCGGGGCCGGTGGGCTTCTCGCCCTCGCCGATGACAGGCGCCTGGACTCGATGAGTCGTCATGCCGTGAGGCTAGCGACGACCTCGTCGCGGCGTCACACGAAGCGCACAGCCGACCCACAAGCGCCCGCCCCAGAGTCGGTCGTGCCGCCACCACCGGCGGACGCACCGATGAGGAGATCGTCATGGCCCACCGCAACGCCCGCACCGCCGCCCGACTCGTCGGAGCCGTCCTCACCGCCTCGGCCGTGGCCGTGGTCGGCCCCGCAGCCGTCCCGGCCTCAGCAGCCGGTGTGGTCCAGCTGGGGCACTCGCCGACCCCGACGTACGCCACGGCGACCGCGGCGAGCACCGGCCCGGCCGAGCTGCCGCGCACCGACGTGCGCGTCGTGCGGGTCCGCTGACTCTGGTGACAGCGACCCGGGATCCTGACGATCCGCCCGAGCACGTTCCCGGGCGGATCGTAGGAACCTAGGGAAGTTCGGATCTGGGGGCGGTCAGTGGGCGCTGGACGGTGCCCAGAGGTTGATACCGGCCTCGACCGCGTGCTGGTCGATCGCCGTGAGCTCCTCGGTCTCGAAGTCGAGCGACCCGAGCGCGTCGAGGCTGCTGTCGAGCTGCTCGACGCTGCTCGCGCCGACGAGCGCGGAGGTGACCCGCGGGTCGCGCAGCACCCACGACAGCGCGAGCTGGGCCAGGCTCTGGCCGCGGTCCTGCGCCATGGAGTTCAACGCCCGCACGTGGGCGAGCGCGGAGTCGGTGAGCAGCGAGGGGTCGAGCGACTTGCCCTGCGCGGCCCGCGATCCGTCTGGGATGCCGTCGAGGTACTTGTCGGTGAGCATCCCCTGGGCGAGCGGGCTGAAGGCGATGCAGCCCACGCCCTCGACGCCGAGGACGTCGAGCAGGTCCTCCTCGACCCAGCGGTTGAGCATCGAGTAGCTCGGCTGGTGGATGAGCAGCGGGGTGCCCAGGTCGCGCAGGATCGCGATGGCCTCGCGGGTGCGGGGGCCCGAGTAGCTGGAGATGCCGACGTAGAGCGCCTTGCCCGCCCGCACGACCGAGTCCAGCGCCCCCATCGTCTCCTCGAGCGGGGTCGTCTCGTCGAAGCGGTGGCTGTAGAAGATGTCGACGTAGTCGAGCCCCATCCGCTGCAGCGACTGGTCGAGGCTGGAGATCAGGTACTTGCGCGAGCCGCCGCCCTGGCCGTACGGACCGGGCCACATGTCGTAGCCGGCCTTGCTGCTGATGACGAGCTCGTCGCGGTAGCGGCGGAGGTCGCGCTCGAGGTGCACCCCGAAGTTGCGCTCGGCCGAGCCGTACAGCGGGCCGTAGTTGTTCGCGAGGTCGAAGTGGGTGACGCCGCGGTCGAAGGCACGCCGCAGGATGTCGCGCTGGCGATCCATCGGCACGTCGTCGCCGAAGTTGTGCCACAGCCCGAGCGATATCGCCGGCAGGTCCAGGCCCGAGGCCCCGCACCGTCGGTAGACCATCCCCGTGCCGCTCGTCGCGGCGGCGCCGTGCGCGTAGCGGCCCGCAGCCGCCTGGTACTCGTCCACTCGGTAGGTCATGGCCGCCATCCTCTCGCCGTCGGCGCGGGCGAAGGGGGTGAGCGCCCCCCTTCGTCCAGGGTCACCCCGAACCGGTCGGCGACCTGCGACGTCGTAGGAGGAGAGCCCGCAGGGGGCTCGCGGCGCCCGCCCGGGCGCCGGAGAGGAAGGGGAACGCCATGCGTCCACCTCATCACCGCCACGGCCGCGCTCGGTCTGCTCGCGCTCGCCGCGCCCGCCGCCACCGCCGCGCCATCAGCAGCGGCCCCGTCGGCAGGCAGCGGCGCGACCGCGCCGACGTGCAGCGGCAGCGAGGTCACCTCACGGCTGCGTTCGGGCTGGGCCCTGCCCGACCGGGCCCGCCGCACCGCCGAGGCGATCCGCACCGACACCGTCGGCTGCCGCCAGGACGCCCTCGTGTGGCGCACGACCCGTGACCGGACGCGGCTGAGCTTCGGGATCACCACCCCGCGCCAGGCGTGGGCGCTGCCCGACGACCCGGAGCACCGCTACGGCTGGACGGCCGTCGCCATGGGCACGCAGTGGGGCACGCAGAAGACCGCCTACGCGACCTACCGGGTCTGGCCCCGCGTCGCGACCCCGTACTGGGCCGACAGCGACACCGCGTGGCAGGAGGTCGTCGACGCCGGTCTGCTGACCCCCGCCCAGGCGGAGCAGATGCGCGAGGCCGGCACCGGCTACATGGGCTGGCGGGTCGGCGTCAGCGACGGCGGGAAGTGGATGTTCGACATCGCGGGCGACTGACCGCCCCGCCCCGGCTCCGAGGTCAGGTCGCGTAGTCGACGACGACGGGCGCGTGGTCGCTCACACGCGCGTCGGCGGACGGCTCGCGGTCGACCCCGGCGGCCACGGCCGTCCGCGCCAGCCGCGGCGTCGCGAGGTGGTAGTCGATGCGCCAGCCGACGTCCTTGGCGAAGGCCTCACCCATCCACGACCACCACGAGTACGGGCCGTCGGCCGGACCGACGTGCGTGCGCAGCACGTCGACGAGGGTGCGCGGCCCGATGAGCGCGTCGATCCACTCGCGCTCCTCGGGCAGGAAGCCCTCGGACTGGCGGGCCCGGCGCCAGTTGCGCACGTCGTGCTCGAGATGGGCGACGTTGAGGTCGCCCATGAGGAGGAAGTCGCGCCCGGCGGCGAGCGCCGCCTTGCGCGAGCGGGTGAGCTGGCGCGTGAAGGCGTCCATGAAGTGCATCTTGCGCTCGTAGCGGGCGCCGCCGTCGGGGGCCTCGCGCATCCGGCCCGGCTTCTGCAGCTCGGCCGGCAGACCCCCCTTCGGCAGGTAGAGCGAGGCGACCGTGAGGGGACGGTCGGCGAGGTCGACCTCGACGTAGCGGCCCTCGGTCGCGTAGCGCGAGATGCCGCGGGCGAGGGTGCCGGGCGGCGCCTCGACGACGTGCTGCTCCTGACCCGGGGCGATGACGACGGCGGTGCCGTCCCACGTGCGCACGGCGGTCGGGGCCTCGCGGGTGAGCACGGCGACACCGTTGCGGCCGGGGATCTGCCCGGGCTCGTAGACGCAGTGGAGGTCGCCGAAGGCGCCCTCGGGGATCGCCGCGGCGGGCGCCCGGACCTCCTGGAGGGCGACGACGTCGGGGTCGCGGCGGGCCAGCCACTCGCCGAAGCCGCGGCGGTGCGCGGCCCGGATGCCGTTGACGTTGTACGACGCGACGCGAAGGGAGGAGCTCACCGCCCCATCCTCACCGACGTCGCCGACAGCCGGCCCGGCCGGGTAGCGTCGTGGCGTGCTCGCGCTGCTCTCCCCCGCCAAGTCCCTCGACCTCGACTCGCCGCTGCCGACGCGCAAGCACACGCAGCCGCGGATGATCGAGCAGGCCGAGCAGCTCGTCGAGGTCATGCGCACGAAGTCGCCGGAGGAGATCAGCGACCTCATGGACATCTCGCCCGAGCTCGGGCGGCTCAACGCGCAGCGCTACGAGGACTTCGAGACGCCCTTCACGACGAAGAACGCCCGACCGGCGATCTACCTCTTCGACGGCGACGTCTACCGCGGGATGGACGCGCGCGAGCGCTTCGACGCCCGGGACCTCACCGAGGCGCAGAAGGTCGTGCGCATCCTCTCCGGGCTCTACGGGGTGCTCCGCCCGCTCGACCTCGTCCAGCCCTACCGCCTCGAGATGGGCACGCGCCTGGCGACGCCGCGGGGCGACTCGCTGTACGCGTGGTGGGGCTCGCAGATCACCGACCTCGTCGCCGCCGACCTCGCCAAGTCTCCCGGTCCAGCGGTCGTCGTCAACCTCGCCTCGCAGGAGTACGCGGGCTCGGTCGACCTCGACGCGCTCGACGCGCGGGTCGTCACGCCTCGCTTCGAGGACCAGGACCGCTCCGGGCGGTGGCGCGTCATCTCCTTCCCCGCCAAGCGAGCCCGCGGCGAGATGGCTGCGTGGATGGTGCAGCACCGGGTGCGCTCGGTGCGGGCGCTGCGCGACTTCGACGGCGGCGGGTACCGCTTCGAGCCGTCGGTCTCGACCAGCGACGTCCCTGTCTTCCGCCGCGGCTGAGCCGGTCGCCGACCCGCCGCGCCGAAGGGGGCCCACGGCCCTATCGTCGGGGTCATGGCTGAGATCACGCTCCTGCACAACCCGCGCTGCTCGACCTCCCGGCACGCGGTGGAGGTCGCCGAGGCGGCCGGCGCCGACGTCGAGGTCGTCCAGTACCTCAAGGACCCGCTCGACGAGGCCGCGCTGCGCGAGCTCGCCGGCAAGCTCGAGGACCCGGTGACCGACCTCGTGCGGCGCGACAGCCACTTCAAGGAGCTGGGCCTGGGCGAGGACGACGTGGCGAGCGAGGCCCAGGTCGTCGCCGTGCTCGTCGAGCACCCCCGACTGCTCCAGCGCCCCGTCCTCGTCCGTGGCGACCGCGCGATCATCGGCCGCCCGAAGGACCGGGTGCAGTCCTTCCTCGGCTGAGCGGCTCAGACCACCCCGAGGGCGACCATCGCATCGGCGACGCGGAGGTACCCGCCGAGGTTGGCGCCCATGACGTAGTTGCCCGGGTCGCCGTACTCGTCGGCGGTCGCGACGCACTGCTCGTGGATCGAGCTCATGATCTCGCGCAGCCTGTCCTCGGTCTCCTCGAAGCCCCATGACTCGCGGCTGGCGTTCTGCTGCATCTCCAGCGCGCTCGTCGCGACCCCGCCGGCGTTGCTCGCCTTGCCCGGCGCGTAGAGCACGCCCGCGTCGCGCAGCACCTCGACGGCGTCGGTCGTGCACGGCATGTTCGCGCCCTCGGCGACGAGCCCGACCCCGTGCTCGACGAGCGTCTTCGCGTCACGCCCGGTGAGCTCGTTCTGGGTCGCGCACGGCAGGGCGATGTCGCACGGCACGTCCCAGATCGACCCGTCCGCGACGTGGTGGGCCGAGGCCCCCTTCGCGCTGACGTACTCGGTGAGCCGCTCGCGCCGCTGCTCCTTGATCTCCTGCAGCAGGGCGACGTCGATCCCGGACTCGTCGACGACGTAGCCACCCGAGTCGGAGACGGCGACGACCGTCGCACCGAGCTGCTCGGCCTTCTGCGCGGCGTACGTCGCGACGTTGCCCGAGCCGGAGATGACGACGCGCTTGCCGTCGAAGGAGTCGCCGCGGCCCGCGAGCATCTCCTGCGCGAAGTAGACGGTGCCGTACCCCGTGGCCTCGGTGCGCACCCGGGAGCCGCCCCACGACAACCCCTTGCCGGTGAGCACCCCGGACTCGTAGCGGTTGGTGATCCGCTTGTACTGCCCGAAGAGGTACCCCAGCTCGCGCGCCCCGACGCCGATGTCACCGGCCGGGACGTCCGTGTACTCGCCGATGTGCCGGTGCAGCTCGGTCATGAAGGACTGGCAGAAGCGCATGACCTCGCCGTCGCTGCGCCCCTTCGGGTCGAAGTCCGAGCCGCCCTTGCCGCCGCCGATCGGCAGACCGGTGAGCGCGTTCTTGAAGACCTGCTCGAAGCCGAGGAACTTGACGATCGAGATGTTGACGCTGGGGTGGAAGCGCAGCCCGCCCTTGTACGGCCCGAGCACCGAGCTGAACTCGACGCGGAAGCCGCGGTTGATCTGCACCTCGCCGGCGTCGTCGACCCACGGGACGCGGAAGATGATCTGCCGCTCGGGCTCGCACATCCGCTTGAGCACCGACCACTGGGCGTAGTCGGGCCGGCGGCCGGCGATGGGGCTCAGGCTGAGCATGAGCTCCTGGACGGCCTGGAGGAACTCGGGCTCGCCGGGGTTGCGCGCCGTGACGAGGTCGAGCTGGGTCTGGAGTCGGGGGTGCAGGTCAGGCACGTCGGACCTCAGCCCGCGCGGTGGGCGGCGAGCGCCTCGGCGACCGGGGTCTCGCCGGTGTTGAACTCGACCGTGACGCCGCTCAGGCGCGCGCCCTCGCGGACGGTCCCGGCGATGACGGCGGCGACGTCGGCCCGCGGGACCTGACCGCCCGTCGTCGCGTCGGCGTCGATCCGGCCCGTGCCGGGGTCGAGGGTGAGACCGCTCGGGCCGAGGATCGTCCACGTGAGCCGGCTCGTGCGCAGGTGCTCGTCGGCCTCGGCCTTGGACTGGGCGTACGCGTAGAAGCCGTCGTCCTCGGGGACGCCGTGGTCGAGCCCGGCGCCGTAGTAGCTGACCATGACGTAGTGCCCGACGCCGGCGCGGGCGGCGGCGTCCATGCTGCGCACGGCGGCGTCACGGTCGACGGCGTAGGTGCGCTCGGGGCTGCCCCCGCCGGCACCGGCCGACCACACGACGACCTCGACGTCCTCGAGCAGCTCGGTCATCGCGTCGGTGTCGAGCTCCTGCACGTCGGCGACCTTCGGGTCGGCGCCGGTGGCGGCGACCTCGTCGGCGTGGTCGGGGTTGCGGATGAGCGAGGTGACGCGGTGCCCGTCCGCGACGAGGAGAGGGGCGGCCAGCAGGGCGACCTTGCCGTGGCCGCCGATGATGAGCACGTGTGCCATGAGGGTCCTTCCGCAGGGATCGGGTCCCTCACGACCCTACGACCTAGCTGCGCACGATCGTCGTGCGCACCCTCGTCAGGCTCGGGGTGCGGGGGGTGCTGCTGAAGCCGAAGCGCGGCGGCGGGTCCACCGGAGCGAGGCGGCCGAGGTCGACCCCGCGCCAGCTGCCCGCGACGGCCTCGACGGCGTGCTGGTCGCGCGCGCCGTAGTACTCGCGGCGCCCGCCGCCCGCGGTGCCCACCGTGCGCACGCCGGGGTGGAGGAGCCGGGCGAAGGGGTCGGCGAGGACGGCGACAGGACGGCTTGTCGCGAGGGCGGTGGGGATCGGTCGCAGCAGCCGGCCGGTCGCGGTGCGCCCGCCGAGGACGACGTCGAGGACGAGCTCGCCCGCGCTGACGTGCCACCTGCGGCTCGCGCCGTCGCCGGTGTCGCGCACGGTCACCGGGCAGTGGACGACCTCGTCGAAGTGGTAGGTCTGCGAGACGTACTCGGCGACCGCCTCGTCCGGGGCGAGCAGCACCCGCTGGTCGTCGGCGGTGGCGAGCATGACGTCGGCGAAGGCGCCGAGCGGTGAGCCCTCCCAGCGCCCCACGACGACCCGGACCCCGGAGGTCGTGCCGACGCCGAGGATGGCGCCGTCGAAGCGATCGATGGCCATCTCGTCATCCTCGCACCGAGGGGCCCCAGGGAGCGGTCAGGGGGCAGCCCTACGGTGACCCCGTGGAGTGGGCCGATCTCGCGCAGCGCTGGTCCCCTGCGGCGCGCACCGAGCTGCTCGCGCCCCAGGGGGTCCTCGTCGTCCTCGCGGTGACCGCGGTCGCCGTCGGCTGGTCCCCCGCGTGGCGGGTGCTGCGGCTCGGCGTGACGCTGGTCCACGAGCTCGGGCATGCCGTCGTCGGCGTCCTCTCGGGGCGCCGCTTCACGGGCTTCGTCCTGCGCCCGGACATGTCCGGGCACACCGTGACCGTCGGGCGACCGCGCGGCCCGGGCCTGGCCGCGACGACGTGGGCCGGCTACCCCGCGCCCGCCGTCGCGGGGGCGGTGCTCGTGCTCGCCGCCGCCCACGGCTGGGCCGCGCCGGTGCTCACCCTGACCCTCCTCGCCCTGCTCGTCTCCCTCGTCTACGTCCGCTCGGCCCTCACCGGTGTCGTCGTCCTCGCTGCCCTGGCGGCGGGCGGCTCGCTGTGGTGGTGGCGGGACGACGTGGTGCAGCAGCACGTGCTCGTCGGCCTCGGCCTGCTCCTGCTCGTCGGGGCGTGGCGTCATCTCGGCGCCACCGTCCGCTCCCGCGACGCGGGCAGCGACTCCTCGGCCATGGCCCGGCTCACGGGCGTGCCCGGGGCCGTGTGGCAGGGCAGCTTCGCGCTCGTCTGCGCCGGGGCCACCTGGGCGAGCGGCGCCGCGCTCCTCGCCGCCTGGGGCTGAGCCGCACCGACCCCCCGTTCTGGCGACTAGGTCGCTGCCCCGTACGTACGGGGCAGCGACCTAGTCTCCGACCGACACGCCCCGCCCCTCACCCGCACGACCCGCGTCGAGGTCTCGGCCCACCGGTCCTAGGCTCGCGACCATGACCTCACGTGGCGTGGCAGTGGTGACCGGGGCGAGCAGCGGGATCGGCAAGGCGTGCGCGCAGCGCCTCGCCGCCGACGGGTACGACGTGGTCCTCGCGGCCCGCCGCACCGAGCGCGTCGAGGCGCTCGGGGCTGAGATCGGCGGGCGCGCGGTGACGTGCGACGTGACGAAGCCCGACGACGTCGCGGCGCTCGCCGAGGCTGCGGGGCCGCAGGTCACCCTCCTCGTCAACAACGCCGGCGGTGCCCTCGGGCTCGAGCCGGTCGCCGAGGCCGACCTCGACGCGTGGCGCGCGATGTACGAGACGAACGTCATCGGGACGGTCGCCGTGACCAAGGCGCTGCTGCCCGCCCTCCGTGCCGGCCGCGGGACGGTCGTCATGATCACCTCCGTCGCGGCGCTCGTCGCCTACGAGGGCGGCGCCGGGTACTGCGGGGCGAAGGCCGCCGAGGCCTTCGTCGCGGACACCCTGCGGCTCGAGCTCAACGGCGAGCCGGTGCGGGTGTGCGACATCGCCCCGGGGATGGTCCGCTCGGACGAGTTCTCGCTCGTGCGCTTCGACGGCGACCAGGCCAAGGCCGACGCGGTCTACGCGGGCGTCGAGGAGCCGCTGACCCAGGAGGACATCGCCGAGTGCGTGTCGTGGGTCGCCGGGCTCCCCCACCACGTCAACGTCGACAAGCTCACCGTGCGCCCGCTCGCGCAGGCCGCGGCGCACAAGGTGCACCGCACGGGCTGAGCGAGGGAGCCTCGGCGCCGAGGTCCGACCGGAAGACCACCAGCGGCGTCCTCCGAACCCTGGACGACCCCCCTTCGTGCCAGCCGTCTGAGGCCTCCGGCGCGCCATCATCGGGCAGATGAGGCTGCGGACCGTGTCGCCGAGCGCGAAGGGGTGGACCCGCCGGCGTGCCGGGCGGGGCTTCTCCTACGTCGACGCGGACGGGCAGCGGCTGCCGGCCGAGGAGGTCGCGCGGATCCGGGCGCTCGCCATCCCGCCCGCGTGGGAGCAGGTGTGGATCTCCCCCTTCGCCAACGGGCACATCCAGGCCGTCGGCACCGACGCGGCCGGGCGGCGGCAGTACCTCTACCACCCGCACTGGCGCGAGAAGCGCGACGCCGCGAAGCACGACCGGGTGCTCGCCGCGGCGGCCCGGCTCCCGCGTGTGCGCAAGCAGCTCGCTCTCGACCTCGCGCTCGACGGCATGCCGATCACGCGGGCGACGGCGACCGCGGTACGCCTGCTCGACCTCGGCTACTTCCGGATCGGCAGCGAGAGCTACACCGACGAGCACGGGTCCTTCGGGCTGACGACGCTGCAGCGCACGCACGTGCGCCGGGCGAAGGGGGCGCTGCTCTTCACCTTCGTCGGCAAGGGCGGTATCCAGCAGTCGATCACCGTCGAGGACGTCGACGTCGCCGCCTCGCTGCAGGTGATGCGCGGCCGACGCGGCGGGTCCGACCGCCTGCTCGTCTACAAGGACGGGCGGCTGTGGAGCGACCTCGACGCCGCGATGGTCAACGGCTACCTCGCCGAGCTCTTCCGCGGGGAGGTGACGGCCAAGGACTTCCGCACGTGGCACGCGACGGTGCACGCGGCCGTCGCCCTCTCGCAGTCGAGCGAGGACGGCCTGACCCAGGCCTCACGTCGCCGGGCCATCAAGCAGGCCGTCGAGCAGGTCGCCGACTACCTCGGCAACACCCCGACGATCGCGCGGAAGTCCTACATCGACCCGCGGGTCATCGACCTCTACGAGGAGGGCCGGGTCCTCACGGTCCCCCGCGCCCGGCGCCCGCGCACCCCCGCCCAGGAGCAGGCCGTCGTCGAGCGCGCCGTCCGCGCCCTCCTCGCCGAGGCATAGCAGCGCCCCTCGATGGTCGAGGTGCGAGGGCGCTCTGCGCCCGAGCCTCGAGACCACCACCCCTTCCCCACCAACTTGAGTTGCGCACAACTCAGTTGTGTGCAATCTTTATGTCCATGGCCGACTCCCACCCCCTCGACGAGCAGCTCTGCTTCGCCCTGTACTCGGCGTCGCGGGCGGCGACCTCGGCCTACCGGGAGTCGCTCGCCGACCTCGGGCTGACCTACACGCAGTACGTCACCCTCCTCGCCCTGTGGGAGCGCGACGGCCAGGCCGTCTCCGAGCTCGGCACCGCGCTCCGCCTCGACAGCGGCACGCTCTCGCCCCTGCTCACCCGCATGGTCTCGCTCGGCCTCGTCGAGCGTCGTCGCGAGAGCACCGACGCCCGTCAGGTCACCGTGCACCTCACCGAGCACGGTCACGAGCTCGAGCACGAGATCGCCGCCCTGCAGCGGCGCGTCTTCGCGGCCGTCGACATGACACCCGACGAGCTGAGCATGCTGCGCAGCCTCGCCCGCCGCTTCTGCGACGCGGCCTCCGGCGCCCCCGCCGACCAGACCACCACCCCCTCGTCCGACGAAGGAGCATCATCATGAAGACCCTCTACACCGCCGAGGCCCTGGCCACCGGCGCCGGCCGCGACGGCCACGCCCGCACCGCGGACGGCAGCCTCGACCTCGACATGGCCATCCCCACCGAGATGGGCGGCAGCGGCCGGGGCGCCAACCCCGAGCAGCTCTTCGCGCTCGGCTACGCGGCCTGCTTCCACTCCGCGCTCCAGGCCGTGGCCCGCCGCACGAAGGCCGACGTCAGCAACTCCTCCGTCGGCTCGCGCGTCCACATCGGCCCGACCGACGACGGGGGCTTCCAGCTCGCCGTCGAGCTCGAGGTGACCCTCCCGGCCCTCGACGCCGAGGCCGCCCAGCAGCTCGCCGACGCCGCGCACCAGGTCTGCCCCTACAGCAACGCGACCCGCGGCAACATCGACGTGACCGTCACGGTCGCCCAGGACTGATGCCCGTGACCTCCTCGACCCCCACCAGCACCCGCCAGGTCGTCCTCGCCTCCCGCCCGAAGGGGGAGCCCACGCCCGACGACTTCCGCGTCGAGACCGTGGACCTGCCCGAGCTCGCCGACGGCGAGATCCTCGTGCGCACGACCGTCATGTCGGTCGACCCGTACATGCGCGGCCGGATGGACGACCGCGACTCCTACGTCGCCCCCTTCGCCGTCGACGGCCCCCTCGACGGCGGCGCCGTCGGCGAGGTCATCGCCTCGCGATCGGACGCCGTCTCCGTCGGCCAGCACGTCGTCCACGGCCTGGGCTGGCGCGAGCACGCCGTGCTGCCCGCCGCGCGCGTCCGCGTCGTCGACACCGACGCCGCCCCCGCCTCCGCCTACCTCGGCGTCCTCGGTATGACCGGTCTGACCGCCTACGCGGGTCTGACCGCCGTCGCCGAGATGAAGCAGGGCGACGTCGTCTTCGTCTCCGGCGCCGCCGGTGCCGTCGGCTCCGTCGTCGGCCAGGTCGCCAAGGCCCTCGGCGCCTCGAAGGTCATCGGCTCGGCCGGCAGCGCCGAGAAGGTCGCCCGTCTGCGCGAGCTCGGCTTCGACGAGGCCTTCAGCTACCGCGACAAGCCGGTCCGCGAGAGCCTGCGCGAGGCCGCGCCCGACGGCATCGACGTCTACTTCGACAACGTCGGCGGCGACCACCTCGAGGCCGCGATCGGCAGCCTCAACCTCTTCGGCCGCGTGGCCATGTGCGGCGCGATCGCGCAGTACAACTCCACCGAGCCGACCCCCGGCCCGCGCAACCTCGCGATCGCCATCGGCCGCAACCTCACCCTGCGCGGCTTCATCGTCGGGCACTACGAGCACCTCGCGGCCGAGTACCGCGAGCGCGCGACGCAGTGGCTCGCCGACGGGCAGCTGCAGGCCGACGAGACCTTCCGCGACGGCCTCGACGCCGCTCCGCAGGCCTTCATCGACCTGCTCGGCGGGGCCAACACGGGCAAGATGCTCGTCCGCCTCTAAAGGCTCACGCCTCACCGCACCACCCCGGGCGCGTCCGCCGGGTGACCCCACGTCGGGTCACTCCATGCGGACGCGCCCGACGTGCACCCAGAAGCGGTCGCGCAGGTGCTGACGGGCCTCGTCGTCGACGTGGTGGTCCTGGGTGCGGCTCGCGAGGTCGACGAGCAGGGCCCGGTCGAGCTCGGCGGGCAGGGTCGGCGCCGCGCGCCGCAGCTCGGCGAGCTGCTCGGGCGTCGAGGTCGCGCACCATGACGCGACGAGACGCTTCGCGACGCCGTCGACGACCTCCTCGGTGACCCCGAGCTCGGGGTCGACGGCGACCTCCATGTGCATGTCCGCCCCGGGCAGCACGAGCGCGGTCGCCCGCCGCCGGGCGAAGACCGCCGGGCTCGGCAGACCCGGCCGCGGCGCCCCGTCCGTCTCGGGCGAGGGCGTCGCCTCGGCCGCGGGCGCCGGCACGGGAGCAGGCCAAGGGGGTGCCGTCCCCGTCTCGACGGGGTCGGCGGCCGGCTCGCCCAGCGCCTCGTCGTCCACCGCCGCGGGCATGACCTCGTCGACGCCCTCGGGCGCGACGGCCGCGCACTCCTCCTCGGGGGCCTCCCCCTTCGCCCCCTCGGGGAGCAGCTCCTCCGGGATCGCGACGGAGCGCACGGTGGCCTCGATCGTCTCGGGCCCGACGAGCAGCAGCCCGTCGACCGCGCGGCGCAGGTGCTTCGAGACGCCGTGGGGGCGGCCGGCGCGATCGGCGACGGCGAGCAGGACGACCTGCACCCCGTGGCTCTGCGCCTCCTCGACGGCCTCGGTGAGGTCGTCGTCGCCGGAGACGAGGTAGACGGCGTCGGCGACGCGGTTGCGCCCCTGGATCGCGAGGTCGAGCCCGATCCGGATGTCGACGCCCTTCTGGTCGCCGGAGTACGACAGCCGGCCCAGGCGCAGCTTGACCCGCGGCAGCAGGCCGATCTCCTCCTGCTGGTAGTCGGGCATCCCGCCGGGGCGGGCACCGGAGTCGTACCAGTTGACCCGGAGCAGCGGCAGACCGGAGTCGGTCTCGGCCTGCTCGACGAGTCGGGCGATGAGGGTCGGGTAGTCGACGACGACCCCGCGGCGCAGCGAGCTGCCGGTGACGTACGTCGCCGCCGAGGCGAGCAGGTAGCCGACGTCGACGTGGACCGCGCAGTAGGACCTCATGGGGTCACCATCCCACCTCGACGACCCCCGCCGAGGCGAGTGCTCAGCGCGTCTCGAGGACCTGCTCGTGGAGCATCGCCGGCCACTGCGCGACGTCCTGCGGGGTGCGCGCGAGGACCAGCCGGCTGCCCGGCACGAGGCCCGCGATCGCCTCCGCCGAGCTCACCGGGTGGGCCGGGTCGTCGACCCACGCCATGACCGTCGTCGGCACCGCCACCCGCGCGACGACCTCGCGTGGCGGCAGGTCGGTGAGGGCCGCGCCGCGGAAGAGCGTCGGCAGCAGCTCCTTGGGCACGTCCGGCTGGGTGATCGGCGTGCCGACGGTCGCCGGCGGTCGCGGCGCGAGCGCCCCGAGGGCGGCGAAGGTCTCGAAGCCCTGCTGCTCGACGACGTCGGCGCTCGCGCGGTACTCGGCGGCCCGGGCGGCCCGGGTCTCCCACGCCGTCGCGGGCACGACGAGGGTGAGCCCGCGGAAGCGCCCGGGGTCGAGGGCGATCGCGTGCAGGAGAGTGCCGCAGCCCATCGACGGCCCGACGCCGTGGACCACCTCGCCGGGGAAGACGTGGTCGAGCAGCGCGAGCAGGTCGTGCGCGAGCGCGTCCCACCGGTAGTCCTCGGGCACGGCCCGGCCGGTCGAGCGTCCGTGACCACGGGCGTCGTAGCGCAGCAGCCGGGTGCCGCTCAGCCCGAGGCCGAGGTCGACCCTGAGCAGACGGTCGCGGTAGCGGCTCGACGTCAGGCCGTGGAGCTGGACGACCGGGGCGCCGCCCTCGTCGCTCAGCTCCCAGTCGAGCTCGGCACCGGGGAGGGCGAAGCGCGGCACGGTGCCTCCTGTCGTCGTCCTCGGGCGTGAGGTGAGGCATAGGGTACGGCGCATGCGGCTGACCAACATCGCGCAGCTGCGACTGCCCTTCGGGCACCTCAGCGGGTACGACCTCGACGTCGTGCCGACCGACCGGCTGCGGCCGATCTCCTTCGACCAGCGCCGTCACGTCGGCGAGGGCGAGCGCCCCGGGTCGTGGATGGCGCTGTCCTTCCGCCTGCCCCAGTCGCCCCCGGCCGACGAGCTCGCCGCCGCGTGGCGCGCCGTCGTGCAGCGGCACGGGACGCTGCGCACGGTCGCCGAGCCCGGGCCGGACGGTCCGGTGCTGCGCGAGGTCGAGATCGGGGACGGGCGCTGGGTCGAGCACCCCGTCGCCCCGGGCCAGGCCGTCGAGGACGCCCTGCGCCGCGTCCTCGACGCGACGTGCACCCCCTTCGCCCTGCCGTCGCACCGCCTGTGCCTGCTCGAGACCGCCGACGGCCCGACGGTCGTCGTCGCCGCCGACCACTCGCACGTCGACATGTGGTCGATGCTCGTCCTCGCCCGCGACCTGCTCGCGGCGCTCGAGGCCGTGCGCGGCGGGCGGACCCCCTTCGCCGGAATGCCCGAGCCGCCCGACTTCGCCGAGCACACGGCTGCCCTCGCCGAGCGGCCGCCGGTCGACGACGACCTGCGGGCGCGGTGGGCCGAGGTGATGCGCGGCGCCGGCGGGGTCATGCCGTGCTTCCCGCTGCCGCTCGGACCGGGCGACTCCCCGCAGCCCGAGCGCGTCGAGGTGCGCGACGTCCTCGACGTCGACGCCAGCGCGGCCCTCGGGGTGCGCGCCGCCGAGGAGGGCGTCTCGACGCTCTCGCTCGTCGTCGCCGCGATGACCCGGGTGACGCGCGAGCTCGCCGACCGGCCGCTGCGCGCGGTCTTCCCCGTGCACAGCCGCTACGAGCCGCGATGGCACGACTCCGCCGGGTGGTTCATCACGAACTCGGTGCTCACGAGCGACGACCCCTCTCCCCGCGCCGCCGCCGCAGCCGTGCGCGAGGCCGTGCGGCTCGGGTCCTGCTCGCTCGCCGACGTCCTCGGCGACGACATGCCGACCGCGCCGGGCATGTTCGCCATCTCCTGGCTCGACCTGCGCCGGCTGCCCGTGCGCGTCGACTCGCGCGGGCTGCAGGCGCAGTACGTCGGGGCCGCGATCCGCACCGACGGCGTCATGCTGTGGTTCGTCCTCGACGAGTCGGGGCTGCACCTGCGCTGCCGCTACCCCGACACCGACGAGGCCCGCCACCACGTCGGGAGGTGGCTCGACCGGCTCGTCACCGAGCTGCGCGCCGAGGCCAGCGAGGCGGTCGGCGGTCTGCTCGAGGTCGGCGGACGCCGCTACCGGGTGCAACGGGCCCGGCGCACCGACGTGCCGGCCGTCGTCGGGCTGCTCTCCGACGACCCGATCGCGGCCGTGCGCGAGAGCCCCGAGCTCGCCCGCTACGAGGCCGCCTACGACGTCATCGCCGCCGACCCGGCGCAGTACCTCGCGGTCGTCCGCGACGACGAGGGCACCGTCGTCGCGACGGTGCAGCTGAGCGTCGTGCCCGGGCTGTCGCGGGCGGGGGCCACCCGCCTCGAGCTCGAAGGGGTCCGTGTCGCCTCGCCATGGCGCGGCCGGGGCATCGGGACGGCGATGCTCGCCTGGGCCCACGACCACGGCCGGGCGCGGGGTGCGTCTCTCGCGCAGCTCGCGACCGACACCGACCGTGTCGACGCCCACCGCTTCTACGCGCGCCTGGGCTACGAGGCCACCCACGTGGGGATGAAGCTGCCCCTCTGACCCCTTCGCCGGTCCTCCCGCCGTTCCCTGCGCCTCGCTACCCCCCCCGGCTACAAAAGGCTGCTGGCTGGGTCTTGACGAGCCAGCACCCCTTCGAGAGGGTCCTGGCTCGTCGAAGTGCTGCTGGCAGGGTTTTGTCAGCCCGGGGCGAAGGGGGGTCAGCCCCCGACGTACTCCGCGAGGACCTCGGCGGTGGCGCCCGACCCCGTCGCGACCATGTCGGCGGGGGTGCCGGTGAAGACGACCTGGCCGCCGTCGTGCCCGGCACCGGGGCCGATGTCGATGACCCAGTCGGCCTGGGCCATGACGGCGAGGTTGTGCTCGATGACGACGAGCGAGTGCCCCTGGTCGACGAGCCCGTGGAGCATCGTCAGCAGGCGCTCGGTGTCGGCGAGGTGCAGGCCGGCCGTCGGCTCGTCGAGGACGATGATCGCGCGCTCCTTGCCGAGCTGGGCGGCGAGCTTGATCCGCTGGCGCTCGCCCCCGGAGAGGGTGATGAGCGGCTGGCCGAGGGTCAGGTAGCCCAGGCCGACGTCGCGCAGCTTGGCGATGATCGTCCTCGACTTGCCGGTGCTGAAGACCTCGGCGGCCTGGTCGAGCGAGAGGTCGAGGACCTCGGCGATGGTCAGCCCGTGCAGCGTGTACTGCAGCACCTCGGGCTTGAAGCGTCGCCCCTCGCACGCCTCGCACGGGATCGCGACCCCGGCCATCATCGCCAGGTCGGTGTAGATGACGCCCTGCCCGTTGCACATCTCGCAGGCGCCCTCGGAGTTGGCGGAGAAGAGGGCGGGCTTGACGCCGTTCTCCTTGGCGAAGGCGGTCCGGATGCCGTCGAGCAGCCCGGTGTACGTCGCGGGGTTGGAGCGGCGCGAGCCCTTGATCGCGCCCTGGTCGACGACGAGCACGTCGTCGCGCCCGCCGAGCGAGCCGTGGATGAGCGAGGACTTGCCGGACCCGGCGACACCGGTGACGACGCACAGGACCCCGGTCGGCACGTCGACGTCGACGTCGCGCAGGTTGTGCGTCGACGCGCCCCGGATCTCGAGCTGCCCGGTGGCCTCGCGCACCGGCTCGCGCAGCCCGACCCGGTGGTCGAGATAGCGCCCGGTGAGCGTGCCCGAGGCGCGCAGCCCCGCGACGTCGCCCTCGAAGGTGATCGTGCCGCCATCACGACCTGCCCCCGGCCCGAGGTCGACGACGCGGTCGGCGATCTCCATGACCTCGGGCTTGTGCTCGACGACGAGCACCGAGTTGCCCTTGTCGCGCAGCTGGAGGAGCAGGTCGTTCATCTTGCGGATGTCGTGGGGGTGCAGCCCGATCGTCGGCTCGTCGAAGACGTAGGTGACGTCGGTGAGCGCCGACCCGAGGTGGCGGATCATCTTCACCCGCTGCGCCTCGCCGCCCGACAGCGTCCCGGACTCGCGGTCGAGGCTGAGGTAGCCCAGGCCGATGTCGACGAAGCCGCGCAGCATCGCCGCGAGGCTCGCGACGAGCGGGCCGACACCGGGCTCGTCAAGCCCCTCGACCCAGGCGAGGAGGTCGCTCACCTGCATCGCCGAGCACTCGGGGATGGTCCGACCGGCGACGGTCGCGGTGCGGGACGCCTCGGCCAGGCGCGTGCCGTGGCACTCCGGGCACGTGTCGTACGTCGCCACCTTCGCCGCGTACTCGCGCACGTGCGCCTGCTTGCTCTCCGTCTCGCGGTCGATGAAGCCGCGCCGCACCCGCTCGACGAGCCCGAGGTAGGAGTAGTTGATCCCCCCGAAGCGGACCTTCGTCGTCTCCTGGTGCATGAGCCAGTGCCACTCGTCGGGCGTGTAGTCGGCGAGCACCTTGTCCGGGTCGAGCTTGTCGGACTCGGCATAGCTGCGCCACTGCCAGCTGCCGGTGGGCATGCCCGGCACGAGGACCGCTCCCCCGTTGAGCGACAGCGAGGTGTCGACGATCGCGGACTCGTCGATCGTCGAGACCTTGCCCTTGCCCTCGCACCGCGGGCACATCCCGCCGACGACCTCGAAGGTCTTGCGCTCGGCCGACCCGTCGGCCTTCTTGAGCATGCCGCTGCCGCTCGCGCTCGCGATGTTGAAGGCGAAGGCCTGCGAGCTGCCGACGTGGGGCTGCGAGCGGCGCGAGTACAGGACGCGCAGCATCGCGTACGCGTCGGTGACCGTGCCGACCGTCGAGCGGCTGTTGGCCTGCAGCCGCTCCTGGTCGACGACGATCGCCGGCGTGACGCCTGCCAGCTCGTCGACCTCGGGCCGCGGGGGCGTCCCCATGAAGGACTGGAGGAAGGCCGAGTACGTCTCGTTGATGAGCCGCTGCGACTCCGCCGCGATCGTGCCGAAGACGAGGCTCGACTTGCCCGAGCCGGACACCCCGGTGAAGACCGTGAGCCGCCGCTTGGGGATGTCGACGTCGACCCCCTGGAGGTTGTTGACCCGCGCGCCGCGGACCCGGATGACGTCGTGCCGGTCGGCGGCGTGCATCTCGCTCATGGCAGCGATCCAAGCACGCCACCGACCGGCACGTCAGCCGTCGGGCGAAGGGGGGTCAGCAGGTCGCGCGGGCCAGCTGGTCGTAGAGCCCGATGAGGTCGAAGGGCTGGGCCTGGGTCGGGTCGGTCTCGCTGAAGTAGCGGCCCGTGACGCCCAGGGTCACCTGCCGACGGCCGTCGGGGCTCGACAGGGCCATGCTCGTCGTGCCGTACGACCCGCCGTCGTGGCCGTAGAGGTAGCGCTGCGCCGCCCCCTTCGGCGTGCACGGGTCGGGCAGGCGGTAGATGCCCAGGCCGTACCAGCCGATCTCGTCGCGCGGGACGCGCATCTCGCGCACCGTCGAGCTCTTGAGCAGGGTGCCGTCGTTGACCGCCTTGGTGAAGCGGCCGAGGTCGCGGGTGGTCGAGATGACCGCGCCGGCGCTGGAGAAGAGGTCAGGGTTGAAGCCGGCCTCGGAGTACCAGCCCTGCGAGGTGCTCGACGCGCCGACGAGCATCGGGCCGGGGGTGCCGACCCGGGTGGCGAAGCTCGAGCGGGTCATGCCGGCGGGGCGGAAGACCTCCGTGCGCAGCAGCTGGCCGACGTCACGACCGGTCTCCTCGCGCAGCATCATCCCGAGCAGGACGTAGCCGGCGTTGGAGTACAGGTGCTGGCCCCGCGGGCCCCACGGCAGCGCAGCCGCGTCGGCGACGAGCTGCTCGTCGGTGTAGTCCGCCCCCGTCGCCGCGAAGAAGTCGTCCCAGGAGCTCGGGTCGTCCATCTGGCGCAGGAGCGAGGCGTCGGTGCCGGTCTGCAGCCCCGAGGTGTGGCTGAGCAGCTCCTCGACGGTGATGTCGCCGTGCCCGGGCAGCGCGCCCGGCAGCACCTCGTCGACGGTCGTGCCGAGCGACCACGTGCCCCGCTCGACCTGGCGCATGACGAGCACCGCGACCATCGACTTCGTGTTGCTCGCGACGCGGAAGCGGTCGCCCTCGCGGGCCGTGGCGGGCTTCGTCCGGTCACGCACGCCGGCGGCCCCGGCGTAGTCGCGCCCGGGGCGGTCGACACGGGCGACGACGCCGACGGCCCCGTCGTCGACGAGCCGGTCGAGGCTGGCGTCGAGGACCGCGTCGCGGGCCGGGCCGTTGCGCGGCACCGGCTTGGCGAAGGTCCGCTGCCCCGTGCCCCGGCGCTCGGCGGCCGACGGGCTCGTGGGCGCCGAGCTGCGGGGCGCGACCGGCTCGAGGGCCCGGGTAGAGCGCTCGGCGACCCCGTCGGAGGGACCGGGCTCGGCGGGGCTCGCGGTCGCGGGCAGCGCGGCCGTCATGGCGAGCACGAGACCCGCGCCGAGGGCGGCGGTCGTGCGCGGGCGGGTGCTGGGGCGTCGGCTCGTGCGGCGGTGCATCGTCTCTCTCCCTGCTGTCGTCTGCGTGTCCCTCCACGGTGCTGCACCCGCGCCGCGGGCGGATCCCACCACCGGATGAGATCGGGCTCCGTCCCGGGTGGGAGGGCGGGGGACGAAGGGGGGCCGCTCGCCCGCCCCGGGCCGCACCGACGTCGATAGCGTGGGCATCCCTTCCAAGCCCGACCCGCCCGTGGAGGCGACGATGAGCGAGCAGGACGCACGAGAGCAGAGCACCGGCAGCACCCCCGCACCCGCAGACCCGGCCCTCGACGCGGGGGTGCGCACCGACGACGACGGCCCGGTGGACCCGCAGGAGCAGGTCGAGGAGCGGCTGCAGCAGATCGAGGACGAGCAGCGCGACCACGAGCCCCGGCACGGCGGGGGCGAGGACGAGGGCGCCGACGAGCCCGGTGTGACTGGTCGCGGTGTCGACGAGCGCGGTGCCGACGACGAGGCGGCGACCGCGTCTGGCGCCGGTGACGCCGAGGCGGAGGCGGCGAGCGGGCCCGAGGGGGCGGCCGCTCCCCCGACCTCACGCGCCTCGGGCGACGACGACGCGGATGACGACGCCGGCGACGACCCGCGGGTCGAGAGCGACGAGGACCGCCGGGCGCGCGAGGAGGCCTTCGCCGCCGAGCACGACCCCGACGACCACGACGTGGCGGCGGGCGAGGAGTTCCGTCAGGCCGGTGACTGGACGGCCGAGACGGGCAAGCTCACCGAGGACGACGTGACCTCTGGCGAGGACGACCCCGGCACCGAGGCCCAGGGCAGCGCGCAGCACGACGACACCCCGCACGACGGCACCCAGCACGAGGACACCCAGCACGGCGAGCAGGAGCGCGGGGTCGACGGACGGCGCGTCTCCTCCGTCGAGGAGATCCGTGACGGCGGCTACGGCGTCGGCTCGGCCGCGCCCCTCGACGACGGCGCCGTCCCCCTCGACCACACCGTCAAGGCGTGGGAGGACACCCGCACCTACCTCGTCCCCGGCGAGGAGGGCTACGACGGGGCCGACCCGCACGTGTGGTTCCTCGACGACCGCTCCGCCGAGCGGGCCGGCTTCGACCACGCGGGCTGACTCCCCCTTCGCCCCCGAACAAGCTGCTGCATGCAGCACCTCGAAGCGCCGGCCGCAGCACGTGCTGCGGCCGGCGCCTCGAGGTGCTGCTGGGTCGTGACTAGAGGCTGATGGTGCCGCTCTGGCCGTCCTGCGGCTCGGGGTCGGCGTCGGTGCCCTGGACCTTGCCCTTGAGCAGCTGGACCGCGATCGCGACCTTGCCCGGCGACTCCCAGTACGAGGCGGTGTCGGCGGTGACCGTGAGCAGCGTGCTGTTCGGGTCCTCGGGGCCACCCTCCATCCACGCGCTGGCGGAGGAGTCCCACAGCCGCTCGAGGAGCGCGCGGTCGTCGTTGCGCGCCCCCGTGCCGGCCAGGCTCACCCAGCCCTTGTCGGAGGAGTAGGCGACGTTGACCTGCGGGTTCGCGGCGATGGCGTGCATCTTGTCGGTGTCGGCCTCGGTGATGAAGTGCACGCGGCCCGGGTCGTCGAGGTCCTGCGTGCCCATGGGCGTCGAGACGAGTCGACCCTGCGCGTCCACGTAGGTGAGGATCGCGATGTGGGTCTCTTTCATGATCTCGGCGACGATCTCGTGGGGGTCCTGCTCAGCCATGTCAGCTCCTGACGGTCGACGGGTGGATTCGTCTCGACGGTAGGCCAGGCGGAGGGGCCGACGGGGTCGGAGCACCCTGGGCTGTCCAGGGTCCGTCCGGACCGCTCAGAGCGAGCGCATGAGCCCCTCGAGCCGCTCGGAGGCCTCGCACCCGCAGCGGGCCGGGCCGGCGAAGGCGACCCGGATGTCGCGGTGGCAGCCGGGCAGCTCCTCGCGCAGGACGATCCCGCCCTCGTCGGCGAGGACCGGGCGCACCCGGGCGGCCGCGTCGAGCGAGGTGACCGACCCGGCGAGGCAGCGCAGCGACTCGCCGTGGCACGCGTCGAGGAGCGCCATCCACTCGTCCTGCCAGCCGCCGAGCGGGTCGACGAGGGCGCCGGCGAGGCGGTGCGGCTCGACCGGCACCGGCCCGCCCGCCCCCGCGCCGCTCTCGACGTGCCACTCGAGGGTCACCGAGCGCGGC
This sequence comes from Janibacter melonis, assembly GCF_003721155.3. NCBI lineage: Bacteria > Bacillati > Actinomycetota > Actinomycetes > Micrococcales > Intrasporangiaceae > Janibacter > Janibacter melonis. The sequence continues at coordinate 2,553,933 of NZ_CP044548.2, read as the reverse complement.
ACGACCCGGGCGACGAGCTCGCCGGGTCGGGCGCCGAGGCGCTCGACGAGGTCGTCGGAGGGGTCGGTCACCGTCTCGAGGACCCCGGAGAGCCGGACCGTGCCGCGCACGCGGTCGGCAAGCGGCACCGAGGTGACGTCGGAGGCGACGGCGTGCACGAGCGGCCCCTTCGCCCCGGGCACGACCCGGTCCGCGCACTCGGGCGCGAGCCGCGCGAAGGGGAAGAGCAGGCCCCCGGTCTGCTCGACGGCGTGGCGCCACAGGCGCACCCGCCGGCCGGCGCAGCCGACCTCGACCGAGGTCGCCGTCGCGAGGACGGTCTTGGCCCGACGTGCTGCATCCATGACGCCACCCTTCGTGAAGTTAGGCGACCCTAACCTAGGGAGGTCGTCGTGCGCACCCCCTCGTCTCAGGACCGGGCGAGCGCCGCCTCGACGAGGGCACGCGCCGTCTCCTCGCCGGCGGCGATGGAGGGGGCGTCCGGCTCGCGCAGCATCGACACGATCGTGCCGGCGTAGGCGATGCCGACCTGGCGCACGAGCGCAGCAGCCGCCTCTTGCGTCAGCGGCAGGTCGGAGACCGTCGCGGAGATCCGGTCGTGCAGCATCGCGCGCTCCTCGGCGAGCACCGCCTCGAGCTCGGGGCTCGGGTCGGGGACCGCGGAGGTCGTCGCGGAGAAGGCGCACCACCGCTCGCGCAGGTACTCCTCCTGGTAGGCGCGCAGCGCCGGGAAGACGGCGAGCACCCGCTCGACCGGGTCGTCGGTCGCGTCGATCGCCCGCTGCCACACGCCTGCCCACACGTCGAGCCGTCGGCGCAGCGCCGCCGCGAGGAAGCCGTGCTTGTTGCCGAAGTGGGCGTACAGGCTCGGCGGCGAGGCGCCCGCAGCGCGGCAGATGACGTCGACGGGCGTGTGCACCGAGCCGTCGACGAAGAGGACCTCGTCACCGGCGTCGAGCAGACGCTGGCGGACCGGGGTGCTTTGACGAGCCATGCCGAAAGTCTATAACGTGCGTTACTGAAACGTGCGTTATCGGCCGTTCGACCGACCGGCCGCCCCGACCGAGAAGGAGAGCGATGTCAAGCCTCTACGTCGACGGCCAGTGGCAGGCCGCAGCGTCCGGAGCCACCCGTGAGATCCGCTGCCCGGCCGACCAGGAGGTCGTCGCGACCGTGAGCGAAGGGGGGTCGCAGGACGCGCAGGCCGCCGTCGCCGCCGCGCGCCGGGCCTTCGACCACGGGCCGTGGCCGACCACCCCCACCCCGGAGCGGGCCGGGGTGCTCACCCGCGTCGCCGACCTCCTCGAGGCCGAGCTCGAGGAGGTCGCCCGGCTCGAGTCGCTCGACACCGGCAAGCGGCTCGTCGAGTCGCGGATCGACATGCAGGACGTCATCGGCGTCTTCCGCCACTTCGCCGCGCTGGTCCAGGGCGAGGCCGGCCGGGTCGTCGACACCGGCATGCCCGACGTCGCGTCGCGCGTCGTCCACGAGCCGGTCGGGGTCTGCGCGCTCGTCACGCCCTGGAACTTCCCCCTCCTGCAGACCTCGTGGAAGGTCGCCCCGGCCCTGGCCGCCGGCAACACCTTCGTCCTCAAGCCCAGCGAGCTCACCCCGCAGAGCGCGATCTGGCTGCTCGGCGCGCTCGAGCGGGCCGGCCTGCCCGCGGGCGTCGCCAACCTCGTCCTCGGCACGGGCGCCGAGGTCGGCGCGGTGCTCAGCGAGCACCCCGACGTCGACCTCGTGTCCTTCACAGGCGGGCTGCAGACCGGCCGCACGATCATGGCGGCCGCGGCCCCCACCGTGAAGCGGGTCGCCCTCGAGCTCGGCGGCAAGAACCCCAACGTCGTCTTCGCCGACGCCGACCTGCCTGCCGCGATCGACAACGCCCTCACCGCCGTCTTCCTCGACTCCGGTCAGGTCTGCTCGGCCGGCACCCGTCTCGTCGTCGAGGAGAGCATCCACGACGAGGTCGTCACCGAGCTCGTCCGGCGGGCGAAGGGGATCCGCCTCGGCGGACCCTTCGACGAGGACGCCGAGACCGGCCCGCTCATCAGCGAGGCGCACCGCGCGAAGGTGCACGCCTACGTCGAGGCGGCCGTCGCCGAGGGTGCTCAGCTGCTCACCGGCGGCGAGATCCCCGGTGGCGACCTCGCCGGTGGCTGGTACTACCCGCCGACGATCCTCGACGGCTGCACTCAGGAGATGGGCTGCGTGCACGACGAGTCCTTCGGCCCGGTGCTCACCGTCGAGACCTTCTCCGGCGCCGACCGCGACGCCGCCGAGGACGCCGCGGTCGCCATCGCCAACGACACGATCTACGGCCTCGCCGGGGCCGTGTGGACCCAGGACGCCGGCCGCGCCGAGCGGGTGGCCCGCCGGCTGCGCCACGGGACGATCTGGATCAACGACTTCCACCCCTACGTGCCCCAGGCCGAGTGGGGCGGCATGAAGCAGTCCGGTGTCGGGCGCGAGCTCGGCCGCGCCGGTCTGCACGAGTACGTCGAGACCAAGCACGTCTGGCACAACACCCGTCCCGCGAAGGCCGACTGGTTCGCCGACCGCGGCTGACCACCCCTTCGCCCCCCGCTACACACCACCCACCCACCGCACCACCGACGCACGACGCCACCCACCCACCGCACCACCGACGCACGACGCCACCTACCCCGCGACCTACCACGCAGTACTGGTCGTGATCACGACCAGTACTGCGTGGTAGCGGGACCACCTACGGAACGAGAGATACCTATGCGCACCCGGTACGACTACGTCATCGTCGGCGGAGGATCCGCCGGCTCCGCCCTGGCCAACCGGCTCTCCGCCGACGAGAGCACGACCGTGCTCGTCCTCGAGGCCGGCCGCTCCGACGTCCTGGCCGACCCGCTCATCCACATGCCCGCGGCGCTGATGTTCCCCGCCGGCAACCCCCTCTACGACTGGGCCTACGAGTCCGACCCCGAGCCGCACATGGACGGCCGGCGCATCCCCCACGCCCGCGGCAAGGTCCTCGGCGGCAGCTCCTCGATCAACGGCATGATCTTCCAGCGCGGCAACCCCGGCGACTACGACGCGTGGGCCCGCAACGAGGGCATGGAGCAGTGGGACTTCGCCCACTGCCTGCCCTACTTCCGCCGGATGGAGACGTGCACCGAGGGCGCCGACGCGTGGCGCGGCTCCGCCGGCCCGCTCAAGCTCGAGCGCGGCCCGGCGTCGAGCCCGCTCTTCCAGGCCTTCTTCGAGGCCACCCGCGAGGCGGGCTACGCGCCGACCGACGACGTCAACGGCTACCGCCAGGAGGGCTTCGCCCCCTTCGACCGCAACGTATACCAGGGCAGCCGGATGTCGGCCTCGCGCGCCTACCTGCGCCCGGTCCGCGACCGCAAGAACCTCGACATCTCCACCCTGTCGACCGCCACCGGGCTGCGCTGGGAGGGCACCCGTGTCACCGGTGTCGACTACCGTCGGATGCGCACCCAGCACAGCGTCGACGCCGGCGAGGTCATCCTGTGCGGCGGCGCCTTCGCCTCGCCGCACCTGCTCCAGGTCTCCGGCGTCGGCAACCCCGACGTCCTCTCGGCGGCCGGCGTGCAGACGCGCGTCGCCCTGCCGGGCGTCGGCGAGAACCTCCAGGACCACCTCGAGGTCTACCTCCAGCACACCTCGCTGCAGCCGGTCTCGATCGCGCCGTGGCTCAAGAAGTGGAAGGCGCCCTACATCGGTGCCGAGTGGCTCTTCCGCAACCGCGGCGTCGGGGCGAGCAACCACTTCGAAGGGGGCGGCTTCATCCGCACGAACGACGAGGTCGAGTACCCCAACCTCATGTTCCACTTCCTGCCGATCGCCGTGCGCTACGACGGCACCGCGGCGGAGGGCAAGCACGGCTACCAGGTGCACATCGGACCGATGAACTCCGACGTGCGCGGTCGGCTGCACATCACGAGCGACGACCCGTCGGTGCGCCCGTCGATCCTCTTCAACTACCTCTCGACCGAGCGCGACCGCCGCGAGTGGGTCGAGGTCGTGCGTGCCGCGCGCCACATCCTCTCCCAGCCGGCGTTCTCCCCCTTCGACGGCGGCGAGATCAGCCCCGGCCCCGGCGTGCAGAGCGACGAGGAGATCCTCGACTGGGTCCGCCGCGACGCCGAGACCGCGCTGCACCCGAGCTGCTCGGCGAAGATGGGCGTCGACGAGATGTCCGTCGTCGACCCGACGAGCATGCGCGTCCACGGCACGCAGGGGCTGCGCGTCGTCGACGCCTCGGTCTTCCCGAGCATCACCAACGGCAACATCTACGCGCCCGTGATGATGGTCGCCGAGAAGGCCGCCGACCTCATCGCCGGCAACACCCCGCTGGCCCCCCAGGACGTGCCGGTCTACCGCGCCGGCCAGGGCATGCCGCTCTACCCGCAGGGTGACCCGCGCAACGACGCCTGGGACGCCGCGGCCGAGCAGCCGAGCGCCCTGACCGCCATGGCCCGCGCGACGGAGGAGACCCGATGAGCACGACCACCACGAGCACGCCGCCAGGTCCGAGCACCACCCGCACGAAGTGGCCCGTCGTCCTCGCCGTCGGCGCCGTCACCGCCGTCGTCGCGCTATGGGCGCTCATCGCCCCCGAGCGCTCCGAGGAGGTCCTCGGCTCCGTCGTCGGGTGGACGAGCGAGTGGTTCGGGTGGTTCTACATCCTCCTGGCCACCGTCATCCTCGTCTTCGTCGTCTACGTCGGGCTGCGCTACGGCAAGGTCCGCCTCGGCCGTGACGACGACCGGCCCGAGTTCTCCACCTTCGCCTGGGCCTCGATGCTCTTCGCCGCCGGCATCGGCACCGACGTGATGTTCTTCGCCGTCGCCGAGCCCGCGAGCCAGTACCTCGCCCCGCCGCAGGGCGAGGGCGGCACGCTCGAGGCGGCCCGCGAGTCGACCGTGTGGACGCTCTTCCACTACGGCATCACCGGGTGGGGCATGTACGCCCTCATGGGCATCGCGCTCGGCTTCTTCGCCCACCGCAAGGGCCTGCCGCTCGCCGTGCGCTCCGCCCTCTCGCCGATCCTCGGTCGGCGCACGAAGGGGGCGGCCGGCGCGGCCGTCGACATCGCGACGATGCTCGGCACGATCTTCGGCATCGCGACCTCGCTGGGCATCGGCGTCGTCATGCTCAACGTCGGCCTAGACATCCTCTTCGGCATCCCGCAGGGCGTGCCCGCCCAGATCGGGCTCGTCGTCCTCGCCGTCGGCGTCGCGACGGTCTCGGCGGTCACCGGCGTCGACCGCGGCATCCGCGTGCTCTCGCAGCTCAACGTGCTGCTCGCGCTGCTCCTCGCCGCGTGGGTGCTCGTCACCCGCGACACGGCCTTCCTGCTGCGCGCCGCGGTGATGAACGTCGGCGACTTCGTCTCGCTCTTCCCGGGCATGACGATGGACACGATGGCCTTCGACTACGACGCCGAGTGGATGGGCGGCTGGACGCTCTTCTTCTGGGCGTGGTGGATCGCCTGGGCGTCCTTCGTCGGGATGTTCCTCGCCCGGATCAGCAAGGGGCGCACCATCGGCCAGTTCGTCGTCGGCACGCTGACGATCCCCTTCTGCTACATCGTCATGTGGGTCACGGTCTTCGGCAACAGCGCGGTGCAGAAGATCATGGAGGGCGACACCGGCTTCGGCGAGGCAGCGGTCAACACGCCCGAGGCCGGCTTCTTCGCCCTGCTCCAGGACACCCCGGGCGCGCTCGTCCTCGTCGCGCTCGCGACCTTCGTCGGGCTGCTCTTCTACGTCACCTCGGCCGACTCCGGCGCGCTCGTCATGGCCAACCTCTCGGCCGAGCTCGAGGACCCCGACACCGACGCCGCCCCGTGGCTGCGCATTCTCTGGGCGGTCGCGACGGCGGTGCTCACCATCGCGATGCTCGTCGTCGGCGGGATCCCGGCGCTGCAGAACGCGACGATCATCATGGGGCTGCCCTTCGCCGTCGTCATGGTCCTCGTCATGTGGGGCCTGCACCGGGCGCTCGAGGAGGAGCGCGTCATGACCGACGCGATCCGCACCTCGCTCGCGAGCTCGCTGGCCGGCCGCTCGCGCGGAGCCGGGTCGTGGCGTCGTCGGCTGTCCGAGGGCTTCGGCCGGGTGTCACCCGAGCAGGCCGCACGCCGGCTCGACCGCGTCGTGCTCCCCGCGCTGCAGGACGTGCGTGACGGCCTGTCCGGCGAGGGTCTCGACGCCGTCGTCGAGGAGGTCGAGGGCGAGGGCCGGCTCGTGCGCTCCGCCACGCTCGTCGTGCCCGGCGAGGTCACCGACTTCCGCTACCCCGTCGAGGTCCGGCGCTCCCCGGCGCCGAGCTACGGCGCGGGCGTGCGCGAGGCCGACGACATGACGACCGTCCTCGAGGTCGTCCTGCCGACCGGTGGTCGCTACAGCCTCATGGACCGAAGCCAGGACGAGATCTGTCACGACGTCCTCGACCACTACGAGCGCTGGGCGACGAGCTCTGCGACGACGGCCGAGATCGTCGGCTGACCGAGCCACGACGGCGAAGGGGGCGGGCCCAGCACGACTGGGCCGGCCCCCTTCGCCATGGGCTAGGACCAGCCACCCCCCGTACAAAACCCTGCTGGCTGGGTCTTGATGAGCCAGCAGGGTCTCGACAGGGTCCTGGCACGTCGAAAGGCTGCTGGCAGGGTTTTGTAGCCGGGGGCGGGCAGGACGACGAAGGGGGCGGGTCCAGCACGACGGGACCCGCCCCCTTCGCCATGGGCTAGGACCAGCCACCCCCCGTACAAAACCCTGCTGGCTGGGTCTTGATGAGCCAGCAGGGTCTCGACAGGGTCCTGGCACGTCGAAAGGCTGCTGGCAGGGTTTTGTAGCCGGGGGCGGGCAGGACGACGAAGGGGGCGGGTCCAGGACGACGGGGCCCGCCCCCTTCGCCGTGCGCCTGGGACCCGGTGCGGCAAGGACCCCGTGCGCCTAGGACCAGCGCGCCACCATGACGTCGTAGGGGCCGGCGGGGGTCGTCTCGCTCGCCGCCGAGGCGGGGACGACGTTGCGCATCGTCATCGCCGTCGAGCCCTCGCCGAGGTCGAGCTCGACCTGCCAGCCCCACTCCTGCCCGTACGTCGCCTCGAGACGCAGGTGCGCGCCCTCGCGGCGCCCGGTGAGCGTCATCAGGCCCGGGTGCTGGTGCCACGTGTCGTACCAGGCGGCCTCGACCGCGCCCTCCTCCGCGCGTCCGACGAGCAGGCTTCCGTGCTGGTCGCCGTCGGTCGGGTGGGTCCAGCGGTAGCCGAGGACGACCGCGCCGTCGGGCAGGGTCGTCAGGGTCGCGCTCGACGTCGCCTCGACGAGGGGGTCATCGGGCATGAGGCGGAAGGAGCAGCTGCCGGTGAGCGTCACGACGTCGGCCATGAGGCCAGTGTGCTCCGCCGCGGAGGTCGGCGTCAGACGCCGGGGACGAGACCGGTGACGGCCTCGCCGGCCCGGCGGTGCCAGCGCCACGGCCGGTCGAGCATCGCGTGGTTGCCGCCCGGCACGCCCTCGAAGGTCGCGTCGACGCCGGCCCGCACGGCCCGTTCGACGTAGGCCCGCGAGCGCACGGGGCTGCACACGGTGTCGGCCTCGCCATGGATGACGCGCACGTGGGCGTCGGAGCGGACGAGGTGGTCGACCCCTTCGCCCTCGTCGACCCACGGGGCGAGGGCGACGGCCCCGGCGACACCGGGCTCGTCGGCGATGCGCAGGGCCGCCCATCCGCCGCTGGAGTGCCCGAGGAGCACGACCGGCAGCCCGTGGGTCTCGCTCAGCCCGCGCACGAGGGCCCTCGCCTGGACGAGCCCGCTGCCGGACGAGGCGATCCACCCGCCGTGGGTGTTGTGCACGAGGTAGGGCGCGACCCGGCCGCGGGAGGCGCGCATCACGGCCATCCCGAAGGGGAGCATCCGCAGGTAGGAGATGTCGCGGAAGCGGTCGGGCTGCGTCTGCACCGAGCGACCGCCGTGGAGCAGCAGCGCGATCGCGCTCGTGCGCCGGGTGACGCGCAGGCTCCCGGTGCGGATGTCGGCGAGCAGCCGGTCGACGTCGTGGTGAGGAGGGGTCACGAGACCACCTTCGCACCGCCCACCGACGGTCCACGTCTCGGTGTCGAGGTGCGCCGGTCCTGCACGTGACTTAGGTTTGCCTCACCTAACCAACCGTAGGAGGACTGACGTGCGCGACCGCACCGACTCTCGCACCCCGGAGCGGGTCGACCTGCTCGGGGTGGGGCTCGGCCCCTTCAACCTCGGGCTGGCCGCCCTCACCGAGCCGCTCGGCGCCCCGAGCACGGCCTTCGTCGAGGCCGACGCCGACTTCCGCTGGCACCCGGGGATGCTCATCGAGGGCTCGACGATCCAGCTGCCCTTCATGGCCGATCTCGTGACGCTCGCCGACCCGACCTCGCCGTACTCCTTCCTCGCCTACCTCAAGGCGTGCGGGCGGCTCTACTCCTTCTACATCCGCGAGGACCTCAACCCCCTTCGCGCCGAGTACGAGCGCTACTGCCGCTGGGTGAGCGACCAGCTGCAGACCCTCCACTACGGCGAGCGGGTGGTCGCCGTCGAGCGCGACAACGAGGGCTTCGTCGTGACGAGCGAGCGCGACGGCGGCGCCCCCGTCGAGCGGCTCACCCGGCACCTGGCGCTGGGCATCGGCACCGAGCCCAGCTACCCCGCCGCCGCGGCCGGCATCACCGGCACCGTCGTGCACAGCGGGCACTACCTCCAGCGACGCGACGACCTCGCCGCGCTCGACCACGTCACGGTCGTCGGCTCGGGCCAGTCGGCCGCCGAGATCTACCACGACCTCCTCCAGCGGGCCGAGGGCACGGGCCGGCACGTCGCCTGGGTGACGCGCAGCCCCCGCTTCTTCCCCATGGAGTACACGAAGCTCACGCTCGAGATGACCTCGCCGGACTACGCGCGCTACCACCGCGAGCTGCCCGAGCCGGTCCGCGCGGGGCTGGCCCGCAGCCAGCGCCACCTCTACAAGGGCATCAGCAGCGAGCTCGTCGACGCCATCTACGACACCCTCTACCGGATCGAGGTCGAGCAGGGCGGCGTCGCGACGACGCTCGCCACCTCGAGCGAGCTGCGCGGCGGGCGCGACGAGGACGGGCGTACCGTGCTCGACCTGCACCACCTCGAGCAGGACCGCGGCTACACGCTGACGACCGACGCCGTCGTCCTCTCCACCGGGTACACCCCGCGGGTCCCCGCGATGCTCGACCCCGTGCTCGGGCACCTGCGCTGCGACGAGCGCGGCCGTCTCGTCACCGACGCCGCCTTCCGCGTCGACCTCGCCGAGCCCGACGCCCCCCACGGCCGCGTCTACATGCAGAACGGCGACGAGCACGTCCACTCGCTCATCGCCCCCGACCTCGGCATGGGCGCGTGGCGCAACTCCGTCATCCTCGCCGACCTGCTCGGCGAGGAGATCTACCCCGTCGAGCGCCGGATCGCCTTCCAGGACTTCGGCGTCCCCGCCGGGGCGGGCGCCCCCGCGCCCGCCCGCCCGGCCCGCCACCTGGAGGTGACCCGATGACCGCCACCCTCGAGACCACGACGACGAAGGGGGCGACGGTCACCCCTTCGCCCCGCCTGCGCCTGCCCTCGCCGATCGGCGAGATCACCATCCGCCCGCTCGACCTCGGGCTCGACGCCGACCGGCTGCACGCCTGGGTGACGACGCCGCGGGCGCGCTACTGGCAGATGGAGGGCTGGAGCGCCGAGCAGGTGCGCGAGGCCTACGCCCAGATCGACGCCCGCGACGACCACGACGCTTGGCTCGGCGAGGTCGACGGCCGCCCGACCTTCCTCGTCGAGACCTACGACCCGGCGGGCAGCGAGCTCGCCGACCTGCCCGAGATCGCCCGCGGCGACCTCGGGATGCACGTCCTCGTCGCGCGCGCCGAGCACCCCGTGCCCGGCACGACGACCGAGGTGATGCGCGCGGTGATGGAGCTGTGCGTCGGGCCGCTCGGCGCGCTGCGCGTCGTCGTCGAGCCGGACGTGCGCAACGACGCGATCCACGCGAAGAACGCGCTCGCCGGCATCCGCGTGCAGCGGGCGGTGCCGCTCGCGGGCAAGACGGCGCTGCTCGGGGTCGTCACCGCGCACGAGTACCGCACGAGCGAGCTCGGGCGACGCACACTGCTGGCCCACCTGCGGCCGGACGTCGCGGAGCGGGCCCACCGCCACGTCGCCGCGAAGGCGCTGGGCGAGCTGACGCACGAGCACCTCATCACGCCTGAGGTGGTCGAGGAGGTCGGTGGTCTCGAGGCTCGGGCGCAGGGCGCCCGTCGCACCTCGACCAGCGACCAGCGGTACGTCGTCACGACCCCGAGCGGAGCGCGGTGGAGCTTCGCCGCGACGCGGCACGCGCTCGAGCACTGGCGGGTCGACCCGGCCTCGGTCGAGCACGACTCCGGCCCGGTCGACGCGCAGCTGCTCCTCAGCCAGCTCGCCCCCGTCCTCGGCATCCCCGAGCACCTGCGCTCGGTCTACCTCGAGGAGATCGCCTCGACGATCGCCTCCTTGTGCCACAAGTGGACCCACCAGCGCTGTACGAGCACCGAGCTCGTCGACGCCGACTTCCAGGACGTCGAGCAGGCGATGAGCGAGGGGCACCCGGCCTTCGTCGCGAACAACGGCCGGATCGGCTTCGGCGTGCTCGACCACGCCCGCTACGCCCCGGAGTCCGGTGCGCCCGTGCGCCTGGAGTGGCTCGCGGCCCGCCGCTCGCTGACCCACCTCGCGCTCGGCGGCGAGCTCACCGAGGAGCGGCTCTACCGCGAGGAGCTGGGCGAAGGGGTGATCGACGGCTTCCGCGTGCACCTCACGGCGCTCGGGGAGGACCCCGACGACTACGTCTGGCTGCCGGTGCACCCGTGGCAGATGGAGCACAAGATCGCGGTGACCTTCGCGCCCGACCTCGCCCGGCGCGACCTCGTGCACCTCGGGGCCGGCGAGCAGCACTACCGGGCGCAGCAGTCGATCCGCACCTTCTACCCGATGCAGCGCGAGAGCCGGTACGTGAAGACCGCCTGCGCCATCCAGAACATGGGCTTCTTGCGGGGGCTCTCGCCGGCGTACATGCGCGTCACCCCGGCGATCAACGAGTGGGTCCTCGACACCCTCGACGGCGACCCGGTGCTCGCGTCGTGCGGCTTCACCGTGCTGCCCGAGGTGGCCTCGATCGGCTACACCGGCGACGCCTACCACCAGCTCGGCACCCGCACCGCGCACACGAAGATGGTGGCCGCGCTGTGGCGCGACCACCCGGCTCCCCTGCTCGCCCCCGGCGAACGCCTGGCGACCCTCGCCGGCACGCTCCACCGTGACCGCGACGGGGTGTCGCTGCTCGGGGAGTGGATCCGCGCGAGCGCGGTAGGCCCGGAGCAGTGGGTGCGGGCGCTGCTGCGCGCGTACGTGCGCCCGGTCGTGCACTGCCTGCGGGTGCACCGGATGGCCTTCATGCCGCACAGCGAGAACCTCGTGCTCGTCCTCGGGCCGGACCACGTGCCGGCGCGCGCGATCATGAAGGACATCGGCGAGGAGGTCGCCTACCTCGGCTCCGGGCCGCTGCCCGAGGAGGTCGAGCGCGTGCGGATGGCCGACGACGTCGAGCTCACCGCGCAGTCCTTCTTCACCGACGTCATGGACGGCGTGCTGCGCTACGTCGCCGAGATCCTCGCCGACGACGGGCTGCTCGACGGCGAGGACTTCTGGGCGCTCGTGCGCGCGTGCGTCGCCGAGACGGTGCGCGACGGCGGCCCGGTGGCCGCCGACCTCGCGCTGGACCGGGCGACCTTCGCCCACTCGTGCCTCAACCGGCTCCAGCTGCGCAACACCCTGCAGATGGTCGACCTCGCCGACCAGGCCTCGTCGCTCACCTACGTCGGCGAGCTCGTCAACCCGATCGCCGATGCCTGAGGTCGTCGCCTCCGGCGCGCGGTGGCGGGTCGAGCGCGACGAGCACGGCGTCGCCCGGTGCGTCGGGCGCGGGCTGGACGACCTCGCGTACGCCCAGGGCTGGGCGTGCGCGCACGACCGGGCCTGGCAGGTCGAGACCGACCGACGCCGCAGCACCGGCGGGCTCGCCGACTGGCTGGGCGACGAGTCCTGCCGAGGCGTCGACGAGCTGGCTTCTCGGGCCCGGCTCGACGCGCTCGCGCTGCGGTGCTGGGCGCGGCTGCTCGAGGAGAAGCCGGAGGTCGCGGCCTGGCTGCAGGCCTACGTCGACGGCGTCAACGACGGCATGCAGGTCGGCGCCGCCCGCTCCCCCGAGATGGCCGCCGCCCGGGTGCAGCCCGGGCGGTGGGCGCCGTGGTCGCCGATCGGGGTCTTCCTCGTCAACCACGTGCTCTTCGGCAGCTATCCGCACGAGCTGTGGCGCGAGCACGTCGAGGACACGCTCGGCGAGCAGTGGGCCGACGTCCTCGCGCCGGCGCACGGCCACCCGGCGCTGTCGGGCAGCAACGCGTGGGCTGTGACGCCGTCGCGCAGCGCGACCGGGGCGCCGCTGCTCGCGGCCGACCCGCACCGGCTGCTGGAGTGCCCGGGCATCTACCAGCAGGTGCATCTCGTCGCCGAGGAGGACGGGGTCGACGTGCTCGGCCTCGCCTTCCCCGGCGTGCCCGGCGTGCCCCACTTCGGGCACGCGGGTGACGTCGCGTGGGTCATCACCAACGCGATGGCGCACTACCAGGAGCTCGTCGACGACGGGCCCCTGGCGGACGAGGCCACGGACGGGCCGGTCGTGCTCGACCCCGTGGCCGGGCGGCCCGCACGTCGGCTCCGGACTCCCGCGTGGGTGGGTTCGCGGGTCGGCGTGCGGGCCTGGCGTGACCTGCTGGTCGCCCACGACGTCGAGGACGTCGACGCCGCGCTGGAGCACTGGGTCGAGCCGGTCAACGCGGTGCTCGTCGCCGACAGCACGGGGCGGGTGCTCGAGCGGGTCGCCGGGCTGACCGCCGCGGGGCCGACGACGAGGACCACCCGCGTCGTGTCCGACGGGTCGGTCGCCGTGCACGCGAACCACGCGAGCGCGCTCACCGCCCCGTGGGGGCGGGCCTTCGCACCCCACCACCGGGCGCGACGGGTCGAGAGCCTCCTCGAGCCGCACGACCAGGTCACCCTCGACGACTGCGCGCAGATCCAGCGGGACGCGGTGAGCGGGTCGTGGCCCGTCCTGCGCGGGCTGCTGGCCCGCCCGGTCGTCGGGCGCGGCCTCGACCCGGAGGCGGCGCAGGTCCGGGAGGAGCTGCTCGGCTTCGACGGCGCGATGGTCGCGGCGAGCGAAGGGGCGGCGCTCGCCGCCCGCTTCCGCCTGCACCTCGCGCAGGCCGTCCTCGACGACCCGGCGCTGCTCCCCCTTCGCCCCGGGACGGGGCTGCCCGCCCTCTACGCGCCGTGGACCGACCCCCTCGCCCGGGTGACGACGAGCCTGGAGCGGGTCGTCGAGCGCGGCGAGGGGCTGGGCCTCGCGCTCGAGCCGGCGACGCGGGCGGCCCTGCACGCGGTGGCCGCGGAGGGTCGGCCGGCGACGTGGGGCGAGCTGCACCGGGTGCTCCCGCTCGTGCCGCCGGGCTCGGCGACCCCGCGGCTGCGGACCCCGGTGAGCGGGGCTGACGACGCGGTCTGCGCGACGAGCACCCACACCGGCACCGGGTACGACGTCGTCCGCGGACCCGCCGCTCGGGTGCTGTGGGACCTCGGCGACCGCTCGCGCAGCCGGTGGGTCGTCCCCTTCGGCGCCGACGGGGTGCTCGACGCGCCCCACGCCCTCGACCAGGCGCCGCTGTGGGCAGCCGGCACCACCCTCCCCGTCCCGACAGGAGACCCGATGACCGTGACCATCCCGCTGCCCGGCGGTGCCGAGGCGACCGCCCGGCTGCTCGACCCGCGCGCTGACGCCGCGCTCGTGCACCGGTGGGTGACGCAGCCGCGAGGACGTTTCTGGGGCATGGGCGACCAGAGCGTCGAGGAGGTCGCGCAGACCTACGAGTACGTGGCGTCGCTGCCCGCCCACGACGCGTACCTCGTGCACGTCGACGACCGGCCGTGCGCGCTCGTGCAGCTCTACGACCCGGCGCAGGACCCCCTCGGCGAGGTCGTCGAGGTGCGCGAAGGGGACCTCGGCCTCCACCTCTTCGTCGGGCCGGGGGCGGTCGGCGTCGCCGGTCTCGACCGGACCGAGACGGCGATGATCGCCGCGATGCGGCTCGCCTTCGGGCGTGACGGGGTGCGGCGGGTGGTCGCCGAGCCCGACGAGCGGAATGTCGCGATGATGCGCCGGCTGGCGCAGGCCGGGGCAGACATCGGCGAGCGGATCCGCGTGCACGACAAGGACGCCCGCTACGTCGTGCTCGACCGCGAAGCCTTCGAGCGGGCGGAGGCGCGGGTCCTGGCGGCGTCGGTCGCCCGCGTGTGAGACCGACCGCCCGGCGCACAGTCGCGCCGGGCGGGCGGTGTCGTGAGGCGGCGGGGCGGTGACCTGGGCATACTGCTGCCATCTCGCACCGGCGACGCCACGTCCGGTGCCTGCAGGGGAGGTACCACCCGATGCGCGCTGCCCACCGCACCGCTCTCGCCATCGCCGCTGTCTCGCTCGGGCTCGCCACGCCCGTGCTCGCGAGCCCGGCCCTCGCCGCGGGCGGAGGTGCGCTGTGCGAGCCCGGTACGACCGTGACGATCACCAGCGCCGCCGACGCCGCGACGACCGACGCCGTGCGCGACGCCCTCGTCGCCCGGGGGCTGGCCCCGGCCGCGTCGGGAGGCGCAATCACCGCGACCCTCGCTCCGGCCGACGCGGTCGTCGACGGGGGGTCGCCCTCGGTCATGGCCGTCGCGCTCCACGCCGGCGGGCTCGACCCGGCCGCGGCCGTCGAGGGCACGGACTGGGCACCCATCGGTCTCGCCGGTGGCGGGGCTGCGACCGAGTCGCTGCTCACGCAGGCGTGCGGGGAGCTCGAGGTGCCGGCGGTCGAGACGCCGGCGCAGGCGCCTGTTGCTGCTCCCCAGGCTGCTCCCGCCGCGGCGCCCGCGGCCGTTCCTGCGGAGGCTCCGGTGGCCGCGCAGCAGCAGGCTCCCGCCGCGGCACCGCAGGCGGCAGCCCCGAAGGCGGCCGCTCCCCAGGTTGCGCCGAAGGAGGCTGCTGCTCCGAAGGCAGTCGCGCCGAGGGCCGCCGCGCCCAAGGCGGTCCCCGCGGCCAAGGCTGCGCCCGCCAAGCCCGCCGCCGCAGCACCGAAGGTCGCCGTGCCGGCGGTCGGTCCGAACGACAAGGACTGCCGCGACTTCAGCTCGCAGGCCGAGGCTCAGGCGTACTACGTCAGCAAGGGCGGCCCGACCATGGACCCGGATGGTCTCGACGCGGACCGTGATGCTGTCGCGTGCGAGACATGGGACTACGGCTCCACTGACCGCAGCGGAGCGATGCTCATCGACAGCGGCTTCGGCGATCAGGCCGACCTCCTCGGTCTGCTCGGCGGCAGCCTCCTCGTCGCCGCCGGTGTCGGCTGTGCCCTGCGGATCCGCCGCGTCGCCTGACCCGCCGCTGACCCCCTTCGACCGCTCGTGACGGCACCAGCGTGAGCCCGGACGCGAAGCGGGCCACCCTGCTCACCCTCGCCGTCGCGCTCGTGAGCATCGGCGGGCTCGTCATCTGGATGTCCCTGCGCACCGAGCCGCCGGTCGCCGCGCTGAGGCCGAGCGAGACGTACGTCGTCGCCGAGCCGACGCCCGACCCGGTGACCGCGGCGCCGGTCGAGCCGATCCCGGACGACTCGTCCTCGAGCGCGCCGGCAGACCCGGTCGGGCAGATGGACCCCGACGACATGGGGCCGGACCGGCTCTACGTGCCGGCTCTGCGGATCTACGCGAGCCTGGCGCCGGTGCGCTTCAGCGGAGGTCGGCTCACGGTGCCGGACCAGCCGTGGCGGGTCGGCATCGACACCGAGTCGGCGGGCCTGTCCGCCGGTGAGGGCACGACGCTGCTCGCCGGGCACGTCGACCTCGGCGGCACCCCCGGCGCGCTGTCACCGCTGGCCCAGATGCCGGTCGGCGCGCGCGTCTACGTCACCGACGAGCAGGGCCGGCGCAGCGACTTCGTCGTGTCCTCGCTGCAGCAGTACTCGAAGGTCGCGCTCCCCCGCGAGATCTTCGCGACCGACAGCACCCGCCAGCTCGCGCTCGTCACGTGCGGCGGCCCGGTGATCTCCGACGGGATGGAGCGGCACTACCGCGACAACGTCGTCGTCACCGCTGTCCCTGTCTGAGCGCCATTGGTGGTTGAGGTGCGAGGGCGCTCAGCGCCCGAGCTTGTTGCTGGTCGAGGTGCGAGGGCCGCCAGGCCCGAGCCTCGAGACCACCACCTCACCCCGAGCGGTCACCCCTTCGCCCGCTCCTCCGCGAGCGCCTTCAGCTGCACGAGCCCGCGCTCGAAGTCGCCGCCGAGCTTGGCGTCGAGACGCAGCACCTTCGCGAAGGCCTGGCCCGCGACGCCTCGCGTCCCGCGCATCGTCCACGTGACGTCGGTGCCGCCCTGGGCGGAGGGGACGAGCGCGAAGGTCACCTGGTTCGTCGCCTTGAAGGGCTTGAGGAAGGCGAGGTCGACGTCGACCTGCTGCGGGGTCGAGCCCGTGACGGTCATCGAGCCCTGACCGGCCTTGGCGTTGCCGCGCCACTCGTAGCGAGCGCCCGTCCCGCGCTCGGCACCGGAGTACGTGCGCTGCAGATCGGGGTCGCTGCCCTCCCAGGGCGACCACGCGACCCACTCGTGGAAGTCGTCGACGCACGCGCGGACGACCTCCGGGTCCGCGGCGACGTGGGTGGAGCGCGAGATGACGAAGTCGGCCATGGGCCGATCGTAGGACCGCGGTGGCACGCTGGTCAGATGACTGAGCAGACCCGCCCGACCCCCGCCCTCGACGTCATCCGCGAGGCCTTCGAGCGTGTGCGCGACGGCTTGCCCGACCAGGTCCGCGGTCGCTCGGCCGACGACCTGCTGTGGCGCCCCGCGCCCGACGCGAACCCCGTCGCGTGGCTCGTCTGGCACCTCGCGCGGGTCCAGGACGACCACCTCGCGGGGGTGGCGAAGGGGGTGGGTCACCCCGTCGAGGAGGCGTGGCCTCAGTGGGAGGAGCGCTTCGGGCTGCCGTACGACTCCGACTCGATCGGGTACGGGCAGAGCAGCGAGGAGGTCGGCGAGTTCTCGGTGGGTGACGCCGAGCTGCTGTTCGGCTACCTCACGGCCGTGCACGAGCGGACTCAGGAGGTGCTGGGGTCGATGAGCGACGAGGACCTCACGACGGTGGTCGACACCTTCGACGGCGAGGACGTCACCGCCCAGGCCCGGCTCGTCTCCGTCATCGGGGACATCACGCAGCACCAGGGGCAGATCGGGTACGTGCTGGGGCTTCTCGAGCAGCGGTGACTGCTCAGCCCTCGGTCTCGTCGAGGAGTCGCTCGACCTCGTCGGCCGCTGCGGCGGGGTCGACGTGCTCCCAGATCCGCAGGACGCGCCACCCTGCGGCCTCGAGCAGGCCGTCGGTGTCGCGATCGCGGCCGTAGTTCGCGGCGAGCTTCTGCTCCCACCACGCCGAGTTCGCCGCCGGCCTGGTCCCGTGCTCCGGGCAGCCGTGCCAGAAGCAGCCGTCGACGAAGACCGCCAGCCGCTGCCGAGGGAAGGCGATGTCGATCGTTCGCCGGTTGTTGCCAGGCACCTTGACGACGAGTCGGAACCGTCGACCGCGGGCGTGCAGCTCGCGGCGAAGAGCCACCTCAGGAGCGGTGTCGCGTCTCCTCGCGACGGACATGCGGGCCGAGAGCGAAGGGGATGAAGCCCCGGGATGACGGGGGACGTTGAAGGTCGCCACGGCCCGTCCCCCTTCGTTGTCGGCGCTCGATGATGAGATCTCGGCTCACGATCAATCACACCATCTGCAGGGTCGAGCGGGGGTGCCGACCTGCGGAGGTAGCGTGCTGCAACAATCGTTCGACCTCGACCTGAGGACACCCCGAAGGAGTTCCCAAATAGCTGACGCTTCAGCTGCTAAGCTCGTACACGTGAACGAGCTCACCAGCGTCAACCGGCACGACCGACCGAGCGACCTCGCGTCCCCGGGCGCTGCTCCGGCCTTTCGCTACGTAGACCTGTTCGCCGGGATCGGGGGCTTCCACGCGATGCTCGACCACGCCGGTGGCGAGTGCGTCTACGTCTCCGAGATCGACCGCGAGGCTCGGATCACGTACGCCCGCAACTGGATCGACCCGCTGCCCGAGCACCGCCGGCCCGTGGTCAACACGGACATCACGCTGGACACCCCGGAGGACGAAGAGGTCGGGGTCCCCGAGCACGACGTTCTCGCCGCCGGGTTTCCATGCCAGCCCTTCTCGAAGTCCGGTTACCAGCGCGGGATGGACGAGGCCCGCGGCACGCTCTTCTGGAACATCGCTCGCATCCTGCAGGACCGCACGCCCGCGGTCGTGCTGCTGGAGAACGTGCGGAACATCGCGGGGCCGCGTCACCGGCACGAGTGGGAGACGATCATCCGCACGCTGCGCGAGATCGGGTACCGCGTCTCCGAGACGCCGACGGTCTTCTCCCCGCACTTCCTGCCGCCGGAGATGGGTGGCACGCCGCAGGTGCGCGACCGGGTCTTCATCCTCGGCACCTACATCGGACCTGAGCGCGTGCGCGAAGAGCTGGAGGCAGGCCAGCAGCCTGCTCCGACGGTGGTCCGCGCCCCGGTCGACGGCTGGAAGGCCACGGACTGGCGCACCGAGTGGGTCCTCGACGCAGACGAGTCGATCAAGGACATCCAGCGCTATCGCCTGAGCGCGGACGAGGTAGCCTGGGTCGACGCCTGGGACGACCTGGTTCAGCGCATCTGGTCGAGGACCGGCACGCGCCTCCCCGGCTTCCCGCTGTGGGCGGATCACTTCGTGCCGGAGCGCACGCTCGACCCCGTCGAGCTCGAGGCCCTACCGCGGTGGAAGAGCCAGATCCTCATCAAGAACGCCCGCTTCTACGACGACAACAAGACGGTCGTCGACGAGTGGCGCAAGGCCCACCCCGGGTTCAAGGCCTTCCCGGCCTCACGTCGCAAGCTCGAGTGGCAGGCGCAGGACACCGCCAGCCTGTGGGACACGGTGATGCACTTCCGCCCGTCCGGCATCAGGGCGAAGGCCGCGACCTACCTGCCTGCGCTCGTCGCCATCACGCAGACGTCGATCTACGGTCCCCGCCGCCGCCGGCTCACTCCGCATGAAGCCGCTCGCCTGCAGGGCTTCCCCCGCTCTTTCACCTTCGGGGAACAGCGGGACTCTGCGTCCTACAAGCAGGTCGGTAACGGCGTTGCAGTCGGCGCGGCCTGGCACGTGTTGCGGTCTCACGTCGAACGCGACGCCGCTGACCTCCCGGCTGAGCTCGTGAGGTCTGTCCTCCACGCGGAAGACAACCCCGCCAGGGACGCCGTCTCCAGTAACGGCCGGCAGGCCGCCGACGTCGTCACCTCGGAGCCGGTGCGGCCGGTCGCAGTCTGAGCGCGGTCAGGACCGCGAGGGCGCAGGCTGGTCGACCGTGTGGGAGTAGATCAAGAAGTTGTCGACGTTCCTCTTCTTGATCATCACCTTCAGCGCCCGCGCCGCTCCGTCAGGTTGCTGACCCTGGGCAAATTCGCCAAGTACGACCCCGGCGTTCGCGTCGTTGACCTCGAGGACTGACATCCGGGTGAACCGCACGGACTCCTTGAAGCGGCGGGCGTAGGAGAGGGGGTTGTAGCCCTTCCGAGCAAGATGTCCCGCCGATCGCCTCCACTCGTTCCAGGCGATCGTGGCCACGTCACCGTTGTCGCGCGCGTGGACGGTTTCGTGCTCGTAGACCACGTACCAGAACCGCCCGAACTCCGCCAGGCACCGAGCGAAGTCCTCAGCGTCGTTTCCTGGCGATTCCTGCTTGACGACATCTGACGCCTTGAGATCTCCGTAGTAGGCCACGGTGGCGCCCGACTTGAAGACAAGGTCGTAGTCGTAGCGTCCATTGGCCTTGACCTTCTGGAACTCGACAAGGCCTTGGACGCCCTCCGTCCTGACGAAGCGGTCGAACTCGTACTCGAGGAAGAACCCAGGCCACTCCCCCTGGAATCGGTCGGGCCAACGCACCTCATGCATCGCGTTCACGGCAGTCAACGCGTCGATACGCCCCATTGAGAAGAGGTGCGAGCTGAAGGCGCGGAACACATCCAGCCTCGGCTGGTGAGAGTCGTACCCATCGATCAGGTAGCGCTGCAGCGAGTCGGCCCTGACGCTGGTCACCACGTTGCCGCTTCGGTCGACCCGCCTGAACTGGCCATTCACCTGCGCCTGGTGCAGATCATTGGTGGCGACGTGGGCCGCAGAGTTGTTCGCCTTCTGCCGCAGGTATCTCGCGGGATCGAAGTCGACGAAGATCGTCACGCCGCAGTAGTGGTAGATGCCGACGAACCGCGTCTGGAGATCACTGGCGGACGCCTGGCGCTCGACTTCCAACCAGGTACGGGGGATCTGGATGCGCTTCTTGAAGCCAGGCCAAGGCCTGCCCAGATGAGTCACCTGCTTCTTGAGGATCACCTGATCGCGAAACCGCACGACCCGGACCCCGGCCACCACGTCCGTCACCGCGCCGGGCAACGCCTCGAGGAGTAGACGACTTTTCGTCTCCTCGCTCAGACGTGGGTCGACGTCGAGCAGCAGCTCCCCATCGGGTCCGATCTGGTCCACGACGACCTTCTGCACATTGCCCCCTGAGCTGTCGATTCTCCAGAGCGTACAGATCGAACCATCTCGATCCTCGTGCTGAAGAAGCACCGACGATGATCTCGCGGCGCGCAGCGGGACTCATCCCTGCGCCCGCAGCTCCCTCACCCGCTCGATGAGGCGTCCCCCTTCGTCATCGGTGAGGTGAGCACCGATCTCCTCGCACACCTCCGGGATCTCCTCGTCTGCCACCTCCCGCAGCTGCGTCTCCTCCCCTGCCCGCCGGATCTGCAGCCCGTCGAGCGTCAGCGTCAGGTGCATCGGACGCCCGTCGGCGTCGACGTGGTGCCGCGCAACCGTGAGCGTCCGGGTGAAGTGCGACGCCGGGTGCGTCGACGTGTAGTGGTGACCCATGGCGACGTCGACGGGACGCACTGGCAGCTCGTCGGTCGAGTGCATGAGCTCCCACCCCTTCGCCCGCTGCCGCCACAGCTGCCAGGCCGGACCGGCTCCCCCTTCGTCGACCCGACGGATCTCGTGCTCCCAGATCCCACCCTCCAGCCGTGCACCGTCGCGCAGCTCGATCGGCCCGAGCGGCGGGACACCGATGCCCGGGTCGCTGAGGTAGTGCGTGCCGTCGATCGTCACGACGACCGCGAGATGCGTGCGCGGGGCCTGCTCCGGGTCCCCCACCCGTGCGAGCCGCAGCTGCGCGTCGTACCCGAGCGCTATGACGGCGGCGTGGAAGAGCGTCGCGTGCTCGAAGCAGTAGCCGCCGCGCCCGCGGTCGACGAACTTCTCGGCGATGGCGTCGAGACCCACCCCCGGATGCTGACCGAGGAGCACGTCGACGTCGTCGAAGGCGAAGGTCCGCACGTGCGCCGTCTGCAGCGCCCCGAGCGCGGCCAGGCTCGGCGGCTCGGCGGAGGCTCCGGTGCGGGCGAGGTAGGCGTCGAGGGCGAAGGGCATGTGCCCACCTTCGACCCTCAGGTGCACGTGAGGTCAGCTCCCGCAACGACATCCGTGCGATGCTCGGCCCCGTGACGAGCAGCGCGCGCAGGGTCCGAGGCCGGCAGTCCCCGGGTCGGCTGCTGCTCGACGAGATCTCGCCCTACACGTGGGGGCTCATCGGGCTGCTCGCCGTGGCGAGCGCGTACGGCAGCTACGACAGCCTGAGCGATGCGTACGGCGACCGGCACCTCGGTCAGCTCCCGCTCGCCGCGCCGTCGGTGGTCGCGATCTGGGCGAGCTTCGAGCTGCTCTGGCGCCGGACGGCCCTCCCGCTCGCGCAGCGGCTCTTCATCGCCTGCATCCTCACGCCGCTGCCGAGCGTCGTCGTCTCGACGGTCGTGTGGGTCGCCTTCGGCGCGAGCGGGTACGGCCAGGACCTCATCACCTCGACGAGCGAGGGCATCTATGACCACTACTACTGGCCGCGTGATGCGCTGGGCTTCGCCGCGGCGCCGCTCATGTTCTTCGGTGGGTGGGGTGTCGCCGGCTTCATGGGGCTGATGTCGCTGCTCGTCGTCGTGCTGCCGGTCAAGGCCTTCCTCGCCACCCGAGAGGTCATGGACGGGACTCGGCTCGACCCGGCGGCCGCCACGAGCGCGGCCGTCGTGCGCATCGCCTTCGGCGCGATGTCCCTCGGCACGCTCACCGCGATCTCCTGGGCCGCAGGCGGCCCCGCGGCGCTCACCCTCGGCCTGCTCGTCGTCACCGTCGTGCTGCTCGGCTGGGCGGCGGCCACCGCCGTGAAGCTCCCCCGACGCTGACCCGGCCGAAATCGCGTCGACGCTGTCCTCCCCCTTCGCTAGCCTGACAGCGACCGACGTCGGCGGTGACAGCACCGACGCCCTGCCACCCAGAAGAGCTGAGATGACCGAGATCCGCGGAGCCGCGACCACGCGCTGACCCGACGACCACGCATCGTCGACGCACCCGTCAGCGCCCCGACGCTCGACAGGATCTCTCATGGCCCAGCCCGCCATCACGCTCACTCATGTCCAGCTCGTCTGGCCCGACGGCACCGTCGTCTTCGGCCCACCCGACGGCCTCACCGGATCCCTCGGTCACGGCACCACCGGCCTCGTCGGCCGCAACGGCGCCGGCAAGTCCACGCTCCTGCGCCTGCTCGCGGGCGACCTCGCTCCCACCGCGGGACGGGTCGACACCAGCGGGACCGTCGCGGTGCTCCCCCAGCACCTCGCTCTCGGCCCGGGCACCGTGGCCGACGCCCTCGGGATCGGTCCCGTCCTGCGCGCCATCGCAGCCATCGAGTCCGGTGACGTGTCGACGGAGGTCTTCGAGACCGTCGGCGACCGCTGGGACGTTGAGGCCGAGGCACTCGCCACCCTCGCCGGCCTCGGTCTGCACGGCGACGCCTCGCTGCTCACCCGCCCGGTCGCCTCGCTCTCCGGGGGCGAGGCCGTGCTCGTCGGCCTCGCCGGCATCAGGCTCCGACGCTCCGACATCGCCCTCCTCGACGAGCCGACGAACGACCTCGACGCGACCGCCCGCGCACTCGTGCACGACGCCGTCGCGACCTGGCGCGGCACTCTCGTCGTCGTCAGTCACGACACCGCGCTCCTCGAGCGGGTCGACCGCATCGCCGAGGTCCGTGGCTCAGAGCTGCGTGCCTTCGAGGGGCCCTACTCCGTCTACCGCGAGGCGGTCGAGGCCGAGCAGACCGCGGCCGTCCAGGACGTGCGGGATGCACGTGCCGAGGTCCGGCGGGAGCGAAGGGAGCGCATCGAGGCGCATGAGCGCCGTCAACGAGC
Source organism: Janibacter melonis (assembly GCF_003721155.3). Taxonomy (NCBI): domain Bacteria; kingdom Bacillati; phylum Actinomycetota; class Actinomycetes; order Micrococcales; family Intrasporangiaceae; genus Janibacter; species Janibacter melonis. The sequence continues at coordinate 2,530,401 of NZ_CP044548.2, read as the reverse complement.
CGAGGCGGCCGGGCGCCGGTCGCAGCTCGCCGGCGGGATGCCGAAGATCCTCGCCGGAGGCCTCGCCGCACGCTCGGAGCGCACGAGCGCCCGGTCCAAGGCGTTGCACGAAGGGAGGGAGGCCGGCGCGCAGGCAGCCCTCGAGTCGGCGGAGGGCCGGGTGCGCGACGACGCGACCATCCGCGTCGACCTGCCGCAGACGCGGGTGCCGGCCAGGCGCGACGTACTCACTCTGCAACCCGCCGACGGACCACAGGTGGTCGTGCGCGGGCCGGAGCGCATCGCGCTCACCGGGCGCAACGGCGCCGGCAAGTCGACGCTGATCGGCGCGATCATGCGGCACGGCACGGGCGACTCCCCACCCGACAGTGCGCCGGCGCCGGTCGCCGAGGTCGTCCAGCGCGTCGCCGAGACCGGGCTGCTGCCGCAACGGATTCGCTTCGACGACGGGGACGCGACTCTCGTCGAGACCGTCCGTGCGGCCGCGCCGTCACGTACACCGCACGAGGTGCGCGCCCAGCTGGCCCGCTTCCTCTTCCGCGGGTCGCGAGGCGACCAGCACGTGCGCGAGCTCTCCGGTGGGGAGCGCTTCCGTCTCGCGCTGGCCCGGGTCCTGCTCGCCGACCCCGCACCGCAGCTGCTCATCCTCGACGAGCCGACGAACTCGCTCGACGTCGAGTCCGTCGAGCAGCTCGTGCAGGCGTTGTCGGCCTACGAAGGGGCGCTGCTCGTCGTGAGCCACGACGAGGACTTCCTCGGGCGGATCGGGCTGACTCGTCGGTGGTCGATCGAGGGCGGGTTGCTCGTGGATGCAGCGGTGTAGCGCCGGTCTCGTGGTTTCGAGGCTCAGGCCCTAGCGGGCCATCGCACCCCCACCATGAACGGTCCCTGAGGTGCGAGCGCCAGCGAGCCTCGACGGGACGTCACCGGGTGGTTTCGAGGCTCTTTCGTCGCACCTCAACCACCAGGAGCCGTCGCGTCTCAACCATCGACTGACCCCCTTCGCCGGCGCCACTCCCCGACCGCGTCGGTCGCCCACAGCGCCCAGGCGACGAGCAGCGGCTGGAAGAGCAGGCGGGCCGCCCGGGCCCCGTCGCTGTCGAGCCCGAAGGCGTCGCGCCGCTCGGTGAGCTGGGCGATGTTGCCGGGGAAGACCGCGACGAAGAGCAGACCGGTCGCGGCGCCGACGAGGGCTCGGTGGGGCTGCCGCCAGGTCGCGAGCAGCGCCGCGCCGAAGGCGATCTCGACGACCCCGGACGCCAGCACGACGAAGTCCACGTCGAGCGGCACCCACGGCGGCACCTGCGCCTGGAACTCCTGGCGGGCGAAGGTGAGGTGCCCCGCCCCGGCGAAGAGCATCGCGCCCCCGAGGGCGACCTGCGCGACCCGGCGCAGCACCCCCGTGCTCGATCCGTCGGTCTCGCGGCGCGCAGGTGAGCTCATGCCGCCCATCTTGCCGCCACCTGCACCCGCGCCTACCCAGCCGCCGGTGGGGCGATCACCCCACGTACGGAGGGGTAGGCGGGGGCAAAGCGGGGTGGGCGGTCTCGCCGTGGAGTTGTCGCGGGACGTAGGTGAGCGAAGGGGGACCCCGCCGCTGCTGAGCCGGCCCGGACCCCGGTCGACGCCTGACCGACACCGCAGAGTGAGCCGGAGATGGCCCGGGCACGACGAAGGCCCCGGGACAATCTGGTCCCGGGGCCTTCGGCATGTGGTGCGAGAGGGGGGATTTGAACCCCCACGCCCATAAGGACACTGCCACCTGAAGACAGCGCGTCTGCCGTTCCGCCACTCTCGCGTGAGTGCGCCCACGACCGAAGTCGCAAGCGCGCCCATTGTGCCCTACCAGCGGCCCTTCGACCAAAGCGGTTGCGGCTACCCCGTCGGCGGCGGGCTGATCGCGCCGGCTCGCACGGCGACGTCCTGCTGGGCGAGGCGGCGAAGGGAGAGGAGCACCGGGTCGACGAGGACCGTGCCGAGGACGACCTGGCGGACTGCCCCGGCCGGGTCGGCGGGGACGCTCGAGACGTCGGTCTCGGCCACGCCGTGCATCGAGGTCGCGTACCGGCGCATTCGGTCGGCGTCGAGACCGATGCCCGCGTCCGAGCACGCCGCCCACGCCTCGTCGAGCGCGGTGAGGGCGGGGTCGTCGGGGTAGATGTGCCACCCGAGGTCGTCGACGAGCTCGCGGGCGGAGGAGTCATCGCCCTTCGAGGCTCCTCGCTGCGCTCGTCGCACCTCAGGGACCTCGGGCTCTGGCTCCGGCTCGTACAGCGACGCGGCGGCAGCAGCCATGACGTCGGTCGGCCCCACCCCCGGGTCCGAGATGACGTCGAGCACCCGGCGGACGGCGGCGATCGACAGACCGCCCACCCCGGTGAGCGCCCGGACGAGGCGCACGCGCTCGACATGGCTGTCGTCGTAGCTCGCCTGGGTGCGCGAGCGCACCTCGCCCGCGTGGAGCACCCCTTCGCGCAGGTAGTACTTCAGCGTTGGCACGCCGACGTCGGTCGCGCTCGCCAGCTCGGAGATCTTCACCGCCGGGCTCCTTCCCTCTTGACACTGGATAGTACTAGTACCCAATACTGGATATCAGCACTATCCAACGTCTGAGGAGCAGTCATGGCCGATCGCAGGACCCACGCCCACGACGGCGACGTCGTCGTTTTCCTCATCGGCATGCGCCCGACGAAGTGGTGGCGCGTCGACAAGCTCGCCCCCGTCTTCGCCGCGATGCCGCGCATGCTCGCCGAGCTCGAGCGCAACAAGGCCCGCGCGGCGCAGGGTCTCGAGCCGCACCTCGGCTACCTCGGCTCGCGCCCCGCCATCGGCCCCGGCGGTCCTGTCGTCATCCAGTACTGGCGCAGCACCGACGAGCTCTACGCCTACGCGAGCAACCCCGACGCCGAGCACGTCCCGGCCTGGCGCGCCTTCAACCGCGCCGTCCGCAGCGCGCCCGGCGCGGTCGGCATCTGGCACGAGACCTACGCGGTGCCCGCGGCCGGCATCGAGACGATGTACGTCGACGCTGAGGTCGGTCTCGGTGCCGCCACCGGCACGATCCCCGCCGGGCGCCGCGGCAACCGGGCCGCCCAGCGCCTCGGCACGACGACCCAGACCGACGCGGCCACCGACGCCGAGGTCGCCCCCGCCTGACCGGCCACCCCGGCCACCCCGGCCCACCGGTCCGACGGAGCCGACCGGCGACCCGGGCCCCTCAGTACCCGAGACGCCCGTCGACGGCACCGCGCAGCATGTCCATGTGCCCGAGGTGCCGCGCGTACTCCTCGACGAGGTGCACGAGGATCCACCGCACGTTGACCGGCTTGCCGTGCCGCAGCCCCTTCGCCATCTCATCGGCCGACCCGACCCCGGTGAGATGACGACGTGCCTGGGCGACCTCGTCCTCGAAGCGCTCGAGATCGGCGGGCGCGCTCTGCGGCGTCCCGAGCTCGAAGTCTCCCTCCGGCGCCTCGCGGTGGCTGTAGATGTCGGGGCTGTCCTCGCCGAGCAGCACGTCGGTGAGCCAGTAGCGCTCGACCTCGATGAGGTGCCGCACGACGCCGAGCAGGCTGAGGGTCGACCCGGGCACCGGCTGGCGGCACAGCTCCTCGCTGGTGAGCCCGGCGACCTTGAGCGGCACGGTCGCGCGGTACATCTCGAGCCACTCGAGCAGCCCCGGCAGCTCGTCGGCGGTCATGTCCAGGTCGGGTCGCTCGTCGGCGACCTCGGGTGCGGTCCACGTCATGGGCGCCACCCCACCACGTCGCGCGACGACCGGGCCACCGACTTACCGGGCGAAGGGGGTCAGCGCAGGATCCCGAGCGAGCGGGCGGCCGAGACGGCCGCGGTCCTCGAGGTCACCCCGAGCTTCGAGTACACGTGCACGAGGTGCGACTTCACCGTCGCGTCGGTGATGTGGAGGCGTCCGGCGATCTCGCCGTTCGACGCTCCCTCGGCGACGAGCGCGAGCACCTCGATCTCGCGCGCCGACAGGCTCACCCGCGGCGCGCGCATCCGTGCCATGAGCCGGCTGGCCACCGCCGGCGCGAGGGCGCTCTCCCCCGCCGCGGCGGCCCGGACCCCGGCGAGCAGCTCATGCGGCGGCGCGTCCTTGAGCAGATAGCCGCTGGCCCCCGCCTCGACGGCGCCGAGGATGTCGCCGTCGCTGTCGTAGTTCGTCAGCACGAGGACGTACGGCGGGGCGTCGAGGGCCCGGATGCGACGGGTCGCGTCCGCCCCCGAGAGCTCCTGGCCGAACTGCAGGTCCATGAGCACGAGATCGGGCACGAGCGAGCCGGCGAGCTCGACCGCCGCGCCCGGGGTCTCGGCCTCGCCGACCACCTCGACGTCCTCGGCCGTGCTCAGCAGGGCCCGCAGACCGGCCCGCACGACGGGGTGGTCGTCGGCGATGACCACACGGATCACGGCGCCGCCTCCAGGGTCACGGTGAGCGTCGTCCCGTCGCCCGGGGCGCTGTCGACGACGAGGTCGCCGCCGAGCTGCTCGACCCGCTCGGCGATGGCCCGCAGCCCGAAGGAGTCGCTGGCGCCTCCCCCTTCGCGCACCATCTCAGGGTCGAAGCCGACCCCGTCGTCGGCGATCACGAGCCGTGCGCCCCCGCCGAGATCGGTGAGCGCCACCCGCACCTCGCTCGCCCCGGCGTGCTGCGCGACGTTGGCCAGCGCACCCTGCGCGACCCGGAGCAGCGCCGTCTGGGCGTCCATGCTCAGCGCGGGGTCGACCGGCGGCACGCTCACGTGCACCTGCATCCCCTCGCGCTCCCACCGCTCGCCGAGCCGCACGAGCGCCGGCCCGAGACCGGCGTCGAGCGCCGGCGGGGCGAGCTCGCGGATGAAGCGCCGGGTGTCGGCCAGGCCCTCCGCGGCGGTGGCCCGGGCGAGCCGGATGTGCTCGAGCCCCGGCCGCTCCCCGTCCGCCGCCTCGGCGGCGTGCAGCAGCATCTGGATGCTCGACAGGCCCTGGGCGACGGTGTCGTGGATCTCGCGGGCGAGACGCGACCGCTCGGCGAGCACCCCCTGCTCGCGCTGCGTCGCCGCGAGCCGGTCACGGGTCGCGACGAGCTCGGCGAGCAGCGCCTCGCGCTCGACCGCCTCGCGCGCGAGCGCCCGGTAGCCCAGCCCGATGAGCAGGGCGACCCCTGCGCCGACGAGCGGGCCGATCACCCCGCCGACGGTGAAGCCGCCGTGCAGCCCGAGCGCGACGACCGCGACCCCGGTCGCGAGCACGACGGCGACCGGACCGGCTGCGCCGGGCAGCACGTGGAGGTAGAGGAAGAAGAGCGGGAAGACGAGATAGGCGGCCTCGGGCACGAGCCACAGCAGCGCGACCCAGACGAGCGTCAGCGCCCCCACCCACAGCGCCGACGCCGCGGCCCGTCGCGTCCCGGTCGTCGCGGCGATCCGGGCCCCAAGCACGTAGACGAGCGCGAAGAGCGCGGCGAGCACCAGCGCGACCCACGTCGTGCTGTCGTGCCGCGTGAGCACCTGCACGACGACGAGCGCCAGCAGCGCCGCGAGCAGGACGTGCAGCCCGGTGCGCAGCCCGACGAAGACGGGGGTGAGGGAGCTGTGCCGCATGACGACCTCAGCCTACGAAGGGCGAGCCCCTCCCGGATCAACCGAAAGGTGGATCGCGAGACCAGTCCTCACGGCGATGGATCGCGCGGTCGTCGTCGCGAGGCTGGAGAGGACACCGGGGAGACCCCTCGGCCCCACCCAGACAGGAGATCTCGTGTTCGTCGCCTGGCGCGACCTGCGCTTCGCCCGCGGTCGCTTCGCCCTCATCAGCGCGGTCGTCGCGCTCATCACCGTGCTCGTCGGATTCCTCGCCGGGCTCACCGGCGGCCTTGCGTCGCAGAACGTATCGGCGGTCCTCGGCCTGCCCGGCGACCGGCTCGTCCTCGCGCAGCCCGCGAGCGGGCAGCCCTCCTTCGCCGAGTCATCGATCGCCGCCGGCACCGCCGACACCTGGCGCCGCGCCCCGAGCGTCACCGACGTCGTGGCCATCGGCGTCACCCAGGGCCGGGCGACCGGCAGCCCGGCCGCGGGCCCGGTCGCCGTCGCCCTCCTCGGCATCCCACACGACGCCCCGTCGTCGGCGACGAGCGACCTCGCGCCTCCCACCGAGGACGAGGTGGGCCTGTCGCAGGGTGCGGCCGAGGCCCTCTCGGTCGCGAAGGGGGATGACGTCACCCTCGCCGGTCGGACCTACCGGGTCGCCGTCGTCGGCGGCGACAGCTGGTACAGCCACACCCCCGTCGTCGCGCTCGCCCCCGACGCCTGGTCGGCCGCCGACCGCGCCCTCGGCGGCTCGGGCGAGGCGACCCTCCTCGCCGTCACCGGGTCGCCCGACTGGGACGCGGTGGCCGCGAGCACCGGCACATCGGCGGCGACGCCGCTGCGCAGCCTCACCGCGCTCGAGACCTTCCGCTCCGAGGTCGGCTCGCTCGGGCTGATGATCGCCATGCTCTTCGGCGTCTCGGCCCTCGTCGTCGGCGCCTTCTTCACCGTCTGGACGATGCAGCGCGCCGGTGACGTCGCCGTGCTCAAGGCCCTCGGCGCGTCCACCGCCTCGCTCGTGCGCGACGCCCTCGGCCAGGCCCTCGTCGTGCTCGCCCTCGGCATCGGGGTCGGCATGGCCCTCGTCGTGGGTCTCGGGCTCCTCGCCGGCGGCACCCTGCCCTTCCTCCTCAGCCCGCTGACGACCGCCCTGCCGGCCGTCGCCCTGGCCGCGCTCGGTCTCGCCGGGGCCGCGGTCGCCCTTCGCTCCATCACCTCCGCCGACCCCCTCACCGCCCTCGGGAGCGCCCGATGATCACCCTCGACGACGTCACCCTCACCTTCCCCGACGGCGACGCCCGCGTCACCGCGGTCGACCACGTCACCCTCGCCGCGCCGGACGGCGCCGTCACCGGCATCACCGGGCCGTCCGGCTCGGGCAAGTCCTCGCTGCTCGCCGTCGCGGGCACCCTCATCCGCCCCGACTCCGGGCGCGTCCTCGTCGACGACGTCGACGCCGCCGCGCTCACCCCCCGCGAGGCGACCGCGCTGCGCCGCGAGCGCATCGGCATCGTCTTCCAGCAGTCGAACCTCCTGCCCTCGCTCACCGCGCGCGACCAGCTGCTCGTCATGGCCGAGCTCGGCGGCGACGGCCGCCGGCTCCGGGCCGCCGTCCGCGAGCGCGCCGACGAGCTGCTCGAGGAGGTCGGTCTCGCCGGGCAGCAGCACAAGCGGCCCGCCCAGCTCTCCGGCGGTCAGCGTCAGCGCGTCGCCATCGCGCGGGCCCTCGTCGCCGACCCCTCGGTCCTCCTCGTCGACGAGCCGACGAGCGCGCTGGACCAGGAGCGCGGCGCCGAGATCATGGAGCTCGTCGCCCGCCTCACCCACGAGCGCGGCACGGCGACCCTGCTCGTCACGCACGACCTCGTCCACCGCAACGCCCTCGACGCGCTCGTCACGGTGGTCGACGGCCGGGTCGTCGAGCCCGTGCTCGCACCGGCGTGAGTCAGCCCGGGGGCACGAAGGGGGCGGCGAGGGCGACCACCGCGGCGGCCACCTCGTCGGGGGCCTGGAGGTGGTGCAGGTGCGCGCCCTCGAGGACGCGCACGGGCCAGCCCCACGACCGCACCGCCTCGATCTCCTCAGCGTAGGTCTGCCCGAAGGCGAGGTACGCCGACGGCCGCGTCGCCCACCCCTTCGGCGCCTGGAAGACCTCGTCGACGTACGCGACGGGCAGCCTCGGGCAGGCGGCGTCGAGCTCGGCGAGACGGTCGGCGGGCACGACGTCGTCGAGCGCGCCGGAGGGCCACCAGCGGGTCCACGGCGGCAGCAGCCCGTCGGCGTCCGCGAGCGCGGTGAGCATGTCGCGCAGCGCCGGCGGGGCGAGCGCGTACCGGCCCTCGGCCGGCGGCAGGGCGGCGTCCATCGCGACGAGGGGCACGTCGAGGCCGGCGGTCTCGCGCACGAGCGGGGCGAGGTAGCCGGCGTTGCTGTGGGCGACGAGCACGTCGCTCAGGCCGACCTCGCCGGCCCAGCGCTCGACGAGGTCACCCGCGCCCTCCCCTTCGCCGAGGTCCGCCACAGCCACCCGGGCCGACCAGCCCGCCCGCGTCAGCGCGTCCGCGAGCTCGACGTAGGCGAGCGCCGGGAGCAGCGGGCTCGGCAGGACGAGAGCCCTCACCACCCGGCCATCACCACCCGCGAGTCCCCGGTCCGCCCTTGAAGGGGCCGGTGATCCACGACGTCACCCACCCGCCGTAGAAGTCGCCCTCCTGCGCGACGACGACCTCGCCGTCGACCCGGCACTCGTCCATGAGCCCCGGCATGAGGGAGACGTGGCCCCGCAGGTCGGCGAAGGCGGGCGTCGGGTCGGGGTAGGTCCACACCGCGCGTGAGATGACCCGGTCGCCGACGACGACGTCGAAGTAGCTCGCGACGCCCTTGAACTCGCAGATCGTGCGCCCGCCGTCGACCGGTCGCAGCAGCGAGGTGTCGACGTCGGCGAGCGGCAGGTAGTACGTCGGCGGATGGCTCGTCTCGAGCACCCGCAGCGCGGAGGTCGTGCGGGCCAGGCTCTGACCGGCGACGTCGACCTCGACGAGACCGGCGAAGGGGACGAGCGCGGGCGGGCGCGGGTAGTCCCAGACCGACTCGACGGGGTGCTCGCTCATCTGGCGATCGTCGCACCGCGGGGGCGGCCGGAGGGCTCAGAGCAGGCGGCGGATGGCCTGGGTCGCGCCGTCGAGGTAGCGCTGGACGGCGGCCCGGTCGGCGTCGGTCATCGCGTCGTCGAGGGCCTGGAGAGGCCCGAGCATCGGCAGCAGGTGGCCGAGCATCTCGGTGCGACCGGCGTCGGAGATCTCGACGAGCGTGCGCCGCCCGTCCTCGGGGTGCGGGGTGCGCACGGCGTAGCCGCGGGCGACGAGCCGGTCGACGATGCCCGAGGCGGCCGCCGAGCTCACCGAGAGGGCGCGCGCGATCTCCGCCGGTCCGTGCGGTGCGTCGCTCAGCAGGTCGAGGACCGCCATCTCGTTGTGGGAGAAGCCGGCACGACGCGCCATCGCCCCCGGCACGCCGGCCGCGACCTGGACGAGGGTGCGCAGGGAGCGGGCTGGACTAGAAGTGGACGGACCACCTCGCCCCGTCGTACCTTCGTTCACGATATAACTCACTTAGTTAGCAATCTTCTTCGACACCAGGAGTCTACGGTGCGTCATCGCGTCGCCGCCCTCATCACGGGCAAGCGGTCCGCCTGGGCCGTCATCGTCCTCGGCCTCGTGCTCATCGGCCTCGTCATGTCGCTCGGCGCCGGCGAGCGCCAGGCCACCCCCACCGACTCCCTCCCCCGCGGCTACGACTCGACGGCCGCGGCCGAGCTGCGCGAGCAGCTGCCCGAGCAGGACGGCACCCAGGCGCTCGTCCTCTTCACCGCCGACGAGGGCACGATCGACAAGGCCGAGCTGCCCGAGCTCGCGAGGGCCGCCGGTCTCCGCGAGGACGCGACCGTCGTCCCGAGCGAGGACGGCACCGCGGCCATCACCTTCGTGCCGATCGAGACGACGGACAGCCCGAAGATCCGCGACGCGGTGCGCGACCTGCGCGCCGACCTCGGCGAGCGCACCCCGGACGGCATCACCGCCGAGGTGACGGGGCCCGCGGGCATCACCGCCGACCTCGCCGCGGTCTTCGACGGGGCCGACACCCGGCTGCTGCTCTCGACCGCCTCCATCGTCGCCGTCCTGCTCATCCTCACCTACCGCAGCCCGGTCCTGTGGATCATCCCGCTGACCGTCATCGGCGTCGGCGACCGCACGGCGACGGTCGCCGCGACCCAGGTCCTCGAGCGTCTCGGGATGACGTGGGACGACTCGACGACCGGCATCCTCTCGGTCCTTGTCTTCGGCGCGGGGACGAACTACGCCCTGCTCCTCATGTCGCGCTACCGCGACGCGCTGCGGGTGACCGAGGACCGGCGCGAGGCGCTCACCGAGGCCCTCGCGAAGACCTTCGAGCCGGTCCTCGCGAGCGCGACGACGGTCGTCGTCGGCGTGCTCTGCCTCCTGCTCTCGCTCACCCCGGGCACCCGCGGCCTGGGTCTGGCGAGCGCGATCGGCATCGTCATCGCCGTCCTGTCGGCGCTCGTCCTGCTGCCCGCGGTGCTCTCGCTCTTCGGGCGCTGGGTCTTCTGGCCGAAGGTCCCCCACGCCGGCGAGACGACCCTCAGCGACGGCCGCTCGCTGTGGCGTCGCATCGGCGACGCGGTCGCCCGCCGTCCCTCCGTCTTCGTCGGCGGTGCCGTCGTGCTCCTCGCGGTGATGTCGGCCGGCGTCTTCTCGGTGCGCCTCGGCCTGCCGCAGTCCGAGCAGTTCCTCGACAAGCCCGAGGCGATCGTCGCCGCCGAGCGCCTCGCCGAGTCCTTCCCTGCCGGCTCCTCCGACCCCGCGGTCATCGTCACGAGGGCCGACCCGGCGGAGGTCACGAAGGTCGCCGAAGGGGTGGACGGCATCGAGTCGGTCCGTCCCGGGGCCTCCGGCGACGGCGTGAGCGAGCTCCAGGCCGTGCTCCCCGGTCAGCCCGACAGCCAGGAGGCCGAGGACGCGGTCGTCGCGCTGCGTGCGGCCATCGCAGACGCCGATCTCACCGACACCTACGTCGGCGGGACGACCGCCGAGGCGGTCGACGTCGGCGACGGAGCCCAGCGTGACCGGCTGCTCATCCTGCCGCTCATCCTCGGTCTCGTGCTCGTGGCGCTCATCGCCCTGCTGCGCAGCCTCGTCGCACCGCTCGTGCTCATCACGACGGTCATGGCGACGAACTTCGCCGCGATCGGCGTCTCGTGGTGGATCTTCACGAAGGTCTTCGGCTTCAGCGCCCTCGACCAGATCACCGTGCTCTACGCCTTCCTCTTCCTCGTGGCGCTCGGCGTCGACTACAACATCTTCCTCGTCACCCGGGCGAAGGAGGAGACCCGCGAGCACGGGACCCGCGAAGGGATGCTGCGCGCGCTGGCCGCCACCGGTGGGGTCATCACGAGCGCGGGTATCCTGCTCGCCGCGGTCTTCGCCGTCCTCGGCGTCCTGCCGCTCGTCGTCCTCGCGCAGATCGGCGTCATCATCTGCATCGGCGTGCTGCTCGACACCCTGCTCGTGCGCACCGTCGTCGTCCCGGCGATCACCCTCCTGCTCGGCGACCGCTTCTGGTGGCCGCGCAAGGTGAGCTGACCCGCTCCCCCCTTCGCCGAACCCCGCCCCCTCGCCCCGGCTCCCCCCTTCGCCGAGCCCCGCTCGTCGTCCGCGAACCCCGCTCGTCGCCGCCCCGCGACGACCGGCCCTCACGGATCACGAGCGGGGCTCGGCGCATCTGGGGGTGGGCGAAGGGGGGTTCAGTCCGGCTCGTAGCCCTGGGCCATGTCGAGCAGCACCTCGTGGAAGGCGATCTCGGCAGGGGCGCGGACCCGGTCGTGCCGGTGGGCGACGACGATCCGGCGCGGCGGGGCGGAGTCGCCGAGCGAGACGATGCGCACCCCGGGGTGCTTGTTCGTCAGCGCGGTGCGCGGCGCGAGCGCGACCCCGAAGCCGACGCTCACCATGGCCTGCGCCTCCTGGTAGTCGTTCGCCTCGAAGGAGATCCGCGGCTCGAAGCCCGCGGCCGCCGCGCTGCGGTGGAGCACCTCGACGACCGGGTGCTGCTCGGAGCGGATGATCCAGCCCTCGTCGGCGAGGTCGCGCATGTGCACGGAACGCTCCCCGGCGAGCGGGTGGTCCGCGGCGACGACGAGCACCGTCGGGTCCTCGAAGAGCGTCGTCAGCGCGACCTGGCTCGGGTCGATCCGACGCCACTCGTAGTCCCACAGCAGCGAGAGCCCGACCTCGCCCTCCTCGAGCTTGTCGATGAGGCCCTGCTCGCGGTCGCTGTGGATGTGCATCCGAATCGAGGGGTAGAGCTGGCGGAAGCGCTGCACCGCGAGCGGGACGAAGGACGAGCCCACGGTCGCGAAGGTGCCGATCGACAGCTGCCCCCGGCGCAGACCGGCGATCTCGGCGAGATCGGCCTCGGCGGCGGTGAGCTGGCGCACCACTTTGCGGGCGTGCCCGGCGAGCACCTGACCGGCCTCGGTCGGCACCATGCCGCGCGCGTGCCGGGTGAGCAGGGGCTGCCCCACCTCGCGCTCGAGCCGCCGCAGCTGCTGCGAGACGGCCGACGGCGAGTACTGCAGCCGGGCGGCCGCCGCGGTGACCGAGCCCTCCTCGATGACGTGCAGGAGGACCTGCAGACGACTCACGTCGAGCACGTCGACCTCCGACCCTGAAGCATCACTTCAGCCTCGTGCACTGCGACCATCACGGGCTTCAGCGTAGCGGGCGCCCGCACCACGCCGGGCGAGCACGACCGGAGCGGGAGGAGACCGCATCCCCACACCATCCCCCTTCGCCTCCCCGGTTGAAGTGATGCTTCAGACCCACGCTCGATCTCGCGCTGGTCCTTCAGCCAGATCGGCGTCACTCTCGTCTGCGGCGACCGCTCGGTCGCATCAGATGTGAGGAGGCCCGGATGGAGATCCCGGCGACGTGGATGCGCGGAGGGACCAGCAAGTGCTGGGTCTTCCGGCGCGACGACCTCGACGTGCCCGGCATGTCGGTCGACGAGGTGCTCCTGCGGGTGTACGGCAGCCCCGACGTGCGCCAGGTCGACGGCGTCGGCGGCGGCACCTCGACGACGAGCAAGGCGGTCATCCTCTCGGCCTCGCAGCGCGAGGGCGTCGACGTCGACTACACCTTCGCTCAGGTCGGCATCGAGGCTGCCACGGTCGACTGGGGCAGCAACTGCGGCAACTGCTCGGCGGTCGTCGCGGCCTTCGCCGTGCGCGAGGGCTGGGTCGCCGCGCAGGACCCGAGCACCGAGGTCCGCGTGCTCAACACGAACACCGACCAGGTCATCGTCCAGGAGCTGAGCACTCCCGGAGGCGTCCTCACCGAGGACCTGACGACCGCGATCCCGGGCGTGCCCTTCCTCGGCTCGCCCGTGCGGATGGGCTTCCTCGACCCGGCCGGCCGCACGACCGGCCGGCTCTTCCCCACCGGTCGCGAGCGCGACCGGCTCCCCGACGGCGAAGGGGGCATCGACGCCACCCTCGTCGACGCCGGGGCGCCCGTGGTCGCCCTTCGCGCGGCCGACGTCGGTCTCACCGGTCACGACTCGCTCGCCGCCCTCGACGCCGACCCCGATCTCCTCGGCCGGCTCGACGCGATCCGGCGCGAGGGCGCGGTCGCGATGGGCCTCGTCGCCGACGTCGGCGAGGCCGCCCGCGCCGTGCCGAAGCTCGCGCTCGTCGCCGCACCGCGCGAGGAGGGCTGCGACGTCGACGTCCTCATGCTCTCGATGGGCCGCGCGCACCCCGCCATCCCCATCACCGGCAGCGTCGCGCTCACCCTCGCGTCGCGCCACCCCGGCACCGTCGTCGCGCAGCTGCTCGACGACGAGGAGACCCAGGCCGACCAGCTCGTCATGCGCACCGCCGCGGGCGTCGTCACGACCTACGTCTCCGAGACCGACGGGCAGGTCGTCGTGGGCGCGACCCGCACCTACCGCCGTCTGGCGCAGGGAGTGGTCTTCCTGCCCGACCCGCCCACGAGCACCGCCACGCACCGCATCCTCAAGGGAGAGGAATCATGACCCAGGACAACCTCGTGACACCCGCACGGCCGGAGGACCCGCCGCCGCCGAACCGCCGGACGGCGCTGGCCATCATGGCCGGCTTCGCCGTGGCCGGGGTCGGCGGCACCCTGCTGGGCGGCCGTCTGCTCAACCCGCCGGCCTCGACGGCCGACGGCGACTTCGCCGGCGAGACCGTCGAGTTCCTCATCCCGCTCGCCGAGGGCGGCGGCACCGACACCTGGGCCCGCTTCGTCGGGGCCGAGCTCGTCCACAAGATCCCCGGCGTGCCCGGCTTCGCGCCGGTCAACGAGGCCGGCGGCGAAGGGATCACCGGCACCAACCACTTCGTCAGCTCGGCTCCGCCGGACGGCACCGAGGTCCTCGTGAGCACCGCGACGACCGTCGTCCCGTGGCTCCTCACGCGTCCCGCGGTCCGTTACGACTTCACCAGGCTCCAGCCGATCCTCGCCAACGGCACCGGCGCGGTCGTCTACGCACGCACCGGCGCCGGCGTCAGCGGCCTGTCCGACCTCGTCGACCGCCCGACCCCGCTGAAGTTCGGCGGCATCACCGCCACCGGGCTCGACCTCACGACGCTGCTCGCCTTCGACCTGCTCGAGATGGACGTCGACGCGACCTTCGGCTTCGAGGGTCGCGGGCCGGTCAACCTCGCCCTCCAGCGCGGCGAGATCGACATCGACTACACGACGACGTCGACCTACGCCTCGGCCGTCGAGCCGATGGAGGAGGCGAAGACGGCCGTCGTCCTCTTCTGCCTCGGCCAGCTCGACGAGTCCGGCGAGGTCGTGCGCGACCCGAACTTCCCCGACACCCCCACGGTCGTCGAGGCCTACGAGGAGCTGCACGGCTCGGCCCCCTCGGGCCCGAAGCTCGACGCCTACAAGACGGTCCTCGGCGTGACGTACACCTACCAGAAGGCCCTCTGGGTCCCCGCCGAGACGCCGAAGGCCGTCGTCGACCTCATGCGCACCTCCTCCGAGGCGCTCGCGCAGGACAAGGACTTCGAGGAGGCCGCCGACAAGGTGCTCGGCGGCTACCCGCTCGACGCGGGCGCCGACCTGGCGACCCGCATCCGAGAGGCGTACACGGTCGACGCCTCCGTCCGGGAGCACGTCATCACGCTGCTCTCGAGCTCCTACAACGTGACGGTCGAGTGAGGTCCTGACATGTTCGACGCTGCACTCTCAGCCCTGGGCTCCCTCTCCGAGCCCTCCCTGCTCCTCATGCTCGCCGCCGGTGTCATCGCCGGTCTCGTCATGGGCCTCATCCCGGGCCTTGGCGGCACGGGCGCGGTCGCGATCCTGCTGCCGGTGACCTTCGGGATGGAGCCCGAGCAGGCCTTCGCCCTGCTCATCGGCGCCCTCGCGGTCGTCCACACCTCCGACACCGTCTCCGCGGTCCTCCTCGGCGCACCCGGGTCGGCCTCCGCGAGCGTGACGATGCTCGACGGCTACGCCATGGCCCGCAAGGGCGAGGCGAAGCGGGCGCTCTCGCTCGCCTTCCTCTCCTCGATGGCCGGCGGTCTCATCGGCGCGCTCGGCCTCACCCTGGCCATCCCGCTCGCCCGACCGCTCGTCCTCTCCTTCGCCAGCCCCGAGCTCTTCATGCTCACGGTGCTCGGCGTCTCGCTCGCCGCCGTCCTCTCGCGCGGCAACGTCGTCAAGGGCCTCCTCGCCGGTCTGCTCGGCCTGCTGCTCGGCTTCGTCGGCACCTCGCCGACGACCGCCGAGGAGCGCTTCACCGGTGGCAGCCTCTTCCTCGGCGACGGCCTCTCGCTCGTCGCGGTCGCGCTCGGCATCTTCGGCCTGGCCGAGATCGCCTCGCGCGTCGGCCAGCGCACCGTCGACCGCGACATGGTCAGCCTCGGCGGCGGCTGGATGTCGGGCATCAAGGAGTGGGTCACCCACTGGACCCAGGTCATCCGCGGCTCGCTCATCGGCATCTGGGCCGGCGTCCTGCCCGGCGTCGGCGCGACCGCCGGCACCTGGCTCGCCTACGGCCAGGCCGTCGCGACGGCCAAGGACAAGCGCAAGTTCGGCAAGGGCGACCCCCGCGGCATCGTCGGCCCGGAGAGCGCGAACAACTCCGTCGAGGCCGGCGACCTCATCCCGACGCTGCTCTTCGGCATCCCCGGCGGCGTGCCCTCCGCGATGCTCCTCGGCATGCTGCTCACCTACGGCATCCAGCCGGGGCCGGCGATCGTCACCGAGCACCTCAACCTCATGTACCTCATCGTGTGGTGCTTCGCGATCGCGAGCATCGTCGGCGCCTTCTTGTGCTTCCTCGCCACCCCCGGTCTGGCCAAGCTGACGAAGGTCCCCTTCGCCGTCCTCGGCGCCGGCCTGCTCGTCATCATGCTGCTCGGCGCCTTCCAGGAGGGTGGCCAGATCGGTGACCTGTGGATCATGGTCGCGCTCGGCGCGGCCGGCTGGCTGATGAAGGCCACCGACACCCCCCGCGCGCCCTTCCTCATCGGCTTCGTCCTCGCGATCCCGATGGAGCGCTACTACTACCTCACGGACTCGCTCTACGACGGCGTCGGCTGGCTGACCCGTCCGGGCGTCCTCGTCTTCCTCGCCGTGCTCGTCGGCCCCCTCGTGTGGGGGCTCGTCAAGCGCACGCGTCGCAACCGCGACCAGGCGGCCGACCTCGGCCACCGCGGCGAGGTCGACCTGCGTCACGACGACGACGAGGACACCGAGCAGGGCATGCTCAAGGACTCGCCGTGGTCGATGGGCTTCGCCGTCCTCACGACCGTCGTCTTCGCGGTCGCCCTCGGGGTGAGCCAGACCTTCTCCCCGGAGGCACGGCTCATGCCCCAGCTCGTGAGCGCCGGCGGCCTGATCATGGGGCTGGTCCTCGTGTGGGCCGAGCTGCGCACGCGTCGCGACGGGTCGGCCCCTCGCCCCGGGTGGACCCACGACGTGACGATCGCGGTGAGGATGTTCGGCGCGATGGCGCTCTTCCTCGTGCTCGTCATGCTCGGCGGCTACCTCGTCGCGGTGACGCTCTTCGTGCCCGGCTTCCTGCTCTACGTGGCGCGGGCCCGGCCTCGCACCGCGATCATCTACACAGTGGTGCTGTGCCTCGTGCTCGCCGCACTGCCCTCGATCCTGCCCGTGGACCTGCCGACCGGTCTGCTGCAGGGCTGACCACCACCTGAGAGGACACGCTCATGACCATCGTCGTCGCCTACGCGGACACCCCACCGGGGCACGCCGCGCTGCGGGCAGCCGCCCGCGAGGCCGTCCTTCGCTCCGAGGAGGTCGTCGTCGTGCCCGCGACCGCGGACCTCGACCCGACGACCGACTCGCTGCGGGCCGTGCTCGACGGGGCCGAGGGGCTCGACTCCTCGGGCGTCTCACTCGAGGTGCGCACCTCGGAGCTGCACGACCCGGCGGACGCCGTCATCCAGGTCGCCCAGCAGCTCGAGGCCTCGCTCATCTGCCTCGGTCTGCGCCGCCGCTCCCCCGTCGGCAAGCTCCTCATGGGCAGTACCGCCCAGCGGGTCCTGCTCGACGCGACCTGCCCGGTGCTCGCGGTCAAGCCGTAGCGCGCGGCTGCCGACGCCCCCTTCGCCCGACCGGGTGGAGGGGGCGTCGCCGTCCCCGTCCCCCCTCGCCCCCTCCCCTCCCTGCCGCGCTCCTCCCCCTTCGCCGCTCCCCCTTCGCCGAGCCCCGCTCGTCGTCCGCGAACCCCGGTCATCGCCGGCCCGCGACGACCGTCCCTCACGGACCACGAGCGGGGCTCGGCGCATCGGGGGGGTGTGGCGGAGGGGGTCAGCGGGGGCGGGCGGGCGACTCGGGCCAGAACTCGAGCAGGTCCCCGGGGCCGAGGCCGAGCGCACGCTCGATCTCCGCGGGGGTCGTCTGCTGGAGGTGGGTCGAGACGTTCGTCGTGAGATCGCGCCAGTACCCGCGCAGGGTCGACTCGGAGAGGTAGAGCTGGGTGCTCAGCTCGGCGTAGGTGAGCCCTCGGGCGCGGCCGGCGAGCACCTGGCGCTGGCGCTGCGAGAGGATCGTCAGGCTCTTGCGGCGCACGAGCACCTCGATGAGCCCGATGATCGCCTGCGGCACGACGACCCGCCCGGCCGCCGCGTCGACGAAGGCCTCCTGCGCCTCGGCCGTGGGCGCCGACTTCGAGACGATGCCGGTCGCCCCCGCCGCCATGCACGCCGCGAGCACGAAGCGGCGCTCCTCCTGGCTGTACACGCACACCCGGTAGCCCGCGTCGACGAGCATCCGTACCGCCGCGACGCCCTGGCGCGCCGAGGGCTGCGTGCTGTTGACGAGGTGCAGGTCAAGCACGACGACGTCGGCGACCGGCCGGTCCTCGAGCAGCGTCTCGACCCTCGAGTACTGCCCCACGAAGTCGATCCCCGGCATGAGCGCCGGCATCGACTCGCGGATCACCGTCGCGTCGTCGACGACGAGCGCGCGCACCCGTGGCTGGTCCTGCGTCATCCCTGCTCCACCCCGATCTCCATGGTGCCCATGCGCACCGTCGTCCCGATCCCGGGCTCGGAGTCGATGTCGACCCCGATCCCCCGGCTGGCGAGCTCGCCGACGACGACGTCGCCGAGCCCCACCCCCATGTCCGTCACCTCGTGGTCGAAGCCGACCCCGTCGTCGTGCACCGAGAGCACCCAGCGAAGGGGGGTCCCCTCACCCCCGCGGGCAGGCCCGTCGTGCGCGTCGTCGTCTGCCTCGTCCGAGTCGAGGTGGACGACGACGAGCGAGGCGCCGGCATGCTGGCGCACGTTGAGCAGCACGCTCGCGAGCGCCTGCTCGACCGCCTCGGTGTCTGCTGCGGCCAGGCGCACCTGCGCGCCGAGGTCGAGCGAGGTCTCCAGGCGCAGGTCGACGAAGCGCTCGCACACGGCCTGGACCCGGCCGGCGAGGGCGACCTCGCCCTGCGCCGGGGTCGCACCGGGCGCCGGCCCCTGGAGGTAGGCACGCATCCGGCGCGACTCGACGAGGGCCTGCTGGCGCAGCCGCTCGCGCGTGCTGTCGTCGACGTCGTCGTCGGTGAGCAGGCGCATCACCGCGGCGCCGTTGTGGATCGCCACCCGGGCGCGGTGCTCCTCCTCGCGCCGGCCGAGCTCGGCGGCGAGCGCGCGGGCGCGGTCGGCGTCCTGGGCCAGACGCAGGTTGTAGCCGACGAGCAGACGCCCGACGATGCCCAGGGCGATGTAGGTGAGCAGGTTGCCCAGGACCGTGCTCGGGTGGGTGCGCGTGCCGTCGGCCATGTACACCGAGGCGGAGGCGACGACCGCGGTCATCGCCCCGAGCCACAGGACGTGGCTGCGCAGGGCGCTCGCGGTGAGCAGCACCCCCAGGGCGTACCCGGGCTGGAAGCCCACCCACGTCCCGACGCGGAAGTCGTCGGGCACGGTGAGCGGCCCGAGGACGAGCAGCACGCAGGCGACGGCGAGGTCGACGGCGGTCCACGCCGTCGACAGCGGTCCGCGGGTGGCGGTCATCCGCACGCACACCGCGACGGTCATGACGAGAGCAGCCAGCCACGTGAGCGCGGCGGCCCGCTCGTCGGGAGCCACCCGCAGCGCGGAGGTGAAGGACGGCGCCATCTGCACGAGCGTGCCGACACGCGCGCCCATGACGAGCAGGGCGATGCCCCATAGCGCCCCGGCCTGGGTCGTCGGCAGCGAGTCCGGCCACCACCACCGGCGGCTCGGGGCAGGGCTGTCGTCGGTCACGCGTCGATGATCCCCGACGGATCACCCCAGGTCACCCCGCGAAAAGCGCGGAGCCCGCCTCCCGAGCGCGAATCCCGGTGTCAGGTCTGCGATTTCGTGGGGTGTTGCGACGCCGAGGGGTCGACGACACTGGCAGCGGTGTGCACCGCTGCAGGGGGCGGTGCACCCATCTACCGAGAGGCAGCCCGTGCAGATCCGCACCGTCACCGCGACCGCCGCCGTCGCCGTCCTGCTCACCGCGTGCGGGGGTGGCGAGTCCGAGAGCGGCACGACGCAGTCCGCGAGCACGTCGAGCAGCACGAGCGAGAGCACGCCGTCCGAGAGCAGCGCGTCCGAGTCGGAGAGCCCCGAGAGCACCGAGACCGAGGCCTCCGGGAGCGAGTCGGGCTCGGCCGCCGGCGGCGAGATGGAAGAGGTCGAGGTCGGCGAGAGCGTCGAGGACCCCGAGCTCGGCAACACCGTCGAGGTGACGAAGATCGTGCGCGACTTCGCCTCGGAGGACTTCGCCAACATCGCCGAGGACGGCGGCGAGATCGTCCTCGTCGAGATCGACGCGAAGGCCGGCGACGAGTTCAGCGGCGGCGTCAACGGCCCCTTCAAGCTCCGCGCCGACGGCACCGACTCCTCCTCGACGAGCATCGTCGACGACGAGCTCGAGGCCGCGGGCATGACCCCCTTCGACGGCCCGAGCCGTGGCGAGGAGGCCACGGGCTGGCTCGCCTTCCAGATCAACACCCGCGCGGACTCCTACGAGTTCGTCTACACCCGCCTCGCGGCGAAGGTCATCGGCTCCGACAAGACCTTCCCCAAGGAGGAGTGGACGATCGAGCTGCCGTGAGCGAGCGGTGACGAAGGGGGACCACCGCGAGGTGGTCCCCCTTCGCCCGTCCCAGGCTGCGCCCAGGCTGGTGGTTAGGATCGATGACGCACCCAGCCCGCACGCAGACGAAGGGAGGGCCTCGGCATGAGTCTCTTCGAGCGCATGGAGCGCAAGCTCGAGCGCACGGTCAACGGCGTCTTCGCCAAGGCCTTCCGCTCCGAGGTCCAGCCCCTCGAGCTGGCCTCCGCCGTCCGGCGCGCCATGGACGACCGCGCGACCCTCATCGGGCGCGGCCGCACCGCGGTGCCCAACCTCTTCACCATCGAGCTCTCGCCCGGTGACTACGACCGGCTCACCGAGTACGACGAGGAGCTCGAGGACGAGCTCATCGCCGCGGCCCAGGAGCACGCTGAGACCCAGCGCTACCGCCCCGGCGGGCCGCTGCAGGTGATCTTCGAGTCCGACGACGAGCTCGAGACGGGTGTCTTCCGGGTGCGCCCGGCGACCGCCCGGCAGCTTGTCGAGGACCCCTCGGCGGTGCGGGAGTACCGCGAGGAGTACGTCGAGACCGAGGGCGAGGACTACGACGAGTACTCCGCGCCCGTGCCGCAGGGTCGGGCCCAGGTCCCGGCCGCCCCCACCCCCGCCCCGGCGCAGGCCGCGCCCTCGGCAGACGAGTGGTGGGACGACGACGTCGAGGACGACGAGTGGGAGGTGCCGACCTCCGCGCGCGGTGCAGCCGCCACCCCGGCGCCCGCTCCCGCCCCCGTGCGGGCCCCTCAGCCTCGCGCTCCCGAGCCTCGCGCCCCCGAGCCCCGCACCCCGGAGCCCGCTCGTGCGGCCGCCCGCCGGCCGCGGGTGCAGGACCTGCCCTGGCTCGAGGTCGACGGCGAGCGCTACCCGCTCATGAGCGCCATGACCGTGCTCGGCCGCGACGAGAGCGCCGACGTCGTCCTCGACGACCCGGGCATCTCACGCCGCCACGCCGAGGTCCGCGTCACGAACGACGGACCGCACCAGGTCGCCCACCTGCGCGACCTCGGCAGCACCAACGGCTCGTACGTCAACGGCGAGCAGGTCGACGCCTGCCCCCTCCACGACGGCGACCGCATCACCGTCGGGCGCACGAGCGTGATCTTCCGGCTGGCGCGTCGCTGAGGTTCGACGACTACCCTGCCCACCTGCGGCCACCCGCGCCGCGGCCATCCCGTCCGACCGCGACATCTCGAGAGGAGCCCCATGAGCGAGCTGACCGTCACCGTGCTGCGCCTCGGCCTGCTCATCCTGCTGTGGGCCTTCGTCCTCTCCCTCGCGGGCGTGCTGCGCTCCGACCTCTACGGCACGCGCGTCATCGCGCGGCAGGGCTCGGCCTCGAGCCGGCGCTCGCGCAAGGAGAAGCGGGCGGCCGACACGCCGCGCCGCAACCCCCGCACCCCGACCCACCTCGTCATCACCAGCGGCGCGCTCGCCGGCACCTCGCTGCCGCTGCGCGACAAGGGCGTGCTCATCGGCCGCAACCCCGAGTGCACCCTCGTCCTCGACGACGACTTCGCCTCGGGGCGTCACGCCCGGATCATCCGCGGTGACGACGGCTGGTACGTCGAGGACCTAGGCAGCACGAACGGCACCTTCATCGGCGAGTTCCGCGTCGGTGAGGCGGTCCCCGTCGAGGCCGGCACGACCGTGCGCATCGGCAAGACCCGCCTCGAGCTGCGGAGCTGACGCATGGCCATCGGACTGAGGTACGCAGCGCGCTCCGACGTCGGGCTGGTCCGCTCGGACAACCAGGACTCGGGCTACGCGGGGCCCCACCTGCTCGTCGTCGCCGACGGCATGGGCGGGCACGCCGGGGGCGACATCGCGAGCGCCACGGTGATCACCGAGCTCGTCGAGCTCGACCACGACTCGCTCGGCGCGTCCGAGGCGAGCGCCCAGCTCGGCAAGGCCATCCGCCGGGCCAACCGCGAGATCGCGCGCATCGCCGAGGAGCGCAAGGAGCTCTCGGGCATGGGCACGACGACGACCGCGCTCATGCGGGCCCGCAACAAGCTCATCCTCGCCCACATCGGCGACTCCCGCGCCTACCTCCTGCGCGACGGCACCGTCACCCAGATCACGACGGACCACTCCTTCGTCCAGACCCTCATCGACGAGGGCCGGATCACCGAGGAGGAGGCCTCGACCCACCCCCAGCGCTCGGTCGTCACCCGCGTCCTCACCGGAGACGAGGACGACGACCCGGACGTCGGCGCCCGCGAGGCCCGCCTCGGCGACCGCTACCTGCTGTGCTCCGACGGCCTCTCCGGCTTCGTCGCCCGCGACACCATCGCCGAGCAGCTCTCCTCGGGGCGCACCCCTGCCGAGACCGCCGACGACCTCGTCGCCCTCGCCCTGCGCGCGGGCGCACCCGACAACGTCACCGTCATCGTCGCCGACGTCGTCGACAGCGCCGACGGGACCCCGCCCTCGACCCAGCCGCAGGTCGTCGGGTCGGCCTCGATGCGCTCGAGCTCGACGCGCGCCATCCCGACCACCCCGGCCGAGAAGGCTGCCGCCCTCGTGCGGCCCGAGACCCCCGAGCCCGACCTCGAGCTCGCCGAGGAGGGCTCGACCCGGCGGGGCCGCTGGCTGCGACGGGTCGCCGCGCTCGGCGTCGTCGCGCTCGTCCTCGGCGCGATCCTCTACGGCGCGTGGGCCTGGACGCAGCAGCAGTACTACATCGCCGGTCAGGACGGCCGCGTGACGATCTACCGCGGCATCGCCTCCGACCTCGGTCCGATCCCGCTGTCCTCCGCGGTCGAGCAGACCGACGTCATGCTCTCCGACCTGCCCGACTTCTACCGCAGCAGCATCGAGGAGAGCGTGAGCGTCGACTCCGAGCGCGATGCCCAGAAGAAGGTCGACGACCTGCGCGTCGCCGCGAAGCGGTGCGCCGAGCTGCGCAGCGAGGGCGAGCCGTGCGGTCGCTGAAGACGATCACGACGATCGCCCCGAAGCGCGGCCGCAACGTCGAGCTGCTGCTCGTCGCGCTCGCGATCGGCGTCGTCGTCCTCGCGTACATCAACGTCGAGGTGGCGGCCAACGGCTCCGTGCCGCCGGACCTGCTGGCCCACACCGGGATGCTCGCGGCCATCGCGCTCGTCTTCCACGTCGTGCTGCGCTGGCGCGCGTCGTACGCCGACCCGCTCGTGCTGCCGATCCTCACCCTGCTCAACGGCATCGGCCTGGTGATGATCCACCGCCTCGACCTGGCTGCCGGGCGAGACTTCAGCGAGGGCTACGCCCTCAAGCAGCTGCAGTGGACGGCGCTCGGCGTGGCCCTCGCCCTCACCGTGCTCGTCGCCCTGCGCGACCACCGCGTCCTGCGCCGCTACACCTACACCGCCGGCCTGCTCGGCCTCGTGCTGCTCCTGCTGCCGCTGCTGCCGATCATCGGCCACGACGTCTACGGCGCGAACATCTGGATCAAGATCGGGCCCTTCACCTTCCAGCCCGCCGAGGTCGCGAAGATCTGCTTCGCGGTCTTCTTCGCCGGCTACCTCGTGCAGACCCGCGACGTGCTCGCCCTCGCCGGGCGCAAGGTCCTCGGGCTCACCCTGCCGCGCGGGCGCGACCTCGGGCCGATCCTCGTCGCCTGGGTCGCCTCGGTCCTCGTCCTCGTCCTCGAGACCGACCTCGGCACCTCGCTGCTCCTCTTCGGCCTCTTCGTCTCGATGCTCTACGTCGCGACCGAGCGCGTCAGCTGGATCGCGATCGGCCTGAGCCTGGCGGCCTTCGGCGCCTTCGTCGCCTACCGCCTCTTCCCCCACCTGCAGACGCGCGTCCTGTGCTGGGTCGACCCCTTCAGCGAGGAGGGCACCCGCCAGTGCGGCCAGCTCGTGAGCGGTCTCATGGGGCTCTCCGCGGGCGGGCTGCTCGGCACGGGGCTCGGTCGCGGGCGGCCGTGGTCGACGCCGCTGCCGGAGACCGACTTCATCTTCAACAGCCTCGGCGAGGAGCTCGGGCTCGTCGGGATCATGGCGATCATCGCCCTGTACGCGATCCTCGTCGAGCGCGGCCTGCGCTCGGCCATCGGCCTGCGCGACGGCTTCGGCAAGCTGCTCGCGACGGGTCTGGCCTTCACCGTCGCGCTCCAGGTCTTCGTCGTCGTCGGCGGGGTCACCCGGGTCATCCCGCTCACCGGTCTCACCCTCCCCTTCGTCGCGTACGGCGGCTCCTCGCTCCTCGCGAACTGGACCCTCGCCGCGATCCTCCTGCGCATCAGCGACCACGCGCGCCGTCCCGAGCCCGAGCTGGACCCGGCGTCGATGGACGCCCCGACCGAGGTGGTGAGCACCCGATGAACGAGCCCATCCGACGCCTCTCGATGCTCGCGGCGCTGCTCTTCACCGCGCTGCTCGTCTCCTCGACCTGGCTCCAGGTCGTCGGGGCCGAGGCGATCAACGACCGCCCCGACAACCGCCGCACCGCGCTGAAGAACTACGGCCAGGAGCGCGGCCAGATCCTCCTCGGCGGTCAGCCGATCGCCCGCTCGGTGCCCTCCGACGACGAGCTGCAGTGGCAGCGCGTCTACGCCTCGCCCGAGACCTACGCGCACATCACCGGCTACTACTCCTTCGAGTACGGCGCCGGCGGCGGGCTCGAGGGCGCCGCGAACTCCCTGCTCAGCGGCACCGACGACACGCTCTTCTACGGCCGGGTCTCCGACATCCTCTCCGGCAAGGCCTCGAAGGGGGCCTCGCTCGAGCTGACCATCGACCCGCAGGCCCAGCGGGCCGCGAAGGAGGCGCTCGGCGACCAGCGCGGCGCCGTCGTCGCCATGGACCCGCGCACCGGGGCGATCCTCGCGATGTACTCCTCGCCGACGTACAGCCCGACCCCGCTGGTCAGCCACGAGCAGGGCACGGCGGCCAAGGCGTGGGAGAGCCTCAACGCCGACTCCTCCCGCCCCCTGGTCAACCGCGCCATCGGCGGCAACCTCTACCCGCCCGGGTCGGTCTTCAAGGTCGTCACCGCGGCCGCCGCCATCGAGTCCGGCGACTACGACGAGAGCTCGTCGATCCCCGGGCCCGCGGTCCTCGACCTGCCCCAGACCGACGTCGGCCTGCCCAACAGCCACCCCGGCGCGTGCGGACCGAACGACCGCGTCACCCTCGCCGTGGCGATGCAGGACTCGTGCAACACCGCCTTCGGCTGGCTGGGCATGGAGCTCGGCGGCGACACCGTCGGCGACCAGGCGAGCAAGTTCGGCTTCGGCGACAAGCTCGAGATCCCCATGGACGTCACGCCCTCGACCTTCCCCACCGGGCTCAACCCGCCGCAGGAGGCGCAGTCGGCCATCGGCCAGTACGACGTGCGCGTCACGCCCCTGCAGGTCGCGATGATGAGCTCCGCGGTCGCCAACGACGGGGTCGTCATGCGGCCCTACGTCGTCGAGCGGGTGCAGGGCGACGACCTGTCGGTCATCTCCGACACCAAGCCCGAGCAGCTCTCGCGGGCGATCGACCCGGAGACCGCCACCGAGCTCACCGACATGATGAAGCTCGTCGTCGAGCGCGGCACCGGCACCCAGGCCGCGGTCCCCGGCACGAGCGTCGCCGGCAAGACGGGCACCGCGGAGCATGCCGAGGGCGCGGCCCCGCACGCGTGGTTCACCGGCTTCGCCCCCGCGGACAACCCCAAGGTCGCGGTCGCGGTCGTCGTCGAGGACGGCGGCCGGGCGGGCAACGAGGCGTACGGCGGCTCGGTCGCCGGGCCGATCAGCGCTGCGGTGATGAAGGCGGTGCTCGAGTGAGCGCTGGACCCCTGACCAGGTCAGACGTCGTGTCGGCCACAATGGCGGCACAGGAAGAGAGGACGTCGTGACGACAAGCACCCCCCGGCTGCTCGGAGGACGGTACGAGCTCGGCGAGCTCATCGGTCGAGGCGGCATGGCCGAGGTCCACCGTGGCTACGACACCCGTCTCGGACGACCCGTGGCGGTGAAGATCCTGCGCAGCGACCACGCGCGGGACACCTCCTTCCTCCACCGCTTCCGCCGCGAGGCCCAGTCGGTCGCCGGGCTCAACCACCGCTCGATCGTCGCGGTCTACGACTCCGGCGAGGACCGCACGACCGAGTCCGGCGGCGCCGGCCTGTCCGTGCCGTACATCGTCATGGAGCTCGTCGAGGGCCAGACCCTGCGCGAGGTCCTCAACGACCAGGGCCCGCTCGCACCGGCCGAGGCCGCACGGATCTGCGAGGGCGTCCTCGACGCGCTGTCCTACAGCCACCGCATGGGCATCGTCCACCGCGACATCAAGCCCGGCAACGTCATGCTCACCGCCGACGGCACGGTCAAGGTCATGGACTTCGGCATCGCCCGCGCGGTCGCCGACACCCAGGCGACGATGACCCAGACCGCGGCCGTCATCGGCACGGCGCAGTACGTCTCGCCCGAGCAGGCCCGGGGCGAGACCGTCGACAACCGTAGTGACGTCTACTCCGTCGGCTGCCTGCTCTTCGAGCTCATGACCGGGACGACGCCGTACACCGGCGAGCCGATCAGCCTCACCTACCAGCACGTCAACGCGCCGATCCCGCTGCCGAGCTCGCTCGAGCCCACGGTGTCGAGCGATCTCGACGCCGTCGTCGCCGCCGCGCTCACCAAGGACCGCGACGAGCGCTACCAGGACGCCTCGGACATGGCCGACGACCTGCGCGCCGTCCGCGCCGGCCGCCCGGTGAGCGAGCTCGCGCAGGGTGCCCTCGCGGCCGTCGCGGGCGCCGGCGCGCTCGAGGCCGACCCCACGGTCGCCCTCGCCGCGGCCGCCCCGGCGCAGCACCTCGGTGACACCTCGACCTTCCGCCCGATCCAGGACCCGCCTACCCCGCTCGAGCCCGAGCGTCGCCGGCGCGGTGGCCTGGGCTGGCTGCTGGCGCTCCTGCTCCTCATCCCCGTCGCCGCCCTCGGCTGGTACGTCTGGGACTCCAACCAGCCGCCGGAGGTCGTCCGGGTCGCCGCGCCGCAGCTCGTCGGGCTCGACGAGGACGCGGCGGAGGCGAAGCTCACCGACCTCGGTCTCGACGGTGATCGGTCCGAGGCCAACAACGCGGCCCCCGAGGGCGAGGTCTTCGAGCAGAGCGTGCCCGAGGGCGAGATGGTCGACGAGGGGTCGACGATCGCCTACACCGTGTCGCAGGGCCCGGAGCAGGCCACCGTCCCCCAGGTCGTCGGTCAGAGCCGCGCGGACGCCGAGAAGGCGATCCGCGACGCCGGCCTGGAGGTCGGCGACGTCACCTTCGAGGACAGCAACGAGCAGAAGAAGAACCGCGTCATCTCGGTGAGCCCCGGGCAGTCCGAGCAGGTCGAGGCCGGCAGCACCGTGGACCTCGTCGTGGCCAGCGGCGACGTCCAGCTCCCCGACTTCGTCGGTCAGCCGATCAGCGACGCACGACCCGAGATCTTCGCCCTCGGGCTGCTGACCGAGGAGGTCACCGTGCCCTCCGACGAGCCGGCCGGTCAGATCCTCAGTCAGGACCCGGGCGCCGGGAAGGTCGCCCAGGGCCGCACGGTGAAGATCGAGATCGCCGGGCCCCAGGACAAGACGGAGACGACGACGGTCACCCCGCCGCCGCCCTCGACCTCCGAGACGACTCCTCCGGAGACGAGCGACCCGAGCACGACGAGCCCGCCGGAAGAGACGACGGACCCGGGCGACGGCGAGGAGGGCGACCAGGGAGACCAGACGCCGGGTGGCCCGGCCAGCCCGTCGACGCCGAACCCGCGCTCGACGACGGCGCAGACGCCGTAGCCGTACCCGCCGGTCAGGACGCGGTCGAAGGGGGAGCCTCGGCTCCCCCTTCGTCGTCCTCCGGGACGTCGGGGCGTGGCCGCTCGAAGCTCACGGAGATCTTCTCGAAGCCCTTGAGCCGCTGCGCCCGGGCCTGCCCGCGGTAGGCGCGGCGGTCGGCGTCGGTGAGCTCGACGTCGTCGGTGAAGATCGTGAGGAGCGCGCGCGGCCACAGCCGCTCGGCGAGCACGACGTTGATTTCGACGCACAGCAGGATGACCACGGCGTTGCTGTAGATGAAGATCAGCAGGCCGAGGACGATCGCGAAGACCGAGCTGACGTTGCTCGCGCGGCTGACGACCGTGCCGACGTAGAGCACGCCGACGTTCTGCAGAAGCAGGAAGAGGATCGAGGCGATGACCGCGCCCGGCAGCACCTGGCGCGGCGTGGGGGCGCGGGTCGTCGAGATGATGAAGAGGAAGGTGAAGACGCCGGCGTTGAGCACGACCGACCCGAGGTCGACCGCCAGGCTCTGCCAGGCGCCGACGACGAGCCTGTTCGCCACCTGCGTGAGCACGCTCGTCGCGACGACCGCCAGCCCCGCGGTGAGGATGATCATCAGCCCGCGGGCGCGCGAGACGAAGGGGTTGGGCCGCGAGTTGCGCGGGACCATCCACGCGGTGTTCATCGCGTACTGGAGCGCCTGGGCCACGCCGAGCCCGCCGTAGATCGCGGCGACCGAGCCGATGATGACGCCGAGCGTGCCGCCGCCGAGGGTGCCGGTCTGGCGCAGCTCGTCGCCGACGATGGGGAACTCCGACAGCGCCGAGTCGAGGATGCGCTGCTGCCACTGCGGGTGACCCTCGAGGACGATGCCGAGCAGGGTCGACAGGAGCAGCAGCAGGGGGAAGAGCGAGAGGAAGCCGTAGTAGGTGATGAGCGCGGCGAGGTAGCCGCCGAAGTCGTCGAAGAACTTGTAGACGACGGCGATCGGCATGCCGAGGACCGGGTGCTCGCGCTGGAAGCGGTCGACCGGGCCGACCCGGGGCCGCGCGTCCTCTCCCCCGCCCTGCCCGCTCTCGCTGCCCTGCTGCGTCGTCACCCCCGCGCTCACGGTCGGTGCGCCCTAGCCCGCGGCGACCATGCGGGCGACGCCCTCGGCGTCGCGCACGAGGGGGCTGAGCCCCTCGGAGCGGGCGACCGTGCCCTCGTCGCCGAGCAGCTCGAGCCAGTTGGCGAGGATGCGGTGACCGCCCTGGGTGAGGACGGACTCGGGGTGGAACTGCACACCGTGCAGGGGCAGGTCGCGGTGGTGCGCGGCCATGACGATGCCGCTCGCGGTGCGCCCGTTGGGGACGAGGGTGTCCGGGATCGTCTCGGGCTCGATCGTCAGCGAGTGGTAGCGGGTGGCGGTGAAGGGCGCGGGCAGCCCGGCGAGGACACCGGTGCCGTCGTGCTCGACCTGGCTCGTCTTGCCGTGGAGCAGCTCGGGCGCGCGACCGACGGTGGCGCCGCACACGACGCCGAGCGCCTGGTGGCCCAGGCACACGCCGAGCATCGGCTGGGCGCGCTCGGCGCAGGCCTCGATCATCGCCATCGAGACACCGGCCTGCTCGGGGGTGCCGGGCCCCGGCGAGACGAGCACGCCGTCGAAGTCGGCGCCGTCGGCGGGGCTCACGGCGTCGTTGCGCACGACGGTCGTCTGCGCGCCGAGCTGCTGGAGGTAGCCGACGATGGTGAAGACGAAGCTGTCGTAGTTGTCGACGACGAGGACGGTGCTCACACGTGCAGTATGCCTGCGATCAGCGCGCGGCCCGGGCGTGCGCCAGCTGGCTCTGCCCGGCGTAGGCGGGCAGCGTCGTCTCCTCGCTCGACGTCACCTCGTAGCCCAGACCGATCTGGTCGACGTACTCGCGGTAGATGCTCACCGTCGGGTCCTCGTCGAGCGAGGCCCGCAGGGCGTCGCGGTCGCCGATCGCGGTGATGACGAAGGGGGGCGAGTACACCCGGCCCTGGAGGATGAGGGTGTTGCCGACGCAGCGCACGGCGCTCGTGGAGATGATCCGCTGGTCCTGGATCATCATCGCCTCGGCCCCGCCGCGCCACAGCGCGTTGACCACACCCTGCACGTCCTGCTGGTGCACGACGACGTCGTCGACGTCGAAGCCCTCGGGGATCTGGTCGGCGTCCAGCGGCGCGTCGTCGAGGCTCACCGAGACCGACGGCCCGCGGACCTCCTCGAAGCCGGCCTTCGGCGCGGCGTTGGCCGTGTCGCGGCTGATCCGGTCGATCTCCTGGTTGCCCGGCGAGCGCTCCTTCGTCAGCGCGGTGACGGTCGAGCGCAGCTCCTCGGCGCGCCGGGCCTTCACGGCGTTGTCGTGGGTGCGCTCACGGATGAGCGCGGGCAGCGTCGTCACCTCCGAGCGCAGGTCTCCGCCGCGCGCGGTCGTGCCGGAGACCGAGAAGAGCAGCCCGGCGCACAGGGCGATGACGGGCACTCCTGCCGACCACCGGGTGGGCCGGTGGTCGAGGTACCAGCGCACCAGACGACGCGGTCCGTGCGGACGGCTCGGGGCTTCGTGCTCCCCCATGGCGGGCACCTCCCTTCGTCACCGGTGCTCAGACCTCTACGCTAAGGCACTGACCCGGCGCGTCCGCGCGCCTCCCCGTGACGAGGAGCACTGACGACGTGGCGCCGTCGAAGAAGAACGAGGACGAGCTCGAGCAGACCGAGAAGGTCGCGAGCACCAGCACGAGCGCGGGCAAGCGCTCGGGCGACCCCCGGCGCCGTGCGGAGGCGGAGGCGGAGGCCGACAAGCCCGTCAAGGCCAAGCGCGAGAAGGTCAAGGCGCAGAAGATCGGCAAC
The DNA here is from genome assembly GCF_003721155.3 of Janibacter melonis. Taxonomy (NCBI): domain Bacteria; kingdom Bacillati; phylum Actinomycetota; class Actinomycetes; order Micrococcales; family Intrasporangiaceae; genus Janibacter; species Janibacter melonis. The sequence continues at coordinate 2,499,530 of NZ_CP044548.2, read as the reverse complement.
CCCAGCTGGTACGTGCCGGTGATGCTCGGCCTGATGATCCTCGGGCTCATCTGGGTCGTCACCTTCTACATCACCCAGCAGGAGTACCCCGTCGCCGCGTGGGGCCAGTGGAACCTCGGCGCCGGCTTCGCGCTGATGATGGCGGGCTTCGTCATGACGACCCGCTGGAAGTAGCCCCGGCCGCCTCAGCTTTCCCGCCCAGGGCGGGAACATTCGACCTCGGGCAAGAACATTTCTTTCCCGAGGTCGAGCTTTCCCGCCCAGGGCGGGAAAGCTGGGACTGGCGCACCGCCCGATCGTCTCGTCTGGCCCTCTCTAGCATTCGCGCTAGAGGGGGCCAGATGCGTTCATCGACAGGTCGCGACGTCCCCGCCACCCACAGCCCTGTGGACAACTCCACCCGGCCTGTGTGTGGAGATCGGGGTTTGTCCACAGGCTTGTGCACACCTGGGGATGAATGACACGCGTGTAAGACGGGCGAAGGGGGCCCGCGGTCACCGGTGTCAGGCGATGGGGATGACGACGGCGGGCGCGAGGATGACGTACTTGACGACGAAGAGCGCAAGAGTCAGGCCCGCGACGGCGCCGAGGGTGCCCCACGCGATGGCCGGTGCGCGGCGCTGACGGGCGAGCGCGAAGCCGGCCGCGATGGCGGCGCCGGCAATCAGCCCGCCGAGGTGGGCCTGCCAGGCGACGTTGGGGATGACGAAGCCGAGGACGGCGTTGATGGCGATCGTGCCGACCATCGCCGAGGAGTCCCGGCCGAGGTGGCGCTGCAGCACGACGAGCGCACCGAAGAGGCCGAAGACCGCGCCGGAGGCGCCGACGACGCCCTGGGTGGAGCCGACCGGCTGGAAGAGCAGGTAGGTCACCGAGCCCGCGAGCGCGGAGACGAGGTAGAGCCCGAGGAAGCGGGCGCGCCCGAGCAGGCCCTCGAGGTATGGCCCGACGAACCACAGCGCCATCATGTTGAAGACGATGTGGAAGATCTGCGAGGGCGAGTGCAGGAAGGCCGAGGTCAGCAGGCGCCACGGCTGGTCGACGGCGAGGAAGGCCGCGAGGGCCCCTTCGCCGTAGACCTGCGGGGTCGCGAGCTCGCCGAGGTAGACGAGCACGCAGATCGCGACGATCACCCGGGTGAGGTAGGGGGTGTCGCTGCGCGAGGCCCGGCCGCCGAGCGGCGTGAGCGTCGGTCGGTCGGCGCGGGCGGCCTCGCGCACGCAGTCGACGCACTGCACGCCGACCGCTGCGGGGCGCTGGCAGTCCGAGCACGCCGGCCTGCCGCACCGCTGGCAGCGGACGTAGCTGACCCGGTCAGGGTGACGGGGGCAGGTCGGCGGGGGCCCGGAGATGGGCTGCTCGGACATGCGCAGCGCGAAGGGGGAGAGCCGTCAGTCGACGATCTCGACGGACTCCATGACGACCGGCTCGGCCGGCTTGTCGTTGGCGCCCGTACGGACCGCGGCGATCTTGTCGACGACCTCGCGGCTCGGGCCGTCGGCGACCTCGCCGAAGACCGTGTGCTTGCCGTAGAGGAACTGCGTCGGCGCGACGGTGATGAAGAACTGGCTGCCGTTGGTGCCCTTGCCCATGCGCTTGCCGGCGTTGGCCATGGCGAGCTGGTAGGGCTTGTCGAAGGTGTGCTCGGGGTGGGGCTCGTCGTCGAAGGTGTAGCCCGGGCCGCCGAAGCCCTCGCCGAGGGGGTCGCCGCCCTGGATCATGAAGCCGGAGATGATCCGGTGGAAGACCAGGCCGTCGTAGAAGGGCGTCGGGTTGGTGCGGCCCGCGTCGTCCTTGTACTCCTTCGTCCCCTTCGCGAGGCCGACGAAGCTGTCGACGGTCTTCGGAGCGATGTCCGGGAAGAGCTCGATGGTGATGTCGCCGTGGTTGGTGTGGAGGATCGCCTGCATGTGGCGAGTTTGGCACAGCGACCCGTGCGTGCGGTGAGAGCCCCGGATTCCCTGGACGCCGACGGCATATCGCCAGGCGATCCGGGGCAGGATGGGTCGCAAGCACCACGCACGAAGCACCACCCACGACATTCGAGGAGGACCGGTGTTCCGCACGGAGAGCAAGGTCGAGAAGGGCCGCGTCGCCGCCCACGAGGGCGCCGAGTCGGGTGTGGCCAAGATCCACACCCTCATCGACAAGGTCGCCGAGGGCGCCGAGACCGGCTCGGACCGGGCGGCAGGGCTCGGCGCAGCAGCGAGCGCGAAGAGCGCCGACCTGCGCGCCCAGGCCGCCGACGCGAGCAAGGACGTCCGCAAGGACGCGAAGAAGACCGGCAAGCAGCTGCGCAAGGACGCCTCGAAGAGCACCAAGCAGCTGCGCAAGGACGCGAAGAAGGCCGGCAAGCGTGCCGGTGACGGCGCCCACGACCTGCGCGACACGATCGTCGACGACGTCCTGCCGAAGGTCGTCGCCACCGCGACGGGCCTGGCCGCCACCGGCGCCGCGACGACGAAGTCGGTCGCGGACGAGGCGGGCAAGCGCGCTCCCGAGGCCTTCCACGCGCTCAAGGACGACCACGACACCCACGCCGCGCTCGCCGCGATCAAGGGCGAGACCCGCCGCTCGGGCCGCAGCTGGAAGGTCCTGCTGCTGGCGCTCGTCGCCGGTGGTGTCGCCTTCTACGTCGCGAAGAAGCAGCAGAAGCCGAAGAAGGACCCGTGGGCCGTGCCCGCCGGTGATCCGTACAAGGCCCCCGACACCGGGCGCGCCTCAAGCGTCACCCCGGCCGCCCCGGTGACCGACGGCGCCGCGGCGACGAGCCAGACGCCGATCGCCGACGAGGTCGTCGCGGACGAGGTCGTCTCGACCGACGACGTGCCGGTCGCGGGCTCCGCGGCCCCCTCGCTCGACGCCGGTGACGGCCCCGTCCTCGGTGAGGGCGACACGACCCACGCCGCGATGACCGGCCACCCGGACGGCGTCGACGACCAGGGCGTTCCCTCCACGAGCACCTCGGCCTCCACGGGCTCGGGCGACACCGGTCTCGGCGAGACCCGCCCGCTGTCCAACGAGGAGATCGACGAGCTCGCCTCCGACGACCCCACCCAGGCCCACGTCGGCTCCCCCGACGAGACCGCTCAGACCAACGGCGAGGGCGGCGACGCCTGGAGCAGCGCCCGCGACTGGGCTGACGACGGCCAGAACCCCGACGACAAGCGGGGCTGCTGACCCAGCACGACCCATGACGAAGGGGTGGCCACGGCAACAGCCGTGACCACCCCTTCGTCGTGTCTTGGGGTGGTCGAGGTGCGAGCGCCAGCCCGGTCGCTGGTCGAGGTGCGAGCGTCAGCGAGCCTCGAGACCACCGCACCCAGACTCACCGGGTCTCGAGGCTCAGGCCCTGGCGGGCCTTCACACCTCAGCCACCAAAGGCCCCGTCGCTGGTCGAGGTGCGAGCGCCAGCGAGCCTCGAGACCACCGAGCCGCGTGAATCAGCTCGCGCCGAGCACCGCCCAGGCGATCAGCTGGTCGAGGCGACGGATGTCGATCTTCTTGTCCAGCTTGATCTTGATGTGTCCTGCACGCGTCCACATCTCCAGCTCGGAGTTGAAGTCGAACATGCCCCCGGCGTTCTCAGAGGACCACATGTCGATGCGGCTGTAGGGCAGCGAGTAGACCTCGACCTTCTTCCCCTTCAGCCCTTGGGCGTCCCGGACGATGAGGCGCTTCGTCGTGAAGATGGCCGAGTCACGGAAGGTCTTGTAGGCAGCGACTGCCTGCTCACCTTCGACGAGGAGCGACAGGACGTCCTGCGGGATGGGGATCTCTTCGATGAGCGTCCACGAGGTGATGGCTGCGGTTTCCATGGTCCGCACCCTCCCACCTGAACCATGGTCCGCGACCTGAGATCGAAAAATCTTCAAAAAAGTTCTCGGACAGCTGCATCCGACCCCGCCTCTCCGCGGGAAGTACGAGATGACAGGACGCACAAGGCGTCCTCACTCGAAGGAGAGGTAATCCAATGTCTGCCACCACTCGCGCCATGGGAGTCACCGCAGCGATGGCCCTCGTCGGGCTCTCCGCCGCCGCGCCGGCACACGCCGCCGACGACGCGCACGTCTCGATCCTCCACGCCGTGCCCGGCGCCACCGTCGACGTCTACGTCAACGGCGACGCCCTGCTCACCGACTTCAAGCCCGGCACCCTCACCGACCCGCAGGCCCTGCCCGAGGGTCAGTACGACCTCAAGGTGACCGCCGCGGGCGCCGGTGCCGACGGCGACGCGATCGTCGAGGCCAACGACGTCGACGTCCCCGCCGGTGCGAACATCACCGTCGTCGCCCACCTCGACGCCGACGACCAGCCGGCGCTCACCCCCTTCGTCAACGACACCAGCGCGATCGACGCCGGCAAGGCGCGCCTCACCGTGCGCCACACGGCCGCCGCCCCCGCGGTGGACGTCCGCGCCAACGAGGAGGTCGTGTTCTCGAACCTCACCAACCCCAACGAGGAGAGCGCTGACGTCGCGGCCGGCACGGTCTCGGCAGACGTCGTCCTCGCGGGCACGGACACCGTGGCGATCGGCCCGGCGGACCTCAACCTCGGTGAGGGCACCAACACCATCGTCTACGCGTGGGGCAGCGCGAAGGACAAGAACCTCAAGCTGGCCACCCAGTCGATCTCGGGCATGCACTCCTCCCCCAACGGGGTCCCGAGCGGTTCGGGCGGTCAGGTCGCGGCGGCTGACGAGACCGGTCGCTACGCGATGGCCACCCTGGGCGCACTCGCGGCCGGCGGTCTGGTCTTCTTCGCGGGTCGCCGCAAGTCCCGGGTCCAGGCCTGATCCTGATGACCCGGGCGCGGCACCCACGAGGGCAGGTGATCGGTCTCGCCGCCGTCACCGCGCTCCTCGTGGGTGCCGTCCTGCTCTTCCTCACCCGCCCGTCGGCCGACGACGCCGGCACCGTGGACGCGGCCCTGTCGGGGCCGTCGGCGACGGGCGGGTCGAGCAGCACCTCGAGCACTGCTCCCTCACCGACGTCCTCCGAGACGTCGCCCTCACCGGGCTCGACGAAGGCTGCGAAGGCTCCCCGGACCGCCGTTGCCACGGCGCCCGCCACCCCTTCGGCCGCCCCTCCCGCACCCACCTCGGTGAGCGTGCCCGAGCTCGACGCGACGCTCCCGGTCCGCCCGGTCGGCGTCGACACGACCGGGGCGATGAGCATCCCCGAGGACCCGAGGCAGGCGGGCTGGTACAAGTTCGGGTCCGCCCCCGGGCAGGACGGCGCGACGGTCATCACCGCGCACGTCGACACCAAGGAGCTCGGACCCGGGCCGTTGGCCCGTCTCGACACCCTCTCGAAGGGGGATGCCGTCACCGTGAGGACCTCGGCCGGGACGACCACCTACCGCGTGCGTGAGGTCGTGCTCGCCCGCAAGACCGAGCTCGACCTCGACGCCCTCTTCCGCCGCTCCGGACGGCCCGCGCTGCACCTCGTGACGTGCGGGGGAGCCTTCGACCCGAAGACCGGGCACTACGAGGACAACGTCGTGGCGATCGCCGACCCCGCCACGGGGCGTGAATAGGATCGGCGATGTGCCACCGACCACGCCTTCGCACCGGGACCTCGCTCCCGAGGAGCGTGAAGCCATGGCCGTGCAGCTGAGCGAGGGGCAGCCGTCGGCGATCGAGGCGGCCTACCAGCACTACTCGCACCTGATCTACACGATCGCGCTCCGGGCGCTCGGCGACCGCCAGGACGCGGAGGACGTGACGCAGCAGGTCTTCCTCGCCGCGTGGCGCGGTGCGCAGAACCTGCGCCCGTCCCCCACCGCCCTGCCCGGCTGGCTCGTCGGCATCGCCCGGCACAAGATCGCCGACGTGCTGCAGGCCCGGGGCCAGGAGTCGCGGCGGCTGCGCGCCGTCGCCGACGAGACGGGTCGGATCGGTCCCGCACCGGCGCGAGATCATGCCCTGGAGATCGCGATCATCGCCGAGCTCGAGGCGATGGGCGACCCGCGGGGTCCGATCCTGCGGATGACGATCATGGAAGGGCTGAGCCACAGCGACGTCGCCGACCGGCTCGACCTGCCGCTCGGGACCGTGAAGAGTCATGCCAGACGAGGGCTGATCCACCTACGACAGGTGCTCAAGGAGGTGCGAGACGATGACTGAGACCATGCGATGGACCGATGGCCACCCGGACGAGGAGGCCCTGGCCGACCATGCCTTCGACGTGCGCGACGGTCTGCCGGGTGACCCGGACGTCGTCGCGCACGTCGCCGGGTGCGCGCAGTGCTCGGCCGACCTCGCCGAGCTGAGCGACCTGGCGCGTGGCCGCGTGCCGGGCGAAGGGGGACCCCTCGCCCGCGCGGTCGACGACCGGGGCGAGATCGCCTGGCAGTACCCCGACGAGCGGGTGTGGGACGCGATCGCCGCGGAAATGGGCAGGCCCGTGCTGACGGTGGTCGGCGAGGAGCGGCCGGCCCGTGCCGTGCCGGCCCCGGCCGACCGGGCGGGCGACGGCCCGACACCTGCGGCAGAGCGGTCCGCCGGGGGCTTCAGCCTGCGACGTACCGTGCCGTGGCTCGCCGGCGTCGCCGCGCTCGTCGTCGGCCTCGCCCTCGGGCGCGGCATCGGCGACCCCAGCCCCGAGGTCACCGAGGTGGCCCGGCTCAGCACGGTCGACGACGCGAAGGACGCGCGCGGCCAGGCCGAGCTCGTGCGCGCCGGCGACGGCCTGCAGCTGCGTGTGCAGCCGCAGTCGTTGCCCAAGGGGCCCGGCTACCTCGAGGTGTGGCTGCTCAACACCGACGGGTCGCGGATGGTGTCGGTCGGTGTCCTCGACGGTGACTCGCCCCAGGACTACACGGTGACGCAGGACCTCATCGACGAGGGCTACACGGTCGTGGACATCTCGCGCGAAGCCTTCGACGACAAGCCGGAGCACTCCGGCGACTCGCTGGCCCGAGGGACCCTCGGGGCCTGAGGTTCGCTGGCGGGTCAGGCGAGCCGGCTGCCGTCGGGCACTGTGCTGGCTGTCGTCGCGAGGACGATGCGGCCCTCGGCGTCGGGGGCCCCGGTCACGAGGACCTCGGACACGACCCCCGCGATGCGCTTCGGAGGGAAGTTGACCACGCACAGCACCTGCCGACCGACGAGGTCCTCGGGCTCGTAGAGCTCGGTGATCTGCGCGCTGGAGGTCTTCGTGCCCAGCGGGCCGAGGTCGACCTGGAGGACGTAGGCCGGCTTGCGGGCCCGGGCGTTCGTCTCGGCCGACGTGATGGTGCCGACCCGTAGGTCGACCCGCTCGAAGGTCGCCCAGTCGAGGGGCTCTGTGGCTTCTGCGTCCTGGGGCTCGTCCACGGGGTGATGCTCGCACGCGGCGCTCGGCGCGACCGATCGGGCTGGGCTCGTCAGCGGGTGAGCGCTGCGAGCCGCCCGGCGAGGATCTCACGCGACCAGGTGGCGGTGAGGTGGTTGGAGACGCCGCGGTAGATCTGGACCGGCCCGTCGGCCCCCGTGTGGACCGGCGAGTAGGTCGGGCCCGACCCGCGAGCGGCGAGGGGCTTGAGGTCGAGGACGGAGATGCGCGGGCTGGCCTGCCGGGCGGCGATGAGCGTCGCGGTCCGTCCGGCGTCCGCGTCGGTGAGGCGGAAGCGGCAGCGGGTCGTCGGGCTGCTCGACGCGACGACGCACGAAGGGAGCGTCGCGACGTCTGCGGGCAGCGGCGACGCCGTGACGAGGTGCACGGTCGCGCCGTCGGCTCGCAACCGCCACACGGTCGACCGGATCTGGGTGCTCGTGCCGAGCCCTCGCCCGGCGAGCACCACGATCGGCCGTCGCCCGTCGCGGGCCTCGGCCCGGATCTGGTTGCGCACCCGCGCAGACCAACGGCCCGAAGGGGAGTCGCCTGCCGGTAGTCGGAAGATCCCCCCGGACTTCGTGCGGGGGAGCAGGGCGCGGTGCTGGCCCGCGGTCGACCGGCGCAGACCATCGGCCAGCTGGCCGGCCATCGAGTCGCCGACGAGGAAGACCGGCCGCCCGTACCCGTAGCGACGCGTCGTCGGCACCTCGCGCGACCCGGTGAGGTGGTCGCCGGTGTCGTAGTGGAAGGGCTCGTCGAGCTGCGTGGCGCGCACGGTCGAGGGGTCGACACCGTCGGCCGACGCTGCGGGTGGAGCAACGACAAGGAGCGAGGCCGCGATGAGTGCGGGCGCGACGAGCAGACGGGCGGCAGGCATGCTCAGCATGGTCCTCCCACCCGGCCGATCCCTCCACCGATGATCGTCGGGCGTCCCCCTTCGTCACGGCCGGCATGGACTCTCGACCGCTACAAACCCGGCGGCAGACGCACTGGGTCGTGGCCATCCCCCAGGACAGCCCGCCCGTCCTCGTCAACGCCGACCTCCACGACAGCGTCGGCCTCCCTCTCCCACCGCCACCGCTGCGTCAGCCGCCAGTCGACGGTGGCGACGACCGCGCACATCCTCTGGCGACTCAGCCGTCGCAGGCCCATCGGCGAGACGTCGAGGGTCAGAGCCTGGTCAACACCCGTCGCTTCCTCGACACCCGCGACGTCGTCGACCAGCCACAGGTCGACCACTGCCGGCGGACGCGAGGTGCCCGGGACGGGCAGGTCATCGAGCCCACGGACCACCAACGAGCCGCCGGCACTCGCCATCTCGCCCAGCATCTTGCTTGCGTCGACCTCACGGTCGCTGGCAAGACTCGTCACCGCCCGACGGCCGACCATCGCCGCCCGCAGACGAAACGCCGGCGGAGCCAGCGCATTATTATCCTGGAGGCTTATTCATCAGTTGCGTCTAGCCGGCTGGTCTTTACTCAGCTTCTGCCTCGAGGAGATGCAGGGTCCACCGCGCCCGCGCGAGCACCTCGTCATACGTCAGCACCTCGGGATAGGAGAGGTGGCGTCTGTACAACTCGAACGACCGCACCTTGTCGCGGTGTAGTTGGTCGCCGCGCATCAGAGACGACAGGCGCCCGACTACCACGTACGACCGCGGGACCCCTGCGTACACCGCCTCACCGGTGTCGAAGCCATCGTCGTCGCGTGCGGTCAACCATGTGCCCAGGTCATCGCGCGCTCGCTCTGCGGTGATATGCGCCTGAGCGACACCTCCCGACACCTCTCGTGATGGCACCCAGCAACCGGCGCGGTAGCTGTCTCGTTCGAGTAGGGGATCGCCTGGCAACTTGATCTCAGCCAGCACCAATGATCGGACGGCCCCGCTAGTTGTGAGCATGGCGTCGACACGCTTGCCGAAGTCGGCAACAGTCGACCCGGCCACTGCCCTTTCGAGCTTCTGCCCATCCCAGGACGTGAAAAGATGGCCGGACAACCCCACGCCGAGAATCCAGGGATTCCCCTCAAAGAAGCGTTGCCAGACGGCCTCCCGGCCGCCGCCGTCCCGCGCACGCTCGAACTCGTCAGGGTCATCGAGGAGAATTTCGAAGCGTTTGAGGGCTTCCTTTCGCGCGGCAATGGCGACCACGTCGGTAGCCGTGACATCCGCCTTGATCATCTCCACGAAGCCCTCAGGATCGCGGTCGTAGGCAGCAGACAGCGCCTTGGGGTCCGCCATGACGGCCGCGAGGAGGTCATCATCGAGCTTCAGCGTCTCGCTGCCGGAGGGATCGATGCCCTTGAGCGCGTAGCACAGTTCGATCAGACGGCCTGCCGCATCCTCGTCGAGCGTCAGGAGGTTCTCCAGGTGGGCGTCTCGATTGGCTCTTCCCATGACGCGCTCGAAGCGCAACTCGGCCACTCGCCCGCGCTCGCGAACGACCCGGGCTTTAACTTGCACTCGTCCGGCGGGGCTCTGTCGCAAGGTCACCTCTTCCTCGTCTCCGCTCCCCATGGAAGCACAGTCCGCGTCCTCACTGATGATCTGCCAGATGGTTCTAGTGGGAGCGCCGATGTCACTGTGCGATCCGAACTGCAGCGAGAACGACTTCCCGATAGTTGTGCGACCCAGGTTTCGTAATGTTGCAAAGTCAGCTTCGGTTTCTGGCTCGGGCAGCGTCAACCTGCTCCACCCAACCATGCGAGTCCCCCATCCGCGCCCACCCTTACGCCCGGCCCAGTCTGCCCGCCTGTTGCTCCAAGCTGAGTCCCCCGACGTTGCGTCTTCACCAGTCCTACCTACAGGATATTTTCGAGCACTATTACGGGTCGAGTATTGGTGCCCCACTTAAGCTCCCAACCGCCGGACGCGTTCTGAATGAGCGCAACAGGAACCTGCGAGCCATTCGTCCCCCAAGGTGCATTTTGACTGGTACCCAAGGTCATCGTGCCCAGAGACCACACCACGACCAGGTCGTAGGAGTTCATCGGGTGCTGATGCTTGAAAAGGTTCGCGAGAAGCGTCTCAACCTCGACTAGCAAAACCTTGCCCGTCGTGTCCTCCACGAGGACATCCGTGGAGGCATCGATGTACTGCCCGAAACGATCGATGGGTGACAGCTCAGTCTTCCAATCGCCCGACTGCACCATCATGGCGAGAAGATGCGAGACGTCAGCCTCCTTCTTCGGTTGCTTCACGTAGGCGAGAGATGCTCCCGACTTTGCTACCACGACATCGAGACTCGTCGAGTAGCCAGCTTTGAGGGCCGCAGCCTGCTTCGTCTTCCTGACCGCCTCAATCGCACCTTCTTCGCCATCCTTCATGGCCCTGTACACGTTGGCTTTGGCTTGGATATTCGGCCACACTGCTGTCGAGAAGTCGTCCCAAATCCACGCGATCTCGTCGGACTCTTCATTCGTAATAACATTGCGGTCCGCGTTTAGCTGGAAAGACTGGCAGTTCAGAAATACTTTATACTCGAAGTAGTATTCACCATTCAGCAGCTCCCGTGACAAGGATGTGTCGTTCCTGAGAGGGATAAAATCCTTACAGAGGTGGACACCCATCTGGGACTTCTGTGTCCACCCTTGCTTCAGTTCGTGCCGCAGCATATCCGCCCGGACGTTCTCTCCGGCAATTATGACCGTACCGTCGTAATGAACGGTCAGCAATTTTCCTTGCACGCTGATCGTCTTACTTCGCGTGAAGTCATAAACGTCGCAAAACCTCTTCGAGTTCTGGGAAATTCCTTCGCTAACAGGCCCACCAGTAGGGCTCAGGTCAATATTCGGCATAGGATATGAACCCGGCAGCGGCCCTCGCGTGACTGTTCCGCTCGCGCCCACCACCTCCAGGGAGATCATCGGAATGACCCCAACGTTGGCCACGGAGGTGATGATGTGCGCTTTGTGGGCATGACGATTCTTCACGGTTCCCGTAGCGCACATGCTTCGTAGGTAGTGCATGACTCGATCCGAGACCTCCTGCGGATCGTTGGTCTTCTTGCCGTTGAAGCTCGTTAGGTGAACACCCGTCAGCGTGATTCGCGTCCCTTTGGAAGTCAGGCATGAGCTGTAATTCGACGGGTCGGTATCGATAGCGTAAGTAGGCATGTTGCCGGCGGCGAGCTGCATTAGCGGGTCGGTCATTGTTCCGACCTTCAGTACCGTCGGATTCGTATGGCGCCGCGACTCTACGACAATCTCCTTGGCGACGAAAGACGTCTTGGAACCCAGACCCTTCTCGCCGATCGAGGTCTGGGGGAAGTCCTTGACCGAGTCCCCGGCGTTGAAGAACGCCATCATGTGTTGGTCTTCCATACCGTTGCCGTCGTCTTGAATCACGATGTTCCACACTTCGCCACCAGCGTTAGTGAGCTTGATGTCGATATTCCGTGCTTCGGCGTCAATGCTGTTCGACACCGCTTCTCGGAGCAACTCTATCGACTGACTGGTGTTCAGCACTGCCTGACGAAGCAGGGACTCTTGGGAGACATGCGACGTGTGGGTGTTGGAACTCACGGGAACCCCCTGCTTCCGAATGACGATGCACATGAACCCTAGTCGCCCAGTTGGGCCCCCGTGGGCGTTCCGGGCGTGACGAGTTTCATGACTCGCGAGCAGAGCCGTCTCGTCGCAAGATTTCGCCGAACACGAACCCGTCGGGACAGGATCGATGATAGGAAATGACCCATGCCCACCGTTGACCTCGGGACCTTCAGTGACAGCCACGTGTCCAGTCTGAGCTGGTCAGCTATGTCGCGAGGCAAGGAGGGCCCTGGTGCCGTCTGAAAAGCAAGCCGCTACGGACGTTCTTACCAACATGCTCGGGCTGGCCCTGATCGACGTGACAGGCATCCAGCGCGGTACGGTTCCCGCACGTGTCTTTCGGGCGGCCGCAGAGCGAGCGGGCGTCGCCTACCGCAGTCGCACGGACACGACCGAAGAAATTATCCGCCTCGCCGGCCTGCCTTGGTACGCCCGCTACGACTCACGTGAAAGTGAATCTATGGGCGGAGGCAACGTCACCGCGCTGGGTCTCCGCGCGCTTGCAGAAGCGTTGGTGATTCTCGACGGTGGCGCACCGGCGACTCACGACGAAGAGGACCTATGGGAGGAGGCTGCCGAGAGCTGGATCGAACCGGGGCGCTGGACTTCGCGAGCACGTGCTCAGGGTCGGATGCTAGATGCCGAGCGGAGGCACAAGGTCGAGATGGCGGCCCAGGGCTGGCTCATGTGGATGTTCGCTCGAGATGGGTGGCACGTCGAAGACACCCACCTCATCGCCCCTTATGACGCCATCGCTAGACGGAGGCATGAGGTCGTGTATCTCGAGGCCAAGGGGACCACAACGCGCGGTGCATCCGTCATCGTCACCCGGGCAGAAGTCGCGTGGGCGCGTGAACACCCTGGTCAGTGCATACTCGGAGTCTGGTCCGGCATGATCTTTGACGACGAGGGCGAGATCAACCCGGATGTGGGCCAGAACACTATCCAGTACTGGTACCCCGAGGACGCCGATCTGGACCCGATAGGATTCGACTATCGGGTTGATTGGCCCGAGGAGTGACCTACTCAGTCGGCGTCGGCTCGGGCCCTTGCCGCCAGGACCGATCAGCCGACAATGGCGCGGCGGAGACCTACTCGCAGGTGTATTCGGCGTCGACTCGGAAGCCGCTCAGGCCGCTCGGGAGCCAGCTCAAAGAAGGGTCGTGAGGACGCCACTGCCGCAACATTCTGGGTTGCGGACGCTGTAGGCGGACTCTCCTGGGAAGCGGAAAGGGCCATGACCTGCGGTGGAGCCAAGGGGACTCGAACCCCTAACCCCCTGCTTGCAAAGCAGGTGCGCTACCAATTGCGCCATGGCCCCTGGATGTGAAGTTGTGCGACCCCGTCAGGCGCGGGAGTCGGTGGCCGCGGCCCACACGTCGCGCGGCGGGGCGGACGCGGTGCCTCCGCGCTGGCCGCCGGCGGCAGCTGCGGCGTAGAGGTCCTTCTCCGAGCGCTGCGCCTCGATCTTGCGGCGGGCGTACGCGGCTCCTGCGGCGACGGCAGCGAGGGCGAGGATCTTCTTCATCGGCTGCTCCGTGGTCGGGCATCGAAGGGGGGATTCGGGTGGGCCTAAGAGGACTTGAACCTCTGACCTCTTCCTTATCAGGGAAGCGCTCTAACCGTCTGAGCTATAGGCCCGTGTGCGACCGCATGCGTGGTTTCGAGGCTCAGGCCCTGGGGGCCTTCGCACCTCAACCACCGTGGCTGACGCGACGCCCGAGGTTACCCCACGGCTGGCGTCGCAGCCAAAACGCGGGGGTCCCTGGGGTCGTCGCAGCCCTCAGTCGTCGGTGAGGGTGAGGTGGAGGCCGCCGACGAGGCTGGCGACGATGTTGTAGAGGAAGGCGCCCAGGGTGGCCAGGGCGGTCAGCAGGACGACGTCGACGACCGCGACGACGACCGACAGCGAGACGACCCGGCCGAAGCCGAGGAAGTCCATGATGTCGAAGGTCTGGCCCGAGCCGTCACCGATGATCTGGCTGGCCAGGGAGTTGATCGAGTCGAAGACCCCCATCGCCGACATCAGGCTCCACAGCACGGCGCTCATGACGACCATCGCGATGCCCAGGGCCACGGAGAGGAGGAAGCCGACCTTCATCGCCGACCACGGGTCCACCCGCGAGACCATGAGCTTGACCCGACGACCGCCTCGAGCGGGTCGGGACGCCGCGGGACGGGGGGCGCCCGCCCCCTTCGCGCCCTCGCTGCCGCGAGAGGCCTGCATCACCGTCGTGTCGCTCACTGGTCACCTCCGGGGGCCTGGTCCCCGCTGTCAGTCGTGGCATCCGTGACCGGCTCAGAGCCGTCCTCGGACGCAGGTCCAGGATCCGACGCTACCGCGTCGTCCTCCACCTCTGCTGCGACACCCCGGTCGACGTTGCGCGCGACCGCCACGATCGCGTCGCCCTTGCGGGGGGTGGCGAAGGAGACTCCCATGGTGTTGCGGCCGGTGCGGGAGACCTCGGTGACCGCCGAGCGCACGATGTTGCCGCGCTCCATGACGACCATGACCTCGTCGTCCTCGCTCACCGTGAGCGCCCCGACGAGCTGGCCGCCCTTGCCCGACTTGGCGGCCATGACACCGAGGGTGCCGCGGCCCTTCGCCGTCCACTCCGAGGCCGGCGTGCGCTTGGCGACGCCGTTCTCGAAGACGACGAAGACGTCGGGGTCGGTGCCCTCCTCGATGACCTGCATCGACAGCAGCGAGTCGCCGTCGCGGAACTTCATGCCCGTGACACCGCTCGTGCCGCGCCCCATCGGGCGCAGCTGCTCGTCCGTGGCGTGGAAGCGCACCGACATCGCGTTGCGCGAGACGAGGAGCAGGTCGTCGGCGGCGGAGGCGAGACCCGCGGTGACGAGCTCGTCGCCGTCGCGCAGGTTGATCGCGATGAGACCGCCGGAGCGGGGGGAGTCGTACTCGGTGAGACGCGTCTTCTTCGTCAGGCCGTTGCGCGTGGCCAGGACGAGGTAGGGCGCCGCCTGGTAGTCCTTGATCGCCAGGACGGCCGCGATCTGCTCCTCGGGCTGGAAGGCGAGGAGGTTCGCCACGTGCTGGCCCTTGCCGTCGCGCGACGCCTCGGGCAGCTCGTAGGCCTTCGCCCGGTAGACCCGACCGAAGTTGGTGAAGAAGAGCAGCCAGTGGTGCGAGGTCGTCGTGCCGAAGTGCTCGACGACGTCCTCGCCGCGCAGCGTCGCGCCGCGCACGCCCTTGCCGCCGCGCTTCTGGCTGCGGTACTCGCTGACCTTGACCCGCTTGGCGTAGCCGCCGCGGGTGATCGTCACGACGACGTCCTCCTCGGGGATGAGGTCCTCCATCGCGACGTCGCCGTCGTAGGGCAGGATCCGCGTGCGCCGGTCGTCGCCGTACTTGTCGACGATCGCCTGCAGCTCCTCGGAGACGATGCTGCGCTGCCGCTCGGGCGTGGCGAGGATGTCCTGGTAGTCGAGGATCTGGGCCTCGAGCTCGTCGTGCTCGTCGATGATCTTCTGCCGCTCCAGCGCGGCGAGCCGGCGCAGCTGCATCTCGAGGATGGCGCGGGCCTGCTCCTCGTCGATCTCGAGCAGGTTGATCAGCCCGTCACGGGCCGCCTCGACGGTGCGCGACGCGCGGATGAGGGCGATGACCTCGTCGAGCGCGTCGAGCGCCTTGAGCAGGCCGCGCAGGATGTGGATCGCGGCCTCGGCCTTGGCCAGGCGGTACTTCGTGCGCCGGACGATGACCTCGATCTGGTGCTCCACCCAGTGCCGGATGAAGGCCGAGATCGGCAGCGTGCGCGGCACCCCGTCGACGAGGGCGAGCATGTTCGCGCCGAAGTTCGTCTGCAGCTGGGTGTGCTTGTAGAGGTTGTTGAGCACGACCTTCGCGACCGCGTCACGCTTGAGCACGATGACGAGCCGCTGGCCGGAGCGACCGGAGGTGTGGTCCTGGATGTCGGCGATGCCCTGGACCCGGCCCTCCTTGACGAGGTCGGCGATCTTCAGCGCCAGGGTGTCGGGGTTGACCTGGTAGGGCAGCTCGGAGACGACGAGGCAGGTGCGCCCCTGCAGCTCCTCGACCTCGACGACCGCGCGCATGATGATCGAGCCGCGACCGGTGCGGTACGCCTCGTCGATGCCGCGGGTGCCCATGATGAGCGCGCCGGTGGGGAAGTCCGGACCGGTGATCCGCTTCATCACCGCCTCGAGGGCCTCCTCGCGGCTGGCCTCGGGGTTCTGCAGCATCCACTGGGCGGCGTCGGCGACCTCGCGCAGGTTGTGCGGCGGGATCTGCGTGGCCATGCCGACGGCGATGCCGGCCGAGCCGTTGACGAGCAGGTTGGGGAAGCGCGAGGGCAGGACGTCGGGCTGCAGCGTCTTGCCGTCGTAGTTCGGCACGAAGTCGACGGTGTCCTGGTCGATGTCGCGCACGAGCTCGAGGGCGATCGGCGCCATCTTGCACTCGGTGTACCGGGGCGCGGCCGCGCCGTCGTTGCCGGCCGAGCCGAAGTTGCCCTGGCCGTCGATGAGCGGGTAGCGCAGCGACCACGCCTGCACGAGGCGCACCATGGCGTCGTAGATCGCGCTGTCGCCGTGCGGGTGGTACTGACCCATGACGTCGCCGACGACGCGCGAGCACTTGTTGTAGCCGCGGTCGGGGCGGTAGCCGCCGTCGTACATGGCGTAGACGATGCGGCGGTGCACCGGCTTGAGGCCGTCGCGCACGTCGGGCAGCGCACGGCTGACGATGACGCTCATCGCGTACTCGATGTAGCTGCGCTGCATCTCCGCGTTGAGGTCGATCGGGTCGATCCGGTCGGTGGTGACCTCGGTGCCGGTGCCGTCGGGGGTGTCAGTCATGTCGTCCTCTAGCTCGCAAGTTCGGGCGAAGGGGGGTGCTCGGGCCCCGGTCAGATGTCGAGGAAGCGCACGTCACGTGCGTTCTTCTGGATGAAGGAGCGGCGGGACTCGACGTCCTCGCCCATGAGCACGGAGAACATCTCGTCGGCCGCGGCGGCGTCGTCGAGGGTCACCTGGAGCAGCACCCGCGAGTCGGGGTCCATCGTGGTCTCCCACAGCTCCTGGTAGTTCATCTCGCCCAGACCCTTGTAGCGCTGGACGCCGTTCTCCTTCGGCAGGCGCCAGCCCTGGCTCTGGCCGTGGGCGATCATCGCGTCGCGCTCACGGTCGGAGAAGGAGAACTCGTGCTCGTGGTTGCTCCACTTGAGCCGGTACAGCGGCGGCTGGGCGAGGTAGACGTACCCGGCCTCGATGAGCGGCTTCATGAAGCGGAAGAGCAGCGTGAGCAGCAGCGTGCGGATGTGCATGCCGTCGACGTCGGCGTCGGCCATGAGGACGATCTTGTGGTATCTCGCCTTGGCGATGTCGAAGTCCTCGCCGATGCCGGTGCCGAAGGCGGAGATGAGCGCCTGGACCTCGGTGTTGGCCATGACCCGGTCGATGCGGGCCTTCTCGACGTTGAGGATCTTGCCGCGGATGGGCAGGATCGCCTGGTTCTCGGGGTTGCGACCCGCCTTCGCCGAGCCGCCGGCCGAGTCGCCCTCGACGATGAAGACCTCGGAGATCGTCGGGTCCTTGCTCTGGCAGTCCGAGAGCTTGCCGGGCAGGCCGCCGGACTCGAGCAGGCCCTTGCGGCGGGTGGCGTCGCGCGCCTTGCGCGCCGCGATCCGGGCGGTCGCCGCCTGGACCGACTTGCGCACGATGTCCTTGCCCTTGGTCGGGTTGGCCTCGAGCCAGTGGCCGAACTCGTCGGTCATCGCGCGCTGGACGAAGCCCTTGACCTCGGAGTTGCCGAGCTTGGTCTTCGTCTGGCCCTCGAACTGCGGCTCGCCGAGCTTGACCGAGATGACGGCCGTGAGCCCCTCGCGGATGTCGTCGCCGGTGAGGTTGTCGTCCTTGTCCTTGAGCAGGCCCTGCTTGCGCGCGAAGTCGTTGATCATCTTCGTCAGCGCCGCACGGAAGCCCTCCTCGTGGGTGCCGCCCTCGTGGGTGTTGATGTTGTTCGCGTAGGTGTGGACCGACTCGCTGTAGGCGGTCGTCCACTGCATCGCGATCTCGAGGGAGAGCGAGCGCTCGGTGTCCTCGGTCTCGATGTCGATGATCGTGTCGATGACCGGCTCGGCCTTCTTGCTGCCGACGAGGTGGGTCACGTAGTCGACGAGACCGTTCTCGTAGCGGTAGGTGACGGTGCGCGCCGTCTTCGTCGTCGCCTGGCCGCCGTCACCGGCGTCGTCGTCGTGCTCGACCTCGGTGATGTCGGCGTCGACGGCGTCGAGGTCCTCGTCGGCGTCCTGGTCCCGCTCGACGCGCTCGTCGATGAGGGTGACCGTCAGGCCCTTGTTGAGGAAGGCGGTCTGCTGGAAGCGCGCCCGGATCGTCTCGTAGTCGTACTCGACGGAGTCGAAGATCGCGGCGTCGGCCCAGAAGGTGATCGTCGTGCCGGTCTCCTGCGTCTCCTCCATCCGCTCGAGCGGAGCGGTGGCGACGCCGTAGTCGAAGGACATCCGGTGGGCGTAGCCCTTCTGGCGCACGCAGACGTCGAGGCGCGTCGACAGCGCGTTGACGACCGAGGAGCCGACGCCGTGCAGACCGCCGGAGACCTTGTACCCGCCGCCGCCGAACTTGCCGCCGGCGTGCAGCTGGGTGAGCACGAGCTCGACCGCGCTCACGCCTTCGCCCGCGTGCATGTCGGTGGGGATGCCGCGGCCGTCGTCCTTGACCCGGACGGCGCCGTCGGCCATGAGCGTGACGGTGATCGAGGTGGCGTAGCCGGCCAGGGCCTCGTCGACGGAGTTGTCGACGATCTCCCACACGAGGTGGTGCAGGCCGCGCTCGCCGGTGCTGCCGATGTACATGCCTGGACGCTTGCGGACGGCCTCGAGACCCTCGAGCACCGTGATCGCGCTCGCGTCGTACGCGGCGGGGTCGTCGCCGGCGGCGACGAGGGCGGCCTCGGCCGCCGCCTCGTGCTCGGCGCGGGCCTGCTCTGCCTCCGCGGGGGTGAAGATCTCGTCGGTGCCTGGGGTGTCGTCCTGCTCGGCCACAGGTCTCCTCGTCGTCATGCCGACGGCGCGCCGTGAGCGCGCCGTCCGACGTGTGTCCATGATGTGCCCTCAGTCTACCGCCCGAGCGCGACAACGCACGCACGTGCGCGCCCGTGGCGGCCGATCTGAGCGCCAGAACTCCCCGTCGAGGACTCCCGGTATGGCTCCTACCCCCTCAGCGGCTGTGAGAGGCCTTCTCGCAGCGCCCGCCCGGGAGGTCCCCCGCGTGCTCCTCGAGGACCTCCGCCAGCTCGTCCCCCAGCGCGCTGCCGCGCTCGTAGCTGCTCGTCCGGATCGTCATGGTCACGGCGACGTGCTCCCCCTTCGCACCCCTCATCACCCCGAGCTGACGGGCGACGTAGCCGTCGTCGGTCGGCCCCCACCCGCCCTTGACGAGGGAGCCGTCGAGCCGGCCGACGCCCCACGCCTGCCAGTCGAGGACCCGACCCATGGGGTCGGTGACGGTCTCCGCGTCGCGCAGGCAGACCGCGCCGGCGACGAAGCGCGCCTGGTCCGAGGCGCGCCACCGCGTCTGCCCGAAGGGGGAGAAGCCCGCCACGGTCGAGCGGCGCTGGACCGTCGTACGACGGTCGCCGCCGTCGGCGAGGACGTCCTCGACCGCCCGCTGCGCCCGGCTCGGCGAGCCCAGCCCCTGCCACAGCCGCAGCGCGGCGTCGTTGTCCGAGGCGGTGAGGGCGAGCTCGACGTCCGCCTCGACCGAGCCGTCGTCCGGGGCCGCGCGGGTCGCGGCGAGCGCGAGCGGCACCTTGATCGTCGACCAGGCGGGCAGGGCCTCGTCGCGACCCATGACAGCGGGGGCGCCCGAGCCCCCGACCGGGGCGACGGCCAGGCTCACCTGCTCGTCGGGGTGGCGGGAGATGACTGCCCGCAGGTCACGCCGGGTGGCCGCGTCGAGCGTCGCCCGCTCGGGGGCGGGCGACGCGGACCGCGTCGCGGTCGGGCTCGGTGAGGCGGAGGTCGTCGTCGGCCCGGGGTCGACGGGGCTCGCCGTGCACCCCGCGAGGGCGAGCGCGGCGACGACCGGGACGAGCGCCCGGCGGGCGCCGCGGCTCACCAGCGGCCTAGTAGAGGACGACCGAGGCGTCGTTGCCCCCGGTGCACGTCGTCACCGTCGCGCCGGAGCAGCGCATCGTGTACGTCTGGTCGGTCACCGGGCTCTTGACGAGCAGGGTGGCCGAGCCGTCGCTGCCGGGCGTGTCGGCGAGGTAGGCGTCGCGGACCGCCTCGGCGAAGGGGCACGACGTCACCTCGGTCGCGGTGCCGGCCCGAAGGCCCTGCTTCGCGGTGCCGCACGCGGTCGCGCCCTCGGGCAGCACGCCCGCGCGGGTCGGCGAGGAGGAGCTGCTCGAGCTGCTGCTCGAGCTGCTGCTGGAGCTGGACGACGAGGGCTGGCCGCCGTCCGCGGACGAGGAGGTCGGCGCGGGCGAGCTCGCGGTGCTGCTCGGCTCGTCGTCACCGAGCAGACGCAGCCCGGCGACGGCCAGGAGCGCACCGGCGACGAGGGCGCCGACGAGGAGCAGGACGAGACCCGCGGTGCGGCCGCCGCCCGAGCGCTGCGGCGCCCGGGGCAGCGGCGCGGGGGCCGCGCTCTGCGGGTGGTGCTGGGGGCCGGGCTGGGGCGGCGGCGCCTGGTACGCGGCTGCGCCAGCACCGCCGACGGCGGCACCCGTGCCGGCCGCGGGGGAGACCCCGGTGCTCGGGTCGTCGGGGTGGCGCTCGTAGCCGGGGCGGTAGGCCGCCCACTGCTGCGGGGTCTGCTCAGGGGTCTGCGGGGTGGCCGCCGACCGGCCGGCGGGGGTCTCGGACCCCCCTTCGTCCTCGGTCCACCAGTGCGTCGGGACCGCGTCGGAGGTCGCCTGCGGGGGGCGGGCCATGACCTGCGTCGGGGTGTCCTCGCCGTCCTCGACGCGCGGCAGCTCGGTCGTCGCGTCCGCGCCGTCCTGGGCGCGCTCGGGGTCGCCGAAGAGGACGTCGTCCAGGGGTGTGGGCTCCTCGCCGTCGCGGCTCATCGTCGCCCTCCTCTCGTCTCGGGCAGTCGTCCAGCCTGCCAAGGATCGCCGGAGTTGTCACAACGCAGACGTCCCGGGCACGCGTGACGTGTGCCCGGGACGACCCCTGAGGAGGGTGCTGCGGTCAGGCGCTCGTGCGGTCGATCTGCATGACGACGGCCTTGGGCTCGGTGAAGAACTCACGGCTGAAGTCCCCGCCCTCGCGGCCGACGCCGGAGTCGCCGACACCGCCGAAGGGGGTGCGCAGGTCGCGGATGAAGAAGCAGTTGACCCACACGGTGCCCGCCTTGAGCCGGGAGGAGACCCGGTGGGCCCGCGAGAGGCCCTCGGTGAAGAGCATCGCGTTGAGCCCGTAGCGCGTGTCGTTGGCGAGGTGGACGACCTCGTCCTCGGTCGAGAAGCGGTTGACGACGCACACCGGCCCGAAGATCTCCTCGCAGTACGCGGGGGCGTCGAGGGGCAGGTCCTCGATGATCGTCGGTCGCACGAGCCAGCGGCCCTCGCCGTCGACGCCGCCGGTGCGGATCGTGCCGCCCGTGGCCTCGACCCCTTCGACGTAGCCGACGACCTTGTCGTAGTGGCGCTTGGAAGCCAGGACGGAGAACTTCGTCTCGGGGTCGAAGGGGTCGCCGATCGGCAGCGCCTCGGCCGCGGCCTGGAAGCGCTCCATGAACTCGTCGTAGATGCCGTCCTGGACGAAGAGGCGCGAGCCGGCCAGGCAGATCTGCCCGGAGTTGCGGAAGATCGCCTCGACCGCCCAGTGGACCGCGTTGTCGAGATCGGCGTCGTCGAAGACGACGTTCGCGCCCTTGCCGCCGAGCTCGAGGGAGACCGGGGCGAGGTGGGTCGAGGCCGAGGCCATGACCGCCTTGCCGGTCGTCGAGGAGCCGGTGAAGGTCACGCGGTCGACGCGGTCGTCACCGGTGAGGGCGGCGCCGGCGGGCGCCCCGTGGCCGTTGAGCACGTTGAGGACACCGGGCGGGAAGCCGGCCTCGACCGCGAGCCGACCGAGGAGGGTCACCGAGGCGGGGGTGTCCTCGCTCGGCTTGATGATGCACGTGTTGCCCCACGCGATGGCGGGCGCGATCTTCCACGTCGCCATCATCAGCGGGAAGTTCCACGGCGAGATCGCCGCGACGACCCCGACGGGGCCGAACTCGCTGTACGTGTGGTGGCCGCTGTCCATGGGGAAGACCGAGCCGACGTGGTCGCGCTGGTGGTCGGCGAAGAAGCGGAAGTTGTCGGCGGAGCGGGCGACGTCGTGCTTGGCCTGGGCGAGGGGCTTGCCCATGTTCGTGCTGTCGAGGGTCGCCAGCTCGTCGGTGCGCTCCTCCATGAGGTCGGCGAGGCGGTGGATGAGCCTTGCGCGCTCGACGCGGCCCATGCGGGGCCACGGGCCCTCGTCGAAGGCCGTGCGGGCGCTCGCGATCGCGCGGTCGGCGTCGGCCTCGCCGCCCTCGGCGGCCTGGGCCCAGACCTCCTGCGTCCACGGGTTGTAGACGTCGAAACGGCCGCCGTCGAGCGACTCGACCTCGACGCCGTCGATGATGTGACCGAAAAAGGTGTCGCTCATGACGAGCTCCTCTCTGCGGAGGCGTCCTGCGACGCCAGCCGCTCGGCGATCGTCACGTCGCCCGCCGCGAAGTGCTCGCGGGGGATCTCGGTGACGAGCACGCGGATGTTGGACTTGGGGGCGACCTCGGCCTCGACGATCGCGTCGGTGACCTTCGAGATCATCGAGCGGATCGCCTGCGGCGAGCGGCCCTGGGTGAGGGTGATCTGGACGACGGGCATCAGGCGTCCCCCTTCGTCCCACCGCTGATGAAGACCGAGCCGAGGTTGCTGAAGTGGCAGGCCACGCTCGACCCGGGCGGCGCGAAGACCGCGTCGGTCATGCCGCCGGTGAGCACGACCCAGCCGGCCTCGATGGCGTGGCCGCGGGTCGCGAGGTCGTTCGCGGCGAGCGCGAGCGCCTCGCCGGGGTGACCCTGGACCGCGGCGCCGGTCGCCGAGTCGACGACCTCGCCGTCGACCTCGACGAGGACGGCCTCGAGGGAGAGGTCGACCTCGCTCGGGGCGAGCCCGAGCCCACCGGTGACGAAGGCGCCCGAGCTCGCGTTGTCGGCGATGACGTCGCCGGCGGCGAACTTGAAGTCCTTGTACCGGCTGTCGATGACCTCGGCGCCGCCGTGCACGGCGGCGACGGCCGCCATGGCCTGCGCGCCCGTGACACCGGGGCCCTCGAGCCGCTCGCCCATGACGAAGACGAGCTCGGGCTCGATGCGGGGGTGGATGAGCGCGTCCTGGGGCACGGGGTCGCCGGCGGGCAGGATCATCGCGTCGGTGAGCCAGGCGACGAAGGGGGTGTCGACCCCCATCCGCTGCTGCTTGGCGCGCGAGGTGAGGCCGAGCTTGACCCCGATGAGCTTCTCGCCGCGCTCGAGGCGCTTGGCGAGGGTGAGGTCCTGGATCTCGTAGCCGGTCGCGACGTCGAGCTCGGGCCACTCGTCGGTGAACTTCACCCGGTCACGACGCTCGTCCTCGCAGGCGAGCAGCTCGGCGGCGACGGACTCGACGTCCCACTGCTGGGCGGCCATCAGGAGGTCGCCCCGAGCGCCTGGAGGTCGCCCATGTCGATCTCGTGCTGCTTCTGCAGCTCCAGCGCCACGTCGATGATCATGTCCTCCTGGCCGCCGACGTAGCCGTACTCGCCGACCTTCGACAAGATCGCGTGGGCCGGCACGCCGTAGCGCTCCGAGGCCCGCTCCGCGTGGATGAGGAAGGAGCTGTAGACGCCCGCGTAGCCCTGGGTGATCGAGGAGCGGTCCATCCACGGCAGCCGGCGGATGTAGGGCCGCACGACGTCCTGGGCCGCGCCGAGGATGCCGTCCATGTCGACGCCGGTGGAGATGCCGAGGCGCTCGAAGGCGACGGCGAGGACCTCGGTGGGGGAGTTGCCCGCCCCGGCGCCGAGCGCGCACAGCGAGCCGTCGATCTGACGGGCTCCGGCGCGGTAGGCGAGCACGGAGTTCGCGACGCCGAAGGACATGTTCTGGTGGCCGTGGTAGCCGACCTGGGCCTGCGAGCCGATCTCGGAGACGAGGGCGCTCACGCGCTCGGAGACGTCCTCGAGGATGAGGGCGCCGGCGCTGTCGACGACGTAGACGCACTGGCAGCCGGCGTCGACCATGATGCGCGCCTGCTTGGCGAGCTCCTCGGGCGTGACCATGTGGCTGAGCATGAGGAAGCCGACGGTCTCCATGCCGAGGTCGCGGGCTGCGCCGAAGTGCTGGATCGAGACGTCGGCCTCGGTGCAGTGCGTGGCGATGCGAGCGATGTCGGCGCCGTTGTCGCGGGCCTGGTGCAGGTCGTGGACACGGCCGAGACCGGGCAGGAGGAGGACGGCGATCTTGGCCCGCTCGGCCTCGGCCCGGGCGGCCTTGATGAGGGACATCTCGTCGACGGCGGAGAAGCCGTAGTTGAAGCTCGAGCCGCCGAGCCCGTCGCCGTGGGTCACCTCGATGACCTGGACGCCGGCCTGGTCGAGGGCACGGACCGTCGTGCGGACCTGCTCCTCCGTGAACTGGTGCGACATCGCGTGCGAGCCGTCGCGCAGCGTCGTGTCGGTGAGGCGCACGTCGACGCCGCCGGAGAACTCCGGGATGGGGTGGGTCATCTCGCTCATGCCGAGACCTCCTGCTGCTTCGTGTCGGGCGAAGGGGTGGTGGCCGGGTCCTCGGAGACCCAGCCGGTCTCGACGCCGAGGCGGTGGGCGACCATCATGTCGCCGACCCGGGCCGCGGCCGAGGTGATGATGTCGAGGTTGCCGGCGTAGTCGGGCAGGTAGTCGCCGCGACCCTTGACCTCGACGGGGACGGTGACCCGCGCCATGCCGTTCCACAGGTCACGGGCGTGGTCGAACTGCGGCTCGGCACGCAGGTGGTAGCCGGGGACGTACTCCTGGACGCGCTCGACCATGGCGGCGATGGACTCGCGGACCCGGTCGTTGAGCTCGCCGGCCTCGGCGGCCTCCTCGGGGATGGCGCAGAAGACGGTGTTGCGCATCATCAACGGGGGCTCGACCGGGTTGAGGATGATGATCGCCTTGCCCTTCGACGCGCCGCCGACGACCTCGAGGGCCTCTGAGGTGGTCTCGGTGAACTCGTCGATGTTGGCGCGGGTGCCGGGGCCGGCGGACTTGCTCGAGATCGAGGCGACGATCTCGGCGTAGGGGACCGGGACGACGGAGGAGACGGCCGCGACGATCGGCGTCGTCGCCTGACCACCGCAGGTGATCATGTTGACGTTCGTCGCGTCGAGGTTGAAGTCGAGGTTGACCGGCGGGCAGAGGTAGGGGCCGACGGCGGCCGGGGTGAGGTCGACGGCGAGGATGCCGGCTTCGGCGTAACGCGGGGCGTTGGCCTGGTGCGCCTTGGCCGAGGTGCACTCGAAGACGACGTCGGGCAGCTCGTCCTGCGCGAGGAGCCAGTCGACCCCTTCGTGGCTGGCCTCGAGACCCAGGGTCTTCGCGCGGCGCAGGCCGTCGCTCGCCGGGTCGACGCCGATCATGTAGCGCGGCTCGATGATCTCGGAGCGGCGCATGAGCTTGAACATCAGGTCGGTGCCGATGTTGCCGGGGCCGACGATCGCGGCGGTCCCCTTCGTGCGTGCAGTCATGTCTGTCTCGTCTCTCAGCTGTGGGCGAAGCGGGCCGTGACGCTGCCGAGCCCGGCGAAGGTGGCGGTGAAGGTGTCGCCCGGGGCGACCGGGCTCATGGCGGTGACGGAGCCGGGGAGGATGACCTCGCCCGCCTCGAGGGTCGTCCCGAGCGCGCCGAGGGTGTTGGCGAGCCAGACGAGCGAGGTGATCGGCGAGCCGAGGACGGCGCCGCCGGCCCCGGTCCCGATGACCTGGGCGTTGCGGTGGAAGACGCAGCCGACGAGGCGCAGGTCGACCTCGTGCAGGGGGGTCGGCGTCGAGCCGAGGACGTAGCCGCCCGAGCTCGCATTGTCGGCGATGGTGTCGGCGAGGGTGATCTTCCAGTCCGCGACGCGGCTGTCGACGACCTCGAGGGCCGGGAGCACGTAGTCGACCGCGGCGATCGCCTGGGTCACGGTGACGCCCGGGCCGGCCAGCGGAGACTTGAGGACGAAGGCGATCTCCGGCTCGACCCGCGGCTGCAGGAAGCGGTCGGCGGGGATCGGCTCGTGCTCGGCGTAGACGAAGTCGGCGAAGAGGTGGCCGAAGTCGGGCTCGGTGACCCCGAGCTGCTTCTGCATCGCGGCGGAGGTCAGCCCGACCTTGTGCCCGACGACCGTGCGCCCGTCCTCGGTCCAGCGGCGCACCTGCTCGAGCTGGATGCCGTAGGCGTCCTCGACCGTGAGCTCGGGGTAGTCCGCGGTGAGCGGCGGGATCGGGGTGTGGGTCTCGTAGGCCCGCAGCAGGCGCTGCGCTGCCTCCTGCTGGACCTGGCTCGGCTCGCCCATGGGTCTCCTTCGACGGTGCGGACTTCGATCAAAACTAGGGATGTCGGGGGCGCGGTGGTCGGCTCGTTCCCTTCGGTGGAACGTGCGCCGGGTGCGTCCCGCAGCGACCCCACGAGGCTCCCGCACCCACCCCGACCAGGGCTACGAAAACGTCCCGATCAGCGGGACACCCCCGTCTGCGGCTGGTCGAGGCCCCTGCTGGTCGAGGTGCGAGACCCGCCAGGCCCGACCCAGCCGTTTGCTGGTCGAGGTGCGACGAAAGAGCCTCGAAACCACCCCCCCCCCCCCTGCTCGAGCAGCTGGCGCGTGCGCGGGTTGCAACCCGCGCACGCGCCAACATCTCGGAGGGGTGGGGTCCACCTTCGCCCGGGTCGAGGTAAACCCGCGACCCCCAGCGCACCCAGATACCTCGACCCGCGAAGAACCGTCGCCCGAGGAGCAGGCCACGACAGGGCAGACCCCCGCCACCTCGCGAGGTGACGGGGGTCCGGGGGGTGGCGGGGTCAGTGGGTCTGGCGGCCGATCCGGCGGGCGGCGGCTCGCAGCAGGGGGACGATGCGGTCCTCGCGGGCGACGACGGACTCGCTCGGCCCGAAGACCGAGATCGAGGCGACGGCGAGCTCGCCGCGCAGGACGGGCACGGCGATCGAGCCCACCCCGTCGAAGGACTCGTCGACGGCCATGGCGTACCCCTTCGAGCGCACCCCGGCGAGCTCGTGCGCCCAGTCCTGCTCGGTGCGCACGGTGCCGCGCACGCGCGGCGGGAAGCCCGCCTCGCGGCGGGCCCGGTCGACGGTGAGGCTGAAGGCGGCGATCGCCTTGCCGGAGCTCGTCACGTGGGCGGGGAAGCGTCGTCCGGCGTGACCGAGGATGTGCTCGCCGGCACCGAGCGCGATGCGCTCGAGGAAGACGACATCGGCGCCGTCGGGGACCCCGAAGTTCACGGTGAGCCCGGTCTGGGTGGCCACCTGGCGAAGGGTGGGCAGCGCCCGGTGGCGCAGCTCGTGGCGCCCGATGGTCAGCTCGCCGAGCTCGTAGAGGTGCAGCCCGAGACGGTAGAGGCCGGTCTCGGGGTCCTGCTCGATGAAGCCGCGCCCGGCGAGCGTCGTGAGGACGCGGTGCACGGTGCTCTTGGCGATGCCGAGCCGGCGGGCGATGTCGGAGACGCCGAGCTCGCCGTCGGCGGCGAAGCACTCGAGCACGTCGAGAGCCGTCGACACCGAGCGCAGACCACCGCCGTCGGACGGCTTGCGGCGCAACGGGGTCGACGCGCACCAGGCGGTCTCGACGGGCTGGACGACGGGCTGTGCTGACATGGTGCTCTCCTCGGCAACGACGGTGTCGTGAGGTCTGTTGTGTCGACGATCCCGCTGCGTCTGCGGCATGATCAAGGAATGCGTCCCGATGAGCGGAACACCGCTGACGACGGCGTCATCGCCCGTGCCAGCGCGATCCTCGACGCCGTGGCGAAGGGGGCGTCGGGGGTCCGGGCGGTCGCCCGGGCGACCGATCTCCCGGTGAGCTCTGTGCACCGGCTCGTCGCCCAGCTCGTCGAGGTCCAGGTGCTCGAGCGCCTCGACGACCGCATCCGCCTGGGGCCCAAGCTCTTCGAGCTCGGCACCCAGGTGCCGGCGCACCGCGACCTGCGCGACGCCGCCGACCCCGTCATGGAGGACCTGCGGGCGGCGACCCACCACCGCGTGCACCTCGCGATGCTCGACGGCGTCGACGTCGTCTACCTCAAGATCCTCGGCCCGAACCTCGGCCTGGACTCCCGGCTCGGCGGCCGTCTGCCCGCCCACGCGACGGGGGTGGGCAAGGTGATGCTCGCGTACTCCCCGATGGCGACCGTGCGGGCCCGCGTCGAGGCCGGGCTGCCGCGCTTCACCCCCCGCACGATCACGACGCCGGGCCAGCTCACCCAGGAGCTGCGCAAGATCCGCAGCGTCGGCATGGCGCTCGACCTCGAGGAGTCGACGGTCGGCGTCTCGTGCGTGGCAGCGCCGGTCTTCGGCTCCGACCGCAAGATCCGCGCGGGCCTGTCGGTGACCGGGCCGACCCGCTCGATCGACCCGGCTCATCTGGGCATCGCCGTGCGCACCGCGGCCTTCACCCTCAGCCGGACCCTGCGCGACTCGGGGCTCTAGCCCGGCTGCTGGTCGAGGAAGTCCAGGACCAGCTCGTTGAAGGCGGCGGCGTGCTCGATCTGCGTCCAGTGCCCGCACCGGCCGAAGACGTGCAGCCGCGCGTCGTCGATCCACTCGAGCATCGTCAGCGAGGTCGACAGCGGGATGACCTTGTCGTCACGCCCGTGGACGAGCAGCACCGGGGCCTCGATCCCACGGATCGAGCCCTCCGGGTGGGCCATCGCGTCGACCCACCGCTGGCGGGGGGCGGGGAACATCGAGGAGAAGGCCTCCATCGTCTCGCTGCGCGTCGAGGCGGCGTACCGGCTCGCGACGAGCTCGTCGGTGATGAGCGAGCTGTCGTACGCGAAGGTCTCCCGCATGAGGCGGCCCATCGTCTCGACGTCGGGCTCGTAGCCCCACACCGCGTCGAGCCCCTCGGTGATGGCGAAGGGGACCCCGACGCTGCCCATGAGGATGACGGAGCGCACCCGCTCCGGGTGGTGGATCGCGAGCGCGAGCGCCATCGACCCGCCGAAGGAGTTGCCGACGACGTCGACCCGGTCGACCTCGAGGGCGTCGAGGAGGTCGACGACCTGGCGCAGCCACACCTCGCGGCTGTACTCCTGCCCCTCCGGCACGTCGGTGAAGCCGAAGCCGGCGAGATCGGGCGCGATGACGCGGTGCCGCGCGCCGAGCGCGGGGATCTGCAGGCGCCAGTTCGCGAAGGCGCTCACCCCCGGTCCGGACCCGTGAAGGAGGAGGACGGTCCCCCCTTCGCCCCCCGACGGGGGACCGCTGTCGTGGTAGTTCGTGCGTAGCTGCCCGGTCTGGACGGACCGACCGATCTCGGGGTTCGTCGGGGCGGCAGTCGGGGTCGTCGTGCTCGTCACTGCTCGGATCACCTCTTGATCAGGGGGGACTTGAGACCGCCGTCGACCTTGTCGGCCTCGTTGAAGAAGTCCTCGCGGTAGATGTCGCGGGGGAAGAGCCGCTTGGACATGAGGACCTTGAGCGCCGACTCGACCATGAGCGGCGGGCCGCACAGGTAGCCGGCGCAGCCGGAGAGCTTGTCGTGATCGGCGGCGATGACGTCGGTCACCAGCCCGTATCCGTAGCGGTCGGGGTCGTCCCCCGAGGCGGCGACCTCCTCCGGGGTCTCGTCGGACAGGCACGGGCGGAAGGTGAAGCCCTCGTGCTCCTCCTCGAGCGCCCGGAAGACGTCGACGTCGTAGAGCCAGGCGCGCGAGCGCCCGCCGGCGTAGAGGGTCAGCTCGCCCTCGTACTCGCCGTTCTCCAGGGCGTGGCGCACCATCGACTTCATCGGGGCCAGGCCCGTGCCGCCGCCGACCATGATCCCGTGACGGTCGTCGCCGGTCTTGAGCACGAAGCGCCCGTACGGCCCGGAGAGGCGGATCTGATGGCCCACGGCAAGGTCCTTGAAGACCCAGCCGTCGGACCCGCGCCCGCCCTCGACCTTGCGGATGTGGAACTCGAGGGTCCTCGTCTGCGTGGGCGGGTTGGCCATCGAGTACGTACGGTCGACCTCGGGGCCGTCCGCGCACGCGGGGACGAGCAGCTTCATGTACTGCCCGGCGTTGAAGCCCATCTCGCGGTCGAGCTCGACGACGAGCCGTCGGGTGTCGGTCGCGATGTCCTCGAGCACGGTGACCGTGCCCGTGTAGTCGTCGACGGGGAAGACCTCGAGGTCCTCGTCGACGTCGAGGTCGGCCTCGATCGTCACGTCGGAGCGAGGCTTGGCGCAGCAGGTGAGCAGCTTCTCCTCGCGCTCGAAGTCCATGAGCGCGAAGGAGCTGGCCTGGCCGTGGTCCACCTCACCGTCGAGCCACTCGCTCTTGCACGTGGCACAGGTGCCGTGCGTACAGGAGTGAGGCAGCCACACGCCGTTGCGCAGGCAGGCCTCGAGGATGGTCTGGTCCTCGTCGCACTCGATCTCGCGACCGAGCGGCTCGACGGTGATGGTGTACCGCGTCATGACAGTCCTCGCTCTTCGTGGGTACCGCCGGGGCGGCCGCGCTCAGGCGGCCGCGCCCCGCATGGACAGCGTGGCCTTGTGGGCGATGCCGAGGTCGGCGAGCGACTTCTGCGGGTCGGGGGCGAAGGGCTCGCCCCCGAGGGTCCACTCGAAGTCGCTCCAGTCCTTGCCCTCGGCGAGCTCCGGGTCGGTGCCCGCCCACGGCACGATGAGCTGCGACCAGAAGTCGCCGAAGGTCATCGAGCGCGGGGCCCGCTGCGTCACCGCGGAGCACAGCCACGGGTTGTCGCGCCACCACACGTGGACCATCTGGTCCTCGCCGTAGAGCTCCTGGCGCGAGCGCGACGGGAAGTCGTACGCACCGATCGTCTTCAGAGCCATCTCAGCTCCTCCCCTCGGCGGCCACGGCGGCCGCGTCGTCGTTGGCGGCAGCTGTGGCGTCGGCGGCGGTGCCGTCGTCGGCGGCGGTGCCGCGGCCGTGCCACTTCTCCCAGTTCTGGTGGTCGACGGAGCCGATGTACTCGCCGCCGTCGCCCTCCTGCAGGCCGTACCAGTCGAGGACCTCGGGCACGCTCGGACCGCCGCACGCGCCCTGGAAGATCTGGTGCACGGGCAGCCAGGCCTGGACGTACTTCTCGGGCTCGCGCTCGAAGATCCACTGGCAGCCGTCGGAGCAGGTGTTGTACAGCTCGCCCTCGTGCTCGGACTCGCGCTGGACGATCTCGTCCGAGCCGTCGGTGGCGCGGAAGAGCATCGGCACCTGGCAGACCTGGCACAGCTGGGGCAGCCCGCGGTAGAAGGTGCGCCCGCCCTCGGCGACGATCTTCTTCTCCTTCTCCCACAGCGGGAGGAAGTCCTTGGTGAAGGCCTCGCCGTAGTTGTCGGAGAGCCACTGCAGGTGCTCGTCGTCGGGGACGGTCGTCGTGAAGGACGCGGCGAAGGCGAACTGGTAGAGCGTCCAGTAGACCTCGTGGCTGAGGATGTCCTTCTCGGCGATCGCGTCGTCGACGTGCTTCGGCGGGCGGATCCCGTAGAACTCGAGGTCCTTGAAGAGACCGCCCAGCATCTGCTCCTCGAAGTAGAGCTCGAAGCTCTCCTTCCAGCTCATGACCTTGCGCGGGAGCATGTAGTCGAGCATCTGGGCGATGAGCGCCGTGACGCGGTAGCCCCGCCAGAACCACTTGTCGACCCACGCCTGGACGATCGGGACGTTGTCCTCGTCCTGCTCGAGGATGAACTTGATCGCCTCGAGGCCGAGCGTCATGTGCCGCGACTCGTCGGACTGCGCCGAGAAGCCGAAGGTCATCGTCGGCAGGTCGCCGTTGAAGGACGCCCCCGACATGAAGGGCACGAAGAGCAGGTTGGTCAGCAGGTACTCGAAGGAGAAGCCGACGGCGATGAGGAACTCGAAGGGGCCGGCGGTGAGGGCGTCGTCGAAGAAGGACTTCGGGACGGAGAGGTACCAGACGCGGTCGTGCATCTGTACGTAGTTGTGGAAGCCGCCGTAGTACTTGTTGTAGTTGCTCAGCGTGTGCGTCTCGGTCTGGAAGTGACGCATCTCGTCGATCGACTGGCACATGGCCGCGAAGCGCGGCCCGGGACCGGCGAGGTGACGCGCGAGGAAGGAGAAGTGGCGGTGGGCCGCGTACTCCAGCGGCGCGACCCCCTGGATGAAGAGCTTCATCGCGTTGAGGTAGTTCGCGTCGGTGAGGGAGAGGTGGCCCTGCCCCTGGGCGAAGCCGTCGAGGACGGCGTAGAGGCGCTTGTCCTTCTCGGCCTGGTACTTGCAGTACGCGTCGATCGTCAGGCGGAAGGGGTCCTCCCAGGCCGCCCAGTCGTGGATCTTGATCCCCTCGAACTCGAGGTAGGGGAACATCTCGTCCTTCTCGACGTAGCTCGGCTCCCAGTCCAGGTCACGGGTGAGCGCCTGGTAGCGGGACTTCATCGAGAGCTTGCGGGTCTTCTTCGGTGCGATGGTCATGGTGATCGGTCCTCTCAGTGGTCCCAGGCGATGACGATCTCGTCGTCATCCCATTCCTGGATGTGTCCGAAGTAGCTGACGATGGCCATCTGGAACTCGTGGGTCTCCCACGGGCGGCCGAGCTTCTCCTCGACCGTGGCCTGCTGGATGACGAGGCGGCCGGGGGCGGCGATGCGCACGAGGCCGGGCGAGTGGGTGAGCTCGGCCTCGGGGTTGTCGGCCTCGATCGCCTCGATGACCCCGCGGTTGTTCTCCGACTCCTGGATGTCGACGCCGACCTTGCGCGTCTGGGTGGTCTCGCTCATGGGGTGCCTCCTCAGGCGGTCGTGGGGACGACGTGGGCGGCGCGCAGCTGCTCGGCCTTGGCGTCGAGAGCCTCGCCGGCGCCGGCGTCGAGCAGGCGGTCGATCTTCTCGGCGACCGGGCGAAGGGCGATCTCGGCCTTCGCGAGGGCCTCCTCGACGGTCGAGGCGAGCAGCTCGGTGTTCTTCTCACCGGTCTGCGGGTCCTCGCGCCACGTGGCGAAGAGCTTCTCGATCCACGTGCGCTGCTCGGCCAGCCAGCCGGCGAGGTGCTGCATCGCGAGCGAGTACGCCGGGGCCCCGCCGGTGACGGCCTTGTCCTCGAGGTGCACGTAGAGCAGGTCGTAGAGCATCTCGTCGAGGACGTAGAGGGTGACGAGCCCGACACCCCAGTCGTCGACGCAGATCGTCTTCTCCATGTGCTCGCGCAGCGGCTGCAGCGCGTCGTCCTCGAGCCACGTCGTCTTCGCCGTCGCGAGCTGGTCGGCCGTGCCGCCGCCCAGTGCGATGCCGATCCGGGAGATGACCTGGGCGTTGCCGGTGCGGTCGAAGCCGGCGTAGCTGAGGCACTGGGCCAGGGCCGAGCCGTTGCTGAAGCGGGCCGCCGCCGTGAGGATCAGCTGCGCGCCGCTCTCGTAGTGGCGCATCGGGATGACGACCTCGGAGACGACGTCCTTCCAGTCCTGGGGCAGCCGGCCGAGCAGGTCGCGGTCCTCGATGTAGTCCAGCGAGGTCTTGAAGCTGTCGTAGGCCTCGGCGCGGTTGGCGACGTACGGCGCGTAGTAGTACTGCCGCGGGTCGAGGAAGGCGTTGGGGTCGCTGAGGACGAAGGCGCTGAAGTCGTCGCCGTACAGCTGGGCCTGCGGCGCCCACATCGGGGCGTAGTGGAAGTTCTCCTTGGGCTGGATGTCGACCGAGCCCTCCTGGTACCGGGTGGCCGGCCGGTCGCCGAAGATCGCGGCGATGTGGTCGAAGGTGTGGCGCTGGGTCTCGATGACCTGCGTCTTCAGCTCGTACTGCACGGTGTCCTCCTGGGTGGGCGTGGGTCAGGAGGCGACGGGGCGCTGCGCCCCTGCCTCGACGATGAGTCGGACGAGCAGGTCGGGCAGGGCATCCGCGCTGTCGAGCTCCTGGGGGAGCTCGCTGTCGAAGCCCTGGCCGACGAGGCGCCCGTAGGCGATGCCGTCCTCGAAGGTGGTGGAGATGCGGGCGGCCCGCTCGTCCATGCGCACCTCGAAGGCGAGCTCGCTGGGCAGCGTCTCGTCGACGAGGGAGAGGTGGTGGCGCTGCGGGCCGAGCACCGCGTTGGCCTCGCACAGCAGCTGCTCGGCGAGGGAGCGGATGGCGACGTGCCGGTCGGCGCCGGTGCCCGTGGAGATCCGCTGGCTGATGCGGGTGGTCGGCATCGGCGCGATCGCGCCCACGTCGGGCTGGTCGTCGGCGTCCACACCGACCACGTCTGCCACTCGGAGCATGAAGGGGGTCATCGTGCTGACTCCTCGGTCCGTTGCGTTGCGTGGCTCCCGGCGAGGGGAGGGCACGTCGCCGGCGTCGTTGCACGGCGTGGGAGGGACGTTATGAGCGCGTCGGCGCGGGCACGATCCGCTGAGCGCAGCGGCTATCCGGGGAGCGCACCCACCCTCTCGGGTGGGCTCGCCGCCCCCTTCGCGCCGGGGATCTGGGCCCGGCGAAGGGGGGTCCACGGCGTTCCGCGCTGCGGAACGCTTCTCGTCGGCGGCTTCCCGACGGCCCCCCGGGTGCGCATACTCACGAGACGAAGGAGGTGAGGTGCGATGCGGCACCTCCATGAGAGCACGCCCACCTTCTCCGACTGGGAGGGCGTGCACGACGCGGTCGCCGACGCATACTTCCCGCATGCCCTGCGGCCGCGCTCCGAGGGCTCTGCCGCCCGCTCCGAGCTCGAGGTCGTCGACCTCTCCCTCGTCCGCGTCGCGCACATCCGCTTCGGCGCGACCGTCGACATCTCGACCGACCACGCCGGTGCCGTCGCGATCAACCTCCAGCTGCGCGGCTCGATGGAGTCCGTCCTCGGCGGCACGTCGGTGACGACCGAGCCCGGCCAGGCCGCGATCTTCCCCGCGGACACCCCGGCCCGGTTGCCGGCGTGGACCCCCGACAGCGACGTGCTCGGGCTCCGCGTCGACGAGGACTACCTCGCCCGAGAGAGCGAGCGGGTGCTCGCCCGCAAGGGCCTCGTCCTGCCCCGGGTCGTGGACCTCAGCGGGCCGGAGGGGCGCGCCTGGGTGGCGATGGCCCGCACGACCCTGCGCAACGCGCGCGACTGCGGCGGCGTCCTCTACCGCGACCCCCGCGTCGCCGAGTCGGTCTCGAGCATGCTCGTCACCGGGCTGCTCCTCGCGGCGGTGCCCGAGGACTCGCTGACGAGCACCCGGCCGCGCCCGGTGCACCGCGCCGTCGAGGCGATGGAGGCCGACCCCGCGCGGCCGTGGTCCCCCGCGGACCTGTCCGAGATCGCCGGCTGCAGCGTACGCCGGCTGCAGCAGGCCTTCCGAGAGCACGTCGGGACCTCGCCGCTGGCCTACCTGCACGACCTGCGCCTCGACCGGGTGCGGGTCGACCTCGCCGCGGGCGCGGGGCCCGTCACCGATGTCGCGATGCGCTGGGGCCTGCACCACATGGGCCGCTTCGCCGCCGACTACAAGCGCCGCTTCGGCGAGCTGCCGAGCCAGACCGCCGCCCGCGCCGCCTGACCCCTTCACCCCTTCGCCCGCCCCACCCCTTCACGCAGCCCACCCCGGGCATGCCGAAGGGGACCCACCACCTGGTGGGTCCCCCTTCGTACGTCCTGGGTCGCGACGCCCCCCGCTCTGCCGCGGGCTACCACGCAGTACTGGTCGTGATCGCGACCAGTCCTGCGCCGTAGCGCGGGGGCGAAGGGGGTCAGCGCACGGCGTCGGCGCCGGCCTGGGCGACCTGCTTGTCCTGCGCTGCGCTCCCGCCCGAGGCACCGACGGCGCCGACGAGCTCGCCGTCGACGACCACCGGGACGCCGCCGCCGAAGGCCGCGACGCCCTCACGACCGGCGATGCCGTCGCGGACCGCGGGCTCGCCCTCGATCGCCGCGTACAGCTCGTCGGTCGGGGCCCCGCCGAAGCAGACGACGGTGCGCGCCTTGTCCCTCGCGATGTCGCCGGATCCGGCGAAGGCCCCGTCCATCCGGGCGAAGGCGAGCAGGGCGCCGCCGGGGTCGACGACCGCGACGTTCATCGACGCCCCGATCGCGGCGGCCTGCGTCAGCGCGGCGTCGACCGCGGCCCGGGCGCCGGCGAGCGTGAGCGTCGCCGACGTCCGGGTGTGCGCGTCGTGCGCCCCGCTCACGTCAGGACGGTGGTGAAGCGCTCGTTGAGCTCGCGGGAGTGGTAGAAGATCCCCCTGCCGATCTGGTCGACCGTCCACACCGTCGTCGGGCGGTCCGGGAAGGCGAGGTAGCCGCCGGAGAAGACCTCGTTGCGGTTGCCCGACGGGTCGAAGAAGTAGACCGTCTGGCCGCGGGTGATCCCGTGGCGGGTCGGGGTGACGTCGATCGGCACGTCGTCCATCGTCATGAGGTCCGCCGCACGGCCGACGTCGTTCCAGCTGTCGAGGCGGAAGGCGAAGTGGTGCAGCTTGCCCTGCGGTCCGCCGATGACCGCCAGCTGGTGGATCTGGTTGTTCGACGTCATCCACGTGCCGACGAGGTCGTGGTCCTCGTCGAGGCTGGTCTGCACCCGCTCGGTCGCGTAGAAGCCGAAGACGTCCTTGAGCATGCGCTCCATGAGCTTCGGGTCCTCGGTCGTGATGAGCGAGTGGTCGAGCGCGGGGGCGCCGATACCGACGAGGTGACGGGGGAAGGCGTCGGGGTTGTGCGAGCCGACCTCGGTGCCGTACGCCGTGGCCTGGTGGTAGACCTCGAAGACGTGCTCGCTCGGGGTGGTGAAGCGGATGCCGTCGCCGATCTCGGGGTTCTCCCCCTTCGCCATCCGCTCGACGGTCAGGCCGAAGGCCTTCGCCTTGGACTCGATGTCGTCGATGTCGGACTCGTGCTCGACCTTCCAGCCGTACTTGACGACGCCGACGCCACCCTCCTCGAGGACGAGGGAGTGGTGGTCCCACTCGTCCCAGCCCTTGTAGAAGGTGCGCTTGGCACCGTCGGCGGCCGTGTCCGAGTGGGTCTCGTACAGGCCGAGCGTGCTCGCGTAGTGGTCCTTGGCCTCGGCCATGTCGGTGACGCGCACGTGCGCGTACCCCAGACGCATGATTCCCATGGGTTACTCCTTCTCGGTGCCGGCCGCCAGCGCCTGGGCGCGCTCGCGCGCCTTGGCGTTGATCTGGCGGAGGATCGGGTTGACCAGGCGCAGCTCGCTCGTGCGCATCTGGATGGTGATGTCCGAGTCCGGGACGGCTCGGCAGCTCAGGCAGGTCCCGTCGGTGCGCTCGTCCGCGCTCACGACGGAGTCGGCGACCGGCCGGTTGTAGGTGAAGTCGCCCTCGAGGACGTCGAGCTTGCAGATGCCGCAGCCCCCGCGCTTGCACCCCACGGTGTAGGCGTACCCGGCCTTGTACAGGCCGGACAGCACCGTCTCATCCGGCTCGAGGTACACGACCTCGTCCAGCGCGGGGATGGACACGTGGGGCACCGGCGCTCCTTCGCGGTCGGTCGACGGCGGCACCAGCGCCGCTCTCCCCGTGAGAGTGCCCGGGCGAAGGGGGGAGCCTCCACGCGCGTTCGCGCGTGCGGAACGTCGGGCCAGGACCGCCTCCGTGGGCGGCGACCGGCGGCTCGCCCGGCTCAGCCGTAGGTGTCGCGCGGGCCGCGCATGCCCGGGGCGCGGCGCGGGCCCTTCTTCCACGACGGTGCGCTCGGCCCGACCACCCGCAGCTCGACCACCGTCTCGGGGCCGACCTCCTCGGCGAGCCGGCCGAGGATGCTCGAGGTGAGCAACCGCAGCTGGGTGGCCCACGCCGTCGAGTCGGCGCGCACCGTGAGCACGCCGTCCTCGAAGGACACCGGCGCGCTGTGCTCGGCGACCTGCGACCCGACGAGATCCGGCCAGCGCGACATCACCGACCCGGCCGCGACGTCGGTGCGCCACCCGCGGTCGGCGATCATCCGCTCGATCTGGTCGCCGAGCAGCTCGGGGTCGCGCCCGGTGGGGATCGCCGACCCCTCGGGCTCCATGCCGCGGCGCACCCGGCGCCGGCGCGGCTTCATCCCCGGGCGCAGCCCCCGGCCCGCGGCGACCGCCCGGGCCCGCGACAGGGCCGTCGCCGCGGCGTCCTCGACCTCGTCGAGCGCCTCGTCCTGCGCGCCACCCTCGTGCAGCGCGGCGTCGTCGTGATCGGCGCCGGACCCTCCGTCCATCCCGGTCCCGGGCTCCTCGCTCGACCCGCTCATGCCGGGCTGACCTCGCCCTTCGTCACCGCGAAGCGGGCACCGCTGAGCTCCTCCGGCACGTCGGCCCCCACGGCGGCGGTGATGAGCACCTGCTCGGAGCCGGCAACGAGACCCGCGAGGCGGGTCCGGCGGCCCGAGTCGAGCTCGGCGAAGACGTCGTCGAGGACGAGGACGGGGTCGTCGTCGAGGTCGTGCTGGAGCAGGCGGTAGGCGGCGAGGCGCAGCCCGAGTGCGAAGGACCACGACTCGCCGTGGCTGGCGTACCCCTTCGCCGGCATCTCGCCCAGCGCCAGGGTGATGTCGTCGCGGTGCGGCCCGACGAGGCTCACGCCGCGGTCGAGCTCCTGGTCACGGACCTGGGCCATCCCCTCGAGCAGCTCCTCGCGCAGCCGCTCGACCGGCGGCACGTCCTGCGCGCTCTCGAAGCCCTCGGCGAGCGCCTCGCCGACCGGGCCGGGGATCGAGGAGCGGTAGCGGGCGGTCGCCTCGCTGACGCTGGCGCTCACCTCGCCGTAGGTCTGGGTGAGGTGGGGGACGAGGTCGGTGAGCAGGCGCAGCCGGGCGTAGAGCAGCTGTGCCCCGACGGTGGCGAGCCGGTCGTCCCAGATGTCGAGGGTGCGCATCGCCTCCTCACGGGCGGCGCCCGGGTCGATACCCTCCGGCACCCGGGCCCGACGGCCCCGGCCGCGCTTGTCGGCACCGGCCTGCTTGAGCAGGGCCGAGCGCTGGCGCACGACCTTGTCGTAGTCGCCCCGGACCCCCGCCCAGCGCGGCTGGCGCTGGACGAGCAGGTCGTCGAGGAAGCGGCGGCGCTGGTCGGGGTCGCCCTTGACGAGGGCGAGGTCCTCGGGGGCGAAGAGCACGGAGCGCACGGTGCCCAGGACGTCCCGGGTGCGGGGGAGCGGCGAGCGCCCGAGCTTGGCCCGGTTGGCCCGGCCCGGGTTGATCTCGAGCTCGACGACCTGCTCACGACCGTCGCGCACCACCGCGGCACGGATGATCGCCCGCTCGGCACCGACCCGCACGAGCGGCTGGTCGGTGCTCACCCGGTGGCTCGAGAGGGTCGCGAGGTACCCGATCGCCTCGACGAGGTTGGTCTTGCCCTGGCCGTTGAGCCCGACGAGGGTCGTGATGCCCGGCTCCAGGGCGAGATCGGCCGCCGCGTAGCTGCGGAAGTCCCCGACCGTGAGGTGCCGGACGTGCACCTCAGCTGGAGCTGCGGGTGGAGCGGGTGCCCGACGTCGGGCCCTTCGAGCCGCCGGTGCTGCCGCTGCCCGAGGAGGGGCCCGCCGAGGCGGCCTTGCGCCCCTTCGCCTGGGCGGTGCCGGCGTCCTTCGTCGGCTTCTCCTTCTTCGCAGCCTTGCGCTGGGTGCTCTTCGCGTCCTTCGGACCGGTCGCGGCCTCGGCGCGCAGCTGCTCGCCCTCGGCGGTCGTCATCACCTGGTGCCCGCCGAACTGCCCACGCAGCGCGGCGACGGCCTGCATCGTCGGGCTCGAGTCCTGGCGCGAGGCGAAGCGGGCGAAGAGCGAGGCCGAGATGACCGGCATCGGCACGGAGTTGGCGATCGCCTCCTCGACGGTCCACCGGCCCTCGCCCGAGTCGGCGGTGTAGTCGGAGACGTCGTCGAGCGTGGGGTTCTCCTCGAGCGCCTTGACCATGAGGTCGAGCAGCCAGGAGCGCACGACGGTGCCACGGCTCCACGCCTTGAAGGCACCGGGCACGTCGGTGACGATGTCCTTCTTCTCGAGCAGCTCGTAGCCCTCGGCGTAGGCGTGCATGAGGCCGTACTCGATGCCGTTGTGGACCATCTTCACGTAGTGGCCGGCGCCGACGGCACCGGCGTGCACGAAGCCCTCGTCGCGCGGGCCCTCGGGGCGCAGCGCGTCGAAGATCGGCATCGCCCGGGTGACGTGCTTCTTCAGCCCGCCGACCATGAGGCCGTAGCCGTTCTCGAGACCCCAGATGCCGCCGGACACCCCGCAGTCGAGGTACCCGACGCCCTGCGCCTTGAGCATCTCGGCGTGCACGGCGTCGTCGCTGAAGCGGGAGTTGCCGCCGTCGATGACGAGGTCGCCCTCGTCGAGGCGCTCGGCGAGATCGGCGACGACGGAGCGGGTGATCTCACCGGCCGGCACCATGACCCACACGACCCGGGGCGCCTCGAGCTGGTCGATCATGTCCTGGACGCTCGTGCTGTCCGAGATGGACTGGTCGCGGTCGTACCCGACGACCTCGTGACCGGCGCGGCGGATGCGCTCGCGCATGTTGCCGCCCATCTTGCCCAGGCCGATGAGTCCCAGCTGCATGAGGTGCTCCTTGGTGTGTCGACGTTCGGGTCGGGGGTGCGGGGTGCCCCGCCCGCGCGCGGCGGGCCGGGCGAAGGGGGTTCAGCCGGCGAGTCGCACGGGCTGCAGGACGTAGCGGTAGGTCGTGTCGAGCTCGCCGTCCTGGCTTGTCTGACCCGTGATCATCGCGGCCTTGAGCGCGCCGGTGAAGGACATCCGGGTCCACTCGGTGCCGAGCACCCCGAGCCCGTCGAGGAGGTAGCCGGGGTTGAAGGCCACGGCGATGTCCGGGCCGGTGACGCTCGCCTCGAGCGCCTCGGAGGCCTGGGCGTCCTCGCCGGTGCCGGCCTCGATGGCCAGCTGGCCCTCGGAGAAGCGCAGGCGCACCGGGGTCGTGCGCTCGGCGACGAGGGCGACGCGCTTGACCGCCTCGATGAGATCCGCGGTCGCGATGACGGCCTCGGTCTCGCTGCTCGTCGGGAAGATCTTGGCGACCTTCGGGTACTCGCCGTCTAGCAGACGGGAGGTCGTGCGGCGCTGCCCGGCCTCGAAGCCGACGAGCCCGTCACCGCCTGCCGCGCTGCCGAGGGCGACGTCGATCGTGCCGACGGCACCGAGCGAGCGGGCGGTCTCGGAGAGGGTCCGTGCCGGGATGAGGGCGACGTGGCTGGCGTCAGAGGTCCGCGGCGACCACGTGATCTCGCGCATCGCGAGGCGGTAGCGGTCGGTGGCGAGCAGGGTCATCCGGTCGCGGTCGACCTCGACGCGCACACCGGTGAGGATCGGCAGCGAGTCGCCGCGGTCGGCGGCGATGGAGACCTGGGCGACGGCCTGGGTGAAGACGCTGCCGTCGATCGAGCCCGAGCCCTCGGGCGCGGTGGGCAGCGTGGGGTACTCGTCGGCCGGCATCTGCAGGAGGGCGAAGCGCGAGCTGCCGCACGTCACCTGGACCTTCGTGCCCTCGGTGGAGACGTCGACGGGACGGCCCGGGAGGTTGCGAGAGATGTCCGCGAGCAGTCGGCCGAGGACGAGGACGGTGCCGGACTCCTCGACGTCGGCGGCGACGGTGATCCGGGCGGAGACCTCGTAGTCGAAGGCCGAGAGGGTGACCGTCCCCCCTTCGTCGGCGGAGACGAGGACACCGGCGAGGACGGGGACCGGCGGGCGGGCCGGCAGACCACGAGCAACCCAGGTGACCGCCTCGGCGAGGACGTCACGCTCGACGCGGAACTTCACGAGTACCTACCCATTTCCCGCGCGGAGCCTCCGCGCGTGTGCGATGACAAGTGTGTCACCCGTCTCGGCTCGCATGATCACCGCACGGGAGCCCAACCCTAGATCCACAGCAGGTCGGTCCGCCATGCGTGGGGACGGGAGATGAGGTGGAGAGGACTCATCGTTGTCATAGGTCGTGTGGACAGTGGGGACAACCCGCTGCGAGGGGCCTGCAGCCCGCTCGTGGGGCCGATCTGCGTCCGCGGTGGGGTGTGGACGACCTGTCGACGCAGCTGTGCACGACCGGGTGGGGGATGTGGACGACGAACGGGCGTCCTCATGCCCTCCCGGTCCGTCCACATCTGTCCACAGGCTCGTCCGCAGGGATGTGCACCGATCTCGTGGTGTCCGGGGTGCGTGACCGTGGTGACCGCTGTCCACAGGTGTGTGGACAATTGCGGCTCGTGGGGAGGTTGTGGACGGGACCGGGCGTGTTGCCCGTGTCCGCGCCGCGATCACTGGGTGCACAGAGTTGTCCACAGCCTGTGGATCTGTGGACAACTCGGGGGACAACGTGCCTCGACCCGGTCGCCTACGGTGGGGACGGCAGAGGAGGGGCACTCTTCACACAGGTGTGGACAACTGCTGTGGACAGGGTCGCCCGGACGGCCGCGACCCGTCGTCGGGTCTCGCGGCGGCGCCGGCACGGCGGACTAGCTGTTCGCCTGCTGCTTGATGCGGTTGGTCAGCTCGGTGACCTGGTTGTAGATCGCGCGCCGCTCGGCCATGAGCTCGCCGATCTTGCGGTTCGCGTGCATGACCGTCGTGTGGTCACGCCCGCCGAAGAGCTTGCCGATCTGGGGCAGCGAGGCGTCGGTCAGCTCGCGGCACAGGTACATCGCGATCTGCCGGGCGGTCACGAGCACGCGGCTGCGCGAGGCGCCCTGGAGGTCCTCGATCGTCAGGCCGAAGTAGGCCGCGGTCTGCGCCATGATCGTCGCGGCATCGATCTCGTTGGGCGCCTCGTGGGGGATGAGGTCCTTGAGCACGATCTGGGCCAGGCCGAGGTCGACCGGCTGCCGGTTGAGGCTGGCGAAGGCGGTGACGCGGATGAGCGCGCCCTCGAGCTCGCGGATGTTCGTCGAGATCCGGCTGGCGATGAACTCGAGGACCTCGTCGGGCACCGACAGGCGCTCCTGGATGGCCTTCTTGCGCAGGATCGCGATCCGCGTCTCGAGGTCGGGCGGCTGGACGTCGGTGAGCAGCCCCCACTCGAAGCGGCTGCGCATGCGCTCCTCGAAGCCCTGGAGCAGCTTGGGCTTGACGTCGCTGGTGATGACGACCTGCTTGTTGGCGTTGTGCAGCGTGTTGAAGGTGTGGAAGAACTCCTCCTGCGTCTGCATCTTCCCCGACAAGAACTGGATGTCGTCGATGAGCAGCACGTCGACGTCGCGGTAGCGGGCCTGGAAGGCGGCCGCCTTGTCGTCGCGGATGCTGTTGATGAAGTCGTTGGTGAACTCCTCGGAGTTCACGTAGCGCACTTTGACGTGCGGGTAGAGGTTGCGCGCGTAGTGACCGATCGCGTGGAGCAGGTGGGTCTTGCCCAGCCCGGACTCGCCGTAGATGAAGAGCGGGTTGTACGCCTTGGCCGGCGCCTCGGCGACCGCGACGGCGGCGGCGTGGGCGAAGCGGTTGCTCGATCCGATGACGAAGGTGTCGAAGAGGTACTTCGGGTTGAGCCGGGTCAGCTCGACGCTCTCGGGCTGGGTCGTCCCGCGCCCGGCGCGGCCCGCGTTGGCGGCCGCCGTCTCGCGCGTCGTCATCGGGTCGCCGACCGGCAGCGGGTCCTGCGTGGCCAGACCCTGGCGAAGGGGGAGGACGTCCGCCTCGTCGCGCGGCGACCCGTCGGCAGAGGACTCGGGCAGGTGGTCCTCGCCGTCCTGGTGCAGGTCCGGGTCGACGGTCACCGCGATCCGCACCTCCTGCCCCAGCTGGGCCGACAGGGCCTGGGTCAGCTGCATCCGCAGGCGCTGCTCGACGAACTCCTTGCTGAAGTCGTCGGGCACGGCGATGAGGGCGGTGCTGTCGAGGAGACCGACGAGCTGGGCGTGGGTGAGGAAGGCGCGGCGACCCACGGGCACGCCGTCGGCGTCGAGGGAGTCGAGGGTGGAGCGCCAGACCTGTGCGAAGTCCATGTCGGCGTCAGCCACGCTCTACCACCTCGGTCGGTCCGGCCGGTCTCGCCGCGGGGGCGACGGACATGTCGTCGTCATCCTCGCGTCCACGGCAGACCGGTGTCCACACGCTTGTCCACAGGCTGTGGGTACCGAGGGG
The DNA here is from genome assembly GCF_003721155.3 of Janibacter melonis. Lineage (NCBI taxonomy): Bacteria > Bacillati > Actinomycetota > Actinomycetes > Micrococcales > Intrasporangiaceae > Janibacter > Janibacter melonis. Next base: position 2,455,448 of record NZ_CP044548.2, on the reverse strand, counting down.
GATGAGGGCCGACGCTAACAACTCGACGTCCCCCCGGCAAGCCGGTCGGCACAACTGCGAGATGTCGTCGGCGTGTCGCGGGTGCGGCCGAAGCCGGTGCTGGCACCCTGGGGTGTTTGTCGCTCCCGCGCGTGCTCCCTCGCGTGGTTTGACCGGGTCGAGCGGGCTGCCGTAACCTGGCAGACGGCCTGATCGGCCGCTTTCGCATGCCCATGATCGCGCGTCCCTCGCGGACGAGCCACGTGGGCCTCCGATCGCGGCTGATCCACGAACCCCACCCGGACGTGCCCGATCGTCCGACGACACATGGAGTACCGCGATGAGCAAGCGCACCTTCCAGCCGAACAACCGTCGCCGCGCCAAGACGCACGGCTTCCGTCTGCGCATGCGCACCCGCGCCGGCCGCGCCATCCTGGCCAACCGCCGCGCCAAGGGGCGCGCCAAGCTCTCCGCCTGAGCAGACCCTCCCGTGTTGCCCGCGCAGCACCGGCTGACGGAGCGCGGGGAGTTCACGGCGACGGTCCGTGGCTCCGGCGCTCGACGCCAGGGCTCGCGGCTGCTCGTGGTCCACGCCCGTCACACCGACGCGCGGTCGGCACTGCCACCGCGCGTCGGTGTCGTCGTGTCCAAGGCCGTGGGCAACGCGGTCGTGCGCAACCGGGTCAAGCGTCGGCTGCGCGCCCAGGTGGCGCCCCTCCTGCCGGCCGTGCCGAGCGGGACCGACCTCGTGCTGCGGGCCAACCCCGCCTCCGCGAGCGCCACCTCCGCGCAGATCGGCCGCACCCTCGGCTCGGCCCTGGCCTCCTTGGGCGTGACCGAGCCCTCGCCCGCGGAGCCCACGCCATGAGCGGGAGCCGGGCTGCGGCCCCCTTCGTCCTGCTCGTCCGGGGCTACCAGCGCTACCTCTCCCCGCTCCTGCCGGCCCGGTGCCGGTACTACCCGACGTGCTCGGCGTACGCCGTCACCGCGCTGCGCCGCTTCGGGCCGGTGCGTGGTGGGTACCTCGCGGTGCACCGGATCGGACGCTGCCACCCGTGGTCGCACGGAGGTGTCGACTTCGTGCCCGACACGTGGGCCCAGCGCGGCTCGCCCGAGCTGACCCGGCCGCGGCTGGGTGACGACACCCCGGCCCTCAGCGAGGCCGATCTCCAGACCTCCCGGCGCCGCCTCGGCGCACCCCGACAGCGAAGGATCACCTCCCCGTGAGCTTCAGCGACATCATGTATCCCTTCGAGTGGCTGGTCGCCTGGATCATCGTCCTGTGGCACAAGCTGCTCGTCGTCATCGGTCTGCCGAGCGACAACGGCTGGACGTGGACGCTGTCCATCGTCGGTCTCGTGCTCGTCATGCGTGCGGCGCTCATCCCGCTCTTCGTCAAGCAGATCCACGCCTCGCGCAAGATGCAGCTCATCCAGCCCGAGATGCAGAAGATCCAGAAGAAGTACAAGGGCAAGAAGGACCCTGAGTCCCAGCAGAAGATGCAGCAGGAGATGATGTCTCTCTACCGGGAGACAGGCACCAACCCGCTCGCGTCATGCTTGCCGATCCTCGTGCAATCGCCCTTCTTCTTCGGCCTCTTCCGCGTCCTCAACGGCCTCGACGAGATCGCCAGCGGCGAGCGTCAGCCCATCGGACCGCTGACCAAGGCCCTGGCTGCCGAGGCCGAGAAGTCGACGATCTTCGGGGCCCAGCTCTCCGACATCTTCCTGGGCGCGAACACGCTCAACGTCCAGATCGTCACCGTCGTGCTCATCATCCTCATGTCGGCGACGACCTTCACCACCCAGCACCAGCTGATGCGCAAGAACATGCCGACCGCTGCGCTCGAGGGCCCCTTCGCCCAGCAGCAGAAGATCATGCTCTACCTCTTCCCGATCATCTTCGCCGTCTCCGGCATCAACTTCCCGATCGGTGTCCTCATCTACTGGTTCACGACGAACCTGTGGACGATGCTCCAGCAGTTCTACGTCATCCGCCGCATGCCCGCGCCGGGTTCGGCCGCCGAGAAGGCGATGCACGAGCGTCGGCGCAAGGCCGGCAAGCCGCTGGACACCCCCGAGGAGGAGCGCGAGCGGGAGCACGACGCCGAGATGGCCGAGGAGCTCCGCGAGAAGGGCGTCATCTCCGGGCAGCGGGTGCAGCCCAAGAGCAAGAAGCGCTCGAAGAAGGACGGGACGAAGAAGAAGCCCGGCCCGCCCCCCGGCTCGTCGTCGACGGCGACCGCCACGAAGAACCCACGCAACGACAGCTGATCCCCCTTCGTCCCCCGGGCGCTGCGCCCGACTTGCCTGCGACAGGAGCACCACCCATGACCGAGACCACGACCCCCGAGACGAGCACCGAGGCGACGCCCGAGGAGGCCTCGACCCAGGCGCCTGCGGGCACGCGTCAGTCCGCACTGGTGCGCGAAGGGGAGGTCGCCGCCGACTTCCTCGAGACGCTGCTCGACATCTGCGACCTCGACGGCGACATCGACCTCGACATCGACGGCGACCGGGCCGCGGTGGCCATCGTCGACTCCGAGGACGGCCGCGTGCCGCGTCGCCTCATCGGCAGCGACGGCAAGGTCCTCGACTCGCTCCAGGAGCTGACGCGCCTCGCCGTGCAGTCGGCCACCGGTGAGCGCAGCCGGCTCATGCTCGACATCGCCGGTCACCGCGCCGGCCGTCGCGCCGAGCTCGTCGAGATCGCCCGTGACGCCGTGCGCCGCTCGCGCGAGTCCGGCGAGGAGATCTCGCTCGAGCCGATGTCGGCCTTCGAGCGCAAGGTCGTCCACGACGAGGTCCTCGCCTCCGGCCTGAGCTCGGAGTCCTCGGGCACCGAGCCGCGACGCTACGTCGTCGTCATCCCCGAGGCCGGCACCCAGGCCGAGGCCGACGACGAGCAGGACGCGTCGGCCGACGCCGACGCCTGAGCTGCTCGTGGACCACGCCCCTGAGGCCACGGAAGGCGCTCACCGGTTCTTCGGTGAGCGCCTTCCGCGCGCCACGGCCTTCGCCGACATCCTCGCCGACACCGGGGTGAGCCACGGGCTCATCGGTCCGCGCGAGGTGCCGATCCTGTGGGAGCGGCACATCCTCAACTGCGCGGTGATCGAGGACGCCTTCCCCAGCGGGGCCCGGGTCGTCGACGTCGGCAGCGGTGCTGGTCTGCCCGGCGTCGCGACGGCGATCGCCCGTCCCGATCTCGAGATCCATCTCGTCGAGCCGATGATGCGGCGCACCGAGTGGCTCGACGCTGTCGTCAGCGATCTAGCTCTGGAGAACGTCACGGTCCACCGTGCGCGGGCCGAGGAGATGCACGGGGTGCTCAGCGCCCCCTTCGTCACCGCGCGCGCGGTGGCCCGGCTCGACAAGCTGGCCCGCTGGTGCTTCCCGCTGCTCGACGATGGCGGGCAGCTCGTCGCGATGAAGGGACGCTCCGCGCAGGAGGAGCTCGACGCCGTGACGCCGACCCTGCGCAAGCTCGGCATGACCGCCGCCGCGGTGAGCGAGCACGGTGGCGAGGTGCTCCCCGAGCCCACGATGACGGTCGACTGCACCGTCACCCCGCGCAAGCCCGGGACGAAGCGCCCCCGCCGTCGCTGACCCCCCTCCGCACCGACGGCCCGTGTTTCACGTGAAACACGGGCCGTCCTGCGTCTGGGGCGGGGTGAGGGCTGGTGCTGATTGAGGTGCTCGGAAGACGTCCGTGGTGGTTGAGGTGCGACGAAGGAGCCTCGAAACCACCCGACCCAGTCGCGACGGCTTACGGTCGTCACGGTCTCGCCCGTGATCCTTGCGATGGTGCCTGACGTCAGCCCGAAGATGGCGATGGTCGAGGTGCACCGAAGGGTCTCGAAGTCACGGCTCGAAGGGCCGGCCCGGTGGTCTCGAGGCCTGGGCGCGGGGCGCCCTTCGCACCTCGACCAGCAACGGTGTTGGTGGTCGAGGTGCGACGAAGGAGGCTCGAAACCACACCCTGCGCGTGATGGCGGGTGGGGCGCGAAGAGCAACCCGGTGGTGGTTGAGGTGCGACGAAGGAGCCTCGAAACCACCCGGGACGGTCGCGATGGGCTCACGGTCGACGTGCTGAGCTCCGAAGCCGCGACGGATGGTCAACACGACGCCTGTGGTCCGGTGGTCTCGAGGCTAGGGCGCGGGGCGCCCTTCGCACCTCGACCAGCAACGGTGCTGGTGGTCGAGGTGCGGGCCGAGAGGCCTCGAAGTCCCCGACCGAACGGCCCAGCCGGTGGTCTCGAGGCTCGGGCGCGGGGCGCCCTTCGCACCTCGACCAGCAACCGTCTTCGTGATCGAGGTTGGGGCGTGTCGTGCTCTGTGCGATGCCAGCGAGAAGATCCAGGCCCGGGAGACGCCAGGAGAGCTCTGGCACGCTGATGTTTCACGTGAAACATGATGCGCCTACCTCGTAAGCCCGGACCGCACCGCGCGAGATGGGTTGTACGCCAGGCGTCGTGTTTCACGTGAAACACACGCACACCGGCCTGCCCCACGAGCCCATCTACCCGCTTTGGCGTGTCGTCGCCCGGTGACGTTGAATGGAACGGCTTCATCGAGGAACGGAGAGAGCGTGCACGACGCCGCACCCACTGATCGACCCACCGGTCGTCAGGTCGTCCCAGGGATGGGGTGGCCCGCACTGCCGGCCCCCTCGGAGTCCGAGCCCATCGGCTGGCAGGGAGAGCGGGTGACGCCGCGCACGCCGGACACATCGGCTGCACCGAGCGGCGCGTCGCCCGAGCAGGCCGCCGCGAGTCCCGTTTCACGTGAAACGTCGATGCCGAGCGACGACGTGGGCGCCGAGGACGCGCCCAAGGGAGCGGCCGTGGACGACGCAGCAGAGGACGAGTCACCAGTCCTCGCCGCGGTCAACGCCGACAAGCGCGCCCGCGCCCGCCTGGCGTCGAAGACCTTCCCCACGCCGGACCGCACCCGCGTCATCACCGTCTCGAACCAGAAGGGCGGGGTCGGCAAGACGACGACCGCCGTCAACCTCGCCGCCGCCCTCGCGCAGAACGGCCTGACGGTCCTGCTCGTCGACACCGACCCGCAGGGCAACGCGAGCACGGCGCTCAACATCGACCACCACGCCGAGGTCCCGAGCATCTACGACGTGCTCATCGAGGGCACGCCGATGGCCGACGTCATGCAGCCCTGCCCCGACGTCGACGGTCTGTGGTGCGTGCCCGCGACGATCGACCTCGCGGGGGCCGAGATCGAGCTCGTCTCCCTCGTGGCCCGTGAGTCGCGGATGCGCGGCGCCCTCGACCAGCTCGCCCGCACCCGGGCCGAACGTGGTGAGCGACGCATCGACTACGTCGTCGTCGACTGCCCGCCGAGCCTCGGCCTGCTGACGGTCAACGCCTTCGTCGCCGCGCAGGAGGTGCTCATCCCCATCCAGTGCGAGTACTACGCGCTCGAAGGCCTCTCGCAGCTGCTCAAGAACATCGACCTCATCCAGACGCACCTCAACCCCGAGCTGCACGTCTCGACGATCCTGCTGACGATGTACGACGGCCGCACGAACCTCTCGCGCCAGGTCGCCGAGGAGGTCCGCACCCACTTCCCCGACGAGGTGATCGGGGCGACGATCCCGCGCTCCGTCCGGGTCTCCGAGGCCCCGAGCTTCGGGCAGACGGTCATCACGTACGACCCCCAGAGCTCTGGGGCCCTGGCCTACCTCGAGGCCGCAGCTGAGATCGCCGACCGCGGGGTCGGCACCGACGGACAGGACGGCCAGGCATGAGCGAGAAGCGACGCGGACTCGGACGTGGGCTCGGCGCCCTCATCCCCGACGCCAGCACGGCGCGCAGCCGGCCGGTCGACGTCTTCTTCGCCGAGCGGGACGCGAGTCCCGCCGCAGGCGCACCCACGGACGGCTCGAGCACCCCGAACACCGCTGCGGGCATGCTCGCCGCCGCGCAGAAGGCCCCGACGGGCGAGCCCACCGCGGCGCACGACGCCCCGCACCACGTGGAGCACCCCGAGCCGGCCCCGACGCAGGACGGTCTCGCGCCCGTCCCCGGTGCCCACTACGCCGAGATCCCCGTCGACGCCATCCGGCCCAACCCGCGTCAGCCGCGCACCGTCTTCGACGAGGACGACATGGCCGAGCTGGTGCACTCGATCCGCGAGATCGGTGTCCTGCAGCCGGTCGTCGTGCGTCCCCTCCCCGAGGGCGCGGACGCGCAGGACGGCGTGCGCTTCGAGCTCATCATGGGCGAGCGTCGCTGGCGGGCGACCCGCGCTGCGGACCGCGAGAGCATCCCCGCGATCGTCAAGGCCACCGAGGACGACGACCTCCTGCGCGACGCGCTGCTGGAGAACCTCCACCGCTCCGAGCTCAACGCGCTCGAGGAGGCGGCCGCCTACCAGCAGCTGCTCGACGACTTCGGCTGCACCCAGGACGAGCTGGCCACCCGCATCGGCCGCTCCCGCCCGCAGATCAGCAACACGCTGCGCCTGCTGCGCCTGCCCCCGCTCGTCGCCCGCCGCGTCGCCGCCGGCGTGCTCTCGGCCGGGCACGCCCGCGCTCTGCTCTCCCTGCCCGACGGCGCGAGCATGGAGCGCCTGGCGCAGCGCATCGTCGCCGAGGGCCTGTCCGTGCGCACCGTCGAGGAGATCGTCGCGCTCGGCATGGAACCCGAGCGCGAGGCGCGCCGCTCCTCCCCGCGCCTGCCCGCCCCCGAGCTCGACGACCTCGGCGCCGCGGTGAGCGACCACCTCGACACCCGCGCGAAGATCTCGATGGGCGCCAAGAAGGGCCGGATGACCATCGAGTTCGCCTCGATGGACGACCTCACCCGCATCCTCGAGCGGATCGGCATGGACAGCACGCACATCGTCTGACGACGCGAGATCCGTTGCAGCGCAACGGTTTTCGGCATGACGAAGGGGGACCCACCAGTCGGTGGGTCCCCCTTCGCCAGGTGGTCCTGAGGTCAGCCGATGAAGGGCTCGAGCTCCTTGATGAGCTTCGGCTTCGGCATCGCGCCGACGAGGGTCTTGACGATCTCGCCGTTCTTGTACACGTGCATCGTGGGGATCGAGGTGATCCCGTAGCGCGAGGTGATCTCGGGGTTCTCGTCGGTGTTGAGCTTGACGATCGACAGCTTGCCGTCGTACTGCCCGGCGAGCTCCTCGAGCACCGGCGCGACCGCGCGGCACGGGCCGCACCAGGGCGCCCAGAAGTCGACGAGGACGGGGGTCTCGCTGCCCAGGACGTCCTGCTCGAACGTCGCGTCGGTGGTGGGCTTGGTGCCAGCCATGGTGATCCTTCCGGTCGGGGTGTGCGTCGGGGTGACGAAGGGGGAGGGAGTCGAGGATGTCAGCGGACGCCGACAGTGCCCTCGACCGGGTCCTCCTGGGAGATGAGCGACTGGTCGGCGGCCGGTGCCCCGGCCTCCTCGCGCTCGGCGAGCCACCGCTCGGCGTCCAGAGCCGCGGAGCAGCCGGACCCGGCGGCCGTGATGGCCTGGCGGTAGGTGTGGTCGACGAGGTCGCCGCAGGCGAAGACCCCGTCGAGGTTCGTGCGGGTCGAGCGGCCCTCGGCGAGGACGTAGCCCTCGGCGTCGAGGGCGACCTTCGCCGCGTCGGTGGTCTGCGTGAGCAGCTCGTTGCGGGGGTCGTGACCGATGGCGACGAAGAGGCCGGTGACCTCGAGGTCGCGCTCCGCCCCGGTCCGGGTGTCGCGAAGGGTGATCGAGGAGACCTTGTCCTGGCCGTGGATCGCCGAGACCTCGGAGTTCCACGCGAAACGGATCTTGTCGTTGCCCAGGGCGCGGTCGGCCATGATCTTGCTCGCGCGCAGCTCCTCGCGGCGGTGGACGATCGTCACCGAGCGGGCGAACTTCGTGAGGAAGGTGGCCTCCTCGATCGCGGAGTCGCCACCACCGACGACGGCGATGTCCTGGTCGCGGAAGAAGAAGCCGTCGCACGTGGCGCACCAGCTGACGCCGTGGCCGGACAGGCGCTTCTCGTCGGGCAGGCCGAGCTCGCGGTAGGCCGAGCCCATCGCGAGGATCACCGCGTGGGCGCGGTGCTCGGTGCCCTCGGAGTCGGTGACGACCTTGACGTCGCCGTCGAGACGCACGGAGGCGACGTCGTCGGTGACGATCTCGGTCCCGAAGCGCTCGGCCTGGCCGCGCATCGACATCATGAGGTCGGGGCCCATGATCCCGTCGGTGAAGCCGGGGAAGTTCTCGACCTCGGTGGTGTTCATCAGCGCGCCACCAGCCGTGACCGCACCCTCGAAGAGCAGGGGTGCGAGGTTGGCTCGGGCGGCGTACACGGCCGCGGTGTAGCCGGCCGGACCGGACCCGATGATGATGACGTTACGGACGTCGGCAGTCACAGATGTAGTCCTCGGATGGTGGGTGCAGGGGTAGATCTTGGGGTCTGTCGTGCTCAACACCCATCGTAGGCGAGCGATTCCCGACCGCCTGCCAGCATGTCCAGGGGGCGCTCAGCGCACCGGCACGCTCGTGTCGTAGATCGGCTCGCAGCCCGCGGCGACGGCCCATGCGCGGGTGCCGTCGTCACCAACCGCGACGAGGAGGAAGCCGGCCCGCCCGTCGAAGGTCCCGACGTCGGCCTGGACGGGGTGCACCTCGCCCGCCCCGATCTGACGCAGGCAGTCGCGCGCCCCGCGCTCGGTCGTCAGCGGGCCGAGCGTGGGCGAGCTCGCCGAGAGCGGCACGGCACCACGGTGCTTCCGCGTCCACACGGACGTCGTCCGGGCGGCGCCCTCCTCGAGCGTCGCCTCGGTGTAGCGCCGCTCCGTCATCGTCAGCACGAAGGGGGACGAGCTCTGGAAGGGGGAGCGACCGGAGTTCCCCGAGAAGGCCTTGGTCGAGCTCTCCGCGGACTGCGAGGGCGCGTCCTCGACCCCTTCGTCCCCGTCCGTCAGACCACCGTCCTCGGAGCGGGTCGACGCGGGGCCCGACTCGTCGCCGGCGCTCCCGCCCGCGCCGGAGCCTGCCGAGCTGTCCGCTCCGCCGCGCAGCGTCGTGCTCGCGACGTACCCGGTGCCGGTGACGAGGACGACGGCGGCCGCAGCCCCGAGGAGCCACGACCCGGCCCGACGCCGGTGGGTCGCGAGCGGCGTGACGGTGGCGCCGGCACGTCGTCGTCGGCGCTCCTCGTGCAGCGACGCCTCGATGCGGGCGACGAGCTCGGGCGGCATCGCCGGGTGCTCGTCACCGGACGGCAGGTCGGCGAGCAGGGCGCGGACGTGCTCGTCGTCGCGCTCCTCGTCGGGGCGCTGCGGGTCCTGCGTCATGCCTCACCTCCTGCGCTCGCTGCGGGGCCCGTGCGGCCCGGGGGCGCGATGCCCCCTTCGTCATCTGACGTGCGGGCACCGTCTGGGGTTCCCGCACGCAGGACGGCGGCCAGGGCGGCGCGGCCACGACTGCCCCGCGACTTCACCGTGCCCTCGGCGACACCGAGCATGCGCGCGGCCTCGGCGACCGGCACGCCGTGCATGTCGACGAGCACGAGGACGAGGCGCTGCGGCTCGGGCAGCGCGGCGAGGGCGTCCTGGACGAGCAGCCGGGTGTCGACCTGCGCGGTCCCGTCGGGACGCGAGGGCAGGCGCGTCGACGCCCGCTCGTCGAGCTCGTCGAGGGAGTCCGTCGGCCGGGCTCGGCGCAGACGGTCCAGGCACGCGTTGACGACGACGCGGTGCAGCCAGGTCGTCACGGCTGCGTCGCCGCGATATCCCTCCGCGCGGCGGAAGGCGGCGAGGAAGCCGTCCTGGACGGCGTCGGCCGCCAGCTCGGGGTCGCGGCACACCGAGAGGGCGACGCCCCACATGCGGTCCCGGTGACGGGCGAAGAGCTCGCCGAAGGCGTCCGGGTCACCGGCGACGTGCCGCCGCACGAGCTCGCGGTCGTCGATCTCGTCCAGCGCCCCCCGCACGTCGGCCTAGCGCAGGACGACCTCGGCCAGCGACGCACGGTGCCGGCCGTCGTCGCTCTGGACCGTCGTCGTGAACCAGATCGTCACGTACTGCCCGCGGGCTGCGGAGCGGCCGGTGATCGTCACCGAGCCGTTCTTGCCCTCGCTGCGACCCAGCTCCGTGCCGGCGATGCCCGCCTCGTCGCCGACGAAGACCTGGACGGTCGTCGCCTGCGGCAGCTGGAGGGTCGCGCTGCGGACCTGGCGGGCCTGGCCGAGATCGAGGACGATGCCGACCCCGCCCTTGTTGCCGAAGTTCGGGGACTCGTAGCCCTCCGTGGTCCACGAGGTCGACAGGTCGTCGTCGTAGACGCGCTGGGCCTCGGAGTTGTGCTCCGCGCCGTCGCCGTTCGGGTCGTAGCCGATGGCACCGATGACCGGGATGGGCTCGCTGGTGCGGGCGCCGTTGCCACCGCCCGAGGGTCGTGAGGTGCTCGAGGACTGCGTGGGGCGCACCGGGTCGGCGCCCTGGGCGTCCGAGCCGAAGATCGCGCTGAGGTCGGTGTTGTCGCCGATCTTCGAGACCCCGACCGCACCGACGACGAGGGCGACGACGACGAAGAGGGCCATGATCGCGACGACGACCCGTGACTGCTCACGGCTCGGCGGCTCGCTCGCGTCGGCGGGCAGCAGCGGCGCCGGGGGCTCGAGGTCGTCCTGGCTGCCCGCGCTGCCCAGGCTCACGCGGTCGCGGCTCTCGGAGCTGCGGATCGCCTCGCGCTGGGCCCGTCGGTCGGCGGCAGCCTCCCCGGCGCGCTCGCGGGTGCGCTGGGCGGCCCGTCCGACGCGCTCGCCGAGGATCTTCCCACCGCCGGCGAGAGCGCCGGCGACCGAGACGGCGGCGGCACCCGCCGCGGCACCGCGGCCGGTCCGGGCGGCGCCGGGCTCGTCGGAGCCCTCCGCCGAGACCACCTGGGTGGGCTCGTCCGAGGGAGCCGTGGCGCCGCGCGAGATCGCCTGCGTGGGCTCGTCGTCGTCGGAGTCGACGGCGGTGCTCCGGTGCTCCTGGGCGGCGGCACCGGCGGCCGGGGTGACCCCGATGACCTGCGTGTCGTCCGGCCCGGGGGCATCGGCGAAGGGGGCGTCGGCCCCGTCGTCCGCCGCGGCCTCGTCGAGGGGCTGAGCCGCGCCGTCGTCGACGGGCGTGCGCGACCACGGGGAGACCGAGGCGGCGTAGTCGCCGGGCGAGGAGGGGCCGGCGTCGTCGGCGAGGGTCTCGCGGCAGATCGTGTCGAGATCGCTCGGCACGCCGACCGCGAGGTGCGACGGGGGCAGCACGCCGGTGGCGTCGCGCGGCGCCGCCGGCAGAGAGGTGGAGGTCTGGAGCGGCCAGCTGCCGGTGAGCCCGGCGTAGGCCAGGGCGACGACACCGGCGCCGTCCAGCGCAGCGGCCTCGTCACCCTCCTCGTCGACGCCCGCCAGGGCGGCGTCGACGGCGAGGCCGCGCACGCGCACGGACCCGTCCGGGCCGACGAAGACGCTGTCGGGGCTGATCGCGAGGTGGTGCAGCCCACGGCTGCGCGCGGCCTCGAGCACGAGGGCGACCTCACCGGTGATCCGGCGGACCTCCTCGGCGGGCAGCCCGTGCGTCGCGAGCTCGGCGAGGGAGCGGTCGTCGCTGCGGAAGGACTCGGTGACCCAGGCGCGCTCGTCGTCGTGGTCGACGTCGAGGATGCGGGTGAGACCGGGGTGACCGACCCCGCTGGCGCGTCGGGCCGCGTCGAGGGCGGCGTCGGTGTGCGGGTCGTCGAGCGGCAGGACGAGGAGCACGACGTCGCGCTCGAGGTCGCTGTCGCGGGCCACCCACCGCTGCCCCGACGAGGGGTCGCCGGTGACGGGCTCCTGGGCACGGCGAGCGATCGCGTACCTGCCGAGCGTGGTACCCGGGTGCACTTCGTGCACGTCAGGGCCCCTTCCGTGTCGAGGTCGTTGCCGCGCCATCCTAGGCGGTCCGGCCGGGCCCTCCTGCTACGCGCGCCGCAGTCGGCGGGTCACCGGCTGGAGCACCGCCGTGACCTCGGTGACCCGCAGCCGGGCCGCGACGAGGAGGGCGACGACGAGCAGGACGACACCGCACACGCCGGTGACGAGGACGGCGGACAGCCAGCCCTCGTCGAGGACGCGGGTCATGCCGAGGAGGAGGGCACCGGCGACGAGGGTCGCGAGGAGGGTGGAGAGCAGGAGCCGCACGTTCTGCTGGACGACCGAGGCCAGCCCGAGGGAGCCCAGACGGCGGCGCAGCAGGACGAAGCCGAGGATCGCGCCGACGAGGTTGCCGACGGTCTGCCCGACGCCGACCCAGGTCGCCGTGTGCTCGAAGCCTCTGGCCGCCCCGACGAGGGTGAAGGCGACGGAGATCACGGTGACGACGAGCTGGAGGACGAAGGGGGTGCGCCCGTCCTCGTAGGCGTAGCAGGCGCGCTGGACGAGGTAGAACCAGCCGTAGGGGACGAGCCCGAGGCACATCGCGACGAGGACGCCGGTGGCGGCGCGGGCGTCGGCGGCGGGGGTGGAGAAGAGCAGGGCCTGCAGCGCCCACGGGGCGAGCAGGACCATCGCGGCGGTCCCGGGGAAGAGGACGACGGCGGGCATCCGCATGCCCTGGCGCAGGTCGGCGGCCACGGCCTCAGTGTCGCCGTCCTGGGCGTTGCCGCTCAGCCGCGTGAAGATCGCCGTGACGAGCGAGACGGTGATGATCGAGTGCGGCAGCATGAAGATGAGGAAGGCGAAGCCGTACGAGGTGAGCCCGGCGGCGGGGGCACCGGCGCGCTCCGCGTCGAAGGCCGCCCCGGTGAGGACCGGGGTGGTGACGAGGAGGAAGGCGACCTGACCGACGGCCACGGCGCCGAAGGCCCAGGTCGCCATCTTCGAGGCGCTGCCCAGGCCGTAGCCACGGAAGCCCCACACCGGGCGGTAGCGGAAGCCGATCCGGCGCAGGGCGGGGATGAGCACGAGCGCCTGGACGACGATCGACAGCGTCGCCGAGCCGGCGAGGACCCAGATCATCGTGCTGTCCCACAGCCCGACGTCCTGGACGTCCTGGCGCCCGGAGAGCATGAACCAGCCCAGCCCGGCGATCGCGACGACGTTGGCGAGCGCGGGGGCCCACATGAAGGCCCCGAAGCGGTTGTTGGCCGTGAGCACCTGGCCGAGCAGGGTGTAGAGGCCGTAGAAGAACATCTGCGGCAGGCAGATGAGGGCGAAGGCGACGGCCAGGCCCCGGGCGTCGTCTCCCCAGTCCTTGCTGACGACGAGCCAGACGAGGGCCGGGGCGGCCAGGGTGAGCAGGACCGTCGCCGCGCCCATGATCGTCATCGCGAGGGTGAGCAGCCGGTTGACGTACTCGTCGCCGTCCGCGCGGCGGCTGGCCTTGACGATCTGCGGCACGATCACGGCGTTGAGCACGCCGCCGGCGAGCAGCAGGTGGAAGTTGTTGGGCAGCGTGTTCGCGGCGTTCCACGCGTCGGCGGCCAGACCGACGGCGCCGACGACGCCGATCGTCATCGTCTGGCGCAGCAGCCCCAGCACCCGGCTGACGAGGGTCCCGGAGGCCATGAGAGCGCTGGACCGCGCGACGGACGGTGCTGCCGCGGGGGTCTGGGCGCGCTCGGTCATGAGTCCTCGGGGTCTGCGGGTGCTGCGGGGGTGGGCCGACGACGCACGGTACGCCAGGTGCCGAAGGCGACGGAAGCGAGCGCCACGAGAGCGACACCCCAGTAGATCCAGCCCCCGGTGGGGCTCACCCGGACGCGCAGCTCGGCGGGCTCGGCGAGCGCACGCCCCTTCGGGTCGGTCACCTCGACCTCGATCGGGACCCGACCGGGCGCCAGGGCGCTCGCCTGGACCGTCACCGTGCGCCGCGACTGCGGGCCGACCGTGATGGGCTCGGGGTCGCCGTCGATGCGCAGGATCGGCGAGCCCGGGTCGAGCCGGACCTGCAGGTCGTGCAGCTCGACGTCGCTCGTGTTGCGCACCGTGATCTGCAGCCGCCCGGTGTCGGCGAAGAAGTTCACCTCGCCCGAGGCGACCTCGAGCTGGCGCCCTGTCGCCGTGACGTCGCGGTGCAGCCGCGAGGCGAGGACGCGGAAGTGCCACTGAGAGGAGCGCCAGCGCGCCGAGGTCAGCTGCACCTGCGACGCCGCGACGGCGCGCTGCCACTGCGGGCCGTCGGCGCGCACGGTCGCCACCGAGCGCCGGGTGGCGATGTCGGCCACGACCCGCCGCGCGCGGGCGTCGGTGAGGACCGGCTCCGGCGGGTCCTCGAGCGTGTCGGGGATGTCGATCTCCTGCTCGGGCGACTCCGGCGCCGTCGCGCGGGGGCTCGCGAGCGTGCCGCGCGCGGTCCACGGGATGTCGGCGACGGCCTCGCGCATCGCCCGGTAGGCCTGCGGGTCGGGGCGGGCCGAGCGCGGGGGCACGACGAGCAGGGTCCGCGAGGTGCCCGGCAGGTCGCCGAGCACCGAGGCGGAGTCAGCGACGAGGCGCTGGGTGGCCAGGACCGCGTCGTCGTCCTCGCGCAGCGAGCCGACGACCGCCGAGAGCTCGGGGTCGCTGACGAGCAGCGGCGTGCCGCCCCGGCTGGTCTGGAAGGCGTCGGGGGTGAAGGCGGTGTCCGTGAGCGCCGTGCGCGGCACGAGGACCGTGGGCTGGCTGCCGTAGACCCGCTCGAGCGCGGCCGAGCGGTCGCCCGCGATCAGGTCGTCGGCGGGCCAGGCGATGTCGCTGCGCGCCCCGAGCGCCTCGGCGGCCTCCTGACCCCCGGTGACGCGGGGTCGCACGAGGGTGCGGGCGGCGTCGGACTCCGCGGCGGCGGCGACGTCGGCGTCGGCCTCGGGCAGCACGGCCGTGCGGTCGGGGTCGAGCTCGGCGGCGAGGTCACGCGCGAGGTCCTCGCGCACCTCGCGCTCGCCGCGGGACAGCCCGGTGTCGTCGGCGGGCACGGCGTCGGGGAGCAGGAGGGGGTCGAGGAGCCACAGGTCACCGGGGCGCGGGGCGCTCGAGGCGATCTGGGCGAGGTCGGACCCCGGCCCGGCGGCGGCCTGCCAGGCCCGCGTGCGCGAGTCGCCCGGCGCCGCCCACAGCTGGTTGGACGAGGGGAGCGTCACGGGCACGCCCCACAGCATCTTCAGCGGCTCGTACTCCTTGGCCCGGTGGATCCCGAGGAAGGTGTGCACCTGGTCCTGCCCGGACTGGACGCTGATCGGCGCGGCACCCCAGGACCGGCCGGGCAGCAGGTCCGCCCCGTCGACCTCCAGCTCGAAGGTCGTGCTCTGGCCCGGGACGAGCCGGCTCGTCGCGATCTCACGGTCGAGCGCCGACCCGGTGACCCGGGCATCCCCCTTCGCCCAGTCGTCGATGCCTTCGCGGGTCATCTCCGCCTCGCCGAGGAGGACGGAGACCGCGGGGTTCTCCAGGGTCGTCGACCCGTCGTTGGTGAGCCGCCCGCGGATCGTCGCCGACCCGCTGCTCGCACCCGTCGCGTCGACGACCGGGGTGATCGAGGTGAGGGTGAGGCTGCTGGAGGCGTCGGACGCGGAGGCTCGGGCGGGCAGGGCAGGGGCGAGCAGGCCGGCGAGGGCTGCGGCGACGCACGCGCCCCGCAGCGGCCTCAGGCGTCGCCCGCGAGCCGCTGCCACGCCTCCCTCGCGATGCGCCGCTCGTTGGGGAAGGTGAGGTGCCGGTGCGCGTCGCGCAGGAGCAGCCAGGCGACGTCGACGGCCTCGTGGTCGGGGTCGTTGTCGATCGTCAGGTACCCGCCGATGGCCTCGAGCAGGTAGTGGTGGACGAACTTGTGGATCCGGCGGTCGTTCGTGGCGAACCAGTAGTCGATCGTCCCGAGCTCGACGAGGACCCGTGCCTCGATGCCGGTCTCCTCGGCGACCTCGCGGGCCGCGGTCTCGACGAGGGTCTCCTCGCCCTCGATGTGGCCCTTCGGCAGGCACCACTCGAGGCGGCCGGCGCGGTTGCGCCGCGCGATGACGGCGATCCTCGCCTGGCCCTCGTGGACGTCGACGACGACCCCGCCGGCGCTGCGCTCCTCGACCGCGGGCAGGCGCCGCGGGGATCGAGGGGCGTGGGCCGGGTGTGCCATGTGGTCACTGTAGCCAGAGGGTCCTGGGAGGGCCCTGGGGCGACGACGGGGTCAGATCTCCTGCTCGCGTCCAGCCCACGTCCAGGCTTCGCCGACATACTGGGGCTCCCCCGGGGAGACGCCCCGCTCACGAGGAGACCAGCCGCACCCGATGGAGACCGACAGTCCCCGTTCCTGTGCCCCTGACCACCGCGCTCGACCCGGGTCCGCCCGTGTCGTGACCTCCCAGCGGGCGGTGATGCGCTGATGTGGGCCCTCTCCCTGCTCCTCGGCGTCCTCGTCGTGCTGGCGATCACCGCCGCCACCGGCTGGTTCGTCGCCCAGGAGTTCGCCTACATGTCGGTGGACCGCTCCCGGCTCAAGGCCCGTGCCCAGGCCGGTGACGCCGCGGCCGAGCGTGCCCTCGCGGTCACCCGGCGCACGTCCTTCATGCTCTCGGGCGCCCAGCTCGGCATCACCGTCACCGCGCTGCTCGTCGGCTACGTCGCCGAGCCCCTCATCGGGCAGTCGCTCGGCGAGGCCCTCGGCGGGGTCGGCGTGCCCACCGCGGTCGGGGTCGGCGTCGGCACCGTGCTCGCCCTGCTGCTGTCGACCTTCGTGCAGATGATCTTCGGCGAGCTCTTCCCGAAGAACCTCGCGATCGCCCGCCCCGAGATGCTCGCGGTGCGCCTCGCGACGTCGACGACGCTGTACCTGCGCCTCTTCGGCTGGCTCATCACCATCTTCGACAAGGCGTCCAACGCCCTGCTCCGCGCCGCCGGCATGGAGCCGGTCCACGACGTCGAGCACGCGGCGACGCCGCGCGACCTCGAGCACATCGTCGCCGACTCCCGCGAGAGCGGGGACCTGCCGGCCGAGCTGTCGGTGCTCCTCGACCGGGTCCTCGACTTCCCCGACGACGACGTCGAGCACGCGATGATCCCGCGGTCCCGCGTCGACGTCGTGCGTCCCGACGACGCGGTCGACACCCTCTGGGGCCTCATGGCCGCCGGTCACTCGCGCTACCCGGTGCTCGACGAGCACGACGAGGTCGTCGGCGTCGTGCGCCTCCAGGACGTCCTCGGCGCGGGCCGCGGGGGTGGCGGCACCGCCGCCGACCTCATGCGCGACGCCGTGCGGGTGCCCACGCTCATGCGTCTGCCCGACGCCCTGCGCACGATGGCCCAGGAGCGCGCGCAGCTGCTCTGCGTCCTCGACGAGTACGGCGGCTTCGCCGGGGTCGTCACGGCCGAGGACCTCGCCGAGGAGATCGTCGGCGAGATCGAGGACGAGCACGACCCCGAGCCGCCGACGACGCCGGAGGGCGAGCCCGGCAGCTGGACCGTGCCCGGCGACCTCCACGTCGACGAGGTCGAGCGGCTCGTCGAGCGCGATCTCGCGCAGAGCGAGGCCGAGACCGTCGGCGGTCTGCTCATCGAGGCCCACGGCTCCCTGCCGGAGGTGGGCACGACGGTCGCCGTCGCCCTCCCGCCGGACCCCGTCGCGGCCCTCGAGGACGACGAGCCGGGCCTGGAGCACATCCGGCTCGAGGTGCTCGAGGTCGAGCGGCACGTGCCGTCGGTCGTGCGGGTCAGCCTCGAGCAGGGGCCACCCCCCGAGCCCGATCCCGATCACGACACCGATGACCACGCCAGCCCGACGCAGGAGGACCCCCGATGAGCCCGCTCGTCGTCGTCGCCGTCACCGTCCTGCTCATCGTCCTCAGCGCCTTCTTCGTCGCCGCGGAGTTCGCCCTCCTCGCCGTCAAGCGGCACCGCCTGCAGGACAACGCCGGCTCGAGCCGGTCCGCCCGCGCCGCGCTGCGCAGCTTCGACGAGCTCACCGTGCTCCTCGCCGGCTGCCAGCTCGGCATCACCGCCGCGGCCCTGGGCCTGGGTGCGGTGACCAAGCCCGCGCTCGACTACGCGCTGACGCCGGTCTTCGAGTCGTGGGGCCTGCCGGCCTGGCTGGCCGGCACCCTCGGCTTCGTCCTCGCCCTGCTCGTCGTCACCTTCCTCCACCTCGTCATCGGCGAGATGGCGCCGAAGTCGTGGGCGATCGCGCACCCCGAGACCGCGGCCACCGCGCTCGCGCTGCCGATGCGCGGCTTCATGTTCGTCACCCGTCCGCTGCTCGTCGCCCTCAACGAGGCGGCCAACTGGTGCCTGCGCCGGGTCGGCGTCGAGCCGCAGGACAGCCCCCACAGCGGTCAGAGCGCGGCCGACCTGCGTCAGCTCGTCGAGCACTCCGCGGGCGCCGGCACCCTCGACGAGGACCGCTCGCGCCAGCTGACCTCGGCGCTCGAGCTCGAGACGCTCACCGTCGGCGACCTCGTGCGCGAGGGCGCCCGGGCGACAGCCGTGACGACCGAGCAGGACGTCGCCGCCGTGCGCGCCGCGACCGTGACGTCGGGCCACCTGCGGGTGCTCGTTCGCTCCGGCGGCCGGGTCGTCGGCGTCGTCCACGTGCGCGACACCATGCTCGAGCCGGACGACCGACCGGCAGGCGAGGTCATGCGCCCCGTCCTGCACCTCGACGCGGGCACCGCTCTGCACGAGGCGCTGACGACGATGCGCGACACGCGCTCGCACCTCGCGGTCGTCGAGCGCGACGGCGTGCCGGTCGGGGTCGTCACCCTCACCGACATCGTCCAGCGCCTCTTCCCCGTCGAGCGCGCCGCCTGACGGCGACATCGGGCGAAGGGGGCGTCTCGCCCCCTTCGCCCGCAGCGGACCTCGGCCCCGCGCCCGGGTCCGGGACGTCCGCGCCGCTAGCCTCGGGCGCGTGAGCACCCCGTCGCCGCCCGCTCCCCGGATCCCCGGGCTCGAGCACGTGCGCCGGCTGGGGGCCGGCGGCTTCGCCGACGTGCACCTCTACCGCCAGGAGCTGCCGCGCATGCTCGTCGCGGTCAAGGTGCTGCGCACCGCGGCCGGTGACCTGCGCGAGCAGCTCGTCGCCGAGGCCAACACCATGGCCGAGCTCGCCGAGCACCCCTACATCGTCACGGTGCTGCGCGCGGACGTCACCGACGACGGCCGGCCCTACCTCGTCATGGCCTACTACCCGGGCACCTCGCTGGCGGCCCGGGCCCGTCGCTCGCCGCTGTCCGTCGCCGAGACCCTGCGCGCCGGCGTCCAGCTGGCCTCCGCCGTGGAGACCGCGCACCGCGCCGGGGTGCTCCACCGCGACATCAAGCCGGCCAACGTCCTGCTCACCTCCTACGGCACCCCCGTGCTCGCCGACTTCGGCATCGCCGGGCGCACCGCCGAGGTCGACGACGAGGACGACGTCGGCGTCTCCGTCGCGTGGGCACCGCCCGAGGTGCTGCGCGGGCGCTCGAACGGCTCCGTCGCCGCCGACGTCTACTCGCTGAGCGCGACCCTGTCCTACCTGCTCACCGGGCGCACCCCCTTCGAGGACCCGGGCGGCGACAACTCCGCCAACGCGCTCCTCGTGCGCACCACCCGGGAGCCGCCGCGCCGTACCGGGCGCGAGGACGTGCCCGAGGCGCTCGAGCGCCTCCTCCAGCACGGCATGGCCAAGGACCCCGCCCACCGCCCCGGCTCCGCCCTCGCCCTCGCGCTGGACCTCCAGCGGGTCGAGGCGCAGCTGCGCCTCCCCCGCACGGAGACCGTGGTCCTCGACCACGACGACGACGGGCTGCACACGGTCACCGGCGACGCGACGAGCGTGCGCTCCGTGCTCGCCGACACCCCGGACCTGCCGCCGGTCTCGACCCCGCAGGACCCGCGGTCCACCCCCAACGCCTCGACCCCTGGGCCCTCGCCGTCTCCTCGACCCCGCTGGCCGTGGGTCGCGGCCGCCGCGACCGCCGCCGTGCTCCTCGTCGGGGGAGCGGTCGGTGGCGCGGTCCTCCTGCTGCCCGAGGACGAGCAGAGCACCGCCGGCACGACCTCGGCCACCTCCTCGGGCACGGAGGGGTCGAGCACGCAGAGCTCGAGCACCGCGGGGCAGACGGACGCGGCGCTCGACCCCTGCCTCGTCGGGACGTGGGAGACCTCGAGCTACGAGGAGACCGTCCCCCTGCTGGGCACGCTCACCGATCTCGAGCGGACGATGACCTTCGGCACCGACGGCCGTCTCACGACGACCTACGACGACGCCCGGCCGAAGGGGGCCGGCGCGGGCTGGGTCTTCGACGGCACGGTCGTCTACGACGTGACGACCTCCGGCAGCACGATGTCCTTCGCGCTGGTGCGCGACGGGCTCACCGTCACGGGTCCGTCCGGCGACCTGCCCCCGGGCACCGGCGACGTGCAGTACACGTGCTCGGGCGACACCTTCACCCAGACCGCGACCGGGCTCGACGCGACCTTCACGCGTCGCTGACCGGCGGTCCGCGCAGGTCGCCCGGCGGCACGCAGGCGCACCGCCCCCGCCGCCGCACCTATCCTTGGTCCCCGTGCCCACCCCGTCGACCCCGCCCCAGATCCCCCGCGAGGTGCTCGAGGACGCCGTCGCCCACCTCGCGCCCGTCCTGCCCCTCCTGCGCGAGCTCGGCGAGCGGTTCAGCGCGAAGGGGCACGACCTCGCCCTCGTCGGCGGTCCCGTCCGCGACGCCTTCCTCGGCCGCGAGAGCCTCGACCTGGACCTCACGACGAGCGCCGGCCCCGACGTCACCGAGGAGATCCTCGCCGCCTGGGGCGATGCGCACTGGGACATGGGGCGGGACTTCGGCACCATCGGCGCCCGCCGAGGAGAGCACGTCGTCGAGGTGACGACCTACCGCGCCGACGAGTACGACGGCACGACCCGCAAGCCCGTCGTCGCCTTCGGCGACACGCTCGAGGGCGACCTCGTGCGGCGCGACTTCACCGTCAACGCGATGGCCCTGCGCCTGCCCGACCTCGAGCTCGTCGACCCGCACGGCGGTCTCGTCGACCTCGCCGCCTACCGGCTGCGCACGCCGTCGGCTCCCGAGGTCTCCTTCGCCGACGACCCGCTGCGGATGATGCGCGCGGCCCGCTTCGTCGCCCAGCTCGGTCTCGTGCCGGTCCCCGAGGTCGTCACGGCGATGGAGCAGGCCGCGACGACCCTGCAGATCGTCTCGGCCGAGCGGGTGCGCGACGAGCTCGTCAAGCTCCTCCTCGCCCCGGACCCCGTCACCGGCCTGCGGCTGCTCGTCGACACCGGGCTCGCCGAGCAGGTGCTGCCCGAGCTGCCCGCCCTGCAGCTCGAGATCGACGAGCACCACCGCCACAAGGACGTCTACGAGCACTCCCTCACCGTCCTCGAGCAGGCGATCGACCTCGAGACCGGCCCGGACGGCGACGTGCCCGCGCCCGACCTCGTCCTGCGCCTGGCCGCGCTGCTCCACGACATCGGCAAGCCGCCGACGCGGCGCTTCGAGACCGGGGGTGGCGTCTCCTTCCACCACCACGACGTCGTCGGCGCCAAGCTCACGGCGAAGCGGATGCGCGCTCTGCGCTTCGACAAGGACACGACGAAGGCGGTCGCCCGGCTCGTCGAGCTGCACCTGCGCTTCCACGGGTACGGCGACGGCCAGTGGACCGACTCGGCCGTGCGCCGCTACGTCACCGACGCCGGCCCTCTCCTCGCCCGGCTGCACCGGCTCACCCGGGCCGACTGCACGACGCGCAACCAGCGCAAGGCCCGCCGCCTCTCGCACGCCTACGACGACCTCGAGGTCCGCATCGAGCGCCTCCTCGAGGCCGAGGAGCTCGGCAAGGTCCGCCCGGAGCTCGACGGTCACGAGATCGGCGAGGTGCTCGGCATCCGCCCGGGACCGGTCCTCGGCCGCGCCTACTCCTACCTGCTCTCCGTGCGCCTCGACGAGGGCCCGATCGGCAAGGAGGCCGCCGCCGACCGGCTGCGGCAGTGGTGGGCCCAGCAGCCCGAGCACGAGGGCTGAGGGAGCCGGGGCGAAGGGGGGAGTCCTCCCCATTCCGCAGAGGCTGCGCGCCATCTAGGTTCGACTCCGAGCACCGGCCCCTGGGGTCGGCCGACGCCACAGCCGACGGAGCAGGGGAGAGACGATGAGCGTCCAGCAGGGCATGGACACCGCTCGCATCCGCGAGATCGCCGAACAGCTGCGCAGCCAGCGCGAGAAGATCGAGGGCGTGCGCCAGAGCGGGAGCGCCAGCGCGAAGGTCCTGCGCGACAGCTGGGCCGGCGCCGACCTCTCCGGCTTCACCGAGCGCTGGGACGGGCCCGTCGTCAAGCAGCTCATGGACGCGGCCACCCAGATCGGCGCGGCCGCGGACCTCATGGTCCAGCAGGCCACCGACCAGGACGACACGAGCAGCCTGGGCGGCGGCAGCGGCCCCGGCGCCGGCGGCCCGGGTGGCGGCCCGGGCGGGGGGCCCGGCGGCCAGGGACCCGGGGGCGGCGGCGACGGCTCCCAGCCGGGTGACATGAAGGGCACGTGGTCCCCCTTCGACCGGGACCAGGACTCGCCCTTCATCCGCACGAACAAGGACGAGGACGGCAACCTCCACCACTACGACCCCCTCACCGGCAAGCGCTGGGTCGAGGACGCCGAGGGCCGGTGGACTAACGAGACGGACGGCCGCGGGCACACGTCCTTCACCGAGACCGAGACGACCGACCGGGGCAACGGCTGGGAGAGCGAGCGCGAGTCGACCCGCGGCGAGGGCGGCGGGCGTCGGGAGTACGGCGAGTCCTGGAGCACCGAGCGCGACTTCGACGAGAACGTCGGCTCGCGCGCCAAGGACGTCCTCGACCAGGTGCAGAGCGAGCCCTTCGTCGAGTCGAAGGCCGAGACCGAGGTGAGCGCTGCCGTCCTGCGCGGCGAGGCGGGCGACGAGAGCCTCGGCGCGAGCGGCGAGCTGCTGTCCGCCGAGGCGGGCGCGGACGCCGCGGCCGGCATCGACGCCACCCGGGGCGCGTACGCCGAGGCCAACGCCCACGCCGGTGCCTATCTCGGCAAGGGCGAGGCCCACTTCGCGACCGACAGCGGCACCGCCGGCGAGGTCTCCGCCTACCTCGGCGGTGAGGCCAACGCCGAGGCCCAGGCCCAGATCGGGCCGGGCGGCGCGTCGATCAGCGCCGGCGCCGACGCCTTCGTCGGCGGCAAGGCCGAGGCCGGCATCAGCCAGGACATCGGCGACTACGGCTCGGTCGGGGTCGGCGGGTCCGTCTCGTACGGCATCGGCGCCGAGGCCAACGTCGACGCCGAGGCCTCCTGGGACCGCATCGGCTTCAGCGGCGAGGTCGGGCTGACCCTGGGTCTGGGCGCCTCGCTCGACTTCGACGTCTCGATCTCCCCGAAGGAGATCATCGGCTCGCTCAACCCCTTCGACTGACCCGGTCGCGACCGGCCCCGAGCACCACCTGCCCCGGCACCTGCCAGGGTGGGCACCAGACCACCGCAGCAGCGACGTGAAGGAGCACCTCCGATGCCCACCGTGACCTACCCCAGCGACGTCGTCCCCGGTCCCCCGCGGATCGCCCTGGAGATCCCCGAGGGCTGGGAGCAGGTGTGGACCCCCGAGACCCTCGTCGCGGTCCGCGAGGCCGGGGTCACCGACCACTTCGCGCCCAACGCCGTCGTGCGCTTCTTCCAGCGGGTCGGCACCTTCGGCCCCGACGACATCGAGCGCGAGATGCGCGAGTACGCCGGGCGCCAGCGCGACGGCGAGGTCGGCCCGGTGAAGAGCCAGACCATCAACGGCCGCGAGTGGATCGGCATCGACGTCGCCTTCGTCGACGAGCAGGCGGGCACCATCGCGCAGCTGCACTGGTTCACCGCGCAGCAGCAGAACGACGTCGTCGACGTGCTCCAGGCGACCGCGTCCTTCGCGGCCTCGCGCAAGGAGAGCGACTACCCCGTCCTCGACGCCCTCGTCGACTCGATCCGGGTCAACCCCTGACACCCATCACCCCGAGGGCCCGGACCGGCCGCGCGTCGGTCATGATGGCCCCCGACATCACGAGGACCAGGGGAGAGACGAGATGCCGCAGCTGAGCTACCCGAGCGACACCTTCCCGGGGCCGCCGGGGGTGACCCTCGACGTGCCGCAGACGTGGGCGCCGGTCCGCGTCGGCGGCACGCTCATGGCGTGCCGCAAGATCGACAGCGACCACGGCTTCGCGCCCAACGTCGTCGTCCGCGGCTTCCAGCGCACCGCCGACTTCACGATCCGCGCGGCCCTGGCCGAGCTGCGGGCCTTCGTCGCCGAGCGTGGCGAAGGGAGGGTCGACGAGCCCTTCGAGCTCGAGCTGGGGGGCGTGCCCTTCCTCGGGGTCAACGTCTCGTGGACCGACGACGAGATCGGCACCGTCGTGCAGATCCACCTCTTCGCCGGGTCCCGTCGGGGGCGCATCGTCGACATCGTCCAGGCCACGGGCTCGGTCGGCGGCGACGACATGGAGCGCTCCTACGGAGAGGTCCAGGGCATCCTGCAGTCCGTGCGGGTCACGGCGTGAGCCCCTCCGACCTGCCCGGGAGCCGCCTCGTCCTCACCGCCGGGGCGGCGACCGACGTCGGGCGGGTGCGCACGCACAACGAGGACTCCGGGCTGGCCGAGGGCGGGCTCTTCCTCGTCGCCGACGGCATGGGCGGGCACGCCGCGGGCGAGGTGGCCAGCGGCATCGCGGTCGACACGATGCGCGAGCTCGTCGGTCGGCACGACCTCACGGCGGAGGCGGTGGGCGAGCAGATCGGGCTGGCCAACCGCCGCATCCTCGACGAGATGGCGGCCGACCCCGACAAGCAGGGCATGGGCACGACGGTCAGCGGCATCGCTCTCGTCGTCACCGGGGGGACCGACCACTGGGCGGTCTTCAACGTCGGCGACTCCCGTGTCTACCGGCTCATCGACGGCGCGCTCATGGCGATGACCGTCGACCACTCCGAGGTCCGAGAGCTCGTCGACGCCGGTGTCATCACGGCCGAGGAGGCCCGCACGCACCCCAAGCGCAACGTCGTGACCCGCTCGCTCGGCACGACCTACGCGGCGACGCCCGACGTCCGTGTCGTGCCTCCGCACGCCGGCGAGCGCTTCCTCGTGTGCTCCGACGGGCTTACCGGAGAGCTCACCGACGACCAGGTCCGCGACCTGCTCGTGCGCCACGCCGACCCGCAGCTGGCGGCCGAGGCTCTCGTACGCGCGGCGGTCGAGGCGGGCGGTCGGGACAACGTCACCGTCGTTGTCGTCGATCTGGGCGAAGCCGGGGCAGACTCGTCCCAGACAGTCACCTCGCCCCGGGCGCACGTCGACACGGCGCCCCGGTCGAGCCACGAAGGGAGCTGACATGGAGCTGCGGATCGCGGCCCTGGACGACGTGCCGGGCTGGAGCGTCCTGCGTCGCCCTGAGGTGAGCCTGCTCCTGCGCGGGGCCGACGAGATCACCGCACGGGTCGCGGCCGCTCTCGACGAGCGCCGCGGCGAGGACGTCGTCGACGTCGTCGTCGACACGCTCACCGCGGACGGCTTCCGCTCCACCCCCGACTTCGCCCTCGCCACCCCCGACGGGCGTCTCGTCGCCCGGGGTGCCGGCGAGGTGCGGCTCGGCGACGACCGGTCGGTCGTCGCCGGCCCTCGCATGCCGTGGCGCGACGAGGACGCCCCCGACGGGGTGGGCGAGGTCACGCTCGCCGTCGTCGGCGTCGAGGCCGCCCCGGCGCTCGAGGCGTCGGGTGCTGACGCGCCGGCGGGCGAGGAGAGCCCTGCTCCCGCAGAGCCCGCTGGCCCCGAGCAGGACGGGCCCGCAGGGTCCCCGGTCGCCGACCAGCTCGCCCCCGTGCCCGGCGCGACCGACGACAGCGCAGACGACGACAGCGTGCTCGTGCAGGCCCCGGACGAGCCGGTCGCCGACCAGCTCGCCCAGGAGCAGCCCGTCGCCGATGACCAGCCCGTCGAGCCCGTCGCCGGTGACGAGCTCGTGGAGCAGGACCAGCAGGTCGAGCAGGACCAGCCGGCTCCCGACGGTCCCGTCGAGGAGCCCGCTGACCCCTCGACCGAGGAGCCCTCCGGTCCGCCGGCCGACGTCTCGGCCGCCGCCCCGGAGACCGAGTCGGCCGCCGCACCCCCGCCCCCGCCGTCCGGCTGGGCCATGCCGTCGGTCTTCGGCGCCGCGAGCCCGCCGCCGCCCGCCCCGCCGTCGCCGGTGCCCCCGCAGGACGGCGACGTCGCCCGACCCACCCTCACCGTCGTCCCCGAGCCGGAGCCCGAGCCCGTCTCCGAGCAGCCGGTCGTCACCGAGCCCGCGCACGAGCCGCGACCGCAGACCGGGGACCAGCAGCAGGACGCGGCCCTGGCCGCCGGGTCCGCCCCGACCGACGAGGAGGAGGACGAGCTGCCCTCCTTCGACTTCCTCTTCGGCGCGACGAGCCACCACCGCAGCTCGCTCGTCGCCCAGGCCGAGGAGGAGGACCAGATCGACTCCGGTCCGGTCGCCGCGGCCGGTGGCTACCAGGCCCCCGAGGACGCCGCCCACGCGACGCTCGCTCCCCCGGAGGAGGAGCACGACGAGCCCGAGCCGGTCGTCGAGACGCCCGCCGAGCCGGCGCCGCCGGCACCTCCCGCGCCGGTCGGTAGCCCCTTCGACCCGCCGCCGGCCACCCCCGAGGGCACGCCGCCCCCGCCGCCTCCTGCCGGCGAGGACGGCCTGATCTCCGCGGTCCCGTGGGGAGCAGGTGCCGCGCCCGCCGCACCCCAGCCCACCGCACCCGAGCCCACCACGCCGGAGCCGGCCGGGCAGGAGCCGCCCGCGCCCGAGCCGGTGGATCCCGAGCCGTCGGCGCCCGCCGAGCACGAGGCCCCCGCGGCCCAGGCACCCGAGCCGGTGGCCCCGGGAGCGGTCCCGCCGCCCCCGGTCGCTCCCTTCGGCATCGGTCTGCCCAGTGCCATGCCGAGCTTCGGCACCCCCACCGAGTCCGGGCCGCGTCCGCTCGAGCCGGCCCAGGAGCACGACCCCTACGCCGTGCCCGAGTCGACCGGCCCGATGGTCCTCGCCGTGCGCTGCCCGAGCGGCCACGCGAGCGCCCCCCACGCCGTGAGCTGCCGCGTGTGCGGTGCGGCGCTGCCCTCGCAGCAGCCCGAGCCGACGCCCCGCCCGGCCCTGGGTCTGCTGCGGCTGTCGACCGGCGACGTCGTCACCCTCGACCGCGGGGTGCTCATCGGCCGCGCGCCGAAGTCGGCGCCCGAGCTGCCCGCCGCGCAGGCACCGCACCTCGTGCGGGTGCCGAGCCCGGACAACGAGATCTCGCGCAACCACGTCGAGGTCATCCTCGACGGCTGGCACGTGCTCGTGCGCGACCTCGGCTCGACGAACGGCACGACCATCACGCTGCCGCAGGACCACCCCGTGCGGCTGCGCCCCGGCGACCAGCAGAGCATCGAGCCCGGCACGACGATCACCCTCGCCGACCAGGTGAGCGCGGTCTTCGAGGTGACCGGGTGATGCGTCGGTGAGTCAGGCCGTCCCCCCCGTCCTCGACGGGCTGGACTACATCCAGCCGCTGGGCTCCGGCGGCTATGCCGACGTGTACCTGTACGAGCAGCAGATGCCGCGGATGAAGGTCGCTGTCAAGGTGCTCAAGAGCGAGGGCCTCACGGTCGGCATCAAGCAGCAGTTCATCGACGAGGCCAACACGATGGCCCAGCTCGCCGACCACCCCTACATCGTCCAGGTCTTCCGGGCCGGCACGAGCGAGGACGGCCGACCCTTCCTCGTCATGAAGTACTACCCGCCGCCGAATCTCGCGCAGCGGGCCCGGCGAGAGCGCTTCTCCGTCGAGGAGGTGCTGCGCACCGGCATCCAGCTCGCCTCTGCCGTCGAGACCGCCCACCGCGCCGGCGTCATCCACCGCGACATCAAGCCGGCGAACGTCCTCGTCAGCCAGTACGGCTCGCCGGGCCTGACCGACTTCGGCATCGCCGGCATCGGCGGGGCTCTCGAGGACCTCGACGACGACATCGGCGTCTCCGTGCCGTGGGCACCCCCCGAGGTGCTCTACGGGCAGAGCAACGGTGACGCGCGAGCCGACGTCTACGCGCTCGCGGCCACCCTGTGGCAGCTGCTCGTCGGGCGGTCCCCCTTCGAGGTGCCGGGCGGCGACAACTCCGCGTACGCCCTCATGCCCCGCATCCGGTCCAACCCGCCGCCCGAGACCGAGCGGGCCGACGTCCCGGCCTCGCTCGAGCGGCTCCTCGCCCAGGCGATGAGCAAGAACCCCCTCGCGCGGCCCGCGACGGCCCTCGAGCTCGCCCGATCGCTGCAGCACATCGAGCAGCAGGAGCGCTTCTCGCGCACCGCGATCGTCGTCCTCGACGAGGAGGGCCACACGGCGAGCCGACCGGCCGCCCAGGCACCCGACCCGACCCGGCTGCGGCACGCCACCCCCGCTCCGGGCTCCGGGCGCACCCTGCCGCCCCCGCCCCTCGGCCAGCCCGTCATCGGCGGCGAGCTGAGCGGCGGCCGGGGGATCCCCGGCAGCCCGGCCGTCTCCTTCACCACGGGTGCCCAGGGCCCCGCCTCGAGCACCGTCACCGGGCCCCAGCCCGGGTACCAGTCGGGTCCGAGCGGTGCCCGTCCGGACCACGCGTCCGGTCCGTCCCCCTTCGCGCCGGTCACCTCCGGACCGCGCCCTGCGACGACCGGTGGGTCCGGACCGGGGCAGACGTCCGGTCGGCACGGCAGCGGCGGGCCCGACCGTCGTCTCCTCGTGCCGGCGATCGCCGCCGGTGCCCTCGCCCTGCTGCTCCTCGTCGGGGGCGGCATCTACCTCTCGAGTCGTGGCGGCGACGAGCCCGGGCCCGGGACGACCGAGGCCGGGGGCGAGCTCGCGGGCACGCCCGTCATCGCGTCGATCGCCAACGGCGAGGGCGACAAGGTGACGATCGACATGACGATGGACGGCGCCCAGGAGGGCGACACCTTCCAGGTCAAGGCCGTGCAGACCGAGTCGCAGGACCCCCAGCCCTCGGAGTTCGAGTCCTCCGTCGAGGTGAGCGCCCCGAGCACCGAGGTGGGCAAGGCGACCTTCCCGACGAACGCGTCACCGGGCACCCGGGTCTGCGCGATCGCGCGCGTCGCCCGTGGCGAGCAGACGACGCAGTGGAGCGCGCCCGAGTGCGTGGACGTGGAGTGACGTGACCACCCCGCCCCCCGCGCCGCCGAGCCGTGGCCGCGTCCGTCGCGACGACCAGCCGGCCCCCGCCCCGTCTGCCGAGCCCGAGGCCCCGCGCCGCGGGCTCACCGTCGGTCTGCTCCCCTTCGTGCTCGGCGTGCTCGGGCTCGTCCTCGTCAGCCTCGTCGTGCTCCTCGTCTACCTCTCCGGGCGTGACGAGCCCGAGCCCGCGGCGACGTACACCTCGGCCGCGACGGACGTCGACGCGATCACCGGTGCCCCGACGGTGACCCTCACCCCCGCCTCGTCTGGGCACGTGATGACCGTCGAGATCGCGTACGACGGTGCGGCAGAAGACGACCGGTACCGGGTGGTCGTCATGAGCGGCGCGCCGCAGGGCGACCCCGACGCGACGGAGTTCGACCTCTCCCGAGGCGTTACCCTCGCGCCAGGGGTGTCCCAGTACCGGGTCAGCATCGCGTCCGGTGTGCGGCTGTGCGCTCAGGCACGCGTCGTGCGGGGAGCCGCCGAGTCCGCGTGGTCGTCGACGAAGTGCGAGGTGCAGAGGTGAGCGAGCAGGGGCAGCCGGCAGGCGGCGTGAGCGTCGACTTCTGCGGCGAGATCTACCCGGCCGACCCGACGCGGCCGTTGACCATCGGGCGCGAGGGCGACGTCGAGATCGACGACAACCCCTTCTTGCACCGCTCCTTCCTCCAGATCACCCACGAGGGCGGCTTCTGGTGGCTCACCAACGTCGGCTCGACGCTCACGGCGACGGTGGCCGACAAGAAGGGCCTGCTCCAGGCCTGGCTGAGCCCCGGCGCGCGGATCCCGCTCGCCTTCGAGCGCGTCACGGTGTGGTTCACCGCGGGCCCCACGACCTACGACTTCGACGTCGTCGCCGACACCCCGTCCTTCCAGATGGTCGACAACGAGGCCCTCGAGCCCGACGCGACCGGCGAGACGACGGTCGGGCGGGTGTCCTTCACCCCGGACCAGAAGCTCCTCGTCATCGCGCTGTGCGAGGACTTCCTGCGCCGGGACACCGCGGGCACCGGCTCGATCCCCAGCTCGGCCGACGCCGCCCGACGCCTCGGGTGGACCGTGACGAAGTTCAACCGCAAGCTCGACAACGTCTGCTCGAAGCTCGCCGACGCCGGCACCCGGGGGCTGCACGGCGGACCGGGCAAGCTCGCGAGCAACCGCAAGACGCGGCTCGTCGAGCACGCGCTGTCGACGCGTCTGGTGACCGTCCAGGACCTCGCGCTGCTCGACCACCCGACCGAGTGACCTGACCATGCCGCGCACGCGCCGTCGTGGGCTCGCCGTCGTCTCGGGGACCCTCTTCACCCTCGCCGTGGGGGTGAGCGCCGTCTTCGCCGCGCGCAGCACCGGCGAGCCCGTGCACGAGATCGCGCTCGGCGACGGCGGCGTGTGGGTCACCTCGGGCGAGAGCGGCATGTGGGGGCGGGTCGACCGAGGCGCGAACCAGCTCGGCACCGTCGTGCCGGGCGGCGCCTCGCAGGAGACGTCCTCGACCCGGCGCGCCGACGTGCTCCAGGACGGCCGGCTCGTCGTCGGGGTGAGCGCCGACGGAGCGCTCGTGCCCGTCGACGCGGCGACGGGCCAGGCAGGAGAGGGTCGCGGCCAGCTCCCGAAGGCCACCTACAGCAGCGGCGACCGCCTCTACCGCCCGCCGCTCGTCGACCTGCGCGGCCGGACGATCGCGATGGTCGAGCCCGGTACCGGTCGGGTCTGGGCGCAGCGCCTCGACGCCGACGGCGTCGGTGACCTCTCCGCGATGACGACCTCGTCGCCCCCGCTCGCAACCGTCGACCAGGGCGACGCCGCCGTCGCGGTCGACGTCGACGGCAACGTCAAGGTCGTCTCGGCGACCACCGGGACGGTGCTCGACATCCCGGCCGAGGGCGACGGCTTCGGCGAGCCGGAGCGGGAGACCCTCGAGCTCGGCGGCAACGGCGTCGACATCACCGCCGTCGGCGACCGGTGGGTCGTCCTCGACCCGACGAACGGCCGGGTGTGGGTCGAGGGGCAGGACGACCCGCAGCACGTCGACGGAGCGCCGAGCGGCGGTGACGGCCCGCCGCTCTACGCCGCGCTCCAGGTGCCGGGGGTCGAGGCCGACTCCGTCGCGGTGACGACCGACCTCAAGACGGTCCTCGTCGGCACCCAGGGCTCGGGCACGAGCCGTCGCGGCATCGACTTCGGCGAGAGCACCCAGGCGGTGTCGATCCGCAGCCACTTCGTCGCCCGCCCGGTCGTCAACGGCCCGTGCCTGCTCGGCGTGCGCTCGCAGGGCACCCGGGTGCGCTACCAGGTGGTCTGCAGCGACGAGACCCTCCCCGCCACCGAGGTCGTGCTCCCGGGCAACCTCGCCCGCTCCACCCCGGTCGTCCTGCGGCTCAACCGCGGGCAGGTCCTCGTCAACGACCTCGACACGGGGCGCGTTCTCGACCTCTCGCTCGACCGCGAGCTGCGCATCGACACCTGGCCCACGGCCGATCAGCTGACCACCCTCAAGAGCAGGAGTTCGTGACCATGAGCGTGACCCAGGAGCAGGCCGGCTGGTTCGCCCAGACCTTCGCGCAGATGGTCGGCAACGTCGACCGGGCCGTGCTCGGCAAGCAGCACGTCGTGCGGCTCGCGCTCACCTGCCTGCTCTCCGAGGGCCACCTGCTCCTCGAGGACTACCCGGGCACGGGCAAGACCCAGCTCGCCCGCGCCATCGCGGCCACCGTCCAGGGCAGCAACAGCCGGATCCAGTTCACCCCCGACCTGCTGCCGAGCGACGTCACCGGCGTGACGATCTACGACCAGAGCACGAAGCGCTTCGACTTCCACAAGGGCCCGGTCTTCGCGACGATCGTCCTCGCCGACGAGATCAACCGCGCCTCGCCGAAGACGCAGTCCGCCCTGCTGGAGGTCATGGAGGAGGGCCGGGTCACGGCCGACGGCACGACCCACGAGGTCGGCCGCCCCTTCATGGTCATCGCGACGCAGAACCCCATCGAGCAGGCCGGCACCTACCGCCTGCCCGAGGCCCAGCTCGACCGCTTCCTCATGAAGACGTCGTTGGGCTACCCCGATCACGAGGCCACCGTGGCGGTCCTGGCCGACGCGGCCCGCCGCGACCGCACCGCCGGTCTGCGCCCGGTCCTCGCCGCGCAGGTCGTCTCCGACATGGCCGGGCTGGCCGACCAGGTGCACGTCGACGCGGCGATCCTCGCCTACGTCGCCCGCATCGCCGAGGAGACCCGGCGTCACCGCAACGTGCGGCTCGGGCTGTCGGTGCGCGGGTGCCTGGCCTTCGTGCGCTGCGCGAAGACCTGGGCGGTCAGCCAGGGCCGCACCCACGTCGTCCCGGACGACATCAAGATCATCGCGGAGCCGATCATGGCCCACCGCCTCCTGCTCACCTCCGAGGCGGAGTTCGCCGGCGTCCAGGTCGGCGACGTCGTCGGCCAGGTCCTCGGCGAGGTCGCCCCGCCGACCGAGCGGAGCCGCTGAGCCGATGACGACGCCCCCGTCCGGTCCGAGCCGGCGCGGCCCCGAGCCGTCGCGCGGCCGCGGTCGGGTGCGCCCGCAGCCCGTCGAGGAGGACGCGCCCACCCTTCGCCCGGGGCAGCTCGACCGGTCGGGCGGGCCGGGCCAGGTCCCGCCCGCCCCCGCCCCGGCCCGTCCTGAGCAGCGTGCCGCCCCGACGCCGATGGAGGTGCGTCAGGAGCGGATGGCGGAGGGTCAGCGGCTGCGCGCGACCGGCCAGCGCCGCACGGTCACCCTCCCGGTGCCCGTCCAGGCGGTCCGGAGCACGAAGGGGGGCGCGGCCGCCGCCCTGCGCGCCTCGGCCCGCGGGGGCGAGCGGGTCCGCACGACGTGGTTCGGCGGGCTGCTGTCGTGGGTCTCGCCGCTCGGCTGGTCCGTCCTCGCCCTCGGGACGGCGGCCGTCGTCGTCGGCCTCCTGCTCGCGTGGGTCGAGGTCGTCACCCTCGGGGTCGCCCTGCTCGTCGCCTGCGCCCTGTGCTTCGCGCTCGCCGTCGGGCGCACCCACCCCCGCGTCGAGCTCACCGCCCGTCCCTCACGGGTGCGGGTCGGGGAGCGCGCGGCGGCCGAGGTCGTCCTGCACAACCCCGGGCACCGTCGGATCTTGCCCTCGCGCGTCGAGATCGCCGTCGGCGAGGACGTGCGCACCATCGACCTGCCCGCGCTGCGCCGCGGCGAGCAGGTCCGCCATGAGCTGCCGGTGCCCACCGACCGGCGCGGTGTCGTCGAGGTCGGACCCGTGCGCACCGTCCAGGAGGACCCGCTGCGCCTGACCAACCGCACCCGCGTCTTCGGCGAGGTCAAGCAGCTCTTCGTCCACCCGAGCACCCGGCCGCTGGAGTCGGGCGCCCACGGCCTGCTGCGCGACCTCGAGGGCGAGGTCACCCCCGAGCTGTCGATGGCCGACATCAACTTCCACGCGCTGCGCGAGTACGAGCCCGGCGACGACCGGCGCTACGTCCACTGGCGCAGCTCGGCCAAGCACGACCGGCTCCTCGTGCGGCAGTTCCAGGAGACGCGTCGCGCGCACCTCACCGTCATCGTCGACGTCGACCCCTCCGGGTATCGCGCCGAGGAGGACGTCGAGGCCGCGATGGACATCGCCGCCTCGCTCGTCGTCCAGTCCATCCGCGACGAGCAGGAGGCGACCGTCGTCGCCGGCGACCGGGTCGCCTCGCGGACGACGATCCCGCTCACCCTCGACACCATCGCCCAGGCCGGCGTCGGCCGCGCCGACCTGCTGAGCTCGGCGCGCCGCGCGGCCGCCCTGGCCCCCGACAGCTCGGTCGTCGTCCTCGTCACCGGGCCGCGGCGGGCCTTCCTCGAGCTGCAGCAGGTGCTCTTCCAGTTCGACGTCGAGGTGCACCACGTCGCCCTCCTCGTCGACGGCGGGGCGAGCGCCTCCCTTCGCCGGCAGCGCGGCATGACGATCGCCACCGTCGGCGGTCTCGACGAGCTGCACCACGTCCTGTCCGGGCTGAGCACCGCATGAGCGTCGTCGGCGCCCCTCGCGAGGGGATGATCAAGCCCCAGCTCACCGGCGGGCAGCGGGTCCGGGCGACGCTCGGGCGGATGCGCCCCGGCCCGGAGCACCTCGTCGACGCGGGCTTCGCCGTGCTCGTCGTCGCGCTCGTCCTCGTCGGGCTGCGCACCTCGGTCTTCGGCACCCACTCGCTCCTCGCCGGGGTCGTCGGCATGCTGCTCGGGCTCGTCCTCGGGCACGTCCAGGCCACCTACCGGTGGCCGCTCGTCGCCATCAGCGCCCTCACCGTCGTGCTCTACCTGCTCGTCGGGGCTCTCGTCGTCGTCCGCGACGACCTGCGCTTCGGCGTGCTGCCGACCCTGCGCACCTTCACCGACCTCGCCGGCGCGCCGATCCACGGGTGGAAGCGCTGGCTGACCCTCGTGCCACCGGTCGACGCCGGCGGTCAGATGCTCGCCCTCGTCTTCTTCGTCGCCGTCGTGGGGACCCTCGTCGTCTACGCGACCGCCCGCCGTCACCGCTCGGCGCTCCTCGTCGCCGCCCCGGTCCTCGTGCTCCTGTGCGTCGTGCTGCTCATGGGCACGCAGGCGCCGGCGTCCCCGCTCGTCCACGGGGTCGCCCTGCCCGTCGCCCTCCTCGCGTGGTTCGCCCTGCGGGCCCGGCGCGGCCAGGAGCGGCGCGGGCGGCCCGCCCTCTCCCGGCTCGCCCTCGGGGGCGGGATCCTCGCGATCTCCGCCCTCGTCGCCGGTCTGCTCGGCCCGCTGCTCGGGGACGCCGACCCGTCGGAGCGCTCGACGCTGCGCGCCGAGGTCTCACCGGTGCACGACCTCAGCTATCTCACGAGCCCGCTCGGCGAGTTCCGCAGCTACACCGAGCAGTCGCCCACCCGGTTGTGGGACACCGAGCTCTTCCGCGTCGGCGGCGTGCCCGTCGGCGCACCGCTGCGCCTGGCGACGCTCGACTCGTGGGACGGCACGACGTGGGGGGTCACCGGGCTCGACGAGGCCGGGGGCGACCCGCGTCGGGCCTTCCAGCTCTTCGGCCAGCGGGTCGGTGTCTCCGACAGCGCCGGCCGGACCCCGAGCGAGATCACCGTCGAGGTGCCCGAGGAGGGCTACGACGGCCCGTGGGTGCCGACGACCGGCAGCGTCCAGGGCATCACGCTCGACGAGCCGACCGCCGAGCGCGTCGACGGCAAGGCCTGGCTCAACCTCTCGACCGACGCGGTCCTCGTGCCCTCGGGCCTGAAGGCCGGCGACCGCTACACGCTGCGCACCGTGCTCACCGAGTCGCTCGGCGAGGAGCTGCCGCAGAGCCTGCCCGTGGCGCGGGGCTCGCTGCCGATGGGGGCGAGCACCGACTTCGTCGAGCCCCGCCTGCGCGCGTGGGCGGCGGACGAGAGCGACCCGTGGCGACGCTTCGTCGCCGTGGCGACCGCGATGCGCGAGGAGGGCACGTACACCGACGGCCTGCCCGCGATCTCCGCCGAGGGCTCGACCTCGGCCGCCTACCGTCAGCGGGCGGCCGAGGCGCTGCTCGTCCACGGCCCCGGCCACGGCACCGCCCGCCTCACCGACTTCCTCGGGCACGACCCGCTCGCCGGCGACGACGAGCAGTACGCCGCGGCGCTCGCCCTCATGGGCAATCGGCTGGGCATCCCGACCCGCGTCGTCCTCGGCGCCGTGGCCACCCAGGACGGCGTCGTGCGCGGGCGCGACGTCCACGCGTGGGTCGAGGTGCAGCGCGCCGACCGGTCCTGGTACCCCGTCATGCCGCAGACCTTCATGCCCGACCGCGAGACCGCGCCGCCGGAGCAGATGAAGGCCTGGGACGCGCCGGCGTCCGAGCCGCTCCCGCCGCCGCCCCCGCCCCCCGTCGTCCAGAGCGACACCACGGACTGGTCCTCGCCGCGCACCTGGCCGCTGTGGGCCAAGGCCCTGGCCGTCCTCGTCGTCCTGCCCCTGCTCCTCCTCGCGATCGCCCCCCTCGTCGGGGGCGTGCGCCGCGTCCTGCGCTCGCGCACCGGCGACCCCGACCAGCGCGTCGGCCGGGCCTGGGCCGATCTCGTCGACGAGGCCCGCTCGATGGGTCTCGACGTCCCCCTTCGCGCGACGCGTCCCGAGCAGGCGATGGCCCTCGGCCCGCAGGTCGACGCGATGCCCGTCGCGGTGGCCGCCGACGCCCTCGTCTTCGAGGAGCGACCGGCCGACCCCGCCGCCGTCGGGTCCTGGCTGCGCGACCTGCGCGCCGTGCGCCGTCGCGCCCGTCGCTCGGCCGGTCTCCCGGCCGCCCTCGTCGCCCGCACCGACCCCCGGCGCGTCGTCACCCACGACGTGCCCGCTGACCACGCCCCGCGCCGATCCCGTCGGAAGGCTGACCGGACATGAAGCTCATGCTCACCCTGCGAGGGTCGAACGACAAGGACGTCGACCTCGTCGCCACCGTCGACGGCCGCACGACCGTCGGTGACCTCGCCGAGCACCTCGTCCTGTCCGACCCGGACCGGCAGTCCGGCGGTGACTACTACGCGCGCTCCGACCTCGGCACGCACACCCTCGCCCTCGTCGACGAGAACTACCGCGCGGTCGACCCCGGCACGACGGTCGCCGAGTCCGGTCTGCGCAGCGGCGTCCACGTCGCCGTCACCCGTCGCTCCAGCGGGTACGAGGACAAGGCGGCGCCGCTGGCGACCGCCGTCGTCGTCGGCGGCCCGGACGAAGGGAGGGAGTTCCCCCTCCAGCGCGGCACCTCCCACGTCGGTCGCGGGCGCGACTGCGAGATCCAGGTCAACGACGGGTCGGTGAGCCGACGGCACGCGAAGCTCCTCGTCGCCGACGTCGTCGAGGTCACCGACCTCGGCTCGAGCAACGGCGTCGTCGTCGACGACGAGCGGATCGACCGCGCGATCCTGCGCGAGGGCGAGGCCTTCACCGTCGGCGACACGACGATCGAGATCCGCCAGGCGCGCGCCGCCGCGGGCGTGACGATGGGTGACAGCGGCACCGTCGCCTTCTCCCGCAGCCCGCGGATCGCGCCGGTCTACCAGGGCCTCGTCTTCGAGGTCCCCGACCTGCCCGAGCGCGGCAAGCCCCAGCGCATGCCGCTGGCGATGATGCTCGTCCCGCTCTTCATGGGTGCGACGCTCTTCGCGGTCACGCGCAGCCCGTACACGATCATGTTCATGCTCATGATGCCGGCGATGATGATGGCCAACGCCTACGAGTCGCGGCGCCGCGTCCGCCTCGACTTCGAGGACGCGATGAACGACTTCCGCGAGGACATCGGCTACCTCGTCGAGGACATCGAGGCCGAGCTCGACCGCGAGCACGACATGCGCCGGCTCGAGCACCCCGCCGTCGCCGAGACCGGTGAGGCCGTGCGCCGGCACCACCCGCTCATGTGGACCCGGCGCCCCGGTGAGCCCGGGTACCTCGAGTACCGCCTCGGTCTCGGCGTGCGTCCCAGCCGCTCCGAGATCAAGCTGCCGAAGATGGGTCGGACCCGCGCGGAGGCCTGGCTCGAGGTCTCGCAGACGATGCAGGGCCTGGGCCACGTCGCCGACGTGCCCGTCACCGCACACCCGCTCATCGACGGTGCCATCGGCATCTCCGGCCCCCGTGACGAGGCGCTGGCGATGGCCCGCTCGCTCGTCGTGCAGACCGCGGCGCTGCACTCGCCGGCCGAGGTCGTCCTGTGCGCCCTCGCCTCGACGAAGTCCGCCCGCGACTGGGACTGGGTGAAGTGGCTGCCCCACACGGCGTCGCCGCAGAGCCCGATCGACGCGCAGCACACGGCGAGCTCGGGCCCGGGCTGCTCGGCGCTCATGGAGCAGCTCGAGGGCTATGCGAGCCGCACGATCGAGAAGGGCAAGCCGACGGGGGTCAACGTCGTCGTCCTCGTCGAGAACGACGCTCCCGTCGACCGGGCCCGCCTCGTCCAGCTCGCCGAGCGCGGCTGGCGCTCCGGGGTCGTCGTCGTGTGGGTCGCGCCCGTCACCGAGCAGCTGCCGGCGGCGTGCCGCACCTTCGTCGAGGTCGAGACCGGCGGTCGGGCCCGCGTCGGCTACGTCGCGCCCGCCGAGGTCGCCCAGGACGTCACCGCCGACGTGCTCTCCTACGAGCAGGCCGTCGTCGCCGCCCGGCGGCTCGCCCCCGTCACCGACTCCGGCGCGCTGTCCGAGGACGACTCGGACATCCCGCGCTCGGTCTCCTTCCTCGCCCTCGTCGGCACCGAGCTCGCGAGCTCGCAGATGGCCGTCATCGAGCGGTGGAACGAGAACCGCTCGATCCTCACCGGCCGGCACGCCCCAGCCACCCCGAGCCGCAAGCCGGGCTCCCTTCGCGCCGTCCTCGGCCAGAGCGCGCTCGGGACGTACAGCGTCGACCTGCGCACCGACGGGCCCCACGCCCTCGTCGGCGGCACGACCGGTGCCGGCAAGTCCGAGCTGCTCCAGGCCTGGATCCTCGGCATGGCCACCGCCCACAGCCCGCAGCGGGTGACCTTCCTGCTCGTCGACTACAAGGGCGGGTCGGCCTTCCGCGACTGCGTCAACCTGCCGCACACCGTCGGCATGGTCACCGACCTCTCGCCGCACCTCGTGCGGCGCGCGCTCGAGAGCCTGTCGGCCGAGCTGCACTACCGCGAGCACCTGCTCGCGCGCTTCAAGGCCAAGGACCTCGTCGAGCTCGAGCGGCGCGGCGAGGTCGAGGCCCCGGCGAGCCTCATCATCGTCGTCGACGAGTTCGCGGCCCTCGTCCAGGAGGTCCCGGACTTCGTCGACGGCGTCGTCAACATCGCCCAGCGCGGCCGCTCCCTCGGCATCCACCTCATCCTCGCCACCCAGCGCCCCGCGGGCGTCATCCGCGACAACCTGCGCGCGAACACCAACCTGCGCATGGCGCTGCGCATGGCCGACACCGACGACTCGACCGACGTCCTCGGCACGCCCGAGGCGGCGTACTTCGACCCGGGCCTGCCCGGTCGCGCGATGGCGAAGTCCGGCCCCGGGCGGCTCGTCCCCTTCCAGACCGGGTACGCCGGCGGGTGGACGAGCGACACCCCGCCGCCGCCGGACATGCTCGTCGAGACGCTGAGCTTCGGCGCCCCCGTGCGCTGGGAGCTGCCCGCGACGCCGAAGACGCAGGAGGACGACGAGCTCGGCCCCAACGACATCCAGCGCGTCGTCGAGGTCGTCGAGGCGGCCCGGGTCGAGGCCGAGATCCCGGT
This sequence comes from Janibacter melonis, assembly GCF_003721155.3. NCBI lineage: Bacteria > Bacillati > Actinomycetota > Actinomycetes > Micrococcales > Intrasporangiaceae > Janibacter > Janibacter melonis. The sequence continues at coordinate 2,416,074 of NZ_CP044548.2, read as the reverse complement.
GCCCCGCAAGCCCTGGCTGCCCGAGCTCGAGCCCGTGTACGACCTCGCGAAGCTGCCGACCGACCGGCGCGACGACGAGCTCGTCATCGGCATCTCCGACAACCCCGCGCTGCAGTCGCAGCCGACGATCTCCTTCCGCCCCGACGCCGAGGGCAACCTCGCCGTCTACGGCGCGTCCGGGTCGGGCAAGAGCGCCTTCCTGCGCACCATCGCCATCGCCGCCGGCTTCACGGTGCGCGGCGGGCCGTGCCACGTCTACGGGCTCGACTTCGGCAACCGCGGGCTGTCGATGCTCGAGACGCTCCCGCACGTCGGCAGCATCATCTCGGGTCAGGACGAGGAGCGCGTCAAGCGCCTCATCAACCACCTGCGCGAGGTCATCGAGGAGCGCGCCGTGCGCTACAGCAAGGCGAACGCCTCGACGATCACCGCCTACCGCCAGCTCACCGGCCGGCACGACGAGCCGCGGATCTTCGTCCTCGTCGACGGCCTGACCTCCTTCCGCAGCGCCTACGAGTCGACCGGTGCGCTCATGAAGTGGCTCGACGCCTTCACCTCGCTGCTCGGCGACGGCCGGCCCGTCGGCGTGCACTTCGTGCTCTCCGTCGACGCGCGCAACGGCCTGCCCGTCTCGATGGGCTCCTCGGTGCAGTCGCGCTTCGTGCTGCGGATGGCGACGGAGGACGACTACTCCTTCCTCGGCGTCCCCGCCGACGTCCTCACCGCCGAGTCCGCTCCGGGGCGCGGCATCTTCAAGAAGCGCGAGGTCCAGGTGGCCGTCCTCGGCGGCACGCAGGACGCCTCGGAGCAGTCGCGGATGGTGCAGGGCTTCGCCGACGCGATGCGCAAGAGCGGCACGGCACCGGCGCCGGAGATCGAGTCGCTGCCGGAGGTCGTGCACGCGGCCGACCTGCCCCGGGTCGTCGACGGCCTGCCCGTCCTCGGCATGGACTCCGAGCAGCTCGCGCCGTGCACCTTCGAGCCGCGCGGCGGCTTCGTCGTCACCGGTCCTCCCGGCAGCGGTCGCACGACGACGCTCGTGCAGCTGCTGCGCTCGATCTGCGCTGCGGACCCGAGCACGGAGATCTACGTCGTCAGCCTGCGGCGCAACAGCGAGCTGCTCCACCTGCCCGAGGTCACCGGCACGGCGACGAAGGAGGAGGAGATCACCGCGCTGTCGGCGACCCTCAAGGAGAAGGCGCTCGCCGAGGGCGGGCCCCACGTCGTGCTCGTCCTCGAGAAGCTCGACGACCTCGCCCAGATGCCGTACCAGAACCCCCTCCAGGAGTGCGTCAAGCCGCTCGTCGACAACGACCACTTCGTCATCGCCGAGGCCGACCCGTCGGCCATGACGACGAGCATGGGTCTGCAGGGCCTGGTCAAGGGGTCGCGCTCGGGTATCGCGCTCGTCCCGGACGGGTCGGAGAGCTCGATGATCTTCAAGACGACTTTCCCGCCGCTGCAGCGCGTCTTCATGCCCGAGGGCCGCGGTGTCCTCGTGCGCCGCGGGCGTGCGCAGATCGTCCAGGTCGCGCTGCCGCAGCGCTGAGCAGGCGCCCGGGACAGGGGGAGTGCTCCCCATGGTCCGGGCGCCTACCTCTTAGTAGGTTCGTCGCACACGGACCGCAGGGGCGAGAGCACGGCCGGTCCGGTGCACGAAAGCACATTTCTCGAGCAGGAGGATTCGACATGGCTTGGCTGGGTATGAACCTGGAGACGGTCTCGGGTGAGATCCCGAAGTGGAGCAGCCTCTCTGAGGAGGTGGGCTCGATCATCAACAACACGAACACGCAGGTGCAGGCGGCGAACGAGGCGTGGAACGGCACGGACTCGGATCAGTTCGTGGGTGACTGGAATGACAAGTACCGCCCGGCGCTGGAGCAGATCAAGCAGATGATCGATCAGCTGGTGGATCAGCTGACGCAGGACGTGAACCAGCAGCGGGAGACCTCGGGGGCCTGACCCTTTGTGGGTTGGTCGTCGCAGCGGTTTTTCTGACGAGCTTTCTTTTTCTTCGAGACGAGTAGGAGCAGTGCTATGGGTGGGAATCTGACCGAGGGTATGGACACTGATCGGATCCGTGAGGTTGCGGGTCAGCTGCAGACGCAGGCGGGCAAGATCGGTGAGGTGCAGCAGAACGGGACCTCGCAGCAGGGGACGCTGGCGGAGAACTGGTTGGGGTCTGACTCGGAGGCGTTCGGGCAGGCGTGGCAGCAGGCGGCGAAGGCGTTGCAGCAGGCCTCCGATGCGATCACGGCGTACTCGAAGGCTGCGCTGGATCAGGCCACGCAGCAGGACGAGGCGTCCAAGGGTCGCTGAGGTCCTGGTTCGGGACGGCGCGAAGGGGTGGTGGCCAGTGGCCACCACCCCTTCGTCATCCCTTCCGCGCCCCTCCCTTCGAGCGAGTCACAGGGGCCACGAGTTTCTCGGGTCACCCGATAAACCCCCGCTCTGCATGAGTACCGCACTCGTGCGAAGCGGGGGTAAGTCATGCGAAGGGGGAGCGAGCCCCGCCCCGTCGCGGCCTCGAGGGCGCGAAGGGGGAGCGAGGCCTCCTCGTCACGGCCCCGGGGTGCGACGGGGGAGCGAGGGCGAAGGGGTGGTCAGGGCGTGCCTCGCCCTGCCCTAGGCTGGTGTGCCATGGATCACGTCGTCGAGTCTGAGCTGGTCGCCAACGTCATCGCGGTGCACGTCGCGCCCGATCAGGACGTCGCGCAGGGCGACGAGCTCGTGCTGCTCGAGTCGATGAAGATGGAGATCCCCGTTCTCGCCGAGCACGCCGGCCGCGTGCGCTCGGTCAAGGTCGACGTCGGCGACGTCGTCCAGGAGGGCGAGACCCTCGTCGTCCTGTCCGTCGACTGACGGGCCGCACACCGGGCAGCGGTCGTCTGCCCGTCCTCGCCCACCCTCGCTCAGCCGTGAGAACCGTTGTGCCACAACGGCATTCGCCGTACCTCCCCGCGGGGGAGTCCTCCCCATTCTCAACCCGCCTCGTCCTGCCTAGTGTTGTCACCAGTCGGGCGGGGAAGCCGCTCGAGCATCTCGAGCAGGAGGATTCGACATGGCTTGGCTGGGTATGAACCTGGAGACGGTCTCGGGTGAGATCCCGAAGTGGAGCAGCCTCTCTGAGGAGGTGGGCTCGATCATCAACAACACGAACACGCAGGTGCAGGCGGCGAACGAGGCGTGGAACGGCACGGACTCGGATCAGTTCGTGGGTGACTGGAATGACAAGTACCGCCCGGCGCTGGAGCAGATCAAGCAGATGATCGATCAGCTGGTGGATCAGCTGACGCAGGACGTGAACCAGCAGCGGGAGACCTCGGGGGCCTGACCCTTTGTGGGGTTGGTCGTCGTAGCGGTCTTTTCTGACGAACTTTCTTTTTCTTCGACACGAGTAGGAGCAGTGCTATGGGTGGGAATCTGACCGAGGGTATGGACACTGATCGGATCCGTGAGGTTGCGGGTCAGCTGCAGACGCAGGCGGGCAAGATCGGTGAGGTGCAGCAGAACGGGACCTCGCAGCAGGGGACGCTGGCGGAGAACTGGTTGGGGTCTGACTCGGAGGCGTTCGGGCAGGCGTGGCAGCAGGCGGCGAAGGCGTTGCAGCAGGCCTCGGATGCGATCACGGCGTACTCGAAGGCTGCGCTGGATCAGGCCACGCAGCAGGACGAGGCGTCCAAGGGTCGCTGAGTCCCGATACGGGCACGGGTGAAGGGGTGGTGGCCACTGGCCACCACCCCTTCGTCATGCGCGGGGAGCCGGGTCAGAGCGAGGCACCGGTGGTCTCGAGGCTCGGGCGCTGGGCGCCCGTCGCACCTCGACCATCGATGTCACCGCTGCGGTTCAGCGATCAGCGAGGTCGCCGACCACCCTCCTCCGCTGCGGCTCAGCGCTCCTGCCATCTGAGGAGCGCTGAGTCCTCGCTCCTCCGGGCGGGCGGCTCCTTCGTCGCCGACCACCCTCCTCCGCTGCGGCTCAGCGCTCCTCGGTGCCCGCGATGAAGGCCTCGAGCTTCGCGCGGCCCTCGGTGTCCTCGCGCTGCTCGGGCGGGGACTTCATGAGGTAGGAGCTCGCGGAGAGCAGGGCGCCGCCGATGCCGCGGTCCTTGGCGATCTTCGCCGCACGGATCGCGTCGATGATGATGCCGGCGCTGTTGGGGGAGTCCCACACCTCGAGCTTGTACTCGAGGTTGAGCGGGACGTCGCCGAAGGCGCGACCCTCGAGGCGCACGTAGGCCCACTTGCGGTCGTCGAGCCACGCGACGTAGTCCGACGGGCCGATGTGGACGTTCTTGTCGTCGATCTTGCCGGCGAGCGGGCCCTCGAGGTTGCTCGTCACGGCCTGGGTCTTGGAGACCTTCTTGGACTCCAGGCGCTCGCGCTCGAGCATGTTCTTGAAGTCCATGTTGCCGCCGACGTTGAGCTGGTAGGTGCGGTCGAGGACGACACCACGCTGCTCGAAGAGCTTGGCCATGACGCGGTGCGTGATCGTCGCGCCGACCTGGCTCTTGATGTCGTCGCCGATGACCGGCACGCCCGCGGCCTCGAACTTCGCCGACCACTCCGGGTCGGAGGCGATGAAGACCGGCAGCGCGTTGACGAAGGCGACGCCCGCGTCGATGGCGCACTGCGCGTAGAACTTGTCGGCCTGCTCCGAGCCCACCGGCAGGTAGGAGACGAGCACGTCGACCTCGCGGTCCTTGAGGACCTGGACGACGTCGACGGGCTCGGCCGGCGACTCGTCGATCGTCATCGCGTAGTACTTGCCGATGCCGTCGAGGGTGTGGCCGCGCTGGACCTCGACACCGCTCGTGGGCACGTCGGCGATCTTGATGGTGTTGTTCTCGCTGGCGCCGATCGCCTCGGCGAGGTCCTTGCCGACCTTCTTGTCGTCGACGTCGAAGGCGGCGACAAACTCGACGTCGCTCACGTGGTACTCGCCGAACTGGACGTGCATCAGGCCGGGGACGTGACCGTCCGCGGGCGCGTCCTTGTAGTACTCGACACCCTGGACCAGCGAGCTGGCGCAGTTGCCGACGCCGACGATCGCGACGCGGATGGAACTCATGTGGTGCTCCTCGGTTGTGGTGATGGTGGTCGAAGGGGGACGAGGGTCAGGCCGGTGGACCGGGACGGTGCTCGGCGTCGATGAGCTCGGTGAGCCATCGCACCTCGCGCTCGGTGGAGTCCTCGGCGTGGCGCTGCAGGGCCGCGGTCCACGAGTCCATGCGGTCGCGGGAGCGCTGGGCGCTCGAGCGCATCGTGTCGAGGCGCTCCTCGAGCCGGCTGCGCCGGCCCTCGAGGATGCGCAGCCGGGTGTCACGGTCGGTGCGCGAGAAGAAGGCGACGCGCAGCTCGAAGCCGTCGTCCTCCCACGCGCCCGGGTCGATCCGGGCCGCCTGCCGGGCGAACTCCTCGCGGCCGGCCTCGGTGAGGGCGTAGGTGATCCGGGGGCGCTTGCCCGTCGGTGCCACCTGCGCGTCCTCGACGATGAGCCCGGCCTGCAGCAGGGCCTTGAGGCAGGGGTAGAGCGTGCCGAAGGAGAGCGCCCGGAAGGCCCCGAGCGCGGCGTTGAGCCGACGACGCAGCTCGTAGCCGTGCATCGGGGACTCGTGGAGCAGCCCGAGGACGGCGAAGTCGAGCAGCGCTCGACGTCGCATCCGTCCCCCCTTCGCCTCTGGCACCCGTGGACTGTAACGCAGATATATCGCTTCGATAGGTCGGCGACGTGCGACCGGGGTGTCGCGACACGGCGGCGGGGGCCCCGTCCCCGGGCCGGAGGAGCCTGGCGGGGGAGGATGGAGGAGCAGCAGGGTGAGCGACGCAGCGGGAGAGGACCCGGTCGGCGTCTAGAGGGATGTGACAGCAGTGGCGGTGCGACGCAGGGCGGGGATCTCGACCCCCCGTGCCGCCGTCGTGCCCCTGCGGCCGGCGACGACCGATCGCGTGGTGCCCCAGGAGCGGGCCGAGACCGCGAGCGTCGAGGCCTTCGTCGCCGCCCGGGGCGAGCAGCTCCTGCGCCTGGCCTACCTCGTCACCGGCAGCCACGCCGACGCCGAGGACCTCCTCCAGGACACCCTCGCCGACGTCCACCGCAAGTGGGACCGCGTGCAGGCCAGCGACCACCCCTACGCGTACGTCCGCACGATGCTCAACCACCGCCACATCTCCGGGCGTCGCCGCAAGTGGCACGGCGAGCACCCGACCGACCCGGCCGACGTCGTGGCGCTGGACCGGCGGGCGAGCGACCCGACGAGCGCCGTCGACGAGCACGACGAGCTGTGGCACCTCCTGGCCACCCTGCCCCCGCGCATGCGCACGGTCCTCGTGCTGCGCTACTTCGAGGACCTCGACGACGACGAGATCGCCCGCACGCTCGGCATCGCGGTCTCGAGCGTGCGCGCGAGCGCGAGCCGCGCGCTCGCTGCCCTGCGCACGAAGGGGGTGTCGCGATGACCTGGTCGGACGACGAGCTCGACGCGCTGCTGCGCTCGACCCTCGCCCGGCGGGCCGAGGAGGTCGACTTCGAGCCCGGGCGGTGGGTCGGGGGCCTGCCGGCGGCTCGGCCGACGCGGGCCGAGGTCTGGCGCTCCCGGGCCCTGCTCGCCGGGGCCGGCCTCGCCGGGGCGGCCGCCGCCGCCGTCATCGTCATCGGGGCCCTCGACGCCGCGAGCACCTCGCCCGCCCCCGGTCCCCCGACCCAGGCCATCCCCGCCCCGACCTCGACCCGTGACACCTCGATCACCTCCTCGCCGACGACGGCGCGGGTGCCCTCCGCCTCGCTCACCCTCGACCCGGGCACGCCCACGGGTACCGGTGCGCCGCAGCCTCGCCCGGCGCCCGCCGTCCCCGCGCCGAGCAGCAGCCCGCAGGACCTGACGGCGACCCCGCCCACCTCGTCCCCGCAGACCTCGGCCGGGGGCGAGCCGAGCTCGACCCGCCCGCCGGTCGTCGCCGACCCTCGCACCCCCGACGACCCGCCGGTCTTCCGCACCTCGCCGCCGGTCGACACCCCGCCGACGACGTGGGAGCCGCCACCGCCCACCTCCGACCCCGCGCCGTCCCCTTCGCCGACCTCGACGACCGTCGAGGACCCGGTGACCCCGGTCATCACCGTCGTCGCGAGCACGGGCGGGTCACCCGTGCTGTGCGGGCCGGTGCACACCTGCCCCGAGCTCCTCGCGACGACCCAGGACCTGCCGACGGGGGTCTACACGCTGCGCTGCACGGGGTGGAGCACGCCGGTGGGGACCCCGCTCGGCGAGCTGACGACCACCCTCGGCCCGGAGCCGACGACGACCGCGACGGGGTGCTACGCGAGCACCGCGATCCCCCAGGTCGAGGTCACCGTCCTCGACGACGAGGGCGTCGTCGTCGCCACGACCGGCCGGGTCGACTGGTAGCGCCCGGCCCACGAGCGGGCTCTTGCTGAGCCCGGTCTCAGGCTCAGCCGTCATACTTGGCGTGCCCGGCCCGCCGCTGACGCGCGCCCGAAGACCCTCACGACCCAGGAAGACCAGATGCCGCAGACCCCCCGCTCCCGAGCCGAGGCCCAGGCCACCCGCTCGCGCTCCGGACGGTCCCGCCGTCGCCCCGACGGTCGCCGTCGTCGCCGTGGGGGATGGCTGCGCAAGATCGGCCTCGGGGTCCTCGCCCTCGCCCTGCTCGGGGTCGTCGGCATCGGCATCGCCTACGCGATGACCGACGTGCCCAAGCCCAACGAGCGCGCGACCCAGCAGGCCTCGGTCCTGTACTACTCGGACGGCAAGACCGTGCTCGACCGCGTCGCGCAGGTCAACCGCGAGTCGGTGGACATCTCGAAGGTGCCCCGCGACGTCCAGGAGGCCTTCCTCGCGGCGGAGGACCGCTCCTTCTACGAGAACGACGGCATCTCGCCCAAGGGCATCGGCCGCGCCGTGTGGGTCACCCTGCGCGGCGGCGAGCAGCAGGGTGGGTCGACGATCACCCAGCAGTACGTGAAGAACTACTACCTCACGCAGGACCGCACCCTCAGCCGCAAGGCCAAGGAGCTGCTCATCTCCGTCAAGATCGACAACGAGCTGAGCAAGGACCAGATCCTCCAGGACTACCTCAACACCATCTACTTCGGCCGCAACGCCGACGGCATCCAGACCGCCGCCCGGGCCTACTTCGGCAAGGACATCAGCAAGCTCGACGTCTCTCAGGGCGCGCTCCTGGCCACCGTCATCCGCGGTCCCTCCCTCTACGACCCGCGCCTGGGAGCCGAGCAGCGCGAGGTGGCCAAGGACCGCTGGGCCTACGTGCTCGACGGGATGCTCGACGAGGGCTGGATCACCCAGGAGGAGCGCGACGACGCGACCTTCCCCTGGACGCGGCCCATCGCGACCGAGCAGGGCGCCAGCGACGACCTCGGCTTCGTCACCGAGGAGGTGCGCGACGAGCTGCGCACCCGCCTCAAGCTCACCGACGCGCAGATCTCCCAGGGCGGCTTCAAGATCGTCACGACGATCGACAAGCGCGCGCAGGACTCGGCGCGACGGGCGGTCGAGGAGAACTACCCCGAGGGCGACCGCGCGAAGAACCTCCACATCGGCCTGGTCTCCATCGCCCCCGGCGACGGCGCCGTGCGCGCGATGTACGGCGGCGAGCGCTTCGGCAAGGGCAGCTACTTCAACGACGCGCTCGACGGCAAGATGCAGGCCGGCTCGACGATGAAGCCCTTCGCGATGCTCGCCGCGCTCGACAAGGGCATCCCGCTGTCGACGGTGTACTCGGGCTCGAGCCCCTTCTACAGCGAGGACTTCGCCTACGACGGTCCGGACGCGACGGACATCCAGCGCGCCGGCGGTGTCGTCAACTACGGCAACGCGAGCTACGGCCCGGTCGACATGCGCACCGCGACGCAGAAGTCGATCAACACCTACTACGCGCAGCTCAACCTCGCGGCGACGCCGAAGTCGAGCGCCGCCGCGGCCAAGGCGGCCGGTGTGCAGGGGTACGACGGGGGCAAGAAGATCCCGCTGTCGACCTCTCCGTCGAACGTCTTCGGCACCGACTCGGTCCGCGTCTTCGACATGGCGAACGCGTACGCGACGATCGCGGCGCAGGGCAACCGCGCCCGCCCGTACTTCATCGCCTCGGTCAAGGGCAACGGCGCGTACGAGATCGACTACGAGGTCAAGAAGGACGTCCGCAAGGCCTTCCCCCAGGACGTCAGCCGCGACGCCATCCAGGCGATGAGCCAGGTCGGCGCCCCGGGCGGCACCGGGTACCCGACGGTCGCCAACCTCGGTCGCCCGGTCGCCGGCAAGACGGGCACGACGTCGAACAACTACGCGGCGTGGTTCAACGGCTTCACCCCCGGTCAGCTCGCGACCGCCGTCGGCATCTACAAGGGCGACGGCAGCCTCGTCGAGAAGAACCAGCTCGTGAACATCGGCCAGTACTCCGAGGTCACCGGCGGCACCCTGCCTGCGACCATCTGGACCGACTTCATGATCGGCGCGCTCAAGGGCGAGCCGGTCAAGCAGCTGCCCCCGGCGGGCAACGTCCAGTACCGGCCCCAGCCGGGCGTGACGACCTCGACCCAGCCGCCGGCCCCGACGACGACCCAGCCGCCGGCTCCGACGACGACCCAGCCGCCGAGCACGACCACCTCGTCGAGCACGACGACGCAGAGCAGCACGTCGAGCTCGACCTCGAGCACCTCCTCGAGCTCGTCGAGCAGCAGCACCACGACGTCGACGACGACGCCGCCCCCGTCCACCTCGACGCCGCCGCCGACGACGACGCCACCGACGTCGACCCCGCCGCCGTCGACGCCACCCCCGTCGCCGCCCTCGCTGCCGGTGACCCCGCCGACCGCCGGGGCGTCCACGACGAGCGGCACGCAGGACTGACGTGGGGCAGGACCTCCTGCCCGCCCCGGTGAGCGCGATCATCGGCGGGCCCCTCGGCCGGCGCGCGAGCGAGCGCGCCTCGTCGCTGGCCCAGCTGCTCTCGCTCGTCACGGCGATGATGGCGATCCCGCTCGTCCTCGGCGTGGCCCGGCAGGGGCACTGCGTGGCGAAGGGGTGGTCCGGCGACGAGCAGTTCTGGCGCGGCTGCTTCTCCGACCTGCCCGCGCAGTACCAGATCGCCGGCCTCGACCGGGGCGTCGGCGCGTGGGTGCGCGGGGACGTGCCGCTCGAGCCGCTCCCGGTGCTCTCGGGGGCCATGGCGGCGGTCGCGACGCTCGTGCCCGACGGCTCGTGGCTCGCCCAGACCCGGTGGTACTTCGCGCTGTGGGCGGTGCTCGTCACCGTCCTCGCGATGTCGTGCGTCGTCGCGGTGGGGCTGACCCGTCCGCACCGCCTCGACCTCGCGACCCAGCTCGCCCTCAGCCCGGTCTACGTCGTCGCCGCCTTCCTCAGCCCCGACCTGCTCGCCGTCGCCCTCGTCCTGTGGGCGATGTGGGCCTGGGAGCACGACCGACCGCGTGCCACCGGGGTCCTCCTCGGCGTCGCGCTCCTCGCGCACGGCTACGTCCTCGCGGTGCTGCTCGCGCTCGTGGGCACGGCGCTCGCCCAGCAGCGACGCGCCGAGCTGCGTCGTGCGCTCGTCCCGGCCGCGGTCGTCGTGCTCGTCCTCGGGCTCGCCAGCGCGCTGCTCGCGCCGGGCGTGTGGCGTCGCCCCCTCGAGGTGCTCACCGGCAACGGGTCCGGCTACGGGTCGCCGTGGCACGTGCCGGCCCTGCTCGGGCACCCGCTGCCCGTCTGGTCCGTCCTCGCGCTCGTGGCCCTCGGCTGGCTCGCGGCCCTCGCGCTCGGCCTGTGGTTCCTCAGCGCGGCCTGGCGCACCCCGACGTGGGCCCAGCTAAGCGCCTTCGTCGTGCCGGTCGTCGCCATCACCTCCCGCGCGACGCCGGTCCAGGCGGCCCTGTGGGTCGTGCCGCTGGCGATCCTCGCGGGCGTCTCGTGGCGCACGCACCTCGGGCTCGTCGCCGTCGAGGTGGTCCACGCGAGCGCGCTGTGGCTCTACATCGGCGGCCTGTCCGACGCGGCGAAGGGGTTGCCCGCCGCCTGGTACGTCGTCATCACCCTCGGCCGGGCCCTCACCTGGGGCTTCCTCATGTGGTCGGTCTGGTACACCCCGAACGACACCCGCGGCGAGCGGCACGGGCCGCCCCCGGGCCAGCCGGCCCCGCCCCGCGCCGTGCCGGAGCCGCACCCGGCCCGATGATTTCGGGCCGGATCCCCCTTCGGGCTACCCTGGGGTGTCCCTCGTGCGATCTCGACGTCTCGTCGCGCCCGCACGCGGGTACGCAGCAACCCTCCTGTCACGGAGAGACCGTGACCGTCAAGACCGAAGGAGGCGGGTTATCAGCATGCGTCAGTACGAACTCATGATCATCCTCGACCCGGAGCTCGACGAGCGGGCCGTCACGCCCACGCTCGAGAAGTTCCTCACCGTCGTCACCAAGGACGGCGGCACCGTCGACAACGTCGACGCCTGGGGCCGTCGCCGCCTGGCGTACGAGATCGAGAAGAAGTCCGAGGGCCTCTACGCCGTCGCGACCTTCACCTGCGAGCCGGCCACGAGCAAGGAGCTCGACCGCCAGCTCGGTCTGAACGAGCAGGTCCTGCGGACCAAGCTCATGCGCGTCGAGGCCTGAGCCCCGACTCTCACCAGCGCTGTCGGTGCGAACCGGCACGCTCATCGGACACGATCACCACCAGGGACAAGGGACAGGCATGGCAGGCGACACCGTCATCACGATCATCGGCAACCTCACCGGCGACCCCGAGCTGCGCTTCACGCCCAGCGGTGCGGCCGTCGCGAACTTCACCGTGGCGAGCACGCCGCGGCAGTTCGACCGCCAGAGCAACGAGTGGAAGGACGGGGAGACCCTCTTCATGCGGTGCTCGGTGTGGCGTGAGGCCGCCGAGAACGTCGCGGAGTCGCTGACCCGTGGGTCCCGCGTCGTCGTCCAGGGCCGCCTGGTCTCCCGCTCGTGGGAGGACAAGGAGAGCGGCCAGAAGCGCTCCGTCATGGAGATGCAGGTCGACGAGGTCGGCCCCTCGCTGCGCTACGCCACCGCGAAGGTCACCAAGACCCAGCGCGGCGGCGGTGGCGGTGGCGGCTCCTGGGGCGGCGGCCAGCAGGGCGGCGGCGCTCAGGGTGGCCAGGGCGGCGGCTTCGGCGGCCAGTCCGAGGACCCCTGGGCCACTGGCGGCCAGCAGTCCGGTCAGGGCGGTCAGGGGGGCAACCAGGGCGGCTTCGGCGGCCAGGGCGGCTCCCAGGGCGCTGCCCCGAGCGGCGGCCAGGGCGGCGGCGGTGGCTGGGGCAACGCCCCCAGCTACGACGAGCCCCCCTTCTGACCGGTCGCGTCCACACCCACTGAAACACCCCATCCCGAGGATCACCCTCGGGCTCACCTCAGCTAGAAGGAGAGCACCACGATGGCCAAGCCCGTTGTGCGCAAGCCCAAGAAGAAGGCCAACCCGCTGAAGGCGGCGAAGGTCGAGAACATCGACTACAAGGACGCTGCGCTGCTGCGCAAGTTCATCTCCGACCGCGGCAAGATCCGTGCGCGTCGGGTCACCGGCGTCTCCGTCCAGGAGCAGCGCCTCATCGCCAAGGCGGTCAAGAACGCCCGCGAGATGGCTCTGCTGCCCTACTCGTCCAGCTCGCGCTGAGCCGGCTGCACGAGAACTTCGAAGGAGAACGACATGAAGGTGATCCTCACCCACGAGGTCAGCAACCTCGGTACCGCTGGTGACGTCGTCGACGTCAAGCCGGGCTACGCCCGCAACTTCCTCTTCCGTCGCGGTCTGGCCACCCAGTGGACCAAGGGCGCGCAGAAGCAGGTCGACGCGATCGCGGCCGGTCGCGCCGCCCGCGCCGTGAAGTCGCTCGAGGAGGCCCAGTCGATCAAGGGCAACCTCGAGGCCAACCCGGTGACCGTCACCGCGCACGCCGGTACCGGTGGCCGCCTCTTCGGCGCCATCACGAGCACCGAGGTCGCGCAGGCCGTCGCCGACGGCGGTGGCCCGTCCATCGACCGTCGCACGATCGAGATCCCGACGCCGATCAAGGCCGTCGGTCCGGCGCAGGCGCTCGTGCGTCTGCACCCGGAGGTCCAGGCGACCGTCACGCTCGACGTCGTCGCCGGCTGAGCACGACCCAGCAGCACCCCTTGAGGGGCCGACCACCACGGTGGTCGGCCCCTCGTCGTCTGGGTACTCCTCCCCATACCGGCGCGGTCGCATCGCGACCTACCCTGGGCGGCAACGCACTCGTCTAGCAGGGGGTCTCCCGATGTCGTACCCGCCCAACGGTCAGCCCGCCCCGCCCCCCGGTCACGGGGGGCCCGCCGGTGGTGGCTTCGGCCCGCCGCCGCCCCAGGGCTACGGCCCGCCCGCCCCGCAGGGCTACCCCGGGCCGCAGGGCTACCAGGGTCACCCCGCCGGGCCGGCGTACACCCCCGGCTACGGCCAGCCCCCGGTGCCCCCGCGGCGCACGGGGCGCGGTGCGAAGGTCGCCGCCTTCGGTGCGGCCGGCGTGCTCGGGCTCGGGCTGCTCGGCGGCGGTGCGGTCTTCGCGTACTCGAAGGTCAACGGCTCGGGCCCCCAGCCCGAGGAGGCGCTGCCCGGCAACGCCATCGCCTTCGCCAAGGTCGACCTCGACCCCAGCGCGGACCAGAAGATCGACGCCTACCGCTTCCTGCGCAAGTTCCCCGACGCCAAGGACGCGGTGGGCAACCCGGCCGACGACGCCGACCTGCGCAAGGTGATCTTCGAGGGCATCCAGAAGGAGGGCGGCCTCGAGGGCCTGAGCTACGACTCCGACGTCGAGCCCTGGCTCGGCGACCGCTTCGGCGTGGCGATGCTCGCCGGTGGCGAGGGCGAGCAGCCCACGGGTGTCGTCGCCCTCGCGGTCACCGACACCGACAAGGCCAAGGCGGGTCTGGCCAAGGCCACCGGTGCCGAGGGCGGGTACTGCAGCGTCGGCGACGCCTTCGCCATCTGCGGCCAGGACCAGGCCGTCGTCGACAAGGCCGTGAACGACGCCGCCTCGGGCAGCCTGGCCGACTCCGCGAACTTCGCCGACGACATGAAGGCCCTCGGCGAGGACGGTCTGATGACCGCCTGGGTCGACGGCGACGCCGCCTCGAAGATCGCCGGCGCGGCGATGATGGGCGGCGGCGGCTCGACCGGCCAGTCCTCGGGCCGCGTCGCCATGGCGCTGCGCTTCGACGGCCCGACCCTCGAGCTCGCCGGGACGGCCTCGGGCCAGCAGGCCGGGATGCTCTCCGACGACGACGTCTCCGTCGACTCGCTGCCGTCCGACGCGACCGGTGTGCTGAGCGTGCGCGGCCTCGGCCCGGCCGTGAAGACGATGTGGGGCGACCTCGAGAAGCAGGCGAAGGGGGTCGTCGGCGACGACCAGTGGCAGTCGGGCCTGGACGAGGCCCGCACCGCCACCGGGCTGTCCCTGCCGGACGACCTCGCCGCGCTCCTCGGCGACGACACCTCGGTCGTCATGGGCGGCCCCGCCGCCGACGGCGTGCCGAAGATCGCCCTGCGCAGCAACGGCGAGAAGGCGAAGGCGGACACGCTCGTCTCGACGCTCAGCGGTCAGGCCGGCTCCCCGCTCCCGCTCGTCACCAAGGACGGGAGCGACGGCACGTACGTCCTGGCGACCGAGGGCGGCTACGCCTCGCACGTGGCGACCGGCTCCGGCCTCGGGGACTCCGACGCCTTCACGGACGCGGTGCCCGACGCCGACGACGCGAACGCCGTCGCCTACGTCGACATCGAGCAGGTCGTCGCCCAGTACGGGCAGGACATGGACGACGAGGCCAAGCGCAACCTCGGCGGCCTCAAGGCCTTCGGGATGAGCGCCAGCAGCGACGGGGACCGTTCCGACTTCCGGGTGCGCCTGACGACCCGCTGACCTGCGGTCGCGAAGGGGGAGACCACGGCTCGCCGTGGTCTCCCCCTTCGCGCGTCCTCCTACGATGAGCGTCATGACCGCCCCCGCCGCCATCGCGGCCCCCAACCTGGCCGCGGCGCACGCCGGACGTGCGGTCGCGCACGCCGGGGGGAACGCCGTCGACATCGCGCTCGCCGCGATGCTCACGGCGATGACGAACGAGCCGGGCCTCGTCAGCTCGATGGGCAGCGCCTTCATCACCGTGTGGACGGCCGGCGAGGAGCCGGAGGTCATCGACGGCAACGTCGTCATGGCGGGCCTGGGCCGGCCGCGCTCGGCCTTCGGCGGAGGTCTGCACGAGGTCACCTCGACGTACGGCGGAGGCGTGAGGCTCATGGCCGGCCACGGCTCGGTCGCCGTGCCCGGGGCGTGGTCGGGCATGGGCACCGCCCACGAGCGGCACGGGCGCGTCGACTGGTCCGAGGTGCTGGCCCCCGCGATCACGCAGGCGCGCGAGGGCTACCGGCTCGGGCCGGCTGCCGCGACCTACCTCGCGCTCGTCGGGCACGACATCTACGGGTGGTGCGAGGACAGCGCCGCCCTGCTCGTGCCCGGGGGCCGGGTCGTCGAGGCGGGCGAGCTCATCCGCGACGAGCCGCTCGCGCAGACCTACGAGCACATCGCGCGGGTCGGCTGGCGCGACGTCTACACCGGGGAGATCGGGCGGCGGATGGTCGCCGACATGGACGCCCACGACGGCCTCGTGTCGACGCAGGACCTCGAGCGCTTCGCGGCCCAGGTGCGCGACCCCCTTCGCCTCGACGTCGGCGCGTGGGACCTGGCGACGAACCCGCCGCCCTCCGTCGGCGGACCGATGCTGGCCCTCATGCTCGGCGCGCTCACGCGGCGCTCGCGGGCGGACTGGTCGGACATCATCGACATCCAGCGCCGGGTCCTCGGCTACCGCGTCGGGCATCACGACGTGAGCCCCGACCTCGAGGAGGCGGGGTGGCGGGCCCTCGAGGCCGCTCAGCGCTACGGGCTGGCCGGGCTGCCGACCTCGCCGAGCACCGCGCACGTCTCGGTCGTCGACGCCGAGGGTAACGCCTGCGCCTTCACCGCGTCGTCGGGCTACGGCTCCGGGGCGGTCGTGCCGGGCACCGGTCTGCAGCTGAACAACTCGCTCGGCGAGCTCGAGCTCAACCGGCTCGGGGTGCACGCCTTGCCCCCGGGCGCCCCGCTCGCCTCGAACATGGCGCCGACGGTCGGTCGGACCCCCGACGGCCGGGTGCTCGCCATCGGGTCCCCCGGCGCCGACCGGATCACGACCGCGCTCATGCAGGTGCTCGGCCAGGGCTGCCTGCACGAGGCGCCGCTGCAGCAGGCCGTCGACGCCCCCCGCGTGCACGTGCAGGTCGGCGGGGCGCTCGGCGGCACGGTCGTCGTCGACCACGAGAGCGACCCGGGCATCGAGGCCGCGATCGCCGCGAGCGGTCTGCCCGGTCACGACCACGGCCCGCGCTCGATGTACTTCGGCGGGGTGGGCGCCGCCTACCGCCGCGAGGACGGCGCGCTCGAGGCCGCCGGGGACCCCCGGCGCGCCGGCGCCGCGCTCGTCACCGGCTGACCCCCCTTCGCCGCGCACGAGGAGCCGGGTCCCTGGTCGGCCCCGGCCCCTCGTCCGCCGTCTCGGCGGCGTGCCCTCAGTGCTGCGGCACGTAGTGCGACGCGTCGCCGACCAGTGCCCGGCTGGTCGAGCCGTCGACCCCGACCGGCACGTCGCCGGCGACCGTGACCCGGTGGAGGCGACGGGGCAGACCGTCGAAGTTGTCGGGTGCGTAGTGCTGGGTGATCCGGTTGTCGAAGATGACGACCTGGTCGGGCTCCCATGCGACGCGCACGACGTTCTCCGGGCGGGTGACGTAGGCCTGGAGCAGGCGCAGGACGTCACGGCTCTCCGTGGTCGTCAGACCGACGAAACGCCGGACGAAGCCGCCGAGGTAGAGCCCGCGCTCGCCCGTGTCGGGGTGGACGCGCACGACGGGGTGCTCGGTCTCGAAAGAGATCGACTCGAACTGCGCGCGTCGCTCGGCGTCCTTGTCGTCCTGCTGCTCCGGAGGGGTCGCGTAGTCGTAGGCGTTCGTGTGCACCGCGCGCAGCCCGTCGGCGAGCCGGCGAAGGGGCTCGGGCAGGTCGCGGTAGGCCGCCCCGGTGTTCGCGATGAGGGTCTCGCCGCCGTGCGGGGGGACGACCTTGCTCGCGAGGGTCGTCGCCCTGGGCGGGGTGAGCACGAAGGTGACGTCGGTGTGCCAGTGGTTGGCGACACCGCCGTCGACGTCGACGGGCAGCACCCGCGGCGCGCCCTCGACGGAGCGCACCGTCGGGTGGGCCGTCGTCAGCTCGCCGAAGTGCGCCGCGAAGCGCTCCTGGCCCTCGTCGTCGAGCGGCGCCCCGCGGAAGACGAGCGCCTTGTGCTCGGCGAGCGCGGCGCGCAGGAAGCCGACGGTCTCCTCGTCGAGGGGTCCGGTGATGTCGACGCCGGTGATCTCGGCGCCGATGCGGCCGGTGATCTTGCGGACGTCTCGGTCGGTCGCGACGGTGCTCATGCTGCGTGCTCCTTCTCGGTGAGGGTGGTCGTGCGGGGTGCGGTCCGGGCGGCGCGGCCCGCGGGACGGGCCAGGCCGTAGTGCTCGCGCAGGGTGGCGCCGGTGTACTCGGTGCGGAAGAGGCCCCGGCGCTGCAGCTCGGGGACGACGGTGTCGACGAAGACCTCGAGCCCGCCGGGCAGGGTCGCCGGCATGACGTTGAAGCCGTCCGCCGCACCCTGGGTGAACCACCGCTCAAGGTCGTCGGCGATCTCGTCGGGCGTGCCCGCGAGGACACGGTGCCCACGGCCGCCGGCGAGGCGGGTGATGAGCTCGCGCACGGTGAGGTCCTCGCGGCGGGCGAGCTGGGTGACGAGCTCGAAGCGGCTGCGGTTGCCCTCGGTGACGTGGTCGACGTCGGGCAGCCGGTGGTCCAGGTCGGCCTCGGTGAGCTCGACGTCGAGCATCGCGCTCAGCTGGGCCAGCCCGTACGCCGGGACGACGAGCTCGGCGAGCTCGGCCTCGAGGGCACGGGCCTCGGCCCGGGTCGAGCCGATGACCGGGCTGATGCCGGGCAGCACGAGCAGCTCGTCGGGCCCACGGCCGTACCGGGCGAGCCGCGCCTTGAGGTCGGCGTAGAAGGCCTGCCCGTCGGCGAGGGTCTGCTGCGCGGTGAAGACCGCCTCGGCGAAGCGTGCGGCGTACTCCTTGCCGTCCTCGGAGGACCCTGCCTGGACGAGGAGCGGGTAGCCCTGCACCGGTCGGGGCACGTTGAGCGGGCCCTGGACGGAGTAGAACTCGCCCTCGTGCTCGACCGGCGCGATCCGGTCGGTGTCCGCGTAGATCCCGGCGGACCGGTCGGTGACGATCGCGCCGTCGTCGACGCTGTCCCACAGGGCCGTCGCCAGCTCGACGAACTCGGTGGCCCGCTCGTAGCGACGCGCGTGGTCCGGGCGGTCGGCCAGGCCGAAGTTGCGGGCCTCGTCGCGCCCCGCCGAGGTGACGATGTTCCACCCGGCCCGCCCACCGCTGAGGTGGTCGAGCGAGGCGAAGGCGCGGGCCAGGCTGTACGGGTGGTTGTACGTCGTCGAGGCCGTCGCGATGAGCCCGACGTGCTCGGTCGACGCCGCGAGCGCGGAGAGCAGCGTCAGCGGCTCGAAGGCGTTGTGCGAGCTGTGCCGCACGGCACCGGACAGCGCGACGTTGTCGGCGAGGAAGACCGAGTCGAGCAGCCCCCGCTCCGCGGTGCGGGCGATGTCGACGTAGTGCTGCAGGGTGAGCGCCTGCTCGGGCCGGGTGGAGGGGTGGCGCCACGCGGACTCGTGGTGCCCGTTGGGCATGAGGAAGGCGTTGAGGTGGAGCTGTCGTGAGGTCATGGGTAGGTCCTGTCGGTCGAAGGGGGAGGTCAGCTGCCCTGGGGGGTGACGCGCCACCGCGAGAAGCGGCGCTCGAGGCGCACCAGCGCGGTGTTGACGACGAGCCCGAAGACGGAGACGGTGAGGATGCCGGCGTACATCTGCGGGATCTGGAAGCTGCTCTGCGCGTTGACGATGAGGTAGCCCAGCCCAGCCTTCGCCCCGACCATCTCGGCGGCGATGAGCACGAGGATCGAGGCCGTGCCGGCCATGCGGATGCCGGTGAAGATCGTCGGCACGGCCGAGGGCAGGACGACCTTCGCGAAGAGCTGGAGGTTGGACAGGCCGAGGGTGCGCGCGGCCCGCACGAGGAGAGGGTCGACGGTGCGCACGCCCGCCACCGTGTTGAGCAGCACGGGGAAGAAGGCCGCGTAGGCGACGATCGAGACCTTGCTCAGCTCGCCGATGCCGAGGAGCAGGGTGAAGACCGGCAGCAGCGCGAGCGCGGCGGTGTTGCGGAAGAGGTCGAGCAGGGGGGTGAGCAGCTCGCGCAGGCCCTCGTACCAGGCGACCGCGATGCCGACGGTGACGCCGACGACCACCGCGAGCCCGAAGCCGATCGCCGAGCGGGTCAGGCTCGCCGTGAGGTGCTCCTGGAGCTGGCCGGTCCGTACGAGGTCCCACAGCGCCTCGAGCACGACGTGCAGCGGCGGGAGGAAGACCGCCCGGCTCGACTCGAGGAGGTACTGGGGACCGAGCTCCCACAGCAGGAGGAAGGCCACGACGGCGGCAGAGCGTCGGATGCCCGTGCGGCCGATGCCGGCGGCCCGTCGTGCCGTTGACGGCGCCTGGGGCACCGGGGCGACCGCGGGGGCGTCGTCCGTCGTCGTCGTGGGGGTGGTCAGGGTCGCGGTGCTCATCAGGCCGCCCTCTCGGTGCCGTCGGGCTGGATCTTGCGGTGGCCGGCGCGCTGGGCACGCTCGACCTCGTCGTGGAGCAGGCCCCAGATCTCGTGCCGGTAGGCGACGAAGGCGGGGTCGGAACGCAGGTCGACGGCGCCGGCCCGGTCGCCGAGGTCGACGTCGACGACCTCGGTGAGACGCCCGGGACGTGAGGAGAGGACGGCGACCCGCTGGCCGAGGTAGACCGCCTCCTCGATGCCGTGGGTGATGAAGACCGCGGTCGTGCCGGTGGTGCGCCAGATCCGCAGCAGCTCGTCCTGCAGCTGCTCGCGGGTCTGCGCGTCCAGGGCGGCGAAGGGCTCGTCCATGAGGAGGATCCCGGGCTCGTAGGCCAGGCTCCGGGCGATGGCCACCCGCTGCTTCATCCCCCCGGACAGCTCGTGCGGGAGCCGGTCCTCGAAGCCGGAGAGCCCGACGAGGTCGAGGTGGTGACGAGCCCGCTCGGTGCGCTCGGCGCGGCTGATCGGCAGCTGCTCGAGCCCGAAGGTGACGTTGGCCAGCGCGGTGCGCCACGGGAAGAGGGCGTACTGCTGGAAGACGATGCCTCGGTCCAGGCCCGGACCGGTGACCTCCTCGCCGTCGACGAGGACGCTGCCGCTCGTCGGCGTGCTCAGACCGCCGAGGAGGTCGAGCAGGGTCGTCTTGCCCGACCCGCTCGGGCCGACGAGGGTGAGGAACTCGCCGGCGGGCACGGTGAGGCTGATGTCGTCGAGCGCCCGCAGGACGCTCGCGCGGGGCTGCTCCTTCGTGGGCCGCACGACGAACTCCTTCGTCACGTGGCGCAGCTCGATGCTCGAGGTCACGACGACCCCTCCTTCGCGAGGTCGTTGTACTCGTTGGTGTAGATCTGCGAGGGGTCGAGCTCGCCCGCCGCGACGATGCCGCTGCTCTCCAGCCAGTCCGACCACTGGGTGAAGTCGGTGTCGCTGATGACCCCGCCGCGGGCGGGGATGCCCGTGCTCTTCCAGTACCGCAGGTTGGCGGTCGTCTCGTTGCGGTCGCGCGCCTCGACGATCTTGGTGAAGCGGGCGATGACGTCTGCGCGGGGCGTTGTGCGGGCCCACTCGATGGCCTTGGCGACCCCGGTCGTCAGCTCTCGGGTGGCCTGGGGGTGCTGCGCGATGAAGTCGTCGCGCAGCACGTACTGCCCGCCGTTGATCGGTCCGACGACCTCGGTGTCGCGGAAGAGCTCACGGATGTCGCCCTGGGCCTTCGCGTGGTCCTGGAGGATCCCGCCGAGCGCGCCGGCGTCGACCTGCCCGCGTCGGACGGCCTCCTCGGTGTCGTTGGGCGGCAGGACGACGAGCTGGACCTGGTCGATCTCGCTCTGCGACAGCCCGGACGTCGTCAGCCACGTGTCGATCGCCGCCTCGGCGTGGGCGCCCAGCGTGTTGACCGCGATCTTCTTGCCGACGAGGTCACGGGGCCGGCGGATGGCGCTGTCCTTGCGGACGTAGACCCCCTGGTAGGACTTCGCGTCCGAGCCGTAGTAGTTGACGACGGCGGTGATCGGGGAGCCCGCCTCGACGAGCTTGACGATGGCGCCCGAGAAGGCGCCGCCGATGTCGGTCTGGCCGGTCGCGACGGACTGGATGTCCTGCGGGCCGCTGGTCGTCGCGCCGACGTACTCGAGCTGGACGCGATCGAGGTAGCCGAGGTCGTCGGCGAGCTCGGGCCAGGTGACGGCGTTGGCGCTGCCCTGGTAGCGCACGGTCGTGTGCGCTCCCTCCTCCTGCGACTGCGCGTCGCTCGTGGGCAGGGCGCAGCCGGTGGCCAGGCTCGTCGTCAGGGCGAGGAGCGCGCCGGCGGACAGGACGGAGCGGCGGGTCGTGGTGCGCATCAGGCCACCCGCTCCACGCCGTGCGCGCGGTCGGCGGCCGCGACGAGCGAGCGCCCGGCGACGCCGTCGAGGAAGACCCGGGTGACCTCGCGAAGGGGGGCGGCGGCGGACTCGTCGAGGAGGACCTCACCGCCGTCGAGCAGGTGCACCTCGTCGGCCCGCACGAACCACCCGGGGGTGATCGCGCTCGGCGCCAGGCTGGCCAGCACCGGCCGCAGCGCGTAGTCGACGGACAGGACGTGCGCGGGGCTGCCTCCGGTGGCCACGGGCAGGACGACCTTGCCGCGCAGCGCGTCCTGGGGCAGCAGGTCGAGGAAGGTCTTGAGCAGACCGCTGTAGGCCGCCTTGTAGACCGGGGTGCTCACGACGACGGCGTCGGCGCTCGCGATCGTCGCGACCGCGGCGGCGACGTCGGGGTGGGTCGTGTCGGCTCGCAGGAGCGGCTCGGCGGGCAGGTCGCGCAGGACGACGGGCAGGGTGAGGTGTCCGGCGCGCTGGACCCAGCGCGAGAGGTGGGTGAGCACGCCGTCGGTGCGCGATGTCGTCGACGGACTGCTCGAGATGGTGGCGACGAGAGCCATGGGGATGCCTTCCTGGGCATGGGGGGTCGTCGGACGTCGGCGGGTGCCGGACGGCCGTGGTGCGGTGAGGGTGCGGGCGACCCAGGGGCGCTGGGTCAGGGGTGACGGGCACGCCACGCTCACCGGGCCGCGGGGCGACCGGTCGGTGGTGGGGGTGCTACGTCTGCTGCGTCAGCGGCGACAGAGCGCGCTGCTGACGCGGAGCAGGTCGACGTGCCGTCGCTCGACGTGCCGGCAGCTGCGCCGGCCCGCGGTGCGGGTCGTGTCGGTGCTCATGTGGTGCCCGTCCTCGTCTCGAGGCCGTGGGGCCTCGCGCTTGCCCCTGCCACGTCGGCAGGGGCCAGGTCCTCACCCGGAGCACCCCACCGCGAGATGGAGGGTTGCTGTCCAGCGAGCCGGGGCTTGGCGCTGGAGCTCATGACCTGCGAGGAACCTAGCGCGCGACCAAGTCCTATCGCAACAGTAGGGATTCGTGTCTCGCATCTCGGACCGCCTACGGACGCAGGACGACCCGCCGGCTGCGTGCCGGCGGGTCGTCCTCGTCATGACGTGGGTCGGGCGTGTCAGTCCTCGTCGGCCCGGGCCCCGCCGCGGGCGCGCTCCTCCATGCTCAGCCCGCCGTCGTGAGCCGAGTCGGTGCGCATCTGCGGGAGGTCGCCGGTGTTGCCCTGCTCCTCGCGGATGGCGCTCAGCTCGGCCTCGTCGGCGGCGCCGAGCTCGTAGAGACGTCCGCTGCGCCAGTCGGCCAGGTAGTCGCGCATCTCGCTCTTGAGCTCGGGCAGGAGGAAGTACAGCCCGAGGAGGTTGATGAAGCCGCACATGAAGAGGAAGGCGTCGGTGAGGGTGAGCACCGAGCCGAAGGTGAGCACCGTGCCGATGACCGTGAAGGAGACGAAGATCAGCTTGTAGGTGAGCAGGCTCGGCCGCGACGGGCCGAAGAAGTACTCCCAGGCCTTCTCGCCGTAGTAGCTCCACGTGATGAGCGTGGAGAAGGCGAAGAGCGCCACCATGACGGCGAGGATCACCGGGAACTGCGGCAGGAAGGTGGCGAAGGCGTCGCTGGTGAGGAGCACGCCGTCGGGCGCACCGCCACCCGCCTTGACCTGGTCGATGCCCTCGCGCCACGACGGCGGGTTCGCGATGACGATGGTCAGGGCGGTCATCGTGCACACGATGACCGTGTCGATGAAGGGCTCGAGGAGGGCGACGAAGCCCTCGGAGACGGGGCGGGTGGTCTTCACGGCCGAGTGGGCGATCGGTGCCGAGCCCAGGCCGGCCTCGTTGGAGAAGGCCGCGCGCTGGAAGCCGACGATGAGGACGCCGACGAGGCCGCCGAGCCCGGCCTCCGGGGTGAAGGCGCCGCTGACGATGTCGCCGAGGGCGCCGGGGACCTGGCTGATGTTCGAGCCGATGACGAGCAGGCACGCCGCGACGTAGCCGATGCCCATGACCGGGACGAGCTTCGAGGTCACCGCGGCGATCGAGGTGATGCCGCCGAGGATCACCGCTCCGATGAGCGCGGCCAGGGCCAGGCCGAAGACCAGTGCGGACCCGTCGGAGCCGAGGAAGCCGTCGGCGCCACCGGTCACCTCGCGGGCCTGGGCGAAGGTCTGGTTGGCCTGGAACATGTTGCCGCCGCCGACCCCGAAGAAGAAGATCGCGATGGCGAAGGCGCCGGTCATGATCGCGGCAGGGACCCGGCCGAACCTGCCGTACGCGACCGGGAGGTACTTGAAGGGGCCGCCGGAGATCGAGCCGTCGGGGTTGACGGTGCGGTACTTCACGCCGAGCGTGCACTCCGCGAACTTCGTCGCCATGCCGAGCAGGCCGCAGATGACCATCCAGAAGGTCGCACCCGCCCCACCGAGGGCGAGAGCCGCGCCGACGCCAGCGATGTTGCCGAGGCCGACGGTGCCGGACAGCGCCGACGAGAGAGCCTGGAAGTGCGTGATCTCACCGGGGTCGTCCGGGCGCGAGAACTTGCCGCGGACCACCTCGAGCGACAGCCGCGCGCCGCGCACCTGCACGACGCCGAGATAGGCCGTGATGATGACGCCCGCGGCGACGAGCCAGAGGACGACGAGGGGCAGCTCGGAGCCCCCGGGGAGGGGTACGGCGTAGAAGACGACGGAGGACAACCAGTCGGCGAAGGGGCCGACGACGTCGTTGACCGCCTCCTCGAATCCTCGCAGGCCACCGCTGTCAGCGGCAGGGACGGGCAGGACGGACGACGCTTGTGGCGGGGTCATGCCGATCCACGCAATCGCAGTCGTGGCGGCAGATCAACGGGTGAGACCGAGACGTTGTCCGGCTGTGACCCGCGGTGCCGGACGTGCCGCGACCGTGGGCGGTCAGCGGCGGGCGCCGGTGACGAGCCAGGCGTCGCTGCGCAGGCGCCACCACAGCGTCGCCCAGCGCACGAGCATGAAGCCGCTGAAGGCGACCCAGAGGACGACCATCGCCGAGGTCGCCGTGTGCCCCTGGCCCAGGTGGCGGGCGAGCAGGACGAGCGGCACGTAGGCGAGCAGGACGACCGTCGAGGCCCCGGCGAGCCAGCGCCCGTCGCCGGCCCCGATGAGGATCCCGTCGGCGGTGAAGACGAGGCCGGCGAGCGGCTGGCCGATCGCGACGACGAGCAGGCCCGAGGCGATGGCGGCGCGCACCCCGGCGTCCGTCGTGAAGAGGGCGGGGAGCACCTGGTGCCCCGCGAGGACGAGGAGCCCGAGGACGACGCCGGTCCACCAGCCCCACCGCATCATGATCGCGCTCGCGTCGCGGACCGCCCGGCGGTCGCCGGCCCCGAGGGCCTGACCGGTGAGGGCCTGGGCGGCGATGGCGATCGCGTCGAGGGCGAAGGCGAGGGCCGACCAGATCGTCATCGTCACCTGGTGCGCCGCGAGGGGCACGTCGCCGAAGCTCGCGGCGGTCCACACGGTGAGCAGGAGGATGGCGCGCAGCGCGAGCGTGCGCACGAGCAGCGGCACCCCCTCGACGGCCGACCGGAGCACCCGGGCGACGTGCGGCCGGGGGGACGCATCATGCGCACGTCCGTGGCGGGCGACGACGGTGACGAGCGCTAGAGCCATGCCCGCCTGGGCGACGACCGTGCCCCAGGCGGACCCCGCGATGCCCATGCCCAGCCCGTGGACGAGGACGACGTTGAGCACGGCGTTGACGGTGAAACCCACCCCGGCGACGACGAGCGGTGTGCGGGTGTCGAGAAGCCCGCGCAGGATGCCCGTGGCCGCGAGGACGACGAGCATCGCCGGGAGCCCGAGCGCGCTGATGCGCAGGTAGGTCTCGCCCTGGAGGAGCACCTCTGGCGAGCCCCCGACGGCGGCGACGAGCGGGTGGGCGAAGACCGCGGTGATGACCGCCGCGAGGGCGCCGATGACGAGCGCGAGCCACACCCCGGACCAGCCGCTCTCGATGGCGTCGCGGTGCAGCCCGGCGCCGACCTGGCGCGAGACCGCCGCGGTCGTGCCGTAGGCGAGGAAGACGAAGACGCCGGCCATCGTCAGCAGCACGGCGCTCGCCGCCCCGAGACCGGCGAGCGGCACGACGCCGAGCCGGCCGACGACGGCGGAGTCGACGAGCAGGAAGAGCGGCTCGGCGACGAGGGCGAGGAATGCTGGCACGGCCAGGGAGAGGATCTGGCGGGCTCCGACGGTGCTCATCGGGGGACAGTCTCCCCCTTCGCCCCGGTTGCCCAGCGCGTGGTCTCGCGGAAATGCGCAAACCGGCGCCCGCCGAAGTTACCCCGGCGTACTCTGCAGACGCAGCACTCGCCGGGGGGAGATCGGCGGTGCCGCACGGGACCCTCTTCGCCCCTGAAGAAGGGGGAGGCGCGCCGGGACCACCCGTGGTCCCGGCGCTGTCTCGTCCCGGCGCGCGGGGTACCGCTCCCCATGGGGGACACCGGTGCTGGGCCATACGATGGCCGCGTCGAGCCGGGGCACGGGTCCCGGAGCAGAGCCACGAAGGGGGCGCCATGACGGCTGCCGCGAGGATCACCACGGACCAGGTCAGCCGGGCCCGGGACCTGGTCAAGGCGGTGGACCGCGGCTTCGAGTCCAAGGTCGTCGGCCAGCGCCGGCTGCGCGAGAGCCTCCTCATCGGTCTGCTCACCGGCGGTCACGTCCTGCTCGAGTCCGTGCCCGGTCTGGCCAAGACGACTGCGGCGCACGCGCTCGCGACGGCGATCGGCGGCTCCTTCAAGCGCATCCAGTGCACCCCCGACCTCCTGCCGAGCGACATCGTCGGCACGCAGATCTACGACGCGAGCCAGGGCGCCTTCGTCACCCAGCTCGGGCCGGTGCACGCGAACTTCGTCCTGCTCGACGAGATCAACCGCTCCTCGGCCAAGACCCAGTCGGCGATGCTCGAGGCGATGCAGGAGCGCCAGACCTCGATCGGCGGCAAGGTCTACAAGGTCCCCGAGCCCTTCCTCGTCCTGGCCACCCAGAACCCCATCGAGCAGGAGGGCACCTACCAGCTGCCCGAGGCCCAGCTCGACCGCTTCATGCTCAAGGACCTGCTCGACTACCCCTCGCCCGGCGAGGAGGCCGAGGTCGTGCGACGCATCGACTCGGGCATCTTCGAGCGGCCCAACCAGGCGATGATCGACATCGCCGACGCCCGCGAGCTGCAGCGCATCGCCGGCTCGGTCTACCTCGACAAGGCCGTCCTCGACTACATCACCTTCATCGTCGCGGCGACGCGGCGGGCGCGCGACGTGCTGCCCCCCGAGCTCGCCCGCTATGTCGAGATCGGCGCCTCGCCGCGTGCGTCCATCGCCTTCGCCAAGGCCGCCCGGGCGAGCGCCCTGCTCCAGGGTCGGGACCACGTCATCCCCGAGGACGTGCGCCACCTCGCGCACCGCGTGCTGCGCCACCGCGTGCTTCTCACCTACGAGGCCACCGCCGACGACGTGCGGGTCGAGACGATCATCGACGCCGTCGTGCGCTCCGTGCGCACCCCGTAGGGCGCCCCGGCACCGACATGTCCTCACTCGTCCAGCAGGTCAAGGGACGGCTCTCGATCCACGTGCGCCGTCGCTCGCTCGCGCTCCTCGAGGGCGGGTATGCCTCGATCCACAAGGGTCGCTCGATGGACTTCGACGACCTGCGCGAGTACACGGCCGGCGACGACGTCCGCGACATCGACTGGCGGGCCTCGGCCCGGCACGGCTCGATGCTCATCAAGCGCTATGTCGCCGAGCGGCACTTCGGGCTCGTCCTCGTCGTGCCCGGCGGGCGCGAGATGGCCGCCGCGACGACCTCGGGGGAGAGCAAGCGCGACGTCGCGGTGCTCGCCGCCGGCGTCATCGGCTGGCTCGCGGTCCGTCACGGCGACGAGGTCGCGATGGTGAGCGGGCGGCCGGGGGCGATCCACCCCACCCGCGCCCGGGCCAGCGAGGGTCATCTCGAGCGCCTGCTCCAGGAGATGCTCGCCCGCAGCGGCGAGACGACGCCCTCGGGCGACCTCCCGGGGCTGCTCCACCACGTCGCCCGTCATGTCACGGGCCGCAAGATCGTCCTCGTCGTCGCCGACGACGGCGTGCACGCCGCCGAGGTCGAGGCGGTGCTGCGCACGCTGCGGCTGCGTCACGAGATCCTCTGGGTCACCGTCGCCGACCTCGACGTCGTCGGGGTCCCCGCCTCGACCCGGGTGCGCGACGTGAGCAGCGGACGGACCCTGCCCGCGCTGCTCGAGCTCGCCCCGGAGATCGGGGCGGTCTACGCCGAGCAGGAGCGGGTGCGCCGCGCCGAGCTCGAGACGACCTTCCGCCGGGTCGACGTCGGCGAGGTCCGGGTCGGCTCGCGCGACGAGGTCGTCCCCGCCGTCATCGGCCTGCTCGAGCGGAGGCGTCGTGGACGCTGACCCGAGCTTCCTGCCCCCGGGCAGCTACGGCGTCGTGTGGCCGCTCCTCGGCGGCCTGCTCCTGCTGCTCCTCCTCGTGTGGGCCGGCGTCGTGTGGCTCATGACGCGGCCCCCGCAGGACGAGAGCCACGCGCCCCTGCCGCCGAGCGCGCTCGTGAAGCTGCGCGGCGAGACGCTCGCGCAGATCGACGAGGTCGAGCGCTCCGTGCGCGAGGGCGAGCGCACCGCGCGCGCCGGCCATCACGAGCTGTCGAAGGTCGTGCGCCGCTTCGTCGCCGAGGTGAGCGGCCTGGACGCCGAGAAGATGACCGCCCGCGACCTGCGCAAGCGCGGGCCCGAGCACCTCGCGCGCCTCATCGCCGCGTACTACCCGAGCCAGTTCGGCGCTGCCGAGAGCGCCCCTCCGAGCATCGCCAAGGCCGCGAGCGCGGCCCGGGAGGTGGTCGGCGGATGGAGCTGACCTGGTGGTGGCTCGGGGTGCTCGTGCTCCTCGCCGCGGTGCTCGTCGCCGCGACGTCGTGGTGGCGTGCCCGCCAGGAGCGCGTCGGCGAGGTCGTCCTCGCGGCGCACACGCGACGGATGACCGACCTGCCCGTCTACCGGCGGGCCCTGACCCGGCTGCGCGGTCAGCTGCTCGTGCTCACCGCGGTGCTGGCCCTCGTCTTCGTGCCGGCGGCCTGGGCCGCCTCGCGCCCGGCCGACGGCTACCTCGTCGAGCCGGAGAAGCGCAACCGCGACATCATGCTCTGCCTCGACGTCTCGGGCTCGATGTTCGTCACCGACCAGGCGATCCTGCGCTCCTTCGCCGACGTCGTGAAGGGCTTCGAGGGCGAGCGGATCGGTCTCGTCCTCTTCGACAGCCAGGCGGTCACCGCCTTCCCGCTCACCGACGACTACGACCTCGTGACCACCCAGCTCGAGGAGTACGCCAACGGCTTCTCCTCGATCGGCGGCGACGGGCTCGACCCGCAGGCCGGCACGTGGAACCCCAACAGCTCGGGCACCTCGCTCATCCCCGACGGGCTCGCGAGCTGCACCTACGGCTTCGACCGGCGCGAGGAGGACCGCCCCCGGGCGATCATCCTCGGCACCGACAACATGGTCGCCGGGCGGGGCGTGTACACGCAGGAAGAGGCCTTCCGCGCGGCGGAGGACCTCGGCGCGCGGGTCTACGCCATCGACCCCAACGACAGCGGCCGCGCCCACGAGGAGCTCGTCGACGCCACCGAGGGCACCGGCGGCAAGACCTACCCGCTCACCGACGAGGAGGCCGTCACGGGCATCACCGACGAGATCGAGCGGCTCGAGGCGGCCCGTCTGCCCGACACCAAGCCGCAGTTCCTGCGCACGGACAAGCCCCGCTGGCCGGTGCTCCTCCTCGTGCTCGGTCTCTTCGCGTACCTGCCCCTGGCCTGGAGGTGGCGTCGATGAACGGTCTCGGTCTGCACCCCGTCCTGCCCTGGCCGGTCGCGGTCCTGCTCGGGCTCGTGCTCGTCGGCCTGTGCGTCGCCGCCCTGCTCACCCGGCCCGCCCAGCGCCGTCGCTGGGCGCTGCGCACCGGGGCCGCCGCCGCCGTCGCGCTCGCCCTGCTCGGTCCCGGCGTCGCCGGCGCCCAGGCCCCCCAGGCGAGCCGGGCGATCAACGTGTGGTTCGTCGCCGACACGACGAGCTCGGCGATGGCGCGTGACTACCCGGGTGGCAAGCCACGTCTCGACGGCTACCGCGAGGACATCCCGAAGATCGCCGAGGCGCTGCCCGGCGCGCGCTTCTCGCTCGTCACCTTCGACTCCTCGGCGCGGGCGACGATGCCGCTGACGACCGACACGAACGCCCTGCAGACGGCGGTCGACACGATGTCGCAGGAGATCACGCTCTACTCGGCGGGCTCCTCGATCACCGTCGCGGACGAGTACCTGCGCGGCGCGCTGACGAAGAGCAAGGAGCGCTACCCCGAGCGGGCCCGCGTCGTCTTCTACCTCGGCGACGGGGAGCAGACCAACGGCCAGGCCCCGACCCCCTTCGACCTCGGTGACCTCGTCGACGGCGGCGCGGTCCTCGGCTACGGCACGGCGAAGGGGGCACCGATGGCCAACCTCACCTCGATCGGCGAGAGCGACGGCGACATCACGACGACCGACGGCCAGACCGCGATCTCGAAGGCCAGCGAGGACGACCTGAAGAAGGTCGCCGAGCAGCTCGGGGTGCCCTACGTGCACCGCGAGGGCGGCGACATCGCGCCGGCGCTCGCCCAGGCCGAGCCGGGCGAGCTCGTCGAGGACGCGTCCGCGTCGACCCCGACCCACGTCTCGCTCGTGTGGGTGCTCGCCACCCTCGCCGCCGCGCTGCTCCTCGTCGACCTGTGGCTCGTGTCGCGCGACGTCTCGCGCATCACCCGGGCGGCCCGTGAGATGGAGGCGTCATGAGTACGACCCCGTGGGTGCGTCGTCGACGCCGGCTGCTCCTCGCCTCCGCGCTGCCCGTCCTGCTCGTGCTGCTCCTCGCGCTCAAGCTGCTCAGCCTGCCGGTGCTCACGAGCAGCGCCGGAGGGGCGCACGAGAGCGGCGACGGCGCCGGCGTGCGGACCGCGGGCGAGCGTCTCGGCATCGTCGACATCGTGCAGCGCTGGCGCGCGCCGTACGTCGAGGGCACCGGGCGGGCCATGGAGGGCGACCTCGAGGGCGGGCGGCGCGACCTCGAGCTCGCGCTCGGGCGCACCGGCAACCCGCAGGACGACTGCACCGTGCGCACCAACCTCGTGCTGACGATCGAGCGCCAGTCCGACGCCGCGGGCGAGGCCGGCGACACCGAGGGCGAGAAGAAGATCGCCGAGGAGGCCCTCGCCCTCATCGAGGGCGGGCCGGAGGGCTGCCTCGACGGGTCCGCCGACGGCAACGGCGGCGAGGCCGGGCAGAAGCAGCAGGAGTCCAAGCAGCGCCTCGAGGAGAAGACCCAGCCCGAGGAGGGCGACGGCGAGGACGAGGAGCAGGACCCCTCGAAGGACGACTCCGAGGGCGAGGGCGAGGACCCCCAGAAGGACGAGAAGCAGAAGCAGCTCGAGGAGAAGAACAAGGCCGGGCAGGGCGACGCCGAGACGAAGAAGAAGATCGACGAGGCAGAGGAGAGCAACGGCGGGGACTACGCCGAGAAGCCCTGGTGACCCGCGCGGTGCGCTGAGGGTCAGCCGAGCAGCTGCGTGCCCCAGTCCTCCTCCGGCGCCAGGCCGGGCGGGACGACGAAGAGCGCGCTGCCCGTGTGCTCGATGTACTCGTTGAGGAGGTCCGCGCGCGCCAGCGCCCGCTGCATCGGCACGAACTGCCGGTGCGCGTCGCGGCAGAAGGCGACGAAGAAGAGGCCCGCGTCGAGGTGGCCCAGCCCGTCGGTGCCGTCGGTGAAGTTGTAGCCGCGGCGCAGGATGCGCACCCCGTCGAGGTTGTCGGCGTGCGCCAGCCGCACATGGGCGGCGACGTCGATCGCCGGGGCGCCGTCCGCCCCCTTCGCCGCGAAGTCCGGCTCGTCCATCTCGGCCGAGCGGCCGAGGGGCGCGCCGACCCCCTTGTCGCGCCCGATGACGGTCTGCTGCTCCTGCAGGTGGGTGCGGTCCCACACCTCGACGTGCATCCGGATCCGTCGGGCCACGAGGTAGGAGCCGCCCGCCAGCCACGCGGCCTCGCCCGGCACGTCCTGCGGGTCGATCCACACGTGCTCGGCGAGGGCCTGCGGGTCCTCGGCCTTGATGTTGGCCGTGCCGTCCTTGAAGCCGAAGAGGTTGCGCGGGGTGGCCTGGCTCGTCGACGTCGACGAGGTGCGCCCGAAGCCGAGCTGGCTCCAGCGCACCGAGACGGTGCCGAAGCCGAGGCGCACGAGGTTGCGCACGGCGTGCACGGCGACCTGCGGGTCGTCGGCGCACGCCTGGATGCAGATGTCGCCGCCCGAGCGCGCCTCGTCGAGGTCGTCGCCGGCGAAGGGGGGCAGCTCGCGCAGCGCCTCCGGGCGGCGGTCCTCGATGCCGAGCCGCTCGAAGAGGCTCGGGCCGTAGCCGATGGTGATCGTCAGGCTCGACGGCGGCAGGTCCATCGCCTCGCCGGTGTCCTCGGGGACCTTCCACGGCCCGCCGCCGACCACGCCGCCGGGGGCGGCCTCGGCGCCGACCGTCATCCGCTCGGCGGCGCGGGTCCACGCGGTGAGCATCTCGCGCAGCTCGTCGACGTCGTCGGTCGTCACGTCGAGCGCGACGAAGTGCATGCGGTCCTGGGCGGCGGTGGTGATGCCGGCCTGGTGCTCGCCGCGGAAGGGGACGACGCCCTCCTCCGGGTCGGCCGCGGGAGCGGCCGGGGGAGCGCTCGCGTGCGCCGCCCGGGAGGTGCCGACCGCGAGACCGGTCGCGAGGACCGCGCCCGCGGCTGACCCGACGAGGGCGCGACGGCCCACCCCTTCGCCCGTGCTGCTCATCTCGTGCTCCCTGCTCACTGCCCGTCGGCGACGACGCCGGCGACCTTCGCGACGTCCTCGCTCAGCGCGTCGAGGGCGTCGGAGAGCTCCTTGACCTCGGCGTCGGACAGGTCGGTGTAGAGGGCCCAGCCGTCGGCGGTCGCGTGCTGCTGCAGGACGGTGTCGAGGGCCTTGGTCTTCTTGTCGATGGAGGTGACGAGGTCGGCGTCGGCCTTCTTGAGGTACGGGCGCAGGCTGCTGATCGCCGACTTGCTGCCCTCGAAGTTCGCGGCGAAGTCGTAGAGGTCGGTGTGGCTGTACCGCTCCTCCTCGCCGGTGATCTTGCCGGTGGCCATCTCGTCGAGGAGGGCCTTGGAGCCGTTGGCGAGCTGGAGCGGGTCGAGCTCGACGGCCTTGGCCTTCGTCACGAGCTCGGCGACATCGCTCTTCAGCTGGTCGGCGATCGCGTCGGAGTCGTCCTGGAGGCCGGTCTTCCACAGGTCGCGCTCGAGGCGGTGGTAGCCGGTGAACTTCATGCCCTCGTCGAGGACGTCGGCGCGCCCGTCGATCTTCGGGTCGAGGTCGCCGAAGGACTCGGCGACGGGCTCGATGCGCTCCCAGTACGAGCGGGCGGTCGGGTAGAGGCGCTTGGCCTGGGCGACGTCGCCCTTCTTCACGGCAGCGACGAACTTGCCGGTCTCGGTCTCGAAGGCGTCGGCCTGGCTCGCGACGTAGCGCTCGTAGCCGTCGGTGGCGGCGACGAGCTGCTCGTCCTGCGACTTCGGGGCAGCAGAGGCGCCGGTGATCGTGAAGTCCGAGCGGATGCCGGCCCCGACCATGCCCGGCTTGCACGCGGTGACGTAGGTACCCGGCTCGGCGACGGTGACGTGGAAGGTGCGGCTGAGGCCGGGGGCGATGTTCTCGACCTCGCCGACGATGCGGTCGCCCTCGGCGTAGACGTAGAACTCGTTGACCTTCGAGCCGGTGTTCTTCACCTCGAACTCGACGGTGCCGGCCGGTGCCTCGGCCCGGGCGAGCGAGCACTCGGTGTCGCTCGCGGTGACGGCGATCGGGCCGCCGCCCGCGCTCGCGTCCTTCGCGTCCCCGCCGCAGGCGGTGAGGGCGAGGGCCGCGGACAGGCCGAGGGCGGTGGTGGTGACGGTGCGGCGCATCGGGGTCCTTCGGGTCATGACGGTGCAGGTCGAGGTGGGGCGGGTCGGTCAGGCGGACTGCGCGGCGGCGGGGCGCGGGGCGCTCGTCACGCCGCTGGTGGGCCGCAGGAAGAGGGGCAGGACGATCGCGATGTACGCGGTCCAGGCGATGGCCTGCAGCCAGGTCGTCGCGGGGGTGAAGTTGAAGAAGCCCTTGAGCAGGGTGCCGAGCCAGCCGTCGGGGGCGATGACGTGCGAGACGTCGAAGGCGAGGGCGTTGAGGCCGGGCAGGAAGCCGGCCTCCTGCAGGTCGTGGATGCCGTAGGCGAGGATCCCGGCGGCGACGACGACGAGGAAGACGCCGGTCCAGCGGAAGAAGACGGAGAGGTTGATCCGGATCGCGCCGCGGTAGATGAGCACGCCGAGCGCGACGGCGGAGAGCAGGCCGATCGCCCATCCGACGAGGGGCTGGTAGGTGCCCGCGCCGGCGGCCTCGGTCGTCGCGTAGAAGAAGATCGCGGTCTCCAGGCCCTCACGGCCGACGCCGAGGAAGCCGACGAGCGCGATCGCGAGCGGGCCGAGGTCGAGGGCGCGGTCGAGACGGCCCTTGAGCTCGCCGGAGATCGTCCGGGCGGCCGTGCGCATCCAGAAGACCATGACGGTGACGAAGCCGACCGCGAGGATCGAGGCGCTGCCACCGATGAGCTCCTGGGTCTCGAAGCTCAGCTGGCGGGTGCCGAAGGTGAGGACCGCGCCGAGGACGACGGACAGCACGATCGCGGTCGCGACGCCGGCCCAGACCCACTTCATCGCCCAGGTCCGGCCGGTCTTGGCGAGGAAGGCGATGAGGATGACGACGACGAGCGCGGCCTCGAGGCCTTCGCGCAGGCCGATGAGGGCGTTGCTGACGAGCATGGTGGTCTCTCTCGACGTGCTCAGGACGACCTACCAACTTAGGTCGTCCTTAGTAAGCACCCAGGGGGGCTCGTCCGTCAAGTGAGTCCCCCACCGCGGGACGCGCGTTGACCGCGGGGAGGGCACGGTCGGGTGGTCTCGAGGCTCGGGCGCTGAGCGCCCTTCGCACCTCGACCAGCGAAGGAGTCCCCCCTTCGCACCTCGACCAGCGAAGGAGTCCCCCTTCGCACCTCGACCAGCGAAGGGGTCAGCGCTCGTCGACCATGAGGTCGATCGTGTAGTCCTCGGCGCGGTAGGCATGCTCG
Source organism: Janibacter melonis (assembly GCF_003721155.3). NCBI lineage: Bacteria > Bacillati > Actinomycetota > Actinomycetes > Micrococcales > Intrasporangiaceae > Janibacter > Janibacter melonis. The sequence continues at coordinate 2,381,169 of NZ_CP044548.2, read as the reverse complement.
CCGAGCTCGATGGCGGTACCGCCGGCGTCGAAGGCGACGCGGGTCATCGTGAGGACGGGCTGGCCGGCGCGCATGTGGAGCGCCTTGCGCTCGGCGGCGGTGGGCATGCGGGCGCCGATGGACTGGCGGGCGACGCTCGGGCGCACGCCCCGGCCGCGCAGCGCCGCGTACAGCCCCGCGCGCTCGAGCTCGTCGCGGCCGATCTCGCCCGAGCTCGGCGGCAGCCAGTTGTGCAGGAGCGCGAGCGGGTCGTCGCCGGCGTAGCGCACGCGGGTGAGCGAGAGCAGCTCGGTCTCGGGCGGCAGGTCGAGCATCGAGGCCGCGCGGGGGTCGACGGCGCGCTCGAGGTCGAGCACCTCCGTGCGCGGCGAGCGACCGGCCGCGTCGAGGTCGTCCCACAGCGAGGACAGGACGGCCTCGCGGTGCACCTTGCGGTTGGCGACGTGCGTGCCGAGCCCGCGCCGACGCACGAGCAGACCGCGGTCGACCATCTCCTGGATCGCGCGCCGGATCGTCGGGCGCGACACGGAGAGCCGCGTGGCCAGGGCGATCTCGTTCTCGAAGGCGTCGCCCGATTCGAGCCGCCCGTCGTGGATCGCCGCGCTCAGCTGCTCGGCGATCTGGTGGTAGAGCGGCACCGGTGAGTCCCGGTCGAGGGCGACGTCGAGCTCGGTGGCGGCCATGAGACGGATGATAGCGACCTGGCGAATGACATCCCGACGTCAGAATGTCCTGACAAATGCTTGACAGGTCTGCGCGGATCCGGCCAGAGTTGACCCCGCGAGGGCCGACGGGGCCCGACGGACGTCACGAAGGAGTGGCCAGGGTGCGGATCGGCTGTGTCGGGCTCGGACGGATCGGGACCTCCCACGTGCAGACGCTGCGCGCGGTCCCGGGGGTGAGCGAGGTCGTCGTCGCCGACGTCGACGGCCGTCGGGCGCAGGGCCTCCAGGCCGCGGCCGAGGAGCACCTCGCCGCGGTGAGCGCCGTGCCCGTCGAGGCGCTCCTCACCGCCGACCTCGACGGTCTCGTCGTCACCACCGGCTCGGCTGCCCACGGCACGTGGGTGCGTGCGGCCGTCGACGCCGGGCTGCCGACCTTCTGCGAGAAGCCGCTCGCGACGAGCCTCACCGAGATCCTCGAGGTCGCAGAGCACGTCCGCCGCAGCGGCGTCCCCGTCCACGTCGGCTTCCAGCGCCGCTTCGACGCCGGCTACCGCGCGGCGGCCGAGGCCGTGCGCTCCGGCGAGCTCGGCTTCGTCCACACCCTGCGCGGCGTCGCCAGCGACATGCTCCCCCCGGCCGCGGACTTCATCCCCGGCAGCGGCGGCATCTTCCGCGACTGCCTCGTGCACGACGCCGACGTCATCCGCTTCGTCACCGGCCGCGAGGTCGTGAGCGTCTACGCGGTCGGCGGCACGAAGGGGGCGGACTTCTTCCCCGCCGCGGGCGACGTCGACACCGGGGCCGCCCTGCTCACCCTCGACGACGGCACCATCGTGATGCTCTCGACGAGCCGCTACAACGGCCAGGGCCAGGACGTGCGCCTCGAGGTCCACGGCGAGCACGGCACCGTCGCCGTCGGTCTCGACGACTCCCTCGCCCTGCGCAGCGTCGAGCCGGGCGCGAGCCAGCCGGCCGGCCCGGTCCACACCGACTTCTACTCCCGCTTCCGCCCCGCCTTCGCCGACGAGCTCGCCGGCTTCGTCGCGATGGTGGGCGGATCCCCTTCGCCCTGCACCGTCGACGACGCCCTCGAGGCCTCGCGCGTCGTCGAGGCCTGCGACCTCTCCCGCCGTGAGGGCCGCCCCGTCCTCATGAGCGAGATCCCTTCCGCCCTGCCCGCCCCCGCCACCTCGTGAGGACGACCATGACCACCCCCGTGCCCGACCGCATCGCCGCCGCCCCCATCTCGTGGGGGGTGTGCGAGGTCCCCGGATGGGGCTGGCAGCACCAGCCGCCGACCGTCCTGGCGCAGATGCGCGAGCTGGGCATCAGCGCCACCGAGTTCGGCCCCGACGGGTTCCTCCCCGACGCCCCGCAGGCCAAGGCCGACACCCTCGCGGGCTACGGCCTGGCCGCGGTCGGGCAGTTCGTCCCCGTCGTCCTGCACGACCCGGCCCACGACCCGCTGCCGGTCGTCGAGAGCGCGATGGAGGGCCTCGTCGCGGCGTCCGCGAGCACCGTCGTCATCGCCGCGGCGACCGGGGTCGACGGCTACGACGACCGCCCGGCGCTCGACGAGCTCGGCTGGAGCACCCTGCTCGCCAACCTCGACCGGATCGACGACGCCGCCCGCGCGCACGGCCTCGTCGCGACGATCCACCCGCACGTCGGCACGATGGTCGAGTCCGGCGAGGAGACCCAGCGGGTCCTCGACGGCTCGCGGATCGGGCTGTGCCTCGACACCGGCCACCTCCTCATCGGCGGCGGTGACCCGGTCGCGGTCGCCACCGATCACCCCGGCAGGATCGCCCACATGCACCTCAAGGACGTCGACCTCGCCTGGGCCCGCAAGGTCCAGGCCGGCGACGCGACGTACACCGAGGCGGTCGCCGCCGGGATGTACGTGCCGCTCGGCGCCGGCGACGTCGACATCGCCGCGATCGTCACCGCGCTCGAGGCCGACGGCTACCAGGGCTGGTACGTCCTCGAGCAGGACACGATCCTCACCGGCGATCCTGCCGACGGCGGCGAGGGTCCCGACCCGGTCGCCGACGTGCGCACCTCGGTCGCGTACCTGCTCTCCGTCGCGAAGGGGGCGTGAGCGCACCGTGGTCTTCGACGTCGTCGCCATCGGCCGCACCGGGGTCGACATCTACCCCCTCGACCACGGGGTCGGGCTGGAGGAGGTGCGCACCTTCGAGAAGTTCCTCGGCGGCAGCGCGACGAACGTCGCCGTCGCCGCGGCCCGCCACGGCCACGACGTCGCCCTCGTCAGCAAGGTCGGCCCGGACGCCTTCGGCCGCTTCGTGCGCGCCGAGGCAGCCCGGCTCGGCGTCGACGCCCGCTACGTCAGCACCCTCGACGGGGAGCCCGGCCGGGTGCCGCCGACGCCGGTGACCTTCTGCGAGGTGCACCCGCCGGACGACTTCCCGCTCTCCTTCTACCGCTACCCGACCGCCCCCGACCTCATGATCGAGCCCGACGAGCTGCCGCTCGAGGCGATCCGCGAGGCGAAGATCTTCTGGGCCACCGTCACCGGGCTGTCGCAGGAGCCCTCGCGCGCCGCGCACCACGCGGCGCTCGCGGCCCGCGACGGCCGCCACCCGAGCGTGCTCGACCTCGACTACCGCCCGATGTTCTGGGAGGACCCGCGGGACGCGGGCGCCGAGATCGCCCGTGCGCTCGAGCACGTGAGCGTGGCCGTCGGCAACCGCGAGGAGTGCGAGGTGGCGGTCGGCGAGAGCGACCCGCACCGTGCGGCCGACGCGCTCCTCGAGCGCGGTCTCGAGCTCGCCGTCGTCAAGCAGGGCCCGAAGGGGGTCCTCGCGGCCACCCGTGACGAGCGCGTCGAGGTCCCCACCCACCCCGTCGACGTCGTCAACGGCCTCGGGGCCGGCGACGCCTTCGGCGGTGCGCTGTGCCACGGGCTGCTCCTCGGCTGGGAGCTCGAGCGCGTCCTGCGCTTCGCCAACGTCGCGGGTGCGATCGTCGCCTCACGGCTCGAGTGCTCGACCGCCATGCCCACCGAGGACGAGGTCCTCGCCGCGCTGCAGACCCAGGAGGTGGCCCGATGACGACCAGCGAGCGCGTCGGGCTCGGCCCCGCCCAGATCACCGACCTGCGGGTCACCGACCCCGGCCTCGTCGCGCGGATGTGGGCCGGCCGGCGGCGCCGCCCGCTCGTCGGCGAGGACGGGCGGATGCTCGTCGTCGCGGCCGACCACCCCGCCCGCGGCGCCCTCGGCGTGCGCGGCGACGCGATGGCCATGGGCAGCCGCAGCGACCTGCTCGACCGCCTCGCGACCGCCCTCTCGCGCCCCGGTGTCGACGGCGTCCTCGGCACGCCCGACGTCCTCGACGACCTGCTGCTCATGGGCGCGCTCGACGACAAGGTCGTCATCGGGTCGATGAACCGCGGCGGTCTGCAGGGCTCGGTCTTCGAGCTCGACGACCGCTTCACCGGCTACACCGCCGACGAGATCGCCGCGCGCGGCCTCGACGGCGGCAAGATGCTCACGCGGATCGCCCTCGACGACCCCGGCACGGTCGCCACCCTCGAGGCGAGCGCGCAGGCCGTCACCGAGCTCGCCCGGCACGAGGTCATGGCCATGGTCGAGCCCTTCCTCTCCCGGCGCCGCGACGGCAAGGTCGAGAACCTCCTCGACCCCGACAGCACGATCCGGTCGATCCACGTCGCCTCGGGCCTCGGCGCGAGCAGCGCGTACACCTGGCTCAAGCTGCCGGTCGTCGACGACCTCGAGCGGGTCATGGACGCGACGACGATGCCGACCCTCCTGCTCGGCGGGGACCCGAAGGGGGACCCCCAGGACAGCTACGACGCGTGGGGCCGCTCGCTCGGGCTGCCCTCGGTGCGCGGTCTCGTCGTCGGGCGGGCCCTGCTCTACCCGCCGGACGGCGACGTCGGCGCGGCCGTCGACATCGCGGCCGGTCTCGTGCACGGGGGCGCGCGATGAGCGCCCCGCGCACCGGCGCCGACAACGAGCGGTGGTTCCACCCCTTCGCCGCCGGTGCGCCCTGGGCGGTCGAGATCACCGACGCCGTCGACGGCTGGCAGCACACGTCGCTGCGCGTGGCCGCGCTGGCCGCGGGCGGCGAGGTGCACCACGACCTCGATGGCGAGGAGGTCGTCGTCGTGCCGCTCGTCGGAGCGGTCGACGTCGTCGTCGACGGCCAGACCCTCGGCCTGCGCGGTCGGACGAGCGTCTTCGCCGGTCCGAGCGACGTCGCCTACGTGCCCGCCGGGCGCTCCCTGCTCCTTCGTGCCGGTGCCGAGGGCGCCCGTGTCGCCGTGTGCGGCGCCCAGGTCGCCGACCCCACCGGCGGCGGACGGACCCCTCGGGTCGTCACCGCCGACGAGACGCCCGTCGAGCTGCGCGGCGCCGGCAGCTGCAGCCGCGAGGTGCGTGGCCACGGCATGCCCGACACCCTGCCCGAGGCGGAGCAGATCCTCGTCTGCGAGGTCGTCACGCCGGCCGCGGGGTGGTCGTCCTACCCGCCGCACAAGCACGACAGCGACCGCCCCGGCGAGGAGAGCGTGCTCGAGGAGATCTACTACTTCGAGACCCAGGCCGTCGGCGACGCCGACGCCGGGAGGGCGCCCGTCACCCGGGGCACCGAGCGCGGCGACGGCCTCGACCCGGTCGGCTACCAGCAGGTCTACGGCACCGACGAGCGTGCGATCGACGTGCTCGTCGAGGTGAGCACCGGCGACGTCGTCCTCGTGCCGCACGGCTGGCACGGCCCGGCGATGGCCGCGCCCGACGCCGACCTGTACTACCTCAACGTCATGGCCGGTCCCGGCGCCGAGCGGGCCTGGCTCATCTGCGACGACCCCGCGCACGGCCAGGTCCGCGAGAGCTGGACCGGGCAGCGCGTCGACCCCCGACTGCCGATGGGAGCCACCCGATGAGCCAGACCGTCCGCCTCACCGTCGCCCAGGCGGTCGTGCGCTTCCTCGCCGCCCAGCGCAGCGAGCGCGACGGCGTGCAGCAGCGCCTCCTCGAGGGCTGCCTGGGCATCTTCGGGCACGGCAACGTCGCGGGTCTGGGCCAGGCACTGCTCCAGGACGAGCTCGCCGCGACGCAGGCGGGGGAGCGACCCGGTCTGCCCTACGTCCTGGCCCGCAACGAGCAGGCGATGGTGCACACCGCCGTCGCCTTCGCCAAGCAGCGCGACCGGCTGCAGACCTGGGCGTGCACCGCCTCCGTCGGCCCCGGCAGCACGAACATGCTCACCGGCGCCGCGCTCGCGACGATCAACCGGCTGCCCGTGCTGCTCCTGCCGTCCTCGACCTTCGCCACCCGCTCGGCCGGACCGCTGCTGCAAGAGCTCGAGCACCCGGTGAGCGCCGACGTCACCGTCAACGACGCCTTCCGACCGCTCTCGCGCTTCTACGACGAGGTGCGCCGCCCCGAGCAGCTGCCCGCGATCCTGCTCCAGGCGATGCGCGTGCTCACCGACCCCGCCGACACCGGCGCCGTGACGATCTCGCTGCCCCAGGACGTGCAGGCGCAGGCCCACGACTGGCCGGTCGAGCTCTTCGACGAGCGCGTCTGGCACGTGCGCCGGCCCCCGGCCGAGCCCGCGGCGATCGCCCGCGCCGCGCAGGTCATCCGCTCCGCGCGGCGGCCCATGGTCGTCGCCGGCGGCGGCGTGCACTACTCCCGTGCCGAGGAGGCCCTCGCCGCGCTGTGCGCGGACACGGGGATGCCCGTCGGCGAGACCCAGGCGGGCAAGGGCTCGCTGCTGCACGGCGACCCCCGGCTGCTCGGCGCCGTCGGGTCGACCGGTACGACCGCGGCCAACGCGGTCGCCGCGCAGGCCGACGTCGTCATCGGCGTGGGCACGCGGTGGCAGGACTTCACGACGGCCTCGCGGACCGCCTTCGCCGCCGAGGGGGTGCGCTTCGTCAACCTCAACGTCGCCCCGGTCGACGCGGTGAAGCACTCCGGCGTCATGGTCGTCGGGGACGCCCGCGAGTCCCTCGTCGCGCTCGCGCAGGCCCTCGAGGGCTGGTCGGTCGAGGACGGCTACCGCGAGGAGCAGGAGCGGCTCTGGTCGAGCTGGGACGCCGAGGTCGAGGCCGCCCACCACCCGTCCGCCGAGGTCACCGCCGCCCTCGCGCCTGGTCTGCTCACCCAGGGCGAGGTCCTCGGGCTCGTCAACGAGCTGAGCGACCCGCGCGACGTCGTCCTGTGCGCTGCCGGCTCGATGCCCGGCGACCTCCACAAGTCGTGGCGCGTGCGCGACCGACGCGGGTACCACGTCGAGTACGGCTACTCCTGCATGGGCTACGAGGTGCCCGCCGCCATCGGCGTGCGCCTGGCCGACGAGACCCGCGACGTCTTCGCGATGGTCGGCGACGGCGGCTACCTCATGATGCCGACCGAGCTCGTCACCGCCGTGCAGGAGCGGGTCAAGGTCGTCGTCGTCCTCGTGCAGAACCACGGCTTCCACTCCATCGGCTCGCTCTCGCAGTCGCTCGGCAGCCAGCGCTTCGGCACCTCCTACCGCGCCCGGGGGGCGGACGGGCGTCTCGACGGGCAGACCCTGCCCGTCGACCTCGCCGCCAACGCCCGCTCCCTCGGCGCCCACGTCGTCGAGGTGGAGGACCGTGACGGCCTCGCCGCCGCGATCCACGAGGCGAAGGGGTGGCCCGCCGACGGCGGTCCCTTCGTCATCCACGTCCAGACCGACCCGCTCGTCCACGGCCCCGACTCCGCGTCGTGGTGGGACGTGCCGGTGAGCGAGGTCTCCGAGCTCACCTCGACCCGCGAGGCGTTCGACGCATATCGCGAGCGCAAGACCGGCCAACGGGCCTACCTTCGACCCGGCGACCCGCAGTAGCACCACCCTCACCGTGATGGAAAGAGAGACAACGATGTCCCGACCGACCCGATACCCCTTCCTCGCCGGCGCGGCTGCGCTGGCCGTCGCCCTCACCGCCTGCTCCTCCACCGGTGGCAAGCAGGAGACGAGCGCAGACGGTGGCGGCGGTGCTGCTGCCGACACCCCGGAGATGACCGTCGCTCTCATCACCCACGCCGCCCCGGGCGACACCTTCTGGGACCAGGTCCGGGCCGGCGCCGAGGACGCCGCCAAGAAGGACAACGTCAAGCTCGAGTACACCGCCGACCCCGACGGCGCCAAGCAGGCCCAGCTCGTGCAGCAGGCCGTGGACAAGAAGGTCGACGGGATCGCCGTCACCCTCTCCAAGCCCGAGGCGATGAAGAGCAACGTCGAGGGTGCGGTCAACGCCGGCATCCCGACCGTCGCCCTCAACGCGGGCATGGGCGACTGGAAGGACATGGGGGTGCTGTCCTTCTTCGGCCAGGACGACGGCCTGGCCGGGGAGGCCGCCGGAGAGCGCCTCACCGAGGAGAAGGCCGGCAAGGTCCTGTGCGTCATCCAGGAGCAGGGCCACGTCGGTCTCGAGGCGCGCTGCGACGGCCTGAAGAAGAAGTTCGCCAACTCGGAGAAGATCTACGTCAAGGGCACCGACACGGCCAACGTCCAGTCGACGATGACCGCCAAGCTCCAGGACGACAAGGACATCACCCACGTCGTCACGCTCGGCGCCCCCTTCGCCATGGTGGCCCTGAAGTCGATCGAGGAGTCGGGCAGCTCGGCCAAGCTCGCGACCTTCGACCTCAACGACGACGCGCTGACGGCGATCAAGGACAAGAAGATCCTCTGGGCCGTCGACCAGCAGCCGTACGTCCAGGGCTACATGGCCGTCGACGCGCTGTGGCTGCGCGCTCAGAAGGGCGCCTCCGTCGGCGGTCAGCAGCCGGTCTTCTCCGGACCTGCCTTCGTCGACGAGTCCAACGTCGACCTGCTCCTGAAGTGAGCCGGCGATGACCACCACCACCACGACGCCGACAGCGCAGCCGGCTGACGACCGCGTCGCGGCGAAGGGTCGGGCCGGCCTGCTCTTCAGCCGCCCCGAGGTCGGGGCACTCATCGGGGCGGTCGTCGTGGCGATCCTCTTCGCGTCGGTCGCCCCGAGCTTCCGCTCCGTCGACAACGCCGGGACGATCCTGTACGAGGTGGCCTCGATCGGGGTCATGGCGGTCCCCGTCGCCATGCTCATGATCGGCGGGGAGTTCGACCTCTCCACCGGTGTCGCGGCCACCTCGTCCGGCATCGCGGCCGCCCTCACGGCCTGGAACTTCGGGCTCAACGTCTGGGTGGGGGTGGTCGTCGCGCTCGTCTTCTCGCTCGCCGTGGGGGCCTTCAACGGGTGGTTCCTCATGAGGACCGGGCTGCCGAGCTTCCTCGTCACCCTCGGCACCTTCTTCGTCCTCCAGGGCGGCAACCTCGCCGTCACCCGTCTCGTCGGCGGGACCGTCTCGACGCCCCAGATCTCCGACATCGCCGGCTTCGACTCGGCCGCCGCGGTCTTCGCCTGGCAGACGACGATCGGACCGATCACCCTCAAGGCGCTCGTCGTCTACTGGCTGATCCTCACGGCCGTCGGGTCGGTGGTCCTCATGAGGACGCGGATCGGCAACTGGGTCTTCGCCGTCGGTGGCGACGCCGATGCCGCCCGCGCGGTGGGCGTGCCGGTGAAGCGGGTCAAGATCGGCCTCTTCATGTTCGTCGGCTTCTGCGCCTGGGTCCTCGGCATGCACCTGCTCTTCGAGTACCAGGTCATGCAGTCCGGCGAGGGCGTGGGCAAGGAGTTCATCTTCATCATCGCCGCGGTGGTCGGGGGCTGCCTGCTCACCGGCGGGTACGGCTCGATCGTCGGCGCCTCGCTCGGCGCCCTCGTCTTCGGCATGACCCGCCTGGGCATCAACTACGCAGGATGGAACCCCGACTGGTTCTACACCTTCCTCGGGGTCATGCTCCTGCTCGCCACCCTCGTCAACCTCTACGTCAAGAAGAAGGGGGAGGCCCGATGAGCACGACGACCGAGCCGACCACCCGTGAGCGGGCCGAGGGCGTGCAGCCCCTCGTGGTGATGGACGACGTCGGCAAGTCCTACGGCAACGTCCACGCGCTGCGTGGGGTCTCGCTCGAGGTCTACCCGGGCGAGGTGACGTGCGTCCTCGGCGACAACGGAGCCGGCAAGTCCACGCTCATCAAGATCATGGCGGGCCTGCACGAGCACACCGAGGGGACCTTCACGGTCAACGGGATCTCCCGCAACCTCGCCTCGCCCCGAGCCGCCCAGCAGCTCGGCATCGCGACGGTCTACCAGGACCTCGCGCTGGCCCCGCTCATGTCGGTCTGGCGCAACTTCTTCATGGGCAACGAGGTCCGCCGCGGTCCCTTCCTCGACGGGGCGACGATGCGCCGTGTCGCCGACGAGGAGCTGCAGAAGATGGGGATCCACATCGGCGACCTCGACCGGCCGGTCGGAGGTCTGTCGGGTGGTCAGAAGCAGTGCATCGCCATCGCTCGCGCCATCTACTTCGGGGCGAAGGTCATCATCCTCGACGAGCCCACCGCAGCCCTCGGGGTGCGCCAGTCCGGTGTCGTGCTCAAGTACATCGCCAAGGCGCGCGACGCCGGCCTCGGCGTCGTCTTCATCACCCACAACCCGCACCACGCCTACCTCGTGGGCAACCACTTCGTCATCCTCAAGCTCGGCCGGGTCGTCCTCGACGCGCACCGCGACGAGATCACCCTCGACGAGCTGACGGCGGAGATGGCCGGCGGTCAGGAGCTCGCCGAGCTGCAGCACGAGCTGCGCGGCGTCGACCCCGGCAAGGTCGTCGACCCCGGCAACCCCGAGATCGAGCTCGCCGGCCCCGGCAAGCCGACCGTCGTGCACGACGGGACGGCAGGGGACCGCACCGGATGAGCGCACCGCTGCGGGTCGGCGTGGTCGGGGTCGGCGTCATGGGCGCCGACCACGCCCGCCGGCTCGCGCGCGGGGTGGCCGGCGCCACGCTCGTGGCGGTGAGCGACCCGGACGTCGCACGTGCCCAGGAGCTGGCCGCACGCCTGGGTGCGGACGACCTCGGGTCGGGGAGCGTGGCCGTCGTCCCCGACCCGCTCGAGCTCATCCGGTCAGACGCGGTCGACGCCGTCGTCCTCGCCTCGCCCGGCCACGCGCACGAGGAGCAGGTGCGGGAGTGCATCGAGACCGGTACGCCCGTGCTGTGCGAGAAGCCCCTGACGACGGACGACGCGTCGTCGGCCCGCCTCGTGCGCGCCGAGCGCGACGGTGGCCGTCCGCTGGTCCAGGTGGGCTTCATGCGTCGCTTCGACCCGGAGTACGTGCAGCTGCGCGACCTCCTGACGAGCGGACGGGTCGGTCGTCCGCTGCTCGCCCACCAGGTGCACCGCAACCTCGCCGCGCCGCGAGCGGACTTCCGCAGCGAGATGATCGTGCGCGACAGCCTCGTGCACGAGATCGACACGGCCAGGTACCTCTTCGGCGAGGAGGTGGTCGAGATCCAGGTGATCACCCCGTCGCCCTCGTCGCTCGTCCCGGACGGGGTGGCCGACCCGCAGGTCGTGGTCCTGAGGATGGCCGGAGGGGCGGTCGTGACCAACGAGGTCTTCGTCGGCAGCTCGACCGGCTACGAGGTGCGCTGCGAGGTCGTCGCCGAGCGAGGCAGCGCGGTCGTCGGCCGCCCCTCGGGCGGCATCTGCTCGACGGCGGCCGGTCCGCACGGCGGTGCGGGGTCGTGGGGCGGTGCGCTGCCGGTGGACTACCGGGAGCGCTTCGCGCGGGCCTACGACCTCGAGCTGCAGGCGTGGGTCGACGCGTCTCGTCGGGGCAAGGTCGTCGGCGCCCGCAGCTGGGACGGGTACGCGGCGACCGTCGTCGCCACGGCCGGGGTGGCCTCCCTGGCCTCCGGCCGCCCGGTGGTCGTCGAGCTCGACCCCGAGCTCTGAGCATGGACGGTCTGGCGCCCGCCAGCCGTCACAGGTAATGATGTCAGGACATTTAGACCCGAGAGAGGCGTTCATGAGCACCCCGACCCGCATCACCCACCTCGTCGCCGGATCCCCGTGGGAGGGGACGGCCGAGCGCACGAGCGAGGTCTACGACCCCGCGACCGGTGAGGTCACCGGCGCCCTCGACCTCGCCTCCGCCGATCTCGTCGGCGAGGTCGTCGAGGGCGCGCACGCCGCGTGGCTGGAGTGGCGCGACACCTCGCTGACCCGGCGCGCGCAGGTCCTCTTCCGCTTCCGCGAGCTGCTCAACGAGGACAAGGAGCGCATCGCCGCGCTCATCACCGCCGAGCACGGCAAGGTGCTCTCCGACGCCCTCGGCGAGGTCGTGCGCGGTCTCGAGGTCGCCGAGTACGCGTGCGGCATCCCCAACCTGCTGCGCGGGGGCTTCTCCGAGAACGCCTCGACCGCGGTCGACGTGTACTCGATGCGTCAGCCGCTCGGCGTCGCGGCGATCATCTCGCCCTTCAACTTCCCCGCGATGGTGCCGCTGTGGTTCGTCCCCATCGCCATCGCGTGCGGCAACGCCGTGGTGCTCAAGCCGAGCGAGAAGGACCCGTCGGCGGCCAACGCCGTCGCCGAGCTGTGGCAGCGCGCCGGCCTGCCCGACGGGGTGATGAACGTCGTCCACGGTGACAAGGAGGCCGTCGACGCGCTGCTCACCCACGACAAGGTGCGCTCCGTCTCCTTCGTCGGCTCGACCCCGATCGCGAGGTACGTCTACGAGACGGGCACCGCCGCCGGCAAGCGCGTCCAGGCGCTCGGCGGCGCGAAGAACCACATGCTCGTCCTGCCCGACGCCGACCTCGACCTCGCCGCCGACGCCGCGATCAACGCGGGCTTCGGCTCGGCCGGTGAGCGCTGCATGGCGATCTCCGCGCTCGTCGTCGTCGAGCCGGTCGCCGACGAGCTCGTGAGCAAGATCGTCGACCGCATGGGCAAGCTGCGCACCGGTGACGGGCGCCGCGGCTGCGACATGGGCCCGCTCGTCACCGCCGCCCACCGCGACAAGGTCGCCTCGTACGTCGACGCCGGCGCCCAGGCCGGCGCGAAGGTCGTCGTCGACGGGCGCGACGGGGACTTCGACGCCGACGGCGACGGCTTCTTCGTCGCCCCGACGCTCATCGACGAGGTGCGCCCCGGGATGAGCGTCTACGACGACGAGATCTTCGGCCCGGTGCTCTCGGTCGTCCGCGTCGCCAGCTACGACGAGGGCCTCGAGCTCATCAACGCCAACCCCTACGGCAACGGCACGGCGATCTTCACCAACGACGGCGGCGCCGCCCGGCGCTTCCAGCACGAGGTCGAGGTCGGCATGGTCGGCATCAACGTGCCGATCCCCGTCCCGGTGTCGTACTACTCCTTCGGCGGGTGGAAGAACAGCCTCTTCGGCGACACCCACGCCCACGGCATGGAGGGCGTGCACTTCTTCACCCGCGGCAAGGTCGTCACGCAGCGCTGGCTCGACCCGAGCCACGGCGGCATCAACCTCGGCTTCCCGCAGACGGACTGAGGGGTGACGGCGACCGCGGGGGTGCGATCCCCCTTCGTGCTGGCTGCCTCGGCGCAGATGATCTACGGGGACCTGCCGATGCTCGAGCGGGTGCGGCGCATCCACGAGCGCGGCCTCGCCGTCGAGATCTGGGACTGGCGCGGGCACGACGTCGACGCCCTCGCGACCCTCGCGGGCGAGGGGGTCGTCTTCACGTCGATGACCGGGTACACGACCGGCCGGCTCGGGGACCCCGAGGGGGCGGACGAGCTGCTCGCCACGGCGGCCGCGTCGATCGAGGTCGGCCGACGCATCGGGGCCCGAGCGCTCAACCTCCACGGCACCGGTCTCGGTCCGACCGGCCTGCCGGTCACCCCGGTCGGTCCGGACGGCGCCGACGAGCAGATGTGGAGGACCGCTCGCGACACCCTCCGGCGCGTGGCCGATCTCGGCGAGCGCGAAGGGGTGACCTTCGTGCTGGAGAACCTCAACCTCTCCGTCGACCACCCGGGGACCCCCTTCGCCCGGGCCGCGGACACCCTCGACCTCGTGAGCGGGGTCGACAGCCCGCACCTGCGGCTCAACCTCGACCTCTACCACGCGCAGATCGGCGAGGGCGACCTCATCGGGCTGTGCCGGCGGGCGCTGCCCTGGATCGGTGAGATCCAGGTCGCCGACGTCCCCGGTCGGTGCGAGCCCGGCACCGGCGAGATCCGCTACGAAGGGGTGGCCGTCGCGTTGGAGGACATGGGGTACCGCGGGGTCGTCGGGCTGGAGGCCTTCGCCTCCGGTGGCGACTCGGTCGCCGCCGGTGACGCGGCGCTCGAGGCCTTCGTCGGCGCCTTCAGCGGTCTCGACGGTCGAGGTGCGACGACGGAGCCTCGAGACCACCCGTAGGTCCTCAGCCGATCAAGCTCCTCAGCTGCACGTCAGGGTCGGCGAGGCGGTCGGGGTCGGGGCGGGCGCCCGCTGCGACGAGGCGCTCCGCCATGCGGACGTCCTTGGCCACGGCGGCCCGTCCGGCACCGGCGGCGCACACGAGCGCTCCGTCGTCGTCGAGCCCGAGGTGCACGACGGTGCCGTCGGGCCGGGGGCGCTCGACCCACCGCCTGGCCGCCGCCGCCATGCCCGAGACCTGCAGGCTGAGGTCGTACTGGTCGGACCAGAACCACGGGACGGTGGTCATCGAGGCGTCCTCGCCGCGCACCGACGCCGCGGCGACGGCCGCCTGGTCGTGCGCCATCCGCCACGACTCGAGCCGCTGACGCCGCCCGAGCACCGCGACCGGCCCGGCGCAGCAGTCACCCGCGGCCCAGACGCCCGGGGCGCTCGTGCGCATCGCCGCGTCGACGACCACCCCGTCGTCGACCTCGATGCCGGCTGCTCGGGCGAGCCCGGTCTCCGGCACGGAGCCCACCGCCTGGAGCACGACGTCGGGGGAGACGACGCTGCCGTCGGAGAGCTCGACCTGCCACCCGCCGTCCCCGCCGGTCGCGGACGCGACGGTCGTGCCGAGGTGCAGGTCCACTCCTTCGGCCTCGTGACGCTCGACGAGGACCCGGGCGACGGGCTCGGGGACCGCGCGCCCGAGGGCACGCGCTGCAGCCTCGACGACCGTGACCCGGGCGCCGCGGGTCCGGGCGCTCGCGGCGACCTCGAGCCCGACGAGCCCCGCGCCGACGACGAGCAGGTGGGCGCCCGGCCGCAGGGCCTGGCGCAGCACGAGGGCGTCCTCGAAGGTCCGCAACGTGAGCGCGGCAGCCGGCAGCCCGGGCAGGCGGCGCGGCTGCGACCCCGTCGCGAGGACGAGCCGGTCGAAGCCCAGGCGCGTGCCGTCGTCGAGCTCGACCGTGCGCCCCTCGAGGTCGAGCGAGGTCGCCGCGCGTCCGGCGACGACCTCGAGCCCCTCGACGTCGAGCCGCCCGTCGCGGTACGGCTCGACCGGTCGCGGGTCGTCGTCGACGAGGACGGACTTCGACAGCGGCGGTCGCTCGTAGGGCGGTCGCGCCTCGCGCCCGACGAGGACCACCCGGGCGTCGAGGTCGCTCGTCGCGAGGTCGTGGGCGACGCGGGCGCCGCACTCGCCGGCGCCGACGACGACGACGCGGAGCTGAGAGGTCATGCCTCGATCCAACGCCTCGCGCCGGTCGGAGGCAAACCTCGCATCACGGCTCAGACGAGCGCCCGGTCCTGCACCTCGGCGATGGTGACCGGACGACCCTCGATCGCGGAGAGCGTCGCGGCCTCGGCGGCCCAGGCGGTGCCCATCGCGTCGTCGACGGTGCACGGCGAGGGGATCTCGCCCGCCGCCACCCGGCAGAAGGTCGCGAGCTCGACGCGGAAGGCCTCGGCGAGACGGTCCATGAAGAAGGTGTGCGGGGGGCCGGCCGGCCAGGCGACGCCGGGTTGCGTCGGACGAAGGGGGAGGCCGTCGTCGAGCCCGGCGGCGACCGCGTCGGAGACGCCGTGTACCTCGAGACGCACGTCGTAGCCGCGGGCGTTGGTCCGGGTGTTCGACACGACACCGATCGCCCCGTCGCTCATCGTGAGCAGCGTCGAGACGCTCGTGTGGTCGCCGTGGTCGCGGTACATCTCCGCGGGCGCGTCGGGGTCGGTGACCCCGACCGCGTAGACGGAGACGACCTCCTGGCCGGTCACCCAGCGCACCGCGTCGAAGTCGTGGACGGAGCAGTCTCGGAAGATGCCGCCGGAGACGGCGAGGTACGCGGCGGGGGGCGGCGCCGGGTCGAGCGTCGTCGAGCGCACGGTGTGCACCCGGCCCAGCGAGCCGTCCCGCACGGCGTCCCGGGCGGCGACGAAGGCGGGGTCGAAGCGGCGGGGGTAGCCGATCTGCACCGGTGCGCCGGCCTGGGCGGCGAGCTCCTGCATGCGCACGGCCTCGCCGATCGTGCCGGCGACCGGCTTCTCGCAGAAGGTCGCGACCCCGCGTGCCAGCGCCGCCTCGAGCAGCTCGGCGTGGACGTTCGTCGCGGCGGCGACGACGACTCCGTCGACACCTGCGTCGAGCAGGGCCTGGGGCGAGTCGACGGCGCGAGCCTTCGGGATCCGGCCGGTGACGGCGTCGACGGCGGCGCCCACCGGGTCGGTGACGACGAGCTCGTCGACGGCGTCGAGGGCGGCGAGGGTGTCGGCGTGGAAGGCACCGATCCGGCCGAGGCCGATGAGTCCGATACGCATCAGTCGTGAGCTCCTAGGACGGTCTGGTCCCAGTCGATGACGGAACCCGTGACAACTCCTGACCGGTCGGACAGGAGGAAGACGACGGCGTCGGCGATCTCGTCGACCTGGCCGAGGCGACCCATGGGCGAGGAGGCGGCAGCCCGCTCGACCCAGTCGTCGCCAGCACCGTGGAAGCGGCGCTGGATCGCGTCCTCGCCCTCGGTCTCGGTCCAGCCGATGTTGAGCCCGTTGACCCGGACGCGGTCGAAGCGGTGGGCGTGCGCGACGTTCTTCGTCAGGCCGGCGAGGCCGGCCTTCGTGGCGCTGTACGCGGCGAGGTGGGGCTGCCCCCCGTGGGAGGACATGGTGATGATGTTGACGACGCTGCCGGGGGCCCCGCGACCGACCATGTCGGCGACGGCCGCCTGCATCGTGAAGAAGGGCCCGCGCAGGTTGACGGCGACGTGGTCGTCGAAGAGCTCGGGCGTCGTGTCGAGCAGGGTGCCCCGCGTGGTCAGGCCGGCGGCGTTGACGAGGCAGTCGACCCGTCCGTGACGGGCGACGGTCTGGGCCACGGCGTCCTGGGCCTGGGCGACGTCGGCCTGGTCGGCCACGACGAAGGAGACGGGCCCGAGCCCTGAGAGCTGCTCGACGAGCGCCTCGGCCCGGTGGGCGTGCCGCCCGGTGACGACGACGCTGGCGCCCTCGCGCAGAGCGGCTCGGGCGATGCCCGCGCCGAGACCGGCCGTGCCGCCGACGACGAGGACGACCCGGTCGGTGAGCAACGCCTCCATGCGTGGTGACCTCTCGTCGTCGAGGATGTCCGTATGTCAGGACAAAGGGGACTGTAGCCGAGGGCGGCGGACGACGGAAGGGGATCTCGGCTCCCCCCTTCGCCAACCCAGGACGAAGGGGGGAGCCGCACCTCACGACGTGCGGCGGCGCTCCTCGTGCTCGGCCAGGCGACGGCCGAGCTCGGCCGGTGCGGCGCGCTCGGCGAGAGCGGCACGCACGACCTCCGCCTGGGTGGTCGGTGACATGCCGTCGACGGGCGGGTCGCGGTCGAGGTTGGTCGGGAAGGCGTAGCCCTCGGCGCTCGCCGCGACCGCATGGTGGAGCAGCCGCTCGTCGTGACCGCTCGTGCCCGCCTCGAGGAGGGCCGGGTAGACCGCCTCGACGACCCGCCGGCGGTCGGTGGACTCCATCGTCCGGCCGAAGGCCGAGGAGATCTGCAGCAGGTTCGCCATCCGCCGGGTGCTCCGGGTGCTGTTGCTCCCCGCGGCGTGGAAGAGGGCGGGGTTGAAGAAGACGGCGTCGCCCAGGCGAAGGGGCAGCTGCACGTGGTGCGCGGCGAAGTGCTCCTGGAAGTCGGGCAGCCAGTAGGCGAGGAAGCCGTGCGGGTACTTCTGCGAGTGCGGCAGGTAGAGGGTCGGGCCGGACTCGACGGGCATGTCGCCGTGGGCGACCGCGCCCTGGAGGGTGAGCTGCGGCGAGAGCGCGTGGACGTGCGCCGGGTAGGCGGCCGAGACCTCCGGCGAGGTGAAGCCGAGGTGGTAGTCGCGGTGCACGGTCTGCCCGGCTCCGCCCGGGCCGACGACGTTGACCTGGCTCGTCACCTGGTAGCCCGGGCCGAGCCAGGCCCGGGCGGCGAGGGCGATCACGGGCGAGGAGTAGTAGTCGACGAAGGCGTGCGGGTCCGCGACGGCGAGCTTCTCCAGCGCCCCCCACACCCGGTCGTTCGCCCCCGGCGCGGCGAAGTGGTCGCCGGCCGTCCGTCCCTCGGCGCGCTGCTGGGTGATGAGCTCCTCGAAGCGCACGGTGACCCGGTCGACGACCTCGGCGTCGAGAGCGCCCTCGACGACGACGATGCCCGGCCCGTGCAGCCAGGCGTGCGCGAGCTCGGCCTCGAGCGCCAGACGCTCTTCGCGGCGGCCCGCGTCGGCGTCGAGGACGGTGCTCGCCGCGTAGACGAGGACCCCCTGCTCGACGCGCTCGGCGTGCGGGTACGCGCCGACGTCGGTGCGCTCGCGCTCGAGCAGCCCGACGAGGTCGGCCACGCGGCAGTCCTCGGTGCGCAGGTGGGGGGTGGCGGACCCGGTGGTCGTCGTGGTGGTCATGGCTCCCACGCTGCCGCGACCGGCAGGACGTCACCAGGCCCTCATCACCTCAGAAAGACCTCAGGCCCGCCTACGGTGGGCATGTGCGTGCGCACCGGGTGAGCGACATCGCCGAGCAGAGCGGGCTGTCCTCGGCGACGGTTGACCGTGTCCTGCACGGCCGCCCCGGAGCCAGCCCGCGGGCGGTGCGCGCCGTCGAGCAGGCGGTCGCCGAGCTCGACCGGCAGGCGCGCTCCGTGCGCCTCGGGGCGCGCTCGCTCGTCGTCGACGTCGTCATGCAGGCGCCCGCGCGCTTCAGCGACGCCGTGCGGACGGCCGTGGAGAGCCAGCTGGGGGCCGTCGGGCCCACCGCGGTCCGGGCCCGCTTCGACCTGCGCGAGAGCGGCGACGTCGCCGACCTCCTCGCGGCCCTCGACCGGGTCGGCCGGCGCGGGCGTACCAGCGACGGCGTCGTCCTCAAGGCGCCGTCGGACCCGGCGGTCGGCCGGGCCGTCGACGACCTCGCCGCGCGGGGCATCCCGACCGTCACCCTCGTCACGGACGTGGAGTCGTCCCGGGTCGCTTACGTCGGGCTCGACAACTGGGCGGCAGGCCGCACGGCCGCCCACCTCGTCGCCCTCGGGACGAGACCGGCGAAGGGGGTCGTCCTCGCCTCGGTGAGCCGCTCGGCCTTCACCGGCGAGGGAGAGCGGCTGCAGGCCTTCGTCGCAGGTCTGCGCGAGGACGCGCCCAGTCTCGAGGTCATCACGGCGGCCGAGGCCGACGGGCTCGACCGGCCGACGCGCGAGGCCGTGGCGACGGCGCTGCGCGGCCTCCGGTCCCCGGTGCGCGCCGTCTACTCGGCCGGCGGCGGCAACCGCGCGATCCTCGCCGCGCTGGCGGCCGCCGGGGAGCACCCCGCCACCTTCGTCGCGCACGACCTCGACGAGAACAACCTCGAGCTGCTGCGCACGGGCGCGATCGACCTCGTGCTCCACCACGACCTGCGGGCCGACGCCCGCGCGGCGCTGCGCCAGCTGCTGCGCCACCACCGCCTCGTGCCCGGCGCGCCGACCTCCGTGCCCGCCGGGGTCCAGGTCGTCACCCGGCACAACGTGCCCGGGCGGCTCGGACCGCGCTGACCCCCGATCGCGAAGGGCCGGGCCGACGGCTCCCCCTTCGCCACCACCCGCGTCGCACGACCGGGGAGCGCTCCCCATGGTGGACCCGGCCGGGCGGTCCTAGGGTCGCGGCACGACGCGGTCGAGCGACCCCCTCTCCCAGCAGGCGAGAGGAGGCGGGCGCCGGTAGCGTCGCTCGAGACTGGTCCGGACGGGCCGGGCGCAGACGCGAGGGAGCGGTCGAGATGGGCAGGTCACGGGCGGCGACGCACGAGACGCCGTACAGCCAGGTCATCATCAGCAGCGTCCTCGCCGGGGCCGTGGCGCTCGTCGTCTCGATCGTCACCCTCGTCGGGCGCGGCGAGACGATGGTCGACGCCATGGCCACGGGCATGGCCGCCGGGGCCGGGGCCGTCGCGATCAGCGCCGTGCTGCTCCTCGCGATGTACCAGCTGCTCTCCTACGTCCGGCAGCGCTGACCTGACCCGAAGCCGGTCCGACCGATCAGCAGCGAGCCGGGGTCGGCTCAGGACGCAGCGACCTCACGCCGCACCGGCGACGGCGCGGCCGCGGGCGGGTCCACCGTGATGTCGGCGACCTCGACGAGCGAGGGCAGGTCGTGGTGGTCGTCGACGACCTCGCCCCGGGCCCACCACATGCGCAGCCCACGCCCCTGGACCTCGAGCGTCGCGAGGTTGTTGTCGAACCACGGGCCCTCGACGTAGCCCCAGCGCAGCGGTGCCGGGGGCACCCCGATCGCCAGCGACGCAGTCCGGCCGATGGGTGCGGCGACCCGTCGGGAGAGGAAGGCGGTGCCGACCCGGACGCCGCGCGGGAGGGGGTTGCGGATCGGTGAGCAGACGGCCTGCAGGAGACGGCTGCGCAGGGCGGGGGCGCCCTCGCGCTCGCGGGCGCGAGTCGAGAAGGCCTCGGCGACGTAGCTGTGATGGACGTCGCCGGACAGGAAGGTCACCGTGCCCGGCGCCTCGCCGCGCTGACCCGCGGCGACCTCGATGACCATGTCGGACACCCGGCGGAAGCCCTCCTGGAAGGCCGCCCAGTGCTCCATGTCGACGGCCCGTCGCAGCCGCTCGCCGACCCGGCCGGCCCGCCGGCCCCACCGGCCCGAGGCCAGGGCCTCGTTGAAGGCCTCGAGGTGATGCAGCCCGGAGGCGAGGAAGAAGGGCAGCGAGGTGCCGATGAGCAGGTGGTCGACATCGCCCCGCAGCCGCTCGTCGAGCCAGGCCAGCTCGCCGTCGTCGACGATCGAGCGCCGCTCGGGCTGCAGGACGCGCGCCGCGCGCGAGTCGACGACGACGAGGCGGGCCTGCGTGCCGAAGGTGCGCGAGTAGCTGTAGCGGTAGGCCGTCGGGTCGCCCTGGACGCGCTCGGAGAGGGCGTCCAGGACGGCCGTGAGGTCGAGCTCGTCCGGTCCGTCGTGCCGCACGACGTGCTGCCACACCGGGTCGTCGTCACGCTCCTCGCGACCGAGGTTGCCGAGGTGCTGGTAGACCCAGTACGAGGTGAGCCCGGAGACGATCCGCTCGTGCCACCACGACGTCGCCTGCATGTCGCGCAGCCAGGACAACGAGGTGTTCCAGTCGTCGCGCACGTCGTGGTCGTCGAAGATCATCGCGCTCGGCAGGGTCGACAGCAGCCACCGCGTCGCCGGGTCGCTCCACGCGAGCCGGTAGAGGTGGGCGTACTCCTCGTAGTCCTTGAGCTCGGTGCCCGGCGGCTCCTCGAGCGATCGGCGAGAGGCGATGAACTCGCGCATCTGCGGCGAGGTCTCGTCGGCGTAGACCTGGTCGCCGAGGAAGAGCACGAGGTCCGGCCAGCGGATCTCGCCCTCCTCGGGGTCGTCGGCGGAGCGGGCGACCCCGGCCATCCGCAGCCCGTAGGCGCGCAGCGCGTCGATGCCGTGGGTGGAGTTGCCCTCCTCGTCGTGCGGCACGCTCGTGCGGCACGAGCCGAAGGCCATGCGCAGCGGCGTCTCGGGGTCGATCGTCGGCAGGACGGGGGCGGGGTAGGGCGAGTCGGCCAGCGGCCACACGACGGTGTCGTCGAGGCTGAGCTCGTAGGGCGTCGGCTCGCCGACCGGCAGTCCGTCGACGACGACGAGGGCGTAGTGGTGGCCGTGGACGGCGAAGGTGGGGGCGCTCGCCTCGACGTCGCCGGCCCGGACGGTGACGCGGGTGTGCACGTCGGTCTCGACCCAGACGGCGACGGAGGTCGCCTCGGCGCAGCGGACGAGCGGGCCGAGCACGAGTTCAGGCATGGCCTCACTCTGGCACGGCGGGGGTTCCCCCTTCGTCCCCGCGTCCGACCTGTCGAGGGTGACGGCGAAGGGGTGGCCGCGTGCCGCCGCCCGGAGGACGATGGGGGCATGTGCCGAAACATCCGACAGCTGCACAACTTCGAGCCCCCGGCCACGTCCGAGGAGGTGCGGGCCGCGGCGCTGCAGTACGTGCGCAAGATCAGCGGCGCGAGCAAGCCGTCGCGGGCCAACGAGGAGGCCTTCGCCCAAGCCGTGCAGGAGGTGGCCGTCGCCACCCAGCACCTGCTCGACCACCTCACGACGAGCGCGGCCCCGAAGGACCGCGAGGTCGAGGCGGCCAAGGCCCGGGAGCGGGCTCGCACGCGGTACGCGGCCACCGGCTGAGCCCTTCGGCGGGCGGTGCGGTCCACGGCGGGTGTGGATCGTCGCCGCGGACGCCCGACTTTGTGCTGTGCACATGGTGTGGGTGACGCGCGGCCCGCTCCAGCGGGGGATGTCAGGGTGTGTCGAGGGTCGACGGATCTCGTCCTCCACAGCGTTGTCCACCGCCTGTGCACAACGTCGTGGCGTGTCCTCCACAGCCCGTCCCCAGGTCGGTCCACAGGCGCATTAGGGGGTTGTCCCCGGCCGGTGCGACAGTGGGCAGATCATGGATGGAGGACGCAGTTGAGCAGTGACCTGGAGTCGATGTTCGCCTCGATGCCCGACGCCGAGCTGTCCTCCGGGGCGCCCGGCGGGGGCCAGCGGGCTGCTGGGTTCCTCGACCGCACCCCGCCGCAGGACCTCGTCGCCGAGCAGTCCGTCATCGGCGGCATGCTGCTCAGCAAGGACGCCATCGCCGACGTCATCGAGACGGTGCGCAGCCCCGACTTCTACAAGCCGGCGCACGAGTCGATCTACGACGCGATCATCGACCTCTACAGCCGCGGCGAGCCGGCCGACGCGATCACCGTCGCTGACGAGCTGAGCAAGCGCGGCGACCTTCAGCGTGTCGGCGGCCAGGCCTACATCCACGACCTCATCCAGTCGGTGCCGACGGCGGCGAACGCCGGCTTCTACGCGCAGATCGTCGCCGAGCGGGCCGTGCTGCGCCGCCTCGTCGACGCGGGCACCCGCATCGCGCAGATGGGCTACGCCCAGGGCGGCGGCGACGTCGAGGAGATCGTCAACGCCGCGCAGGCCGAGGTGTACGGCGTCGCGGAGAAGCGCGGTGGCGAGGACTACGTGCCGCTGTGGAACACGCTCAACGAGACGATGGCCGAGATCGAGGTCGCGGCCGGTCGCACCGACGAGCTCATCGGCGTGCCGACCGGCTTCACCGAGCTCGACGAGCTCACCCACGGCCTCCACCCCGGCCAGATGATCGTCCTCGCGGCCCGACCGGCCGTCGGCAAGTCGACGATGGGCATGGACATCGCCCGGGCCGCCGCGATCCACCACAAGATGGCCACCGCCGTCTTCTCGCTCGAGATGAGCCGCACCGAGATCACCATGCGCATCCTCTCGGCCGAGGCGGCGATCCAGCTGCAGTCGCTGCGCCGTGGTCGCCTGCGCGACGAGGAGTGGGCCAAGCTCAGCCGCGTCATGGGCAAGATCAGCGACAGCCCGCTCTACATCGACGACAGCCCCAACCTCGCGCTCATGGAGATCCGGGCCAAGGCGCGCCGGATGAAGCAGCAGCACAACCTGCGGCTCATCGTCATCGACTACCTCCAGCTGATGACGAGCGGCAAGAAGGTCGAGTCGCGCCAGCAGGAGGTCTCGGAGTTCTCCCGAGCGCTCAAGCTGCTCGCCAAGGAGCTCGAGGTCCCGGTCATCGCGATCAGCCAGCTCAACCGTGGCCCGGAGCAGCGCACCGACAAGCGCCCCGCGATGAGCGACCTGCGTGAGTCCGGCTCGATCGAGCAGGACGCCGACCTCGTCATCCTCCTGCACCGCGACCGCGACCCCAGCTCCGAGCGCGAGGGCGAGGCCGACGTCATCGTCGCCAAGCACCGCAACGGCCCCACCGCCGACATCGTCCTGGGCTTCCAGGGCCACTACGCCCGCTTCTCCAACCTCGAGAAGGACTCGGGCTTCTAGCCGGGGCGCCCGAGAGGTCGACCCGGCGCCTCGACATACTGCTCGCGTGTCTGGCGCGCAGCAGGTCCTCGACGAGCTCGTCCGCGCGGTCCGCGAGGAGGGCTTCGGGGCGCACGCCGTGCACGTGCTCGTCGGCGACGACTCGGCGGTGCACCACTGGTCACCGGACGTGCGCCGAGACATCCACTCCGTCGCGAAGGGCGTGTGCGTCCTCGCCGCAGGGATGGCCGACGACGAGGGGGTCTTCGAGATCGACGCCCCGGTGCGCCGCTACCTCCCCGAGCTCGGCGACGACGAGCTCGGCGCGGGGGTCGAGTCCGTCACCACCCGCCACCTGCTGAGCATGACGAGCGGCATCGACCTACCGTGGACCCCCACGTGGATGACCGACTGGCCCGACCTCGCCCACGAGTACCTGTCGCGCCCGTCAGCGGGCCGGGTCTTCCAGTACTCCACGGCGAGCACGTACACGGCGATGCGGGCGCTCGCCGCGGCCGTCGGCGACGTGCAGGCCTGGCTGACCCCGCGGCTCTTCGAGCCGCTCGGCATCGAGAACCCGGCGTGGGTGCGCTGCCCGAAGGGGGCGATCGCCGCGGCCGACGGCCTGCTGCTGACCGTCGACGAGCTCGCCCGCATCGGCCGGCTGATCCGCGACGACGGGCTGTGGCAGGGGCGCAGCCTCGTCGCGCCGCGGTGGCCGCGGGCGATGCGCTCGGACTGGGTCGAGCGCGACGCCTCGCCGGCGTACTCGCGCTACTCGCTCGCCGGGTGGGGCGGCCCGGGCGACGCGTGGCGCCTGCACGGCGCCTACGGCCAGATGCTCATCTTCCGCGGTGACGCGGTCGTCACGGTGACGGCGGACGACCACGCCGGAGCCGACCCCTTCGCCGAGCGCGTCGTCGAGGTGCTCTCCGCCTGACCGGCGGCGGGTCAGCCCAGGCGAGCGGCGGACGTGTCCGCGACGACGACGCCGCGGTTGCCCTCCTGGTCGGCGATGACGGTCAGGCCGGGCGACTGGCTGTCGTCGACGACCGTGCCCCCGGCGGCCACCGCGGCGTCGACCCGGGCCTGCACCACCTCGGGGGCGACATAGACCTCGACGTGGACGCGCTGCGCGGGGGTTCCCCCTTCGTCGAGGTCGCCGAACCACAGGTTGGGCACCCGCACGGTCGCGTCGCGGATCTCGTCGCCCGGGGTGCCGCGGCCCTGCGCACCGGGGTCGCCGGTGAGCAGGGCGGCCCACACCGGGGCGACGGCGCCTGAGGCGACGACGTCGAGACCGAGCTCGACCTCGCTCACCGCGGCGGGGTCGGCGTGCAGGCCCTGCTCGGCCGCCAGGCGCTCGATCTCGCGGGCGAGGTCGACGTCCTGCTGGGTCACCCACTCGACGACGAGCTCGCTGCCGTCGTCCTCGTCTCGGTAGACCGCGTCGGGCGTCACTAGCTCGAGGTCGACGTGCCCGTCGCCGATCTGCACCCGGGGGTGGTGCCCGATCGCATCGCCCGACTCGCCGATGGCGGCGACGAGCCGCACGGCGGCCGCGAAGTCCGGCACGACGTAGCGGGCGTGCAGGCCCTGGGCGAGCTTGCGCCAGTCGGTGAGTGCGGCCTCGGCGATCTGCTCGCCCCTGAGCATGTCCATGCCCGCGAACCTAGACCCGTCGTGGCACCGGCGCAGCGTGATGCGTCAGGCGGGAGGGGCGACGGTGACGTCCCCGCGCCCGGACCGCTCGAGCGCCTCGGCGACGAAGCCGCCGGCCTTGAGCTCCTCGACGACCCCGCTCAGCCAGGCGACGGTCTCGGGGCGACGCGCCTTCGTCGTGCCGACCGCCTGCTGGATCTGCATGAAGCGCTCAGGCACGAGACGCGTCTGCGGGTGACCCTCGACGAAGGCGGTCATCGGCTGGCGGATGCCGGCGGCGACGTCGAGGCCCTCGTCGAGGAAGGCCTGCACGCCGTCCTCGCCGCGGACGAGCGTCGCGTGCTCGATCGTGCGGGTGAGGTAGAGGTCGTAGGCGGAGCCCTTCTTGACCCCGATGCGCACCCCGGGGCGGTCGACCTCGGCGGGCGTGGTGACCGGGGAGTCGACGGGGACGGCGAAGACCCCTTCGATGACGACGTAGGGCGCGGTGAAGGCGACCTCGTCGGCCCGGGCGGGCTGGACGGCCATGAAGCAGATGTCGGCGGCGTCGCTCGTCAGCGCCTCGAAGGACTTGCGGGCGGCATCGAAGCAGACCAGCTCGACGGGCAGGTCGAGACGGGCGCCGATCTCGCGGGCGATGTCGACGGTGACCCCGCACGGATCGGTCGGCGTGCCCTGCGCGAGCACCGAGTTGCCGAGATTGATCGAGGCGCGCAGGACGCCGGTCGGTGCGAGGTCGCTGGCCACGTCGGAGGTCATGGCGCGAGCGTAGCCAGGGTCAGCCGGGCCATCTCGTGCAGCGTGCGACCGAGCGCGCGCGCGTCGACCTCGCTCGTCGCGACGAGCGACTCGTAGCCCGCGACGAGCAGCTCGACGCGGCGCACCTGCTCCTCGAGGGCGACGGCGGTGCCGGCCCGCCCGGCCGCCCGCTCGGTCACGAGCGCGGCGACGAGCCGTGCCCGGCGCCCGGTCTCCTCCGCCTCGAGCACCTCGGCCAGCCCGGGGACGTCCGCCAGGGTCGACACCTCGCGCACGAAGGCGCGCACGACCGGGTCGGCGGCCTCGGCGACGACCTCGTCGAGGAACGCTCGCAGGTCCGGTGCGGCGGGCTGGTCCTCGCCCCGGTCGAGCAGGGCGAGCAGGAGGTCGGCCTTCGTCGGGAAGTAGTGGAAGAAGGTGCCGCTCGACACCCCCGCCCGCCGGCAGATCTCGCGGGTTGTCGCGTGCCGGTAGCCCCGGTCGCCGATCGTCGTCAGGCCAGCCCGCAGGATCGCCTCGCGCATCACCCCGGGCGCGCCTCGGGCAGTGCGAGGGGTGGGTCGGTCGGGGGTCACGAGACCCACACTAGAGCAAATATAGTGATCTGCTCTAGTGTGTGTTCTGCTGAGGACGAAGGGGGACGACGTGACCACCACCCGTGCCGACCGGGCCACCCGCCCGGTGGTCTCCCTGCCCGTGCTCGCGGGCGGTCTGCTGCTGGCCTACCTGCCCACCTACCTGCCCGCCCTGGCCCGTCTCGTCGGTCTCGAGGTCCCCCTGCCCGGTCCCTCGCGGGTGCTCGTGTGGAACTGGCTAGCCGTCGCCGCGCTGCTGCTCTACGTCGTGCGTGTCGAGCGCCTCGACCTCACCTCCCTGCGCCTCGTGCGCCCGACCGAGCAGGACCTGTCGTGGGCGGGCTACCTCGGCGGCGCCGCCCTCGCGTGGCAGTGGGTCGCGTCGCTCCTGCTGCCCGCAGATCAGGCCGCGAGCGCCGAGGGCGAGCTCGTGCGGCTCGGCGTCGGGCTCTCGCTGGCCCTCGTCGTCACCGTGGCGATCACCGAGGAGGTGCTGTGGCGCGGCTACGTCGTCGAGCGGCTCGGTGCCCGGGTCGACCCGCGCCTGGCGGCGGCGGTCGGTCTCGCGGTCTTCGCCCTCCCGCACGTCGTCCACTTCGGCCCGACGTGGCTCGTCACGGGCCTGCCCGGCGCCGCGGTCCTGTACGCCCTCCTGCTGTGGCGGCGCACGCTGTGGGCGTGCGTCCTGTGCCACGCGGTCCTCGACATCCCGGTCGTCGTGCTCGCCGTCGCGCAGGCCTGAGACCAGGCGAAGGGGGTCAGCGCAGGGTGGTCGTCATGAAGACGCTGTGGGGGTCCTCGACGTAGGAGGCGAAGGGGGCGCACTCGACGAACCCGGCCCGGCGGTAGAGCGCTCGGGCCGGCGCGAAGAAGTCGGCGCTGCCCGTCTCGAGCGAGACCCGCCCGACCCCGCGCTCCCGCGCGTCGTCGAGCGCGTGCCCGAGGAGGAGGCGGCCGATCCCCGACCCGCGGCGGTGCGGGGCGGTGCGCATGCTCTTCAGCTCGTCGTGCCCGAGGGCGAGCTCGGCGAGGGCGATCGTGCCGACGATGTCGCCGCCGTCGTGCGCGACCCACATGCGCACCCCGGGTCCACGCAGCCCGTCGACGTCGAGGGCGTGCCGGCTCTCGGGCGGCGCGGTCGGGGCGAGGTCGTCGAGGTGCTCCTGGAGGAAGGTGAGCAGGCGGACGTCGTCGAGGTCGGCGCGGGTGATGACGGGCACGGGACCATCCAACACGGGCGGGCGGTCGAACCGAGGTCGACCTGGACCGACGGGCAGAGGCCACCACCCGTCGTAGGGTCGCGAGATGGCGCACAGGAGCGCGTACCGCGTCGGCGAGGTCGAGATCTCGGTGGTGAGCCGGGGAGAGCCCGGCGACCTCCCTTCGCTCGTCCTGCTGCCCGGCACCGGGCTCACGGCGCAGGACTGGGGCGTCGTGGCCGATGACCTCGCCGGCGACCGGGTCGTCCACGCGGTCGACCTGCGCGGCCACGGTCGCAGCAGCTGGCCCGGCCGCTACTCGGTCGACCTCATGGCGCAGGACGTGCGCCGGCTCCTGCCCGCTCTCGGTGCGCCCGTCGACCTCGTCGGGCACTCGCTCGGGGGCCTCGTCGCCTGCCGGGTCGCTGCCGGCGACCCCGCCCTCGTGCGCCGGCTCGTCCTCGAGGACGTCGGTCTGCTGCGACCCCGCGAGCCGGCGACCCCGCAGCGCCCGGAGGGTGTGCTGGACTTCGACTGGCGGGTCGTCGAGCAGGTCCGCCCCGAGATCGACTCGCCCGCCGCGCACTGGCCGGCCACGGTCGCGGCGATCACCGCGCCGACTCTCGTCGTCGCGGGCGGCGCGGCGAGCTTCGTCCCCCAGGACAGCATCACCGATCTCGTCGAGCTGCTGCCCGACGGCCGGGTCGTGACGATCGACGCCGGTCACGAGGTCCACGCCGCCCGGCCCGCCGACTTCGTGAGCACGCTCCGCGCCTTCCTCGCGGGTCTCGCCTGACCTGCATGAGCTACGTCGTCGACTTCTCGGACGTCTCCACGGTCGGCCTGGAGTCCTCGCCGGTCGCCGACGCTCTCGCCGGGCTGAGGGCCAACGAGGCCCGGTACTTCTCGACGAAGTTCGGCCACACCTTCGTCACGGTGCCCGCAGCGCAGGCCCCCGAGGTCCTCGCCTGGGTCACCGACCTGCTCGCCCTCCGCGAGATCGCCGTCGCCTCGCCAGCCCTCGAGGTGAGCGACCTCGAGGTCGACGGCGTGCGGTGGTCGCACGTCTTCTACGAGAGCGGGCTCGCGGTCAACGCGCTGTGGACGCTTGACGAGGGCGGCAAGCGCGCCGTCGGGCTCAAGCTCTCCGACGGCATGGAGGTGCCCGCCGAGCTCGGCGCCTTCAAGTTCGCCCGCCAGCGCTCGAAGCTCGCGGGGACGATCCGCGGCTCCTACTACGTCGTCAAGGGCGACCACCCGCCGCCGGCGCTCGGCACCTAGGTGCCCGAGCCGGCGACGTGGGCGATCACGGCTGACGGCGGTGCAGACGCCAGGCCGCGGCGTCCTCGAGCGAGCCCTCGGCGACACGGGTGAGGACGAGGCGGTCGTGCAGCCGGTCTCGGCGCCCGCCCCACAGCTCGACCTCGTCGCACACGATGCGATACCCGCCCCAGAAGTCCGGGACCGGCACGTCGTCGCGGCTGCCCGTGTCGGGCCACCGTGCCGCCGCCTCGTCGTAGGCGCGCTGCAGCTCGGCACGCGAGGCGGCGGGCTGCGACTGGTGCGAGGCCCACGCGGAGATGCGCGACCCCCAGGGGCGGCTGGTGAAGTAGTCCTCGACGAGGTCGCGTTCGAGCAGCTCGGCCCGTCCGCGGAAGCGGATCGCGCGGAACATCGCCGGCCAGACGAGGGAGGCGGCAACCTGCGGGTTGGCGGCGAGGTGCACGCCCTTCGTCGACGTCGTCCCGGTGTAGAAGCCCGGCCCGCGCTCGTCGAGCACGCGCATGAGGACGGTGCGCACGTCTGGCATGCCGTCGGCGTCGACCGTCGCGACGGACAGCGCGTGCGGCTCGGGGACGTCGGGCTGCGCCCGAGAGCGCTCGACGGCCTCGTCGACCCAGCGGCGCACCTGCTGCAAGGGGGTCGGGGCGAGCTCGTCCTCGCTGATGCCGGTGCCGGTGTAGTCGGTGCGCGTCACGTCGTCCACGACGGCGAGCCTATGGGTCGGCGCTGTCACCGCAGGGGCCTACGGTCCTCATATGACCTCCTCGGTCTCGCCCCGGCTGCGCGCGGTCGTCGACGCGTTGCCGCTGCACGCCGGGATGCGCGTGCTCGAGATCGGGGGTGCTCCCGGTGCGGCCGCCCGCCTCGTCGCGCAGCGGGTGGGTCCGCAGGGCCACGTCCTCGTCGTCGACCGCTCGGTCCGGGGCGTCGAGCTCGCGCGCGCGGCCTGCGCCGACGAGATCGCCGCGGGGACGATGAGCGTGCTCTGCGCGGCGGTCGAGGACCTCGAGCTGCCCCCGGGCACCGTCCCCTTCGACCTCGCCCTGGCCTGCCGGGTCGGCGTGCTCGACGGTCGTCACCCAAGCGGCCGCGACCGGGCGCTCGCCAGGCTCGCCGAGGCCCTCGTGCCCGGCGCTCGGCTCTACCTCGACACCGGTGACCCGCTCGACGAGGTGGTCCTCGGCGGGTGAGCCGGGCGCGGCCGACGCCAGGTCAGGCCGTCTCGTCCCCCGGGCCACGGCGTGCAGGTCGATGGTCACCTCATCCAGGGGACGGCACCTCACGCCTCAGCCACCCACCGCTCGTGTCGTGTCCCGCTCAGGCCCCGCGCGGCGCGTACATGATGAGCCCGACCCCGACGAGGCACACGAGCGCGCCCGCGACGTCGAAGCGGTCCGGGCAGAAGCCGTCGACCACCATGCCCCACAGCAGCGAGCCGGCGACGAAGATGCCGCCGTAGGCCGCGAGCACGCGCCCGAAGCTCGCATCGGGCTGCAGCGTCGCGACGAGCCCGTAGATCCCGAGCGCGACGAACCCCGCGCCGACCCACAGCAGCCCGCGGTGCTCGCGGATGCCCTGCCAGACGAGCCAGGCGCCACCGATCTCGGCGATCGCGGCGAGGACGAAGAGCAGGATCGAGCGTGCGACGGTCATGGGCCGATCCTCCCGCGGCCGGTGTCCGCGCTTTCCCGCCCAGGGCGGGAACATTCGACGTCGGGAAGGAAATGTTCTTTCCCGACGTCGGACTTTCCCGCCCTGGGCGGGAAAGCTGTGGCGGGTGGGACGAAGGGGGAGATCAGCCCTCGCCCTCCTCGTCGCCCTCGGTCTGGTCGCCCCGGGGACCTGCGGCGAAGGGGGCGGCCTGGGCGACGAGCTGCTCGCCGCGCTCGTAGTCGTCGTCGGCGTTGTAGGTGAGGACGCCGACGAGGGTGCCCTCGCGGCCGTACCAGACGGTCAGCCCACCGGGACGCTCCACGGCCTCGAGCTCGTCGTGGCCGTCGCCCCAGGCGGCGTACTTGAGCCAGTGCTCGCCGATCTGGCTCCAGAAGCCGGGCACGGAGTCCCACGTCGCGTCCTGGCCCGCGGCCGAGGTGCCGGCCACCGAACCCATCGTCTCGGCGTCGAACCAGTGCTCGACGGGGATCGGCCGCCCGGCCGTCGCGTTGTGCGCGCGGGCGGCGTCGCCCGCGGCGAAGACCCCCTCCTCCGCCCGGAGGTGCTCGTCGACGACGACCCGGCCCTCGTGCAGCTGCAGACCGCTGCCCTCGAGCCAGCCCGTCGAGGGCTCGACGCCGACGGCGAGGAGGACGAGATCGGGCTCGATCGTCGTGCCGTCGTCGAGGTGCACGGTGCGCGGGGCGCGGATGCCGCTGATCTGGACCCCGCCGCGCAGCGTGATGCCGTGCCCGACGAGCAGGTCCTCGACGAGCGCGCCCGCGCGCTCGCCGAGCCGGTCGGCCTGGGGCGTCGCCTCGCTCGAGACGACGGTGACGTCGAGACCTCGCAGCGCGAGGGAGACCGCTGCCTCGCAGCCGATGAAGCCCGACCCGACGACGAGCGCGGTGCGGGCGTGACCGGCCGACTCGGCGAGCCGCTCGAGGTCGGCGTAGGTGCGCAGCACGCGTACCTCCGCGTCGGCGTCCACCCCGTCGAGGACCCGGGGGTGCGCGCCGGGCGCGAGCACGAGCGAGGCGAAGGGGATCTCCTCGCCCCCGGCCCGCACGGCACGGGCGTCGAGATCGACGGCGTCGACGGTCGTGCCGAGACGGATCTCGACCCCGTCGAGCCCGTCGGCCGAGGCGTTGGGGGTGAGCTCGGGCTCCCCGCCGCGCAGCGACTCCTTGCTCAGCGGAGGACGCTCGTAGGGCGGGTGCTCGTCGGCGGTGAGGAGCAGCACCGGCCCCTCGCCGCCGGCCTCGAGGTAGGACGCAGCGGCGGCGACCCCCGCCGGTCCGCTGCCGATGACGATGAGTCCGTAGGTGGTCATGAGCCCACTGTGGCGCACGGTGCGGTGCGGGGGACCCGATCGCGCCGGCCTCGTCCAGGGTCTGGCGGATCACCCCCCTTCGAAGGTCGTCGCGGCCCCCTCCGACCTGTAATCGTGGGGACCTCCCCAACCCCATGGAGGCATCTCATGGCCCGCATCTCCTTCCTCGCCGGTGTCGGCGTCGGATACGTCCTCGGTGCCCGCGCCGGGCGCCAGCGCTACGAGCAGATCAAGACCCAGGCCGGCCAGCTGTGGTCGAGCCCGAAGGTGCAGCGCACCGTCGACCAGGCCAAGGACACCGCGAAGACTCAGGCACCGGTCGTCGCCGACAAGGTGACCGGCGCGGCGAAGGACGCCGCCGGCACCGTCAAGGACAAGGCGGGCAGCGCTCACCTGCCCGGTCGTGGCGAGGACCTGCCCGACACGATCCACCGCGGCGACGACGGCGAGCTGCACGCCGACACGAGCGGCTTCGGCCCGGGCGGCGACAAGCTGCCGTGACCCCGGCCCACGGTCCTCTTGCGCGGTGACGCCCCGCAGGAGGACCGTGGGTGGGTGGCGCCCGAGCGCACGCCCGAGCTGACCGCGGCCCTGGCTGCGGCCCGTCGTTGGCGTGCAGATCTCGCGACCCGGCCGATCCCGGCGACCCAGCCGGTCGGCGCGGGTCGCGCTCGTCTGCCCGAGTCCCTGCCCGAGCAGGGGATGCCCGCCGTCGACGTCGTCGAGGAGCTCGTCGACGTCGTCGAGCCGGGTCTGCTGACGATCGGCTCGCCCCGCTTCTTCGGGTGGGTCATGGGGGGCACCCTCCCCGCCGCGCTCGGGGCCGACTGGCTCGTCAGCGCGTGGGACCAGAACGCCGGCATGCGCGACGCGACCCCGGGCGTCGTCGCCGTCGAGGAGGTCGCGGGGCAGTGGCTCCTCGAGGCGCTCGACCTGCCGTCCTCGAGCGCCGTCGGCTTCGTCACCGGGTGCACGACGGCCAACCTCGCCGGGCTCGCCGCCGCCCGGGACGCGCTGCTCGCCGCCCGTGGGTGGGACGTGGCGACGCAGGGCATCCAGGGGGCACCTCGCCTGCGGGCCCTCGTCGGCGCCGAGCGGCACGGCTCGGTCGACCTCGCCCTGCGTTACCTCGGGCTCGGGGCGCCGACCCCGGTCGCCGCCGACGCCCAGGGCCGGATGGACCCCGACGCCCTGCGCGCGGCCCTCGGGCAGGACGACGCCCCGACGGTCGTCTGCGCCCAGGCCGGAAACATCCACTCCGGGGGCTTCGACCCCTTCGCCCCGATCTGCGCGGCGGCGCACGACGCCGGCGCCTGGGTGCACGTCGACGGCGCCTTCGGCCTGTGGGCCGCGGCCTCGCCCGCCCTGCGCCACCTCGTCGTCGGGCTGGCCGACGCCGACTCCTGGGCGACCGACGCCCACAAGACCCTGAGCACGCCCTACGACAGCGGCATCGCCGTCGTCCGTGACGCGGGTGCCCTGCGCCGCGCCTTCGGCCACTCCGCCGACTACCTCCTGCACTCGCAGGAGCCCGACCCCCACGAGCTCGTCCCCGAGATGTCCCGCCGGGCCCGCGGCGTGCCCGTGTGGGCGGCCCTGCGCTCGCTCGGCAGGTCCGGTCTCGTCGACCTCGTCGACCGTCTCGTGCGCTCCGCCCGTGGCCTGGCGATGGGTCTGGCCGAGGTGCCGGGTCTCACCGTGCTCAACGACGTCGTCTACACCCAGGTCACCGTCGCGGCCGTCGACGACGAGACGACCCTGGCGGTCCTCGCCCGGCTGCACGAGGACGGGCTCGTCTACCCCAGCGCGAGCAGGTGGCACGACCGGGCGGTCATGCGCTTCTCGGTGAGCGGCTACACGACCGACGACGTCGCGGTCGCGCAGACCATCCGCACCGTGTGGGAGGCGGTCGAGGCGGTGACCGTCGGCGAGGGCTGACGACCGGCGACGCGAACTGACTCGGGGTCACGGGGCGCTCGGGTCGCCCCATCCCCACAGGCCCTCGAGGCTCACCCTCGCGGGCAGGTCGCGGAGCACCCCCGCGCCCGACCGGGCTGGCGGCGGGGGGAGGCCGAGCGCGCGGCTGCGGGTCTCGGTGACGACGAGCGCGTCGTCGTAGGCTGCCTCGCCGCGCGCGCACAGCGCGTGCACGTCGACGTCGAGCAGGACCGGGCGCGTCACCTGCACGTGCCAGGCCCGGCGCGCGGCTGTCGCCGCCGGCTCCGGGCCGCTCACGACGCGGGGGTCCGAGATCGGCCACCCGGGGGTGGTGGTGCACTCGCCGGATCGCAGGTGCACCCGGACGTCGGGCACGGCGAGCAGGTCGGCGCAGCAGGCGAGGACGGCGGCCGGGTCGCACCCGGTGTCGTCGAGCTCGACGCTCACGGCGGGGTGGGGCCACACGAGACCGGGGTGGCGCGCACCGGGCGCGGCGACCCGGGAGGCCACCCGCAGGGTCTCGACGGTCTTCGCGAGGTGGTCGGGGGCGCGGCCGCCGGCGTCGGGGCCGTCGTGCCAGGCGACGGCGCCGGGCACGTGCCGCAGGGCGGCGCCGGCGAGCCAGGCCCGGTGGCCCAGCTCCCAGTCCTCGCCGCCGTAGCCGACGAAGTCCTCGTCGAAGCCGCCGACCCGGGCGAAGAGCTCCGCGTCGCAGGCGAGGACCGCGGAGATGACGAGCCGGAAGCCGCCGGCATCCGCGCTCGCGAGGTCGTCGGTCTCGGCGTAGCCCCGGGCGAGCCACTGCGGGTCCGGCAGCGCCGTCACGTCGACCGGCTCGCCTGCCAGCCAGCGCACGACGTCCTCGGGGGCATGGCCGGAGAGCTCGGCGTGCCGGCGTCGCCCGACGGCGAGCACACCGCGCTCGTCACCGGCCGCGACGACCGCGGCGAGCGCACCGAGGTAGCCCGGCGTCGGCAGGGTGTCGCCGTCGAGGAAGCACAGGACCGGGGCGTCGGTGTGCGCAGCGCCGAGGTTGCGCGCGGCGGCCGCGCGGAAGCCGGCGTCGGCCTGGCGCACGACGCGGACGGCGAAGGGGTGCTCGCCCACCGTCGGGGCGACCGGCGACCCGTCGTCGGCGACGACGACCTCGAAGCGGCCGGCGCAGTCCTGCTGGTCGAGGGCGGCGAGGAGCAGGTCGAGCCCGCGCTGGTCGTCGTAGTACGGGACGACGACCCCGATGTCGGGGGTCATCGTGCCCAGCCGGCGAGCACGTCGGAGTAGGTCTGCGCGACCTCGGCGGTGCTCGGGCCGATCGGCACCGAGGGCTCGAGCCAGGTCGAGGTCGGGTCGGCGAGGGCCCGGGCGATCGCGGCGGGCAGGTCGTCGCGCTCGACGAGCGTCACCGAGCCGGGGCAGCGCCGGGCGAGCTCGACGACGTAGGGGTTCGTCGTCGCGAGCGGACGGCGACCGGCCGCGATCCAGGACCCGACCGAGCCGGAGGCGGAGACGTGCACCGGGGCGACGACGGGCACCGCGACCCGGCGGGCCTCCTCGTGCATCGCTGCGTCGGCGAGCCAGCCGGTGACGCGGGCGACGCGACCCTGGGCGCGCGCGGTGGCCACGACGGCGCCGACGAGGTCGTCATGACCGGGGGAGTGCGCGCCGAGCGCGGCGAAGCCGGTGCTCGGCGGCAGGCCCGCCATCGCGTCGAGGACGTCGAGATGCCCCTTTCCGGGGTAGAGGTAGCCGAGGACGGCGACCTCGCCGCTGCCGGGCGGCCGCGAGGGGCTGAGGTCCGGCGCGTCGAGCGGCAGCGGCACGACCTCGACCGGAGGCACCGGCCCGCCGTCGAGGCAGGCGAGGAGGAGCTCGCGCTCGTGCTCAGAGGCGACGACGACGCCGCGGGCAGCCGCGACCATCCGCCGGTACCCCGCCGCCCGGCGGGCGCGGCGCTCTGCCCCTTCGCCCTCCTGGGGCAGGTCGTGCAGGGTCAGGGAGACCGGGCAGCGCTGCGCCACCCGCTCGACCGCCGCCGCGGCGGCGTCGGGGCTCTCGCCCCAGAGGTGGTCGGTGACGTGGAGGTGCGCCAGGCGGGGGTGCAGACCGGGCGGCGAGCCGAGGTGCCGCCCGCGCACGACGGGGCTGCCCGTCAGGGGCGGCTGGGCGAGGAGGGTGAGCGCGTGCCGGACGACGCCGTGAGACCCCGGGCCGGGCACGAGGTGGACGACGCTCATGCCCCGCGCACGACGCGGTCCTCGGCGACGCCCAGGTAGACCTCGCGGTGCGCGGCCCGGGCGCTCTCGAGCTCCGCCGCGAGGACGCGGGCGTCGCCTCCCGGGGCCGGCTCGCCCTGCGCCCACCGGGCGTGGGCCTCGTGCACGGCGCGCTCGACGCTGGCGGTGAGGTCGTCGTGACGGTAGGTGAGGACGGGACGCTGCTGGGCGTAGAAGCCGAGGTCGGGCGCGAGCACCCGGGTGCCGAGGTCGTGGCACATCTCGAGCCAGCCCGAGTGGGTGCCGTCGGTGTAGGGCAGCACGGCGAGCGAGGTCTGGGCGAGGTCGCGCCACAGCTGGGCGTCGTCGAGCGGGGCGTGCACGCGCACGTCGGCACCGTCGGCGCGGGCCCGGGCGAGCCGCCGCAGCACCTCCGGGTCATGGCGCGGGTGGTCGGGTCGGGTGACGTCCTCGTGGAGGTGGACGCGCAGCTGCGCGTCGTCGAGGCCGGCGACGGCGTCGGCGCACGCGTCGAGGACCGGCAGGGCGGCGACGTTGGCGCGCAACGACTTCAGGTGCAGACCGACGACGAAGGGGGACCCGGTCCGGCGGGCCGGGAGCACCCCGGCGGGCACGAGCGGCGGGTGCGAGATGACCTGGGGCCGCCGGCCGAAGCGGCGCTCGACCTCGGCGGCCGCGCCCGGGGTGAGGGTCGTCAGGGCGTCGGCGGAGCCGACGAGCTCGCCGAGGACGCGCCCGTAGCGCTCGCCGGTGCCGTGCGGGTCGACGAGGTCGTGCACGGTGAGGACCAGCCGGATGTCATGGGCGCGCAGGCTCGCGACGAGGTGACGGACGTCGTCGACCCCGAGGTGCTCGAAGCCGAAGTGGACGTGCAGGACGTCGATCTCGTGCGCGTGGTCGGCGACCCAGCGCGGGGTGAGCGCCGGGTGGGGCCACCACTGACCGGCCGGGGCGCCGGGCACGGGCGGGTCCGCGGGGTGGAGGTGAGCGGGCTCGGCGCCGACGAGGGCGTCGACGTAGGCATGGCCCCGCGGCACGTGCCGCACGACCGGGCCGGTGGCGCGCAGCCGGTTGCTGCGCACCTCGCTCAGGACGATCTCGCTGATGACGTCGCCGCCTTCCGTGCGGGCGCCCCCGGGCGCCGGGTCGATGTGGGGCTGGTCCTAGGGTGAGTCGCGCCGACTCCGAGACGACAGGGGACCTGATCGTGGACCGACCGATGCTGCCCGAGAGGGTGCTCGAGCACGCGCCCGTGCACGTCCTCGACGTGGGGGCCAACCCCCTCGACGACGAGGTGCCGTACGTCGACCTGCTCGACGCGGGACTGGCGCGGGTCACCGGCTTCGAGCCGCTGCCCGAGGCCATGGAGCGGCTGCGCGGGCTGGCCGGTCCGCACGAGCGCTACCTGCCGCACGCCGTCGGCGACGGAGGTCGGCACGTGCTCCACGTGTGCGAGGAGCAGGGCTTCTCGAGCCTGCTGCGCCCCGACCCGATGCGGCTCGCGAACCTCGTCGACTTCGAGCGGCTGGGCCGCGTCGTCGACGAGGTCGAGATCGACACGGTGCGCCTCGACGACGTGCCCGACCTCGGGCCGGTCGACCTGCTCAAGGTCGACGTGCAGGGCAGCGAGCTCGCCGTGCTGCGCAGCGGCGAGCACGCCCTCGAGCGGGTCCTCGCGGTGCAGCTCGAGATGGGCTTCTGGCCGCTGTACGAGGGCCAGCCGACCGCCGGCGAGCTCGACGCCCAGCTGCGCTCGATGGGGCTGATGCCCCTGCAGGTCGTCCAGCACCGGACCTGGCCGCTCGCCCCGACCCAGTGGGCCGACCCGTGGGAGCACGACTCGCGCCAGATCGTCGAGTCCGACGTGCTGTACGTGCGAGACCCTGCCGGTCTGGCCGTGCGCGACCTCGCGGTGCTCGCGCTCGTCGCCGACATCGGCTACCGGCACCGGGGGCTGGCCCGGCGCTGCCTGCGTCTGCTCGACGAGTGCGGTCGTGGTGATCTCGAGGCGCAGTACGTCTCGCGGCTGGGTCGGCACTACGGCTGAGTCAGCGGCGACGGGTGTCGGCTGCGTAGGCGAGGGCGTTGAGGGCGGCCCACCCGAGGGTGACTGCGAGGACCTTCGTGCGGATCGACCCCTTCGTGCTCGCCCCGAGGACCAGGGCGTCGCCGACGTCGGAGGCCACCCGGCCGCCGACGGCCCACGGCAGGGCGGCGGGCGGGCCGGCGAGGGCGAGCGCGGCGATGGGGATGTCGCGGACGGCGAAGGTGCGGGCGAGCCGGTCGAGCGCGCGCTGGTTGCGCGGCTCGCGCAGGGCGCTCGCGAGGTGCGACGGCTTGGCCAGGCAGTACAGCCCGTAGCCGGCGCTCGCCGCCTGCATGGTCTTGGTCAGCTCGAAGCTCATCTGGCGACAGTAACCGCCGGACCAGCACCGACGGCCGGGGAGCGGGACCACCCCTTGGGGGGTACCGCGGGGGGTCTGAGCGGGGCGTCAGGTGGGGGGGCTCAGGTGGGGGCTCAGGTGACGAGCGGGACGAAGCGGTAGCGCCCGTGGGTCGTCACGAGAGGGTCGTCCTCGCCCCGCCGCTGCACGCGGAGCATCTCACCGGCCACCGGCACGACCATGACGCCGTCCGGCGTCAGCTGCGCGACCAGCTCCTCGGGCAGCCGCCCCGCCATCGCGGAGACGAGGACGCGCTCGAAGGGGACGTCGCCGGGTGCCCCGAGGTGGCGGGGGTCAGCCAGCCGCACCCAGGCCTGCGGCAGGTCAGCGCGCGCGAGGGCGGCCCGGCCGAGCGCGAGCACCTCGGGCAGGCGCTCGACGCCGAGCACCCGGCCGTCGGGGCCGACGAGACGGGCGAGGATCGCCGTCGTCCAGCACGACCCCGCGCCGACGTCGAGGACGCGCTGGCCCGCACGGACGTCGAGAAGCACGAGCATGTCGCGCACGGTGCGCGGCTGAGAGCTCGTCTGCCCCGACCCGATGGCGAGCGGCGCGTCCACCGCGGCCCGGTCCCGCTCCGCCGGCCGCAGGTGAGCCGCCCGCGGGCTGGCCGCCATCGCCGCGTCGACCCGTCGGACGACCTCGTGCTCGCTCTCCTCGTCCACCCCACGAGGCTAGGCGGCGGTCCTAGGCTGGCGGGACGACGAAGGAGTGGGCGATGACGGCACATCTGCAGGCCCTGAGCATCGACGCAGCCGACCCCGAGCGGCTGGCCGCCTTCTGGGGCGCGGTCCTCGAGCGCGAGGTGCGCGGCGACCTGCTGCCCGCCGCCGGCCCGGGCGATCTCGCGATCCGCTTCCGGCGCAGCACCGAGCCCCGGCGCGGCCTCGACCGCACGCACCTCGACCTCACGAGCGACGTGCCCGGCGGGCAGGCCCATGTCGTCGAGCTCGCCCTGTCGCTCGGCGCGACCTATCTCGACGTCGGGCAGGGCGACGACGCGACGCACGTCGTGCTCGCCGACCCCGAAGGGGGCGAGCTGTGCGTCGTCGAGGAGGGCAACCGCTTCCTCGCCGGCACCGGCCGGGTGGGGGCGCTCTCCGGAGACGGTCGCCGGGTGACCGGGGTCTTCTGGAGCGAGGCGCTCGGCTGGCCGCTCGTGTGGGACGAGGACGACGAGACCGCCGTCCAGTCACCGCACGGCGGGCCGAAGATCACGTGGGGCGGGGCCCCGGTCGCCCCGAAGCACGGGCGCAACCGCCTGCGTCTCGACCTCGTCGCCGACGGCCCCCTCGAGGAGGAGGTCGAGCGGCTCGTGGGTCTCGGCGCCACTCGCACCGGGGTCGCCGACGACCCCGAGGGGGTCGCCCTGACCGATCCCGACGACAACGAGCTGCAGCTGCTCCCCGGCCCGGGCTGACCCCTTCGCCGCTACGGTCGAGAGATGCCCGACCCCGACGCACGCCAGCCGATCCGTCTCGCCGTCCTCAACGACTTCGAGGTGGTCGCCCGCGGTGTCGCGGCGATGCTCGCCCCCTTCGCCGACCGCGTGCACGTCGTCGAGGTCGACTGCGGGGTCCTCGTCTCCCAACCCGTCGACGTCGCGCTGTACGACGCCTATGCGATCACCAGCTCGGGCCACCGCGACCTCGACCTGCTCACCGCCGACGACATGGTCGGGCACACCGTGCTCTACACGTGGGAGGTCGGGCCCTGGGTCGACGAGGTCGCGCAGGACGCGCGGCTGTCGGGCGTCGTGCGCAAGTCCGCGTCAGCGCGCGAGCTCGTCGACGCGGTCGAGCGGGTGCAGGCCGGCGAGCGGGTCGTCCTCACCGCCGAGACCGAGCCCGTCGACGACCAGCCCCGGCCGGCCGACTGGCCGGGACGCGCCGAGGGCCTCACCCCGCGCCAGTCGGAGGTCGTCGCACTCATCACCGAGGGGCTGAGCAACCAGGAGATCGCCCGCGCCTGCTACCTCAGCATCAACTCCGTGAAGTCCTACATCCGCGCCGCCTACGCGACGATGGGGGTGACGTCGCGCAGCCAGGCCGTGCTCTGGGGCGTCGACCACGGCTTCCGCCGCGGCGGGCGGATGCGCGTGCTCGCCGACCGCGTGCCCCACGACGGGTCGTAAGGTCGGGGGGACGTCCCCGACCGAGCACGCAGGAGTCCTCATGGCCACCGTCCTCTTCGTCGTCACCGGCGCCCGCAGCTGGACCCTCGCCGACGGGTCGAGCGTGCCCACCGGCTACTGGGCCGAGGAGCTCGTCGCCCCCTTCGAGGTCCTCGCCGACGCCGGGCACACCGTC
Organism: Janibacter melonis; assembly: GCF_003721155.3. Taxonomy (NCBI): domain Bacteria; kingdom Bacillati; phylum Actinomycetota; class Actinomycetes; order Micrococcales; family Intrasporangiaceae; genus Janibacter; species Janibacter melonis. The sequence goes on along the minus strand of NZ_CP044548.2, from coordinate 2,339,952 downwards.
CGCTTCGCCACCCCGGGCGGGGTGCGACCGGTCGCCGACGAGCGCAGCCTCACCCCCGAGGCCACGGGCGGGCGCGACCTGCGCGAGGTCCTCGACGACCTCGAGGAGCTGAGCGCCCCCCTTCGCCTCGAGGACGTCGACCTCGCCGACTACGACGCGGTCTTCTACCCCGGCGGCCACGGGCCGATGGAGGACCTCGCCGTCGACGAGACCTCGGGCACCCTCATCACCGCCGCCGTCGAGCGCGACGTGCCGCTCGCCATCGTGTGCCACGGGCCGGCCGCGCTGCTCGCCAGCGACGTCACCGGGCGCACCGTCACCGGCTTCACCAACGAGGAGGAGCGCGCCGGAGGCAAGGCCGACCAGGCGAGGTGGCTGCTCGAGGACCGGCTGCGCGAGGCCGGCTTCGAGGTCGAGACCGGGCCCGCCTTCGAGCCGAAGGTCGTCGTCGACGGCATGCTGCTCACCGGCCAGAACCCCGCCTCCTCACGCCCCCTCGCGCAGCGGCTGCTCGAGGTCCTGCCCTCGTGACCACCGCCCCGCCCACGGTCGAGGACGTCCGCGCGGCCGCCGCCCTCCTCGACGGCGTGGCCCACCGCACCCCCGTCCTGCGCTCGCACCGGCTCGACGCGCTCGCCGGGTGCGAGCTGCACCTGAAGTCCGAGCACCTCCAGCGCATCGGCGCCTTCAAGTTCCGGGGCGCGTACACCGCGCTCAGCGCCGTCGACCCCGACCGCCGCGCGGCCGGCGTCGTCGCCTACTCCTCGGGCAACCACGCCCAGGCCGTCGCCCTCGCCGGGCGCGAGCTCGGCATGCCGGTGACGATCGTCATGCCCCACGACGCCCCGCAGACGAAGGTCGAGGCGACGAAGGGGTACGGCGCCACCGTCGTCGGGTACGACCGCTACACCGAGGACCGCGAGGCCATCGGGGTAGCCATCGCCGAGCGCACCGGTGCCGCCGTCGTCCCGCCCTACGACCACCGGCACGTCATCGCCGGTCAGGGCACTGCCGTGCGCGAGCTGCTCGAGGAGGTGCCCGACCTCGACGTCGTCGTCACCCCGCTCGGCGGCGGCGGCATGCTCGCGGGCTCGATCCTCGCCGCCCAGGAGCTCGCGCCGACGGCGGCCGTCTGGGGCGTCGAGCCCGAGGCGGGCGACGACGGCCGGCGCTCGCTCGAGGCCGGCGAGGTCGTGCGCATCGAGCCTCCACGCACCATCGCCGACGGGGCGCAGACCGCCTACCTCGGGTCGCTGACCTTCCCGATCATCCGTGAGCACGTCGCCGGCATCGCGACCGTGAGCGACGCCGCGCTCGTCGACGCGATGCGGCACATGGCCGGGACGCTCAAGCAGGTCGTCGAGCCCACCGGTGTCCTCGGCCTGGCCGCGGTCCTCACCGGCGCCGTGCCGGTCTCGCCCGGGCAACGGGTCGGGGTGGTCCTCACCGGGGGCAACGTCGACCTCGCCCGGTACGCCGAGCTCCTCGCGACGGGGGTGTGATCGTGGCCCAGCGCACCGTCGGGGTCATCGGGGGCGGGATCGTCGGCCTGGCCGTCGCCCGCGAGCTGACCCGCCGCCGGCCCGACGACCGCGTCGTCGTGCTCGAGAAGGAGGAGCGGATCGCCGCTCACCAGACCGGGCACAACTCCGGGGTCGTCCACGCCGGTATCTACTATGCCCCCGGCTCGCTCAAGGCCCGCCTGTGCACGCGCGGTCGTCAGCTGCTCAAGGACTACTGCGCCGAGCACGGCATCGCCTACGACGAGTGCGGCAAGCTCGTCGTCGCCGTCGAGCCCGACGAGGTCGCGCGTCTCGACGCGCTCGAGCGCACGGCGAGCGCCAACGCCGTCCCGGGTCTGCGCCGGGTCGACGCCGTCGGCATCCGTGATGTCGAGCCGCACGCCCAGGGCCTGGCGGCCCTGCACTCGCCGGCCACCGCGATCACCGACTACGTCGGCATGTCCGAGGCGATGGCCGCCGAGGTCCGTGCGGCCGGCGGCGAGGTGCGCCTGGGTGCCGAGGTGTCTGACATCCGCCGCGAGCGGGGCCGCGTGCGTCTCGTCCTCGGGTCCGCTCAGGGCGCCGACGAGGTCGTCGTCGACGAGCTCGTCGTCTGCGCAGGGCTGCACGGCGACCGGCTCGCGCAGCGGGTCGACGGGCAGCGCGAGCTGCGGATCATCCCCTTCCGCGGCGAGTACATGGAGGTCACGCCCGCGAAGGCCGATCTCGTGCGCGGCATGGTCTACCCGGTGCCCGACCCCCGCTACCCCTTCCTCGGCGTGCACTTCACCCGCCGGGTCGGCGGCGGTCTCGAGGTCGGCCCCAACGCCGTCCTCGCGCTGCGGCGCGAGGGCTACGGGTGGCGGCAGGTCTCCCTTCGCGATCTCGCCGAGACGGCCACCTGGCCGGGCTTCTGGCAGCTGGCGCGGGCCAACTGGCGCACGGGGATCCAGGAGGTCCGCGGGTCCCTGTCGACGAGGGCCTACATGGCCGGGGCTCAGCGCTACGTGCCCGAGATCGGCGTCGACGACGTCGAGCGCGGGGGTGCGGGGGTGCGGGCGCAGGCGATCGAGCGCGACGGCTCGCTCGTCGACGACTTCCGGATCACGACGGTCGGCGAGGTGACGTGCGTGCTCAACGCGCCCTCGCCCGCGGCGACGTCGAGTCTGGCGATCGCCGAGCACGTCGTCGACGCGATGACCGCGGCCTGACGCCCCACGAGATCCACGAAGGGGGCGCAGTTAGGCTGGCCTAACACCGTCACCGAGGAGCGCTCGTGCCCACCCATCTCACCGTCACCCGCACCGAGGACCTCACCGCGCACCTGCGCCGCGTGCACTTCCGCAGCGACGACCTGTCTGCCTTCGAGGGCAGCGTCCACACGGACCGCTACGTCAAGCTGATCTTCCCGAGGCCGGGCACGACCCTGCCGGCCGACTTCGACATGCGTGCAGCCCGCGCGAGCGCGGACCCGCAGGACATGCCGGTCGTGCGCACGTACACGGCGCTGGAGCCCGACGTCGCCGCCGGCACGCTCGCCATCGACTTCGTCGTCCACGGCGACGAGGGCGTCGCCGGCCCGTGGGCCACCCGGGCCGAGCCCGGCGACACCCTGCTCGCCAACGGGCCCGGCGGGGCGTACGCGCCCGACCCGGACGCCGACTGGCACCTGCTCGCCGGCGACGAGTCCGCCGTGCCCGCGATCTCCGCGGCGCTCGCGGCCCTGCCCGACGACGCGACGGGTGAGTGCGTCGTCGTCGTCGAGGGACCAGACGCCCCGCCGCACCTCGAGGCGCCCGAGCACGTGCGGGTCACCGTCGTGCACCGGCAGGGGCCGGGCGAGCCCTTCGCCGAGGCGGTGCGTGCCCTGCCGTGGCGCGAGGGGCGCGTCCAGGTCTTCGTCCACGGCGAGGCGCACGAGGTCATGCACGGCATCCGGCCCTACCTCGTGCGCGAGCGCGAGGTGCCCCGCGCCGACCTGTCGATCTCCGGGTACTGGCGTCGCGGGCGCACCGAGGAGGGCTTCCGCGAGTGGAAGTCCGAGCTCGCGGCCACGGAGGGCTGACCCCCCTTCGCCCGGAACATCCGGGGGCCGGGCCGGGTTGACCCCGGCATGGCCCTGCACATCGACATCTGGTCCGACATCGCCTGCCCGTGGTGCTACATCGGCAAGCGCCGCTTCGAGAGCGCGCTCGCCGGCTTCGCCCACAAGGACGACGTCACCGTCACCTGGCACAGCTACCAGCTCGACCCGAGCCTGCCGCGGCACTACGACGGCACCGAGGTCGACTACCTCGTGCAGCGCAAGGGCATGGCGGCCGAGCAGGTGCGCCAGATGACCGCGCACGTCGCCGAGCAGGCGGCCGGCGAGGGCCTGACCTACGACTTCGACTCCCTCGTCGTGGCCAACAGCCTGCGTGCCCACCACCTGCTGCACGTCGCCGCCCGCGCCGGTGTGCAGGACGAGGTCAAGGAGGCGCTGCTCGACGCCCACTTCGTGCGCGGTCTCGACATCGGTGACGACGACGTGCTCGTCGCGATCGGCGGGGCCGCGGGCGTCGACGAGGCGACCGTGCGGGCCGGCCTCGAGGACCCCGAGATCGGTCGCGAGGTGCAGGGCGACTTCGACACGGCGCGCTCGCTGGGCATCCAGGGCGTGCCCTTCTTCGTCCTCGACATGAAGTACGCGGTGTCCGGCGCCCAGCCCGCCGAGGTCTTCACCCAGGCCCTCGAGCAGGCCTGGCGCGAGGGCAACCCGCTGCAGCCGATCGGCGGCGACGCCGCCGCCTGCGGCCCCGACGGCTGCGCGATCTGACCCCTTCGCACCCCCGTCGTCAGGCCGCGGCCGCCGACGGGGGTGACCCCCCGACTTCGCAGATCGAGCCGGTGGTGGCATCGTGGAGAGAGTGCCAAGTCAGCAAGCAACCGTGACGGACCACCCCCGGGACACCCGCTTCTTCGGTCAGCCGGGAGTGCTGGCCAACCTCTTCGGGGTCGAGCTGTGGGAGCGCTTCAGCTTCTACGGCATGCAGGGCATCCTGCTCATCTACCTGTACTACTCGGCCGCCCAGGGCGGGCTCGGGATCGACGAGGGCACCGCGACGCAGATCGTCGGCGCATACGGCGGCGCGGTCTACCTCTCGACCGTCCTCGCCGCGTGGCTCGCCGACCGCGTCCTCGGGCCGGAGCGCACGCTCTTCTACTCGGCCGTCGTCGTCATGCTCGGCCACATCGCGCTGTCGCTGCTGCCCGGTCTGCTCGGCGTCGGGGTGGGCCTCGTGCTCATCGCCATCGGCTCGGGCGGGGTCAAGGCCAACGCGAGCTCGCTCGTCGGGACCCTCTACGACGAGGGCGACACGCGCCGTGACGCCGGCTTCTCGCTCTTCTACATGGGCATCAACATCGGTGCGCTCATCGGTCCGCTGCTCACCGGCGTGCTGCAGAAGGAGTGGGGCTTCCACGCCGGCTTCCTCGCGGCCGCGGTCGGCATGGCGCTCGGTCTCGTGCAGTACACGATCGGCCGTCGCGGGCTGCCCGAGCACTCGCACCACGTCGCCAACCCCCTGCCCGCCGCCAAGCGTCGCGGCTACGTCGTCGGGGGCGTCGTCGCGCTCGTCGTCGTCGCCGCGCTCGTCGCGACCGGCGTCATCTCGGCGGAGCGCCTGGCCAACATCGTCATCGGCGCCGTCGTCGTCGCGACGGTCGCGTACTTCGCGATCATCCTGCGCGACAAGGACGTCACCGGGGTCGCGCGCACCCGCGTGCTCGCCTTCATCCCGCTCTTCGTGTGCAACGCGGTCTTCTGGTCGCTCTACCAGCAGCAGTTCACCGTCGTGACGATCTACTCGGACAAGCGGCTCGACCGCGACCTCTTCGGGTGGGAGATGCCGGTGTCGTGGGTCCAGTCGATCAACCCGGTCTTCATCATTGCGCTCGCGGGTGTCTTCGCCGCGCTGTGGACCCGGCTCGGCCGGCGTCAGCCCTCGACGCCGCTGAAGTTCGGCGTCGCCACGGTCGTCATGGGTCTGGCCTTCTTCCTCTTCCTGCTCATGCCCGCCGGTGCCGGCTCGGCCCCGCTGCTCGGCCTCGTCGGGATCCTGCTCGTCTTCACCATCGCCGAGCTGCTCATCTCGCCGGTGGGCCTGTCGATGACGACGAAGCTCGCGCCGCCGAAGTACACGACGCAGATGATGGCGCTCTTCTTCCTCTCGATCTCGCTGGGCACCGCGATGGCGGGCACGCTCGCCGGGTACTACGACGAGAGCTCGGAGGGACCCTTCTTTTTCTGGGTCGGGCTCGTCGCGGTCATCACCGGGCTCGTCGTCGTCGCGATCAGCAAGCCCATCAAGCGGCTCATGGCCGGGGTCGACTGACCCCCGTCGTCCCTCGTCCACGCGCAGCGGCGCCGTCCGGGTCATCTGGGCGGCGCCGCTCGTGCCTGCGTGGGCGGGTCAGTCCTCGCGGCGGAGCCGCTCGGGTCAGTCCTCGCGGCGGAGCCGTTCGTGCTGGTCGGAGCGGCGGAGCCGCTCGGTGACGAGGGGGACGAGGTCGGCGATCGAGTCGGCGACGCGGGTGGGACGGTAGGGGTAGGTCTCGACCTGGTCGCGGCTCGTGGACCCGGTGAGGACGAGGACCGTGCGCATCCCGGCCTCCTGGCCGCCGATGACGTCGGTGTCCATGCGGTCGCCGACCATGACGGTGTGCTCGGAGTGCGCCTCGATCCGGTTGAGCGCGGTGCGCATCATCAGCGGGTTGGGCTTGCCGACGTAGTACGGCTGGCGGCCGGTGGCGGCGGTGATGAGCGCGGCGACGGAGCCGGTCGCGGGGAGGGTGCCCTGCGGAGAGGGCCCGGAGACGTCGGGGTTGGTCGCGATGAAGCGGGCGCCGCGCTCGACGAGCCGGATCGCCGCCGTGATCGCCTCGAAGGAGTACGTGCGGGTCTCGCCGAGGACGACGTAGTCCGGGTCGCGCGGCGTCATCGTGTAGCCCGCCTCGTGCAGGGCCGTCGTCAGCCCCGCCTCGCCGACGACGAAGGCGGACCCGTGCGGGCGCTGCTCGGCGAGGAAGGTGGCCGTCGCGAGCGCCGAGGTCCAGATCGCCTCCTCGGGCACGTCGATGCCGCTGTGCAGCAGCCGCGCCCGCAGGTCGCGCGGGGTGTAGATCGAGTTGTTCGTCAGGACCTGGTAGCGCACGCCGCTGTCGCGCAGCGCGGCGATGAAGTCGGCCGCGCCGGGGATCGCCTGCTCCTCGTGGACGAGCACGCCGTCCATGTCGGTCAGCCAGGCGTCGACGAAGGGGGCATCGGCCGGGGGCTCGGAGATCGCCATGGGCCCAGTGTGCCCACCCCGGGCGGGGCGCGGGGCGAGGCATACGCTGGCGGGCATGCCCGACCTGCGCAGCCTGCCCACCGCACCCTTCCTCGCCGTCGGCCTCGCCGGGGGCTTCACGCTCGCCCAGCGCACCGGGGTGCGCCCGCTCGGGGGAGCCGTCATGGCGGCCGCGAACGCGCTCTCGGTCCCCGCCTGGCGGGCTGCCGGGGGCACCCCGCTCGCCGCCGGTCTCACCGCGGGCTACTGGGCCTCGATGGGCGTCTCGCACCCGCTCGCGAAGAAGATCGGCACCTGGCCCTCCGTCGCCGCCGTCTCCCTCGGCGCTGCCGCCACCGCCTACCTCCTCGCCGACCGGCGCCGCTGAGGCGCCGCTCCTCCTCGGTGGTCGAGGGGCAGAGGCCTGGTGGTCAGGGTGCGAAGGCCCGTGGTGGTCGAGGTGCGAAGGCCCTTGGTGGTCGAGGTGCGAAGGCCCTTAGTGGTCGAGGTGCGAAGGCCCGTGGTGGTCGAGGTGCGAAGGCCCCCCTGGGCCTGAGCCTCGAGACCACCGGCACACCCCCCCGCCGCCCTACTCCAGCACCTCGGTCGTGAGCACCCCGCTGGACGAGGTCGTGGCGCTGCCGCCCCGGCCGGGGTCGCTCCCGCCTCCCGCGCCCTGCCCGCCGACGCGGTGGCCGGGCTCGGGGATGGCCAGGGTGACGTCGCCGACCGCGACCCAGTCACCGACCATCTCGCAGTCCACGACGACGACGCCGTCGGCGTCCTGCGCCGCGTAGACCTGTCGCGAGCCATCGACCGAGACCGGCTCGGGGCAGGGCCTGGAGCTGCCGCAGGCCGTGAGGAGCGGCAGCGCGAGGGCGACGGCGAGGACCGTCCGCGTCCACGTCATGCCATCACCCCGTCCCCGACGACCCGGTGGGGAGACGCTAGCGGGTGGGGCGGCCCGCCGGGACCCCTTCGTCGCACTCCAGACGAGGTCCGGACCCTGGACAGACCACCCGGCGCTCTTAGCGCTGTCGGATCCGCGGAGTAGCGTTCAAGAAGTGACGGACCCGCTCGAGATCGCGACGCCCCACCCCTTCGAGTCCGCTGGCACGACCCGGCCGGCACCTACGACCCTCGGCGAGCTGCGCCGCAGCGGCCACACGCTGCGCCCCCTTCGCCAGGAGATGCGGGACAACCTGCTCTCCGCGCTGCGCGAGGGGCGTGACCCCTGGCCCGGCATGCACGGCCTTCAGGACACGGTCATCCCCCAGCTCGAGCGGGCGGTCCTCGCCGGCCACGACGTCGTCCTCCTCGGCGAGCGCGGCCAGGGCAAGACCCGGCTGCTGCGCAGTCTCGTCGGGCTGCTCGACGAGTGGAGCCCCGTCGTCGAGGGCTCTGAGATCGGTGAGCACCCGTATGAGCCGATCGCCGTCGAGACCCAGCGCCGTGCCGCCGAGCTCGGCGACGACCTGCCCGTCGTGTGGCGCCACCGCGACGAGCGCTACGCGGAGAAGCTCGCGACCCCCGACACCTCCGTCGGCGACCTCATCGGCGACGTCGACCCGATGCGGGTGGCCGAGGGGCGCCGGCTCGGCGACCCCGAGACCATCCACTTCGGGCTCATCCCGCGCAGCCACCGCGGCATCGTCGCGATCAACGAGCTGCCCGACCTCGCCGAGCGCATCCAGGTCGCGATGCTCAACGTCATGGAGGAGCGCGACATCCAGATCCGCGGCTACCTCCTGCGGCTGCCGCTCGACGTCCTCGTCGTCGCCTCCGCCAACCCCGAGGACTACACGAACCGCGGGCGCATCATCACCCCGCTCAAGGACCGCTTCGGCGCCGAGATCCGCACGCACTACCCCGTCGAGCTCGAGGACGAGATGGCCGTGGTGCGTCAGGAGGCCGACCTCGTCGCAAGCGTCCCCGACGTCCTCGTCGAGATCCTCGCCCGCTTCACCCGCGCGCTGCGCGAGTCTTCCTCGGTCGACCAGCGCTCCGGCGTCTCGGCCCGCTTCTCCATCGCCGGCGCCGAGACCGTCGCGGCCGCGGCGCTGCACCGGGCGAGCGTGCGCGGCGAAGGGGAGCCGGTCGCCCGTCTCGTCGACATCGAGACCGCCGTCGACGTCCTCGGCGGCAAGATCGAGTTCGAGGCCGGTGAGGAGGGCCGCGAGGACGCGATCCTCACCCACCTGCTGCGCAGCGCGACCGTCGACGCCGTCCGCGAGCGGCTGCGCGGGGTCGACCTCGCCGCCCTCGTCGAGGCCATCGCCGACGGCGCGTCAGTCACCACGGGCGACCGGGTGACCGCGGACGAGCTGCTCTCCTCGCTGCCCGACCTCGACGACGACGACGCGCTCTACGACGAGATCGCCGACCGCTTCGCCGCCACCGACGCGGGGGAGCGCGCCGGTGCCGTCGAGCTCGCCCTCGAAGGGCTCTACCTCGCGCGCAAGGTCGACAAGGACAGCGACGGCTCGAGCGTCGTCTACGGGGCCTGACCGTGGCACGCCGGCACCGCTCTCGTTACGGCCGCTACACCGGCGGCCCGGACCCGCTCGCGCCACCGGTCGACCTCGGCGACGCGCTGCAGGCCATCGGCGAGGACGTCATGGCCGGCTCCTCGCCCGAGCGGGCGATGCGCGAGTACCTGCGTCGCGGCAGCGTCGACCAGCGCGGTCTCGACGACCTCGCCCGTCGGGTCGCCGAGCGCCGCCGCGAGCTGCTCGAGGAGACCGATCTCGGCGGCACCCTCGCCGAGATCTCCGAGCTGCTCGAGTCCGCGGTGCTCGCCGAGCGCGGGCAGCTCGCCCGTGACGTCGACATGGACGACACGGACCGCGCCTTCGCGCAGATGCGCCTCGACGGCCTGCCCGACTCGCCGGCCGCGGCCGTCAGCGAGCTCTCCGACTACGAGTGGCGCTCGCCGCAGGCGCGCGCCGACTTCGAGCGGATCAAGGACCTCCTCGGCCGCGAGATGCTCGACCAGCGCTTCGCCGGGATGAAGCAGGCGCTCGAAGGGGCGACCGAGCAGGACCGCCAGCAGGTCCAGGAGATGCTCGACGACCTCGGCGAGCTGCTCGACAAGCACGCGCAGGGTGCGGACACCGAGCAGGACTTCGCCGACTTCATGGCCAAGCACGGCGACTTCTTCCCCGAGGACCCGCAGGACGTCGACGAGCTGATCGACGCCCTCGCGGCGCGCTCCGCGGCGGCCGCTCGGATGATGGCGTCGATGACGCAGGAGCAGCGTGACGAGCTCATGCAGCTCTCCGCCCAGGCTTTCGGGTCGCCGCAGCTCGCGGAGAGCCTGCAGCGCATCGACGGGGCGCTGCAGTCGCTGCGACCGGGCGAGGACTGGTCGGGCTCGGAGCGCTTCAGTGGTGACCAGGGGGTCGGGCTCGGCGACGGCACCGGGGTGCTGCAGGACCTCGCCGACCTCGACGCCCTCGCCGACCAGCTGGCACAGGCCCACGAGGGCGCGCGCCTCGACGACGTCGACCTCGACGCCCTCCAGCGCCAGCTCGGCGACGACTCCGTCGTCGACGCCCGGACCCTCGCCGAGCTCGAGCGCGCGCTGCGCGACAGCGGCTACCTGCGGCGTGGCGCCGACGGCGAGCTGCGCCTGTCGCCGACCGCGATGCGCCGGCTCGGTCAGAGCCTGCTCAAGGACGCGACCGAGCGGCTCTCGCGCCGCACCGGCCAGCACGACAACCGCACGTCCGGCGCGGCCGGCGAGCGCACCGGCGGCACCCGGGAGTGGCAGTTCGGCGACACCGAGCCGTGGGACGTCACCGCGACGGTGGGCAACGCCGTGCGCCGCACCGCGGGCGAAGGGGGTGACCTCACCTCCCTTCGCATCGACATCCGCGACGTCGAGGTCACCGAGACCGAGGCACGGACCCGCTCGGCCGTGGCCCTGCTCGTCGACACCTCCTTCTCGATGGCGATGGACGGGCGCTGGGTGCCGATGAAGCGGACCGCGCTCGCGCTGCACCAGCTGGTGAGCACGCGCTTCCGCGGCGACGACCTGCAGCTCATCGGCTTCGGGCGGTACGCGCGCTCGATGGAGATCGAGGAGCTCACCGGTCTCGACGCGATGTACGACAAGGGCACGAACCTCCACCACGGGCTGCTCCTGGCGAACCGCTTCTTCCGCAAGCACCCGGCGAGCCAGCCGGTGCTGCTGGTCGTCACCGACGGCGAGCCCACCGCGCACCTCATGCCCCAGGGCGAGCCCTTCTTCGACTACCCGCCGCACCCGCTGACCCTGTCGCTGACGGTGACCGAGCTCGAGACGTCGCGCCGCCTCGGTGCGCAGACGACCTTCTTCCGCCTCGGCGAGGACCCGGGCCTGGCACGCTTCGTCGACTCCATGGCCCGGCGGGTCGACGGCTCGGTCGTCGCCCCCGAGCTCGACGACCTCGGCGCGGCCGTCGTCGGGTCCTACCTGCGTTCGCGGACAGGCTTCTCGAACCTCGGCCCGGAGGACGACGGGTACGGCAGGTTCGGCGGCGGACGCTTCGGTGGCTGGTACGGCGACCGCGGCTCCTGGGCCACGGGGGAGTGAGCGCCGACCTCCTGTGGCTCGTCCTGGCCGGCGTCGGTGCCGGTCTCGTCGGGTCCATGACCGGGCTGGCCTCGCTCATCAGCTATCCCGCCCTGCTTGCCGCCGGGCTACCGCCGGTCGTCGCCAACGTGACGAACACGGTCTCGCTCTTCGGCATCACGGTCGGGTCGGTCGCCGGGTCGCAGCGCGAGCTCGCCGGGCAGGGCGCCCGGCTCGTCCGGCTCATCCCGGTGACGGCGGTCGGCGGGGCGATCGGGGCGGCGCTCCTGCTGTCTGCGCCGGCCGGGGTCTTCGAGCTCGTCGTGCCGTGGATGGTGCTCCTCGGCGCGGTGCTGCTGCTCCTTCGAGACCGGATCCGGGTGTGGTCGGCCCGACACTCCGACCCGCACTCGCTGCAGCCCGACCCGCACGCGCGGCGTCGGCGCGGCGCGTGGTTCGTCGCCCTGCTCGCGATGGGGATCTACGGGGGGTACTTCGGGGCGGGTGCCGGGGTCATCGCGCTCGCGCTGCTCTCGCTCGAGCGGGTCGAGCCGCTCGCGGTGACCAACGCGGTGAAGAACGTCGCGACCGGTGCCGCCAACGCTGCCGGGTCCATCGGCTACGTGCTGCTCGCCCCCGTCGACTACCGCGCGGCCGTCGCCGTCATGGTCGGCTCGGTCATCGGCGCCTTCGTCGGACCCGCGGTGGTCCGGGTCGTGCCGGAGACGCCGATGCGGTGGGCCGTCGGCATCTGCGGCATCGGCCTCGCGCTCTACCTGGCCGCCGGCGCGCTGGGCTGAGTCGGACCCTGGCGGGGACGGCGCCCTCTCGGCAGACTGGCCCCGTGGCCTACGACGAGGTGCTCGCGCGACGGATCAGACAGCTGCTCGCGGACCAGCCGGGCACGACCGAGCGGGCGATGTTCGGCGGGCTGGGCTTCATGGTCGAGGGGCACCTGGCGGTCGCCGCCGGCAGCCGCGGGGCGCTCATGGTGCGAGCCGACGAGACCGACGGCGCCCACCCGCTGCTCGCCCCGATGCAGATGCGTGGGCGCACCATGAGCGGCTGGTACGAGACGGCGGCCGGCGCGGAGATCGCCGACGACGTCCTCGCCGAGCTCGTCGAGATGGCCCTGCGCCGGGTGGCCACCCTCCCGCCGAAGGGGTGACGGGCTCCCCCCTTCGCCCCGCTCAGCAAGAGTTGCCCCGGCTTCGCTCGAGTACCTGACTCATGCGAAGTGGGGGTTTATCGGGTGACCCGAGAAACCCGGGGCGGGTGAGGCGGGGCGAGGGTCTGGGCCTAGGCGAGGGGTACCCACCCTCCCGTCGAAGGGGTGACGGGCTCCCCCCTTCGCCCCGCTCAGCAAGACTTACCCCGGCTTCGCACGAGTACCTGACTCATGCGAAGTGGGGGTTTATCGGGTGACCCGAGAAACCTGGGGCGGGTGGGGCGAGGGACGGGGGGGCGAAGGGGGTCAGGCCTCGGGGGGTGGGGGCGTCGTGAGCTTGGCCATCCGGGCGGACAGGGCGTCGCGGCGGTGGGCGTTGCCGGGCAGGTCGAGGTAGAGCCGGCCGAAGTGGTGGAGGAGGTCGTCGTCGAGACGGCGCACGGCGCCCGGCGGGTAGCGGTAGCCCATCTGCGCGGTGACGTCGTCGCTGTCGATGCCCTGGAGCAGCTCGCTCAGCTCGTCGAGCGAGGTGATGCCGAGCTCGAGGAGCAGCCCGCCGATCCACGCGTAGCGGTCGGTGCGCGACCAGCCGGCGGTCGAGTACCGGCCGGCGAGGAAGGCGGTGAGCTCGCTGGCGCCGATGCGCGGGTCGTCGGTGACGGCCTCGGCCGGCTGCGAGCCGAGCTGGAGCTGGAGGCGGTCGCGGATCGCCGAGAACTCCTTGTCGGCGAGCTCGATGAGCCCGGCGGCGAGGGTGAAGCGGCGGTCGAGGTCGGCGACGAGCTGCTCGGGGACGCTGCCCTTGTAGCGGATGTCGTGCTCGAACTCGGCCCACGCGTGCTGCAGGACGGTGCGCAGCTGCACCGAGGCGCAGCGGGTCCGGTCGTAGCTCACGCCCTCGCCGGTGTCACGGGTGACGAGGACGTGCCGGCTCGCGTAGCCGAAGCGGCCCTCGCCGGCCGTCTCGAGACCGAGGTCGCGGTCGTCGAGGACGGTCAGCTGGTCGGCGAGCAGCTCGGCCACCGCGACGACGTCGCTCGCGACGTAGGTGATGACCCGCACCCCGACCTGGTCGGTGATGTCGACGAGCGGGTCGTCGTAGACGAGCTCGCCGTCCAGGCGCCGGGCCGCCTTGGCCGAGAAGGACGCCACCGCCTTCGCCCGACCGCTCACCGTGAGGTAGTTGATCCCGGCCTCGTCGAGCATCGCCGTCACGCGCGCGACCCACTCACCGGTGAGCACCTCGAGCTCGGGGTAGGTCTCGGCGTATCGGGTCACTGCTCGGCGGACGCTGTCGCTCATGCCCGAACCCTCCCACGCACGACCGTCAGCCTGCCTGCTTCTCGGCGGCGTCCACCGCCGCCTCGGCGTCGACGAGCCCCCGACCGAAGTAGCCGTTGAGGTCACGGTCGCCGACGCACGGACCGGCCGCGCTCGGGGTCGCCGGGCAGCGCTGGGAGCGGGCGGTCTCGCCGAGCACCTCGGCCACCTCGTCGGGGGTGAGGTCGGGGTCGGCGCTGATGACGAGGGCCGCGGCGCCCGCGACGTGCGGGCTCGCCATCGAGGTGCCGACGAGTCCCTGGTAGTAGCCGCACCGGGCGGAGGGGTCGGCGTCGTCGGCGCCGGTGCCGCGCGGGCAGGAGCGCTCGACGCCCATCTGGGCCCCGGCGTCGGTCACCCGGCCCTCGCCGTCGACGAGACCGCCGTCGCGCAGCGCGGCTGCCGGGTAGGTCGACAGCACCGCGTCCGGCCCGCCGGTGGCGGGACCGCCCGGGGCGGCGAGGTCGAGGGTGCCGCTGCTCGGGTCGCCCGTGATGTCGGAGTACTCGGCGAGCTCGCGGTCGGGGCCGACGGAGCTCACGGCGATGACGTGCTCGCCCTCCGTGGGCAGGCTGAGGCAGTCGTCGGCGTCGATGGTGCGCTCGCGCGCCTCGGCGCCGTAGTTCGGGCTCGTCGTGTCCGTGCCCGGGTCGCCGTGGTCGCCGCGCCCGTTGCCGGCCGCCGCGACGAGGGTGACGCCCCGGTCGTGGGCGTCGGCGAGGGCACGCCCGACGAGCTCGATCGTCAGGTCCTGCATCGCGGCCTGCGCGGGGGTGTCGCCCGGGGCACCACCGGCGCACGCGTAGCGCCACGGGTCGACGTAGAAGCTCATGTTCGCCACGTCGACGTCGAGGTCGGCCGCGGCCGTGATCGCGTTGACGGTGGGCGCGAGGTAGAACATGCCGGTGTCGGACCCGGCGCGCAGGTTGACCAGCCGCACCCCGGGCGCGACACCCGTGACGCCGAGCCCGTTGCGCGCGGCCGCGATGGTGCCGGCGACGTGGGTGCCGTGACCGCTCGGGTCCTCCTCGACAGGGTCGACGCACGAGTCCTGCTCGCAGTCGCCGTCGATCTCCGGCCGGTCGACGACGAAGTTGCGGGACCGATCGACGTCGACGACACCGGACAGGTCGGGGTGGGTGACGTCGACGCCCGAGTCGATGACGGCGACCGTCACGCCCTCGTCGCCGTCACCCGCGGCGGCCTGGGCCTGCGGCGCCCCGATGAGGCTCATGCCCCACAACCGGTCGTCGAGGGGGTCGGCCTTCGGCGCGGCCGACGCAGCCGACGGCCGGGCCGGGGCGGGGGTCGCGCGCCGGACGGCGGGCACGGAGGTGGCGGCCGGGAGCGACATCGCGCCCGAGCCGTCCTCCTCGGGTCCCTGCCACGCCGGGTCGCGGTCGGTCGCGACCGCGCTCACGCCGTCGACCTGCGCGGCCCGCTCCTCGAAGTCCTCGTCGCTCGTGCGCACCGCGACCATGCCGACAGCGGTGTTGACCGAGATGACCGGCTCGCCGGCGCCGAGCAGGCGGTCGGCGACCGCACGGGTCTGGGCGGGGTCGTCGACGAGCACCACCCACTCGAGCCCCTCGGGCTCGGTCACCGGGTAGGTCGTCACCGACGACGTGCTCTGGGTGCCCTGCGGCAGGGCCGCGGAGCTCGTCGGGCTCGACGAGCCGCTCGAGCTCGCCGATTCGCCCGAGGCCTCGGGCTCCTCACGTCCGATCGAGACCATCGAGCAGGCCGACAGGCTCACCCCGACGACCACTCCGAGCGCCCCTGCCCGGCGCAGCGCGCCCCCCGCACCTGCACGTCTCGTCGACCGTCCCACGGTGACACCCCTTCGCTCGCTGACGGGACCACGATGCCTCACCGGGGCCCCGACGACGAAGGGGGACCCGCGGCGCTCGCCACGGGTCCCCCTTCGTCGGTGGGTCGGCTCAGAAGCGGCCGTAGCTCACCTGGTTGGTCCAGATGGCGCGCTTGCTCACGCTCGTGCCGCTGCGGCCCGAGTCGATGATCTTGCCGGCGCCGGCGTAGATGCCGACGTGGTAGGCGGGGGCGCCGAAGAAGACGAGGTCGCCGGGCTGGGGGTTGCTCGTCTTCCACGCGGCGCGGCGCTGGGCCTCGGCGGTGCGCGGCAGCGACTTGCCGTGCTGCTTGAGGACGTAGCCGGTGAAGCCGGAGCAGTCGAAGCCGGTCGACGGCGAGGTGCCGCCGTAACGGTAGGGGGTGCCGTAGTAGCGCGCGGCGGTCGCGACGATGCTCGAGGTGCGGGTGCTCGTGCGCGACGCGGTCTTCTTCTTCGCGGTCGTGGCGCGCAGACCCATCTTCGCGGCGGTGCGCGGACCGACGACACCGTCGGCGGTGAGGCCGTGACGCTTCTGCCAGCTCTTGACGGCGGACTTCGTGCGGGGGCCGAAGACGCCGTCGGCGCTCACGCCGACCTTGCGCTGGACCTGCTTGACGAGGCCGCCGCGGTGGCCCTGCCACAGCGTGCGGATGGTGGCGGTGCTCGTGCTCGACGCGGCGGTGGCGGCCGGGGTGGCGACGCTCGCAGGGGCGGCGGACGCGGCGCCCGCGGCGGGGACCGCGACGGCGACGGCGGCCAGGGAGGTGGCGGCGGTGGCGCCCGCACGGGCGATGGACGGGGTGCTCTTGGGCGCGCGGTGGCGGCCGGCATATGCGGTCATGTGTCTCCAGCGCCTTCGAGGTGAGCTGTCGGATTAGGGTGGAGATGCACCCCGCCGGTCGTCACGGTGGACGACCCGGCTTCACCCCGAGACCGGCTGACCGGTCGGTAGAAGTTGGGTCCCCCGCTCCCGCCATCGCAAATCAGGGGGACCTCCGAGCTGGCGGGACTCGGCGTGCCTGGAGGCCTTCCTCCCGTCGTCAGGAGGTGCCTGAAGAGTAGGCCAGAGACGCCGCCTTTACCAGCCCGTGACCTTCTTTTCTCGCCCGCCGACGGCGGGACGGCCCGCGACGGGCGCGCAGGGGGCGCTCGATCCCCCGTCGTCGGGGTCCTCGCGTGCGTCATGATGAGCCCACCACGGCGGCCGTCGGCCGCCCCGTCAGGAGGCGATGACATGTCCGACGCGACCCCGACCCCGAGCTGGCCGGCCGCGGACCCGGCGGCTCGACGGGTGCTCCCGTCCAGCTCCACCCCGCTCGACCAGGACCGGGTCCAGGCCCTGCTCGTCCAGGAGTGGGAGCGCTTCACCAAGGACACCCCCGGGTCCGGTGAGCACAACGCCCGCGCGAGCAAGTCGCTCCCGCTCGGCGTCACCTCGTCCTTCCAGCACTGGGAGCCCTACCCGATCTCCATCACCTCGGCGCGCGGGGCGCACCTCACCGACGTCGACGGCCGTCAGCTGCTCGACCTGTCGATGGGCTTCGGCGCGATGCTCGTCGGCCACCTCAACCCCGTCGTCGTCGAGCGCGTCCAGCACGCCCTCACCGAGGTCGGCACGCTCTTCGTCACCCCGTCGCCGACGGCGACGCGGGTCGCCGAGCGCTACCAGGAGCGCTTCGGTCTCGACATGCTGCGCTTCACGCAGTCGGGCACCGAGTCCCTCATGTACGCCGTCCGCGCGGCCCGCGCGTACACCGAGCGCAAGGCAATCATCAAGATCGAAGGGGGGTACCACGGCGGGTACGACGCCCTCCAGGTCTCCGTCAAGCCCGACCTCGCCGACGCCGGTCCCGCCGAGGCGCCGACGCCCGAGGTCCCCTTCGACGTCGAGGCCGGCACCGTCCACGTCGTGCCCTACAACGACCTGCCCTACCTGCAGCGCATCCTCGAGCAGCACGGCTCCCAGGTCGCGGCCGTCGTCATGGAGCCGGTCGTCGAGAACCTCGCGATCGTCCTGCCCGACGAGGGCTACCTCGCCGGCGTGCGCGCCGCGTGCGACGCGGCCGGCACCCTGCTGATCTTCGACGAGGTCAAGACCGGGCTCACCGCCGGCTACGGCGGCGCCTCGCAGCGCATCGGGGTCAAGCCCGACCTCGTCACCCTCGCCAAGAGCATCGGCGGCGGGCTCCCGCTCGCGGCCTTCGGCGGCACCGCGGAGGTCATGCAGGTCGTCGTCGACGGCCGGATGGCCCACTTCGGCACGTACAACGGCAACCCGCTCGTCATGGCGGCCGCCGAGGCCGTCGACGAGGTGTGCACCCACGAGGCGCTGCAGGCCGCCGAGGACATCAACCTCGGCACGCTCGGCCGGATCGACGACGTCATCCGCGAGCTCGAGCTGCCCGCGCACACCGTCGGCATGGGTCTCAAGGGCTGCGTCACCTGGTCGAGCGGGCCGGTGCGCAACTACCGCGACTACAAGGCGACCGACTTCGGCGTCGCCGAGCTGTCCTGGCTGTGGGGCGTCAACCGCGGCGTCCTCACCCCGCCCGGGCTCGACGAGCAGTGGCTCGTCTCGCTCGCGCACACGCAGGCCGACATGGACGGGCTCGTCGAGCAGTACACCGAGCTCGGGCGCGCGCTGCGCGGCTGACCTCCACCCGGCCGGCTCTCCCGCGAGCTACCACGCAGTACTGGTCGTGATCACGACCAGTACTGCGTGGTAGCTGGGGTCGCGGCGAGGGTCGCGGCGAGGGGGGCGCGGGGGTCAGATCTCGACGACCTCGTGGCTCACGAGCCGCCCGTCCTCGACGCGCAGCCACCCGTAGGTGGGGCGGGGCTGGCGGCGCTTGTCCGTCGGCGAGCCGGGGTTGAAGAGGTGCACCGCGCCCGTGTCGTCGTCCATCGGGATGTGCGAGTGCCCGAAGACGACGAGGTCGGCGCTCTCGAAGCGGCGCCGCATGCGGCGGTCGCGACCCCCCTTCGCCCCCGAGTCGTGGATCATCGCGACCCGTAAGCCGTCGAGGTCGAGCTCGAGGGTCTCGGGCACCCCGCCGCCCCACGCGGCGACCTCGGGACCGTCGTTGTTGCCGAGGACGACGTGCACCGGGGCGTGCTCGGCGAGGGTGTCGAGGACGTCCGGTGTGCACACGTCACCCGCGTGCAGGACGAGGTCGGCCCGCTCGAGCGGCGCGCGAAGGGGGCCTGGCAGCGCCTTCCAGAAGCGGGGGGCGTGGGTGTCGGAGACGACGAGGACGTCGAGCATGGGGCCAGCGTGCCATCGTCGGGACGAGACCCCCGGGCCGCGGCCTCCCGGGCCTGCGCGCTCTGACATCGTGGGATCCATGATCCTCATCAACGTCAAGTTCGCGATCAAGCCCGAGCACGCCGACGAGTGGCCGCAGATCAGCCGCGAGTTCACCGAGGCGACCCGCGCGGAGCCGGGCAACAAGTGGTTCGAGTGGTCCCGCAGCGTCGAGGACCCGACGACCTACGTCCTGCTCGAGGCCTTCGACGACGACGGCGCCGAGCCGCATGTGCGCTCCGAGCACTTCGCGAGGATGCGCGAGGTCTTCCCCCAGTACCTCGTCTCGACCCCGCTCATCGTCTCGCGGCAGGTCGACGGCGACGGCTGGGAGCCCATGGGCGAGATCAGCGTCGACTGACCGCGCGGGCGAAGGGGGGACCGGACCGGTCCCCCCTTCGCCGCCTCCGGCTACCCCTGCGCCGGGCGGGACTCGCGCCCGCGCGCGGCCGACTCGACGAGGTTGTCCGCCGGCAGGGTGGCGCCGGCGCGGACCGCGTCGACCCACTCCTGCGTCGTGGCCACGGCAGCCCAGCTCGAGGCGAGCAGCGCCATGAGGGTGTCGTGCACCTGGCGCGCCGGTGCCGACCCGGCGGCGTTGACGATGTCGATCGCGCCGGTGGCGTCCGAGATCACCTCGACGGTCAGACCGAGCGGCTCGGCGGCGGCCGCGGACCCGAGGACGCAGTTGTTCGTCATGTAGCCGACGAGGGTGACGGTGTCGAGGTCGCGCTCGCGCAGCCACTCCTCGAGCCCGGTGCCGGCGAAGACGCTGGCGAAGGACTTCGTGATCTCGAGCGTCGCGCCCTCCGCGAGGGCGGCGACGTCGGGGTGGAGCTCGAAGGTCGGGGTCGCGGGGTCGAAGACCGGCGAGCCGGCAGGTGCCGCGTGCCGCACGACGACGACGGGCACGTCGGCGTCCGCGGCGGCGGTCATCGCCTCGACGACGCGGGCGCGCGACTCCTCGCGCGGCGGGTGCTGGATCTGCAGCAGACCCTCGAAGTACTCCTGCTGGACGTCGATGACGACGAGAGCGCGGCGGGGTGCAGCCATGGGGGATCTCCTCGGGTGGGGGCGTGCTAGCGGGTCGGGTCGGGTCAGTCGCGCAGGTGCTCCTCGACGCGCTGGACCTTCGCGTCGAGCATGCCGGTGTGGCCCTCGCGGATGTCGGCCTTGAGCACGAGCGAGACGCGCGGGCTGTGCGCCTGGACGGCCTCGCACGCGCGGCGCACGACGTCCATGCACTCCTGCCACTCGCCCTCGACGGTCGTGAACATCGCGTCGGTGCGGTGCGGCAGGCCCGAGTCGCGCACGACCCGGACGGCGGCGGCGACGGCCTCGCTCACCGAGCCCTCGGGGTCGGTCGTGGTGGACGGGGCGACGGAGAAGGCGACGAGCATGCCGCCACCGTAGCCAGGTCTGCTCGCCCAGGTCTGGTCAGCGCGCGGCCGTCGTGCCAGGCTCGGTCGATGGCCAGGACGCTCCAGGTGACGATCGACGCCGCCGACCCCGAGATGCTGAGCCGCTTCTGGGCGCAGGCCCTCGGCTACCGGATCCCGCCGCCACCCGGGCCCGAGCTCGCAGAGGGCGAGGACCCGCTCGAGGCGTGGCACGCCTTCCTCGCGGCGCGCGGGGTGCCGCAGGCTCGCTGGGGTGACGCGTCGGCGGTCGAGGACCCCGACGGGGTCGGTCCGCGGGTCTTCTTCCAGCGGGTCCCCGAGGCGAAGACGGTGAAGAACCGCGTGCACCTCGACGTCCGGGCCGCGCCGGGGCTCGAGGGGGATCAGCGGATGGCGGCTCTCGAGACCGAGTGCGAGCGGCTCGTCGCGCTCGGGGCGACCCGCGTGCGCCGCGAGGAGCCGGCACCGCCGATGTCGGCCGGCTTCGTCGTCATGCAGGACCCCGAGGGCAACGAGTTCTGCCTCGACTGACGGGGCTGTGGTGGTCTCGAGGCTCGCTGGCGCTCGCACCTCGACCAGCGAAAGGGGCTGGCCGGCGCTCGCACCTCGACCAGCGAAAGGGGCTGGCCGGCGCCCAGCACCTCGACCAGCGAAGAGCCCTACTCGTGGTCGCCGATGCCGGCGACCTCGTCGAGGTGCTGGAGGAGGTCGTGGGCGGCCAGCTCGACGGACTTGTGGTGCCACTCGGAGGCCCGGTAGACGCACGCGATGAGCGCCGAGCGGTGCACCCGACGCAGGTCGCCGTACGCGAAGGCGTACCTCCCCTTCGTCTCCTCGCCCGCGCCCTCGCACAGCCCGAGGTGCCACTGCGCGTACTCCTGCCACGAGTGCCGCTCGAGATAGGCGTTGCGGCGCTCCGCACCCGGCTGGACCTCCGTCCAGGTGCTGTCGAGGACGTACTGGCGGGCCTCGATGCGCTCGTGAGCGCGTGCGACCCCCGCCTCGTGGACGCGGTACTTCGCCATGAGGTCAGTCAACCGCTCGCGGACCGCGCGTGGGGCCGCACGGCCCCCACCCCTGCGGGTGTGCTCAGACGTGCCCGCTCAGCTGCGCCATCCGCGTCTCGAGGGCGCTCAGCTGGCGCTCGGCGGCCGAGCCCTTGCCGAGCTTCGTCCCGTCGGGCGCGGCCATCGGCAGCACGTCGATCGACAGCTTCGCCCCGCCCGCGAGCGAGCGCAGTTCGTCGAGACGCCGGGCGAAGGGGGACCCGCTGCCGGGGGAGTAGTAGCGCACCGCCTCGTCGAGCTCGTCCTCGAAGAGGTCGGTCTTCGTCACGACGACGACGAGCCAGATCGGGCGGTCGCGGCGCACGGCCATCGAGGCGATGCGGTGCGCGGTGATCGACCAGTCCTCGAGCTCGTCGGCGAGCAGCTCCTCGCGCGTCGCCTGCGCGACACCGGTGGTGCCGCCGGTGCGCCGCGGGGTCGCGTGCCCGTAGGCGACGACGTGGAGCACCCCGTCGACGGGGTCGTCGTGGAAGACCTCGTCGAGCGCGCTGAGCCGGGTCGCCGCGTTGTCGCCGGGCACGACGCGGAAGCGGAAGCCACGCCCCTTCGCCGTCTTGCGGGTGCGCCGCTCCATCGTCGCCGACCCGACGTCGTCGCTGCCCAGGGTCGGGCTGCGCCGGGCGAGGGTGTCGGCGAGGCGGGTCTTGCCGACACCGGTCATCCCGGTGACGGCGACGGTGGGGAAGCGGCCGCGGAAGAGGTGGGTGAGGTGGCCCGGCCCGTTGGTCAGCGCGCCGAGCGCACCGCCGGCGATGCTCGTGCCGATGGCGGTGCGGGCCGGGCCGCTGAGGCTGGAGCGCACGGATCGGCTCGAAGGGGTCATCGTCGTCACCTCGGGTGGTGGGCGGGTCGGTCAGGACCCAGCCCATCACACCCGCGGGGGTTCTCCGGCCTCCGACCTGGGCGGTCATCACGCAACACCCGCGAAACACGTTCTCTCACAACGGGAAACACCGAGGGTGTGAGATCCCGTGCATGGCCAGGACACGCTCCGCACGATCGCTCCGCACCGCCCGCGCCGTCGCCTACCGCTGCCGGCGGCACACGACCTTCCGCGTCATCTGGCCGGAGGTCGACGCCCCGCTCGTCCACCCGTGCCCGTCGTGCGGCATGGCCTCGCTGCGGCTCATCGGCACCCGCCCGGACTCCGTCAGCGCCTGACGGCAGGCCCGGTCAGCGCCCGAGGAGCAGGAGCAGCAGCGGTGCCAGGTCGTCGGGCAGGGGGTCTCGTGGGTCGAGCCACCTGACCTGCTCGATCTCGGCCGCCGGGTGCACGACCGGGGCGCTCTGACCCTCGAGCGCCGGGTGCTCGAAGACCGTCGCGAGCAGCTCCCGACCCGCCTCGTTGGCGGCGGCGGTCCGGTGCACGCCGACGAGCCGCAGCAGCGCCGGGTCGAGCCGCAGCCCGAGCTCCTCCTCGACCTCGCGCACCGCGCACGCGTGCGCGCTCTCGCCCGGCTCGGGCTTGCCGCCGGGCTGCATGAAGAGCGAGGTGCCGCGCTTGCGCACGGTGAGGACCTGGCCGTCCGCGTCGCGCAGGGTCACCGCGCTGACGACGATCGCACCGGCCCGCCGTGGCGCGTCGGCGCCGAGCGCCGCGTGGACGACGCTGTCGTGCCACCGCCCGCCGACCCACCGGTCGTGACGGGCCACCCCTTCGCGCCTCAGGCCGACCGCCTCGGCGACGCGGCCCGCCCGCTCGTCGCGCGGGTCGGTCCGCGCGACGACGCGGTGCAGCCCGTGGTGGTCCAGGGCGAGGGAGAGCACGTCCGCGACGGCGCCGGTCACCTCGGTCTCGTCGACCCCGTCCGCGAAGGCCCAGGCCAGCTCGCCGGTCGCGCGGGACTCGTCGAGGGCGAGCGCGAGCGACCCGACGACCTCGCCGGCACGCTCGGCCACGAGGTCATACCGGGCGGCGAAGGGGGCGACCCATCCGTCCTCGTCGGGGCGGCGGTCACGCACGACGAGCGCGCCGACGGGCGAGGGGAGGGGGAGGGGCACGGCGCCAGTGTGTCGCACGGCTGCACGCGGGTGTAGCCAGGCTTCAGCCCGGTGATAGCCCCACCGGGCAGCGTCGTCCCCACGAGCACCGCCGGACCCCGGGGAGGACCACCCATGGAGCACATCGCACGCCGCACCGTCCTGAGCACGACGCTCGTCGGGGCCCTCGGCACCCTCGCCGTCGGGCCCGCCGCGGCCGCCGGCACCGTCGACATGGAGGCGGTCGTCCTCGCCGCGCAGCTCGACCCGGTGAAGACCGGGACGGGGCTGACGCCCGGCGCCGCGACGAGCGTGCGACTCGTCGAGCAGGCGCTCCTCGCGAAGGGGATGCTCGCCGCGAGCTACGTCGACGGGCACTTCGGCACCGCGACCCGCACCGCGTACGCCCGGTGGCAGCGCTCGCTGGGCCACTCGGGTCTCGGCGCCAACGGCCTGCCCGGCCGCTCCTCGCTCGTGGCCCTCGGGTCCGGCCGCTTCACGGTGACCCGGCAGATCTCGCCCGGCGCCCGCACGAGGTACGACGGCCACCCCTTCGCCACGCGCACCGTCGCGATGCTCGTCGAGGCCAGCCGGCTCTCCGGGGTCGAGCCGCGTGTCGAGCAGGGCTCGTACTCGCCCGGCACCGACCCGACGTCGGCGGGCACCCACGACGGCGGCGGTGCCGTCGACCTCGACGCCGAGGCGCTCACCGCGACCCAGCGCACCCGGCACGTGCGCAGCCTGCGCCGTGTGGGCTTCGCCGCCTGGCTGCGCACCCCGTCGCAGGGCGACTGGCCGCTGCACATCCACGCGGTCGCGATCAACGACACCGACCTCTCGACGCCCGCCCAGACCCAGGTCGGCCGGTACTACCTCGGCCGCAACGGGCTGGCGAGCAACGCCCCCGACGACGGCCCGGCCGTCACGAAGGTCACCTGGGAGCAGTACCGACGCACCCGGTGACACCCCACGCACCTCGTCGCCGGGACAGGCCCGGCGGCGGACCACCGAAGACCCAGGGAAGGCAGCACGATGAGACGACCACGCACCCGACACCTCTCGGTCCTCGCCGCGACGGGAGCCCTCGTGGCCCCGATGGCGCTCGCCCTCGCGCCGGCGCAGGCGGCGGGGCGTGACGGCACCTGCCAGAGCGGGGAGTTCTGCTACTACTACAACTCGGGCCAGGCCGGGTCGGTGTCGGACTTCACGACCTCGATCGGTGACTACGGCACGAGCCAGCCGGGCTGCTACGACTTCAAGGGCGCCGGGGCGGGCAAGGGCGTGTGCGTGAAGAACAACGCCGCGAGCGTGTGGAACCGCACGAGCAAGACGGTGACGGTCTACTACAACTCCAGCTACGGCGGTGCGACGCAGAAGATCGCCGCGGGCGGCAAGGCCAACCTCAACGCGACCCTGAAGAACAACAACGCCTCGCACCGCATCGGCTCCCCGCCGGCGGGCACCGGCAGCTTCCTGCTGCCCTTCCCCTGCGGCGAGACGTGGGCGGCCGGCACCCGGACCAACCACAGCCCCCAGCTGTCGGTCGACTTCAACCACTACCCCGACGACCTGGGCTGGAAGGTCTACTCCTCCGCCCCGGGCACCGTCTCGACGGTGCGCGACCTCGGCGGCAGCTCGTACGGCAAGTACGTCGTCATCACCCACTCCGGTGGCTGGCAGACGCTCTACGCCCACCTGCAGTCCTTCAACGTCACGGTCGGCCAGAGCGTCTCGGCGAAGACGATGATCGGGCGCGTCGGGAGCACCGGCGGCTCCACCGGACCTCACCTGCACTACGAGCAGAAGCAGAACGGCGTCGTGAAGAAGGCGACCTTCAAGGACGGCAACCCCGTGTACTACGGGAGCAAGAACCTCGCGCGGAAGAGCTCGTGCCCGTGAGCGCCGTGACCCGTCGGGCCGGGGTGAGCGCCGCCGCCCTCGGGCTGCTCGTCGCGCCGGTCGTCGCCGCCCCGACGGCGCAGGCGGCGGGGCGTGACGGCACCTGCCAGAGCGGGGAGTTCTGCTACTACTACAACTCGGGCCAGGCCGGGTCGGTGTCGGACTTCACGACCTCGGTCGGTGACTACGGCACGAGCCAGCCGGGCTGCTACGACTTCAAGGGCGCCGGGGCGGGCAAGGGCGTGTGCGTGAAGAACAACGCCGCGAGCGTGTGGAACCGCACGAGCAAGACCGTGACGGTCTACTACAACTCCGGCTACGGCGGTGCGACGCAGAAGATCGCGGCGGGCGGCAAGGCCAACCTCAACGCGACCCTGAAGAACAACAACGCCTCGCACCGCATCGGCAGCACGGGCGGGGTCAAGGCCGGCGACGACTACCCGTACAAGGGTCAGTCCAGCGGCATCGACCGGTGGAACTTCTACAAGGGCGAGTGCACGAGCTTCGCGGCCTGGGCGCTCAACTCGCGGATGGGCGTGAAGTTCACCAACCAGTACAAGGGCGCCAGCCGCTGGGGCCACGCGAAGAACTGGGACAACACCGCCCGTGCGGTCGGGGTGCCGGTCTACTCCCGGCCGAAGGCGGGTGACGTCGCCGTGCGCGAGGGCGGCACCTTCGGTCACGTCGCCTTCGTCACGAAGGTCAACGCGAACGGCACCTTCGAGGTCGACGAGTACAACTACGGCGGCGGCTCGCGCTACAGCCACCGCACGACCTCGGTGGGGACGGCGAACAGCCAGTTCAGCTCCTTCATCCGCTTCCGCTGACGGCTCACGGCGACGGGCGTCCCGGCATCGCCGGGGCGCCCGTCGTCGTGAGTGGGGGGCGAAGGGGAGAGGCGACGGGGTGGGAGAGGCGAGGGGGGCGACGGGGGATGCGTGCGGCGCAGGCCGCCGCGGTCAGGCGCTCCGCGCGTCCAGCTCGTCGGCCCGCGCCTGCAGGGCCCGGGCCGCGGCGACCGACCCGCGGGCCAGCTCGACCCGGGCCAGCCCGCGCAGGCACTCGGCGGCGTCGGGCCGGGTCGACCCGCGGTCGAAGATGCTCGCCGCCCGCCCGAGCGCGAAGGCCGCGTGCTCGAGGTCCTCGCTGTCGCGGTCGGCGCGCTCGGAGAGGATCTGGCCCCGGACCCGGCTCACGTGCGCGAGGCAGCGCTCGTCGCCGAGCCCCTCGAAGACCTGCTCGGCCTCGCCCAGCGCCGCGAGCGCCCGCGCGGGGCGCCCCTGCCGGCCGTGCACGACGGCCAGCTCGCGCAGCACGACCGCCTCGCGGTGGCTGTCGTCGACCTCGCGGGCGAGGCGTCGTGCGCGCTCGAGCTCGGCGACCGCGGCGTCGAGCTCGCCGAGATCGGCGAGCGCCCGGGCGATGCCCCATCGCAGGTGCGCGGCGGCGGCCGGCGCGGTCGGGGTGACGATGCGCACCGCGCGCCGCAGGAGGGGCAGCGCGAGATCGGGTCGTCCGGTGAGGCGGTGGCACACGGCCCGGGCGCCGAGGGCCATCGCGACCCCCCGCTCGTGCCCGACGGACTCGAAGAGCTCGAGCGCCTCGTCCGCGCAGCGCGCCGCCTCGGGCATCCGCGAGTGGTAGAGGTGCAGCTGGGCCCGCGAGCGCAGCAGAGCGGCCCGGCCGAGCGGCTCGTCGGTGACACCGTCGGCGACGTCGTGGCACTGCGCCCAGTCGACGAGGTGGGCCCGGGCGTCGAGATAGGGCACGAGCGCGACGGCGAGCTGCCAGCACGTGCTCCGGCGGTCGTGCCGGGCCGCGGTGCGCACGGCGGCGAGGAGCCCGGCCCGCTCGGCGTCGAACCAGCCGAGCGCACCCGCGGCGACCTGCTCCATGGCCTCGGCGGGCGTGCTGACCTCGGCGAGGTCCTCGCCTCTCGGCGGGGCGAAGGGGTTCGGCGGCAGCGCCTGCGTCGCCTGGCGGGCGAGCTCGAGCCAGGTCGCGAGGAGCCGGTCGAGGGCCGGGTCGACGACCGTGGCGCCCAGACCGGCGCACCGCTGCGCCGCATCGGGGAGCAGCACGTCGTCGAGGCGGAAGCGCGGCCGGCCTTCGGCGCACGAGGTGGTGAGCAGGTGGGCGTCGACGAGCTCGTCGAGATGCCCGTCCGCCACGGCCGGCGCGACGTCGAGGAGCGCGGCAGCCGCCCAGGCCGGCAGGTCGGCCGGCCCGCCGAGGGCGAGCAGGGCGTGCAGCCGGCGGGCGCCCGGTGTCAGGGGTCTCAGGGCCCGCCCCACGCACGCGCTGAGGTCGAGCGAGCCCAGCCGCATCCCCTCGACGAGCCGGTCGTTCTCGACGAGCCGGTCGAGCGCGGTCTGCACTGACCACCCGGGACGGGCCGCGAGCCGGCCACCGACCGCCCGCACGGCGAGGGGCAGCCGGCCGCAGCGCTCGACGAGGTCGGCCGCCGCTCCCGGTTCGGCGCCGACGCGCCCGTCGCCGACGACCCGGTCGAGCAGCTCGACGGCGTCAGCGCGGCGCAGTGCCGACAGCGCGACCCGCGCGGTGCCCGGCGCGTCGGACAGGTGGTGCCGGGCGGTGACGAGGAGCGCGCTCGCGCCACCGGTGGGTGCGACGGCCCGGACCTGGTCGCCGTCCACCGCGTCGTCGAGGACGACGAGGACCCGCCGCTCGTGGAGATGGGCGCGCAGCAGGGCCGCTCGTGCCGGGGCCGACCCGGGCAGGTCGGGGATCGCGAGCTGGACGAGCAGCTCGGCGACGAGCTCGGCCGGGGGTCGGGGGCTGCCGTCGAACTCACAGCCGAGCAGGTAGGCCTGGCCGTCGGGGTGGCGATCGGCCACGGCAGACGCGGCGCGCAGGGCGAGAGCGGTGCGCCCGGTCCCCGGGCCGCCGTGGACGACGACCACCGGGGCGGGTGCGCACACGCCTCGGGGCCGCAGCCGGCGCACGACCTCGGCGAGCTCCTCCTCACGCCCGACGAGCGCCTCCGGTGCGCACGGGACCCGAGGCCGCGGGCGTGAGATCGGGGCAGCGGGGACGTCTGGGGGAGGGGACGCCGGAGCAGCGGCGGACGGGGCAGGAGCAGCCGCGGCCCGCCTGGGCGAGGGCCGGGCGGCCCGGGTCGCACCCCGCAGGATCTCGTGGTGGAGCGCCTGCACCTCGGCGCACGGCTCGACCCCGAGCTCCTCGACGAGCACCCGGCGCAGCCGACGGTAGACCTGGAGGGCCTCGGCCTGCCGCCCGGTGCGGTGCAGGGCGGTCATGAGCTGCGCGCACACGTGCTCCCGCACGGGGTGGGCCGCGAGATGACGGGTCAACGGTCCGACCGCCTCGGCGTGCAGGCCCTGGCCGAGCAGCGCCGCGAAGCCGGTCTCCTCGACCTCCCTTCGCAGCTCGGCGAGGCGCTCGACCCGGGCCCGCACGACAGGGGTGGCCACGACGTCCTCGAAGGGGTCGCCGCGCCACAGCCCGCGCGCCCCGTCGACCACCTGGGCCGCCCCCACGGGGTCACTCGCGGCGAGGGCCGCCCGGGCGACGACGAGACCTCGCTCGGCCCGGTCGGCGTCGGTCCCGAGCGTCGCGACGTCGAGGGCGTAGCCCGTGGTCGTCGTCGTCAGCGCGTCGGCAGCGCAGGCTGGCAGGGCGCGACGCAGGTGCAGGACGTAGCCGTGGACCTGGGTGCGCGCCGAGGCGGGCGGGGCGTCGCCCCACACCTCGCGGACGAGGGTCTCGACGCTCACCGGGTGCGGTGCGCGGGCGACGAGGGCGGCGAGCACGGCCCGGCGCTTCGGCGAGCCGATGGTGCGCCAGGCGCTCCCGTCGTGGACCTGCAGCGGCCCGAGCACGCCGAGATGAGGTCGTGGGTCGTCGTCCGGCATGCATGCACTCCCCTGCGCGTGGCACCGAAGGCCCAGGATCCCAGCCCCACCACCGCGCGGGTCTACCTCGCCCTGGTCAAGAGATGACCAGCGCTTCGCAACCGGGCGGCCCGCCTGCAGCAGCTTGGTGGGGGGAGAGGTCAGGTGCCGCAGTAGGTGACGTAGTCGCGGGTGAAGCGGGGGGCGGGCTCGGCGAGGCGCTCGCGGCCCGGCCGCTCGACGAAGGGGTCGCGCAGGGCTGCGTCGAGGGCGGCGAAGGGGGCGAGGTCTCCCCCTTCGGCCGCGGCGAGGGCCTCCTCGACGAGGTGGTTGCGCGGGATGTAGACGGGGGTGACACGGTCCATCGCCTCCGCCGCCTCGTGCGGGGTCCGGCCGGTGCTCGCGACCCGCTCGCGCCAGGTCCGCTCCCAGGCCGCCCAGCGCTCGCAGTCCTCCACCTCGTCGAGGTGGCGGGCCTGCTCGCCGCGCAGGAGCCGGGCGAGGTCGCGGTGCAGGCCGGTGTGGTCGAGCTCCTCGTCGCGGGCGATGCCCTGCAGCTCGGCGGCGAGCTCGCCGTCGCGGTCGTCGGTGGAGCCCGTGAGGCCCAGCGCCGCGCGGGCGCGGTCCAGCCGGCTCGCCTGGTAGCGCGCGTCGAAGCCGTCGAGCAGGGACTGGGCCCGGGTGACCGCGTCGTCCGGGCTCTCCTGCTCGAGCGGCACGAGCGCCTCGGCGAGGCGGGCGAGGCCCCACGCCGCCATCGTCGGCTGCTGCGAGTACCGGTACCGACCGGTGTGGTCGATGCTGCTGAACCACTGCTCGGGGGCGTAGGTGTCGAGGAAGGCGCACGGCCCGTAGTCGATGGTCTCGCCGGACAGCGTCATGTTGTCGGTGTTCATCACGCCGTGGACGAAGCCGAGTGACATCCACGCCGCGACGAGATCGGCGTGGCGCTCGAGCACGGAGGCGAAGAGGTCGAGGACGTCGCCCTCGGCGACGTGCGGGTGGTGCCGGGCCCGGACGTGCTCGACGAGCGCGCCGAGCTGCTCGCGGCTGCCCTGGGTGGCGAGCAGGACGACGGTCCCGATGCGCAGGTGCGACGACGCGACCCGGGTGAGCACCGCGCCGGGCAGCGGGCGCTCGCGGCGGACCTGCTCGCCGGTCGCGACGGCCGCGAGGGAGCGCGTCGTCGGCACGCCGACCGCGTGCATGAAGCCGCTGACGAGGTACTCGCGCAGCACCGGGCCGATCGCGGCGCGGCCGTCGCCACCGCGGGAGAAGGGGGTGCGCCCGGATCCCTTGAGCGCCACGTCCCGCCGCCGCCCGCCGATGTCGACGACCTCGCCGAGCAGATGCGCCCGGCCGTCCCCGAGGAGCGGGCTCAGCTGCCCGAACTGGTGACCCGCGTACGCCTGGGCGATCGGCTGGGACCCCGTCGCCACGCGGTTGCCGGCGAGGACCTCCACGCCCTCGACGGAGCGCAGCTGCTCCGGGTCGGCGCCGAGCTCACGGGCGAGGTCCTCGTCGAGGGCGAGCAGGTGCGGGTCGGCGACGGGGACCGGGTCGACCCGGGCGCCGAGCCAGCCGAGGTCGCGGACGAAGCTGTTGTCCCACTGCATGTCCTAGAGCGTCGCACGCAGGCCCCGGGGCGGGGCACCGCCCGCCAGGGGGTGACGCCTGGACGGCGACAGGTCCTGTCCCGAGATCACGCACCACTTCTGCGGATTCGCCTCCCGGTTGCGGGCCCGGTCCCTACGATGTACGAGCCGGCCGGGGGATCCGTCGGCGGGGGCGAGCGTGTCGGGGACCCAGGGGTCTGCGGTGCGCCGGCATCGGGGAGATGACATGCACGAGGACGACGTTCGGCCGCCGAGCGACACCGACACCGCAGGACGCAGCGGCTTCAGCCGTCGGCGCTTCTTCGCCTTCTCCGGGGCCGCCGGCGCCGCCGCCGCGCTCGTGCCCGACGTGGCCGCCGCGGCGACGAGCCCGACGATCTCGCAGGAGAACGCCCAGACCGGCGCACTCCCGGAGCAGTGGGAGTCCGACGACAGCACGTCCATCGTCGGCTTCACCACCGAGTACAGCGTGCTGCCCGGGCAGCGGGTCGACTTCAAGATCAAGACCGACTCCCGCGACTACGTCGTGCGGATCTACCGGCTCGGCTGGTACGGCGGGCGCGGCGCGCGCTGGCTGCAGGACGTCAGCCCGACGGCGACCCTGCCGCAGAGCCAGCCCGAGCCGAAGACGGAGGCGTCGAGCGGTCTCGTCGACTGCGGCAACTGGGCGGTCTCGGCGAGCTGGACGGTGCCCACCGGCGCGGTCTCGGGGGTCTACTACGCGAAGATGCAGCGCCGCGACGGCGACGCCTCGAGCAGCCACACGATCTTCGTCGTCCGCCGCCAGGGCCCCTCCGACGTCCTCGTGCAGACCTCCGAGATGACGATGCACGCGTACAACCGCTACGGCGGCAACAGCCTGTACTTCGGCCAGCCCGTCGGCCGCTCCTTCAAGGTCAGCTACAACCGCCCCTTCGGCGAGGGCGACGGCCTCGACAACGACTTCTTCAACGCCGAGTACCCGCTCGTGCGCTTCCTCGAGCGCAACGGCTACGACGTCGCCTACTGCGGCGGCATCGACGTGCACCGCGACGCCTCGGTCCTGCAGGGGCGCAAGATTTTCGTCTCCTCCGGGCACGACGAGTACGTCACCGGGGCCCAGCGGACCAACGTCACCGCGGCCCGCGACGCCGGCATGCACCTGATCTTCATGACCGGCAACGAGTACTTCTGGCGGGTGCGCACCGCCCCTTCGATCGACGGCGCGAGCACCCCCGACCGCACGATCGTCTGCTACAAGGAGACGCTCGACGGGGCGAAGACCGACCCGAGCTCGGAGTGGACGGGCACGTGGCGCGACCCGCGCTTCACGACGAAGCCGAACGGCAACTTCCCCGAGAACGAGCTCACCGGACAGCTCTTCGTCGGCATCCTCCCCGGCGGCGAGGCGCCCAACCTCGCGCTGCGCGTCCCCCGGGACTACGCGCCGCTGCGCTTCTGGCGCGGCACCGACGTCGCCGCCCTCCAGGCCGGCCAGAGCGCGACCCTGGCCCAGGACAGCCTGGGCTACGAGTTCGACGTCGACGCAGACAACGGCTTCCGCCCCGGCGGCATCATCCACCTCTCGGAGACCTCGGCCAGCGCCCCGCAGATCCTGCGCGACCACGGCAAGACGTACACGGAGGGCGTCGTCGTGCACACGATGACGCTCTACCGGGCGCCGTCGAAGGCGCTCGTGTGGGGCACGGGCACCGTCCAGTGGGCCTACGGCCTCGACGAGTACCACGTCGCGCACACCGGCACCGCGACGAACAAGGCGATGCAGCAGGCGACGGTCAACGTCCTCGCCGACATGGGCGCCCAGCCGGTCACTCTCATGACCGGTCTCGTCCGCGCCGTCGAGTCCACCGACTCGGTGCCGCCGACGGTGACGATCACCGCCCCGACGTCGGGCAGCCACGCCCCCGTCGGCTCGCCCGTGACGATCACCGGCACGGCCGTCGACTCCGGCGGCGGCGTCGTCGCGGCCGTCGAGTACTCGACGGACGGCGGCACGACGTGGCGCCCGGCGACGGGCCGTGCGAGCTGGAGCGCGGTCGTCACCCCGATGGCGCTGGGCTCGTACGCGATCAAGGTCCGCGCGGTCGACGACAGCTGCAACATCGGCCAGCCGGCCACCGTGACCGTCCAGGGCGTCGCCCGCGCCTACCCGTGCTCGATCTGGCCCGAGGGCACCGTGCCCGCGACACCGGCGACGAACGAGACGACACCGCTCGAGGTCGGGGTGAAGTTCCGCGCGAGCGAGCCGGGCTTCGTGCGCGGCATCCGCTTCTACAAGGGCGCGGGCAACACCGGCACCCACGTCGGCCACCTGTGGACCGTCGACGGGCGCCAGCTCGCCGAGGTGACCTTCACCGGCGAGACCGCGTCGGGCTGGCAGACCGCCCCCATCACCCCCGTCGCCATCGAGGCCGACCAGACCTACGTCGTCTCGGTCTTCATGCCCAACGGCCACCCCGCCGGTGACACGGGGTACTTCTCCTCCCCCTTCGCACTCCCGCCGCTGCGGGCGCTCGGCACGGGAGAGGACGGGGCGAACGGCGTCTTCCGCGACGGCCAGGGCATGCCCAACCAGACGTACGGCGCGTCGAACTACTGGGTCGACATCTCCTTCAGCGACGACGACGCGACCGCCCCGACCGTCATCTCGACGACGCCCTCGGACCAGGTGCAGGCCGTCGGCCTCGGCCAGCCGGTGCAGGCGCGCTTCAGCGAGGGGATGACCGGCTCGTCGGTGAAGATCAGCCTGCGCGACGCGGACGGGCAGGTGCTCACGGGCACGATGTCCTACGACGCGACGACCCGCACCGCGAGCCTCGCGCCGAGCCAGCCGCTGCGCCGGCGCACCTGGTACACCGCGCGCGTCGACGAGGCGAAGGACCGCTCCGGCGCGTCGATCGCCGCGCCCGTGAGCTGGCGCTTCCAGACGGTGGCGGCCGACGACGACTCGCCGGCGACGCTGTGGGACTCCTCGGCCACGCCCGATCGCTTCGTCACCGAGCGCAGCGCGGTCGAGGTCGGCACGAAGATCACGACCTCCGCCGACGGCACGATCTCCTCGATCCGCTTCTACAAGGCGCCGGGCAGCGAGGGCACGCACGTCGGTCACCTGTGGACCCTCGACGGCCAGCTGCTCGGCTCGGCGAGTTTCGACCCGAGCCTGCCGAGCGGCTGGCAGCAGGCCCCGCTCACCGCGCCGGTGGCCGTGCGCGCCGGCACGACCCTCGTGGCCTCCGTCTTCGCGCCGCAGGGCGTCTACGCGGCGACCGGCGGGTACTTCACGACCGCGCGCACCCGCGGACCGCTCACCGCCCCCGTCGCCGGCAACGGCGTGTACCGCTACGGCGGCGGGGCCGTGCCGACGTCGACGTGGAACCAGACCTCGTACTGGGTCGACGTCGTCCTCGACCTGCCGGACGACACGACGGCGCCGAAGGTCGTCTCGGTCGAGCCGGCGAAGGGGGTCCACGCAGTCACCCCCGGGTCGGGCCTCGCGGCGACCTTCGACGAGGCGGTCGTCGAGAGCACGGTGCAGTGGAGCGTGCGGACCGCCGCCGGCGCGATCGCCGGGACGACGAGCTACGACGCGGCCACCCGCACCACGCGCTTCGCGCCGTCGTCGACCCTGCCCCGCGGGGCGACGGTGACGGCGAGCGTGCGCGGGGCCGACCGGGCGGGCAACCTCGGCGAGGCGCGGCAGTGGAGCTTCGTCGTCGACAGCGAGGTCGGGCGCACCCCGGCGACGCTGTGGACGAGCGCCGACGTGCCGACGGTCGCGTCGGTCTCCGACACCGGAGCCATCGAGGTCGGCGTGCGCTTCCGCCCCGACGGCGACGGCACGATCACCTCGATCCGCTTCTACAAGGGGCCGGGCAACGGCGGCACGCACGTCGGGCACCTGTGGCGCACCGACGGCACCCTGCTCGCGACGGCGGTCTTCGCCGACGAGAGCGCGACCGGCTGGCAGGAGGCGGACTTCGCCACCCCGGTGCCCGTCACCGGCGGCACGGAGTACGTCGCGTCCTACCAGGCCCCCCAGGGCCGGTACGCGGCGAGCAGCGGCGCGCTGAAGACGGCGCGCACGCGCGGCCCGCTCACCGCGCCCGCCTCGGCGACCGGTCGCCCGAACGGCGTCTTCGCCTCGGGTGCCGCGACCTACCCGACGCAGACGTGGAACGCGACGAGCTACGGCGTCGACGTCGTCTTCGTCGACGCGACCGCGCCGGAGGTCTCCGGGCGCACCCCGGCGCCGGGCGACGAGGCGATCCCCGTGGCCTCGACGGTCACGGCGACCTTCTCCGAGCCGGTGGTGTCGAGCAGCATCGTCTTCGGGCTGCGCGACCCGGGCGGCGCGGCCGTGCCGGCGAGCGTGGCGTACGACGCGACGGAGCGCACAGCGACCCTCACCCCGAGCTCGCCGCTCGCGTCGGCGACGCGGTACACGGCGACGGTGAGCGGGGCGAAGGACGCGGACGGCAACGCGATGACGGCCCCGTCGACGTGGTCCTTCACGACGGCGACGGCCGGCGAGCAGACCGTCTGGCCCGACTCCGTCGTCCCGGCCAAGCTCGACTCCGGCGACACCGGCAGCGTCGAGCTCGGCATGAAGTTCCGCGTCACCGCCGCCGGCACGGTCACCGCGCTGCGCTTCTACAAGGGCGGGTCGGGCAACGCCGGGCCGCACGTCGTCAACCTGTGGGGCCCTGACGGCACGCGGCTGGCGACGGCGACCTCGAGCGCGGAGAGCGCCCGCGGGTGGCAGCGGGTCAAGCTCAGCACGCCCGTGACGCTCACCCCTGGGACGATCTACGTCGTGTCGTACTTCGCCCCGAGCGGCCGGTACAGCGTCGACGGCGGGTACTTCAACGCCGGCACGCGCACGAGCGGCGCGATCGAGGCGCTCGGCAACGGCGTGAGCGGCGGCAACGGGCTCTACCGCTACGGCACGGCGAGCTCAGCGATGCCGACGGGCAGCTACAACGGCGCCAACTACTGGGTCGACGTCGTCTTCGTCGTGGGAGCGTGAGCCGGTGAGCAGCGACGGGGTCTTCGTCCACCCGGACGGGCGCTGCTTGTCCGACCGCGTCGGTGAGGGCACCCGGGTGTGGGGCTTCGCCCAGGTGCTCGACGGCGCGGTCGTCGGGCGGGACTGCAACATCTGCGGCGGAGCCTTCGTCGAGGGCGGGGTCGTCATCGGCGACCGCGTCACGGTGAAGAACTCGGTGCTCCTCTTCGAGGGGGTGAGCGTCGGCGACGACGTCTTCCTCGGCCCGGGGGTCGTCTTCACCAACGACATGCGCCCCCGCGCCCACGTCAAGCGCTCCGGTGACGCGCTCCTGCCGACGACGGTCGAGCAGGGCGCGACCCTGGGCGCCGGGGTCGTCGTCGTGTGCGGCACCGTCATCGGCCACGACGCCTTCGTCGGCGCCGGCGCGGTCGTCACCGCCGACGTCGCGCCCCACGCCTTCGTCGTCGGCAGCCCGGCCCGCCAGATCGGCTGGGTCTGCCGCTGCGGCGAGCGCCTCCCCGCCGACCTCACCTGCCCCTGCGGCCGCTCCTACGAGCAGGCCGAGGTCGGCCTGCGCGAGCTGCCCTGACCCCCTTCGCCCCGAACCTCACCCGTCACTGGTTTATCGGGTCACCCGATAAACCCCTGGTGAGCACGAGTTTCTTACTCATGCTGAGCCGGGGTTTCTCGGGTGACCCGAGAAACGTGGGGCTCGTGGGGCTCGTGGGGCTCGTGGGGTTCGCGAAGGGGGAGAGGGGGTCAGCCCTGGCGGCTGCTCTCGTCGCGCAGCCAGTGGTCGTGGCCCTTGCGGGCGCGGCGGCGCACGAGGAGGCGGGCGGCGAGGGTGACGGCGACGAAGACGGCGACGTCGGGCAGGCGGCGCAGGTCGCCGCGGGCGATCGTCACGAGGTCGGCCGGGGTGGTGCGTGCGGCCTCGGTGCGCAGACCGCGCTCGTCGGCCTCGGTGTTGCCCTCGACGACCCGGGCGCGACGGCGCAGCAGGTCGGCGACGGTGCGGGGGACGCGGACGACGACCTCAGCGGCGACGACGAGCCGCTCGTGCTCGGCGAAGGCCTCGGACAGCGCGAGGTCGTCGGAGAGCATCGCCTCCATCGCCCGGAAGCGGCGCATGCCCTCGGGGCCGAGCGCGATGACCCCGCGCCCGAAGAGACCGCTCCGCACGCTCGGCAGCTCCTGCCAGACGCGGTAGTAGGCGCGGACGAGCCCCGAGCACCCCGTGGTCTCGAGGACCCGCCGGGGTGCCGTCGCGAGCACCTCGCCGGCGAGGATCGGGGCGACGAGGGCGTCGATCATGCCCTCGCCGAGCTCGAGGTCGGCGTCGCAGATGATCCGCGGGTGGTGCGAGGCGATGTCGTCGGCGGCGAGGACGGCGCCGTGCTTCGAGGGGGTGGCCAGCTCGAGGACGTGGTGGGCCAGGCCGCTGCGCCGGGCGCCCTCGGCCGTGGAGTCGCTGCAGCCGTTGGCCGCGACGACGACCTCGACCGCGGTCGTGCGGGCCGCGCGCGCCACCGACGCGAGCAGTCGGGGCAGCACCCGCTCCTCGTCGTGCGCCGGCACGAGCAGGCTGGCGACCGCGGCCGGCACGGTCATCGTCGGTCCGCGGCGAGCTCGGCGCCCAGGGCGAGGAGGCGGTCGACCTTCGCCGGCCAGGTGGCGGTCGCGGCGACGTGACGTCGCCCGGCCTCGCCCATGGCCCGGCGCAGGGCGGCGTCGCCGCCGAGCCGGTCGAGCGCGGCCGTGATGTCGGTGCGGAAGCGCTCGGGCGAGATCACCGGGAGCCGGATCGCGCACTCGTCGGTCGTGAAGGCGCCGGGTCCGCCACGGGCGGCGACGACGAGCGGCAGCCCCCAGGACATCGCCTCGAGCGGGGCGTTGCCACCCGGCTCGCGATAGCTCGGGAAGGCGAAGATGTCGGCCCGCCGGTAGAGCTCGGCCATCGCCGGTCGCTCGACCCAGCCGTGGAAGGTCACGCGGTCCTCGAGACCGAGGGCGGCGACCTGACGCCGCAGCGACTCCTCCTCCGGACCGACCCCCGCGATCTCGAGGTCGACCGGCGCCGTCGTGGCGGCGAGCGCGTCGACGAGCTCGTGCACCCCCTTCGAGCGCACGAGACGACCGGCGAAGAGGGCGCGCACCCGCGGCCCGGCGACCCGCTCGACGGGCTCGGGGATCTGCGCGACCGCGGTCTCCGGCATCGTCTCGAAGCGCTTGAGCGTCAGCCCGGACAGCGCCTCGGCGACGTAGTCGGCGATGCCGAGCACGCAGTCGGCCTCCTCGAAGGTGCGTCGCAGCAGCCGGTCGCGCCGCAGCCGCATCCCGTCGAGCTCGCGCAGCCGGTAGTACCAGGGCTCGCTCGTGCCGTCGGCGCTGAATCCGGGCGGGTCGGCCAGGCCACCGCCCACCGGGCCGACGATCGTCGGGATCCCGAGCCCGACGACGGGGCTCGGGTAGCGCATCGCGACCGGGGTGGGCTGGAAGGCGAGGTCGAAGTGCTCGCCCGCGGCGAGGGCGTCGGCGACCCAGCGCCGCGCGCGCCGGTAGAAGGCGACGTAGCCCGGCTTGGCGATGCTGTTGAGCCGCTCGGCCCGGCCGAGCAGCGGGGGCTCGACCCACTCGACGACCCGCAGCCCGTCGAGCTGCTCGGCCGCCGGGGTCGCGGTGCGCTTGTGGTAGGTCACGAGCGTCGTGTCGCACCGCTGCGCGAGGTGTCGGGCCCACTGGGCGGACACCCAGGACTCGCCGACGTCCTGGCCGTCGCACGTCGGGGCGATGAGGAGCACTCGGGGCACAGCGTCAGCAAACCACGCACGGGCGGTGCCGCGTGGCCGCTACGGTGAAGCCGTGCCAGCCCGGGTCGGCCTCGTCGTCGTCAACTACAACAGCGCGCACCTCACCCGTGCGCTCCTCGACGGTGTGCCCGCCGCGCTCGCCGGGCTCGAGGGCGAGGTCGTCGTCGTCGACAACGGCTCGCAGGACGACTCGCTCGAGGTCCTCGCGACCCTCACCGGCGTCACCGTCGTGCCCTCGACGAACGAGGGCTACGCGGCCGGCCTCAACCGCGGGATCGCCGCGCTGGAGCGCGTCGACGCCTACGTCGCGCTCAACCCCGACCTGCGCCTCGCGCCGGGCAGCCTGCGCCGCCTCGTCGAGCGCCTCGGCGAGGGCCCGGACGGCGCCCGGGTCGGGATCACCGCACCCCTCGTGCGCGACGCGGACGGCTCGACGTCGTGGTCGCTGCGCCGCGACCCGAGCCTGCTGCGCTCGTGCGGGCTGGGCTCGACCGGCCGCCCAGCGCTCAGCGAGTACGTCCGGGACCCGCAGGCCTACAGCCACGCCCACGCGGTCGACTGGGCCCTCGGCGCCTGCCTCGCCGTCTCGTGGGAGTGCGCGCAGGACATCGGGCCGTGGGACGAGTCGTACTTCCTGTACTCCGAGGAGACCGACTACTGCATGCGCGCCCGCGACCTCGGCTGGCAGGTGTGGTTCGAGCCGGCGGCGGAGGTCATTCACGAGGGCGGCGGCTCCGGCGTGAGCGACGCGCTGCACGAGATGCAGGTCCTCAACCGGGTCCGCCTCGTGCGCCGCCGACGCGGCACCGCGTACGGGTGGGCCTACCTCGGCGCGTCGACCGCGCAGGAGCTGTGGTGGGCGGCGAAGGGGAACCGGCGCAACCGTCGCGCGGCGCTCGCCCTCGTCGTGCCCTCCCGCAGATCGGCCAAGTCCTCCCGGGGGAGCGTGCTCCCGCAGTAGCCTCGGGGGTGCGCGTCCGGGGGGTCGGACGACGCACCGTCACGAAGGGGGCGCGATGCGCGTACTCGTCTACCCGCACGACCTCGCCATCGGCGGGAGCCAGCTCAACGCCATCGAGATCGCGGCCGCGATGCGCCCGGCCGGCGTCGAGCCGCTCGTCGTCGGGCGCACCGGCGCCCTCGTCGAGCGGATCGAGGAGCTCGGCCTGGACTTCCTCGAGACGCCCGACCCGGGCCGCCGTCCGTCCGTGCGGGTCGCGGCGAGCGTGCGTCGGCTGGTCGACGAGCGCGGGCTGGACCTCCTCCACGGGTACGAGTGGCCCCCGACCCTCGAGCTCGTCGCCGCCGGCGGTCTGCGCGGCCGGCCCCCGGTCGTCTCGACGGTGATGTCGATGGCGGTCGCCCCCTTCGTCCCGCACGACGTGCACCTCGTCGTCGGCACCGAGCAGATCGCGGCGACCGAGCGCGCCCGCGGTCGTGACCGGGTGCACGTCATCGAGCCGCCCGTCGACCTCGCGCACAACGTGCACCCGGGTGACGAGACGGTCGCCGCTCTGCGTGCCCGGCACGGCCTGACCGGCGACCGCCCGCTCGTCGTCGTCGTCAGCCGGCTCGCGGACCAGCTCAAGCTCGAGGGACTGCTCCACGCGATGACCCTCGCCGCCGATCTCGCCGCGACCGACGACGCCTTCGACCTCCTCGTCGTCGGCGACGGCCCGGCCCGTGACCGTGTCGCCGTGGGGGCCGAGGCCGCCAACCGCCGGGCCGAGCGCCGCGTCGTCGTGCTCGCGGGCGAGCTGCGCGACCCGCGCCCGGCCTATGCGGCAGCCGACGTGTGCATCGGCATGGGCGGGTCGGCGCTGCGGGCGCTCGCCTTCGCCAAGCCCCTCGTCGTCCAGGGCGAGTCCGGCTTCTTCCTGCCGCTCAGCGAGGAGACGGCCGACGTCTTCTCCTGGCAGGGCTGGTACGGGACGGGGGCCGACTCCGAGCTCGGCGTCGCCGCCCTGCGCGAGGCGCTCGTGCCGCTGCTGCGCGACCCGGCGCTGCGCGAGCGCCGCGCCGCCCTCGGCCGCCGGCTCGTCGAGCGCTGCTCGGTCGAGGCGGCCGCCCGCGACCAGCTGCGGATCTACGAGGAGGCGCTCACCTCGGCTCCCGCGCGGACCCGGCATCTCACCGACTCGGCTCGCGCCGCCGGCCAGCTGGCCCGCTACAAGGTCGCCCGCAAGTCCGCGCGACTGCTGCGGCGGGGCTCGACCGACGACTTCAACGCGGCGCCGGTCGCCGGCCGCGCGGCCGGACGGCGGATGCCCGGCGACGCGGAGTGCGGTCGTCGTGACCCCGTGCTCTGGTACGCCGGCGTGGCCTGGGACGCGGTCCAGGGCACCGACCGGCGCCTCGCGGAACGCGTCGCGGGGGACCGCGACGTCCTGTGGGTGGACCCGCCGGAGCCGAGCGGTCGGCCGTGGCGGCCCGGCAGCCTGCGGGCCAGGGTCGAGCACCCACGCCCCGGTCTGACCCGCGTGACGACCCCGGTGCTCCCCGGCGTGACGCGCCCGGTGCTTCGGGGGCTCGCGCTCACCTGGTCGGGACGGTCGGTGGAGCGGGCGCTGCGCGAGCTGGGCGTCGTGCCCCAGGTGGTCCTCGCCTCGTGCACCGAGCCGGTGCTGCGCCGGCACCGCGACCTGCCGAGCGTCTACTACGCCACGGACGACGTCGTCGCCGCTGCCGACCTGTGGGGCATCTCGCCGCGGCTGCTCCACGAGTGGCGTGAGTCGAACCTGCGCTGCGCCGGCCGGGTCCTCGCCGTCTCCGAGCACCTCGCGCGGCTCCTGCGCCGCGACGGCGTGTCACCCGTCGTCCTGCCCAACGGCCACGCCGGGGCACCGACGTCGACGTCCGCCGCGTCCGTCGAGCTGGACCTGCCCCAGCCGGTCGCCGCCGTCGTCGGCCAGCTCAACGAGCGCATCGACCTCGCGTGCCTGGAGCAGGTGCGTGACCTCGGTCTGGGCCTGCTCGTCGTGGGGCCGGCGGTCTTCGCGACACCCGCCGCCCGGGCTCGATTCGAGCGGCTCGTCGCCTCTCCCGGCGTGCGCTGGACCGGACGCGTGCCGAGCGAGGAGCTCGCGGGCTACCTCGCCGCCTCCCATGTCGGGCTCAGCCCGTACACCGACACCGCCTTCAACCGCAGCTGCTCGCCACTGAAGACCCTCGAGTACCTCGCGGCGGGTCTGCCCGTCGCGACGACCGCCGTCGCCACCGACCCCGTGGGGTCCCCCTTCGTCCTCCCGGCGCACGACGCGCCGGGCCTGGCCCTGCGCGCGGCCGAGCTCGCGCACGCGGGGACCGGACCGGACGAGATCCGCCGCAGTGTCGCGGGCCACGACTGGGCCAGCCGTGCCCGGGCGCTGCTCGTCGAGCTCGAACGCGCAGACAAGGGGACGTCATGAGACGTCGACGCACGACCTTCGCCCTGGGAGGGGTGGCCGTCGCGGCCGCCCTCGCCCTGTCCGTCCGTGGGGGCCTGGGTCCCTCGACCTCCCCGGCGACCCAGTCCCCAGGTGCCTCGGCCGCCGTCGCCGGGCCCACGGAGACGGACTGCGTCGACGCGCCCAGCCGGTGCGGGTACCCCGACGAGACGACGACCGGGGTGAGCGACGGGGTGACCCTGAAGAAGTCCGGGTCGGTCATGGCCGACGAGGACGGCCAGGTGGTCGAGGGCCTCGACATCACCGGCGAGATCAGCGTCAGCGCCGCTGACGTGACGATCCGCGACGTGCGGGTCACCGGCGGCCGCGGTGCCGGGGCGTCGGACTGGGTCGTCGTCATGCGGCCCGGCGCAGAACGGCTCGTCATCGAGGACTCCGAGCTGCGCACCCCTGCGGGGTCCGAGCAGGACCTCGCGTGCGTGCTCAACATCGGCGACGGTGAGCCGACCGTGCGCCGCGTCGACATGCAGGGCTGCAGCATCGGTGTGTCCACTGGAGGGGGCGTCGTCGAGGACAGCTACATCCACGACCTCGCGATGGTGCCGGGACTCAGCCACGTCAACGGCGTCGCGTCTATGGGCGGCGGGGGCCTCACGG
The DNA here is from genome assembly GCF_003721155.3 of Janibacter melonis. NCBI lineage: Bacteria > Bacillati > Actinomycetota > Actinomycetes > Micrococcales > Intrasporangiaceae > Janibacter > Janibacter melonis. The sequence continues at coordinate 2,297,247 of NZ_CP044548.2, read as the reverse complement.
TGCGGCGCAACACGATCCTCAACGAGCACCCGCAGACCTCGGTCGTCGCCCTCTACCAGGACTTCGGGACGCAGTCCGACGACCTCGTGCAGGACAACTTGCTCGCCGGCGGCGGATACATCTTCTACGGCGGTGACGGGACCTTCGGCCCGACGTCGAAGATCCGCTTCCTCGACAACCGGGTCGCCCGCCTGTACTACCCGAAGGGGGGTTCGCTCGGGGTCATCGCCCACCTCGACCTGGACCTGCCGGGCAACGAGTCGTCGGGCAACTTCTGGGACGACACCGGCGAGCTGCTCTGAGCGCCGACCGCGCTGACCTCGAGGTGCACCGTGTCGCCGCCGCGGCGCTCGTGCGCGACGGCGCGATCCTGCTCGGGCACAGCCACCCGGGTCGCCGCTAATACCCAGACTGCTGGGACCTCGTCGGGGGTCACGTGGAGCCGGGGGAGACCCCGCAGGACGCCGTGCGTCGCGAGGGCCTCGAAGAGATCCGCGTCCTCGTCGAGGACCCTCGGCCGGTACGGCTGACCCTCGCCGACCCGGCCGTCGAGATGCATGCCTTCGTCGTCACCACCTGGTCGGGCGAGCCGGTCAACGCCGCACCGGACGAGCACGACGAGATCGGCTGGTTCGGTGTCGAGGAGCTGGGCGGTCTCGTCCTGACCGACCCCGCAGCGCTGCGCGACCCCGCAGCGCTGCCCGACCTCGTCGCGATCCTGCGCAGCGCGTCTGGTCGCAGCGCGGCGGGAGCCGGCTGAGCCGGTCCCCTCTAGCGGGTGGGCAGGAGCCGGCGCCACGAGCGCGCCGGCACCGGCGCCTCCTCGCCGGGCCGGCCCGCCGAGCGCTGGATGCGGCTCGAGCGCAACGACGCGCCGGCCATGCCCATGAGGAGGAACCACACGCTCGGCATCATGGGGAAGCTGAAGCCGTCGAAGAAGGCGAGCAGGATCGTCCCGACGACGACCCCCGCCCCGATGCCGGCAACGACCGGCCGCACCTGGGGATCAGTCGTGCGCAGGTAGGCGGCGAGGGCGCACCCGATCGCGGTCAGGGCGACGAGGAGGAGCGCGCCGAGCCCGACGACGCCGATCTCGACCGACGACAGCAGGTACTGGTTGTCGAAGATCCGGAATCTCGGCAAGAAGGTGCCCGGACCACGCCCGAGGAGCGTGTCCCGCGAGAGGTAGTCGGCGGCGACGGCGTAGCCGTCGACACGGGACTGCAGGCTCGTGTCGCCGTCGAGCCCCGTGAAGAGGCCGAGCGTCGTGCCCACCATGCCCGGCACGGTGACGAAGACGACGGCGCTGCCGAGCACGAGGGCGAGACCCACCCACAGCCGCTGCACGCGGTCCCAGGTAGGGAAGAGCACGACGAGCGCGACAAGCAGGCCGATGAGGGCCGACCGGGTGCTCGAGACCCCGATCGCGGTGGCGATGGCCAGCGCGGGCCACCAGCGGCCCAGGGTGCTGGTCTCGTCGTCGGGGTCCCGGGCGGCCATCGCGCTGCTCAGGGCGAGCGGCAAGAGCATCCCGAGGACCGCCCCGTACTCGATGGGGTGGATCGACGTGCCCGCCGGCCGGGTGAAGCCGTCACGGACGTAGCCCTCGGAGATGGCCCGGATGGTGACGAGCCCGGGGATCTGCAGCTCGTCGACCCAGGACCGCCCCGTGGCGAACTGGACGATGCCGAGCAGGGCGATGCCCCCGCCCGCCGCCGCAACCCGCCGGGTGAGCACGACGAGCCGGCCCGGGTCCCAGATCGCGTCATGCGTGAGCAGGAGCGCCCCGCTCCACGCCACGTAGAGCATGAGGGTCATCGTCGCGACGCCCATCTCGGCCGTCGCGGCCGGTCGCGCGATCGCCGTCGAGAAGGAGATGACCGCGACGCCGAGGAAGACGACGAGCGCGCCCACGAGCGGCGTCGACGGCTCGCTGCGGACGCGGTGCACCCGCTCCCACGCCCACCACAGCCCGCAGCCGAGCCACAGCACCGTGGCAGGGGTGCCGACCCCGCCGAGACCGGGGACGACGAACTGCGAGGGGATCGCCAGGGTCGCGACGACGCACACCGTGAGCACGGTGACGCCGTCGCCGACGACCCCGAGACCGGAGCCCCCGTACCGCGGCATCACGGCTGGGGGACCCTCCGGTCCCGCAGAGCACTGGTGGCCTTCGGCGCATCAGGGCTGCTCTGCAGCGGGGCCGTCTCGGGCCGGGACGTCTCGGGCGAGGGCAGGTCGTCGTGCACGGGGGGCGGCGGCGACAGCTTCCCGTCGTGGCCACCTGGCGCGTGCCCCTGCACCGGCGGAGGGAGGACCACCCCGGTCGGCGGGGATGTCCTGCCCCGGCCGCGACGACCCGGGCCGGTCAGACGGCGCTCCGCGCGACGTCGCAGCGCGCTGTCGATCATGGACAGCGCGATGAGGGTGAGCACCCCGACGCCGACGAGCGCGATGAGGGCGGAGCGCACACGGTCACGACCGACAGACTCGGCGACCTTGTCGGAGCTGACCACCCGACTGGTGATCTGCTGGTCCGAGCCGCTCGTGATCTTCGACTGCAGGGCCGACAGGCTCTTGGGCGCCGTCGCGAGCAGCTCGTCGCGGATCTGCAGGGCGCCCTGGCTGGTGACGTCGCGCACCGTGAGGAGCAGCACCGGGCTGCTCGTGCTCGGCTCGTTGACCACCTCGTAGGAGGCGTCCGGCTGCAGCTCCTCGACCCGCCGACGCACGTCCTGCCCGGACAGCTCGAGGACGAGCACGTCGACCGCCTCGTTGAGACCGCCGAGCTGGAGCAGAGGGTTGTCGCCCTCCTCGACGGTGGCCCGCGGTGGCAGGAGCAGGACCGTGGCCGTGGCCTCGTAGGTCGGTGGCGTCGTCGCGTACGCGCCGTACCCCGCACCGAGCGCGCAGAGCACCCCGATGACCACCACCCACCACCGTCGGCGCCCGGCCGACACGACGTCGCGCAGCTGCACGTCCCCACCTCTCTCCGGTGTGGCCCGACTCCCCTTCGCCCACACCTCGTCCGTGCCATATTAGGAACAGATCGCCTCGCGCCGTGGGGGTTTCGCAGCGATCGCAGCGGGTGGACCGTGACGAAGGGGGATCGCCGTGAGCGTGTGGGACGTGGCCAGGGCCGTGCGCCGCCAGCTCGTCGTCCTCCTCGTCGGGCTGCTCGCAACGGGGTGGGCCGCGCTCGCCGTCACCCACGAGGAGCCGGTCTACTGGGCCCGGGTGCGGGCGGTGCTCGTCGCGCAGGGCGGCAGCCGCAACTGGCTCGTGCAGCCCGGTGAGAGCGCGATCCCCCTCGCCGGTCTCCTCGAACGCCGGATGAACGCCGAGGTCGACGCCGTGCCGACGAACTCCCCGGACGTGACGATCATCGACCGCGGGATCACCCACGGCACGGTCGTCTTCCTGCCCGACCGCGGCGGTCAGTGGGCGCACAACTTCACCGAGCCGATCGTCGTCCTCGAGGCCGCCGGCCCGGACGAGGCGTCGGTGCACGTGCAGATGGACGAGCTGGTCCGCCGCCTGCGCGGCGAGCTGACGACGCTGCAGCGCGACCTGCTCGTCAGCGGTTCACCGCGGGTCGGCTTCAGCGACTCCACCCTCGAGTACACGGTGCAGGCCGCGGCGGGCCGGCCGAAGGTCGGCGCCGTCGGCGTCGTGCTCGTCGGTGCCACGCTCAGCGTGCTCGCCTGCGTGAGCGTCGAGCGCCTGCGCCGATCTGCGCGAAACCGGGACGGCGCCACCTACCCCGGTGCCATCATGATCACCGCGGCGCCAGGGGGTCGGGTCTGACCGACCGCCGTGGTGGGTCCGCTGACGACCACCGGGGGGAAGGACGCCCATGACGGGCCACGAGGACCTGCAGGACCTGGCACTGAGGGGCCTGCGCACGATGTACGACGCGCGCACCGGTCGGGTGCCGCAGACGATGCGCCTGGTGCGCACGCCCGACGGCGTCCGGCTGCGGCCCGAGGGCGAGAACCTGCGCTACGACGGCATGGTCGCGCTCGGCCTGTCGCGCGCCGGGGACGAGGCGGCCCGGTCGGTCGTCGGCGAGGGCGGCGTCACGGCGTACGTGCGCACCGTCGTCGAGCGGGCGAAGGGGTCGGCCGAGCTCGGCGAGATCGCGCTCGCGGCCTGGTGCCTCGGCGAGATCTGCGGCGACGAGGACCCCGTCCTCACCAGCCGCATGCTCACCCAGCTGGGCGCGCCGTCGGTGGCGACCGTCGCCACCTCGTGGGCGCTCACCGCCACGACGAGCGTGCCCCAGGGGTCGGCGGGGCTGCACGAGGTCCGCGACGCCGCCCTGGCCCGGCTGCTGCCCGCGCAGGGGCCCGGCGGCCTCTACCCGCACCTGCTCCCCGCATCGGGGACGCTGCGGGCGCACGTCGGCTCCTTCGCCGACCAGGTCTACCCGGCGATCGCCCTCGCCCGCCTCTCGCGCGCCCGCGACGACGCCGACGCGCTGAGCCGGGCCACCCGGACCGTCGACGTCCTGTGCCGGCTCCAGGGCAGCGCCGGCCAGTGGTGGTGGCACTACGACTCGCGCGGCGCCGAGGTCGTCGAGCGCTTCCCCGTCTACAGCGTCCACCAGCACGCGATGGGCCCGATGACGCTTCGCGACCTGCACGAGGCCGGGGGACCGGACCGCAGCGCGGAGGCCGAGGCCGGGGTGGCCTGGCTCGAGCATCACCCGGAGTCGCTCGAGGACCTCGTGAGCCCGCGCCACAGCATGATCTGGCGCAAGGTCGGCCGGACCGAGCCCCCGAAGGCCGCGCGTGCCATCGGGGCGGCCGTGACCTCCCTTCGCCCCGGCACCCAGGTGCCCGGCCTCGACGCCCTGCTGCCCCCGGGCGCGGTCGACCACGAGTGCCGCCCCTACGAGCTGGGGTGGCTGCTCTACGCGTGGGGCCGGTCGTGACCGGCCCCGTCGTGGGCCCGGTCTCGGACCACGAGGTCGACCTCTTCGGGCTGCCCGTCGCGGCCCTGACCTCCGAGCAGGTGGTCGCCCGGTGCGTCGCCGCCGTCGAGCGCCGCGAGGTGCTCGAGATCGGGGTGCTCAACGCGGCGAAGGTCGTGAGCATGCGTCGCGACGCGCGGCTGCGCGAGTCGCTCCTCGGCTGCGACCTCCTCGTCGCCGACGGCCAGGCCGTCGTGTGGGCGAGCCGGGCCCTGGGCCGCCCGCTGCCCGAGCGGGTGGCCGGCATCGACCTCTTCACGAGCCTGCTCGAGGTCGCCTCCGAGCGCAGGCTGCGGGTCTACCTGCTCGGCGCGACGGCGGAGGTCCTCGCAGGGGTCGAGCAGGTGCTCGCGATGCGCTACCCGGGGGCGGTCCTCGCCGGATCCCACGACGGGTACTTCGCGCCGGAGCAGGACGACGACGTCGCCCGCGAGATCGGGCGCGCGCATGCCGACCTGCTCTTCGTCGCCATGCCCTCGCCGCGCAAGGAGACCTTCGTCGACGCCCACCGCGACGTGCTCGCGGTGCCCGTCCTGCACGGCGTCGGCGGCTCCTTCGACGTCGTGTCCGGGCGCACCCGCCGCGCCCCGGGCTGGATGCAGCGCGCGGGCCTCGAGTGGGCCTACCGGCTGCTGCAGGAGCCGCGCCGCATGTGGCGGCGCTACCTCGTGACGAACACCCTCTTCGTGCTGCTCCTCGTGCGTGAGCGGGTCCGGCCGAGCGCGCCGTACCGAGACCCGCGTCGGGTCGCCTGAGTCGAAGAAGGAGCGTCACCTCGAGGTGACGCTCCTTCTTCGAACCGGGCGAAGGGGGACCGGTCAGGCGGTGAGGGAGCGCAGCCGCTGCCAGTCGGAGACCAGCTCGCGACGTCGCACGGCGAGCAGGACGAGCCCGACGACGCCCGCCAGGCCGAGGGCGGCCACCGAGGGCAGCGTCGTCGCCCCCACCACGACGACCCCCGCGCCCACGACGCTCGCCCCGACGACCGGGGCCACCTGACCGCCGAGCGCCCGCACCGGCAGGTCGACGCGGTGCAGCTGCCACAGGTAGAGCGGCAGCACGACGACGAGGCCGACGACGAGCTGGGCGACCGCCACGGCCCACACCCGCCCGCTCTGCGCGGCGACGTACGCGCCGACCGCGAGGGCGAGCACCCACAGCAGCTGAGCGAGCAGCAGCAGCTGGGTCGAGCCGATGACGACGAGCAGGTCGTAGCAGAGCTCGGCGAGGATGCGCACGAGCGCGAAGACCGCGAGCCAGGCGAGCACGGGCGCGCTGCCGGCCCACTCCTGCCCGTAGACGAGGGCCACGAGCGGTCCGGCCGCAGCCGCGAGCACGAGGCACGCGGGCGCCGAGACGCCGAGCAGCAGGCGCACGAAGAGCGAGACCCCCGAGGCCATGATTTCGGGGCTCTCGCGCACGCGGGCGAAGAGGGCCGGCGCCACGCTGCGCAGCGGCTGCGAGAAGAGGCTGACCGGCCAGCTCGCGAGGTTGAAGGCGAGGACGTACAGGCCGAGCTGCACCGGGCCGAGCACCCCGCCGACGACGAGCTGGTCGAGGTAGCCGATGACGAAGACGAGCACGCTCGCCCCCGCCAGCGGCAGCCCGAAGCCGAGCAGCCGGCGCGCGACGTCGCGGTCCCAGCCGAGCCGGTAGGGCAGCGGCGAGGCGACGACGAACATCACGGCGGAGACGACGCTCCCCGCCAGGCGCCCGATCGCCAGGCTCATCGCGCCCCAGCCGGTCAGCGCCAGGGCGAGGCTGGTGAAGGCGCCGAGCCAGACGTTGACCTGGTCGATGACCATCCGCTGCTTCTGCAGCATCTCGCGCTGCATGAGCGCGGCCGGGGTCGCGACGAGGCCGTTGACGAGGATCGCCATGCCGAGCCAGCGCACGGGGTCGGTCGCCGCGGGCGCCCCCATCGCCGTCGCGTAGTACGGCGCGCCGACCCACACGAGGCCGGTGAGCACCGCGCTCGTCAGCACGGTCACCGAGGTCACCGTCGGGGCGATGTCCGCCGGCTCGTCGGCCCACCGCACGATCGCCAGGCTCACGCCGAGGTCGTTGAAGGCGAGGATCGCGAGCAGCGCGACGACGGCGACGGCGAAGGTGCCGAACTCCTGCGGGCCGAGCACCCGCGCGAGGACGATGCCGATCGCGAGCGTGCCGAAGCGCGACGCCGCGGTGTTGACCAGGCTCCAGCCCAGGGCGTTCGCCGCGCGCGCCCCGAGCCCGCGGCTCTCGGTCTGCGGCGGGGTGCCCATCGGCTCAGGCGCCGAGCGCGTCGGCGAGCGACTGCGCGACGTGCTCCTGCTGCGCGGGGGTGATGTGCGGGTAGATCGGCAGCGACAGGATGCGGTCGGCGGCGGCCTCGGTCACCGGGAAGTCGCCCCGGCCGTACCCGAGGTCGGCGAAGGCCCGCGTGAGGTGGACCGGCTCGGGGTAGTGGATCCCCGCGCCGACCCCCGCCTCGTGCAGCGCCGAGAGCACGCGGTCGCGCTCGTCGACCTGGATGACGTAGAGGTGCCAGACGTGCTCGTTGCCCGGGGCGACCGCGGGCAGGGTGACGGGCAGCCCGTCGAGCAGGCTCGCGTAGCGCTCGGCCGCCTCGCGACGGCACGCGTTCCAGCGCTGGAGGCGGCGCAGCTTCGCACGCAGCACGACGGCCTGGATCGCGTCGAGCCGCGAGTTGAAGCCGACGACCTCGTGGACGTACTTCGTCAGGCTGCCGTGCGCGCCGAGGAGCCGGGCCGTGCGGGCGAGGTCGTCGTCGTCCGTCGTCACCGCGCCGGCGTCGCCGGCGGCGCCGAGGTTCTTGCCCGGGTAGAAGCTGGTCGCGGCCATCCGGCCGAGGCTGCCGGAGACCCGGCCGTCCTGGGTCGCGCCCTGCGACTGGGCGGCGTCCTCGACGACGGGCAGACCGAGCCGGTCGGCGTGCTCGAGCACCGCGCCCATCGGGGCGAGCTGGCCGTAGAGGTGCACGGGGGCGATCGCCCGCGTGCGCTCCGTCGTCGCGGCCCCGAGCTGGGCGGGGTCGATGAGCAGGTGGTCGGGGTCGACGTCGACGAGCACCGAGCGCGCCCCGATCCGGGCGACGGCCTCGGCGGTGGCGACGAAGGTGTTGGCCGGCAGCACGACCTCGTCGCCGGGCCCGACGCCCACGGCGCGCAGCGCGATCTCGACGGCGTCGGTGCCGTTGGCGACCCCGACGCAGTGCTGCGTCCCGCACAGCTGCGCGTACTCCTCCTCGAAGCCCGCGACGTGCGGCCCGCCGACGAAGCCCGCGCTCGAGAGCACGTCGTCGACGTCGCCGCGGATCTCGTCGAGGATCTCGGCCTGCGCGGCGCGCAGGTCGACCAGGGGGACATGCATCAGGACTCCTTGCTCCGGGCCGGCACGCCGACCCACGTCTGTCCCTGGGGCAGGTCGCCCAGCAGGGTCGCTCCCATGCCGAGGACCGCGTCGGGGCCGACACGGACCCCTTCGCGCACGCTCGAGCACATGCCGAGGTAGGCGGCGACGCCCACGCGGACGCTCCCGCCGAGGACGACGCCGGCGCAGATCGTCGCGTAGTCCTCGACGACGTCGTCGTGCGTGAGGACCGCGCCCGGCATCGCGACGACGTGCGCGCCGACCTGCACGTCGGCGGTGAGCACGACCTCGGCGAGCAGCACGGCGCCGGGCGCCACGTGGCTGCCCTCGCCGACCGACGCCGCCGGGTGGATGACGGCGCGGTACCGGGCCGGGTCGACGCCGAGCCCGTCGAGGCGCTGCGCCATCGCCCGGCGGGCAGCACCGCGCCCGGCGCACAGCACCAGCCGGTCCTGCAGGTCGGCCGCCATCGCGGTCGGCCCGAGCACCGGGCTGCCGAGGAGCACCTCGCCGTGGCGGGCCTCGTCGTCGTCGAGGATGCCGACCGGGGTGCTCGTGCCGTCGCGCTCGTCGATGGCCCGGATCGCGGCGAGGGTCTCGCGGGCCAGCCCGCTCGCCGCGAGGAGAAGGACCGGCTCGGTCATGGCGTCGCGCCGGGGTCGCGCAGCACGGCGGCAACCCGGTCCACGTCGCTCTCCTGGAGCTGGTGGTACAGCGGGAGGATGAGCGTGGAGTCGGTGAGGGCCGCGGTCACCGGCAGGGCGGCGTCGTCGAGGCCGAGGTGGGCGTAGGCGGGCTGCCGGTGGGCGGCCATGATCCCGCGACGGGCCGAGATCCCGTGCGCGGCGAGCGCGGCGAGGAGCCCCTCGCGGTCGGTCGGGTAGCCCTCGCCGACCTCGACCCACGCGGACTGGTAGTTCGTGGTGCCCCACGGCGGGTCCTCGACGAGCCGGAGCCCGGGCACGTCGGCGATCGCCGCCCGGTAGCGCGCGACGAGCTCGCGGCGGCGCTCGACGACACCGGGCAGGCGCTCGAGCTGGACGATCCCGACCGCCGCCTGGATGTCGGTCATCCGGTAGTTGAAGCCGATCTCGAGGTACTGCTCCGCCGGGGCCAGCACGCTCTGGTGACGGTCGGCGGCCGAGACGTCCATCGCGTGCTCGCGCAGCCGGCGCACGCGGGCGGCGCGCTCCGGGTCGTCGGTGGTGACCATGCCCCCTTCGCCCGTCGTCAGCAGCTTGCGGGGGTGGAAGGACCAGGCTGTCGCGTCCGCGCCGGACCCGACGGGCGCGCCGTCGTAGGTCGAGCCGGCCGCGCACGCCGCGTCCTCGACGAGGGCGAGACCGTGCTCGTCGGCGAGGGCGCGAAGGGGGGCGAGGTCGAGCGGCACCCCGCCCTGGTCGACGGCGATGATCGCCCGGGTCCGCCCGGTGATCGCCGGGGCGACCGTCTCGGGGGTGATGTTGCCGGTCATCGCGTCGACGTCGACCATGACGGGCGTCGCGCCGAGGTAGGTCGGGGCGTTCGCCGTGGCGATGAAGGAGAAGGACGGGACGATGACCTCGTCGCCGGCCTCGACGCCCACGGCGACGAGGGCGAGGTGGAGGGCGGCGGTGCAGCTCGAGACCGCGACCGCGTGCTCGGCCTGGACGAGCTCGGCGAAGGCCCGCTCGAAGTCGGCGACCCGCGGCCCCTGGGCCACCCAGCCGGACTCGATGGCGGCCATCGCCGCCTCGGCCTCCTCGCGCCCCAGGTAGGGGCGCATGACGTTGATGCGCTCCATGGCTACGCGTCTGCCAGGACGCGCTCGGAGCGCCACCATGCGACGAGCTCGCGCAGCCCGTCGACGAGGTCGATCTGCGGGCGCCAGCCGAGGTCGTGCTCGGCGGCGGAGATGTCGGCCAGGCGTCGGGTGACGCCGTTGACCGCGCGATCCGGGCCGTGCTCGACCTGCAGGTCGCTGTCCATCGCCGCGAGCATCGCCTGGGCGAGCTCGAGCAGCGAGGTCTCCTTCGCGCTCGCGATGTTGTAGACGCCCTCGACGACGTCGCTGCGGGCCGCCAGGACGTTGGCCCGGGCGATGTCGACGGTGCTGACGAAGTCCATCGTCTGCTGCCCGTCGCCGAAGATCAGCGGCGGCTGGCCGGCGTCGATGCGCTCCATCCAGCGGATGAGCACCTCGGTGTAGAGACCGAAGATGTCCATCCGCGGCCCGTAGACGTTGAAGTAGCGCAGGAGCACGTAGTCCAGCCCCTGCATCGCGCGGAAGCTGCGGATCATGCCCTCGTTGTAGGACTTCGCCGCGCCGTAGAGCGTGTCGTTGTTGTGGTGGTGGTGCCGCTCCGTCGTCGGGAACTGCTCGGCGAGGCCGTAGACCGAGGCCGAGGAAGCGGCGACGAGCTTGGCGACCTTGTGCTGCGCGGCGGCCTCGACGACGTTGAAGGTGCCGTCCACGAGGACCTCGTTGGCCAGCCGCGGCTCCTCGGCGCACTGCGTGATCCGGATCGCCGCCTGGTGGAAGACGACGTCGCTGCCGGTGACGAGGTCGTGGACCAGGTCGCGGTCGCGGATGTCTCCCTCGACGAGGCTCACCCGGTCGTCGGCGAGCGCGTCGCGCAGGTTGCCCCGCCGGCCGCGCACGAGGTTGTCGAGGACGACGACGTCGCCCACCCCTTCGGCCAGGAGCTGGTCGACGATCGTCGAGCCGATCGTGCCCGCGCCCCCGGTGACGAGGACCTTCGCTCCGTGGAGGTCGCTCATGCCGCGCTCCTGCTGTCGTCGAGGCGCACGGGGGCGCCGGTGGCCAGGCTGCTGTCCGAGGCGGAGAGCAGCCGCAGCACGCGCATCGCGGCGTGCCCGTCGGTCAGGGGTGCGCGCTCCTCGCGGATCGCGGCGGCGAGCTCGCCGACCATGCTCGAGAGCGCCTCGCGCTCGGGCAGGGCGGGCACGACGACGTCGCCGAGGCGGTAGGAGATCGTGCTCGCGCGCCGGTCGCTCGCGTTCTCGCGCTGCGTCGGCAGGTCGACCCCGCGGTCGTAGATCGAGATGCGCTGGGCGGGGTTGACGTCGTCCCACACGAGGGTGCGCCGGCTGCCGCCGAAGATCATCTGGCGCACCTTGACCGGCGAGAGCCAGTTGACGTGCACGTGGGCGAGGACCTCGGGGGCGACCGGCATCGACAGGTGGCCGACGCACTCGGTGCCCGCGCCGAGAGGGTCGGTGCCGACGGCGCTCAGCGTCTCCGGGGCGAGCCCGCCGGGCAGGACGAAGTCGAGGATCGACAGGTCGTGCGGGGCGAGGTCCCAGAAGACGTTGACGTCGGGCTGCACGAGCCCGAGGTTGATGCGCACCGAGTCGACGTAGAGCAGGTCGCCTAGGTCGCCGGCCGCGAGCGCGTCGCGGATGTAGCGCACCGCCGGGGTGTAGCAGAAGGTGTGGTCGACCATGAGCACCCGGCCCGCCGCCTGGGCAGCCGCGATCATCTCCGCCGCCTGGTCGAGCGACTCGGCGATCGGCTTCTCGACGAGCACGTGCTTGCCGGCGGCGAGCGCACGCAGGGTGAGCGCGTGGTGCGTGCTCGCCGGCGTCGCGATGGCGACGGCCGTGACGTCGCTGCGAGCGAGGAGCTCGTCGACGTCGCTCAGCAGGTCGATGGTGCTGCGCTGCCCGACGACGCGGGCAGCCCGGGCCGGGTCGAGGTCGCACACGGCGACGAGATCCCAGTCCGGGTGGTTGCGGAAGTTGCGGACGAGGTTGGTCCCCCAGTACCCCGACCCGATGACGGCGACGCCCAGCTTGTCCACGCTGTCCCCCACGGTGCGTGATGATGATGAAGCCGACCAGGGTCTGATCGGCCTTCGTCACTGTAGACAGCGCCCGTGCACCCCCGCTGGGTTATCGCAGAAAGTCGCGCGGGACGCGAGATCCCCCGGGGCGAAGGGGGATTCGCGCCCGGGGGGATCTGCGCGGCGTCAGCCCGCGTGCCCTCCGTCGTGGCGCGCGACGCGCGCGAGGATCGCGTCGTGCAGCCACTGCGCGAGGCCGGGGCGGCGCTCGTCGTAGTGGCGCGTGAAGCGCTCGTCGCTCACGTACAGCTCGGCGAGGTTCGCGTGCATCTCGTCCGAGCAGTCGTAGTAGACCTCGATGCTCGCGTGGTGGCGGTCGGCGAGGGCGACGCCCTCGTCCGACGCGGGGTCCACGCCGTCGGCGACGGCCTGCGCGAGCTCGTCCTCGAAGGCCTCCGTGCTCTCCTTGATCTGCACCCAGTCGGCGGGCGTGAAGCGCGCGGTGCGCGCCTGCGACTGCTCCCACTGCGGGGTCTGGCCCCAGCGCTCCTGCGCCTCGGCCTGGTACTCCTCGGAGTAGCCGTCGCCGAAGATCGCTCTGAGGTCCTCGGTGGTCGCGGGTCGGTCCTGCATCTCTGCCTCCAGTGCGTGCTCGATGGCCTCGGCGAGGTCGGCGGTCTGCGCCAGCCTCGCCCTGACCGCCGCCTGCTGCCGGCGCAGGTGCGCCAGCCGGCCCGGGCCGTCTGCCTCGAGCAGGTCCCGGACGTCCTCGAGCGCGAAGCCCAGCCGGCGGTAGCCGACGACGGTGCTCAGCCGCTCGAGGTCGCCGTGGTCGTAGAGCCGGTAGCCCGAGGCCGTGCGCCCCGACGGCACGACGAGACCCTGCTCGTCGTAGTGGTGCAGGGTCCGCACGGAGATCCCGAAGGTCCGCGCGACCTGCCCCACGGTCCACGTCCGGTCCACGGCTGCAGTCTGCCCGGGTGCGGTGGTCATGGATCCACCGTGGCGCCTCACGTCGCGTGAGGGTCAAGCCCGGCGAGGACCTCGGCGACCGGGCCGGTCGGCGCGTGACGCCACCCGGTGCCCGCCCACAGGTGCACCCCGTCGGGGTCACCGGCCGCGGCGGCGGCCTGGCGCATCGCGCGGGTGAGGTGGTGCACGGCGGGGTAGGCGGTGATCGCGTCGGCGTCGTGGGCCTCGACGAAGGCGTTGCGCAGCGCCCGGGCCGGACGACCGGTGAAGGCGCGGGTGAGGGCGGTCCGGGTGAAGCGGGGGTCGGCGAGCGCGGCCCGGTGCACGGCGGAGGTGCCCGCCTCGTCGACGCGCAGGAGCATCGTGCCGACGGCGACCGTCTCGGCCCCGGCGTCGAGCAGCGCGGCGACGGCGCGGGGCCCGTCCACCCCGCCCGCGGCGACGACGGGCAGCGGGCAGGCCGCCCGCACCGCGCGCACGAGGTCGGCGGTCGGCACGTCCTCGACGACCCGGTCGGGGTCGAGGGTCGCGCTGTGCCCGCCGGCCCGCGGGCCCTGGACGACGAGCCCGTCGACACCGGTCGCGCGCGCCCGCTCGGCCTCCTCGGGTGTCGTCACGGAGGCGAGCACGGTCGTGCCGGCCGCCCGCAGCGCCGCGACCTCATCCGCGGGCGGGAGGGCGAAGGTCAGCGACACGACGGGCACCGGGCGGTGGAGGAGCAGCGCGAGCTTCGCGTCCCACGCGTCGTCGTCGACGACCGGCGTCGGGTCGAGGGTCACGCCGTGCCGGGCGGCGTCGGGGGCCAGCCGCTCGGCGTACCGGGCGAGGGCGTCGGCGTCGACGACCCGGCGGTCGGGCACGAAGAGGTTGACGCCGAAGGGGTGACCACCCCTTCGCACCGTCTCGACCTCCTCGGCCAACGCGTCCGGGGTCTTGTACCCGCCGGCGACGAAGGGGAAGCCCCCCGCCGCGGCGACCGCGAGGCAGAGCCGTGCGGTCGTCGGGCCGCCGGCCATCGGGGCCGCGGCGAGCGGGCGCCGGCTGGCGAGGAGGGCCATCAGGCGTGCTCGGCGGTGTAGCTGAGCTTCAGCTGGCCCTTCTTCGTGCGCACGCGGGTGATCGCGATGCCGGCGAGGTCGGAGGTCGAGCGCACATGGGTGCCGCCGCAGGGGTCGGTCTGCAGGGTCTCGATGCTCACGCGCCGCACGCCCTCGTCGTCGACCTCGGCGGAGTACGCGAGCGAGGCGGCGACGTGCTCTCGGGCGCGCTCGAGCACCCGCTCGACGAGCGCGGCCTTCTCGTCCTCGCCCTCGGGCAACGACCCGCCGTCGAGGTCGTAGAGGAGGAAGGCCTGGCCGGGCGTGTGGCTCAGCCCGACGTTGCGGTACCCGAGCGGGGTGACGCACGCGTCGAGCAGGTGGCCGGCCGAGTGCAGCGCGGCGTGGCGCCGCCGCACGTCGGGGTCGATCGCGACGTCGACCTCGCTGCCCTCCTGCGCGACGCCCGACTCGGGGTGCAGCCACACCACGCCGTCCGCGTCCTTGCTCACCGAGGCCGGGGACCCGTCGACGGTGACGACGTCGTCGGGCTGGCCGCCCCCCTTCGGGTGGACGACGCCCTCGCGGACCGCGATGCCCGCGGGCTCGGTCGAGGTCGCGACGACCTCGGTCCGGGTCGTGAAGAGGTAGGTGTCCTGCCAGTACGCACGGCTCTGCTCGACGCTCATGCCCCGATCCAACCCCAGCGCCCGGCCTGCGGCCAGGCCACCCCCCGCCCCTGGCAGGATGACCGCGTCATCGGGGTGTCGTCAGCAGCAGGGAGCGGTCATGGGTCTCTTCGTCCTCGCGGTGGTGCTCGCGGTGATCGCGGTCGTCGCCCTCGCCGTCGCCCGACGACGGCCGAAGGGGGAGCCCGCCGACCCGGCGTCGCTCACCCGCTACGGGCGGCCGGTCGGCTGGGCGAGCGCCGTGCTCGCCGCCGTCGTCCTCGCCATCTCGCTGACGACGATGGTGCCGACGCAGCAGGTCGGCATCCCCATCACCTTCGGCAAGCCCGGGACCCCGATCGGCAACGGGCTGCACCTCAAGGCGCCGTGGACCGACATCGCGCTCATGGACGCGACCGTGCAGATCGACAACAACCTCGGCGAGGAGCGCACGGAGATCCGGCTGAAGAACCAGTCCACCGCGTACGTGCAGAACTCCGTGCGCTGGCGGATCAAGCCCGAGGCGGCGGCCGAGCTGTACAAGGCGCACCGGGCCTTCGAGAACATCGGGCCGGCGCTGCAGGAGCAGGAGCTCGCGGCGGCGATGAACCAGGCGCTCGCCGACTACAACCCGCTCGCGCAGGCGAAGGCGGCCGCGACGGGCGACGCGACCGACAGCGCCGAGGCCAAGGACTTCGACGACCTCGCCGGGCAGGTCAAGGAGCGCATGGAGGAGTCGATCGGCGACCGGCTCATCATCGACTCGGTGATCATCACCAAGATCGACTTCGACGAGAAGACGCAGTCGCGCATCGACGCCTACCAGGTCGAGATCGGCAACACCCGCATCGCCGAGCAGCGCAAGGAGACGGCGAAGGCGGAGTCCGAGGCCAACCGGACGCTGTCGGCGTCGATCTCGAAGGACCCGAACGTCCTCGTGAGCAAGTGCCTCGACACCCTCGCCTCGATGGTCGAGAAGGGCCAGACCGTGCCGGTCGGCTTCAGCTGCTGGCCGGGCGCGTCCGGCGCCGACGGCGTGCTCGTCGACGGGACGTCGCGGGACCGCTGAGGGCGGGCCGACTCAGATCGGGCCCGTACCAGCCCGCTCGGGCCCGAGCGGGTCAGCTCGTCGTCGGGCGGGCCGCGGTCGCGCGGCGGTAGGCCGTCGCGTGGCGGGGCTCGTACACGAGGACGGGGTCGGTGCCCGGCACGTCGACCTCGATGCCGATGCCGAAGCCGAGGTCGCGCGGCTCGCCGTCGCACACGGCGCCGCGCTCGCGCAGCTCGGCGACCGTCGCGGTGATGTCGTCGACCATGAGGCTGATCTGGTGGTGCCGCGGCGCCGTGAAGGCCTCGCCGGCGAACTCCCCCTTCGTCGGGTGCACGCCCAGCTCGCTCGGACCGGTGTCGAAGACCAGCCAGCCGGCCGGGTCGCCGGCGGCGACCGTGGGGTCGTCGGAGGACCCGGCGTCGGTGACGTGCGGCAGGCCCAGGACGTCCTTGAAGAAGGTCCGCGTCGCGACCGCGTCGTCGCTGTAGATGAGGGTGTGCACTGCGGTGATCACACGACGAACCTAACGGCTGAGCGCGGCTAGGGTCGCCAGGGTGCAGCTACGTCATCACCACGAGGTCGACGCGAGCGTCGACCACCTCTGGGCCGCCTTCACCGACCTGCGTCGGGTCGGGCGCTGCTTCCCCGGGGCGCAGGTCACCGAGGTGACCGGCGACGACTTCGTCGGCGCCCTCAAGGTCAAGCTCGGGCCGGTCACCCTCACCTACGACGGCGACGGCACCCTCACGCAGGCCGACGAGTCGGCCCGCCACGCGCAGATCCGGGCGAAGGGGGCGGAGCGTCACGGCTTCGGCAAGGCCGACATCGTCATCGACCTCGAGCTCTCGGAGGTGGAGGGCGGCCGCACGGGCGTCGACCTCACGACGAGTCTCGACGTGCGCGGTGCCCCGACCAACCTCGGCGGCGGCATCGCCCAGCGCGCCTCGGACCCGCTCATCGAGCGTTTCGTCCACTGCCTCGCGGGCCCGGCCTCGGCGAAGGAGGGCGGCCCGGACGACGAGCCGCTCGACGTCGGGCGCGCGGTGCTCCCCGGGCTCGTGGCGTCGTACGGCCGCTCGGTGCTGGGCCGCTTCGGACGCGGCCGATGAGGGTCCTCGTCACGGGGGCCCGCGGGTACGTCGGCTCCCGGCTCGTCCCCGCCCTGCTCGCCCGCGGTCACGAGGTCGTCGCGACGAGCTCCGACGGCAGCTCGCGCACCGGGTACCCCTGGCGCGACGCGGTGGAGTGGCGGCCGATGGACGTCTTCGACGCCGGGCAGGTCCGACGCGCCGTCGACGGGGTCGACGCCGTCGCCTACCTCATCCACGGCCTCGACGACCGCGACTACGTCGCGCGCGACCGGCAGGCCGCGCAGACGATGCGCGCCGCGGTCGACGCCGCCGGGGTCGAGCACCTCGTCTACCTCTCCGGGCTGGTGCCGCAGGGCACCCCCGACGAGCACCTCTCCGACCACCTGCGCTCGCGCCTCGAGGTCGAGGACGTGCTCACCGCGCGCGAGGGGAGCAGCCTGACGCTGCGTGCCGCGATCGTCATGGGGTCGGGGTCGTCGAGCTTCGAGGTCGTGCGCCAGGTCTCTCGGCGCATCCCGCTCGTGCGCCCGGTGCCCGTGTGGATGCGCGGCACCCGGGTGCAGCCGATCGCGGTGAGCGACACGGTCGAGTACCTCGTGCTCGCGCTCGAGTCGCCCGGGACCCGGGGCTACCTCGACATCGGCGGCCCCGACGTGCTCACCTACCCCGAGCTGCTGCGGGTCTACGCCGACGTCGTCTTGGCCACCCGGGTGCAGGTGCCCCTGCCGTGGATGCCCGCCGGGCTCATGGGCTCGATCGCCGGCGCCCTCACCGACGTGCCCACCGAGACGGTCGAGGCGCTCGTGCACTCGCTCGAGCACGACATGATCTGCCATCTCGACGCCCGTGACGTGCTCGGCGAGCCCGGGCGCACCCTCGTCGGGGTGCGCGAGTCGATGAGCCGCTCCCTGCTCCCCTTCGACCCCGCGCACGACGGCGCGGCGACGGGGGAGGACCCCCACCGGCCCTCGCTCGGCGACCCCGTCTGGTCGCGGTAGGCGCGCGCCCGCCGCAAACCCGGTGGTCGCTGTCGGCGGCCATCCCTAGCATGGCCGTCGTGACTGACTACGCCATCCAGGCCGAGGGCCTGCGCAAGACCTACGGCACGGTCGAGGCACTGCGGGGGGTCGACCTGGCGGCACCGACGGGCTCGGTCCTCGGGGTCCTCGGACCCAACGGCGCGGGCAAGACGACCGCCGTCCGCATCCTCTCCACGCTCATCCCGCCCGACGCCGGGCGGGCCACCATCGCCGGTCGCGACGTCGTCTCCGACCCCGTCGGCGTCCGCGAGTCGATCGGTGTCGCTGGGCAGTACGCCTCGGTCGACGAGTACCTCTCGGGCCGGGAGAACCTCGAGATGATCGGCCGGCTCTACCACCTGTCCTGGCGCGAGGCGCGGGCGAGGGCGGAGCAGCTGCTGCGGGACTTCCGCCTCGACGACGCCGCGGACCGTCCGGCGAAGACCTACTCGGGCGGCATGCGGCGGCGCCTCGACCTCGCCGGCGCGCTCGTTGTGCGACCGCCCGTCGTCTTCCTCGACGAGCCCACGACCGGGCTCGACCCACGCAGCCGCGGCGACATGTGGCAGGTCATCACCGACCTCGTGGCGGCCGGCACCACGGTGCTGCTCACGACGCAGTACCTCGAGGAGGCCGACCAGCTCGCCCACGACATCGTCGTCATCGACCAGGGCGAGGTCATCGCCCGCGGCACCTCCGACGAGCTCAAGGCCCAGGTGGGCGGCGAGCGTCTCTTCGTCACCATCGAGCAGGGTGACCGGCTGGGCGAGACCGCGACGACGCTGCGCCCGGTCGGGATCGGCGACGCCGCGGTCGACGAGCACACACGGACCCTCACCCTGCCCATCCAGACGGGCACGACCGCCCTCGTCGACGCCGTGCAGCGGCTGTCCGACGCGGGGGTCACCGTGCAGGACATCGGCATCCGGCGCCCGACCCTCGACGACGCCTTCCTCTCCCTGACCGGGCACCGCGCCGAGAGCGCCGAGCCCGACGAGACCACGCAGGAGCAGCCCGCATGAGCGCCCTGGTCAGCGACTCCCTGACGATCGTCAGGCGCAACCTCATCAAGATCAAGCGGGTCCCCGACCTGCTCGTCTTCACCACCATGCAGCCGATCATGTTCGTGCTGCTCTTCGGCTTCGTCTTCGGCAGCATCGCCGGGGGCGACGGGGCCGGCTACCGCGAGTTCATGATGGCGGGCATCTTCGCCCAGACCGTCGTCTTCGGCGGCACGTTCACCGGCTTCGGTATGGCCGAGGACATGCAGAAGGGCGTCATCGACCGATTCCGCACCCTGCCGATGCACCCGAGTGCGGTGCTCGTCGGGCGCACCCTGTCCGACGTCGTCAACAACGTCATCTCGCTCGTCGTCATGGCGCTGACCGGTCTGCTCATCGGCTGGCGGCTGCGCGACGGCGTCGTCGGGGCGATGATCGGCTTCCTCATCCTGCTGCTCTTCGCCTACGCGGTGAGCTGGATCATGGCGTGGGTGGGGCTGAAGGTCCGCACCCCCGAGGTCGTCGGCAACGCCTCCTTCCTCGTGATCTTCCCGCTGACCTTCATCGCCAACACCTTCGTACCCAGCGAAAACCTCCCCTCGGTGCTGCGCACCTTCGCCGGGTGGAACCCCGTCTCGACGCTCACCCACGCGGCGCGAGACAACTTCGGCAACCTCGGCGCGCTCGGTGGCGGCGGCACCGGGATGAGCGAGGAGTCCGTGCGCTCCGCGGCCGAGTACACCTGGGCCCTGGAGAACGCCGAGATCTACACCCTCGTCTGGGTCGCCATTATCCTCGTGATCTTCGTGCCCCTCTCCACCCGCGAGTACAAGCGGGCGATGACGAAGTAGCCCCTGGCGGGCCGAGGGGCGACGAAGGAGGGGCTCTTTCGCTGGTCGAGGTGCGACGAAGGAGCCTCGAGACCACCGCCCCCGAGGTCTCGAGGCTCAGGCCCTGGCGGGCCTTCGCACCTCGACCGTCGGGGATCTCTCGCTGGTCGGGTGTGACGGACGGGTCGGGCAGCGGGGGTTGTGCTCGTCCGCCTTGACTGGGCCGCTACCCACTTGGGGTGCCGGTGGTGCTCATGGGGCGATCTTGGTGAAGTCCGGGCGGCGATCTTACGGTCCACGGCAGTCCCGCTGAGCAAGCGCTTCCTACGGTCGGTGGCACCCGGGACGCGATCAGCCGCCTCGGTCCACGTCACCCCAGGAGCTCCCATGAAGAGCATGACCACCCGCGTGCTGTCCGCGGCGGCTGTCGTCGGTCTGGCCGGCATCACCGGTGCCACGGCCAGCAACGCCCAGGACCCGGACGCCCCGTCCTACGGCGAGTTCAAGAGCTCGACCTACCAGGACGCCGATGGTCAGTACATCGTCAACGGCGACATCCCGCTGAGCGGCGAGAAGGCCCTGAAGACCTTCTACGAGGAGATCGCAGCGCCCACGCCGGAGAACGAGCTCATCGTCAACACGGTCTACGGTCGCGACGACGTGTGGAGCGCCAGCCAGGCCAAGGCCCTCACCTACTGCGTGAGCGACCGCTTCGGCAGCAACAAGGCGGCCGTCGTCTCGGCGATGAGCAGCGGTGGCAACCAGTGGGAGTCGGCCACCTCGGGCATCGACTTCACCTACGTCAGCGCCCAGGACTCCCGGTGCACGACGAGCAACAGCAACGTCACCTTCTCCGTCGAGCCGGTCACGGGCGCGAGCTACATCGCGCGCGCCTTCTTCCCCAGCACGAGCAAGTCGCAGCGCAACGTGCTCATCAACACCGACCAGTTCTTCTCCGCCGGCGGCTGGTCGCCCTCGAACATCGTCGCCCACGAGCTGGGCCACGCCCTGGGCTTCCGGCACGAGCACACCCGGCCCGAGGCCGGCACCTGCTTCGAGGACTCGAGCTGGCGTCCGCTGACCCCGTACGACTCGGCGTCGATCATGCACTACCCCCAGTGCAACGGCTCCTCGGCCGACCTCAGCATGACCTCCACCGACCGCGCCGGGGTGCAGTCGGTCTATCCGGGCTGACACCGCGCCCGAGCGAGCGGCCTGGTCAGCCTGCTCGTCGCACCACCCCCGCACGGGGCTGCCGTCTCCTCCTCCGGACGGCAGCCCCGTGCAGCGCGTCCGGCGGGTCGTGGTCCTCAGCGACGGGCGATGCGGTGGCGCAGCCCCGACGCCCGCGCCGTGCGTCGTGGCACCGCGGCGCGGATCGACTCCTCGGAGCCGACGACGGTCACCCGGCTCTGTGCCCGGGTGATGGCGGTGTAGAGCAGCTCGCGGGTGAGCAGGCGGGAGTCCGCGTCGGGCAGCAGCACGCTGACGTGCGCGGCCTGGCTGCCCTGGCTCTTGTGGATCGTCATCGCGTGCGCGGTCTCGGCGTCGGCGAGCGTGCTCGCGCCGTAGAGCGTGGGGTCGTCGGGGTCGCCGAAGGCGGCGACCAGGCGGTGGGCCGGGCCGAGCACGACGACACCGGTGTCGCCGTTGGACAGGCCCAGCCGGTAGTCGTTCGCCGTGACGAGCAGGGGGCGACCCGCGTACTGCCGGGCATGGTGCCCGGTCGCCTCGCTCAGCCAGCGCTCGACCCGGGCGTTCCACGACGACACGCCCCACGGGCCGTCGCGGTGGGCGCAGAGCAGGCGGTGCTCGTCGACCGCCGCGAGCGCCGCCCCGGGGTCGCCGCGGAGCGCGAGCGAGCGCAGCCGCTCGGCTCGGCCGAGGAGATGCCCGCGCAGTGCCTCCTCCGCGCCGGTGGGGTCGTCCACCTCGACGAAGTCGACGCTGTCGTCCTCGCTCTCGGGTCCCGCCGCCGTGCGCAGGAGGTGCATCACCTCGTCGGCATCGGCGTCGCGCACCGCGGCGGCCAGGCGTCCGATCCGGCTGCCGAAACGGCGCGAGGTGAGCAGCCGGGTCACCGGGCTCGCCGGGTGCTCCTCGTAGCCGGCGACGAGATCGGCCAGGACGGCACCCGCCTCGACGGAGGCCAGCTGGTCGGGGTCGCCGACGAGCACGAGACGCGCGCTCGGGCGCAGGGCGTCGAGCAGCCGGGCGGTCATCGTCAGCGACAGCATCGAGGCCTCGTCGACGACGACGACGTCGTGCGGCAGGGGGTTGGTGCGGTCGCGCAGGAATCGCGTGCTGCTGTCGCGGCGCCAGCCCAGGAGACGGTGCAGGGTCACCGCCTCGACCGTCCCGACCCGGTCGCGGTCGGCCTCCTCGAATCCGGCGACGGACTCGAGGACGGACTCGCGCAGCCGGGCGGCAGCCTTGCCGGTCGGTGCCGCGAGGGCGATCGTCGGGCGACGGGTCACCCCTTCGCTCTGCTCGACGAGGAGCGCGAGCAGACCCGCGACGGTCGAGGTCTTGCCGGTCCCCGGACCGCCGACGAGGATGCTCGTGCGCCGCGCGGCGGCCGCCCGGACCGCGTCGCGCTGCTCCTGCCAGGTCTCGCCGACGAAGACGCGGGTCAGCCCCGCCTCGAGCCGAGGCACGTCGACCTCGACAGGCGGCAGCTCGGCCCGACGGGCGAGGGCGTCGGCGACCTGCACCTCCTCGCGGTGGTAGCGGTCGAGGTAGACGAGGTCGTGGTCGACGTGGACGACGCCGGCCTCGGCGCACCGGCTCGAGGCGACCGCGTCGAGCCAGTCACGCGGGGTGGCCGGCAGCACGGCGCGCACGGCCGCGGACCGCTCGGGGTCCTCGACGTCGTCGGCCGGAGGTGCCGCGATGGCGTCGTGCAGGGCGGCGACGTCGAGACAGCTCGACCCCTCACGCACGGCACGCACGGTGAGCGCCAGCGCGAGCAGGACCGCGTCGTCATCACCGCCGACGAGCCCGGCGAGCCGGGTCGCGACGTGCACGTCGGGCGACTCGACCCATCCCGTCCGGTTGGCGTCGCCGAGCACACCGGTGGCGCGCGCCGCGAGCCGGCGGTCGTGCGGGCCGGTCGGGACGAAGGGGGTCGCGGCCGCCAGCGGGGCGTCGGCCGTGGGGTGCTCGGTGCTCATGGCGCCCTCCCGTCGAGCAGCTCGGAGACCGCCTCGACGAGCGCGACCGGCGGCAGCCACGAGAAGACCCCGGTCGGATGACCGCCGACGACCGGTGTCGACGGCCCCGCCATGCCACGCACGTAGAGGTAGAGGACACCACCGAGGTGCGTCGTGGGGTCGTAGCCGGGCAGGCGCCAGCGCAGGAAGCGGTGGAGGACGACGGCGTAGAGGAGTGCCTGCAGCGGGTAGGAGCTGTGACCCATCGCCTCGTGCAGGGCCATCGGGCCGTAGTGGTCGGTGGTGAGCGGCTCGTCGACGGCGCCCAGCCAGTTCGTCTTGTAGTCGACGACGACGTATCGACCCTCGTGGCGCAGCACGACGTCTACCGACCCGGTGAGGTACCCGCGCAGCGGCTGGTCGCCGACCGCGGGGTCGTCGAGGGTCTCGGCGAGACCACGCACGGGATCGCCCTCCGGCAGGTGGTGGCGCAGCAGGCGCGAGAGCTCGCCGAGGAGCACCCCGTCGCCGGCATGAGCGGCGTCGCCCGACGCGAGCGGCAGCTCGAAGTCCATCTCGCACAACCGGTCGCGCCCGACCGACCGCAGGGTCGCCCCGGGCAGGAGGGGCCCGAGGGGGGTCTCGCAGACGAGCTCG
Organism: Janibacter melonis; assembly: GCF_003721155.3. NCBI lineage: Bacteria > Bacillati > Actinomycetota > Actinomycetes > Micrococcales > Intrasporangiaceae > Janibacter > Janibacter melonis. The sequence continues at coordinate 2,273,637 of NZ_CP044548.2, read as the reverse complement.
ATGGCCTCGGCGAGAGCGGGTCGCTCGAGCCCGGCGACGGGCCACCGCCCCGCCTGGTGCTCGACGTGAGCGAGCAGCTCGGCGTGCAGGTCGGGCGCCTGGGGGTCGGCCTCCTCGAGCACCGCGTGCACGAGGTTGCCGAAGGTCGCGCCGACCGGCAGGTCGGCCATCGGCGACGGCAGCACGGCGTGGGTCGAGGGCCGGCCGCCGTCTCCGTCACCCGGGCGGGCGAGCGGGCCGACCTCGTCCTCGCCCTCGCGCGGTCCGTGCTCGGGCTCGCTGCCGACGAGGTCGTCCGGGGCCGACGGGGTCGGCACGCCGACGGTGCCGGACTCCAGGGGCCGGGTGAGCCGGGTGTAGGAGGTGCGCATCCACCCGTCGTCGACGACGCGAGACCACGTGCGGGCCGTGAGCTCACGACCGACGGCCTCGGGGTCGGCGCGCTGCACGACCACCTCGTCGACGACCTCGAGGGCGAAGGCGCCCTCGCGCTCCCACGCGCGCAGGCGGCCCGCGGCCTCGACGTCGGAGGGCACGGCGACCCGGGGCGGGAGCTGGCCCTGACCGGGCTCGCGCCCGAAGAGCATGCGGTGCAGCGCCGAGGGCGGGGTGTTCATCCCCGAGGGGAACCACCACGTGACGACCTGGCTCTGCGCCCGGGTGAGGGCGACGTAGAGCATGCGCAGCGCCTCGCCGTCCTCCTCGTCCTGGTGGCGGGTGACCCGCTCGCCGCGGTCGGGGTCCTCGGTGATGCCGATGTCGAGGCAGCGCCGGCCCTCGTCGTCGTGGAAGCGCAGATGGGTGAGCCGGTTGGCGCGGGTGACGAAGCGGTCGGCGACGAAGGGGAGCAGGACGACGGGGTACTGCAGCCCCTTGCTCGCGTGGATCGTCGCCAGGGCGACCGCGTCGGCGTCGCTGTCGAGCCGGCGGGTGCGCTCCTCCTGCCGCACCGCCTGCATGCGCTCGCGCAGCCAGGTCGTGAGCGCGGCGAGACCGTCGCCCTCGACGACGGCGCGCTCGTGGAGGACCTCGCCGAGGTGGCGCAGGTCGGTGAGGCGGCGCTCGCCACCCTCGAGGCCCAGCGCACGGCTCTCCAGACCTCCCGTCGTCGCCGCGGCGAGCACGGCCGCGACCCCACGCCGGCCGAGGACCTCGGACCACGTGCGCAGCACCCGGGCGACCTCGTCGACGAGGTCGTCTCCGCCGGCGTCGAGATCGGCCGCCCGGTGCCCGACGAAGGTCGTCAGGGCCGCGGCGCGGACCCGGTCGGCGCGGTGCGACTGCGCCATCGCCTCGAGCAGGGTGAGCCAGTCGTCCGCGGCCGGGGTGGCGAAGATCGACTCGGAGGAGACGACGACCGAGGCGACGCCGATGTCGTGCAGGGCCCCCCGCACCTGCTCGAGCGAGTCGCGCTTGTGGGCGAGCACGGCGATGTCGCCGGCGCGCAGCGGACGCCCCTCGAAGGTCATGCCGGAGGCGAGCAGCCGCGCCACCTCGGCGGCGCAGTCGCGGGCCACGACGGGGCGCACCGAGCCGATGCTCACCTTGCCGTCGTCGCCGGCGACGAGGGCGGTGGGCACGGCGCGCAGCCGGACGGGGGAGAGGAGGGGGTCCTCGTCGGCGCCGGGCAGGGCGAGGCGGGACTCCCCCTTCGCCGGCTCGACGGGGTGGACGACGATCTCGGGAGACCCGAGCCGGGCGCCGCGCATCATCGTCGTCAGGGCACCGACGAGGGCAGGGTCGGAGCGGTGGTTGCGCACGAGGGTGTGCCGGCGCGTGGCGGTGGCCGCCGCGGCGAGATAGGTGTGGACGTCGCCGCCGCGGAAGCCGTAGATCGCCTGCTTCGGGTCGCCGATGAGCACGAGCGCGCTGTGCCCGGCGAAGGCCCGCTCGAGGACCTGCCACTGCACCGGGTCGGTGTCCTGGAACTCGTCGACGAGCACGACCTGCCACCGGTCGCGCATGCGCTGCCGGGCCGGGCTCGTGTCGTCGGCGAGGGCGTCGGCGAGCTCGCTCAGCAGGTCGTCGAAGCTCAGCACGCCCAGTCGCCGCTTGCGTCGGGACATCTCGTCGCGGACGAGATGGGCGAAGCGCAGCTTGCGGGCCGCGACGGTCGCACCGGGCAGCTCGTGCGGGCTGATCGCCGAGTGCGGGTGCTCGACGACGACCCGCGCGATGGCCCCGGCCTCCTCGCGGGAGAAGGCGGGCGGGCCCTCGCTCGCCGCGAATCCGCGCAGGTAGAGGTCGTCGACCACCTCGTCGCGCAGGTCGGTGAGGTCCTCGACGAGCCGCGCCCGGGGGTCGGTGTCACCGGCCACGCCGAGGCCGCGCAGCACGAGCTGGCAGAACTGGTGTGTCGTCGCGATGGTCGCGCCGTCGAAGTGGGTGAGCGCCTCTCGCAGCCGGCGCTCGCGCAGGGCGACCTCGTCGGGAGCGCCCGAGCGCAGCAGCGCGACGACGGGGTCGCCGTCCGCGGTCTGCGGGTCGACCAGGCCGCGGTGGACGAGACGCAGGTGCTCGCGCACCCGCTCGCGCATCTCCTGGCTGGCGGCCCGGCCGAAGGTGATGACGAGCAGGGACTCCAGCGGCAGGCCCTCGGCGACGTAGCGGGCGACGAGCGCGCCGATGGTCCACGTCTTGCCCGTGCCCGCGCTCGCCTCGAGCAGCACGGTGTCGCCGGGCCCGGGGAGGTCGCCCACGACGTCGAAGGCGCTGTCCTGAGGTGCGACGGAGGCGTCGTCCTGAGGTGCGACGGAGGAGCCTCGAAGGGCGTCGTCTTGAGATGCGAGGGCCGGCTCGCTCATCGTCCACCTCCGAGGTTGTCGAGCAGCGGGTCCCACAGCCGGCTCGCCAGCGCGGCGAGGTCGGTGCCGGGCCCGGCCACGGGGACGAGAAGGTCGTCGATGCTCGAGCCGGCGCCGATCGCGAGGCGCCACCAGCGGTCGTCGCGCTCGGCGCTGAAGCCGCGGTCGCCGGGCTCCCACTCGCCCTTCGCCGCCTGCCGGGCCGCCCGTGCGCGCCGCGGGTCGTGATGGACGGCCTGGGCGTAGACGTACCCGGTCTTCGGTGGCAGCGGCAGGGGCGCGGTGCGACCGAGGAGGTAGAGCTCGACGAGGTCGCCGAGACGGGCGAGGGCCAGCTGCGGCTCCAGTCGTCCGATCTCGCGGGTGTCGGTGCCACGGGGCCTCGTGCCGAGCAGGCTCGCCTGCCAGCCGCCGTCGGGGTGGCCGGCGGTGAGGGCGAGCAGGTGCACCCAGGCCCCGAGCAGCTGCTTCGCGCCGATGCCGCTGTAGCCGGCGGCGACGAGCCGGTCGCCGTGCACGGAGTCGACCGCACCCGTGACCCGGCGACCGCCGGGCAGCGAGATGTCGACGTGGACGGTACGGCCCGGCTGGGTGCCCCGCAGCTGCTCCACGCTCGCGACGAGCCCCTCGGCCCGCTGGCAGATCGCCCCGAGGGCGTGGCGCGCCAGACCGCTCGGGGGCAGCTCGCCACGGAGCAGCTCGGCGGTCCACACCTCCTCGGCGGTGCGCCCCGCGAGGCGCTCACGGACGCCGCGGTCGCCGATCGACCAGCGCTCGAGGTTGTCGAGGTCGACGGGGATGCGATCGCTCACCTCGTCGACCTCCCAGCTCGTGGCGACGCCGAGGCGGTCGTGGACGAAGGTGCGTGCGGGCGAGTGGACGAAGGAGACGAGCTGGGCCAGCGAGATCTCGCTCAGCGCCTCGGCCGGCAGGGGACCGTCCAGCAGGGGTGGCGGCTCGGGGCGCGGGCCGAGCATGGCCCGGGCGCCGCCGAGCGCGGCCTGGTCGAAGGAGAAGGAGCCGGTGACGGTGAGCGCACCGGGCTCGAAGTTGCGCGGGTCGAAGGGCTGCAGCGGGTGGCGGACCTCGCCGACCGCGCTCGACGCCGCGACGGCAGCCCCCTCGGGGTCGTGCTCGGCGCCGGCATCTCGCTCGACCGGGGCCACGGTGTCGGCCGCCGCGTCGATGAGCTCGCCGAGCGGCACCGCGGGCGGGCGCCGCTCCCCGCTGCGCTCGTCGGCGCCCGTGTACGTGATGACGAGACGCTCCTGCGCGGCCATGACGGCATCGAGGAGCAGCTGGCGGTCCTCGCTGCGCGCGTCGCGCTCACCGGTCATCGGGGTGCGGGCGAGCACGTCGTCGCCGTCGACGGCCTGCTGCCGGGGGAAGGTGTCGTCGTCGAGCCCGACGAGGCAGATGACGCGGTGCGGGACGGAGCGCATCGGCACCATCGTGCACACGGTGATCCCGCCGGTGCGGAAGCTCGCGCGTCCCGGGCGGCCCGCGAGGGCGTCCGCGAGCAGGACGCGCACGTCGGCGATGCGCAGGGGCAGGTCCTCGGGGGCGTGGCGCGACGCCTCGGCGAGCACCCGCTCGAGCTCACCGACCTGCCAGGCGTCGGTCGTCGGCACGTCGGTGAGGTCGAGGACGGCCTCGCGCAGGGCGTCGGTCCACTGCGAGGCCGACCGGGCGACGCCGAGCGCCTCGGTCGCGGCACGGAGCCGGTCGACGACCTCGGCGAGGGTGCCGGCGAGCTCGATGCTGCCGCTGCCGACGTCGTCGTAGGGCAGGGTGTGCCCGCCGATCGACAGCGGCCCGTCGGCGGAGACGGCGACCCCGGCGAGCAGCCGGTCGAGCCCGAAGTCCCACGTGTTCTGCCGCTCCGCGGACAGGGCGAAGGGGGAGCGGCCCGCCGCGTCGAAGCCCCACCGCACCCCGGTGGCGCCGACCCACGAGGTGAGGGTCTCGAGGTCCTCGTCGTCGAGGCGGAAGCGGGCGCGCACGGGTGCGCTGGAGATGATGTCGAGGACCTCGCTGGCGCTGGCCCGGCCACCGACGAGGGCGACGAGCCGCTCGGCGACCTCGAGGAGGGGGTTGGTCGCCGCGAGCGAGCGGTCGGCGAGCGAGACGCGCATGCCGTGCGCGGGGTGCGCGTCCACCCCTTCGGCCTCGGTGCCGTGGTCGCCCAGCCCGAAGGCCGCCCCGACGAGAGGGGCGTAGACCTCGACGTCGGGGCACATGACGAGCACGTCGCGCGGCTCGAGGCTCGGGTCGTCCTCGAGCAGCCCGACGAGTACCTCGCGCAGCACCTCGACCTGGCGCGTCGGGCCGTGGCAGGCGTGGATGGACAGGCTGCGGTCGTCGGGGGCGGGGACACGGGCGGCCCGCTCCGGCGCGCCCGGCACGTGGTCGGCGGCGATGTCGGACTGCAGCCAGCCGAGGACGGTACCGGTCGGTGCAGGCCCGGCACCGCCGTCGTGGTCGACGTCGTCGACGCCGGGCCGCAGCACCCGGACGAGCTCGCGGCTGTCGCGGCCCAGCGAGGCGAGCAGCGGGTGGGCGGGGAGCAGCTCGGGGTCGTCCTGCGCGCGGGGCACGACGCCGGCCCCGGCGAGGGCGGCCGCCGTCGCCGACCAGGCGGTGGGGGAGGGCTGCGGGAGCCACACGTGCACCTCGCGGTGGGTGGCGAGCGCGCGGAGCAGCTCGACCTCGGTCACCGCGAGGCGGGTGTGGCCGAAGAGCGAGAGCCGGTCGGGCAGGTCGAGGGACCCGGGGTCGTCACCCAGCCGCTTCAGGGTCTGCGCGTGACGCACGTCCGGCGGCGGCTCGGTGACGACGTCGAGGAGCCGGCGGTAGAGCTCGGGCTGCCAGCGCAGGTCGTCGGGCAACGGCTGGCCGGCGCCGTCCTCGTCACGCCCCTCGCGCCACGCGGTGAGCACGGCCGGGCGCTGGACCCCGTAGCGGTGGAGGAGGCGGGCCAGGCGCAGGGCCAGGCCGTAGCGCCGACCGCGGCGCACGTCGTCCTCGTCCTGGCCGTGGCCGAGGTGACGGGCCAGCGCCGCCGCCCACGGCTCGTCGAGCGCGGCGTCGATGCTCGCGAGGAGCGGCCACACGAGGTGGGCGGGCAGCCAGGGGTCGTCGAGCTCGCGCCCGGTGAGCAGGGTGACGAGGGAGGCCGGCCGCACGAAGCGCACGCCCGCGCACACGCCGTCGGAGCCCGCCTCGCCCGCGCCGAGGCGGTGCGAGAGCCGCTGCGCCAGCCACCGCTCGACGCCGTGCTCGGGCACGACGACCACCTCCTCGGCGAAGGGGTCGGGCAGCGGGTCCGCGAGGAGCGCGCCGAGGTCGTCGGCGAGCTCGGCGGTGCGGACCGCCCGGTGGAGGTGCAGGGTCACGAGAGCAACCTAGCCAGGAGGACGGACATCGCGCGGGGGCGGTGTGGACGGCGGGTGGTCTCGAGGCTCGGGCCCTGGCGGGCCCTCGCACCTCGACCAGCGAAGCGACGCGGGCGCTGCGCGCCCTCGCACCTCGACCAGCGACGGGTCTACGAGGACAGGGGCTCGGCCCCGCGCTCCTGGAGCATCTGGGTCATCGTCTCGGTCTCGAGGGTCTGGCTGTTGATGATCGACTGCGCGAGGCGGCGGACCTCGGGCTGGGAGGCGCCGTCGACGGCGGCCTGGGCCATGGGCACCCCGCCCTCGTGGTGGCGGATCATCAGCTGGAGGTAGTAGACCTCCGCCTCCTTGCCGGACAGGCGGCCGAGCCGGTCGAGCTCGCTCTGCACGGCCATGCCGGGCATGAGCGCACCGTCCTGCGTCGCAGGCATCGTGTGGTCGTGGCTGTCGTCCATCCAGCCCATGACCGGCTGCGAGCTCGTCGGCGACAGGCCCCAGGCAGAGAGCCACCCCGCCATCTGGCCGGACTGGTGCGACTGGGTGCGCGCGATGTCGTAGGCCAGCGACCGCACGGACTCGTCGTCCGTGCGGTCACGGACGATGAAGGACATCTCCACGGCCTGGTCGTGGTGGGTCTGCATGTCACGGGCGAAGCCCGCGTCGATGCTCAGGTCCCCCGGGGCGTCACCGCTCGTCGAGCGGCCGACGAAGACCCCGGCCGCGACCCCGATCGCGAGAGCGACCAGGGCCGCGACGATGGCCCTCGGCGACATCAGGCGCCGACGCCGCCGGTGCAGGCGGCGCCGGGCTCCGGCGTCTGCGGGCCCTGGCGGTACTTCTTGATGAAGGGCTCGAGGCGCGGGTCGTCCGCGGAGTCGACCTTGAGCTGGGTGCCCCACGCGGAGATGGTGATCGGCGAGTCCATGCCCTCGAAGGGGGAGATGAGCCCGTAGGTCTTCGGGGTCATGTCGACGAGCTTGTCGACCTGGTCCTCCGCGAGGTCGGGCTGGTAGGTGATCCACACCGCGCCGTGCTCGAGGGAGTGCACGGCGTTCTCGTTCGGCACCGGCTTGTCGTAGACCCCGCAGTTGAGCCAGCGCTGGTTGTGCTCGCCGCCGACGGGCGGGGTCTCCTTGTAGTCGACCGTCCCCTCGACGTGGTTGCCGCCCGGGTAGTCGTAGGTCTCGACGCCCTCGATCTCGTCGGCCGCGGCGATCTTGCGCCCCTCGTCGTTGCTGATCGCCCAGAAGACCGCTCCGGCGATGAGCGCGACGGCCAGGCCCGCGGCGCCGTAGAGGATGCCGTTGCGTCGGCGCTCGGCGGCCTGCTGCTCCTTGCGGGCGGCCTCGAGACGCTCCTGGCGGGCGTTGGTCGTCGTCGTGTTCTTCTTGCTCATCGTTCCTCAGCGGCAGACGGGGCAGGACTGGCCCCATCATCGTGCACGGGCCACCTGAGAGCACCATGAGACCCGCCCTGGAGGACCGGGCGAAGGGGGGGACCCCCTTCGCTCAGTCCCTCGAGGTGCGTCCGAACATCCCCACCGCGATCCACGACAGGGCGACGACGACCCCGCCGACGGGGGCGACGACGTCCCGGGCGTCGGACAGCCCGACGGTGACCCCGTAGAGCATCGTGACGGCGAGGGCGACGAAGACGAGCACGCGGCGATCCATGTGTCCTACGGTGCCGCGGAGGCTCCCCCTTCGCCCATGACAGCGGGCCGGACCTGCCCATGACGGCTGTCACGGGGGCCCGTCGTCACCTGCGCGCCGTCTCCCGGTGATTGGATCGGTCCATGACGCAGAAGATGGGCCTACGCGAGTTCATCGACGACCTGCAGGCGAAGGGGTACACGGTCGGCGGCAGCAAGCAGGAGGACCCCGTGCTCCTCATGCCCGACGGCAAGGCCGTCGAGACGTGGAAGGAGGGCTACCCCTACGACGAGCTGATGCCGCGCGAGGAGTACGACGAGGAGAAGTACCGCCTCCAGGTCGAGCTGCTGAAGTTCCAGTACTGGGCGCAGGACGAGCGGCGCAAGTTCGTCGTGCTCTTCGAGGGCCGCGACGCGGCCGGCAAGGGCGGGACGATCAAGCGCTTCACCGAGCACCTCAACCCGCGCGGTGCCCGCGTCGTCGCGCTCAACAAGCCGACCGACCGCGAGGCCGGGCAGTGGTACTTCCAGCGCTACGTCCAGCACCTGCCGACCGACGGCGAGATCGTCCTCTTCGACCGGTCCTGGTACAACCGCGCCGGCGTCGAGCGGGTCATGGGCTTCTGCAGCGACGAGGAGTACGAGGTCTTCATGGACCAGGCCCCCAAGCTCGAGAGGCTGCTCAGCGAGTCCGGGGTCCACGTGACGAAGCTGTGGTTCTCCGTCACCCAGCAGGAGCAGCGCACCCGCTTCGCGATCCGCCAGCTCGACCCGGTGCGCCGGTGGAAGCTCTCGCCGATGGACCTCGAGTCCCTCGACAAGTGGGAGGCCTACACCGCGGCGAAGGAGGAGATGTTCGAGCGGACCGACACCAAGCACGCGCGGTGGACGACGGTGCGCTCCAACGACAAGAAGCGGGCCCGGGTCAACGCGCTGCGCTTCTTCCTCGACCAGTTCGACTACGAGGGCAAAGACACGGATGTCGTCCACGCCCCGGACAAGAAGATCGTCGGTCGCGGGAAGAAGACGGTCGGTGACTGAGGTTGGCACCCAGGTGACTGCCTCGAACCCGACCCGCCCCCTTCGCCTCTCCCTGCTCGACCTCGCCATGGTGCGCTCCGGCCAGCCGATCAGCGAGGCGCTCGCCGACAGCGTCCACCTCGCGCAGGTGGCCGACGAGCTGGGGGTCTTCGAGCGGCTGTGGTTCGCCGAGCACCACAACATGCGCTCGATCAGCTCGTCCGCGACCGCGGTGCTCATCGCCCACGTCGCGGCCCGCACCGAGCGGATCCGCGTCGGCTCCGGCGGGATCATGCTCCCCAACCACGCCCCCCTCACCGTCGCCGAGGACTTCGGCACGCTCGCCGAGCTGCACGGCGACCGGATCGACCTCGGGCTGGGCCGAGCCCCCGGCACCGACCAGGTGACGATGCGCGCGATGCGCCGCTCGCCGGTCGCGTCCGACCAGTTCCCCCAGGACGTCCTCGAGCTGCAGGGCTACCTCTCCGAGCAGACCCGCATCGAGAGCATCCACGCCTACCCCGGCGAGGGCACGAAGGTCCCGCTCTACATCCTCGGCTCCTCGCTCTTCGGGGCCCAGCTCGCCGCGCAGCTCGGCCTGCCGTACGCCTTCGCCTCCCACTTCGCGCCGGACGCGCTGCAGGCGGCTGTCGCCGCCTACCGCGACGGCTTCCGCCCCTCCGAGCAGCTCGCCGAGCCCTACGTCATCGCCGCGCTCAACGTCGTCGCCGCCGACAGCACGCAGGAGGCCGACGAGCTGCGCGCCCAGGTGCTCTCCTCGCGGGTGCGCTCGCTCGCCGGTCGGATGCCGCAGCTCGCCGGGGTCGACATCGACGACGACATGGTCGCCGAGCTCATGGACACCCCCGTGGGCCAGCAGGCGCTGCACATGGCGACGTACACGGTCCACGGCGACCGCGAGGCCGTCGCCGCCGGGCTCGCCGACTTCCAGCGGACCGCCGACGCCGACGAGCTCATCGTCGCCAACGTCGCGCCGGGGCGCGACGCCCGCGAGCGCACGCTGCGGGTCCTCGCGGACATCCGGGCGGCGGCGTGAGCGGCACGATCCTCCACCTCGCGCTGGCCTCGGAGTGGGAGCAGGCGACGGCGGAGGGCTCGTACGGCACGTCGACGCTCGGCGTGAGCATCGAGGAGGAGGGCTACCTCCACGCGTGCGAGGACCGCGCCCAGCTCGACGGGGTGGCGCAGCGGTACTACGCCGATGTCGACGCACCGCTGGTCGTGCTGTCGATCTCCGAGCAGGCCCTCACCGCCGCGGGCCTGACGGTGCGCCGCGAGCGCCCGGCCCCGGGCGCCGACCTCTTCCCGCACGTCTACGGCGGCCCGCTGCCGGTGAGCACGGTCGTCGACGTCTCCCCCTTCGAGCGCGGGGTCGCCGGGGTGTGAGCCGGGCCTACGTCGCGCTCGGCGACTCCTACGCCGCAGGCGTCGGGGCCGGTCGTCGCGAGCCGGGGCCGTACCGCACCGACGCCGGGTACCCGCTCGCGGTCGCCCGCGCGACCGGTCTCGACATCGCCTACCAGGCAGTGCTCGGCGCGACCTGCGCCGACGTCCTGCGGGACCAGGTCGGCGCCGTCGGGGCGCAGACGCAGCTCGTCACGGTGACCGTGGGCGGGAACGACGCGGGCTTCGTGCCGGTGCTGCTCTCGGTCGCGCGGCCCGGTTGGGCGGGCAGCTCCGACGGCGCGATCGACGACGCGCTCGGGGTGATCTCGGGGGTGCTCCCCGGCCGTCTGCGCGAGGTGCTCCGTGCGGTCCGGGGGCGCGCCCCCGACGCCCGCGTCGTCGTCACCGGCTACCCGCACCTCTTCAACGGCGTCTCGGACTGCTCGTGGATCACCTCGGTGTCCGTGCACGAGATGCGTCGCCTCGGCGACGCGGCCGACCGGCTCGCCGAGACGATCCTCGGCGTCGCCTCCGACGAGGGCTGCGAAGGGGTGGACGTCCGCGCCCCCTTCGACGGCCACCAGATCTGCGACCCGGACCCGTGGGTCCACGGGCTGTCGTGGCCGACGCAGGAGTCCTACCACCCGACGGCGGCGGGCCACGCCGCCTACGCGCGGGCCGTCTCGGCGCTCGCCGTGCCGGTCGAGGCCGAGGTCGTGGCCGGTGTCGCACCTCCGCAGGTGGAGCACGGGGCCTGCGTCGGCACGGCCCCGACCTTCGCCCTGCGCGACGTCATGACCGGCCGTGCGATGCGGCGTCCCCCGCTCTAGCTCGAGAAGTCCGCACCAGCGCGGGTTACAACCCGCGCGGCTGCCAAGATCCCGTGCTTCTGTCCCGAGAAGCTGGCGCCGGCGCGGGTTGCAGCTCGTGCGGATGCAAAGATCCGGGCGGGTCGCCTAGCGGGCGACCTCGCGCAGTCGGGAGTCGAGGCGGCGGGTCCACCCTTTCGCGTCGAGGTGCTCGAGGAGCGGCACGGCGATGCGGCGGGTCGTGCCGAGCGCCTGCCGCGCCTCGCTGAGGGTGAAGGGACCGCCCAGCCCGGCGAGCTCGCGCATCGCGCGGGCCGGTCCGTCGGGCAGGAGGACGACGTCGTCGGGCAGGCGGAGCAGCCGCCCGAGCCGGGCGGCGGCGGCCAGCTCGCGCGCACCGAGCCCGAGCGCGGCGAGGTCGTCGCGCTCCGGGGCGGCGAAGGGGGACTCCCTCAGCCTCCGCTCGACCTCCGCGACCCCCGCCTCGGCCGGACCGAGCCCGGCGGGCCCCGCCCGGTGGACGCGGCCCTCCGTGACCTCCAGACCGGCAGCCGCGGCGACGGCGGCGACGAGGGTGTCGGCGTCGGCGGGCAGGCGCAGGCGGTGGGCGAGCTCGGCCACCGGCAGGCCGGCGCTCAGCGGGTCGCGGTCGCGCAGCGCGTCGACGAGGCGGGGAGCCTCGGCTCGCCACCCGGCCCAGGCGGCCGGGTCGACGACGTGGTCGCCGACGTGGACCTCGTCGGCGCCGGCGGTGCCCAGCCCGAGGCGACCCAGGTGGTCGGCGCGCTGCACGCGGCGCTCGGCGAGACGCAGCGCCCGGGGGTCCGTGATCGAGAGCGCCTCGCCCCGGGCCACGGCCGCGCCGCGGCGACGCAGGGAGAGCGGGTCGACGTCGCGCACCTGCGCGCCCCACGTCCGGCGGCTGCCCGGGTCCCGCAGGACGAGGCGGTCGCCCACGCGCCACGGGAGCGCGGTCTCGACGCGCACGCGGGCGTGCTCAGGTCCCAGGGGGCGCACCACCCCTTCGTGGTCGGCGGTACCGACGTGCACGGTGAGCTGCTCGGGCAGGTCCGCGGACTCGACGGCCACGTCGACGGTGCGCGAGAGGACGAAGGCGTCCGGCGTGACGACGACCGCCCCGCGTCCCACGGCGTCGACGTCGACTCGGCGCAGGTTGACCGCCGCCCGGGTGATCCCGGTGAGGCTCTCGTGCCGGGTGTCCTCGCTGTGCAGCCCGCGGACCGTCACGGCATGACGCCCCGTGCCCGGGTCGTGCACCTCGAGGTGGTCGCCGACGGAGAGCGTGCCGTGACCGAGGGTGCCGGTGACGACGGTCCCCGCGCCGCCGATGGTGAAGGAGCGGTCCACCCACAGCCGCACGGGCGCCGCGGGGTCGGGCTCGGGGAGCGCGGTGACCAGGGTCGTCAGGGCGGCCCGCAGGTCTTCGACCCCGAACCCTGTCGTCGCCGACACGACGACCGAGGGCACGTCCGGCCAGCCCAGCTCGGCGAGGCGGACGAGCGCCTCGGTGCGCACCGGCTCGGGGTCGGCGAGGTCGCTGCGCGTCACCGCGAGCAGGAGGTCGCGGATCCCGAGGGCGGCGACCGCCGCGACGTGCTCGCTCGTCTGCGCCTGCCAGCCCTGGTCGGCGGCGACGACGAGGAGCACCGCGGGGGCCGGTCCGAGCCCGGTGAGCATCGTGCCGATGAAGCGTCGGTGCCCCGGCACGTCGACGATCGCGAGGTCGACGTCGTCGCCGAGGCGGGTCCAGGCAAAGCCCAGCTCGATGGTCAGACCGCGCTCGCGCTCCTCGGCGAGCCGGTCGGGGTCACGCCCGGTGAGGGCGCGCACGAGGGTGGACTTGCCGTGGTCGACGTGCCCGGCCGTCGCGAGGACGCGCCTCATCCGGCGAGCGCCTGACGAAGCGCGCGCAGCAGGTCCCCGTCCGCCTCGGACGGGATGCAGCGCAGGTCGACGAGGCCGCGGCCGCCGTCGACGCGGGCGACGACGGCGGGCACGTCGCCGCTCGGCCGGCGCAGCCCGGGCACGAGGTCCGCGGGGATCTCGACGGCGTGGCCGTCGAGCGGCACCCCGGGAGCGCCGCCACCGCCGACCCGCCCGTCGACCGGGACGACCTGCCGACCGAGAGCCTCGGCGAGACGCTCGGTGCGCGCCCGCAGGTCGTCCGGGCTGGCGTGCAGGGCCTGCGCGGTCGGGGTGGGCGGACCGGTGAGGGTCGCCTCGAGCGCGGCGAGGGTGAGCTTGTCGACCCGCACCGCGCGGGCCAGCGGGTGACGACGCAGCCGCTCGACGAGGTCGGCGCGGCCGAGGACGAGCCCGGCCTGCGGGCCGCCGAGGAGCTTGTCCCCGCTCGCGGTCACGAGATGGGCCCCCCGGCGAAGGGAGGTCGTCGCGTCCGGCTCGTCCGGCAGGGCCGCGTCGGGGGCGAGCAGGCCGGAGCCGATGTCCTCGACGACCGGCACCCCGAGGTCGGTGAGGTCGCCGGCGGGCACCGAGCGGGTGAAGCCCTCGACGCGGAAGTTGCTCGGGTGCACCTTGAGGATGCAGCCCGTGTCGGGTCCGACGGCGTCGACGTAGTCGCGCAGGTGCGTGCGGTTCGTCGTGCCGACCTCGCGCAGGCGGGCGCCGGTGCTCGCGATGAGGTCGGGCAGGCGGAAGCCGTCGCCGATCTCGACCATCTCGCCCCGGCTGACGACGACCTCGCGGCCGGCGGCGAGCGCGGTCGTCGCGAGGACGAGGGCGGCGGCGCCGTTGTTGACGACGAGCGCGTCACCGGCGTCGGGCACGGCCGAGCGCAGGGCGGCGAGGGCCTGGGCCCCGCGGCGCGAGCGCTGCCCGGTCCCGAGATCCATCTCGACGTCGACGTACCCGGCGGCGTCGACGACGGCCTCGATCGCGCGGGGGGAGAGGGACGCGCGGCCGAGGTTGGTGTGGATGACGACGCCGGTCGCGTTGAGCACGGGGGTCAGGCTGCTCGCCCGGCTCGGCAGCCCGGCGAGCGTCTCGTCGACGACGCGCTCGGGCTCGATCTCGCCGGAGCGGGCGCGCTGCTGGGCGGCGACGACCGCGGCCTTGACCCGCTCGCGGGAGTGCGTGCCCAGCGCGGTGACCACTCGCGGGTCGGCGAGGACGGCGTCGGTGCGCGGCACGCGCCGCCGGGGGTCCTGCGTCATGGTCTCGACCCTACGACGCGGCCCGAGGGCTCCCCCTTCGGGCGGGGTGGCTCACCGCCGCCGGAGGGAGACCCACCCGTTGGGCTTGGTGCCCTCGCGCTCGTCGCTGTGCGGCACGGTCTCGACGACGGTGTAGCTGCGCCCGTCGAGCTCGACGGTGCCGTCGAGGTCGACCGAGACCCGGCCGTCGGGGGTCTGCAGCCCGGCCCCGTCGTCGGTGACGTTGTAGGCGACGACGCGGGTGCCGTCGACCTTCGTCGGGAGGTTCTGCTTGAGGACGATGGCGTCGGCCATGGGGCTCTCCTGCGGTGCGCTGGGGGTCGAGGTGCTCGTGCTGGTGGACGCGGGGTCCGGCCCGCTGCCGCAGGCGCTCGCCCCGACGAGGAGGGCGAGGCCGGTCGCGATCGCCGCGCACCTCATGGACGGCTCGTGCTGATGTGGCCGAAGTTGTCCTGGAACTCCTCGTAGGTGAGCACGATCGGGTCGTCTCCGGGGCTCCAGGGGTTGGTGAGCTCGAGGTCCCCGCTCTCGGTCACGCCGCTCACCCAGTAGAGGTGGTTCGTCGCGATCGTGTCGTCCTCGTACAGCGGGCGGCCGCCGACGTCGTCGTGCGAGGACAGGAGAACCTGTCCGCCGGTGTCGAGCACCTCGCGGATCTCGTCGGAGTCCGGCGGGGCGTTCCAGTCGAAGATCCCGCTGCTCGTGTTCTCGGTGTCGACGTCCTGGCCGGTGATCGCCTCGAGGGCGCGCTCGGCGGTGTCGTAGTCGAGGTTGCGCCAGTCGCCGCCCATGTGCTGGGCCATCGCCTTCTCGTAGAGCAGCGGCCACAGCTCGCGGTCCGAGGCGCTCGCGTTGTCGGCGAAGACCGGGTCGCCGTCGTCGGCCGGCACGACCGCGTCGACGCGGTAGACGACCGGCTCGCCGTCGACGTAGAGCGTGACGTCGTAGGTGCCGTCGCCGTTGTCGACGACGCCCTGCTCGAGGACCTCGGGGTGGGTCGCGGCGACCGCCTGGAGCGAGGCGATGAACCAGCAGTCGTTGAGGCTGCCCTGCTCGACGTCGGTCGGCGCCGCCCCGTCGCGGAAGAGCGGGCCCTCGATCTCGGTGTCGACGGCGTCCTCGGCGTCGGGGTCGAAGTTCGGGTTGTCCTTCTCCTTCGTGCTGCCGCCGGCACCTGCGTCGTCGGCCCCACCGGCGCCCCCGTCGCGGCCGCCCGGCCCGGCGGGTCCGCCCGGTCCGCGACCACCGGGGGAGTCGGAGGCGGAGTCCTGGGCGTCGGCCTGGCGCTCGAGCTCGTCCGCGTACGCCCGCACCCTGTCGGCGGCGGCGTGGACGACCCGCTCGGCCGCCGACCACCGGTCGCCGAAGGACGCGAGATCCGGTCCCTGCCAGGCCTCGTCGAGCGTGGCCAGCCCGGCCCGCCCGGTGCGGCACACCTCGTCGAGCCGTTGCTCCGTCGCCCTCAGCTGCGCCCCCACCTGGCGCACCCGGGCGACGTCCATCCCGTCGGTGAGCGTCATGACCGGCCTCCCTGCCCTCGTCCCTGCGCAGGCTAGTGGCGGCGTGGTGGGCGCGGCCAGGGCAGGACTCCCCTGCGATAGCGTGAGCGGCGGAGGCGTCTGGGCACCTGGTGGGCTCCCCGGTCTTCAACACCGGTGAGGCCGAGCATCTCGGTCTGGCGGGTTCGATTCCCGTCCGCCTCCGCCAGCCACCACCGGCGAAGGGGGCCCGCCGCCCCCTTCGCCGGAGGGCCCGACCTAGGGTGAGCGCATGGCGGAGCAGCTGCGACTGACCCAGTACGCCCACGGCGGAGGGTGCGCGTGCAAGATCCCGCCCGGTGAGCTCGAGCAGGTCGTCGCCGGCCTGCGCGGGGTGCGCACCGCCTCGACCGCCGAGGTGCTCGTCGGTCTCGACGACGGCGACGACGCGGCCGCCGTGCGGGTCGCCGACGGCCTCGCCGCGATCTCCACCGCTGACTTCTTCACCCCCGTCGTCGACGACGCCTACGACTGGGGCCGGATCGCCGCGGCGAACGCGCTCTCCGACGTCTACGCCATGGGCGGCACGCCCGTCATGGCGATCAACCTCGTCGGCTGGCCGCGCGACGTCCTGCCGACCGACCTGCTCACCGAGGTGCTGCGCGGCGGTCTCGACGTCGCGACCCAGGCCGGCTGCCCGGTCATCGGCGGGCACAGCATCGACAACCCCGAGCCGATCTACGGCATGGCCGTCACCGGCACCGCCGACCCGGACCACCTGCTGCGCAACGACGCCGCGCAGCCCGGGCTGCCGATCAGCCTCACCAAGCCCCTCGGCCTGGGCATCCTCAACAACCGGCACAAGGCGACCGGCGAGCTGAGCGCCGAGGCGGTCGAGGTGATGACGACCCTCAACCGCGAGGCGTCCGAGGCGGCGCTGGCGGCGGGGGTGCGCTCGGCGACCGATGTCACCGGCTTCGGTCTGCTCGGGCACCTGCACAAGCTGTGCCGCGCGAGCGGCGTCGCGGCCGAGATCGACGCGGCGGCGGTGCCGTACGTGAGCGGCTCGCGTGAGGCGCTCGCCGCCGGGCACGTCCCCGGCGGGTCGCGGCGCAACCTCGACTGGGTGCGCCCCCACCTCAGTGCCGACGGGGTCAGCGAGGACGAGCTCGTCATGCTCGCCGACGCCCAGACCTCCGGCGGCCTGCTCGTCGTCGGCGAGATCCCCGGCGCCCCCGTCGTCGGCCGCACCGTCCCCGGCGGCTCGCTCGGCGAGGGGATCACCCTCCGGGTGCGCTGACCCCTTCGCGCTCGTCGGCTGGGGCTACGAAACCCTGCCAGCAGCCCTTCGACGAGCCAGGACCCTCTCGAGAGGGTCCTGGCTCGTCAAGACCCAGCCAGCAGGGTTTCGTAGGCAGCGGGGGGCGAAGGGGGACCCAGCAGCACCTCGACGCGCGAGCAGCAGCACGAGGTGCGGCTGGGTATGACGAGCTGCTGCATGCAGCAGCTTGCTGAGGGGGGCAGGGGTCAGGAGCGGGGGCGGGTGCCCGGGAGGTACCCGACGTCGATGACGGCCTTGACGAAGGGGCGTGCCCGCCGCAGCGTCTCCTCGGCCTCCGGCACCCCGGCCCACAGGCCCGCGGCGGCGGCGTCGGTCTCGCGCTCGACCCGGTCGTAGAGCTCGGCGCCGGCAGCGGTCATCGCGCCGTCCGCGTCGAGCAGCCCGCGCGAGCGCAGCGACTGCGACGCGCTCTCCCAGTCCGAGTCCTCCCAGCCGCGCGTCGTGAGCAGCAGGGAGCGACCGAGCGTGCGCCGACGGATCGCCGGGTCGGGGTGGGGCGCCTCGTGCAGCACGAGGGCCTCGACGGGGGAGAGGTCTGCGAGGACGAGGGCCGCGATGTGCCCGTCGCCCCGGTGCTCGCGCACGACGGTGATCGCGTGCCAGAGCTGCAGGTGCGGCTCGTCCGGCCACGGGTGGGCGGCCCACGCGGCGGCGAGGGGCCGGCCCTCGAAGCGCGCGTCGACGACGCCCGCCCGCAGCGCGCCGACGACGGAGGCGATCTCGGGGTCGGACACGCGCTCGCCGAGGGCGTCGCGCAGCGAGGCGTCGACCGCGCGGGTCCGTCCGGCGTCGGTCTCGTCGAGACCGGTCGACAGCGCCTCGGACCAGCCGAAGGTGATGAGCGCGGGGTTGAAGTTGTAGAAGGTCGCCGCGACCGTCGCCGCCGAGGTCCGGCCCAGCGGCGCCGCCCGCCCCCCGACGTACATGCCGGCCCGCGACAGCCGCAGCGGCACCGACTCGGTCTTGAGATGCGGGTTGAAGTACGCCAGGACGTGGTACGGCTCGAGCGTCTCGTAGGCGGTGCGGGCCAGCGTCGAAGTCACGTCTGGCACCCTACGGGTCACCCGGGCGAAGGGGGAGGGTGCGGTGTCGAGGCTCAGGCCCGGGGGGCCCTCGCACCTCGCCCAGCGAGGAGTCGGGGGCCTTCGCGCCTCGACCGCCATGCCCCCTTCGCCACGTGACCAGCCCCGCCCCATGCCCAATGAGCGCGAATCGCCGCAACGCGGGGTGCGTAGCGGCGATTCGCGCTCACTCGGGCGACGGGAGAGGGGGGTCAGGCGTCGGCGGTGCGGCCGGCGGGCTTCTTCGTGATGAGGGGGATGGCGGCACCGACGAGGGCGATGATGCCGACGACCGTGTAACCGACGGTGTACGCCTTGTCCTCGCCGACGAGCGCGGAGATGAGCAGCGGGCCGACGACGCCGCCGATGGACCAGCCGATGAGCATGAGGCCGTAGATCCCACCGGCGTTCTTCACGCCGAAGAAGCTGCCGGCGGTCGACGGCATCGTCCCGAAGGCGCCGCCGTAGCAGAGGTAGATGAGCGCGGCGAGGACGTAGAAGATGGCGACGTTGCCGGCGTGCGGGATCGCGATGAGCGCCAGGCCCTGGATCGCGAGGATCCCGACGAAGGCCGTCATCTTGCCGATCTTGTCCGACACGGCGGCCCAGGCGATGCGCCCGACGCCGTTGAAGAGACCCATGACGCCGACGAGCGTCGCGGCGGCACCGGCGCTGAAGCCGGCGACGTCGGTCGCGGTGCCCGCCGCGATCGAGATGAGCGAGATGCCCGCGGTGACCGAGATCGTGAGGATGAGGGTGAGGAGGTACCACTGCGGGGTCGACAGCGCCTCGGCCTGCGTGAAGTCGCGGGCCGCGGGGGCGGTGGTGTCCCCCTTCGCCGCGGTGCTCTGCGTCGCCCCGGCGACGGTGTAGCCCTCCGGCGGGTTGCGGAAGACGGAGGCGCCGATGACGCCCGCGACGAGGTAGGCCAGGCCGAGCCAGAGGAAGACCTTCGTCGGGTAGCGCTGGTAGTCCTCGCTGCCGGCGATCATCCGCTGGGCGAGGGGGCTGGTGATGACCGCGCCGAAGCCGAAGCCGCCGACGGCGATGCCGGTGATGAGGCCCGTCTTGTCCGGGAACCACTTCTGCAGCATGGCGATCGGGACGATGTAGGCCAGGCCGAGACCGAAGCCGCCGAGCACGCCGTAGCCGAGCACGAGCAGCCACAGGTCGCTGCCGTCCCGCGCGAGGCTGGCGAGCATGATGCCGACCGAGTAGATCGCGACGCCGACGAGGGCCACGGTGCGCGGCCCCCGCTTGTCCTGGATCCGCCCGCCGAGGAAGGTCCCGACGAAGATCATGCCGATCGCGACCTCGAAGGGGATCGCGGCCTGCACCTTGGAGATGTCGAAGGCCGAGCCGTCCGCCTGGAGCGCCTTGGCGAAGGTGCTCCATGCGTAGACGGCGCCGATGGCGAGCTGGACGAGGACGCCTCCGACGAGGATGAGCCAGCGGTTGCCCCCTGCGCTCGTGGTGGTCGAGCGTGGCGTGGTGGCAGGGGTGCTCATGACGACTCCTTCTCAGGTGGCGGTGGCGCGCTCAGCGCGCCGTGGTGATGCTGTCGTGGACGACGCCGCGGGCGCGGCGCTCCTCGAGACGGGCCTTCTGCGTGGCGACCGTGTGGCGGGGGTCCTTCGCCGACTCGATCCCGGCCTCGACGACGGCGAAGCGGGTGAGCGCGGAGGCGGTGGCCAGGGCCAGCCCGCTCGCGACCGCGACGGTGCGCGAGCGGCGCGCGAGCAGCGAGCCGACGCCGCCGGCGATCGTGAGGACCTTCGCCGCGCGCATCATCGCGCCCGGTCGGCCGTGGTGGATCGTGTCGTCGATGTCGAGCTCGCGCAGCCGACGCTCGACGGCCTCGGTGGCGACGAGGTCGCCGACCGCGCCGAGCACCGCGAGGCGCTGGACCGGCCGGGTCTGCGAGGCCGGGGTGAGGACGAGCTGCAGGCCGGAGGAGGCCATGGCCGCGGAGGAGACGAAGACGAAGGGGAGGGTGCGTCGCGACTCGAGCCACACGGGCGTGGCGGTGTCGGAGAGCAGGACGGCGGTGTACGCCGCGAGCGGCGGCCCGAAGGCGAAGCTGCCGAGCGAACCGATCGTCTCGAGCGGGCGCACGACGCCGCCGAGGACGGGCAGGCCGCGACCGCCGCTGCGCCCACCGAGCATCCGGTCGAACTCGGCCGCGGTGCTCAGCGCCCCGAAGGCGGAGAAGGCCGAGAAGATCCACGTGCCGACCGACATCGGCGAGGTGAGCTTGACCGTGCGCAGCATGTTGATGAAGCGCTCGGGCCGGCCGAGGTCGGAGACGAGCAGCCCGCCGCTCACGGCGACGGCCGTCATCGAGGTGAGCCGCGCGTTGCGGCGCAGCGCCTCCAGCCCGACGGCGTGGGCCGCGGCGCCGATCATGCCCGAGCCGGCGGCGACGCCACCGGTGAAGAGGTAGGCGGGGATCTCGTGCTTCCACGGCACCGGCTTGATGACCGGCTGGCCGTAGTAGCTGCGGAACTCCGCGTCGGGCACGACGGCCTGCTCGCCGCGTCCGCGCTGCCGCCCGGAGAGCCAGTCGCTGCCACGGGCCGCGAGGCCGCGCGGGTCGCGGTGCTCACCGGCCCGGCGGCGCTCGCGCCGGCCCTGGGTCTCCGGCGGGCGGTAGCTGTCGAAGGCGCTCGTGCTCATCGGCGCGCCCCGACGAAGGACACGGCCGCGGCGCCGAGGAGCCCCAGCGCGGCCAGACCGGCCTTGCGGAACATCTCGGGCAGGTGCGCGGTCGGCACGACCGGGTCCGGCGGCAGGCCGTAGACCTCGGGCTCGTCGAGGAGCAGGAAGACCGAGCCGGTCCCGCCGACGCCGTCCTGGTCGTTGGCGCCGTAGAGCCGGGCCTCGGTGAAGCCCTGGGAGTGCAGCTGGGTGACGCGCTCCTGGGCCGAGGCCACCATGTCGTCGTGGTCGCCGAACTTGATCGAGGTCGTCGGGCAGGTCTGCGCGCACGCCGGCGTCTGGTCGTGGCCGAGACGGTCGTAGCAGAGCGTGCACTTCTGGGCCACGCCGATGTTGGGCACGTGGTCGTGAGCGCCGCTGCCGCGGGAGTCCTCGACACCGCTCTCGTCACGGCGCCCGATGACCCCGAAGGGGCAGCCGCCGACGCAGTAGCCGCAGCCGTTGCACACGTCGGGCTGGACGACGACGGTGCCGAACTCGGTGCGGAAGAGCGCTCCGGTCGGGCAGACGTCGAGGCAGCCGGCGTGCGTGCAGTGCTTGCACACGTCGGAGGCCATGAGCCAGCGGAACTCCGGCAGCGGACCGACCTTTGGCTGGCCGTCGACGGTGGTGCCGAAGGGGGACCCGCCGTTCGTCGACGGGGTGATGCCCTCCTGCGCCCCCTTCGCGGCGAGCATGTCCGACAGCGCCGGGCCGTGGTCCTCGACGGGCGCGGGGAGGCTGCCGTACCCGGCGGGGGTGCCGCCGCGGGCCGGCTGCGGGGCGGGGGCCCCGATGCTCGGCATGCCGAGGTCGACGAGCGCCTTGCCGGAGGCCCGGGCCGCCTCGATGCGCTCCTGGCCCTGCTCGACGAAGGCGACGTGGCGCCACGTGCTCGCGCCGAGGTCACCGGTGTTGTCGTAGGAGTTGCCGGACAGGCCCAGCCCGTCCATGGGCACGGCGTTCCACTCCTTGCAGGCCACCTCGCAGGCCTTGCAGCCGATGCAGATCGAGGTGTCGGTGAAGAAGCCCTTGCGAGACGGCGGGTCCACCCAGCCGGCGTCCTGCGCGACGTCGGTGGCACCGGAGAGCTGCTCGGTCAACCAGGTCACGTGTCCTCCTGCTCGATGATCTCGACGACGTCCTCGGCGACCCGGGCGTTGCCGGTCTCGGTCGTGGCGCCGGCGAGCGACTGGTACTCCGCGACGAGCCGCAGCAGGTCGTCGCCCTGGGGGCGGCGACCGGGACGGATGTCGCACGAGCCGACCTTGCTCTCCTGGATCTGGACGTTGGGGTCCAGGGCCAGGCCGAGCAGGTCGTTGGCGGCGTCGCCCTCGACGACGGCGTCACGGCCGACGCCCCAGTGGTAGGGCAGGCCGATCTGGTGCACGGTGCGCCCGCCGGCGAGCAGCGGTCGCATGCGGTCGGTGACGAGCACCCGGGCCTCGATGGCCGAGCGCGCGGAGACGATCGTCGCCCAGTCGCCGTTGGTCAGGCCCCGCTCCTGCGCCAGCGCAGGGCTGACCTCGCAGAACATCTCCGGCTGGAGCTCGGAGAGGTAGGGCAGCCACCGGCTCATGCCGCCGGCCGTGTGGTGCTCGGTGAGCCGGTAGGTCGTGAAGACGAAGGGGTAGACCCCGCTGCCCGGCTCGTCGCCCGAGGGTGCCCACAGGTTGTCCTTGCGCGGGAAGAGCACCCGCCCGGGGTTGCGCTGCTGGGGGTAGAGCGGGTTGACGACGGGTGACTCCTGCGCCTCGTAGTGCGTGGGGAGCGGGCCGTCGACCATCCCCTTCGGCGCGTAGAGCCAGCCCTTGCCGTCCGCCTGCATGATGAAGGGGTCGTCGCCGGCGATCGCCGCGGGACCACCGACGCCGGGGTCGGGCCGGAAGGACGGGTCGCGGTCGACGGGGAAGTCCGGGACGTCCTTGCCGACCCACCTGCCCTGCTCCGCGTCCCACCAGATGTACTTCTTGCGCTCGCTCCACGGACGACCCTCGGGGTCGGCGGAGGCGCGGTTGTAGAGGATGCGCCGGTTCATCGGCCAGGCCCAGCCCCAGTCCTTGGCGACCTCGTCCTGCTCCTGGCCCGGCACGCGGTCCGCGGAGTGGTTGACGCCGCCGGCGTAGACGCCGGAGTAGATCCAGCACCCGCCGGAGGTCGAGCCGTCGGCCTTCATCTCGTTGAAGGTCGACAGCGGCTGACCCGCCTTGTCGCCGGTGAGGTGCATGCCGTTGATCTCGCGCAGCACGGCCTCGCCGTCGATCTCGCCCTCCTCGTCCTTCGGGTAGTCCCAGGTGAGGTCGAGCAGCGGGCGGTCGCGCTCGTCGGTGGATCCGGCGAGACGCTCGCGGATGCGCACCCCGAGCTCGTAGAAGAACTCGAGCTCGCTCTGGCAGTCGCCCGGCGGCATGACCGCGCGGTGGCGCCACTGGAGCAGGCGCTGGGTCTGGGTGAAGGTGCCGGCTTTCTCGACGTGCGTGGCCGCGGGGAAGAAGAAGACCTCGGTGTCGATGTCCTCGGTGCGCAGCTCGCCGGTCGCGATCTCCGGCGCGTCCTTCCAGAAGGTCGCCGACTCGATCATCTGCAGGTCGCGCACGACGAGCCACTTCAGGTGCGACATCGCCAGGCGCTGCATCCGGCCGTGGGCGGACCCGACCGCGGGGTTCTGACCGAGGAGGAAGTAGCCCTCGACCTTGTCCTCGAGCATGTCCATCGCCGTCTGGTACGTGCCGTGAGGACCGTTGATCTTCGGCAGGTAGTCGAAGGCGAAGTCGTTCTCCGGGGTGGCGGCGTCGCCCCACCACGACTTGAGCAGGCTCGCGGTGTAGGCGTCGGCGTTGGTCCAGAAGCCCTTCTGCAGCGGTGACGCGATCGAGGACAGGTACTCCTCGTAGCTGTCGTGCTGACCGGCCGCGGGCATCGGCAGGTATCCCGGCAGGAGGTTGAAGAGCGTCGGGATGTCGGTGCTGCCCTGGATGCTCGCGTGGCCGCGCAGCGCCATGATGCCGCCGCCGGGGCGGCCGACGTTGCCCATGAGCAGCTGGAGGATCGCGGCGGTGCGGATGAATTGCGCGCCGAGCGAGTGCTGGGTCCAGCCCACCGCGTAGGCGAAGCACGTCGTGCGCTCGCGCCCGGAGTTGTCCACGATCGCGTCGGCGATCTCGTGGAACTGCTCCGGACGGATGCCGCACACCTCCTGGACCATCTCGGGCGTGTAGCGCTGGTAGTGCCGCTTGAGCACCTGGAAGACCGAGCGGGGGTGCTGCAGGGTCTCGTCGCGCTCGACCTTCGCGTGCTCGAGCGGGGCGCCGTGACCACCGGTCTCGTCGCCCGCGGCGCGGGCCGACTTGCTCGACCCGTGCTCGCTCGTGCCGTCCGGGCCCTCGACCTCGCCGTCGGCGCTCTCGCCCTCGGCGGGGTCCTCGCGCTCGGCGTAGGCCCACGTCGACATGTCGTAGTGGCCGGTCTTCGGGTCGTACCCGGAGAAGACGCCGTCGAGGTCCTCGGTGTCGCGGAAGTCATCGCTCACGAGCGTCGCGGCGTTGGTGTACGCCACGACGTAGTCACGGAAGTAGAGGTCCTTGCTCAGGACGTGGTTGATGAGCGCGCCGAGCAGCACGACGTCGCTGCCCGCACGGATCGGGACGTGCGTGTCCGCGATCGCCGAGGTGCGGGTGAAGCGCGGGTCGACGTGGATGACACGTGCACCGCGGGCCTTGGCCTCGGAGACCCACTGGAAGCCCACCGGGTGGCACTCGGCCATGTTCGAGCCCTGGATGATGATGCAGTCGGCGTTGGCCATGTCCTGCAGGTACTGCGTGGCGCCACCGCGACCGAAGGAGGATCCCAGACTGGGAACCGTGGAGCTGTGTCAAACACGCGCCTGGTTCTCGATCTGGATCGCTCCCGCGGCGGTGAAGAGCTTCTTGATGAGGTAGTTCTCCTCGTTGTCGAGGGTCGCTCCTCCCAGCGCTGCGATGCCCATCGTGCGACGCAGCCGCCGGCCCTGCTCGTCGTGCTCCTGCCAGCCCGCGGCCCGCGAGGCCATGAAGCGGTCGGCGACCATCTCGATGGCCTCGTCGCGGTCGATCGGGCGCCAGTCGCTCGCGCCCGGCGCGCGGTAGAGCACCTGCTTCTGCCGCGACGGCGAGTTGACGAGCTGCTCGCTCGCCGCCCCCTTCGGGCACAGCCGACCACGACTGATCGGCGAGTCCTTGTCGCCCTCGATCTGGACGACCTTCTCGTCCTTGACGAAGACGCGCTGGCCGCAGCCGACGGCGCAGTAGGGGCACACGCTCTGCACGACGCGGTCGGCCGTCGAGGTGCGCGGCTCGATCTCGCGGGTGCGCTTGCTCTGCACCGACTTCCCTCGGCCCAGGTAGTCGCCGGTCCGTAGCTGTCGTACGACCGGCCAGTCGAGCGGGGTGATGGCCATGGGAGCCTCCGTCGGGCGTCGGTGCTGGTGCTCCACGTCACTCTCGCACACGGCGCTCGCACCGTCGCGGGCGGCAGGACCCCCCTTCGGGTGTGACGAAGGGGTGACGGCTTCGGCAGCCAGACAGGGGGGCGGCGGGCCGCCCACCTGGCCCGATGTCGGTGGCATGGTGGGACGGCCGCGTCCGCGGCGTGCCGGACCCCCCAGGAGAGGACGCCCCGTGACGGATCGGAGCACCACGACGACCGTGACCCTGACGGTCGACGGCCGCAGCCACGAGATCGAGGTCGAGCCGCGCACGACGCTGCTCGACACCCTGCGCGAGCGGCTCGGGGTGACGAGCGCCAAGAAGGGCTGCGACCACGGCCAGTGCGGCTCGTGCACGGTGCTCCTCGACGGCCGCCGGCACCTCACCTGCCTCACCCTCGCCGTGCAGCAGGACGGCGCCGAGATCACGACCGCCGCCGGGCTCGCGGGCGTCGACGCGACGGCGCACGGCGACCCCTCGCTCACCGCGCTCGACGACGCGGAGCTGCACCCGGTGCAGCAGGCCTTCGTCGACCGCGACGCCCTGCAGTGCGGCTACTGCACCCCCGGTCAGGTCTGCAGCGCCGTCGGGGTGCTCGACGAGATCGCGAAGGGGCACGCGAGCCACGTCACGGACGACCTCGAGGAGGGCCTCGACGGCGGGGCACAGCTGACACGAGACGAGATCCGCGAGCGGATGAGCGGCAACCTGTGCCGCTGCGGGGCCTACCCGAACATCGTCGACGCGATCTGCCAGGCCGCGGGCGACCCGCCGCCGGACCGGGTGGCCGAGGCCGAGATCGTCTCCGGCGCGGGCGACGGGGCCGCGCGATGAACCCCTTCGCCTACGAGCGGGCCACCGACCCCGCCGACGCCGTCGCGCGCCACGGCGGCGACCCCGACGTCGCGTACGTCGACGGCGGCAGCAACCTGCTCGACCACCTCAAGCTCGGGATCCGCACGCCGTCGCGTCTCGTCGACGTCGGGCATCTCGGGCTCGACGAGATCACGCCGACGCAGGACGGCGGGCTGCGCATCGGCACCAACGTGCGCAACAGCGACCTCGCCGCCCACCCCGCGATCCGGCGTGACCACCCCCTCGTCGCGCGGGCCCTGCTCGCCGGCGCCTCGGGCCAGCTGCGTCACCAGGCGAGCACCGGCGGCAACCTGCTCCAGCGCACGCGGTGCGTGTACTTCCAGGACCTCACGACGCCGTGCAACAAGCGCGAGCCGGGCACCGGGTGCTCGGCCGACCACGACGAGGCGCGCACGAGGGAGAACGCCGTCCTCGGCACGAGCGAGCACTGCGTCGCGGTGCACCCCGGCGACCTCGCGGTCGCGCTGCGCGCCCTCGACGCCGTCGTCGTCGTGCGGGGCACGGGCGGCGAGCGCCGCGTCCCGATGGGCGAGCTGCACCGGCTGCCCGGCGACCGGCCGGATCTCGACACGACGCTGGAGCACGGCGACCTCATCACCGCCGTCGAGCTCGCACCCCCGACGCCCGGCGCCGTGGCGACGTACGTCAAGGTCCGCGACCGGGCCTCCTACGCCTTCGCGCTCGTGTCCGTCGCGGCCGAGCTCGTCACGGACGGCGAGACGATCTCGCACCTGCGGCTCGCGTGGGGCGGGGTCGCCCACGCCCCGTGGCGCCCGACCGGGGTCGAGACCGCGCTCGTCGGCGGGCCCGTCGACACCGACGCCGTCCTCGCCGCGTGCCAGGAGGAGCTGAGCCAGGCCCGCACCTGGCCGGGCAACGCCTTCAAGGTGCCTCTCCTCGCCCGCACCACCGCCCACGCGATCGAGCAGCTCGCGACCCGTCCGGCAGGAGCCGCAGCATGAGCACCGACGACTCCGGCGAGCGCCTCGCGCCGCTGACCGCCTCGGCCATGGGGACCGACGTCGCCCGCGACGACGCCCGTCTCAAGGTCACCGGCACCGCCCCCTACGCCGTCGAGCACCCGGTCGAGGACCCGCTCTACGCGGTCCTCGTCGGGGCCCCCTTCGCCCTGGGGTCGGTGACCGTCGATGCCTCCGAGGCGCTCGCCGCGCCCGGTGTGCACTCGGTCGTCGACCACACCAACGCCCCCCGGCTCGAGGGCGTCGAGGACCTCGAGATGGACCTGCTGCAGTCCGGTCGGGTCGACTACCACGGCCAGGTCGTCGCCATCGTGCTCGGGGAGTCGCTCGCCGCGGCGCGGCACGGGGCGCACCTCGTGCGCGTCGACGGGGCGCAGCGCGAGGCGGCGACCCGCTTCGAGATCGGGCAGGCCCGGCGCAAGCCCGACGAGGTCAACGCCGGCTTCCCCACCGACTCCGAGACCGGTGACGTCGACGCGGCCGTCGCGCAGGCCGCGACGACGGTGCAGCAGACCTACGTCACCCCGCTCGAGCACAACAACCCGATGGAGCCGCACGCGGCGACGGCCACGTGGCGCGAAGGGGGCGACGGCCCCGTCCTCGAGATGACCGTCTCGACCCAGTCGGCACCGGGCGTCGCCACGACCCTCGCCCCCCTCCTCGGGCTCGAGCCCGAGCAGGTGCGCGTGCGGGCGCCGCACGTCGGCGGCGGCTTCGGCAGCAAGGGGCTGCCCCACCCGCCGGACCTCGCGGCGGCCATGGCGGCGCGCACCGTGCCGGGGCGGCCGGTGCGGCTGGCGGTCACCCGTCAGCAGATGTTCGCGCTCACCGGGTACCGCTCGATCACCGCCTCGCAGATGCGGCTCGCCGCGCAGGACGACGGCACGCTCACCGGCATCGAGCACGCCTCCTTCACCCCGTCGAGCCGGGTCAAGGAGTACGCCGAGCAGACCTCGGTCTCGACGCGCTCGTTGTACGCGGCCCCCAACCGGCGCACGAGCCACCGGCTGCAGGACCTCGACGTCGCGATCCCGTCGTGGATGCGGGCGCCGGGCGTCTTCCCGGGGGTCTTCGCCCACGAGGTCGCGATGGACGAGCTGGCCGTCGACCTCGGCATCGACCCCGTCGAGCTGCGCCGTCGCAACGACACGGACGTCGACCCGGACTCTGGCGACCCCTTCAGCGAGCGGCGCCTGCTCGAGTGCTTCGACCGCGGGGCCGAGCTCTTCGGGTGGAGCGGTCCGCAGGAGCCGCGCTCGCGGGTCGAGGGCGACTGGCTCCTCGGCAGCGGCGTCGCGACCGCGACCTACCCGGGTGAGTCCATGCCCGGCAACCAGGCCTGCGTCACCGTCCTCGACGACGGGCGCTACGAGGTCTCCATCGCCGCCACCGACATCGGGACCGGCGCGTGGACGGTCCTGCGGCTCGTCGCGGCAGACGCCCTCGGCGTGCCGCGCGACCAGGTCGAGATGCGCATCGGGGACAGCTCGCTGCCGCCCGCCTCGGTCGCCGGTGGGTCGGCGGGCACCTCGTCGTGGGGCACGGCGATCACGGGCGCTGCCCGTGCGCTGCACGACAAGTTCGGCGCCGACCCGGCCCCCGGGTCGTCGGTGACGACGCCCGCCCCGGACGACCCGGGCGAGGAGGGGTACGTCACCCAGTCGTACGGGGCGGTCTTCGCCGAGGTCGGTGTGCACCGGTGGACCGGCGTGGTGCGTGCACGTCGGCTGCTCGGGGTCTACTCCGCCGGCCGCGTGCTCAACCCGCGCGGTGCCCGCTCCCAGCTCGTCGGCGGGATGGTCATGGGCCTCGGCGCGGCGCTGCACGAGGAGTCGGTGCGTGACCCCCGCTTCGGGCACGTCGTCACCCAGGACCTCGCGAGCTATCACGTGCCCGCGCACGCCGACGTGCTCGACGTCGAGGCGCACTGGCTGCAAGGACGCGACGACGTGATGAACCCGATGGGCTCGCGCGGCATCGGCGAGATCGGCATCACGGGAGTGGCCCCTGCGGTCGTCAACGCGGCCTACGCGGCGACGGGGGTGCGGGTCCGCGAGCTGCCGCTCACCCCGGACCACTTCCTGTGACCGGCGGCGAGGCCAGGCCCGGCGTCGTCGGGCTCGTCCTCGCCGCCGGGTCGGGTCGGCGGATGGGCGGGCCGAAGGCGCTCGCCCGCACGCCGTCCGGCGAGCTGCTGCTCGACCGGGCCGTGCGCACCGTGCGAGCGGGCGGGTGCGCCCAGGTCGTCGTCGCCCTCGGCGCCGGTGCCGACGAGGCACGCGCGCAGGCGCAGGCGCTGGCCCAGCCCGGGACCACCGTCGTCGACGTGCCCGACCACGGCACCGGGATGGCGGCCTCGCTGCGCTCCGGCCTGGGCGCCGCCGAGGGGCTCGACCCGGACGCCGTGCTCATCACCCTCGTCGACCTGCCCGACGTGACACCCGACGTCGTCACCCGCGTCGTCGGCGAGGGCCCCCACGACGACGCGCTCCGGCGGGCCACCTACGACGGCCGACCGGGTCACCCGGTCCTCCTCGGGAGGGTGCACGTCACCCCCTTCGTCGAGAGCCTCTCGGGCGACGAAGGGGGACGCCGCTACCTCGTCGGGGCGGGCTGCGAGGGCGTGCCGTGCGCGGATCTCGCGACCGGGCAGGACGTCGACACCCCCGAGGAGCTCGGCCGGGCGCGCTGAGCGCGACCGCGCATCGCTCGCGCGGGTCTGCGCTGGCACCGCTGCTGCTCCGGGTCAGGTGCGACGTCTCGCGCGGGTCGCGGTCGTCGTGCGCCCCAGGAGCAGCAGCGCCGTCCCGACGATCGGGAAGAAGACAGCAGCCATGGCGATGCCGATGAGGTAGAAGCCGGGCTCCTCCTCGGTCGACCACCACAGGTAGAGGACGACCAGCGCCGCGACCGGTGCCAGCACGAGGAGCGGGGCGAAGAGCACCCGGCGTCGCGGTGCCAGGACGCCCGCGGCGAAGCAGCAGACCGCGACCGTGACGAACCAGGCGACATGCGCCATGTCAGAGGCCTTGTCGACGCTCCGGGAGACCCAGACCAGCCAGGCCGCGGCCGGTCCCAGCACGACCAGGCCGTAGGAGAGGGCGGTGCGGACCCAGGAGGTGTCGTCGCTCATGGCCGGATCGTCGCGCCCGGCCCGCACCCGGGCATGAGTCGTCCTGCTCATCTCGTCCTGTCCGGTGTCGGTGGGGGCTCATAAGGTCGGCGGACAGCCCGACAACGGGGGCTCGAAGGACGGGGAGGTCGCATGGACGGGGCGCAGCTGCAGGAGATCGCGCGTGCCCGGGCCGGCGAGCTGCCGGGGAGCGAGCTGGGCCACCCCTTCGGCGCGGAGTGGGACGTGTGGAAGGTGCGCGGCAAGGTCTTCATGCTCCAGACCGCCGTCACGGGCGACCCGATCCTCACGGTCAAGGCGCACCCGGCCGACGCGCAGAGCCTGCGGGAGGCCCACGAGTGCATCACCGCCGGCTACCACATGAACAAGCGGCACTGGATCACCCTTCGCCCCGGCGACCTCGACGCCCAGCTCGTCGAGGACGTCGTCACCGAGTCCTACCTCCTCGTCGTCGAGGGGCTGCCGAGGCGGCTGCGGCCCGTCGACCCGTCCACCTTCGGCCCCACCCGCTGAGGACGCGTTCCGCCAGGCGGTGCGAGGTCGGCGAGGGGAGCGGCGCGCGCCCTACGGTGCTGGCACCCGCGCCGACACCGAGGTGAGCCATGTCCGTCCCCGCACCCCACCAGCCCGTCATCCGGGTCGCCCGCCGACGCGCGAAGCCCGGGTGCGCCGCTGCGTACGAGGCACTCGTCGGCGGCATGCTCGGCGACGTCCGTCAGGTGCCGGGCTTCATCGGCGCCGAGGTCATCCCGCCGTCCACGCAGGACGGGGAGCACCAGACCATCCTGCGCTTCGAGGACGACGAGGGGCTGGCGGCCTGGGACGCGTCGCCGGTGCGCCACGAGTGGCACGCGCGCCTCGCCGCGGTCGCCGAGGGCGACCCGGACTACCAGGTGCTCACCGGGCTCGAGGCGTGGTTCGCCCGGCCCGAGGTGCCCGGCCACAAGCCACCGCTGCGCTGGAAGATGGCGGTCGTCACGTGGTGCGGCATCTTCCCCACCGTCGCCCTGCTCCAGCTCGTCCTCAACCCCCTCATCGCCGCACTCCCCTTCGTCCCGCGGGTCGCGATCTTCACGGTCTTCGTCGTCGCGATCGTCACCTACGTCGTCATGCCCCAGCTCGTGCGTCTCTTCCGCCCCTGGCTCGTGCGCCGCTGAGGCCGGTCACGGACGTAGCGTGACGGCATGGAGTACAGGTACCTCGGCAACAGCGGGCTGAAGATCAGCGAGATCACCTACGGCAACTGGTTGACCCACGGGTCCCAGGTCGAGAACGAGCAGGCGCACGCATGCGTGCGGACCGCGCTCGAGCAGGGGATCTCCACCTTCGACACCGCAGACGTCTACGCGAACACCAAGGCCGAGTCGGTCCTCGGCGAGGCCCTCAAGGGCGAGCGCCGCGAGAGCCTCGAGATCTTCACGAAGGTCTACTGGCCCACCGGCCCCGGCGGCAAGAACGACACCGGGCTGTCCCGCAAGCACATCATGGAGTCCATCAACGGCTCCCTGCAGCGCCTGCAGACCGACTACGTCGACCTCTACCAGGCCCACCGCTACGACACGGAGACCCCGCTCGAGGAGACGATGCAGGCCTTCGCCGACGTCGTGCGCCAGGGCAAGGCGCTCTACATCGGTGTCAGCGAGTGGACCGCCGACCAGATCCGCGAGGGCCACCGCCTCGCGAGCGAGCTCGGCATCCAGCTCATCTCGAGCCAGCCGCAGTACTCGATGCTGTGGCGCGTCATCGAGCCCGAGGTCGTCCCGACGTGCGAGGAGCTCGGCATCAGCCAGATCGTGTGGAGCCCGATGGCCCAGGGCGTGCTGTCCGGCAAGTACCAGCCGGGTGCGCAGCCGCCCGAGGGCAGCCGCGCCGCCCACGAGGAGGCCGGCGCGAGCATGCGCGACTTCATGAAGGACGACATCCTCAGCGCCGTCCAGGGTCTGAAGCCCGTCGCCGACGAGGCCGGGCTGAGCATGGCCCAGCTCGCGATCGCGTGGGTCCTGCAGAACGACAACGTCGCCGCGGCTCTCGTCGGGGCCTCGCGTCCCGAGCAGGTCGTCGACAACGTCAAGGCCGCCGGCGTGCGTCTCGACGACTCCGTCATGACGAAGATCGACGAGGCCCTCGGCTCGGTCGTGCAGCGCGACGCGGGTCAGACCGCCGCGCGCTCGCCGAAGTCACGCGTCGCCTGACGGACCACGCGCACGAAGGGGGCGGGGCCGGGTCATCCGGCCCCGCCCCCTTCGCGTCTGCTCAGGCGAGCTCGCGCAAGCCCTCGAGCAGCCGGTCGACGTCGGAGTCGTCGGTGTACGGGGCGAGCCCGATGCGCACGCCCCCGGTCTCGCCCAGGCCGAGCGCCCGGCTGAGCTCGATCGCGTAGAAGTGCCCCGCCGGTGCGGCGACACCGCGCTGCGCGAGGTGGGCGCGCACGTCCTGGGGGTCGCGCCCCTCGAAGGTCACGAGGAGCGTCGGCGTGCGGTCCGGCGCCCCGGAGCGAAGGGAGACGCCCGGCAGCTCGCGCAGCGCGGGCTCGAGCCGGGCCAGCAGGGCGCTCTCGTGCTCGTGGAGCGCGGCGAAGCTGCGCTGCAGCCGCGCGCGGCGCGACTCCTCGGCGCCGTCACCGGGTGCGAGATCGGCGAGGAAGTCGATCGCTGCGGTGACACCCGCCATGAGCTCGTAGGGCAGGGTCCCGAGCTCGAAGCGCTCCGGGACCGCGTCGTTCGAGGGCAGCAGCTTGTCCATGTGGAGGGTCTCGAGGAGCGCGGGGTCGGCGCTCACCGTGCCGCTGTGGGGGCCGAGGAACTTGTAGGGCGAGCACGCCCAGAAGTCGGCACCCAGACCGGTCCGGTCGGGCAGGCGGTGCGCGCTCGAGTGCACCCCGTCGACCCAGAGCAGCGCCCCGACGCCGTGGGCCAGCGCCGAGACCTCGGCGACGGGTGGGATCGTCCCGACGAGGTTCGACGCGGCCGTCATGGCGACGAGCCGCGTGCGCTGGGTGACGACGGCCTCGAAGTGCTCGAGCCGCTGGTCGCCGGTGGTCGGGTCGAGCTCGGCCCAGCGCACCGTCGCACCCGCTCGCTCGGCGGCCTGGACCCACGGGCGGATGTTCGAGTCGTGGTCGAGCCGGCTGACGACGACCTCGTCGCCCGGGCCCCACGTCGACGCGAGCGCGCGGGACAGGTCGTAGGTGATGGCGGTCGCGCTGCGCCCGAAGATCACGCCGCGCGGGTCGGTGCCCACGAGGTCGCCGATGGCGGCCCGGCAGCCCGCGACGACCCCTTCGGCCCGTCGCTCGGAGGAGGTGACCGCGCCCCTGTTCGAGATCGAGGAGACGAGGGTCGCGGCGATCGCGTCCGCGACGACGTCGGGCGTCTGGGTGCCGCCGGGCCCGTCGAAGTGGGCCAGGCCCTGCACGAGCGAGGGGAAGTGGGAGCGGATGCGCTGCACGTCGTAGGCGGTCGTCATGGGGCACATCGTGCCCCCTGCGCCGCGTAGCGTGAGCGGCATGCCCCGGGTCGTCGCCGTCCTCCGCCCCGACGGCCCCGAGGTCGTCGACCCGGCCCAGCCCGTCATCACCGTCGACGACCTCGGCCTGACCCGCGGCGACGGGTGCTTCGACTCCGGTCTCGTCACCGACGACGGCGACGGGCACGTCGTGCGCGGCCTCGACGACCACCTCGAGCGGCTGGCGCGCTCGGCCGCAGCGCTCGAGATCATCCCTCCGCCGCGCGAGGCATGGGTCTCGCTCGTCGACGCGGCCCTGGCCGCGTGGGACACCCCGGGCGACGCCTCCCTCAAGCTCGTCCTCACCCGCGGCCGCGAGTGGGCCCCCGACGCGGGTCCGACGGCCTGGGCGGTCGTCTCGCCACGTGCGTCGGGCCGGCCGCAGCGCGGCGAAGGGGGGAGCGACCCTGTCCGCGCGGTGACGCTCACCCGTGGTCACCCGAGCGACGCCTTCGAGGACGCCCCGTGGCTCCTCGGCGGGGCGAAGACCCTCTCCTACGTGGTCAACGTCGCCGCCCAGCGCGAGGCCGCACGGCGCGGGGCCGACGACGTCGTCTTCACCTCGACCGACGGGTACGCGCTCGACGCCCCGATGGCCGGGCTGCTCGTCGTGCGCGACGGTCGCTGGCTCTCCACGCCCACCGGGCCCACGGGCATCCTCGAGTCGCTGTCGGTGGCGACGATCCTGCGGGCCGCCGCCGAGGACGGGCAGGACAGCGCCTTCGAGCTCGTGCCGGTCGAGCACCTCTACGACTCCGACGGGGTGTGGCTCGTGGCCTCGAGCCGCGGCCCGACGCCGGTCGGCGAGCTCGACGGCCGCCCCCTTCGCGTCGACCCCGACCTCGTGGCCACGGCCGCCCGGTACGCCGGGTTCTGACCCGGTCGCGGTCCCTGGGCATGCCCGGGTGCACCCTGGTCCCTCGACCCGCCCCGCGTCCTGGCGCGCAGAGCCCTCGACGTGGCTAGGCTCCCCGCCATGGAGACGCTGAGCATCCCTTCGCCCCACGACGGGCTGGCCCTGGCCACCTACGTGTGGGAGCCCGCCGGCGCGCCGAAGGCGGTCGTGCAGGTCGCGCACGGCATGGCCGAGCACGCGCAGCGCTACGACCGGCTCGCCCAGCGGCTCACCGCGGCCGGGTACGCCGTCGTCGCCCACGACCACCGCGGGCACGGCGCGACCGTCGACGACCCGAAGGACGCCGGCTATCTCGCCGACGCCGGTGGGTGGAGCGCCGCGATCGTCGACATGCGTGCCGTCGGGGCCGCCGCGCGGGAGCGCTTCGCCGGGGTCCCCTTCGTCCTCCTCGGCCACTCGATGGGCTCCTTCCTCTCCCGCGAGCTCGTCTCGCGCGGCAGCGCGGGCATCGACGCGCTCGTGCTCTCGGGGACCATGGGCGACCCAGGTGCGCTCGGCAAGGTCGGGGCGCGCGTCGCCGCGCTCGAGGCGCGGCTGCGGGGCCGACGCCACCCGTCGTCGCTGATGAACACGCTGACCTTCGGCTCCTTCAACAAGGAGTTCTCGCCCGCGCGGACCGACTTCGACTGGCTCTCGCGCGACACCGACGAGGTCGACGCCTACGTCGCCGACCCCCGCTGCGGCGCCGTCTTCACCTCCGGCTTCTTCGCGGACATGCTCGCCGGCGTGAGCGACCTGGCCAAGGACTCCAACGCCGAGCGGATCCGCAAGGACCTGCCGATCTACCTGCTGTCGGGCAGCCAGGACCCCGTCGGCGGGCAGGCCGCCGTCGAGGCCGTGCAGGCGCAGTACGAGCGGGTCGGGCTGACCGACGTCACCGCCCGGGTCTACCCCCAGGGGCGGCACGAGATGTTCAACGAGACCAACCGCGACGAGGTCGTCGACGACCTCGTGACCTGGCTCGACGAGACCGTCGCGCGCGTCGGCTGACCCGGCGTGAGCGCCGCTCGCACGCGGGTGCTCGGGCTGCTGCTGCTCCTGTCCGGCGCCTTCGTCGTCGCCGAGGTCGTCACGGCCTCGGCATGGACCGGGCCGGCGTACTCGTGGACCGGCACCGTCATCAGCGAGCTGGGTCGCACCGACTGCGGGGGCGGTGCCGTCCCGGCGTGCTCGCCGTGGCACGGGGTCATCAACGCGATGATGCTCGCCCAGGGGGTGCGGGTCGTGCTCGCCGTCGCCGTCGGCTTGTCGCTGCTGCGGGGAGCCGCAGGTTGTCTGGGGGTCGTGACCGCCGGGGCCGCGCTCGTCTACGGGGCGGGCATCGCCGGCGTCGGTCTCGCGCCCCTGTCCGACGCCGCCGTCGCCGGCTCGCCCGAGGCGCTGCGTCACGGGGTCGCCGCGCTCCTCGCGATCGGGGGCGGCGTGCTCGTCCTCGTGCTGCTCGCGGCGACCCTGCGCCGCGACCACCCCGGGGCGGCCCTGCTGGCGGCCGTCCTCGCCGTGGCGGGCACCGCGGGCGGGGTGGGCTTCGCCGTGCTGCCCGACCTGCAGGGGCTCACCGAGCGCGTCGCCGTCTACGCCCCCATCGCCTGGCAGGTCGTCGTGGGGTCGGTGCTGCTGGTCGTGCCGGCCCGGGCCGCAGCTCGTCGCGGGCCTCGCGCGGTCGCCGCGCCATGAGCACCCCCATGCCGCCGCTCGACCCGGGGGATGCGCGCGCGCCTCGCCGAAGCGGTCGTCGTCGGCACGCGGTGGCTGTCCTCGCCGGCCTCCTGCCCTCGGTGCCGCTGCTCCTGTGGCTCGCCCTCGTCGCCGTCACCGCGGCCGTCGACCGGTCCTCGGCGCCGCAGCCCGGCGCCGTCGGTCAGGTGCTCGGGTGGACGCTCCTCGTCCTGCCGGTCACGCTCGTCCTCGGTCTGCCCCTCGTCGGCCTCGTCTACCTCGGCGCCGGGCTGCGGGACTCGCGGACCCGTCGCCGGGGGCCTGCGGTGGCACGATGACGGACATGGCCGACATCGAGATCCGCAAGGACGAGCAGCGCTCCCGCTACGAGGCCGTCGTCGACGGCCAGGTCGCCGGGTACGCCGAGTACCGCGACCGCGGTGAGGCGATCCAGCTGCCGCACACCGTCGTCGAGGACGCGTACGAGGGTCAGGGCGTCGGCTCGGCGCTCGCACGCGGCGCGCTCGACGACGTGCGCGCGCAGGGCAAGCTCGTCGTCCCGACGTGCCCCTTCATCGCGTCGTACGTCGAGCGTCACGACGAGTACGCCGACCTCGTCGTCACCGGCTCCTGACCCCGCCCGGGGCGCCGACCAGGCGTGCCGGGGATGATGGGGAGGTGAGCTCATCCCCCTTCGCCGACCGGACCTTCGCCGCCGTCATCTTCGACAACGACGGGACCCTCGTGGACTCGAGCGGCTCCGTCGAGCGCTCGTGGGTGCGCTGGGCGCAGGAGCACGACGTCGACCCGCGCACGCTCGCCGGCCACCACGGGATGCCGGCGGCGGCGATCATCGACTCCGTCGCCCCCCACCTCGACGCGACGACCGCGCTCGCCCGGATCGACGAGCTCGAGCTCGCCGACGTCGAGGGCATCGTCGCGCTGCCCGGCGTGCTCGTGGCGATCGAGGCGCTCGCCGCGCAGGGCGGGCGCTACGCCGTCGCGACCTCGGCCCACCGCGAGCTCGCCCAGGTGCGCCTCGCGACGGCCGGCATCGACGCCCCCGAGGCCTTCGTCACGGTCGACGACGTCGAGCGTGGCAAGCCTGCGCCCGACCCCTTCCTCCTCGCCGCGCAGCGGCTCGGCGTGGACCCGACCGACTGCCTCGTGTGCGAGGACGCCCCGAGCGGCATCGCCGCGGCCCGGGCCGCCGGGTGCGCGGTGCTCGCGGTCACCACGACCACCGAGCCCGGCGACCTCGGCGACGCCGACCTCGTCGTCGACTCGCTCGCTGACGTCTCCTTCGAGGTCGTCGATGGGCGAGTGCGCGTCACGCCCGTGGCAGGCTGAGGTCATGGTCGAGCGCACGCAGCAGGACCGAGAGCTCGACACCTTCTGGTCTCTGGCCAGTCGTCGGCTGCGTCTGCCGGGCGTCCCGACCTACACCGGGGTCAACCCGCTGGGGCTGCTCCGCCCGCCGTCGTGGGCCTTCGGCTCGACGCCCGAGCAGGCCGACCGGCTCCTCGCGCTCGTCCTCGACGGCACGAAGACCGCCACCGCGAGCGCCCACTCCGACTACCTCTCGGCCGGCGAGCCGCTGCCCGAGGCGGGTGACCTCGGTATCGTCCTCGACGGGGCGGGTCACCCCCGGGCCCTCGTGCAGACGACTCACGTGCGGGTCATCCCCTTCGAGGACGTCGACGAGGACCACGCGCACGCCGAGGGCGAGGGCGATCGCAGCCTGCGCTACTGGCGGCTCGCGCACGAGCACTACTTCGAGGCGCACGCGGCCGGCGGCTACCGGCCGGACATGCCCGTCGTCCTCGAGCGGCTGCGGGTCGTCTACCCCTGAGGGCTCAGGCGTCGGCGACGCGCGGTGCCATTGGGTCCTCGCCGCCGGCCTGCAGCTCGCGCTCGACGTAGGCCTCGATGTCGTTGACGTCGTCCTGGCTGCGCGCGACGACGGCGAGCAGGTCGTCCATGACGGCGACCTCCTCGACCTGCTCCTTGATGAACCACTGCATGAACTGCTCGGCGGCGAAGTCGTCCTCCTGGCGCGCCGTGCGGGTCAGCCCGTGGATCTGCGTCGTGACCTCGCGCTCCTGGGCGAGGGCCCGCTCGACGGGGGCGACGACACCCTCGAAGCCGTTCACCGGCGCGGACACGGCGGGGATCTGCACCGGCTGGTCGGTGTCGATGAGGTAGCGCATCATCATCATCGCGTGGTCGCGCTCCTCGCGCGCCTGGCGGTAGAAGAAGCCGGCCATCTGCGGCATCGTCAGCGCGTCGTAGTGCACGGCGATCGCGACGTACTGCTGGTGGGCCGCGAACTCCTCACCGATCTGGACGTTGAGCTGGGCGGCGAAGCGCGAGGTCGTCATACCGCGCAAGGCTAGGCAGACGGGGGGCTGCTGTCACGTGAGGACAGGCGAGCCTCAGGCGGCCTTCCTCAGCTTCGACTTCGCCTCGACGGTGACGAGCTTGCGCTTGTGGACGGCGTAGCCCTCGGGCATCTTGCCCTCCTTGAGCAGGCGGATCGGGCAGGAGTCGCAGCGCTTCTTGGACACGCAGCACTTCTGCTTGACCTTGATCTTGCCGATCCGGACCTTCTTGCTCACGAGACGAACGGTAGCGCAAAGGTAAGCCTTGCCTCACCATCTTCCGCAGGACGGAACGCGCCTGGTCAGACGAAGGGGTTGCCGTCCACCATCCCGGGCTCCGCGCCCGGCTCGGTGTAGTACTCGACGCCGAACATCGCCGTGTACGCCGGCGGCGGCATCTGCAGCATCCCCTGCACGTCCTCCTGGCTGCCGTGGCACTCCAGCGCGCGGCGCTTGCGGTCGAGGACGCCGGTGACGTCGACGCGGTGGTGGATCTGCTCCTGCGGCAGGCCGATCGGCTCGCCGTCCGCCATCGGCTCGTCGGCGTCCCACCCGGGGTCCATGCCCATCTCCTTCGCGGCGGCGATGCCGCGGCGGATCTCGTCGCGGTTCATCGTGCCCTCGAGCAGGCGGGGTCGGCGGGCAGCCAGCTCGGCGGCCCGGTGGGCGACGCGGTGGACCTGGACGTGGTCGGGGTGGCCGTAGCCGCCGTGCCAGTCGTAGCCGACGAGCACGTCGGCGTCCTCCTCGTCGAGGATCGCGGCGAGACGCCCGGCGGCCTCGTCGACGTCGGCGCCGTGGAAGGAGCCGTCGTGGGAGTTCTGCTCCCACCCGTGCATCCCGGAGTCGCGGTAGCCGAGCCACTCGACGCGCGCCGTCCCGGTGACCCGGGCGGAGGCCTCGGCCTCGGCACGGCGGTGGGCGGCCAGGCCGTCGACGCCGACCCCGTCGGGCACCGTGCCGAGCTCGCCGCCCGTCGCGTAGACGGCGACGACCCGCTGTCCAGCGTCGCTGGCGAGGATCATCGAGCCGGCCGTGCCGGAGGCCTCGTCGTCGGGATGGGCGTGGAGGAAGACGATGGTCACCCGCCCATGATGTCTCAGCGGGCAACCCCCTTCGGCCGGGTCGTCGAGGGCGGGTCGGGCGAAGGGGGGCTCAGCCGGCCACCGGGGTGGCCACGGGACGCGGTGGGGTGGCCTGCGCCGCCAGCTCGGCCCGCCGCTCGTAGGCCCACCCGGGTCCGCGCAGGAGGAAGCCGGCGCGGTCGGACCAGGTCGGCGCGGTGGCGACGTCGCGGGCGATGTCGCGCCACTCGTGGGTGGCGATGGTGCGCACGTCGTAGGTCTCGAGGTTGCGCGTCAGGCCGTAGCGCACCCGCTTGTCCTCGGGCTCGAAGGTGCCGAAGAGCTTGTCCCACACGATGAGGATCGAGCCGTGGTTGATGTCGAGGTACTGCCGCTGGCTGCCGTGGTGGGCGCGGTGGTGGCTGGGGGTGTTGAGCACGCGCTCGAGACGGCCGATGGAGCGGATCGCCTCGGTGTGGATCCAGAACTGGTAGATGAGGTTGATCGCCCTGGCGTCCTCGATGGCGCGCGGGCTCACCCCGAGCAGCGTGAGCAGGCCGTACGGGACGGCCATGGTGATGCCCTCGGCCACGGGCTGGCGCAGCGCGGTCGAGAGGTTGTACCGCTCGCTCGAGTGGTGCACGACGTGCACCGCCCACAGCCAGCGCGACTCGTGGGAGAGCCGGTGGTTCCAGTAGTAGATGACGTCCCAGCCGGCGATCGCGACGAGTGCTCCGACCTTGCCGTGCAGGGCGAAGGGGGACCACCGCGCCAGCCGGGTCGCGGAGGTCTGGGTGCTCCACAGCGTCGCGGCCGACAGGGCCGCGGTCGCGACGGCGGCGACCGCGGAGCCGGCGGTGAGCCGACCGAGGGCGTCGACCCGGGAGCGCACGAGCTCGGGCTCGACCTGCTGCGAGGGCAGGGTGCCCGCCTCGGGCAGATGACCGAGCTCGCGGCGGCGGCGCAGCACGTCGCCGACGGTCGTCACCACGGCGGCCGTCAGGCCCACGCCCGCGAGGACCGTGCCGAGCCGGCCGCTGCCGGGGGCGAGTCGTCGCAGTGCCGGGGCGGTGACGAGCGGGACGACGAGGCTGCCGACCCCCATCGCGAGGCTGGCGATCGTGTCCTGGAGCTCGTAGTCGCCCGCGCGCTCCTCGCCCTCGGGCGCCGGGTGGCGCTTCTGCCACGCGTACTCGGCCCCCATCGCGGCGACGAAGCCGGGGATGGCGAGGACGGTGAGATCGGGACGTGCCACGGTGCACTCCTAGATGGGGGACGGCGGTCACCCTAGGCCGCCCCGCCCGGTCCCGTCAGTGATCAGCGCCTCGTCGGTGGCCTTGGTGGTCGAGGCGCGAGCGCCGAGGCCTTGGTGGTTGAGGTTCCAGCGCCGGCGAGCCTCGAGACCACCCGCACCAGCAAAGGGGGCTGGCCCCCCCTTCGCCCGGCTCGTCTGCGGGATTGGGCATCCGCAGGGGTGTGGTGCCTACGCTGGGCGGGTGCTGCGCAGCGTCTGCATCTTCACCGGGTCGAGCCCCGGCACCGACCCGACCCTCGTCGACGCCGCCCGTGAGGTCGGGGCCGAGCTGGCCCGCCGCGGGATCGGCGTCGTCTACGGCGGGGGTGGAGCCGGGCTCATGGGTGCCGTCGCCGACGGCGCGATGGGCGCCGGGGGAGAGGTCGTCGGGGTGATCCCCGACTTCATGGTCCAGCGTGAGTGGGGCCGCGACGACATCACCGAGCTGCACGTCGTCACCTCGATGCACGAGCGCAAGGCGAAGATGGCCGACCTGTGCGACGCCTTCCTCGTCCTGCCCGGGGGCATCGGCACGCTCGAGGAGCTCTTCGAGGTGTGGACCTGGCGTCAGATCGGCCTGCACGGCAAGCCGATCGCCCTCCTCGACCTCCCCACCGCGTCCGGCACGGGCTTCTGGCAGCCGCTGCTCACCGCCCTGCAGGGCCTGGCCGACGCCGGCTTCGTCAGCGCGGAGAGCCTCGCGGACGTCGTCGTCGCCCCCGACCTCGACAGCGCGCTCGCCGGGCTGGCGCAGCGCCCCACCGACTCCCGGCTCCTGCGCCCGGGCACCTGAGGAGACCCGCCATGTTCGTCGCGTCCCAGCTCGACCGGCTGCTCGACCTCGGCCTGGCCGAGCTCGCCGGTGTCGACGAGGACCAGCTCGTCGAGTCCTTCGGCGGTGACCTGCTGTGCACGACGGGCCTGCTCGCCGTGCACCCGAGCCTCGTACCCGCCGCCCGGCTGACCGCCCTGCTCGAGCGCGGCGGCAAGCCCGGCTTCGTCGTGCCCGACATGACCGACCTCGCGGCCTTCGGGCCGATCCCGCAGGTCGAGGTGCCCGACACCCCGCTCTACGTCGTCAC
The DNA here is from genome assembly GCF_003721155.3 of Janibacter melonis. NCBI lineage: Bacteria > Bacillati > Actinomycetota > Actinomycetes > Micrococcales > Intrasporangiaceae > Janibacter > Janibacter melonis. The sequence continues at coordinate 2,231,427 of NZ_CP044548.2, read as the reverse complement.
CGGCGTCGAGCGCGGCGACGACCTGCGCGACGTCAGCCCCGACGAGGCGCTGCCGCGCATCCTCGAGCGCGGGCGTACCCCGCTCACCCTCACCGAGGGGATCAGCTGGCTGCTCCAGCAGCCCGCGGTCCTCGAGCCGAACCACTGCTTCATGACGATCGGCTCCCGCAAGCCCAAGGGCGCCGGCTACGACAAGCGTGTCCCTGCCATCTGGATCAGCGGAGGGGCACCGCGCGACGGCGGCCCGGAGCGCGACGGCGCGCCCAAGGTCGGCTGGTGCTGGGCCGGCAACCGGCACACGTGGCTCGGCCACGCCTCGGCCGCCGGACGTCAGGCGGGCGCCGCGCTCACTGCGTGACGGCGGCCGCGAGGCGGCGCAGCGACTCCTCGCGCACCTGCGTCGGCAGGGCCGGCATGGAGATGCCGAGGTCGCGCACGACGTGCTCCGGCACGTCGGTCCAGTCGAAGGTCTGCCGCACCCGCGTGCGGTGCTCGTCGATCGGGTCGAGCTCGTAGCGCCACTCCCACCCGATCGGCCGGCCGCCCTGCGGCCCGGGTCGCCAGGCGACGACCCGGTCGGGCACGAGCGCGACGACGTGGTTGTCCATGACGTAGTCCTCGGCGTCGCGCCCCGGCAGACGACGGCGCATCTGCATCGAGAAGACCTGCCCGACCTGCGTGAGACGCTCGCCCTCGAGGCGCTCGCGCACCATCCGGCTGCCGTCGACGGAGGGGTGCTGCGCCGGGTCGGTGAGCAGCGCGTAGACCCGCTGCGCCGGGGCGTCGACGTCGAGGGTGATGGTCTCGGTCGTGGGCTCGCTCATGGGGTCGAGTCAACCAGTCGGGCGGCGGGCGAAGGGGTGGCCGCGCCCCCTTCGTCCTCGCTCGGCGCAGTGCCGCCGGACTCGCGCCGACGCGCCCGGCGGGCCCCGGTAGCGTGACGCCCATGGTTGACACCGCCGGTACCCGGACAGAGAGCGACAGCATGGGCCCCGTCGAGGTGGCCGCCGACAGGTACTGGGGCGCGCAGACCCAGCGCAGCCTCGGCAACTTCGACATCGGCCGTGACACCTTCGTCTGGGGGCGCACGATGATCCGCGCCCTCGGCATCCTCAAGAAGTCCGCGGCCCTGGCCAACGCCGAGCTCGACCAGCTGCCGCGCGACATCGCCGACCTCGTCGCCCAGGCCGCCCAAGAGGTCGTCGACGGCGAGCTCGACGACCACTTCCCGCTCGTCGTCTTCCAGACCGGCTCGGGCACGCAGTCGAACATGAACTCCAACGAGGTCATCGCCGGCCGCGCGAACGAGATCGCCACCGGCAGCCGCGGCGGCAAGGACCCGGTGCACCCCAACGACCACGTCAACCGCGGTCAGAGCAGCAACGACACCTTCCCCACGGCCATGCACGTCGCCGTCGTCCTCGAGCTCGCCGAGACGATGTACCCGGGCGTGCAGCAGCTGCGCGACACCCTCGCCGCGAAGGCCGAGCAGTACGCCGACGTCGTCATGGTCGGCCGCACCCACCTGCAGGACGCCACCCCCGTCACCCTCGGCCAGGTCATCGGCGGCTGGGTCGCCCAGATCGACTTCGCCGTCGAGGACGTGCGCCGCGCCGACGAGCGCGCCCGCGAGCTGGCCATCGGCGGCACCGCCGTCGGCACCGGCCTCAACGCCCACCCCGACTTCGGGCGGCTGTGCGCGCAGCACATCTCCACCGAGTCCGGTCACGAGTTCTCGCAGGCGGGCAACCTCTTCGCGAGCCTGTCGGCGCACGACGCGCTCGTCGCGGTGAGCGCCGCTCAGCGCACCCTCGCCGGCGCGCTGATGAAGATCGCCAACGACGTGCGCTGGTACGCCTCCGGCCCCCGCAACGGCATCGGCGAGCTCGCGATCCCCGAGAACGAGCCGGGCTCCTCGATCATGCCGGGCAAGGTCAACCCGACCCAGGCCGAGGCGATGACGATGGTCGCCACCCGGGTCTTCGGCAACGACGCGACCGTCGGCTTCGCGGGCAGCCAGGGCAACTTCCAGCTCAACGTCTACAAGCCGGTCATGGCGCACGCCGTCCTCGAGTCGGCGCGCCTCATCGGCGACGCGTGCGTCTCCTTCGACGCGAACTGCGCCGTCGGGCTCGAGCCGATCCACGAGCGGATCGAGGCAAACCTCGCGAGCAACCTCATGCTCGTCACCGCGCTCAACCGCCACATCGGCTACGACAAGGCCGCGGCGATCGCGAAGAAGGCGCACAAGGAGGGCACGACCCTGCGCGAGTCCGCCGTGGCCTCCGGTGTCGACGGCGCCGACTTCGACGCCTGGGTCGTCCCGATGGACATGACCCACCCCAGCGCCTGACCACCTTCGCCTCACCACTCTGACTCGCGCTACGGCGCAGTACCGGTCGTGATCACGACCACTACTGCGCCGTAGCTCGCGACGAAGGCGGGTCGGGGCGATCCGACGGGGGCGGGCAGAGACGACGACGGGCTGCCGACCGCAGATGCGGTGGGCAGCCCGTCGTCGTGCGCCAGGGGCGAAGGGGGGGTCAGATCCCCTCGTCGCTCACCTCGGCGCCCGGGGCCTGCGAGGTCTCGTAGCCGCCGAGCAGCTCGGCCATGCGCAACGGGCCCTTCGCCTCGTCGGCGCGGCCGGCGCGCACGAGGGTGCGCCCGAGGAGCAGGTGCGCGTAGGCGTCCTGCGGGTCCTCGTCGAGGACCTGGCGCGCGGCCTCCTCGGCCCGGCGCAGCTGGGCGGAGTGGTAGTAGGAGCGGGCGAGGAGCAGGCGGGGCTCGGAGAGCCCGTGCCCCACCGGGTCGCGGCCGTCGCCGCCCTCGGGCGTCTCGGCCCGGGCGGCAGCCACGTCGGTGAAGAGCTCCTCGAGCTCGCGCGCTGCGTCGAGGTACTGCCCGTCCTCGAAGTAGTGGCGGGCCCGGTCGTAGTGCTCGTATCCGTAGGTGACCATCACGCGGGCCTCAACAGCGCTCGGGCTCCGGGTGTTCCGGCGGACCGGCTGCCCACGACCCGGGGCTCATGCCGCCGCCATGCCCCAGCGCACGAGACGGGTCGCGCCGACCCCGGCACCGCGGGCCAGCGACCGGGCCAGCCCCCGCCGGGCGGGCAGGTCGAGCATCTCGCCCGCCCACGGCGGGAGCACGCCGAGCGCACCGCTGGCGATGAGGCCGTAGCCCGGCCGGGCAGGCACGGGCAGCGGGGGCTCGCGCAGCAGGAAGGAGGCGGCGTCGCGGGCCGCCTCGGTCGTGCGCAGCTCCGGGCGGTACTCCTCGAGCGCCGCCTCGAGCTCGGCGACGCTCGTCGGCAGGTCCGTCGCCCCGAGCCGGCTCGCGGGCAGCGCGGCCTGCTCGACGTAGCGGTCGCACTCGGTGACGTCGAGCGGGCTGGCCGCGTAGAGCTGGTGGGCGCGCAGGAAGCACCAGACCTCGGCGACGTGCACCCAGCGCAGGAGGTGGGGGTCGTCGGCGGAGTACGGCCGACCGAGGTCGTCGACGCCGCGGACCCGGGAGTGCACGGCGCGCACGACGGCGATCGCCTCCTCGGCGTGCTCGATCGTGCCGTACGTCGTCGTCGCGAGGTAGTGGCTCGTGCGCTGCAGCCGGCCCCACGGGTCGCCGCGGAAGCCGCTGTGACCGGCCACACCGGCCATCGTGGACGGATGGAGGGACTGCAGGAGGAGCGCGGCGATGCCACCGGGGAACATCGAGGCCTCGGCGTGCACCCGCCACACAGGGTCGTCCTCGGTGAACCAGCGCGGGCCCTCGCTGCGCCAGATGCGGTCGGCGGCGCGCTGCGCGTCGGGGCCGGCGACGCGGCTGCGAAGGGCGTGGGCGAGGCGGGTCTGCGCCGCTCCCGCCGCGCGCCCGATGACGGTGGAGGTCATGCCCCGACAGTAGGTCGCGCCACCGACAGCCCGGCCCGCAAGCGCCTGCCCAGTCGCCGCCGGACCTAGGGTCGAGGGCATGGCGAGCGACCTCGGGAGCCGGCCCGTCCCCCTTCGCGTGACGCTCGAGGACGGCCGCGGCGCCCTCGACGAGGCGCTCGACGCCCTCGTCTCGGCCGGCGACCTGCCCGATCTCGACCTCCTCGAGCCGAGCCGCTGCCGCGGGTGGTCCCGCCTCGAGGTCCTCGTCCACGTGCGCACCGGGCTCGAGGAGATGCTCGGCGGGTGCGTCAGCCCCACCGGGGCGACCCCGGACCACGACGCCGCCTCGTACTGGCGCGAGGGGCCGGGCGCGCAGGGCAGCGACGACGACACGGTCGCCGCGATCCTGTGGACCCGTCGCACCGCGAGCGCCTACCGACGACCCCGGGGTGCCTGGGAGCACCTCGTCGCCACCACCGGGGCGGTGCGCTCGGCCTCCGCGCTTATGGGCGACCGCCCCGTGGACTTCCAGGGACAGGTGCTCGCGGCGGGCGACTTCCTCGCGACGTGGGCGGTCGAGCTCGCCGTCCACCACCTCGACCTCGACGTGGCGGGGCCGCCACCCCCGCCGGCAGCGCTGCGCCTCGCCCGGGCCACGGTCGAGGCCCTCCTCGGCATGCCCCTCGACGAGGCGATCTCGGACGTCGACGCCGCCCTCCTCGGGTCCGGCCGCCGCCGTCCGACCCCGCAGGAGCGCCACCTCCTCGGCCCGCTCGCCGACGAGGTGCCCGTCCTGTGACCGCCCGCGGCAGCGCGAGGGCGGTGCGGGCCGAGGACGTCGGGGCCTGGCTGGTCAAGGCCAGCCCCGGTGCGAGCGACGTCGAGACGATGCGCGCGCAGGGCTTCGCCGAGGTGCGGCGGTGGTGCGTGCGCCGCTCGTACCGCACCGAGCTCGTCGAGCCCGGCGCCCCGGTGCTGCTGTGGGTGAGCGGCGGCAGCTCACGGGTGCCGTCAGGGGTGCACGCGGTCGGCGAGGTCACCGGCCCGGTCGAGCGCGACCTCCACCCGGGCCCGGTCGACGACCTGCCGATGCGGCTGCGCCCTCTCGACCCGCCCGTGCTGCGGCTTGCGCTGCTCGCCCACCCCGTCCTGAGCGGGCTCGAGGTGCTGCGCAGCCCGTGGGGCAGCAACCCCTCCTACCTCGATCGCGAGCAGCTCGACGCGCTGCGCGAGGTCGTCGGTCCCGGTCAGCTGCCGGCGACGAGCGGCGGGTAGCCCTCGCGGTAGCTGGGGATCTCCGGCTGCCAGCCGGTCGCCCGCAGCCGCGCGTTGCTCAGCCGACGACCGACGGGGGTGACGTCGTCCCCCTTCGACCACGGGACGCCGAGCTCGGCCGCGACGAGGGCGCGCAGCTCGCCGGACGTGCAGGGCTCGTCGTCCGTGACGACGTAGAGGCGGTCCGGGTCGTCGACGCGGGTCAGCAGGTGGGCGAGCGCCGAGGCGGCGTCGTCGCGGTGGACGCGGTTGGTCCAGCGCCCGGGGTCGTGGTCGTCGCCGCGGCGCACCTCGTCGACGACCCGTGGGTGCGGGCGACCGTAGAGACCGGAGAGCCGGGCGACGACGCCGTGAGGGAGGGCCTCGGCGAAGGCCCGCTCGGCCTCGAGGAGGACCCGGGCCGTGGGCCGGGAGGGGGCGGGCGGCGTCGACTCGTCGACCTCGCCCTCGACGTCGCCGAAGACACCGGTCGAGGACACGAGGACGGCCCGCGACGGGGTCCGCTCGCGCACGACCGCCTCGATGCCGCGCAGCATGCCGTCGACGTACGTGCGCCGGTAGGCGTCCTCGTCCCGGCCGTCGGCCGTGAGGCAGACGAGCAGGAGGTCGGCGTCGAGATCGGGCAGGTCGACGTCGGGGTCGGCGAGATCCGCCGCGACGCCACGGATCGGCGGGGGTACCTGGGCGGCGTCACGACGCACGCCGGTGACGGTCACGCCCTCCTGCGCGAGGCGCAGCCCGACGCGGCTGCCGAGGTCGCCGCAGCCGAGGAGGGTCGCTGTCCGGGTGCTGATGGCTCAGATGGACGCGGTGGGGCTGTCCTCGGGGCGCTGCCCGCCGTCGCCGTCGTCGGGGCCCTGGTCGGTCTCGACCTCCACCCCTTCGGTGCGCTGCTGCGCCTCGTCCTCGCGCTGCTGGTTGTCGGGCTGCGGGTCGGGGGTCTGCTGCGTGTCGCTCATGACGGAAGTCAACCACTGCGGAGGGGGTCGGCGGTGGCTGCGCGGGTGGGCACGGGCGCCCGTCGCGAGCACCCCCGCGTCCGTGGTTAGGGTGCGACCCATGAGCACGACGAGCACCCCTCACCTGCTGCTGCGGGGGGTCCGGCCGGCGGGGTCGGACCACGAGCCGGTCGACCTGCGGCTGCGCGACGGCCGGGTCGCCGAGCGCGGTCCGGACCTGCCGGCGAAGGGGGCCGAGCTCCTCGACGTGAGCGGCACCTGGGCGGTCCCCGGGCTGTGGGACCAGCACGTCCACATGGGGCAGTGGGCGGCGCTCGGGCGACGGGTCGACCTCGCGGACACCTCCGGGCCGGGCGAGGTGCTCGCCCGGGTGCGCGCGCACCTCGACGCGGGCGAGCCGGACGACGACTCCCTCGTCGAGGGATTCGGCTGGCGGCTCGGAGGATGGGCCGACCTGCCCTCGACATCCGCACTCGACGAGGTCGCCGGGTCGCGACCGGTCGTGCTCATCAGCGGCGACTGCCACGGCGGCTGGCTCAGCTCGGCCGCGTACCGGGCGCTCGGCGTGGAGCCTCGTGCCGGTCATGTCGACGAGGACGAGTGGTTCGCGCTGTGGGCCCGCCTCGGCGAGCTGCCGCAGAACCCGCGCGCCGTCCACGCCGCCTTCGACCGCGTGCTGCGCGAGGCCGCCGCCCGCGGGGTCGTCGGCATCACCGACCTCGAGCACGCGACCGGGCTGTGGCGCGAGTGGCCGCGACGGGTCGCCGCCGGGCTCGACCGCCTCCGGGTCCGTCCGGCGACCTACCCGACGACCCTCGACGACGCCCTCGCCGAAGGGGTGCGCACCGGCGACGTCCTCGACGACCTCGGCCTGGTGACGATGGGCCCGCTCAAGGTCATCAGCGACGGGTCGCTTAACACCCGCACCGCGTGGTGCTGCGAGCCCTTCGTCACCGACGACGTGCTGCCAGACCCACGGGGCAAGAGCAACGTGGGGCCAGAGGAGCTCGCCCAGATGCTGCGCCGGGCCGCGGCCGGAGGCCTGCAGGCGGCGGTGCACGCGATCGGCGACGCGGCGCTGGCCGACGCGCTCGACGCCTTCGAGGCGTCGGGGGCACGGGGCAGCATCGAGCACGCCCAGCTCGTCCGGCTCGAGGACCTGCCCCGGATGGCGCGGCTCGGCATCGCCGCGAGCGTGCAGCCGGCCCACCTGCTCGACGACCGGGACGTCACCGACGCGCTGTGGCCCGACCGGGCGGAGCGCTGCTTCGCGCTCGCCGCGATGCGTGACGCCGGGGTCGAGCTGCGGCTGGGGTCTGACGCCCCCGTCGCCCCGCTCGACCCGTGGGAGGCGATGGCCGCCGCGGTGCACCGCAGCGCCGACGACCGCGCTCCCTGGGTGCCGGACCAGGCGATCACCCCCTTCCAGGCGCTCGCTGCCTCGACCGACGGGCAGCACCTGCGGGTCGGCGACCGGGCCGACGTCGTCCTGCTCGCGTCCGACCCCTTCGCCGTCGAGGTCGACCCCCGCGACGGCGAGGCGACCGCCGAGGCCGCCGCCCGCCTGCGCGAGGTGCGCGTCTCGCTCACTGTGCTCGGGGGCCGGGTGACGCACGAGGGGTGACGCCTCCGCCGGACCGGGATGCCGGCGCCGGACCGGGATGCCGAGAGGTGACCGGGATGTCGAGAGGTGACCGGGACATGTCCCGGCCCCGCACGGACAACCCGGTCGCCGACGGGTTCCCCGGTCGCCTGCAGTCCGGAGGTCACCTCGTGACGGTGCGGACCTCGACCTCCAGCCAGGCGAAGGCGGTGAGGTCCTCGGGCGTGAGACGGGCCGGGCCCGGCAGGTCCGTCCGGAAGGTCAACCGCGTCCCCGAGGCGCCGGTGCCCTCGACACCCCTCAGCCCAGCGTCCGGGATGCCGTGCCGGTAGGTCTGCGACCACGAGCCCTCGGCACGGTGGTTCTCGTGGACGAGGCGCTCGCTGAGCGCGGCGACGACCGACATGACCCGCCGCGGCAGGCCGTCGGGGAGCGGGGTGACGGCGCCGTCGACGAACCGGACGTCGCGCGTCGCCATCACCGGCTTGCGCACGACCCGCCCCTGGGCGTCGCGACGGGTGTCGGTGCCGCGCCCGTCGTCGGCGACCGTGACCGAGCCGTCCGGGTGGTGCGTGACGACCACCCGGCCGATCCGTCCGAGCGCCTCTGCCTCGTCGGCCGCGTAGGCGAGGACCTCGAGGAGGAGGTGACGTCGTCCCCCTTCGCCGAAGGTATCGGGGTGCGCACGGACCGTCGCGAGGTGCTCGGTGTCCACGTCGGTGGTCCAGTCGTGGGTCGTCACCGTCCACGTCCTGCGCTCGTCCATCGTGCGACCGTAGCGGGCCGTCTAGAAGATCGACTCGACCCACTCGGGGTGGTCGACGAAGGGGTTGCGGTTGCCCTGCCAGCCGTCGTGGATGCGGTCGTTGCGACGCTGCTCGAAGGCGCTCGGCGGGTCCAGCTCGTTCCACTCCTTGAGCACCGACAGCCGGCCCATGTACGGCGCGGAGCCGTTGCCGGTGCGGTCGTTGACCTCGAGGTCGGCGAAGCCGTCGGCACCCTCGTAGCGCACCGCCATGTAGAAGATCATCCGCGCGACGTCGCCCTTGTCGGCGTCGCGCGGCTCCCACGAGTCGCCGTCCGCGTAGTTGCCGGGCGCCTCCTGGTTCTGCGTGCCGCCCTCGTCGAAGTCGAGGTTGCCCCGCGCGGAGTTGACCGTGACGTCCGTCGGGCGCAGGTGGTGCAGGTCGGTCCCCGGGCCCGCGGTCGTGCCGAAGTCGCCGTGGCTCTTGGCCCAGACGTGCTCGCGGTTCCAGTTGTCGACCCCGCCGCCGTTGTTGCTCTTCGGCGAGGAGGTGCCTGAGTACAGCAGGACGACGCTGCTCGTGTCCTGCGGGTCCTCGTCGACGTCCTTGATGCCGTCCCACACCTGCGAGTACGACAGGACCCGCTGGTCGCTGACGAGGTCGGTGAGCGCAGCGCGCAGCTGGGCGCCGGACAGCCCCTCGACGCCGTCGTAGTACGTGCCGGGGTCGGACGCGGCGACCGTGGTCGTGGCGGCCGGCGCGAGCGCCTGGGCGGGGAGGGCGGCGGGGGCGACGACGAGGGCGAGCGCTCCGGCGAGGGCGGCGACGCGACGGGTCGGGGTCATGGGGCACCTCTGGGCGAAGGGGGCGCCGGACCGGTCGGGCCGCCGCACGGCCATCGTGTCCGGGACCAGGTCGAGGGAGGGTGGACGTCCGGTCAGGGTCGCGTCAGAGGTGCGTCCGGATCGGGTGGGGTCGGTCAGCGGCGAGTCTGCGAAGGGGGATCAGCGCCTCGCTGCGTAGGCCTCGAGCCACGCCCCGAGCTCGCGCGCGCAGCCGTCGACCGCGGCCGACCAGTCGTGCGCGGTCTCGTCCGCGCCGTCGCTCACCATCTTCACCAGGCGCACCGGCACACCCATCTCGTGGCAGGCCAGCGCGACGGCGTAGCCCTCCATGTCGACGAGGTGCGCCCGCCGCGCGATGCGGTCGCGCACCACCGGGTCGGTGACGAAGAGGTCACCGCTCGCGAGCGTCGTCGGCAGGGCGGGGTCGAGCACGAGCCGCTCGCGCGGGTCGATGCCGAGCTGGCGGATCTCGTCGGCCGACAGGTCGTGGTTGAGGACGGTGCCGACCTCGTGCAGCCCGGTGACGTCGGGGCGCAGCGCGCCCGCGGTGCCGATGTTGACGACCTCGACCTCGTCGCGTCGCGGGTGCTCGGCGAGCGCCCGGGTCACCTGGACGGCGGCGAGGGTCTTGCCGATGCCGGTGAGCACGACGGGCATCCCCGACGGGACGTAGGCCGCCTCGGCGGCGATGGCTGCGACGACGAGGATCTCCACGGGCTGCACGCTATCGCCGTCGGTGCGCGCACCTAGGGTGGCGCCGTGGCAGTCACGGTGCGCCTGGTCTACCCCCACCAGCTCTTCGACGAGCACCTCGAGGTGCCGCAGGGCACCCGTGTCGTCCTCGTCGAGGACGACCTCCTCTTCCGGCAGTATGCCTTCCACGCCCACAAGCTCGTGCTGCACCGGGCGAGCACGCGCCGCTTCGCCCGGCGGCTGCGCGGGGCGGGCCTGGAGGTCGACGTCGTCGAGAGCCGCGCCGACGAGCCCACCGGTCCGCGGCTCACGGCGCTGATCCGCGAGATCGGCCCCGACCGGGTCGAGGTCTTCGACGTCCACGACGACTGGCTCTCGCGCGACATCACGACGGCGCTGCACGACGGCGGCTACGACCTGCGCGCGCAGGACGTGCTCGAGACCCCCGGCTTCCTCACGACCCGCGAGGAGCTGCGTGGCTGGTTCGCCGAGCACCCGGCCCGGATGCAGCACTTCTACACCTGGCAGCGCCGCCGTCTCGGAGTCCTCGTCGACGGCGACCAGCCCGTCGGCGGGCGGTGGTCCTTCGACACCGAGAACCGCAAGAAGCTGCCGAAGGGGTACGACCCGCCCCGCGTCGACCTCGCCACCGAGCACGGCGCGGACGTGCGGGCGGCGGTCGAGTGGGTGGCGCAGGAGTTCCCCGACGCCCCGGGCGACCCGGCGACCTTCGCCTGGCCGACGGACGCGGCCGAGGCGCGTGACCACCTCGCGGCCTTCCTCGACGAGCGCCTGGCCGACTTCGGTCCCTACGAGGACGCGATCTCGGCGGACCACCCCTTCGTCCACCACGCCCTCATCACGCCGATGCTCAACATCGGCCTCATCACCCCGCGCGAGGTCCTCGACGCGGTGCTCGCGCACGCCGACGAGCACGACGTGCCGATCGCCTCGCTCGAGGGCTTCGTGCGCCAGGTCATCGGGTGGCGCGAGTACATGCGGGCGACCTACCACCTCTACGGGCGACGGATGCGCACGAGCAACCGGCTGCACCACGACGAGGACCTCGCCCCGGGCTGGTGGGACGCGAGCACCGGGCTGCTGCCCGTCGACCTCGTCGTGCAGCGGGTGCTCGACACCGGCTACTGCCACCACATCGAGCGCCTCATGGTGCTCGGCAACGCGATGTGCCTGCTGCGGGTGCGCCCCGACGCGGCCTACGAGTGGTTCATGAAGCTCTTCGTCGACGCCTACGACTGGGTGATGGTGCCCAACGTCTACGCGATGAGCCAGTTCGCCGCCGGCGAGGCGATGACGACCAAGCCCTACGTCTCCGGCAGCAACTACCTCAAGAAGATGTCGGACCTGCCGCCAGGGGAGTGGCGCGACGACTGGGACGCGCTGTACTGGACCTTCGTCGTCGACCACCGCGAGGTCTTCGAGGAGAACTTCCGCTCCCGGCGCATCCCGGCGCTGTGGGACGGTTTCGCCCAGGCCAAGCAGGACGACCTGCTCGAGCGGGGCCGCGCGCTGCTGGGGTGACCGGCCCCACCGCCGCGCCCTCCGGCGGGCCTTGGCGCCCTAGGGTCGGGCACGTGCCCGGAGCAGCCTTCTTCGACCTCGACCGCACCCTGCTGCGCCGTGCCTCCGGGCCGGCCCTGTCCGAGGCGATGCGCGAGACCGGCGTGACCTCGGCGGCGCTGCCGCTCGAGCGCGCGATCTTCGGCTACTTCGACCTCTTCGGCGAGACGCTCGGTTCGATCGCGCTCGCCCGCCAGGGCGGGCTGCTCGTGCGCGGCCGGGCCGCCGACGCCTTCGACGAGGCCGCGGAGGTCGCCGCCGACCGGCTCGCCGAGCGGGTCGAGCCCTTCGCCCGGCTGCTCCTCGACGAGCACCGCCGGGCGGGTCGCCCCGTCGTCCTGGCGACGACGACGCCCGAGCACCTCATCCGCCCCTTCGCCCGCCGGCTCGGGCTCGACGACGTCATCGGCACCCGCTTCGAGGTGCGCGACGGGCGCTTCACCGGGGCGCTCGACGGCCCCTTCGTGTGGTCGCGGGGCAAGCTCGCCGCGGTGCGCGCCTGGGCCGACGAGCACGACGTCGACCTCGCCGACTCCTACGCATACTCCGACTCGGTCTACGACCTGCCGCTCCTGCACGCCGTCGGCGAGCCCGGCGCGGTCAACCCCGACCCCCGGCTCCTCGGCGTCGCGATCGCCCGCCGCTGGCCGGTGCTGCACTTCGACACCTCGCCAGGAGTCGTCAAGGTGCCGGTCGTCGGGCTCGAGGTGCAGCAGGTCGCCATGGCGATCGCGCGGCCCGAGCTCATCCCCTACGCCCGCTTCGAGGTCGAGGGGGTCGAGCACCTGCCGCAGACGGGCGGGACCATCCTCGTCGGCAACCACCGCAGCTACTTCGACGTCACGACGATGCTCGTCGCGATGCGTCAGGCCGGGCGCACCGGTCGCTTCCTGGGCAAGAAGGAGATCTTCGACGTGCCCGTGCTCGGCCAGGTGATGACCGCGCTCGGCGGCATCCGGGTCGACCGCCAGGGTGACGACGACGAGCGCGACGACCCGCTCGTGCCCGCCGCCCGGGCCATCGCCGGCGGCGAGCTCGTCGCGATCCTGCCCGAGGGGACGATCCCGCGCGGCCCCGACTTCTTCGACCCCGTCCTGCGCGGCAAGCCCGGCGCGGCCCGGCTCGCCGCGATCACCCGCGCGCCGGTCATCCCCTTCGCCCTCAGCGGCACCGAGCAGGTGTGGCCGCGCTCGGCCCGGCTGCCCGACGTGCTCGCGCTGCGCCGCCCGCCGACGGTGCGGGTGCGCTTCGGCCCGCCGGTGGAGCTCAAGCACCGCAGCGAGGCCCGCGACACCGACCGCATCATGGCCGCCATCGCCGACCTCTTGCCCGACGAGCTGCGCGAGCCGCGCCGGCCGACCCTCGCCGAGCTCGCCCGCACCTACCCCGACGGCGTCGTGCCCGCCCAGGACCGGGCCTTCGCGGTCGACGGGTGACGCGCGGGTACGACGACCACTGACCTCCCGCCCGCTCGCGGCCTCGCTCCTAGGGCGGCCCCCTGACGGAGAGACCGATCGGCGGTCGTCCTACCCGCGGGTCACGACACCGCTGGTGGCGGGCGACCGACCTCTCAGCCGGCCGGGTCCTGCCGCGCTATCGCGTCGGCGGCCTCGTCGACGACGCGACGCATCGTCGCCTCGGCCCGCACCGCGTCGCCGGACGCGATCGCCTCGGCGATCTCGCGGTGCCACCGGATGGCCTGCGGCTCGGGGACGGCGGGCATGAGGTCGTGCTCCGTGCGACCGGCGAGGGCCTGCTCGACGAGACCGGCCATCGAGGCGAGTGCACGGTTGCCGCTCGCCTGGAGCAGCGCGGTGTGGAAGTCGACGTCGTGGGCGAGGTAGGCCCGCAGGTCCCCGGCCGGACCGGTCGCCGCCATCCCCTCCACGGCCGCCCGCATGCGGGCGACGTGCTCGGCCTCGTCGCGCCGGGCCGCGAGGGCGGCCGCGACCGGCTCGACCCCGCGGCGCAGCTCGCTGATCTCCGCGAGCTGGCGGTGCCGGTCGGCCCCGGCGAGGCGCCAGCCGACGACGAGGGGTGACAGGGCGTCCCACTCCTGGGGCGGGCGCACGACGAGCCCGACCCGGCGACGTGCGGTGAGCACGCCGACCGACTCGAGGACCTTGACCGCCTCGCGGACCACCGTGCGGCTCACGCCGTAGCGCGCCTCGAGCTGCTCGGTCGACAGCGCGGTGCCCACGCCGAGGACGCCGCCCAGCAGGTCGGCGCCGAGGTCGCGCAGGAGCGCGACGTGCAGGTCGCGGCGCGGCGCGGGGGTGCTCACCCGGCGCATCCTAGGCCTCGCGCCGACGCGTCGGCTGGCAATAGTCATACTTTTGCGCCAAGATCCGTGACGTCGGACGACGTGGTTCGCGGCCTGCACGTGGTGGGCGCTGCGTGGTCCCGGGTGCACGCGCGCACCCCGACGAGAGGTCACGTCATGGTCTTCGAGGACGCCCCACCGGTCGCCGCGTACGGCGCGCCGGTCATGCTGCTCATCGCGCTCGCCGCGGTGGCGCTGCTGCTCCTGCTCATCATCAAGCTGCGCATCCACGCCTTCGTCGCGCTCGTCCTCGTCAGCCTGCTGACGGCCGTCGCGACCCGCATCCCCCTCGCCGACGTGCCGTCGACCCTCCTCGACGGCTTCGGCGGCACCCTGGCCAACGTCGCCCTGCTCGTCGGGCTCGGCGTGATGATCGGTCGTCTGCTCGAGGTCACCGGCGGCGCCCAGGTGCTCGCCGACACCCTCATCGGGCGCTTCGGCGAGAAGCGGGCCCCGCTCGCCCTCGGCGTCGCGTCCTTCCTCTTCGGCCTGCCGATCTTCTTCGACGCCGGTCTCGTCGTCATGCTGCCGATCATCTTCAGCGTCGCCCGGCGCTTCGGCGGCTCGGTGCTCACCTACGCCCTGCCCGCCGCCGGCGCCTTCGCCGTGACCCACGCCTTCGTCCCGCCGCACCCCGGACCGGTCGCCGCGGCCGGGCTCGTCGGTGCCGACGTCGGCCTCGTCATCGTCTTCGGCCTGATCATCGGCATCCCGACGTGGTTCATCGCCTGCTACCTGTGGGGCCTGTGGGCCGGGCGCCGCTTCGAGCTGCCCGTCCCCGCCGCGATGACCGTCCAGGACGACCTCGAGGCCGAGGGCGGGGTCCGCGGCCCGCTGCCGTCCTTCGGCACCGTGCTGCTCATCCTCCTGCTGCCCTTCACCCTCATCTTCCTCAACACCGGCATCTCCACCCTCGTGTCCACCGGCGCGATCGCCGAGGGCCAGGCCTGGGCCGACGGGCTCGTCCTGCTCGGGCAGACCCCCGTCGCCCTGCTCATCACCACCCTCGTCGCGATGGTCGTCCTCGGCTGGCGCACCCGCAGCCGCGACGAGGTGGAGACCCTGCTCGGCGACGCCCTCGGCCCCGTGTGCGTCGTCATCCTCGTCACCGGCGCGGGCGGCATGTTCGGCGGCGTGCTCCGCGCCTCGGGCATCGGCACGGCCCTCGAGAGCAGCCTGTCCTCGCTCGGCCTGCCCGTCATCGTCGCGGCCTTCGTCGTCGCCGCAGCGCTGCGCGTCGCCCAAGGCAGCGCGACCGTCGCCCTCACCGTCGCCGGCGGCCTCATGGCGCCAACCGTCGAGGCGGCGAGCGGTCTGAGCAGCATCGACCTCGCGCTCATCGTCATCGCCATCGCCTGCGGCGCGACCGTCCTCTCGCACGTCAACGACTCGGGCTTCTGGCTCGTCAGCCGCTTCTTCGGCATGGACGAGAAGACGACCTTCAAGACGTGGACGGTCATGGAGACCCTCATCGGCGTCGTCGGCTTCGCCTTCGCCCTCACCCTCAGCCTGATCTTCTAGCCCGCACGACGGGCGAAGGGGTGGTCCCACCGGTCGGTGGGGCCACCCCTTCGTCGTCGTCGGGTCAGCGCGAGCGGACGATGAGCGCCTGCCGGTCGATCGTGGCGACGACGTGGCGCGCCTCGCCGAGGACGTCGCCGTCGACCTGCACCGGGTGGGGCTCGTCGACCTCGACCTCGAAGCGCTCGCCCGACGTGCGGGCGAGGTGGGGCATGTCGCGCTCGGAGCGCGAGAGGACGCTCCCGGCCAGCGAGGCCCAGCCGACGATCGTCCGGGGGCTGACGACGACGCAGTCGAGCCGGCCGTCGTCGATCTGCGCCGAGGGCATGAGCTGGATGCCGCCGGTGAGCGTGCCGCAGTTGCCGAAGACGATGGTGCGCGCGGCGACGGGGGTCTGCTCCTGGCCGTCGACGCTCCACCGGATCTTGAAGCGGCGCACGAAGATCTTGCCCAGCCCGGTCGCGAAGTACGCGGGCCAGCCGACGCTCTTCTTCAGGCCCTCGCTCGTGCTGCCCATGATCTCGGCGTCGAAGCCCATGCCGGCCATGACGAGGAAGGGGTGGCGGCGCACGGGCTCGCCGCGCACCGGCTCCTCCGCCTGGCCCTCGTCGTCGGCGACGACCTCGGCCACGGGGTCGAGGTCGAGCCAGGCGACGTCGATCGCCCTGTTGCGACCGGTGCACGCGACCTCGAAGGCCGCCTCGAGGTCGCCGGCGGGGATGTCGAGGTTGCGGGCGAGGAGGTTGCCCGTGCCGCGGGGGAGCAGGCCCATCGGGGTGCGGGTGCCGGCGAGCGCCGCGGCGACCGCGCGGGTCGTGCCGTCGCCACCGAGCGGGCAGACGAGGTCGACGCCCTGCTCGAGGGCGAGGCGGGCCTGGCCGGTCCCCGGGTCCTCGGCGGTCGTCTCGAGGACGACGGGGTCGTCCCAGCCCAGCCGGGCGCTGGCCTGGGCCAGGCTCGCGCGGGTCGCCGCGAGGTCGTCGACCTTCGTCGGGTTGACGACGACGGCGGCCCGCGGACGGCGCGGGGGCTCGGCCTCCGGGTCGGCCTCGGGGCGGAAGGCGCTGCGCGGGGGACGACGGGCGCGGTGCCGACCACGTCCCCGCGGGCCGGGGTCGGTGAGGACCATCCACACGACGAGCGCGCACAGCAGGAGGCAGAGCGCGACGGCGAGCGCGAGCAGGGTCCAGGATCCAGGCACGAGCCGGACGCTACCCCGTCGTTAGGCTGACCCGGTGATCGACATCAAGCAGCTGCGTGACCAGCCCGACCTCGTCCGCGCGAGCCAGCGCGCCCGGGGCGAGGACGACTCCGTCGTCGACGCGATCCTCGCCGCCGACGAGCGCCGCCGCTCCGCCATCGCCGGCTTCGAGTTGGTCCGCGCCGAGCAGAAGGCCTCGGGCAAGGGCCTCGGCCCGATCATGGGCAAGATCAAGGCCGCCAAGACGTCCGGCGAGGACACGAGCGCCCTGCAGGCCGAGGCCGACGAGCTCAAGGCGAAGGGGGCGGCGCTCGCCGCGGAGGTCAAGCGGCTCGACGCGGCCCAGGGCGAGGCCCAGGCCGAGCTCGACCGGCTGCTGCGCACCGTGGGCAACGTCATCGAGCCCGGCGTCCCGACCGGCGGCGAGGACGACTACGTCGTGCTCGACGAGGTCGGCACCGCGCGGGACTTCGCGGCCGAGGGCTTCGAGCCGCGCGACCACCTCGAGCTCGCCGAGGGCCTGGGCGCCCTGGACATGGAGCGCGGGGCGAAGGTCAGCGGCTCGCGCTTCTACTTCCTCACCGGCATCGGCGCGCAGCTCGAGCTCGCGCTGCTCAACATGGCGGTCGCCCAGGCGACGGCGGCCGGCTTCACCCTGATGATCACGCCGGCGCTCGTGTCGCGCGACGTCATGGCCGGGGCGGGCTTCATCGACAGCCACGAGGAGGAGGTGTACCACCTGCCGGCGGACGACCTCTTCCTCACCGGGACCTCCGAGGTGGCCCTCGCGGGCTACCACTCGGGCGAGATCATCGACCTCGCCGACGGCCCGCGCCGCTACGCCGGGTGGTCGACCTGCTTCCGCCGCGAGGCCGGCAGCTACGGCAAGGACACCCGCGGCATCATCCGCGTCCACCAGTTCAACAAGCTCGAGATGTTCGTCTACTGCGACCCGGCCGACGCCGCCGCCGAGCACGAGCGCCTCCTCGCCTGGGAGCGCGAGATGCTCGCGAAGGTCGAGCTGCCCTACCGCGTCATCGACACCGCAGCCGGGGACCTCGGCGGGCCGGCCGCCCGCAAGCTCGACTGCGAGGCGTGGGTGCCGACCCAGGGCCGCTACCGCGAGCTCACCTCGACGTCGAACTGCACGACCTACCAGGCACGCCGTCTGGGCACCCGCTTCAAGGACGGCGACGGGCGCACCCAGGTCGCGGCCACGCTCAACGGCACGCTCGCCACGACCCGTTGGCTCGTCGCGATCCTCGAGAACCACCAGCAGCCGGACGGGTCGGTGCGCGTGCCGGAGGCGCTGCGTCCCTTCCTCGGCAAGGACGTCCTCACCCCCCTTCGCTGATGGTCGGGCGCCAGCACGGCATCGCCGGGCGGCTCGTCGCCCTGGTGACGGCCACGCTGGCGCTCGCGCTCGTCCTCGCCGGTGTCATCGCCTACGTCGTCCAGCGCGCCGAGGTCCTCGAGCAGGCCGACGGCGAGCTGCTCCAGGAGGTCGAGGAGCTGCGCCAGCTCTCCGACCAGTCCGCGGCCGACCGGCCCTACCGCGACGTCGGGGTCCTCCTCGAGGACTTCCTGCGCTTCAGCGTGCCCGGCAGCGACGAGTCGATGATCGCCTTCGTCGGCGACTCGCGCGTGCCGGCCCTCGTCTCCGGCGGCGAGCGCCGCATCGACCTCACCGAGCCGGCCGTCATCGACGCGGTGCTCACCCAGCGCCGGCCGGACGAGACCGTGCTGACCACCGTCGAGACGCCGACCCAGGACCTGCGCATCGCGATCACCCCGGTGCAGGGCGACGACGGCCAGGGCACGCTCGTCGTCGGCATCGACCGCGGTGCCCGCCTCGACCGGGTCGACTCCCTCCTCAGCGCCTACGGGGTCGGCGCCCTGCTCACCCTGCTGCTCGCCGGGGCCGTCCTCCTCGTCGCCGTGCGTCGCCTGCTCTCCCCGCTCGGCGACCTCGTCGAGGCGGCCGAGCAGATCGACGACCGTGAGCTCTCGCGCCGGGTCGTCGTGCCCGAGCAGCGCACCGAGGTGGCCTCGCTCGCGACCTCGCTCAACACGATGCTCGAACGGCTCGAGTCCTCCTTCGTCGCCCAGCGCCGCTTCCTCGACGACACCGCGCACGAGCTGCGCACCCCGCTGACGATCATGCGGGGCAACCTCGAGGTGCTCGACGCGGAGGACGTCGAGGACGTCGAGGCGACCCGCCACATCGAGCTCGTCGAGATCGACCGCATGCGCCGCATCGTCGACGACCTGCTCCTCCTCGCCCGGCTCGACCGGCCCGACTTCGTGCGCCCGGCCCCCATCGACGCTCGCGACCTCCACGCCGACCTCCTCGCGCTCGTCCCCGCGCTCGGCGACCACGAGTGGGTCGACGACGGGTGCGTCGAGGGCGTCGTCCACGTCGACCGCGACCGGGTCGTCCAGGCCGTGCAGCAGCTGTGCGCCAACGCCGTGAAGTTCTCCGAGCCCGGCTCGCAGATCCGGCTGCGCACCGCCTGGCGCGGGGCGGGCGAGGACCGCGCGCTCGTGCTCTCCGTCGCCGACGACGGGGTCGGCATCGCCCCAGAGGAGCAGGAGGCGGTCTTCGAGCGCTTCGGCCGCGCCGAGGGCCAGCGCGCCGTCGAGGGCAGCGGCCTCGGGCTGCCCATCGTGCGGGCCATCGCCCACGCCCACGGCGGCGAGATCGAGCTCGACTCGCGACCGGGGGAGGGGAGCACTTTCTCCCTCGTCGTCCCGGCGCCCGAGCCCGAGCCGTCACCGCGGGCTCGGTAGCCTGGCCGCACCCGGGCACCCGCCCGACCCGGACCGTCCCCGGCCCGCAGGAGGGCACACCCATGGCGCGCATCCTCATCGTCGAGGACGAGGAGCACCTCTCCCGCTTCATCGACAAGGGCCTGCGCAAGGCAGGCTTCGAGACCGTCGTCGCCGCGGACGGCATGACCGCGCTCGAGCACGCGACCGGCGGCGGCGTCGACCTCGTCGTCCTCGACGTCGGGCTGCCGCGCATGGACGGCTTCACGGTGCTCAAGCTCATCCGCGGCATGGACGTCGAGGTGCCGGTCATCATGTGCACCGCACGTGACTCCGCCGACGACAAGGTCGCCGGTCTCGAGGGCGGCGCCGACGACTACCTCGCCAAGCCGTACACCTTCGCCGAGCTGCTCGCCCGGATCCGGCTGCGGCTGCGCGACCGCGCCCCCGGCACCCCCGAGGTCACGGTGCTCGAGCGCGGCGAGGTCTCGCTCGACGTCGTCGCCCGTGAGGTGCGCCTCGACGGCGCCCCGGTGACCCTGTCGGCGCGCGAGTTCTCGTTGCTGCGCACCTTCCTCGAGCACCCCGGTCAGGTGCTCTCGCGCGAGCAGCTCATCGAGCGCGTCTGGGACGGCGCCGAGACGAGCAGCAACGTCGTCGACGTGTACATCGGCTACCTGCGGCACAAGATCGGCGCCGAGCGGATCGTCACCGTCCGCGGGCTGGGCTACCGCCTCGCCTGAGCCGCGCGGCTCCCCTTCGCCCTCGCCCCCCTTCGCCGAGGTATGGCAATCGGTCGGCCAGACCCCCCTCTGGCCTGCAGATCTCCATACCTCGCGAAGGGGGGGCGACGGGGGAAGGCGAAGGGGGCGCCGCGCGGATGAGAGGGCTCTCACCATCGGCTCACGGGCGGCTCATCGCGACGCAGTTGCATGTCCGCATGCGCATCGCCACCTCGCCCGCACCGACCTCAGCGCCCCTGCGCGTCGCGCTGTACTCCCACGACTCGGTGGGGCTGGGCCACCAGCGCCGCAACCTCGCCATAGCCCACGCCCTGCGGACCCACCTGCCGGCCCTCACCGGGCGTGAGGTCACCGGGCTGCTCCTCACCGGCGTCGAGCGGGTCGTCGGCCACCTGCCGGCCGACTTCGACGTCGTGCGCCTGCCGGGCATCGCCAAGGACGCCCACGGCTACGCGCCGCGCGAGATGAGCGTGCCGATGACCGACCTCATCGACGTGCGTCGCGCGATCCTCTCCGGCGCGCTCGGGGCCCTCGCCCCCGACCTCGTCGTCGTCGACCGGCACGCCTTCGGCGTCGACGACGAGCTGCTCGAGCCCCTGCGCCGGCTGCGCCGCGAGCAGCCCGGCACCCGCGTCGTCCTCGGGCTGCGCGAGGTGCTCGACGAGCCCGAGGTCGCCGTGCGCGAGTGGCGTCGCGTCGGCTCCGAGCGGGTGCGCGAGCTCTTCGACGCGATCTGGGTCTACGGCGACGAGCGGGTCACCGACCTGCGCGCCACGGGCGCCGTGCCCGCCGAGCTGCACGACCTCGTCGTCCACACCGGCTACCTCTCCGCCGACCGCGCGACCCGCAGCTTCTTGCGCGAGCTGCAGCGCCCGTACCTGCTGACGACCGTCGGCGGCGGGCACGACGGCGAGGACCTGTGCCGGGCCGCGGTCCAGGCGCCGGTCCCCGAGGGCCTCGGCCACGTCGTCGTCGTGGGCCCCCAGGCGACCCCGAGCCGGCGCGAGGAGCTGCAGGCGCTCGCCGGGCCGCGCACCGAGGTGCTCGACGAGGTGCCCGAGGGCCTGCTGGCCATCCGCTCCGCCGAGGCCGTCGCCTGCATGGGCGGCTACAACACCGTGTGCGAGGTGATGAGCACCGACCGACCCGCCGTCGTCGTGCCCCGGGAGGAGCCGCGCCAGGAGCAGCTCATCCGGGCCCGCTCGCTCGAGGCCACCGGCGCCCTCGACGTCATCCGCGCCGCCGAGCTCACCCCCGAGCGGCTCGGCCGCTGGTTCGCCGACAACCTCCACCGCAGCGTCGACCGCAGCCACCTGCGCCGCGACGGGCTGGCCGCCGTCGCCGGCCACGCGGCCGACCTGCTCGCCACGACCCCCCAGGAGATCCGCCATGCGGTCTGAGACCCTCGCCCCCGCGCGCACCAGCGCCCCGCCGTCGCCGTCCGCCCCGCCGTCGACGACGCCGTCCCCGACCACCGCGTCGTGCGGCGCCCCCGCGACCGCCACCGAGCGCGTCGGCTACGTCGTCAAGGTCTACCCGCGATTCTCGGAGACCTTCGTCGTCACCGAGGTCCTCGCCCGTGAGGCCCAGGGCGAGGACCTCGAGATCTTCGCGCTGCGCCCGACGACCGACACCCACTTCCACCCGGCGCTCGCCCGCGTGCACGCCCCCGTCACCTACCTGCCCCGTGCCCTCAAGGCCTCCGAGCTGTGGGCGAGCATCGCCCGCGCCCATGCCGTGCTGCCCGACCTCGGGCCGCGCCTGGCCGAGCTGCTTCCCCTCACGACGCGGCTGGCCGCGGACGAGGTCGCCCAGGGCGTCGAGCTCGCGATCGCCGTGCGCACCCGGGGGATCACCCGGCTGCACGCGCACTTCGCGTCGGCGCAGGCCCGCGTCGCCGCGGTGGCCGCGCACCTCGCCCAGGTCCCGTGGAGCGTCACCACCCACGCCAAGGACATCTTCCACGACGAGGTCGACCTCGACCTTCTCGCCGACCTGCTGCACGGCGCGAGCACGGTCGTCGCGATCAGCGCGTACAACGAGCAGCACCTCGGCCGGGTCGCGCCGCGGGCCCGCGTCGCCCGGGTCGCGAACGGTCTCGACCTCACCGGCTTCGGCTACCGCGAGCCGGGGCCGGTCGCGGACCCCCTTCGCGTCCTCGCCGTCGGCCGGCTCGTCGAGAAGAAGGGCTTCGACGTCCTCCTCGACGCGCTCGCGACCGCCCGCGCCGCCGGGCTCGAGGTCCGCGCGGAGGTCGCCGGGTCCGGCGAGCTCGGCCCCGACCTCCTCGCCCGCACTCACGCGCTCGGTCTCGACGACGTCGTCACCTGGCTGGGCGCGCGGCCGCAGGACGAGGTGCTCGCGCTGCTGCGGCAGGCCGACGTCTTCGTCGCGCCGTGCGTCGTCGGCGCCGACGGCAACGCCGACGGGCTTCCGACGGTCATCCTCGAGGCGATGGCGGTGGGCACGCCCGTCATCTCGACCGCCGTCACCGGGATCCCCGAGGTCGTCCGCGGCACCGTCGCCGACCCCGTCACCGGGGTGCTCCTCGAGCCGGGGGACCCGGGTGCCCTCGCCGACGCGCTGCGCGCCGTCGCGGCCGACGCCTTCCCTCGCGCCGACGTCGCCCGCCGCGCCCGCGACCTCGTCGAGCGCGACCACGACACCACCCGCCAGGCCGCCCTCCTGGCCCGATCGACAGGAGCCGTCGCATGAGAGTCGCCTACGTCTGCGCCGACCCCGGCGTCCCCGCCTTCGGCACGAAGGGGGCCTCGGTCCACATCCAGGAGATGGTCCGGGCCTGGCGGGCGAAGGGGGCGCAGGTCCACCTCTACGTCGTCCGCACCGGAGACCACGTGCCCGACGACCTCCTCGACGTCCCGGTGACCCACGTGCCGGTCGGCCGACCGGCCGACGGCGGGACGGCCGGGCGCGAGCGCGCGCAGCGGGTCGCCGCGGACGCGCTGGCCCGGGCCGTGCTCGCCGACGGCGCGGACGTCGTGCACGAGCGCTACTCCCTCTTCTCCACCGCGCTCGCTCAGGTGACGGCTCGCACCGGCGCCGTCGGCCTGCTCGAGGTCAACTCCCCGCTCGTCGAGGAGCAGGCGCAGCACCGCGAGCTCGACGACGCCGCGGGCGCCCTGGCCGCGCTCCGGACCCAGGCGGCGGCCGCCGACCGGGTGCTCGCCGTCTCCGGCCCCGTGTCTGACTGGGTGCGCACGCACGTGCCCTCGGCGCGGGTCGTCATCACCCCCAACGGCGTCGACCCCGGTCGCATCCACGCCGTCGCGCCCGACCGCGTGGGCGCGCCGGTCGTCGTCTTCGTCGGCACGCTCAAGCCGTGGCACGGCGTCGAGCACCTGCTCGACGCGGCTGCCCTGGCCCGTCGACCGTGGCAGGTGCGCGTCGTCGGCGACGGCCCTCAGGCGAGCGCCCTGCGCGAGCGCGCCGACCGGCTCGGCCTGAGCGTCGACTTCCGCGGTGCGGTGACCCCGCAGGAGGTGCCCACGCACCTCGAGGGAGCCGCGGTCGCGGTCGCGCCCTACCCGGCGGGGGAGGACCAGTACTTCTCGCCGCTCAAGGTGCTCGAGTACAGCGCCGCCGCCCTGCCCGTCGTCGCGAGCGACGTCGGCCAGCTCGGCGACCTCGTCCACGACGGCGTCACCGGGCTGCTCGTGCCGCCGTCGGACCCCGAGGCGCTCGCCGCCGCCGTCGACGCGCTCGTGTCCGTCCCCGACCGGGCCGAGCGGATGGGACGCGCCGGCCGCCGCCGGGTCGTGCGCCAGCACACCTGGCTCCACGTGCTCGACCGCGCGACGGCCGGGCTGGCCCTGCCCTGGGCGGGCGCGCGCGAGGAGGCGACGGCATGAGCCGCGACCAGGGCGCGCTGCGCCGGACCCTGGGCGTCCTGCGGCCCCACCTGCCCGAGCAGCGCCTGCTCATCGGGGCCGGCGCCCTCGCCCTCGTCCTCGAGGTGCTCTTCCGGGTCCTCGAGCCGTGGCCGGTCAAGGTCGTCGTCGACGCCGTGACCCGCTCGCTCGGCGCCGACCTCGCGACGAGCGGACCGGAGGCCGGACCCGCGCTGCTCGGCGCCGCCGCGCTCGCGACGATCGCCCTCGTCGGGCTGCGCGCGGTGTGCAACTACCTCGCGACGATCGCCTTCGCGCTCGTCGGCAGCCGCGTCGCCACCCAGCTGCGCCAGCGCACCTTCGACCACGTCACCGCGCTGTCGAAGGGGTACCACTCGCGCAACGGGTCGGCCGACATCGTGCAGCGGCTCGTCGGCGACGTCGGCAAGCTCCAGGAGGTCGCGGTCACCGCGGGTCTGCCGCTGCTCGTCAACGTCTTCACCCTCGTCGTCATGACCGGCGTGATGATCTGGCTCGACCCGCTCCTCGCGCTCGTCGTCGTCGCCGCGTCGCTCGTCTTCGTGCTCCTCTCGCGCGGCAGCACGAGCCAGATCACCGTCGCCTCGCGCAAGACGCGCCGCAGCGAGGGCGAGCTGGCCGGGGTCGCGCAGGAGGCCATCGGCGCGATCCCCGTCGTCCAGGCGTACACGCTCGAGGGCGCGCTCTCGCGCTCCTTCGGCGGGAGCAACGACCGGGCGCTGCGCGACGGGGTGAGGGCCCGTCGCCTCGCCGCCGGTCTCGAGCGCTCGACCGACGTCGTCGTCGGGCTCGCGACGGCCGCCGTGATCTTCGTCGGCGGCTGGCGGGTCGTGCAGCAGGTGATGACCCCCGGCGACCTCGTCCTCTTCCTCACCTACCTCAAGACCTCGATGAAGCCGCTGCGCGACATCGCGAAGTACACCGGGCGGATCTCGCGCTCGGCCGCCTCGGGCGAGCGGGTCGCCGACCTGCTCGACGAGGTGCCGGAGATCCTCTCGCCGCAGGAGCCCGTGCGCCCCTCCCGCGTCCGCGGTGCGCTCACGCTGCGCGACGTCGTCGCCGGGTACGGCCCCGGCCGGCGGGTGCTCGACCGGGTCGACCTCGACATCCCCGCCGGCCAGCGGGTCGCCCTCGTCGGCCCGAGCGGGTCCGGCAAGTCCACGCTCACCGCGCTGCTCGCCCGGCTGCAGGACCCCCAGGGCGGCTCGGTCCGGCTCGACGGGCACGACCTGCGCGACCTCGAGCTGTCGCTCGTGCGTCGTGAGGTCACCCTCCTGCTGCAGGAGTCCGTGCTCTTCACCGGCACCATCGCCGACAACATCCGTCAGGGGCGGCCGGACGCCACGCTCGAGGAGGTGTGGGAGGCCGCCCGTCGGGCTCGCGCCCACGACTTCGTCATGGAGCAGCCCGACGCCTACGAGACGGTCGTCGGCGAGCGCGGCTCGACGCTGTCGGGCGGGCAGCGCCAGCGCATCGCCATCGCCCGGGCGATGCTGCGCGACAGCGCCGTCGTCGTGCTCGACGAGGCGACGAGCGGGCTCGACCCGAAGAACGCCGCCGCCGTGCGGACCGGGCTCGACGAGCTGACCCGGGGTCGCACGACCCTCGTCGTCACGCACGACGAGCAGACCGCGCGGGCGTGCGACCGCATCATCTGGCTCGAGGACGGCCGGGTGCGCTGGGACGGAGGCCCCCACGACGAGATGCCGAGCGGCCATGCCTTCCGACCTGATGACCCGGGCACGGCGCTCGTCCCGGGCGACCACCGGGTCGTGCGTGACGGCGCCGAGGACACCGTGCCGATCCCGGTGCGGGCATGAGCCGCCACGCGACGCTGCACGTCGCCCTCGACCCGGACCGGGTCGGCGAGCTGGTCGGCGCCGACGTGCGGGTCACCCGTCTGCGGCACAAGCCGGGGCAGTACACCGTCGCGGCGCTCGCGGACGCGACCGGCCCGACCGGCTGGCTGCGGCTCACCCCTCACCAGGACCGCGCGGCGCGCGACGCGGAACGCGCGGCGCGTGTCGGGCGTCGGGTCGAGGTGGTCGAGGCCGACGGCCTCGTCCTCGTGCACGGCGACCTGTGGACCGACCCCCGTCTGGCGCGGGTGCTGCACCGTGCGGCCGATCTCGTCGACGCCTCCGTCGTCGTGCGGCACAACCCGCTGCGCCGCCTCGTCCTGCGGCGCGGCACGACGCAGATCCGCGTCACGACGAAGGCCCAGCCCGACGTGCACCGGCTCGTCCCCGCCCTCGCGGAGGAGAGCCTGGCCGCGGCCCCCCGCGGGCGCGCCTCGAGCCGGGTCACCCGGTGGGAGTGGGTGCCGGGCGAGAGCCTCGACGCCATCTCCGGCCGCGGAGACCTCGGCGCGCGTCGCGCCGGCGAGATCGCCGGCGGGCTGCTCGCCCGGCTGCACCAGGTCCCCGTACCAGCCGGTGCGCACGAGCGGCTGCCGCAGCGCGCGGGCTGGGACGACGGGGCCCTGCGCGCCACCGCCCGAGGTCTGGCCGAGGTCGACGCCGAGCTCGGTGCTCGCGCCGCCGGTCTCGTCGACCGGCTCCCCGCGGTCCCCGTCGGCGCACCGGTGCTGCTGCACGGCGACTGGTCGAGCGACCAGCTCGTCGTCGGCGAGCACGGCGCGCGGATGATCGACCTCGACCGGGCCGGCTCCGGGCCGGCGCTGCGGGACCTCGCCTCCTATCTCGCCGTCGAGGCGCTGCGGACCGGCGACCCCGAGGGGGCGGGCGCGGCCGGGCTGCGCACCGGGTACGAGGAGGGCGGCGGGAGCTGGCCCGGCGACGCCGCGGTGCGGTCGGCGAGCGCGGCCGCTCTCCTGTCCCGGGCGAAGGAGCCCCTGCGCCGGGCGGAGCCGACGTGGCGCGACGGGGTCGGGCGCACCCTCGACCTCGCCGAGGAGCTGCTGCGATGAGCGTCGTGCCCGAGCGGGTCGACCTCGGCGGGGACGAGCTGCGCGTCGGTCGGGCCTGGCCGAAGGACCTGTCCGCCGACCGGCTCTCTCTACGCGTCGAGGGCCGCGACGGCTCCGACCGGCTGCGCGCCGGCGAGCTCGACCTCACCCGGTCGCGCGGACGCTGGCAGGTCGGCGAGGTGAGGGTCCTCCCCTTCGCGACCGACCCGCGTCTGCCCGGGCTGGCCGGGCTGGCCGGGCTCGACGGCACCCTGCTCGTCCACCGCGGCGGCCGTCGAGCGGTGCTGCGAGAGGCCGGGTCCTACACGAAGGTCGTCCGCCCGGGTGCGCTGGACGCGGTGCTGCAGGCCCATCGCACCGGAGCCCGGCTCGCCGCACGCGCCGGCTGGGCCGCCCCCGCCGCCGAGGTGGTGCCGGGTCGGCCCGGGACGATCCGGCTGAGCACCGTGCCCGGCGCGCCCCTGCACGACCTCGGATTGCGCGGTGACGAGGAGGCGGTGCGCAGGGGGTGGGGCGCCTTCGCCGAGGGCTGGCCCGAGGTCGTCGCCGGTGACGCGAGCGAGCTGCCCGCGCACGACGCGAGCGCCGAGGTCCAGGTCGCCGAGCGGGCCGTGCGTCAGGCCCTCGACGCGTGGTCGCCCCCGGCGCAGGTCCGCCTGGGCGTCGAGCGAGCGCTCGACCTCACGGTCGCCGCGCTGCTCGACGACGCGGGGGCCCCCGCCGTGCCCAGCCACCGCGACCTCCACGACAAGCAGCTGCTCGTCGGCGAGGGTCTCGGGCTGCTCGACCTCGACACCGCCGCTCGTGCCGAGCCCGAGCTCGACCTGGCCAACCTCCTCGAGCACGTGCGCCTGCGCGGCCGGCAGGGCCTGTGGTCGCCGGCGGTCGTCGCGCTCGGCGAGGAGGGCGTGCGCCGGGCCGCCGAGCGGGTCGGTGCCGACCCGCGGCGGCTGGCCGCCTACCGCGCCGCGACCCGGCTGCGCCTCGCGGGGATCTACCTCTTCCGGCCGAGATGGGCGGGTCTCGCCCGCACCGAGCTCGAGCTGGTGGCGTCGGCACCGCCTCTCATGAGAGCGCTCTCATGCGGGTCTTAGCGCGCCGTCATGCTCGGCTGGGAGGCTGGGCGTCATGAAGGTCATGGCAGCAGTCGTCGGGTTCCTCCTCGTGGGCGCCGCATCGGTCCTGCTCTGGGTCCAGGCGAGCGCCCCCGCCCCCGAGACCGTCCCGGGCGTGCGCATCGGCAGCGCGACCACGGAGCCCGCGGCCCGCAGCACCTCGAGCAGCTCGAGCAGCTCGACGTCCTCCTCGACGAGCTCCTCCTCGACGAGCTCCTCCTCGAAGAGCTCGTCGACGAAGAGCTCGTCGTCGAAGACCCCGACGAGGCCCACGTCCTCGACGACCCGCACCCCGGCGCGCACGACGACCGCACCGCCCTCGCCGCGCACCGTCGCCCCGAGCCCGCGCACCTACGACGACGACGACGATGACGACGTCGAGACCGAGGACCGCGACGACGACGAGTGGGACGACGACTGAGGCCACCCCCTTCGCCCGTCTGCTGGCTCCCGTGCGCCGTGTCTCCGTCTCGCGACGGAGGCGCGGCGCACCTGCGCTCTCCTAGGGTGTCGGGGTGGTCCTCATCGACACCCTGCGCCGGTTCTTCGCGATCGACGACCCCTGGGAGCGCCCGGGGAGCGAGGTGACCCGCCAGGACGCGCTCATCACCGCGGGGACCGCCGTGCTCAGCCTGCTCACCGTCGAGCTCATGCGCGGGGTCGGGGTGCTCGAGGCCGTCGACCACCCCGTCTGGGTGCAGTGGCTCGTCACCGCCGGGCCCTGCCTGCTCCTGCTCGGCCGCCGCCGGTGGCCGCTCACGATGCTCGTCGTCGGCTCGGTGGCCTACTGGGCGATCGCGACCTTCGCCAGCCCGATGGCGAGCCTGCTGTCGACGCAGCTCGTCTACTTCGCCGTCGTCTACTCCGGTGTCGCCTACGCCCGCCGGCGCTCCGAGATGGTCCTCGTCGTCGGCGCCGTGCTCGTCGGGATGTTCGCCTGGCTGGTCTGGAGCCTCGCCGTGGGCAGCGCCGTCGACGACATGCTCGCCGGGAGCGACCCGGCCAACCGGTCGCGCGCGATCGTCGCCGGCATCGCGCTGACGACCCTCATCAACGTCGTCTACTTCGGCGGCGCCGTCCTCGTCGGCCAGAGCGCCTGGCGCAACCGCCGGCAGCGGGCCCGTCTCGAGGACCAGGCGAGCACGATCTCGGCGCAGTCCGAGGAGCTGAGCGAGCGCGCCGTCGTCGAGGAGCGGCTGCGCATCGCCCGCGAGCTGCACGACGTCGTCGCCCACCACGTCTCCGTCATCGGCGTCCAGGCAGCCGGCGCGCGGCGCGTGCTCCAGCGCGACCCGGTCGCCGCGACGGACGCCCTCGGGGTCATCGAGAGCTCGAGCCGCGAGGCGGTCACCCAGATGCGATCGCTGCTGCGCACCCTGCGCACGGCGACGCCGGTCGTCACCCAGGAGGAGCACCGCGGCCCGGAGCCGCACCTGGGCGACATCGCCCGGCTCGTCGCCGAGCGCGACGGGCCGGTGCTCCACGTCGAGCACGAGGTCGTGCTCGACTGCGAGGAGGCCCTCGACGCCGTGCCGGCCGCCGTCGGGCACAGCATGTACCGCACCGCCCAGGAGGCGTTGACCAACGTCGCGAAGCACTCGACCGCCCGGACCGCCCGGGTCGTCGTGCGGGTGCGGACCCGGTCGGGCTCCCCCTTCGCCGAGGTCGAGGTGACCGACGACGGTCGCGCCCGGGCCGGGAGCACCGGCTCCGGCCTGGGTCACATGGGCATCCGCGAGCGGGCCGGGCTCCTCGGCGGCACGGTCGAGGTCGGGCCGCGGGCGACCGGCGGCTACCGTGTGCGGCTCAGGGTCCCGCTCGAAGGGGGAGACGCATGAGCGAGCAGGCGACGCACGAGGCACCGCTGCGGCTCCTCCTCGTCGACGACCAGCGCCTCATCCGGGCCGGCTTCGCGATGATGCTCGGCGTCGAGCCCGACATCGAGGTCGTCGGCGAGGCCGGCGACGGTGCCGAGGCGGTCGAGCGGGCCGCCGAGCTGCGCCCCGACCTCGTCCTCATGGACGTCCAGATGCCCGGCATGGACGGCATCGCCGCGACCCGCGAGATCGTGCGGCAGGGCCTCGGGCAGGTCGTCGTCCTCACGACCTTCGACCGCGACGACTACCTCTTCGACGCGCTGCGGGCGGGGGCGAGCGGCTTCCTGCTGAAGAACGCCGAGGCCGAGCAGCTCGTCGACGCCGTGCGGGCCGTCGGCCGCGGCCACTCCCTCCTCGCGCCGGAGGTCACCCGCCGCGTCATCAGCGCGATGGTGACGAGCGAGACGACCGAGGCCGCCTCGTCGGGCGACACCCCCGACCTCGGCGTGCTCACCGAGCGCGAGCGCGAGGTGCTCGTCGCGGTGGGGCGCGGGCTGTCGAACTCCGAGATCTCGCGCGAGCTCTACATCGGCGAGGCCACGGTGAAGACCCACGTGAGCAACGTCCTGGCCAAGCTGCAGCTGCGCGACCGGGTGCAGGCCGTCGTGCTCGCCCACCAGGCGGGCGTCGTCGGCTGAGCCCTCCCTCCTCAGGGGGAGGACGGGGCCGTCCCGGGTCACCCCCGCGGTGGATCCGCCGTGGCAGGGGGCCGACCTAGTGTCCTGGTCATGGCTTCCACCCCTGACTCCATCAGCGTCGAGGGCCTCACGCGCCGCTTCGGCGACCGGGCCGTCGTCGACGACGTGAGCTTCACCGTGCCGGGCGGTCAGATGAC
Organism: Janibacter melonis; assembly: GCF_003721155.3. Taxonomy (NCBI): domain Bacteria; kingdom Bacillati; phylum Actinomycetota; class Actinomycetes; order Micrococcales; family Intrasporangiaceae; genus Janibacter; species Janibacter melonis. Next base: position 2,200,650 of record NZ_CP044548.2, on the reverse strand, counting down.
CGGCTTCGTCGGCGGCAACGGCGCCGGCAAGACCACGACGATGCGCATGATCATGGGCGTCCTCGGCATCTCCGAGGGCACGGTGCGCTACGGCGAGCACGAGATCACGACCGCCGACCGCCGCCGCTTCGGGTACATGCCCGAGGAGCGCGGCCTCTACCCGAAGCAGAAGATCCTCGAGCAGCTCGTCTACCTCGCCACCCTCGGCGGGGCCGACAGGGCGGCTGCGACGACGGAGGCGAGCGAGCTGCTCGACCGCTTCGGGCTCCTCGACCGCGCCGGTGACACCGTCGAGAAGCTCTCGCTGGGCAACCAGCAGCGGGTGCAGATCATCGCCGCGGTGATGTCGCAGCCGGTCGCGCTCGTCCTCGACGAGCCCTTCAGCGGGCTGGACCCGCAGGCCGTCGACTCGATGGCCGACCTGCTGCGCGAGCACACCGCGCGCGGGGTGCCGGTGCTCTTCTCCAGCCACCAGCTCGACCTCGTCGAGCGCCTGTGCGACCGCCTCGTCGTCCTCGCCCAGGGGCAGGTCCGGGCGCAGGGCACCTCGGCGGAGCTGCGCACCGCCGGACCTGAGCGGTACCGCGTCACGCTCGGGTCGGACGCCGGCTGGGTCCGAGACCTGCCCGGTATCCACACGGTCGACGTGGACGGGCCGACGGCCCTCATCGAGCTCGATCCCGGTGGCGGTACAGGGGCCGCTGCCGGGGTCGACCCCACCTCCACGGGCAGCGACCCGCGGGTCGACGCCCTCGTGCGGGCCGCGCTGGAGCGCGGCGGCGTGCGGGAGCTGACCCGCGTCGTCCCGGCCCTGTCCGACATCTACCGAGAGGTCACGGCATGAGCACCCGCACCGCTCCGTGGCGCCTCGTCGCCCAGCGCGAGGTCATGGTCAAGCTGAGGGACAAGTCCTTCATCCTCGGGACCCTCATGTCCCTCGCCCTCGTCGCCGGCCTCATGGGCTTCCAGGCCTGGCAGGCCGAGCGGCACCGCGACGTCACCCTCGTCGCGACGCCTGAGGCGACGTCGATGGCCCAGGCGGTCGCGACGCCCGCCGAGGCCGACGACAAGCTGACGATCACGGTGACGGACGCGCCGGACGCCGACGCGGCCCGCGCGGCGCTGGAGTCCGGGGATGCCGACGGCTGGCTGCACGAGCAGAACGGCACGTGGACCCTCACCGCCTACGACGAGCAGGACGGCGCGCTGTCGAGCGCGGTCACCGAGGGGGTCGCCCAGCAGGTGCTCGCCGAGCGGGCCGAGGCGGCCGGCACGACGACCGCCGAGCTGACGAAGGGGAGCGAGGTCACCCAGACCCTGCTCAAGGGCGACGCCGAGCGAGCCGGTCTGGCGCAGGCCGTCGGCTTCGTCATGGCGATCCTCTTCTACTTCAGCGCGATGATGTTCGGCATGACGCTCGCGATGAGCGTCGTCGAGGAGAAGCAGTCGCGCATCGTCGAGATCATCGCGACGTCGATGCCGGTGACCCAGCTGCTCGCCGGCAAGATCCTCGGCAACTTCGTCCTCGCCGTGGGCCAGCTGGCCCTCTTCGTCGGGGTGGGTCTCGTCGGCCTCACGCTCACCGACCTCGGGTCGCTGCTGCCCTCGCTGTCCTCGGGCATCCTCTGGTACGTCGCCTTCTACCTCGCCGGCTTCGTCCTCGTCGCGACGCTCTTCGCGATGGCGGGGGCGCTGGCCAGCCGGGTCGAGGACGTGCAGTCGACGTCGACGCCGGTCACCCTGCTCATCATGGCGGTCTTCTTCTCCGGCATCTTCGCCAGCGGCACGATCGCCTCGGTGCTGTCCTGGCTGCCGCCCTTCTCGGCGGTCCTCATGCCGATGCGGCTCGTCACCGGCCAGGCGCAGTGGTGGCAGGCCCTCGTCGCGCTCCTGCTCCTCCTCGCCCTCACCACCCTCGTCCTCGCGGTCGCCACCCGGATCTACCGCCGGGCGCTGCTCCAGACGAGCGGCAAGCTGGGCTACAAGGAGGCGTGGAACGCCGAGATCTGAGGCGGTCACCCCGTCGTCCGCCGAGGTATGGCAACGGGCTCCGATCCGGTGAGGATCGGGGCCCGTCTGCCATACCTCGGCGAGCCAGGGCTCAGGCGAAGGGGGAAGGACGACGCACCGGCCACGCCGGGTCCCACGGGGGCCCGGCGTGCTCGTACGCCCCGCGCCCGAGCGCACGTCGACGTGCCCGGGTGTCGGACCGCGCCCACGAGGCGGTGCGCGCGGAGCCCGCGCTCGCGACCTGCTCCCGCTCGGCGGTGACCCGGACCCGCAGCGACCCGTCGACGACGGGCAGGACGGCCTCGTCGACCTCCTGCAGCAGCGCGGCCGAGCCGCTGTCGCACGCGTCGCACCCGCAGTCGGGGAGCAGGGCCAGCTCGACGGCGGGCGAGCTCGCCGCGACGACGACCGCCTCGGACCCGATCTGCCCCAGGACGAGGGGCAGCGCGCCCGCGCGGTGCGGACGGAGCACGACGACCCGGTCGAGCGCGAGGTAGGGGCGGAGCAGCCAGCCGTCACCGCTGCGGGGCGGCTCCGACGGACCGGCAGGCCGGGGCGGCGGGACCTCCTCGCGGCCCGCCAGGCCGCGGGCGACGAGCTCGTCGACCCAGGCCTGCACCCGCTCGCCGACGACAAGATGACGCTCTGGGTGGCTGACCCGTGAGTACTCCTCCTCGCGCGGCTCGGCGTGCTCGCCCGGGGCCGCGGGGTCGTCGTGCGGGTCTGCCCAGTCGGCGACGGTGCGCGCCGCGGCGAAGCGGGCCTCCACGGCGTCGAGAAGCTGCAGGACGTGGGTGGGCAGGTCGGCGTCCTCGGGGAGCCACCGCCGGTCCTCGGCAGTCAGCGCCTCGAGCTCGGCGTTGTGCGCGTGCCACCACGTGCGGGCCACGGTCATCTGCCGACCCTCTCAGCCGCCGGGCGACGACGCCACGAGATATCCCCTCGCGAGCCCCCCGTCGTCCGCCGAGGTATGGCAACGGGCCCCGATCCGGTGCGGATCGGGGCCCGATTGCCATACCTCGGCGAGCCGGCGGGCCTGGGCTCAGCGGTCGGTGCCGGCCTCGAGGTCGATGTGGTCGTCCGGGTCGTGCGAGCGACGCCGCGAGCGGCGCACGAGGAAGCCGACCCACACGAGGAAGGTCACGATGATGAGGACGTAGACGACCTTGCTGATCGGGTCGATGTACTGCTCCACGAGGTGGTAGCGGCTGCCCAGCGCGTACCCGGCGCTGACGAGGGCGGTGTTCCACAGCGCGCTGCCTGCCAGGGTCATGAGGAAGAAGCGCCCCATCGGCATGCGGTCGACACCGGCGGGGATGGAGATGAGGCTGCGGATTCCGGGGATGAGCCGGCCGAAGAAGACCGCCTTGCTCCCGTGCTTGCTGAACCACACGTCGGCCTTGTCGACGTCCGAGACGTCGACGAGCGGCATCTTCTGGGCGACGAGGCGCAGCCGGTCCATCCCGACGACCGCGCCGATCGCGTACAGCAGGAGCGCGCCGGCGACCGAGCCGAGCGTGGCCCAGGCGATGGCCTCGACGATCGTGTACTCGCCGTTGGCGGCGGTGAACCCCGCGAGCGGCAGGACCACCTCGCTCGGGATCGGCGGGAAGACGTTCTCGAGGAAGATCGCCAGCGCGATCCCCGGACCGCCGACGGACTCCATGACCGAGAGGACCCAGTCGATGAGCTGTTGCATGCCGCCCTTCCCGCGGTTGGTGGCCGTCCCGGTCGGGACGGGCCGCGACCCAGGGTAGAGGTCCGGGCCTGGGAGAGCGCTGGACGGACCGCCGGGCGAGGGGGCGAAGGGGGACCCGCCCGCCCCGCGTAGGTTGGGCCCCCGTGAGCGAGGAGCGCGAGGTCGGGGTCGGTCCGTGGCAGGGCCCGTGGCCGCAGGACGACCGTCTCGACCCGGCCCTGCTCGAGGCGGGGGACCGGCGCAACGTCGTCGACCGCTACCGGTACTGGAGCCACGACGCGATCGTCGCCGACCTCGCGACACGACGTCTCGGCTTCCACGTCGCCATCGAGAACTGGGAGCACGACTTCAACATCGGCTCCGTCGTGCGCACGGCGAACGCGCTCGGCGCCGCCGCCTTCCACGTCGTCGGGCGACGCCGGTGGAACAGGCGGGGCGCGATGGTCACCGACCGCTACCAGGTCGAGCACCACCACGCCGACGCCGAGGCGCTGCACACGTGGGCCCAGACGGCGGGAGAGGGGGGCGCACCCCTTCGCCTCGTCGCCGTCGACAACGTGCCCGGCGCGCTGCCGCTGGAGACCTACGACCTGCCCCACGGGTGCGTCCTCGTCCTCGGGCAGGAGGGGCCGGGCATCACCGCGGAGATGCTCGCGGTGTGCGACGACGTCGTCGAGATCGGTCAGCACGGCTCGACCCGCTCGATGAACGCCGGGGCCGCCGCCGCGATCGTCATGCACGCGTGGGTGCGCCGCCACGTCCACCACCAGCGCCCCGTCGCCTCCGGCTGACGGCCCCGTGACGCACGACGCCCTCCCCGGGTGACCCGGGGAGGGCGTCGTCGTGAGGTCTGCGCTCAGACGGTGACGCGGGGGCGGTCGAGCTCGACCATCATCTGGTCGAACTCCTCGTCGACGCCCGGCTGGTCGGTCGCCGTGAGGCGGCTGACGACGACGGCGACGAGCAGCGCGGCGAGGAAGCCGGGGACGATCTCGTACATCTCGTCGGAGAGGGCGTCGATGTTGCCCCAGACGAAGACGACGACCGCGCCGGTGATCATGCCGGCGAGGGCGCCCATGGCCGTCAGGCGGCGCCAGTACAGCGACAGCAGGACGATCGGGCCGAAGGCGGCGCCGAAGCCGGCCCACGCGAAGGCGACGAGCTCGAGGATCGCCGAGTCGGAGTCGAGCGCGAGGACGAAGGCGACGAGCGCGACGGCGAGGACGCCGAGGCGGCCGTACGCGAGGAGACGCTCAGGGCTGGCCTTGCGGCCGGTGAGGTTGACGAGGTCCTCGATGAGGGCCGAGGAGCACACGACGAGCTGGCTGCTCATCGTCGACATGATCGCGGCGAGCACCGCGGCCAGGACGAGACCGGCGATGAGCGGGTGGAAGAAGATCTGGCTCAGCAGGAGGAAGACCGTCTCCGGGTCCTCGATCGGCTTGGCGGGGTCGCCCGCGAAGTACGCGATGCCGATGAGGGCGGTGCCGACGGCGCCGAGGGCGGTGATGACCATCCACGTCGTGCCGACGCGACGGCCGATCTTGGCCTCGGCCGGGGTGCGCAGCGCCATGAAGCGCACGATGATGTGCGGCTGCCCGAAGTAGCCCAGGCCCCACGCCGCGGTGGAGATGATCCCCATGACCCACGCGATCGCGCCGCCGTCGATGCCGGTGAAGAGGTTGAAGGCGTCGGGGTTGACGCTCTCGGCCTGCGCGACGACGTCACCGAGGTCGCCGAGCTTGACGAGGGCGACGACCGGCACCGCGACGAGCGCGGCGAACATCAGCAGGCCCTGGGCGACGTCGGTGAGCGTGGCGCCGAGGAAGCCGCCGAAGAGCGTGTAGGCGAGGGTGATCACTGCGACGAGGACCATCCCGCTGAGGTAGCCCCAGCCGAAGGAGCTCTCGAAGAACTTGCCGGCGGCGACCATGCCCGAGGACACGTAGAAGGTGAAGAAGACGAGGATGACGAGGGCGGCGACGACGCGCAGCAGCCGCGTCGTGTCGCGCGTGCGGCGCTCGAAGAAGCTCGGGATCGTGATCGAGTCGCCGGCGATCTCGGTGTAGGCGCGCAGCCGGGGCGCGACGAAGGTCCAGTTGAGGTAGGCGCCGATGGTCAGGCCGATGGCGATCCATGCCTCGATGAGCCCCGAGGTGTAGATGGCTCCGGGCAGACCCATGAGCAGCCAGCCGGACATGTCCGAGGCGTTCGCGGACAGGGCGGCGACCGAGGGGCGCAGCCCGCGCTCGGCGAGCATGTAGCCGTCGATGTTCCGCGTGCGGGTGTAGGCGTAGTAGCCGATGCTCAGCATCGCGGCGAAGTAGATCGCGATGGCGATGAGCTGGTATGTCGTCTCTGACACGAGGTCGTGCCCTTCTGGTGTGTGGCGTGGCCGTCGCAGGGGATCGCGGCGGGTGGCACCCTACCCACGACTCCCCTTATCACACCAAACCGCCCGAAGGGGGAGATACGTGACGAACTCGCGGCGACCCCTTCGCGACCTCTCGGTGGACGGGATCGCGGGTGCCGCACGCGGTCACGGGTCGCACGCCGGTGGGATGCTGGGCGGAGGCGGGCCGCGGAGGGGTGGCCCCGGCCCGGAGGGGGCCGTCGATGGTGGCCGACCCGTACGCCCGGCGCGCCGCGCTGGTGCGCGAGACCGCTGAGATCGCCCACGCCGTCGTCGACGGCGACGACGTCGGGCCCGACCTCCTGGCCCTGCTCGCGCGGCACGTCGGCGCCGACACGACGACCCTGTCGGTCGACCTCGGCCTCGACCTCGTGCACCCGGTGCCGCGGGTCCTCGTGCACGGCGACGACCTCACCGAGACCGAGCGTGCGCGGTGGCGGGAGCTGCTCCCGACCCACCCCTACGCCCGGTACCTCGCGAGCCGGCCGACGCTGACCACCCGGATGACCGAGTGCGTCGTGCCCGAGGACGTCTGGGGGTCGCAGGTCTACGAGGAGCTGCTCGCGCCGCGCGGGATGCGCTACCAGGCAGCCGCGACGCTCGGGAGCGGGCCGACGACGATGACGCTGGTGTGCCTGTGGCGCCAGACCCACGACTTCGACGACGCGGCGCTCGAGGTCGTCGAGGGGGTGCGGGCCGCCGTGCACGACGCCGTGCTCCTGCGCCGCCGCCTCGTCGGCCTCGCCGACCCGGCGCAGCCGCGCTCGGACTGGTCGGGCGGGCCGGACGAGGTGCGGCTGACCCCGCGCCAGCTCGAGGTCGTCGTCCTCGTCGCCCGTGGGCTGACGAACGCGCAGATCGGTCGCAGGCTGTCGATCTCGGAGCGCACCGTGCGCAAGCACGTCGAGGACCTCTTCGAGCGGGTCGGGTGCGCGAGCCGCTCGCAGCTCGCGGCGTGGTGGAGCCGAGGTGGCGCATTCGCCACCTCGACCGATCCTCCTGCGGCGCCGATCCTGGAGCCCTGACCGTGTGGGCGAGCACAGGGGGCTCACTCGTGCGGCCAGGGCAGGCGACGAGGGCATGACCGCGGAGGGGTTCGACGGCCGGCCGACGCCGTACCGCCGCGCGCGCCGGTGCCGTCACACGACGGCACCGGCGCTCTGCGTGGTCTGCCCGGGTCGCGGTCGGCTCAGATCCCGGCCCGCCGGCGAAGGGGGATCACCCGCGTCGCGACGAGCCCGGCGACGGGCAGCAGGGGCCACACCCACTGGACGCCGTCGTCACCGACGATCCCCGACCTCGCCATGACGGCGAGCCCGCCGCAGACGGCGACCGTCGCGAGGAGCGGCTGCCAGGTGCGCGGGGCGGGCCGCGTCTCGGCCGGCGGGTCCTCGAGCCGCCCGAGCCCGGCGACGAGGGCGAAGGTCACCGCGGCGAGCACGGCGACCCAGACCGGACGGGTCTGCCACCACTGCGCCGTGCCCGGATCGATGTCCATCCCCGGCCCGCCGAGGAGCACGCCGACCCCGACGACGACGACCATCGCCGTGAGGTGCCACAGGTAGAGCGTCATGATCCGGGCGTTGACCGCGACCGTCGCCGTCCACGGCCCGCGACGCTGCAGCCAGCGCTGCAGCGGGGCCTCGGCGAGCAGGGCGAGCCCGATCTGGGCCATGCCGAGCAGAGCCATCGTGATGCGCGTCGGGTAGGAGTTCTCGACCTCGCCGCCGATGCCGATCATCGACAGCGGGTAGGGCCCGAGCGCGACGAGGGTCGTCACGCCGACGAGCCCGACGAGCGAGAGGCCGAGCCGGCGGCCGGTGCCGTCGAGGCGCCCGTCGCGCCAGGCGTAGCCGAGCTGGTGCACCGTCGCCCAGACGACGAGGTAGTTGACGAAGCCGACGAGCACCTGACCGGTGCTGATCGAGACGTAGTCGACGAGTCCCCCGAGCGTCAGACCGCCGAGCACGCTCCACCAGCCGAGGCGCTCCCACAGCCGCAGGGTCACCGGGGTGACGGCGACGACGAGGACGTAGGCCGCGAGGAACCACGTCGGCACGAGCGCCGTCTGCGACGCGGTGCGCAGCAGGTCGGCGGGCACCCCGGCGGCGTGCGCGACGCTCACCATGACGAGCCAGGTGAGGAGCAGGGGCACGACCGGGGTCATGAGGCGCCGCAGCCGGGCCCGCTGCCACCCGGCCCAGGTCGCCCCCTTCGCCCGCGCGGAGCGCCACGACGTGGCGTTCGCGTAGCCGCCGACGAGGAAGAAGAGGGGCATGACCTGGAAGACCCAGGTGAGCCCCTGGAGGACCGGCACCCGCTCGAGGGTGTTGACGAGGCTGACGTCGCCGTCGCGGACGACGACCGCTGCCATGAGCCAGTGACCGAGGACGACGACCGTGATGGCGACGGCCCGGTAGAGATCGACGACCCGGTTGCGGGTCTGCGGCGTCGCCTCGACGAGGCGGCTGACGGTGTGCGTGGTCATGCCCTCGAGCCTGGCGAAGGGGGACCCGCCCCGCCTGAGTCCGAATACCTGACATCTCTGGTGCGGCGGGCTCGGGCGGCCCTACGCTCCGTCGGTGAGCCAGTACCTGTCCTTCGTCGCCTTCGCCGCTCTCGTCGCCCTCGCGCCGGGGCCCGACACCTTCCTCACCCTGCGCAACACCGTCGTCGGCGGTCGGGGTCGGGGGACGTGGACGGCGATCGGCATCTGCCTCGCCGGCACCGTGCAGGGGCTGCTCGCCGCCGCCGGTCTCGGCGCGGTCATCGCGCACGCCGAGCCGGTCTTCGAGGCGATCCGCTGGGCGGGCGTCGCCTACCTCGTCTACCTCGGCTCGGTCGCGATCCGCGCGGCCCTGCGCCGCGGCGAGGGCTGGCAGGTCGAGGGGCTGCGCCCGCGCGCCCGCCGCCCGTGGCGCGAGCTGCGCTCGGGCTTCCTCAGCAACATCACCAACCCCAAGGTGCTGATGTTCAACCTCGCCGTGCTGCCGCAGTTCGTCGGCGCGAAGGCCTCGGCGCTCACCTTCGCGATCTACGCGATGACCCTCGTCGCGCTCGGGGCGGTCGTCCTGCTCGGCGTCGTCCTCGCGGCCGACCGGGCGAAGGGGGCGCTGCAGCGCTCCCGGGTGCGCCGCGGCGTCGACGGTGGCACCGGTGTCGTCATGCTCGGCTTCGCCGGCGCTCTCGCCATGGAGGCCTGACCGGGCGAGAGTCGTTGCTCAGGACCCACCACACGACGAGCACCGATGCGACGGCGATGAGGACAGACCACCACGGGTGCCAGGCGATGGCTGCGTCCCAGGTGCCGAAGGGCGAACGGCTCGCCCGCCCCTGTGCGTAGACCTCGGGGGCGATGACGTAGGTCCCGCCGAGCGAGGGGTCGACGACGGTGAGGGTGCGTCGCTGCGTGACGTCGGCCGGGTCACCGAGCCACACGTGGCCTGCACCGGAGCTGCCGACGACCGCCATGGAGTCGCCGACGTCGTAGATCTGCCCGTACCACGTGTCGTCCTCGCCGGTCGAGCGCTCGGTATGACGGCAGCACTCCAGCGTCCCGCGCTCGCCGGTCCGGGTGAGGTCGCGGTAGATGCTCCAGCGCGAGATCTTCGAGGCGTTGGTGGCGACGGCGAGGGACCCGTCGTAGACGGTGACCTTCGGTGAGCCGTACCCGCCGTTGCCGTAGCCGGACGTGTCCTTGCCCGGCTGGTGCGGCAGGTGGGTCATCCGTCCCGTCGCGGCGTCGGCCTGCGTGGGCCATACCGCCCGGCTGCGAGCCGAGAGCGTCGCGAGGAGCACCGTGTCGTCGTCGGTCCACCCGGCGAGGAAGACCGTCCTCGATCCCTTCGCATACCGCTCGTGCGACGCGTTGGTGATCGCACTCCGGATCGCGCCGTCCGCCCCGACGACGGCGAGGCCCCCGCTGTCACCGAGCCGGACGGCGACACTGCTGGCGTCCGGGCTCCATGCGAGGTCGTACAGGTCGTACCTCAGACCGATCCGTCGGCCCTCGACGACGTGGTGCTCACCGGTCGAGAGGTCGTGGATGTGGAGGTCATAGCTCGAATCCCTCGACATCGAGTCCGAGAGGACCGTCGCGGTGTGGCGCACGGCGGCGATCTTCGTCCCGTCGGGGGAGAGCGCGACGGGATCGAGGATCTCGCTGGCCTGGTCGGGCCGGAGGTCCCCGGCGGGGATGACGTCGTCGAGGCTGCGCAGCTCGCCGCTCGGCAGCACGGCCTGCCAAGAGCTCCCGCCGTTGACCACCGGGTAGCCGATCGGGGCGTCGTCCGCCGCGGCGGCCTCGTCGTCCACACCCACCGAGATGAGCCCCGCGACCGGGCCGGAGCGCAGGGGCAGCTGGGGCGGGTCGGCCTGGAAGCGGACCCGCTCGGGGTACCCGACCGGCCCGGTCGGCGCCGCCGGCAGGGTGTCGACCCGCGACACCCCGCCGAAGGAGACCCACGCGAGGAGCACGGTGACCGCGGCCGCGGCGAGCAGCGCGACCGAGCGGCGGCTCAGCGAGCGACGACGCTCTACCCGCGCCATGGACCAGGCGCTCTCGGCGAGCCCGCCCGGCACGTCCTCGGGCACGATGTCGTCGGCGAGCTCGGCGAGCGCGTCGTGCAGCGAGGTGCTCATCGCCGCACCTCCTCACGGTCGAAGGTCTGCGCCAGCTCGGGCGCGAGCGTACGCAGCCGGGCCAGCGCGTGCCGGGTCTGAGACTTCACGGTGCTCGTCGAGCAGCCGAGCACCCGCGCGGTCTCGACCTCGGTGTGCTGCTCGTAGAAGCGCAGCACCAGCACGGCCCGCTGGCGCGGTGTCAGCCGGGCGAGCGCGTCAGCGAGGGTGAGCCGGGCAGCGGCCTCGGAGTACGCGTCACCCTCGAGCGGGGTGTGCTCGCTCGGCTCACCGACGACCCTCGGGCGCACCGAGCGCCGTCGCCAGCCGTCGATCGCTCGGGTGTGCAGGGCCGTGCGGACGTAGGCCTCGGGGTTGCCCTCGCGGGCCACCCGTCTCCAGTGCCGGGCGAGGGCGACGAGCGCCTCCTGCAGCAGGTCCTCGGCGTCGGCGCGGTCGCCCGTCAGCAGGTAGGCCGTGCGCAGCAGCGCCGTCGACCGCTCGCGGACGAAGGCGGTGAACGCCTCCTGGTCCTGCTCCATCGACACCCCTTCGCCCCTGACCCGGTCACCCTCTCACCGGGTCAGACGCACGGCACCTCGATCCGGGTGGATGCGGCGCTCGCTCGATCCGGGCGAAGGTGGAGGATGACCCCATGTCGAGGCCGTCACCGTCGCGTCGCAGCCAGGTCACCCCCTTCGAGGTCATGGAGGTCCTCGCCCGGGTCGCCCGGATGCGCGAGGAGGGGCGTGACGTCATCTCGCTGTGCGCGGGCGAGCCGGCCGGGGGCGCGCCGACCGCGGTCTCGCGGGCTGCCGCCGCGATCCACGAGTCGCGCGAGCCCCTCACGTACACACCGGCTCTCGGCCTGACCGAGCTGCGCAGCGCCATCGCCCAGCACTACCGCGACTGGTACGGGCTGGACGTGCCGGCCGAGCGGGTCGCGGTGACGACGGGCAGCTCGGGGGCCTTCGTGCTGACCTTCCTCGCCGCCTTCGACCAGGGCGACCGGGTCGCCCTCGCCCGCCCCGGGTACCCGGCGTACCGCAACATCCTCAGCGGGCTCGGCTGCGAGGTCGTCGACCTCGACTGCGGGCCGGAGGTGCGCTACCAGCCGACCGTCGAGCAGCTCGCGGAGGTGCACGCCCGCCAGCCGCTCGCCGGGCTCGTCCTCGCCTCGCCGGCGAACCCGACGGGCACGATGATCGGCCGCGCCGAGCTCACCGCGATCGCCCGGTGGTGCACCGAGCACGGCGTGCGCCTCGTGAGCGACGAGATCTACCACGGCATCACCTACCCCGAGCCGGGTGCGCCCGACCCCCGCGGCGTGTGCGCGCTCGAGGTCGACGACGACGCGGTCGTCATCAGCTCCTTCAGCAAGTACTGGGGGATGACCGGGTGGCGGCTCGGCTGGGCCGTCGTGCCGCACGACCTCGTCGGGCCGGTCGACGCGCTCGCCGGCAACATCGCCCTGTGCCCGCCCGCGCCGGCGCAGATGGCCGCGCTCAGCGCGCTCACCGACGAGGCGCTGCTCGAGTGCGAGGAGGCGGTGGCCGGCTTCGCGCGCACCCGCGAGGTGCTGCTCGAGCTCGCACCGCGGCTGGGCTGGGGCGAGGCGGCCCCGGCCGACGGTGCCTTCTACTACTACGCCGACCTCGGGCCGCAGCTGGAGCGCTGGCCCGACTCCGCCGCCTACGCCGCGGCGCTGCTCGAGGCGACCGGCGTCGCCGTCACCCCGGGCGGTGACTTCGACGAGCGCGCCGGCGACCGCCACGTCCGGCTCAGCCTGGCCGCCGGGCCCGAGGCCGTCGCCGAGGCGGTCGAGCGCATCGTGGCCTGGCAGGCCGGTCTCTGAGGCGCTCCTGGTCGCGCCGTGACGGGCAGGCGGCGGGCAGGTCGATACCTCGCGCCCCGGCTCGTCTACGGTGACCCGGCCACCCCCGACGTCGCCAGGAGCCCCTTCGTGATCACCACGTCCTCGACCCGTGCGGCGACCGCCCTCGCCGCCGTCGCCCTCCTCGCCGGCTGCGGCGGGGCGACGCGCAGGACGCCGGGTCCTCCCAGCCACCCGCGTCGTCGTCCTCGTCGGCGATCCCCGCGCCGGGCAGCCCGACCGTGCCGCTCGACGCCCCGGGCGACGACCGGCTCGACGAGGCCCGCTCCGACGTCACGCTCGAGGGGGCGGCGTCGAGCATCAGCTGGCGCCTGCCCGCGGACTGCTACGAGGCGACGAAGCCCTCGAGCGCGCGGTGCGACGACGACGGCACCGCCTTCCAGCTCGTCGTCGGCGGCAAGCCCGGGATGGACCTCGTCGACAGCGAGCTGGACTACCGCGAGCTCGCCGAGGAGGACTCGACCGTCCAGCAGACGACGGTCGACGTCGCTGGTCGCACCTTCACCGTGCTCGTCGACGACGGCGGGGGCGCCGAGGGCGACACGGGGATCATGACCTTCCTCCACCAGCCCGAGGGCTCGCCCGACACCTTCGCCGTCGTGCTGCTCACCGAGGCGCCGGTCACCGACCTGCCCTCCACGCGGGTCGACGAGCTCTACCAGGTGCTGGGCTCGCTCGAGCTCGAGCCGGCCTGACCCGGGCCCGCCGGGTCCCCCTTCGGGCACCTGACGGGCAGGGGAGCGGCGTGGCGGGGCGACGTGGAAGGATCGTGGGCAGGACCACACATCGCTGACAAGGAGCACGACGCCATGCCCATCGCCACCCCTGAGGTCTACCGGGACATGCTCGACCGCGCGAAGGCAGGCTCCTTCGCGTACCCGGCCATCAACGTCACGTCCAGCCAGACCCTCAACGCCGCGATCCGCGGCTTCGCCGAGGCCGGCTCCGACGGCATCGTCCAGGTCTCCACCGGCGGCGCGGAGTACCTCTCCGGCCCGACGGTCAAGGACATGGTCACCGGCTCGCTCGCCCTGGCCGCCTACGCCCGCGAGGTCGCGAAGAACTACGACGTCAACATCGCGCTGCACACCGACCACTGCCCCAAGGACAAGCTCGACGGCTTCGTGCGCCCGCTGCTCGCCGCGAGCCAGGAGCACAAGGACACCTTCGGCACCCCGATCTTCCAGTCGCACATGTGGGACGGCTCTGCCGTGCCGCTCGAGGAGAACCTCGAGATCGCCCAGGAGCTGCTCGCCCTGGCCGCGGCGGCCGACATCATCCTCGAGGTCGAGATCGGTGTCGTCGGCGGCGAGGAGGACGGTGTCGCCAACGAGATCAACGACCAGCTCTACACGACCCCCGAGGACGCCCTCGCGACCGTGGAGGCGCTCGGTCTGGGCGAGCAGGGCCGGTACATGGCCGCGCTGACCTTCGGCAACGTCCACGGCGTGTACAAGCCGGGCAACGTCAAGCTGCGCCCCGAGATCCTCAAGCAGTGCCAGGACGCGATCGTCGCGAAGTACGGGTCCGACAAGGGCGAGCGCCCGCTCGACCTCGTCTTCCACGGCGGCTCCGGCTCGACGGCCCAGGAGATCTCCGACGCCGTCGACTTCGGCGTCGTGAAGATGAACGTCGACACCGACACCCAGTACGCCTTCACCCGGCCGGTCGTCGGCTACATGATGAAGAACTACGAGGGCGTGCTCAAGGTCGACGGCGAGGTCGGCAACAAGAAGCAGTACGACCCCCGCGCCTGGGGCAAGGAGGCCGAGGCCGCGATGGCCGCGCGGATCGTCACCGCGTGCGAGAACCTGCGCTCCGCCGGCACGTCGGTCAAGGCCTGACGTGGCGGGCGAGAACCTCCTCGGCATCCCCGAGACCTACCTGCCCGAGGACCCGGCCGCCGGGCTGCTCGCCGACGGCGCGCCCGCGGCCGACGTCGCCGCGGCGCACCCGACGTCCTCGCTGGCCTGGGCCGTCCTCGCCGAGGAGGCCCTCGACGACGGCCACCGGGTCGAGGCCTACGCCTACGCCCGCACCGGGTACCACCGCGCGCTCGACTCGCTGCGGCGCAGCGGCTGGCGCGGCCAGGGACCCGTCCCGTGGAGCCACGAGCCCAACCGCGGCTTCCTGCGCGCGCTGGCCGCGCTCACCCGGGCCGCCGACGCGATCGGCGAGGTCGACGAGGAGGAGCGCTGCCGCACCTTCCTCTCCGACAGCTCCCCCGAGGCAGCCCGCGAGCTGCTCGGCTGAGCCGACCGTAGAGCAGCGCGAAGGGGGACCCCGCCGGGGTCCCCCTTCGTCGTGCCGGGGGCTCAGTACAGCCCCGGGACGCAGCAAGGGGCCCGGCCCGGTCGATGACGACCGGAGCCGGGCCCCGGGCCCGCGCCACCCCCTGTGGACACGGGTCCTGCTGGTACACGCCACCCCCTGTGGACATGTACCGGAGCGACACCGTCTGCAGAAGTCCCCTGATCCGCAACCGGTGATGTGCTCCCGATGAGTTGTATTGTGCACGACTTCTCGCCTGACGCACCCCGCTTTTCGGCATCGAGATGACACTGGCACTATGATGACAGACGTGCCCGGCATCGGCCCCCGTTCCCCGTTGCAGCGCCTGGAGTCCATGCTCGCCTCCGAGCTCGAGCGGCTCGGCCGACGACGTGACGAGCTGGCCGACCTCGGTGACGCGCTCCTCGCGCTGCGCAGCCAGGTCGCGACGGAGGACTCCCCGGTGCGCCTGGGCGTCGAGGTGCTCGAGCAGCCCGTCGCTGCGCCGGTCCTCGGACGGATCGCGATGTCGGTCGGACAGGTCGACAGCGTCTTCCTCGACGGCGAGGTGGGTGCGGTGACCGACGTCGAGCACGCGAGCCACGCGCTCGACCGGGCCCGGGACGGCCAGCGTCAGCGCACGATCTACACCCGGGCCGTCATCGACGTGGCCGACAGCACCCGCCGCCTCGACGCGCTGCGCAACGCCGGGCAGGAGCAGCACGTCGTCGAGACCTTCGAGCACGAGTTCGCGATCTTCGGCGACGAGGTCGTGGTGACCCCCTCGACGTGGGGCGACCCCGGCTCGGCCTACCTCGTCATCCGCAACCCCGTGCTCATCGGGGCCTTCCAGGGCTGGTTCGACCACGTGTGGAGCGCGACACCGACGCGCGACCACGGCGCACCGGTCGACCAGCGCATCGTCGAGCTGCTCGCGCTCGGCTACAAGGACGAGGCCATCGCCCGCCACCTGGGGGTCGCGCTGCGCACCGTGCGTCGGCGGGTCGCCGGCCTCATGGACGACTACCAGGTGCACACCCGCTTCCAGCTCGGGGCGGCCCTGGCGCACGACGACCGCGCCTGACGCCCGCCGCGTCGTGGGGCGGGCGCCCGGCGGTCAGCTGTCGAGCAGGGGGTGGCGCTGGATGATCTCGTCGCGGGCCGGCCCGACGCCGATCGCCGAGACGCGGGCGCCGATGAGCTCCTCGACGCGCAGCACGTAGTCCTGCGCCGCCTGGGGCAGCTCCTCGAAGGTGCGGCAGCCGCTGATGTCCTCCCACCAGCCCGGCATCGTCTCGTAGATGGGCGTCGCGTGGTGGAAGTCGCTCTGGCTCACCGGCATCTCGTCGTGACGCACGCCGTCGACGTCGTAGGCCACGCAGATCGGCACCTGCTCCAGGCCCGTGAGGACGTCGAGCTTGGTGACGACGAAGTCGGTGACGCCGTTGATCCGCGTCGCGTACCGCCCGATGACGGTGTCGACCCAGCCGCAGCGGCGCGGGCGCCCGGTCGTCGTGCCGTACTCGTGCCCGGTCTTGCGCAGGAACTCGCCGTCGTCGTCGAAGAGCTCGGTGGGGAAGGGGCCCTCGCCGACGCGGGTCGTGTACGCCTTGAGGATCGCGATGACGCGGCTGACGCGGGTCGGGGGGATGCCCGACCCGGTGCACGCGCCGCCGGCCGTCGCCGAGGAGGAGGTGACGAAGGGGTAGGTGCCGTGGTCGATGTCGAGCAGGGTCGCCTGCCCGGCCTCGAGCAAGACGTTCTGGCCGGCGTCGAGCGCCTTCTCCAGCTCGAGGGTCGTGTCGCCGACCATCGGGGCGAGGCGGTCGGCGTAGGAGCGCAGCTCCTCGACGACGCGGTCCACCTCGGCGCCACGGGTGTTGTAGACCTTGACGAGCACCTGGTTCTTCAGCGCGAGCGCGGCCTCGACCTTCTGGCGCAGGATCGACTCGTCGAAGATGTCCTGCACGCGGATGCCGGTGCGGTTCATCTTGTCGGCGTAGGTCGGGCCGATGCCGCGGCCGGTCGTGCCGATCTTGCGCGACCCGAGGAAGCGCTCGGTCACCTTGTCGAGGGTGCGGTTGTACGGCGCGATGACGTGCGCGTTGGCGCTGATCCGCAGCTTGCTCACGTCGACGCCGCGGGCGGTGAGGCCCTCGAGCTCCTCGAAGAGCACGGCGAGGTCGACGACGACGCCGTTGCCGATGACCGGCGTGCAGTTCGGCGACAGGATGCCCGAGGGCAGCAGGTGCAGGGCGTACTTCTCGCCGTCGATGACCACGGTGTGGCCGGCGTTGTTGCCGCCGTTGAACTTCACGACGTAGTCGACGTCGCGGCCCATGAGATCGGTGGCCTTGCCCTTGCCCTCGTCGCCCCACTGGGCTCCGACCAGCACGATCGCCGGCATGTGTACTCCTCGTGGCCCTGCGGCCCTCGTCGGTGGTGGGTGCCCGTCGCGGCCGTCGGCCGCGCGACCCCGCCACTGTACCGGCGGGCCCGATACTGCGTTGCGCCCGGCGGCCGTGGCTGGGAGCGTGGTCGCTCCGGGCGGCACGCGCCGTCGCGGCAACCCCGACACGAGGAGGTGGTGCGCATGAGCAAGCACGAGAGCGCCCCCGAGGACGTCAAGGAGAAGTTCCGGCAGGCGCTGGAGCGCAAGCAGGCCCATGCGGGCCGGGACGTCTCGGCAGAGGGAGGGCACGGCAAGGTCGAGTCCTCCCACGGCCCGGAGACCTCCGGCTCCCAGCAGATGTTCCGCCGCAAGTCCGGCTGAGCGCACCCGGAGGGGGCGGCCCGTGCGTCACGCACCGGGTCGCCCCCTTCGTCGTGCCCGGGCGAAGGGGGACCCGGCCCGGTCAGGCGGTCGGGCGCAGCACGCTCATCCGGTGGGCGGCGCGGGTGAGCGCCACGTAGAGCACGCGCGCGCCGCCGGGGGACTCCGCGACGATCGCGTCGGGGTCGACGACGACCGTGGCGTCCCACTCGAGGCCCTTCGTCGACATCGGGTCGAGGACGACCACCCGGCCGCTCTCGTGCGCGACGAGCGGTGCGACCCGCTCGAGGTGACGGGCGGGGGCGATGACCGCGACCGAGCCGTCGACCTCGTCGACGAGAGCGTCGACCGCGGCGCGGGCGGCCGCGTCCACCGACGGGGCGGAGGTGTCGAGGGCATCGCCGAAGCGGGTCTCGACCGGCTCGACCCCGGTCTCCCGGACGGCGTCGGGGATGTCCGCGTCGGGGACGACGGGCAGGATGACGTCGCGCGCGTAGTCGAAGATCTCGCGGGCGTTGCGGTAGTTCGTGCTCATGTGGAAGCGACGCCGCTCGTTGCTGCCGAAGGCGTCCTCGCGCGCCGCCTCGGCCTCGCGCGCGTCGGCCCACGAGGCCTGGGCGGCGTCGCCGACGACGGTCCACGACGCGCGTCGACCACGACGCCCGACCATGCGCCACTGCATCGGCGAGAGGTCCTGCGCCTCGTCGACGAGGACGTGGGCGTAGGAGCCGGGGCGGCCCACCCGTCCGGTGAGGAGGCGCTCGCGGGCCAACGTCGGGGTCACGTGGCTCTCGACGTCGCGGACGCGGACCGCCGAGCCCATCGTCGTCAGCTCGCGCTCGGCCGCACGGCCGTCGAGCTCGTCGATCTCGTAGAAGCCGCGCTCCTCGTCGGCGGCCTCCTCGACCTGGCCGAGGCGCACGGCGAGCTCGTCGACGACGGCGACGTCGGCCACCGACCACGTGCCGAGCTCGAGCGCCTCGCGCATCGAGTGGGCCAGCGCCGCGGCGTCGCCCTGGGAGAGCACGCCCTGGGTGATCCGGTAGGCCCGCTCCGTGTCGGCGAGCCACAGCAGGGCCTGGCGCGGGTCGACCTGGGGCCACCACGCCTCCATGAAGGAGTCGACGGCGATGGACTCGTCGAAGGCGTCGAGGAACTCGTCGCGCTCGCCCTCGCGGTGGCTGGCCCACGCGGCCTCGGCGAGCATCTCTCGGGCGGCCTTCGTGCCCTGGTTGCGGGTCCGGTCGCGCAGGACGCGACGGCGGATCGACGCGAGGGCGTCGGGGCCGATCCGGATGGCGATGCCGCCGACGAAGGTCCGCAGCTCGGTGGGCGCGCCCGGGACCGGCTCCTGGAGCAGGCGGGCGACGACGGTACGCATCCGCAGCGAGCCCTTGACGGCGGCGACCTCGGGGGTGTCGAGGCGCTCGGTGCCGATGGCGTCGACGAGGTCGCCGAGGGCGCGCAGGGCCACGGAGTCCTCGCCGAGCGAGGGCAGCACGCGCTCGATGTACGCCGTGTAGGCGGCGGAGGGGCCGACGACGAGGATGCCGCCGCTCTCGTAGCGCCGACGGTCGTTGTAGAGCAGGTAGGCCGCGCGGTGCAGGGCGACGACGGTCTTGCCGGTGCCGGGGCCGCCGGTGATCTCGGTGACGCCGCGGTCGCTGGCGCGGATCGCCTCGTCCTGGTGGGCCTGGATCGTCGCGACGATGTCGCGCATCCGCGTGCCGCGGGCCCGGGTCAGGGCGGCGAGCAGCGCGCCGTCGCCGACGACGACGATGTCCTCGGGAGCCTCGGGGACCATGAGGTCGTCCTCGACGCCGACGACGGTGTCGTCCTTCGAGCGCAGCACCCGGCGGCGGATGACGCCGTGGTTGGCGACCGGGGTCGCGCGGTAGAAGGGCGAGGCGGCCGGGGCGCGCCAGTCGATGACGAGCGGCTCGTACTCGTCGTCGCGCACGCCGAGGCGGCCGACGTAGCGGATCTCGCGGTCGGCCGCGGCCATGGCGTCGCCGTGGTCGATGTCGAGCCGGCCGAAGACGAGGCCCTCGTGCTGGTGCTCGAGCGTGGCCAGGCGCCGGGCCGCCTGGTAGACGAGCGCGTCGCGCTCGAAGAGGCCCGACATCTCCTCGTCGCGCACGTCGCCCGTGCGATCGGTGCGACCGCGCGACATGCCGTCGGTGGCGACGAGACCGGCGCGGGTCTC
Organism: Janibacter melonis; assembly: GCF_003721155.3. Lineage (NCBI taxonomy): Bacteria > Bacillati > Actinomycetota > Actinomycetes > Micrococcales > Intrasporangiaceae > Janibacter > Janibacter melonis. Next base: position 2,180,764 of record NZ_CP044548.2, on the reverse strand, counting down.
GGCCTTGACGAGCTCGTCGCGGACCCGGTCGAGGTGGGCCTGCTCGGTCGCGATCTCGGTCGCGACGTGCGGCGGGACGTCGGTGGTGGAGGGGCGAAGGGAGCCGTCGGTCACGTCTGCTGCTCTACCTGTCTCACGTGTGTCGCGCGGCGGCGACCTGGGCAGCCATCGAGTCTAGACGCCAGCACCGACGTCGCTCAGACCAGGCCGCGCCGCACGGCCTCGACCCCGGCCTGGAGCCGGGACTGGGCGCCGAGCCGCTCCATGACGAGCCGGACCCGCCGCTCGACGGTGCGCACGCTCACCCCGAGCTGGCGGGCGACGTTGGCGTCCGAGGCGCCGGCGGCGAGCAGGGTGAGGATCGTCTGGTCGCGCTGCGAGTACAGCTCGCCGTCGACGTCGAGGTCGACGGCGGGCAGCGGGAGGCTGCGGGCGTGCAGGCGCTCGACGAGGTTGCCGATGCCGGTGATGAGCGGGCTGTCCCACAGGGAGACCGACCCGGCGCCCGAGGGCTCGATGTTCGTCAGGTCGACGACCGCCTGGAGCCCGTCGACGACGATCGCCGAGAAGGGCACGTCCTCGGCGATCCGCACGTCCTCGCCGGACGCCTGCCGACGCCGCAGGGTCTGCAGGGCGTCGTCGAGCTCGAGCAGGCGAGAGTCGTAGACGGCGAGGTAGCGCAGCGGCTGGCCCGCGCTGTCGAGGGTGGGGCTGTCGTGGTCGACGAGCGGCGAGGTGAGCAGCTGGATGCTGCGCTCGCCGTACGCGCGCATCGCGAGGATCGAGCGCTCGGCGCCCGCGACGACGGCGATGCTCGCCGAGCGGATCTCGGCGAGGGAGTCCAGGGTGCTGGCCCGCAGCGGGTTCGTGCGAGCGTCCTCGAGGGCGCGGACCCTGCGGTGGATGAGCCCGAGCTGGGGTGCCGAGGCCCGCACCCGGCGCAGCTGACGCTCGACCTCGGCGGTGTAGGCCGCGAGGGCACCCTCGGGCGGGGGGATCGAGATCGCCCCGTCGTCGTCGACCTCGGCCAGGCCCCGGTGGGTGAGGATCTGCAGCCCGAGGTCGACCTGCGCGGCGCTGATCCCCGCGGCCACCAAGGACTCTCGCGTCGCGGCCGGGTCGTGGATGAGCGCGAGGTAGAGCCGGGTGATCTCCTCCTCGGGCATCGCGACGTCGAGGTGGACCGGGAGGTCGGGCGCGGACATGACGAGAAGTATGGCGACAAGCCGACATCGTCGGGAGACCGACAGCGTCAGGTTGATTTCGCCCTCGGATTTGGTCACACTCGCATCTGCTGGCCTTCGGGTCGGCTCGCTGCGCGGGACGTCCCCCCCTGGTCCCGCGCGAGCGATCGGGGCGCGAGGTCGAGCCAGCGAGACCCCCCTGCACGCTGGCTCCCTCGCGCCCCCCTCGCGCATCTCGGCGGGGGCGACCCACCGGTCGCCCCCGCCGTTCGCGTCCTAGGCTTCGGGGCGTGAAGGTACTCGTCATCGGATCAGGTGCCCGTGAGCACGCCCTCGTCCGCGCGCTGCTCGTCGACCCCGCCGTCGACGCCGTCGTCGCGGCACCCGGCAACCCCGGCATCGACGTCGTCGCGCTCTGCGTGCCGGTCGACACGCAGGACCCGCAGGCGGTGACCGACCTCGCGCGCGAGCACGGCGTCGACCTCGTCGTCGTCGGCCCGGAGGCCCCGCTCGTCGCAGGCGTCGCCGACGCGGTCCGCGCGGCCGGCATCGCGTGCTTCGGCCCCGACCGGGCCGCGGCCACCCTCGAGGGGAGCAAGGCCTTCGCGAAGGAGGTCATGGCTGCCGCCGAGGTGCCGACCGCCCTGGCCCACGTCGCACGCACCGAGGCCGAGCTCGCCGAGGCGCTCGACGCCTTCGGCGCCCCCTACGTCGTCAAGGACGACGGGCTCGCCGCCGGCAAGGGAGTCGTCGTCACCGACGACCGTGGTGCCGCGCTCGCGCACGGCCTGGCCTGCCTGGCGAAGGGGGAGGACGCCCAGGTCGTGGTCGAGGAGTTCCTCGACGGCCCGGAGGCCTCGCTCTTCTGCATCTGCGACGGGCAGCGGGTCGTGCCGCTCGACCTCGCCCAGGACTTCAAGCGCGTCTTCGACGGCGACGAGGGCCCGAACACCGGGGGCATGGGCGCGTACTCACCGCTCGACTGGGCGCCCGAGGGGCTCGTCGACGACGTCGTCGCCCGGGTCGCGCAGCCGGTCGTCGACGAGATGAGGCGGCGGGGCACCCCCTTCGTCGGGGTGCTCTACGTCGGCCTCGCGCTCACCTCGCGCGGGCCTCGGGTGATCGAGTTCAACGTGCGCTTCGGCGACCCCGAGACCCAGTCGGTGCTCGCGCGGCTCGCGACCCCGCTCGGCGGGCTCCTCCACGCGGCGGCCCAGGGCCGGCTCGGCGAGGTCGAGCCGCTGCGCTGGCGCGAGCAGGCGTCGGTGACCGTCGTCGTCGCGGCGGCGGGCTACCCGGCCTCGCCGAGCACCGGCGACCCGATCGGCGGTCTCGAGCTCGTCGGCGACACCGACACCTACGTGCTGCACGCCGGCACAGCCGCCGGCCCGGACGGCACCGTCGTCAGCGCCGGTGGCCGCGTGCTCTCCGTCGTCTCCCTCGGCGCCGACCTCGACGAGGCGCGCGAGCATGCGTACGCCGGCGTCGCGAAGGTCGAGCTCGAGGGCGGCCACCACCGCACCGACATCGCGCTGCGCGCCGCCCGCGGGGAGATCCGCACGCCCCGCTGACCGGTTACCCCCTCCGCCCCGCCCGCTCCGGCACCCCCTCACCCTCGCCGAGACCCGCTCGTCGTCCGTCACCCCCGGTCGTCGCCGGTCCGCGGCCACCGGGTCTCGCGGACGACGAGCGGGTCTCGGCGTCAGGGGGAGTCGACTCGATGGGCCGCGGCGGTCCCGACCAGCCCGAGGACGGCGCCGGCGGCGACGACGACGGCGAAGGGGGACCCGGTGAGGTGGTCCGCGTGCGCCGCGACGAGCGCGCCGCCGCCGGCCGTCGCCAGGGCGGTGCCGATGGCGGCGGCGAGCGTCGCGGCGGCGTTGACCTCGCCCTGCCGCTGCGCCGGTGCGAGCTCGACGGTGCGCACGCTGAGCGTGTTCGTCGCGACGCCCATGCCGAGCGTGCTCACGCACCACCCGAGCATCGAGGGGGCGAGCCCGATCGCGCCGACGGCGAGCAGGAGCGGCCCGGTCGCGCCCGCGGACATGAGCAGCAGGCCCGTGCGCAACCGCTGGACCGCGCTCGTGCGCTCGCGGACGGCGTCGCCGCTCGCCACGCTCGAGCCGAGGGCCCAGCACACCCCGGTCACCGCCAGGCTCGTCCCGGCCAGCCGTGGCCCGGTGCCGTGGACCTCGACGAGGAGCAGCGGGAGGTAGGTGCCCATCGCGGCGAAGGTCGCGCTGACGAGCAGGCGCAGGCCGACGGCCGCGGGGATGCCGGCAGAGAGCGTCGCCGTGCCGGCGGGGAGCAGCCGGCGCCCGGCGAGGACGAGCACGACGGCTCCGGCGGCCGCCGTCGGAGCGGCGAGGGTGGACGTCGCCCATGCAGCCGTGCCCCAGGTGAGGGCGCCGACGGCGGCGGCGACGAGGAGCGCGGCCCCGACCGTCGCGCGGTCCCGAGCGCGCCACCGACCACCGGGGCGGGGGAGGGCGTCGCGCAGCGCGGTGAGCAGGGGCGGCAGCGCGACGGCGAGGAGGACGAGCGGGGTGACGAAGACCGCCCTCCACCCCCAGTGCTCGGCGACGAGCCCCGCGGCGAAGGGGCCGAGCAGCGAGGGCAGCACCCACGCCACGGCGAAGCCGGCGAAGACCCGGGCGCGCAGGTGCTCGGGCATGACGTCGGCGACGAGCACGACGAGACCGATGTCGAGCAGCCCCTCGGCGACGCCGGAGGTCGCGCGGCCGAGCAGCAGCACCGGCATCGACGGGGCGAGCCCGGTGAGCACCTGCGCGACGACGAAGGTCACGACCCCGGTGAGGATGAGCGCGCGCGGGCCGCGGTGGTCGCCGAGGACCCCCGCGACGGCGGTCGCGACGAGGAAGGTCAGGCTCGAGACGCCCGTCGCCAGCCCGTACCACTGCAGCCCGTCGAGCTCCCGGGCGACGACGGGCAGGACGGTCGTGACCGCCCTGTTCTCGTAGGCGCCGAGGGTGACGACGCACAGGGCGGCGAGCACCATCGGCAGGTGGGCGGGGGACAGGAGGCGGTCGCGCGGGGGCGCGTGGACGTCGGCGGGCGCCGTCGTGGGGGGTGTCGTAGGGGACTCGGCGGTCATGCCGCTGATGCTCGATGCTCAAGCGCGCTTGAGGTCAACCGGCTATCGTCGGGGCGTGGACCAGCGGCACAAGGACGACCTGCTCCCCGTCGGCGAGATCGCGCACCGTGCGGGCATCAGCGTGCCGACGGTGCGCTTCTACGAGGAGCGCGGGCTCATCGCCTCGAGCCGCACGGCGGGCAACCAGCGCCGCTTCGCGCGCCACACCCTGCGCCGCATCGCCTACGTGCGCGCGGCGCAACGCTTCGGGCTGAGCCTGGCCGAGATCCGCGAGGCGCTCGACACGCTCCCCGCCGACCGGGCCCCGACGAAGGGGGACTGGGCTCGCCTCTCGCGGCGCTGGCACGACGTGCTCCAGGAGCGCATCGAGGCGCTCGAGCGGCTGCGCGACACGACGGACGGCTGCATCGGGTGCGGCTGCCTGTCGACCACCCGGTGCCCGATCTACAACACCGACGACGAGCTCGCCGCCACCGGCTCGGGTGCCCGACGCTGGCCCGACGCCCTGCGCGAGGGGTGAGCGGGTCCCCTTCGCCCCCGCCTACCCACCCGTAAGCGGGGTGTTCACCCCACCTACGGGTGGGTAGCCGGGTGCCAGGATGGCGCCAGCCGACCGAAGGGGGACCCGTGACGACCACGACCGACGACGCCAGCCCGTACCGCCTCGAGGGGAGACCCCGCTCGCGCGGGCTCGCCCGCGCGCTCTCGCCGCTCGTCGCGGTCGCGCCGTGGCTCCTCACCGTCGCGGGGATCGCTCTCGCCGGGGAGTGGCAGCGCGGCGTCTACGCCCGAGGCGAGCGGTCGCTCGGCCTGCTGCTCGCCGCGCTCGTCGTCCTCCTGCTCGCTGCCCTGCTGTGGGCGGCGGTCACCGCGTGGTCCTCGGTCGGCACCGTCCTGGCGGGCGTGCTCACCGTCGTGCTCGCGCTGGCTCTCGGCGCACCGGGGCCGGTCTCCCGGGCGATCAGCCAGAGCGTCCTCGAGGCCGGTCTGCCCTACCGCGCCTACGCCGTGCTCGTCGCGCCCGTGCCCTTCCTCGTCCTGGGCACCACCCTCGTCGCCGCCGGCCTCGCGGCCGCCGCCGTCCGCCGCCTGCGCTGACGCCCCCGTCGCCCTCCCTCCCCCTTCGCCTCCGTCCTGATCTCCGCCTACCCCTCCGTACGTGGGGTGATCACCCCACGTACGGAGGGGTAGGCGGAGGTCGAGGCGGGTGGGGTGATCGCGGACCTGCTGCTCGGGTGAGGGCGAGTCACGGCAGGATGGGCGCATGGCTGACGGCTCGCACCCCACCCTGCCCGGCTTCGCGCACGTCTACTCGGGCAAGGTCCGTGACCTCTACGCACCGCTCGACGACGCGGGCGAGGCGCGCGCGGACCGGCTGCTCCTCGTCGCGAGCGACCGGATGAGCGCCTACGACTTCGTCCTCGACAGCCCCATCCCCGACAAGGGCGCGGTGCTCACGCAGCTCTCGCTGTGGTGGTTCGACCAGCTCGCCGATCTGCTGCCTCACCACGTCGTGAGCACGGACGTGCCCGACGAGGTCGCCGGCCGCTCGGTCCTCGTCGAGCGGCTCGACATGCTGCCCGTCGAGTGCGTCGCCCGCGCCTACCTCACCGGCGGCGGGCTCTCCGAGTACGAGGCGACGGGCTCGGTGAGCGGTGTCGCGCTGCCCGAGGGCCTCGTCGACGGCTCGCGCCTGCCCGAGCCGGTCTTCACCCCCTCGACGAAGGCGCCGATGGGCCAGCACGACGAGCCGATCCCCTTCGAGGGCGTCGTCGCCGAGATCGGCCCTGAGCTCGCCGAGCGCGTGCGCGATCTCACGATCGCGATCCTCGCGCGCGGCAACGACGTCGCCGCCGAGCGCGGGATCCTGCTCGCCGACACGAAGGTCGAGTTCGGCCTGCGCGGTCTCGACCTCGCGCCCGGCGAGGACCTCGGCGAGGTGATCCGCGCGCGCGGCGCCGCCTGCGAGATCGTCCTCGCCGACGAGGTGCTCACCCCCGACAGCTCGCGCTTCTGGCCGGCCGACGCGTGGGAGCCCGGCCACCCCCAGCCCAGCTACGACAAGCAGTACGTCCGCGACTGGCTCACCTCCGCCGCCTCCGGCTGGGACCGGCACTCGGGCGAGGCTCCGCCGGCTCTGCCGGACGAGGTCGTCGCCGCCACCCGCGCCCGCTACGTCGAGGCCTACGAGCGGCTCACCGGCACCCCCTTCGTGCCCGCGGGGCGCTGACCGCCCGAGCACGACGAAGGGGGCGTGGACGGCTGTCCACGCCCCCTTCGCCATGGGGTCGTCGAGACGTCAGTCCACGACGACGGGCTCGGGGAAGGTCTGCTCCCCGGCCCCCTTCGGCAGCTCGGTCATCTCCGCGATCTCCGGAGCGGTCTTGCGGGCCCGCTCCTCGCGGGTCGGGAAGGCCGGGGTCTCGGCCGCGCACGTCCGGTCGCGCGCGGGCGAGGAGCCGCTGACGAGGTAGGTGTCGACGGCCTTGGTGACGCAGCTCGAGACGCCGTAGGCGGTGTGGCCCCACGAGTCGCTGGACACGAGGCGGGAGCGGCCGAGGATCTTGCGGGTCTCGACGGCGCCGGTGTACGCGGTGGCGGGGTCCCAGTAGTTGCCGACGATGAGCACGCCCTTGGGCGTGTACCGGTCGTACGGGCCGACGTAGGCGTCCTCGTCCTGGCCGGTGAAGGCGTCCCCGGCGCAGCCGGAGGAGCTCCACAGCCAGGCCTTGCCGAAGTGCGGGGCCGTCGTCTGAGCCTGGGTGTCGTACCTCGGGTAGTCGGCCAGGCGGGTCGTCTCCTGCGAGTCCGTGCACGTCACCGACAGGAAGGCGTCGTAGGAGTTGTCGTACATGGCGCGAGCCGGCGCACCGACCGCGTCGTCGACCGCCGCGAGGAGGACCTGCCGCGACGCGCGGGTCGGCTTCGGGGTCTTCGCCCGGCCACCCTGCGCCTCGGTGGCGGCGTAGTCGAGCTCGGTGAGGATGGCGTCGACCTGCGTCGGGGCGTCGGACCCGTACATGACGCTGAGGAGCGCGCCGATCATCGTGGGGTAGTCGACCGTGAACTTCTGGCCGCTGTCGGGGTCTCGCAGCACGAGCGGCGTGCGCTGGACCTGGGCGACGAGGGCGTCGAAGCGCTTGCGCGTGTCGCCGACGGCGGCGAACTCGCAGCGCGGGTCACCGGCCTTCTGGCACTCGGCGAGGACCTGCTTCATCGCCTTCCACGCGCCCTTGCCGGAGCCGAGGCGGAAGTCGAGCGGGCGGCTCTTGTTCCACGGCGTGCCCGACCAGGAACGGGGGTTGATCGTCCCGTCGATGACGATCGAGCGGAAGTTCGAGGGGAACATGTTCGCGTACGTCGCGCCGAGCTGCGTGCCGTACGAGAAGCCCATGTAGCTGAGCTTGCCCTGGCCGAGGGCACGCCGGACCATCTCCATGTCGCGGGCGACCTCGGCGGTCGACATGGCCGTGGCGAGCTTGTTGGTTGAGCAGGCGCGGGCGATCTTCTTCATCGAGCCCATGTAGCGCTGCTGCTTCGTCCACCCGACGGGGAAGACGTCCTCGAGCGGCGCGAAGGTCGACTGCTGCTGCCAGGGCTGCAGGCAACGCACGTTGTCGCTCGCGCCGATGCCGCGCGGGTCGACCCCGACGACGTCGAAGCTCTTGCGGATCGTCGGGCTGGCCCACCTGCTCGCCGCCTGGGCGAGGTCGGTCGAGGACCCGCCGGGCCCGCCGGGGTTGACGAAGAGGGTGCCCACCCGCTTGCCGGTGGCCTTCGTGCGCAGCACGGCGACCTTGGTCTTCGGGCCCTTGGGGTCGTCGTAGTCCAGGGGGAGGTCGACGGTGGCGCACTCCGAGGTCGCATAGCACCGGAACCACTTCAGCTTCGGCGTCGGCGTCTTGTTGAGCTTGGCGTTCTCGGACGGCTTCGTCGCGGTGCTGACGGCAGCGGCGCTCGGTGCGCTGCTCGTCGTGGGCGCGGCGCTCGCCGTGGCGAGCGTGCCGGCGAGCATCGAGGCGGCGACCGCCCCGACGACCAGCGTGCGTGGTGCTCTCATGATCGGTGGTTCCCCTGCTTCTTCGGTGGGCGCCGACGGCGCTCAGACGCCGCCCAACGTAGTGGGGCGGCGCGCCGGGCACAGGCACATCCGCGCGATCGGGCCCGGGCGCGCAGGCGAGGGTGACCGTCCGCACACGACGAAGGGGGCGTGGACGGCTGTCCACGCCCCCTTCGCCCGGGTGGGCCGTCGCTCAGCGCACGACGGTCGGCTCCGGGAAGGACTGGCCCGCCGGGGCCTTCGGCAACTTCTTGGTCTCGGCGACCTGGGGCGCGCTGACCCGGGCCTCCTCCTCACGGGTGGGGAAGGCCGGCGACTCCGCCGGGCAGGTGCGGTCGCGCAGCGGCGAGGCGCCGGTGACGAGGTAGGTGTCGACGGCCTTCGTCGCGCAGGCGGACACGCCGTAGGCGGTGTGGCCCCACGAGTCGCTGGAGACGAGGCGGGAGCGGCCGAGGACCTTGCGGGTCTCGACGGCGCCGGTGTACGCGGTCGCGGGGTCCCAGTAGTTGCCGACGATGAGGACACCCTTGGGCGTGTACCGGTCGTAGGGACCGACGTAGGCGTCCTCGTCCTGACCGGTGAAGGCGTCGCCGGCGCAACCGGAGGAGCTCCACAGCCAGACCTTGCCGAAGTGCGGCGCCGTCGTCTCGGACTGCGTGTCGTACCGCGGGTAGTCGGCCAGGCGGGTCGTCTCCTGCGAGTCCGTGCACGTCACCGACAGGAAGGCGTCGAGCGAGCTGTCGTAGGCGAAGTCGCGGCGGGGCACCCCGGTCGCCTTCGAGACGGCGGCGAGCAGGGCCTTGCGGGAGGCCTTGGTCGGGGCCGGGGTCTTCGCCGTGCCGCCCTGCGCCTCGGTGGCGAGGTAGTCGAGCTCGGTGAGGAGCGAGTCGACGAACTGCGGGGCGTCGGACGAGTACAGCGCGCTGAGCAGGGTCCCGACCATCGTCGGGTAGTCGATGGAGTACTTCTCGCCCGTGTAGGGGTCCACGACCGGCAGGGGCTTGCGCTCCAGCTGTGCCGCGAGCTCGTCGAAGCGCTTGCGCGTGTCGCCGACGGCGGCGAAGTCGCACCGGGCCTCGCCGGCCTTCTGGCACTCGGCGAGGATCTGGCGCATCGCCGTCCACGCGCCCTTGCCCGAGCCGAGCCGGAAGTCGAGCGGTCGGCTCTTGTTCCACGGCATGCCGGACCAGGAGCGCGGGTTGATCGTCCCGTCGATGACGATCGAGCGGAAGTTGGAGGGGAACATGTTCGCGTAGGTCGTGCCGAGCTGGGTGCCGTACGAGAAGCCGAGGTAGCTGAGCTTGCCCTCGCCCAGCGCACGGCGGACCATCTCCATGTCGCGGGCGACCTCGGCGGTCGACATGGCCGTGGCGAGTTTGTTGGTGGAGCAGGCGCGGGCGATCTTCTTCATCGAGCGCATGTAGCGCTGCTGCTTCGTGTAGCCGACGGGGAAGGCATCGGCGAGCGGCGCGTACGTCGTGTCCTGCTCCTCGACGGGCAGGCACTGCACGGTGTCGCTGAAGCCGATGCCGCGCGGGTCGACGCCGACGACGTCGAAGTTCTTGCGGATGGTCGGGCTGGCCCACAGGTCCGCGAAGTAGGCGAGCTCGGTGGCCGAGCCGCCGGGGCCGCCGGGGTTGACGAAGAGCGTGCCGAGGCGCTTGCCGGTCGCCTTGGTGCGCAGGACCGCGACGTCGGTCTTCGCGCCCTTGGGGTTGTCGTAGTCCAGCGGCAGCGCGACCTTCGCGCACTCGGCGCCGCCGTAGCAGCTGAACCAGCGCAGCCGTGGCGTCGCGGTCTTGTCGAGCTTGGCGTTCTCGGACGGCTTCGTCGCGGTGCTGACGGCAGCGGCGCTCGGTGCGCTGCTCGTCGTGGGCGCGGCACTCGCCGTGGCGAGCGTGCCGGCGAGCATCGAGGCGGCGACCGCCCCGACGACCAGCGTGCGTGGTGCTCTCATGATCTGTCCCCTGCTCTGCCGTGAGCGCCGGCGGCGCCCGGTGCGCGTCAACGTAGTGGTCCCGGCCCCGGTCCGCACGGCGAGAGGCGCAGCGGCCACCAGGTGGTCACCTCGAGGTCATCTCGTCGGCCGACGAGCGGTGCCCGACCGTCTCCCGCTGGCTAGCCTGCGGCCATGACGGGGGACGAAGGGGGAGCCCGCCGCGCCCCGCGGCGGCGGGTCTCGGACAGCGACGACGTCTTCCGCACGTCGGCGTCGACGGGGCGTCGGGGCGAGCCGCGCGCCGGCGCGCGGCGGCCGAGGTCGGGCCCGTCGTCGGCCTCGACACCGCGGGCGTCCCCGTCGCGGTGGACCGACCCGGCGCCGACGAGCGGGGTGTGGGACCCGCGCGGTGCGACCCCCGAGCAGCGGCGTGAGGTGTACGAGGACGCGCTTCGGCGGAGCCGGGGCTTCGGGTGGTTCGGAGCGCTGCTCGCACTGGTCTTCCTCATCAAGGTCGTCGTCGAGGCGCGCGCCGGATCTGCGAACTCCAGCGTCCTGATCGCCCTGATGCTCGTCTGGACGAACGTCGCACTCTTCGGGGCGGTGCATGCGCGTCGCGCGAAGACCACCCTCGGCTCGGACCCCGAGGAGCCCGTCGAGCAGGTGATGCAGCGTTCGAAGGAGGTCACGGCGCGTGCCGTCTACCCGGCCGTCGCCGCCTTCGACGCCCTGTGCGCGGTCCTCGTCCTCGTCCTCGTGCCGCAGGCCTGGCCGGTCGCCGCGGTGACGGGGGCCGTCGCCCTCGCCCTCGCCGTCGCCTGGTGGCGGGCCCGTCGACGCGGTGACCACGACTCGGCCGTGGTCGACCCCCCTTCGGCCCGTCGATAGACTCGCTCGAAGGCCCCCCCGAACCCTCTCCACAGGAGCCCCAGTGGGACGCATCGTCGTCGACGTCATGCTCAAGCCAGAGATCCTCGACCCCCAGGGCCAAGCGGTCCGCGGCGCGCTCCCGCGCCTGGGGCTCACGGACTTCACCGACGTGCGGCAGGGCAAGCGCTTCGTGCTCTCCGTCGACGGCGAGGTCACGCCCGAGCACCTCGCCCGCGCCCGTGAGGCCGCCGAGACCCTGCTCTCCAACCCCGTCATCGAGGACGTCGTCGACGTCCACGAGCTCGTCCACGACGAGCCCGAGCAGGCCCCGCTCACCGGCGAGGGCGCCCGGTGAAGATCGGCGTCGTCACCTTCCCCGGCTCGCTCGACGACCACGACGCCCGGCGCGCGGTCGACCTGTGCGGCGGCGAGGCCGTCGCCCTCTGGCACCGTGACGCCGACCTGCGCGGCGTCGACGCCGTCGTCATCCCCGGCGGCTTCTCGTACGGCGACTACCTGCGCGCCGGTGCCATCTCGCGCTTCGCGCCCGTCATGACCGAGGTCGTGCGCGGTGCCGAGGCGGGCATGCCGGTGCTCGGCATCTGCAACGGCTTCCAGATCCTGTGCGAGTCGCACCTCCTGCCCGGCGCGATGATCCAGAACGACCACCGCACCTTCGTGTGCCGCGACCAGCGTCTGCGCGTCGAGTCGACGAGCACCGCGTGGACCGGCGACTTCGAGGACGGCGAGGCGATCACCATCGTCCTGAAGAACCAGGACGGCCAGTTCGTCGCCGACGCCGAGACCCTCGACCGGCTCGAGGGCGAGGGCCGCGTCGCCTTCCGCTACCTCGGCGCCAACCCCAACGGCAGCTACCGCGACATCGCCGGCATCTCCAACGCGCGCGGCAACGTCGTCGGCCTCATGCCCCACCCCGAGCACTGCGTCGAGGAGGGCTACGGCCCGAGCCTGGACGGCCGGCGCTTCTTCACCTCCGTCCTGCAGGAGATGGTCTCCGCGTGAGCACGCTCGACACCGTCGCCCACGCCGGGCAGACCCCCGACCTCGACCAGCCCTGGGCCGACCTCGGTCTCAAGGAGGACGAGTACGCCCGGATCCGCGAGATCCTCGGCCGCCGCCCGACGATCGCCGAGCTCGCGATGTACTCGGTCATGTGGTCCGAGCACTGCTCGTACAAGTCGAGCAAGGTCCACCTGCGCCGCTTCGGCGACCTGCCGCAGACGACGCCGCTCGGCGAGACCCTCGCCGGCATCGGCGAGAACGCCGGCGTCATCGACGTCGGCCAGGGCTGGGCGGTGACCTTCAAGGTCGAGTCGCACAACCACCCGAGCTATGTCGAGCCCTACCAGGGTGCCGCGACCGGCGTCGGCGGCATCGTCCGCGACATCATGGCGATGGGCGCCCGCCCGGTCGCCGTCATGGACCCGCTGCGCTTCGGCGCCATCGACCACCCCGACACCGCCCGGGTCCTGCCCGGCGTCGTCAAGGGCATCGGCGGCTACGGCAACTCCCTCGGCCTGCCCAACGTCGGCGGCGAGATCGTCTTCGACGAGTGCTACCAGGGCAACCCCCTCGTCAACGCCCTGTGCGTTGGCACCCTGCGCCACGAGGACCTCCACCTCGCCAAGGCCTCCGGCGCCGGCAACAAGGTCGTCCTCTTCGGGGCGAAGACCGGCGGCGACGGCATCGGAGGCGTCTCGGTCCTCGCGTCGGAGACCTTCGACGAAGGGGGACCGACGAAGCGCCCCGCCGTCCAGGTCGGCGACCCCTTCGCCGAGAAGGTCCTCATCGAGTGCTGCCTCGAGCTCTACCGGGCCGGTGTCGTCGAGGGCATCCAGGACCTCGGCGGCGCGGGCCTGTCCTGCGCGACCTCCGAGCTCGCCTCGGCGGGCGACGGCGGGATGAGCGTCGAGCTCGACCGGGTCCCCCTTCGCGACTCCACGCTGCGGGCCGAGGAGATCCTCATGTCCGAGAGCCAGGAGCGGATGATGGCCGTCGTCGCGCCCGACCAGGTCGACGCCTTCATGGCGATCACCGACCGGTGGGACGTCGAGGCCACGGTCCTCGGCGAGGTCACCGGCACGGGCCGGCTCGTCATCACGTGGCACGGCGAGACGATCGTCGACGTGCCGCCGCGCTCCGTCGCCCACGACGGCCCCGTCTACGACCGTCCGATGGCCCGGCCGCAGTGGCTCGACGCCGTCCAGGCCGACACGAGCGCCTCCCTGCCGCGCCCCGGCACCGACGAGCTCGGCCAGGTCGTCCTCGACCTGCTCGCCTCGCCGAACCTGTGCGACAAGTCGTGGGTCACCGACCAGTACGACCGCTACGTCCTCGGCAACACCCGCCAGGCGATGCCCGCCGACGCCGGTCTCGTGCGCATCGACGAGCGCACCGGTCTCGGCATCGCCGTCTCGACGGACTGCAACGGCCGCTTCGGCCGGCTCGACCCGTACGCCGGCGCGCAGCTCGCGCTCTCGGAGAGCTATCGCAACGTCGCGACGACCGGCGCGCTGCCGCTGGCCGTCACCGACTGCCTCAACTTCGGCTCGCCGGAGGACCCCGCGGTCATGTGGCAGTTCGAGCGCGCGGTCGCCGGCCTCTTCGACGCCTGCCTCGAGCTCGGCATCCCCGTGACCGGCGGCAACGTCTCCTTCTACAACCAGACCGGCGACGTCGCGATCCACCCGACGCCCGTCGTCGGCGTCCTCGGCGTCATCGAGGACGTGGCGAAGGGGGTCGGCGCCGGCTTCGCGCACGACGGCCAGGTCGTCCTCGCCCTCGGTCGCACCCGCGACGAGCTCGACGGCGGCGAGTGGGCGCACGCCCTGCACGGCCACCTCGGCGGTGTGCCGCCGCAGGTCGACCTCGCCGCGGAGAAGGCGCTCGCCGACTTCTTCGTCGCCGCGGTGCGCGCCGGTGTGCTCACGAGCTCGCACGACGTCTCCGACGGCGGTCTGGCGATCACCCTCGCCGAGTCCGCGCTGCGGCACGGCGTCGGCGCGAGCCTCGACCTCACCCCCGTGTGCGAGCGCGACGGGGTCGACCTGACGACCGCGCTGCTCTCGGAGTCGGTCGCCCGCGCGGTCGTCACTGTCGCGGACGAGCAGTCGCTCGCGACCGTGGTCAACCTCGCGGCGGAGCACGGGGTGCCCGTCGCGCGGATCGGCACGACCGGCGGGTCGACCCTCAAGGTCAAGGGAGCCCTCGAGCTCGAGGTCGACGCGATGCGCCTGGCGCACACGGCGACGATGCGCTCGTACTTCGCGTCCTGACACCCGCACGACCGGCCGTCTGACCCACGGGTCAGGCGGCCGTCGTGCGTCCCGGGGTGCGCGACGACGCGAGCCGCTCAGCCACGACGACGACGAGCAGGGCGAGCGCGGCCATGCCCGCGCCGACCCAGATCGGCGAGGTGTAGCCCAGCCCCGCCGCGATGGTCGTGCCGCCGATCCACGCGCCGATCGCGTTGCCGACGTTGAAGGCCGCGATGTTCGCCCCCGAGGCGAGGGTGCGCGCCTGCCCGGCGTGGCTCATGACGCGCATCTGCAGCGGCGGCACGGTGGCGAAGCCGAAGCCGCCCATGAGCACGAGCGAGACGACCGTGAGCACCTGCGACGACGCGGTGAGCGCGAAGCCGGTCATGACGACGGCGAGCATCCCGAGGGTGACGACGAGGGTGCGCGGCACCGAGACCTGCGCGGCGCGCCCGCCGAGCGCGTTGCCGGCGAGCAGCCCGACGCCGAAGAGCACGAGGAGCCACGGCACGGTCGTCGCGGCGAAGCCGGTGACGCCGGTGAGCGTGTACGCGATGTAGGTGAAGGCGCCGAACATCCCGCCGAAGCCGAGCACGGTGACGAGCAGGGAGAGCCAGACCTGAGGAGACCCGAAGGCGGTGAGCTCTCGGCGAAGGGAGGTCGTCCCCCCCTCCTCGCCGGCCCCCTTCGGCACGAGGAGCGCGATCGACGCGAGGGCGACGACGCCGATGACGGTGATCGCCCAGAAGGTCGAGCGCCAGCCGAGCTGCTGGCCGAGCAGGGTGCCGAAGGGGACGCCGAGGACGTTCGCCGCGGTGAGACCGGTGAACATCACGGCGATCGCACCGGCCTGGCGGTGCGGCGGCACGAGGGAGGCGGCGACGACCGAGCCGATGCCGAAGAAGGCGCCGTGGCACAGCGCCGCGAGGACGCGACCGGCGAGCATGACGGCGTACGTGTCGGCGAGCGCCGACAGGGCGTTGCCCGCGACGAAGAGGACCATGAGGGCGAGGAGCACCTGGCGGCGCGGCAGCCGGGTCACCGCCGCGGTGAGCCCCAGCGCCCCGACGGCCACGGCCAGTGCGTAGCCGGAGATGAGCCAGCCGGCGGTCGCCTCGTCGACGGCGAAGTCCGAGGCCACCTGCGGCAGCAGGCCCGCGATGACGAACTCCGTGAGGCCGATGCCGAAACCGCCGACCGCGAGGGCGACGAGCCCCGCAGGGATGCGTCGGGCCGGCACCTCGGGCGCGGTGTCGTGAGCAGGTAGTGAGCGTGTGCAAGTAGTTTCCACGCGGACGAAGGTAGTTGCACGCGCTGACTACTGCAAGTCGCTGATAAACTCAGTGCCATGGGTATCGCTGATGACGCCGTGGAGATCCGGGCTCGGGGGTGGCGCACGCTCGCGGCGCTCCATGGGCTCGTCGAGACCGCGATGGAGCGCGAGCTGCAGCGCGAGCACGGCATCTCCGTCGTCGAGCTCACCGTCCTCGACGCGCTCGACCGCCAGGACGGGTGGCACATGAGGATGCAGCAGCTCGCCCGGGCCGCCGCCCTGTCGAGCAGCGCGACCACCCGGCTCGTGACCCGGCTCGAGGACCGCGGTCTGCTGACCCGCGTCCTGTGCGCCGACGACCGCCGCGGCATCTACACCGAGCTCACCGCGGCGGGCCGCGACGCGCTGCGCGAGGCCCTGCCCACCCACGACCGGGTCCTGTCCGAGACGCTGGCCACGGCGTCGGGGCGTCCCGAGCTCGCCCCGCTCGTCGAGGCCCTCCACGCCCTGCCGGCCGCCCCGGAGCCCGCCGATGCCTGAGTCCGCGATGCCTGAGCACCCGATGTCTGAGCCTCACGGGCCCGCCGGTCTGGTGATCTTCGACTGCGACGGGGTGCTCGTCGACTCCGAGCGCCTCAACGTGCGCACCTGGCGCCGGATGACGACCGACCTCGGTCTCGACCTCAGCGACGAGGACGTCGTGCACACCTTCGTCGGCAAGGCCTACGCCGACAACCGGGTGCGCCTCACCGAGCTCGTCGGGCGTGACCTCGACCCCGCCTGGGAGCGCCGTTTCCGGGCGGAGTTCCGCGCGAGCCACGCCGAGCTCGAGATCATCCCCGGCGCCCGGCACGCGCTCGAGGCCTGCGTCGCGGGCGGTCTCGAGGTGTGCGTCGCATCGGGGTCGATGCGCCAGGCGCTCGAGTACAAGCTCGAGGCGACCGGGCTCGCCGGGCTGCTGCCGCCGTCCGCCCGCTTCAGCAGCGAGGAGGTCGAGCGCGGCAAGCCCGAGCCCGACGTCTTCCTCCTCGCCGCTCGCTCCATGGGGCACGACCCCGCCCGGTGCGTCGTCGTCGAGGACAGCCTCGCCGGCGTCGCTGCCGGCCGGGCGGCCGGGATGCGGGTGGTCGGCTACGAGTCCGACATGACCCCGCACGCGTGGTTCGCCGAGGCCGACGCCGTCGTCACCGACATGGCTCAGGTACCGGCGGTGGCCGCCGACCTGCTCGCCGCCGGCTGACCCCCTTCGCCCCGGGCCGCGTGATGACGGCCGATGGGGATCATGAGGGGCTTGCCCGAGACGGGGTCGACGATGACCGAGCTCTCGATGCCGAAGACGGCCTCGACGAGCTCGGGGGTGAGGATCTCGCCGGGCTCGCCGCACGCGTGCAGCCCGCCCTCGCGCAGCGCGACGAGGTGGTCGGCGTAGCGGGCGGCGAGGTTGAGGTCGTGCAGGACCATGACGACCGTCGTGCCGCGGCTGCGGTTGAGGTCGGTGAGCAGGTCGAGGACCTCGACCTGATGGCTGACGTCGAGGAAGGTCGTCGGCTCGTCGAGGAGCAGCACGCCGGTCTCCTGCGCGAGGGCCATGGCGATCCACACCCGCTGGCGCTGCCCGCCCGACAGCTCGTCGACGGCCCGGTCGACGAGCTCGACGGTGCCGGTCGCCTCGAGGGCGTGGCCGACGGCCCGCTCGTCCTCGGCGCTCCAGCGGGCCAGGGCGCGCTGGTGCGGGTGGCGACCGCGCGAGACGAGGTCACCGACGGTGATGCCCTCGGGGGCGATGGGCGACTGCGGCAGCAGACCGAGCTCACGGGCGAGCTGCTTGGCCGGGGTGCGGTGCACCTCGCGGCCGTCGAGCAGCACGTGCCCCGCGCGGGGCCCGAGGAGGCGGGACATCGAGCGCAGCAGCGTGGACTTGCCGCAGGCGTTCGGCCCGACGATCGCCGTCATCGCCCCGGTGGGCACGGCGAGGTCGAGCCCGGTGATGACGGCGGGCGCACCCGGGTAGCCGACGGTGAGGTCCTCGACGACCAGGCGGGGCTGCGGTGCAGGGCTCATGACGTGCCTCCGACTCGGTTGATCCGGACGATGAGGTAGAGCAGGTACGGGGCGCCGAGGATGCCGGTGACGACGCCGACCGGCAGGCGGGTGCCGAAGGCGTGCTGGCCCGCGAAGTCGGCGACGAGCGTCAGCAGGGCGCCGACGAGAGCGGCCGGCACGAGGACCGAGCCGTGCGGGCCGACCACGCGGGACGCGATCGGCCCGGAGAGGAAGGCGAGGAAGGCGATCGGCCCGGCCGCCGCGGTCGCGACGCAGACGAGTCCCACCGCTGCGACGACGGTGAGCAGGCGCAGCCGCTCGACCCGCACGCCGAGGGCGCTCGCCGCGTCGTCGCCGAGGTGCGAGATCTCGAGCCTGCGCGCCTGGAGGAGCACGACGGTGCCCAGGACGAGCAGGGCCGCGGTGACCGGCACGACCTCCTGCCACCGCGCGCCGTTGAGCGAGCCGGTGAGCCAGCGCAGGGCCTGGAGGATCTGGGTGTTGGTGGCCCGCTCGAGCTGCCAGGCGATGACGCTCTGCATCATCGCCGCGATCCCGATGCCGACGAGGATGAGCCGGGTGCCGGCGGCAGTGCCCCGGCGGTAGGCGACGAGGTACATCGTCAGCGCGACGGCGAGCCCGGCGCCGACGGCCAGGCCCGAGACGGTGAGCCCGCTGAGCCCGAAGGACACGATGGCGATGGCGGCCGCGGCGCTCGCGCCCTCGGTGACCCCGATGATGTCCGGGCTGGCGAGGGGGTTGCGCAGCAGGGTCTGGAAGGCCGATCCGGCCAGCCCGAAGCTCAGCCCGACGACCACGGCGAGGCAGGCGCGGGGCAGCCGCAGCTCGCCGACGACGAAGCTCGCGCCGGGGACGCTCTCGCCGAGGACGACCTGCAGGACCTCGCCCGGGCTGTAGGTCTTCTGGCCCAGGCAGAGGCTGAGGACGAGCGCGAGGAGCACGAGGACCGCGAGCGCGGTGACGACGGCTGCGCGGCGGACGCGTCGTTGCCGGCGTCCGGTGCGCATGAGGTGCACGGTGCGCTCGCTCGGTGCCGGGCGCGGGACCTGGCCCGGGACAGGGGCGGTGGCCGGGGCGCTCACAGCTCGCGCACCCGGCGCTGGCGGACGACGGAGATGAAGACGGGGGCGCCGACGAGGGCGGTGATGATGCCGACGTCGACCTCCGAGGGCGGCGCGACGACCCGGCCGAGGACGTCGGCGACAAGGAGCAGACAAGCACCGCCGAGCGCGGCGAAGGGGAGCAGCCACCGGTGGTCGACACCGACGAGGAGCCGGCAGAAGTGCGGGACGACGAGCCCGACGAAGGCGATGGGCCCGGCGATCGCGGTCGTCGCCGCGGCGAGGACGACGGCGCCGAGGGCGGCGACGAGCCGGGTGCGGTGCACGTCCTCGCCAAGACCGGCCGCCATGTCGTCGCCGAGGCCGAGCATGTTCAGGCCCCGGGCCTTCCACGCGCACAGGAGCGCGCCGACGGCGAGGAAGGGCAGCATCTGCCACAGCTTGTCCGCGGTCGCGCCGCCGACCCCGCCGATCTGCCACGAGACGACGTTCTCGGAGATGTCGGGGCGGGGCAGGACGACGGCGGTGACGAAGGACGTAAGGGCGACGGTGGTTGCCGCGCCGGCGAGGGTGAGCTTGAGCGGCGTGGCGCCGCCGCGCCCGGAGGAGCCGACGCCCCACACGAAGGCCGAGCTGATGGCGGCCCCGAGGATCGCGACCCAGATGTAGCTCGTCGCCGACGCCAGGCCGAACCACGCGATGCCGGTGACGACGGCGAGGGAGGCGCCGGTGTTGACGCCGAGGATGCCCGGGTCGGCGATGGGGTTGCGCGTGATGCCCTGGAGGACGAGGCCCGAGACGGCCAGGGCCGCGCCGGCGAGGGCGGCGAGCGCGGTGCGCGGCACCCGCTTGGCGACGGCCGCCTGGGCGTACGTGTCGGTCGAGCCGGTCGCCCCGGCGACGACGTCGGACCAGCCGACGCCGCGCGAGCCGAGCACGACCGACAGAGCGCACAGCGCGAGGAAGACGACGGCGGTGACGGCCAGCCAGGTGGCACGGACCCGCCGAGAGCGCTGCAGGGGTGCAGCGCTCTCGGCGGGCGACGTGGTGGCCGCGGTCTCGGCCTGGGTCACGCGTGGGTCACTTCTTCGTGTACGCGGCGGCGTCGTCGAGCAGGGTGACGTAGTCGCCGATGAGCGCCGGCAGCGACAGCGCCGTCGGGTTGGCGGCGGTGCCGATCGGCTTCGTGCCGTCGAGGTTGACGATCGCCTTGTTCTTCACGGCCGGGAGCTTCGAGAGCACGGGGTCGCCCTCCAGCGCGCTGATGAGCTCGTCGCCGCCGTAGGTGATGATGACGTCGACGTCGGCGAGCTCGTCGGCCCGCTCGGCGCTCATCGAGCCGGAGAAGTCCCTGCTCTTCCCGCTGGCCTTGACGACGCTCGGCGCGATCTCCATGCCGAGGTCCTCGACGTACTGCGAGCGGGTGTCGGCGGCGCTGTAGAAGTTGATCTCGCTGAGGTCGGACGTGTCGACGTGGGTCATGAACATCGCCGTCGTGCCCTCGAGGTCCGGGTGCTCGGCCAGCGTCTCCTCGATCTGGCCCTCGAGGTCGGCGACGAGCTCTTCGCCCTCCGCCTCCATGCCCAGGCCCTTGGCGTTCTGGACGATCGAGTCGCGCCACGGGGTCGCCCACGGGGCGTCGGGGTAGGCGACGACGGGAGCGATCTTCGACAGCGTCTCGTAGTCCTCCTTCGACAGGCCCGAGTAGCCCGCGAGGATGACGTCGGGCTCGGTGGAGGACACGGCCTCGAAGTCGATGCCGTCGGTCTCGTCGAAGAGCACGGGCGTCTCGGCGCCGAGCTCCTCGAGCTTCTCCGCCGTCCACGGCTGCACGCCGTCGCCGTCGTCGTCGCCCCACGTCATCTTCGACATGCCGACGGGCACGATGCCGAGCGCGAGCGGCACCTCCTGGTTGGCGAAGTCGACCGTGGCGACGCGCTCGGGCTTCTCCTCGATCGTCGTCGACCCGAAGGCGTGCTCGACGGTCACCGGCTCCCACTCGCCGCTGGCCGAGCCGGACCCGGAGGCCGCGTCGGAGCTGCTCGGGGTGTCGGTGCCGCAGGCGGCGAGGGTGAGGGCGAGGGTGACCGCGGCGGGGGCGGCGAGACGGGACATGCGCATGAGGTGAGTCCTTCGATTAGGTAAGGCTTACCTAAACCCTAGGGCACCTCCGGAGTGCCGCGCGCACCACCCCTTCGCCGAGGTATGGGGATCGGTCGGCTGAGATGGCCGCGCAGGGCCGATTGCCATACCTCGGCGAAGGGGGGAGGGCGAAGGGGGGAGGGGCGGGGCGGCGGTCAGCGCACGCGCCACGCGCCGGGGTCCGGCGCGGTGGGCGGCGGCACGTCCTCGCCGTCGTGGATCGGTCGGGCCCCGCCGGCGCGGGCGAGCAGCTCGCCCGGCGTCATCACCCCCGAGGGGAAGGGCCAGCGGCGCAGCTGGCGGGTGATCGCGTCGACGTCGACCCCTTCGGGGGAGGCCACGAGCACGGCGTTGCCGTAGCGGCGGCCCTTGAGCACGTCACGCAGCGCGACGAGCGCGACCGGGCCGACCCCCTCGCGCATCCCGGCGGCGACCCGCACGAGGTAGCGCAGCCCCGGGTCGTCCGGGCAGTTCATGAGCACGACGCCGCCGGGTCGCAGCACTCGCGCGACGTCGGCGAAGAACTCCTGGGTGACGAGGTCGGCGGGCACGGCCCCGTCGGCGAAGGCGTCGACGACGACGACGTCCGCGCCCGCGTCGGCGAGGGCGGCCACCCCTTCGCGTCCTCGCTGCGGGCGCACCCGGATCCGGTGCCCGCGGGGCAGCGGCAGCTCGCGGCGGACGAGCTCGGTGAGGGCGGTGTCCGGCTCGAGGACGACCTGGGGCGAGCCCGGGCGGGTGGCGTGGACCCAGCGCGGCAGGCTCAGGCCGGCGCCGCCGACGTGGGTGATCGCGACCCGCGGGTGGGTCGACGCGGGCAGGAGGGCGTCGATCACGGCGGCGAGGTGCTGCACGTACTCGAAGACCAGGCCCTCGGGGTCGTCGAGCGAGACGTAGGACTGCGGCTGACCGCCGACGACGACGCTCACACCACCGTGCTCGTCATGGACCAGCTCGACCTCGCTCACGCCCTCACCCTAGGTGTGGGCGAGGATGTCGCCATGCCACGACGGATCAGCGACGAGGACGGCCGCGCCGCCCTGGCCCGGTGGGCCGCGACGGAGAGCCCCGACCGCGCGACGACGGGGACGGCGGTGCGCTGGACCCTCACCCTGCTCTCCGAGGCGGCCCCGGGCCGCTCCGTCGAGGTGCGGGTCCCTCCCTTCGGCGCCGTGCAGTGCGTCGAGGGCCCGGTCCACACCCGCGGCACGCCCCCGGCCGTCGTCGAGACCGACGCCGCGACCTGGTTGCGCCTGGCCGCGGGGCAGACGGCCTGGGCCGACGCCCAGTCGGCCGGGGCCCTGCGCACGAGCGGCAACCGCACCGACCTCTCCGCCCACCTCCCCCTACGAGCTGCTGCAGGCAGCACGTCGTAGCGCGAAGGGGGGAGTCAGGCGAGCTGGGAGCGGATGGAGTCCATGTGCTCCATGAGGGCGACGGACTCGTCGAGGGGCATGAGCGGCGACTCGGTCTCGCCCGCGTGGACGCGAAGGGCGACCTCGCAGGTCTCGTGGCGCAGCCCGCGGTGCATCTCGACGGGGTCACCGGTCATCTCGTCGAGCACGACGTCGTCGCTGCCGACGAGGCGCATCGTCGTCGGCCCGTAGAACTCGCCGTCGAGCTCGAGGCGGGCCCACCGGCCGGCGATCACCGCGGTCGTCGGCGTGCGCGTCGACATGTCGCACGACAGCGACCCGACCGCACCGCTCGGGCCGCGGACCGACATCGCGACGCGGGCGTCGACCCCTTCGTCGGTGAGGGTCCCGGCGGCGGCCACCCGGTCGATCCCGCCGAGGACCATCGAGGCGAAGGACAGCGGGTAGATGCCGAGGTCGAGCAGCGAGCCGCCGGCCAGGGCCGGGTCCGCGAGACGCCGGGGGCCGTCGGGCCACAGCCGCTGGCCGTGGTCGGCGAGCACGGTGGACAGCTCGCCGAGCAGCCCGAGGTCAAGCACCTGGCGGACGACGTCGTAGTGCGGCAGGAAGCGGCTCCACATCGCCTCCATCGCGAAGACCCCGGCCTCGCGGATCGCCGCGACGAGCTCGCGGGCCTGGGCGGCGTCGGCGGTGAAAGCCTTCTCGACGAGCACGTGCTTGCCGGCGCGCACGGCGAGCAGCGCGTGCTCGAGGTGCTCGCTGTGGGGGGTCGCCACGTAGACGACGTCGACGTCGGGGTCGGTGACGAGATCGGCGTACGACCCGTGGGCGCGCACCGGGCCGTGCTCGCGCACGTGGGCGCCGCAGTGCTCGTCGACGAAGGCCTGCGCCCGCCCGAGGTCGCGCGAGCCCACGGCCACGACCTGCTGCTGGGTGCTGCCGTGCTCGCCGACCTCGATCGCGTGCACCATCTCGCTGGCGATCCAGCCCGCGCCGAGCACCCCCCACCGCAGCCCCGGCACCTCTGCCGGGTCGGGCCGGGTCGAGGTCGGCAGCTTCATCTCGGGCACGTCGGCCGTGCGTCGTCCGCTCATCGTCACTCCTGCTCAGGTGGTCGCAGGCGACGCTACTGCCCGCGGTGAGACCATGGAGGGGTGAGACCTGATGACCAGACCGGTGAGACCCCCGTCGCGACGGGGGAGGAGCAGCCCCTGCCGGCGCGCGTGCGCCGGCGTCGGCGGCGCGGGGCCCCGATGGTGTGGCGCTGGATCGGCACCGGGGCGATCATCGGCTTCGCGCTGCTCGGCGCCTACGCGATGACGAGCGACAACGTCAACGAGGCGACCCGGCAGTCGTACTCGGCGACGACGGCCGTCGGATTCATGGGCATGCTCGGCGCGTGCATCGGGGCGCTCGTCGCCGCCGTCGTGCTCGCGCTCGTCATGGGCCGCGACCGCCGGTAGAGACCTGGGCAGCACGCCCGCTGTGGGAGGATGAGGCACGTGGCTCGCGGAGACGGACAGCTGTCGCACGACCTCATGCCCGGGGAGAAGGGGCCGCAGGACGCCTGCGGCGTCTTCGGGGTGTGGGCACCCGGCGAGGAGGTCGCCAAGCTCACGTACTACGGGCTCTACGCCCTCCAGCACCGCGGCCAGGAGTCGGCGGGCATCGCGACCTCCGACGGCCGCTCGATCCTCGTCTACAAGGACATGGGCCTGGTGAGCCAGGTCTTCGACGAGCGGGCCCTCGGTGCCCTGCGGGGTCACCTCGCGGTCGGCCACTGCCGCTACTCGACGACGGGCGGCTCGACGTGGGAGAACGCCCAGCCCACCCTCGGCGGTCATGACGACGGCACCGTGGCGCTCGCCCACAACGGCAACCTCGTCAACTCCGCCGAGCTGCGCGACCTCGTCGACGCCCGCCTCTCCGAGCGTGGTCGCCCCGCCGAGGACGGCACGTGGCGCGACGCGACGCCCAGCGGCGAGCTGCGCTACGGCAACACGACCGACACCGCGCTCGTCACCGCACTGCTCTCGGACAACCCCGACCGCACCCTCGAGGCCGCGGCGCTCGACGTGCTGCCGCGCTGCAAGGGCGCCTTCTGCTTCGTCTTCATGGACGAGCACACCCTCTACGCCGCCCGCGACCCGCAGGGCCTGCGCCCGCTCGTCATCGGGCGCCTCGAGCGGGGCTGGGTCGTCGCCTCCGAGACCGCGGCGCTCGACATCGTCGGCGCCTCGATGGTCCGCGAGGTGGAGCCCGGCGAGCTCATCGCCATCGACGAGGACGGCCTGCGCAGCCACCGCTTCGCGAAGGCGGAGCCGAAGGGCTGCGTCTTCGAGTACGTCTACCTCGCCCGCCCGGACACGACGATCAACGGTCGCGCCGTCCACGAGGCGCGGGTCGAGATGGGCCGGGCGCTCGCCCGCGAGCACGCCGTCGAGGCCGACCTCGTCATCCCCACGCCGGAGTCCGGCACCCCCGCGGCGATCGGCTACGCGCAGGAGTCGGGCATCCCCTACGGTCAGGGCCTGGTGAAGAACGCCTACGTCGGCCGGACCTTCATCCAGCCCAGCCAGACGATCCGACAGCTCGGCATCCGGCTCAAGCTCAACCCGCTCAAGGACGTCATCAAGGGCAAGCGTCTCGTCGTCGTCGACGACTCGATCGTGCGCGGCAACACCCAGCGTGCCCTCGTGCGCATGCTGCGCGAGGCCGGGGCCGCCGAGGTGCACGTGCGCATCTCGAGCCCGCCCGTGCGCTGGCCCTGCTTCTTCGGCATCGACTTCGCGACCCGGGCCGAGCTCATCGCCACCGGCCTCGGCACCGCCGAGATCTGCACCTCGCTGGGCGCCGACAGCCTCGGCTACATCAGCGAGGACGGCATGATCGCCGCGACCGAGCAGCCCCGCGAGGCGCTGTGCACCGCGTGCTTCTCCGGCGTCTACCCCATCGAGCTGCCGTCGAGCGAGCGTCTCGGCAAGGGCGTCCTCGAGCTCCAGCTCGGCATCGACGAGCACGCCGACGTCACCGAGGTCGGCACGCTCGACGTCGAGCGCGCGACCCGGGGCTGACCCCTTCGCCCCTCGGCACGGTCTCCCGTCCCGACCGCCCCACCTCCGACGCGAGCTACCACGCAGTACTGGTCGTGATGACGACCAGTACTGCGTGGTAGCTCGGTGGGGCGAAGGGCGAAGGGCGAAGGGGGAGTCAGGTCCCCACGGTGACCGCGGCCGCCTCGACCTCGGAGCCGACCGGCTCCGCGCCGTGGTCGGGCTGGTCGTCGATCGCCCGCACGAGGGTGCGGCCGGTGAGCAGGACCGCGACCCCGAGGAGCACGGCGACCGCGCCGACCCAGAAGGGCAGGTGCGCCGAGCGCTCGCCGAGGACGCCGGCCATCCACGGCGCGACCGCGCCGCCGGCGAAGCGCACGAAGCTGTAGGCCGCCGAGGCCACGCTGCGCTCGACCGGCGCGATCTTCATGACCGTCTCGGTGATGAGCGTGTTGTTGATGCCGAGCAGGGCGCCGCTGACGATCGTGCCGACGACGAGCACCGGCTTGTGCTCGGTCCACACGCCCATGACTGCGAGCACCGCGGCGAAGGCGACGAGCGCCCCGGCCATGCCGGCGAGCGCTCCGACCCGGCGCTGGACGACGGGGGCGACGACGACGGAGAAGACCGCGAGGAGCAGCCCCCACCCGAAGAAGACAAGACCCACCTGGCGCTCGGAGAGGTCGAGCGGGAAGGGGGTGAAGGCGAGCAGGGTGAAGAAGCCGACGTTGTAGAGCAGGGCGGTGAGGCCGACGGTCAGCAGGCCGCGGTGGCGCAGGGCCCGCAGCGGGGCGCCGAGCGAGGTGGGTGGGCCGGCCGGCTCGGTGTCGGGCAGGGTCACCCACGTCACGACGAGGGCGACGAGCATGAGCGCGCTCACGCCGAAGAAGGGCCAGCGCCACGAGACGGAGCCCAGGGCCCCGCCCATGAGCGGGCCGGCGGCGATGCCCAGTCCGAGGGCGGCCTCGTAGAGGACGATGGCCTGGCCGACCGACCCCTTCGCCGCCTGGACGATCGTCGCGAGCGCGGTCGCGACGAAGAGCGCGTTGCCCAGGCCCCAGACGGCGCGGAAGCCGACGATGCCCCCGATGGAGTCCTGGGCGCCAGCCAGGCCGGCGCCGACGATGATGATCGCGAGGCCGAGCATGAGGGTGCGCTTGGGCCCGATCCGGCTGGAGACCCAGCCGGTGGCGAGCATGGCCACGCCCATGACGGCCATGTAGCTCGTGAAGAGCAGCGAGACTTGCGACGGGGTCGCGCCGAGCTGGTCACCGATGGGCTTGAGGATGGGGTCGACGAGGCCGATGCCCATGAAGGCCACGACGCTCGCGAAGGCGACGGACCAGACGGTCCGGGGCTGACGCCACATGTGAGGAGTCCTCTCTACGAAGGGTCCGACGCCGGCCGGGTCGCCTCGAGGAGCTCGCCGAGGACCGCGACGGCGTCGCGCAGCCTCGTCTCGTCGACGGCGGCCCGCTCGACGACCGGGGCCAGCGCCGCGCCACGCGACCGGCGGATGCCGGCGATGCGCTCGGCGCCGGCGGCGGTCAGCGTCACGAGGGTGGCGCGCGCGTCGGCGGGGTCAGGGGTGCGTGCGACGAGACCGAGGCCCTCGAGGCGCTGGACGGCCGTCGTCATCGACGGCTGTGAGCTCTCGTCGGCGTCGGCGAGCGCGGTGACCCGCGCGGGACCGATCTCGTCGACGAGGACGAGGACGCGCGCCTGGGCCGAGGGCATGCCGAGGTCGGCCGCGCGGGTGGCCCAGCGGGACAGCCGGGCAGAGGTCCGCAGGAGCTCGTCGGGCAGGGCGTCGGAGGTCGTCACCTCCCGACTATTACATAGATAACCTATGTAAATCCACCGGGATGGACGTCAGCCCATCGTCCGCTGGCCGTCGATGCTCTCGCGGATGATGTCGGCGTGGCCCGCGTGCTGGCTGATCTCGGCGAGGAGGTGCAGGGCGACCCGGCGCACCGACCAGCTGGCCCCGGGCTCGAACCACGGCGCCTGCGGCAGCGGGCTCGAGCGGTCGAGGTCGGCCTCGCGCAGGAAGTCCTCGGTGCCGGCCGCGACCTGCTCGACCCGGCTGCGCAGGTGCGCGAGGGTGTCGCCCTCGTGCAGGACGAAGCGGGTGTCCTCCCACTCGCTGCCCGACCAGTCGCCGTCGTTGCTCGCGCCCTCCGCCGCTACCGCCTCCCAGTCGACATCGGACTCGTACACCCCGGACCCGCCGAAGGCGTCCGCCCCTCGTCGGGCGAAGTCGACCCACTGCTCCTCGGTGTCGGCGACGTGCTTGAGCAGCGACGCGATGGTCAGCGCGCTCACCGTGCTCGCGGTGCGCGCCTGCTCCTCGCTCAGCCCCTCGGCGGTCTGGAGCAGGAAGCCGCGATGCCGCCCCAGGCTCTCGATGATGTCGTCTCGCTCGGCCATGCCCGCCCCCTTCGTCGACCGGCGGGCGCTCCCCGTGCCCGCTGCACATCTCTCACGGTAGGGGCGACCACCGACGACGTCACCCCCTGCCGGCCGGACCAGCGGTGGCCCGACGCCGCCGACGCACTACCCTGGCCGCGTGAGCGAGCCCATCACCTATGCCTCCGCCGGTGTCGACGTCGAGGCGGGCGACAAGGCCGTCGAGCTGATGAAGGAGTCGGTCCGGCGGGCCCAACGCCCGGAGGTCCTCGGCGGGCTCGGCGGCTTCGCCGGCATGTTCGACGCCTCCGCCCTCGTCGGCATGCGATCGCCGGTCCTCGCGACGAGCACCGACGGCGTCGGCACGAAGGTCGCCGTCGCCCAGGCGATGGACCGGCACGACACCATCGGCCAGGACCTCGTCGCCATGGTCGTCGACGACATCGTCGTCTGCGGCGCCGAGCCCCTCTTCATGACCGACTACATCGCGACGGGCTCCGTCGTCCCCGAGCGCGTCGCGGCGATCGTCAGCGGCATCGCGAAGGGGTGCGAGCTCGCGGGGGTCGCCCTCGTCGGCGGCGAGACCGCCGAGCATCCCGGGCTGCTCGAGCCCGACGAGTACGACGTCGCGGGCGCCGCGACCGGTGTCGTCGAGCG
Organism: Janibacter melonis; assembly: GCF_003721155.3. NCBI lineage: Bacteria > Bacillati > Actinomycetota > Actinomycetes > Micrococcales > Intrasporangiaceae > Janibacter > Janibacter melonis. The sequence continues at coordinate 2,152,283 of NZ_CP044548.2, read as the reverse complement.
CGACGCGATCATCGGGCCGCAGACCGTGCGTCCCGGCGACGTCGTCCTCGGTCTGGCCTCCTCGGGCCTGCACTCCAACGGCTACTCCCTCGTGCGTGCCGTCCTCGCCCAGGCGGGGTGGTCCTACGACCGCGAGGTGCCCGAGCTGGGCCGCGCCCTCGGCGAGGAGCTGCTCGAGCCCACCCGCATCTACACCCTCGACCTGCTCGACCTCATCCGCTCCGACGTCGACGTCCGGGGCCTGAGCCATGTCACCGGCGGCGGGCTGGCTGCCAACCTCGCGAGGGTGCTGCCGGCCGGCACGCTCGCGCGCGTTGACCGGGCGTCGTGGACCCCGCCGCCGATCTTCTCGCTCGTCGGGTCGCTGGGCCAGGTGCCCCGCGCCGATCTCGAGCGCACGCTCAACCTCGGCGTCGGCTTCGTGGCGGTCGTGCCGCCGGAGCACGCCGACGCGGCGATCGCCCGGCTCGCCGAGCGCGACCTGCCGGCCTGGGTGCTCGGCGAGGTGCACGAGCGCGAGGGGGCGCCGGTCGAGGACGGCGTCGAGGTGGTCCAGGGCGCGAAGGGCGTCGACGGGGGAGCGGTCCAGGTCGTCGGCGAGCACGGCTGATGCTGCGGGTCCTCGTCGCGGACGCCGACCCCACCTCACGATCGGGGTGGGTGGCGCTGCTCGAGGCCGAGCGCGACCTGCGGGCCCGGCCCGCAGTGAGCGCCGCGGAGCTCGTCGAGAGGTGCGAGTCGGCCGACGTCGTCCTGCTCGTCGTCGGCGACCGCACGGCACCCCGGATGCCCGAGCTGCTCGCCGCCGTCTCCGACCGCAGCGAGACCCCGGTCGTCGTCCTCGCCGCCACGGCGACGGACGAGCTCGTGCCGCAGGCCATCGAGCAGGGAGCTGCGGGAGCTCTCGTCGCCGATGCAGCGCCGACGCAGGTCGTCGCCGCGGTGCACGCGGCCGCCGGTGGTGCGAGGGTCGACACCGACACGGGCATGGTCCCCGTCACGGGGCCGCTCGTGCAGCGCGTGAGCCACGAGGCCAGCCCGCTGACCGCCAAGGAGGTCGAGATCCTCGCGCTCGCCGGTGAGGGGCTGAGCAACCAGGAGATCGCCGGTCGGCTCTACGTCAGCGTGTCGACGGTGAAGTCGCACCTCTCGCACGCCTTCGGCAGGCTCGGGGTACGGCACCGGGCTGCGGCGATCGCCGAGGCCCGCAGGCGCCGGGTGCTCCCCTAGGGGCGCACCCGGCTGAGATCACCTGTCGCGAGGGGCCCACTCGTCGTAGCCGTCGTCGTCATCCGAGGTGCGGTCGTCGCCGACGGACCGCCGCTCGTCGTGACCGGTCTGTGTGTGGAGTTCCCGCTCAAGCGCCCGGAGGTCGGTGTCAGGCGAGTAGTACTTCAGCTCGCGTGCGACCTTGGTCTGCTTGGCCTTCGCTCGGCCGCGCCCCATGGCGTGACCCCCTCATGCGTAGTGCGGGACGGCCATGACCTCCCATGAGGCGAGCTCACGAGCGGCTGGGCGGTCCCGGATCTGTGGTGTCTGTCGTGGGCCTAACGCTACATGAGACGGCGACGATTCCGCGCCTCGGCCCGGCCCGCCCCTACGCGTCGCGCACGGGCCGCGCCGCCGCTGACACGGCCGCGACGAAGAGGGGCGCCTGGACGGCCCAGTCGTAGCGCTCACGGGCGAGCGCGTGGCCCCGTCGGCCCATCTGCGCGGCCCGCTCGGGGTCCGCGTGCAGGGCGAGGACGGCCCCCGCCGCGGCGGCCGCGTCGCCGAAGGGGACGACGACCCCCCCGTCGCAGGCCTCGACGAGCTCGACGGCGAGCGGCAACGGCGTCGTCACCGCGGGCACGCCGTGCGCGAGGTACTCGACGACCTTCGTCGGGGTGCTCGGCCGGTAGTTCGGCAGGTCGTGGAGCAGCGAGAGCCCCGCGAGCGCGCCGTCGAGCATGGCGCCGGCCTGCTCGGCAGGTACGAAGCCGTGCCACACGAGGTCGCCGGCCGCCGCGGCCTCGTCCAGGGCGTGCTGCGTCGCGGCGTCACGGGCCGGGCCGATGACGTGCAGCACCGGCGCCCGCGGGCCGCTCGCGCGCAGGGCGCGCCCGACCTCGACCATCTCGGCGGCACCGCGCGCCATCGTCACGTTGCCGAGGTAGACGACCCGGTCGCGACCTGGTGCGGCGACCCGAGGGGGGACGCTCGCGGCGTTGGGCACGACGGGATGGGTCCGCGCGAAGCGCTCCTGGTAGCCCGGCTCGGCGAGCAGCAGCTGCCACCGACGCTCGACGAGACGCTCGACGCGGCGCCATCCGCGCGCGACGACCGGGCGAAGGGGGCGCGGCAGCCACTCCTTGACGACGAGGGCCGCCGCCGGGTCCTCGTGGACGTCCCACACGCGCCGGCCTCGGGCCAGACCGGCGAGAGCCGGGACGAGCTCGGGGTCGTGGACGACGACGACGTCGTGCTCGGGGGCGAGTCGTCGCACGAGCCGGCGGGCCGCGACGGCGGCACGCAGGCGCCGGCGCCCGGCCGCCCGGGGCAGGTCGACGACGGTGAGCCCCTCCGCCGGGTCCGGCGCGACGTCGTACCCTGCGAAGGGGGCGGCGTAGGTGACCTGCCAGCCCGCGTCGAGCAGGGCGCGGACCTCGCGGTGGCGGATCCGCGAGTCCGAGGGGTGGTGGACGACGGTGACGACGAGCGCGCGTCGCGGCGCGCCGGAGGTCTGGGCCGGGCTCACTGCTCGCCGACGAGCTCGCCGAGCTCGCGGCGCACCCCGTGGCCGACCCGGTCGGGGCCGCCGACGACGACGACCGACCGCGGGCGCAGCCGGCGCACCTCGTCGAGCACGGGCGGGGGCACCTCGTCGGTGAGCAGCCACAGGACGGGGCGTCCGGTCTGCGCGGCCGCGAGGACGGTGACGAGGGCCTCGCCGGTGGCGGTGACGAGGGTCGTGAGGAGCGCGTCCGGCGCGGTCCGGCCGGTCGCGGCGGAGCGGTCGACGAGCTGCTGCATCGGCCCGCGTCGGGCGTCGTGCTCGACGGGTGCGATCGCGCCCAGCCGCTCGACGTCCGTCGCCGGCAGGACGCCCTCCTCGCCGCCGACGACGACGCGGGCCGGGGCCCACGACGCGACCGCGGCGAGCGTCTCGTCGTCGAGACCGGCGTCGTCGACGACGAGCAGCGGCTGGCCGTCGAGCGCCGCCTCGGCCGAGTACAACGTGCTCATCGAGCCCGGGTCGTCGCGCAGCACCCGCAGCGTCGCGCCCGGTTGCGGCGGGGCGATCTCGAGCACCCTGCGGCCGATCTCGGCCGAGGTGCGGCCGTCGACCCGGTCGGTCGGCCCGATCTTGCGCAGCTGGTCGACGACCTGGCTGCTCAGCTGGTCCTCGTCGCCGACGACGACGACCCGCGCGGGCTGCAGCCGCGAGAGCTCGTCACGGGTCGAGCCCGGGGCATTGCCCTTGTGCGAGAAGAGGACGGGCCAGCCCAGCCGGGCGGCGGCCGGCACGACCTGACGCATGATCGCGGCGCCGCGGCTCGGCACGACGAAGGCGCCCTCGACGCCGCTGTCGTAGGTGCGCGCGCTGAGGCGGGCGGCCGTCTCGACGCGGTTGCGCCCGCCGACGCGCTCGACGCCCGGCACGTCCGGCTCGGAGGGGGTGGGGTCCTCCCCCTTCGCCCGACGGCGCTGCCGCTTGGGCAGGGTCTCCTCGTACGCGCCGAGGACCTCCTCGGTCGGGCCGTCCATGACGAGCCGGCCCTGGTCCATCCACAGGACGCGGTCGCAGATCTGGCGGATGCTGCCGTTGGAGTGCGAGACGAGGAAGACGGTGCCGGCGCTCTCGCGGATCGAGGCGATCCGCTCGGCGCTGCGCTCGCGGAAGTCGGCGTCGCCGGTCGCCAGCGCCTCGTCGATCATCAGCACGTCGGGGGCGGCGGAGGTCGAGATGGCGAAGCGCAGACGCGCACCCATGCCGGAGGAGTACGTGCGCATCGGGCGGTAGACCGCGTCGCCGATGCCGGAGAAGTCGACGATCTCGTCGAAGCGCTCGCGGATCTGCGCGCGGCTCAGACCGAGCGCCTGGCCGCCGATGTAGATGTTGCGCTCGCCGCTCAGCTGGCTCATGAGGACGGCGTTGACGCCGAGCAGCGAGGGCTCGCCGGCGACCCAGATCCGCCCCTTCGTCGGGGGGATGAGGCCGGCGACGGCCCGCAGCAGGGTCGACTTGCCCGAGCCGTTGCGCCCGATGATCCCGATCGACTCGCCGTGGTGGGCCACGAAGCTCACGTCGGTGACGGCGGGCACCTCGCGGGCGACCGCGGGCTGGTCGCCGCGGCGCCGCAGCCGGGAGACGAGGCCGCCGTCCCCGCTCGTCGTCGACGCGCGCCGGCTGCCGCCGACGACGCGGTAGACGATGTCGAGCCCGTCGACGACGACGGTCGGGCGCTGCTCAGCCTCGGCCATAGCGCGCCTCGTCGATCCAGAAGACGACCATGCCGACGGCGAGCAGCCCGACCGCCCACGCGGCCAGCGCCCACCACACGGTGAGGTCGAAGGGGTGGTCGGCCGGCGACATGAGGGCCTGGCGGGCGGCCTCGAGCGGCAGCGCGAAGGGCTGGTAGACCAGCACGTCGCCCCACAGCCCCGGCAGCCGGTCGGCGTACTGCGCGACGGGGAAGAAGACCCCCGAGGTGTAGCGCAGCAGGCGCACCACGACAGGGATGAGCTGGCCGATGTCCTTGCTCGCGTTGACCAGCCGTGAGCCGATGAGCGCGAAGCCCGCGAGGACACCGGTCTGCAGGAGGATCGCCGGGACGAGCAGGAGCCAGCGCACGCTCGGCGTCTCGTCCGTGAGCACCATGACGACGAGGAGCAGCGCGAAGGCCGGCAGCGCGGCGATGAGCTCGGTGAGCGCGACCGACAGCGGCAGCACCGCGCGGGGGAAGTGCAGCGCCCGCACGAGGTTGAGGTTGCTCGTGACCGACTTCGAGCCCCGGGTGATGACGCTCGAGGTGAAGGTGAAGAGCACGACGCCGATCGAGAGGAAGCCGACCTTGTTGCTCACCGAGCCGGTCGTCCCGAGCAGCACCCCGAAGATGAGGAAGTAGCTCGCGATGAGCAGCGCCGGGTTGAGCAGGTTCCACAGCTGGCCGAGCCGGTTGTCGTGGTTCTTCGCGTACGACTGCGCCGACGACAGGGTCCACAAGAAGGCCCTGCGTCGCCACAGGTCACGCAGGTAGCGCCCGAAGGGGGGCCGGGTGCCGAGCTCGGTCAGCCCGTGGCGCTGCGCGAGGGCCGTCGCCTCGGCACTGCTCAGGCTCGGCACCGGGGTGAGGGGGGCCCGGGACGGGCCCGTCGTCACAGCCGCTCGACCCGCTCGCCGTCGGTGGCGACACCGCGCGTGTCGAAGAAGCGCTTGGCCTTGGCCGCGAGGGCGTCGACGTCGTAGCCCTTGTGGTTCTGCACGAGGATCGTCAGGTCGGCGTCGCCGACGGCCGCGTCGAGGTCGGTGACCCGCTCGGCGTCCGGCACCGCGCGCCACTGCTCGACCTTGTCGTCGTGGTAGCGCACGGTGGCGCCCTTCGCGACGAGCTGCTGGGCCAGGGGCACGGCGGGCGACTCGCGCTGGTCGGCGATGTCGGGCTTGTAGGTCACGCCGAGGAGCAGGACCGAGGAGCCGCGCAGCGACTTGCTGTCCTCGTTGAGGATGTTCTGCGCACGCTGCACGACGTAGGCCGGCATCGTCGAGTTGATCTCCTGGGCCAGCTCGACGAAGCGGAAGGGGTAGCCCAGCTTCGCGCGGACGTTGTAGGAGAGGTAGTTGGGGTCGATCGGGATGCAGTGACCGCCGACGCCCGGGCCGGGGTAGAAGGCTTGGAAGCCGAAGGGCTTGGTCTTCGCCGCGTCGATGACGTCCCACAGGTCGATGCCGAGGTCGTGGCAGAAGCGCGCCATCTCGTTGACCAGGGCGATGTTGATGTGGCGGTAGGTGTTCTCGAGCAGCTTGGCCGTCTCGGCCTCGCGGGTGCCCTTCGCGCGCACGACGGTGTCGACGAACTGGCCGTAGAAGGCCTCGGCGGCGTCGCCGCAGGCAGGGGTGTGGCCGCCGACGACCTTCGGGGTGTTCTTCGCGCCGAAGGTCTCGTTGCCCGGGTCGATGCGCTCGGGCGAGAAGGCGAGGTGGAAGTCGGTGCCGGCGGTCAGGCCCTTGGCCTCGAGGACGGGGCGGACGACCTCGTCGGTCGTGCCCGGGTAGGTCGTCGACTCGAGGATGACCGTCTGGCCCGTGGTGAGGTGCTCGGCGATCGTCGCGACGGCGGCGTTGACGGGGCCGAGGTCGGGGCCGCCGTCCTCGGCGAGGGGGGTGGGCACGCAGATGACGAGGGTCTTGACCTCGCCGAGCTTGCTCGCGTCGGTCGTGGCCTCGAAGCCCGCACCGATCATCTCGGAGATGTGGTCGTCGGTGAGGTCGTCGACGTGGGACGTCCCGGCGTTCAGGGCGTCGACCACGCCCTGGTTGACGTCGAAGCCGAGGACCTTGAGGCCGACACGCGAGGCCTCCTGCGCCAGGGGCAGGCCGACATAGCCCAGCCCGATGATCGCGACGTCGAATGCCACAGTCGTTTCCTTCGTCAGTGCGGACCCGACCGGTGCCGGGACGTGCAGGTGCGCCCCCGGCGGCGCCAGGGGCGCGTCGAGCATACCCGCCAGCCCGCTCCCGCCCCGCACGCCGCGTCTAGCATGACCGCCATGCCGCACCCCCTGCCCGTCCTGCTCGTCACGAGCAACGGCGTGGGCATGGGGCACCTCACCCGGCAGCTCGCCGTCGCGGCCAGCGCGCCCGCCGACCTCGACCCGGTCCTCATGTCCCTGTCCGGTGCGCTGCCGACGGTCGCGTCGGCCGTGGCCCGGGGCGCCCTGCCCGAGCTCGCCGGCCTGCGCACGGAGTACTGCCCGAGCCGGCGCAGCGGGTGGCTGCCCCGCCGGGGCCCGGCCGCCGCGCTGCGGCGGCGCTACCCGCCCTACCAGTGGGAGCCGTACTTCCGCGACCGGCTGCGGGCGCTCGTCGCCGAGACCGGTGCGCGCCTCGTCCTCTTCGACGGGGTCGTGCCGTACCGCGGGCTACGAGAGGCGCGCGCGTCCCTGCCGGGGACCCCCTTCGTGTGGATGCGGCGCGGGATGTGGCGCGCCGGGGTCGGCGCCGACTGGCTGACGCACGCCACGGTCTTCGACCACGTCCTCGAGCCCGGTGACGTCGCGGCCGCCCGCGACCGAGGGCTCACCCGTGAGCGCGACGACGCCCAGCGGATCGCCTCCATCTCGATCGCGTCGGCGCTGCGCCTGCACGACCGCGCGCAGGCGCGCGAGGCCCTCGGGCTCGACCCGGACCGCCCCGCGCTGCTCCTCACCCCCGGCACCGGGGCGCTCGAGGACGTCGCGTCGCCGGTCCGGGCGGCCCTGGCGACCGTGCGGCGCGAGCAGCCGGACTGGCAGGTCGCCGTGACGAGCCCGGCGCTGGCCCGCCACGGCCTGGGCGACGAGGCCGACGTCGTGCTCCTGCGCGACACCTACCCCCTCGCCCGCTCGCTCGCGGCCTTCGACGCCGCGGTGAGCGCGGCCGGCTACAACTCCGTCCACGAGCTCCTCGGCGCCCGGGTGCCGACCCTCCTCGTGCCGGGTCTGGCGCTCGGCGCCGACGACCAGCTCGGTCGCGCCGAGGGGGCCGCGGACCTCGGTGCGGCCCTCGTCGCCCGCCCGGACGACCCGACCGCGCTCGAAGGGGGAGTGACCCGCCTCCTACGGGCGGCCACCCGTGAGGACCTCGCCGCGGCGTGCGCCGCCCTGCCTGCCCCGACCGGCGCGGCCGAGGCCGCGCAGGCGCTCGGCGCCCTGGCGGCCGGCGCTCCCGCCCCGGCCGGGCTCGGTGACGGCGAGGGCCTCGGCCCGCCGCGCTGGCGCTCGGCGCTGCCCGATCTGCGCACCCCGGTGAGCGTCGACGGGGCGCGTCAGCACCGCGACGCACCGACGCTCCACCTCACGCAGGACCTGCCCGACCGGCTCGGCGACGAGCCCGTCGAGCACCTCGTCGCGGGGTCCTCGCCGCAGTACCGGCGGGCACGCGCGAGGGTCGCCCGCTGGGTCTACCGCTCCTGAGAGCGCCGGTCCCGGCGCCGGGAGAGACCTCGGCGCACGCCGCCGAGCACCTGCCGGGCGCGGGTCCTCGCCCGGCGCGCGGGGGAGTGCGCCCGGCGCACCGCCGCCTGCCACTGCGGCGTCGCCGCGCCATGGGCCCGCACGCCGACCGCATCTCCGTCGACCCAGTGCCGCCAGGCGCCGGTCGTGAGGTCGGCGACGTCGGTGACCGGGGCGTCGGGGTCGAGGCCCAGCACCTGCGCGAGACGGGCGTCGAGGTCGTCGTCGGCGGCGAGGAGCTGCTCGACGGGGAGGGCTCCGAGCGCGGCGGCGAGCAGCTCGCGGTCGAGGGCGACGCAGCGCGCCGGTGCGCACGCGACCCGCACGACGCGGCGGCCCGGTCGGGAGAGCTCGGCGAGCAGGCGCTGCGCCGCGCCGTCGGCGAGGTCGACCCCGTCGTGCACGAGGACCGCGGCGACGTCCGGGTCCGTGGCGGCAGCCCTCAGGGGTGCGGCGTCCTGCGGCCCGCAGACCTCGCGCAGCGACGACGTGCTCGTCCGGCTCATACGGCGCAGGGTAGCGGCGGCACCGCACCGGCCGGGGGCGTGCACGGTAGCCTCGCTGCCGCCGAGCCGGGCGCGGGTCCCGGTGCGCAGGGGAGGGTGCAGCGATGAGCGACGAGCTCGCGTCGACGCAGAAGAAGGCGCAGTACCACGCGGCGCGCTCGAAGGCCCGGGCCGCGCGCATCGCCGAGCTCGAGGAGCAGCTCGAGGAGGCCCGAGCGGCGCTCCCGGTGACCGACCGGGTGCCCCCGGTCTACGGCGCGACGCGCTACAGCGTCTTCGTCCCCGGCAGCCTGGAGTGGCAGCTTTCCTCGACGGGCGAGGACGAGCAGGCCTACCGGGAGCGGCTGTGGTCGGCCGAGCGGATGGGCCCGCGCCAGCAGGTCTTCCTCGAGTGGGCGACGCCGATCTACCAGGGCTTCCACGACGCGTACGGGTACCGCCACGTCGTGCAGTACAGCGCCGAGATGCCGGCGCGGTGGCGCGACGCCCTGCTCGACGCCGCGGCGACCTACCCCGTGCTGCTGCCCGTGCCCTCGCACCGCTGGCAGGACCGGGTCGGGGCGATCCGCGACGACCTGCGCGCCCGCGACGCCGGGCCCGGCCCGGTGGCCTGGCTGCGCGTCGACGACGACGACCTGCTCGCCACGACCTTCCTCGACCGGCTGGTCCCGCTCGTGACGACCGCGCACGACGGGTGGTCGGTCTCCTTCGGCAAGGGCCTGACGGCCGAGTACGAGGACGGCCGGCTCCACCGCTTCGGGCTGACCAACCGCACGATGGCCTCGATGGGGCAGACCTTCGTCGGCACGGTCGACCGCTCCGGCAGCCCGACCTTCCCCCCGCTCGTCAGCCACGTGCGCGCCCACCGCGAGATGCCCGTGGCCGTCGACTCCCGCGAGGTCGCCTACCTGCGCCTCCTCCACGACCAGCAGGACCGCGAGCTGTCGGTGGAGGCGGTCGAGAACCCCACCGACATGTACGAGGTCGAGGACCTCGCGGGTGATCTCGCCCGTCTCTTCCCCACCGTCGTCGCGCACAGCGAGCTGCCGACGCAGTCGCTGACGGTCGAGCGCCGATGAGCGACCCGGTGCTCGAGCCGGGGGACACGCCGGTCGGGCGGGTCCCCGGGGCCGGCGTAGAGCGCCGCGCACGTCTCGAGGTGTCGCGCGAGGGCTGGGTCTTGCGCCGCCCCCGTCGCCGCCCGCGCCGCGGACGCTGGGCCGACGGGCCCGCCGCGCTCGCGGCCCGGGTGGGTGACCTCGACGACGTCCACCGTCTGGAGGTCCGGGCGTGCGACGACCCGGGCGGGCGGGTGGCCGCCGCCGACGTCGAGACGGTGGTCGCCCCCTTCGCCCGGCGGGCCGTGGCCCGCGGAACCCTCGTCCTGGCCGACCTGCCCGACGCGCTCGGGGGGGCCGTCCCCGTCGCGCTGCGCGGGGTGGCCGGTGCACCCGGAGACCTCGCCCACGACCTCGCCTCCGTCGGGCAACGGCGGGGCGTCCTCGCCGGCGCCCTGCCCGCGGACCTGCCGACCGTCACCGCCGTCGTCGCCACCCGGCGCCCGCAGCTGCTCGGCCGGGTGGCCGCGATGCTCGCCGCGCAGACCTACGGGCCGCTCGACGTCGTCGTCGTCGTCCACGGCGGCGACCCCGACGCCCTCCCCCTGGTCGACGTGCCCGGACGGCAGGTGCGGGTCGTCGCCGCGCCCGCCGAGGCGAGCCTCGGGCGGGCGCTGCAGGTCGGCTGCGACGCCGCCGAGGGCGAGCTCGTGACGAAGCTCGACGACGACGACCACTACGGGCCCGACCACGTCCTCGACCTCGTCCTCGCCCATCGCGTCTCCGGCGCGACGCTCGTCGGCAAGAGCACGACGATCGTCCACCTCGAGGACCTCGACGTCACCGTCCGGCGGGTCTTCGGGACGCCGGAGTCCTACGTGCACCGCGTCGCCGGGGGCACGATCCTGCTCTGCCGGGCCGACCTCGCCGAGGTGGGCGGGTGGTCCGACGTGCCGCGGGCCGTCGACAGCGCCCTCATCCGCAGCGTGCGCTCGGCGGGCGGGCGGGTCTACCGGCCCCACGACCTCGGCTACGTCTACGTGCGCCACCGCCGGCCCGAGGGCTCGGCCGAGGGGCACACGTGGGCGGCCGACGCCGGGCACTTCCTCGTGAGCGCGCGCGAGCAGTGGCTCGGTCTGCTGCGCCGCCCGGAGCTGGGCACGACCGCGACCTGAACGGCCCACGGTGGGCGCCGTGACAAACTGGAGCGTCATCATCACCGAGGCAGAAGGGCTCTCATGGCTCCGCTTGTCGTGCACGTCACCGGCGCGCGCCCCAACTTCCCCAAGGCCGCTCCGGTCCTCAAGGCGCTCTCCGCCTACCCCGTCGAGCAGCTCCTGGTCCACACGGGTCAGCACTACGACGACAAGATGTCCGACGTCTTCTTCCGTCAGCTCGGCATCCCGAAGCCGGACGTCAACCTCGGCGTCGGCTCCGGTGCGCACGGCGCGCAGACGGCCAAGGTCATGGAGGCCCTCGAGGAGCTCTTCACGCAGCGCCGCCCCGACCTCGTCGTCGTCTACGGCGACGTCAACTCCACGGTGGCCGCCGCGCTCGTCGCCTCGAAGATGGGCATCACCTTCGCCCACGTCGAGGCCGGGCTGCGCTCCTTCGACATGACGATGCCCGAGGAGATCAACCGCCTCGTCACCGACAAGCTCTCCGACCTGCTGCTCACGACGAGCACCGACGCGATCGCGCACCTCGGCAACGAGGGCACGGCGCCGGAGAAGATCCACTTCGTCGGCAACCCGATGATCGACACGCTGCTCACGCACCGCGAGCGCTTCGACGCCGAGGCGGTGCGCGCCGACCTCGGCATCGAGGGCGACTACCTCGTCGCGACCCTCCACCGCCCGGGCAACGTCGACGACCCGGACGACGTCCGCGCGCTCGTCGCCGCGATGCACGCCGTGGCCGACCAGGCCCAGGTCGTCATCCCGCTGCACCCGCGCGGCCGCGCCCGTCTCGAGGAGGCCGGCTTCCTCGACCACCCGGGCATGCGCGTCGTCGACCCGCTCGGCTACCTCGAGTTCATGGGGCTCGTGCGCGGCTCGGTCGGCGTCGTCACCGACTCCGGCGGTGTGCAGGAGGAGACGACCATCCTCGGCGTCCCGTGCCTCACCCTTCGCCCCAACACCGAGCGCCCAGTGACGATCACCCACGGCACCAACCAGCTCGTCACCCGCGACACCCTCGCCGAGCGCGTCCGCGAGATCCTCGCGGCCGGCAAGCTGACGCAGTGGCCGACGCCGCCGCTCTGGGACGGCCACGCCGGCGAGCGCATCGCCGACGTGCTCGCCGGGTCCCTCGGAGTGACCCGGTCGTGAGCGGGGCCCCCGGCGTCGCCGCCCCCGCCGCCGCGAGCGAGGGCCCCTCGGAGGCCAAGCCGGCGAAGAAGCCCCACCTGCGCGGAGACATCGAGGGCCTGCGGGCCGTCGCGGTCGGCACGGTGCTGCTCTTCCACATGGGCGTGCCGTGGGTCGACGGCGGCTTCGCCGGGGTCGACATCTTCTTCGTCATCTCCGGCTTCCTCATCACCTCGCTGCTGCTGCGCGAGGCGGGTCGCAGCGGGAGCATCTCGATCGTCGACTTCTACGCCCGCCGGGCGCGGCGGCTGCTGCCGGCCGCGAGCGTCGTGCTCCTCTTCACCGCGGTCGCCGGGTACCTGCTCATGCCGCCGGCCGGCCGGGGCGACCTCGGCACCGACGTCATCACGGCGACCCTCTACGTCATCAACTGGGGGCTGGCCTTCCGGGCGGTCGACTACCTCAACGAGGGCGCCGACGTCTCGCCGCTGCAGCACTACTGGTCGCTGTCGGTCGAGGAGCAGTACTACGTCTTCTGGCCGCTCATCATCCTCGTCGGGCTCGTCGTGGCCCGGCGTCTCGGCGTGCGCCCGATGCGGATGCTCTTCGGCGTCCTCGCCGTGGTCGCCGCCGCGTCGCTCGCGTACTCGGTCGTGCACACCGCGGCCGACCCCGCGACGGCGTACTTCTACACGACGACCCGCGTGTGGGAGCTCGCCATCGGCGCCCTCACCGCCTTCGCCGTCGACCGCCTGCGGCGCACGCTGTCGCACACGGTCGCGACGGTCATGGCCACCGTCGGGCTGCTGATGATCGCCTACTCGGCGCTCGTCTTCTCCAAGGGCACCCCGTGGCCCGGATCCGCGGCGCTCGTGCCGACCGTGGGCACCGCCCTGGTCATCGCGGCCGGCTGCGCCAGCCAGACGACGATCCCGGCGCGGCTGCTCAGCCTCAAGCCGATGACCTGGCTCGGCGGCCTGTCGTACTCGGTGTACCTGTGGCACTGGCCGCTCATCACCATCGCGGCGGCCCGGTGGCCCGACATCCGCATCCGGCACAAGATCGCGCTCGGCCTGCTCTCCGTCGTCCTCGCCTGGGTGACGAAGAAGCTCGTCGAGGACCCGATCCGCTTCAACAAGGGCATCTCGGCCCAGCCGCGCAAGGCGCTGACGATGGGCGGCGTGCTCATGACGGTCTGCGTGCTCGCGGGCTTCGCCGTCATGCGCACCGTCCCCGACCTCGGGACGACGAAGGACGTCGAGGGCGCGACCGCGCTCGTCGCCGACACCTCCGCCTCGACGTGGGAGGTCCGCTCCGACCCGGAGTCGGTCTTCACCACCTCGGGCGAGCTCACGCCCAACCCCGCCGTCGCGACGAAGGACGTCCCGTCGTACTACGACGACGACTGCCAGGTGCTCGCCGGCGACACCGCCGTCAAGACCTCGTGCACCTACGGCGACACGGGCTCGGACAAGGTCATGGCGCTCGTCGGCGACTCGAAGATGGGCCAGTGGTTCCCGGTCTTCGACGAGATCGCCAAGCGCGAGGGCATGCGGCTGGACCTGTACCTCAAGTCCGCGTGCGCCTTCGGCGAGGGCGCGAGCATCAAGGACGAGTGCGCGGAGTTCACCGGCAACGCCGTGACGGCGATGGGCGAGGGCGATCGCACGCCGGACGTCGTCGTCAGCTCGGCCGGCACCGACGACGCGAAGGCCGCCGACCTGGCCGCCCCGCTGAAGACGCTCCAGGACGGCGGCGCGAAGGTCGTCGTGCTCGCGGACAACATCCACCCCGGCTCCGAGGTCTACAACTGCGTGGCCGAGGCCGGGGACGGCGACTACGCGTCGTGCGACTTCCCGCGCGAGGACACCGACGCGAGCCTGGGCCAGGCCGCCGACGAGCTCGGTGCGACCTTCGTGCCCGTCGACGAGTGGATCTGCCCCGAGGGCGTGAAGGAGTGCCCGCCGGCCGTCGCGGGCACGCTCGTCTACCGCCAGGGCTCGCACGTCACCGCGACCTACGCCCGGACGATGACGCCGATCATCTGGCGTCAGCTCTCCGCGGCGAAGGTCACCTCCACCCCCGTCGCCGACATCACCGTCGACGACATCCCCGCTCCCACCGGCTCCGCCAAGGGCTGAGCGGGGGTCGAGCAGGGCGAAGGGGGAGCCGAGAGGCTCCCCCTTCGTCATGTCCGAGGGGTGCGGGGTGCGCCTCGGCGACCACCGGCGCCAAGATCCCCGGGATCGAAGAAGGACCGTCACCTCGAGGTGACGGTCCTTCTTCCAGCCAGCGGCGAGATCAGCCGAGCAGGCGGTGGTACTCGCGGTCGACGATCTGGGTGACGTCGCTCCAGTCACGCTCGGCGAGGACCCACTCGCGGGCCTGGCGGCCCATCCGCTCGCGCAGCTCGGGGTCGTCGAGGTAGCGGCGGATCTGGGTGGCCAGCGAGCCGGCGTCGCCCTTGTCGAAGACGAGACCGCGCTCGTCGGCCTTGACGATCTCGGCGAGCGCGGCGACCGAGCTCGAGATCATCGCCTTGCCCATCGCCATCGACTCGAAGGGCTTGATCGGGCTGATGAGCTCGCAGACCGGCAGCGGCAGGCGCATGAGCGGGGTGATCTGGAAGATCGAGAGGTACCGCGCGACGTCCTCGTGGGGCACGCGCCCGGTGAAGGTCACGACGTCCATGACGTCGAGCTCGCGGGCCAGCCGGTGCAGGAAGCCCTCGTGGTGGCCGTCGCCGACGATGATGACCGCGAAGTCCGAGCGCTCGGTCTTCAGCTGGGCCGCGGCGCGCAGCAGCAGCTCGATGCCCTCGTAGTCGACGAGGCTGCCGGCGTAGCCGATGACCGTCTTGCCCTGGATCCCCAGCTCGTCGATGAGCGCCTGGTCGGGCTCGCGCGGCTCGAACTGGCTCGTGTGCACGCCGTTGGGCAGCACCTTGATGCGGTCGGCGGGGCCGCCGCGGGCGATCATCTCCTCGCGCAGCGCCTCGGTGATGACGAAGGTGAGGTCGGCGTTCTGGACGACGTGCAGCTCGAGCGTCGTCATGTACCGGTACGCGTCGGTGCGGCCGAAGGCCGGGTTGCGCGAGATCTTCATGAGGTCCTCGAGACCGCGCATCTCGTAGACGAAGGGGATGCCCAGGCGGCGGGCGGCGCGCAGACCGGCGAGCCCGTTGTTCTGGAAGCTGCTCGCGTGGATGAGCCCGGCGCGGTGCTCGCGGGCGGTCTCCTCGATGCGGCGGGCGAAGCGCTCGATGTACCCGGCCATCGGCACGGTCTCGTAGACCCGCTCGCCCGGCTCGAGCAGACGCACGTAGGGCACGCCGTCGACGACGTCGCGCTCCTCGACGACCCGCTTGTCGGCCGGCGACCAGAAGTCGTAGGGGAAGCCGAGGCGGGTCGCGGCCTGCATGTCCCAGCCAAGGGCCCGCAGACCGGTGAGGACGCCGTGGCTGCGGGTCGCGTAGCCGCCGGAGCGGTGGGGCAGCGACTGGGCGAGCACGGAGAGCACGGCGCCGGGACGCGGCTCGTAGGAGCGCTCCTGCGCCTCGTCGACCGGCCAGCCGGTGCGCCCGATGGCGATCTGGTCGCTCACGCGGGCGTGCAGGGCGCGGGCGCGCTTGTCGTTGCGCTCCTCGATGACCCGGCCGGCGATCGTCTGGGCGGTGTCGAGCCAGCCGGCGCGGGCCGCCTTCGCCGCCATGGGCAGGACGTTCTTGTGGTGGATCGCGCGCAGGTGGTCCGCGGGGGCGGCCGCGTAGAGCTCGCGCAGCTCGTCGTACCCGGCGATCTCGTTGAGCAGGGTGACGGCGGCCTTGAACTTCACCTGCCCGCCCTCCTGCCCGACGGCGAAGGCCTCCGCCGCCTGAGCCTCGCGGTCGCCGGCAGAGCGGATGCGGGTCTCGGCCTTGATCCGGTCGAGGCTGGAGCGGGTGTAGCTGACCTGCCAGCTCTCGACGTGGTCGATGAAGCGCTGCGCGACCACGGGGTCGGAGGTCGAGAACCACGAGATGATCCGCTCGGCGTCGCGCGTCGTGCTCGGCACGACCGTCATGGCGAGCTCGCGGACCCGGTCGTGCAGCTCGTCGTCGTGACCACGGCGGGCCACGGCGAGGACGAGGCCGGCCGCCTCGGCGTCCGGGCCGAGGTCGAGCGCGCTCCGCGCGTGCGGCAGGGCGAGGTCGACCTCGCCGAGGTTGAGGTGGCTCCACGCGAGCATCGCGTGCCCGGTCGCGCCGAGCGCCGGCTCGGGCAGGCGCGACAGCAGGCGCACGCCGCGGGCGTGCTGCGAGCCGTTGACCATGAGCATCCGCGCCTGGGTGAAGACGGCGCGCTGCCCGACCGCGCCCCCGGAGGAGGGCAGGGTGGCGACGGGCCCGAGCGGGGCACGACGCACGACGGCTCGTGCGGCGCGGCGCCCTGCGCTCTTGGCGGATGCGGGGTCGATGCTGGCCATGGTGTCCTTCGAGTCGACGATCAGATGCTGACGTGCGTGGTGGGGTCGCCGTAGAAGAGCAGGCGGCCCGTGGCGGTGAAGAAGGTCGAGTCGGTGACCGTCCACGTGTGGGCGAGGCGGTCGTCGCCGCGCACCGACACGTAGTTGTACCGGTCGCCGGAGTAGATGCGCACGCCGGCCTCGGCGCTGCGGTCGAGGATGTCGGAGTCGACGGCGCGGGGGATGTCGGAGAAGCGCACGTCGCGCACGACGTCGCCGGCGAAGAGCATCGACCCACCCTGGATGCGGCGCTCGTAGCGGTGCTCGGAGTCGGGGTAGCGCAGGACGACGGCGCCGGTGGAGCGCAGCCACACGTAGTGCGCCCACTTCCCGACGACCCCGGCGTCGGTGTACGCGAAGGTCGCGAGCAGGTCGGAGAGGTAGCCCGGGCCGTAGATGTTGTCGTCGTCCATCTTCGCGACGTACTGGCCGCTCGCGGCGTCGACGCCGAGATTCATGCACGCGCCGAGGGTGAGGTCGGCGTCGGCGTGCACGAGGGTGAGGTGCTCGACCCCGGCGTGCTGCGCGCGACGACGCAGGTCCTCGTCGTCGGTGTCGAGGCCGTGGAGCACGAGGACGAGCTCGAGCGCCTCGTGGCGCTGACGGCCGAGGTTGGCGAAGACGTTGTCGAGCTCGTGGGTGCGGTTGGTCGGCACGACGGCGGAGATCGTCGGCACCGTGAGCGGCGTGGCCCGGTCGGGCAGCACGGCCTGGGTGATCGCCCGGGCACGGTGCGCCGCGGTGTGCCCCTCGAGCACGGCGCGCTGGAGGAGCAGCCCCTCGCGGGAGACGAGCTCCTCCTGGTGGATCCGGGCGACGACCTCGCTGCGCAGGGACTTCTCGTCCTCGACGCGCGGGACGAGCGCTGCGATCTCGGGCGGGGCGGGGCTCGCGAGGGAGGTAAGACCGACGACGGGGGTGCGGGCGGTCGCCGCGGCCACGGTGGTCCACGCCGAGCCGGGGGCGCCGTCGCCGAGGTCGACGAGCACGCGTGCGTCGGCGAGGACACCGGCCTCCGCGGCCCACGGGCCGTGGGCGACCTGGCGCTCGGCGAGGGTCGGCGGGAGGGTGACCGAGGCGGACTTGCCGGACAGCCGCACCAGGGCGGCCTGGCTCGGGGGGAGCGGGGCGATGCCGCGAGCGACCTCGCGCAGCGCGGTGTCGTCACCGAGGCGGCCGAAGCCGTCGACGACGAGCAGGGCCCCACCGCGACGGGTCGTCGTCTCGTCGTCGCGGGCGAGCCCGGACTGGCGCGGCTGACCGGCGGCGGGCCACAGCTGGGCGGCGGTCCCGGCGCCCTCAAGGGCGGAGACGGTGGCCTCGTCGACCCCGCCGACGACGTCGGCCGCGACGAGCAGCTCGGTCGGGGGGACGGCCCGGTCGGTGACCCACAGGGCGATCCGCGCGCCTGCGTCACGGGCGGCCGACAGGGCGGTGACGAGCTCGTCGACCGCACCGGTCCACCCGGTGACGGCGCCGGCGCAGTGCTCGACGAGGACGAGGTCGGGGCCGGTGCTCTCGAGCGTCGCCCGCCAGCCGTGCCGGTCGAAGGGGTGCTGGCGCCACTCGGGCGCGAGGAGCTCGGCCAGCCGCGGGCTGACCGCGGCGGCGACGTCGAGGTCGAGCGGCGCGAAGGGGGAGTGCGGCGCCCCGACGGAGGTGACCGGTCGCCCGTCGTCGACCCGGTGCGGACCGCTCGGGCGGGCCGGCTTGGGCGCCGGTGCCGGGGTCGCGGGCTGCGCGGGGGCCGGCGCGGCGGCGCGGGGGTCGGCTGCGGGCGCCGCGGCCGACGCCAGCGTGGTGGCGCTGCGGGCGACGGCTCGGCGCAGCTTGGTCACGGCGGAGTCCCTGGTGCTCACGGGCACACATCCTCGCACCCCGCGTGGCGCGCGCCACTCTGGCGCACCGCGCCGGGCGCAGCGCAGGTCACCAGTCGACGCCCTGGCACTGCCGAGAGCCCCGGGTCTCGACCTGCAGGGTGGCGTGCGCGATGCCGAAGCGTTCGCGCAGCACGGCGCTCGCTACGACGAGGACACCGTCCGCGTCGTCGTCGGCGACGAGGTGCGCCGTGGCGACGTCCATGCCCGAGGTGAGGGTCCACACGTGGAGGTCGTGGACCTCGGCGACCCCGTCGACGGACTCGAGCGCGCGGGTCACGTCGTCGGGCACGACCCCTGCCGGGGCGTGCTGACCGAGGACGGCGAGCACCTCGCGACCGAGGTGGAGCGCACGGACGAGGACGAAGACGCCGATCGCGAGGGCGACGACGGTGTCCCAGACCGCCGAGCCGGTCGTCACGACGAGGAGCGCTGCGGCGACGACGCCGACCGAGCCGACGGTGTCGGCGACGACCTCGAGGTAGGCGCCCTTGACGTTGAGGCTCTCCCCGGCCCCGCCGCGCAGGAGGAGCAGGGCGACGACGTTGACGGCGAGGCCGAGCCCACCGACGACGAGCATCGCCGTCGAGCCCACCTCGGGGGCCGAGCCGATCCGGCTCAGCGCCTCGACGACGACGTAGACCGAGACCCCGATCATCATGAGGACCGCGAAGCCGGAGGCGAAGATCTCGGCACGGTAGGAGCCGAAGGTGCGCCGCCCGGTCGTGTCAGGACGCGTCGCGACCCGCGTGGCGACGAGCGCCGCCCCGAGCGTCACGACGTCGGCGGCCATGTGGCCGGCGTCGGAGAGCAGTGCGAGCGAGCCCGAGACCAGGCCCGCGGCCAGCTCGACCCCGAAGTAGGAGCCGACGAGCACGAAGGCGACGAGCAGGCGCCACCGGTGCCGTCCGCCGGCGTGTCCCGCCGCGCCGTGCGAGTGCCCGCCGCTCATCGGCGCGGCCGGGTCGGGGCGTCGTCGAGCGCTGCGGTGTGGACGACGTGCTCGCGGGTGACGTCGAGGAGCATCCGGACGTGGCCGTCGGAGAGCCGGTAGTAGACGTTGCGACCCTCGCGCCGTCCGGTGACGACCCCGGAGGCCCGCAGCATCCGCAGCGACTGGCTCACCGTCGACTCGGCGGTGCCCGTCGACGCGGCGAGGTCGCAGACGCAGAGCTCGCCGGCCTCGAGGAGGGCGTAGAGCAGCCGGGCTCGCGTCGGGTCGCCGAGCAGCCGGAAGACGCCGGTGACGGTCGCGAGCTCGTCGGGGTCGGGCGCCGCGGCGAGCACGAGCGCGACCTTGTCGGGGTGGACGCCCTCGACGGCGCACCCGTCGAGCGAGGAGACCGGGCGCATGAGTCCTCCATGTCTGAGCGGATGATCAGATGTCATCGTCGACGAGGGTCGTCCGGGAGTCAAGCCGTGCGCGGGCGCAGTCGGTGTCGGGAGGGCAGCGGGTCGGTGTCGAGCGGCGTCGGGTCGGTGCCCGGTCAGCGGTGCCTGGTGAGGGCGTCGAGGACCGCGTCGAGATCGATCGCGCTCGCGGCCTCCTCGGGGGTCGCGGCGCCCGCCGCGCTCGCGTCCGCTCGTTCGAAGACCTCCGCCACGGCTTCGTACAGCTCTGCTCCGGCACCGGCCGCCGCCTGGGTGCTCGCGATCTCGCGCATCTCGGCGGGCAAGCGGTCGGACTTCGAGGCGGCGACAGCCAGGTCGCGGGCGAGGTGCGCGGTGAGCTCGGGGGCACCCGTCGAGAGGTCCGCGACGACCGCGTCGAGCACCCCGTGGTGGCGGGCGGTGAGCAGGGACTGCAGGAGCAGGGCCTTCGTGCCCTTGTAGACCGCCGCGGTGCTCATCTTCGTCGCCGAGGCGGCACCGACCTCGCTGCCGACGACCACCGCCCGCAGACCGGGTGCGGCGAGATCGGCGAAGGGGGAGCAGCTCGCCCCGGAGAGGAAGAGCGCGGTGTCGCCGTCGGGCCGCGGCGGCGGGCCGCTGATCGCGCCGTCGACGACGACGCACCCCGCGGCCTCCAGGACGGTCGCGACCTGCCCCATGGTCGCCGGGGAGACCGCGTTGAGGTCGGCGACCACGGGGGTGCTCCCGGTGCGTCGGACCGCGGCCGCGATCTGCTCGGCCTGGGTCACCGCGTGCGCCGGGGGCACGACGCTGACGACCGCGTCGCACACCCGGACGACCTCCTCCAGCGAGCCGAGGGCGGTGAGGTCGCCGGCGAGGTCACGCGTGCGTGCGCTGCGTCCGTCGAGGCTCGTCACGACCTCGACCCCCGCCGAGCGCCAGGCGCGTCCGAGCGCGCTGCCCATCGCGCCGGGCCAGAGGATGCCGATCGTCGTCATGGCCTGATCCTGCCAGCGCTCGTGGCTGGCGGGCCGTCACCGCGGTCTCTGCCCACGCCGACGCGGGGTCGTCCTCAGCCGGCGCGGGGGAGGATGGTCAGGGCGTGGTCGTAGGAGCCGGGGGTGAGGTCCCAGACGACGCGTGGTGGCCCGTTGTCGGGTGGGTCGGTGTCGAGGTGTCCGTGGAGGCGGCGGGTGTGGACGATCGTGTGGTGGCGTGCACAGAGCAGGGCGGCGTTGCTGAGGTCGGTGGGTCCGCCGTCGGCCCAGTGGATGAGGTGGTGGGCGTCGGTCCACCGGGCGGGGGCGGTGCAGCCGGGGTAGGTGCAGCCGCCGTCGCGCAGCCACAGCTGGCGGGTCATGGCGGGGGTGAAGAGCCGTATCGCGGTGCCTTGGTCGAGGACCTGGCTGCGGCTGCCCAGGACGACGGGGATGACCTCGGCGTCGCAGGCCAGCCGTCGCACGGTGCCCGGCGCGAGGAGGGTGCCGGTGTCCAGGCCGCCGAGGGTGCGCGCCGCGCCGGTCTGCGTGCGCAGGTCTTGCAGGCTCATGGTGAGCAGCAGGGTGGCCTTGGCTCCGCGTCCGGCCCTGGTGTCCATGCCTGCCACCGCGGTGCGGACGAGGTCGAGGAGGGCGTCGGCGCGGCGCTGGTCGCTGGTGCGCAGGTCGGGCTCGCGGGTGCCGGTGTCGGGGTCGTGGGCGGGTGCTGGTGCGGACAGGGCCTCGATGGCGGCTTCGAGGACGGCGGCGCCCTCGGGGTCGAGGACGAGGCGGTACTCGTGCAGCCCGTCGTCGACGACGGGCCGGGACAGGGCCCGCCCGCGGCGCAGCCGGTCCTGCTCGGTGTCGAGCTCGCCGGGGATGCCGTGGCGGGCGAGGAGCTCGGGGCGCACGGATCGCACGCCGGGGGAGCCGTGCAGGTGGCCCATCTCGATCATCGCGGTCAGGACGGTGTCGCGGGCGCCGTCGACGAGGCGTGACTCGATCCGGGAGATCTCGGTGATGACGGTGCGCGCGACGGGCAGCGTCAGGGTGCCGTCCTCGACCGCGTCGCGCAGCAGGGTGTTGACGGGTCGGGACAGGTCGAGCACGGCTTGGGCGATGGTGCCGCACCCTCCTTGGCGGGTGCTCGTGGCGTGCTGGCGGACCCAGGCCGGTAGGGACGGGGCGTCGGACTGGGCGACCTCGCCGCGCTCGTGGGCTTGCGCGGTGACGACGTAGCGCCCAGCGGCGGCCAGGGTGGTCAGCTCGTCCAGGACGCCCATGACCTCCATCAGCTCGGGTCCGTTGGCCTGGTGGATCGCGCTGCTCAGACCGCGCAGGGCCCGCACCGCGGCGTCGAGCGCGCCGCGGCGCTCGGCCCAGGTGATCGGGTCGTCGGGCGCGGTGCCGGCACCAGCAGCGGTCGCCTGTCGGATCGGGACGCCGGGAGCCGGACCAGCACAGGCCCAGCCGACCGCGGCACTGCCCGTGGGCACGGACCACACACCCCTGATCGGGGTGGTCGGAGCGGGCGTCGGTGCCATGGACCAACGCTAGAGGCGACCACCGACAACGCATCGAGTCCTGACGACGCACCCGAACCCGACGACGGCCCGGGGGTAGGCCGGTCTTCACACGGAGCGCCGCGAAGGGCTCAGCTCTCGTCGAAGGCGGGGTGGTTGCTCGCGACGTCGCGAGCCGAGGCCAGGTGGCCGCCGAGGTACGCCCCGACCCCGGAGACGGTCGCGCCGACGAGGGCGAGCCGGGCCCCGGTGCTGTGCCGGCCGCTGCGCCGGGCCAGCCACGACCCGGTGTACGCGCCGATCGCCACGGCGTTGGTCGCGGCGTGGACGAGGCCGACCCGCTTGTCGCGCCGCCCGGTCTGCGACCACTCCGCCCAGCCGGTCCAGGCCGTCGGCCCGACGGCGAGCAGCCCGACACCCACGAGCGTCTTCGCCGCGGTCGAGGACTCGCGCCCGCCCACGAGGTCGAGGACGCTCGCCGAGACCCACGGGCCGACGACGAGGTCGGTGAGGATCGGGTGCAGCGCGTGCCCGAGCCACTCGCCCCGCAGCAGCTCGCCGCGCGTCCCGCTGCCGAAGGCGGCCTGGATGCTCGGCTCGATCGCGTCGACGACCCCGTCGAGACCGGTCGTCTCCTCGAGCCGGCGGGTCCACCGCACGATCGCGGGGGTGTGCTCCGTGAGGCTCATCGCTGCTCCTTCGCCCGGGGTGCGGCGCGGACGCGCCGCCCTCACCGTGCCCCGACCGAAGGGTGTGGCTGCACACCCGTACGGGTGCCCCCTTCGCCGGGCTCCCCCTTCGCATCCTTCGCCCCGGCCCCTTCGCCCCGGGAGGTCCCCGCGCCCCGAGCACGCGAAAGGCGCCACGCGATGTGCGTGGCGCCTTCGTGAGGTGCGATGTGTGGCCAGGGGCGGGGTCGAACCGCCGACCTTCCGATTTTCAGTCGGACGCTCGTACCAACTGAGCTACCTGGCCGAGTCACGTCCGACGACGTGACGAGCGACCCCGACGGGACTCGAACCCGCGACCTCCGCCGTGACAGGGCGGCGCGCTAACCAACTGCGCTACGGGGCCTTGATGGTGCAAGGCCGATGTGCTGCGATCAAACCAGTACTGCGTATCCCCAACGGGATTCGAACCCGTGCTACCGCCGTGAAAGGGCGGGGTCCTAGGCCGCTAGACGATGGGGACCAATCTCTTGGACCCCTCGCCACGCAGCAGGCAGCGCCCGGATCCGTCGAGGACGTTCAGGAGCATACGTGCCGATCGGCGCGGATGCCAAAACGGCCCCGCTCACCCCCGTCGGCGGGCCGACCACTCGAGCAACCGCTCGACCTCCCACGTCGTGATGATGCGGTCGGCCTCGATGCCCAGGGCCGCCGCCCGCGCGCACCCGTAGGCCTTCATCTCCAGCTGGCCGGGGGCATGCGCGTCGGAGTCGATCGCGAAGGTGCAGCCCATCTCGGAGGCGAGCATCAGCAGCTCATCGGGCGGGTCGCAGCGCTCGGGGCGGCTGTTGATCTCGACGGCGACGTCGTGCTCGAGGCACGCGCGGAAGACGGCCTCGGCGTCGAAGTCGCTCTGCGGTCGGGTGCCTCGACCACCGGTGACGAGGCGCCCGGTGCAGTGGCCGAGGACGTCGACCCGAGGGTTGGTGACCGCGCCGAGCATCCGCTTGGTCATCGCGCCGCCGGGCATGCGCAGCTTGCTGTGGACGCTCGCGGTGACGACGTCGAGCCGGCCGAGCATCTCCTCGCTCTGGTCGAGAGAGCCGTCGTCGAGGATGTCGACCTCGATGCCCTTGAGCAGGCGGAAGCGGTCACCGAGCGCGTCGTTGATCCCGTCGACGAGGGTGAGCTGCTTGGCGAGGCGCTCGGCGCTCAGCCCGTTGGCGATGCGCAGCCGGGGGGAGTGGTCTGTGAGCACCTGCCACTCCTGGCCGAGCTCGACGGCGGCGAGGACCATCTCCTGGATCGGCGAGCCGCCGTCGGACCAGTCGGAGTGGGTGTGGCAGTCGCCGACGACCGCCTCGAAGAGCGCAGCGCCGTCGTCGTCGAGCTCGACGAGCGGACCGCCGTGCTCGTCCTGCTGGCGCTCGAGGTAGGCGGGCAGCTCACCGGCGACGGCCTGCTCGATGACGCCGGCCGTCGAGGAGCCGATGCCCGGGAGGTCCGTGAGGGTGCCCTGGCGGGCCCGCTCGGCGATCTCGTCCTCCCCGACCTCGGCGACGACCTTCGCCGCCCCGCGGAAGGCCTCGACCCGTCGGCTGTGCTGCCGGCTGCGCTCGAGGACGAAGGCGGTGCGCCGCAGCGCCTCGTGCGGGCCGACCCCGGCCTCGAGGGGGCTCAGCGAGTGCACGTCGACCCCCCTTCGCCGCCGGCTACCACGCAGTACTGGTCGTCATCGCGACCAGTACTGCGCCGTAGCACGCGGGGCGGACGGGTGGTCACCACGACGTGTGGAGCGGGCGGCCCTCGGCGTAGCCCGCGGTCGACTGGACGCCCACGAGGGCACGGGAGCGGAACTCCTCGAGGGAGGCGGCGCCCGCGTAGGTGCACGAGCTGCGCACGCCGGCGACGATCTGGTCGATGACGTCCTCGACGCTCGGCCGGGCCGGGTCGACGTACATCCGGGCCGTCGAGATGCCCTCCTCGAAGAGGCCCTTGCGGGCCCGCTCGAAGGGGGAGTCCTCGGCCGTGCGGTTGCGCACGGCTCGGGCGGAGGCCATGCCGAAGGACTCCTTGTAGCGCCGACCGTCGGCGTCGGTGAAGAGGTCGCCGGGTGACTCGAGCGTCCCGGCGAACCACGAGCCGATCATGACGTTGCTCGCGCCCGCTGCCAGCGCGAGGGCGACGTCACGGGGGTGCCGCACGCCGCCGTCGGCCCACACGTGGGCGCCGAGCTCGCGCGCCGCGGCGGAGCACTCGAGGACGGCGGAGAGCTGGGGGCGGCCGACCGCCGTCATCATCCGCGTCGTGCACATCGCGCCCGGCCCGACGCCGACCTTGACGATGTCGGCGCCCGCCTCGACGAGCTCGCGGGCGCCCTCCGCGGAGACGACGTTGCCGGCGACGACCGGCACCTGCGGGTCGAGCTCGCGGACCGCCGCGAGCGCGTCGAACATCTTCGCCTGGTGGCCGTGCGCCGTGTCGACGACGAGGACGTCGACACCCGCGTCGAGCAGGGCTCGCGCCTTGCCGGCGACGTCGCCGTTGATGCCGACGGCGGCGCCGACGCGCAGCCTGCCCTGCGCGTCGAGGGCCGGGCGGTAGAGCGAGGAGCGCACGGCGCCCATGCGGGTCTGGATGCCGACGAGCCGACCGTCGGCCCCGACGACAGGGGCGACGCGGCGGCGGGCGTGGTGCAGCTCGTCGTACGCGGCAGCCGGGTCGTGGTCCTCGGCGAGCGTGACGACCTCGGTCTGCATGACGTCGCGCACCTGGGTGAAGCGGTCCACCCCGTCGAGGTCGCTGTCGGTGACGATGCCGACCGGGCGGCCGTCGACGGTGACGACTCCGGCGCCGTGGGCGCGCTTGTGGATGAGGACGAGCGCCTCGCCGGCCGTGACGGTCGGGTCGAGCTCGATCGCGGTGTCGTGCACGAGGTGGCGCGACTTCACCCACGCGACGACCTCGGCGACGACATCGGTCGGGATGTCCTGCGGGATGATCGTCAGCCCGCCGCGGCGGGCGGTCGTCTCGGCCATCCGCCGCCCGGCGATGGCCGTCATGTTCGCGACGACGAGCGGGATCGTCGTCCCCGTGCCGTCGACGCTCGCGAGGTCGACGCCGTGCCGCGAGGTGATCTCGCTGCGGCGCGGCACCATGAAGACGTCGTCGTAGGTGAGGTCATGGGGCGGCTGGTGTCCGGGCAGGAAGTCCACCCGGCGAGTCTAGGGAGCCGGGCTGGGGTTGAATCGCCCCGTGAGCTTCCTCGTCGAGACCCCCGCGGACCAGGCCCGACGGGCCGGTCTGCGCCGCATGCGCGTGGTGGCTACCTCCCTGCTCGTCGTCGCCGCGGTCGTCTACCTGCTCACCGTGCGGATGGACCACGACGGCGTGTGGGGCTACGTCAACACCGCTGCCGAGGCGGCGATGGTCGGCGCGATGGCCGACTGGTTCGCCGTCACCGCGCTCTTCAAGCACCCGCTCGGCCTGCCGATCCCCCACACCGCGCTCATCAAGCGGCGCAAGGACGAGCTCGGGCGCAGCCTCGAGGAGTTCGTCGCGCAGAACTTCCTCACGGAGGAGATCGCCCGCGAGCGTCTCGCGAGCGCCGAGGTCGGGCTGCGGCTGGGCCGCTGGCTCGGCCGCCCGGCGAGCCGAGAGCGGGTGCTCACGGAGATCGCCCGCGCCGGTCGCCCGGCCCTGGAGCGCATGTCCGACGAGGACGTCGAGGACTTCCTCACCTCGCTGCTCCTGCCGCGCCTGGCCCGCGAGCCGATCAGCCCGATCGCCGGCTCGCTGCTCGACTCCGTCGTCGCCCAGGGCACCCACGCCGGGCTCGTCGACCTCGGGCTCGACCAGGTCGGTGCCTGGCTGGCGGAGAACCCCGAGGCCTTCGCCGACGTCGTCGGCGAGAAGGCCCCGTGGTGGACCCCGCCGTGGCTCGACGACCGCGTCATCGGCTGGGGCTACAAGCAGGCCGTCGAGTGGCTCGCCGAGGTGCGCAGCGACCGCGACCACCCCGCCCGCAAGGCGCTCGACGGCTTGCTGCGCCGGCTCGCCGACGACCTCCAGCACGACCCCGAGGTCCAGGCCAGCGCCGAGCGGCTCAAGGAGGCGCTGCTCGCCCACCCGCAGGTGCCCCGCAGCGCCGTCGCGATCTGGCAGTCGCTCAAGGTCGCGCTCGTCGGCGCGATGGAGGACCGCGAGAGCTACTTCTGGTCCCGCGGCGAGGAGCTGCTCGCCCACCTCGGCGAGCACCTCGAGCAGGACCCGGCCTGGCGCGACCGGCTCGAGGGCCATCTCGGCGAGGCCGTCGCCTTCGCCGTGAACACCTACGGCGACGAGCTCGCCCAGGTCATCTCCGTCACCGTCGGTCGGTGGGACGCCGACGAGGCGAGCAGCCGCATCGAGCTCTACGTCGGGCGCGACCTGCAGTTCATCCGGATCAACGGCACGGTCGTCGGCGCGCTCGTCGGTCTCGTCATCCATGCCGTGAGCCAGCTCGTCACGTAGACCGGATGATGGATGCGCACTGGTGTGCGCACCGTATGTGCACTAACGTGCTCGTCATGAGCGAGAACGAGCGCAGCCGTCCCCCCTTCCACCTGGCCATCCCGGTCCACGACATCGAGGCCGCCCGGCACTTCTACGGCGAGGTCCTCGGCTTCGGTCGCGGCCGTGAGGACGAGCGCTGGACCGACTGGGACCTCGAGGGCCACCAGGTCGTCACGCACATGGTCGACGACCACTCCAACGCGGTCGCGGGCCACAACCCCGTCGACGGGAAGATGGTCCCGGTGCCGCACTTCGGCCTCGTGCTGCCGGTCCCGCGCTTCCAGGAGCTCGCCGCGCGCCTCCAGGGCGCCGGTGTCGAGTTCGTCATCGACCCCTACGTCCGCTTCGAGGGCACCCCCGGCGAGCAGTGGACGATGTTCTTCCTCGACCCCTCCGGCAACGCCCTCGAGTTCAAGGCCTTCGCCGACCTCGACCAGCTCTTCGCGGTCTGACGTGGGTGCGGAGCGGACCGACGAGGGGGCGCTGAGCGAGGGATTCCTCGCCCAGGTCGGCGCCCGGGTGCGGTCCGCCCGCACCGAGCAGGGCCTCACCGTCCAGCAGCTCGCCGACCGCGCCGAGATCAGCCGCCGGCTGCTCACCCAGGTCGAGCACGGCCAGGCCAACCCGAGCCTCGTCTCGATCACCCGGGTCGCCCGCGCGCTCGGGACCGAGCTCACCGAGCTGCTCGACCCCCTTCGCCCCAGCGGTGCGATCTCGGTCGTCGAGGCGGGCGCGGAGGTCCTCGTGTGGTCCGACGAAGGGGGCAGCAGCGCCCACCTTCTTGTCGCGACGAGCCACGGGCGGGCCGCCGACCTGTGGCGGTGGCGTCTCGAGCCCGGCGCGGGCTACCAGGGGCTGGCCGACCCGGCCGGCTCGCAGGAGCTCTTCCACGTCCTCGAGGGTGAGCTCACCCTCACCGCGGACGACGACCGGGTCGTCGTCCGTGCCGGCTCCTCCGCCCGGCTGCTCAGCGACCGGGCCTACCGGTACGCCAATGCCGGCGCGACGGCGTGCGTCTTCGTGCGCACCGTCGCCCTGTCCGGCGCCCGCTGAGCCGCTCGCCGGTCGAGGTGGCACGGCCCTGTGAGCCTCGAGACCACGACCTGTCCCTCCTGAGAGACTGCCGCCATGGGGCTCTTCGACCGATGGCAGCGACCGACCCCGCCCCCGACGGGCGGCCACGAGGGGTCGGTGCTGCCCGCGCTCGCCCCCGACGCGGCGGACCGGCTGCTGGCCCTCACCCGATCGGAGCTCGCGAGCCGCGGGCTGGAGGCGACGATCGACGCCGGGGCCCTGCAGCTGTCGGGCGGGCAGGTCTTCGGGCTGCACAACCTCTCCGTCGTCGCCGCCGGTACCCGTGAGCGACGGTGGCCGCAGGTCGTCGCCTCCCACCTCGACGCGCTGCTCAACCCGCCCGACACGAGCGGCCCGCCCGACCCCGGTCAGGTCCTCGCCCAGCTGCGGACCCGCAGCGAGATCCCGACCCAGCCGGCCTACCCGGCCCAGGAGCCGCTGCCGGGCGTCATCGCGATGATCGCCCTGGACTTCCCCGACCACGTCGTCGAGTCCGTCGACCTGCCCGACGGCATCCCCGACACGGCGACCGCGATGACGCTGGCGCGCAGCAACCTGCGCGAGCTGCCTCCGCCGGAGCACCAGAGCTACTGCCCCGAGGAGGACGACCCCACCTCGCAGGTGCACCTCTTCGTCACCGACGACTTCTTCGGCGCCGCGCGCCTGCTCGTCCTCGACGAGCTGCTCGAGCGGGCCGGGGTCGAGGTCGGCCCGGGCGGCGTCCTGCTGTGCGCGCCCTGCCGCCACGTCCTCGTCGTCCACCCGCTGGTCGGGCCTGGCGTCCTGGCCGCGCTGCGCTGGATGGTCGCCTTCGCCCGCGGTGAGCACGAGACCCAGCCCGGCCCGGTGAGCCCCCACGTCTTCCACCGGGCCGCCGACGGGCAGGTCGTCCAGGCGACCCAGGTCGACGAGGCGGGGCACATCTCCGTCGTCGCCGAGGACGGTCTCGCCGACGCCCTCACCGAGATCCTCGGCGAGCCCGAGGACGACTAGCGATGGACGAGCCGGCCCCGACCAGCTCCTTCGCGGCGCTCGGGCAGGGCACGTGGTGGGTCGACGTCGAGGACCGGCCGCACCGGCTCGCCGAGATGACCGACGAGTACCTGAGCAACGTCATCGGTCACCTCCTCGTGCACGCCGACACCTATCGCACGTGGTGGCAGGTGGGCGTGACCCATGACGACACGGCGACGGTGGCCGAGGGCCGGTGGGCCGCCGAGCTCGTCGCCCGGTCGGCCGGTGCGCCGGCCCCGTGGGAGATCACCTCGGCGGCCTGGCTCGAGGCCACACCGCTGGTGCGGGCGCTGCGCGCCGAGCTGCGCAGACGCCACCCGGAGCACCCGGCTGGTCGTGGCTAGGCCGTGGCCCGAGGTCGGGGCGCTGCTCGACCGGCCCAGGGGGTCACGTCACACCACGTCGAGCCCCCCACGCCGGGGACTAGTGTCACAAGATGAGCCCTGCTACAGATGTAGAGCCGGTCCGGATCGCGGTGCTCAACGACTACGAGGTCGTCGCCCTGGGTGTGGCGGCCATGCTGGCCGACTACCCGAGGCGTGTCCGTGTCGCCGAGGTGAACGTGTACCTGCACGTCTCCGAGCCCGTCGACCTCGTGCTCTACGACGCCTTCGCCAGGACCAAGAGCGGTGTCCACCTCGACCTCGACCTGCTCATGTCGAACCCTCTCGCCAGTCGGGCGGTGCTCTACACCTGGGAGGTCACCGCGCAGTCGGTGGAGTTCGCGGAGGCCCACGGTCTGTCCGGTGTCGTGTCGAAGTCGGTCGGCGCCGGTCGACTCGTCGAGGCCCTCGAACGGATCCACGCCGGAGAGCGGGTGGTGCTGCCCGCCGACCCCGGAGAGCCCCACGACGACCAGCCCAGCTGGAACAACTGGCCCGGCAAGGCCCAGGGGCTGACCCCCCGCCAGTCCGAGATCATCACCCTCGTGGTCGCGGGTCTCGACAACAGAGACATCGCGAGCAGCTGCTACCTCAGCACGAACACCGTGAAGTCCTACATCCGCGCCGCGTACCGGACGATGGGCGTGCGCTCACGCACCCAGGCGGTGCTGTGGGGCGTCGACCACGACTTCCGGAACAGCTCCCGATCGCGGTTCATGCTCGCCGACGACGACGAGCCCACGTCGTGCACGCGTGGCTGACGGCCGCTCGACCACCTCTGGGTGCGTCCCCGCTGCTCGGGTCCGTGACGGACGTCGCCTCGGCGTCCTCGGCTAGTCTTCGCCAGGCAGGTCGTCGGGACGGTCGGTGGTCGTCCCGCGGGTCGTCCGGTGGACGTCCCGGGAGGCGACCTGGCGCAGCAGGGGCCTCTAGCTCAGTTGGTAGAGCTACGGACTTTTAATCCGTTGGTCGTCGGTTCGAGCCCGACGGGGCCCACCGGCGAAGGGGCGGTCACGCCCCCGTCGACAGCGCCGCCCAGGCGGAGCGGATGTGGGTCTCGACCTGCTCCTGCGCGGCGTCCCCGTCGCCCGCCGCCACGGCGTCGAAGATCGCCTGGTGGTCGCGCCGCAGCTCGTCGGCGACGTCGTCCCAGGACGCGAGGGTGCGGAAGCGGTCGAGGATGGGCAGCTGCATCGACTCGCGGATCGCGGCGGTGAGGTCGGTCGCGAGCCGGTTGCCGGCCGCCCGGGCCAGCGCGACGTGGAAGGCCGTGTCGTGGTCGTTGAAGACCCGGCGGTCGACGTCGGGGTCGGCCATCGTCTCGAGCAGACCGCGCATCGTCTCGAGGTCGTCCTCGGTGGCGTGCGCGGCGGCGAGCCGCACGCTGAGCCGCTCGAGCGCGATGCGCACCTCGAGCACGTCCGGCAGCTCGAAGTGGGTGAGCGAGACGTGCAGGCGCAGCAGTCGCCCGAGGGCGTCGCTCGGGACCGAGGTGATCGTCGTCCCCCCGGCCGCCCCCGCCCCGACGGACGAGCGCACGACGCCCTGCGCCTGGAGGGTGCGCACGGCCTCGCGGACCGCGGAGCGGCTCACCTCGAGCTGCTGGGCCAGGTCGCGCTCGGCGGGCAGCTGGTCGCCGACGCCGAGGTCGCCGGCGAGGATCCGCTCCTCGACCCAGGCGAGGACGACCTCGAAGGCGCGTCGGCTCTCACGGGCCTCGGGCAGGGGATGAGCGGTCGTCACCGACCGATCATCGCACGACGAGCGGTCAATGGTCCGACCATTCTTGACGGCGGGACGCGGTGACCCCTATCGTCATCTTCCGTCGAATGGTCCGACCATTCGGTGCGCCGACTCAACGCCGCGTCCAGCGCCCTTCGGAGGCCCCCATGACCGCACCAGCCGCATTCCAGCCCGACCTGTCACCGGTCGCCGACAGCCTCCTGCTGTCCGCGCTCGTCGCCCTGCTGCCGCTCCTCACCGTCTTCACCACCCTCGGGGTGCTGCGGTGGAAGGCCCACTGGGCCGGGCTCAGCGCCGTCGCGGTGGCGGTCGCCGTCGCCGTCCTCGCCTTCGAGATGCCGGTCCACCTCGCGGTGCTCTCGGCATCAGAGGGAGCGGTCTTCGGCCTCTTCCCGATCATGTGGATCGTCTTCACCGCGATCGTGCTCTACCAGGTGACGGTGAGGTCGGGCCGCTTCGAGGACCTGCGGGCGACCTTCCACCTCATCTCCGACGACCCCCGGGTGCAGGCGATCATCATCGCCTTCTGCTTCGGCGGCCTGCTCGAGGCGCTCGCCGGCTTCGGCGCACCCGTCGCCATCACCGGCGTCATGCTCATGGCGGTCGGCTTCTCACCGCTGCGCGCCGCCGCCGTCGTCCTGCTCGCCAACACCGCGCCCGTCGCCTTCGGCGCCATCGGAACCCCGATCATCACCGCCGGCGCCCTGACGAAGATCCCCTACACCGAGATCGGCGCGTACGTCGGTCACCAGACCCCGGTCATCGCGATCTTCGTGCCGCTGCTCCTCGTGCTCATGGCCGACGGCCGCCGCGGGGTGCGCCAGACCTGGCCCATCGCCGTCGTCGTCGGTCTCGCCTTCGCCGTCGCCCAGTGGGTCTCGGCGACGTGGATCTCCGTCGAGCTCGCCGACATCGTCGCGGCGCTCGCCGGCCTGGCCGCCGCCGTCGTCTTCCTGCGCGTGTGGCAGCCCACCGGCCGTGAGGAGGCCCTCGAGGTGCTCGAGGTCGAGCGGCAGCGCGACCTCGCCCTCGTCGGCGCGAAGGGGGACGCGACGACGGGCACCCCCTCGACCGGCGCCGTCGACAAGGCCGGCACCGACCACTCGGTCTCCGTCGCCGAGCTCGACGCCCGCGCCCGCTCCCTCACCCCGGGCCGCATCGCCATGGCGCTCTTCCCCTACGTCCTCGTCATCGCCGTCTTCTCCGTGGCCAAGCTCGTCCCCGCCGTCAAGGAGTGGCTCCTCGGCACCGACGTGAAGATCGCCTGGCCGGGCTTGTCCGGCGAGGTCCTCACCGCCGCCGGCACCCCGAGCACGGCGACGACGTACACCTTCGCCTGGCTCAGCTCGCCCGGCACGCTCCTGCTCCTCACCGCGCTCGTCGTCGCCCTCGTCTACCGGGTCGGCGTGAGCGGGCTCGGCGCGGAGATGGCGGCGACGGCCCGCCAGATGCGCTTCGCCTTCCTCACCGTCTCCAGCGTGCTCGCCCTCGCCTACGTCATGAACCTCTCCGGCCAGACCATCGCCATCGGCACGTGGATCGCGGGGGCGGGCGGGGCCTTCGCCTTCCTCTCCCCGCTCCTGGGCTGGATCGGCACCGCCGTCACCGGCTCCGACACGAGCGCGAACGCGCTCTTCGCCACCCTGCAGCAGGCCGCCGCGCAGGAAGCCGGGCTCGACCCGACCCTGCTCGTCGCCGCCAACACCTCCGGAGGAGTCGTCGGCAAGATGATCAGCCCGCAGAACCTCACGATCGCGGCCACGGCCGTCGGTCTCGTCGGCCGCGAGGCCGACATCCTGCGCAAGGTGCTGCCGTGGAGCGTCGGGCTCATCCTCGCCGTCTGCCTCCTCGTCGGTCTGCAGTCGACGATCCTTGCTTGGATGCTGCCATGAGCGCGCGCACCCCGAGCCCGGCCACCGGGCAGCCCGGCACCCCGAGGACCACCGGTCTGCGGGTGGCGCTCTTCGCCACCTGCTTCAACGACACGATGTGGCCCGAGACCCCCAAGGCGACCGTCCGCCTCCTCGAACGGCTCGGCTGCGAGGTCGACTTCCCGCAGGCGCAGACGTGCTGCGGCCAGATGATGACGAACACCGGGTACGCCGACCGCGCGCTGCCCCTCGTGCGCCGCTTCGTCGACGTCTTCGGCGGCTACGACGCGGTCGTCGCCCCCTCCGGGTCGTGCGTCGGGTCGGTGCGCCACCAGCACCGCACCATCGCGGCGGCTGCCGGTGACGCCGACCTCGTCGCGCAGGTCGACGCCGTCGCCCCGAAGGTCTACGAGCTCTCCGAGCTGCTCGTCGACGTGCTCGGCGTGACCGACGTCGGCGCGTCCTTCCCGCACCGCGTCACCTACCACCCGACGTGCCACTCGCTGCGGATGCTGCGGGTGGCCGACCGGCCCCTGCAGCTCCTCCGCGCGGTGCGCGGGATCGACCTCGTCGAGCTGCCGGGCGCAGAGGAGTGCTGCGGCTTCGGCGGGACCTTCGCGATGAAGAACTCGGACGTCTCGGTCGCGATGGGCACGGACAAGGCCCAGCACGTCGTCGAGACCGGCGCCGAGGTCGTCGTCGCCGGCGACAACTCCTGCCTGGCCCACATCGGCGGGATCCTCGGCCGTCAGCGCACCGGGGTGCGCACGATGCACCTCGCCGAGATCCTCGCCTCGACCGAAGGGGACCCCGCATGAGCATCGGACCGGTCCAGCAGACCTCGCCGACCTTCGTCGGCATGCCGGCCTTCCCCGAGGCCGCCCGGGAGGCGCTCGCGAACACCCAGCAGCGCGCCAACCTCCACCACGCCACGCGCACGATCCGCGCCAAGCGTGCCGGCGTCGTCGGCGAGATCGAGGACTGGGAGGCCCTGCGGGTCAGCGGCGCGGCGGCCAAGGACGAGGCGCTGCACCACCTCGGCGACTACCTCGAGCAGCTCGAGGCGAGCCTCACCGCCGCCGGCGCCACCGTGCACTGGGCGCGCGACGCGGCGGAGGCCAACGCGGTCGTCGTCGAGATCGCCCGCGCGAAGGGGGCCGACGAGGTCGTCAAGGTCAAGTCGATGGCCACCCAGGAGATCGAGCTCAACGAGGCGCTCGAGGAGGCCGGGATCAGCGCCTGGGAGACCGACCTCGCCGAGCTCATCGTCCAGCTCGGTCACGACCGCCCCAGCCACATCCTCGTGCCCGCGATCCACCGCAACCGCAGCGAGATCCGCGAGATCTTCGCCCGCGAGATGGGCGAGGTGGGCCGCCCGGCGCCCGACGACCTCACCGACGACCCTGCCCGGCTCGCCGAGGCCGCGCGCCTGCACCTGCGCGAGAAGTTCCTCCGCGCGAAGGTCGCCGTCTCGGGCACGAACTTCGCCGTCGCCGAGACCGGGACGCTCGTCGTCGTCGAGTCCGAGGGCAACGGCCGGATGTGCCTCACCCTGCCCGAGACGCTCGTCAGCGTCGTCGGCATCGAGAAGGTCCTCCCCACGTGGGCCGACCTCGCCCCGATGCTCCAGCTGCTGCCGCGCTCGAGCACGGGGGAGCGGATGAACCCGTACACGACGATGTGGTCCGGGGCGCACGACGGCGACGGGCCGCAGGACGTCCACGTCATCCTGCTCGACAACGGTCGCAGCCACGTCCTCGCCGACGCCCTTGGTCGTCAGGCCCTGCGCTGCATCCGCTGCTCGGCCTGCCTCAACGTCTGCCCGGTCTACGAGCGCACCGGCGGGCACGCGTACGGCTCGGTCTACCCCGGGCCGATCGGCGCGGTGCTCAACCCCCAGCTGCGCGGCACGGCGAGCGAGGTCGACCAGTCCCTGCCGTACGCGTCGAGCCTGTGCGGGGCGTGCTTCGACGCCTGCCCGGTGCGCATCGACATCCCGGAGATGCTCGTCCAGCTGCGCGGCGAGGTCGTCCAGCAGGGCGGCCACCGTGCCGAGTCCGCGGCGATGAGCGCCGCAGCCTGGGTCCTGTCGGACCCGCGCCGGCTCGCCGCCGCGCAGAAGGCCGCCACGGTCGCCGGACGGCTCGTCGGCGACCGCACCATCCGCTCCGTCCCGGGCCTGGGCGCGTGGAGCGACGCCCGTGACGTGCCGACGCCGCCGAAGGAGACCTTCCGCCAGTGGTGGGAGCGCGAGCGCGCAGAGGGGGGCGAGCGATGAGCGCCCGTGACGAGATCCTCGCCCGCGTGCGGGCGGCGACCGCCGACATCACGACGGCGAAGGGGGAGCGACCAGCCCCCGTCGTCGTGGAGGAGACCGCGTCGAGCCCGAAGGCGACGCTCGAGCTCTTCGTCGAGCGGGTCGCCGACTACCGCGCGAGCGTCCTGCGCGCCCAGGAGCACGAGGTCGCCGACGTCGTGGCCGGCGCGCTGCGCGACCTGGGCCGGACCTCGGTCGTCCTGCCCGACGGGCTCGACCCCGCGTGGCGGGCCGCGCTCGAGCAGGTCGCGACCGTCGTCCCCGAGGGCCGGGGGGCCTCGGCGGGTGCGCTGGACGCCGTCGACGCGGTCGTCACCGCGAGCGCTCTGGGCATCGCGGTGACCGGCACGATCGTCCTCGACCACGGGCCCGACCAGGGACGCCGGGCGCTCACCCTCGTGCCCGACTGCCACGTCTGCGTCGTGCGCGCGGACCAGGTCGTGCACGACGTCCCGGAGGCCGTCGCCCGCCTCGGCGGGCAGGCTCACCGGGGTCGTCCGCTCACCTGGGTGAGCGGCCCGAGCGCGACGAGCGACATCGAGCTGCAGCGGGTCGAGGGGGTGCACGGGCCGAGGACCCTCGTCGTCGTGCTCGTCGAGCACTCCTGACTAGGCTGTCCGACGTGTCTGACAACCGCGCCTACGTGACCTACTCCGCCTCCGACGGCGTCGCGCACATCGAGCTGGCCCGGCCGGAGTTCGGCAACACGCTCGACCTGACGATGACCCACCAGCTGCGCGACGCGGTGCAGCGCGCGCTGCGCTCGCACACGGTCGACGTCCTCGAGCTGACGTCGACCGGCGGCGACTTCTGCGTCGGCACGGACACCGAGGCCGCCCGTCAGGCGGACGACCCGACGACCCAGGTCTTCGAGCAGGCCGCCGCCCTCGACGAGATGTTCGGCATCCTCAACGCCTCGACCAAGCCCGTCATCGCCGGGGTGCAGGGGCTGGCCGCCGGCTCCGGCCTCGGCATCGCGCTCGCGGCGGACATCTGCCTGTGCACGCCCGACGCGACCTTCCGCGTCGCACCCCACGGCGGTCTCGGCGCCCCCGACCCGGGCCTGGCCTGGCAGCTGCCGCGCGCCATCGGCCAGCAGCGCGCCCTCTCCTTCGCCCTCGGCCGGCGCACCATCGACGCGACGACCGCGGAGAGCTGGGGCGTCGTCACCGTCGTCGAGGGCGACCTCCCGGCCGCGGTCGACGGGATCGCCCGCTCGCTCACCGGCGAGGGCCTGTGGGCCAACGGCGAGACCCGTCGCCTGCTCCGGGCGTCGTGGGACACCGACCGCACCTCCCTGGCCCAGTCCGAGGCCGCGACGATGGTCCGCGCGATGCTGCGGGCGAAGGTCTGACCCTGACCGGCGAGGAGCCCCGGCGCCCGCGCCGTCCGCTGCACTACGGACCGCAGGCCATGGAGGCGCACGGCGGCACGACCCCCGGCCCGGCCGAGGCGGCCGAGGCCGCTCACGCCGCGGCGATGCTCGTCGTCGACGCGGGCCGCAGCGCCGACCCGCAGGTCGGCGCCCGGCTCGTCGGGCTCGTCCAGGAGGTCGGGCTCGACACCCTCGCCGAGCTGTGGTCGCACCGCCCGGCCCGCAGCCTGCCGGGTGCGCTGTGGCGGCTCTACCTCGTGCGGGAGTGGGTGCAGCGCAGCCCCGACAGCGCCAGCCGGGAGTACGCGACCGGCATGCACGTCGCACCCGTCGAGCACGTCATCGCCGGTGTCCCCGACCCGCCGGAGCCCGGCGAGGTGCGCGAGATGATCGACGGCGTCCTCGGCGGGGCCTTCCACCGCGACCTCGACGTCGCCCTCGACCGGTGCGCGGCCTTCTGCTCCGTCGCGGCGACCGGACGGGCCGCCGACGAGCGTTCCGACGTCGGCTCGGCCGCGGCCCTGGCGACCACGGCCGACGACCTCGCGGCGTGCGCCGTGCTCTGGCGGGCCGGCCAGCTCGTCTGAGCCCGCCGGCTCCTGCGACCTGCCGGCGTCCGAGGCACCCCGTCCGGGGATCACCCCCGTCCGGGAATGCTCCCCGGGGGAGAGGCGTTACTCTCGTCTGTGCGCCGGGTCGCGGTAGCCCCGGGTCCCAAAAATAGCCGCCACGAGCGGCCTCGTGCCGAGAGGCGCTCCCGGCCCGGCGCACATCAGACCGTTCGGCGCACGGAGGGGCCGTCGCGACGCCGACGCCCCGCAGCAGGCTCCTACCGTGGTCGCATGTCCACGACAGAGCAGGGTGCCGACGAGGCAGAGCCCGGTGTCGTCGCCCCGGGTCATGACCGAGAGCTCGTGCGAGCCCTCATCGAGGTCGCGCGTGACGCCGACCACCCGCTGAGCCAGCCCGAGATCGACGCAGCGCTCGGCGTGCAGCCTGGCAGCAGCCCCGACGGCCGGCCCCGGACGACCTCCGGCTGAACTCCGGGTTAGCAGGAGGTGTCGGGGAGCGCCTACGCTTGCGACGACCGTCTGCCCCTCACGCACCGGAGCTCCCCCGTGGCCTTCCGCCTCACCCCGTCGGACACCTCTTTCTTCGACCTCCTCGCGACGGCCGCGCAGCACGGCGTCGAGGCCTCGCGCCTGCTCACCGACCTCCTCGGGGCGCGCGGCGAGGAGGCGCTGCGGATCACCGAGCAGCTGCGTGACGTCGAGGCCGCGGCGGACGAGACCACCCACGAGGTCGTCCGCAAGGTCAATGCCGCCTTCATCACCCCCTTCGACCACGTCGACATCGTCGAGCTCGCCGCGGCGATCGACACCTGCGTCGACGAGATCGAGAGCGTCGGCTTCCTCATCGGGCTCTACCGGATCCCGGACCTGCCCGCGGACGTCGTCGCGGTCATCGAGATCATCTCGCGCATGGCGCAGGTGACCGCCGACGCGATGCCCCGCCTCCAGTCGATGAAGTCGCTCGACGACTACTGGATCGAGGTCAACCGCCTCGAGAACCAGGCCGACCAGCTCTACCGCCGGCTGCTCACCCAGATCTTCGACGGGTCGATCACCGACCCGATCCAGGTCGTGCAGCGCAAGGACCTCATCGAGGGCCTCGAGCGCGCTGCCGACTCCTTCGAGGTCGTCGCCCAGCACGTCGAGATGATCGCCGTCAAGGAGTCCTGACCGGTGGACTGGATCCCCGTCGCCCTCGTCGTGCTGCTCGCGATGGGGTTCAACTACACGAACGGCTTCCACGACGCGGCGAACGCGATCGCGACCTCGGTCTCGACCCGCGCGCTCACCCCCCGCGCCGCGCTCGCCATGGCTGCCGTCGCCAACCTCTTCGGCGCCTTCTTCGGCACGAAGGTCGCCCAGACCGTCGGCAAGGGCATCATCGACGCGCCCTCCGGCACCCTCGGCCTGAAGATCTGCGCCGCGGCCCTCGTCGGCGCCATCGTGTGGAACCTCCTCACGTGGTGGTTCGGCCTGCCGTCCTCCTCCTCGCACGCCCTCATCGGCGGGCTCGGGGGCGCGGCCCTCGTCGGCGGTGGTGTCGTGCACTGGCTCGGGATCTTCGAGAAGGTCGTCGTCCCGATGGTGCTCAGCCCGATCATCGGCGTCATCGTCGGCTACCTCGTGATGACGACGATCCTGTGGGCCTTCCGCCACTCCCACCCGGGCCGCACGCGGCGCGGCTTCCGCATCGCGCAGACCGGGTCAGCCGCCGCCATGGCCTTCGGCCACGGCATGCAGGACGCCGCGAAGACCGCCGGCGTCGTCGTCCTCGCCCTCACCGTCGGCGGCTTCCAGACCGTCGGCGACGACTCGATCCCGCTGTGGGTGCTCGTCATGAGCGCCGTCGTCATCAGCGCGGGCACCTACGCCGGCGGGTGGCGGATCATGCGCACCCTCGGCCGCCGGATCATCGACCTCGGGCCGCCGCAGGGCTTCGCCGCCGAGGCGACCGCCGCGGCGATCCTCTACACGGCGACCGCGCTGCACGCCCCCATCTCGACGACCCACGCGATCACCTCGGCGATCATGGGCGCCGGCGCGACGAAGCGGCTCAAGGCCGTGCGCTGGGGCGTCGCGAAGTCCATCGTCGGCGGCTGGGTGCTCACCTTCCCCGGCGCCGGCATCTCCGCCGCGGTCACCATGGGCCTGCTGCGCCTCTTCTGAGACGACGGGGGTGCGAGCTCCCTTCGCCCGCCGGCACGACAAGAGGGCCGGTCGCACCTCCCTGCAGGTGCGACCGGCCCTCGGTCTGGGTGCTGGCCCGGTCAGCCGAAGCGGCCCGAGATGTAGTCCTCGGTGGCCTTCTGGGACGGGTTGTTGAAGATGTGGGTCGTCTCGTCGTACTCGACGAGCTGGCCCGGCTTGCCCGTCGCCTCGAGGTTGAAGAAGCCGGTCATGTCCGAGACGCGCGCCGCCTGCTGCATGTTGTGCGTGACGATGACGATCGTGTACTCGTCCTTGAGCTCGTGGATGAGGTCCTCGATGGCGAGCGTCGAGATCGGGTCGAGGGCCGAGCACGGCTCGTCCATGAGGACCACGTCGGGCTTGACCGCGATCGTCCGGGCGATGCACAGGCGCTGCTGCTGGCCGCCGGACAGGCCCGAGCCGGGCTTGTCGAGCCGGTCCTTGACCTCGTTCCACAGGTTGGCGCCCCGCAGGCTCGACTCGACGAGCTCCTCGGCGTCCGCCTTCTTGATCTTCTTGTTGTTCAGCTTGACCCCGGCGAGGACGTTCTCGCGGATCGACATCGTCGGGAAGGGGTTGGGGCGCTGGAAGACCATGCCGATCTTGCGTCGGACGTTCACCGGGTCCACCCCCTTGCCGTAGAGGTTCTCGTCGTCCATGAGGACCTGCCCGTCGACGTAGGCGCCGGGGATGACCTCGTGCATGCGGTTGAGCGAGCGCAGGACGGTGGACTTGCCGCAGCCGGACGGGCCGATCATGGCGGTGACGCTGCGGGGCTGGATGACCATGTTGACCCCTGCGACGGCCTTGAAGTCGCCGTAGTAGATGTCGAGGTCGCGGATGTCGATGCGCTTGGACACGTCGTTTGTCTTCCTTCTGCAGGCCGGGTCAGCGGCCGGTCTTGGGGGCGAAGTACTTGCTGATGAGCCGGGCCACGATGTTGAGCAGCATGACGATCGCCATGAGCGTCAGCGCAGCGGTCCACGCGAGGTCGAGGCTGTCCTGCTTGTTCAGGCCCGGGCTGGAGTACGAGCTGTAGGCGAAGAGCGGCAGGGCCGACATCGAGCCCTCGAAGGGGTTGAGGTTGACCCCCTTCGCCGCGCCCATCGTGATGAGCAGCGGCGCGGTCTCGCCGATGACCCGCGCGATCGCGAGGGTGACGCCGGTGGCGATCCCGGCGATGGCGGTCGGGAGGACGACCTTGGTCACGGTAAGCCACTTCGGCACGCCCAGCGCGTAGCTCGCCTCACGCAGCTCGTTGGGCACGAGGCGCAGCATCTCCTCGGTGGAGCGGACGACGACGGGGATCATGAGCACCGCGAGCGCGACTGCACCGACGATCCCGGCCTGGTAGGCCGGCCCGAAGAAGAGGGTGAAGAGCGAGATGGCGAAGAGGCCGGCGACGATCGAGGGGATGCCGGTCATGACGTCGACGAAGAAGGTCAGCGCCTTGGCCAGCCTGCTGCCGCGCCCGTACTCGACGAGGTAGATCGCCGCGAAGATCCCGATCGGGATCGAGATGACGGCCGCCAGGCTCGTGACGATGAGGGTGCCCATGATCGCGTGGTACGCGCCGCCGATCTCCCCGGCCCCGACCCCCCGCATGGAGAAGGTGAAGAACGCGCCGTCCAGCCGGTTGACGCCCTTGGAGACGATCGTCCAGATCACCGACAGCAAGGGGGTGAGCGCGAGGAGGAACATCGTCGTCACGACAGCGGTGACGAGGCGGTCGGTCGCGTGCCGGCTGCCCTCGACCACACGTGCGGTCGTGTAGATCGCGACGGAGTAGACGAGCGCGGCGACCGCCATGACGCCCAGCAGGTTGAAGCCCCACACCAGGGTCACCAGGGCGGCACCGGCGAGGACGGAGCACGCGAGGACGGCCCAGCGGACGGTCTGGCTCAGGGCGCCGGCCCGCGGACCGGATCCCAGGCTGCTCGACCCGGTGAGCGTCTGGCCGGTGGTCGTCGGGGCCGCGTCGGGGGCCTTGTCGTCGATGTCGGTCATCAGTTGGCTCCGGAGAACTCGGACCGGCGCGAGATGATCCACCGGGCGAAGATGTTGACGAGGAGGGTGACGGCGAAGAGCGCCAGCCCGGAGACGAAGAGCGTGCTGCGCTCCACGCCGAAGGACTCGGGGAAGTTCAGCGCGATGTCCCCGGCGATCGTGCCCGAGGCGTTGGAGCTGAGCAGCTCCCACGAGATGACCGAGCCGCTCGCCGACAGCACGATGGCCACGGCCATCGTCTCGCCGAGGGCCCGACCGAGGCCGAGCATCGCCCCGGAGATGACACCGGACTTGCCGAAGGGGATGACCGCCTGGCGGATCATCTCCCACCGGGTCGCGCCGAGGGCGAGCGAGGCCTCCTCGTGCAGACGCGGCGTCTGGAGGAAGACCTCGCGGTTCACCGCGGTCATGATCGGCAGGATCATGATGGCCAGGACGATCCCGATCATGAGCATCGTGCGACCCGTCACCGTGACGTCGCCGCCGAAGGGCGGGAACCACCCGAGGTTGCGGTTGAGCCACCCGAAGGCCGGCACGGCGTTGCCGGCGATCTGCAGGCCCCACAGACCGAAGATGATCGACGGCACGGCGGCGAGCAGGTCGATGACGTAGCCGAGCCCGGCGGCCAGACGACGCGGGGCGTAGTGGGTGATGAAGAGCGCGATCCCGATCGACAGGGGCATCGCGATGAGCAGCGCGATGATCGACGAGTACAGCGTGCCGAAGATCAGGGGCGCGACATAGCTGGGCAGGCCCTCGCCCCCGCGCACGTCGGTCGAGTCGGCGGTCACCGCGGGCATCGCCATGTAGACGAGGAAGGCGGCGACGGCAGCGAGGGTCGCGAGGATGAGGATGCCGGACCCGACGGACAGGCCGGAGAAGATCCGGTCGCCGCGGCGGGTCACCGCCTTCGCGGGGCCGCTGGTGGGGGTTGTCGTGCTCACGTGGGGGTCCTCAGGAGATCAGGGAGAGGGGCAGACCGACGGCCCCGGACGGGTGTCCGGGGCCATCGATGCGTGGTCGAGGAGCGTCCAGGGGACTCAGTCGACCTTGATGTTGCTCAGCGCGCTCTTGGCGTTCTCCTGCGCGGCCTCGGAGAGCGGGGCGTTGCCGGCAGCCTCGGTGGCGGCGTCCTGGCCCTCCTGCGAAGAGATGTACTCGAGGTAGGCCTTCGTCGTCGTGGCCGCCTCGGCGTCGTCGTAGTCGGTGCACGCGATGGCGTAGGACACGAGGACGACCGGGTAGACGCCGTCCCCGGCGTTGGCCTGGTCGAGCTCGACGGCGAAGTTGGTCTTGCTGCCCTCGTCGGTGCGCTTCGCGGTCTCGAGGACCTTCGCCGCGGCCTCGGGGCTGTACTCGATGAACTCGTCGCCGGCCTTCACCTTGGCCGCACCGAGGTCACCGATCTGCGAGGCGTCCGCGTAGCCGATGGTGCCCTCACCGGCGCCGATGGCGTCGACGACACCAGAGGTGCCCTTGGCCGCCTCGCCGCCCTTGACCGGCCAGGCGTCACCCGGCTCGTGCGGCCAGTTCTCCGGCGCAGCAGCGGCGAGGTAGTTCTGGAAGTTCTCGGTGGTGCCGGAGTCGTCAGAGCGGTTGACCGTCGTGATCTTCGTCGAGGGCAGCTCGGCGTCGGGGTTGTCCGCCTTGATCTTCGCGTCGTCCCACTGGGTGATCTTGCGGTTGAAGATGTCGGCCATGACCTCCGGCGAGAGGTTGAGCTCGTCGACGCCCTCGAGGTTGTAGGCCACGGCGATCGGGGAGACGTAGACCGGGAACTGGATGGTCTCGCCGGTGCACCCCTTGTCCTTCGCCTGCGCCATCTCCTCCTCGTCCATCGCCGAGTCGGAGCCGGCGAAGTTCACCGCGCCGTTGATGAACTTCTCCCGGCCGGTGCCGGAGCCGTCCGGCGAGTACTCGACGGTGGCGTCGGGGTTGGTGTCGGTGAACTTGGCCATCCACTCGCCCTGGGCCTTCTCCATCGAGCTGGCGCCCGCGCCCTTGATGGACCCGGCGGCAGAGGAGCCGGAGCTCTCGCTCGAGCCGCCGGCGCTGGAGGAGGTCTCGTTGGCGGCGCCGCAGGCGGCCACGCCGAGGACGAGGGACATCGCGGCGAGGGACATGCCACCGCGCTTCATCGTGGAGCTCTTCACGAAAGGGCCTCTCTGAGGTTCTCGCCCGGTCCTGGGCGAAGGGAGTATGAGGACGGCACCCGTGCCGTACACCGAGGACGCTAGGGAGCGTCGGTGACCGGATGGTCGGTCGACGGTGAACGAGCAGTGAACGGTGGTTGCACAGAGCATCCCCAGGCCGCCCTCAGGAGGCGGGACCACCCGCACCTGGGGTATCGCGGCTCAGGCGCGGTCCTCCGGGTGGTGCCGCTCGGCGGCGACGACCCGGGCGTCCGCCCCGGTCCCGACGACGTGGCAGACGAGGACCTCCCCCTTCGCCATCCCGTCCTCGGGATGGTCCTGCAGGACCGCGCGGGCCAGCGTGCGCTGCCGCCTCGGCCCGTCGACGCGGGCGAGGAGGGCGGTGACGAGGTCGGGCAGGACGGGTCCGTGCGAGACGAGGGCGGCGGGCGTGCCGCGCTCGAGCAGCCGCTCGAGGTGGTGGAC
The DNA here is from genome assembly GCF_003721155.3 of Janibacter melonis. Classification (NCBI taxonomy): domain Bacteria; kingdom Bacillati; phylum Actinomycetota; class Actinomycetes; order Micrococcales; family Intrasporangiaceae; genus Janibacter; species Janibacter melonis. The sequence continues at coordinate 2,107,598 of NZ_CP044548.2, read as the reverse complement.
CGCGCGGGTCGGGTCCTCGGCGTAGCCCTCCTCCGACAGGCCGGGCTTGAGCCGCAGCCGGGTGCCGGTGCTCTGCACGAAGGGGGAGACGGTGCCGGCGGCGCGCACGGACGGCGAGCTGACGACCCGCTCGACCCCGAAGGCCCGCAGCAGGGGCACGAGCTCGTCGGCCTGACGCAGCCCGCGCTCGTCGAGAGGGCGAAGGGAGTCCTCCCCGGTCCACCGGGAGCGGGGGTGGGCCTTCGCGTGCCGTACGAGCGCGAGCGGCCACGTCGTGAGGGTGCGGGCGGCGTCGGCCTCGACGAGGGCCTCGAGCTGGTCGAGGTCGCGCCGGTACGTCAGCCGGCGTCGGGCGTCCTCGGCGCCGAGCCAGGCGACCTCGTCGATCTCGTGCTCGAGCAGGCCGCGCCCGCCGACGACCTCGGCGCACCAGTACCGGACGTCCTTGACGACCGGCTCGCCGCAGCGGTCGCGCATGCGGTAGGTCGAGGAGGGCAGGGGCCGGCCGAGACGGACCTCGAGACCGGTCTCCTCGTGGGTCTCGCGGGTCGCGGCGACGGGGAAGATCTCGCCCGGGTCGAGCTTGCCCTTCGCCCACGCCCAGTCGTCGTAGCGCGGGCGGTGGACGAGCGCCACCTGCAGGTGCCCGCGCCGACGACGCCACGGGAGCGTGCCCGCGGCGCAGACGACGGGCATCAGCGGCGCGCCTTGCGGCGCCGCTTCGCGTACATCGCGATGAGCTGGGCCTGCACGTCGGGCAGCAGCTCCTCCTCGCCGCGGTGCTGGCGGGTCCACCGGCCGTCGCCGCGCAGGCTCCAGTGCGCGTAGTCCCCGGACATCCCCTTCGCCATGAGCTCGAAGAGCTCGTCGACGTGCCGCGGGTCGCGCATCCGCACGAGCGCCTCGACGCGGCGGTCGAGGTTGCGGTGCATCATGTCGGCGCTGCCGATCCACGCCTCGCGGTGCTCGTCGGTGCCGAAGACGAAGACCCGGCTGTGCTCGAGGAAGCGCCCGAGGACCGAGTGGACCCGGATGTTCTCCGACAGGCCCTCGACGCCGGGGCGCAGCGCGCAGATGCCCCGCACCCACACGTCGACGCGGGCGCCGGCCTGACTCGCCCGGTAGAGCGCGTCGATGAGCTCCTCGTCGACCATCGAGTTGACCTTGATGCCGACGTAGCCGTCCTCGCCGGCACGGGCGCGCTCGGCCTCGCGCTCGATGCGCTCGACGAGACCGGGTCGCAGCGAGCGGGGGGCGACGAGGAGGCGCTTGAACTTGCTGCGCGGCGCGAGCCCGGAGAGCTGGTTGAAGAGGCGGGTGAGGTCCTCGCCGACCTCGGGGTCGGCGGTGAGCAGACCGAGGTCCTCGTACAGGCGCGCGGTCTTGGGGTTGTAGTTGCCGGTGCCGATGTGGCAGTAGCGGCGCACGCCCTCGGCCTCCTGGCGCACGACGAGCGAGAGCTTGCAGTGGGTCTTCAGCCCGACGATGCCGTAGACGACGTGGACCCCGGCGTGCTCGAGCTTGCGGGCCCACTCGATGTTGGCCTGCTCGTCGAAGCGCGCCTTGATCTCGACGACCGCGAGGACCTGCTTGCCGGCCTCGGCGGCGTCGATGAGGGCGTCGACGATCGGGGAGTCGCCGCTCGTGCGGTAGAGCGTCTGCTTGATCGCGAGGACCTTCGGGTCCGCGGCGGCCTGCTCGACGAAGGCCTGGACCGAGGTCGAGAAGGAGTCGTAGGGGTGGTGGAGCAGGACGTCCTGGCGCGAGATCTTCGCGAGGATGTCGCGCGGCTTGGCCGACTCGGTGGGGGCCAGCTCGGCGTTCGTCCGTGCGACGAAGGGGGCGAAGTGCAGGTCCGAGCGGTCGATGTCGGCGATCGTGTTGAGCCCGCGCAGGTCGAGCGGGGCGGGCAGGCGGTAGACCTCGTCCTCGTGCACGGCGAGCTCGCGGGTGAGCAGCTCCATGACGTGGTCGTCCATGCCCTCCTCGACCTCGAGGCGCACCGGCGGTCCGAAGCGGCGCCGGGTGAGCTCGCGCTCGAGCGCGGTGAGGAGGTTCTCGTTGTCGTCCTCCTCGACCTCGAGGTCCTCGTTGCGCGTCACCCGGAAGGTGTAGTGCTCGTGCACCTCCATGCCGGGGAAGAGCTGGTCGAGGTGCGCCGCGATGACCTCCTCGAGCGCGAGGAAGCGGGCCTCGAAGAGCTCCGCGGTCACGCTGGCCTGGGCCGGGCGGACGGCGAGGAAGCGCGGCAGCGACGGCGGGACCTTGATCCGGGCGAAGTGCTCCTTGCCCGTCTTGGGGTTGATGAGCACGACGGCGAGGTTGAGCGAGAGCCCCGAGATGTAGGGGAAGGGGTGCGCCGGGTCGACGGCGAGCGGGGTGAGCACCGGGAAGATCTCGTGGGTGAAGATCTCGCTGACGCGGGCCTGCTCGGCGTCGTCGACCTCCGACCACGTGATGATCGAGATGCCCTCCTCGACGAGGGCGGGGCGCACCGACTCCTCGAAGATCCGGGCGTGGGCGGCGGTGAGGTCGTGCGACACCTTCGAGATCTGCTCGAGGACCTCGCGCGGCTCGAGGCCCGAGGCGCTGCGCACGGCGATGCCCGTGGCGATGCGGCGCTTGAGCCCGGCGACCCGGACCATGAAGAACTCGTCGAGGTTGCTCGTGAAGATCGCGAGGAAGCGGGCCCGCTCGAGCAGCGGCATGTCGGGGTCGGCGGCCATCTGCAGGACCCGCTCGTTGAACTGCAGCCACGAGATCTCGCGGTCGAGGAAGCGGTCGGCCGGCAGGCCGTCGGGGGCGGGCGGCGTCGCGCCGGTCGCGCGCACGAAGCGCCCGTTGGCGGCGCGGGGACGCAGGTCGGGGCTGTCGCCGGGGGAGGAGGTGACGGTCGAGATCTCGCTGCGACCCGTCTCGGACTCGGTCGAGGGCTCCGCGCTCATGCGCCCATCATGGCAGCGCGTCAGGGGTGGCACGCGCGTACATCGAGTGCACCGCGTGACGACCGAAGCCGGCGCGTGCGTAGGTCGCCAGCGCCGGCGCGTTGTCGCCCTCGACGTAGAGCTCGACGGTGCTCAGGCCGAGGCCCGCGAGGTGCGCCAGACCCACGGCGGTGACGTAGCCGCCGAGGCCGTGGCCCTGGTGCTGCGGGCTCACCCCGACGACGTAGACCTCGCCGATGCCGCTCGCCGGGTCGGCGACCTTCGTCCAGTGGAAGGCGGCGAGGTCACCGCTCGCGTCCTCGACGAGGAAGAGACCGGCGGGGTCGAACCACGCCTGCTCGGTGCGCTGCGCCAGGCCCGCCCGGTCGAGGCGTCCCTGCTCGGGGTGGTGGGCGAAGGCCGCGGCGTTGATCGCGAGGAGGGCGTCCTCGTCCTGCCCGGGGCGGAAGGTGCGCAGGGCGAAGCCGTCGGGCGCGGGCGGCGCGTCGGGCACCCCGGCGAGCGGGCGGCGCAGCACGAGCAGCTCGCGCACGCGGGTCAGCCCGAGCCCGGCGGCGAGGGCCTGGGCGGCGGGCAGGTCGCCGTGCGCCCACAGCCGGGCCTGCGCCTCGCGGTCGAGGACCGCGCGGGCGAGCTCGGTGCCGAGCCCGTGCCCGCGCTCGTCGGGGTGGACGACGAGCTCGGCGGCGCCGTCGGGGGCGATCCCGGCGTACCCGGCGAAGGGGGGACCCACCGGGCTCACGAGGTGGGTGCCCTCCTCGGTGCCCAGGCGCAGGAGGAAGTCCTCGCCGAGCGGTGCGACGCCGTCGGCCTGGGCGGCCGCGTCCGCGAGGGCGCGCACGCCCTGGGCCCCGGTCTCGTCGAGGGTCGTCGGGCGAGGGCTCTCGCGGGTCATGAGGTGGTCTCCATCTCCTCGGCGTCGGTGGCGTCCGGCACGAAGCGGTACCCGACGTTGCGCACGGTGCCGATGAGCACCTCGTGGTCGACGCCGAGCTTCGCCCGCAGCCGGCGCACGTGGACGTCGACGGTGCGGGTGCCGCCGAAGTAGTCGTAGCCCCAGACCTCCTGCAGCAGCTGGGCGCGGGTGAAGACCCGCCCCGGGTGCGTCACGAGGTACTTGAGCAGCTCGAACTCCTTGTAGGTGAGGTCGAGGGGCGTGCCGTCGAGGCGCGCGGTGTAGCTCGCCTCGTCGATGCTCACGCCGCCCGCGGCGATCTCGTCGTCGACGTCGGCGTTGGCGCGGCCCATCGCCAGGCGGATGCGCGCCTCGACCTCGGCCGGCCCGGCGGTGTCGACGACGACGTCGTCGACCGACCACTCGGCCGTGACGGCGGTCAGGCCCCCCTCGGTGAGGATCGCGATGACCGGCGCGGAGGACCCGGTGGCGTCGATGACGCGGCACAGGGTGCGCGCCTGGATGAGCTCACGGCGGGCGTCGACGAGGCAGACGTCGATCTCCGGGGCGTCGACGAGGGCGGACGCCTCCGCGGGGAGGGTCCGTACGTGGTGCCCGAGCAGCGCCAGCGCCGGCAGCACCTCGGCGCTCGGCGCCAGGTCGTCGGTGAGGAGCATGAGCCTGGCCATCGGGCGTCAGTCTACGAAGGGGGCGTCGGATATGGTCGGCGCGTGTCGAACCCGGAGACCGCGCCGACCCGCGCCTCGCGCCGAGGTCAGCACGCGACCCGCTCCGAGCTGCCCGCCGGCGAGCCCTCCCGGCCCCGTCCGGTCGTCGCCGCGGCGAGCATCGTCCTCGGTCTGGCGCTCGCCCTCGCCGCCGGTGCCGCGTCCCCGATCGGTCTCGTGCTCGTCGTCACCCTCGCCTCGCTCGCCGTCGCCGCGGGCCTGCCCCGGCTCGCCGGGGTGCTCGCCCCGACGGCCTCCGGGCTCGTCGTCGCGGCGACCGCGATCGGCCTGGCGGGCGCCCGGCTGGCCACCGACACCGAGCCGCTGCTCGAGGTGGCGCCCGTCGCCGCCGGGATCGGCATCGTCCTCATGTGCCTCGTGCCGCTCGTGCACGCCCGTGCCCGCGCCCAGCTCACGCCGTGGCTCACGGCGACGGCCATGGGCATCGCCGTCGCCCTGTGCGGCATCGTGCTGACGATCGTCGAGAGCGACGAGCGGGCCCCGGTCGTCGTCGCCGGCGTGGCCGTCGCCGTCTCGGCGCTCGTCGACCTCGCGCTCGAGCGGCCCCGGCTGCACGTGTGGATGCTGCCCGTCGCGATGGTCGCCGGCGGTGCCGCCGGGCTCCTCGTCGAGCTCGTCGTCAGCGGCGAGGTGCTCCTGTGGGCCGTCCTCGTCGGTGTCCTCAGCGCCGGTGTCGCGCTCGCGGTGCGCCGTCTCGTCTCGCGCCAGCAGGCCCTCGAGCACCCCGTCGCCGCGCTCGCCGCCGGGGCGACCTCCGTGCTCGTCGTCGGCCCGGTCGTCCTCACCCTCGCCCGCACCTTCCTGGGCTGACCCCCCTTCGCCCGAGATCCCGACACGCGCGCTGGTTGCAACCCGGGCGGCTGCCAACTTATCGGGTCCTAGGCTGGCGCCGTGTTCACCATCGACCCCACCCTGCACCCGGACATCGCCCCCCTGGCCTGGCTCGTCGGCCGGTGGGAGGGGGCCGGCGTCGTCGGCTACCCGACGATCGAGTCCGCGAACTTCGGGCAGGAGATCATCTGCACCCACGACGGACGGCCCTTCCTGCGGTGGGAGTCGCAGACCTGGCTGCTCGACGACGCGGGCACCCGGGTGCGCCCGCTCGCGACCGAGCTCGGCTTCTGGCGGCCGGGCGGGCAGGGCGAGGCGGAGCTGCTGCTCAGCCACCCGACGGGCATCGTCGAGATGTACTACGGCAGCGTCGAGCCGGCCCGCGTCGAGGTGCGCACCGACGGCGTCATCCGCAGCCCGCACGCGAAGGAGTACGCGGCGGCCTCACGGATGTACGGCTACGTCAACAGCAACCTCATGTGGGTCATGGACATGGCCGCGGTCGGCCAGCAGCTGCAGAGCCACGTCTCGGCCGAGCTCAAGCGCGTCGACTGAGGCGCTCGTCCCACCCCGGCGAAGGGGGGATCAGCGCGCCTCGTAGGTGTCCATCTCGTCGGCCTTGAGGGCGTCGCCGAGCTCGGCCATGCCCTCCTCGTCGAGGACGTCGATGGAGGCCCCGCCCGGGCTCGTGCCGTAGCCGGAGAAGGGCGCGGTGATGAAGTGGATGTCGTCGCCGCGGATGCTGCGCAGGGCGAGCGCCTGGTCGCGGATCTCCTTGCTCGTCAGGGTGTCGTCGACGACGGAGTTCGACGTGCCGGCCTCGACAAAGCTGGAGAACTTCATCGGGTTGAGCAGGACGCCGGGGGAGAGGGCCTTGGTCATGATCGCCTTCATCCAGGCCTGCTGGCGCTGGCCGCGCGAGATGTCGCCCTCGCTCAGCTGGTAGCGCTCGCGCACGAAGCCCAGGGCCTGCTCGCCGTCCAGGTCGTTCCACCCCTTCGTGATGGCCACCCCGCCGTTGCCGCTAGAGCCGCTCGCCTCCTCGGCGTAGACGCGCACGCCGCCGACGGCGTCGGTCATCTGCTTGAAGCCCTCGAAGTCGGTCTTGGCGACGTGGTCGATCTTCACCCCGACGAGGTCCTGGATGGTGCGCACGAGCAGGGGCGCCCCGCCGTAGGCGTAGGCCGCGTTGATCTTGTCCTCGCCCTTGCCGGGGATCGGCACGTACAGGTCGCGGGGGAAGTGCACGAGGTAGACGCCGCTGCTGTCGGCCGGCACGTGGACGAGCTGGATGACGTCGGCGCGCGACGCGGACTCGCCGGGGCGGGCGTCGGAGCCGATGACGAGGTAGTTCGTGCCGCGGCCGCTCACGAGCTTCGTGCCCTCGCTCGTCGTGCCCTCCTGGCCGTCCTCCTGCGTCGGCAGGAGCGGCTCGCGGGCGATGTCGTCCACCTTCGTGCTGAGGTAGCCGACGTAGCCGGCGACCCCGGCGAGGACGAGGACGACGACGCTGGCGATGACCAGCAGGGCGCGTCGCAGCCGCCGCTTCTTCTTCGGCGGCGGGTCCCGCTGGTCGTCGGGCTCGTCGAGGAGGTCGTCGATCACCCGGCCGAGTCTAGGTGCGGCACCTGGGATCTCGTCGGCGTCTAGATTTGTCGGCATGGCTGCCACCGACCCGCTCGGCGCGCTCGTCCGCTCTCGCGGGCTGCGGCTCACCGCTCCGCGACGCCGCGTGCTCGGGGTGCTCGCGCGGGGCGAGCACCTCACGCCCGAGGTCCTCACCCACCTCGTCGGACGCGACGGCGGCGCCGAGCTGCCGCCCTCGACGATCTACCGCACGCTGCAGAGCCTCGAGGACGTCGGCATCGTCACGCACACGCATCTCGACCACGGCCCGCCGACCTACCACCTCGCCCGCCCGCACGGCCACCTGCACCTCGTCTGCCGCAGCTGCAAGGCCGTCCTCGAGGTCGAGGTGCAGCGAGCCGACCCGCTCGTGGCAGCCTTGAGGCAGGAGACCGGCTTCCGCGCCGACCCGACGCACATGGCGATCCACGGGTACTGCGCGAGCTGCTCCGCGAGCGAAGGAGACAGATGAGCACCCCCAGCCCCCTGCTGCAGTCCCCGGGAGCCGTCGCCGGCGAGGGTCGTGACAGCGCCGTCGCCGCCCACTACGGCGACCCGATGCGCGAGCAGCGCCTGCTCGCCGAGGGCCTGGCCGCCGTCGACCTCGGCCACCGCGGCGTCATCACCCTCGCCGGGTCGGCCCGCCTGTCCTGGTTGCACTCGCTCACCACCCAGCAGGTCACCGACCTCGCGCCGCGCACGAGCGCCCAGACCCTGATCCTCACGCCGAAGGGCCACGTCGAGCACGACCTGCACGTCGTCGACGACGGCGAGCAGACGTGGATCACCGTCGAGCCCGGCACACACGAGGCCGTCGCCGGCTGGCTGGACTCGATGCGCTTCATGCTCGACGTCACGGTGACCGATCGCACGGGCGAGTACGTCGTGCTCGGCGAGGCGGGGTCGCGCGAGAGCGGCGAAGGGGAGCCCCTCGCCTGGGTCGACCCGTGGCCGGGACCCGTGGGTGACACCTTCGAGTACGGGCCGCCGAGCGAGGAGCACCCGGGCCGGCTGTGGCGCACCCGCGAGCTGCTCGTGCCCGCCGACGAGGTCGCGTCGGCGATCGGCGACCGCCAGCTCGCCGGTCTGTGGGCGTGGGAGGCGCTGCGCGTCGCCGCGTGGCGCCCGCGGCTCGGCGCAGAGACCGACCACCGCACCATCCCGCACGAGGTCGACTGGCTGCGCAGCGCCGTGCACCTGCACAAGGGCTGCTACCGCGGCCAGGAGACGGTCGCCCGGGTGAAGAACCTCGGTCGCCCGCCGCGCCGCCTCGTCGCCCTGCACCTCGACGGCTCGGGGCACCTGCTCCCCTCGGCCGGCGAGCCCCTGCGCATCGGCGAGAAGGTCGTCGGCCATCTCACCTCCGTCGCCCGTCACCACGAGGACGGCCCGATCGCCCTCGGGCTGATCAAGCGCAACGTCGACCCCACCGCGACCCTCGCCGCCGGCGAGGAGCACCCCGTCGCCGCCGCCCAGAGCGTCGTCGTCGCCCCCTGACCGCACCCCCTTCGCGGGTCGAGGTGATCGGGCGAGCCCGGGCTCACCCGGATACCTCGACCCCGGAGAGGCGCGCTCGCGGCCCGGCCCGGCCTGCCGAGCGGCACGACCGACGTCCAGCGGCCCAGGGTGAGGTCGGTCACGTGAGGTGCCTGGAGTTTGCATTGTGCTTGCTCTGGCAAGCACACTGGGGACATGGCACGAAATCCGTTGGGAGACCTGGGCAACGGCCTGGGTGACTACCTCCGCGAGCAGCGGCTCAGCGCCCGCCTGTCGGTGCGCCAGCTGAGCGAGCTCGCCGGGGTATCCAACCCCTACCTCTCGCAGATCGAGCGGGGGCTCAAGCGCCCCAGCGCCGACATCCTCCAGCAGATCGCGAAGGGGCTGTCGATCAGCGCCGAGACCCTCTACGTCCAGGCGGGCCTGCTCGACCCGGACGAGGAGGCCCCGGCCGAGCGCCCGACCGCCCGCGAGGCGATCGCCGCCGACCTGCGGCTCACGAGCCGGCAGCGCCAGACCCTCATCGACATCTACGACTCCTTCGTCGGGTCGCCGGCGGACGCCCCGGCGCCGCCCCGCCCGGAGAAGACCGCCGCCCGCTCGCGGGAGGCCACCCCTTCGTCGACGACGCCGAAGAAGCGCACGACCACGCCCCGGAAGCGCACCAGCGCCACCCGGACCTCGAGCGCGACGTCGCGCTCCACGAAGACCACGTCCTGATCACAGCAGCAAGGAGCACCACCATGACTGTCACCACCACCGTCAAGAAGGTCGTCACCGACTACCCGTACGCCGCCCTCGGCGCCACCGACCTCGCGGTCGAGCGCGTCCGCACGGCGAGCGCCCGCGTGGAGTCGCTGCGCGACGAGGCCCCCGCGAAGGTCCAGGCCCGCATCTCCGGCGCCCCCGCGGCGGCCCAGAAGTCCTACGCCGACCTCGCCGCCCGCGGCGAGAAGCTCGTCGAGCGCGTCCGCAAGCAGAAGGCCACCCAGGACCTCGCCGGTCAGGCTCGCGCCACCGTCGCCCTCGGCAAGGGCCTGGTCACCACGGCCCGCGACGCGGTCGCCGAGGTCGAGCGCTCCGCCAAGGCCACGCTGACGATCGGTCGCAAGGAGGCCGCCAAGGCCGCCGACGCCGTCGCCGAGTCGGTCGAGGTCACCGTCGACACCGACGCCGCGCAGAAGGCCGTCAAGGACTCCGCGAAGCGCACCCGCACCGCCGCCAAGCGCACGACGACGACGGCGAAGAAGGGCGCGACCCGCACCCGCTCCACCGCGAAGTCCACCTCGACGAGCGCCCGCAAGACCGCGGCCAAGGCGACCACCGCCACCGAGAAGGCCGCCGAGAAGGTCGGCGACTGAAGCCCTTCGCACCGGGCGGTTATCGTCAGGGCCCGTGAGCACCACGACCCCTGACACCACCGCCCTCGACGAGGCCCCCGTGCTGGTCCACGTGACCCGCGGGGGCCTCGTCGAGTCCGCCCACCACGGCCGCGTCGCCGCGGTCGACGCCGGCGGCCGGACCCGCCTCGCGGTCGGCGACACCGCGGCGGCGGTCTACCCGCGCTCCACCCTCAAGCCGATCCAGGCGCTCGCGATGGTCGAGCACGGCCTCGACCTCGCCCCCCACCACCTCGCGACGGTGTGCTCGAGCCACTCCGCGCAGGAGCGCCACCTCACCGCGGTGACCGAGATCCTCGCGAGCGTCGGGCTGGAGATCTCCGCCCTGCAGAACACCCCCGCCCTGCCCATCGGCGAGCTCGAGCACGCGCAGTGGCTCGCCGCCGGTCGCGCCCCCGAGCCGATCGCCCAGGACTGCTCCGGCAAGCACGCCGGCATGCTCGTCACCTGCGTCGTCAACGGCTGGTCGACGCACGACTACCTCGACCCCGAGCACCCGCTGCAGCAGGCCGTCATGGAGGTCGTCACCCGCGAGATCGGCCCGATCACGACGACGAGCGTCGACGGCTGCGGCGCCCCCCTGCCGGCCGTCCCGCTCGACGGGCTCGCGGCAGCCTTCGGTCGGCTCGCCGGTGCCGAGGAGGGCACGGCTGCTCGCCGCGTCGCCGACGCGATGCGCGCCCACCCCGAGCACGTGGGCGGCGACGGCCGCGAGGTCACCGACCTCATGGCCCGCACGCCCGGCCTCGTCGCGAAGGACGGGGCCGAGGCGGTCTTCGCCGCGGGCACGGCCGACGGGCTCGGCCTCGCCGTGAAGATCAGCGACGGCGCCCCCTTCGCCCGCGCGCGCACCGCGGTCCTCGCGGCAGCGCTGCTGCGCCTCGGCGTCGACTCGCCGGCCACCCGGGAGCACTCCACCTCGCCGACGCTCGGCCACGGCCGCCGCGTCGGCGAGGTCCGCGTCGTCGGGCTCTGAGCGTGCGCACCGTCCTGCAGCGGGTCAGCTCGGCCCAGGTCCGCGTCGACGACGAGGTCGTCGGCGCGATCGGCCCCGGTCTCGTCGCGCTCGTCGGCGTCACCCACGGGGACGGGCCGGACGAGGTCGCGACGACCGTGCGCAAGATCGCCGAGCTGCGCCTCTTCACGCCCGAGGGCGAAGGGGGAGAGCGTTCGGTCGAGGAGACCGGCGGCGAGGTCCTCGTCGTCAGCCAGTTCACCCTCCACGCCGACGTGCGCAAGGGGCGGCGGCCGTCGTGGGGCGCCGCCGCGCCCGGCCCGGTGGCCGAGCCGGTGGTCGCGGCCGTCGCGGACGGCCTGCGCGAGCGCGGGATCGGCGTCGCGACCGGTCGCTTCGGCGCGATGATGGAGGTCGCGCTCGTCGGGGACGGCCCCGTGACCATCGTCGTGGACGTGCCCCCCGTAGGCTCGCCCGCATGAACACCGTCGCGATGATCCAGGGGCTCGTCGTCATGGGCCTCGGCGTGATCGCCGTCGCCATCGAGGTCTACGCGCTCGTCCACGCGGCGACGCAGCGCGCCGACGCCTTCGTCGCGGCCGGCAAGCAGACCAAGCCGATCTGGCTGGGCATCCTCGCCGTCGCGGTCCTCCTCGGGGTCGCCACCTTCGGCGGCCTGGGTCTCTTCGGGCTCATCGGCGTCGTCGCGGCCGGGGTCTACCTCGCCGACGTCAAGCCGGCCATCGACCAGGTCATGGGACGGGGCAGCGGGCGCTCACGCTGGTGACGCCGGCGCGACCGGCTCCCATGCGAGCGTGAGCTCGCCGAGCCGCCAGCGCCGCGGCCCGTCGAGCAAGGGCCAGCGCCGGGCGAGCAGCCCGAAGGCCTCGACCGCGTGCGCCCTGGCGCCGTACGTCGCCCAGCCGGCGGTGCGCGCCCACGCGTCGTCGAGGTCGCGCAGCAGGTCGTGGACCCCTTCGCCGGGCACGTTGCGGTGGATGAGCGCCTTCGGCAGGCGCTCGGCGACGACCGACGGGGGCGTCGCGTCGAGGTCGAGGTCGCGCAGCCGCCACGAGAGGGTGAGGCTGCGCGGTCCCTCGCGGTCGAGCATCACCCACGCGCCGAGCCGGCCGAGCTCGCTGCACGTGCCGTCGACGACGACCCCGTGCTCGTCGAGGGCCGCCTGCAGCCCGGCCCAGGCCTGGGCGACCTCGCCCTCGTCGTACTGGCGCAGGACGTTGAAGGCGCGGATGACGCGCGCGGGCGGGGTCGGCACCTCGAAGCCGCCGAGGACGAAGCGCAGACCGGGCCGGGCGAGCGGCTGGGCCGCGGCGACGCGATCGGGCGAGATCTCGACGCCGACGACGTCGAGGTCGTCGCGCACCGCGGCCAGACGGTCGGCCCACTCGCGCGTCGTCGTGCCGAGCCGGCCGTAGCCGAGGTCGACCATGACGGGAGGGTCGTCGCCCAGCCGGATGCGCGGCGCCTGGGTGCCGACGAGCCAGCGGTCGGCCCGGCGCAGCCTGTTCGGTGCCGTCGTGCCGCGCGTGGGGGACCCGACGGGGCGCTGGCTGGGCACGGGACCAGGGTAGGCGGCGCCTATGGTGGCCTCGTGCGTGTCAGGGAGCGTCGGGTCAGCTGGAGCATGCTCGCGCTCGTCGCCTCGCTCGCCGGGGCCGCGCTGCTCGGCGCGATCGGCTGGGTGCCCTCGCTCATCGGCAAGGACAGCGGGGTGCAGGCGGTGACGCCCGGCATGCTGACGATCGCCGACGGCGTCGGCGGGGTGATCACCCTGGGCGAGGGCCGGGCCGTCGCCCTCGACCAGAGCGGCCTGCGGATCACCGACGGCGACGACGTGCTCTACCGCACGGTCCGGGGCGGGTCCCCGGTCTCGGCGCTGCGCGGCACTCTCGACGACTCCGGCGACTCGCCGCGCGAGGACGTCGAGGACGCCGTGTCCGACCTGCGCATCGACCGGGTCGGCGTCTCGCCCGGCATCGCGCGCTACACCGGCACGCTGTCCTCCGACGGGGGCTCGCTGCCGACCGTCATCACCGTGACCTTCGACGACCGCTGGGTGCGCCTCTACGTCGACGTCCAGGGCGCCGACGCGGTCGTGCTCCACGGCGCCGAGGAGCTCGGCTCGCTCGGCTACCCGCCCGCCCTGCCCGACCGTCTGCTGCGCGGTCGTGCGTGGTGGGTCGAGCCCGGCATCGGCCGGGCCACCCCCGTGATGACGAGCGACCGCCGCACCGACCAGGCCCTCGGGCCCGAAGGGGTGGCCCGCGCGGTCGACCTGCGGCGCCGCGGCCACACCGACCTGCACGCCTGGGGCTCTGTGCTCGACCTCAGCGTCACGAGCTCGGCGCGGCCCGAGCCGGAGCCGGAGGAGGAGTCGTGAGCGAGCTGCACCGCGTCGCGATGCTCAGCGTCCACACCTCGCCCCTCGCCCAGCCCGGCACGGGCGACGCGGGCGGGATGAACGTCTACGTCCTCGAGACCGCCCGAGAGCTGGCCCGGCGCGGCGTCGAGGTCGAGATCTTCACCCGGCGCACCGCCGCGGCCGACGACGACGTCGTCCACGTCGAGCCGGGCGTCGTCGTCCGCCACGTCCTCGCCGGGCCGTACGAGGGCCTGGCCAAGGAGGACCTGCCCGGTCAGCTGTGCGCCTTCACCGCCGGCCTCATGCGCGAGCTCGCCGCGCGCGAGGAGGGCTACTACGACGTCGTCCACTCGCACTACTGGCTCTCGGGTCAGGTGGGCTGGCTCGCCGCGGAGCGCTGGCAGGTCCCGCTCGTGCACACCATGCACACGATGGCGCGGGTGAAGAACGCCAGCCCGGCGCAGGGAGACGCCCTCGAGCCCCCGGGTCGCGAGATCGGCGAGGCGCAGGTCGTGGCCATCGCCGACCGGCTCGTCGCGAACACGCAGACCGAGGCCCGCCAGCTCGTCGAGCTCTACGACGCCGACCCCGCCCGCGTCGCCGTCGTGCCCCCGGGGGTCGACCTGCGCACCTTCGTGCCCGGCGACCGCGACGCCGCCCGCGACTACGTCGGGGTTGCCCGTGACGCCGTGCTCCTGCTCTTCGTCGGCCGGATCCAGCCGCTCAAGGCGCCCGACGTGCTCGTGCGCGCTGCCGCCCGCGTCGCCGAGCAGCGCCCCGACCTGCGCGACCGGCTCGTCGTCGCCGTGCTCGGCGGGGCGTCGGGCAGCGGGCTGTCGGCACCCACGTGGCTCGGCGACCTCGTCGACGAGCTGGGGCTGCGCGACGTCGTGCGGCTCGCGCCGCCGGTGAGCCGACCCGATCTCGCGCGATGGTTCCAGGCCGCCGACGTCGTCGCGGTGCCCTCGTACAACGAGTCCTTCGGCCTCGTCGCCGTCGAGGCCGCCGCCAGCGGGGCGCTCGTCGTCGCCGCCCGGCGCGGCGGGCTGCCCGACGCCGTCGGCGACGGCGGCGTCCTGCTCGACTCGCACGACCCCGAGGTCTGGGCCGACGCCGTCCTCGAGGTCGTCGACGACCCGGACCGGGCCCGCCGGATGCGCGAGCGCGCGGTCGAGCGCTCGTCGCAGATGGGCTGGGAGCACACCACCGACGCCCTCGTGGGCGTCTACGAGGACGCGATCGCCGCCGCCCGCCAGGCGCGGCACGAGGAGGCCCGATGAGCACGCCAGGTACCACCCCGCAGGACCGCGGCGACGACACGGCCGCGGCCCGCGCCGCCGTCGAGTCCTACCTCGCCGGGGGCGACGTCGAGTGGGAGCGCGGGGCGCGCGACGGCGAGTTCGTCGTCACCCTGCCCGGCGAGCACAAGCTGCGCACCGTCGTCTCCCTCGTCGTCGGGGAGCGGGCGTTATCGGTCTCCGCCTTCGTCATCCGCAACCCCGACGAGGGGCACGAGCAGGTCTACCGCTACCTGCTGCGCCGCAACCTGCGCATGCCGTGGCTCGCGTACTCGGTCGACTCCTCCGGCGACGTCTACGTCTCCGGGCGGCTCCCCCTTCGCTCCGTCGACGACGAGCTCCTCGACGGACTGCTCGGCGTCGTCCTCGAGGCGGCCGACGGCCCCTTCGACGAGCTGCTCGTCATGGGCTTCCTGTCCTCGATGCGCAAGGAGTGGGACTGGCGGGTCAAGAACGGCGAGTCGCTGCGCAACCTCGAGGCCTTCCGCTCGGTCCTGCAGCGCCCGGACGACCCGGCGCCCGCCACGGCCGGTGACTAGTCTGGGCGTCATGCCGACACTGATCCTGCTGCGCCACGGGCGCTCGGACTGGAACGAGAAGAACCTCTTCACCGGGTGGGTCGACGTCGACCTCATCGACCGCGGCCGTGAGGAGGCCGTGCGCGGCGGGCAGCTGCTCGCCGAGTCGGGGATCCTGCCCGACGTCGTGCACACCTCGGTGCTGCGCCGGGCCATCACCACCGCCAACCTCGCGCTCGACGCGTGCGACCGGCACTGGATCCTGGTGCGCCGCGACTGGCGTCTCAACGAGCGCCACTACGGCGCGCTGCAGGGGCTGGACAAGGCCGCGACCCGCGAGAAGTACGGCGACGAGCAGTTCATGCTGTGGCGCCGCAGCTTCGACACCCCGCCGCCGCCGATCGAGCCCGACGACGAGTACGCGCAGACCGACGACCCGCGCTACGCCGGCATCGACGTGCCGCGCACCGAGTGCCTCAAGGACGTCATCGAGCGCTTCATGCCGTACTGGGAGGGCCCGCTCGCCGAGGACCTGCGCGCCGGGCGCACCGTGCTCGTCGTCGCCCACGGCAACAGCCTGCGCGGTCTCGTCAAGCACCTCGACGGCATCAGCGACGAGGACATCGCGGGCCTGAACATCCCCACCGGTATGCCGCTCGTCTACGAGCTGGGCGACGACCTCATGCCCACGGGTCCCGGCCGCTACCTCGACCCCGAGGCCGCCGCCGCCGAGGCCGCCGCGGTCGCCAACCAGGGCCGCTGACCCCCTTCGCCGGTCGCCCCACCCGTCACCAGTTTCTCGGGTCACCCGATAAACCCCGGCTTCGCATGAGTAAGAAACTCGTGCGAAGCCGGGGTTTGTCATGTCGAGCCGTCCTGACCCCACCATGGCGAAGGGGTGGCCCCGGGAGATCCCGGGGCCACCCCTTCGTCGTGCGGCGGCCTGCGTCAGTCCGCGAGGTCGGTGTGGACCTCCTGGCCGGTGACGAGGAAGCGCACGCGCTGCGAGATCGAGACGGCGTGGTCGCCGAAGCGCTCGTAGTAGCGGGCGAGCAGCGCCATGTCGACGGCCGCCTCGGTGCCGTGGGTCCACTGGCCGTCGGCGAAGTGGGCGTAGAGCCGGCGGTGCAGCTCGTCGAGCTCGTCGTCGACGAGCTGGATCTCGTCGACGAGCTCCATCGACTGGCTGATCAGGCAGTCGGCGACCTTCGCGACGATCCGCTCGCACACGTGAGACATGTCGGTGACGATCTCGCGCAGCTCGGTGGGCACGGCCGGCTCGGGGTGGCGCAGCCGGGCGAGCTTGGCCACGTGGCGGGCGAGGTCGCCCATCCGCTCGAGGTCGGCGGACATGCGCATCGAGGTGACGATGGTGCGCAGGTCGGTGGCGACCGGCGCCTGACGGGCGAGCAGGTCGATGGCGTGGGCGTCGAGGTCGTTGCGCTTGAGGTCGATCGCCTCGTCGGCGTCGATGACCTGCTCGGCGGTCTGGATGTCGGCGTCGAGCAGCGCGGTCGTCGCCTGCGTGACCGCCGAGGAGACGAGCCGGGCCATGCCGACGAGGTCCTCGGTGATCTGGGCGAGCTCGTCGTGGAAGACAGTGCGCATGGTGTCCTTCTCGGGTGGGCGCGGGGCCCGTCGGGTGCATCAGCGTGCCACTCTGCCCGGGATCTGTGAACGCGTGCTGGCGGGCAGGTGAACAACACCCAGCGCCCCGGAGCCGAGACGTGTGCGCTCCTCAGTGTGCCCGCCCCGACGCGTACTCTCGGTGACGTGGACCCGACGACAGCGGCAATTCTCGGTGGCCTCGCCGGTGTCGTCATCGTCGGTCTCGCCTGGGCGGGCATCGCCTGGAGCGACCACGAGCGGTCGGCCCCGCCGGCCCCCGAGCCCGAGCTGCCCTCGGGCGTCGGCGACGTCCTCGCCGTCCTGCGCTCGAGCGGCATCGTCGTCGACGCCGACAACCGGGTCGTCAACAACTCGCCCGCCGCGGTCGCCCACGGGCTCGTGCGGCACGGCCGCCTGGCCCACCCGTCGCTGTCCGACCTCGCCGGGGCCGTGCGCGCCGACGGCGTCATCCGCGAGGTCGAGCTCGAGCTCCACCGCGCCGACCAGCGCGCGGAGTCCCACGGCGCCGGCACCTTCGTCCACGCCCGGGTCGCCCCCCTCGGCGACAAGCACGTCCTGCTCCTCGTCGAGGACATGACGCAGGCCCGCCGCGTCGAGCAGGTGCGCCGCGACTTCGTCGGCAACGTCTCGCACGAGCTGAAGACCCCCGTCGGCGGTCTCGCCCTGCTCGCCGAGGCCGTCCTCGACGCCGCCGAGGACCCCGTCGCCGTGCGCCGCTTCGCCAGCCGGATGCAGGTCGAGGCCGAGCGCCTCTCGGCCCTCGTCAAGGAGATCGTCGACCTCTCGCGCCTGCAGGCCCAGGAGGTCCTCATCGACCCCGAGCTCGTGGACGTCGAGGACGTCGTCGACGAGGCCCTCGACCACCTGCGGGTCGCGGCCAACGCGAAGGGGGTCAGCCTCGCCGACAAGTGCGCGGACGACCTCTACGTGCTCGGCGACCACACCCTGCTCGTCACCGCGGTGCGCAACCTCGTCGGCAACGCCGTCGCGTACTCGGGAGAGGGCACCCGGGTCGGGGTCGGCGCGCGCCTCGTCGGCGACCGGGTGGAGATCGCCGTCTCCGACCAGGGCCCGGGCATCCCGGCCGAGGAGCAGGGCCGCATCTTCGAGCGCTTCTACCGCATCGACGCCGCGCGCAGCCGCGCCACCGGGGGCACCGGCCTCGGGCTGTCGATCGTCAAGCACATCTGCGCCAACCACGGGGGCGACGTCTCCGTCTGGAGCTCGGGCGGTCACGGCTCGACCTTCACCATCCGCCTGCCCGCCGCACAGGAGACTCTCGCCGCCGAGCGAGAGCCGCACGAAAGGGAAACCGCACGATGACCCGCATCCTCGTGGTCGAGGACGAGATCTCCTTCTCGGACCCGCTGTCCTACCTGCTGAGCAAGGAGGGCTACGACGTCGAGGTGGTCGACAACGGCCCCGCCGCGCTCGTCGCCTTCGACAGCAACGGCGCCGACCTCGTCCTGCTCGACCTCATGCTCCCCGGGCTGTCCGGCATCGACGTGTGCCGCTCGATCCGGCAGCGCTCGAACGTGCCGGTCATCATGCTCACCGCGAAGGACGGCGAGATCGACAAGGTCGTCGGTCTCGAGATCGGCGCCGACGACTACGTGACCAAGCCGTACAGCTCGCGCGAGCTGCTCGCCCGGATCAAGGCCGTCCTGCGGCGCAACGCCGAGCCCGAGGAGCTGCTGCCGTCGACCGTCGAGGGCGGGCCAGTGCGCATGGACGTCGAGCGCCACGTCGTCTCGATCGACGGCACCCCCACCCCGCTCCCGCTCAAGGAGTTCGAGCTGCTCGAGATGCTCCTGCGCAACGTCGGGCGGGTGCTCACCCGTGTGCAGCTCATCGACCGCGTGTGGGGCAGCGACTACGTCGGGGACACGAAGACCCTCGACGTCCACATCAAGCGCCTGCGCGCGAAGATCGAGCCCGACCCCGGCCACCCGGTGCACATCATCACGGTGCGCGGCCTGGGCTACAAGTTCGAGGGCTGACACCCCCAGGGGACGACGAAGGGGGCCGGTGACCCGGCCCCCTTCGTCATGCGTGCACCTCGAGGCTCAGTGCCCTACGAGGTTCAGTGCCCTACGAAGCTCAGTGCTCCTCGGACTCCGTCTCGGACTCCGACGGCTCGGCCGGCGGGGTGTAGCCGGGGGGAGCGAACTCCTCGTAGTAGCCGGTGGGGGGCAGCACGGGCACGCTCACCGGGGTGACGTCGGAGGAGCCGGTGGCCACGGTCATCTCGGCCATCGCGCCGGGGGGTGCGGGGACCTTCGAGAGCTTGACGGCGTCGGAGCCCTCGCCGAGCAGGACGACCTCGCCCGGGGGCACGTCCGCGGTGACGGGCTCGCCGCCGTCGGCGACCGCGACCTGCAGCTGGACGTCCTTCGACCCGGTGTTGACCGCCGTGCCCGTGAGGGTGCCCTCGCCGCCCTCCTCGCCGCTCACGACGACGAGGTTGCGCAGCTCGAGGTCGCCGACGTCGACGGGCACGCCGTCGCCCAGCGACATCGTCTCGTCGGTCTGGAAGGGGGAGGTGTAGCTGCACCCGGTGGTCGCAGCGACGGCCAGGAGCGCGGCTGCACCCGCGCGTGCACGCGTGGTCTGGGAAGGCTTCACGAGGCACAGCGTACCGGCCGCCGGATCGCCCGCAGCAGGGCGCCCAGGGGGCCCGTCGATCTCGTGAGCCCAGGAGTCAAGCGACACGCCGTGATATCCTGAGGGTCGCGAAAGGGGTTTCCTCCATATGGTTTTCAAGGTCGGCGAGACGGTCGTGTACCCCCACCACGGGGCCGCACTGATCGAAGAGATCAAGACCCGTTCCATCAAGGGTGTCGAGAAGCAGTACCTCAAGCTCAAGGTCGCCCAGGGCGACCTGACGATCGAGGTCCCGGCGGAGAACTGCGACCTCGTGGGTGTCCGCGACGTCGTCGGCAAGGAGGGTCTGGACAAGGTCTTCCAGGTCCTGCGCACGCCGCACGCCGAGGAGCCGACCAACTGGTCGCGCCGCTACAAGGCCAACCTCGAGAAGCTCGCCTCCGGCGACGTCATCAAGGTGGCGGAGGTCGTCCGCGACCTGTGGCGCCGCGAGAAGGACCGCGGCCTGTCCGCGGGCGAGAAGCGGATGCTCGCCAAGGCGCGGCAGATCCTCGTCTCCGAGCTCGCGCTCGCGGAGAAGACCGACGAGGACCGGGCAGAGGTCATGCTCGACGAGGTCCTCGCGTCCTGATCCACGACGCATGCTGACGCAGCACGTCACGCACGACGCCCGCACCGATGACGGTGCGGGCGTCGTCGTCGTGGCGGCGGGCTCTGGCACCCGCCTCGGCGCGGACCGCCCCAAGGCGCTCGTCGAGGTCGCCGGCGCGACCCTGCTCGAGCACGCGCTCGTCGGGGCGACCGGCTCGGGCGCGGGGCACGTCGTCGTCGTCGCCCCGGCCGACCACCTCGCGCAGGCCGAAGGGGTCGTGGCCCGCGTGCGCACCCAGGCCGTCCTCACCGTCGTGCCCGGTGGGGCCGAGCGCACCGACTCCGTCGCCGCCGGGCTCGCGGCGCTGCCGCCGGGTCTCGACGTCGTGCTCGTCCACGACGCGGCGCGCTGCCTCGCCCCGGCCTCTCTCTTCGAGCGGGTGACCGCCGCGGTGCGGGCGGGGGCTGCCGGCGCCGTCCCGGGTCTCGCCGTCGTCGACACGATCAAGGTCGTCGACGAGTGCGGGGCGATCACCGCGACCCCGGCCCGCGCGAGCCTGCGGGCCGTGCAGACGCCGCAGGGCTTCCGCGCCGACCTCCTGCGGGCGGCGCACGCCACAGGGGTCCAGGCCACCGACGACGCCGCGCTCGTCGAGGCGCTCGGTCACGAGGTGCTCGTCGTCGAGGGCGACGAGCGGGCCCTCAAGGTGACGACGGTCGAGGACCTGCGGCGGGTCGAGCGCTGGCTCGTCGAGGGGCGCTGACCTCCGTCAGCTCGGCGTCGAGCCGGTCCCGGACCGCCCGTGCCGCGGCGCGACCGGCCCGGTTGCCGCCGATGGTGCTCGCGGACGGCCCGTACCCGACGAGCTGCACGCGGGGGTCGAGCACGCTCGTCACCGTCGTCTGCACGTCGGACCCGCCCCGGCGAAGGGGGATCCCTCCCCTCGGGCCTCGCAGGCCGAGCGGCGCGAGGTGGCGCAGGGCCGGCCGGAAGCCGGTCGCCCACACGATGGCGTCCACCCGCTCGAGCCGCCCGTCGGCCCAGCGCGCCCCGTCGCGCTCCAGCCGCTCGAAGATCGGCAGACGCCGGTCGTAGACCCCCGTGCGGGCGGCTGCCTCCTCCTGCGGGCGCAGGTGCAGACCGGTGACGCTCACGACGCTCGCCGGGGGGAGCCCGGCATCGAGCCGCTCCTGGACCGCGGTGATCGCCGCGCGCCCGGAGAAGTCCCCGCCGGACCACCGCGGCGGCCGCCGGGTCGCCCACACGACGTCCGCGACGGTCGCGATCTCGCCGATGAGCTGCACGGCCGAGGCGCCCGCCCCGACGACGAGCACGCGCATGCCCGCGAAGTGCTCGCGGCCCGGGTAGGACACGGTGTGCCACTGCTCGCCGGCGAAGTCGCGCTGACCCGGGTAGGTCGGGACGAAGGGGTGGGTCCACGTCCCCGTCGCGTTGACGAGCGTGCGGCTGGTCCACGAGCGTCCGCCCGAGCGCACGACGAGCAGCCCGTCCTCGTCGGTGACGGCGTCGACCCGCACGGGGCGCAGCACCGGCAGCTCCTGGGCCTGCTCGTACTCGTCGAACCACGAGGCGATGACCTGGTTGGCCGGCTCGTCGCCGCGGCCCGGGGCGGGGGCGTCGGGCAGGTCGGCGACGCCGTGCACGTCGTCCATCGTCAGCGAGTCCCAGCGGTGCTGCCAGGCGCCACCGGGACGCTCGTCGGCGTCGAGGACGACGTGCTCCACGCCGAGCCGGCGCAGGTGGTAGGACGTCGACAGGCCCGCCTGCCCCGCGCCGATGACGACCGACTCCCAGATCTGCACGTCGGGTGCAACACCGGCCCCCGCCTGGTTGTGCCCGGGCTGGGGGAGACTGGCGCCATGACTGCGCTGCCCCGCACCGGCATCGGTGTCGACGTCCACGCCCTCGCCGACCCCGCGAGCGGGCGGGAGCTGTGGGTGGGCGGGCTGCTGTGGCCGGGCGAGACCGGCCTCGAGGGCCACTCCGACGCCGACGTCGCCTGCCACGCCGCCTGCGACGCCCTCTTCTCCGCTGCCGGCATCGGTGACCTCGGCGCGCACTTCGGCACCGACCGGCCCGAGCTCGCGGGCGCCTCCGGGCTCACCCTGCTCGCCGAGGCGGCGCGTCTCGTGCGCGAGGCGGGCTTCGAGATCGGCAACGTCGCCGTGCAGGTCGTCGGCAACCGCCCGAAGATCGGCTCCCGGCGCGACGAGGCGCAGCGGGCGATGAGCGACGCGTGCGGTGCGCCGGTCTCGCTCGCCGGCACGACGACCGACGGGCTCGGGCTCACCGGCCGGGGCGAGGGCGCCGCCGCGATCGCGACGGCTCTCGTCGTCAGCGGGTAGTCCTCCCCATGGGCGCCGCCGTCGGGTCTGGCTAGCATCGGCCGGGACCGCGACGACAGGGGAGGTGCGCGGCGCGATGAGCCTCACTCACGGTGGTGACCCGCAGCAGATGCGGGAGGTGGCCCGCCAGCTCGTCGAGTCCGGACGCCGGATCGGTGACTGCGGGCAGGTCATCGCGCACTCGGCCGGGGTGCTCGACGTCGGCTGGCAGGGCCCGGACTCCGCGTACCTGCTCCAGGCGGCGCGCGACTCGCAGGGCCGTCTCGACGGCGCTCAGCAGGCCCTCATCGCCTTCGCCGCGCGGCTCGTCGACCAGGCCGACCAGCAGGACGAGGCGTCGGGCGCGCGGGCCGGTGGCGCGGGCGCGGGCACCGGCGGCGGCCCCCGGGCCCAGGACACCGGCGGCCCCGGTGGCGACGCCCGGGCCGACAACAACGACGCTCGCGACAACCGCTGGTGGTGGGACCGCAAGGACGAGGCCGACTACGAGACCGACGGGGACCCCGGTCCCGACGTCGAGATGCCCGACGGTCTGGACCCGGACTCCCAGCTCGCCCGCGACCTCATGGCCACGCCCTCGGGGCGCGAGATGCTCGAGTGGCTGCGGATCAACGACATCGAGATCCGCTACGACGACGGCGAGGCCGGCGCCTGGTACGACCCGGGCTCGAACTCCATCACCTTCGGCGTCGACGACCCGAGCCTGCCGGAGGACGAGCGGCAGTACAACGACACCCCGGACACGCTCATCCACGAGGCCAACCACGCGCAGTGGGACGCTCGCGACGAGGGTCTCGAGATCAGCCACGACGACCGTGACGAGTACGTGCAGTCGCAGGTCGACGAGGAGATCGAGGGTCAGGTCGACCGGTGGACGTGGAACGAGGAGGCTCGCCGGGAGGGCATCGACGTGCCGGTCGGCGCGGACGAGCAGGCCTGGCGCGACGCCTACGACGCGGCCCTGGCCGGCGGGGCCTCGCAGGAGGAGGCCGCGCAGGCCGGGCACGACGAGATCGAGCTGATGTTCCGCGGCGAGCACCCCAGCGTCAACTACTCGCAGTCCACTGACGGCCAGAACTACTACGACCGGCACCGCGAGGACTGGGACGACCGGCACGACTGGTGGCCCTGGTGGTGAGCCGCCGGGTCGCGGCGCTCGTCGTCGCGGGCGGGCTGCTGGCAGGGTGCGGTGGACAGGACACGAGCACGGAGGGCACGCAGATGATGCAGGAGCGCACGGTCGAGGCCTTCGAGAGCAGCGACCCCTCGGTCGCCTCTCTCGCCCGCTCCGACGAGACGAGGCCGCGCCCGATCGCGACCCCCTTCACCGACCGGTGGTTCGTCATCCAGCTCGAGGCGCGTCACCGGCTGCAGGTCGTCGCGGTGACGCGCGAAGGGGAGCCGCGCGGCGTCGTCCTGTCGGGTCACCCCGAGCGCTGGGCCGAGGTCGTCAAGGGCGTCACCGTCGCGGACGAGGAGACGGCGACCCAGGTCGCCGACGCGTACTCTGCGGCGCTGCGCCCGACCACCGGGGGGGCCAGGCTGCTCGACTCGATCGACGACCTCGACCTGCCCTCCGGCGCCGCGGACCAGGCGCAGGAGCTGCAGCGCGAGCACGGCGCGGACGTCGCCGACCGGTCGGTGACGGCGCTCGACGGCGGCTGGCGCACCCAGCGCTGGTCCACCGAGGACCGCGACCTCGTGCGGCACGTCCTCACGGTCGCGACCGACGGGACGGTCGAGGACGAGCGCACCGTCGTCGAGCAGGACCTCCCGCTGCCGATCCCGCTCTGAGGATCAGCGCGGGCCGAGCAGGCCCGCCCAGGCCGCGACGACGGGCTGCCAGGCCGCGTCCGTCTCGGGCTGGCGACGGGCGACCTCCTCGAGCACGGCGGGCAGCTCGTCCTCCGAGGCGCCGGTCAGGCCCCCTTCGGCCAGGTCCGTGCGCGCCCAGACCTCGACGACCTCCTTCGTCGCCTCGGGGTGGCCCTGGATGCCCCAGACCGAGCCCGCGAGCCGGGCGAGGAGCACGTCGGCGCGGTCGTTGACGGCCACGACGCTCGCGCCGGGCGGCAGGGCGACGACGGTGTCGTCGTTCCACTGCGGCACGTGGCAGTCCTCCGGCAGCGCCGCGCCGAGCGGGTCGTCGGCGAGCACCCGGGTCACCGCGCGCGCCCCGACGGTCTGGCCGAGGGGGTTGCGGGTCACCTCGCCGCCGAGGGCCACCGCGGCGAGCTGGTGGCCCAGGCAGATGCCGAGGACCGGTCGCCCCGCCTCTGCGTGGTCACGGATGAGCGCTCGGACCGCGGGCAGCCAAGGCGCGCGGTCGTCCTGCTCGGCCCCCATCGACCCGCCGAGGACGAGCAGGCCGTCGTGGGTGAGCGTGTCCGGCACGCTCTCGCCGAGGTAGGGGCGCACGACGTCGAGCGTGGCACCGGCGTCCTCGAGCCACCGACCGACGAGGGCCGGCGGGCAGGACTGCTGGTGCTCGACGACGAGGACGCGGCGCTCAGGCACGGGGCGGGGGCGGGACGGCGCCGGGGGCCCTGGTGGTGCCCGCCGCGCGGGGCCGGTCGACGAGGACGGCGCCGAGCAGCAGGCCGAAGGTCACGAGCGTGAGGATCGTCTGGGGGGCCGAGAGGATCCACCACGGCAGGCCCGTCCGGTATAGGCGCGGGGTCGCGAGGACGGAGATCACCTGCCACATCTGCGAGACGAGCATCATCACGCCGGCGCCGGCGAGCAGCTGCCACCACCGGCCGGAGTCGCGGCGCATGAGCGCCACGGCGATCATGCCCGCCCCGAGCAGCAGGAACGGCGCGGACCACATGAACCAGCGCGTGATCTCGTGGAGGTGGATGCCCATGGCCGCGATCGTAGGCCGCGGGGGCGGGCCGTGCCCGCCGGTCCGGCGACGGGGTCGAACCCGCCCGCCCGTGGCCACCCCCTTCGCGACAAGATGGGGGCAGACCACCCGCTCGAGCAAGGAGTCCACATGCCGCAGACCGTCAAGGCCGTCATCGCCCGCACGAAGGGGGCCGACGTCGAGCTCGTCGACATCGTCGTGCCCGACCCCGGACCGGGGGAGGCGGTGGTCGCGATCCAGTCGTGCGGGGTCTGCCACACCGACCTCCACTACCGCGAAGGGGGGATCAACGACGAGTTCCCCTTCCTCCTCGGCCACGAGGCCGCCGGTGTCGTCGAGGCCGTCGGCGACGGGGTCACCGAGGTCGCGCCCGGCGACTTCGTCGTCCTCAACTGGCGCGCCGTCTGCGGGCAGTGCCGCGCCTGCGCCAAGGGCCAGCCCTGGTACTGCTTCGCGACGCACAACGCCGAGCAGAAGATGACCATCGCCGAGACCGGCGAGGAGCTCACCCCGGCGCTCGGGATCGGGGCCTTCGCCGAGAAGACGCTCGTCGCCGCCGGCCAGTGCACGAAGGTCGACCCCGACGCCGACGCGGCAGCCGTGGGCCTGCTCGGCTGCGGTGTCATGGCCGGCTTCGGCGCGGCCGTCAACACCGGTGGCGTGACCCGCGGCGACTCCGTCGCGGTCATCGGCTGCGGCGGTGTCGGCGACGCGGCCATCGCCGGCGCGCACGTCGCCGGTGCGACGACGATCATCGCCGTCGACGTCGACGACCGGAAGCTCGAGACCGCCAAGGGCTTCGGCGCGACCCACACCGTCAACGGCAAGGACGAGGACGTCGTCGCGCGGATCCGCGAGCTCACCGGCGGCTTCGGCGCCGACGTCGTCGTCGAGGCGGTGGGCCGTCCCGAGACCTACGAGCAGGCCTTCTACGCGCGCGACCTCGCCGGCACCGTCGTCCTCGTCGGCGTCCCGACGCCCGACCTCGAGGTCACGCTGCCCCTCATCGAGATCTTCGGGCGCGGCGGCGCGCTGAAGTCGAGCTGGTACGGCGACTGCCTGCCCAGCCGCGACTTCCCGATGCTCGTCGACCTCTACCGCCAGGGACGCTTCGACCTCGACGCCTTCGTCACCGAGCGGATCGGGATCGAGGACGTCGAGGCCGCCTTCGCCAAGATGCACTCCGGCGAGGTCCTGCGCTCGGTGGTGACGATCTGATGGCCGAGCAGCAGCTGCCCACCTCGCCGATGGGGGTCCGCGTCGAGCGGGTCCTCACCTCGGGGACCTTCGAGCTCGACGGGGGCTCGTGGGAGGTCGAGAACAACGTGTGGGTCATCGGCGACGACGAGCAGTGCGTCGTCGTCGACGCCGGCCACCAGGCCGGGCCGATCCGCGACGCCGTCGGCGACCGTACGCTCGACGCGATCATCTGCACCCACGCGCACAACGACCACGTCGACGTCGCCGTCGAGCTCGCCGAGGCGCTCGGGGCGCCGATCTGGGTGCACCCGAAGGAGCGCGAGCTGTGGGAGATGACCTACCCGCAGCGCGTGCCCGACGCCGACCTGTCCGACGGGCAGGTGATCGTCGTCGGCGACCTCGAGATGCACGTCATCCACACCCCGGGGCACTCGCCCGGCGCGTGCTGCCTCTACCTGCCGGCCCTCGGGCTGCTCGTCTCGGGTGACACGCTCTTCAACGGCGGTCCCGGGGCGACGGGGCGCTCGTTCTCCGACTTCGGGACCATCGTCGAGTCCATCACCGAACGCCTGCTCACCCTGCCCGACGAGACCGTCGTCCTCACCGGTCACGGCGACTCCACGACGATCGGCGCCGAGGCGGCGGGCCGCGACAGCTGGGGCGAGTAGCCCCCTTCGCCGGTTGGGGTGCGACGGCGGGGTCGCCTTCGTCTTGGTCGAGGTGCGACGAAGAAGTCGCCTTCTTCGCTGGTCGAGGTGCGACGAAGAGGTCGCCTTCTTCGCTGGTCGAGGTGCGACGAAGGAGCCTCGAGACCACCGGCGCACGTCCGCCCGGTGCCTGACGTCGATGCGTGCACCTGGTACGCGACATACCCCGTGCCAGGTGCAGGTATCGCCGTCGGGCGTGGCGGTGGTCTCGAGGCTCGGGCGCAGAGCGCCCGTCGCACCTCGACCAGCGAAGCTGCCCGGGCGCCCGTCGCGCCTCGACCAGCGAAGCCGCCCGTCGCACCTCGACCAGCACCGGCACATGACGAAGGCCCCCGCACCGGTGGTGCGGGGGCCTTCGTCGTGCGGGGTCACTCCGCGTCGAGATCCTGACGCACGAGGTCGGCGATGACGTCGACGGCCTCCTGGCTGTCGGACTCGACGGTGACCTCGGTGCCCTTCTCGGCACCCAGGGTCATGATGAGCAGCGCGGAGGCGGCGTCCACCGGCTCCTCGCCGTCGACCGCGAGGGTGACCTCGGCGTCGAGGGCCTCGGCCCGCTCGGCGATGATCCCGGCGGGGCGGGCGTGCAGTCCGACGGCGGAGCCGACGACGACCTTCGTGCTGGGCATGTGGTGTCTCCTCGGGGGTCAGGCCGCGGCGGTCGCGGGCTCGGGGGTGGTGCTCGACGCGGCCGGCTGGCCGCGCTTCCAGACCTGCTTGAGCGCGAGCACGCTCACGCATGCCACGACCGTACCGATGGCGATGGCCAGGGCGAAGAGCAGGAAGCGGTCGATGGCGAAGAAGACGAAGATCCCGCCGTGCGGGGCGCGGGAGGCCGCGCCGAAGATCATCGACAGCGCGCCGGTGACGGCGCCGCCGAGCATCATCGAGGGGATGACGCGCAGCGGGTCGGCCGCGGCGAAGGGGATGGCCCCCTCGGAGATGAAGGACGCGCCGAGCAGCCAGGCCGCGCGACCGTTCTCCTTCTCCTGCTTGCTGAAGAGGGCCGGGCGGATCGTCGTCGCGAGCGCCAGGGCGATCGGGGGGACCATGCCAGCGGCCATGACGGCAGCCATGATCTTCAGCGAGGCGGGGTTGTCGGGGTCGAGACCGGTCGTGGCGAAGAGGTAAGCCGCCTTGTTGACCGGACCGCCGAGGTCGAAGCACATCATCAGGCCCAGGACGATGCCGAGGACGGCCAGCGAGCTGCCGGTCATGCCGTTGAGCGTGTCGGTGAGGCCCTCGGTGATCGCCGCGAGCGGACGGGCGAGGAAGAGGTACATGAGGCCGCCGACGACGAGCGAGGTGGCCAGCGGGATGATGACGACCGGCATGAGCCCGGCGAGCCAGCGCGGCGGCCGCAGCGTCGTGAACCAGTACGCGACGAGACCGGCGAGCAGACCGCCGACGAGACCGCCGATGAAGCCCGCGCCCGTGGCGACGGCGACGGCGCCGGCCACGAAGCCGGGGGCGATGCCGGGCCGGTCGGCCAGGCCGAAGGCGATGTAGCCGGCCAGGGCCGGGACGAGGAAGCCGAAGGCGAGCCCGCCGAGGGTGAAGAGGACCGCGCCGATGTAGGTCATGAGCGCCGACCCGAAGAGGGCGTGCTCGCCGGCGGCCGGCAGGTTGGTCAGGCTGTTGCCGGAGACGATGTCGCCGGCGGTGCCGGTGATGTCATAGCCGCCGAAGAGGAAGCCGAGCGCGATGAGCAGACCGCCCGCCGCGACGAAGGGGATCATGTAGCTGACACCGGTCATGAGCGCCTGCTGGATGCGCTTGCCCCAGCCGAGCTGGCGGCCAGTGGACCCGACGACCTCGTCCCCGCTGCCGCTCGCCGCGGCGACGCGCGGGGCGGAGGGGTTGTCGGCGGCCGCGACGGCCTCGTCGAGCATGACACCGGGCTCGTTGATGGCCCGCTTGACGCCCGACTCGACGACCGGCTTGCCGGCGAAGCGCTCGCGGCCCTTGACGCCCACGTCGGTCGCGAAGATCACGGCGTCGGCGGCGGCGATCTGCTCCGCCGAGAGGGGGTCGGTGACCGAGCTGCCCTGGGGCTCGACGTGGACGTCGATGCCCTTCTCCTGGCCGGAGGCGACGAGGTAGTCGGCAGCCATGTAGGTGTGCGCGATGCCCGTCGGGCAGGCGGTCACGGCGACGACCGAGCGGCGGCGGACCGGCTCGGCGGAGGTGACGGCCGCCGCGGCAGGGGCTGCGGCGGCCGCACCGGCCGTGGTGCTCCCCGTCGTGCTCGACGCGGGGGCGGACCCCCCTTCGGGGGCCGGGCTGACGACGCCCTCGACGAGCGCGACGACCTCGGCGTCGCTGCCGGCGGCGCGCAGCGAGGCGACGAAGTCCTTCTTGACCATCGCGCGGGCGAGCTTGGTGAGCAGCTTCATGTGGTCGCTGCCCCCGCCCTCGGGCGCGGCGATGAGGAAGACGAGGTCGGCGGGGCCGTCCTTCGCGCCGAAGTCGACGGGGGGAGAGAGCCGGGCGAAGGCGAGCGAGCCCTGCGTCACCGCGG
The DNA here is from genome assembly GCF_003721155.3 of Janibacter melonis. Classification (NCBI taxonomy): domain Bacteria; kingdom Bacillati; phylum Actinomycetota; class Actinomycetes; order Micrococcales; family Intrasporangiaceae; genus Janibacter; species Janibacter melonis. Next base: position 2,078,016 of record NZ_CP044548.2, on the reverse strand, counting down.
CGGAGCGGCAGTGCGGGATCGCGATGCCGCCCGGCAGACCGGTGGCCGACTTCTCCTCGCGGGCCATCGCGTCGGCGACGAGCCCCTCGGTCGAGGTGGCGCGGCCGGCGTCGGCGACGAGGCCGGCGAGAGCGGCGATGACCTCGTCCTTGCTCGCCCCGAGGGGCTGGTCGAGGCGGACGAGGTCCGTGGTGATGAGGTCTGGTGACGGCGTTGTCATGACTGGCCTTCCATGAGTGGTGCCCCGGGCGGAGCGGGTGTCAGAGGTGGATGTCGGAGGTCTCGACCCCGGCGGGGTCGACGTGGTCGGGGCCGGGCAGGCCGGTACCGGGCAGCTGCGCGGCGGCCGAGCCGTAGGCGACGGCGAGCGCGACGCGGTCGCGCTCGGGCAGGCCCCGCAGGGAGCCGAGGAGGTAGCCGGAGAGGGCGGAGTCGCCCGCGCCGACGGTGCTGCGGACCGTGATCTTCGGGGCCCGGCCGAACCAGGCGCCCTCGGCGGTGACGAGGACGGCGCCGGAGCCGCCGAGCGTGGTGAGGACGGCACCCACGCCCCTCTCGAGGAGCCGGCGGGCGGAGACGACGGTTGGGCGCAGGTCGCCGGCTGCCGCCGCGGCCTCGAGCTCCTCGGGGTCGCCCCCGCCGAGCTGCGTGAGCTCCTCGGCGTTGGGCTTGAGCAGGTCGGGGGCGGCCTGCGGGCCGGCCTCGGCGAGCGCGAGGAGGGGGGCGTCGGAGGTGTCGACGGCGACGGAGACGCCGGCCGCGCGCAGCTGCGGCACGAGCCGGGCGTACCAGTCGGTGGGGGCGCCGGGGGGCAGCGAGCCGCACAGGGCGGCCCAGCGGGACCCAGTCGTGCGCTCGAGCAGGAGGGTCTCGAGGGCCGCGACGTCCTCGGCGCGAAGGGGGGCGCCCGGCTCGTTGAGCTTCGTCGTCGTGCCGTCGGGCTCGGTGATCGTGAGGTTGGTGCGCACCGGGTGGGCGGTGCGGTGCTCGGCGTACCCGACGCCCGCGGCGTCGAGCAGCCGGTGCAGCGGGTCCTCGGACCCGACCGGCAGCACCGCGGTCGCCGCGACACCGGCCATCGTCACGACGCGGGCGACGTTGACGCCCTTGCCGCCCGGCTCGTCGTGGACCTCGGCGAGGCGCAGGACCGCGCCGCGCGACAGCGGCCCGGGCAGGGCGGCCGAGCGGTCGACGCTGGGGTTGGCGGTGAAGGTGGTGATCATGCGATGACGACCTCGATCCCGGTCTGCTCGAGTGCGGCGACGGTACGGACGTCGACGTCGCGGTCGGTGACGAGCACGTCGACGTCGGACAGGCGGGCGAAGGAGTAGAGCAGCTCGCGCCCGACCTTCGAGGAGTCGACGAGGGCGACGACGGTGCGCGCGGCCAATCGCATGGCCCGCTTGACCGAGGCCTCGCTCTGGTCGGGCGTGGACAGGCCGTGCTCGACGGTCAGCCCGTCGGAGCCGAGGAAGGCGACGTCGGTGCGCAGGCGCTGCAGCTGGCGCACCCCGGTCTCGCCGACGGTCGCCTGGGTGACCCCACGGACGCGGCCACCGAGGAGGTGGACCTCGCCCGGGTGGTCGCTCGCGAGCTGGGCGGAGATCGGCACGGAGTTGGTGACGACGAGCAGCTCGGGGCGGGGCGGGAGCGCGGCGGCCAGCTGGGCGGTCGTCGTGCCGGCGTCGAGGACGATCGAGGTGCGCCCCTGCGGGATGAGCGCGAGGGCGGCCTGGCCGATACGGGCCTTGGCCTCCGAGCTGACCTCGGCGCGGTGGTCGACGCTCGCCTCGCGGCCGGAGGTCTCGTCGACGGGGACGGCGCCGCCGTGCACCCGCCGCACGAGGCCCTGGGTGGCGAGGGCGTCGAGGTCGCGGCGCACCGTCTCGGGCGCGACGTCGAGCTCGGCCGCGAGCGCGGTGACGACGACTCGACCGTCCCGGCGGGCGAGGTCGGCGATGAGCTGCTGACGTTCGTCGGCGAACACGACGCCTCCTTGCGTGTGCGGCGGCCGGGGATGTCCCGGGCGAGAGTCCGAAACGGTCACCGGTTGTGCCCGTTCATGTGGACTTATAGAGATTTGTATGCCCGTATGTGTGGCTTTGTCAAGGGTTGGGGAGTAAGGTCGGGCTCACGACCCTCAACGGCGCCGTCGTCGGCGCCGACCTGTGACCTCACGGAGGCGAGATGACGACGACGTCCGAGACCGCGACGAGCCCCACGGCCGTCCAGGGCACCGGTGTGGTGCCCGGGGTGGCCTACGCCCGGGCCGTGTGGGCCAAGCCCCAGCCGGAGGTGCCGGTGCGCACCGAGGAGGTGCCCGCCGAGCAGCGCGACGCCGAGGTCGAGCGCCTCGTCGCCGCCGCCGACGCCGTCGCCTCGCGGCTCGAGGAGCGCGCCGGGCGCGTCACCGGGGTCGCCGCCGAGGTGCTCAGCGCGACCGCCGGTCTCGCCCGCGACAAGGGCTGGATCGCCGAGGCGCGCAAGCGCGTGACGAAGGGGGCGGACGCCACCGCCGCGACCGTCGGCGCCGTCGACCACTTCGTCGCCCTCTTCGAGAAGCTCGGAGGCGTCATGGCCGAGCGCACCACCGACCTGCGCGACATCCGCTCGCGGGTCGTCGCCGAGCTCGAGGGGCTGCCCGAGCCGGGCGTGCCCCACCCCGACCACCCCTTCGTCCTCCTCGCCGAGGACCTCGCGCCGGCCGACACCGCCGACCTCGACCCGGCCCTCGTCCAGGCGCTCGTCACCTCGCTCGGCGGGCCGACGAGCCACACGTCGATCATCGCGCGGCAGCGCGGCATCCCGTGCGTCGTCGCCGCCTCCGGGCTCGACGTCGTCGCCGACGGGTCCTACGTGCTCGTCGACGGCGAGACCGGTCTGCTCGAGGTGGAGCCCGACGCCGACCTGGCGCGCTCCCGCGCCGAGGCCTCCGCGCAAGAGATGGAGCGGGTCCGGGCGTGGCGGGGCCCGGCCGCCACGAGCGACGGGCAGCGCGTCGACCTGCTCGCCAACGTCCAGGACGGCGACTCCGCCGCGGTCGCCGCGCGCGGCCAGGCTGAGGGCGTCGGCCTCTTCCGCACCGAGCTGTGCTTCCTCGGCCGGGACACCGAGCCCTCCGTCGAGCAGCAGGCGAAGATCTACGCCGGGGTCCTGCGTGCCTTCCCCGACGGCAAGGTCGTCACCCGCACCCTCGACGCGGGCTCGGACAAGCCGCTGGCCTTCGTGACCCAGCCCGACGAGCCCAACCCGGCGCTCGGCGTGCGCGGTGCGCGGATCGTCCAGCTCGACGCCGGCATGATGACCCGTCAGCTCGACGCCCTCGCGCAGGCGGCCGGCGAGGTCGGCCGTCCGCTCGCCGACACGTGGGTCATGGCCCCGATGATCGCCACACCGCAGGAGGCCGCCGACTTCGCGGCTCTCGTGCGCGAGCGCGGGATGAAGCCCGGTGTCATGGTCGAGGTGCCCTCCGTCGCCCTGCAGGCCGAGCAGGTCCTCGATCACGTCGACTTCCTCTCGATCGGCACGAACGACCTCTCGCAGTACACGATGGCCGCCGACCGCATGGCGCCCTCGCTCGCCGGTCTCACCGACCCGTGGCAGCCCGCAGTCCTGCGCCTCGTCGCGATGACGGCCGCCGCGGGTACCGCGGCGGGCAAGCCGGTCGGCGTGTGCGGCGAGGCCGCCGCGGACCCGGCGCTCGCCGTCGTCCTCGTCGGTCTCGGCATCACCTCGCTGTCGATGGCCGGCGGGGCCCTGCCCGGCGTCGGCGCCCGCCTCGCCCAGGTGTCGCGCGAGCAGTGCGCGTCAGCCGCCCGGGCCGCGCTCGCCGCCTCCTCCCCGGCCCAGGCCCGCGAGGCGGCCACCGCCGCCCTCGCCGGGTGAGCAGGGCTGCCCCTGCCCCGCAGTGGCAGGGGCAGCCCCGACCCGCCGGTAGCCTTGCGCGGGTGACTCTTCGCCTGCACGACACCGCGACCCGCGAGCCGCGCGACTTCGAGCCGCTCACCCCTGGCCACGTCGGCATGTACATCTGCGGGCTGACCACCCAGGGTGCCCCCCACATCGGCCACCTGCGCTTCGCCGTCGCCTTCGACGTGCTGCGCCGCTGGCTCGTGCGCGGCCACGGCTACGACGTCACGCTCGTGCGCAACGTCACCGACATCGACGACAAGATCCTGCGCCGCGCCGCGGACTCCGACGAGCAGTGGTGGGCGCTGTCCTACCGCAACGAGCGCCTCACCTCCGAGGCCCTCGACACCCTCGGCGTCCTGCCGGCCACCTACGAGCCGCGCGCCACCGGTCACATCACCGAGATGGTCACCCTCGTCGAGATGCTCGTCGAGGCGGGCCACGCGTACGCCGCCGAGGACGGCAGCGGCGACGTCTACTTCGACGTGCGCAGCTGGCCGACGTACGGCCAGCTGTCCAACCAGTCCCTCGACGACATGGTCGCCGCCGACGACGCCGACCCCCGGGGCAAGCGCGACCCCCGTGACTTCGCGCTGTGGAAGGGCGCGAAGAGCGACGAGCCGGCGACGGCGAGCTGGCCGACCCCCTTCGGCGCGGGTCGTCCCGGCTGGCACCTCGAGTGCTCCGCGATGGCGCGCAAGTACCTCGGCGACGCCTTCGACATCCACGGCGGCGGCATCGACCTGCGCTTCCCGCACCACGAGAACGAGCAGGCGCAGTCGCACGCGGCGGGGCTGGGCTTCGCCCAGTACTGGCTGCACAACGGCTGGGTCACGGTGCGCGGCGAGAAGATGGGCAAGTCCCTCGGCAACGCGCTCGAGGTCTCCGCGCTCACCCGCACGTACGCACCGCTGACGATCCGCTACTTCCTCACCGCCGCCCACTACCGCTCGATGATCGAGTACCACGAGGGCTCGCTCGAGGAGGCCGGCGCCGCCGTCGAGAGGATCGAGGGCTTCTTGCGCCGGGCGCTGCCCGACGAGACGACCCTCGAGGCCGACCCGACCGTCGCGATCCCCGCCGACTTCGCGGCGTCGATGGACGACGACCTCGGCGTCGCGGGTGCGCTCGCCGTCGTGCACGAGCACGTGCGCCGCGGCAACATCGCCCTCGACGACGGCGACCGCGAGGAGGCCGCCGTCATCGCCCGCACGGTCGTCGCGATGACCGACGTCCTCGGGCTCAACCCCCTCTCGGCCACGTGGGGCCGTGGAGCGGGCAGCACCGACCACGAGCTCGTCGATGCCCTCGACGCCCTCGTCCAGCTGCAGGTCGAGACCCGTGAGCAGGCTCGCGCCGCTCGCGACTTCGAGACCGCAGACAAGATCCGTGACGCGTTGACCGCAGCCGGCATCACCGTCGAGGACACCGCCCGCGGTGCCCGGTGGAGCCTGGCGAAGAAGGAGAGCTGATGGCAGGCAACAGCCAGCGCCGGGGCGCGGTGCGCCGCACCGGGTCCAAGAAGGGTGCCCAGGTCGGCTCCGGCGGCCAGCGCCGTCGGGGTCTCGAGGGCAAGGGACCGACGCCCAAGGCATCGGACCGCCCGAACCACAAGGCGTACACGAAGCCCGACCGCACGAGCTCGCGCTCGAAGCCCGGCAGCGGTGGTCGCAAGAAGTCCGGCGGGTCCGAGATCGTCGCCGGTCGTAACCCCGTCATCGAGGCGCTGCGTGCCGAGGTGCCGGTCTCGACGATGTACGTCGCGGGCCGGGTCGAGAGCGACGACCGGGTCCGCGAGGCGCTGACCATCGCCGCGTCGCGCGGTCTGCCCGTCCTCGAGACGCCGCGCACCGAGCTCGACCGCATCACCGACGGCGCGACCCACCAGGGTCTGGCCATCCAGGTGCCGCCCTACGAGTACGCCCACCCGAGCGACTTCGTCCAGGTCGCCGGCACCGATGCCCCGCTCGTCGTCGCCCTCGACGGCATCACCGACCCACGCAACCTCGGGGCGATCATCCGCTCCGTCGCCGCCTTCGGCGGGCACGGCGTCGTCGTGCCGAGCCGTCGCTCGGTCGGCATGACCGCGAGCGCGTGGAAGACCTCCGCGGGCGCCGCGGTGCGCGTGCCCGTCGCGCAGGCGAGCAACCTCACCCGCGCGCTCGAGGACTACCGCAAGGCCGGCTTCTTCGTCGTCGGTCTCGACATGGACGGGGACGTCGAGCTGCCAGGCCTGTCCCTGGCGACCGAGCCTCTCGTCGTCGTCGTCGGCAGCGAGGGCAAGGGCCTGTCGCGTCTCGTGCGCGAGACGTGCGACCAGATCGTCTCGATCCCGATGAGCAGCGCCGTCGAGTCGCTCAACGCCGGCATGGCCGTCGGCGTGACGATGTACGAGATCTCGCGGCGGCGCGCCGACGCCTGACCCCCCCGGTGGGGTGAAGGGGGAGTCAGCGGGTGCGAAGGACCGCGGCGTCGGCGACCTTGTCGCTGAGGGTGCGGCCCTCGTCGTCGAAGAGCATCCACACGGCGCTGATGAGACCGGCGAAGCCGGCGACGAGCGCCTTGAGCAGGGCCTGCCCGAAGGTCGGCAGCTCACCGGTGCGGGCGTTGACGACCCGCAGGCCGCAGATCTTGCGGCCGAGGCTCTGGCCGGTGCGCGAGACGCGGTAGGCCTGGTTCCACAGCTCGAAGGCGAGCGCGAGCAGGACCGAGAGCAGCATGGCCAGGACGCCGAGGGCGACGAGCGCGCCGTTGCCGGTGCCCGGGACCGTGCACGTGCCGTCGTAGCTCCCGCACGACACCTCGTCGGGGCTGCCGGCGACGACGAGCCAGGTGCCCAGGAGCACCGGCACGAGGACGACCGGGAGGGTGAGGAGGCTGTCGAGGAGCGAGGGCAGGATCCGCTCGACGAAGGTCGCCTGCCGACCGAAACGGGCCTCGACGTAGGCCTTCGTGCCCGGGACCTGGGCCGGGTCGCCCATCGCCATGGCGAGACCGGGCGCCGGGATCGGCTGCCCGGGGCGGGGCGGGACCGGCGGGGTGTCGCTCACGGGCTCTCCTTCGTGGTGACGGGCAGCATCTGGGTGTCGGTGCCGAGGACGGCGCGCTCGTCGGGCTTGCCGGGCAGGACGTCGCGCAGGTAGTCCGCGACGGCCTCGTCGATGGGCACGTCGTGGCCGAGGCGCTCGGCGAGGTACCACCGGTGCTCGAGGACCTCGTGGAAGAGCTCGGCGGGCTCGAGCTTGCCGCGCAGCGTCGCCGGGATGGCGCGGGTCGTCGGCTCGTAGATCTGCGAGAGCCACGCGTGGGCGACGATCTCCTCGTCCTCGCCCTGGCGGTCGGTCCCGGCGCGGTAGCTGTCGAGGTCGTTGAGCAGGCGGCGGGCCTGGTTCTCCTCGACGTCGAGACCGGTGAGGCGCAGCAGACGTCGGCTGTGGTGCCCGGCGTCGACGACCTTGGGCTGGATCTGCAGCCGGGTGCCGTCGAGGTCGGTCGCGATGGACAGCTCGTCGACGTCGAAGCCGAGCGCGTTGAGCCGTCGCACGCGCTGGTCGACCCGCCACGTGTCCCCGCTGTCGAACCACTCGTCCTCGGTGAGCTCGGCCCACAGCGCGTGGTAGCGGGTGACGATCTGCTCCGAGACCGCGACGGGGTCGACCCCCTCGGGCAGCACGCCCGAGGCCTCGAGGTCCATGAGCTCGCCGGCGATGTTGACGCGTGCGATGTCGATGTCGTGCTCGCGCTGCCCACGGGTGAGCGCGTTGTGCAGCTCACCGGTCTCGGCGTCGACGAGGTAGGCGGCGAAGGCCCCCGCGTCGCGCCGGAAGAGCGTGTTCGACAGCGAGACGTCGCCCCACCAGAAGCCGATGAGGTGCAGGCGCACGAGGAGGACGGCGAGGGCGTCGAGCAGCCGGGTCGCCGTGTCGGCGCGCAGGTGCTGGCTGAAGACGGCGCGGTAGGGCAGCGAGAACTGCAGGTGCCGGGTGAGCAGGCAGGCGTCGAGCGGTTCGCCGTGCTCGTCGACCCGCCCCGTGACGACGCCGAGCGGCTCGACGCACGGCTGGTCCAGGCGGCGCAGCTGGCGCAGCATCTGGTACTCGCCCCGGGCGATCTCGGCCTTGATCTCCTTGACGGCGATGACCCCGCCGGAGAGGCGCACGAAGCGCACGACGTGCCGGGAGATGCCTCGGGGGAGCGCGGCGAGGCGGTCCTCGGGCCACTCCTCGAGCGGGGTGCTCCAGGGCAGGCTCAGCAGGGCCGGGTCGGGCTGGGCCGCGGAGATCTCGAGCGTCACGACCTCATCGTGTCACGCGGGGCAGGCTGCCGGTCCGTGGTCGGAGGAGGCAGAGACGGGCCGGCACCCGTGGAGGTGCCGGCCCGTCGTCGCGTGCTGCGCGTCGTCAGTCGCCGATCCGCAGACCGGACTCGGTGTTGAAGACGTGGAGGTGACCCTGGGTGGGCTTGATGTAGACGGTCTCGCCCTTCATCGGGGGGCGGCGGCCGTCGACGCGTGCGATGAAGGGCTTCGCCGTGTCGTCGTCGGTGGTGCCGACCTGCTCGGCGCCCTCGGCGGTGCCGTAGATGTAGGCGTCGGCGCCGAGCTCCTCGACGACGTCGACGGTGATCGCCAGGCCGTCACCCTCGCGGGTGAGCTCGACGTCCTCGGGACGCACGCCGACGATGACCCGGTCACCGGCCTGCGAGAGCGCGTCGCGCTCCACGGGGACGGTCGTCGAGCCGAAGCGGACGCCGCCGTCCTTGACGGGGGTCGAGACGAGGTTCATCGCGGGCGAGCCGATGAAGCCGGCGACGAAGACGTTGTCCGGGTGGTCGTACATGCGGCGCGGGGTGTCGCACTGCTGGAGGATGCCGTCCTTGAGCAGGGCGACGCGGTCGCCCATCGTCATGGCCTCGACCTGGTCGTGGGTGACGTAGACGGTCGTGACGCCGAGACGGCGCTGGAGGCTGGCGATCTGGGTGCGGGTCTGCACGCGCAGCTTCGCGTCGAGGTTCGACAGCGGCTCGTCCATGAGGAAGACCTGGGGCGAGCGCACGATCGCGCGGCCCATGGCCACACGCTGACGCTGACCACCGGAGAGGGCCTTGGGCTTGCGGTCGAGGTACTGGGTGAGGTCGAGGATCTTCGCCGCCTCCTCCACCCGCTTGCGGATCTCGCTCTTGTCCGTGCCGGCGATCTTCAGGGCGAAGCCCATGTTGTCGGCGACCGACATGTGCGGGTAGAGCGCGTAGTTCTGGAAGACCATCGCCACGTCGCGGTCCTTCGGCGAGAGGTCGGTGACATCGCGGTCCCCGATCCAGATCTTGCCGTCGTTGACCTCTTCGAGGCCGGCGAGCATGCGCAGGGACGTGGACTTGCCGCAGCCCGAGGGGCCGACGAGGACGAGGAACTCGCCGTCCTCGATGTCGATGTCCAGAGCGTCCACGCTGGGCGTGTCGTTGCCCGGGTAGACCCGGGTGGCGCTGTCGAACTTCACTGTTGCCATGGCGTCGTTGCCTTTCCTTCACCGGCAGGTACGTGCCGGACGATCCGTCGTAAAGGGTGGGGTGGTGCGCGCCGATCGTAGCCCGGCGGCGTCCCCTTCGCCCGGTGGTCGCCCCAACCGTTACCCGCCGGTTGCAAGAAGTGTCGGCCGTTGCCGACTTCTTGCAGCCCCGGTTATCGTGCGCCCGTGGACCATCCCTCGCAGCCCGCGCCCGGGAGCCCGGCCGCGCGCCGCTCCCGGCTCGCCGACCTCGCGGCGCACGCGGGCGTGAGTGAGGCGACCGTCTCGCGGGTCCTCAACGAGCGGCCGGGGGTCTCCGAGAGCACCCGGCAGGCCGTCCTCACCGCGGTCGACGTCCTCGGCTACGACCGCCCGACCCGGTTGCGCACGACGGCGGTCTCGCTCGTCGGTCTCGTCATCCCCGAGCTGACCAACCCGATCTTCCCCGCCTTCGCCCAGGCCATCGAGGTCTCGCTCGCGCACCGCGGCTTCACCCCGGTGCTGTGCACGCAGTCCGAGGGCGGCGTCCACGAGGACGAGTACGTCGAGATGCTCCTCAGCCGCGGGGTCGCCGGGATCATCTACGTCTCCGGCCAGCACGCCGACGCCGGCACCTCGCCCGAGCGCTACGCCCGGCTGCGTGAGCGCGGGCTGCCGATCGCCCTCGTCAACGGCTACATGGAGGGGGTCGACGCCCCCTTCGTCTCCGACGACGACGTCGCCGCGATGGATCTCGCGGTCACCCACCTCGCCGAGCTCGGCCACGAGCGGATCGGCCTGGCGCTCGGGCAGGAGCGCTTCGTGCCGGCGCGGCGCAAGGTCGCCGGCTTCCGCGCGTCGATGGCGGCGCTGGGGCTCGAGGTGCCCGACGAGCACGTCGTCCACACCTTCTTCAGCGTCGAAGGGGGAGCGGTCGCGGCCGCCGACCTCGTCGAGCGCGGCGTCACGGCGATCGTGTGCGGCTCCGACCTCATGGCGCTCGGCGCGATCCGCCAGATCCGCACGACGGGGCGCTCCGTGCCGCACGACGTCTCGGTCGTCGGGTACGACGACTCGCCGCTCGTCGGCTTCACCGACCCGCCGCTCACGACGATCCGCCAGAGCGTGCAGGCGATGAGCCAGGCAGCGGTGCGTGCGCTCACCGACGAGATCGCCGGCGACGCCGCGGCCCGCGGCGAGTTCGTCTTCCGCCCCGAGCTCGTCGTGCGCCGCTCCACCGGGGCCGTCCCGACCTGAGCCGCCCTGGAGCCCGAACTTTCCCGCCCAGGGCGGGAACATGCGACCTCGGGAAGGAAATGTTCTTGCCCGAGGTCGAGCTTTCCCGCCCTGGGCGGGAAAGCTGAGGCGGGGCGAAGGGGGGTCAGCCCCCCGAGCGCAGGGAGCGCAGGAGCGCGAGCACGGCGGGGACGTCCTCGCAGCGCTCGACGCGGTGTCGGGCGGCGGTGTCGCCCTCGCCGACCTTGATCGTCACGTCGTCGGGGCCGGCGGCCTCGAAGACGTGCTCGTCGGTGACGTCGTCGCCGAGGTAGACGAGCGCGTCGCTGCCGAGCTCGCGGGCGAGGGCGAGCAGGGCGGTGCCCTTGTCGGCCTCGGCGACGCTCAGCTCGACGACCGACTTGCCCCGCATGAGACGCACCCCCTCGGCCGTCGCCGCGTCGTCGGCGATCTCGTCGACGACCGCCACGTCGGCCTCGTCGAGCCCGCGGGTGTGCAGGACCGCCGCGCTGGGCTTGAGCTCGAGACGCGCCCGCGGGCTGCGCTGCGCGACCTGTGCCTGGAGGTGCCCGACGAGCGCGGCGAGCCGGGCCCGGGCGGCGGGGTCGAGCTCGGGGGCGGTGCCGCGGCTGGACTCCCCGCCGTGGCTGCCCAGCCGGGTGAGCCTGTCGTCGGACCCGGTGAGGGTCACGAGCGTCTCGAGATCACGCCCGGAGACGAGCGCGGCGTCCGTGCCCGGGACGGCGGCGAGGGCGCGCAGGTCCTCGAGCGTGCCCTCCTGAGCACGGGCCTGCATGGGGTCGAGGACGAGCGGGGCGAGCACCCCGTCGAAGTCGGAGGCGACGAGCAGCCGCTCGACCCCGGCGACCCGCTGCAGCGCCGCGACGAGGTCGTCGGGCAGGCCTGCGGTCACGACGCGTCCCGCCGGCGCTCGGGGCGCTCCGGCGCGGCCTCGAGGTTGGCGAGGAAGCGGTCGGCCCACACCCGCACGTCGTGGTCGGCGACCCGCCGGCGCAGCGCGCGCATGAGGCGCTCCTTGTCCTTGGTCTCGGTGCCGATGGCGCGCAGGATCGTCTGCTTGAGCCCCTCGATGTCGTGGGGGTTGCACACGAAGGCCTGGTGCAGCTCGTGCCAGGCGCCGGTGAACTCGCTGAGCACGAGCGCCCCGCCGTTGTCGTGGCGGCAGGTGACGTACTCCTTGGCCACGAGGTTCATCCCGTCGCGAAGGGGGGTGACGAGCATGACGTCGGCGGCGAGGAAGAGGGCGGCCATCTCCTCGCGCGGATAGCTCTGGTGCAGGTAGTGCACGGCCGGCGACCCGATCGCGCCGTGGTTGCCGTTGATCCGACCCACGGTCGTCTCGACCTCGGTGCGCAGCTGCTTGTACGCCTCGACCCGCTCGCGGCTCGGGGTCGCGACCTGGACGAAGGTGACGTCGGGCGTGCTCAGCCGGCCGTCGGCGAGGAGCTCCTCGTAGGCCTTGAGCCGGTGCCGGATGCCCTTGGTGTAGTCCAGCCGGTCGACGCCGAGGAGGAGGGTCTTCGGGCTGCCGAGCGAGGCCCGGATCTCCGCGGCCCGCTCCTGGACCTCCGGCGTGCGGGCGAGGGCGTCGAGGCCCTCGAAGTCGACGCTGATCGGCACGGCGCTCGCGCGGACGGTGCGCTGGGGGCGCCCCTCGTCGGAGGGGAGGGTGACGGTCTCCCCCTTCGTGCTCGCGCCGAGGTGCTGGCGGCAGGCCCGCACGAAGTTCTGCGCGTCGGCCTGGCGCTGGAAGCCGAGGTAGTCGGCCCCGAGGAGGCCGGTGAGGAGCTGCTGGCGCCACGGGAGCTGGGCGAAGAGCTCGACCGGCGGGAAGGGGATGTGGTCGAACCACCCGATCCGCACGTCGGGGCGCAGCTCGCGGACCATCGCCGGGACGAGCTGGAGCTGGTAGTCGTGGACCCACACGACGGCGCCCTTCGCGGCGACCTCGGCGATGGCCTCGGCGAAACGCCGGTTGACCCGCTCGTAGGCCTGCCACCACACCCGGCGGAAGCGGGCGGGGACGATGACGTCGTGGTAGATCGGCCACAGGGTGTCGTTGCTGAAGCCCTCGTAGTACTGCTCGACCTCCTCGGCCGAGACCGGCACCGGGTGGAGCCACATGCCCGCCTCGTCGAAGGGCTCGGGCGCGTCACCGGTGTCGCCGGCCCAGCCCACCCAGGCGCCGTCGCGGCCGCGCATCACCGAGTCCATCGCCGTGACGAGACCGCCGGGGGAGCGGTGCCACTCGACCTCGCCGTCCGGTCCGACGACCCGGTCCACGGGCAGCCGGTTGGCTGCGATGACGAAGTCGAAGGTCGTGCGGCGTGCCATGGTCTCCCTCACTGCGGCGGCCCCTGCCCCGCCACCATATGACCCCTTCACGTGGAGAGGGCTGGGGACTACCGTCTGATCATGAAGATCTCGGACGTGCTGCGGGACAAGGGCCAAGACGTCGTGACCATCGGTCCCGACGCCACCGTCGGCGAGCTCCTCGCCCTCCTCGCCGAGCACCGCATCGGCGCCGTCGTCGTCTCCACGGACGGGGCGAGCGTCGACGGGATCGTCAGCGAGCGCGACGTCGTGCGGCACCTGCACTCCGAGGGTGTGGCGATCGTCGACGGGCCGGTGCGCTCGATCATGACTGCCGAGGTGCACACGTGCAGCGCCGGCGACCAGCTCGTCGACCTCGAGAGCGCGATGACCCAGCGGCGGATCCGCCACGTGCCCGTCGTCGAGGACGGCCGGCTCGTCGCCATCGTCTCGATCGGCGACGTCGTCAAGCACCGCATCCGCGACCTCGCCGCCGAGCGCGACCAGCTCGAGGCCTACATCCGCCAGTAGGACGCGGCGCGGCCCGACACGCTCAGCCGGCGCACAGCCGGTGCTGCGAGAGCGCCCAGCGCGGTGCCCCTACCCTGGACGGCATGACGACCGAGCTCATTCCGGGAGATCCCGCGCCCGAGGAGCCGGACGGCCAGGACAGCACCTCCGAGGACCTCGTCGTCGACGACTTCGCGCGGATCGGCCCCTACCGGGTGGTCCAGCAGCTCGGCGAAGGGGGGATGGGCGTCGTCCACCTCGCCCTCGACCAGCGCGGTCGCGCCGTCGCGGTGAAGGTGCTGCGTCCCCACGTCGCCCACGACGAGGACGCCCGGGCCCGGCTCGCCCGCGAGGTCGCGACCCTCGCGCGGGTGCGCTCGCCCCGGGTGGCCCCGGTCTTCGACGCCGACCTCGACGGCGACCAGCCCTACATCGTCACCCGCTACGTCCCCGGGCCCTCGCTCGACGCCCATGTCAAGGAGCACGGCACCCTCTCGGCCGAGGAGCTGCTGCGCCTCGGGCGGGGTCTGGCCGAGGCGCTGCGATCGCTGCACGAGATCGGCGTCGTCCACCGCGACCTCAAGCCGGGCAACGTCCTGCTCGTCGACGGCGACCCCGTGCTCATCGACTTCGGCATCGCCCACGACGCCGACGCGTCGCGGATGACGATGACCGGTCTCGTCATGGGCACCCCCGGGTACCTCTCGCCCGAGATCATCGAGGGCGCCGAGGTCGACGCCGCCACCGACTGGTGGGGCTGGGCGGCCACCCTCGTCTTCGCGGCGAGCGGGCATCCCCCCTTCGGCCGGGGCGGCATGGAGGCCGTCCTGTCGCGCGTCACCCGGGGCGACGTCGACCTCACCGGGGTCGACCCCCGCCTCGCGCCGCTCCTCTACGCCGCGCTCACCCCCGACACCGCCCGGCGGCCGCACGCCGACGAGGTGCTCGAGGCCCTCGAGACGTACGCGAAGGGGCACCCCGTCACCGAGGCGCTCCCGCAGCGCGCGCGGGCGATGCCCGGCAGCGAGCCGACGAGCGTCGTGCCGGCCGCGCCGCAGACCTCCGTGCTGCCCGCGGTCGCCCCCGCCCCGGCCCCCCGGCCCGAGCCCGCGCCCTCCGTCGCCCCGCGGCCGACGCCCCAGCCGCCCGCGCACCAGCCGTACTCGCCGCAGGCCTACGCCTCGCAGCAGCTCGCCCCCCAGCCCGCGCCGCATCAGCTCGACCCCTCGCCCCAGGCCTGGCCGGGCACGACGCCGTCCTCCCGCGAGGGCGACCCCCGGATCGGGCTGCCTCGGCGCACCGGCGTGCTCCTCGGTCTGCTCGCGGCCGTCGTCGGGGGAGCGGCGGTCGCGCCGCTGCTCACCGCGGTCGTCGTCCTCGTCGGCTCGGCGCTCGCCCGTCTCGTCGACCGCTCGATGACCTCGACGGTCATGCGCCGCTACCAGCACGGCCGGCGCCGCAGCGACGGCGCGGTCGCCGCCGCGAAGTCCCCGCTCCACCTCGTCGTCGCCGTCGTCGGCGCGCTCGCGGCGATGCTCCTGCCCCTCGCGGTCGGTGCGAGCACGCTGCTGCTCGTCTCCGTCGCCTTCTCGCTGCTCGCCGTCGACGTCGGCCCCGACCACCCGGCCGGGCTCGCGCTCGCCGGGCTGATGACGGCGCTCGTCGTGTGGTGGGGCCCGGGCAGCGCCTCGTTGCGGCGCGGCACCCGGAGCATCGCCCGGTCGCTGACGGGCAGCCCCGCGGCACGCACGGGCATCACGCTCGCGCTGTGGGCGCTCGGCGTCGTCCTGCTCGGTCTTGCGCTGAGCGCGGGCTTCCCCTCGACGTGGTGGCCGCTCGTCGAGTCGCCCCTGCCCGACACGACCTGGCTCCCGGCGCGGTGAGCGAGCAGCAGTGAGCGATCGACCCAGAGGCGCACGGACCGGTCGGCAGGCCTGGCTGCCCGGGCAGTACCGCCAGCCGCGCCAGACCCAGCCGATCCCGACCCAGCCCGGTCTGCCGAGCCAGCCGATCCCCGTCAAGCCGGCGACCGCACCGACCAAGCCGCCGCAGGGCACCAAGCCGGCCCAGCCGAGGCCGCGGCGCCGCCCGACCGTGCGCGGCGAGGCCCCGACGGAGACCCTGCCGATGCTCGGGTCGCTGCGAGGGACGCCCTACCGCGACCCCCGTGTCACCCGCGCCGTCGCCGAGGAGCACGCGGTCGCCGAGGTCATCGACGTCTGCCTGCGCGTCGGCGAGCTCATGCTGCGCAGCGGCGCCGGCGCCCCGTCCGTCGAGGCCGCCGTCATCGGGGTCGCCGTCGCGGCCGGTGTCGACGAGATGGACATCGACCTGACGATGCAGTCCCTGCACATCCAGGCGCGCACGCCGTCGGGGTCGAGCATCTCGCGGCTGCGGGTCGTGCGCGCGCCCCAGATGGACTTCGGACGGCTGGCGTCCGTGCACTCTCTCGTCGACGACGTCATCTCCGGCGAGACGAGCATCGACCAGGCGCGGGTGCGCCTGCAGGAGATCCGTCGGGCGCCGCGCACGTGGGCCCGGTGGATCGTCACGACGAGCCAGGGCGCGGTCGCCGCGGGCGTCGCGATGGCGCTCGGCGCCGGATGGGTCGGCGTGCTCGTCGCGCTGCTCACCGCGATCGTCGTCGACCGCGTGCTGCGGGCCCTGTCGGCGGTGCACCTGCCCGACTTCTACACGGGCGCGATCGGGGGCGCCGTCGCGACCGTCGTCGCCTTCGTCGCATACGCCCTGGGGTCTATCGAGTGGTTCCCGATGACGCCCTCGGACTTCGCCTACGTCGTCGCCGGCGGCATCGTCATGCTCCTGCCCGCGCGCACCATCACCTCGGCGATGGAGGACATCATCGGGGGCTACCCGGTGACCGGCACCGCCCGGCTCTTCGCGGTGCTCCTGCACTCCTTCGGCCTCATCGTCGGCGTCGCCGCAGGTCTGACCGCCTCGCTGGCCGTCGTCGAGATGCTCGGCGTCGTGCTCAGCCCGCCGGACGTCGGCCGGCTGGCCTGGGCATCGGCGAGCCCCCAGACGGTGCTCATCGGCTCGGCGATCGTCGGCGCGGCCGGGGCGATCACCGTGCAGGCGCGACGCCGCATGCTCGTGCCTGCGGCCCTGCTCGGGGTCGTCGCCGTCGGCCTCGCGAGCTATCTCACCCAGAGCGGCCTCGGCCGGGTGACGGCCACCGGCGTCGCGGCGGTGACGCTCGGCTTCGCCGCCCGCCTCGTCGCGCTGCGGATGGACTCGCCGCCGATCACCCTCGGCATCCCCGCGAGCTTCGGCCTCATGCCCGGTCTGTCGATCTTCATCGGGCTCTACCACCTCACGGTGCCAGGGTCGGACGCCGGTGCGCAGGGGTGGACCAGCGTGCTCACCGCGCTGGGCATCATCTTGGCCATCGCCACCGGCGTCACCCTCGGCGAGGTGCTCGCCGCCCCGCTGGACTCGCCGGTCAACCAGAGACGACGTCTCGCGGGCGTGCGGGACACGCGAGACGACCCCTCGGGGACGAGCCACCCGGGGACGTGAGCGGGTCCCCCTTCGTCGAGGGGCGGTTGACCCGAAAGGTCACGGGAAGGTAACGTCCGTGCGCGTCGCGCCTCTGACCCCTGGACGGCGCGCACGTGCGTTGATCCCCCTGAGAGGACCCTCCCCTGATGTTCTACGCGCCCAAGCACGCCCTGCCCACCCACCGCTCGACCGCCCGCCGGCGCGTCACCGGTGTCGCCGTCGCCGGTGCGACCGCCGCCGTCGGCACCGTCGCGACCGCGGGCTCCGCCTCCGCCGGCACCGTGTGGGACCGCGTCGCCGCGTGCGAGTCCGGCGGCAACTGGTCGATCAACACGGGCAACGGCTTCTACGGGGGCCTGCAGTTCCACCCGCGCACGTGGAGCGGCTTCGGCGGCGGCCGGTACGCCGCCTACGCCCACCAGGCGAGCAAGTCGCAGCAGATCGAGATCGCCAAGAAGGTCCTCAAGGCCCAGGGCCCCGGCGCGTGGCCCGTGTGCTCGCGCCGTGCCGGTCTGACGACCGCCAACGGCCTGGCCGTCGGCACAGAGCCGCAGCGCGCCGCCCGCTCGCAGGTGCGCGTCTCCGAGAACGGCTACGTCGCCGTCGACGGCATCCGCGGCCGCCAGACCAACCGGGCCATCGAGAGCTGGATCGGCTCGCGCCAGGCGCGCAACGGCGTCCTCTCCGCGAAGTGGGAGGTGCACCGCCTCCAGCGCAAGGTCGGCGTGCCCGCCGCGCAGCGCAACGGCAACATCAACGACGCGACCTTCGTCTCCGCGCTCCAGCGCACGCTCGGCGTGAGCCGGACGGGCTCGTGGGACGTCAGGACGGTCAAGGCGCTGCAGAACCACCTCAACACGGTCGGCTGACCCGACCCGCGTCCAGCGAAGGGGGCCCGCTCACCACGGTGAGCAGGCCCCCTTCGCCGTGCCCGGGCGCCCTGGCAGCCCCCACGCTCGACCCCACTCGACGAGACACCCGGCTACCACGCCGTACTGGTCGTGATCACCACCAGTACGGCGTGGTAGCCGGGGTCTGGACGGGCCGGGGTGGGGCGGATGGGGCCTGAGTTACAGGTCTGTATTTACGCGCCAGGTGTTGTTGGTGTGACTGGAGTGCACATAGCGTCGCGGACGGCTCCCGCGAGGACCCCCTGACCTCGCGCCAACCGAAAGGCCCGCCACATGCTCGCCACCACCGACTTCCCCGACCGCTCCTCCCTTCGCCGCCGGATGCGCCTGCGCGCCGGTGTCGCCGTCCTCGGCGCGACGGGTGCCGTCGTCGGCGGGATCGGCCTGGCGAGCAGCGCCGGCGCCGCCGGCACGGTCTGGGACCGCGTCGCCGCGTGCGAGTCCGGCCAGAACTGGTCGATCAACACCGGCAACGGCTACTACGGCGGGCTGCAGTTCTCCGCGCAGACGTGGAGCGGCTTCGGCGGCGGGCGTTACGCCGCCTACGCCCACCAGGCCACGCGCTCGCAGCAGATCGAGATCGCACAGAAGGTGCTCCGGGTCCAGGGCCCCGGCGCCTGGCCGGTGTGCTCGCGTCGCGCGGGCCTGACCCGCACCAACGGCCTGGCCGTCAACCCCTACACCGGCGGCGACCGCCCCTCGCGCGACGAGACCCGCCCCCCGGTCACCTCGACCGGTGGCAAGCTCGCCGTCGACGGCGTCATGGGCCCGCGCACGAACGCCGGCATCGAGACCTGGGTCGGCGGCTCCGTCAACGGCTGGCTCGACACGAGCGACAAGATGAAGATGCAGGGCAAGCTCGGCGTCGCCCGCGACGGCGCCATCGGCCCGCTGACGACCAAGGCCCTTCAGCGTCGCGTCGGCGCCACCCCCGACGGCGCCTGGGGCCCGCAGACCACCTCGCGCCTGCAGAGCTACCTCAACGGCAACGTCCTGCGCTGACCCGCTCGCCCACCCGGGCGCACCGATGGCCGCGACCTGACAGGTCGCGGCCATCGGCATGCTGCGGCGAAGGGGGAGAGCTGGCGGGGGGACTCGAACCCCCAACCACCTGTTTACAAGACAGGTGCGCTGCCAGTTGCGCCACGCCAGCGGCGGCGGCCGGGGCCGCCCTGCGCCCCGCGCGGGACGCGGCCACGATGCTACGGCAGGGGAGGGGTCACCCCTTCGCCCGTCCTCGACGGTCGAGCTCCTCGGGGATCTCGCGGACAGGCACGACGACGACGTCGTCGACCTTCCAGTCCAGCCCCCGGGCGACCTGCGCGGCGTGCTCGAGGTCGCCGAGGTCGGGGGTGTGGCCGGCGTGCGGTACGACGAAGCTCTCGACGTGGAAGACGTGGCCCATGTCGCGCACGCGGCTGCCGCTGCGACGCACCCAGGCGATCTCCTCGAGCGCCTCGTCGACCTGGCGGGTCAGCGGGTGCGGCTGCGAGCCCTCGACCGTGCGGGCCTGCGAGTCGACGAGCGCCCCGGACGCGTGCCGGACGTTGGTCCAGCCGTCGTGGATGATCGAGAAGGAGATGGCGATGGCGACGACCGCGTCGGCCCACCACAGCCCGAGACCGATGCCGAGCACGCCTACGACCGTCCCGGCGGCGGTGCGCCAGTCGGCCTTCTGCATGTCGGCGTCGGCGTAGAGGACCCGGTCGTGCAGCGCGTCGGCGAGCGGCATCTTCATCCGTCCGAGGATCACCGGGCCGACACCCGTGTAGACCATGGCGGCGATCATCACCCAGCCCGCCCACACCGCGTGACCGAAGAGCTCGACGGTGGCGACCGGGGGGTGCTCGGCCTTGATCAGCCCCATCGCGGAGTCGACGGCGAGGTAGGTGCCCGTGCCGAGCAGGGCGACGGCTGCGGCGAGATGACCGGCGCCGACGGCGCGGTGGTAGCCGTACGGGTGGTCGGGGTCGACCGGGCGGCGGGCCCGGCGCTGGGCAAGGAGGAAGGCGATCGGCGGGGTGAAGGCGAGGAGGTCCTCGACCCACGCCGTCTTCATCGCCTGCGAGCTGCCCATCGCGAGGTAGACGACGGCGACGGCGGTCGTCATGAAGGCGATGGTCACCCACTCGAGGTGGATCGCGCGCGTCAGGGCCCGGCGCTGCTCGTCGGGCAGCTGGGTGCGGCCGAAGGACAGAGCCCCCTCGGTGCTCATGGCGCCCTCCCGTGGTCGTCGAGCCAGCGCTCGAGCGAGGACTGCAGGGCGTTCTCACCGGCCGGCACGGCCATGACGTGCGCGTGCCTGCCGTCCGGCCCGGAGATCTCGACGTAGGGACGGGTCATCCCGACCTTCGAGCTCCAGGCGCTCTTGTCGGTGAGCCCGCCGACGACGACGTCGACGTCGCCGCGCTCGAGGGCGGCGACGAGCGCCTCCTCGCCGTCGACCCGCCAGGTGGGGCGGGCGCCGAGCGACTCCGCCCACGCGGTGACGAGCTCGACCTCGGAGCCCGTCGGTGGGTCGGTCGTGACGTCGGTCCACGGCGGGTGGTGCGAGACCCCGACCCTCAGCTCGCCGGTGGAGCGGACCTGCTCCAGGGTGCCGTCGGGGTCGCGAGGGATGCTCGCGCAGCCGGTGAGCAGCGCGAGGACGAGCAGCAGAGCCGCCGCACGCATCGCTCAGCCAGACGTCTGGCCGTCGTCGACGACGAAGGAGGTGCGGGCGCCGTCGCCGTCACGGGCGATGAGACGCAGCTGGTCGCGGTGGAAGCCGTGGTCGATGCCCCACAGCACGGCCTGGCTGCGCGAGGAGACGCCCATCGTCCGGTAGGCGGCGCGGATGTACGACTTCACCGAGTTGATGCTCAGGTAGCACTGCTTGGCGATCTCCTGGTTGCTCAGCCCCTCGGTGACGAGCGCGATGACCTCGGACTGGCGCGGGGTCAGGCCCTGCTCCTGCCCGGGCCAGCCGGCCGCGCGGGGCTCGACGTCCGTCGCGGCCTGCGGGGTGAGCAGGGTCTCGCCGGCGCAGATCCGGCGCAGCGCGGAGACGAGCTCTTGGGCGCTCATCGACTTCGAGAGCACGCCGGACAGGCCGCGGTCGCGCGCCGCGGCGATGACCTCGGGCCCGGCGGCCCAGGTGTAGAGCACGGTGTGCCCGACCTTGTCGTCGGAGACGATCGTGTCGAGCTTGCGGGGGGCGTTCGACGGCGCGGCGAAGGCGTCGTACAGCGCGATGTCGACGGGCTGCGACAGCGGCATGTCGCAGTCCAGCTCGACGACGCGGATCTCGTCGGCGAAGGGGGCGAGCATGGCCGCGACGCCGTGGACGACGACCTCGTAGTCGTTGAGGACAGACAGGCGGATGGGCCCGCTGGGACCGGCTTCGTGCATGGGCCCAAAATAGCCCGTCCGATGCTCACTGCCGAGTCCGCGCATACACCCCAAGGGGGGTGCCTCCTCCCGCGTCCTGCGACGGACCCGCGTGCTTGTGTCGAGGGACGGCGCGAGACCTCGCGCCGACCCGACCGGGAAGCAGCCATGGCAGCCAAGAACACCTCCGAGGACGTCCGCGGGGCCGGCGACGAGCTCCACCAGCGCAGCGGCGGCGACAGCCCCCCGCTGACGACCGCGCACGGCGTGCCCGTCGAGGACGACCAGAACTCCCTTCGTGCCGGTGACCGGGGCCCGACCCTGCTCGAGGACGCTCACTTCCGCGAGAAGATCTTCCACTTCGACCACGAGCGCATCCCCGAGCGCGTGGTCCACGCCCGCGGCTACGGCGCGCACGGCGTCTTCGAGGCCTACGAGTCGCTCGCCGACATCACCCGGGCGAGCGTCTTCGCGCAGGCCGGCAAGAAGACCGAGGTCTTCGTGCGCTTCTCGACGGTCGCGGGCAACCTCGGCTCCTTCGACCTCGCGCGCGACGTCCGCGGCTTCGCGACGAAGTTCTACACCGACGAGGGCAACTGGGACCTCGTCGGCAACAACATCCCCGTCTTCTTCATCCAGGACGCGCTGAAGTTCCCCGACCTCGTCCACTCCGTCAAGGAGGAGCCGGACCGCGGCTTCCCGCAGGCGCAGTCGGCGCACGACACCTTCTGGGACTTCGCCTCGCTCATGCCCGAGTCGACCCACATGACCCTGTGGCAGATGTCGGACCGCGCGATCCCGCGCTCCTTCCGCACCATGCAGGGCTTCGGCGTGCACACCTTCCGCTTCGTCACCGCCGAGGGCAAGAGCTCCTTCGTGAAGTTCCACTGGACCCCGCTGCAGGGCATGCAGTCGGTCGTGTGGGACGAGGCGGTGAAGATCAACGGCGCCGACCCCGACTTCCACCGGCGCGACCTCTACGACGCCATCGAGTCCGGTGACTTCCCGCAGTGGGAGCTCGGCGTGCAGGTCTTCGACGACGACTTCGCCGACTCCTTCGACTTCGACGTCCTCGACGCGACGAAGATCATCCCCGAGGAGGTCCTGCCGGTCCGCCCCATCGGCCGGATGACCCTCGACCGCACGGTGACCAACGTCTTCGCGGAGACCGAGCAGGTCGCCTTCATGACGCAGAACGTGCCGCCGGGCATCGACTTCAGCGACGACCCGCTGCTCCAGGGGCGCAACTTCTCCTACCTCGACACCCAGCTCAAGCGGCTCGGCAGCACGAACTTCAGCCAGCTGCCGGTCAACGCGCCGCGCTGCCCCGTCGCGCACTTCCAGCGCGACGGCCACATGCAGACCTCGCTGCAGCCGGGGCGCGCGACCTACGAGCCGAACTCCTTCAGCGGCGCCGAGCGCGGTCCCCGCGAGGCCGGCGCCGAGGGCCACGTGCCCGTGCCGGAGCGCGTCGAGGGCACGACCCGGCGCATCCGCAGCGAGTCCTTCTCCGACCACTACAGCCAGGCGCGGCAGTTCTGGGTGAGCCAGACCCCGGTCGAGCAGGACCACATCGTCTCGGCCTACGTCTTCGAGCTCGGCAAGTGCGAGGTCGAGGCCATCCGCTCACGGATGGTCGCCAACCTGCGCAACGTCGACGAGGAGCTCGCCGGCCGGGTCGCGAAGGGCCTGGCCCTCGACCTGCCGGAGGCCAGCCCCGCCGCGGTCGAGACCCGCACCGACCTCGACCCCTCGCCGGCGCTGAGCATCCTGGCCAACGCCCCGGAGACCTTCGCCGGGCGCAAGCTGGGGCTGCTCCTCGGCGAGGGCGCGGACGCCGGCACCGTGGCCGCCGTCGAGAAGTCGGTCACCGACGCGGGCGGCATGGTCGAGGTCATCGCGATCGCCGTGGGGGGCACGACCCTCTCCGACGGTCGCCGCATCCCGGCGGACCAGGCGATCGCCGGGGCCCCCTCGGTGCTCTACGACGCCGTCGCGATCATCGCCGGCGATGCCGGCGGCGCGGCGCTCGCCGACGAGCCGGCCGCCCGTGACTTCGTCACCGACGCCTTCACCCACTTCAAGGTCATCGGGCTCGGGGGAGCGACGAGCACGCTCGTCGCCGCCGCCGGTCTCGACGGCAAGGTCGACGCCGACGACGCCGTCCTCACGGTGTCCGGCGCGGACGACGCGCAGACCTTCATCACCCGGTGCGCGGGACCCCGCCACTGGGACCGGGCCATCACGGCCTGACGAGAGGAGCAGCATGAGAGCACTCACCTGGCAGGGCACCCGCGACGTGCAGGTCGTCGACGTGCCGGACCCCCGCATCCAAGAGCCCACCGACGCCGTCATCAAGGTGACGTCGACGGCGATCTGCGGGTCCGACCTCCACCTCTACGAGCCCCTCGGGCCCTTCCTCGCCCAGGGCGACGTCCTCGGCCACGAGACGATGGGCGTCGTCGAGGAGGTCGGCGCCGAGGTCACCCACATCAAGCCCGGCGACCGCGTCGTCATCCCCTTCAACATCTCCTGCGGGCACTGCTGGATGTGCCGGCGCGGCTACACCGCCCAGTGCGAGACGACCCAGGTCACCTCGCAGGACAAGGGGGCGGCCCTCTTCGGCTACACCGAGCTCTACGGCTCGGTGCCCGGCGGCCAGGCGGAGTACCTGCGCGTCCCGCAGGCGCACTTCGGGCCGATCAAGGTGCCGGACGGGGTGCCCGACGAGCGCTTCCTCTACCTCTCCGACATCCTGCCCACCGCCTGGCAGGGCGTGGAGTGGGCCGAGGTGAGCGAGGGCGACACGCTCGCGGTCTTCGGGCTCGGCCCGGTCGGTCTGCTCGCCACGCGCATCGCCCGTCACCGCGGCATCCGCGTCATCGGTGTCGACAACGTGCCCGAACGGCTCTCCGCCGCCCAGGCGTACGGGGTCGAGGTGCTGAGCACCGACGAGGTCGACGACATCCCCTCGGCGATCAAGGAGATGACCGACGGCCGCGGCGCCGACGGCACTCTCGACGCGGTGGGCATGGAGGCGCACGGCACGCCGGTCCTCGGCGCGGCCGTCAAGGGAGCGGGCCTGCTGCCCGACGCGATCGCCAAGCCGCTCATCAAGAAGGCCGGGGTCGACCGTCTCGCCGCGCTCTACGACTCCATCAAGTCCGTCCGTCGCGGCGGCACGGTCTCGGTGAGCGGGGTCTACGGGGGTCAGTCCGACCCGATGCCGATGATGGAGATGTTCGACCGCGGCATCGCGCTGCGGATGGGCCAGTGCCACGTGCGGCGCTGGGTCGACGACATCATCCCGGTCCTCACCGACGACGCCGACGTCTTCGGGGTCGAGACCCTCGCGACGCACCGGCTGCCGCTCGAGGACGCGCCGCACGGCTACGACATCTTCCAGAAGAAGGAAGACGGCTGCATCAAGGTCGTCCTCAAGCCGTGAGCACCGACGCGTCCCACGCCGTCCCCGCGTCCGGGGGCGTCGCCCTCGTCGCGGGGGCGTCGCGCGGGCTCGGCCTGCTCGTGAGCGTCGAGCTCGCCCGCCGCGGCTACCGGGTGCACGGCTGCGGCCGTGACGCAGGGACCCTCGACCGGGCCGCGACCATCGTCGCGGCCCGGTCCGGGCGTGGCGAAGGGGGAGCCGGCTCCCCCTTCGTCCCCGCGGTGTGCGACGTCCGCGACGCGGACGCCGTCGAGAGCTGGGTGCGCTCCGTCGTCGACCTCGAGGGCGGGGTCGACGTCGCGATCCACGTCGCCGGGATCATCCAGGTCGGGCCGGTGTCCTCGACGACGCTCGGGCACTTCCGTGACGCCGTCGACACGATGCTCATGGGCCCGGTCCACGTCGCGCTCGCCGTGCTGCCCTCGATGCGCGCCGCCGGCAGCGGGCGGATCGGTGTCGTCAGCTCCGTCGGCGGGGTCGTCAGCGTGCCGCACCTCCTGCCCTACTCCGTCGCGAAGTTCGGTGCCGTCGGGCTCACCGAGGGCCTGCGGGCCGAGCTCGCCGGGACCGGCGTCACCGCGACGACCGTCGTGCCCGGCCTCATGCGCACCGGCGGCCACGTCGCCGCCCAGCTCGTCGGGGACGCCGAGCGCGACTACGCGTGGTTCGCCCCCGGCGCCTCGCTGCCGGTGCTGTCGATCGGGGCCGAGCGCGCGGCCCGGCGCATCGTCGACGGCGTGCTCGCCGGCCGCTCGCAGGTCGAGCTCACCCCCCTGACGATGATCGGGCGACGCGTCCACGGCATCGCCCCCGCCCTCACCGTCGGCGTCATGGGGCTCGCCGCCCGGCTGCTGCCCGACGGGCCCGACCGCGGCCCGTCGATGTCCGGCGAGCGTCCCCGGGTCACCGGGGCCACGGCTCGAGAGCGCCTCGGCTCGCGCGTCGTCGACGCCCTGAGCGTCCTCGGCGACCGCGCCGCCCGCCGCACCAACGAGCGCGTGGACGGCGGCGCATGAGCCTGCGACCCGACCCCGGCCTCGTCGACCGCGCGCGCACCCTCGGCGCGGCCGTCGCCGACGGCGGGGACCTCGACGAGGTGCTCGCCCTCGCCCGCGAGCTGAGCCCGACGGCCCAGCGCCTCGGGTCGGACAGCGCGCCCTACCTCACCGCGCTGCTCTCGGTCGGCGCGGGCGACCTCACGGTCGCCCGGGTCGTCGAGCCGCACCTCGACGCCGTCGCGATCCTCGCCCAGAACGCCGTCGCGCACGAGACGAGCGACGTGACGAGCGACGGCGTGTGGGGCGTGTACGCCGCCGAGGGGCCCGGCCACCACCTCGCCGGCACGCCGGACGAGCACGGCACGTGGACGCTCACCGGTCGCAAGCCCTGGTGCTCGCTGGCCTCCGAGGTGAGCCACGCCGTCATCACCGCCCACACCGGTCCGGGCACGCGACGCGCCTTCGCCGTCGACCTCGGGCACCCGGGCGTCTCGCACCCCGAGCAGCGGTGGGTCTCGCGCGGGCTGACCCGGGTGCGCTCGACGAGCCTCGAGCTCGACGGCGTGCCCGCCCTCCCTCTCGGCGAGGACGGCTGGTACCTGCGACGTCCGGGCTTCGCCTGGGGCGGGATCGGCGTCGCCGCCGTGTGGCTCGGTGCGGCGACGGCGCTGCGTGACGCGCTCTGCGCCGCGAGCAGCCGACGAGAGCCCGACCAGGTGGCCCTCGTGCACCTCGGTCGCGCCGACACGCTGCTCCACGCCGCGACCTGCGTGCTCGACGACGCGGCTCGGGCGATCGACGCCGGGCAGGCCACCGGGGGCGCGGGCGAGCTGCTCGCGGCGCGGGTCCGGGCGACGTGCGCCGAGGCAGCCGAGGAGCTCGTGCGCATCACCGGCCACGCCCTCGGGCCGGGCCCGCTCACCGGCGACGAGGAGCACGCCCGACGGGTCGCCGACCTCACCGTCTACGTCCGCCAGCACCACGCCGAGCGCGACCTCGCCCGGCTCGGCTCCCTCGTGCTCGGGGGCGGGCGATGAGCGGGCCCCGCCCCTTCGACGCCGCCGACCCCGGCACGGACGAGGCGACCTGGCTGCTCGACCCGCGGTGGGACACGGTGCCCTCGACCTCGGCAGCCGACCTCGTCGCCCCCTTCGAGCAGGTCGTCGTCATCGCCCCCCACCCCGACGACGAGAGCCTCGGCCCGGGCGGGGTCCTCGCGGCCGCCGCGGCCGCCGGGATCCCCACCCACGTCGTCCTCGCCTCCGACGGCGAGCGCTCGCACCCGCAGGGATCGACCGACCCCGCCGCGCTCGCCGCGGTGCGGCGCGAGGAGGTCGCCGCCGCGGTGGCGCACCTCGGCGCCTCGGTCGAGCTGCACCGCCTCGCCCTCCCGGACGGCGGGCTCGCCGACCACGTCGAGACGATGGCCGCGGCGGTCGTCGACCTCGTCGGCGACCGGCTCGCCCTCGTCCTCGCCCCGTGGCGCGAGGACGGGCATCCCGACCACCACGCGGCCGCCGACGCGGCCTGCCTCGTCGAGCGCACGACGCAGGCCCAGGTGGCCCTCGTGCCCGTGTGGCTGTGGCACTGGGCCACCCCCGACGAGCTGCCGTGGGACCAGCTCGAGCTCGTCGACCTCGGGCCGGCCGAGCTCCGCGCGAAGGCTGCCGCCGTGGCGAGCCACCGCAGCCAGGTCGAGCCGCTCGGCCCGGGGCACGGCGACGGCGTGCTGCTGGGGCAGCACGTGCGCGTGCGCTTCGAGCGGGTCGTCGAGACGATCATCCGCACGACGCCGCTGCCCCGCATCCCCCGCGAGGACGGGTCCTGGGAGCGCGGCGCGGCCTTCGACGCGATGTACGCCGCCGACGACGACCCGTGGGACTTCGGGTCCTGGTACGAGCGGCGCAAGCGGGCGCTGACGCTCGCCGTGCTCGCGAAGGAGCGCTACGGCCGGGTGCTCGACCTCGGCTGCGCGACCGGTGAGCTCACCCACGGGCTCGCCGGGCGGGCCGACGCGATCACCGCGGTCGACCTCAGCGAGAGCGCGCTCGAGATGGCCCGTGCCCGTCCGCCGGCGCGCTCGGCGCCGCAGGTCCGGTGGGTGCAGGGCGAGTGCCCCGACGTCCTGCGCGAGCTGCTCGAGACCGGCGAGGTCTACGACCTCGTCGTGCTCTCCGAGATCGGCTACTTCCTCACCGGCTCCGAGCTGCTCTCGACGCTG
Organism: Janibacter melonis; assembly: GCF_003721155.3. Classification (NCBI taxonomy): domain Bacteria; kingdom Bacillati; phylum Actinomycetota; class Actinomycetes; order Micrococcales; family Intrasporangiaceae; genus Janibacter; species Janibacter melonis. Next base: position 2,050,075 of record NZ_CP044548.2, on the reverse strand, counting down.
CGGTCGGTCCGTCGGCTGCTCGCGGACGGCGGCGAGCTCGTGCTCGTCCACTGGAGCCACCCGACGGCCGACATCCCGCTCGACGGCGTCGCCGTGCACGCCCAGGTGCGCTCCGTGCTCGGCGAGCCACGGGTCGCCTACCGCGACGCCGACGTGCTCCTCGACGTCTACGGCGGGCAGGTCCGGTGAGCGACCGGGTCGCGCGGGTCGCCGTCGTCGTGCCCGCCCGCGACGAGCAGCTGCTCGTCGGCTCGTGCCTGGCGGCCCTGCTCACGAGCCGCGACCACCTCCGGCGCTCACGCCCCGACGTCGTCGTCGACCTGCTCGTCGTCCTCGACCGCTGCACCGACGCCACGGCACCCGTCGTCGCGGCCGCCGGTGTCTCCGCGGTCGTCAGCGACCACGGCCAGGTGGGCGCGGCCCGCGCGGCCGGCGCCCGGGGCGTGCTCGCCCGGTCCCGTGCCGCCGGGGTGCCCGACGACGCGCTGTGGCTCGCCTCGACCGACGCCGACACCGTCGTGCCGGTCGACTGGCTGGCCGTCCAGGTCGAGCTCGCCGAGGGCGGCCTCGACGCCGTCGTCGGCACCGTCGAGCCCGGTGACGTGGAGGACCCGCGGGCCCTCCTCGCCTGGCACTGCCGCCACGAGCTCGGCGAGGGCCACCCCTACGTGCACGGCGCCAACCTCGGCGTGCGCGCCAGCACCTACCTCGCCGTCGGCGGGTACCCGCCCCTCCCGCTCCACGAGGACGCCGTCCTCGTCGACGCGGTCCGCGCGACCACCGACCGCTGGGTCGCCACGGACCGCACCCGCGTCTGCAGCTCCGGCCGTCGTGCCGGCCGCTGCGACGGGGGCTTCGCCACCTACATCGACGAGATCACCAGAGAGGCGGTCTAGATGCGCATCGCGGTCCTCGCGACGTCTCGCAACCCCCTTCGCCAGCCCTGGCTCGGGGGCCAGGAGTCGCACACCGGCCTGCTCGCGCAGGCCCTGCGCGCTCGAGGGCACCACGTGACGTTGCACGCCCGGCCCGGGTCGGACCCGGCGCTGGCCGATGAGATCGTGCCCTACCCCGACCTGCCGCCGTTGTCGGTGGCGGCCGCCGCGGACCCCGACGTGCCCCCGCCGGCGATGATGCGCGACCACGCGGCCTTCACGAGCGCGATGTCGCTCCTGCTGCGCGACGGCGGGGTCGACCTCGTGCACAACCAGAGCCTGCACCACCTGCCGCTCGCGATGAGCGCGGTGCTCGACCTCCCCCTCGTCACGACCCTGCACACCCCGCCCCTGCCGATGATGGAGATGGGCGTCGCGCTCGCCGACCCCCGCAACCGCTACGTCGGCGTGAGCGAGACGACGGCCCGTGCCTGGACGACCCTGCCGCAGCCCGCGACGGTCATCCGCAACGGCGTGCCCACCGGCGGCGGCCCTCCCGGCCCGGGCGGCGACCACCTGCTGTGGGTCGGTCGGATCACCGCCGAGAAGGGCGTCGACATCGCCATCGCCGTCGCCCGGGCCATGGGGTGCCGGCTGCGCATCGCCGGACCCGTCTACGACCCCGAGTACTTCGAGTCCGTCATCGCCCCGGTGCTCGGCCCCGACGTCGAGCTGCTCGGCCACCTCAGCTCCGAGGAGCTCGTGCACGAGCGCGACCACAGCGCCGTGAGCCTGGTGACCTCGCGCTGGGAGGAGCCCTTCGGTCTCGTCGCGGCCGAGTCGATGGTGCGCGGCACCCCGGTCGTCGCGCTCGACCGTGGGGGTCTGCGCGAGGTCGTCGGGCCGCGCGGCGGTGTGCTCGTGCCGGGCCAGGAGGACGACGGGCTCGTCTGCCGCGTCGTCGAGGGGGTACGGGCGGCCCTCCGCCTCGACCGCCAGGACGTCGCGGACTGGGCGCGCAGCACCCACGACATCGAGCTCATGGTCGACCGCTACGAGCAGCTCTTCGAGGACGTCGTGAGGTCGCGATGAAGGTCGGGATCTACGTGCACCACCACGGCGCAGGCCACCTGCGCCGGGCCCGCTCGATCGCCGAGGAGCTGCGCGCACGGGGGGCCGAGGTCACCCTGCTCGGCTCGCGCGGCGACGTCGACATCGCCCTGCCCCGCGACGACGACGGGCCGCCCGCCGACCTCGTCGGCACCACCGCCGACGGGCAGCTGCACTGGGTCCCCCTTCGCCACGAGGGACTGCGCGAGCGGATGGCGGCGGTCGCCGCCTGGGTCGCGCAGGAGGACCCCGCCGTCATGGTCGTCGACGTCTCCGTCGAGGTCACCGCCTTCGTCCGCCTGCTCGGCGTCCCCGTCGTCGTCGTCGCCCAGCCCGGGCTGCGCGACGACCCGGCCCACGAGCTCGGCTGCCGCCTCGCCGAGGCGATCATCGCGCCCTGGCCCTCGTCGGTCTGCCCGGCGCCGCACCTGCGCCGCTGGGAGGACAAGGTCGCCCACGTCGGCGGGATCAGCGCGCTGCGCCCCGGCCCGCCGGTGCCCCGCGAGCCGCTCGCCGTCCTCCTCGGCGGGGGTGACGGCTGGCCCGACCCCGCGCTGCCCGAGATGGTCACCTCGGCCGTGCCCGACCTGCGCTGGCAGGTCGTCGGCGGGTCGAGCTGGGTGAGCGACCTCGGACCGCTGCTCCAGCGGGCCTGCGTCGTCGTCAGCCACGCGGGCCAGAACGCGGTCGCGGATCTCGCCGCCCTCGAGGTGCCGGCGGTCGTCGTGCCGCAGCCGCGCCCCTTCGACGAGCAGGACTGGATGGGTCTCGCCCTCGCCCAGGGCCGCTACTGCGTCACCGTCGGCGCGGCCCTCGCCGCGCACCCCGAGGAGGTCGACTGGTCGCACGTCGTCCACGCGGCCCAGGACTTCCCCACCCGGTGGCAGGACTGGGGCACCGACGGGGCCGCCGAGCGAGCCGCCGAGGTCATCCTGAGGGTCGGCCGTGGCTGAGGGCACCGTCGTCGTCACCGTCGCGCACGGGCGCCACGACCACCTGCTGCGCCAGCGCCGCCTGCTGCGCGAGGTGGCCCCCGGCACCCCGCACGTCGTCGTCGCGATGGACGACGCACAGATCGTCGCCCTGCTGCGCGACGACCCCCACGTCGGCGTCGTCGAGGTGGCCGGCCACCCCGACGGGCTGCCGCTCGCCGCCGCCCGCAACGCGGGCGTCTCGACCGCGCTGGACTCCGGCGCCGATCTCGTCGTCCTGCTCGACGTCGACTGCCTGCCCGGACCGGGACTGCTCGAGGGCTACGAACGGGCCGCGGCCCAGGTGCCCGACGACCTGCTCTGCGGGCCGGTCACCTACCTGCCCGAAGGGGTCCTGCCCGAGCTGGCCGACGAGCTCGCCGGGCTCTCCCGGCCGCACCCCGCCCGTCCGGCACCCCCGCCGGGGGAGCTCGTGAGGGACGGCGACCACGACCTCTTCTGGTCGCTCTCCTTCGCCGTCACCCCGTCGACCTGGCGCACGCTCGGCGGCTTCTGCGAGGAGTACGTCGGGTACGGCGGCGAGGACACCGATCTCGCGTGGACGGCCCGCGACCGCGGCGTCGGGCTCACCTGGGTGGGCGGCGCGCAGGCGTACCACCAGTGGCACCCCGTCTCCTCGCCGCCGGTCGAGCACGTCGTCGACATCGTGCGCAACGCCCGTGTGGCGCACCGGCGGTGGGGCCGCTGGCCGATGCGGGGATGGTTTGCCGAGCTCGAGGCGCTCGGGCTCGTGCGCTGGGAGGCCGACGGACCGGTGGTTGCGGGGGAGTCGGTCCCCGGCCCTACCATCGGCTCGTGATCACCCAGCAGCGCGTCCTCGCGACCCAGATCCCCGGCCCGCGGTCGGTCCAGATGCAGCAGCGCAAGCTCGCCGCCGTCGCCGACGGGGTCGGCACCGGCCTGCCGGTCTACGTCGAGGCCGCCGAGGGCGGCATCGTGCGTGACGTCGACGGCAACCAGCTCATCGACTTCGGCTCCGGCATCGCCGTGACGAGCGTGGGCAACCGCAACCAGCGCGTCATGGACGCCGTGACCGCGCAGGTGCAGGACTTCACTCACACGTGCTTCATGGTCACCCCCTACGAGGAGTACCTCGAGGTGTGCGAGGCGCTCGCCGAGGTCACTCCCGGCGACCACGCGAAGAAGTCCGCGCTCTTCAACTCCGGCGCCGAGGCGGTCGAGAACGCCGTGAAGATCGCGCGGCACGCGACCGGCCGCAGCGCGGTCGTCGCCTTCGACCACGGCTACCACGGCCGCACCAACCTCACGATGGCGCTCACGGCGAAGAACATGCCGTACAAGGACGGCTTCGGCCCCTTCGCGGGCGAGGTGTACCGGGCGCCGATGGCCTACCCCTACCGCTGGCTCACCGGCGAGAAGCAGTGCGCCGACGAGGCCTTCGACGCCTTCACCTCGATGGTCCACGCGCAGGTCGGCGAGCAGAACTGCGCAGCCGTCATCCTCGAGCCGATCCAGGGCGAAGGGGGATTCATCGTCCCGCCCGCCGGGTGGACGAAGCGGGTGGCCGACTGGTGCCGCGAGCACGGCATCCTCTTCGTCGCCGACGAGGTGCAGTCGGGCTTCTGCCGCACCGGTGACTGGTTCGCCAGCGACCACGAGGGCGTCGTGCCCGACCTCATGACGACGGCCAAGGGCATCGCCGGCGGCATGCCGCTCGCGGCGGTCACCGGTCGCGCCGAGCTCATGGACGCCGTCCACGGCGGCGGTCTCGGCGGCACCTACGGCGGCAACCCCGTCGCCTGCGCGGCGGCCCTCGCGAGCATCGAGACGATGCGCGAGGAGGACCTCGCCGGGCGCGCCCGCGAGATCGAGGCGATCCTCGTCCCGCGCCTGCAGGCGCTCGCCGACTCGACGGGCGTCATCGGCGAGGTCCGCGGCCGGGGCGCGATGATCGCGATCGAGCTCGTGTCGGACCTCGACCTCAAGACGCCGGCGCCCCAGCTGGCCGCCGCGGTCAACGCCGCGTGCCACGAGCGCGGTCTCGTCACCCTCACCTGCGGCACCTACGGCAACGTCTTCCGCTTCCTGCCCCCGCTCACCATCGGCGACGACCTCCTCGCCGAGGGGCTCGACATCCTCGAGGAGGCCTTCGCGCAGGCCCTGCGCTGACCCCCTTCGCCCGTGCCCACGCCGTCTCCCGTCCGCGGGAGGCGGCGTGCGTCACATCCGGGGGAGTTGTCTACGACACCGCGTAGTACTACATTGGGTAGTGCCAGCAGGAAGGGATCCTGCCGGACCCGGTTCCCGACCAGGAGGACACCATGACCGCCACACAGGACGCCCGCCGCACCACCGGTGCGCAGGTCACCCACCACGAGGACGTCGTCCGCTCGCCGATCGCCCGGTACGTCATGGGCGCGCTGCGGGTCGTCCTCGGCTTCACCTTCCTCTGGGCCTTCGTCGACAAGCTCTTCGGCTTCGGCTACACGACCCCGGCCGGTGCCGGCTGGCTCGACGGCGGCTCGCCGACGACGGGCTTCCTCACGAAGAACCCCGCGGTCACCGAGGGCCCCCTGGGCGACGTCTTCGCCGGCTTCGCCGGCGGGGTCTGGGACTGGCTCTTCATGGCCGGTCTGCTCGGCATCGGCGTCGCGGTCCTGCTCGGCGCGGGCATGAAGGTCGCCGCCTGGGCGGGCGTCGTCCTCCTCGGCCTCATGTACCTCGCCGAGCTGCCGATCGGCCGTCCCGACGCCGGCTTCACCAACCCGCTCGTCGACAGCCACTGGGTCGAGGCGCTCGCGCTGCTCGCCCTGGCCTACACCTTCAGCGGTGACACCCTCGGCATCGGCCGGTGGTGGGGCCGGGTCGTCGGCGACGGCTTCCTGCGCTGACCGCGCCGCACCCTGACGGCTCCCCGGGAGATCTCCCGGGGAGCCGTCAGGCATCTCCCGGCGAAGGGGGAGGAGGCGTCGGCTAGCGTCGGCCCGGGGCGACCGCCGGGTCGCCCCGGCTGACGGACGGAGACGGCATGCGCGCGGAGACCCTCGCCTGGCTCGGCGCGCGCAGCTCGAGCCACGAGGACTGGCCGCTCGCCGATCTCGTCGCCCGCAAGGTCGCCGGCGGCACCCGGGTGAGCGTCGTCGTCCCCGCGAAGGACGAGGCCGCCACCGTGGCCGACGTCGTCGGGGGGATCCGCGCCGAGCTCGTCGAGCGGGCCGCGCGCGACCACGGGCACCCGCTCGTCGACGAGCTCATCGTCGTCGACTCCGACTCCCGCGACGGCACCGCCGAGATCGCGCGGGCCGCGGGCGCGGTCGTCCACGCGAGCGCCGCGATCCGCCCCGACCTCGGCACCCACCCCGGCAAGGGCGAGGCGCTGTGGAAGTCGCTCTTCGTCACCAGCGGCGACCTCCTCGTCTTCGTCGACGCCGACCTCCGGCTGTGGGGCACCCACTTCGTCACGGGGCTGCTCGGCCCGCTGCTCGCCCACCCGCAGACCCAGCTCGTCAAGGGCTACTACGACCGGGTGCTCGACCGCGAGGGCGAGGCCGCGAGCACCCAGGGCGGTCGGGTGACCGAGCTCGTCGCCCGGCCGCTTCTCGACCTGTGGTGGCCCGAGCTGGCCGGCGTCATCCAGCCGCTCGCGGGGGAGTGGGCGGCGCGCCGCGAGCTCATGAGCTCGCTCGCCGTGCCGACCGGCTACGGCGTCGAGATCGCGACCCTGCTCGACACCTACGCGCGGTACGGCCTCGACGCGATCGCCCAGGTCGACCTCGGCGTCCGCGCCCACGAGCACCAGCAGGACCACGACCTGGCCGTCATGGCCGCCGAGCTGCTCGCCGTCGCCCGCTCGCGGTGCGACGGCGACGCGGGGGCGCCGCGTGCCGCGGTCCTCCAGCAGCACACCCGGGCCGAGGGCTGGCGGGAGCGGCCGGTGCCGCTCGCCGCGCGGCCACCGGCCGCCGACGTGCCCGGGGCGACCCCGGGCGGAGGAGGACCCCGATGAGCCTGCGCCTGGGGCGGCGCACCTTCGCCGACACCGATCTGCTCGTCATGGCGATCGTCAACCGCACGCCCGACTCCTTCTACGACCGGGGGGCGACCTTCGCCGACGACACGGCGATGGCCCGGGTCGACGCCGTCGTCGCGCAGGGCGCCGACCTCGTCGACATCGGCGGGGTCAAGGCGGCGCCGGGCGGTGAGGTGTCGGTCGCCGAGGAGGTCGACCGGGTCGTCGGCTTCGTCGCCGCCGTGCGCGAGCGCCACCCCGACCTCGTCATCAGCGTCGACACGTGGCGCCACGAGGTCGCCCGTGAGGTGTGCGCCGTCGGTGCCGACGTGCTCAACGACGCCTGGGGCGGGGTCGACCCGCGGCTGCTCGACGTCGCCGCCGAGCACGGCGCGGCGGTCGTCTGCACGCACACGGGTGGTGCCGCCGTGCGCACCCGTCCCTTCCGCACCGGCTACGACGGCGACGTCGTGCAGCACGTCCTCGACGGCGTCCTCGACTACGCCCGCCGCGCGGTGGCCGCGGGCGTCCACCGCGAGTCGGTGCTCGTCGACCCGGCGCACGACTTCGGCAAGAACACCCACCACACGCTCGAGGTGACCCGCCGCCTCGACGAGATGGTCGAGACCGGGTGGCCCGTCCTGGTCTCGCTGTCGAACAAGGACTTCGTCGGCGAGACCCTCGACCGGCCTGTCGACGAGCGGGTCGTCGGCACGCTCGCGACGACCGCGGTCTCTGCCTGGCTCGGTGCGCGCGTCTACCGGGTGCACGAGGTCGCCGAGACGCGTCAGGTCCTCGACATGGTCGCGACCCTCCGCGGCGAGCGCCCGCCGGCCCGCACGGTGCGAGGTCTGGCATGAGCCTCGTCGCCGCGGTCGTCGTCCCCGCCGCCCCCGCCCTGCTGCCCGGTCTCGGCGGCTCCGCCGACCCGCTCGGCCCCCTTCGCTCGACCGCCCGCGACGCGGTCGCCCGGGCCCTCGCCGCGGCGCCGGGTGCACGGGTCGTCGTCGTCGCGTCCGCGACCCATCGAGAAGGGGGAGCCGCCCGTCGGCCGGTGCGCCAGGAGTGGCCGCTCGACGCGCCGTCCGGGGCGCCCCGGTACACGCACGGCCGCGTCATGCCCGACGCCCTGCCGACGGGGCTGGAGATCGGGCGCGAGCTGCTCGACGGGCTCGGCGCAGACGAGCGGGTGCGTCTGATCAGCGTGGCCGACGACGCGGCCCCGGCGGAGTGCGCGACCCTCGGCGCCCGGCTCGTCGGGGACGCCCCGACGGTGCTCGTCGTCGTCGGCGACGGCTCCGCGACCCGGACCCTCAAGGCCCCGGGTCACCTCGACGAGCGCAGCGAGGCCTTCGACGCGGAGCTCTCACGGGCGCTGGCAGCCGTCGACGGCCCCGCCCTGCTCGCCGTCGACCCGCACCTCGCGGACGCCCTGTGGTGCCGCGGCCGCCCCGCCCTGCAGGTCCTCGGCGGCGCCGCCGACGCGACCGTGCTGCGCGGCGACGTCGTGCTCGACGAGGCGCCGTACGGCGTCGGCTACCTCGTCGCGACCTGGCTCCCGCGCTGACGCGCTACGGCGCAGAACTGGTCGCGATCGCGACCACTACTGCGCCGTAGCGCGGGCCGATGCGGGGCCGGGCTCGTCGCGCAGGGCGGCGAAGGCGTCGTCCACGGCTGCTCGTGCCTGGTGCGGTGTCACCCCGAGGGCGGCGATCTCGGCGACGAAGACTGCGGCCGAGCGTCGTAGGCGCGCCTCCGCTCCGCCGCTCACCGGGTGCCAGGCCCGGGTGCCCCCGCCGCGGCGCGTCTGCACCAGCCCGGCGGCCTCCAGCTCCTTGTAGGCGCGGGCCACCGTGCCGGTCGCCAGACCGAGGTCGCCGGCGAGCTGGCGGACGGATGGCAAGCGCTCGTCGTGCGGGATCTGACCGGTCTCGATGAGGGCCGCGAGCTGGCGACGGACCTGCTCGAAGGGAGGGGTGGGGTCCGCGACGTCGACGCTCACCTCGCTCATCGGCCGGCCACCTCTCTCGGCTGCGTGGTGGGCATCGCGACGAGGGCCGGTCGGACGAGCAGGCTGCTCGCCGCCCAGGCCGTGCCGAAGCACGCGGCGAGAGCGAGGGCCCCGCACAGCAGCGCCAGTGCGCCGTAGCCCGTCGGCCGGCAGCTCGCCCCCGCCAGGCCGGCGGTCATGAGGAGCAGGACCGGCACGAGGGTCACGCAGGACGCGAGCGTCAGGCCGAGGAGGACGTCTCGTGCCGACCAACGTCGCATCGCGGCGTCGAGGGCGCGGTCCTGCGAGACCACCGGCCGCCGCGCCACGACGACGAGCGTGACCGCGGCGAGCAGGGCTGCCAGGGTGAGCGCTGCGGCGACGGGGAGGGCGTAGAACGACCCGGGCCAGGGCCCGCGCAGGTGCGAGACCTCCAGCCCCGAGGCATCGACGCACCGGGTCGCGAGCGCGCGACCGGCCCGTCCGAGGTCGTCCGCGTCGCCCAGGGCGGTCCCGAGGGCGAGAGTCGCCGCGACGGCCCCCAGCGCCACGGCGGCGGTCCGGGCATGCGCCCGAGGGAGCACCTCGAGCACCGAGCGCGGCGCGAGGCTCGCCGTGCGGACCCGGGTCGCGGCCCGGCGCACCGTGAGCTCCGCGAGGCAGCAGCCGGCGAGGAAGACCAGTGCGGCGAGGGCGGGCCCGGCCGAGGCGACCTGACCGGGGCCGCCCAGGCCGCCGCCGGCACCGGAGGTCACGGCGACACCGGTGACCGCGGCCGCGACGAGCGCCCCGAGACGCAGGAGCACGAGCCGGCGGTGGGTCCGCGCGACCTCGTCGTGAGCCTCGGGCGGCACGACGAGGGACTGGCGCCGCAGGACGGCCACGACGACCCCGGCGACGAGCGCCAGCAGGGCGAGGGGGAGGACGAGCAGACCGGCCATGACCACTCCTTGTATCAAGCGAATATGACAAGCAGAGGATCCACCCGTCGGTCACCTTGTGTCAAGGAGACAGGACAAATGTCAGCGCGGGGGCATCCGCAGCGCGCCGTCGAGGCGGATGACCTCGCCGTTGAGCATCGAGTTGTCGACGACGTGGGCGACGAGCTTCGCGTACTCCGCCGGCTGGCCGAGGCGCGAGGGGTGCGGCACCTGCGCCTCGAGGACGGCCGTCGCCTCGGCGGGCAGGCCCGCGAGCATCGGGGTGGCGAAGGTCCCCGGCGCGATCGTCGTGACGCGGACGGCCTTGTCGGCCAGGTCGCGGGCCGCGGAGAGCGTGAGCCCGACGACGCCCCCCTTCGAGGAGGCGTAGGCGGCCTGGCCGACCTGGCCGTCGTAGGCGGCGATGGAGGCGGTCATGACGACGACGCCCCGGTCGCCGTCGACCGGCTCGAGCTCGGCCATCGCGGCGGCGGCGAGGCGCAGGACGTTGAAGGTGCCGACGAGGTTGACCTCGATCACCTGGCGGAAGGTCTCGAGGGCGAGCGGGCCCTTGCGGCCGACGACCCGGCCGGGCGTGCCGATCCCGGCGCAGGTGACCGCGATGCGCAGCTCGCCGAGCTCGGAGGCGGCCGCGACGGCGGCGAGGACCTGGTCCTCGTCGCGCACGTCGGTGGCGACGAAGCGGGCTCGCTCCCCGAGCTCGGCGGCGAGCTGCTCGCCGGGGCTCGAGGCGAGATCGGCGATGACGACGGCGGCCCCCAGGTCGTTGAGGTGGCGGGTCGTGGCCTCGCCGAGGCCCGAGGCCCCGCCGGTGACCAGGGCGACGGTGGTGTCCGTGATGCGCATGGCCGCGAGCATAGTGAGCCAGACGACCTCCACCCCGCTGGCCGGACCCGGGGGCTCGCGGGAGAGACTCTGTGCTCATGACCCCTGCTGAGCGCACGCCCCTCGAGGCCGCCGTCGACCGCTGGGGCGGCCGGCTCGAGACCGTCGACCTCGACGGCGACGCGCACATGGCCGTCTTCGCCGGTCCGGAGGGGGCGAGCGCCACCCCGGCCGTCCTCGTGCACGGGCTCGGGGGGCACGTGACGAACTGGGTCCTGCTCGCCGACGAGCTGCGCCGCGAGCGCGACGTCTACGCCGTCGACCTCGGCGGTCACGGGCTGACCCGCGCCGACGTGCACGCGCCGAGCGTCGGGTCCAACGCCCAGCTCGTACGCCGCTTCGTCGACGAGGTCGTCCTGCCGCGCACCGGCGCCGACGAGGTGCTCCTCGTCGGCAACTCGATGGGCGGGCTCGTCGTCACCCTCGTCGCCTCGCGGGACGAGCGCGGGATCGCCGGGGTCGTCCTGCTCAACCCGGCGCTGCCGGCGCCGCGCAGCCGTCCCCACGTGCAGGCGCGCACCCTCGCCACCCTCGTGCGGCCCGCCCTGAGCCGCGCGGTGCGCACGCGCCGCGGCACTCCGATCACCCTCGAGGAGGAGGTCGAGCGCTCGCTGCGGATGTGCGTCGGCGACTGGAGCCGGATGGACCGCGACGCCCTCGACGCCCATGTCGTGATGGCGCGCAGCCAGCACGGCTTCACCGAGCTGGCCCGCGCGCAGACCGAGGCGGGGCGCACGATGATCGCCGCCCTCGGGCGTCACCGCGTCGTCGCCGAGCGGCTGCGCCGGATGTCGGTGCCGGTGCTCCTCGTGCACGGCACCGAGGACCGGCTCGTCGACGTCTCAGCAGCCCGCTGGGCGGCGAAGGTCGCCACGGACATCACCTACGAGGAGCTCAGCGGTGTCGGCCACGTGCCGATGCTCGAGATCCCGGCCGAGACCGCCGAGATCGTGCGGCGCTGGGAGCGCGAGCACGTCGAGCGCTGACCGGCTCGCCGGCCGGTGCCTGCGCCGGCGCGCGCCTCAGCGCACCGAGCGCAGCAGGTCCCGCGAGATGACGAGACGCTGGATCTGGTTGGTCCCCTCGAAGATCTGCGTCACCTTCGCCTCGCGGAAGTAGCGCTCGACGGGGAAGTCAGCGGTGTAGCCGGCGCCGCCGAGCACCTGGATCGCGTCGGTCGTCACGCGCATCGCGGCGTCGGTCGCGACGAGCTTGGCCACCGCGGCCTGGCGGCCGAAGGCGCGCCCGGCGTCGCGCAGCCGCGCGGCGTGGAGGTAGGTCGCCCGGGCCGAGGTGACCGCGGCCTCCATGTCGGCGAGGAGGAAGGCCAGGCCCTGGTTGTCGGCGATGCTCCGCCCGAACTGCTGGCGCTCGGCCGCGTACCGGGCGGCGGCGTCGAGGGCGCCCTGGGCCAGACCGGTCGAGGCGGCGGCGATGCCGAGGCGGCCGGCGTCGAGGGCGGACAGGGCGATCGTCATGCCCTGGCCGATCTCGCCCACCCGGTGGTCGTCGGCGACCGGCACGTCCTCGTAGTAGACCTCGCGCACGGTGTCGCCGTGCAGGCCCATCTTGCGCTCGGGGGTGCCGAAGGTCAGGCCGGGCGCGTCCGCGGGCACGACGAAGCACGTGATGCCCCGGCCGCCGTCGTCGCTCGTCCGGGCGAAGGTCGTGTAGAAGTCGGCGTGCCCGGCGTGGCTGATCCACGCCTTGCGGCCCCGGACGACCCAGCCGTCGTCGGTGCGCGTCGCCCGGGTCGTCATCGAGCCGACGTCGGAGCCGGCGAGGGGCTCGGAGAGCGCGTAGGCGCCGAGCTGAGTACCGGAGAGCATCTCCGGGAGCATCCGCTGCTGCTGCTCCGGGGTGCCGAAGGCCGCCACCGGGTAGCAGGTGAGCCCGTGCACGGAGGTGCCGACGGCCACCGACATCCACACCGAGGCGATCTCCTCGACGACCTGGAGGTAGACCTCGTAGGCCTGACCACCGCCGCCGAGCTCTTCCGGGTAGGGCAGCGAGAGCAGACCGGCCTCGCCGAGCTCGGCGAAGATCTCGCGCGGGAAGACCTCACCACCCTCGGCGGCGCGCTCGGTCTCGTCGACGGCCGGGCGCAGCACCCGGTCGCAGATCGTGCGGGTCATCTCGATGAGGTCGTCACCGATCTCCGTGGGCATGAGCCGGGTTGCGGGCATGTCTCGCAGCGTAGACGAGCGAGCCTCGAGACCACCGAGCCCCGTGTGGTGCCATGGGGGCGTGCGCACCTCAGCCCTGCCCGTGACGCTCACCGCCGCGGTGAGCGCCCTCGCCCTCGCCGCCTGCACCGGCTCCGCCGACGAGCCGGCGTCCGACCCGGCAGCCCCGGCGACGTCGGCCGCCCCGTCGTCGACCACCTCGTCGTCCCCGGCCACCGCGGCCGCGACGGCCACCTCCCGGATCTCCGGCGCCCCGGCGGGCCTGCGTGACGTCGTCACCGCCCGCTACGGCTCGGCCGTGACCGGCTCGGCGGAGCGCGGCCGCTGGCGCGGTGACGACGTCGCCGTGGTCACCGGCAGCGGCGACCAGGACGGCGACGTCACCCTCGCCGTGCGCCCGAGGGGACGCCAGGGCTGGAAGGTCGTCGGCGGCTGGTGGCCCTCGCTCGGCCCGACGAAGGGCAAGGCGCAGCTCGGCGGCCGTGGGCACGTCCTGCTCATCGGCTCGGACGCCCGCCCGGGCGAGGACCCCGCCCGCACCCGGGCCGACGCCCTCCAGCTGCTCGGCGTCGACGGCACCGGCGGCGCCGGTCTCATGGGCTTCGCGCGCGACCTGTGGGTCCCGATCCCCGGTCACGGCGAGGGCAAGCTCAACTCCGCCCTCGTCTACGGCGGCCCGCAGGGCCAGGTCGACACGGTGCGCCGCCTCACCGGCATCACCCCCACCGGCTACGTGCTCACCGGCTTCGAGGGGTTCGAGGGCGTCGTCGACGACCTCGGCGGGCTGAGCTTCCGCGCGCCCTTCAGCATGGACAGCCATCTCACCGGCGGGCAGATCGACAAGGGCGCACGCCGGCTCAGCGGCCGTCAGGCGCTCGCGTGGTCGCGCGAGCGCAAGAGCCTGCCCGGCGGTGACTTCGACCGCTCGCGCAACCAGGGGCTGCTCCTCGCGGCGGCCGCGCTCCAGGCCCGTCTCGCCGGCCCCTCCGCGCTGCCCCGCGCGCTCACCGTCGTGGACCGGCACACCGAGTCCGACCTCACCGGCGAGGAGATGCTCCTCTTCGCGGCCTCCTTCTACCGGGTCGACCCGGGACAGGTGGGCCGAGCCGTGGCGAAGGGGCCGACCGGCACCGCCGCCGGCCAGTCCGTCGTGCGCCTCGACGACGCCTCCCGGGCCGCCTTCCGCGACTTCCGCGACGGGCGCATCAGCGGCTGACGAGCCGTCCCGGGTGCCCGCGACGGTGGGACCTCAGCCGCCGAAGGGCAGCTCGCCCGGCCGCAGCGGCGCCAGCTCGGGCCGCTTCGCGTCGAGCGCGTCCCCGGACGACCGGCCGGTGAGCCGACGGTGGACCCAGGGCCCGGCGTACTCCCTGGCCCACCGGCTGCTCTCGGCGAGACGCTCCCGGCGCGGCGCCAGGGCTGCCGGCGGCAGCGGGGCGTCCCACGCGCCGCGGTCGGTCTCGACGCCGAGCGCGTCGAGGGCGGCGAGCGCGACCCGACGGTGGCCCTCCGGGGAGAGGTGGATGCGGTCCTGCGACCACATCCGCCAGTCGCGCAGCGAGCGCATCGTCCACAGGTTGAGCACGTGGGCGCCGTGCCGCTGGGCGATGGAGAAGAGGTTGGCCGTGTGCACCGCGTGCCGGGGGCGAAGGGAGGCCAGCAGCCCCGCCTTCGCCGGGTCGGTCGGGGTCGCGAGGAGCACGTCGGCGCCGGTCGCGCGGATCCGGACGACGGCGGCCTCGAGCCGGTCGGCGATCGCGTCGAGGTCGACGCTCGGCCGCAGGATGTCGTTGCCACCGCCGACGAGGGAGACGAGGTCGGCCCCCATCGGCAGCGCGAGCTCGAGCTGGCGGCCCACGACGTCGTCGAGCTTGCGCCCCCGGACGGCGAGGTTCGCGTAGCGGAAGGGCTGGTCCGCGTCGCCGGCCGCGTCCTCGTGCCGCTGGGCGAGCGCGTCGGCGAGCCGGTCGGCCCAGCCGAGGTACGAGCCCTCGACCCGGGGGTCCGGGTCGGACATCCCCTCGCTGAAGGAGTCGCCGATCGCGACGTAGCTGGACCAGGTGCGGGTCATGGGAGCCTCCAGTCGACCGGCTGCGCGCCCTGGCGGGTGAGCAGCTCGTCGGTGCGCGAGAAGGGACGGGAGCCGAAGAAGCCGTTCCGGGCGGACAGCGGCGAGGGGTGGGCGGACTCGACGACCGGGACGTCACCGAGGGCGGGGGCGAGGGAGCGGGCGCCGCGGCCCCACAGGATCGCGACGAGCGGACCGCCGCGGGCGGCGAGGACCTCGATGGCGCGGTCGGTGACCTCCTCCCACCCCTTGCCCTGGTGCGAGGCCGGGGCACCCGGTCGCACGGTGAGGGTGCGGTTGAGCAGCATGACGCCCTGCTCGGTCCACGGGGTGAGGTCGCCGGTGCTCGGCATCGGCACCCCGAGGTCGTCGACGAGCTCGCGATAGATGTTGCCCAGGCTGCGCGGCACGGGGCTGACGTCCGGCGCGACGGCGAAGGACAGCCCGATCGCGTGCCCGGGGGTCGGGTAGGGGTCCTGGCCGACGACGAGGACGCGGACGTCCTCGAGCGGGATGGTGAAGGCGCGCAGGACGTGCTCGCCGCTCGGCAGGTAGCCGCGGCCGGCCTCGACCTCGGCTCTCAGGAAGTCGCCGAGCGCGGCGATGGTGCCCGCCACCGGCTCCAGGGCCTGCGCCCACGACGGGTGGACGAGGTCGGCGAGGTCGCGGGGCACGAGCGCCAACCTAACCCCGGCGAAGGGGATGGCACCCCGCCGGGTGGTCAGGCCCGGTCGACGCCGAGCGAGTCGAGCAGGGCGACGACCCGGTCGCGGATGGCGTCGCGGATCGGGCGCACGGCCTCGACCCCCTGACCGGCGGGGTCGTCGAGCGGCCAGTCCTCGTAGCGCGTGCCGGGGAAGACCGGGCAGGCGTCGCCGCAGCCCATGGTGACGACGACGTCGCTGGAGCGGACCGTCTCGGGCGTGAGGACCTTCGGCTGCGCGGCGCTGATGTCGATGCCGACCTCGGCCATCGCATCGACGGCTGCGGGGTTGACCGCGTCGCCCGGCGCGGACCCGGCCGAGCGGACCTCGACGGCGCCACCGGCGAGGTGCGCGAGCCAGGCCTGGGCCATCTGCGAGCGCCCGGCGTTGTGGACGCAGACGAAGAGGACGGAGGGATGGGCGGCGGTCATCGGGTCTCCTGGGGTGACGGGGAGGCGGGCGTCCATCGGGGACGCCCGCGCAGGGCGAGCGAGACGTAGACCAGCCCGACGAGGACGGGGACCTCGATGAGCGGTCCGACGACCCCGGCCAGGGCCTGGCCGGAGGTGACGCCGAAGGTCGCGACGGCCACGGCGATGGCGAGCTCGAAGTTGTTGCCGGCGGCGGTGAAGGCGAGGGTCGTCGTGCGCTCGTAGCTCAGCCCGAGGCTGCTGCCGAGGAGGTACCCACCGCCCCACATGACGGCGAAGTAGACGAGCAGCGGCAGGGCGATCCGCGCGACGTCGAGGGGCCGGCTCGTGATCTGGTCGCCCTGGAGGGCGAAGAGCAGGACGATCGTGAAGAGCAGCCCGAGCAGGGCGAAGGGAGAGATCCGCGGCAGGAAGGTGCCCTCGTACCAGGCGCGGCCGCGCACCCCTTCGCCGATCCGGCGCGAGAGGTAGCCGGCGAGCAGCGGCACCCCGAGGAAGACCAGGACCGAGACGGCGATCTGCCCGAAGGAGACGTCGAGGGCGGCCTGCTCGAGGCCGAGCCAGCCCGGCAGGACGGTGAGGTAGAACCAGCCGAGGGCGGCGAAGGCGAGGACCTGGAAGAGCGAGTTGAGCGCGACGAGCACGGCGGCGGCCTCGCGGTCACCGCAGGCGAGGTCGTTCCAGATGATGACCATGGCGATGCAGCGGGCCAGCCCGACGATCACGAGGCCGGTGCGGTACTCGGGCAGGTCGGGCAGGAAGACCCAGGCGAGGGCGAACATCAGCGCCGGGCCGAGGACCCAGTTGAGGACCAGGGAGCCGGCCATGAGGCGGCGGTCGGAGGTGACGGTGCCGAGGCGGTCGTAGCGGACCTTGGCCAGCGGCGGGTACATCATGACGAGCAGCCCGATCGCGATGGGCAGCGAGATGCCGTGCAGCTGCACCGCGTCGAGCGCCGGGCCCAGGCCGGGGATCGTGCGGCCCAGGGCCAGGCCGAGGACCATCGCGACCCCGATCCACACCGGCAGGAAGCGGTCGAGCGTGGACAGGCGGCCGGTGACGTCCGCGGGTGCGTCGTGGGTGGTCGTCACGCGTCGGCACCCGCGGGGGCGCAGCAGGGCGAAGGGGAGCCGAGCACCGGCAGCGACGCGGTGGCCGGGCGGGCGTCGGCCGGGTCCTCGTCCTTGACGACGTAGACCTCCCACGGCGCGCCGGCGGGGTCGTGGACCCACACCTTGTCCTGCAGGGCGTAGCAGCACGTCGTGTCGTCCTCGTCGAAGGTCGCCAGCCCGGCGTCGGCCAGACGGGTCCGCGCCGCGGTGACCTCCTCGCCGGAGCCGACCTCGACGCCGAGGTGGTTGAGGGCCCCCTTCGCCCCGGTGCCGCGCGTGGCCTCGTCGCTCTGGATGAGCACGAGCTTCAGCGGCGGCTCGGCGATCGCGAAGTTCGCGTACCCCGGGCGGCGCTTGTGGGGCTCGACGCCGAAGAGGGTGGAGTAGAAGGCGACGGACGCCTCGAGGTCGACGACGTCGAGGGCGAGCTGCACACGGCTCATGGCGGGTCCTCCCGGTCAGATATCGACGGGTGTCGATATGCCAGACCCTGGCACCGCATATCGACGTATGTCAATATGGAGGCATGACCGCCCCCACCGCCGACGGACGCCCGCTGCTGGCCCAGGCCGTCGAGCGGTGCTGCGCCGCCGAGGGCAGTGCGCCGATCACCCGCGAGGACGCCGAGGTCGTCGCCCGCCTGCTCAAGGCCGTGGCGGACCCCGTGCGCCTGCAGATCCTCGGCGTCGTGCGCTGCTCGCCGCAGCAGGAGGTCTGCGCGTGCGACCTGCCCGCACCGCTCGGGCTGGCCCAGCCCACCGTGAGCCACCACCTCAAGGTCCTCGTCGACGCCGGCCTGCTCACCCGCGAGCGGCGCGGCCAGTGGGCGTGGTTCACCCTCGTGCCCGAGCGGCTCGCGCTCGTGCGCCGCGCCCTCGAGGTCTGAGCGGGACGGGCGACGTCGGGGCCGCCGTGCTCGTAGAGTGCGCCCCATGCATGGCCAGACTGACGCGACCATCGAGCGGCTGGGCCGCCAGGTCCTCGAGTACGCCGAGGGGCGGCTCAAGCTCGACCCGGTGCCGCTCGACTACACGCTGACCCCCGAGGAGCTCCTCGACCGGGCCGGCCAGACGGTGACCCCCGACGGGCTCGGTGGCGAGCGGGCGATGGACATCTTCGCCGAGGTCCTCGCCCCGGCCTGCCTGTCGGTCGACCACCCCCGCTACCTCTCCTTCATCCCGTGCGCGCCGAGCGACGCGGCGGCGATGTTCGACCTCGTCGTCGGCGCCTCCTCGGTCTACGCCGGGTCCTGGCTCGAGGGCTCCGGCGCGGTCTTCGCCGAGAACCAGGCGCTGCGCTGGATCGCCGACCTCGCCGGTCTGCCCCCGCAGGCGGGCGGCGCCTTCGTGCCCGGCGGCACGATCGGCAACCTCTCCGCGCTCGTCGCGGCGCGCCACAGCGCGCGGGCCCGGGCCGCGAGCGCGACCGCCGAGGGCTCTCCGACGCTGCGCCCGTGGCGGGTCGCGGCGACCGCCGGCGCGCACTCCTCGATCCAGTCGGCGTGCGACGTCATGGACGCGGAGCTCGTCACCGTCGAGCCCGACGCCGACCTGCGGCTCACCGGTCCCGCCCTGCGCGAGGTCCTCGAGCGCGAGGGGCCCGAGAGCTTCTTCGCCGTCGTCGCCACGGCCGGCACGACGAACTTCGGGGTCGTCGACGACCTCGAGGCCGTCGCCCAGGTCTGCGCCGACCTCGGCATCTGGTTCCACGTCGACGGGGCGTACGGCGGCGCCGGTCTCGCGGCCCCGAGCGTGCGCCACCTCTTCGCCGGTGTCGAGCGGGCCGACTCCTTCATCGTCGACCCCCACAAGTGGCTCTTCGCCCCCTTCGACTGCTGCGCGCTGCTCTACCGCGACCCGCTCCTCGCCCGGGCCGCGCACACCCAGAAGGCCGGGTACCTCGACGTCCTCACGGAGGCGCCGGACTGGAACCCCACCGACTACTCCGTCGGGCTCACCCGGCGCGCTCGCGGGCTGCCGCTGTGGTTCAGCCTCGCGACGCACGGCACCCGGGCGTACACCGACGCCGTCGAGCGCACGCTCGAGGTGGCCCGGCACGCCGAGCGCGAGATCGCCGCCCGCCCCGAGCTCGAGCTCGTGCGGCACCGCGACCTGTCGGTCGTCGTCTTCCGTCGTCTGGGCTGGCAGCCGGCCGACTACCAGGCGTGGTCGGACCGGATGCTCGGCGAGGAGTTCGCCTTCGTCGTCCCGACGACCCATGCCGGCGAGACCCTCGCCCGCTTCGCGATCGTCAACCCGCAGACGACGGAGGGCGACATCGACGCCATCCTCGACACGATGCGCGAGTGACCGCAGGGGCTCGTGGGACGGCTGAGCACGTGTGCTGAGACGGTGTCCAGCCGCCACGCCGCACGAATGACATCCGTGTCATTCGCGCGATAGGCTGCGCGGGCAGTCCCCGCCGTCCACGAGAGGTCACCCGTGACACCCGCCTCCCAGCAGCAGACGCAGAGCCCGTCGGCGCAGCTGAGCGACCGCGACCGCGAGATCCTCGCCTTCGAGCGCCAGTGGTGGACCTACCAGGGCGCGAAGGAGCAGATGATCAAGGAGCTCTTCGACATGAGCTCCACGCGCTACTACCAGGTGCTCAACGCGCTCATCAACAACCCGGCGGCGCTCGCCGAGGACCCGATGCTCGTCAAGCGGCTGCGGCGCATGCGCCAGGCCCGCCAGCGCAGCCGCAGCGCGCGCCGGCTCGGCTTCGACGCCTGAGCCGACCACCGGCGGTGAGCGACGACGGGGGACCCACGGGTCCCCCTTCGTGCTGCCCGGCCCGTGCGTGCGGCAGGGTGGGGGCATGAGCGAGCTGGACTGGAGCACGACGCAGGGCCTCGCGGCGATCAAGGAGCACCTCGCCGGCGAGATCGACGGCTGGCGCGAGCCGGCGACCTTCGCGGTCGCGCTCAGCCCCGCGACCTCGGACCCCGAGTGGGAGATCGGCCACCTCAACCCCGTCGGCGGGCGTCACGGCCTGGCCGCCGTCGTCCTCGCGACGGTCATCGGGCACGACGGCTCGACGGCCACCGTGCCGCTGACGACCGCTCACCTCGACGCCGCGATCACCTCGCTCGAGCCGGCGCAGGCCTGCACCGAGGTCGAGCACCCGAACCTCGCCGACTGGCGCCGGGTGCGTGCCGAGCTCGAGGGCAACCCCGGGCGCGAGGTCGTCGCCGTCTTCGTCGCCGACCTCGCCGACCCCGTGACGAGCGAGGCCGACGGCGAGATGCGGGCGGCGCTCGAGCGCACCTGAGGCCACCCGCGCCGGCCGTCGCGCCGTGACGGACTCGTGACCAACCGGTCCTCGACCTGCCGCGTCCTGGTCTACGAGGGAGCGAGACACGCTCTCCGACCAGACAGGGGACCAGATCATGAAGACACAGCTCGCCGCCATCGCCGTCGGCGTCACCGCTCTCACCGCCCTCCCGGCGGCCTCGGCCACCGCGCAGCAGCACGCCTCCGGTGAGGTCGTCGCCGAGCACGTGAGCGTGCAGACCGTCCTCGACGGTGCGATGGGCCCGGTCATCAAGGGCAACCAGCACCGCCTGCGCCTCGTCACCGACATCGAGGGGATGTCGGACCCCCGGCACGCCGCGAAGATCCAGTCCTACTACTGCCCCTCCGGCGCCCGGATCACGAACAGCTGGACCTCGAGCCGCTGCGTCTACCGGGGCACGACCTTCCTCACCTACGACCGCTCCGACTACCGCGTGAGCAGCACGATGCGCTCGGCGCGGGTCGTGGGGCTCGTCCAGACCGAGAAGACCTCGCTCGTCGCCGACCTCACGCTGCGCGCGTACGGCGACGAGGAGGTCGGGGGCTGGTACCCCGGGTCGGTCACCCGGTCGGTGGAGGCGACGGTCTCCGGAGAGCTGCAGGGCGCGACGGTCCGCTACGAGGAGCGCAAGGGCTCGGGCATCCACCGGCACGAGCGCGCCTGACCTGGACGCACGACGACGGGGTGGTCCGCAGGGGGCGGGCCGCCCCGTCGTCATGCACCGGGGCGCGTCTCGCGGGCCTCGACGGCGTTTGCACTCGACGGTCGAGAGTGCCAATATCGGCATTAGCACTCTCCTCGTGAGAGTGACAGAACCGACCGGTGCAGGTGAGGTCCTCGACGTCGCGGCGACGTGAGCCGTGCGAAGGGGGCCGTCCGTCGCGGGCACCTCCCGGTCACCACCAACCAACTCGTGTGGAGGACCACCCGAATGGCAAAGCTCATCGCCTTCGACGAAGAGGCCCGCCGCGGTCTCGAGCGGGGTATGAACACCCTCGCCGACGCCGTCAAGGTCACCCTCGGCCCCAAGGGCCGCAACGTCGTCCTCGAGAAGAAGTGGGGCGCCCCCACGATCACCAACGACGGCGTCTCGATCGCCAAGGAGATCGAGCTCGACGACCCGTACGAGAAGATCGGCGCCGAGCTCGTCAAGGAGGTCGCGAAGAAGACCGACGACGTCGCCGGTGACGGCACGACGACGGCCACCGTCCTCGCCCAGGCGCTCGTGCGCGAGGGTCTGCGCAACGTCGCCGCCGGGGCCAACCCGATGGCCCTCAAGCGCGGCATCGAGAAGGCCACCTCGGCCGTCTCGGACCAGCTCCTGTCGATGGCCAAGGACATCGAGACCAAGGAGCAGATCGCGGCCACGGCCTCGATCTCCGCCGCCGACCCCGAGATCGGGTCCAAGATCGCCGAGGCGATGGACAAGGTCGGCAAGGAAGGCGTCATCACCGTCGAGGAGAGCAACACCTTCGGTCTCGAGCTCGAGCTCACCGAGGGCATGCGCTTCGACAAGGGCTACATCTCGGGCTACTTCGTCACCGACACCGAGCGCATGGAGACCGTGCTCGAGGACCCCTACGTCCTCATCGCCAACTCCAAGATCGGCTCGATCAAGGACCTCCTGCCGCTCCTGGAGAAGGTCATGCAGTCCGGCAAGCCGCTGCTCATCATCGCCGAGGACGTCGAGGGCGAAGCCCTGTCGACGCTCGTCGTCAACAAGATCCGCGGCACCTTCAAGTCCGTCGCCGTCAAGGCCCCGGGCTTCGGCGACCGCCGCAAGGCCATGCTCGCCGACATCGCCATCCTCACCGGTGGCCAGGTCATCTCCGAGGAGGTCGGCCTCAAGCTCGACACCGCCGAGCTCGACCTGCTCGGCCGTGCGCGGAAGGTCGTCGTCACCAAGGACGAGACGACGATCGTCGAGGGTGCGGGCGACCAGGACCAGATCGCCGGTCGCGTCAACCAGATCAAGGCCGAGATCGAGAACTCCGACTCGGACTACGACCGCGAGAAGCTCCAGGAGCGCCTCGCCAAGCTCGCCGGCGGCGTCGCCGTCATCAAGGCGGGCGCGGCCACCGAGGTCGAGCTCAAGGAGCGCAAGCACCGCATCGAGGACGCCGTGCGCAACGCCAAGGCTGCCGTCGAGGAGGGGATCGTCGCCGGTGGTGGCGTCGCCCTGCTCCAGGCGACCGAGGCCGCCTTCGCGGGTCTGTCCCTCGAGGGTGACGAGGCCACCGGCGCGAACATCGTGCGCGTCGCCGCCTCCGCCCCGCTCAAGCAGATCGCGGTCAACGCCGGTCTCGAGGGCGGCGTCGTCTCCGAGAAGGTCGCCAACCTGCCCTCCGGTCACGGCCTCAACGCCGCGACCGGCGAGTACGTCGACCTCATCGCCGCGGGCATCATCGACCCGGCCAAGGTGACCCGCAGCGCGCTGCAGAACGCCGCCTCCATCGCGGCGCTCTTCCTCACCACCGAGGCCGTCGTCGCCGACAAGCCCGAGAAGGCCGCCCCGGCGATGCCGGGTGGCGACGAGATGGGTGGGATGGGCTTCTGAGGAAGGCGTAGCCGAGGTTGGCGGCGAGGAACGAGCTGCCGGCTGAGGCGGAGTCGACGAAGAAGACCCGAGGGCTGGGCTTCTGATCGAGCCCCCCTCGCTGGTCGAGGTGCGACGAGCTCTGCGAGGAGCCTCGAGACCACCGACACCGCTGCACCACCGCTGACGACGGGGTGGACCTCCCAGATCTGGGGGGTCCACCCCTTCGTCGTCCCGGCAGGCGTACTGTCCTCCTCCGTGACCTCAGCACCTGGTGCCGTCGAGCGCGACGGCAGCACACATCATGGGGGCGCCGCCGGGCTCGTCCTGGCCGCCCTCGGCGTCGTCTTCGGCGACATCGGCACGAGCCCCCTGTACGCCCTGCGCACCGTCTTCGCCCTCGACGGGGGCATCGTCGGCGCCTCGCAGGAGGACGTCTTCGGCGTCGTGTCGATGATCTTCTGGTCGGTGACGCTCGTCGTCTCGATCAAGTACATCGGCTTCATCCTGCGGGCCGACAACGACGGAGAGGGCGGCATCATGTCGCTCGCCCACCTCACCCGCCGCAGCGTGCGCCCCGGGGGTCGCCGCTTCGCCCTGGCGATGATCCTCGGCGTCTTCGGCGGCTCGCTCTTCTTCGGCGACAGCCTCATCACCCCGGCGATCTCGGTGCTCTCGGCCGTCGAGGGCCTGCGCGTCGCCGCACCGGCCCTGTCGGACTACATCGTGCCCATCGCCGCGGTGATCGTCGTCGTCGTCTTCAGCGTCCAGCGCTTCGGCACCCACAGCGTCGGGCGCTTCTTCGGCCCGGTCATGGTCGTGTGGTTCCTCACCCTCGGCGGGCTCGGGCTGTGGCACGTCGTCCAGGACCCCGAGGTCCTCCTCGCGCTCTCGCCCCACCACGCGGCCCTCTTCGTCCTCGACCGCCCCTTCGTCGCCTTCGTCGCGATGGGCGCGGTCGTCCTCGCGATCACCGGTGCCGAGGCCCTCTACGCCGACATGGGGCACTTCGGGCGGCCCCCGATCGCTCGTGCGTGGTTCCTCCTCGTCTTCCCGTGCCTCACCCTCAACTACCTCGGGCAGGCCCAGCTGGTCATGCAGGACAGCCACGAGACGGCCAACCCCTTCTTCCACCTCGCGCCGGGCTGGGCCCAGCTGCCGCTCGTCGTTCTCGCGACGCTGGCGACCATCATCGCCAGCCAGGCGGTGATCTCCGGGGCCTTCTCCGTCGCCCGCCAGGCCGAGCGGCTCGGCTTCTTCCCCCGCCTCACCGTGCGCCAGACGAGCGAGAGCTCGGGCGGGCAGATCTACGTGCCGTCGGTGAACTGGCTGCTCTTCGCCGGCGTCATGATCCTCATGGTGACCTTCCGCGACTCCGAGCGCCTCGCGACGGCGTACGGCGTCGCCGTCACCCTCGACCTGCTGCTCACGACCTCTCTCTTCAGCGTCTACGCCGTCGCGGCGCTGCGCTGGTCGACCCCGAAGGTCGTCCTCTTCGCCGGGGTCTTCGGCACCGTCGAGCTGCTCTTCTTCAGCGCCAACATCGCCAAGGTCCTGCACGGCGGGTGGCTGCCGCTGCTCGTCGCGTGCACCCTCGCGACGGTGATGACGACGTGGGGTCGCGGCCGCGAGCTCGTCACCACCCGCCGCGAGAAGCTCGAGATGCCGCTGAGCACCTTCCTCGACGAGGTCGCGACGAGCACGAAGATCCTGCGCGTGCCCGGCACGGCTGTCTTCCTCCACCCCAACGCCGAGACGACCCCGCTCGCGCTGCGCGAGAACCTCCAGCACAACCACGTCCTGCACGACGAGGTCGTCATCGTCACGACGCAGTCGCTCAACGTCCCCTTCGTCCCCGACTCCGAGCGGGTCGTCGTCGACGACCTCGGCAACCCCTACGACCACGTGAGCCACGTCCTGCTGCGCTACGGCTTCAGCCAGGAGCCCGACATCCCCGCCGGGCTGGCGATCGCGCGGGACGAGGGCCTCGACATCGACCTCGACGGCACGACGTACTTCCTCTCGCGGATCACCGTGCACCAGAGCCAGCGGCCCGGGATGCACCCGTGGCGCAAGCGTCTCTTCATCGCGCTCGCGCACAACGCCGCCGACCCCACCGACTACTTCAACCTGCCGCTCGGCCGCACGATCACCATGGGGGCTCAGGTCAAGCTCTAGGAGCGGGCGAAGGGGGATCCCCCCGTCGTCGCTCGGCTCGCCCCCGGGTCGACCCACCGGGACGCCCCCGGGCGGTGCGTGACAGATGACATGGTCGGTGCCGCAGGGGTGCCCCCTAGGCTCGTCAGGGCCACCGAGGAGGGGACCACCCATGACGACCGATGTCGCCGCGAGCACGACCGAGCTGACGAAGACCTACGGCCGGGGAGACGCCACCGTCGTCGCCCTCGACCGCGTGAGCATCGAGGTGACCGCGGGGCAGTTCACCGCGATCATGGGCCCGTCCGGCTCGGGCAAGTCCACCCTCATGCACTGCCTCGCCGGGCTGGACTCGGTGACGTCGGGGCAGGTGCGGATCGGCGACGTCGAGATCACCGGGCTCGGCGACAAGGCCCTCACCCGGCTGCGGCGCGACAGCGTCGGCTTCGTCTTCCAGGCCTTCAACCTCGTGCCGACGCTCTCGGCCCGCGAGAACATCCTGCTGCCGATGACGATCGCCGGGCGCAAGCCCGACCAGGAGTGGTTCGACCACGTCGTGCGCACCGTCGGGCTCGAGGACCGTCTCGGCCACCGCCCCTCCGAGCTGTCCGGCGGTCAGCAGCAGCGCGTCGCGTGCGCGCGTGCGCTCGTCAGCCGGCCGCAGATCATCTTCGCCGACGAGCCGACCGGCAACCTCGACTCGACGAGCTCGGCCGAGGTCCTCGCCTTCCTGCGTCGCAGCGTCGACGACTTCGGGCAGACCATCGTCATGGTCACCCACGACCCCGTCGCCGCGAGCCACACCGACCGGGTGCTCATCCTCAGCGACGGCCGGGTCGTCGACGAGGTGTGGCAGCCGACGCGGGAGTCGGTGCTCGACGCGATGATGGCGCTGTCGGCGCGCACGGGGACCCAGGGATGATCCGCGCGGCCCTGACGTCGCTGCTCGCGCGCAAGCTGCGGCTGCTCCTCTCGGCCGTCGCCGTCGTCCTCGGCGTCGGCTTCGTCGCGGGCTCGCTGATCTTCACCGACACCCTCGGCCGGGCCTTCGAGGGCATCACCGAGGGCACCGTCGGCGACGTCGTCGTCGCCGCGTCCGACTCCGGCGAGGGATTCTCCACCGCGACGATCAGCGCGGCCGAGGTGGCCCGCTTCGAGGACCTCGACGGGGTTGCCCGCGTCGACGGCAACGTCGAGGCCTTCGGCGTCTTCGTCGTGGGCGAGAACGGCAACGTCGTCGGCGGGCAGGGGGCACCGGCGCTCGCCTTCAACCACAACGACGCGCCGAACCAGCTGGGTCGGCAGGTCGTCACCTACGACCAGGGCCGCCCGCCGGAGCGCGAGGGCGAGGTCGCCATCGACGCGCAGACCGCCGAGCGCGCGGGGCTGAGCCTCGGCGACGACGTCGAGATGGTCACCGCCGGTCAGTACCCGCAGATCGACGCCAGGCTCGTCGGCATCCTCGAGTTCGGCGAAGGGGGAGTCGTCGGCGCCTCGATCTCGGTCTTCGACACCAAGAGCGCCCAGAAGTACTTCCTCGACGGCCAGGACGTCTACAGCTCGGTGTGGCTGACGACGACCGACGACGCCGCTCCCGCCGACGTCGCGAAGGAGGCCGCCGCGATCACCCCGAAGGGGTACACCGCCGAGACCGGCGCCGCCGTCGCCGAGCGGACGGCGACGCAGGTGCAGGAGGCGCTGGGCTTCATCACGACCTTCCTGCTCGTCTTCGCCGGCATCGCCCTGCTCGTCGGCTCCTTCATCATCGTCAACACCTTCTCGATCCTCGTCGCCCAGCGCGGGCGCGAGCTGGCCCTGCTCCGCGCGATCGGGGCGAGCCGGGGCCAGATCACCCGCTCGGTGATGATCGAGGCGCTCGTCGTGGGCCTCGTCGGGTCCACCGTCGGCCTCGTCGTCGGCGTGCTCCTCGCCCTGGGCATCCAGGGGCTCTTCTCGCTCCTCGGCCTCGACCTCAGCGGGTCCGGGCTGATCTTCGCGCCGCGCACGGTCGTCGCGGCCTACGCCGTCGGCGTCCTCGTGACGGTCCTCGCCGCCTACGTCCCGGCCCGCCGGGCGGGCTCGGTCGCGCCCGTCGAGGCGATGCGCGAGCAGACGAGCGAGTCGACCCGCACGCGACCCGTGCGTCTGGCCCTCGAGGTCGCGGTGCTCGTGCTCGGTGTCGCCGCCTTCCTCGCCGGGCTCTTCGTCGTCGACACGGACGAGCTCGTCTGGGTGGGTCTGGGCACGGTCGGGATGCTCCTCGGCCTGGCCTTCCTCTCCCCGCTCGTCGGGCGCCCGCTCATCCGCGCGCTCGGCTGGGTCTACCGCCGGGTCTTCGGCCCGATCGGGCACATGGCGGAGCAGAACGCCATCCGCAACCCCGGCCGCACCGCGGCGACGGCCTCGGCCCTGATGATCGGGATGACCCTCGTCGCGCTCATGGGCGTGCTCGCCTCGAGCACGAAGGCCACGGTCGACCAGCAGATCGCCGACAGCTTCCGTGCCGACTACGTGCTCTCCAACGCCGTCAACCAGCCCTTCTCGCACACCCTCACCACCGAGGCGGCGGAGGTGCCGGGCGTCGCCGAGGTCTCGCCGGTGCGCTACGCGCCGCTCGAGGTCGACGGGGAGCGGCGCTTCGTCCAGGCCGTCGACCCGGCCACCGTCGAGCGCATCCAGACCATCGACATCCAGCGCGGCGACGCGGACCTGTCGGGCTCGACCGTGCTGATCTCGGCGACCCGGGCCGGAGACCTGCAGCCCGGCGACCCCGTGACGGTCAGGCTCGGCGGGCAGTCCCGCGAGCTCACGGTGTCGGGCATCTACGCCAACCCGGGCAGCCAGCCCGACGTCCTCGTCAGCCTCGACACCCTCTCCGCCCTCGGGGCGCCCGAGGCGGACAGCTCGACCTTCGTCTTCCTCGAGGACGGGGCCGACCGGGCGCAGGTCGTCAGCGGTCTCGAGCAGATCATCTCGGGCCAGCCCCTCGTCTCGCTCAAGGACCAGGCCGACTACGCCGCGGAGCAGCGGGCGAGCATCGACCAGGTGCTCTTCCTCATCTACGGCCTGCTCGCCATGGCGATCGTCATCGCGGTCTTCGGGATCATCAACACGCTGAGCCTGTCGGTGCTCGAGCGCACCCGCGAGATCGGCCTGCTGCGCGCCGTCGGGCTCTCGCGCGGCCAGCTGCGCCGCATGGTGCGCCTCGAGTCGGTCGCCATCGCCCTGCTCGGCGCGATCCTCGGGATCGTGCTCGGCGTCGTCGCCGGGGTCGCGATCCAGCGCTCGCTCGTCGACGACGGCATCACCGAGCTGGCGATCCCGTGGGTGCAGATCGTCGTCTTCCTCGTCCTCGCCGCGATCATCGGCGTCCTCGCCGCCCTGTGGCCCGCGTGGCGCGCCTCGCGGATGGACGTGCTCCGGGCGATCGGCAGCGAGTAGCCGACGACCGGGCGGTCGAGCGCCCGTGAGGCGGCGAAGGGGGACCGGTCCGGTCCCCCTTCGCCCCGGCTCAGCGTCGCCCGAAGGCGGCCTGGACCCCGGCCTCCGCGGCGTCGTAGGCCTCGCCCGCGTCGGCCAGGGCCCGGCCGATCTCCTCGAGGCTCTCCTTGACCTGCCGCTGCGTGGTGCGCCAGTCGGTGACGAGGTCCTGGAAGCGAGAGGACGCGGTGCCCGACCACTCGTCCTGCATCGCGACGAGCGTGCTCATCATCGAGGCGACCGAGCTCTCGACGTCGGCCGAGATCGAGGCGACGGTGCCCGACCCCGCGGCGAGGGTCGCGGTGCTCACGGCGAAGGTGCTGCTCATGGTGGCTCTCCTGTCGGTGTGCTGCGGGGCCGGTGCGACCCCTGCCCTCAGACGGTAGGAGCCGGCGGCCCCTGCGCCGCGGGGTTCTCCACAGCCCCCCGGGCGCGACGCGCCCGCTCCAGCGCGCTGGCGTAGCCGGCACCCATCGCGAGCAGCAGCACCCCGGCGACGATGAAGCTCAGCACGCGCGGCAGGCCGTCGAGCGCGGAGAGGTCGAAGAAGAGGAGCTTGACGACGGCCGTCGCCGCGAGACCGAGACCGGCGAGCACAGAGACGCCGGCGTCCTCGCTGCGGCCGAGGCCGCGCACGAGCAGACCGGCCGCCAGGGCCATCCACACGACGGTCGCCAGGGCGTGCCCGACGAGGAAGCCCGAGGCGGCGGGGTCGTCGCCGAGACCCGCGGCCCGGCCGAGGACGGATCCGCCGAGCACGAGGGGCAGAGGCAGGGCGAGCGCCGCGGCGCACACGGCGACCCGGGAGGCCTCCGGCGAGCCGGGCACGAGGGCGCGCAGGGCCAGGGCGACGAGGGCGAGGAGCACGACGACGCAGACCGCCTCGAGGACGTGCACCGCGTCGACCCGGTCGGCCTGGCTGCGAGAGACGAGCGCCGGCAGGTGCCGGGTCGCGGGGAGCAGGGCGAGCAGGGCGACGGGGAGGGCGACGACGCCGACCGAGGTAGAGCGCAGCCCGGCGGCGGCCGCCACCCAGCCGACGGCGACGACGAGCAGCGCGAGCGGCACGAAGGACTCGCCCGGGCCCCGGGTGGCCAGGAGGAGCAGCGCGAGCGCGGCGACGACGAGGCTCAGCTCGCGCAGCCGGGAGAGGGCCGGCACACCGGCGACGGGGCCGACCCATGCGGCGACGAGGTGGGCCGCGGCGAGCACGAGGAGCACGACGACGGCGACGGGCCGGTCCTCGGTGCCCCCGGCGAGCAGGGCGGGGAGCGCGGCGACGAGCGCGAGGGCGGCCAGCGGGGCGGGCAGGCCCGCTCGGGTGCCGAGACCGCGCACGAGCGGGGCGAGGGTCGTCGCGAGGACGAAGAGCGCGAGGACGAGGGCCATGAGCGTGCCCTCGTGGCCGTCGTCCTGGGCGGCGACGGCGACGACCGCGTAGAGGGTCGTGGGGACGACGCGCGCCACCTCGAGGGCCGGCCAGCTGCGGCCCACCTGCGCCGGGTAGCTGGCGATCGTCAGGGTGAGCAGGAAGGCGCCGACGAGGAGCACCTCGGAGCCGCCGACGACCGGGGCGAGCACCGCGACCCCGACGACGACGAGCACGGCGAGCAGCTGGCTGCGCCAGGCCCGGGCGATGACGAGGCCGCCCGCGGCGAGCAGACCGGCGACGACGAGGCCGAGGGCGGCGGGCACCCAGTCGTAGATCCGCGTGACGGCGAGGACGTCGAGGTAGGCGGCGGCGACACCGGTCGCCGCGAGCCCGAGCGCGCCGACCGGGCTCTCCTGACGACGGCGCACGACCGCCGCGGCCCCGAGGAGAGCCGCCGAGAGGACCGCGCCGGACAGGACGCGGGCGAGCGGGCCGAAGATCCCGGCCTGGATCGCGATCGCGAGCAGGAAGGCGACGCCGATGAGCGTGATGCCGGCGCCGACGACGGCGAGCAGCCGGGCCACGACGCCCTCGCGCTGCCACCAGGGCTCGAGGGGCGCCGGGGCGAAGGGGGAGGCCGGCGGCGCGGGCGGGGCGGTGACCGGGCCGCGAGGGGGCGCGGCGGGCGCGGCTGTTGCGGGCGCGGCTGCGGCGGGCGCGGCTGCGGCGGGCGCCGGCGCGGCCCCTGCGACGGGGGCCCCCACCCGGACGGGCTCGGGGGCCTGCGGCGGCGCGGGGACCGCGCCGGCGGGCGTGGTGCGCGGGGCGGGGGCAGGGCCTGCGGGAGCCGTGGTGACGACCGGTCCGCTCGACGGGACCGGGGCGGCGACGGGGGGCGGGGCGCTCACCCCTTCGGCCCCGGCGTCGCGCTCGAGGGCGACGCGCACGCGGGCGAGGTGGTTGCCGACGCGGTACAGCTGGCTCATCGCCTCGGCGAACTCGTCCTCGAGCGTGCTCAGCTCGTCACGGTAGCCGGAGGTGCGGGGCGGGATGCTCATGCCCCCAGCGTGCCGCCACAACACGCCGGGGGCATGAGTCTGGCTACTCACAGCCTCGACCAGACGCCACACCTGGTCGAGGGGGTAGCACCCCTAGTCAGGAAGCCCGGGACCGGCTGGCCCGTCGGGGAGGAGACGGTGGGATCCGTTGCCGGCACCCGTGCTTCCTGACTCCTAGTGGACACCCGTGGCCTTGGACGACCCTGCTCTCCACCTGGGAAAAGGCTGATCTTCTCGGGCCACGGGGTCCGGGTCTCAGCCCTCGGTGCGCTCGCCGAGGGTCACGTCGACCTGCGTGCTCTTGCCGTCGCGGATGACGGTCAGCTTCACCGTCGAGCCGACCGCCTCCTCGCGCACGTGGGCGACGAGAGATTCGGCGGAGGTCACCGGCGTGTCGCCGACCGCGACGACGAGGTCGCCGACCTCCAGGCCGGCCTTCGCGGCGCCGGAGCCCTGCGAGACCTGCTCGATCCTCGCGCCCGAGCGGGTCGCCGACCCGCTCTTCGCGGTGCCGTCGCTCGGGGTGACGCCGAGGAAGGCGTGCTGGGCGGAGCCGTCCGTGATGAGCTGGTTGGCGATCATCCGGGCCTGGTCTACGGGGATGGCGAAGCCGATGCCGATCGAGCCGGACTGGCCCCCCGAGCTGCTGCCCGTGCTCGCGATCGAGGAGTTGATCCCGACGAGGCGGCCCGACGCGTCGACGAGAGCGCCGCCGCTGTTGCCGGGGTTGATCGCGGCCGAGGTCTGCACGGCGTTGGTGACGACGGTCTCGCCCTGGCTCTGGCCCTGGGCGAAGGGGTCCTGGCTCGAGGAGTCGCTCGTCGAGACCGGGCGGTCGAGGGCGCTGACGACACCTGTGGTGACCGTGCCGGACAGGCCGAGCGGGTTGCCGATCGCCATGACTGGGTCGCCGACGGCGAGGGAGTCGCTCGCCCCGAAGGTGATGGGGGTCAGCTCCTTCGGCGGGTCGGTGATGGTGAGCACGGCGAGGTCGGTCGAGGGGTCCGTGCCGGCGATCGTCGCGGCGTAGGTGTTGCCGTCCGAGAGGGTGACGGTGATCTGCGAGCCCGCGCCCTCCCCGGCACCGGTCGCGACGTGGTTGTTCGTGAGGACGTGCCCCTTGTCGTCCATGACGACGCCGGAGCCCTGGCCCTCGCCCTGCGCGCTCTTGACGGTGATCGACACGACGCTCGGGCCGACGGCCGAGGCGACGGACTGCCAGTCGGGGGCGGACTTCTGCGCGTCGGTCACCGGGACGACGCTGCTCTGCGGCAGCTGCGAGGAGGCCGAGGTCGTCGTGCCCTGGTCGCCGTCGGCCAGGGTCGTCGCGGCGAAGGTGCCGCCGCTGGCCAGGGCCGCGGCGAGCACGGCCACCGCGGAGAGCTCGCCCACGCGGCGCAGCCCGCCGCGTCGGCGCGGCTGCTGGGGCGGGAGGGTGCCGACGGACGCCGGCGGGGGAGGCGGGTAGCCAGCGCCGCTCTGGGGGGTCTGGTGGGCGCCGAAGGGCTGCGTCTCATCAGGACGGGGGAGGGGGGAGGTGTCGTCGTGCATGGTGCTGCTCCTTC
The DNA here is from genome assembly GCF_003721155.3 of Janibacter melonis. Lineage (NCBI taxonomy): Bacteria > Bacillati > Actinomycetota > Actinomycetes > Micrococcales > Intrasporangiaceae > Janibacter > Janibacter melonis. The sequence goes on along the minus strand of NZ_CP044548.2, from coordinate 2,017,349 downwards.
GGGTCGTGCGGTCCGCGTCGCGGATGCCTACGACTCCTATGAGACTCCTGCGAGTCGTGACGGCCCTGGTGATGGGCTGTGAGGACTCTGTGCCTCGCGAGCCGGGCGGGCGGGCTACAAGACCCTGCCAGCAGCCCTTCGTCGTACCAGGAGCCTCTCGAGAGGGTCCTGGTACGACGAAAGGCAGCCAGCAGGGTTTCGTAGCTGGTCGCGAGGAGGGCGAAGGGGGAGTCAGGCGGCCAGCGGGAGGGTGACGCGGAAGGTCGCGCCGCCACCGGGGGTCGGGCCGACCGAGACCTCCCCGTGGTGCTGCTCGACGAGTGCGGCGACGATCGCCAGGCCGAGGCCGGATCCCCCCTTCGCCCGCGACCGCGCCTTGTCCGCCCGGAAGAAGCGCTCGAAGACCCGTGCCGCGGTCTCGTCGTCCATGCCGACGCCGTGGTCGCGGACCTCGACGACCGCCCGGCCGTCCGCGGTGCCGACGGCGACCTCGATGGGCACCCCGGAGCCGGCGTGCATGAGGGCGTTGGAGAGCAGGTTGCCGACGACCTGGCGCAGCCCGGCGTCGTCGCCGCGCACGACGACGGGGGAGAGCTCGCCGGTCAGCCCGACGAGGTGGATCGGGCGCTCGGGGTCGCGGGCGCGGGCGTCGTGCGCGGCCTCGGCGCACAGGACGAGCAGGTCGACCTCCGTGTGCTCGAGGGGGCGCTCGTCGTCGAGCCGGGCGAGGGTCAGCAGGTCGTCGACGAGAACGCTCATCCGAGAGGCCTCGCCCTCGATGCGCTGCATCGACGTGTCGAGGGCGACCTCGTCGGCGATGGCGCCCTGGCGGTAGAGCTCGGCGTACCCGCGGACCGTGGCCAGGGGTGTGCGCAGCTCGTGCGAGGCGTCGGCGACGAACTGGCGCATGCGCGTCTCTGAGGCCTCCTGGGCGGAGAAGGAGCCCTCGATGCGACCGAGCATGACGTTGAGCGAGTCCGAGAGCGAGGCGACCTCGTCATGGCTCGTGCGGACCGGGACGCGGCGGCTGAGGTCGCCGGCGGCGATGGCGGCGGCGACGTCCTCGATCTTGCGCAGCGGTCGCAGGGCGCGCTGGGTGGCGAACCAGCCGAGCACGCCGGAGATGATCGACACGACGACGCCGATGACGAAGGTGAGGGAGAGCAGACGGGCGACGGTGTGCTGCTGCCCGCGAAGGGGGATCCCCACGGCGTAGGTCGTGCCCTGCGTGTCGACGGTGCCGGCGATGAAGCGCCACTCCGTCGTGCCGTCCGTCGAGGGCACGGTGAAGGGGCGGCCGGTGACGACCCGCGAGTCGTCGGGGGCGAGGTAGGGCAGCGCGGGCTGGCTCTGCTCCGCCGTCGGGTTGATCGCCTGGCGACGGTCCTCGTCGACGGGCATGTACGCGAAGGCGTAGGCGTTGGGCAGCGTCCGGTCGTCGTCGCTGTAGTAGATGAGCTGCCGGGCCACCGGGTCCTTGACCGAGCGCAGCTGCTGGTCGGTGCTCGCGAGGAGGTCGCGGCGCATGAGGTACGAGGTCGCGAAGCTCGACAGCGTGAGCGCTGCCATGAGGAGCACGAGGAGGATGACGACGAGCCGGTAGGTGAGCGGGATCGACTCGAGCCCGCGCACCACCCGCTCGCGGGTGCACTCGCGGCGCGGGCCGACCGAGGCGGGTCGGCGCGGCGTGGGCTCCTCGTCTCCCGACGACGGGGTGAGGGTGTCCCCCTTCGCCGTGTGACGCAGGATCATCAGGCCTCCGGCGGCATCCGCAGGAGGTAGCCGAAGCCGCGCTTGGTGTGGATGAGCGGGGGCAGGCCCTCGGTGTCGATCTTGCGCCGCAGGTAGGAGATGTAGGACTCGACGATGCCCATCTCGCCGCGGAAGTCGTAGTCCCACACGTGGTCGAGGATCTGCGCCTTCGACAGCACGCGGTTGGGGTTGAGCATGAGGTAGCGCAGCAGCTTGAACTCCGTCGGCGAGACGTCGACGACCTTGCCGGCCCGGCGCACCTCGTGGGCGTCCTCGTCGAGCTCGAGGTCGGCGAAGCGCAGGACCGACTCGGCGTCGCCCTCCTCGAGGGTGCGGCGCAGGATGACGCGGATGCGCGCGACGACCTCCTCGAGGCTGAAGGGCTTCGTCACGTAGTCGTCGCCGCCGACGGTCAGGCCCTTGAGCTTGTCGTCGAGGCTGTCGCGCGCGGTGAGGAAGAGGACGGGCACGTGCTGACCACGGCCGCGCAGCCGGTTGGTCACCTCGAAGCCGTCGAAGTCGGGGAGCATGACGTCGAGGACGACGAGATCGGGCTGCATCGTCGCGGCGAGGTCGAGCGCCGTGCGGCCGTCACCGGCCACCTCGACCTCGAAGCCGTTGAACTTCAGCGAGGTCGCGAGGAGCTCGCGGATGTTCGGCTCGTCCTCGACGACGAGCAGTCGCGCCTCGACCGGCGCCTGGCTTGACGTGGGGCTCGGGACCATGCTCCCAGTGTGGGCGCGGATCCTGGGAGAGGCCTGTGCGCTGGGTGGGTGATCTGCGGGTGCGCCCGGCGCCAGACCTGCGAGGATGAGGTGACTCGCCCGGCCCAGGGGGGCCGGCAGGACGGAGCCAGTCATGTTGTGGATCGCCGGCGGCATCGCCGCAGTCATCGCCGTCATCGCGGTCGCGTACGACCGCACGCACAAGGGGGCGTCGATGCAGTCCGACCCCTCCAACGTCGCCAAGGACGCCGGCACCTCGCTGCGCTACCACAACAACAGCGGCGGCACCTCGCTCTGACGCAGACCTCGACAGCGAAGGGCGAAGGGGGATCCCCCCTTCGCCCTCTCGCGTCACCTGGCCTCGTTCCCCTGCGCGGGGACGGGCCGCGCCCTACCCTCGGGTCTGGGCCGACGACCCACGTCGGCCGAGCGAGGGGATGAGCTGTGGATCTGAAGAAGTGCGCCCTGACGGTCGCGGCCGGTGCGGCCGTCGTAGCCCTGTCGTCGAGCCCGGCTGCGGCCGCCGGGGCCAGACCCGCCGCCTCCGACGCAGCTGCAGCCGCTACCGCGACCTGCTCCGGACGGGGCTTGTACGGGCCGGCCACCATCAACTGGACGATGTCGAGCCGGGCCAGGGACACCGCTCGCGCCGTGATCTACGACGCGAAGACGTGCGACAAGCGAGGTCTGGTGTGGCGCTCCACGCGCGACAAGACCCTGCTGAGCCTCGGCCTGGTCACGCCGTCGCAGGCCTGGGCGACCCCGGACAACCGGTCGGGCTCTCCCTCGTACAAGCGGTACGCCGACACGGTCCGCGCGCTGCAGACCAGGCCGCGCACCTACCGGTGGAACGGCGCGACGTACTCGGTCTGGCCGCGCGTCGCCTACGACAACACCTCGGGCGCGTGGGACGAGGCCGTCCGCTCCGGCCTCATCAGCCGCTCGGACGCTCGGCAGATGCAGAGTTCCTTCGGCTACTACGTCGGCTACCGCGTCTACGTCACCGACGGAGGCCGGCTGGCATACGCGTTCGCGGGCGAGTGAGCCGGAGGCCTTGCTGACGGCGAAGGGGGATCCCCCTTCGCCCTCTCGCGTCACCTGGCCTCGTCAGCGCGGTGCGTCGCCCTCGTCGGGGACGTAGTCGGGGTTGGGGTGCTCGTCGGTCTCGTCGACGGTGGCACCCATGCCGCCGCCCTTGTTGACGTCCGGGGTCTCGGGGACGTTGTCGGCACCGCCGACGGAGGTCTCGGCGTTGAGGGCGCTCGAGCCGGCCTCGGAGACGGTGCCGCCCTCCTGGTCGTCGGGGCGGGAGTCGTCGTGTGTGCTCATGTCCTCAACGTAGTCGCAGATCAGGCGTCTGCGGCCGGGCCGAGAGGGTCAGCGCTCGAGCAGGTCCTCGGCGTCGATGATCCGGTAGGCGTAGCCCTGCTCGGCGAGGAAGCGCTGGCGGTGTGCGGCCATCTCGGCGTCGACGGTGTCCCGGGCGACGACGGTGTAGAAGTGCGCGGTGCGGCCGTCCTCCTTCGGGCGCAGGACGCGGCCGAGCCGCTGGGCCTCCTCCTGGCGTGAGCCGAAGGTGCCGCTGATCTGGATCGCGACGGTCGCCTCGGGCAGGTCGACGGAGAAGTTGGCCACCTTGCTCACGACGAGCAGGCGGGTGCGCCCCTCACGGAAGTCGGCGAAGAGCTGCTGGCGCTCCTTGACCGGGGTCTGGCCCGTGATGAGGTCGCAGCCCAGGCGCTCGACGACCTCGTCGAGCTGGTCGAGGTACTGACCGATGACGAGGGTCGGCTCGTCGGCGTGCCTCGCGACGAGCGCCTCGACGACGTCGAGCTTCGCCGGGGTCGTCGAGGCCATCCGGTAGCGGTCCTCGGGCTCCGAGGTCGCGTAGGCCATCCGCATCGACTCCGACATCGACACCCGCACCTCGACGCAGTCGGCGGGGGCGATGTAGCCCTGCGACTCGATGTCCTTCCACGGCGCGTCGAAGCGCTTGGGGCCGATGAGGCTGAAGACGTCGCCCTCGCGGCCGTCCTCGCGCACGAGCGTCGCCGTGAGACCGAGCCGGCGCCGGGCCTGCAGGTCGGCGGTCATCCGGAAGATGGGGGCGGGCAGCAGGTGCACCTCGTCGTAGACGACGAGGCCCCAGTCGCGGGCGTCGAGCAGCTCGAGGTGGGGGTAGACGCCCTTCCGCTTGAGGGTGAGCACCTGGTAGGTCGCGATGGTGACCGGGCGGATCTCCTTGCGCGCCCCGGAGTACTCGCCGATTTCGTCCTCGGTGAGCGAGGTCCGGGCGATGAGCTCGTCCTTCCACTGCCGGGCCGAGACGGTGTTCGTCACGAGGATGAGGGTCGTCGCGCTCGCCTTGGCCATCGACGCGGCGCCGACGAGCGTCTTGCCCGCCCCGCACGGCAGGACGACGACGCCGGACCCGCCGTCCCAGAAGCCGTCGACCGCCTGCTCCTGGTAGGGCCGCAGCGTCCAGCCGTCCTGCGCGAGCGAGATGGGGTGCGCCTCGCCGTCGACGTACCCGGCCTCGTCCTCGGCCGGCCAGCCGACCTTGAGCAGCTCCTGCTTGAGCGTCCCGCGCTCGGAGGGGTGGACGAGGACGGTGTCCTCGTCGACGCGGTCGCCGAGGAGGGGCTTGATCTTCTTGTGCCGCAGGACCTCGGTGAGCACGGCGCGATCGGTCGTCACGAGGACGAGCTGGCCCTCGTCGTCCTTGCGCAGGGTGAGGCGCCCGTAGCGGTCCATCGTCTCGGCGATGTCGACGAGCAGGCCCTGCGGCACCGGGTAGCGCGAGTGGGTGACGAGCGCGTGGACGACCTGCTCGGCGTCGTGCCCGGCCGCCCGAGCGTTCCACAGCCCGAGCGGGGTGACCCGGTAGGTGTGGATGTGCTCGGGGCTGCGCTCCAGCTCGGCGAAGGGGGCGATGGCGCGTCGCGCCTGCGCCGCCGCCGGGTGGTCGACCTCGAGCAGGAGGGTCTTGTCGGACTGGACGATGAGCGCGCCGTCAGGCATCGAGCCCCGTTCGGGAGGGTGCGGGTGTGGGTGAGGTCCGGCGGCGCCGGCTCAGTAGGTGTCGTAGTCGTAACCGCTGCTGCTGTCCTGGCTGATCGCCCAGGCGAAGAAGGAGGCCACGGCGATGATCGCGAGGACGGACAGGACGGCGAAGACGATCCAGCCGATCTTCGTCAGCCTCGAGGCGGAGGCCGGGTCGGAGGACTGCTTGACCAGACCCATGATGCCGAGGATCAGCGGGGCGATGCCGACGAGCGTGCAGTAGCACGACAGCGTGAGCAGCGCCGACAGGATCGTCAGCACCAGGGCCGAGACGTTGAGGTCGCTGCTGCCCCCGGCGGGCGGCGGGCCGTAGGGATTCGGGGAGTACGGGGTCTGGCCGTACTGCGGCTGCTGGCCGTACTGGGGCTGCTGGCCGTAGCCGGGCTGGCTCGCGCCGTACGGGCTCGGCTGCTGGCCCTGCGGGCCACCCGAGCTCTGGCCCCCGGGCTGCTGCGGGTCCTGGCCGGGCTGCTGCTGCGGGTAGGGGTCCATGCTCACGTGCGAGTCCTCGTCTGGCGTCGTCGGGAGGCGCGTCCCCCCGCTGGGTCGCCAGGGTACGCGGGCACGGCCTGCCCCACGACGGGGAGCGGTCCCCGGCCGCTCAGCGCAGGTGCTGCTCAACGAGCGCGAGCGTCGCGTCGTCGAAGGCCACGAGCGTCACCTCGTCGACGTCGGCGGTCGAGGCCGAGATGGTCTCGACCGCGCAGGCGACGGCGTCCCCCTTCGGCCACCCGTAGATCCCCGCGCTGACGAGCGGGAAGGCGAGCGTCCGCGCGCCGATCTCCTCGGCGACCTCGAGGCTGCGGCGGTAGCAGGACGCGAGGAGGTCGCGGTCGCGCTCGCCCGCCGAGTAGTTCGGTCCGACCGTGTGGATGACCCAGCGGGCGGGCATCTCGCCCGCGGTGGTCCAGCCCGCGTCGCCGGTCGCGAGCCCGTGCGGGAAGCGCTCGACGCAGTCGCGCAGGACTGCCGGCCCCCCCGCGCGGTGGATCGCGCCGTCGACGCCCCCGCCGCCGCGCATCGCGCGGTTCGCGGCGTTGACGACGGCGTCGACGCGGGCCTGGGTGATGTCGCCGCGGACGGCGTGCGGTGTCGGCATGCCCCCATGCTGCACCGGTGGGAGGATGACCGGGTGAGTGCGACGCTGCCCCAGGTGGTCCCCGGAGCCGACCTGCCCGACGCGGTGACGATCTACGAGGTCGGGCCGCGTGACGGGCTGCAGAACGAGTCGACGGTCGTGCCGACCGCGGTCAAGGCCGACTTCGTGCGGCGGCTCGTCGCCGCGGGGCTCGGCACGGTCGAGACGACCTCCTTCGTCAGCCCCCGGTGGGTGCCCCAGCTCGCCGATGCCGAGGACCTGCTCACCGAGCTCGGCGACGAGGGCCTCGGCCACCGCCGGCCGGTCCTCGTGCCCAACGAGCGCGGGCTCGACCGCGCGATGGAGCACGGGGTCGGCGCGATCGCGATCTTCGGCAGCGCGACGGAGACCTTCGCCCAGCGCAACCTCGGGCGCTCGCTCGCCGAGTCGGTGCAGATGTTCGCCCCCGTCGTGCGCCGCGCGCTCGACAGCGACCTGTGGGTGCGGGCCTACGTGTCGATGTGCTTCGGCGACCCGTGGGAGGGCCCGGTACCGGTCACGCAGGTGGCCGACGCGTGCGAGTCCCTCATGGAGCTCGGCGCCCACCAGCTCTCGCTCGGCGACACGATCGGCACCGGTACCACCGGGCACGTCGAGGCGCTGCTCCTCGAGCTCGAGCGTCGCGGCATCGGCGCCGACGTCATCGGCGTGCACTTCCACGACACCTACGGGCAGGCGCTGGCCAACACCCTCACCGCCCTGCGGGCCGGCGTGCGGGTCGTCGACGCCTCCACCGGCGGGCTCGGCGGCTGCCCGTACGCGAGGTCGGCGACGGGCAACCTCGCGACCGAGGACCTCGTGTGGGCCCTCGACGGGCTGGGCATCCGCACCGGGGTCGACCTCGGCGCGCTCGTCGAGACGAGCGTGTGGATGGCCGAGCAGCTCGGTCGTCCGGCGCCCTCGCGGGTCGTCAAGGCGCTCTCCGGGGGCTGAGGGACGGGTCCGCGGCGGCGGTCAGGGGCGGCCAATGTGACCGCGGGGCGGTCAGGTGTGGCCGGGGGCGGCCGGTCTGCGGCCGCGTCAGCCGGCGACGGCGACGCCGGTGATCCGGTGGATCGAGTAGGTCCGCTGCTCGTCCTCGACGCTCCCGCGCACGCGTCCCCCTTCGACCGCCTCGGGCAGCAGGAGCACCCGGCGCACGTCGCCGATCGCGTCGGCGACACCGAGCCACACGTGCACCCGGTCGGCCGCCGCCTCGCGCAGCACACCGGCGACCCCCGCGGGGTCCATCGGGGGCAGCGGGGGCCCGGTCGGGCTGACGAGCGCGCGGGCCTGGGCGGCCTGCTCGCCGCGGCGCATCGCGGCGACGAGCGCCGGCGGGTCGGCCGCCACCGTCACCGGCGGCGGCACCTCACGGGGCGGGCTGACGCGGCGCACCGCGCCCGCCGCCGTGACGACCCCGCCCGAGCTCTCGCGCACGGGTGACGCACCGACCTCGCGCAGGCTCTCGAGCAGGACCGGGGCAGAGGCGGGGGAGACGAGCACCGTCGGGGCGAGCCGGCGCAGCTGGAGGTGCGAGAGGTCGCGCAGGGCGAGCAGGCGGTCGAGGTGCGCCTCGTCGTCGCTGCGCAGGTAGGAGCCGACGCTGCCGGCGCGCAGCTGCCCGTGCCGGCGGGCGACGTCGCGCACGAGGTACTCCAGCCCCTGCGGCAGGGGCGTGCGGCTGATCGCCGCGAGCTCGGCGAGGAGCTGCTCCCCGTCGAGGCCGGCGTCGAGGGCCTGGCGCACCGAGGCGTCGCTGAAGCGGTAGATCGAGGCGCCGCCGCGCGACTCCAGGGTGGCGCTGCGGCGCAGGGTGGTCGCGAGGGACGGGCTCGGCGGACCGGGTACGACGGCGGTGAGATCGGCCTGGACGAGCGCGTGGTCCACCGGCTCGGGCAGGTCGCCCTGGAGGATCTCGACCGCCTGGGGCGAGGCCCCCCGTACGACGGCGGTCGCCGCGGTGCCGATGCGGCCCTGCACGGTGACGCCGAGGCGCTCGGCCTCGATGAGGACCGAGCCGACGACGCCCTCGGCGTCCTGGGGCATGCGGCGGGGACGGCGCTCGCGCAGCGCTGTCGTGACCTCGGCGGCGGGCACGCCCTGCGCGAGCACGTCGAGGACGTCGGCCCGCAGACCGCGGATCGGTGGCCAGACCATGTCGTCGGACAGGGCCCGCGGTGCGCTCTCGCCGATCTGCAGGGTGGTGCGCAGCGAGGTGGTCCACGGCACGACGAGGTCGACCCAGCGCTGGGCGGTGCTCGCCTCGCGCCAGGTCTCGACGAGGGTCGTGAGGCGCCAGGTCGGCTCGGCCCCCTCGTCGTCGGCGAGGAGCCGCGCGCCCAGGGCGAGGTCGAGCAGGAAGCGCAGGTCGTCGGGGTCGAGCTGGGTCTGGCGGGCCAGCGAGCGCAGGTCGACGACGGCCATGCCGCCGGACCGCAGCACGCGGGGCCGGGCCGACTCGAGGTGCTCGAGGACCTCGTCGAGGAGCGCGACGAGGTCGAGGACGACGGCCGCCGTCTGGGTGTCGACATCGGGGGAGGGGCCGCTCTCGGCCGGGGCCGTGAGGTCCGGGCGACGGCGGGTCGTCCCGCCGCGCAGGTGCAGGGCGACCTCGCGAGGGAGGGTGACGCGCAGACGGGCGGTGTCGTCGGCGTCCTCGCGCACCGCCGCGAGGCCGTGCTCGCCGAGCCACCGCGCTGCCGTCGCCGCCTGGCTGTCGCTGCTCACCGTCGCGACGGGCCCGCCGTCGACGAGCCGGTCGAGGACGGTCCGCGCCGCGGGCGGGGCCTCCTCGCGCAACTGGTCGACGTCGTCGGGGTCGACGACGGGCAGGCGCAGATCGGCGGCCCGGGGGCCGAGACCAGCGGGGGCGGGGCCGAGCACGTCGAGGACGGTGCGGGTGGGGGCCAGCCCGTCGGGTGCGCGCCACAGCAGGGCGGCGTCGCGCAGGGCGAGGACCGGCACGGCCAGACCGGGCCCGTCGAGACCGGTGAGCTCGGCCAGTCCCTCGGGCACGGGCTCGGCCACCCCGTCGAGCGCTGCGCGCGGCGAGCCGTCGAGCAGCGCGGCGGCCTCGAGGACGGCGAGGTGGGTGGCGTCGAGGTGGTCGACCGCGCGGGTGGTGCTCGCGACGGTGGCGGCCCGGGCGGCGAGCGCGGTGAGGTCGGCGGGGGCGGGCCGGGTGAGGTCCGGACGTCGCCGGAGGAGCTCAGCCAGCTCCTCCTCGGAGCGGGAGCGGATGTCCTCGGCCAGCGAACGCACCAGTGCACGCTACTCCGGGACCCAGCAGCACCTCGACGCACGAGCAGCACGACGAGAAGCGGCTCGCGCTGCGAGGTGCTGCCTGCAGCACCTCGTCTAGGTTCGGGGGATGGCGCACCCGAGCGGAGAGCAGTGGCAGATCGAGCACGGCGACCTCGTCGCGGTGGTCACCGAGGTCGGCGGCGGGCTGCGGTCGTTGCGCCTGGGCGATCTCGACGTCGTCGCCGGCTACGAGGCCGACGAGATGGCCTCGTCGGGCCGCGGCCAGGTCCTCGTGCCGTGGCCGAACAGGCTGCGCGACGGGCGCTACGAGATGGACGGCACGACCCACGAGCTGCCGATCACCGAGCCGGAGACCGGCAACGCCAGCCACGGCCTCACCCGCTGGGAGGGCTGGCGGCTGCGAGAGCGGCACGACGACGCGGTCGTCGTGAGCCACACGATCCACCCCCGGCCGGGCTGGCCCTTCCACGTCGAGGTCGTCGTCGCCTGGGTGCTCGACGGCTCGGGCCTGACGTGCACGACCCAGGCGACGAACGTCGGTGACACCGTCGCGCCGTGGGGCTACGGCGCTCACCCCTACCTCGCGCTCGCCGGCACGCCCGCCGCGCAGTCGCGCGTGCGTGTGCCCGCCGGCCGGGTCCTCCTCGTCGACGACCGGATGCTCCCGGCCGACCTCGTCGAGGTGGGCGGGACCCCCTTCGACCTGCGTGACGGCGAGCCGCTCGGCGAGCGCGACGTCGACAACGCCTACACCGACCTCGAGCGGGGCGATGACCGCTGCTGGCAGGTCGAGATGGCCACGGACCGGCTCGTCAGCCGGGTGTGGGGCGGGCCGGGCCTGGACTGGGTGCAGGTCTTCACCGGCAAGGCGCGCGACGAAGGGGGAGCCCCCGGGGTCGCCGTCGAGCCGCTGTCGTGCCCGGCGGACGCCTACAACACCGGGGTCGGGCTCGTGCGTCTCGAGCCCGGGCAGACGTGGACCGCCCAGTGGGGTCTCGAGGCGCAGCGGGTCTGAGGCTCAGCCGGCGCGCTGCGTGCGCGGCGAGGTCGAGGGGCTCGCGGCGGGCAGGCCGTTGACCTCGGGGCTGACGATGCGCTCGATGCGCAGCAGCATCCAGGCGCTGACGACGAGGCCGAGGAGCATGCAGCCGATGAAGACGGCGGCCAGGCCACGCCCGAGCAGGACGCCCGCGAGGACCGGTCCGACGATCGCGCCGAGCATGAAGGCCGTCGAGCTCGCGGCGTTCATCCGGCCGCGCAGGTGGTCGGGGGCCGAGTCGTTGACCATCGCCGGGATCGAGGGCTGGAGCATCGTCTCGCCGAGACCGAAGACCGCGCCGTAGGCGACGACGAGCATCGCGGCGGCGAGGGTGCCCGGCAGCAGGCCGGACAGCCCGAGCAGGCCCCACGAGACGGCCCAGATCGCGAGGAGGGTCATCATGACGCGGGTGCGGCGGTGGCCCTCGATGCGGTGGAGGACGACGAACTGCAGCAGGACGATGACCGCGGTGTTGGCGGCGAAGAGCAGGCCGACCGCCTCGGTGCTCACCTGCGAGACGGTCCGGGCGAAGGCGGGGATGCCGGCCTCCATCTGCCCGTAGCCGACGGTGCTCGTCAGCGCGGTGACCGCGAGGATCCAGCCGAAGCCGGGGCGGCGTAGGACGGCGGCGTAGGACCGCGGCTCGGAGGCGTCCGTGTGCGCGGCCCGCCCGTGGACGTGGCGCAGCGGGCCGAGCAGCCACATGACGGGGATGAGGACGAGCACCGCGTCGAGGAGGAAGAGGGCCTCGAAGGTGATCGGCCGGTCGACGTCGACGACCGCGCCGGCGAGCACCCCGCCGAGGCCGATGCCGAGGTTGAGCAGGGCGAAGTTCACGCCGAAGTAGCGCTGGCGCATCCGGCCCGCGACGATCGCGGAGATGAGGGAGTTCGACGCCGACCAGCCGGTGCCGTGCGCGAGCCCGAGGAAGAGGCAGGCGACGAGCGCGATCGGCAGGGTCGAGGAGAAGGCGAGCGCCACGGTCCCGATCGAGGCGAGGACGCTGCCGCTCATGACGACGAGCCGGGCGCCGACCCGGTCGACGAAGGTGCCCGCGATCGGCCCGTAGATGGCGGCGATGACCGCCATGAGACCCATGAGGGTGCCGGACAGCTCGAGGCTGAAGCCGCGGACCTCGTGGAGGTAGATGACGGTGAAGGGCAGGGTCATGCCGCGCCCGAGGTGCTGCAGCGCGACGGTCGAGAGCAGGTAGCGGCCCTCGCGCGGGAGGGCGGCCCAGAAGCCGCGCATCCCGGGGCCGATCTCGTCGGCCGGGACGTCCACCGGGAGGGCGGAGGTCCGATGGGCAGTCACGAGGTGACACTGTGCCCCATCCGCGCACGGCCTGCATCTGGAGGCGCACCGGAGCACCGCCTCGACCAGGCCGGACGCCGGTGGGGCACGGCGAGGTGGGCGCGGGCGTTAGCCTTGAGGGTGGCCCACGGGCCGCACAGACATCGACGGCGACGCGACGCCCACGCGAGCGCGGCCGTGCACACGACAAGACCAAGGGGTTCACCGTGCCGACTGGCAAGGTCAAGTGGTACGACCAGGAGAAGGGCTTCGGCTTCATCTCCGGCGACGACGGCGAGGACGTCTTCCTCCACGCGAACGCCCTCCCGCAGGGCGTGAGCACGCTCGGCGGCGGGACGCGCGTCGAGTTCGGCATCGTCGAGGGGCGCCGCGGCGCCCAGGCGCTCTCCGTCACCGTCCTCGAGCCCGCTCCGAGCGTCGCGGCCAACCGCCGCGAGCGCGACCGCAAGCCGGCCGAGGACATGGAGGTCATCATCGAGGACCTCATCAAGCTGCTCGACGGGGTCGGGGCCGGCCTGCGCCGGGGCCGCTACCCCGAGAAGGGCCAGGGCAAGAAGATTGCCCAGGTCATGCGCCGCGTCGCCGACGACCTCGACGTCTGATGGCGGCGACCAGGACCCGGGCGGTCAAGAGCGACGCCGTCCTCGCGGCCGCGGTGGAGACCGCGCGCGAGGCCGTCGTCGCCGTCGCCGACCCCGGCACCGTCGGCGAGCACGAGTCCTTCGCGATGGACGAGGACCGGCTCGGCACCCACTACTTCACGTGCACCGCGCCGGGCTACCACGGCTGGCGCTGGGCGGTCTCGCTCGCCCGCGTGCCCCGCGCGAAGGTCGCGACGGTGTGCGAGACCCACCTCGTGCCCGGCGCCGAGGCGCTCCTGTCGCCGCAGTGGCTCCCGTGGGCCGAGCGGCTCCAGCCCGGTGACGTCGGCCCCGGTGACGTCACCCCGAAGATCGACGACGACCCCAACCTCGTCGCGGGCTTCGAGGCGACCGGTGACGAGGACGTCGACGAGGTCGGCTTCTTCGAGCTCGGCCTCGGTCGCCCCCGCGTCCTGTCGGCCGAGGGGCGCGAGGCCGCGGCCCAGCGCTGGTACGACGGCGAGCACGGCCCGAGCGCCGCGGTCGCCGTCAAGGCGAGCGAGCACTGCTCGTCGTGCGGCTACTTCGTGCCGATGGCCGGCGCGCTGCGCCCCGTCTTCGGGGTGTGCGCCAACGAGTGGTCGCCGAGCGACGGCTCGGTCGTCAGCCTCGACCACGGGTGCGGTGCGCACTCCGAGGTCGACATGGACGCCCCGGAGCCCGAGCGCGTGTCCGCGCCGGTGCTCGACGAGGAGACGCTCGAAGAGCTCTGAGCCGGTGGGCGCCCGGTCAGCGCTCGCCGACGCGTCGCACGGCGTCCGGCACACGGATCGGCGCGTCCGCGTCGGCGGCGTTGCCGCGCCCGCGGCGCAGGTAGACCCAGCCGAGCGCGCCGACGGCGAGGCCGCTGACGCAGGCCCACGGCCACCAGTCGCGATCGCCCGTGCGCAGGGACGGCACGGCGAGGACGACGACGAGGGCGACGGCCCACAGGATCATGCCCGCGGCGGCGACCCGGTCGGCCCGTACGCGCACGAGGTCCGGGGCGTCGGTGCCCTGCTCGCCCTTCGACCCGCTCGTCACGGGGTCAGCGTAGGCGCACTACTCTGCGCGCATGTCCTCCACCCCTGACACGGCGCGCCTGGGCGCCCTCGACGGCTTCTTCCGCATCACCGAGCGGGGCTCGACCCTCGGCCGCGAGATCCGCGGTGGCCTGGCCACCTTCTTCACGATGGCCTACATCGTCGTCCTCAACCCGCTCATCATCGGGACCCAGGCCGACTCGACCGGTGGCTTCCTCGGTGGGGGAGACGTCGAGCAGGCCAAGCTCCTCGTCGCCGCCGGCACCGCCCTCGTCGCGGGCCTGCTGACCATCCTCATGGGCGTCGTCGCGAACTTCCCGCTCGCGCTCGCCGCCGGGCTGGGCCTCAACGCCTTCGTCGCCTTCGGCATCGCCAAGCTGCCGGGCATGACGTGGGCCGACGCGATGGGCCTCGTCGTCCTCGAGGGCATCATCATCTTGCTCCTCGTCCTCACCGGCTTCCGCCGGGCCGTGCTCCTCGCGGTGCCCGCCCAGCTGAAGACGGCGATCTCCGTCGGCATCGGCCTCTTCATCACCGTCGTCGGCCTCGTCGACGCGGGCTTCGTGCGCAAGGCGGCCGGCGGCCCCCTCGGCGAGCTCGGCGTCGGCGGCTTCCTCGCCGGCTGGCCGCTGCTCGTCTTCGTCATCGGCCTGCTGACGATCATCGGCCTGTACTCGCGCGGGGTGAACGGCGCGATCCTCTACGGCATCTTCGGCACGACCGTGCTCGCGCTCGTCGTCGAGGCCGTCGCCGACGTCGGCCCGCGCATCGTCGGTCCGGACGGCGTCGTGCAGAACCCCACCGGCTGGGGCCTCAACGTGCCCGCCCTGCCCGACACGCTCGTCTCCGTGCCCGACCTCGGGCTCATCGGCGACTTCAACCTCCTCGGCTCCTTCGACAAGATCGGCGTCGTCGCGGCCTTCCTGCTGATCTTCACGCTCATGCTCGCGGACTTCTTCGACACCATGGGCACGATGGTCGCCGTCGGCGCGGAGGGCGGTCTGCTCGACGAGGACGGCAACCCGCCCCACAGCCAGCGCATCCTCGTCGTCGACTCGATCGGCGCGATCGCCGGTGGCGCCGCGAGCGTCTCCTCGAACACCTCGTACATCGAGTCCGCCACGGGCGTCGGCGAAGGGGCCCGCACGGGTCTGTCGGCGGTCGTGACCGGCGTGCTCTTCCTGCTCGCGACCTTCCTCAGCCCGCTCGTCGCGGTCGTGCCCTACGAGGCGGCCACCCCGGCGCTCGTGCTCGTCGGCTTCCTCATGATGCAGCAGGTCGGCCAGATCAGCTGGGACGACCTCGAGATCGCGATCCCGTCCTTCCTCACGATCGTCCTCATGCCCTTCACCTACTCGATCACCGCGGGCATCGGGGCCGGCTTCGTCACCTACGTCTTCCTCAAGCTCGTCCGGGGCAAGGCCAGCCAGGTGCACCCGCTCATGTGGCTCGTCTCTGTGCTCTTCGTCCTCTACTTCGGCATCGACCCGATCAAGAGCCTCCTCGGCGTCCAGTAGCCGGTGAGCGAGGGCGACTCCCCTCGACCCCCTCCTGAATGAGCGCGAGTCGCCGCTACGCCACTGGCGTAGCGGCGACTCGCGCTCACCCGACCGGGCGAAGGGGGGTGGCCCTCGTCGGAATGCTTAGCACAGGTAATGAGTTATGCTAAGTACCTGACGAAGGGAGCCCCGTGCCGACGAAGGAAGCAGCCGCCACCCGGCGGCTCTCGGAGGACCTTCGACTGGCCTGCATGAGGATCAGCCGACGCGTCCGCTTCGAGAGCGACCACGAGGTCGCACCCCACCAGTTCTCCGTCCTGTCCCGCATCGAGGACGGACCGCTCACCCCCCGCGCGCTCGCCGACATCGAGAAGGTGTCGGCGCCGAGCATGACTCGCACCGTCGGCTGCCTCGTCGAGGACGGCCTCGCCGAGCGCGCCGCGCACCCCGACGACGGCCGGCAGGTGCTCGTGACGATCACCGCCCAGGGCCGCGAGGTCCTGCGCGCGACCCGCGCCCGCCGTGACGCCTGGATGGTCGCCCGCGTCGCCGAGCTCAGCGCGCAGGAGCGCGCCACCCTCGCCGACGCCGCGAAGATCCTCGCCGAGATCGCGGCGAGGTGAGCCGGTGAGCCCCACCTTCGCCTCCCTGTCGATCCGCAACTACCGCATCTGGGCCGCTGGCGCCCTCGTGTCGAACGTCGGCACATGGATGGGCCGTGTCGCCCAGGACTGGGTCGTGCTCACCGAGCTCACCGACCACTCCGCGACAGCTCTGGGTATCGTCACCGGCCTGCAGTTCGCCCCGATGCTCCTCCTCGCGCCGTGGACCGGTGCGGTCACCGACCGCATGCCCAAGCGCGCCCTCATCCTCGTCGCGCAGGCCACGCTCGGCCTCAGCGCGCTCATCGGCGGTCTGCTCGTCGTGAGCGGCACCGCCCAGCTGTGGCACTTCTACCTGCTCGCGCTGCTCACCGGGGTCGCGACCGCCTTCGACAACCCGGCGCGGCAGACCTTCGTCGGCGAGATGGTGCCCGCCGAGCGCCTCGCCAACGCCGTCGCGCTCAACAGCGCCTCCTTCAACCTCGGCCGGCTCGTCGGCCCCGGTGTCGCCGGTCTGACGATCGCCGCGATCGGCTCGGGCCCGACGATGCTCGCCAACGCGGTGACCTTCGCCGCCGTCATCGCCTCGCTGCTGCTCATGCGCCCCTCCGAGCTCACCCCCGCCCCGCGCTCGGCCCGCCGCGGGTCGGTCGTCGAGGGCCTGCGCTACGTGCGCAGCCGCCCCGACATCAAGCTCGTCATGGTGCTGATCTTCGTGCTCGGCACCTTCGGGATGAACTTCCAGCTGACGATCGCGCTCATGGCCACGCAGGTCTTCGACAAGGGCTCGCAGGAGTACGGCCTGCTCGGCTCGGTCATGGCGGTGGGCTCGCTCTCGGCCGCGCTGCTCGCCGCCCGCCGCGGCGAGCCCCGCCTGCGGGTGCTGCTCCTCGCGCTCGTCGGCTTCACCGTCGCCTCCGGCGCCGCCGCGGTGGCCCCGAGCTATCTCACCTTCGCCATCGCGCTCGCGGCCTGCGGGCTGAGCGCGCTCACGGCGATGACGACGGCCAACGCGATGGTGCAGATGCGCACCGAGCCCTCGATGCGCGGCCGCGTCATGGCGCTGTACATGGCGATCTTCTTCGGCGGCACCCCGCTCGGCGCGCCGCTCGTCGGCTGGATCGGCGACGTCCTCGGCCCGCGCTGGACGATCGGCATCGGCGCGGCCGCGGTCGGTCTCACCCTCGTCGCGGTGTCGGCCTGGCTCATCAGGCGAGAGGATGTCACCGTGAGCTACGAGTCGCAGCGGCGTCCCCACGTGCGCGTGACCGTCCGTCCGACCCAGATCATGCCGGAGGCAGCCAAGTGAGCCCCAAGGTCCGCCGCACGACGACGATCGTCGTCCTGCTCGCCCTCGTCCTCGCCGTCGCGGCCGGCGCCCTGCTCTGACCCGTGCGGCTCCTCCTCGTCCGCACGGGCGAAGGGAGAGCCCGTCGCGCCGGCGACGGGGCCAGCAGCGCAGGCGACGGGGGAGTCAGCCGCCCTGGCGGGGCAGTGCCTCGCAGCCCTCGGGCAGACCCCCGGACGGGTCGGCCTGCACCGAGTCGTCGCGGACGTACACGACGACCGCGCCGAGCGGCTGCCGGTCGTACTGCGCCGAGCGGCAGCGCTCCCACAGCGCGAGGTCGAGCCCCTTGCGCTGGGCCCACTGCAGGTCGACGACGAGCACCGCGGGGTTGGCGTCCGCAGGCAGGCGGGTGGACAGCTCCTGGGTGGGCAGACCGAGCCGCACCGCCCGCATCTGCGCCCACACCGTCACCGGGGTCTGCTCCGGCACCGAGCGCTCGACGAGCAGCGCGGCTGCCCGGTAGTCGTCGACCTCGAGCGTGAGCACCCCGCGCACGTGCTGGGCGGCGACGCCGGCGACCGGCAGGGTGAGGGCGAGCGCGAGGGCCGAGGCCACCCTCGGCGCCCACGGCGCGCGCCGGGGAGCGGTCGCGCCCGGCCCCGGGACCCAGGCGGCGGCCCCGAGGACGAGCAGGGTCGGCCACCACACGTACTGGTAGTGGGGCAGCTGCAGCGGTGACACGGCGAGGGCCAGGGCGCTCGCCGCGAGCGTGGCGACCACCGGGGTGCTGCGCCGACGGTGACGCACGGCGCCGGCGACCGCGAGCGCCCACAGCGCCGTCGTCGCGACCGGCCCGAGGTGCTGCGCCTGGTACCACCACCCCGACCACCACGGCGGGAAGAGCTGGTCTCGCCCGGCGACCGGGTGGGCATGGCCCTGGGCGGCGTGCTCGGCCTGGAAGGTCACCGACGTGCGCACGGCCTCGAGCGCATCGCCGCCGAGCGGCAGGTAGCACGCGGCCCAGGCGGCGAGCGCGCCCACGGCCGCGACGGCGAGCGCGGTCACGGTCCGCCGGACCGGTCTCGTCGCGAGCCGGTCGAGGCGTCGGCGGGCGCGGGGGTCGAGCCGGCTGAGCACGGCCGGGTCGCGCCGGTCGCGGACGCCGAGGAGCAGCACCGGCAGCAGCCCGGCGACGGCGAGCGCGCCCGTGAGCTTCGTCGCGACGGCGAGCCCGACGGCGGCGCCGCCGAGGAGGAACCACCACGACGACCAGCCCACGCGGGCGCGCAGCCAGGCCCAGGTCGCGAGCGCGACGAAGAGGGCGAGCGGCGCCTCGAGGGTAGCCATCCGCGCCGGCTCGAAGGGGAGCAGCCACCACAGCAGGGCCGCCCCGACGCCGGCGAGGACACCCCCCTTCGTCCGGCCGGTGATCTCCCACACGAGGCCCGCGACGACGAAGCCGGTGAGCCAGGCGCACGTCGCCGCCGGCAGCCGGCCGGGGATCGTCCCGTCGCCGAGCACCCCCATGGACAGCGCCATGAGCTCCTTGGCGAGCGGCGGGTGCTGCGCGTTGGCCAGCCAGTCGCCGGCGAGGTGGTCCAGCGCGGCGTCGCGGTAGTAGATCTCGTCGCCGCGGGTCGAGGCGACCCCGAGGCGCCACGTGGCCATGACGACCCCGGCGAGGCTCGCGAGGAGCAGCAGGAGGTGGCGCGGCCGGACGCCCCCGTGACCGCCCGCGTGCGGCAGGCTCACCCGCTCAGCGGTCGAGCAGGTGGTCCAGGCACGCGACGAGCGCCGCGACGTCGTCGGGCTCGACGGCCGGGAAGGTCGCGACCCGCAGCTGGTTGCGCCCGAGCTTGCGGTACGGGTCGACGTCGACGACGCCGTGCTCGCGCAGGGTCGCCGCGATCGCGGCCGCGTCGACGTGCTCGGCGAGGTCGAGCGTCGTCACGACCTGCGAGCGGTGCGCCGGGTCGGTGACGAAGGGGGTGACCTCCTCGCGCCGGTCGGCCCACGCGTGGAGCAGCCCGGAGGACTCGCGGGTGCGGGCGTCGGCCCAGGCGAGCCCGCCCTGCTCGAGCAGCCAGCGCAGCTGGGCGTCGAGCATGACGAGGGTGGCGATCGCCGGGGTGTTGTACGTCTGGTCCTTGCGCGACTGCTCGACCGCCGTGACGAGGTCGAGGCTCGGCGGCACCCAGCGGCCCGACGCGCGGACCTGCTCGGCGCGCTGGAGGGCGGCCGGGCTGAGCACCGCGAGCCACAGGCCGCCGTCGGAGGCGAAGCACTTCTGCGGCGCGAAGTAGTAGACGTCGCTCTGCGCGAGGTCGACGGCGACGCCGCCCGCGGCCGAGGTCGCGTCGACGACGACGAGCGCGCCGTCGGTGCCCTCGGGCCGCTCGACGGGGGCCATCGCGCCGGTCGAGGTCTCGTTGTGCGGCCAGGCGTAGACGTCGACGCCGTCCTGCGCGACCGGGAGGGCGATCGAGCCGGGCTCGGCGGAGACGACGCTCGGCTCGCCGACGAAGGGGGCGGAGCGCGTCACCTCGGCGAACTTCGAGGAGAACTCGCCGAAGACGCAGTGCTGGGCGCGCTCTCGGACGAGGCCGAAGGCGGCGACCTCCCAGAAGGCGGTGGACCCGCCGTTGCCGAGGACGACCTCGTAGCCGTCGGGGGCGCCGAGGAGCTCGGCGACCCCGGCCCGGACGGAGCCGACGAGCTCGCGGACCGGTGCCTGGCGGTGCGAGGTGCCGAGCAGGGCCGGGCCGGGGCCGCCGGTGGCACCGGCTGCGGCGAGCGCGTCGACCTGGGCCTGGCGGACCTTGCTCGGGCCGGAGCCGAAGCGGCCGTCACGGGGCAGGAGGTGGGCGGGGATGGTCGTCACTGCTGCACGATCTCCGAGGCGTCGGGGGTCTGGATGTCCACGGGCTCGCCCCAGCGGTCTGCCCGCAGGGTCACCGTGGTGCCGTCGAGGTCGACGACGAGCTTGCGGATGAGGTCGTCCTCGTCGAGCCACACGTCGTAGAGGAGCTGGTCGGAGGTCGTCGGCAGCGGGTCGCCGCCCACGGCGTCGCGGGCGCGCTCGGTGTCGACGACGGTGGTGTAGCGGGTCGTCTCCTCGCCGTCGACGTCCTCGCTGCCCTGCTCGCCGACGCTCGTCACCCCGCCGAGGAAGCCGTCGAGCTGGCGCTGCAGAGAGAGCAGCTGGATCTGGTCGAGGGTGGCGCGCACCGTCGAGTCGGCGCTGTCGGGGTCGATCTCGACCCAGCGCGGCGGCTGGGCGAGGAAGTAGCGGTCGTCGACGGCGCGGTAGTCGAAGGTGAGGGTGTCGGCGCTCACCGTCATCTCGAGCGCGTCGGCGTCGAGGTCCTGGGCGCCGGTCGCCTCGACGGTCGTGCCGCCGAGCTCGACCTCGGCCTGCACCTCGGCGCTCGGGCTGTCGCGCAGCCCGCGCCGCACCCGCTCGACGAAGTCGTCGCGGTCGACGCTCTCGCCGGTGCTCGAGGGGGAGGGGAAGGTCGAGGTGCCGGTCCCGCTGCGCGAGGTGGGCGTCGCCCCCTTCGTGCTCGTGCGGCTCGAGGGGCTGCTCGTGCCGGACGAGCTGCCGCCCGACGAGGTGCTGCCCGACCCGGTGCTCGTCTCCCAGGGCACGGGGTCGGTCGGGGTCGAGCTGTCGCCCGCGGTGGGGGCGGGGTCGGTCGGCAGGGCGCAGCCGCCGAGCAGGCCGAGGACCGCCGACCCGGCGAGGGCCGGGAGGGCGCGCCGGGCGGCGCGCCGGTGCCGGTGCGCGTGCTCTCGGGTCATCTCGCCTCCATCGGTGGTCGGCCCCACTGTGCCCGAGCGGGCGGGGGCGGGTCGATCTCGTCCCACATCATGCCGGGGGCGCGCTCAGCGCTCGCCGGCCGCCTCGACGACGGCCGGGGCGAGCCAGGACCACACGGCGCGCGCACCCTCGGGGGTGAAGTGCACGCCCTCCTCGTACAGCAGCGCCCCGCCGACGACCCGCTGGTGGCGCCCGCCGGGGCACAGCTGGGCGTCGAGGTCGAGCACGGTGACCCGCGGGCCGTCATCGCCCTGCCGCGCCGCCCAGTCGTCGATGACGCCGTTGACCCATGTCGGGTCGAGGACGAGCTCGCCGTCGGTGATGCCGAGCTGCGCGCGGATCTGCTCGAGCTGCTGACGCGGCTGGCTCGAGCCGTCGAGGACCCGGCAGGGGACGTTGAGGATGTCGAGCTGCGCGGCCCCGGAGCGCTCGGTCTGCTCGCGCATCGCGTCGAGATCTGCCTCGACGAGCCCGCGCAGCTGCTCCGAGCGCGGGGGCACGACCTCGCCGTCGACGACGGTCGGCAGGACGAAGCGCAGCCCGGCGGGGGCGAGGACGACGTCCGCGCTCTTGTCGCGGACCTCGCGCGGCCACAGCTGGCGCCACGACGGGCAGACCGGCGACTCGGGCACCTGCCGGTCGAGCACCTGCATCGTCACCGGGGTCGCGCTGCACCCGCCGTACTCGGCGTAGCGCAGCACCTCGAGCCCGCGGTAGCGACCGGGGTCCCACCCCGAGAGCAGGCTCGCCGGCACCGAGTCGCCGACGACGGCGACGCGCAGCGGCTCGGCCGGCTCTCGCCAGGTGAGGGCGGCGTCGATCGGGCGGCCGTCCCACGGCTGGTCCTCCAGGGCCGGGGTGCGGGCGGCCATGACGAGGGCGACGGCGGTGACCGCCGCGACGGCGCCGGTCGTCACGGCGGTCGCGGAGAGCCCACGACGGCGTAGGACCCGGCGCAGCCCGCCGGTGAGCACCGGCATCTCGACGAGGCGGTACGAGGCGACGGCGAGCACCCAGCTGAGGGCGAAGGCGGTGACGCCCGAGACGACCGGGTGGAGGTCGAGGCGCTGCCACCACAGCCCGATCGGCCAGTGGAAGAGGTAGAGCCCGTACGACACCTGCCCGAGGTGGACGAGGGGCGGCACGGAGATGACCCGGTTGAGCAGCATCGGGCGGGGGTCGAGCGCCGAGACGCCCATGAGGGCCGCGGCGACGGCGAAGACGAGCATCCCGCCGCCGGCGAAGACCCCGATCGAGGTCTCGTCGAGCACGAAGAAGGCGGCGAGCGAGACGGCCGTGCCGATCCACCCGATGGCGTGCGAGACGGCCAGCGGCAGCTCGGGCCGTCGCCCTCGCCGGTCCGGCGCGAAGTAGAAGGCGGCGGCGATGCCGATGACGAAGGCCTGCGCCCGCACGTCGGTGCCGTAGTAGAGCCGCGCGGCGTTGACGTCGGTGCCGACGAGGTGGTGGCTCCACCCGGCGAGGGCGACGGCGAGCGCCACCATGAGCCCGACCCGCTGGGCCCGGGTGCGCAGCACCCGCAGCGCCAGGAGGACGACGAAGGGGGCGAGGAGGTAGAACTGCTCCTCCACCCCGAGGGTCCACGCGTGGCGAAGGGGGGAGGGCTCGGCGAAGAGGTCGAAGTACTGGTCGTCGCGGGCCACGAGCCGCCAGTTGATCCACAGCGTCGCCGTCGCGGCCGCGTCGCCGGCGGTCTGGCGCCGGTCGCCCCAGCCGGTCGCCGTCGTCACCGCGAGCACGCCGACGACGAGCAGGAGCATCGCCGGCAGGACCCGTCGGGCGCGGCGGGCGTAGAAGCGCAGCACGTCGATGTCGCCGTAGCGCTGGTGCTCGCGCAGGAGGATCCCGGCGATGAGGAAGCCGGAGAAGACGAAGAAGTGGTTGATGCCGATCCAGCCGCCGCCGAGCTGGCGCACACCGAGGTGGTAGGCGACGACGAGGAGGACGAAGAGCCCGCGGTAGCCGTCGACGGGCGCGCTGTACGCCGAGCCGTGACGGTGCCGGTCGGTGCTCACCGCCGCCCTGATGACCCCCATCGCCCGCGACATGGAGGACAGACTAAGCAGCGCCTGACCCGCGGGTAGCATCGCTGCGATGTCCGGCCCGAGGAGCCCGCGGCGGTACCGGTCCGCCTACGGCCACACCCCAGCCCTCGACGGGTTCCGGGGGCTCTTCATGGCCCTCTTCCTCGTCGGGCACTTCGGGCTGCCGCACGCCGACGGGCTGTGGCTGGCGATCAACACCTTCTTCGTCCTCTCGGGCTTCTTCATCACCCGTCTGCTCGTCGAGGAGCGGGCGGTCACCGGCCGGGTCGACGCGTGGCGCTTCTACCAGCGCCGGGCCCGCCGGCTGCTGCCCGGGCTGCTCCTCGTCGTCTCCGCGATCACCGTGTGGGCCCTGGACCTCGCGCCCGCCGGGCAGGCCCGGCGCATCGGAGGCGACGTCCTGGCCACCCTCGGCTTCGCGATGAACTGGCGTCTCGTCGTCCAGGGCGACCAGTACTTCGGCGACCAGGCCAACCCCTCACCCCTTCGCCACGCGTGGACGCTGGCGATCGAGGAGCAGTACTACCTGCTCATCCCCCTCGTGCTCCTGCTCCTCATGACCGTCCTGCGCTCGCGCAAGCGGCTCGGCATCGCCTTCGCCGTGCTGTCGCTGGTCGCGAGCGTGCACCTCGTGGTCGTCGCGTCGAGCGGCGCGAGCTTCCCCCGGCTGTACTACAGCACCGACACGCGGGTCTCGGCCCTGCTCATGGGCTCGGCGCTCGGCGCCTTCTTCTCCGCCGGGCGGGACGGGGTCGTGCCCCGCGTCCCGCGCCGCTGGGTCTCGCCGCTCGCGTGGGTCGGCGTGCTGAGCCTCGTCGCCGCCTTCTTCTCCATCGGGCCCTACTCGTCGTGGGTGTGGGAGCGCGGCGGGATGCTCCTGGCCAACCTCGGCACGGTGGCGATCATCATCGGGATCGCCGACCCGGCGCGGCCGCGGGCGATCGCCGCGGTCTTCGAGTGGCGGCCCGTGCGCGAGGTCGGCCGGCTGACCTACTCGCTGTACCTGTGGCACTGGCCGGTGCACGTCGCCCTGCTCGCATCGCCCATCGGCGACCAGGTGCTGCTCAGCGCGGTCGTCGGCCTGAGCCTGACCGCCCTGCTCGCCCACCTCAGCGACCGCTACGTCGAGGCACCGGTGCTGCGCGGTGGCGTGCGCGCCCTGCTGCCGCGCGCCCGTCGGCCGGTGCTGCTCACCGTCGCGGCCGTCGCCGTGCCCGCGCTCGTCGTCGGCGCGACCCTCATGCGGGCCCCGACCCAGGAGGCGCTCGCCGCCGAGCCGACGACGATGGACGCCGCGCCGCAGGTCGTGCAGGGCCAGCCCGAGTACGTGCCCGGCTCGCCGACCCGGATCGGCATGGTCGGCGACTCCGTGCCGTGGTACCTCGTCGAGCGCTTCCCCGAGCGGCTCTTTCCCGACGCGCAGCCGGTCAACCTCGCCCACGAGGGCTGCGACCTGCTCGACGCGCCGCTCGTCAACGCCTTCGAGACCAAGGCGACGACGCCGCAGTGCCAGGAGGCGAAGGACTCGTGGCCCCGGCGGGCGAAGGAGGCCGGCGTCGAGGCGGTCGCGGTGTGGGGGAGCACGCTGCTCTCGCTGCCCCACGAGCAGCCCGACGGCACCGTCGTGCGTCTCGGCGACCCGGGGCACACCCAGATGGTCTTCAGCCAGCTCGACCGGATGCACGAGCGGGCGGGCGAGGCCGGCATCCGGGACTTCTACGTCGTCACCGTCACCTGCCGCAGCTTCCCCAAGGGGCCCGGCAACGACGAGTTCGACGCGATCCGCGAGGCCACGCCGGAGTACCTCGACGAGTACTCGGACCCGGTGCGCACCAACGCGCTGCTGCGCGACTGGGTCGAGGCGCACCCCGACACCCGACTGCTCGACCTGCACGGTGCCGTGTGCGCCGACGGGTACACCGAGGAGGTGCAGGGCCTGCCGCTCTACGACGACGCCGTGCACTTCTCGCCCGAGGCCTCGCCGATGATCTGGCGCTGGCTGCTCGGTCAGGTCAGCCAGGCCTGGCGGACCCGGGGCTGACCCCCTTCGCCCGTCACCACAGGTGGAGCGAGGCCGCGAAGACCCCGCGCAGGTGCTCCCCGGTGACCTCGAGCGGCGCGGTGGCGAGCAGGCGCTGCTGCTGCAGGGCGCCCTCGACGAGCCCGTCGAGATCTGCCTCGCCGTACCCGACCTCGGCCAGCCCGGAGGGCATGCCGATGTCACGCATGAGCGCGGTGAGCACTGCGGGCAGCCGGGCAGAGGGCTCGTCGGCGGTGACCTCGCCGGTCGGGTCGAGCCAGTCGGCCGCGGCGAGATGGCGCTGCGGGTCGGCGTCGAAGGTCAGCGCGAAGGCCGCCGGCGCCGTGAGCGCGACCGCCATGCCGTGGGGGACCATCGCCTCGTCGACGTCGTAGCCCGCGGGCCGGAAGTCCGAGCCGATGTCGTGGACCCGGCCGGCGACCGGGTAGGCGTCGGCGTGCGGCACGTGGACACCCGCGTTGCCGAAGCCCAGCCCGGCGAAGGTCGCCGCGAGCGCCATCTGCCCGCGCGCCTCGCGGTCCGAGCCGTCGGCGACGGCCCGGCGGAAGGACCCGGCGAGCAGCCGCAGCGAGCGCTCCGACCACATGTCGGCGATCGGGTTGGCGCCGCAGTACGGCACCCGCTCGTGGGGCTGCTTCGCCGCGAAGCCCGTGTACGGCCGCGCCGTCCAGCTCTCGAGGGCGTGGCACAGGATGTCCATGCCCGCGGCGGCGGTGACGCCGGCGGGCTGGCTCAGGGTGAGGTCGGGGTCGACGACGGCGAGCACGGGGCGCAGCCGGGCGTGGCTGATGCCGGTCTTCACCTGCGCCTGGAGCACGTCGAGCACGCAGATCGTCGTCGACTCGCTGCCCGTGCCGGTCGTCGTCGGCACGGCGACGACCGGCAGGACGGGCCGGCTCGGTGCCTGCCCGCCGCCGACCGGACGGTTGACGTAGTCCATGAGCTCGCCGGGGTTGGTGAGCATGAGCGAGACCGCCTTCGCGGTGTCGATGCTCGACCCGCCGCCGACGGCGACCACCGCGTCGACGGTGCCCTCGGCGCGGGCCCGCTCGACCGCGGCGAGGAGGGAGGCGTCGGTCGGCTCGACCCGGGCGCTGTCGTGGACGACCGCCTCGACGCCTGCGGCCCGCAACGACTGCGCCGCCCGCTCGGGATGACCGGTGGCGAGCACCCCGGCGTCGGTGACGACGAGCGCCCGGGTCGCGCCGAGACCTGCGACGTCGTGCCCGAGCTCGTCGAGCGCGCCGGGGCCGTACTTGAGGGCGGGCGCGGCGTAGGTGAAGACGGTCTCGCTCATCGCGCGTCTCCCGCCGCCGGGGCCGTCCCAGGGATCCGTCGCCGCCCGACGTCGACCCAGGTCGCCGCCGCGCTCGCGAGCACGCGGTCGCCGTCGAGCAGGGCCGTGCCGCAGTGGCGACGGCGCCCCTCGCGCCCCTCGTCCCACGACATGACGACGAGCTCGCGGCCGACCGGCACGGGCGAGCGCACCTCGGCGACGAAGGTCCCCAGCAGGAGCGCGTCGACCCCGAAGCCGACGGCGAAGGCGCCCGGGCAGTCCAGCGCGGCGAAGACGGTCGGCAGCTCGGCGTCGGGCAGGGTCACCGGCGCCGCGTGCACGCCCTCACGTCCGGCGACTGCGCCGGCGTAGACGTGCAGCCCGGCGCTCGCGTCCGGCCCGCACACGTAGCACCCGGGGTAGGGGTGCCCGGTGAGGTCGTAGCCGTCGGCCGCGGTGCGGGCCTCGTCGAGCGAGACCGGGTCAGGGACGTCGAGCGACGGGGAGGGTGCCGGCCGGGCGACGCCAAGGACCGTGTGGGCGTCGAGGAGCCGCACCGCGACATCGCGGTCACCGGCCCGTCCCTCGACCTCCCAGCGCAGCGGCCGGCCGACCGGCGTGGGCGCGACGAGTCGCACCTCGGTGGCGGGCAGCTCGCCCGACCCCGGTGCGAGGGCCTCGAGGCGGTCGGCGAGCAGGCCGCAGACCCACCCCCCGTTGCCGCACCCGGGCGGACCCTGGTGGTCGGCGTCGACGACGGTGGGCGACGGGGGAGCCAGGGCGGACGACGGCGTCATGGTCACCGACCCTAGCGACGGACGACACCGGTCCGGCGACCCCCGACCTGAGACGATGCCGGTGATGACCTCGCCCCCCTTCGCCTGGCGCCGGATCGCGCTGCCGGCCTACGGCCCGACCCTCGCCACCGGGGCGGCCACGGGTGCCCTGCTCCCGGTCGCGGCGCTGCGGGCCCACGACGACCTCGGGGCCTCGCTCGCGACCGCCGGGCTCGTCGTCGCGCTCATCGGGGTCGGCCAGCTCTTCGGCGCCCTGCCCGGCGGTGCGCTCGTCGCCCGGCTCGGCGAGCGGCGCGCCCTCGTCCTCGCCGGTGTGGTCGACGTCGTCGCCATCGCGGTCGCCGGCTTCGCGCCGACGCTGTGGCTCATGGCGGTCGGCATGTTCGTCACCGGGCTGGCGAGCAGCGTCTTCTTCCTCGCCCGCCAGGGCTTCATGATCGACGTCCTGCCGCCGGACCGGCTGGCCCGGGGGATGTCGCTGCTCGGCGGCTCGCTGCGCGTCGGGATGCTCCTCGGTCCGGCGGTCGGCGGCGCGGTCGTCGCCGCGACGGGGCTGCAGGGCGCCTTCGGCGTGGCCGTCGCCTTCGCCGCGCTGTCGCTGGCGATCGTCGTGTCGACCCCCGACATCACCGGCTCGCACGAGCGCGCGATGGCCGCCCGCGAGCAGGCGGAGGGCACGCCGACGATGCTTCGGGTGCTGCGCGAGCACTCCCGCGTCCTGCTCACCCTCGGCCTCGGCGTGCTCGTCATCAGCGGGCTGCGCCAGGCGCGGCTGGTCATCCTGCCGTTGTGGGCGACGCAGATCGGGCTCGACGGCGCCCAGAGCTCGGCGGTCTTCGCCGTCGCCGGGGTCGTCGAGCTCTTCCTCGTCTACCCCGCCGGATGGGCGATGGACCGCTTCGGCCGCGCCGCGATCGCCGGCCCGATGAGCTTCTTGCTCGGCGCGACGATGATCGCGCTGCCGCTCGCCACCGACCTCGTCGGGCTCGTCGTCGTCGCGTGCGGCATGGCCGCGGCCAACGGTCTGGGCGCCGGCATCGTCATGACGATCGGCGCCGACAACGCCCCGGCTCTCGGCCGTGCGCAGTTCCTCGGCGGGTGGCGCTTCTGCGGCGAGATCGGCAACGCCGGAGGCGCGCTCGCCGTCGCCGCGCTCACCGGTCTCGTCTCGCTCACCGCCGCCGCCCTCACGCTCGGCCTCGCCGGTCTCGTCGGCTCCGGCTGGGTGACGTACTGGGTGCTGCGGGCGGACCAGCGCCGCCTGCGCGATAGGTCCAGAGCCGAAGAGCGGGCACAATCGGTCTCGTGAAGGACCTGGTCGACACCACCGAGATGTACCTCCGCACGATCTTCGAGCTCGAGGAGGAGGGCATCCCTCCGATGCGCGCCCGGATCGCCGAGCGTCTGGGCCACTCCGGCCCGACGGTCTCGCAGACCGTCGCGCGGATGGAGCGCGACGACCTCGTGCACGTCGGGACCGACCGCCGCCTGGTCCTCACCGACCACGGCCGCGTCCTCGCGACCCGGGTCATGCGCAAGCACCGCCTCGCCGAGCTGCTGCTCACCGAGGTCGTCGGCCTCGAGTGGGAGTTCGTCCACGAGGAGGCCTGCCGCTGGGAGCACGTCATGTCCGACCGGGTCGAGCGCAAGATCGTCGGCCTGCTCGGCGAGCACCGCGAGTCGCCCTACGGCAACCCGATCCCCGGGCTCGACGAGCTCCTCGGCGAGACCGAGGTCGACGAGTTCCGCGAGGGCCTGAGCAGCCTCACCGAGGTCGTCGACGGGTCGATGGCCGGCCCCTTCGTCGTGCGTCGTCTCGGCGAGCCGGTCCAGGTCGACGAGGCCGCGCTGCCGCTGCTCACGCTGGCCAAGGTCCGTCCCGGCGCCCGGGTCGTCGTGCGCGACGACGAGGACGACCGCGTCGTCGTCGTCCTCGAGGGCGCGCAGGAGAGCGAAGGGGTGTCGCTGCCCCGCGACGTCGCGAGCCACGTCTTCGTCCAGCCGGCGGAGCCGCTGACCATCTCGTGACACTGCCGTGACCCGAACGTGACTTTCGCTCACGTCGTGTGTACGGTGCTGGAGTCCGTCCACCCCCTGAGGACGGACCGTCGACACGGACCGCCGAGTCCTGCCCCCGTGCCGACGTCCGGTTCCACCACCGGGCAGGAGCGGGGGACCCACCATCGGGGCGAGCGTGCTCGCCCCTCGGGGTGAAGTCCTCTAGGTCGTCGCTCGCGCGGCGTCCTGCTGGGCCGGGTGTCCTCCACCCGAACCCGACAGCTCACCTCGTAGGCATCGAGAGGCACCACTGTGACCGAGCGCAGCCACGGGCGCCACCGCGCCGCCGGACGGTACAACCCCGTCACCGAGCTGACCACCATCGTCTCCGACGCGACGACCCCCCTCGTCAAGGGCGCGGCCGTCGTCGCCGCGTCCGGCGGGCTCATCGCCGCCGTCGCCGTCCCGGCCTCGGCCGCTGACGCCCCCGTCGACCAGGGTCGCCAGGAGGTCGCCGCCGCCGACGTCAGCACCGTCGCGGCCGTGCCCGCCGTCGCCGCCCCGCAGACCACGACCCCCAGCGCCGGTCAGCAGACCTTCGGCGCGCTGACCGTCGGCGCGGTCGAGAAGCCCCAGGGCCCGCCGCCGTGGATGGTCCGCCTCGTGCAGGAGCGCCGCGCCGAGATCGCCGCGGAGCAGCAGGCCGCCCGCGAGCAGGCCGAGCGCGAGCGCGAGCAGGCGGCCGCCGCCGAGCAGGAGCGCCAGGAGGACGAGAGCGCCAGCCGCTCGCAGGAGCGCACCCCCGCCCCGACGCAGGCGCCCACGCAGACCCCGACCGAGTCGGCCCCGACGCAGCAGGCCGAGACCACGCAGGCCCCGGCCGCGTCGGGCGACGTCATCTCGATCGCCAAGCAGTACATCGGCGTCCCCTACGTCTACGGCGGCACCACCCCGTCCGGCTTCGACTGCTCGGGCTTCACCCAGTACGTCTTCGCCAAGGCCGGCAAGTCGCTGCCGCGCACGACGACCGAGCAGCAGGCCGCCACCACCCCGGTGAGCAACCCGCAGCCCGGTGACCTCGTCTTCTTCGGCTCCCCGGCGTACCACATGGGCATCTACGTCGGCGACGGCATGATGATCGACGCCCCGCGCACCGGGTCCTCGATCTCGGTCCGCCCGGTCTTCGACGGGGTCTCCGGCTACGGCCGGGTGAGCTGACACCCCTTCGCTCGACGCCAGCGCGCTCGACACGCTCGAAGGCCCTCGCCACCGGCGGGGGCCTTCGGCGTGTCCTGGCACCATGGGCCGGTGCCCAGCCGTCGTAGCCTCCTCGCCGGGGGCGGCGGTCTGCTCGCGCTCGGCCTGACCGCCGCGGGCAACGACCACCGGGACGGTCAGCGACGCGCGCGCGAGCTGTCCTTCGGCGCGACCGTGGCCACGACGGGGCAGCAGCCGTGGCGCGCGTCGCGGCGCAACGTCTCGGTCGGCGAGCTCGGCCTGCTCGTCCGGGGCCGACGCACGATCGACGGCCCGCTCGCCGCGGAGGCGGTCGACGCCCAGGACGCGCTGCTCGCCGGTGTCCCGCTCGACCTCGACGGCCCGCACGGCGGGCTGCTCACCGAGGCCGCGCTCGACCTGTGGGTGCTCTCGTGGGGTCTGCCCGTCGCCGTCGCCGGCTGGGAGGGCCGCTGGCGCTACGCGTGGCCCCGCGACACCGCTCACGTCGCCGTCGCGCTCCAGGCGCTCGGCGACGCCCCCGGGGCCGTCCGGCAGATGCACGCCCTCTCACGGCTCGTCGTCGGCGACCACGTCGAGGCCCGCTACCTCCCCGACGGCGGCACCCCCGACGGCCGTCACCCGCAGTCCGACGGCATGGGCTGGGTGCTGTGGTCGGCCGGCCGCACCGTGGACGACTGGCTCGGGTCCTCGGCCCGCGACGACGTCGCCGCGCTCGTGCGCCGGTGCGCACGGCTCGCCCTGGGCCAGGTCCGTGCGTCCGGGCTGCCCCGGCCGAGCCCGGACTACTGGGAGGTCGACGCCCCCCGCCTCACCTTGGGCACCGCCGCCCCGATCCTCGTCGGTCTCGAGCACGCCGAGCTCGTCCTCGCCCGTCTCGGCGGAGAGGGCGACCTCGATCTCGCCGACCGGTGCGGTCAGGTCGCGCGGCGGCTCGAGACCGCGATGATCGAGGTCTTCGGCGCCGCCGGCTGGCCGCGGCAGCGGGGCCGCCTCTCGCGGGACGCGTCGATCGCCTTCATGCTCCCGCCCTACCGGGCCGCAGGCCGGGCCGAGGAGAGCCTGCGCTCGGCGCTCGAGTCGGCCAGCCGCCGCATGGCCCGCAGCAACGGCGGTTACGCCCCGGGTGAGGACTGGCGCGGTGACGGCGTCGCCTGGACCCCGGAGGTCGCCCTGCTCGCCGGCGCCTGGGCGAGCTCCGCGGACTCGCACGACCAGGCCCGCGACGCGCTCGGCTGGCTCGCCGTGCACCGCACCCGCGGCGGCTCCCTGCCCGAGAAGGTCCTCCACGACGGCACTTCCGCCGGCCCCGCACCCCTCGCCTGGACCGCCGCCGTCTCCGTGCTCGCGGTCGAGACCCTCGCCGCCACCACCCCCCAGGGCCAGCCCGGTGCCGCGCCGGTCCCGAGCTCGCCCCCCGCCCAGCCCGGTCCCGCGCCCGTCCCGGGCTCCCCGGCCTCGTCCCCTGCCCAGCCGGCACCTCCCGCCCAGCCGGCACCTCCTGCACAGCCGACACTTCCCGCCCAGCCGGTACCCCCCTTCGGCCCCGCCTGATCCCTGCCGCGCCATCGCTCTACGTCCGTCGGTAGAAGCGGATCGAGACGGACCTGTCCTGTCTTCGGGTGGTGGTGTGCTGCCAGTCGGGTCCGTGGAGCATGCGGTGGTGTCGTCCGCACAGTGGTGCTGCGTCGTCGACGTCGGTGCTGCCGCCCTGGGCCCAGGGGTCGAGGTGGTGGATCTCGCACCAGGCGAAGGGTCGGTCGCACCCGTCGGCGGCGCACTGGTCGTAGCGGGTGGTGAGGGCGAGGCGTTGGGCTTCGGTGTGGAGCCGGCGTTGGCGGCCGAGGTCGAGGGGTTGGGAGGCGCCGTCGAGCACGAGGGGGATGATGCCGGCGGCGCAGGCCATGCGGCGGGTGGTGCCGGCGTCGAGGTGGTCGCCGGCGTCGGTGCGTCCGGCTCGGGTGAGCTGGCCGCGCAGGTCCTCGAGTCGGGTGGTGACCAGCAGGGTGGCGGCGATCTTGGTGGAGAGGTGGTCGGTGGGGATGCGGGCGAGGAGGTCGGCCAGGGCGAGGCCGCGGCGGTGCTGCCAGTCGAGCTGGTCGACGCGGGCGTCGCCGGTGAGGGCGGCGAGGTCGCTGGGTGCGGTGCCGACGGCGCCACCGCTGGTTGCCCTGCGGCGCGGGGCGGTCATGGCGTCGATGACCTTCTTGAGGATGATGCCGCTGGCCCAGGGGACGGTGAAGTGGCCGGTCATGGTGCCGTCGGAGTTGTCCTTGATCCAGAAGGCTGCCGCATCGACTGCGTGTGCTTCCTCGTCGGCGAGCAAGGACTCCTCGTGGGCGTCGACGACGTCCTCGTCGGGCTCGACGGTCTCGAGGACGCGTCTGGCGTGCCGTCTCAGCACCGCTGGGGCGTGGCTGGTGGCGAGGCGCAGCAGCTCCGTCTCGCACTGCCGCCGTGCCTCGGTGCCGAGCCCCTCGGGCAGCTCGGCCATCGCGCTGGTGATGACGCGGGCGTGCTCGGCGCTGATCCGCCCGTCGTCCAGAGCGGCCGCGGTCTGCGCGAGTTCTGGCTCGGGCGGGGGAGTAAGGAGGCTCAGCAGCCCGTCGCCCTCACCGGCGGTCGGGTCGCCCGGCGCCGGGGCGGTCGGTGCGTTGAGGGCGGCGGCCAGGCGCACGTCGCGCGAGGCGGGCCGGCGGTCGCCGTTCGTCGTCTGCGCGAGCCACGCCCCGGTGTCGGTGTGCCCGGTGCGCTCGGCCACGCGCACGGAGTCCGCCCGGGCGACGAGGCGCAGTCGCGCGGAGTCGACGCGCCGCGCCAGCCGCTCGACCTCGGCCACGTCTGCTCGCAGCGCCCGACCTGCCGTGCGCTCGTCACGAGCGATCGCCTCGAGCAGCCGGTCGACCCCGGCGTGGACCTCGTCGAGGAGTGCCGGCACACCCCCTTCGCCCGGGTGGGTCCCGGGATCTGGGAGCTGCGGCATCGTCGCCATGGCCCAACACTATCGAACAGGTGTTCGAACAGGCCAGACCCTGTCGACGAACGGTCGACGGCCCTAGCCTGGGCGCACCCGACCCAGGAGGACCGATGAGCCCGAGCCCCGGACCCGGCCGTGAGCGGCAGAGCAAGATCTACCGTGACGGGGTGGTGGGCGACCGGCCGGCGGTGCCGACCCACGCGGCCGGGCTCGAGGAGGCGGCCGAGTCGGCGATGAGCCGCCGTGCCTGGGCCTATGTCGCCGGCGGCGCGGGCGAAGGGCGCACGATGCGCAACAACCGCGAGGCCTTCGACCGGTGGGCGATCGTCCCCCGGATGCTCGCCGGTGCTGCCGACCGCGACCTCTCCCGCACCGTCCTCGGCACGCGGCTGCCCGCCCCCTTCGCCCTCGCGCCCGTGGGCGCCGGTCAGCTCGTCCACCGCGACGCCGATCTCGTCACCGCGCGCGCCGCGGCCGCGACCGGGGTGCCCTACGTCTTCACCAACCAGGGCGGGACGCCGCTGGAGGAGACCGCTGCGGCGATGGGCACCACCCCGCACTGGATGCAGCTGTACTGGAGCACCGACGAGGGTCTCGTCGACAGCCTCATCGGCCGCGCGGAGGCAGCCGGCGCGAGAGCGCTCGTCGTCACGCTCGACACGACCGTGCTCGGGTGGCGACCGCAGGACCTCGACCTCGGCTCCCTCCCCTTCGCCCGAGGTCAGGGGATCGGGCAGTACACGAGCGACGAGCACTTCATGGGTCTCGTCGACGAGCGGGTGGCCGCGGCGGCGAAGGGGGAGCCCGCCGAGCGCCCGAAGGTCACCCCGTCGGCGATCCGGTCGTTGCTGTCGATCACACGGCACCACCCGGGACGCCTCCGCGACAACCTGCGCTCACCACGGCCGCGGGCGGCGGTCGAGACCTTCCTCGAGACGTACTCGAACCCGCGGCTGTCGTGGGACCACATCGCCACCCTGCGAGACCGGACCACGCTGCCGGTCGTGCTCAAGGGGATCCTGCACCCGGACGACGCGCGCCGCGCCCTCGACCTCGGCGTCGACGGCATCGTCGTCTCCAACCACGGCGGGCGGCAGGTGGACAGCTCCGTCGCGTCGCTGGACGCCCTCGTGCGGGTGCGCGACGCCGTCGGGCCGGACGCGACGGTGCTCATGGACAGCGGGATCCGCACGGGCGCGGACGTCTTCGTGGCGCTCGCCCTCGGCGCCGACGCCGTGCTGCTCGGGCGGCCGTACATGTACGGGATGGCGATCGCGGGTCAGCGTGGCGTCGAGGAGGTCATCGCCAACGTCGTCGCCGAGCTCGACCTGACGATGGCGCTCGCCGGTGTGCCAGACCTGGCGTCGATCACGCGAGACGTGCTCGTGGAGCGATGAGGAGGCTCCGTGCGGTCGCCGTGGTGGTCACGTGCGCGGGTGCCGCCGTGGCGTGCGGCGGGCCGCCGGCGCTCGACGTCGGGCAGGACGGCGGTGAGTCGACGCCGTGCACGAGCGCCTCGCGCCCCGGCGACTGGACGGTCGCGAACCACACGGCCGACGCGAGCACCGACCTCGAGATCGAGGAGCTCGAGCTGGTGGGCGCCGACGGGGTGCGGCTCGAGGAGTCGTCGCTGTCGACCCTGGGGGGAGGCCCGACGACGATCCCCGGGACCTCGCCGGGGTGGCCCGGCGAGCTCGTCGACGTCGACGGCCCGATCTGGCGGGACCGCCGGCCTGCGGAGGGGGAGACGATGACGAAGGGGGAGAGCCGGGTCCTCGTCCTCCGCGTGGTCGTCGAGGAGGTCCCGGCGACGCTCGAGGGCATCCGCGTGCACTACCGGTCCGGCTGGCGCGGTCGCGCCGCGGACACGTCGACGAGGATCGAGTGGCGGGAGACCTGCGGTCTGTAAACCGCCGCGTCACCTCTCGCGCTGGGTCCAGCGGAACCAGGAGAAGAGCGTGATCGCCCCGACGAGGAGCATGAGGGGTGCGATGACGAGCATCGCGATGTCGGCGGCGCTCCCCTCGAGGGTGAGCCGAGCCGTCCAGTAGACGGCGATGATCGCGAACATCGCGATGGACCACTTGCGGTAGGTCGGCATGGGCGCAGTCTGCCGGGTGGGTCGTGGGGCTTCAGTCATGGGTGCGTCGTGGGCTTCAGCAACGGGTGCGTCCACAATGCGACCTCGACCGCCCGCGCGCGGGGTCGAGGGAGGGCGGGAAGCCCGGTAAATGGCGGTGCCCCCGGCAAGATTCGAACTTGCGACACCTTCTTTAGGAGAGTCGCGAGGGAGTGATTGGCACGTCTGGCAACCGTGTGAACCGCAGAAACTCGGGCCCGCCGGGGTCGGTCGGAGTCGTCGTGTCGGCTGTCGTACGTCCAAAATGCGGCCTCGGGCAGCATCGGCTCGTTGTCATAACTCGCAGAGCTGGGTCGGGTGGTTGGCTTGACAACCGCCCGATCCGGATTGGTTCAGTGCGGCGCTGCAGGCGATGACCGAAGCCTGGCGACGACAGACCTCGCAAGTCCATCGCGCGAACATGGCCACCTCGACATCGCGAGACCCTCGCGCTACCACAGGCAGTGTGAAGTAGCGAGCGCGCTTCCGACATACCCCGCCTCCCAATGAACTCCCGAATCGACACGGCTGTCGGTGCCACTACGTATCCTTCACCTGCAGCCCTTCGGTTGCCGCCGCCGCAGGAAGGACCGCGAGATGAGCAGCTACACAAGGGCACAGTTTGGTGCCACCGTACGCGAGGACTTCTCGCGCCGTCGCGCAACGCAGTCGGTCGATAAGTCGATGTGGGCAAGCGCTGCTTTGGAGACCAAAGCACTTGGGCACCCCGACTACGAGACCCTCGCTATCGGGGAGCGGCGAACGGCGCCGATGGTGACGGTCTTCCTCGATCTAACTAACTTCACTGGGCGCACCTTTTGGGACGATCAGGATGAGGTTGTGGATCTCGCCCACGCCGTGCTCTCAGGCTTCATCGAGGTCACCACTCTTTTCGGCGGACACCCTTTGGGTCTCCGGGGAGACGGGCTCTTCGCCGGGTTCAGCCCGGGTCAGCCCGACGTCACCTGCGCGATGGCACTTTCCGCATGCGCCTTTGCGCTCGACGGTATCGAAAGGGAGGTGAACCCCTGGCTAGACGAGCGCGGCATTGCTCGCATCCAGGCCAGAGCAGGGCTGGACTATGGCCGCACGACCTTCGTCCGTAGCGGCAGCCACAAGCGTAGCGAGATCAACCCGCTCGGCTTCGCCGCCAACTTTGCCGCAAAATGCGAGAAGAAGGCCAAGTCATGGGAGATCGTCGTCGGCCAGGGGCTCCGCGACCTGCTGCCGACGTATCAGGACTTCGTCGAGCACGATGACTCCCCCAAGGTGTACACCCGTAACTACGAGAGCAAGCACTATCGATATTACGAGTACCGCTGGCGCAACACTCTGCCCCTGCTGCCCGGTGCCGTTTCGCAGCTCGACGGCACCCCCACCTCGCTCATTTCGACTCAGTAAGGACGCCAACATGACTATCGCTGCTCTACTTGGCCACTTTAAGATCCACGTGCCCCGTTACGTCACCATGGACGGCCAGATTGTCTTCAACGGTGTTTCCGCGTCCGGCGATGGCAGTTATACCCACACCGACCACGGCGCCGTCACGCCCGTTGCCAATCACACCTTCCATGGTGGAGAAGAAGAACCGGACGATGGCCCGGATGCCCCCACCCATTGGTGGGACGACAGCGACGAGCTCGCACGGCACATCGAGGCCATGGCAAAGTGCTTTCCCAAGTTCGTTTTTATCCCCGCCAGCGAGAAGCTCGCCCCGTGCTGGATCGGCGAGATTGATACTGGGCGCGGCAAGTTCGAAGTCGGTGTCGTTCTCCGTCGCGACCGAGGACTGCCGTCGGTGAAAGTGATTGGAGGACCCCGGCTCGGGGTCAGTGCCGGTCGCAGCTGGATTCCCTCGCCTCATCTGTATCTGAACGGAAACCTGTGCGTCGCCGACCGGGCAGACTGGGAGCCTGATGGGCACACCGCCGCCACAGCCACCGCGTGGGCCGCGCATTGGCTCGCCGCCTATACGGAGTGGCGCATGACCCGCCGTTGGCCGGTGGAGGGCGTACGGTCCAGTGCGGCGTAACCGCGCCTCGAACCCCCCGCCTGGGGCGGGCAAGAAAGGTGACCCCATCGACGGTGGTTTCCAGGCGCTGGACCAGATGGCCAACTGGGTGCGCTTCGCGGACAGCAAGGCCACCATTCTCACCGCCGGATTCGGGGTCCTGGTGACCATGCTCATCTCCAACGCACGGACCATTGCCCGTGCATTGAGTGAGGGCTGTCTCGCCGCTTCCGTAGTGGGTGTGCTCGCCGTAGGGGCGGTCCTCGCGGCTGCCTGGACGCTCTATTGGCTCGTGCGGGCAATCGCACCGCAGAACGCGATTCAGTACTCCCATCTGAACCGGTTCGCCTGGCCATCACTTCTCAACGCCACCCCAAATGAGCTGTCCCAGCACGCCCAGTGCGTCGATGTCCAGACCGACATCTGGCAGCAAGTCATCGATCTCTCCGCACTCGCAAACCGAAAGTTTGACTCCTGCGGTAAGGCTGTTCACGGATTTGCTGCGCTGGCAGTCCTCGGACTCGCTTGCGTTGCCGTCGCCACCGGGCTCACGGCCTGATCGCAACACTTTACGAGGCAATGTAGTGCAGGCGCAGCGATCTTGGTCTTCGAGAATGGCCCAGGCCGTCCGAATCGTGTCTGGCTCCTACCGTGGGCGCGGCTAAATCATTCCGGGCCGCCGATCCGATAGCGGAGCCCATCGACTGGAAGGTCATCGGGTCAAGCGACCGGGTGGACCAGGGCGAGACCCGCAGGTGCGGAGCACCTTCCTGAACCGATACGCCAGTGTCGCTTGACGCGGTGATCTGTAGGTCGAAGACTGGCACGCCGGATCGATACCTCGCCATTAGACTATTTCGGCGGCGCCCTCCCTGCGTGAGCCGACGGGACCAGGATCGCCGCCGCGCCCGGAACGGCCGCCAGGCCGCATGCCCGGCACGGCGGCGGGCCGCAGGCCCGTCGGCTGGCGCCGAAGGCGCCCCTTGATCTAATAGAGGTGAATTCGGCAACTTCGTCCGCTCCCGCCGGGAGGGTGCCGGCGCCTTCAAGTGAGGTACGTCCGGCCCCTCCCGAATCGGCAGCCTCGCCCGCTCGAACGACCTAGAGCCGCAGGGTGAGCGACGCGGATCAGCCAGTCACCGTCACACCGGGTGAGGCATCGAGGCTGACGGGGATCTCGACGTCGACTTTGAAGCAGCTCTGCGAGGGTCAGGCCTTGCCTGGAGTCGTGCGAGTCGATCGCTACACCTACCGTCTGCGCACCGATCTCCTCCCCACCATCGAGCAGGTCCAACACATCCTCGACGAACGCATCCGTATCGATGTCCGCCGCGTGCGTGCCGCGTTCGCCCGGGTGCAGGTCGAGCTCGAAGCGGTCGGCAACGACATCGCCGAGCTCGAGGACGATCCGTCCGCCCGAATCGGCGTCGACCTGGCCGCCTTCGATGCGTACACGATCAGCGGTCACAGCACGCTGCGCCAGGCCCTCGCCCGCCTCACCGACGCCAAGATGGACCTCCAGGTCAACAGCCAGATGGCGCGCGAGCTGCGCCCAGGGCGGTATTGACCCAGTCATCGACGAGGCACAGCCTCCTGGTCGACCCCGCGCCCTCGCGATGGCCCACTGACAAGTCGCGCCGCAGGACCACCGATGCCACCGTTGTCGGTATGCCCGGCGCATCACCCCAGCTCGAGCAACAACCCACCTCGCCCGAGTCGCCCGTCACTGACGCCCTGCGCCAGGCCCACGAACTCCTTGCCTGCGCCCGCGACGACCCCGGTCGCAGCTCGCGCTGGGCGCCGAAGAGGAGGCGGGCTGAGAGCCTCTACTGGGCGCGGGAAGAACGACTTCGGTACATCCAGTACGACCTTCGCGACGACCTCATCGACGAAGCCGCTGAGCGAGTTCTGGCGGTCAGCGTCTCCCCGCAGCACCCGTGGCAGTGGCGCCCCGAGATCCGCCACGTCCTCGACGAGCTCGACAGCCTCGACAAGCACATCCTCGTCGACAAGGAGGACGTGGCCCGACGGATCTACCGAGACGCAGTGCTAGCCCTCGACCAGGATGACCTGCGGCTGGTCGAGCGCCTGGCCCTGGATCTGAGCGAGGACGACTTCTCCGTGCTGCGTCGCCGGTCCTTCGTCAGCAAGCCCCACCAAGCGTGGACGTCGGGAAGCCGGGAGTACTACGAAGAGGTCGGGTACCCCGAGGCGGACCCCGACCTCATCCGGCTCCTGCAATCACCCGCTGCGCGCGCACCGCGACCGGTCACCCTCTGGCGCGGCGAGCACCCCAACCCCCACATGCCCGAGTTCGCCGAGGCCGTCCGCTCAGCCCGGCCGGGTGACATCCTGACCCGCACCCGCATCCCAATGTCGTGCAGCATCGACCCGGCCGGCGCGAGCAGCAGTGAGTTCACGCTCCACAGCGACGGCCTGGCACCGCGCGGCGATGACGACTCCTGGCTGCTGGAGATCACCACCTCGCAGCTGCTGTACGCAGGCAACCGCGTCGAGCGCACAGGGCGGTCTGACGGCAACGCAGCCACCGAGCGGGAAGCCCTGGTCTTCGCCCCGAGGCTGCAGGTCGAAGGGCACAGGGAAGCCCTCGTCCCGTGCCGCCACGGGCTCAAGCGGCTTCACGTCGTCGCGGTCGTCCCGGCGTGAAAGATGCCGCCGCGCCGGGGAGGCGCGACGGCATCTTCATGTCTGTCCACTGAGGCAGGCCGCGCGGTGTCTGGCCCGGGGTGACGTGGGAACCCGTCGCCCCGGGCGTAGCTACCAGGGCTCGAGAGTGATGGTGACGCCCCGCCGGTGAAGGCGGACCGTCAGCTTGAACGTCCTCGAGGTCATCAGAGTTCTCCTTTCTCTCGCGACCGCACTGCTGCGGCGGTGGGGCTGGTTCGGATGGTGTCGAGATCGAGCATGCGGTGGCGTGAGGGCGGGGGCAAGGGCTACATTTTGGCATCGCTGCGGCACCTATTAGGCGTTTGTCAGAGTCACCATGAGTGCGTTGCCCTTACTGCCGAAGGTGCTTTGTTGCTTGACCGGTAGTGCGTTAGTGCGGTATCTATATAAAAGAAGTACTGGACCCCAAGTACCCCAGGGACTCCGGGAACCACACGCCACCCCGCAGCAAAGGTAGAGACGATGGTCCACTCACCCCTCAGCAGCGACTCTCTTCGCCTGCTTCGCTCCGCTGTGGACCGCTCCAAGCGCACCTCGTCGGTCCAGCTGCCAATCGAGTTCGTTCGGACTGCAGACGGGCAGACCCCTCTTAAGCACATCCAGCAGGATGGTCGTGGGGAAGGCCTTCGTCTGCGGCTCATGCTGTCGATGCTGATGTTCGCAACCCGGGCGCCTCACAAGCTGCACCGCGCCGCTCCTGGCTACGCGCGCATGCTTGACATGGCCGACCCCGAAGGCGAGGGCTCGCGACGGGTCAACGGTGCGCAGCGCTGGCTGGCCAGCCAGAAGTACATCTCCCGAGACGCCACCCAGCAGCCCCCCGAGATCACCATGCTCCGCTGCGATCGGTCGGGACGGCCGTGGGTCGTCTCGGGAAAGCGCTGGATCACCATCCCGCTCGAGATGTGGACGAACGGTTGGATAGTTGCCCTGTCCGGGCGGGCACTGGCGATCTACCTGGTCCTCCGCGAGGTGACGGGCGGCCGCGCCGATGGCGCTTCGGTCCCCAGGCGACGACGCGCGGAGTACGGGCTGTCACCCGACACCTGGAAGCGTGGGTGCGACGAACTCGTTGCCCACGGGCTCATCGAAGTTACTCCCCAACTCGTCAGCGACGACGAGGACTGGGGGCTGCGGGTTAAGCGCAACGTCTATCGGGTGATACCTGGCGGTCTCAGTAAGGAACCCACCAAGCTCGCGGCCCCCTAGGCCCCTAGGTGCTGGCCAGCGTGGTGGAGCGCGCACCCAGGCCTCGTCGACCTCGTTTTCCCTCTGCTGTAGACGCGTTTGACCGCTACAGTCGACAGCGCCGTTAAGTGTTCGATCGCTCGATCCGCTTAGCGACTCCCATCCGGGGAGGGTTGGCCGAGTCTGGCTGATGGCAGCGCACTGAAAATGCGTAGGCGGGGGAGACTCCGTACGAGGGTTCGAATCCCTTACCCTCGCCTCCATGCGTGCGGTGAGGGTCCGTCATGTGCGACCTTGAGGCGTAGTGATTCGTGACGAATCGGCTGGGCTCTGAGCGCCGCTGTGCACGGTGGATCCGGCGTCCACACTCTGCTGCAAACCGAGCGCAAGCAGGAGTGCGCTGGCGGCCAAGACCGCTGGCGTCGCCCGGGCGGCTCCCCGGCGGTCCCCGAACTGACTAGGCCGTCCGGATCTGCCCTTCGCCCTGGCGTAGGGACTCGCCGAGCGCGTTCATGCCGCGCAGGGCTGTCACGTCCACACGCTGACGAATGTCGAGGCGGTTGATCCGGGCCGCTAGGTCCAGGCCCACCTGGCTGCGGTCGGCGATTGCACCCCATCGCCAGGCCGGACTTGCGATCGCGTCGAGTTCGTCGAGTGCCCGGCGGCGTGCGTGAACGCTATGCATCCGGGCGTCGCCCAGCATGGCCGATCCCCCGGGTGCGCAGCAGGTGTGGTCCAAGCAGAAGACTGACGGCCAAATCCTAGGATTTGCCGAGACTGCCTCGATCGTGCGCTTGGCAACGCCGCGCATCAGCGGACGGACGTACACCATCCGGGGTGTCCGCGGGCCTGGCTTCGGTGGGACACGGTGGGCTGCAAACACGCTGGTCATGTCAAGAGCCTCTCGGTACCCCAGGCGCGTTTCGTAGCCGACTGCCCCTGCCGCTACACATGCCTCGCCGAGCACTCCCTGGCTCCACGCGACGACCGGGGCGATGGCAGACA
The DNA here is from genome assembly GCF_003721155.3 of Janibacter melonis. Classification (NCBI taxonomy): domain Bacteria; kingdom Bacillati; phylum Actinomycetota; class Actinomycetes; order Micrococcales; family Intrasporangiaceae; genus Janibacter; species Janibacter melonis. Next base: position 1,974,798 of record NZ_CP044548.2, on the reverse strand, counting down.
GCCGTGCGACTTCCGCGCACAAGGCCCGCAGACGATCTTCCGGCTTCTTCCCCAGGTGACTTTTCGAGGCGGCCAGCGCAACTTCATCCGGGGACAGCGCCCGCAGAGCACGGTCAAGCTGCTCGCCCCGTGCGAAGGGACTCGAACCCGACAGTCGCGACCAGTCGAGTGCAACCGGGGCAATGATGGGCAAGCCGACATCGAGATCGGCCAGGACCGGCCGAGCTCGTCGCCAGACGGAGGCCTGCACGTCCATCCAGCCGGTTTCCATGCGGCCCAGGAAGAAGTAAGGCAGGACTACAGCCGTCGCGTCGCGCTCAACCTGGAACCGGGTGGAGTCTGCGATCAGCCGATCGATGGCTGCGTGATCGTAGTACCCGGGGACCATCGCTCGGGTACTCGCGAAGGGCACGTCCTGCCACGGGTCAGAGGAGGCCGGCGCGTCCTGCAGGAAGTAGGTCTGCGGGTCGATGAGCAGCGGGACACCCGCGTTGCGCGCGGAGATGGACAGAGAGCTGTTCCTCAACGCGGCATGGGCGTCCAGCACCACGCGCAGCCTGGCGAGCCCATCCCCTCGCTCAGCCAGGAGTCTTGGCAGAAGGCTCGCGTCGGCCAGCCCAGGGCGGATCAACAGGTCGGACATACAACCCCCATGTCGCGTGCAGGTCGTTCCATCATACGCAGTGAACGCGCAATCTAGGGTGCATCAACTGGTGTAACGTACGACTGGTCACTGGCGCCCAGGTTGGGAAGGAGCCGTCATGGCGAGGGTCACTCAACGTAGTTCTGCGAGCAATGCTCGACGGGCACCGCAGTCGTACGTAGCCGTGCTGCAGGAGGTTCGGCAGTCGGGACTGACCGTGCCGGTACTTGCAAAGGCCGTAGGGGCCAGTCCCCGGACTGTGCAGACGTGGGCAGCAGGCTCTAGTCGCCCGTCAGGGGTGCGGGCCTCCAGGCTCTTGGACGTACAGCTGACGCTGAGCAAGCTCGGGGAGCTCTACACCCCCGAGGGGATCAACATCTGGCTAAATTCGCGAAACTCAGCTTTTGAGATGCGGCGCCCTATGGAGCTGCTTCAAGAAGGCGAGATCGATCGCGTCCGGGAAGAGGTCGAATCCCTCGTAGGGGGATGGTGAGTGGCACCCTCCGAGTCGCTAGCAAATCGGATCAACTCGGCACCACGAACCACTGTCTCCGGAAGGTGGATGCGCCACGTTCCCATCCGCTACCGAGCGGAGGGCCTGGTCGGGCTGGCCGCCGACGGCCGCTGGTCCCGCCGCAACAGTTTTCCCGTGCTCTACCTCGGTCGACCGGTTGAATCGGTCACAGTTGAGGCGTACCGCCACTTGGTGGATAAGTCGGAGGGCATGAGGCCAGAGCTGGTTGCACCACGCGCCCTATTTACCTGCGATGTCGAGGTCTCAAATATCCTTGATCTGCGCACCGCAGGGGGCCGCGCAACTGCTGGCTTAGACCTAGCAACGCTCCAGTCGCTACCAGACGACAAGCTCTCCTATGAGGCATGTAGAGAAGTCGCCTCGGCCGCCCACCAGCTCGGTCTCTATGGACTTGTGGCTCCGGCTGCTACCAATCTTGGGGAAACGCTGGTCCTTTTCACCGATCTGCTACCGGAAGACGAGTGGCCGCAGATCAGTGCAGAGAGCGAGTGGGAGCATCTCCCACCAGACCCTCGAGGCAAGGGCGGCCTCCGGCTAGTTCGGGGTCCCTGACTGATCGCGACGTCACTGTTCCCCAACTGGTCCAGGCCCAAGTCCTGCGCTCCCCCTCGGCCGGTTCGATTCTCGTAGTGGTTGGTCCGAAGCAACCTCCATCAGCCCACTGTCCCCGCGGTCCCGCTACGTCGAGATCACATCGATCTGCGCCTACGGGTCACCCGTCTGCGACAAGAGGGCGGTGCGGAGACGATGGTCAAGTGCGACTGCGACTGAGAGCAATTCGTCGCGAATCACCTGCCGGTCGGCGTGCTCGGGCGGAGGGAGGAGCGCGCAGCTCAGCAGGATCCTCGGGAAATCGCCCCCCGCTATTCGCGCCGACGACGACCCTTGGTCGACGCGTCATCAGGCTTGCGTTCGGAGTGGGCGACCCAGGGACTGCGGTGGCGATCTTGCTGGGCGTCCCGATGCGTTAGCGGGGCTTGGCTACGAGGAGGGACACGCAGGCTGCCGCGACGACGAGCAGCGGCAGCACCGAGATCCACAGTCCGAAGGTCATGAGCGAACACAAGTTGGTCGTCTCCGAGACCGGCAACACGTTGTCCACTCTTCGGGGTCGGTGCGACGGCGAGTCACTCCCGCAGGGGGGCTAGGTACCCACGCCTCGAAGGGCTGAGGACGGCGCCTCGCGACGCGTCGACGACGGGTGTCCCCGGCCGTGGAACCGGCGCGCACCTCGTGCCGTCCCAGTAGGCAACCAATCGGTAACAGAAGCACTCGGTCGGTCGTTCGCGCAGATCAGCCCGCCTTTTGCTGGGTACGGTCGCGGTTCGATCCGGGTGGGGTGCTCGGACGTAGCAGGGGAGACAGCATGGATGAGCGGTATGCCGCGATGCGCAAGAAGGCGCAGTACCACGCCGCACGGTCGAGGCAGCGGGCCGCGCGGATCGTCGAGCTCGAGGCAGCGCTGGATCGGGCCGACTCAGCGGTCAGGACGGACCGGGTGCCCCCGGTCTACGGTGCGACGCGCTACAGCGTCTTCGTCCCCGGGAGCCTGGAGTGGCAGCTGTCCTCGACGGGCGAGGATGAGCAGGCCTACCGGGAGCGGCTGTGGTCGGCAGAGCGGATGGGCCCGCGCCAGCAGGTCTTCCTCGAGTGGGCGACGCCGATCTACCAGGGCTTCCACGACGCGTACGGGTACCGCCATGTCGTGCAGTACAGCGCCGAGATGCCGGCGCGGTGGCGCGACGCCCTGCTCGACGCCGCGGCGACCTACCCCGTGCTGCTGCCCGTGCCCTCGCACCGCTGGCAGGACCGGGTCGGGGCGATCCGCGACGACCTGCGCGCCCGCGACGCCGGGCCCGGCCCGGTGGCCTGGCTGCGCGTCGACGACGACGACCTGCTCGCCACGACCTTCCTCGACCGGCTGATCCCGCTCGTGACGACCGTCCACGACGGGTGGTCGGTCTCCTTCGGCAAAGGCCTGACGGCCGAGTACGAGGACGGTCGGCTGCACCGCTTCGGGCTGACCAACCGCACGATGGCCTCGATGGGGCAGACCTTCGTCGGCACGGTCGACCGCTCCGGCAGCCCGACCTTCCCCCCGCTCGTCAGCCACGTGCGCGCGCACCGCGAGATGCCCGTGGCCGTCGACTCCCGCGAGGTCGCCTACCTGCGCCTGCTCCACGACCAGCAGGACCGCGACCTCGCCGCAGACCCCGTGCAGAACCCCACCGACGCCTACCACCTCGAGCACCTCGACGAAGACCTCGCCCGTCTCTTCCCCACCGTGCTCGCCCACGCCGACCGCCCCGAGGAATCACTCGTGACCTCGGCACCCCGCCGCCAGAGGCCGTAGCGACGTCAACGGGGTAGACGGGCCCGCGAGCAGGGGAATACCGCAGGCCCGCCTACGCCCACCATCGTCGCACCATGCTCTGCCGACGGGGGCTCAACTGGGCAGAGATCTGGCGCCTGTGTGCGGTGAAGATGATCAACTGGGATGGCCGGTTGCTCAGCTGGGTATGACGCTCATGCCGGTGGCGTTGGCAAGGAGCATCAGGGCGATACCAAAGACGAAACTGCCCACGATCATGGTGAAGAAGCCGACGAAACCTCCATCGCGACGCTCCTTGGTCTGCGGGGCAAGGTGCTCAAGGCGAGCGTAGGCCAGCCAGCCCAGGCCAGCGGGTAGGCCCACGATGAGCCAGAACCAGAACCAGCGGTTGCCATAGCCGGGGCGAGTCGACAACAGCACGCCCAAGGAGACGATCGAGCACCCGATCATCACGAGAGTGAATATGGGAGGCCAATGCGCAGTGGTCTCTGGGATGCGCTTCTCGGGATGCTCGTGCTGCAGCTGCCCTAGGGCCGCGTCGCGACGTTCGAGCTGCTCACCGGCCCAGGTGAAGCTGTTGCCCGAGGTCATCCCCCAGCTCCAGGTGCCGTCCAGCGCGGGCTTTGCGGGGGCCACGACGTAGGTGCGGCCCAGGGTCTCGTTGCTGCGCTGGTACTGGGCCACTCCGGACTCGTTGCCGGAGATGTCGTCGGTGCTGTTGTCGTGCAACCACGCTGATTTCGGCGAGCTCTGCGGTGAGGACAGGACGCTGACATTGTCGGCAGCGATGTCGGCCTCGAGCTGGTCCAGGCTGACTACCCGGGAGCCGGTCAGCCACGCACCGACCAGAACGAGCACCCACATCGTCACAAGCATGGGCCCGATAAATCGGGCAAACAGGCCCCGAGGGTCCTTCGGCTTGTCCGCGGCGGCGGTCGCGGCGTAGATGTCAGAGGTTGCCGCGGCCTCGGAGGTCATGTCCTTCTCCTTGTCAGGGAGGACAAGCATCGCACCGCCGATCCGGAGTCGCACTCTTTCACTGCGGCCGGCGAGGCTCACGAGCGAGATGACCACAGAATGCCTTCATCGACGGACGCTCGACGAGGACTGTCTGCCCACCGTCAACGACCTTCGACGATGACGTGGGTGGTCTTACGCCGGGGGTTGCATCTGTGTGACAGATGGGCGGGGATGTTTCTGGGCAGGTTCGCCGTTGGTCGTGCGCACCTAGGGTGTGGGCATGTCGCGATTTGCTATGCCTAACGTCGTCCGGCTGCTGGGGGCGTTTCTCGCTGTTGCGGTGGGTATGGGGTTGATCAGCGCCGGGTTGCTCATGCCGTTCACGGGTGCTGTCGGCAGTGCTGCGCGTGGCACCGTGGGGGCTTTTGAGGACCTTGACGGGGAGTTCACCACCGTCACGTTGGCGCAGCAGTCGAAGATCTACTCCGCGGACGGCAAGGTCCTGGCGACGCCCTACGACGCCAACCGGATCATCGTGCCGATGTCCAAGATCAGCAAGAACATGATCAACGCGCAGCTGGCGATCGAGGACAGCCGTTTCTACGAGCACGGCGGGATCGACCTGCGCGGCACGAGCCGCGCCTTGTTCTCCAACGTCGCGGGCGGCGCCACTCAGGGTGGTTCGTCGATCACCCAGCAGTACGTGAAGATCATGCTGCAGGAGAAGGCCCTGCGCGCCGACGACCAGGAAGGCGCGCGACGAGCCACGGAGCAGACCTACAGCCGCAAGCTGCAGGAGATGAAGTACGCCCTCGACGTCGAGAAGACGCACACCAAGGGTCAGATCCTCAACGGGTATCTCAACATCGTCTACTACGGCGACCAGGCCTACGGGGTCGAGGCCGCCGCCCGGCACTTCTTCTCCACCTCGGCCAAGAAGCTCACCGTCGGCGAGGCCGCGACCCTCGCCGGCGTGGTGCAGTCGCCGAGCCGGCTCGACATCCGGGACAACCCCAAGGAGGTCCAGGAACGCCGCGACCTCGTCCTGGACCGGATGCTCTCGCTCGGCGACATCAGCGAGTGGCAGCACAAGAAGTACACGAAGCAGAAGGTCTCGGACATGGTCCGGATCAAGGACAGCGAGGGCGGCACCTGCACCAAGGCCGTCGACCCGTACTTCTGCAACTACGTCATGGAGTACCTCAAGACGATGCCCGAGCTCGGGCCCGACCCCGACGCCCGGCTGCTGGCGGTCAACACCGGTGGTCTGAAGATCAAGACCACGCTGCGCCGTGACTGGCAGAAGAAGATGCACCAGGACCTCACCGAGCGGGTGCCCAACGGCGACCCGAGCGGTGTTGCGGCGGCCTCGGCGATGATCGAGCCCGGCACCGGCAAGGTCCGCGCCATCGCGCAGACGTCGCAGTACAAGGTCGGCCTCGACCGGGCCTCGACCAAGTACTCCGAGCAGGCCTGGACCTACCCCGCCCGCTACGGCGGCACCAACGGCTTCGCCATCGGCTCGACGGCGAAGATGTACGCCCTCGTCGCGGCCCTCAAGCAGGGCAAGCCGATGGAGTCGACGGTCAACGCCCCGCGTGCCGGTCTGGGCAAGCCCCATACCTTCATGCCGACCGAGTTCGACCCGTCATGCACCGCGGGAGCGCCGTGGGAGGTCCAGAACGACTTCGACAGCGGTGGCAAGCCGCTCACCTTGCGCTACGCGACGGAGCAGTCCATCAACACCGCCTTCGCCCAGCTCGCCTCCGACGTCGGTTCGTGCAACATCCCGAAGGCGATGGCCGCCATGGGTCTGACTGACGGCAACGGCCAGACCTACGGACTGACGGTCAACCAGGAGACCAGCAAGAAGATCAAGGGCGACTACTCGATCGCCAACCTCGTCCTCGGCTCGGACTCGACCTCGCCCCTGCAGCTCGCCTCGAGCTACGCGACTCTGGCCGCGGACGGAAAGTACTGCCCGCCAAACCCCATCGAGTCCATCACCAGGGCCAACGGCAAGCAGATCAAGATCAAGCCGCCCGCCTGCAAGCAGGTGCTCGACCCCGCCGTCGCGCGTGGTGTCACGAGCCTGCTCGAGGCGCCCATCACGTCAGGGACCGCCACCGGTGCCCAGCTAGCCGATGGCCGGATCGCGGCCGGCAAGACCGGCACCACGGACAAGCACCGCCAGTCCTGGTTCGTCGGCTACACCCCCCAGCTCGCCACCGCCGTGTGGGTCGGGACCCCGATCACCGAGAAGAGCATGGACGGCCTGAGCATCGGCGGACGTCCTCCGCAGGCCGTCTTCGGTGGCACGATCGCCGCCCCGCTGTGGAAGCAGATGATGGACGAGGCGAGCGACGGCATGCCGAAGAAGGACTTCAAGGACCCCGGCGGCAAGGTCGTCAACGGCGACCTGACGGCGATCCCCTCAGTGGTCGGCAAGACCCCTGCTGAGGCAGACTCCATCCTCAAGGGTGCGGGCTTCAACCCCCGAAACGCCGGCTCCGCGAACGGCACCGCGCCGGCCGGGACCGTCGCCTACACCTCGCCCTCCGGCCAGGCGCTCAAGGCAGGCACGGTCGAGTACTACGTCTCCAACGGCGTCGCACCGGTGACCGCGCCCCCGGCGCCCACCCAGACGCAGGCCGCGGCTCCCCTGAGCACGACCACCCAGGCCCAGGCGGCCCCGCCGGCGTCGACCTCCACGTCGACGAGCGCGGCGCACACCCGCACGAAGGGGCCGGAGAACCCCAAGACGAACGGCAAGCCGAAGACCACCGGCGACAAGCCCAAGAAGTACATCGGCTGACCCGCCCCGGGGCGTCGTCGATCCTTCAACATCGGATGGTGAGGTCGCCCGAGCGCGCGTGACGCGGCGCTGCGCAGTCAGCTGACCTACAGGGCCGAGCCTTGACCCATCATCCGGTCATGGTCCTTTCGGGCCCGGGGCAGGCACTCCTTCTCACGGGTCTTGGCGTTGCCGCAGATGATCATCGGCGTCGTGATCGTGTAGTCGCTCTTGCCGTGCGCTGTCGAGTAGGTGAGGGTCATGGCGGTGCTGGTCACGCGGTCGGTGGCGGGAACTCGACCACCCACGGCAAGAATCCATTGCCCGGACCCGGTGATCTGCGTGGGAAACGCCGTGATGGCTGCTTTGGAACCGCCGACGGCCACCTTCTGGCTCCACCCCGGACCCGCCCACGAGCGCTGACCGGCGCCAGGGGCGATCACCCCGGCACCCACGATCTCGATCGGCTCATCCGAGACGAACCGAACCGACTCGATCGTCACCGCAACCTTCGGGTCTTTGAGCCGCAGCGGCGTCAACGCGACCGTGAAGTCCTCACCGGAGTTCCAGCTGGCGACAAACCCGAACAAGCCCTTAGTTGGTGTGAAGGGCGAGTCGTCCGTCGTGCTCACCGTCCGGTCACCGCTGGCGCTTGTGCACGACCCCACCGCCATGGTGACCGCAACGAGCAGAGCAAGCCTGCCCGTCGAACGAACAGCCCAGCGGCTACCGGTCGCCACATCTCGAGCAGACCAGGGCGCTACTGATCGAGGCGTCGTCACGGTCGCGAAGTCAGCTCGAGCGCGGGCACTGGCTGATCGTATGGGCCCCGCCTCAACCGCGCAGGTCAATCCGTGGTGCTGCTCGGTGGTCGAGCCCGGCCAGCGCCGACCTCGCCGGCCCGCCCGGTTGCTGCTACCCGGACCACGGGAGTAGCAGCAGAAGTAGGTCGAACAGTCGGCTTCTTTGCGGGGCGCAGCGTGGAACCGCGCGCGCCGCATTCGCGTCCGAGCTGCATGCACCCGACCTCTTACCCCGACCTGGGGTGCTGCATCTCGGTGATGGAACGATCGCGTTGCCTGAGCGTGTGTCTGGCATGACGCGTCAGATGCGCCCGCCCCCCGGCCTGGCTGAGCTCTACGCCGCTGAGTACCCGCGGCTGGTTGCCGAGCTGATCCTGATCACCGGTAGCCGCGCCCTGGCCGAGGACTGCGTCAGTGAGGCCTTCACCAGACTCGCCGACCGCTGGGACCGGCTGTCGCGATTCGACCGCCCCGGCGCGTGGGCTCGGCGGGTTGCCCACAACCTCGCCGTCGACGAGCGGCGTCGAAGAGGGCGCCTGACCTCGATTACGCAGCTGACGGAGCCGGGCCGCTCTGCCGGTGTCGAGGGCACGACAGTCGATGTCCTCGCAGCGATGAAGACCCTCAGTCCCGCCCAACGATCGGTGCTGGTGCTCCATGTTCGCGGCCTGGCCGACGACGAGATCGCCCACGAGCTGGGGATCCCGCTCGGGACCGTGAAGTCCCGTCTCTCCCGTGCCCGCCAGCACGTCCGTTCCGAGCTGCACACCCAGGAGGGGAGCACCCGATGAACATCGACGAGGCCATCAGGACAGCTCTCGAAGAAGAAGAGGCCCGCACCCAGCACCGGATGCCCCCACTCCAGGACCTCCTGGATCGTGGGGCCGTCCGAGGCCGGCGTCGTCGAGCGACCCACCTCGCGGCGGCGGGAGTCGCTGCGGCGCTAGCGCTTGGGGCCGTCGCGGTGGCGATCAACCAGACCACGGAACCCGCCCCGCCGGCGTCGAGCTCGTCCCGCAGCACCTCGACGGCGCCTGCTGCACCGGCCACGACCCTGCCGGCCACCGTCTCGGTACGAGGCGACGGCTCAACGGGCTCGGCCTACGCCGGCTCCTACCAAGAGCGCCAGATAATGCGGACGCTCAAGCACGAAGAGGCATGGGAGGCCGAGGGGATCAAGGTCGGTCGGATCGGCGTGCGCGCCGACGGGACGACCCCCACCATGGCCGCCGAGGTCTACGGCGACGTGGACCGCTTCATCCAGATCGCTCTGCAGGACCGAGACCCACGTGTGAGGATCATTATCGAACCCCTCGCCCAGAGCCCAACCCCAGCCAGCGGCTTCCCCCTACCGGATGCCGCAACCGATAGCTCGACACCATCGAGTTGAGTGTCGCCGCGTCGACGAGTGTTCCGGTGGGGTTGCGGATCTCGTCGGCCCGAGGTTGCAGTCGAGAAGGAGCTAGGCGATGATGCGTTCGTACCGATGGGCCCTCGCGCTAGTCGTGCTGATCGCCGCGCCAGCGTGCACCGCCAGCACCTCCGACCCGCCGGGGCGTGAGGTGTCGGCGTCAGGCCGCACGTCGACGGGCCTGTGGACGCCGACTTCCTCCACCGACGGTGATCTGACCCGTCTGGGTCTCTACGGCGGCCCCATCGAGGGGGGCGGCTCGGCGTCTATCGCCGCGATCTCCTCGTCCGGCAGGTTCGTCACCAGCATCCGGCCGGACACAGGAACGTCTGGTCCCCTGCTGACCGGCACGACGCAGATGGGGTGGTGGATCCCCGGTGAAGAGCCCGCCATGATCCCCGCACCCAAACCGCCCGGTGCGAGTCAGCTCGTGGCCGCTGACGCCTACGACGACGCCGTTATCTGGCGTGAGACTCGCTCGACGAACCTCGAGGCGGAGGACTGGCGCATCTTGGCCCAGTCGCCATCAGGTGGCCCTGCCGCCCAGGTCATCGCCAGCTACGACGACTACTACGGTGCCGATGTCGTCCCGATGTTTAACGACGACCGGCATCCCCTTGCGCTGGTCGAGGACCGCGCGTACTGGTCCATTCGGGACTGGCCGACCGACGCCCCGACCGCACCGGAGCAGCGAGGTGGGCTGTACCCCGAGCGCCCCACCTACCGAATTCTCACAGCCCCCGTGGACGGGTCCGAGAAGACGAGCCAGGTCGCCCAGGGGGCCTACGGTCCCGCCAGAGCAGGTGACCGGCTGATCTACATCGCCGATGACCGCCTCACCAGCGGGCGCACATACGGGACCCCACGGATCGTTGAGACCGACGGCTCGAGACTACGCACGCTCTACCGCTTCGACGCCCTGACCGCGAGCACGAGGATCACCATGACGTGCGGAACCAGCACCTACATCGCATGGGCGGCGACAAGGAACGGGAAGGATGAGATCAACATCCTCCCGCGCGATGAGATGCACCCGCGACGGATCCCCCTTCGCAGCGCCGGCGGCTCGACCGAGATCAGCTGCGGTGATCGCTTCATCGCCTGGGGCCGAGGGTCTGGACGCGGAGATGCCACCCTGTACCTCTACGACATCGCCTCCCAGAAGAAGACGGAGCTCGGGGCCACCCGCGCCTACGGTCGAGTACGCGCGCAGGGCGACACACTGGCCTACCCGAAGAAGACGGATGGCTCTCGCCCCGGCCGATGGGTGGTCGCGACGTGGCGCCCGTAGGGCTGCACCAGGTCACGACCGGGTACGACCTTCCGCTCCGTTGGCCGCTTCCCACTGACGATCGTCATTGAGCAGATTCCGAGAGCGCCCTTCGCGGGCATCGGCGAAGATGGTTCACCCCCGCTGACTACCCGTGAGGTGGGACGCTGTGCGCATGAGCGCAGGGGCGAGACGGGGCGAGCCCAGCGACCGGCACGGCGGACCGGTAGGGGCGATCGTTATTCCCAGGTGGGTCATGGTCGCCTTGGCACTTGCATCGTTGGTGGTCGCGGCGCTCGGCGCCCAGGGGCTGCTCTCTGATGATCCGATCCTCGACGAGGGTCGGACGGATCTAGCCCTGGTGCTACTAGTCGCAGTGTCCCTGTGCCAGGGCGCGATCAACCTCTTGAACTGGCGATTGCAGCAGCGCCGCATAAGCGACGAGGAACCTGCCCTAGCTCAGCCCCGCTCCAGGCTCTGACGCCGTGCGAGCAAGAGATGCCCTGAAGCAGGCCCTGCGAGAAGAGTTCGTCCCGACCCTGCGCGCCGCTGGGTTCAAGGGCACCTACCCGACATGGCGCCTGCAGGTCGGTGACACCACCGCAGTCGTCACCATCCTCGCCGGCCAGTACAACGAGGGAACGTACGGCACCTTCGAGGGCGCGATGTCCGTCGTCACCCCCGCCTGGAAAGAGTGGCTCGAGAGCGAGTTCTCAGGAGGCTGGTACGAGCCCAGAAAGCCCGGCCGCGAGCAGTACTGGGACGGCATCGCTCGCCTGGCGCTCACCCCGCTCAACCGCTCGGGCGGCCGCAGTGGCTGGACCATCGACTCCGTCGACGACGCCGAAATCGTGGCCCGCCAGATGACCGAAGCCCTCAACGCCGGCCAGCTCGCCAACCTCCTGCGCCTGACCGACCACGCCGAGCTCCTCGCCGACCTGACCACCATCACCAGCAGCCCCCCATTCGCCAAGTTCCACGACAACGGGTGGCACTGGGACGCCGGCTACCCGGATGCCCTGATCGCGCACGCCGTCCAGCTCAGCGACCACGGTGGCCCAGGGTTCAAAGCCGCATGCCAACGCCTCGAGCGATGGGGCAACCCCCGCCCGAAAGCCATCAACGCCGCCCAGTGGGCTCGAGAACGAGCCGCACGCCTGGGCAACGAGGAGCAGCCGAACCGTCACTGACCCGACCAACACGCGTGGCGTGTCGCCGTCCGAGAACCATCGTTTTCGAGCAGCCCGGGGGAGGGGCTGCAGGGCGCTCTTAAGAGGCGTTCGAAACCCCTGCTCGCTGATAGCGTCGCTCGAAACGTCGAACGTGGAGACTTTCGAGCAGGGTGAGGCGAGCATGCCCAGCATCGCGGCGTGGACGATCACCCTTTGGGATCTGTTTCGAGGGCTATTCCTCTGGGCGCTGGCCATGCTACTCATTGGCTTCGTGCTGGGCTTCGTGTGTGGTCGCTACGCGCGCCCTCGCCGGGCTAGGGGAGAGGTCAAGCGATGACCGAGTGAGGTTTGCGCGCGGGTAGCACCCTCGATCAGGGCGCGGCGCTGCAGGGTAGCTTCGAGTGGGTGGCACGGCCGTTTGAGACGGCCTGACTTTCCCGATTTTCCCTCCTCGCGTGCGCAACACGCCCCGCCCGGCAGGTGGGATCGGCGGTCGATTCGTGGGCGACATCGCTCGATGTCACAGTCGCACTCGAGCATGGTCGCCGCACACCCCGCCGACGCCACATCTGCGGACAGATGCGCCTGGTCCCGATCATCGCCTGGGGGCGTGAGAGGTGCGGCTCGCTGGAGTGCTCGCGGCACGGGGTCGTGAAGATGAGGTGCGACGCCGTCACGCTGCTACCAGCTGGCGGAGGCGCGCGGTCACGGAAGTGGGGCACCGCGCGCCTCCTCTGGTCCCTCAAGAGGTCCTGAGGTCACCCGGAGCTCGGGCACTGGTTCGTGGGGGAGCTAGGAGGCCGCGCCCTGCGCCTTCAACCGCTCGCGTGAGGCCGGGACGAGCTCGTCGAGGCGAAGGACCGAGTGGACGGGGTTGGCCACGAGCAGCGTGGCGCCGATCTGCTCGGCGAGCTCGATCGAAGCCCCTGGGCCGCCGACGGCGACGTGGGTGCTCTGGGCCAGCTGGCGCGCCGCCGGCACGGCGGCCTCGAGGATCTCGGGTCGCGTGACCGCCAAGACGACGAGGTCGGCGCGGGTGCGCGCTGCTGTGGAGGTGATCGCCTCCAGCGGGGTGTCCCCGCCGAGGTAGCGCACCGACCAGCCCCGGCGGGTGAGCAGGGTGGCGATCATCAGCAGCGCGATGTCGTGACGCTCTCCGGCGGGGCAGGCGACCACGGCTGTGCGACGCCCGCCCGGATGGGGGTCTTGGGCCAGTGTCCCGATGTGCTTGCGGATGATGTGGCTGATGAAGTGCTCGTGAGCGACCGTGACGGCCCCGTCCAGCCACTGCTGCCCCAGCAGGCGAAGGTAGGGCAAGTACACCGTGACCATGGCGGCCTCGACCCCAAGAGCCTCGCTCGAGGCTCGAACCGCTCTCCTGGCGGCGTCGGGATCGAGGCCTCGCACCGCCTGATCGATCCGGGCGATCAGCACCTGCGCGGTCGGTGCCTGTGCGGGGGTGTCTCGAGCCAGCGCGACGGCCTTGGCCAGCGGCACCCCTTGCGCCTTCAGGGCGACGACGTCGTGGGTGATGCGCTCATCACGCTCGGAGTACAACCGGTACCCAGAGGTACTGCGCTGCGGCTTGAACAGGCCGAACCGCCTCTCCCACGCACGCAGCACATCCACGCTCAGACCCGTACGACGGGACAGCTCCCCAATTCGCATACCTCGCACGCCACAATCGTAGCCTTACGCCGTAAGTTGGGCTTGTCGAGAAGGGTCGACGACGTAGGACGTTCGGGCACGTACGATACGGAGCGTCATTCCTGAGCGACGGAACACTCAACAGGGGAAGGTGCCAATGGTCTCGGAGTCAGGGACGCCGAGCCGGGCGCGGCTGAGCAGAGATCTCATCGTGCGTTCGGCCCTGGCCTACATCGACGCGCAGGGCGCCCAGAAGCTGACGATGCGCTCCTTGGGAAGCGCCCTGGGTGTGGAGGCGATGTCGCTCTACCGGCACGTCTCTGGGCGTGAGGATCTTCTTGAGGCTGTCGTGGCGCAGATGCTGCGGGGTCTGGAGGAAGATCTCGACGCCGAGCTATCCGAGACCTGGCAGGGCTATCTGCAGACCTTCGCCCACCAGGTCCGGGCGGTGGCCGTGGCCCACCCCCACGCCTTCCCGCTGGTGGCCACCCGTCACCCGGCAGCGCCGTGGCTGCGCCCGCCTCTTCGCAGCCTGAGCCTGGTCGAGGACTTCCTCAGCACGCTGATCGGGCACGGCTTCACCGAGGACGGTGCCGTGCACGTGTACCGCTCCTTCAGCGGGTTCCTGCTGGGGCACCTGCTGCTGGAGTCGGTCGTGCACGGCGCGGAGACCTCACCGGTCGAGGTCGCCCTCGACGAAGGGGAGGCCAGCATCCCCGAGGGTGACGCAGAGCTCGACCTCGACGACTTCCCCACGATCAAACGGCTGCGGCCAGCGCTGAGCCAGGACCACTCCAAGGCCGAGTTCGAGATCGGTCTGGAAGCCCTCATCGAGCGCATCGAGCTGCACATCTCCCAGTAGCGCCCGTCATCTCGCCCCGGCAGGCCGCTAGGGGCGGAGATCGAGAACGCGTGCAGGACAGGATCTCTCACCTGCTTACATCGTAAGACTGGGTGCTAGATTTTCGGACCGTGCACACACATCGCGCGGAGCTGCAGCTCGAGGCGCTCGGCGACGCCAACCGACGGACGGTGGTCGAGCTGCTCGCCTCTGGCGGCCCGCAACCGGTGGGAGTGCTCGCCGCCCAGCTGCCGATCAAGCGGCCCGGGGTCTCGCAGCACCTGCGGGTGCTGAAGCGGGCGGGGCTGGTGACCGACCTGGCCGAGGGGACCCGTCGGATCTACGCGTTGGATCACGACGGGATCGCCGATCTGCGGGCCTACCTCGACCGGGTGTGGCCGCCGCAGGGGTCCGCGGCGCCCCACAAGCGCGCAGCCCGCGAGGAGGCCCCGGGCTGCTGCTAGATGTACTCGGCCGAGAGGTTGGTGACGCGTAGGCGTTGACGAGGAGGAGAACCTCCGGGTGAGGTGTGGATTGTCGAAGTCCCGCCCGACCCGGAGGTTCTCGTGGCCCACGCTAACGCCCGTCTCAATGTTCATGGTCGCCGTCTGCTGGTCGACCGAGTCCGCCGCCAGGGGTGGGCGGTGGCTCACGCGGCGAAGGCGATGGGCATCTCACGCCAGTGCGCTCACCGTTGGGTTGCCAGGTTCGACGCCGAGGGTCAGGCCGGCCTGTCAGACCGGTGTTCGGCGCCGCATTCCAGCCCGCGACGCACCGCGGCATCGGTCGAGGACGCAGTGGTCGCGGCCCGGCGTGAGCACCGGCGCGGTCAGGACTGGATCGGGCTGAGCTCGGTGTCCCTGCTCGAACGGTCAGCCGGATCCTGCGCCGCCACGACCTGCCCTACCCAGCCGCCTGTCACCAACGTCGTGACCGAGTACAGCTAGACCTTGCTTGAGCAGTGTGTGTCAGCGCACCGCGCCGGCGAACGTTCTCGCGAGCCCCACACGCGTCGTAGAAGTGAACCCTGAGGGCTGTCGTCATCCCTTTCGGGGTGTGCCCGGACGATGGCAGCGTCGCGAGACGACGGCGGCGAGAACAAGAGCCGGGTAGCGGCAGTGGTGGTGCGCGAGCCTCGCCTGGCGTCCACGCCCCTAACGCTGCCCGGCTCCTCCCTCGTTGTCTCGCCGCCCTCGCCTTTACCCTGCGTGCGTCGGAGGCGCGCCTCCTGGCTCATCGTCGGGCGGACACGACGGCTGCCGCAGCGACGCTACCCCCGGATCAGCTCACGCGTCCTTGCTCTTGCGCATGCACAGGGCGTGGCCTAGGTGTACTGACCCGGCAGGTTGGTCCAGCAGGGGATGGGAGCAGCGCATCATGCAGAGACGCACGATGACAGCAGGCGGGTCCGGTGCATCACGAGGTGCTACCGGACCCGCCTGCCATCGGGGGAGGGCGCCTATATGAGAGCGCAGGTCGCGGGGTTAGTCCAGGGTGTAGTCGGCGTTGTCGATCTTGCGGTGGTACCGCATGCCGGTGATGCCTCCGAGGATGGCGCCGATGAGGGTGACCGCGGCGACGGTGATCAGGGCAATGATCCCGGTGGTCGTCGCGTCGTCGGTGCTGACGGGGATGCTGGGCAGGGCGTCGAGCTGGGAGAGGACGTCGAAGCGGTCGCCGGCGATCAGGCCGAGGACGGCGACGACGATCGCGATGAGCACGGCCCACAGCCACACCGCGATGCCCTGCTTGGCGCCGTCGAAGCGGGCCATGCGGCCGGCGACGTAGCCGCCGGCGAAGTAGGCGATGAGCAAGATGACGAGCAGGGCCACGGCGCCGGCGATGCCGACGTCCTTGGCGTTGTCCGCGGCGTCCTGCACGGTGGTGTCGGTGCTGAACCCGATCGCGCTGCCGGTGCCGGCGACCAGGGCCGCCAGCAGGACCGTCAGGCCGACTGCGGTGAGCCACCCGAAGAACGCGGCGCCGAACTTCATGCCGCCGAATCGCTGCTTCTGCTGCGTGCGCAGGGAGTCGTGGTGGGTGGGGCGGTTGTCCTTGCTCGGCGAGGTGCGCCCGGTGTCGTGGGTGTCGCGGCCGGTGTGGCGGCGGGTCAGCCCGTCGGCGTCAGCGCGGCGGTCCCGGTCTTGGTCTCGGCGGTGGTTCTCTTCGCCCATGCTGGTGCTCATGTGCAGCTCCTGATTCGTGTGGGTGTGGTTCGGGGTGCAGACGCAGCAGTCCCCCATGACCTGCCGGGGCCATGGGGGACTGCCGGTGGGGATCAGCCGCGCTCGGTGTTCTCGCGCCGGGTGGCCTCGTCGGGCAGATCGGCCTCGATCTGCTCCTTGCGGACTTCCTCGCTGACCTGCTGCTCGTCGGTGACGGTCTCGGTGCCGAGCTTGACGCGCTCGACCGGGACGGTCTCCTTGTTGACCACGACGCGCTCCTCGGTGAGGGTCACCTCGTGCTCCTCCTCGGTGAGATCACCGCCGGCCATGGCCTGGTCGCGGTTGGCGTCGGTGATGGGCTCGCGCTCGAGGCGGACCTCCTCGCGCTGGACCGGCACGGTGGTGGTGACGTTCTCGGTGACGATGTACTTGCGCAGCCGGGCCCGTCCGGTGGCGACCTTCTCGGTCCCCACGTTGAGGCGCTCCTCCGAGCGGGTCATCGCGTCGTCGGTGTTGGGACCAGAGGTGTCCTGCCCCTCCCCGTGCACGTCGCGGTCCGCGACGCCTTCAGCGTTGTCGAAGCGGCCCTGGCCGCTGTCGGCAATGCCGTAGTAGCGGTAGAGCTCGGCCTCGTCGTCGGCGTCGAGGTGACCGTCGGCGTCGACGCGGGGGGCGTCCTTGATGACGGACTTGGCGAAGGCGACCTGGACCTCGTCATCGCCGCGCACGGTGGCGCCGCGAAGGGGGACGAAGGTCTCGCTGGTGCCGAAGAGACCGGTGTTCGCGGTCACCCACTCGGGCTGACCGCTCTGGTCGTCGAGGTAGACCTGGCCGACCTTGCCGACCTTCTCCCCGGACGCGTCGACGACGTTGCCGCCAGCCACGAGGGTGTTGATCTGCTCGGTAGAAATCATTGATTCCTCCACTTTCGATCGATTGGCTTACTTCGTAAACGTAGCCGAGGTCGCCGGGCCTGGCCGGGCTGGCAGACCCCCCTCTTAGGGTGTATCCGCATGGCCCGGCTGGCGCAGCAGGGCTCAGCCCTGGTTGCGGTCGAAGGGGACGTCGGGGGAGGTGGCCCCGCCGGTGGGGCGGGTGCGGGCCTCGGCGGCCTGGGCCTTGTTCTTGGCCTGCTGGGCCTGCTCCTTGACCGAGGGGGCCTTGGCGGCCTCGGCCTTGATGTTCTGGGTCTCGCTCTCCATCGTCCCGAGGTAGCTCTCCCAGCGGGCCTGCATGGGCTTGATCAGGCCGCCGCCGACGCCGACGATCAGGATGCCGCCGATGGTGGCCAGGACGGTGATCAGGACCGGCAGGGTGACGGTGGTGGCGATGCCGACCTGGTTCAGGGCGGCGATGATGCCCAGGCCCAGGATGAACGCGGCTGCGATGTTGGCCAGGACTTTGCCGTAGGACAGCCCGCCGAGGGTGTTGGCGATGAGCTCGCGCACGGCGGTGGCGATGGCTGCGGCCAGCACGACGATGACGATGGCCACGACGATGCTGGGCAGGAAGGCGATGACCCGGGTGAGCAGGTCGCTGATCGGGTTGGGTCCGAAGACGCCGAAGGCGAGCTGGAGCACGAACAGGATCAGGGTGTAGTAGACGAGCTTGCCCACGATCGAGGAGGCGTCGTACTGCGACTTCGCCAGGGCCCGCTTGACCCCGCCGCGCTCGACGGCGCGGTCGAAGCCGACGCGCTCGAGGATCTTGTCGACGGCCTTGCCGATGACCTTGGCCACGATCCATCCGATGACCAGGATGAGCAGGAACATGACGATCTTGGGCACGTACAGGGCCAGGGCGACCCACAGCTGGTTCAACGCGTTCTCCACGGGGAGTACCTCTCGCTTGGCTTACACCGTAAATTTACGGTCCGCTGGGTAGTGTGCCAGAGTCGTAAGCATGGACGAACATTCGTTGCCTACCCAGTGTCCGAAGTGCGGGTGCGCGCAGATCTCGGTGGTCACCGACCGGCGGTTCGACGCCTTGGGCGAGCACGAGAAGCACACGGTGACGTGCTCGCAGGGGCACACGACGACCTACAGAGACGACAGCGCACCCGCCTCACCCCGCTCGCTGCTGGCCACGGTCCGCGACGCGCTGACGAAGTGAGCTAGCAGAGGGGGCCCCTCGCCAAACGGGGGGACTCGTTCTCCCGTTTGGCCTCCGTCGCTGTCCGCACCGCCCACCGGCGTTCGCGCTGCGAGGTCGCGCTGGTTCTGTGAGACTCGTCGGTCATGGTGGACACGCCAGGAGACGGCCAGGTCCTTCACCCCGGAGTCTCTGGCCGCCAAGATGACCGGCGGCGAGACAACGCCTACGAGCGCTTCCTCACCGACGTCGATCTGGCGCTGCGCGCCAGGGGGTGGTTGCACGCATCGGACCTAGGTCTGTACGAGTCGTGGGAGGACGAGTGGTGGGAGTACCCGCCCTCGCGACCCTCTGGCCTGGCCCCGGGTATGGAAGGGGACGCGAGGACCATCTCGGCCTCCGATCCGAAGCGGGGGCACACGCTGTGCGTGGAGTACGCGACCTGTTACCCGGTTGAACGAGCCCAGCGTGCCGAGTACTGCGACCTGGGCCCGTTGCTGCGGCAGATCGCGGTCATCGAGGCCTACCGCTCTCCGGTCATCCCCATTCGCCGCGACCTCTGATCCACAGGCTCACGTGCCGGGGTCGTCCTCAGCGTGCCCCCGGGCGGGGAGGGTCGTGTCCTGCTGGACCTTGCCCTCGATCTCCAGGCCCGGGTCGCCCTTGGACTCCCCGACGACCTCCTTGGCCTTGCCGACCAGCCGGTCCTTCGCGTTCTCGATGTTCTCGCCGATGCCCATCTACGTCTCCTCGAAAGCGGTCGTCGTCCTTTCGTTCAACGTAGTCAAGCCGGGGCGGGAGGTCGCGCCCGGAAGGCGCCCCTTCGGGTGGAGCCCCGACCCCGGGGGCCCGGGGTTGACTGATCAGGTCCGCCGATGGTGCTTGTGGCCGACCACGGCGGTCCGCCCCCCGGGGCAGGGGCCGACACGCCGTCCTGGCCCCTGCCCCGGCGAGGGTGCGGGGCGTCTAGAGCGGGGCCTTTCAGGCCCGGGGCACCTCGTGGTCGTCGCCATGGGGAAGCAGGCGGGCTCGGGGGCTGGCGCGGAAGCCGTGCTCGACGCCCCACAGAACGGCCTGAGTGCGTGACTTGACCCCCATCGTGCGGTAAGCCGCTCTGATGTAGGACTTCACTGAGTTCATGCTCAGGTAGCAGCGATGGGCAATCTCTTGATTGCTCAACCCGGCCACGACCAACACGACCACCTCCGACTGTCGCGGTGTGAGCCCTTGCTCCTTGCCAGGCCAGTCGCCCTCATGGGTGTCTTCGTCCTCGACTTCCGGCGCTGAGATCACGCTCTGGGCGGCGTAGATCCGCTCGAGCGCGTCGACGAGCTCAGCGCCGCCGAGGGACTTCGACAGCACCCCGGACACGTGCCGGGTAGCGGCGATCTGAATGACCTCGTCAGTGATCGCCCAGGTGTAGAGCACCGTGTGCTCCACCATCGGATCTCGAGCGAGCCGGTCAACCTCCGGGCTATCGACAGCGGCCGCCGCGTACGTGTCGTACAAGAGGACGTGAACCGGTTGAGAGACCGGCAAGCCGGAGTCGAGCTCGACGACCTCCACGCGATTGGAAAAGGGGGCGAGCATCGCCGCGATACCGCGGACGACGACCTCGTAGTCGTTGAGGATCGCGACCCGCACGGGTGGCGTGTCTCGCTTCACCCGCTTGTTGAGTTCCATCCACCGACCGTAGACCCGTGGTAGGGACCTACCAGTAGCGAGGATGGGTGCTCGGCGCATGGGGGACAAGCAGGTGCGCATAGCGGGAGCAGGTGCGTGCTACGTCGTTGAGAGACACCCACGGGTTCTCGAGCGAGCAGACTCTTGTTCGAGGTCCTCACCGGCTCGCATTCTCCTCGCGAATGCCGTTGTAGTCGATGTAGCGGGGAGTCGGAGGGCCCTGAGGGAGCATGCATGACGCTTCCCGCTCGTCGAGACCCTTGCTGCGTGCGCGCCAGTAGGCAACGTTGCTGCGGGCGTCCTGGAGCAACTCGTTGACCGGGCCTTGGCTCTCGGGCGAGACCTCGCGCCAGGCTGTGGAGACCTGGATGAGGGCCTCGACGACTACCTGCCATTGCTGCTCAGTCGCCTCGAGGCTCCTACGCCCTGCGGGAAGGTTCGTCATGATCGTCCTACTGGCCGTGGTCAGGCGGTAGTGGACACGGTGAGCAGCACGACGGAGTCGTCAATGGCTTCGAGGTCGTGCCGGGCTGGCGGGATCGGCAGGTAATCACCGGTGGAGGCCTCCCACTGCTCCTCGCCGGCGTGAAGGCGCACCCGGCCGCTGATGATCTGCAAGGTGGCCTGCCCGGGGCTGTCGTGCTCGCCCAGGGCTGTGCCGGCGGTCAGGGCCAGCACGGTCTGCCGCAGGGTGGCCTCGTGCCCGCCATGGATGGTCTTGGCTGCGCGGCCGGTCCTGGCGTGGCGGGCAGCGGCCAGCTGGGTGGTGGCCACGGTGCTCAGGGAAAGGACGTCGGTCATGTCGCTCCTACCGTCGGTGTCAGACCCGGGGATCGACGGGGCACGCTTCGAACCAGCCGGGCTTCGTCTCAGCACCTCCAGCCTCGCAGAGCGCACGGGCGGTGTCTTCTCGGGGTCAGATCGGCTCAGGCCGGGTGACGACTGGGGCGGCACGTGCGCCAACGATGGCGAGGGGCAGGTAGATCGACGGCGAACACCAGGGGCTGGCAGCGCCACTCGGTGCGCCGGGATTCACTCGTCTCGTTGTCAGAAGGGGACGAGGGCGACGTCTTCTACCCGGATAGCAGCAGTCGGGATGCGGGTCTAGCGTTGGAATCACCCAGATCTACCGAGATCACTATGCTTACGCTGTAATGGGATCTGGCTGGGGCCCCTGGTGGCGCTGCGGCAGGGCAATGAGGCACGAACTTCCTGCC
Organism: Janibacter melonis; assembly: GCF_003721155.3. Classification (NCBI taxonomy): domain Bacteria; kingdom Bacillati; phylum Actinomycetota; class Actinomycetes; order Micrococcales; family Intrasporangiaceae; genus Janibacter; species Janibacter melonis. The sequence continues at coordinate 1,953,234 of NZ_CP044548.2, read as the reverse complement.
AACGGGGTGAATAGAGGTAAGGATTCGGTAAGTTAGCAATCAATGCGTTCCCGGTGCATGTAAAATGAGTCAGGTGAAAGTAACTTTTTCTCACATGAAGAGGGGTGGTCCTTGGGGTAAAACTACGGTTGAATACCTAATCGCAATCGACGCTGATCTTCTCATCTATCAAGAGGGAGTTCTCCTCTTCAGGGAGGAGGCATTTCCAGTGGCCGAACTTGCGCGCAGCCTGTGGTTCTGGATGTCCGAGCAGCCAGACGCTGATTTCATCTTTAACTCTCTTTCTTACGAAGAGGAGGAGATTATCTGTCTGCGTCAGGATGGGTCGAGTTGGAGTATTACGTCGTCTTTTGATCCAGAGCTGCGTGTCTCCGGTATCGGTCAAGACGAGCTTGTGCGCATATTCCGGAGTTTCATCCGAGAGGTCCACGCCGGGTTGATCGCTCTCGGCGTTGACCCTATTCCAGTCATTTACAATGAATAAGAAGACGGTCACGCGCACCCGCGTGCGAAAGGTAGAAATGCCACGGGAGGCCACGCACGAGCTCAGGGTTGATCAAGCCGACAGAGAGCCAGCGTGGGGTAATTGACTAGTTCCAGGAGGTCGCGGGCCTGATGTGAAAGCGGAGCCGTAAGGGGCCCGAGATGGGCCCCGAAGCTGTGGCCGCAGCTCTTCGCCTGGTCTTGGGCGGAGACGTGTCTAGCGTTGCTGTTGTCGTCGACGCCCCGCACTCGTTGCTTGAGCAGGCGGTGCGCCAGTGTGATCGGACACTCACGCTCGGCAGAGAGGCCATAGTCCAAGTCCTTGAGGGCATGCTTGACGGTTCTGTAGGTCCTGACCAAGCGCACAGGTGGGCGTCCTTTGTGCTCCGGCCCCACGGACAGACGGGAGGAACCTACGCCGACCTTGACGTTGACTTCGACGAGGCCTGGGAGGACGAGATCGTTGAGGCGGTGGTTCGTCTTGACGAGATCGGGGACCTGATCGACGGCGTGGTCTCCGATAAGGAGGTCAGGTTGCTCCTTCAGTCGCTTGGCGCCGGCGCCGCCAGTCCGAGGGTGGGCCCCAGAGAGACTACCTGACATAAGATAGATTATCGGCATTATCGTAGACGTGACTAGATTGACTTCTGGCATCCGTAACGCGTGACAGTGCGTTCTTGTCCCCGCCGCGGGGCATGCGCGTCGTCCGCACGTCCGGGCTGCGGCTATCCACTGCCGGATCGGATCTCGTTGCGCAATCAGTCGGCGACCTGGGCACAGAGATGCCGGCCCGCTCTGACGGGTGCCGTAGCTGGGGACGAATGCGACGGATCCTGAGCCTGGCGATGACAGCGTCTACGTGATCTTGAGGTCGGTGATGCAGGTGGGGTCATCGTCCTCGGTGGTGGAGACTTCCCAGGTGCCCACCTCTCCGTTTTGCTCGATCGTCAGCGTTGCCTTGATCCCGCGCGGCACCCACAGGCCGATGAAGCCGTTGTCGTAGGTCCGACGTGTCTCATCGATGAGGGTTTCACCGCTGCCACCGGTCAGGGTGATGTTGACGTTCGCGTTGCGCAGCTCCCCTACGCAGGTGGTCAGGCTGTGGAAGTGGCACTCGTGTGTCGTGTGGCGGTAGGGCGCGATCGAGATGTACACCTCGTCCTCGGGCATGGGTAGCTGAACTTGTTGCCCTTGGCCACCGGTGATGCTCACCGTTCTCGGGTGCACCGATGCGACGAGGCCGGCGGGACGTTCAGCAATGGGCATGGTGTCAAGACGCTCGATGGCCTCTGCGGTGCTCAGACCGGTCAGGTCGTGCTCGGACAGCAGGTCGGCGGCCGCCGGTGAGGTGGTGGCCGAGGAAGGCGCGGGCGCGCCCGGCGACGGTGCGGACGTGCAGCCTGTCAGGATCAGGGCACCGACAGCAGCGGCAGCGAGCAGGCGAGGTCGGATGGGTGCTTGAACGGTGTACATCGGCGCTCTCCGTCAGGGTCTTGGGGAGTCATCAGCTTTGCTCCGATGACGTCCGGTCGGGTCATCCACGTCTGGGAGGGCAGATCGGGTGAGTGATCTGCTCAGTGCCGTGGCTCGTTCGGCGTCCGTGCTAGTCGATGGTGCGGGCGCGCAGGCGTAGTGCGTTGGCGATGACGCTGACGCTGGACAGGGCCATGGCGGCGGCGGCGAGGATGGGAGAGAGGAGCAGCCCGAGCACGGGGTAGAGCACGCCGGCGGCGATGGGGATGCCTGCGGCGTTGTAGATGAAGGCGAACACGAGGTTCTGGCGGATGTTGCTCATCGTCATCTCGGAGAGGTGACGTGCCTTGGTGATCCCGGTGAGGTCGCCGCGAAGCAGCGTGATCCCCGCGCTCTCCATGGCCACGTCGGTGCCCGATCCCATGGCGATGCCGACGTCCGCAGCGGCCAGGGCGGGTGCGTCGTTGATGCCGTCCCCGGCCATGGCGACCACTCGGCCTGCTTCGCGCAGGTTCTTCACGACGTCGCTCTTGTGGTCGGGCAGGACCTCGGCCTCGACGCGCTCGATGCCCAGGGATCGCGCGACCGCGTTCGCGGTGACCTGGTTGTCGCCGGTGAGCATGACGACGTCGATGCCTTCGGCGCGCAACGCTTCCAGCGCGGCCGGGGTGCTCTCCTTGACCGGGTCGGCGATGGCGAACAGGGCGGCAAGCTGGGTGTCGATACCCATGTAGATCACGGTCGCCCCGTCAGCGCGCAGCTGGTCTGCGCGTTCGCGCCACACAGCGGTGTCAATGTGGTGGGAGGCCAGGAAGTCGGCGTTGCCGAGCGTGACGTGTCGTTGCTCGACGAGGCCCGTGACACCTCGCCCGACCGGGGAGTCAAAGTCAGCTACCTCGTGCAGGGTCAGGTGCTTGGCGGTTGCGGCTTCGACGATGGCCTGGGCTAGGGGGTGCTCCGATGCCCGTTCGACGGTGGCGGCGGTGCGCAGCAGGTCGTCGGGGTCACCGCCGCTGATTGGCTCGATGTGGGTGACGGTGGGGCGGCCCTCGGTCAGGGTGCCGGTCTTGTCGACCACGAGGGTGTCGATCTTCTCCATGCGTTCGAGCGCTTCGGCGTTCTTGATCAGCACCCCCAGCCTGGCTCCGCGCCCGACTCCGACCATGATCGACATGGGTGTGGCCAGGCCCAGGGCGCAGGGGCAGGCGATGATCAGGACCGCGACGGAGACGATGAGGGCGTGGGCCAGCTTGGGGTCGGGCCCGGCGAGGGCCCACGCGGCGAAGGCGATGACGGCGATCGCGATGACGACGGGGACGAAGACGGCCGAGACCTTGTCCGCGGTGCGCTGGATCGGGGCGCGGGAGCGTTGGGCGTCGGCGACCATGGTCACGATCCTGGCCAGCATCGTCTCGGTGCCGACCCGTTCGGCGCGCATGACCAGGCCGCCGCTGCCGTTGATGGTTCCGCCGATGAGCGTGTCGCCGCCGCTCTTGGTCACGGGCATCGACTCGCCGGTGACCAGCGACTCATCAACGGAGGAGCGGCCGTCGGTGACGGTGCCGTCGACCGGTATCGCCTCCCCGGGGCGGACCCGCAGCAGGTCTGCGACCTGCACCTGCTCTAGGGGGATCTCCTCGTCGACGCCGTCGGTGATGCGTCGGGCGGTCTTGGGGCTGAGGTTCAGCAGGGCTTTGATCGCACCGGAGGTCTGCTCGCGTGCTCGCAGCTCGAGGACCTGGCCGAGCAGGACCAAGGTGGTGATGACAGCGGCTGCCTCGAAGTAGACGTCGACGGTGCCGTCGTCGTTGCGGAAGGAGTCGGGGAAGATCCCGGGCGTGGTCGTGGCCACGAGGCTGAACAGCCAGGCGACCCCGGTGCCCATCGCGATGAGGGTGAACATGTTGAGGTTGCGGCTTCGCAGCGAGGCCCATCCGCGCACGAAGAAGGGCCCCCCCGCCCACAGCACGACCGGCGTGGCCAGCACCAGCTGCAGCCACACCGAGACCCGCGCCGGGACGGCCTCGTGGATCCATGGCACCAGGTGCCTGCCCATCTCCAGGACGGTGATGGGCAGGCTGAGCACAACCGCGGCCCAGAAGCGCCGGGTCATGTCCGACAGCTCCCGGCTCGGGCCGCTGTCGGCTGAGATGGTCACCGGTTCCAGGGCCATCCCGCAGATCGGGCATGCCCCAGGACCGGCCTGGCGAACCTCGGGGTGCATCGGGCAGGTCCACTCGCTGGCCGAGACCGGTGCTGCCAGGTCGGGCGCTGCCGAAGAGCGGTCCACCGCTCCCACCTCGAAGCCCTGCGGGTCTGCCAGGAAGCGCTCCTTGCAGCTCGCGGAGCAGAAGAAGTACTCCTGCCCGTCGTGCTCCGTGCGCAGGGCCGTGTCCTGCCTGACCTGCATGCCGCACACCGGGTCCGTGGCAAGCGGGGTCGAGTCAGCGAGGTCAGGTCGGTCGTTCTCAGTGCTCACGAAGACCTCCGATGTCGCACGCGAGGGTGGTGGGGAAGGCAGAGCGGCAGATCAGGGCTGCCCGCTCAGAGCAGATCCTTCATCGTGGTGATCTCGCTGTTCTGGGCCGTGATGATGTCCGCAGCCATGGTCTTGACCTCGCTGTTGGAGGTCGTGGACTGCACGTCCTTGGCCATCTTCACCGCGCCCTGATGGTGCTTGATCATCATCGTCAGCCACATCTGGTCGAACTCTTCGCCCGAGGTGGACTCGAGATCGGTCATCTCGGACTTGCTCATCATCCCGTCGCCGTGGTCCATACCGCCGTGCCCCATGCCCTCGCTGGCCGGCTCGGCCCCCCACTGCTCCAACCATCCCTGCATGGTCTTGATCTCCGGGCCTTGAGCGGCCTTGATGTCCTTGGCCAAGGCCTGCACCTTCGCCGACGCGCCCGAGCTGTCGTCCAGGGCAAGGTCAGCCATCTCGACCGCCTGCTGGTGGTGAGGGATCATCATCTGCGCGAACATCACGTCGCCCTCCTGCCCCGAGGACGCAGACCTACTGGTGCTCGAGGACATCGACTCCGAGCCATGGTTCATGCCCGGCATCGACCCGTCGGAGTTGCTGGAACAAGCGGAAAGAGCGACCGCGGCCAGGGCGCTCACGCCCACGACAGCGGCACGGCGGGTGGTCAGGTGCATCGTCTGCTCCTTCGATCAGCGCGAGGTCCGCGCGAATTGCGGTCCCTCGACGATGCGTCACCAAGGTGTTCACCATCTTGTGGTCGTGTTGAGATTTCCTCAAGACCGGGCGACATCTCGCTACAGCTTCAGCTCTTCGAGGTCCCGGCAGGCGAGGGCGCCAGACATGCACCGACCCGGGTTGAGGTTTGACGAAGATCTCCACCAACAGCGCTCAAGGCTCTGCCCACGCGGCCGCGCTGGATCACACTGACGGCGTGAACGACCAGCTCAGCACCGACACCCCGCGCCGGGTCCTCGTCGTCGAGGACGAACGCACCCTGGCGGGGATGGTCGCGGCCTACCTGTCTCAGGCTGGGTTCACCGCCGAGCTCGCCCACCGCGGCGACGACGCCGTCGCGGCTGTGCGAGCCGACCCGCCCGACGTCGTCGTGCTCGACCTCGGCCTGCCGGGGATGGACGGCATCGAGGTGTGCCGACAGATCCGCACCTTCTCCGACTGCTACATCATCATCACCACCGCCCGCAAAGAGGAGGTCGACACCCTCATCGGGCTGTCCGTCGGCGCAGACGACTACCTGACCAAACCCTTCGGAGTGCGCGAGCTCGTCGCCCGCGTCCAGACCCTGCTGCGCCGACCACGGGGCGACGGCAAGCCCCGCGGCACCGAAGGGGGTACCCGCTCCTTCGGGGCGCTGCTCGTCGACCCGCTGGGCCACCAGGTCCACCTCCACGGCCAGCCCGTGGCCCTGACCCCCACCGAACGCGACCTGCTGATCACCCTCGCCACCCGCCCGGCGATGGCCTTCAGCCGTCGCCAGCTCATCGACGAGGTGTGGGGCACGGGATGGATCGGCGACGAGCACCTCGTCGACGTCCACATCGCCCATCTGCGCAAGAAGCTCGACGACGACCCCGACACCGCCCGCTACATCACCACCGTGCGCGGCGTCGGCTACCGAATGGGCAAGGGATGAATCCCTTACACCGCCGCCCAGCCCGCCCGCACGGGCTGGCCACCCGCCTCTTGCTCGGCCAGAGCATCGTGCTCCTCGCTGGCGCCGTGACAATCACCCTGGTCGCGACCCTGCTCGGCCCACCGATCTTCCACCGCCACCTCCTCGAGGCCGGGCACAGCGAGAACTCCCCCGAGGTCTTCCACATCGAGATGGCCTACCGCGACGCATCGTTCTTGGCACTAGGGCTCGGCCTGCTCATCTCCGTGACCGCCGCGGCCGCCGTCACCTGGTTCTTCACCCGACGCCTGCGCAAGCCGCTGGCAGACCTCACCCACGCAGCCCGCGAGCTCTCGCGCGGCCATTACGCCACCCGCGTACCGGCCATCGACTCCGGCACCGAGCTGGAGACCCTGGCAGCCGCGTTCAACCACATGGCCGCCCAGCTCGAAGGCATCGAAGACACCCGCCGACGCATGCTCGCCGACCTCGCCCACGAGTTGCGGACCCCCATCACCACCCTGGCTGCGTACCACGACGGGCTCCACGACGGGATCACCCACCTCGGCCCGCACTCCCAGATCGCCCTGGCCGAGCAGACGGACCGCCTTGCCCGCCTCGCCGAGGACATCGACGAGGTCTCCACCGCCGAAGAAGGACGCCTGAGCCTGGCAATAGACCACATGCCTGTCACCGACGTGCTGTGGAACGCGGCCGAAGGCATACGAGAGCGCTACCGCGACAAAGGTGTCAACCTTGTGGTCCAACCCGACGGCGCCGCCGGCCTCAATGTCATGGCCGACCAACAGCGCATCGGGCAAGTCATGACCAACCTGCTGACCAACGCGCTTCGACACACCCCCAGCGGCGGAACCGTCACCGTGTCCGCGGAGCGCCACGGCGACGAGGTCGACATCACCGTCAAGGACAACGGGGACGGCATCAGCTCCCAGCACCTGCCCCACCTCTTCGAGAGGTTCTACCGCGCCGACACAGCCCGTACTCGCTGGCAATCCGGCTCTGGCATCGGCCTGACCATCAGCAAGGCCATCATCGATGCCCACCACGGCACCATCCGCGCCGAAACCCCGGGACCAGGCCACGGCGCCATCTTCACCATCACCCTCCCCCTCGGACTGCCCTTCGCGGTAACCCCTCCCCTCGACAGACGGCAACACCCCGCCGAGCACTAAACCGCTTGAAACCTAGAACCCACCGAAGGGCCCCAGGTCAACCCTCGAGTTCATCGTTGGTTCGGTATCTGCTGTGGCTTCGTTCGCTTGGTGGCGGGGTTTTTGCAGCGCTCCGTGGCGGTCTTGTTGCCGCGATCACGCAGGACTGGCTGCAGGTAGGTGTCGCGGTCTGAACCGAGAGGGGTCCGCCCGGTCGGGGCCGTTTGGATCGCTGCCGCTACGTCAGAGTCCGAAGGCTCCGCCGCTGACGAGGATCACGATGCCGAGGCCGATGAGAACGATGGGGAAGAGGATGTGCTCCCAGCGTTCGAGCACTTCGGCGATCGGGGGGCGGGTGGCGACGAACTTTGCCAGGGCCACCAGGACCGCGACGAGCGCGAGGAAGATGATGCAGTAGGCGACTACTGCGAGAGGTTCCACGCTGAGGAAGACAGGGGTGTAGACGCCGATGTTGTCGCCGCCGTTGGCAAGGGTGACGCCTGCGACTGTCCACACGCCGACCTTCTTGCCGGCAACCTTGACCTCGTCGTCATCGTCGTCATCGTCTCCGCGCCAGGCCTGCCATGCGGCCCAGAGGCCGAGGCCCAGAGGGATGAGACCGAAGTACGGGATGGCTGCCGAGGGCAGGAATGCTCCGGCACCGATAGTCACCAGGACCGCGGCACCGAGGATGCCGGCGAATCCGAGGTACTGGCCGGCCAGAATGCGGGCGGTAGTGCCGCGCTGGCCTGCCCCTCGCGCGAAGAAGAGGGAGAGCACGATGATGTCGTCGATGTTGGTCGCTGCGAACAGGCCCATCGCCTGCAAGACCGAGGTGAGGATCATGCGCCCTCCCCAGCTGCGTCGCATCCGGGAAGCGAGCAGGCGGGATCGATGCACGGGGCGTCTTCGTCCACTGCCAGGGTGGCATCGACCAGTGCCGTCAGCGCCTGCGCCAGGTGCGAATCGGCGATCTCATATCGTGTCCGACGACCCTCGGGCTCGGAGACGACGATCCCGCAATCGCGCAGGCATGCCAGGTGGTTGGACACGTTCGGGCGTGTCAGGTCCAGATCTCGGGCCAGTTCCGCCGGGTAAGCGGGATGGTCGAGCAGGGTCAAGATGATCCGGGATCGACTGGGGTCGGCCAGTGCACGACCCAGGCGGTTCATCACGTCGAGACGCGAAGCAATAGTCAGCATGGACTGAACTATACAGCGCGCACTGAACACTCGGTCACAGGCGTCAGCCCAGATCGCATGCCCGTAAGGGGATCGTCCAATGAGATGCAAGCAGTGACCTGCTCAGTGACGATCGTCACTGGACAAGGTGTTCAGCTGCTCCTGTCAGTCAGATGCTGGTGACGACCAGCCAGTCAGGGCAGTCCCAGCTCTTTGGCCAGCGCATCTACGCGGCTGTCGATGTCGTCGCGGATGAGACGCATCCGTTCTGCTCCTTCGATGCCACGCGTCGAGGGCTCGTCGGTGATCCACCGTTCGACCCGCGTGCGCCCTACCTGCTGGAGGGATGCCTCTTCGCCGAGGATCACCACTCGATCGACTGACTCCAGCAGGGCCGGGTCGATGGCCTTGGGATGCTCCCCGTCGACGCTCGCGCCGACCTCGGCGAGGGCGTCGACGGATGCTGCGTTCAAGGAGCCGCCGGGACGGGTGCCGGCTGAGTGGACGTCGACCGACGTGCCGTAACGGTGGCGCATGAGCGCGGCTGCCATCTGCGACTTGCCGCCGTTCTTGACACAGACGAACAGAACTGAGGGCCGCGCCTCGCGCGTGCTCACGCGGAAGACCCTGCGGGGACGTCGAGGGAAGCGAGCAGGTCCACCACGCGCTGGCGGATGGCGTCGCGGATCGGGCGCACGGCATCCACGCCCTGACCGGCGGGGTCGTCCAGGGGCCAGTCCTCGTACCGCTTGCCGGGGTAGATCGGGCAGGCGTCGCCGCAGCCCATGGTGATCACGACGTCGGAGCTCTGCACCGACTCGTCGGTCAGGATCTTCGGCTGCGCGGCGCTGATGTCGATGCCGACCTCGCGCATCGCCTCGACCGCTGCGGGGTTGACTGTGTCGCCGGGCGCGGACCCGGCCGAGCGGACCTCGACGGCGTCGCCTGCGAGGTGGGCGAGCCAGGCCTGGGCCATCTGGGAGCGGCCGGCATTGTGGACGCAGACGAACAGGACGGAGGGGCGGGTGCTGCTCACGGGTGCTCCTTGGTGCGGTGTCTAAAGGGAGGGTCAGTCGAGGACGTCGCGCAGGAGCGCGGTGACGCGGGCCTGGATGTCGTCGCGGATGTCGCGCACGGTGTCGAGGTCGGCGCCGTGGGGGTCGGCGACGCTCCAGTCCTCGTAGCGGCGCCCGGTGTAGATCGGGCAGGCGTCGCCGCAGCCCATGGTCACGATGACGTCGGCGGCACGCAGGACGGAGTCGGTCAGCGGCTTGGGGTAGGCCTCGCTCAGGGGGATGCCTCGTTCGGCCAGGGCCTGGACGACGACGGGGTTGATCTCGTCGGTGGGCTGGGATCCGGCGGAGCGCACGTGGACCCTGCCGCCGGAGAGGCGTTCAGCCAGGGCCGCGGCCATCTGGGAGCGGCCGGCGTTGTGCACGCACACGAAGAGCAGCTCGGGGACCTTTTTGGTGATGCGCCCCTGCGCCTGGGCTGCCGCAGTAAGGCGTTCCCGGGCGTCCTTGGCCACGAGCACCGGCAGGTAGGTCGGGATCGTGGAGACCAGCTCGAGGCGTTCGCGCGCCTCGTCCACCGCGAGCTGGACGGACTCGCGGGGAAAGACCCCTTCGTAGGAGTAGGACAGGTCGTCAACGATGGCCGCGTAGGGATCGGGCCGGGCGGCGGTCATCGGGTCTCCTGGGGGGACGGGGAGGCGGACGCCCATCGGGGACGTCGGCGCAGGGCGAGCGAGACGTAGACCAGCCCGACGAGGACGGGGACCTCGATGAGCGGTCCGACGACCCCGGCCAGGGCCTGGCCGGAGGTGACGCCGAAGGTCGCGACGGCCACGGCGATGGCGAGCTCGAAGTTGTTGCCGGCGGCGGTGAAGGCGAGGGTCGTCGTGCGCTCGTAGCTCAGCCCGAGGCTGCTGCCGAGGAGGTACCCACCGCCCCACATGACGGCGAAGTAGACGAGCAGCGGCAGGGCGATCCGCGCGACGTCGAGGGGCCGGCTCGTGATCTGGTCGCCCTGGAGGGCGAAGAGCAGGACGATCGTGAAGAGCAGCCCGAGCAGGGCGAAGGGAGAGATCCGCGGCAGGAAGGTGCCCTCGTACCAGGCGCGGCCGCGCACCCCTTCGCCGATCCGGCGCGAGAGGTAGCCGGCGAGCAGCGGCACCCCGAGGAAGACCAGGACCGAGACGGCGATCTGCCCGAAGGAGACGTCGAGGGCGGCCTGCTCGAGGCCGAGCCAGCCCGGCAGGACGGTGAGGTAGAACCAGCCGAGGGCGGCGAAGGCGAGGACCTGGAAGAGCGAGTTGAGCGCGACGAGCACGGCGGCGGCCTCGCGGTCACCGCAGGCGAGGTCGTTCCAGATGATGACCATGGCGATGCAGCGGGCCAGCCCGACGATCACGAGGCCGGTGCGGTACTCGGGCAGGTCGGGCAGGAAGACCCAGGCGAGGGCGAACATCAGCGCCGGGCCGAGGACCCAGTTGAGGACCAGGGAGCCGGCCATGAGGCGGCGGTCGGAGGTGACGGTGCCGAGGCGGTCGTAGCGGACCTTGGCCAGCGGCGGGTACATCATGACGAGCAGCCCGATCGCGATGGGCAGCGAGATGCCGTGCAGCTGCACCGCGTCGAGCGCCGGGCCCAGGCCGGGGATCGTGCGGCCCAGGGCCAGGCCGAGGACCATCGCGACCCCGATCCACACCGGCAGGAAGCGGTCGAGCGTGGACAGGCGGCCGGTGACGTCCGCGGGTGCGTCGTGGGTGGTCGTCACGCGTCGGCACCCGCGGGGGCGCAGCAGGGCGAAGGGGAGCCGAGCACCGGCAGCGACGCGGTGGCCGGGCGGGCGTCGGCCGGGTCCTCGTCCTTGACGACGTAGACCTCCCACGGCGCGCCGGCGGGGTCGTGGACCCACACCTTGTCCTGCAGGGCGTAGCAGCACGTCGTGTCGTCCTCGTCGAAGGTCGCCAGCCCGGCGTCGGCCAGACGGGTCCGCGCCGCGGTGACCTCCTCGCCGGAGCCGACCTCGACGCCGAGGTGGTTGAGGGCCCCCTTCGCCCCGGTGCCGCGCGTGGCCTCGTCGCTCTGGATGAGCACGAGCTTCAGCGGCGGCTCGGCGATCGCGAAGTTCGCGTACCCCGGGCGGCGCTTGTGGGGCTCGACGCCGAAGAGGGTGGAGTAGAAGACGACGGACGCCTCGAGGTCGACGACGTCAAGGGCGAGCTGCACACGGCTCATGGCGGGTCCTCACACGATCTGAAGTGATATCGACGGGCGTCGATGCAGAAACACTGACAGGCATTATTGACGTATGTCAATATGGGGGTATGACGACCGCCCCGACCGCCGACGGACGCCCGCTGCTGGCCCAGGCCGTCGAGCGGTGCTGCGCCGCCGAGGGCAGCGCTCCGATCACCCGCGAGGACGCCGAGCTCGTCGCCCGGCTGCTCAAGGCCGTCGCCGACCCGGTACGACTGCAGATCCTGGGGATTGTGCGGTGCTCACCGGCGCAGCAGACGTGTGCATGCGATCTTCCCGAGCCTCTGGGTATCTCCCAACCCACGGTCAGCCACCACCTCAAGGTCCTCGTCGACGCCGGCCTGCTCACCCGCGAGCGTCGCGGCCAGTGGGCGTGGTTCACCCTCGTGCCCGAGCGCCTCGCTCTCGCTCGTCGAGCACTCGAGGTCTGAGCGACGAAGACGAACCCCCATGACGGGTCCTGCACCATCCCTGCCATCGCCGCTAGGGCCCTGCTCGAAAAGATCGACACCACCTCACTGAGCCGTCTCACGCCGACTTTCGAACCAGACACTGAGCCGGCCCACGTAGGCGGCGTGTCGCCGTCCGAAAACCATCGTCAACTGCGACGTGCGGCCGGCCCTTGATTTGCCGCGGATCGCCTAGCCCGCTGTGGCTTTCGCCGTTATATGGCGGGGTTCTGTCGACGCTCTGTGGCGGCATCTGCTCATGGCGATACACGCGAGCACCGGTCTGGTCACAGATAGCGGCAGACGGTCGTGGTGTCGCATTTGGTGGGGTCGCTGGTGGTGGCACTGTGGTGAAGGTGCGCGACGGTGTGTCGCAGTGCTTGCAGGTCGGCGATTTGGCGGTCCAGGTCGCCCAGGTGGGCTTCGAGCAGGGCGTGCACGTGCTGGCAGGGTGCGACTCCGGCGTCGCGGATGTCGAGGATCTCGCGAATCTGGGCCAGGGTGAGCCCAGCGGTGCGGCCGCGGCGAACGAAGTCCAGGCGCGCCAGGGCCGCAGGGGTGTAGTCGCGGTATCCGTTGGCGGTGCGCTCAGGCGCAGGTAGTAGGCCGGCTTCTTCGTAGAAGCGCAGCGTCTTGGTTGTGGTGCCGCTGGCCACGGCCAACTCACCGATGCGCACAGTGGCCCCTTTCTCGGCTCTCGTCCATGTTCGCCTTGACCTTCCCCTGCGCTGGAACGTCCACTATGGACGCTGAAGAGGGGTCACGCGAAGGAAGGTGGGCAAATGGGTGTGGACTACGACGTCGATCTGGCCGTGATCGGCTCAGGAGGCGCGGCGATGTCCGCCGCCATCGCGGCCAGCCAGGCCGGTAAGAGCGTCGTGCTGGTTGAGCGCGGTGTTCTGGGCGGGACGTGCGTGAACATCGGCTGCGTGCCGTCCAAGACGCTCCTGGCGGCTGCCGGGGCCCGGCACGCCGCGCTCACCAATCCCTTCAAAGGTGCCCCAACGTCAGCCGCACCGGTGAACCTCGGCGATCTGGTGGCCCAGAAGGACGCACTCATCGAGCGCCTGCGTGATGCGAAGTACGCCGATGTGGCCGCTGCCTACGGCTTCCAGGTCCGCCCAGGCCAGGCCAGCTTCCTGGACGGGGACACCCTGGCCGTCGACGGCCAGGCGCTGCGGGCCCGGGCCTATCTGGTCGCCACCGGTGCCACCCCCGCCATCCCGGAGGTGGTCGGTCTCGACTCTGTGGACCGGCTGACGTCCACCACCGCGATGCAGCTGACCGAGCTGCCTGAGTCCCTGGTCGTTATCGGTGGCGGGTACGTCGGGATGGAGCAGGCCCAGCTGTTCGCTCACCTCGGCACCCGGGTCTCTGTGGTCGGGCGTCTGGCGCCGCACGCCGAGCCGGAGCTGGCCCAGAGACTTCGGGAAGTCTTCACCGACGACGGCATCACCGTGGTCGAAGAGCGCGCGACCACTGTGGCCCGCGAACCAGGCCCCGCAGGAGAGGTGGTGGTGACCACGGACTCGGGCGAACAGGTGCGCGGCGCGCAGGTCCTGGTGGCCACCGGACGCCTGCCCCGCACCGACGGCCTGAACCTGGCCGCTGCCGGTGTGGACGTGGACGAGCGCGGCTTCGTCGTGGTCGACCAGACCCAGCGCACCTCCAACCCGCGCGTCTGGGCCGCCGGTGACGTCTCGGGGGCTCCCCAGTACGTCTACGCCGCCGCCGCCGGCGGTCGGGCCGCCGCGCTCAACGCCCTGACCGAGGACAGGTACCCGCCGGCAGCTCGGGTCGACTACGCCGGCTTTCCTGCGGTCGTGTTCACCCGGCCCCAGCTGGCCTCGGCGGGGTTGACCGAGGACGAGGCCCTCACCCGAGGGCACGCGTGCGACTGCCGCGTCCTGGACCTGTCCGATGTCCCCCGGGCGCTCGTCCAGCACGACACCCGCGGGGCGGTGAAGCTCGTCGCCGACGCCGTGAGCGGCAAGGTTCTGGGCGTGCACGCTCTGGCGGACGGGGCCGGGGAGATCATGCTGGCGGCCACCTACGCCATCAAAAGCGGCATGACCGTCGACGATCTGGCCGACACCTGGGCGCCGTACCTGACCATGAGCGAAAGCCTGCGCATCGTGGCCGGCCTCTTCCGAAACCAGATGCCGACGTCATGCTGCGCCTGAAACCCGCGGCCCCAGCGGGGTGGACGAGGGCTCCCGCGGCGGCCCGCCTGGCGCCGTGAATGTGCCTTAAAAACCTACAGTCCTATGAGACACCAGGCGGGGACCGGACGCCGAGACCGCTTCATGGGCCGATGGGCACCTTCTGCCTCTCGCGAAGTCGTCTCACCGTGAACTGTCGCAGGGTGGTGCTCGGTAGGGGTTTGTGAGTCATAATCATGTCATGAGGCTCTTGGGGTACACCCGCGTGAGCACTGCGAGTCAGGACGCGCAGTTGCAGTTGGATGCACTCGTGGATTCCGGGGTGCAGAAGCGGGATGTGTTCGCGGATGTGACCTCGGGTAGCCGGACCGCGATCGAACGCCCGGGGATGAAGCGCCTGTTGGACTATGCCGAGTCCGGCGACACGGTCGTGGTGTGGCGCATCGACCGGCTCGGCCGATCCTTGATCGATGTCCTCAACACCCTGAACCTGATGCGCGACAAGGGCGTAAAGATCAAGTCGCTTTCGGACGGCATCGACCCGGAGACCACTTCCGGCCGGTTAATGCTGGGCATGCTGGCCACGCTGGCCGAGTACGAGCGCGAGCTGATCACCGAGCGAGTCAATGCCGGCATCGCTGCGGCGAAGCAGAGCGGTACCCGGTTCGGTCGGCCGCCTGTTGACCCGGCGGTGATTGCGGAGAAACTCGACATCGCTCGGGACGCCCGCGCCAAGGGTCGCACCGCCGAGGAAGCCGCCCGATTGGTCGGATGGTCTCGCGCCACGCTGTACCGGCACCAACAGGCTGCCCGCGACCGCGACATGGTCTCCCAGCAGGTGTGACATGGACGGGCCGCAGCGGTGGCGAATCCTCCGGCTTCACGTCGAGGACGGCATCTCGCTGACGACCCTGGCCCGTGACACCGGCACCGGGCTGCGGACACTGCAACGCTGGCACCAGCTTTACAAGACCGGCGGCATCGCGGCGTTGGAGCCGCGGCCACGACGCGACACGGGATCTCGACGCACTCCGGCGGAACTGGTCACGTTTCTCGAGCACCTCGCGCTGACCCGCCCACGCCCGAGCACCGCTGCATTGCACCGGCTCACCACGGCCGAAGCGGGTCGCTTGGGTTTGGCGGCCCCGAGCTATGCCACGGTCCGCGCCATCGTCCACGCTTCGGACCCGGCCCTGGTGACGCTTGCTCTGGAGGGGCCGGCAGCATATCGGGACCGCTATGAACTGGTGTTCCGCCATCGCGCCGAACGGCCGAATGTGACGTGGCAAGCCGATCACACCGAACTCGACATCCTCATCACCGGCGCCAGCGGCACCCCCGACCGGCCCTGGCTGACGGTGGTGATGGACGACTACTCCCGCGCGGTCTGCGGGTACATGGTCTTCACCGGGGCGCCATCGGCGATGAACACCGCGCTGGTGCTACGACAGGCGATCTGGCGCAAGACCGAACCGGCCTGGGCGATGTGCGGACTACCCGACGTCCTCTATATCGATCACGGCAGCGACTTCACCAGCCGCCACCTCGAGTACACCGCGGTCTCACTGAAAATCCGCCTCATCTTCTCCACCGTCGGTCGCCCGCAAGGCCGAGGCAAGATCGAGCGGTTCTTCGGCACAGTCAACACCGAGCTCCTGGCCACCCTGCCCGGACATCTGGCACCAGGGGCCAAGACACCTCCATCACTGGATCTACCTGCGCTCGATCAGGCGATCGCCGGTTTCATCGCCACCTAAGGCGGTTCTTCCTGCCTTCCAGGCTCGAGTCGTCAGCAAGGGGCCCTCGGAGCTGGTCTTTCCATCTCCGGAGAACGGGTACCTCAGGAGCCGCAACTGGCGTCGCCGCTCGGGATTCGACCGGGCCCGCGAAGAGCTCGGTCTTGACATCACTCCTCACGACCTCCGTCGCACGTTCGGGAGTCTGGCTCGGATGGCCGGCGCCGACCTTCGCTTCATCCAGAAGGCCATGGGACACGAGTCCATCACGACGACCGCGCGCATCTACGCGCACCTGTACGACGACGAGCTCGATGCGATCGCTGCGGCCCTGGACGGTCTTCGAGAAGGTCGGGGTGGATCGTGATGCGGCCTTTTTGCGGCCTGGGAGGCACCTCGAGCGCCTCCGAGCGTGTGCCGGAGAGGCCTTCAGGCCCGGAAATTCAAGGGTGCCCCCGGCAAGATTCGAACTTGCGACACCTTCTTTAGGAGAGAAGTGCTCTTCCCCTGAGCTACGAGGGCCAGCCGCTCCTCGGAGCGGCACCGGACCAGGGTACGTGCACCTCCGCCGGTCAGGCGCCACCGCGAGAGCAGGCACACTGCAGCCATGCGGACTCACGAGAAGTGGTTGCTCGTCGCCATCACCTTCACCGTGCTGCGCTGGGTCGTCATGGCCACGCTCGACGGGGACGCGGAGACGGTCCTCGGCGTCGCCCTGGGCATCCTCACGCTGGTGTGCGCGGTGATCGCCTTCGTCGCGTGGCGCCGCGAGGGTCCTCGGCGAGGCTGAAGCCCGCGATCCTCGTGATCTGGCCACGCCGACGCACGTCGCCCCCCGCACTCGCTCCAGGAAGAGGAGGGAGTGCGGGGGGCATGACCGTCTCGAGGACGGCCCGAGGTCAGCGCATCCGCATCAGCGTCGGCCCGTGACCGCCTTGACGACGAAGAGCAGGATCACAGCGCCGAGGAGCGCGGTGAGGAAGCTGAAGATGATTCCAGCGCCCTCGACGTCGACGCCGATGAGGCTGAGCAGGAAGCCACCGAGCAGACCGCCGACGATGCCGACGACGATGTTCAGCGGGATGCCCATCTGCGCATCCGTGCCCATGAACTTGCTCGCGATCCACCCGGCGAGGCCGCCGATCACGATCCAACCGATGAAGCCGAGTCCGAGCACGGCAATCACACCTTTCACATCAGAAACACACACAACACTTGCGGGCCGACGATAGGCGGTGTAGGAGGTCTCCGAGGTTCTTGAGACGGGGCCAATCTGCACGTGCCCGCGTGGACGCGGTCGTCCACCGCACGAGTCAGCGCCTTGTGACTTTGCTGGAGACAGCGGTGGGCCTCCCGCAGGTGAGGCCCTCTCGCGACTGCCTCAGGCTCCGAGCTCCCACTCGGCGACGGTGCGGCAGCCGTGGTTGGCGTACCTCTGCAGCGAGATCCGCTCGGCCCGGCACCGAGCCGGCAGGGTCGGGCCGAGCGCGGACCGGGTGGACCCGACGGTGACCCCGCCCGCCACGTGGTCGACCGTGAGGTGCGGGACGGGGTCGAAGCGCCCGCCGTACGGTGGGCACTGCGGGAATGCCGCGACCAGCGCGGCCGTCAGCGAGGCGAAGGGGGCCGCCGGGTCAGGTCCCAGGTAGATGGTGCCGTCGGGGAAGACCCCCACCTCGTCCAGTACGAAGTCGACCGGCGACGTCCTCGACGCGACCTCGGCGACCACGGCCAGGTCAGCCGCTGTCGGGGCGACGACCCACGGCGCGAGCAGGGTGATGTGGGCGTGGACGAACGCGGCGTCGGTGGACACGAAGGAGTCGTCGTAGTGACGTGTCCGCTCGAGCACGAAGTCCTCGAGCTGCGGCACCGGCACGACGAGCACGAGGTGCCCATCGGTCGACGTGTCGCTCGTGCCCATGGCCGCGACCCTAGGTCGGCGCCGCAGAAGGCCGCACGTCCGGACCGTCCCCGGATACCCAGGACCTGCTTCCATGACCCCATGTCACCCGCACGCCTGTGGTTCGCCGCCGCGCTCGTCCTCGGCGTCGCCGCTCGCATCGCGGACCGTGCGCTGCCAGGCGGCGCCGCCGACGTCACGACGGTCGTCCTCGTCGCCCTGATGCTCGTCTGCATCGGCATCGGCGCCACCTCGTGGTTCCGACGCAGCCAGCGCTGAGCACCTCACGGCAGACGAGGGCCCGGCCGTCAGCGGACGACCGGGCCCTCACCTGCTCATGACGTCACACAAGGTCGAAGCGGTCGGCCTCCATGACCTTCGTCCACGCCGTGACGAAGTCCTGCGCGAGCTTGCCCTTCGCGTCCTCGCTCGCGTACACCTCCGAGAGCGCACGCAGCTGCGAGTTCGAGCCGAAGACGAGGTCCACACCGGTCGCCGTCCACTTCTTCTCGCCGCTCGCGGCGTCGCGGATCTCGTAGACCCCGTCGCCGGTCTTCACCCACTCGGCGCCGGGCGCCAGCAGATTGGCGAAGAAGTCGTTGCTCAGCACGCCCGGCCGGTCGGTGAGCACGCCGTGCTCGGACCCGCCGTGGTTGGCGCCGAGGACGCGCAGGCCGCCGACCAGCGCGGTCATCTCCGGCGCGCCGAGGCCGAGCATGTACGCGCGCTCGACGAGCAGCTTCTCCGCCGGCACCGGCAGGCCCTCGCGCAGGTAGTTCCGGAAGCCGTCGGCCCGGGGCTCGAGGACCGCGAAGGAGTCGACGTCGGTCTGCTCCTGCGTCGCATCGGTGCGACCGGGGCGGAAGGGGACCTCGACGGGCTGGCCACCGTCGGCCGCCGCCTTCTCCACCGCGGCCGAGCCGGCGAGCACGATCAGGTCGGCGAGGGAGACCTGGGCTCCCCCCTTCGCGTTGAAGTCGCCGCGGATCGACTCGAGCCGCTCGAGGACGCCGGAGAGCTGCTCGGGCTGGTTGACCTCCCAGCTGCGCTGCGGCTCGAGACGGATGCGGGCGCCGTTCGCCCCGCCGCGCTTGTCGGTCGTGCGGAAGCTCGCGGCCGCGGCCCACGCCGTCGAGACGAGCTCGGCGACGGACAGCCCGGAGTCGAGCACGGCCTTCTTCAGCTCGGCGACGTCCGCGTCGCCGACGAGCTCGCCCTCGACCTCCGGCACCGGGTCCTGCCACGGCTGCGCCTCCGGCACCCACGGGCCGAGGTAGCGCTCGACGGGACCCATGTCGCGGTGGAGCAGCTTGTACCAGGCCTTGGCGAAGGCGAGGCGGAACTCCTCGGGGTTCTCGAGGAAGCGCCGCGAGATCGCCTCGTACGTCGGGTCGACGCGAAGCGCGAGGTCGGAGGTGAGCATCGTCGGACGGTGCTTCTTGTCCGCGTCGAAGGCGTCGGGGATGATCTTGTCGTCGGTCTTGGCGACCCATTGGTTCGCGCCGGCGGGAGACTTCGTCAGCTCCCACTCGTAGCCGAAGAGGATCTCGAAGTACCGGTTGCTCCACTGCGTCGGCACGTCGGTCCACGTGACCTCGAGGCCCGAGGTGATCGCGTCGCCGGCCTTGCCCGACCCGTACGAGCTCTTCCAGCCCAGGCCCTGCTGCTCGGTGGGCGCGCCCTCCGGCTCCGGCCCGACGTGGTCGCCGTCGCCGGCGCCGTGGGTCTTGCCGAAGGTGTGACCGCCGGCGATGAGGGCGACGGTCTCCTCGTCGTTCATCGCCATCCGGGCGAAGGTCTCGCGGATGTCGCGGGCCGAGGCGGCCGGGTCGGGGTTGCCGTTGGGGCCCTCGGGGTTGACGTAGATCAGGCCCATCTGGACCGCGCCGAGCGACTCCTCGAGGGTGCGCTCACCGCTGTAGCGCTCGTCGCCGAGCCACGTGTCCTCCGGTCCCCAGAAGACCTCCTCGGGCTCCCACACGTCCTCGCGACCG
Organism: Janibacter melonis; assembly: GCF_003721155.3. Lineage (NCBI taxonomy): Bacteria > Bacillati > Actinomycetota > Actinomycetes > Micrococcales > Intrasporangiaceae > Janibacter > Janibacter melonis. The sequence continues at coordinate 1,933,306 of NZ_CP044548.2, read as the reverse complement.
AAGGCGAAGCCGAAGGTCTCGAAGCCCATGTCCTCGAGCGCGACGTTGCCAGCGAGGACGATGAGGTCGGCCCAGGAGATCTGCTGGCCGTACTTCTGCTTGACCGGCCACAGCAGGCGGCGGGCCTTGTCGAGGTTGGCGTTGTCGGGCCAGGAGTTGAGCGGGGCGAAGCGCTGCCCGCCGTCACCGGCGCCGCCGCGGCCGTCGTAGATGCGGTAGGTGCCGGCGGAGTGCCAGCTCATCCGGATGAAGAGACCGCCGTAGTGACCGAAGTCGGCCGGCCACCAGTCCTGCGAGCTGTGGAGCACCTCGACGACGTCAGCCTTGAGCGCCTCGACGTCGAGCCCGGCGAAGGCCTCGGCGTAGTCGAAGTCGGCGCCGAGCGGGTTGCCCTTCGGCGAGTGCGCGTGGAGCACCGACAGGTCGAGCGCGTCGGGCCACCAGTCCTGGATCGTGCGGGGGCGTCCGCCGGTCTTGGGCTCCGGCGAGTCGATGACGGGGTTCTCGCTCTCGGACCCCTGCGCGGTCGCGGAGTCGTGCATGACCGGGCAACCTGCCTCGGCCTTGCGGTCCACTCCCTGCGGGCTCTGGGCGACGTCGTTGTCCTGGTTGTCGGTCATGCGTCGATCATGGGGGCTTATCTGGAATCGGTCAAGACTGGCTTTTGGTCGTGGTGCCGTGCTAGGCGCGGCGGTGGCGGACGTCGCGAAGGGGGTGCAGGGGAGGGGGCGAAGGGGGTGCCGGGGCCGGGCCGGGCGGCCGGCTCGGTCCCCCTTCGCCCGGTTTGCCCGAACTGCCCACGCGATGTCGGTCCCCGGGTCTAGCGTGACGACCGGAACTCGGGGGAGGGACACGATGGGATCAGCTGACGCACGTGCGGGGGAGCAGGGAGCGGGCATGATGCTCGCGCTGCACGCGGCATTCCGGCGCGACCTGGGGCATCTCGCCCGGGCGGCCGAGGGGCTCACAAGACGGCCGGAGCGCCGCGCTGCGGTGGTGCGGGGGTGGGTCGCCTTCCGCGACGAGCTGCACCACCACCACACGGTCGAGGACACCTCGTTGTGGCCGGCGGTGCGCCGGCGCACGAGCGCCTGCGCCGACGCCGAGGTGCTCGAGGCGATGGAGTGGGAGCACGGCATCGTCGACCCGCTCGTCGAGGTCGTCGACGCCAGTCTCAGCGCACCGGCGGGGGCCGGCCCGCTCGACGGCAGCGATCTCGCCGCGGCCGTCGACGAGCTGCACCAGCAGCTGAGCCACCACCTGCGGCACGAGGAGCAGGACGCCCTGCCGCTCGCGCTGCGGGTGCTCACCGCGCAGGACTGGCATGCCAACAGCGTCACCGCGCGCAAGACGAAGGGGCTGAGGACGATCCCCGCCTTCCTGCCCTGGCTCACGGACGGCCGGACCGCCGAGGAGAGCGCGTCGACCCTCGCGCTCTTCCCCGGGCCGCTGCTCGCGCTCAACGGCCGTTTCTTCGAGCCGCGCTACCGACGCCAGGACCGCTGGCTGTGACCGCCACGCGTTAGCCTCTGGGGCGTGACCGCGACGCCCCCCGCACCGCCCCCGACACCGGGCCCGATGCGGCAGTGGCGCGAGGAGCTCATGGACCTCGGCGGGCCGAACACGCTCGTCTGGCCGCGCCGCGACACCTCCGAGGTCGTCACGCTCACCCGCGCCCACCCGGGCGGCGTCGCCATGCTGCTCGCGGGTCGCACGGTGCGGCTCGGCGACCTCGTCCGCGAGACCGAGTCACGCCTCGCGGCGCAGCGCGCGGCCGCCCGTCTGCGGGCCCGCGCTGACGTCATCGCCGAGGAGCACGGGCTGAGCACCTGCTTCCTCGCGATGGGGACCGCGACCTGGCACACGAAGGACGAGGCCCGGCGCCCCGCCGCCCCCGTGATCCTGCGCCGCGTCGACCTCGAGCCGACCGAGCTCGACGGCGACATGCGGCTGCACTTCGTCGCCGACGTCGAGCTCAACCCTGCGCTCGTCGCCGCGCTGCGCACCCGGATCGGCAACCCCGGCGCCCTCACCCGCACCCTCGACCGGGGGCGCGACACCGGGCGTGGGGGCTTCAACCCCGAGCCGGTCTACGCCGCCCTCTCGGCGCTGTGCGCCCAGGTGCCGGGCTTCGAGATCACGCCGTCGCTCAGCCTCGGCGCCTATCCCTACGGCAAGGCTGAGGCGATCTCCGACCTCGCCGCCGTCGATCAGGCCGTCACCGCGCACCCGGTCATCACCCGGCTCGTCGGTGACGCGCCCGCCGAGCAGCCCACCCCGCCCGACCCGCGCGAGAGCCGCCGCGCGCCCGAAGGGGTCGACCGCAGCGTCTTCGACCTGCCGGAGGACCAGCAGGGCGCGCTCGACCGGGTCGCCGCGGGCGAGGACCTCTTCGTCGAGGCGCCCCCCGGTGTCGACGCCGCCCGCTTCGTCGCCGCGCTCGTCGCGCAGTGCGCGGGCGACCAGCGTCGCGTCCTCGTCGTCTGCGAGAAGACCGGCGCCCTGAGCGCGGTCCGCGAGCGCCTCGACGCCGTCGGCCTGGCCGACCTCGCCCTGCACATCACCGACCCGACCGCGCCGGTCGACCCGCACGTCATCACGCAGCGGTGGCCCGAGCCCGACCCGCAGCGCGAAGGGGACGCCCGCGCCAGCCGTCGTGACGCCGCGCTCGCCGCCTCCGTCCTCGACGGGCACGCGCAGGCCGTGCACCTCGCCCGCGAGCCGTGGGGGGTCAGCATCGCCGACGCCCACGACCACGTCGTCGCGCTCTCCGCCGCGACGTCGCCCCCGCGCTCGCGGGTGCGCCTGCCCCGCGGGGTGCTCGCCCGGCTCGACCTCGACGCCATGGAGGGCGCGGCCGAGACCGTCGAGCGGGTCGCCGCGGCCTTCGGCTGGGAGCGCCGCAGCGCGGCCTCGCCGTGGTGGCGGGGCCGGGTGGCGGGCGACGACGACGTGAGGCGCGTCGAGGACACGATCACGACGCTGCTCGACCGCGACCTCGCGGCGCTCGAGACGACGATGGCCGAGGTCTTCCGCGACATCACCGAGCCGGTCGCCCAGTCGCCGGGCGACCACGGGCGCTTCCTCGCTGCGGTCGAGCGGATCCGCGACACCCTCGACGTCTTCCGCCCCGAGCTCTTCGACGCCCCCATCGACCCGCTCATCGACGCGACCGGCAGGGCGCCCGGGCTCGGCATGCTCGAGCGACGCCGTCTCGTGCGCCAGGCCCGCGCCCACCTTCGCCCTGGGCGTCCGCCCGAGGACCTGCACGCGGCGCTCCTCGCCGCGCAGGAGCAGCGCCAGGCCTGGGCCGCCCTCGTCGGCGGCGGCGGCCGGCCCCGCATCCCTGCGACCATCGACGACGCGCACCGCGCCTACGAGCGGGTGCACTCCGCGCTGGAGTCGGTCGAGGCTGCCGCGCCCCCGGCGGACGGGCACCTCGTCGACCTCCCCACCGACGAGCTGCGCTCGCGGCTGTCGGCGCTGCGGCGCGACCACGCCGGTGCGGTCGCCGCGTCGGGGACGCGGGCCGACCTCGACGCGCTCGACGAGCTGGGTCTCGGTGAGGTCGTCGACGACCTCGCCACCCGCCGCGTGCCCCGCCCCGCCGTGGGCGACGAGCTGCGCTACGTGTGGTGGATGTCGGTGCTCGCCGAGATCGGTCAGGTCGACAAGCGGTACGGGGCGGTGGCCGGCTCCGACCTCGACGCCGCGCTCTCCGACTTCGTCGTCGCGGACGCCGCGACCGTGCGGGCGAACGCCTACGACCTCGCCGCCGAGCAGCGCCGCCGCTACCGCGAGACCGCGCGCGGGCACCGGCGCATGGCACATGCCGTCGCCCACGCCGCCGCCGGGCGCGGGCCCGGTGCCCCGCGCTGGTACGACGCGGTGAGCACATGGGGCGACCTGCTGCGCGCGGCAGCGCCCTGCTGGATGGCGAGCCCGCTCGCCGTCGGCCTGCTCCTGCCACCGGACGAGCGCTTCGACGTCGTCGTCGTCGACGACGCGAGCCGGACCACCCTCGCCCGCACCGCCTCTGCGCTGGCCCGGGGCGGCCAGGTGGTCGTCGTCGGCGACACGACCCAGCAGCGACCGGGCACGTGGACGACCGACCCCGCCGTCGTGCCGCCGGCGCCCACCGCGCCCGGTCTGGCCGACGTCGCCGAGGACCGTCTGCCGGTGGTCCCCCTTCGCACGAGCGGTGACCCACGGCCCTGGCTCCCGTCGGCCCGCGAGCGGGGCGTCGTCCACACCCCGTCGCCCACCGGCGACCCCACGCCGCGGCTGCGCCGCGTGGACTCCGACACCGCTGGTGCCGAGGTCGAGCTCGTCGCCGCCCTCGTCGCCGAGGGGCTCGCCGACCCGTCGAGCTCGCTCGGCGTCGTCACCTTCGACGAGGCGCACGCGGCCGCGATCCGCTCCGCCGTCGCCGACCAGCTCCGCGCCCGTCCGGAGCTCGCCGCCGCGGCGGCCGCGCTGCCCGCCCCCTTCGTCGTCAAGCCGGTGCTGCGCTGGCAGCGCGAGCAGCGCGACCGCGTCGTCGTGAGCGTCGGGCCGGTCGCCGCGCCAGGCTCCGGTGCGCCGTCGACCGGTGCGACCGCCGCGCTCATGTCCCCCGGCGGCGACCGTCTCGTCGCGACCGCCCTGACCCGCGGCCGCCATCAGGTCGACTGGGTCACCGGTCTGCGGGCCGCCGGTCTCGCGGGTGCGCCGAAGACCTCCGGCGTCGAGGCGCTGCGGCACGTGCTCGTCGAGCTCGAGGCCGATCCCACGCCGGTCGCGGGCACCCCGCGGGTGGAGCCCGGCCCGCTCGTCGTCGGCTTCGTCGAGCGGCTGCGCTCGGCCGGGCTCGAGGTCGAGCTCGGTGTCGGGCAGGCCGGTCACCGTGTCGACATCGCCGTGGGCGATCCCGACTACCCGGGCTACCAGCTCGCGGTGAGCATCGATGGTCCCGAGTACGCGACCCGAGCCGGAGCCCGGCAGCGCGACCGGATCCTGCCCGGGGAGCTCACGGCGCTGGGATGGCGGCACGTGCGGCTGTGGGCGACCGACATCTTCGCCGACCCGGCCCGCCAGGAGGCGAAGGTCCTGCGCGCCCTCCACCAGGCCTGCGTCGAGATCGACCGGGAGCGCGGGCGATGAGCGAGGAGCCGACCCCGCGGCGTCGGCGCAACCGCCGAGCGACCCACCCCGGCACCTCTGAGGCGGCCCGGGCGGCGAGCGCCCAGGCCGACGAGCGCCCCCGCCGCCGTCCGGCGGCGACCTCCGGCGACGAGCCGACGGCCGGCGACGAGCGCGAGCGCTGGTTGCTCGAGCAACGCCCGCCCCACTGGGGCTGACCGAGGTATGACGAAGGGGTGAGGGCCGGCCGGCCCTCACCCCGTCGTCGCGGCTGTGGCGGCCGCGGTGGTGCGATCAGATCTTGCCGCGACCGGCGCGCAGCTCGTCGCGGATCTCGCGGAGGAGCTCGATGTCCTCGGCGGTCGTCTCCTCCTCCTTGGCGACGAAGCGCTCACGCATGTGCTGGTAGGGCTTGATGACGCCGAAGTAGACGACCGCAGCCATGATGACGAAGGCGACGAGCGCGGTGAGGAAGGGGCCGATGGTCTTGAAGCCGAGGATCTCGAGCTTGTCGAAGTCGAAGTCGGCCCCACCGGTCACCTTGCCGATGGCCTCGAGGAGGAAGTTGGTGAACGCGGTGACGACCGCGGCGAACGCGGTGGCGATGATCAGACCGGTGGCGATCTCGACGAGATTGCCCCGCATGAGGAAGTCCTTGAAACCCTTCATGACGAGCCGTCCTTCACAGGGGTAGGGGTGCAGGTGCGGGAGCGCACCTTCGGACCAAGGATGAAAGTCCGCGGGCCCCATCTGCAACACCAGCCCCTCCGTCGGCGTGGCGCGCCGAGGTCAGCCGGCGCCGCGGGTGGTGAGGACGAAGCCGGTCGCGGCGTCCGACCCCAGTGCATCGACGACGTCACCGGCTGCGGCGACGGGGAGCGAGACGACCGCCGTCGGCTCGGGCACGGCCGCAAGGTCGTCCTCCGTCGACGGGATCGCGACCACGGTGGCGCCGGTCGCCACGGGCTCGCGCCGGCCGGGCCGGTAGACGTCGACCCGGTCACCGACGGTCAGCGATCGCGCCGCACCGAGGAGGGGGAGGGTGACGAGCCGGCGGCCGCGTCCTGCGGACGCGGGGTCCCGGCCGAGGACCCGGGCGGGGGTGATGACCTCGCCGGGGCCGATGGCGACGGTGGCCATCCGGCCCACGGCCTCGTCGGGTCTGGTCAGCGCACCGTCGGGGGCTGCGGACCGCGGCAGGTCGACGACGGCCACGGCCTCGGCGAGCACCTCGGTGCCGGGCGGGACGTGGGTGCTCGCGACGAGGACGGCGCGGGTGGGCTCGGGTGCCTGCTGACCGAGAGCCAGCGTGAGCGCCAGGCAGAGGGCGGCGGCCGCGACGAGGCGACGCGCGACCCGTCGTCGCCACGCGGGGCGGCGGCCCGGTCCGAAGAGCGAGGGCAGCTGGGTCGCGAGGAGGTCGGCCATGCCGGTGACGCTAGGCAGCGTCGCCGGTGCCGCCCAGGTGTCAGGCCGAGGGTGTGGAGGAGGTGCTCGTGCTCGAGGTGCCTGTGGACGACGCGCTCGAGGAGGAGGTCGACGACGTGCTCGACGAGTCCGAGCTGCTGCTCGTGGACTCGCTGCTCGTGCTGCTCGACGTCGCGCTCGAGGAGGTCGACGACCCCGAGCTCGAGCCGTTGGCCGCGCGGGAGTCGTTGCGGTAGAAGCCGCCGCCCTTGAAGACGACGCCGACCGAGCCGAACTTCTTGCGCAGGGTGCCACCGCACTCGGGGCACTGCGTCAGGGCGTCGTCGCTGAAGGACTGGACCGCGTCGAAGGCATGGCCGCAGTCGGCGCACGCGTAGGCATAGGTAGGCACGAGTCCCAAGTATAAGAAGTGCGAAGGGGTGCCCCTTACCACGTCCACCACGGCCCCCCCTTCGCCGAAGCCCGCCCGTGGTCCGCGAGACCCGGTCGTCGCCGGCCCGCGAGGAGCGGGCCTCACGGACGACGAGCGGTGCTCGGCGAAGGGGGTGGGGTGGGGCGAGCCGGGTCAGGGGGAGGGGCGGTGCCAGCCGGCGAGGCGGCCGTCGCGGCTCACCGCACGCAGGCGGCGCTCGACGTCGCGGCGCAGGCCCCGGCCGCACACGACGAGCAGCTGGTCGCCGGCGCGCACGAGGGTCTGCGACCCGGGCACGAAGGACTCGCCGTCGCGGACGACGAGGGAGACGTTGGCCCCCTTCGGCAGCCGCAGCTCGAAGACCCGGACGCCGTGCATCCGCGAGCCCTCGCCGACGCTCACCTCGACGAGGTCGGCGCCCAGCCGCTCCAGCGGCTCGGACTCGACCATGACGTCGGTCGCGAGCGCCACCTCGGTCACCCCCAGCCGGCGGGCCACCCACGGCAGGGTCGGCGCCTGGATGAGCGTGAAGAGCACGACGAGCACGAAGACGAGGTCGAAGACCCAGTCGACCCCGCGCGCCCCGATCGTCACCGGCACGGTGGCGAGCACGACGGGCACGGCCCCGCGCAGCCCGGCCCACGACAAGAAGGCCTGGTCGCGCCAGGGGACGCCGAAGGGGGTGAGCGACACGATCACCGACAGCGGGCGGGCGACGAGCAGCAGCGCGAAGCCCAGGAGCAGCGCCGCGGGCACCTGCTCGAGCAGCGTGCTCGGCGAGGCGAGCAGGCCGAGCATGACGAAGAGCCCGATCTGCGCGAGCCAGCCCACCGACTCGGCGAAGCCGAGCATCGCCGCCCGGTGCGGCATCGTCATGTTGCCCATGACGAGCGAGGCGAGATAGCAGGCGATGAAGCCGGAGGTGTGCGCGCTCACGGCGACCGAGTACGCGAGCACCGACACGGCGATGACCCCGATGGAGAAGAGCCCCGACGTCACCGACGCGGTCCGCCGCACGAGCTGCCCGCCGAGGTAGCCGACGACGATCCCGACGATCCCGCCGCCGACGAGCTCGAGCGTCGCGGTGAGCCCGAGCAGCCACCACGGCTCGGCGTGCGCCGGGTCCGCGGCCCGCGCCGACAGCGCGACGACGAGGATGACGACCGGCGCGTCGTTGAAGCCCGACTCCGCCTCGAGCATCCCCGACAGCCGCCGGGGCAGGGGCACGCGGCGCAGCACGGAGAAGACGGCGGCGGCGTCGGTCGAGCTGACGACCGCGGCGATGAGCATGGAGATGTGCCAGTCGAGCCCGAGCAGCCAGTGCGCGCAGACCGCGGTGACGAGCACCGAGACGACGACCCCGACCGTCGACAGCGCGACCGCCGGGGCGACGGATCTGCGGATCGCCGACCACCTCGTCGTCAGCCCGCCCTCGGTGAGGATGAGCACGAGCGCGGCGTAGCCGAGCACCTGCCCGACCGCGTCGGACTCGAAGTCGATGCCGATGACCCCTTCGCCGAGGACGAGCCCGATGGCGAGGTAGATGAGCAGGGTCGGCAGGCCCGACCGGGCGGTGGCCCGCACGGCGGCGATGCACACGACGAGGACGCCGGAGGCGACGAGGAGCACACGTGCGAGGTCCTGAGGGTCCCAGCCCGTCCCACCTGCGCTCGCCAGCACCGCTCACCTCCGTCTCGTCCGGTCGTTAGTCTCGCAGGGTGCCATCGCTCGCCTCCCTCCGGCGCGGCCTGCTCATCGCAGCGGCCGTCGTCCTCGTCGTCGTCCTCGCGCTCTCCGTCCTCGCCTGGATGCAGGTGAGCCGGACCCAGCCGAAGACCTCCGGCACCCTGCAGATCAGCGGGCTCAGCGCGCCGGTCACCGTGGTCCGCGACGACCGCGGCGTGCCCGACATCTACGCCGACACGCTCGGCGACCTCATGCGGGCGCAGGGCTACGTCCACGCGCAGGACCGCTTCTTCGAGATGGACCTGCGCCGGCACATCACCGCCGGTCGCCTCGCCGAGATGGTCGGCGAGCCCGGCGTCGAGACCGACCGCGTCATCCGCACGATGGGCTGGCGCCGCGTCGCCGAGGCCGAGCTGCCGATGCTCGAGCCGAGCACCCGCCAGGCGCTGCAGGAGTACGCCGAGGGCGTCAACGCGTGGATCTCCGACCAGGGCGAGCCGGGCGACATGGCGCTCGAGTACACCGTGCTCGGCCAGCAGAACCCCGACTACCGCGTCGAGCAGTGGTCGGCCGTCGACTCCCTCGCCTGGCTCAAGGCGATGGCCTGGGACCTGCGCGGCAACTACGACGAGGAGCTCACCCGGGCCCGCCTGTCCGGTGTCGTCTCCGACTCGATGCTCGCCGACCTCTTCCCGCCCTACGACTCCGAGAGCCACCAGCCGATCCTCTCGCCCGACGAGTGGCCGGCGACGAGCCGCAGCGGTGGCGCGACCTCCGCCGGTGGCGCCCAGAGCGTCGCCCCCGCGGCCACCCCTTCGTCCGGTCCGTCGTCCACCCCCTCGCCGAAGGGGGCGCCCGCCGGCTCCTCGACGCCGGAGCCCGAGCTCTCCGACGACGAGACCCGCCGGGTCCTCGCGTCGACCCAGCAGGCCGTCGACACCGTGCCCCAGCTGCTCGGCCAGGGCGAGGGCATCGGCTCGAACTCCTGGGTCGTGAGCGGCGAGCGCTCCTCGACGGGCAAGCCGCTGCTCGCCAACGACCCGCACCTCGGCATCTCGATGCCGGGCATCTGGTACCAGGTCGGGCTGCACTGCCGCGAGGTCACCGCCCAGTGCCCGCTCGAGGTGAGCGGCTACTCCTTCGCCGGTCTGCCCGGCGTGGTCATCGGGCACAACGCCGACATCGCGTGGGGCTTCACCAACCTCGGGCCCGATGTCACCGACTTCTACCTCGAGCTCGTCGACGACGACTCCGGCCGCTACACCCGCGACGGCAAGCAGGTGCCGCTGACGACCCGCCGCGAGACCATCAAGGTCGCCGGCGGCGATGACGTCGAGCTCACGGTGCGCTCGACGACGCACGGGCCGATCATGTCCGACGTCCTGCCCGGCGTCGCCGAGGCCGGCGAGCGGGGCGACGACGGGGGCGGCACGGGCGACCAGGCCGTCTCGCTCGCGTGGACCGCGCTCACCCCGAGCACGACGGCCGACGCGATCTTCGCGCTCAACACGGCGAAGGACTGGGACGACTTCCGCGACGCAGCCCGCGACTTCTCCGTGCCGAGCCAGAACCTCGTCTACGCGGACACCGAGGGCAACATCGGCTACCAGGCGCCGGGCGCGATCCCGGTCCGCCGCGACCGCGGCACGGGCGTCACCCCCGGCGAGCTGCCGGCGCCCGGGTGGGACAGCCGCTACGACTGGCAGGGCTTCGTCGACTTCGAGGACCTGCCGTGGGTGCTCAACCCCGACGACGGCGTCGTCGTCACGGCCAACCAGATGGTCACCGAGCGCCGCACGCCCTACCTCACCTCCGACTGGGACTACGGCTACCGGGCCCAGCGCATCCTCGACCTGCTGACGAGCGAGGAGGAGGTGACGCCGGAGAAGATGCTGCGCATCCAGGACGACAGCCGCAACGAGTTCGCCCCGACGCTCGTGCCGCACCTCATGCGCATCACGCTCGACGACCCCTTCGTCACCGAGGCACGCGACCTGCTCGCCGAGTGGGACTACACCCAGCCAGCGGGGCCGGGGGAGGACAGCGCGGCGGCCGCGTACTTCAACGCCGTGTGGTCCAACGTCGTGCGCCTCACCTTCAACGACGACCTGCCGACCGACCTGCAGGCCAGCGGCGGCTCGACCCAGATGCAGTCCGTGACGGCCCTGCTCGACAAGCCGCGCTCGGGCTGGTGGGACAACAAGCTCACCCCGGGCCTCGTCGAGGGGCGTGACGAGATCCTGCGCCAGGCGATGGTCGACGCGCGCCTGGAGCTGACGAAGCGGCTCGGCAAGGAGCCGGTCGACTGGCAGTGGGGCCAGCTGCACACCGCCGACTTCGAGCACCAGGTGCTCGGCGGCGAGGGCGTGCCCGGGCCGGTCCGCGCGCTCTTCAACCGCGGCGGGTACGAGGTCGCCGGCGGCAGCTCGATCGTCAACGCGACGTCGTGGGACGCGTCGAAGGGGTACGAGGTCACCGCTGCGCCGTCGATGCGGATGGTCGTCGACCTCGGTGACCTCGACGCGTCGCGCTGGGTCAACCAGACCGGGCAGAGCGGTCGGCCCTTCAGCGACCACTACACCGACCAGGCCGAGGCGTGGGCGCGCGGCGAGACCTACCCGTGGGGCTTCAGCGAGTCGGCCGTCCAGGACGCGAAGGACGACGAGCTCACCCTCGAGCCGAAGAAGGAGTGACCCCCTCGGCGGTGAGCACCGCGCTCACCGGCCGGTCGTGGGGCTCGGCGGGCAGGGGCTCGTCGGTGCGCTCGCCGGGGTGGAGGAGCAGGACGACCGGGGCCTGCGGCGAGAGCCGGGCGAGCGCCCGGTCGTAGCTGCCCCCGCCCTGGCCGAGCCGGGTGCCGAAGGGGTCGGCCGCCAGCCCCGGGACGAGGGCGAGGTCGGCGTGCGACGGTGCGACCAGGCCGAGCGGGGTGCGCTCGGGGTCGGCGACGTCGCACCAGTCGAGGTCGAGGTCGGGCAGCGTGAGGGGCACGAGCACCCGCCAGCCCGCGGTGGCGAGCGCGCGGTTGAGCTCGCCGGTGGGCGGCTCGTGAGGCAGGGACTCGTACGACAGGGCGAGGGGCAGCCCTTCGCCCTCGGCACTCTGCTGGGCGCCGGTGTCCTCGGCCAGCTCGAGGACGTGGCGGGCGAGCGCCGAGGCATCCGCGGCGAGGTCCCGGGCGGCGACGACGGCCCGGCGGCGGGCGCGCAGAGCGGCCCGCAGCTCGCGCTTCGCGGCAACCGTGGACGGGCTCTGCCCGGGACCCTCCTGCGTCACCTGCCTCATCGTAGGGTGGGCGCCATGACCCCTGAGGCGCTGGAGCTGTCGCTGGAGAAGATGCGTGACCAGGGGGTCGACCGGCGGGCGATCGCGGTCTTCGAGGCGTACTGGCACCAGCTCGCCGAGGGCGCGCAGGGCGTCATCCCCGAGGACACGATCGAGCCGATGGGCGACCTGCCCGAGCTCGCCGACCTCGACGTCAGCGACGACGAGCGACGCGAGGCGCTGCAGCGCGTGGCCGTCGTCAAGCTCAACGGCGGGCTCGGCACGAGCATGGGTATGTCCGGCCCGAAGACCGCGCTCGTGGCGCTCGAGGGGCTGACCTTCCTCGACATCATCGCCCGGCAGATCATCGCGCTCGGCGAGCGCTACGGCGTGCGCCCGCCGCTGCTGCTCATGAACTCCTTCCGCACCCACGAGCAGTCCCTCGAGCTGCTCGAGCAGTACCCGCAGCTGCGCGAGCAGTCGCTGCCCCTCGACTTCATCCAGAGCCGCGAGCCGAAGCTGCGCACCGACGACCTCGCCCCGGTGGAGTGGCCGGCCGACCCCTCGCTCGAGTGGTGCCCGCCCGGCCACGGCGACGTCTACGTCGCGCTCGCCGCGTCGGGGATCCTCGCCCAGATGCAGGAGCAGGGGATCAAGTACGTCTTCCTCTCCAACGCCGACAACCTCGGCGCGAGCTGCGACCCCGACATCGCCGCGTGGCTGCTCCGCGAGGACGTCCCCTACGCCGCCGAGGTGACGACCCGCACGGCGAACGACCGCAAGGGCGGCCACCTCGCGATCCGCAAGGAGGACGGTCGGCTCATCCTGCGCGACACCGCGATGGTCGCCGACGGCGAGGACCACTACTTCCAGGACAACCGTCGTCACCAGTGGTTCCACACGAACAACCTCTGGGTGAGCGTCGACGCGCTCGCCGAGCGGATGGAGGCGAGTGACGGCGTCCTCGGCCTGCCGATCGTCATCAACCGCAAGACCGTCGACCCCACCGACAAGACCTCGACGAAGGTCATCCAGGTCGAGTCGGCGATGGGCACGGCGATCGAGCGCTTCGAGGGCAGCCAGGCGATCCGCGTGCCGCGCAGCCGATTCCGGCCTGTGAAGACGACGAACGAGCTGCTCCTGCTGCGCAGCGACCTCTTCGAGCTCGACGACGACATGCTCGTGCGCGGTCTCAGCGACCAGCCCGACCCGGCGATCGACCTCGACGACCACTACAAGTACATCGCCGACTTCGACCGGCTGCTGCCGCACGGCTCGCCCTCGCTCGCGGGCTGCTCCTCCTTCGCCGTGCACGGCGAGGTGACCTTCGGGTCCGACGTCACCTGCGAGGGCGACGTCGAGGTCGTCGCCGACGGCGCGGCCGAGGTGCCCGACGGCACCCACCTGCAGGGTCGGCACGAGCTGACGTGACGCGGCTGGTCAGCCGGCTGCGCCGCCGCCCCGCCGAGCCGGTGCGCTGGCCGGTGCGGCTCGCCGCGCAGACCTCTGCGGGCGAGCGGGTGCTGCTGCGCCCCCTTCGCCCCGGTGACGAGGGCGAGTTCCTCGGCGCCCGCGCGGCCAACGCGACGTGGCTCGGCCCGTGGGACGCGACCTCGCCGCTGCCCTCGCCCCCGCGCGTCGCCTTCCGCGAGTACCTCGGGCGGCTCGAGGCGGACGCGCGACGGGGGACCGCCCTGCCCTTCGTGCTCGAGGTGGACCGTCAGATCGTCGGCCAGCTCAATGTCAGCTCGATCGTCCTGGGCTCCTTCCGCTCGTGCACGATGGGCTACTGGGTCATCCACGACGTCGCCGGGCGCGGGCTCATGCCGGCCGCGGTCGCGCTCGCCGGTGACCACGTGCTGCGCGACGTCGGCCTGCACCGCGTCGAGATCAACATCCGCCCGGAGAACTCTGCCTCGCTCGCCGTCGTGCGCAAGCTCGGGCTGCGCGACGAGGGCCTGCGCAAGCGCTACCTGCACATCGACGGCGACTGGCGCGACCACCGCAGCTTCGCCGTCACCGCCGAGGAGCTCGAGCCCGCCGGCCTCCTCGGCCGCGTCGGCGCCCGCCGCGTCCCCGCCCGCTGAGGTGCTCGCTGGTTGAGGTGCGAGCGCCAGCGAGCCTCGAAACCGCCCCTTCGCTGGTGGTCTCGAGGCTCCTTCGTCGCACCTCGACCAGCAATGGCTCCATCGCTGGTCGAGGTGGTCTCGAGGCTCCTTCGTCGCACCTCGACCAGCAACGAGTTGCCTTGGTGGTTGAGGCGCGAGCGCCAGCGAGCCTCGAAACCACACACGCACCACGATTCACAGCAGGCAACATCCGCGACACACCGGATGGCCTGACCGACGAGCGCCCTTGCCCTCCATAGTGTTCGGATCGTGCAGTCGAGCAGCCTCATCTTCGTGGTCGTCGTCGCGATCTGGGCTGCGTATCTCGTGCAGTACTGGGTGCGCCGCCGTGATCACCTCGCGACCGTCCGTTCCGTCGACCGGTTCTCCGCCGCCATGCGCGTCCTCGACTCGCACCGGCTGAGCCAGACCGAGGAGCCCACGCGCTCCTACGCGGTCTCGCCCGCCCGCGCGGCGCGACCTGAGGTCGTCGTCAAGCGCACCGTCACCGTCCCGGAGGCCCCCGTGCACGAGCCCGAGCTCGAGGACGAGGGGTCGGGCCGTCTCGCGGTCGTCTCCGCCGTCGTCGACGCCCCCCGCCAGGTCCGCGGTCTGGCCTTCCTCGGCCACCTCGTCCTCCTGCCGATCGCCCTCCTCTTCTCCGCCTTCGGCTCGCTGCCGTGGCTCGTCACCGGCCTGCTGCTCGTCGGTCTGCTCGGCTCCTTCGGATGGCTGCGCCAGGACGTCAAGGCTGCCGAGGCGCGTCGTCGCGAGGAGCACCTCGCCCGTCGCCGCTCCCGTGAGGCCGCCGCCCCCGTGCGTCGCCCGGCCCCGCGCCGCGCGCCCGTGCACGCCGAGACCACGACCGAGGTCGTCGTCGACGAGCCCGAGCGCGTCGTCGCCGAGGCCGCCGTGTCGCAGACCGTCGCGACGGACGCCCCCTTCGACGTCTCCGCGCCGGTCGAGGCCGCCCCCGCCACCGAGCCCGCCGAGGTCGAGGCGCCCGCAGCGGTCGTCGACGACCGCGAGGGCACGTGGGAGCCGGTGCCGGTCCCGCGCCCGACCTACACGATGAAGGCCCGTGCGGGCGCCCGTCCGGTCGTCGAGGACGCCCCGGCCGAGGACACCCCGCAGGTCCTCGACGCGATCGACGACGACGTCGTCGCCCCGCAGCGCGCCGTCGGCAGCTGACCCCGCCGTCACGCACGAGTGGCCGCTACGCATCTCGCGTAGCGGCCACTCGTCTGTCTCCCCCCTTCGTCCCCACCTGCGGGGGCGAAGGGGGCCTCCCTCAGGTGTCGTAGGGGCCGCGCTCACCGGGCTCGATGCGGGCCATCTCCTCGCTCTCGTCGACGTCCTCCTCGACCTCCGCCTGCTCCGCGGGCGTGAGGAGGTCTTCCGGCTCGTCGACGCCCGGCGGCTCCGGGTCGAGCAGGTGGTGCCCGACGGCGTTGAGCACCGCGATGAGCGGCACGGCGACGAGCGCGCCGAAGATGCCGCCGACGACGACACCGGCGGCGATGCCGAGGATGACGGCGAGCGGGTGCACGCGGACCGCGCGGCCGAGGAGCAGAGGCTGGAGCAGGTGCGCCTCGACCTGCTGCACGACGACGACCACGCCGAGCATGATGAGCGCGACGACGGGGCCCTTCGCGACGAGCGCGAGGACGACGGCGATGAATCCGGACAGCAGCGCGCCGATGACGGGGATGAAGGCGCCGAGGAAGACGAGCAGCCCGATGCCGGAGGCGAAGGGGACACCGAGCGCGAGCGCGCCGAGGCCGATGCCGAGGGCGTCGACGGCCGCGACGAGGATCGTCGCGCGGGTGAAGGCCTGCAGCTGGCCCCACGCGATGCGACCGCCGGAGATGGCCTTCGCGCGCACGGTGCGCGGGAAGAGGCGCACGACCCAGCCCCAGATCTGGGGGCCGTCGTAGAGGAAGAAGAAGAGGGCGAACATCGTGATCGCCGCGCCGGCCAGCAGGTGCCCGACGGTGAGGCCGGCCTGCGCGGCCCGCGTCCCGACCTCGCTCTGACCGAGGCTCTCGCGGGCCCGGTCGAGGTAGCCGGTGAGCTCGTTGTTGCTGAGGTTGAAGGTCGTGAGGACCCACGTGCGGATCTGGTCGACGCCCTGGCCGACCTGCCCGACGAGGTCCGGCAGCTGGGCGGCGAACTGGTTGACGACGAAGCTGAAGAGCCCGACGATCACCGCCAGCGTGCCGAGGACGGTGATGATCGCGGCGAGCCCGCGCGGCATGAAGGAGGCGAGTCGGCGGAAGAGCGGCTCGAGCAGCGCCGCGAGGAGGATTGCGACGATGATCGGGTAGGTGACCTCGGACAGGAAACCGACGAGGTAGATCAGCGCGGCGATGCCGGCGGCGATGAGCAGCAGGCGCCACGTCCACTCGCTCGCGGCGCGCACGAGCGGAGGCACGTGGCTGCGGTCGGCCTCGGCGGTCGCGTCTGCGGGGACCTCGACGACGAGCGGTCGCGGGGGAGGTCCGGCCTGGCGCTCCCGGGCAGTGACGACGGCCTCGGTGATGCGGTGGCGCAGCGAGCGGGTGGCGTCGGTCTCGTCCGTCTGGGCGGGATCCGGCTCGTGGTCCGTGGGCATGGACGTCCTTGCCGAAGGGGGAGGCGCGAGCGCCCTGACCGACGGAGCCTAGCCGTTTGGACCGGGCCCGGACGCTGGGTTATCGTTGCCGCTGCACCTGGGGCTGTGGCGCAGTTGGTAGCGCGTCTCGTTCGCAATGAGAAGGTCAGGGGTTCGAATCCCCTCAGCTCCACCAGCGTGAGACCCCGGCCGGGATCGGCCGGGGTCTTCGTCGTCTCTGGCCGCTCACGGCGGCGGTCAGGCAGCGCTCATGAGCGGACGTGCATCCGCTCGCCCTGGGGCCCGAAGATCGCCAGCACCTCGGCGGGTGCGGGTCCGGGGTTGCCGATCCAGTGCGGGGTGCGGGTGTCGAACTCCACCACCTCGCCCGGCTCGAGCATGAGGTCTCGCGTGCCGAGCAGCAGGCGGATCCGGCCGTTGAGGACGTAGAGCCACTCGTAGCCCTCGTGGGTCTGCAGCGTCGGGGCCGGGTTGGTCTCGACGGGCATGACCATCTTGAAGGACTGCAGCCCGCCGGGTCGGCGGGTCAGCGAGATGAAGGTCCGGCCGTGCCGGACGACCGGCTTGGAGCGGATGCGGGGATCGCCGGTCTCGGGGGCGTCGACGAGCTCGTCGAGCGCGACCCGGTGGGCGCGGGCCAGGGGGAGCAGGAGCTCGAGGGTCGGCTTGCGCTGGCCTGACTCGAGCCGCGACAGCGTGCTCACCGAGATGCCGGTCTCCTCGGCGAGATCGGTGAGGGTCGCCTCGCGCTCGAGGCGCAGCTGGCGCAGGCGGGGGCCGACCCCGCGGAGCACGTCGTCGTCGGTCATGCGTCCTAGTTTGCCAGGACGGCAAGAATGTTTGTCAAAAGTGCGAGAGTGGTCGCACCATCGTCCTATGGACGAGAACCCCACCCCCCAGACCTACGACGTCGTCGTCATCGGCGGCGGCGCCGCCGGCCTCAGCGGCGCGATGGCGCTCGGCCGCTCGAAGCGCTCGGTCCTCGTGATCGACGCCGGCGAGCCCCGCAACGCCCCCGCCGACCACGCCCACAACTACCTCGGGCGCGAGGGGGTCTCCCCCTTCGAGCTGCTCGAGATCGGCCGCGCCGAGGTCGCCCAGTACGGGGTCGAGATCCTCTCCGACCGCGTCGTCGCCGTCTCCGGCGAGGTCGACGCCTTCCTCGTGACCACCGAGGGCGGACGTCGGGTCATGGCCCGCCGTGTCCTCGTCACCGGCGGCGTCGTCGACGAGCTGCCCGACGTGCCCGGTCTCGCGCAGCGCTGGGGCGTCGACGTCCTGCACTGCCCCTACTGCCATGGCTGGGAGGTCCGCGACCGGCGCATCGCCGTGCTCGCCACCTCGCCGCTCGCCGGTCACCAGGCCCTGCTCTTCCGCCAGCTGAGCGACGACGTCGTCGTCGTCGTGCACGACGGCGTCGAGATCCCCGACGAGGAGCTCGAGCGCGTCGGCGCGATCGGGGTGCGGGTCGTCCACGGCACCCCGCAGGAGGTCGTCTCCGACGGGGACCGCCTCGTCGGCCTCCGCCTCGCGGACGGCACGCTCCTCGAGCGCGACGCGGTCGTCGTCGCCAGCAGGCCCCACGTGCGCACCGACTACCTGCGCCCCCTCGGCATCGAGGCGACCCCCTTCGAGATGCACGGGACCGAGCTCGGCTCGGTCATCGCCGTCGAGCCCACCGGCGCGACGAGCGTGCCCGGCGTCTTCGCCGCGGGCAACGCCACCGACATCGCGATGATCCTCGTCGCCTCCGCCGCCCACGGCGTGCGCGTCGGTGCCTGGATCAACGCCGAGCTCGCCACGGCGGACGCGACCCGGGCCGCGGCGCAGCGCCGGGAGGGCTTCTTCGAGCGGGATGCGTGGGAGGAGCGCTACTCGGGCGACCGCGTGTGGAGCGGCCGGGCCAACGCCCAGCTCGCCGCGGAGGCGCCGTCGCTCACGCCGGGTCGCGCGCTCGAGATCGGCTGCGGCGAAGGGGGAGACGCGATCTGGCTCGCGGAGCAGGGATGGCAGGTGACGGCCGTCGACTTCGCCGACGCCGCGCTGGCCCGCACCTCTGAGCACGCCGCCCAGGTCGGGGTCGGCGACCGCGTCGAGACCCGTCGTGTCGACGTGCGGACCTTCGAGCCGGGCGGCGAGACGTGGGACCTCGTCACCTCGCACTTCTTCCACCTGCCCGACGGCGGCATGCCCGACGTCGTGGGCCGGCTGGCCTCGGCCGTCGCCCCCGGCGGCACCCTGCTCGTCGTCGGCCACCACCCCGGCGACCTCAGCACGGGTCTGCGCCACGGGCACGCGACCTTCATGTTCACCGCCGAGGAGCTCGCGCCCGCGCTGCCCGAGGGCTTCGATGTCGAGGTCTGCGCGGCGCGACCGCGGACCCAGGCGCACCCCGAGACCGGCGAGGAGATCGCCGTGACCGACGCGGTGCTGCGCGCCCGCCGGGTGGGCTGACCCGCTCAGACCCAGTAGGTGTCGTGCCGGTCCATGAAGTCGGCGCGCTCCTGCTCGCTCATCGGCTCGCCCCGCGCGAGGGTCTCGAAGTAGTCCTCGCGCGGGCCGCCGGGCGCGAACATGAGGAGCATCGAGGCCGGCCCCGCCCCACGGAAGCCGTGGATGCCCCCTTCGGGCACGTAGAGGAAGTCTCCCGACCGGGCCGTCACCCACGCGCGCCCGTCGTAGAGGCGCACCTCGCCCGAGAGCACGTAGAACTGCTCGGAGATCGAGCGGTGGAAGTGCGGGTCGGGCCCGGACTCGCTCTCGCCGAAGGTCCACCGGTAGAGCCCGAAGCGGTGATCTGTCTGGTCGCCGGTCGCGAGGTACTCGCACGTCCCGCCGCCCCGGTAGCTGATCTCCGGCGGGGTCTCAGAGCGCCGCAGCCACGCACTCGCCTCGCCCTCGGCTGCCTCGTAGGTCGGCGGCGGGTAGGGGCGGGGGAGCGACATCGACGGATCCTCTCTGTCCTTCGCGAAGGGGTGGTCGGCGGCGGTCAGCCCGGGCGGCGGATCCCGTAGTGGCGCAGCTTGCGGTAGATCGTGGCCCGGCTCATGCCGAGCTCGGCGGCCGCGTCGGCGACGCTGCGACCGGGGTCGGCAAGAGCGCGGACGATCTCGTCGCGCTCGACCGTCTCGAGACGGGAGAGCCGGGGACCGGACGCGGAGAAGGCCGGCGGCAGGTGCCGGACGTCGATGGTCTCGGCACGAGTCGCCGCGTCGTGGACGACCCGGACGAGCTCGTCGGCGTTGCCCGGCCAGTCGTGCGCGAGCAGCGCGCGCTCGGCGGCGGGGGTGAGGTCGATCTCGCGCATCCGGGTCTGGTGGGCGGCCCAGCGGGCGAGGGCGAGGACGTCGTCGGGGCGCTCGCGAAGGGGGAGGACCGGCACGACGGTGCCGACGAGGGCGGCGAGCGGTGCGGGCACCGAGTCGAGGTCGCGGGCGGTGACCGCCCAGGTGAGGGTCCCCGGCGCGCTCGAGCGCGAGGCGACCGCCGAGGACGCCCGGGCGTACAGCTCCTGCGCAGCCCAGGCGGGCAGGAGGTCGACGTTCTCGACGACGACCGCGGTGTCGGGCTTGGCGAGCTCGGGGGTCCACAACGACAACCAGGCCTCGACGTCGTCGGGGGCGGGGACGTCGGCGCTGAGGATGCGGATGCGTGGGTGCGCGGCCCGCAGGGCCTGGCCGAGGAGCGTCGCCCGACCGGAGCCGGGCTCGCCGACGACCGCGACGACCTGCCCGTCGTGCAGGGCGCGAGTCGTCGCGGCCTGCGCCTCCGTCCACGACGTCGACATGGCGCGCAGGGTGCCGGCGGCCGGCTCGAGACGGGCTCGCTGCACCCGGAAGACCCCGCCGCGGGCCGGTGGCCGTGGTGCGTGACCGCCGGAGCGGGCGAGCATGAGGGCGCTCGTCGAGGTCGCCGCCGACTCCGCGAGCGCGAGGAGCAGGCCGGCGGAGGAGCGCGACCACGTCGTGAGGTTGACGCAGCCCTCGAGGTCGCCGGTGACGGGGTTGAGCACGGGCACCGCGGCGCAGGTGTAGATCGCCAGGCCGGCGCTGTAGTGCTCCTCGGCGCGCACGAGGGAGGGGGTGCGGTCGGCCAGGGCCATGCCCAGCCCGTTGGTCCCCGCGTGGCGCTCCGAGAAGGCGAAGCCGGGTGCCAGGTGCACGCGGTCGAGCGCCCGCAGGAGCGAGGTGTCGCCGGAGACCCGGTCGAGGACGAGCCCGTCGGCGTCGGTGAGCATGAGGCTGAGCGGCTCGTCGACGAGCGTCTTGTGCAGCCCGGCGAGGACCGCCTGGCCGCACTCGTAGAAGAGGGAGTCGGTCGAGATCGAGCCCGCCCAGGCCGGGTCGACGCCGTCGAGCGGCACGCCGTACTCCTCGCTGCGTCGCCAGGAGGCGAGCAGGCGGTGCGAGGGCGCGACGGGATCCCCCTTCGCGCGCGTCATCGCCCGCTGCGGCACGACGTGGTCCTCGGCGGTCATCGTCGACCTCCTTCGCTGAGGTGACGGTAGCCCTCGGACCTGGGGCGCGCGAGGGGCCGAGGGGAGTGGTCTCGAGGCTCCTCCGTCGCACCTCGACCATCAAGGAGGTGGTCTCGAGGCTCCTCGCTGGGCTCGTCGCACCTCGACCAGCGGAGGGGGCGGGTGTCTCAAAGTGAGACGGGGACCCCCTTCTGCCCCCTTCGCCGGCTGCCTAGCGTCGGAGGCGTCCCGAGACGACGACGTCGGGGTCACCGTCCGCGACGACGAGGTCGCGGGAAGGAGAGGTCCATGTACACCAAGGACGGCGAGAGCTACTTCATCGTCGACGCCCACATCGCCCTGTGGGACGCGCGGCCGGAGAACCTGCGCAACGAGCACGGCAAGCAGTTCATCGACTGCTTCTACGACTACCACCGCAACCTCTCGCCCGAGAGCGAGACGTGGAGCTACGAGGACTACCTCTACCAGGGCGGTGACCGCCTCATGAAGGATCTCTTCGAGGACGGCTACGTCGACCACGCGATCTTCCAGCCGGCCGCGCTCACCGAGTTCTACCACCGCGGCTTCGGGCAGACCGAGGAGGCCTTCGGGCTGGCCCAGGCGCACCCCGACAAGCTGACGTACAACCACAACTTCGACCCGCGCTACGGCGAGCAGGGGCTCGACCAGCTGCGGGCCGACCACGAGCGGATGGGCTTCACGGGGGTCAAGCTCTACACCGCCGAGTGGCACGGCGAGTCGCGCGGGTGGAAGCTCGACGACCCGTGGGCGTACAAGTACTTCGAGGAGTGCCGTGCCCTCGGCATCACGAACGTCCACGTCCACAAGGGCCCGACGATCCGCCCGCTCGACCGGGACGCCTTCGACGTCGCCGACGTCGATCACGCGGCGACCGACTTCACCGATCTCAACTTCGTCGTCGAGCACGTCGGGCTGCCGCGCCTCGAGGACTTCTGCTGGATCGCGACCCAGGAGCCGAACGTCTACGGCGGGCTCGCCGTCGCCATGCCCTTCATGCACACCCGGCCGCGCTACTTCGCGCAGATCATCGGCGAGCTCCTCTACTGGATCGGCGAGGACCGCATCTTCTTCTCCAGCGACTACGCGCTGTGGACGCCGCGGTGGCTCGTCGAGACCTTCGTCGACTTCCAGATCCCCGAGGACATGACGGAGTACGCGCCGATCACCCTCGAGCAGAAGAAGAAGATCCTCGGTCTCAACGCCGCGAAGATGTACGGCATCGACGTGCCCGCCGAGCTGCAGCTGCCGGACGCTGGGGCGACGGAGACTGGCCCGCGCGACCCGTCGGCCGCCGACCTCGCGAGCGTGTGACGTGAGCGTCATGACGAAGGGGTGCGAGGTCACCCTCGACGACGTGAGACGAGCCCTCGGCACGGTGCTCGACCCCGAGCTCGACGAGCCGATCACCGACCTGGGCTTCGTGCGCTCGGCAGAGGTGGGGGAGGGCACGGCCGTCGTCCACCTGCGCCTGCCGACGTCCTTCTGCTCGCCGAGCTTCGCCTACCTCATGGCCTCCGACGCCAAGGACGCGCTCGACGCGCTCGACGGGGTCGAGCGCGTCGTCGTCGAGCTCGACGGCCACCACGACTCGGCCCTCATCAACGCCGGGCTCGCAGCCGACGCGGGCTACGTCGGGACCTTCGGGCGCGAGGCCGAGGAGAGCCTGGAGGGGCTGCGGTCCGTCTTCCGCCGCAAGGCGCACACCGCCGCCTCCGAGCGCAGTCTCGCCGAGCTGCTCCGGGCCGAGCCCTCCCTTCGCGAGGGCGACGTCGGCAGGGTCCGGCTCGGTGACCTGCCCCCGGGCCGGACCACCGACGCCCTGCGCCGCCGGCGCGAGGCGCTCGGTCTGAGCCTCGACGACGACGCCCTCGTCCTCGTCGACCACGACGGGCGCGGGTACGCCCCCGACGCGGTGCTGATGGCGCTGCGCCGGGCCCGCGCCACCCGGGTCTCCATCGACGGCAACGCCCACTTCTGCCGCGGGCTGCTGCGCACCCGCTACGACGGGTCCGGCGCCGACCAGACCCCCCGGCTCGACGGCGCCGAGCCGGGCGACCACCACCACCTCATCCCCCTCACCGTGAAGGAGCCCACCCGATGAGCAGCATGCGAGCCGTCCAGGTCGTCGGCTACCACCAAGACCTCGAGATGACGCAGGTCCCGGTGCCGGAGGCCTCCGGGCCCTGGGACGTCGTCGTGCGGATCGGCGGGGCGGGGGTGTGCCGCACCGACCTGCACATCCTCGAGGGGCAGTGGGCGGAGAAGTCGCAGGTCGCGCTGCCGTACACGATCGGCCACGAGAACGCCGGGTGGGTGCACGCCGTCGGCTCGGCGGTGACCAACGTGCGCGAGCGCGACAAGGTGATCCTCCACCCGCTCATCACGTGCGGTCTGTGCCGTGCGTGCCGGCGCGGCGACGACGTGCACTGCGAGACGAGCGCCTTCCCGGGCATCGACACCAACGGCGGCTACGCGGAGTACCTGCGCACCTCGGCCCGCTCGGTCGTGAAGATCGACGACTCCCTCGAGCCCGCCGACGTGGCCGCGCTCGCCGACGCGGGTCTCACGGCGTACCACGCGGCGGCGAAGGCGGCCCGCCGTCTCACCCCGCGCGACACGTGCGTCGTCATCGGCGCCGGCGGTCTGGGCCACATCGGCATCCAGGTGCTGCGGGCGCTCAGCCCGGCGCGGCTCGTCGTCGTCGACCGCAACGAGGCGGCGCTCGCGCTGGCCCGGGAGATCGGCGCGCACGAAGGGGTCCTCGGCGACGGGTCTCAGGTCGAGGCCGTCCTCGAGCTCACCGGCGGGGTCGGTGCAGAGGTCGTCGTCGACTTCGTCGGCGAGGGCGGGTCGACCGCCGAGGGCATCGCGATGACCCGCCAGGCCGGCGACTACCACGTCGTGGGTTACGGCGAGAACGTCGACGTCCCGACGATCGACCTCGTCTCGAGCGAGAAGAACGTCATCGGCAACCTCGTCGGCTCGTACAACGACCTGCAGGACCTCATGGCGCTCGCCGCCTCGGGGGCGGTCACCCTGCACACGCAGAAGTACGCGCTCGACGACTTCCAGCAGGCGGTCACCGATCTGGACCAGGGGGCGGTGCGAGGGCGCGCGATCCTCGTGCCCTGAGATCCGCCGAGGTCAGCGGCACGGGCGGTGGTGGAGGCGGTCGAGCCTCCCCACCGCCTGGTTGACGAGGAGCATCGACGCCAGTGCGAGGGCGAGCGCGGTCCCCACCCCGAGCGGACCCATGGCCACGGCGACCACGGCGGCGAAGGTCGCCGTGCCGGGCACGACGGCGAGGGTGCCGCGCAGCAGAGTCCGGGCGGGGGCTCCCCCTTCGTGCCGGTGAGTGCCCGGCACGACGACGGAGACGACGAGCGGCACGGCCGCGAGGATCCCGGCCAGGGACGGCCCGAGGACCGAGCTGGAGGCGACGAGCGTCGCGACGAGCACGCCGGTGAGCGTGGCCCGGCCGGTGAGCTCGCGGGCGCTCGGCCCGCCGGTGGTCGAGAGGGAGTGGTCTCGAGGCCGCTCACCGCGGCCGGCGAAGGGGGCGGGGCGCCACCGCGCCAGGGCGAGGAGCGCCAGCGGCACGACGACGAGGGCGATCGCCCAGGGGGCTCGGTCGGTCCATGCGTGGGTCGCGGCACCGACGACGAGGAGCGTCGGCACGACGCAGGCCATGACATGCAGAGGTCGTGAGGTGGCGGTGGTCCCGAGCGCGTAGAGCGTGACGAAGGCGAGGACGAGGAGCTGGCCGGCGAGCACGCCCCGCGCCGCGACGGTGGCGGCGGGCACCCCTTCGCCCCACGCGAGGACGAGGAGGAAGGGGCCGGAGGTGAGCGGCAGCCCGATGAGCTGGCCCGAGCGGCGCGGGCCGAGGCGGTGCTGGGCCCAGCCGGCGAGCAGGACGGTGAGCGGGGGGAAGAGGAGACGGAGGAGGAGTGCTTCCACGTCCTCTGACGCTTCCACGGATGGTGCCTCAGGTGGTGCGGACCTCTGGGTCCCACACCCCGCTGTGCCGAGGTATCTGCGGTGATTGACGCACATGACCACGGATCCTGCGACCATGGCCCGTATGGACGCCATCGACCGCCGCCTGCTGCGCCTGCTCCACGAGGACGCCCGCACGACCTACCACGACCTCGGGCGCGCGGTACGGCTGTCGGCCAACACCGTCTCCGAGCGGGTCCGGCGGCTGCGCACCTCGGGCGTCGTCAAGGCCTACCGGGCCGAGCTCGACCCCTCCGCGCTCGGTCGCCAGCTCGTCATGATCAGCGACATCCGTCTGCGCGAGGGCATGGAGCGCTCGGTCTTCGAGGACGGCGTGCACGAGGTGCCCCAGGTCGTCTCGGGCAGCCGGCTCACGGGGGAGTACGACTTCCAGATCCGGGTGGTCTGCGTCGACGCGACCGAGTTCGAGGGGGTCGTCGACGTGCTCAAGCGCGAGCACGGGGTGCGCGAGTGCCGCAGTCGTCTCGTCCTGCACGACATCGAGATCGACCAGAGTCGCCTGCTCGACCTGTGACCACCCCTTCGCCCGCCCGGACGCAGACGAGCGCCCCGCCCGACGGGTGTCGGGCGGGGCGCTCGGGGGTTTGGATCAGGCGAGGGTCTTCGCGTCGATGACGAAGCGGTAGCGCACGTCCGAGGCGAGGACGCGCTCGTAGGCCTCGTTGACCTTCGCGGCCTCGATGACCTCGATGTCGGAGCCGATGCCGTGCTCGGCGCAGAAGTCGAGCATCTCCTGGGTGAGGGCGATGCCGCCGATCATCGAGCCGGCGAAGGAGCGACGGCCGCCGATGAGCGAGAAGACGTTGACCTCGAGCGGCTCCGGCGGGGCGCCGACGTTGACCATCGTGCCGTCGACGGCGAGCAGGCCGAGGTAGGAGTCGATGGCGATCTTCGCGCTCACCGTGTTGATGATGAGGTCGAAGCGGCCGGCGAGGTCCTCGAAGGTCGTCTCGTCGGAGGTCGCGTAGTACTCGTCGGCGCCGAGACGCAGGCCGTCCTCCTGCTTCTTCAGCGACTGGGAGAGCACGGTGACGTGCGCGCCGAGGGCATGCGCGA
Source organism: Janibacter melonis (assembly GCF_003721155.3). Classification (NCBI taxonomy): domain Bacteria; kingdom Bacillati; phylum Actinomycetota; class Actinomycetes; order Micrococcales; family Intrasporangiaceae; genus Janibacter; species Janibacter melonis. Next base: position 1,907,099 of record NZ_CP044548.2, on the reverse strand, counting down.
TCTTCACGGCCATGTGGCCGAGACCGCCGAGGCCGACGACGGCGACCTTCGAGCCCGGGCCGACGCCCCACTTGCGCAGCGGCGCGTAGGTGGTGATGCCGGCGCACAGCAGCGGGGTCGCGGCGGCGGGGTCGAGGCCCTCGGGCACGCTGAGGACGAAGTCGGCGTCGACGACGACGTGGGTGGAGTAGCCGCCCTGGGTGATCGTGCCGTCGCGATCGGTCGCGCCGTACGTGGCGACGTTGCCCTCGACGCAGTACTGCTCGTCGCCGTTGGTGCAGTTCTCGCAGCGGCCGCAGGAGTTGACCATGCAGCCGACCCCGACGCGGTCGCCGACCGCGTGGGTGCTGACGTCGGAGCCGACCTCGCGGACGATGCCGACGATCTCGTGGCCCGGCACGAGCGGGAAGGCCTGCGGGCCCCAGTCGCCGTTGACGGTGTGGATGTCGGAGTGGCAGATGCCGGCGTACTCGATGTCGATGAGCACGTCGTTCGCGCCGACCTCGCGGCGCTCGATCGTCGTGGGGACGAGCGGCTCGCCGGCGGCGGGCGCGGCGTAGGCGTTGACCTGCATGGGTGTGTCCTCGGTTCTCGGGGTGGGGATGGGGGTGACGAAGGGGGTCAGGACCGGCCGACGCGCGTGAGGTCGTCGGCGAGAGCCCTGGCCCGCGTGGAGAGCTCGGCGGCGCGGGCGTCGTCGCCCGCCTGGACCGCACGCCAGTAGTCGACCTTGAGGGCGACGTAGCGCTGGCGAAGGGCGATGGCCTCCGCCTCGCGGGCGAGGCGCTGCTGCTGCTCGGCGAGCAGCTCGGCCTGCTCCGCGGCTGCGGAGGGGCCGAGGCGCCCGTTGGCGACGTAGGTCCTCATGTCGGCGACGGACAGGCCCGTCGCCGCGAGGCAGGCGACCCAGGTGAGCTGGTCGAGGTCGGCGTCGTCGTACACCCGGTGACCGCTGCTCTCGCCGCGGCGCACGGGGTCGATGACGCCGATGGACTCGTAGTACCGCAAGGTGCTCGCGGGCAGACCGGTGAGGGCCGCCGCCTCCTTGATCGTGTACTCGCGCTCGGTCGTCGTGCTCACAGATGACGACGCTAAGAACTTCGAGTACTTGAAGTCAAAGCGCTCGTGAGCCGTGTCCAGGGTCGCTCACGGCGAGTGCCGGAGCACGTGCGGGCGTCCGGGGCGAGCGGCGCATGCCGTGCGAGCCCGGGTCGACGAGGGCTAGGCGAGCTGGGCGACGACGATCGCGAGGATCGCGAGGAAGGGCGGCAGCAGCTGCTTGAGCGCGGCCGAGGTCTTCGTGCGGTCCGAGAGCATGAGCACCAGCCCGGCGGCGACCATCGAGCCGGTGCCGACGAGCACGAGGGTGAGGCCGACCGCGCGCTGGTCGGCGACGACGAGGACGATGCCCAGCGCGATCTCGATGGCGAGGAAGAGGTTGTAGAAGCCCTGGTTGTAGGCCAGCGGCTTGGTGATCTCGGCGACCTGGGGGCTCTCGATGCCGAAGGTGCGCCGCGCCGCGTCACCGGTCCACTGCAGGGACTCGAGGACGAAGATGTAGACGTGGATGAGGGCGGCGACCGCCGCGAGCACGAGTCCGATGGCGAGCACGGGGCATCCCTTCGTCGACGGCCCGGCCGGCCCGGGTCCGCTCGAAGCGTCCCACGACCGTCGGCGGACCGCTCCCGGACGCGCGGGCGGCCGGAGCCCCGCGCTCAGACGGCGAGCGCTCGGCGGCTTCCGGCCTGCACCAGACCCATGAAGGCGCCGAGCGAGCGGAGCTCGCCGGGGGTGCGCGGTGCGGCGTCGAGCAGGCGCGGCGACAGCACGACGTACGCGGCGTGCTGCCCGCGCGAGATCGCGACGTTGAGGCGGTGCCGGTCGAGCACGAAGCGCAGGCCGCGGCTCACGTCGTGCGCCGACGACGCCGCCATCGACAGCACCGCGACCGGGGCCTCCTGGCCCTGGAACTTGTCGACCGTGCCGACCTCGACCTCGGCCAGGCCGGCCGCCTCGAGGATGCCGCGCAGGGTGCGCACCTGGTGGTTGTAGGGCGTGACGACGATGACGTCGCCTGGGGTGAGCGCCCGAGTGCCGTGCTCGTCGGCCCAGGCCCGCCCGGCGAGTGAGCGGACGAGGTCGACGACCGCCGCGGCCTCCTCGGGCGAGCTCGTGCGGCACGCGAGGTGGTCGACCTCGACGACGTGGAGACCGGGCTCGACGCCCTCGAGCGAGCGGGCCGTCGTCACCGCCTCGTGGGAGCCGAGCTGGTCGTCGTAGGCGAGCCGCGAGACGTGCTCGGTGAGCTCGGGATGCATCCGCCAGGTCGTCGCGAGGAAGTACCCGTGCTCGGCGGGGATCGTCGCGCGGTCGCCGAGGAGCCAGCCCAGGGCGGAACGGTCGACCGGCTCGGGGTGCGAGCCCTGGCTGACCTGACCGAGCTGCTGGGGGTCGCCGAGGAGCAGCAGCCGCGCACCGGCTGCCGAGCACGCGATGGTCGGCGCGAGCGCGAACTGCCCGGCCTCGTCGACGACGACGAGGTCGAGCTGACGGCGCTCGATGCGCTTGGTGTTCGTGAGGTCCCACGTCGTCCCGCCGATGACGTAGCCCCGCCCGGCGGCTGCGTGAGCGGCGGCGAAGGCGGCGTGCCCGTCCTTGGGCAGCGTGGTGTGGCTCGACTCCTCGCCCTGGGCGGCCCGGCCCCCCTGCGCAGCCTTGCCCACCTGGTCGCGGGGCACCCCCGCGGCGACGACGCAGCCGAGCAGGTGCTCGACCGCGGCATGGCTCTGGGCGACGACCCCGACGCGCCATCCGTGCTCGAGCACGAGGTCGCGCACGACGCGGCTGCCGACGTAGGTCTTGCCGGTGCCGGGAGGCCCCTGGACGGCGAGGTAGGAGTCGTCCATCGCGAGCAGGGCGTCGCGGATGTCGGTGATCGGGGTGCCGCCGGCGGGCAGGGCCGAGCCGTCGCGCAGCCGCGGCGGGCGCCGCAGCAGCAGGTCGAGTGCCGAGCGCCCGAGGGTCGGCGTCGTCGTGTCGTCACCCGCGCCCGTGCCGACGCCGCCGGCGGCGAGCACGCCCTGGCCCACCTCGGCGATCGCCGCGGCGATGGTGGCCGTGCCGGGGGGCGCGGACGGGCCGAGACCGATCGGCAGGTCGTCGTAGGGGTCGGCGTCCTTGGGCAGGACCTCGACGAGGACGAGCTCGAGGAGCACCTCGCCGGTCTCGGGGTCGACCCGCTCCTCCTGGGCGAGCACCGTCATGTCGCGACACCCGTGCGGCAGGTCCTCCTTGGCGAGGCACTCGGGGCGGTCCGGCCCGTAGACGGCGAGGACCTTGCTGCCGACCCCGGCGCGCATGCCGCTGCCCTCACCGAGCACGCGGACCGTGCGCCGGGGGTTGCCGCTCGTGCCCTGGGCCCAGCCGGTGACCGTCTCGGCCTCGCGGACGACGACGACGTCGGTGCCACGTGCCCACTGCTCCGGCGGGGCCTCGAGCCGGTCGAAGTGGCCCCACCAGTAGGGCTTGTCCTCGCGGCGGTGGTACTGGACGGCGGCCGAGAGCATGGCGACGGCCTGCTGCTGCGGCGTGCGCTGCTCGGGCGGGGTCTCGCCGGCGAGCTCGCGGAGCGCCACCTCGAGCGGGTTGACGGGCTGCACCGCGGTGTCCGGGTCGGGCTTCGCACGCCCGGGCTGGGGCTCGACGCGGTGCTCCCGCGCCTGCCGGAGCAGCCAGTCGCGCAGCCGCAGCGTCGAGAGGCAGTCGTACTCGTTGTACTGGCGGATGTCCTCGAGCCGGCTCGCGGCGAGCGCGGTGTCGCCGTCGAGCACGGCCTGGGTGTAGCGGTGGTACTCGACGATCGAGTCCGCACCCCCGGTCACGCCCTCGTGGTCGCGGTCCTCGCCGCGCTCCATGTAGAGCGGCTCGAGACGCTTGATCGAGTACGACGAGGAGCCGACCCGCACCGCGGCGCGCACGACCGGGTAGAGGTCGACGAGCACCCCGTCGGCGAGCAGACCGTCGACGACCTCCTGGCCGACGGCGTGCCGGGCAGACAGACGCAGCAGGGCTGCCCGCTCGTAGTCGGCGTAGTGGTAGACGTGCAGCTCCGGCCAGGTCCGGCGACGCTCCTGCAGCCAGTCGAGGAAGTCGAGCAGCGCCTGCCGCTCGCTCACGCGGTCGTGGGCCCAGAAGCCGCGGTAGCGCTCGATGCCGTCCTCGACCCACAGGCACCCGAAGAGGTACTCGAGCCCCCAGTCGCCCGACCCGGGGACGTGCCACATCGGGTCGCCCTCGAAGTCGAAGAAGACGTCGCCGTCGCTCTCCGTGCGCAGGGCGGCCAGGCCCTGCGGGTGGTGCACCGCGAAGGGGAGGTCGCCCCCTTCGGCCGCCACCCGCTGCAGCTGCGCCTGCTCGCGCAGGGCGTCGAGACGCTCGGGTCGCATGCCCGGCACGACGGTGCCCTGAGGCAGGTCGGCGAGGTCAGCGACGGTGCGCACACCGGCCGCGAGGAGCTGGCCGTGCTGCTCGACGTGGACCCCGGCGACGAGGAGCACGTCGTCGCGGGCCTCGAGCTCGGCGGTGCAGTGCTCGCAGCGCAGGCAGGCCTCCCAGCGCTCGTCGCCCCACCGCACCGGGCCGTCGTCGCGCAGGTGGGCGCCGACGACGTCCGCGAGCCGCTCGCGCCGTGCACGGACGACGGGCAGCAGGTCGGCGAGCCGGGTGTCGCTCACCTCGTCGTCGCCGAGGACGAGGCGGACGAAGGGGGCCAGCCCCACCCCGTCGAGCGCGGCGACGGCCGCGCCGAGGACCTCGGCGTAGGCGCCGGTCTGGAGCAGGGCGGTGACGGACTCGCTGCGGGCGAGCTTCGCGTCGACGACGACCCAGGACCCGTCGTCCTCACGGACGAGGAAGTCGACGAAGCCGAGGAAGTCGCCGTCGTAGACGCAGGCCTGGTGGATGACGCGCACGGCGGGGTCGGCCATGAGCTGGAGGGTCTGCTGCATCCCGGCGGCGTAGCCGGCGGGGGTGCGCTCGGGGGCGGTCGCACCCCGCACCGCGCCGGGGTGGGCCCGGCTCAGCGCCGCGAGATGACGCTGCTCGTGGGCGGTGCCGAGCTCGGCCGCGCGCTCGACGACGGGGTCGACCTCGCGGCGCACCTCGGGGGAGCGGCCGGTGCGCACGTCGAGCTCGGCGAGCAGGGCGTGCTCGCAGGCCGTCGCGGCGCGCAGGTCCGAGGCCGAGAGCACGACGTGCTGCGGTGCGTCGGGCCCGGTGGCGTCACGGTCGATGAGGAGCATGCCGCCAGGCTACGAGCGAGGTCTGACACCTCAGACCCAGCTGGGGAACCACATCCGCCACTGCCAGTGCTCGTAGGGGATGACCTGGGCGGTCCACACGGGCCAGTAGAAGGCGAAGTTCGCGAGCACGAGCAGGGCGTAGGCGCCGATGAGGGCGTACCCGACCTGCCGGCGCCGCTCGCTCGCCCCGGCGGGCGGCACGAGCATCGCGAGCAGGTAGACGACCGCGAGCACGACGAAGGGCTCGAAGGAGATCGTGTAGAAGGTGAAGATCGTGCGGTGCTGGATGAAGAACCACGGGAACCAGCCCCCGACGAAGCCCGCGAGGATCGCACCGGCCCGCCAGTCCCTGCGCATGGCCCAGGCGACGACGAGCACGAGCAGCGCGGCGGTCGCGACCCACCAGATCGAGATGGAGCCGAGCGAGGTGATCGCCTTCGAGCACTTCTCGACCTCGCAGCCGATGTCTCCCGCCCCCTTCGACTCGTAGAAGAAGGAGGTGGGGCGCGACTGCACCATCCACGACCACGGGTTGCTCTCGTACGTGTGCGGAGAGGTGAGCCCGTTGTGGAAGGTGAGGATCTCGTGGTGGTAGTGCAGCAGCGAGCGCAGCGACTCCGGCAGCCACGTCACGCCCTGGCCGGGGTTGTCGGCCGCCCAGTGCCGCCCGTAGCTGACGTCGCTGCGGAACCACCCGACGAAGCTCGCGAGATAGGTCGCGAGGACGACGAGCGTCATCGAGACGCCGGCGAGGACGCCGTCCTTGAGCACCCCGCCGGCCATCCAGTGCCGCACGCCGACGGCGCGGCGGGCGCCGATGTCCCAGAAGAGCGTCATGAGGCCGAAGGCGGCGAAGACGTACAGGCCAGACCACTTCGTGCCGGTCGCCAGGCCGAGCATGAGGGCCGCGACGAGCCGCCACGGGCGCCACCACAGCATCGGCCCCAGCCGCCACCGGGTGCCGGCGGGTGCCGACGCGACCACCCTGGCGAGTCTCTCGCGGGACCAGTCGCGGTCGAGCAGCAGCGCCCCGAAGGCCGCGAGCACGAAGAACATGAGGACGATGTCGAGCAGCGCCGTCCGGCTGTGGACGAAGTGGTGCCCCTCGAAGGCGGTGAGGAAGGCCGCCGCCGTCCCGAGGAAGCTGCTCGCGAAGAGGCGCCGCGCGATCCGCCCGATCATGACGATCGAGATCGTGCCGAGCAGGGCGACCGAGAAGCGCCAGCCCCACGAGCTCGTCGAGCCGAAGATCCACTCGCCGAAGGCGATGACCCACTTGCCCACCGGCGGGTGGACGACCATGTCGCCCTCGGTCGAGCGGAAGACGTCGAGCGTGCCGGCCGTGAAGAGCGGGTCGACGACGTCGCCCTCGCCCTTCCAGCGCATCTCGGTGCCGTACTGCAGCATCGAGACGCCCTGCTTGACGTAGTACGTCTCGTCGAAGACGAGCTGGTGGGGACGGTCGAGCCGCCAGAAGCGCAGGATGCCGCCGAGGACGGCGAAGGTCAGCGGCCCCCACCAGCCGAGCAGCCGCTCGCGGCGCGAGTCCCAGGTGGGCAGCAGGCCGAGCAGGCGGGTGCGCAGGTCCTGCAGGCGGGCCGCGTCAGGCCCGGGTCGACCCGCGGAGGAGGCGCGTCGACCCGCGACAGAGCCGACGCGATCCATGGGCCGCATCGTAGGCGAGACTGCTGCTATGCCCCTGATCCTCGCTGCGACCCCGATCGGCGACCCGCGCGACGCCGCGCCCCGCCTCGCCGAGGAGCTCGCGGGTGCCGACGTCGTCGCCGCGGAGGACACCCGCCGGCTGCGCCGCCTGTGCGCCGCCCTCGACGTCACCCCGCGCGGCCGGGTCGTCAGCTATCACGAGCACAACGAGGCGTCGCGGACCTCGGACCTGCTCGACGCGGTGGCGAAGGGGGAGCGCGTCGTCCTCGTCACCGACGCGGGCATGCCCTCGGTCTCCGACCCCGGGTACCGGGTCGTCGCGGCGTGCGCCGCCGCCGACCTGCCGGTCACCTGCGTCCCCGGGCCGAGCGCGGTCCTCATGGCGCTCGCCGTGTCGGGGCTGCCAGTCGACCGCTTCTGCTTCGAGGGCTTCCTCCCGCGCAAGGAGGGGGAGCGGCGCCGCACGCTCTCCGAGCTGCAGACCGAGCGCCGCACGATGGTCTTCTTCGAGGCGCCCCACCGGCTCGCCGCAACCCTGACGACGATGGCCGAGGTGCTCGGGGCGGACCGCCCGGCCGCCGTCTGCCGCGAGCTGACGAAGACCTACGAGGAGGTGCGAAGGGGTGGCCTCGCCGACCTCGCGCAGTGGGCGGTCGAGGGCGCCCGCGGCGAGATCACCGTCGTCGTCCAGGGCGTCGACCCCGCGGCGGTGGCGGCGACGATCGAGGACGGCGCAGCTCGGGTCGCCGAGCTCGTCGCCCAGGGAGTGCGCCGCAAGGAGGCCGCCGCGCAGGTGGCCTCCGAGACGGGTCTGAGCAAGAAGGCCCTCTACGACTCGACCCTCGGCGCCTGAGGCGGGTCCCCCTTCGTGAGGTCCTGGGCGAGCATGACGATGATCCCGCTCGGGCCGCGGAGGTAGGTGAGCCGGAAGGCGTCCTCGTAGGTCGCGACGTCGCGCAGCGGGTGGCACCCGTGCCGGGCCGCGACCGCCAGGGACTCGTCGATGTCGTCGACGGTGAAGGCGACGCGGTGCATGCCGATCTCGTGCGGCTGCGTCGGCTCGGTCTCGACCGGCTCGGGATGGATGTGCTCGAAGAGCTCGAGCCGCCCGTGGCCGTCGGGCGTCTGGAGCATCGCGATCCGGGCGTGGTTGCCGTCGAGGCCGACCGCCGTGTCGGCCCACTCGCCGCTCACCTCGTCGCGCCCGAGCAGGCTCAGACCGAGGTCGGTGAAGAAGGCGATCGCCTCCTCGAGGTCCCGGACGGCGATCCCGACGTTCTCCAGCGCGATGGGCATGTTACCCACGCTACTGAGCCTGGCGTGCCCCGCAGGGGTCGGAGGATCGGTGCTCAGCAAGACTTTCGTCGGGTTCGCCCGAGTCTCTTACTCCTGCAAAGGCGGGGTTTATCGGGTGACCCGAGAAACCTGGGGCGGGTGGGACGTCGGACCCGGGGGCTCACCGAGCACCCAGGTGCGCCTGCGACAATCCAGGTCATGACCACGCCGCAGGACCCCCGGCCGGCCGAGGGCACCCCCTTCGACGACCCCGAGGCGACCCCGGAGTCCGGGACCGACGTCCCCGTCCTGCGCGAGAGCGAGCAGGCCGCCGAGCAGGCCGCCGCCGAGGCGGCCGCCGGTGTCGCCGCCGCGCACCGCACCGGCACCGGTGGCACCGAGCGCACCGTCGTCCACCTCCTGCGCCACGGCGAGGTCTTCAACCCGCAGAAGATCCTCTACGGGCGCCTGCCGGACTTCCACCTCTCCGAGCTGGGCCACGAGATGGCCCGCGTCGTCGGCGACCACCTCGCCGACGCCGACATCGGCCTCGTCGTGCACTCCCCGCTCGTGCGCACCGCGGAGACCGCCGCGCCGACCCTCGAGCGCCACGGCCTCACGGCGGTCGTCGACCCCAGGGTCATCGAGGCTGGCAACAAGTTCGAGGGACGCCGCTTCCGCAAGCGTCTGCTCCTCGACCCGCGCCGCTGGTGGTGGATGCGCGACCCCACGAAGCCCACCTGGGGCGAGTCCTACAAGGCGATCGCGAAGCGGATGACCGAGGCCATCGAGGACGCGCGTGACCACGCCCGCGGCCGCGAGGTGCTCGTCGTCAGCCACCAGCTGCCGATCTGGACCATCCGCAGCGCGATGCGCGGCGAACGCCTGTGGCACGACCCGCGACGCCGCGAGTGCAACCTCGCCTCGCTGACGACCCTCACCTACGTCGGTGACGAGCTGGAGTCCGTCGAGTACTCGGAGCCCGCCGCCCACCTCTACGTCCACGCCGAGAAGCTGCCCGGAGCATGATGTCCCGCACGACCCGCCGCCTCACCGCGGCCCTGGCCGCCGGCGCCCTCGCCGTGGGCCTGGGCGCCTGCTCCGACGCCGACTCCGTCGCCGAGCAGGCCAAGGCCAACCCCGATGCGGGCTACATCGCCGGCGACGGCTCGATCGTCGTGCGCGCCGAGGGTGACCGCAAGGAACCCGTCGAGCTCCAGGGCGACACCCTCGACGGCAAGCCCTTCTCCATGGCCGACCACCGCGGCGAGGTCGTCGTCGTCAACTCCTGGGCGAGCTGGTGCGGGCCGTGCGAGCGCGAGGCCCCGCACCTCGTCGCCGTCGCCGAGCGCTACAAGAAGGCGAAGAAGCCGGTGCAGATGGTCGGCATCAACTTCCGCGAGCCCTCCGTCGACACGGGCAAGGCCCAGGCCGACGTGTGGGGCTTCACCTGGCCGTCGGTCTTCGACAAGAGCGGCCGCTCCGCCATCGACATGCAGGGATACCTCAAGGCGACGCCCTCGACCGCCGTCCTCGACCGTCAGGGTCGCGTCGCCGCGGTGGTGAATGGCGCGACGACCGAGTCGACCCTCACCGGTCTCGTCGACGACGTCCTCGCCGAGGGCGCGAAGGGGTGACCCCGGCATGAATCCGTCCGGCGCCGTCGAGAGCGGCGCGCTCCCGCTCGCCGCGCTCGTCGCGGCGCTCGCCGGGCTCGTCTCCTTCGCCAGCCCGTGCGTGCTCCCGCTCGTGCCCGGCTACCTCGGCTACGTCACGGGCCTGTCCGATGTCTCCCTCGAGCGGCGCTCCACCCGCCGGATGATGCTCGGCGCGGTCCTCTTCGTCGCCGGCTTCACCGTCGTCTTCGTGCTCACCGCGATGTTCGTCGCGACCGCGGGTCGCGCGCTCGTCGAGAACCGCGAGCTGCTCACCCGCATCGGCGGGGTGGTCGTCATCGTCATGGCGCTCGTCTTCCTCGGCGCGGGCAGCCAGCGCACCGTGCGCCTGCCGATCAAGCCGGCCACGGGCCTGGCCGGCGCCCCGCTCCTCGGCGCGATCTTCGGTCTCGGGTGGGCGCCCTGCGTCGGGCCGACCCTCGCCGCCGTGCTCACCCTTTCATTGACCGGCGACGCCGGCACCAGCCGCGCCGTCGTCCTCGCCATCGCCTACTGCGTCGGGCTCGGGCTCCCCTTCGTCCTCGTCGCCGGCGCCTACGAGCGCTGGGGCTCGGTCTCCGCGTGGCTGCGACCGCGGCTGCGCGCCATCCAGGTCGTCGGCGGGCTGCTGCTGCTCGCCGTGGGTGTCCTGCTCGTCACCGGCTGGTGGACGACGATCACCGTGTGGCTCCAGTCCCGGTGGATCAGTGGCTTCGAGGTGATCCTGTGACGACGACCGACCCCACGACCCGCGGCGCGAAGAAGACGTCCGGGCAGCCCGTCACCCAGCCCCGGCTGGGACCGGTCGGATGGGCCCGATGGGCCTGGCGGCAGCTGACGAGCATGAAGACCGCGCTCTTCCTGCTCCTCCTGCTCGCCATCGGCGCCGTGCCCGGCTCGATGTTCCCGCAGCGCTCGCTCGACCCGTCGCAGACCGCGGCGTGGATCCAGCGCCACCCCGAGGCCGGGCCGGTCCTCGACCGCTTCTACGCCTTCGACGTGTACTCCTCGCCGTGGTTCTCGGCGATCTACCTGCTCCTCTTCACCTCGCTCGTCGGCTGCATCGTGCCGCGCACGCTCACCCTCGCCCGGCAGCTGCGCGGCCGCCCGCCGCGCACCCCGCGGCGGCTCGAGCGGCTCGACGCCCACGACGCGCTCGTCGTGCGCGACGAGGACGTGCCCGCCGCGCTCGACGCGGCCGCGAGCGCCCTTCGCCGCCGTCGCTACCGCGTGGCCCGGCACGACGACCAGACGATCTCGGCCGAGTCCGGGTACGTCAAGGAGATCGGCAACCTCGCCTTCCACGGCTCCCTGCTGACCCTCATCGTCGGGCTGGCGATCGGCCACCTCTACGGCTGGCGCGCCGACATCGTCGTGCCCGAGGGCGAGTCCTTCGTCAGCACGGTGACCCGCTACGACACCTGGGCCCCCGGCCCGCTCGTCGACGAGTCCTCGCTCACCCCCTTCGAGCTCACCGTCGACCAGATGTCGGCGCGCTTCGAGGAGGACCACCAGAGCCAGATCGGCATGCCGCGCGCCTTCTCGGCCGAGGTCACCTACGCCGACCGGCTCGGCGGGGCGATGAAGAAGGACACCGTGCAGGTCAACCACCCGCTCGAGCTCGACGAGTCGACGGTCTTCCTCCTCGGCAACGGCTACGCGCCCGTCGTCACGGTCAAGGACGACGCCGGCAGGGTCATCTACCGGGGCGCGACGCCCTTCCTCGCGCAGGACGGCAGCTATCGCTCGACCGGTGCGATCAAGGTCGGCGCGGCCCAGCCCGAGCAGCTCGGCTTCGTCGGGCTCTTCCTGCCGACCGCGGTCGTCGACGACACGAACGGCCCGATCTCGATCTTCCCCGACCTGCGCAACCCGGCGCTCGCGATGAGCCTCTACGAGGGCGAGCTCTTCCCGCAGGGCGGGGCGCAGTCGGTCTTCAGCATCGACACCGAGGCGATGACGCCGGTCGCGCCCGACGACGACAGCGAGGACATCGCGCGGCTGTGGCTGCAGCCCGGCGAGACCGCCCAGCTGCCCGGCGACCGCGGCTCGATCACCTTCGACCGGGTGGACCGCTTCGCGGGCTTCGCCGTGCGGCACGACCCCGGCAAGGGGCTCGTGCTCGGCAGCTCGGTCGTCGCGCTGCTCGGTCTCATCACCTCGCTCACGCTGCGGCGCCGCCGCGTCTTCGCGCGGGTCGTGCCCGCCGGTGACGGGCGCAGCGTGCTCCATCTCGGCGCGATGACGAAGGGGGACGACGACCGGCTGGCCCGGGTCGTCTCCGACCTGGCCGACCAGCTCGGCAGCAGCTTCGACGACGAGGGTGACCGCACCCCGGCGTCGGTGGGAGAATCGAGGACGTCATGACGAACGAAGTGCTGGCCACCTACGCCAACTACGCGCTGTACTCGGCCGTCGGGGTGCTGTCCCTGGCGATGATCGCGTACGCCGTCTACCTCGCCGGGGCGGTCCCCGCCTCCGAGCGCGAGGACGAGACGCTGGACGCCGACGAGCAGGCCGCCGCCGAGCGGGCGCGTGCGCGCGCCGAGCGCGTCGCCGCGGTCTCCGGCGGGTCGGTCGCGACGAGCCCGGCGACCGGGTCCGTGGGTGCGGACGACGGGACCACGGTCGACGACGCCGCGGCACCCCAGGGCGACCCCGAGCGGGCCCGCAAGGGCGCCGGCATCGGCAGCACCCTGTCCTACCTCGGCACCGCGCTGCTCCTCGTCTCGCTCGTGCTGCGCGGCATGTCCGTCGACCGGGCGCCGCTGGGCAACCTCTTCGAGTTCTCCGTCGCGGGCGCCTTCTTCGCCATGCTCGTCTACTGCATCGGCCCGCTGCGTCGCGGCATGCACTGGCTGGGGCTCTTCGTCCTCGCGCCGGTGACGCTGCTGCTGTGGCTCGCCGGCACGATCTGGTACACCGAGGCCGCCGAGCTCGTCCCGAGCCTCGACTCGTACTGGCTCGTCATCCACGTCTCCATCGCGACCCTCGCGACCGGCCTGTCCATCGTCGGCGCCGTGCTCGCCGCGCTCTACCTCGTGCGCGACAAGGCCGGCCCCGGCTCCTTCTGGACCAAGCTGCCCGCTGCCGCGCGTCTCGAGCGCCTGTCCTACGGCATGCACGTCGTCGCCTTCCCGATGTGGACCTTCACCCTCATCGCGGGCGCGATCTGGGCCCGCCAGGCGTGGAGCTCGTACTGGAACTGGGACCCCAAGGAGGTGTGGACCTTCGTCATCTGGATCGTCTACGCCGCCTACCTGCACGCCCGGGTGACGAAGGGGTCGAACCGCCGCACCGCCGCGTGGATCGCGCTCGCCGGCTTCGCCTGCATCGTCATCAACTACACGATCGTCAACTTCTACTTCATCGGTCAGCACAGCTACGCGGGCACGAGCTGATGGTCCGCTACACCCTGCTGCGCGCGCTCGTCTTCCTCGCCTGCCTGGCCGCTCTGTGGCTGGCCGGGCTGCGCGACCGCTCCGAGCAGCCCTGGCTCGTCGTCGGCGCCGCCCTGCTGTCGATGGTCGTCAGCTTCTTCGTCCTGCGCCCCTTCCGCGACGACGCGGTCCGCTCCATCGAGGCCCGTCGGGCCGCGAAGGAGACGGGCGAAGGGGAGTCCCGCCCCACCCGCTCCCGCCGCCGCCCCGCGGTGAGCGACGAGGACGCCGAGGACGCGGACAGCGACACCTTCCGCTGACCCCCCTTCGGACGAGCTGCTGCATGCAACAGCTCGTCGCGCTTGCCGCAGTACGTGCTCCTGCTGACGCGTGCAGGTGCTGCTGACTCCCGCGCCGCCGGTCTCCCCTTCGCCGAGCACACTTGTGGAGCGCGGGGTCGTCCGGTCCGCGAAACCCGTCCATGACCGGGAAACCCGTCCTTCGCCGGGAAGCCCGCTGGCGACCGAAACACGTCCCGGTCCTGCCCGGGTCTCCCGGCCCGTGTCGATCAAGCCGGGCATGAGAGCACCGCATGCCCTGCGACCCGCTCTCTGGTGTCATGGGGCGATGGACATCACGGGCCTGCGCGCGGTCGTCGACGAGCGGTACGCGCAACTCGACCTGCCGAGCTGGCCCGACCCGCATCCTGATCTCGCCTCACCGGCGGACGAGGAGTATGGCCGGGTGAGCGACCCGGGGCGTCACGAGGTGCTGCTGCAGCGCGCGAGGCTGTGGGTCGAGGTGCTCTGCGAACTCGACGGGGTGAGGTCGGATGAGATGTCGGCCGAAGGGCTGGGAGCAGCCCCAGGGGACGCCCGCCGGGCCCGTGGCGTCCGGCTCGCGTCGATCACCCCGGGTACGGCACCGTTCTTCGTCATCGAGCGGCACACGGCGTGGAAGGACGAGGACCCGCCGGTGCCGGGTGTGATGGTCGCGGTCGGTGAGCCTGACAGCGTGATCGGCAGCCTGCCCCAGTGCGGGTGCGATGCGTGCGACGACGGGTCGGAGCACCTGCTCGACGAGGTCGACGACCTCTTCTGCGCCGCCGTCACGACTGGTCCGCACCACCTGCCAGGCGGGGTCCTCCCGGCTCGGCGTGCCTGGGTGGAGGGGCCGTCCGAGCTCCCGCCCAGGGAGCTCGTGGGGCCTGGGCCGCCGCTGTCTGACGAGGAGGCGGACGCCCTTCGCCGCGCTGGGCACTTCGTCGTGCGGATCCGGGAGTAGCGAAGGGGGCCGGTGGTCTCGAGGCTCGGGCGCTGAGCGCCCGTCGCACCTCGACCAGCGAGCGCCCGTCGCACCTCGACCAGCGAGCGCCCGTCGCACCTCGACCAGCGAGCCCTCAGGACTCCGGGGTGATGCGCAGGACCTTGTCGTCCTCTCCGTTGCTCGTCGTCACGTACAGCGCGCCGTCGGGGGCGGTGCGGGCGGCTCGAAGTCTCCCGAAGTCGTCGACGAGGTCCTGCGGGATCTCGACCTCGTCGACCGAGCCGTCGTCCCCGATGCTCAGCAGGAGCAGCTTCGCGCCCCGCAGCGCGGTGATCGCGAGCAGGCCCTCGCGCTCGCCCCACTGCTCGCCCTCGAGGAAGGCGGCGCCGCAGATCGCCTCGGTCGTCTCGCCCGAGCTCCACGCGGCGGCGACGGCGTCGGGGTAGCGCTCGGTGTCGGTCATCGGCACGGACTCGTCGTAGCTGTCGACGGAGCCGCCCTGCGCCGGGTCCCACCCGAAGTTCGCCCCCGCCTCGATGCGGTTGACCTCGTCGTCGAAGGACGGCCCGTGCTCCGCCGTCCAGATCTCCTCGGTGCCGGGCCGCTGTGCGACGCCCTGCACGTTGCGGTGCCCGTAGGAGTAGACGTAGCGCTCGGCCTCGTCGGCGGCGTCGGCGAAGGGGTTGCCCTCCGCCGGCTCGCCCGTCGCCGGGTCGAGTCGCAGGACCTTGCCGCCGAGGTTCGTGCGGTCCTGGGGGGCCGCAGGGTCGGCGGTGTCGCCCGTCCCGACGTAGAGCAGGCCGTCCTCGCCCATGGTCGGGCGGCAGCCGGAGTGGCGCCCGCCGTCGGCGACCGGGAGCCCGGTGAGCAGGTCGCGGTCGCGGGTGGCCCGCGAGTTCTCGACGTCGACGGTGAGCTCGACGAGACGGACGTCGACCGGCTCGCCGTCCTCGGCGTGCGCGAGGCAGGCGACGAGCTTCGGCTGGTCCCAGCCCTGGGCGGGCTCGGGCAGCAGGGCCAGACCCATGAGGCCCCCTTCGCCCTGCGCGTAGACGTCGTCGAGCGGCGCGGAGATCGCGACCGGCTCGGTGCCCGGCTCGAGGCTCGGCAGATAGCTCAGCTCGCCGGAGCGCTCGGTGACGACCGCGCCCCCGTCGGGCAGGAAGGCGATGTCCCACGGGTTGGCCAGGCCCTCGGCGACGACGTCGACCTGCAGACCTCCGCCGCCCCCTTCGGACCCGGACCCGCCCGACCCACTCGAGCCCGACGAGGCAGTCGGGACGGTCGTCGAACCCGACCCGCCCCGCGACGGCGTGTCCGAGGAGCAGCCCGCGAGGCCGGCGGAGGCGAGCAGGGCGGCGGCGGCCAGGGCGGCGGGGCGAGGGGACATGCCCCTAGCCTGCCGTCCTCAGCGAGCCAGCGGGTAGGCGAGCAGCACCGACCATGCGAGCAGCGCGAGCCCGGTCGTGCCGATGGCGGGCACGAGCGCGCGGCCCGTCGCCCCGCCGGTGATCGCCCGGATGCCGGGCAGCAGGACGAGGAAGCCGAGCAGCGCGACCGGGGCGAAGACGTGCCAGATCGCCATCGCCAGCGTGCAGACCGCCGCGACGCCGACGAGGGCGAGGTAGAGCACGCGGGTGCCGTCGTCGCCGAGGCGCACGGCGAGCGTGCGCTTGCCCGACTCGATGTCGGTGGGGATGTCGCGCAGGTTGTTCGCCACGAGGATCGCGCTCGACAGCGAGCCCGCCGCGACGGCGCCGAGCACCCCGACGACGGTGATCTCGTGGGCCTGCGTGTACTGAGTGCCGAGCGTGGCCATGAGCCCGAAGAAGACGAAGACGTAGATCTCGCCGAGCCCGCGGTACCCGTACGGGTTGTCGCCCCCGGTGTACCGCCACGCGGCGAGGATCGCGAGCGCGCCGAGCGGGATGAGGACCCACGTCTGGGCGAGCGCCACGAGCGCCAGCCCGGCCAGCGCCCCGCAGCCGAAGAAGGCGAAGGCCATGAGCTTGACGTTCTCCGGGTCCGCCAGGCGCTGCCCGACGAGCCGCACCGGCCCGACCCGCTCCTCGTCCGTGCCGCGGATCCCGTCGCTGTAGTCGTTGGCGTAGTTGACGCCGATCTGCAGGCTGAGCGCGACGACGAGGGCCAGGACGGCCAGCGCGAGGTCGCTCTCGCCGATGGCGGCAGCGGCCGCCGTGCCGACGATCACGGGGGCGGTGGCGGCGGGCAGGGTGCGCGGGCGGGCGCCAGCGACCCACTGTGCGAGGGAGGCCATCGAGCTCGATTCAGCGAAGGGGAGTGTGCCGCCCCATCCTACGAAGGCCCCGAGGCCCCGCCGAGCAGGTCCCTCGCCGCGGCGCGGTCGGGCTTGCCCGGCCCGCGGGTGGGCAGCTCGGCGACGACGCGCACCCGGTGGGGGAGCGCGTGCGCGGGCAGGTGGGGACGCAGCATCTCGCGGATCTGCCCGACCCCCTCGTGCGGCACCTCGCCGACCGGCGGACCGCCGGGCGAGGTGACGACGAGGAGGGCCACCCCTTCGCCCCACCGCTCGTGCGGCACGCCGACCGCGAGGGCGGCGGTGATCGCCGGGACGTGCGCGAGGACGCCCTCCTCGACGACGCGCGGGGCGACCTTGAGGCCGCCGGAGTTGATGAGGTCGTCGGCCCGGCCGAGCACGCTGACGACGCCGCGCTCGTCGACCGAGCCGAGGTCGCTCGTGACGAACCACCGCATGCCGTCGCGCTGGACGAACTGCTCGGCGGTGAGCTCGGGCATCCCGAGGTAGCCGTGGGCGACGACCGGCCCGCCGAGCAGGAGCGTGCCGCTCGGGCCGACGTCGACGGCCACCCCGCTCAGGGCACGCCCGTCGTAGACGCAGCCGCCGCACGTCTCGCTCATGCCGTAGGTGAGCACGACGCGCACCCCGTCCTCGCGGGCCCGGGCGACGACCTGGGGGTCGGCGGCGGCCCCGCCGACGAGCACGGCGTCGAGCCGGCGCAGCCCCTCGATGCCGACCGGGTCGGTGGCCATGGCCGTCAGCTGGGCAGGGACGAGCGAGGCGTAGCGACGCTCGCCGCTCATCGCGGCGACGGCCTGGACGAGGGCGAAGGGGGTGAGCGCCGGGTCCGTGAGGACGGGCCGCGTGCCGGCGTGCACGGAGCGCAGGAGGACCTGCAGACCGGCGACGTGGTGCGGGGGGAGGGCGAGGAGCCACTGGCCGGGCCCGCCGAGCCGGTCGTGGGTGGCGGCGGCGCTCGCGGCGAGGGCCTGGGTCCCGAGCATCGCGGGCTTCGGGGTGCCGGTCGAGCCCGAGGTGCTCACGACGACGGCGAGGTCGTCGGGCAGCGGGCCGTCGTGCGCGGGGAGCGATGCCGGGGGCGCGTCGGGGGCGTGCGGCCGCACGGGGGCCCCGCCGGCGAGGGCACGCTCGAGCGCGGGCAGCGCCTCGAGGGCTCCGTCCCCGGGCGGGATCGGCAGGTCGGTGATCACGGTGGGCACCGGTCCATCCTGGCCGACGGCAGCCCGGGCTCAGCAGGTGGACCGTCCAGGGGATGCTCAGGTGGGGGTGCGACGGTCTCGGTTGTCCTTACAACTGACACGAAGGAGCCTCTCCACGAACCGCGTCCTGCTCGACCCCGCGCTGCTCGTCCTGCGCGCCGTCCTCGGTGTGACGATGTTCGCCCACGGCTGGCAGAAGCTCACCGGCCCCGGTCTCGAGGGCGTCGGCGGCATGTTCGACCAGATGGGTGTGCCGCAGGCGCAGGTCGCCGGCCCGGCGACGATGCTCGTCGAGCTCGTCGGCGGGGTGCTGCTCGTCCTCGGCCTGGCCACCCGGGTGGCGGCCGCGGCGGTCGTCGTCGTGAGCGTGGGCGCGATCGCGATCGTCCACTGGTCGGCCGGCTTCTACGCCGCCGACGGAGGGTGCGAGCTCGTCCTCGTGCTCGCCGCCATGGCGCTCACCCTCGTCCTCACCGGACCGGGCGCGTGGTCGCTCGACGCCCCCTTCGCCCGTCGTCGCTCCCCGGAGCGGGCCCGGGAGATGGTCTCGGCCTGACCGGCACGACGACGCCCCCTGCTCCGATGCGGAGCAGGGGGCGTCGGTGCGTCCGGGGCGGTCCTTACAGGACGAGGCCGAGGACGAGGACGACCGGCAGCGAGACGACCGCGCCGAGGGAGGTCGCCATCGTCAGGGTCTTCAGCGCCCCCTTCGTCGACAGGCCGAGCAGCGACTTGAACATCCAGAAGAAGTTGCTGTTGACGTGCAGCGCGAACATCGCGCCCGAGGCGATCGCCAGGGCGATGACCACCGGGTCGACCCCGGTGCTCGCGACGACCGGGCCGATGATGCCGGCCGCCGTGATCGCGCCGACCGACACCGAGCCGATGGCGAAGTGCAGCACCGCGGCGACGAACCACGCGAGGAGGATGCTCACGAGAGCCGGGGCGCCGGAGTCGGCGGAGAAGAGCTCCTTGAGCGTGTCGCCGAGGCCGGTCTCGGTGATGATCGCGCCGAGCGAGCCGCCGATGCCGGTGATGAGCAGGATCTCGCCGGTGGTGCGGAATCCGGAGGACAGCGCCTCGCCGGTGCTGTCGGTGCCCAGGGCCCAGCGGGCGAGGACGAAGGCGATGACGAGCCCGATGAAGAGGGCGATGTTCGCGTCGCCGAGGAAGGCGATGACGCCGTTGGAGAACTCGAGCAGGTCCGCGAAGGCGCCGAAGGCGATGAGGACGAGCGGGACGAGGATCGGCAGCAGCCGGACCCCGAGGGGCAGCCCGGCGGCGCGGGCGGGGATGGCGTGCTCGTCGCCCTCGGCGCTCGCCGCCTGACGGTCGTCCACCGTGCGGCTGGTGAGGAACTCCTCGTGCCGCGGGTGGTCGGGGTGCTCCAGCTCGTCCTCGTCGATGTCGGTGTAGGGGTCCCAGTAGCGGGTGCGCGTCAGCAGCTGGCGGAAGAGCCACGCGGTGACGAGCGCCGTGAGGATGCCCAGCGGCAGGCCGAAGACGAGGTAGCGGCCCAGCGGCAGCTTGAGCAGGCCGGCGACGGCGACCGCGGCGAGGCCGGGGACGACGAAGACGTACCCGGCGAAGATGCCGATGCCGATCGACCCGGCGAGCCAGGGCAGGCCCTTCGTCCGGTCGACGACGGGGGCGGCCTGGCGCGCCATCGGCGAGGCGAGGACGACCTGCACGTCGACGTAGATGCTCGGGAAGATCGTCGACAGCACGCCCGCCATGGCGTACGGCAGCTTGCCGCCGACCCGGCGCGCGATGATCTCGACGAGGGTGCGGAAGGTGCCGGTCGCCGAGAGCAACGACCCGATGAGGACGCCGAAGCCGATGAGCAGTCCGACCTCGGCCATGATCTCGCCGAAGCCCCCGGTGATGCCGGCGACCGTCCCCTCGAGCCCGACCCCGGCCGCGAGGCCGAGGTAGAGCGAGGACAGCACCAGCGAGATCACCGGGTCGACCTTGAAGCGGATGATGAGGAGGATCGCCAGCGCGATGGCGATGGCTGCGTGCAGGACGTCCATCCGTGCAGCCTAGAGGGGCGTGACCGCGATCACGCGGCGGCACCCGCGGCGACGGGGCGGGCCGGGCTCACCCGATCCAGCCCAGGCCCTCGGCGATGAGGATCGCGCCGAAGAGGAAGAAGAGGACGGCCGCGCCGATCTTGATGGTGCGCTCGGGCAGCTTGCGGCCGAGGACAGCGCCGACGCCGATGGCCAGGGCGTCCGCCGCGACCATGCCGAGGGTCGAGCCGACCCACGTGCCGAACCAGCCGTGCTGGGTGGCCAGGGTGATCGTCGCGAGCATCGTCTTGTCGCCGAGCTCGGCGAGGAAGAAGGCCATGCCGACGGCGAGGATCGCCGCGCCCTTGGCCTTGCGGGCCTTGGCGGCCTCCTCGTCGGTGAGCTCGTCGCCGCGCAGCGTCCACAGGCCGAAGACCACGAAGGCGATGCCGGCGATGATCGCGATCCAGTCCTGGTAGTCGGCGAAGGCGGTGCCGACCCAGAAGCCGATGGCGACGGAGGCGAGGTGGACGATCGCCGTCGCGGCGGTGATGGCGAGGATGACGTCGCGTGCGCGGTATCGGGTGGCGAAGGTCATCGCCATGAGCTGGGACTTGTCACCGAGCTCGGCGACGAAGATCACCGCGGTGGAGAGGAGGAAGGCGTACACGGGGAAGGACCTGTCTGGCTCAGGTGCCCGGACGACCGGCTCGGGGGAGGACGGCTCGACCAGGCACGGTGGCGGCGCGCACCCGGGTGCGGGCGCACGACTCGTGCTGGTCGAAAGTCTCGTCCGCCACGGTGACCCGTGGCCTGCCGTGCCGGTCGCTCAGCGGTGAGGCTGGGCGGCAGTGTGTCGACACGACCGTTGAGGACTACTCCCTCTCGATGGCCACCAGTGTAGACGGGACGAGGGACAGCCCCGACCACCCGTCTCGGTCGGTGGGCGCGGACCTCAGAAGTACCAGGGGAAGGGCGACCAGTCGGGCTCGCGCTTCTGCAGGAACTGGTCGCGACCCTCGACGGCCTCGTCGGTCATGTACGCCAGGCGCGTCGTCTCGCCGGCGAAGACCTGCTGGCCCATGAGCCCGTCGTCGGGCAGGTTGAAGGCGAACTTGAGCATCCGGATCGCCTGCGGGCTCTTGCCCATGATCGTCCGGGCGACGCCGAGCGCCTCGCGCTCGAGCTCGGCGTGGTCGTAGACGCGGTTGACCGCGCCCATCTCGTGCATCTCCTGCGCGGTGTACGCCTCGCCGAGGAAGAAGACCTCGCGGGCCCGCTTCTGCCCGATCTGGCGCGCGAGGTAGGCGCTGCCGTAGCCGCCGTCGAAGGAGCCGACGTCGGCGTCGGTCTGCTTGAAGCGCGCGTGCTCGCGGCTGGCCAGGGTCATGTCGCACACGACGTGGAGAGAGTGCCCGCCGCCGGCGGCCCACCCGTTGACGAGCGCGATGACGACCTTCGGCATCGTGCGGATGAGGCGCTGCACCTCGAGGATGTGCAGGCGTCCCCCTTCGGCCTTGACCCGGCGCTCGTCGACGCTCTCGGCGCTCTCGCCGTCGGCGTACTGGTATCCCGACCGCCCGCGGATGCGCTGGTCGCCCCCGGTGCAGAAGGACCAGCCCTGCGTCGTCGCGCTGCTGCCCTCGCGCGGGGTGGGGCCGTTGCCGGTGAGCAGGACGACGCCGACGTCGGCGGAGCGGCGCGCGTGGTCGAGGGTGCGGTAGAGCTCGTCGACGGTGTGCGGGCGGAAGGCGTTGAGCACCTCGGGCCGGTCGAAGGCGATGCGCACGCACCCGAGGTCGCGGGCCCGGTGGTACGTGACGTCGGTGAGGTCCTCGAAGCCCTCGACCTCCTGCCACGCCTGCGGGTCGAAGGTCTGACTCACGCCGTCCAGTGCACTCACGGGGGTGAGCCTACGTGCGTCGTCCACAGCCCCGGCGTCACCTCGGTCCGCGTCCACACCCCGGGCGAAGGGGGTGCCGCCCCCTCCTCGTCCGCGGTGTCCTGGGTCGGCGGGGACGGGCCCCGGGGGAGCGAGGAGGAGAGATGGGACAGCGGTGGTTGCGGGCCGTGGGCGGCGACGAGGGCGACGGGGGCGAGGTGCGGGCGAGCGACGGCTGGCTGGGTGACGGGTGGGGCGGGCCGCCGGGCGAGGTCGGGGGCGGGAGCGGTGGCCGGTGCCTGTGCGACGACTGCCTCTCCGGGATCGTCAGCTACCCGCTCGCCGAGCAGTACGGCGGCGGGGGAGGCTTCGGCGACGACCGCGGCATGATCACCGAGGTCGTCCTGCTCGACGGCCACCTGATCGACGTGCGCAAGGGGCCGGTCGGGGGCAGCGGCTACGAGTGCGCGGCGCACGAGCTGCAGGCTCGAGGGGTGCTGCGTCGCGAGCCGCCGCGCACAGTCGTGGTCCGGGAGGAGCCCGAGCAGGCGATGCTCGACTGGCTCGCCCGTGTCGTCGGCGGCGAGGCCGCGCTCGCCGCTCTCGACGACGAGCCGCTGCCCGTCGAGGACCTCGACCTCGGCGCCGTGCCCGGCTGGGCGCGCGAGCGGGCACGTCTCGTCGACGAGCACGTGCAGGGCGCCTTCGGCCACCAGCTCGTCGGGCCGGAGCTGCTCACGGCCTGCCGCCGGCTGCTCGTGCGGGCGGCAGGAGCGGGAGCCTTCGAGGCGTGGCACGGCGCGCTGCCCGAGCAGGTCGCCGCCGCGGTCGTGCACTGCGCGGCGAAGGCGAGCGCGCTCGGCGCGCCGACCCTCGGCCACCCGATGCGCAGCATCCTGCGCGGTGTCGGCGTCTCCGGCTACCCCTCCGACCGGTCACGCCGGCTGGCGACGCTGGTCGGCGGGTCGGGGTGGCCGCACGGCCGACGACCGACGGAGGTGCCGGACGTGTACGTCCTCGGCGACCCCGCGCTGCTGCTGTCCTGCTTCCGCAGCGATCTCGTCGTCTACCGCGACCGGGCGGTGCGGCTCGCCGCGGGGTCGGGCGCGACCGGTGCGCGGTAGCCGGTCCGGCGGGCGACGACGGCCGCTCCCACGGCGAGGAGGACCGCGAGGGCGAAGACCGCCGAGAAGGGGTCGCTGTCGCCGCGCTCCGCCGCGGCGAAGATCGCGCCGCTGATCGACAGCGCGACGGCCCCGCCGAGCGAGTCCGAGATCGTCAGCGCGGAGGAGTTGAAGCCGCGGTCGGCGTCGGAGGACGCCGCGAGCGTGGCGACACCGGTGCGGGGGTAGGCGAAGCCCATGCCCGCCCCGCCGAGCGCGTAGCCCGCGGCCGCGAGCACGGGGTGCACGTCGAGGACGACGGCGAGGAGCAGGACGAGCACGCCAGCGAGGAGCACTGCCGAGCCGATCGACATGACCGTGGTGTCGTCGAGCCGTGCCCGCAGCCGGGCTTGCACCTGGCTGGCGGTCGCCCACACGACCCCGACGACCGTGAGCGCGAGACCCGCGCGCACGGCCGTGACCTGCCACTGCTCCTGCAGGACGAAGACGATGTAGGACTCGGCGCAGAAGAAGGACGCCGACAGCAGCCCGCGCACGGCGATGACCGACGGCAGCCCACGGCGCCCGGTGAGGGAACCGCCCGGCAGGAGCGGGCGCAGGGCGAGGACGAGGACGACGAGAGGCACCGCCGCCAGCGCCGCGCGCAGCCCCGGCAGCGAGCCGAGCAGCTCGAGCGCCAGCGCGGCGACGGCGGCGACCGTCGCCCACAGCAGCAGGCCGCGCCGGGCCGGCGCGGCGGCAGCGGCCTCGACCTCGGTGGCCGAGCGGGGTCGCAGCATGCGCAGCGCGGGCACGACGAAGACGGTCGCGAGCGCGACGAGGACGATGACGGACAAGAAGACCCACCGCCACCCCGCGACGTCGGCGACGACCGCGGCCAGGGCCGGGCCGAAGAGCGCAGGCAGCACCCATGCGGCGGCGAAGCTCGCGAAGAGCGAGGGCTGCAGGTCGGCGGGGTAGACCTCGCCGACGACGACGTACAGCGCGGCGATGAGCGCCCCGCTGCCCAGCCCCTGCAGCAGCCGACCGACGACGAAGAGCTCCATCGCCGGCGCGAGACCGCACACGAGCAGACCGAGCGAGAAGGTGACGATCGCGACCTCGAGCGCCCGGCGCGGTCCATGGCGGTCGCTCCACTGGCCGGCGGCCACCATGCCGATGACGCCGGACGCCAGGGGCGCCGAGAAGGCGAGGGCGTACAGCGAGAGGCCGTCGAGCTCGCGGGCGAGCGTCGGCATCACCGTGGTGACGGCGAGGGCCTCGAAGGCGGCGATGGCGATGAGCGCGAAGGCGCCGATGCTGCTCGTGCGGTACGTGGTGCCGAAGATCCCCTCGGCAGGAGCGGGAGAGACGGGCACGACAGACAGTGTGCGCCGTCCTACCCTGGGGGTGTGCACCGGATCTACACGACGAGCGTGGCGTCGGTCTACCCGCACTACGTGACGAAGGTCGAGCGCAAGGGCCGGACCCAGGCCGAGGTCGACGAGGTCATCCGCTGGCTGACCGGCTTCGACGGCGCCCAGCTGCGCGCGCACCTCGAGGCCGGCACGACCTTCGAGGACTTCTTCGCCCAGGCCGAGCTCAACCCGGGCGTAGCCCTCATCACCGGCTCCGTCTGCGGGGTCAAGGTGCAGGAGGTCGAGGACCCGCTGATGCGCCAGGTGCGCTACCTCGACAAGCTCGTCGACGAGCTCGCCAAGGGACGCCCGATGGAGAAGGTCCTGCGGAGCTGAGGCGCCCCGGCCGCCGCTAGCGTGCTGGCATGACCCTCGCCTGGTACACCCTCGTCGTCGACGCCACCGACATCGCCTCGCTCTCGCGCTGGTGGGCGCAGACCCTCGACTGGCACGTCGTCTACGAGGACGAGCACGAGGTCGCGATCGCCGCGGACCCCGAGGAGGAGGAGCACCCGGTCGAGGACCTCGACGCCTGGCTGGCCCAGCGTCCCTCCCTCGTCTTCGTGCCCGTGCCGGAGGCGAAGACGGTGAAGAACCGCCTGCACATCGACCTCGCACCGCACCTCAGCCAGGACCGTGACGCCGAGATCGCGGCACTGGTCGAGCGGGGTGCGACCCAGGTCGACGTCGGCCAGAGCGGTGACGTCACGTGGACCGTCCTCGCCGACCCCGAGGGCAACGAGTTCTGCGTCCTCTCCCGCCGCGACCGGTGAGCCCGCAGACCCCCGGGGTCGACGAGCTCCTCGAGGGGATGCGCGTCGTCTCGATCCCGATGCGCGTGCGCTTCCGGGGCGTCGACGTGCGCGAGGCCGCGCTGCTGCGGGGGCCGAAGGGGTGGGCCGAGCTCTCCCCCTTCGTCGAGTACGGCCCCCAGGAGACCTCGCGCTGGCTGGCCGCGGCGGTCGAGGCCGGGTGGCGGGGCTGGCCCCCGCCGGTCCGTGACGAGGTGCCGTGCAACGCGACCGTGCCCGCCGTCGGGCCCGAGCGGGTGCCCGAGGTGCTCGCCCGCTTCGACGGGTGCACGACGGCGAAGATCAAGGTCGCCGAGCGCGGGCAGACCCTCGCCGACGACGTCGAGCGGGTCGCCGCGGTCCGCGACGCGATGGGCCCGGCCGCCGCCGTGCGGGTCGACGCCAACGGCGGGTGGTCGGTGGACCAGGCGCTCGATGCCGTCGCCGCGCTCGCCCCCTTCGGTCTCGAGTACGTCGAGCAGCCGTGCGCCGACGTCGAGGGCCTGCGGGCCGTCCGTCTCGGGCTCGCCCGCGCCGGGGTCGACGTCCGGGTCGCCGCCGACGAGTCCATCCGCAAGGCCGAGGACCCCCTGCGGGTCGCCCGCGAGGAGGCCGCCGACGTCGTCGTCGTCAAGGTCGCCCCCCTCGGTGGCGTCGCCCGCGCGCTCGAGGTCGTCGACGCGTGCGGCCTGCCCGCGGTCGTCTCCTCCGCCCTCGACACGAGCGTCGGGATCCGGGCGGGCGTCGCCCTCGCGGCTGCGCTGCCGGAGCTGCCCCACGCCTGCGGTCTCGGCACCGTCGGCCTGCTCGCCGGCGACGTCACGCGCGACCCTCTCGTCCCGGTCGGGGGCGACGTGCCGGTGCGCCCGGTCGAGGTCGACGAGGCCCTGCTCGACGACCACGAGGCACCCGCAGAGCGGGTGCGGTGGTGGCGCGAGCGGCTGCGCGCCGCGCACGCCCACCTCTGACGCGCCCGTCCACACCCGGGCCCCGGACCGGGCCCGCCTCCACAACCGGCTCGTCGCCACCTCGCTTGGCCGCCGCACCGGATGTGCTGGGCTGCATGCAGATCGACCTGCCCCATCTCGACGACGGCGCGCTCGCCGGGCTGCTCGGTGCCGACGTGCCCGGTGCCCTCCTGGGCCTCGCGCGCCGGGTCGCCGACGCGGGCACCGGTCTCGAGGCGGCGGTCCTCGTGGTGCACCGGTGCGGCGAGCTCGAGTGGCGCTCCGGCGCCGCGGACCTCTACGAGCGCGAGATGGACGAGGTCCTCGCCGAGCTCGCGGTCGTCGGGCAGGACCTCAGCGCGCTCGCCCGCGACCTCGAGACGCTGTCGACCACGGTCTCGCACCGGCTCGACCTCGTCCGCGCGGCCCGCCTGCCCGTCATCGGCCTGCTGCCATGAGCGAGCCGGGGATCGAGATCTCCGGCGGCGCGGGCGGCATCGCCGTGGCCCTCGACGCGCTCGACGTCGCCGCCCCGGCTCTGCGTGCCGTCGCCGCAGACCTCGCCGACAGCGCCGCCGACCTCGCCCTCGTCCTCGCCGACCCCGCGCTCGTCGCGGCGGCGCTCGTCGCGCCCGGCCGCACCGCGCGGACGGGGGCGGACCTGCTGGCGGTCGCCGGCCCGAGCGGTCTGCTCGGCACCTCGCTGCACCTGCGGGTGCTCGCCGGCACCGTGGCCGCGGCCGCGGAGCTCTACCGCGCGGGCGAGGGCGGGGCGCGCCAGGCGGTCGAAGGGGTCGACCGCACCGCCGGCCTCGTCCTCGGCATCGCGGTGCCCACCGTCGTCCTGCCCGTCTCGGCCGCGACGGTGCTCGGTGCGGCCGCCCTGCGCACGCGACCGTCGCCGGTCTGGCTCGGTGCCTACGTCGGCTCGGTCATCGGTGTGGTGCGCGAGCTCCCGTCACGAGCCGGGCCGCGCGTGGACCGCGTCCTCGGCGAGCACCCCTGGCTCCTCGAGCACTCCGTCGCCGGCGCGGAGGGGCTCGTCGTCGGCCTCGGGCTCGGCTTCCCGCCGCTGGGCCTCTACCTCGCCGACCGGGCAGACCGCGCCGGGCTGCGCTACCCGCCCCGGACGCAGGCCGAGGCGGTCGCCGTCGTCACCGCTGCCGGGGGCGGGCACGTGCTCGACGAGTCGGGCTTCGAGGTCGAGGTGCGGGCGCACCCCGTGAGCACGGCCGGCTGGCGCCCGCCCCGTGGGGTGTCCGACCTCGTCGCCGCGGACGGCCCCGTCTCGGGCGGTGACCACGTGCGGGTCACCGGCATCCCGCTGACGGACGGCCGGTACGCCTGGGTCGTCGACGTGCCCGGCACCCAGACCTTCTCGCCGCGACCCGGCACGAACCCGTGGGACCAGACGAGCAACCAGCTGCTCGAGGCCCACGAGCGCACCCTGACGATGACCGCGGTGACCGCCGCCCTGAGCGACGCGCGGGCGCGCACCGGCCGAGGGGCGAAGGGGGTGGCCGACCCCGTCCTGCTCGGCGGGCACAGCCAGGGCGGGATCACGGCGGCGGCGCTCGCCGCCGACCCGGTCTTCCGCGCGCAGCACCCCGGGTTGAGCCACGTCGTGACGACCGGGGCGCCGATCGGCGGCGTGCCCGTGCCGGAGGGGGTCTCGGTCCTCTCGCTCGAGCACGTGCAGGACCTCGTCCCCGCGCTCGACGGGGCGCGCAACCCCGACCGGGCCGGCTGGGTGACGGTGCGCCGCGACCTGAGGGGTGACCTGCCAGGCGACCTGCGCCGCCTCCCGGACGCGGCGCCCACCGCGACGGGGGCGCACTCCGCTCGTCTCTACGAGAGCACGGGTGCCCTCGTCGACGAGCGCACGGTCACCGACCCGTCGCTGCTCCGGTGGCGGGAGGGCGCCGGTGACTTCCTCGACGCCGGGCGCGTCGACGCCCAGCACGTCGACCCGCAGCCCGCCGCCGGGGCGCGTCCGGTCGTCGTCGACTACGAGGTGCGCCGGGTGCGACCGGGTGGGTGAGGTCGGCGTCCTCTCTCGGTCCGGGCGCTGTCGGTCGTGCCTGCGAGGCTGGTCGCGTGCCCGAGGGAGACAGCGTCTTCAGGCTCGCCCGGCGGCTGGACCGCCAGCTGGTGGGCAGCACGGTGGTGCGCTCCGACTTCCGCACGCCCGCCCTCGCGACCCGCGACCTGTCCGGGCGCGAGGTGCTCGAGCACGTCACCCACGGCAAGCACCTGCTGACCCGCTTCTCCGGTCTCGACGGCTCCCCGGCGGCGACCCTGCACAGCCACCTGCGGATGGACGGGTCGTGGTCGACGCTGCGCCCGGGCAAGCACCTGCCCCGTGACGTGAGGCCTCACGTCCGACTGGTCCTCGGGCTCGACGACGGCCGAGCCGTCCACGGCATCCGGCTGCACGACCTCGCCCTCGTGCCCACCGCACGCGAGCACGACGTCGTCGGGCATCTCGGCCCGGACCCGCTGCGTGACGACTGGGACCCTGCCGAGGCGGTCCGTCGGCTGGGCGCCCGGCCGGGCACGCCGCTCGTCAGCGCCCTGCTCGACCAGCGCGCCATGGCGGGCCTGGGCAACCTGTGGGCCAACGAGCTCGCCTTCCTCACCGGCGTCAGCCCGTGGACGGCGGTCGGCGAGGTCGACCTGCCCCGGCTCGTCGACCGGGCTGCGCGGATGCTGCGCCAGTCGGCGACGGTCGAGGGCGCCTACCAGGTGACGACCGGCTCGCGCGCCAGGGGAGACACCCACTGGGTGACCGGCCGGCAGCGTCAGGGCTGCCGGCGCTGCCGCGGCCCGGTGAGCGTCAGCGCCGAGATCCCCGGCGACGCCGCGAACCGGCGCACGTGGTGGTGCCGGTCCTGCCAGCCGGGGCCGGGCCCCGAGGCGAGGGTGCGGGCCGCCGTGCCCTGACCCACCGGGATGGCACCATCGACCCGTGCAGCCGACACCTCCCGCGACCGTCGCCGCCCGGGCACTGCTCGACGAGCTCGTCCGGCTCGGGCTGCGTCACCTCGTCCTGTCGCCGGGGTCCCGGTCGGCTCCGCTGGCCTACGCCGCGCAGCAGCTCGACCGCGAGGGACGCCTGCGGCTGCACGTCCGGGTCGACGAGCGGGCCGCGGGGTTCCTCGCCCTCGGGCTGGCGAAGGTCAGCCGGGTGCCGGCCGCTGTCGTCACGACGAGCGGCACGGCGGTGGCCAACCTCCACCCCGCGGTGCTCGAGGCCCACCACGGCGAGGTGCCCCTCCTCGTGCTGAGCGCCGACCGGCCGCCCGAGCTGCGCGGGGTCGGGGCCAACCAGGCGACCGACCAGCCCGGTCTGCTCGACCACCGTCACTGCCGGCTCGTCGTCGACGTCGAGACCCCGTCCGCCGACCGGCTCGCCGCTCAGGTCCGCGCGCTGCGCTCGACCGCCGCCCGAGCCGTCGCCGCCGCCACCGGGGCCCTCGGGGGAGACCCCGGGCCGGTCCACCTCGACCTGCCCTACCGCGACCCGCTCGCCCCGCCCGTGGGTGGGCCGTGGCTGCCCGACGACTGCGCCGGGCGCCCGGACGGACGACCATGGGTCGCCCTGCCGACCGTGACCGCACCCACCGGGGGCGGGGAGGGGGGCACCGCCGACCTCGTCGCGCCCCGCACCCTCGCCGTCGTCGGCGACCTCGCCACCCGTGGCCAGCGCGACGCGGCGCTCGCCTGGGCCGGGGCGCACGACGTGCCGGTGCTCGCCGAGACCGGGCCCGGCGCCGCAGACGCCCCGACCCTCCTGCCGCACGGCGCGCTCGCCCTGGCTGCCGCCGACTGGGTCGAGGCGCACCGTCCGGAGCGTCTCGTGCTCGTCGGGCGCACGACGCTCGGCCGGTCCGTCGCGGCCCTGGCCCGCGACCCACGCACCGAGGTGCACGTCGTCTCGACCGTCCCGCGGTGGGCCGACCCGACGCACGAGGCGGCGGGGGTCCACCCCTTCGCCACGCTCGCCGAGCGCTCCGGTCCTCGCGCCGACCCCACCTGGGCCCGCGACTGGGCCGATCTCGGCCGTCGCGTCGAGGAGGCCCTCGTCGAGCTGCCCGGCGGGTCGCACGACCGCCTCACCACGGGCGCCGAGGTCGTCCGCGTCGTCGACGAGGCCCTCCCGACGGGTGCCCGGCTCTTCCTCGGCAGCAGCTCGGTCGCCCGCGACCACCAGCTCGTCGCCCGCCCCCGCGTCGACGTCGACGTCGTCGTCAGCCGCGGGCTGGCCGGCATCGACGGGTGCGTCTCGACCGCGGCCGGTCTCGCCCTGGCCGACCCGGGCGTCCCGACCTACGCGGCCGTCGGCGACCTCACCTTCCTCCACGACTCCGGCGCGCTCCTCGTCGGGCCGAGCGAGCCGGTGCCCGACCTCACGGTCGTCGTGCTCGACGACCGCGGGGGCAGCATCTTCGCCACGCTTGAGTACGGCGCGAAGGAGCTCGAGGACGACTTCGAGCGGGTCTTCGCCACACCGACGGGCACGGACGTCGCCGCGCTCGCCCGGGCCCACGGGTGGCCGGCGACGACCGTCACGACCCCCGACGAGCTGCGCGCCGCGCTCGCCCCCGCCCCGGGGCTGCGGGTCGTCGTCGTGCCGCTCGACCTCGGTGACCGACGGGCCACCGGTCTGGCGGTCGCAGAGCGCCTGCGCGCGCTCGGCTGACCTCTGGCGCGGACGGGCGGTCGGAGTCCCGGGACGAGCGGTCGGCTGGGAGCGCCGAGCGGTCACGCGGGTACCGGCATGGTCACGGATACGTGACGACCTGCCCAGATCCTCGACACCGCGGGTCCATACTTCTCGGGCCGCGCCGCCCTCGGGCCGCGCTGCTCCAGCGTCGGGGCGACCGCTCCGACCCCCGCGGGAAGGAACGACATGCAACGCACCACCTCCAGGGCCGCCGCCCTGCTCGCCGTGGGGGCGCTGGGCCTGAGCGCCTGCGCGACCGGCGGCGGCGAGACCACAGAGGGCTCGAGCAGCGGCTCGGGCAGCAGCAGCTCGGCCGCCGAGGCCTACCAGCCGAAGGAGGGGGGCGCGGGCGGTGACGTCGGCGTCTTCACCTGGTGGGCGGCCGGCTCGGAGAAGAAGGGCCTCGACGCCCTCGTCGCCGAGTACAAGAAGCAGTACCCGAACGACACCTTCGTCAACCTCGCCGTCGCCGGTGGCGCCGGCTCGAACGCGAAGGCCAAGCTCGCCTCCGACCTCAAGAACGACCAGCCCCCGGGCTCCTTCCAGGGTCACGCCGGTGCCGAGCTCACCGACTACATCGCCGCCGGCCAGATCGAGCCGGTCAACGACGTCGTCGACGCCCTCGGCGGGGACGAGGTCTTCCCGAAGGACCTCCTCGACCGGCTGAGCGTCGAGGGCAGCATCTACTCGGTGCCGAGCAACATCCACCGCGCGAACGTCGTGTGGGCCAACCCGCAGGTGCTCAAGAAGGCCGGCATCAACGAGACGCCCAAGGACATGAAGGCGTGGATCGCCGACATGGAGAAGGTCAAGAAGTCCGGCGTCGAGAACCCGCTGTCCATCGGCGGCACGTGGACCCAGGTCCAGCTCTTCGAGACCGTGCTCCTGTCCGACCTCGGCGCCGACGGCTACTCCGGACTCTTCGACGGCACGACGAAGTGGGACTCCGACGAGGTCAAGACCGCGGTCTCCGACTTCAAGACCCTGCTGTCGTACGCGAACACCGCCTCGGACGGCGACGACTGGCCGCCGGCCACCGACGCCGTCGTCGACGGCAAGGCCGCCTACAACGTCATGGGCGACTGGGCGGTCGCGCAGTTCGACGACCGCGGCGCGAAGGAGGGCGAGGACTACACCTACTTCCCCGTCCCCGGGACCGACGGCGTCTTCGACTTCCTCGCGGACTCCTTCACCCTGCCCCGCGGCACGGAGAACCCCGACGGCACCAAGGACTGGCTGATGACGGTCGGCTCCGCCGACGGCCAGAAGGCCTTCAACCTCGCCAAGGGCTCCATCCCCGCACGCACCGACGTGGCCATGGACGACTTCCCGGCCTACCAGCAGAGCGCGATGGAGGACTTCACCTCCGACACCATCGTCAGCTCGATCGCGCACGGCGCCGCCGTGCCGCTGGCGTGGAGCACCGACATCTCCACCGCGGTCGCGAAGTTCTCCTCCAGCAAGGACGAGGCGACCCTCGTCAAGGAGCTCTCGGCCGCGGCCGAGAAGAACGCCTGAGCCGACCGGCTCATCGCCCCGCGGCCGGGACGCACCCGTCCCGGCCGTGGGGCCCCCCTTCGCCATCTCCCTCACCCCTGGAGGACCCGTGCGCCGCGCCAAGAACTGGCTGCCCGGACTGCTCATGGTCACGCCGTCGATCCTGCTCATCGGCGTCTTCGTCTACTGGCTCCTCGCGCAGAACGTGTGGACCTCGCTCAACGTCTCGACCAAGCGCGCCGTCGTCGGTGGGAAGTTCGTCGAGAAGGTCCAGCACGCCGGCGGGTACAGCAACTACACCGAGCTGCTCGGCAGCGACGGCTACCAGCATGCGCTGTGGAACCTCCTCGTCCTCACCGTCGTCTTCATGGTCGGCACGATGCTCATGGGTCTGCTGTGGGCCGTGCTCCTCGAGAAGGGCGTCTCCGCCGAGGGCTTCTTCCGCTCGACCTACCTCTTCCCGATGGCCGTGAGCTTCATCGCCGCCGGTGTCGTGTGGCGCTGGCTGCTCAGCCCGGCGAAGGGGGAGGGGGCCGTCGGCCTCAACCAGCTCTTCGCCAAGCTCGGGCTGGACTCCCTGCAGTCGAGCTGGTGGTCCGGTGACGGCCGCTTCAACATGGCCGCCATGGCCCTGCCCGCGATCTGGCAGCTCTCCGGCTACGTCATGGCGCTCTTCCTCGCCGGCTTCCGCGGGATCTCCGAGGACCAGCGCGAGGCGGCCCGGATCGACGGCGCGAGCGAGTGGCAGGTCTACCGCCACGTGCTCTTCCCGCAGCTCTCGCCGATCGCGCTGTCGGCCCTGATCATCCTCGGGCACATGTCGATGAAGATGTTCGACCTCATCTACGTCATCGCCGGGCCGAGCTCGTACACGGCCTCGGTCCCCGCGACGCTCATGTGGACGCAGCTCTTCGCGCAGGACGACCCGGTCGCCGCCGCGGTCAACGCGACGATCCTGCTCGTCATCGTCGCGGTGGTCGTCGTCCCCTATCTCGTCTACACCGTCAAGGCAGAGAGCGAGCGCGACTGATGGCCGCCGACGTCACCGTCCCCGCCGAGAGCGTCAGCACCTCCGGAGTCGTCCGCGGTGGCCCCCGCCGCGACCTCGGCGCACCGGGCACCCGCAGCACCGGCCGGGCCAAGGCCGTGCGCATCGGGCTGCTCGTGCTCTTCGCCGTCCTCGTCCTCGTGCCGCTCTACGTCGTCGTCGTCACGAGCCTCAAGGGGCGCGGTGCGGTCAACCCGTCCTCCGCGTGGTCGCTGCCGACCGACCTCTCCCTCGAGGGGTGGCGCGGCGCGATCGAGCGGCTCGCCCCGGCGATGGGCCGCACCGCCGTCATGGCGGTCGTCGCGGCCGTGCTGTCCTCGGCGCTGGGCTCGATGAACGGCTTCGTCTTCGCGCGCTGGCGCTTCCCGGGCGCGCAGACCGTCTTCACCCTCTTCCTCTTCGGGATGTTCATCCCGTACCAGGCGGTGATGATCCCGCTCCAGGCGATGCTCCTCGACGTCCAGGCGGTCGCTCCGTGGTTCGACGGCATCGTCAAGCTCATCGCGGTGCACACGATCTTCGGCATCCCGATCTGCACGCTGATCTTCCGCAACTACTACGCGACGGCCGTGCCCAAGGAGATCCTCGAGGCGGCGAAGATCGACGGCGCGGGCATGTGGCGGATCTTCCGCTCGGTCGTCCTGCCCGTCTCGGCGCCGGCCTTCGTCGTCACGCTCATCTGGCAGTTCACGAGCGCGTGGAACGACTTCCTCTTCGCGCTCTTCCTCACCAACCGCAACAACGGGCCGGTCACCTACGCGCTCAACGAGCTCGCCGGCGGCCAGAACCCCGACTACGCGCAGATCATGGCCGGCGTCCTGCTCGCCTCGCTGCCCACCCTGCTCGTCTACGTCCTGCTCGGCCGCTACTTCATCGGCGGTCTGATGTCGGGCTCGGTGAAGTAGACCCGACCACGCGCGAAGGGGGCGTCCCACCGACCGGTGGGGCGCCCCCTTCGTTGTGGCGCGGCTCGGCACGACAAACCCCCGCTTCGCACGAGTCTCTTACCCATGCTGAGCCGGGGTTTATCGGGTGACCCGAGAAACTCGAGACGTGTGGGGCTTGGGGGCGCACGGGACCGAAGGGGGGGGGCAAGCGGGCGGCGACTGGGCGCCCCCTTCGTCGCGGGCAGGCTCAGCAAGACAAACCCCCGCTCGGCACGAGTCTCCTACTCGTGCTGAGCCGGGGTTTATCGGGTGACCCGAGAAACTTGGGGCAGGTGAGGTGCGAGGCGCGGGGTCAGAAGCTCACGGGTGGGACGGGGAGGGTGGGGGTGGACAGGACCTCGTCGAGGGCTCGCAGGGCGGCGGGGTCGTGGACCTCGACGAGGCCCTGGCGGGCGAGGGCGGCGAGGCGGCGGCCGCCGAGATAGGTCGCCCCGAGCACCCCGACGTCGAGCCCGAGGTCGGCGGGGTCGTCGGTGCGCGTCACCTCGGCGCGCCCGTCGCGGGCCGTCACCCGCCACCGACCGGCCTGGTCCTCGAAGAGCCCGTCCCGCACCTCGAGCACGACGTCGCAGTCGGCCGACCAGCCCCGGGCGGAGAGCGCGGCGGGCAGGTCGAGCACACGCAGCCACAGCTCGTCGCCGGTCTTGTGCACGACGGTGCGCGGGCCGCCGCACCACCACAGCAGGGCGTCGTCGGAGGTGACCCGCAGGCTCGTGCGCGTCACGAGGTCGACGGAGGTGAGTCGCCGGGCCAGGGCGAGCTGGGCCGCGCTGTCGCCCCAGGCCCACTCCTCGCAGTCGAGCGTGGCGGCGCTGCGCCCGTCCTCCCACTTGGGGCGGCGCCGCAGGATCGCGTAGCCGACGTCCTGACCGTCGCGCGCGGCGATGACGACGCGGCGCCGCTCCGTGCCCCGCAGCCGTGACGCGGGGTCGGTGTAGACGCGGGTGGCCAGCTCGAGGGTGCGCGTGACCGAGCCGACGCGGCCGGCGGCGAGAGCCCGGTGCGCGGCGTGCACCCGGGCGAGCACGTGCTCGTCGGAGAGGTCGTGCATCGAGGTCGTGATGCCCTCGGTGCTCACCCCCGGTGCGTCGAACGTCGCCCCGTGACCGAGCGAGATCTCGCCCGCGGTCGAGGCGACGGCGTAGCCGAAACGGCCGTAGATCGTCACGTCCGAGGCGTGCAGCGCGGCGAGCGCCAGGCCCTGCTCGCGGCACCAGCTGAGGTGGGCGTCCATGAGGGCGGTGAGCACGCCGGTGCGCCGGTGGTCGGGGTGCACCCCCACCCAGGTCAGCCCCGACACGGGCAGCTGCGTCGGCTCGCCGCCCGGCGCCCCCGGCACGGTGAGCTCCATCTCGAAGGCTCCCGCGATGCCGCGGTACGGCGACCCGTCGTCACCACCGGCAGCGGTGACGGCCCACCGGTGGGGGACCGCCCGCGCGTGCGACACGGCCTCGTCGAAGCCGATGTCGTCGAACCACACGAGGTCGTCGATCGCGGCGAAGCGCTCGACGTCGGGGTCGGCGGTGACGGCGTGCTGCGGGTGGGTGCTCACCCGTCCACCCTGCCCGCGCCGGGCACGGGTGTCACGCGAGTTACGGGTCAGGCGGGAGGGGTGAGCGCCTGGCGCATCGGGAGGAACTTCGCGTCCGACTCCGCCACCTCGCTCGCGGCGTCGGACCCGGCGACGATCCCGCAGCCCGCGTAGAGGCGCAGCGAGGTCGGCGAGGTCTGCGCGCCGCACCGCAGCGCGATGCCCCACTCGCCGTCGCCGGTCGCGTCCATCCAGCCCACCGGCCCGGCGTAGCGGCCGCGGTCCATCTGCTCGAGCTCGCCGATGAGCCCGTCGGCGACGGGGGTCGGCGTGCCGCACACGGCGGCGGAGGGGTGCAGCGAGGCCGCGAGCGCGAGCGAGGTCGACGTGTCGTCGACGACCCCGGCGACGTCGGTCGCGAGGTGCATGACGTTCGTCAGGTGCAGGACGAAGGGGGACTCCGGCACGTTGATCGAGGAGGTGTGCGCGGCGAGGGCGTCGGCGACCGAGCGCACGGCGTACTCGTGCTCCTCGAGGTCCTTGCTGCTGCGCGCGAGCGAGCCCGCGAGCGCGAGGTCGTGGCTGTCGTCGCCGGTGCGCCGGATCGTGCCGGCGAGCACCCGCGAGGTGACGAGGCCGCGCTCGAGGCGCACGAGCATCTCCGGGGTCGCGCCGACGAGACCGGCGACGGAGAAGACCCACGTCGTGTCGTAGTCCTGCGCGAGGCGCTGCAGCACCCATCGGGGGTCGATCCGCGAGTCGGCCTCGACGTCGAGGCTGCGGGCGAGGACGACCTTGTCGAGCTCGCCGGCGCTGATCCGCGCGACGGCCTGCTCGACGATCCCGGCCCACGAGCCGGCCGAGAGGTCGCCGTCGCTGAAGCGGATCGACTCCGGCGCGCGCGGCGCGGGGGAGGGGCGAAGGGAGATCTCGACCGCGTCGTCCACGGGGGAGGGCTTCTCGCCCTCGAGCCAGGTCGTCGTCACCCAGGCGTCCCGGCCCCGGCGGCCGACGACGACGGCGGGGACGACGAGCCGGGAGGGGGTCTGCGAGCGGGCCGAGTAGGCCATCGAGCCGAAGCAGATCGGACCGGTGCCGGGAACCTCGACCTCGTCATCGACGTCGGCGACCGCGGTGATCTCGCGCCACCAGTCCTGCGCCCGCCCGAAGCGGTCCTCGCCGGTGACCGACAGCCCGGCCACCTCGCCCCAGCCGACGAGACCCTCGCCGCGTCGCACCCACGAGAGCACCTGCGAGGTGTCGTCGGGCAGCAGGGCCAGGAGGTCACCCACCCGGGTCGCGGGCACCCGCACGGTCCGGCAGACCAGGCGCGGGGACGACGAGGGGGAGGTGCGGGCGTCGAGGCGCGCCAGGGCGGGGTCGAGGGTGGTCATCGCCCGATCAGCGTACGCCTGCCCCCGGGCGTGGCCGTCCTCACGGCCGTCCTCCTGCCCGTCCGTGCGGCAGGGTCCCGGGTGCGAGGATGGGTCCATGATCCGCGCCTCCCTCGAGAAGGACCCCAAGGACGTCGCGACGATGTTCGACGACGTCGCGAAGCGCTACGACCTCACCAACGACGTCCTCTCCCTCGGCCAGGACCGCGCGTGGCGCACGGCCGTCGTGGAGGCCGTCGACGCGCAGACCGGCGAGCGGGTCCTCGACATCGCGGCGGGCACCGCCACCTCGAGCGAGCCCTTCGCGGCCCGCGGGGTCGACGTCGTCCCCGCCGACTTCTCCCTCGGGATGCTGCGCGAGGGTCGCCGGCGCAACCCCGCGCTCGCCCTCACCGCGGCCGACGCGATGCGCCTCCCCTTCGCCGACGACACCTTCGACGCGGTGACGATGTCCTTCGGCCTGCGCAACGTCGCCGACCGGCACGTCGCGCTCGCGGAGTTCCGGCGGGTCACCCGTCCGGGGGGCCGGCTCGTCGTCTGCGAGTTCAGCGACCCCGTCGTCCCGGGCTTCCGCACGATCTACAAGCGCTACCTCATGGGCGCGCTGCCCGCCGTGGCCCGCCGGATCTCCTCCAACCCCGACTCCTACGTCTACCTCGCCGAGTCGATCCAGGCCTGGCCCGGCCAGCGCGAGCTGGCGAGCGACCTCGCCACCGCCGGCTGGCACGACGTCGAGTGGACCAACCTCTCGGCCGGGATCGTCGCCCTCCACCGCGGGATCAACCCGGCCTGACCCGACCCGGGCCCGACGGGCCAGGTTAGGACAACCTCACTGCACCCCTTCGCGACCGGCACGTACCCTGTCGTAGTTCGTGAATCCCTTCACAAGCACCCGAGGACGAGCGTGACCACCCCTGCTGACGCCCCCACCCCGCGGCTCGACGGCGACGTCGTGCACGCGGATGTCGTCGTCGTCGGCGCCGGTCCGGGGGGCAGCGCGACCGCCGCCTGGCTGGCCAAGGCCGGCCGCCGCGTCGTCCTGCTCGAGAAGACCTCCTTCCCCCGCGACAAGATCTGCGGCGACGGGCTCACCCCGCGCGCGGTCCGCCAGCTCATCCACCTCGAGGTCCCCACCGCCGAGACCGACGGCTGGGCCCACAACAAGGGCCTGCGGATCATCGGCGGCGGCATGCGCCTCCAGCTCGACTGGCCCGAGGTCGACTCCTTCCCCTCCTTCGGCATGGCCCGCGGCCGCGAGGACCTCGACGAGTACCTCGCCCGGCACGCCGAGCGCTGCGGCGCCGAGCTGGTCGAGCGGCGCAACGTCACCGAGCCCGTCCTCGACGACGACGGCCGCGTCGTCGGCGTCGTCGCGAAGGTCATGTCCGAGACCGGCCGCGCGACGGGGGAGCGGGTCACCTACCGGGCGCCCGTCGTCGTCGCCGCCGACGGCGTGAGCTCGCGCCTGGCCGTGGCCCTCGGCCGCGAGAAGCGCGAGGACCGCCCGATGGGCGTCGCGGTGCGCGCGTACTACGAGACGCCGCGCCACACGGACGACTACATGGAGTCCCACCTCGAGCTGTGGACGAAGGGGGAGGACGGCCGCGACATCCTCATGCCCGGCTACGGCTGGCTCTTCGGTCTCGGCGACGGGCGCAGCAACATCGGCCTGGGCATCCTCAACACCTCCGAGGCCTTCGGGCGCACGGACTACAAGGACGTCATGCGCCGCTGGGTGGCCTCGATGCCCGACGAGTGGGGCATCTCCGAGGCGACGATCACCGGCCCGATCAAGTCCGCGGCCCTGCCGATGGCCTTCAACCGCCAGCCGCTGTACGACCGGGGCCTGCTCCTCGTCGGCGACTCCGGCGGCATGGTCAACCCCTTCAACGGCGAGGGCATCGACTACGCCCTCGAGGCCGCCTTCGTCGCCGCCGAGGTCATCGACGAGGCGCTGCGCGCGAGCAGCCTGGCGGCCCGCGAGGCCGTGCTGCAGCGCTACGTCCTGCGGATGAAGCAGATGCACGGCGGCTACTTCCGGATCGGTGCAGAGTTCGCCAAGCTCATCGGCAAGCCGGAGATCATGCGCCTGGCGACGAAGTACGGTCTCCCCCGGACGACGCTCATGCGCTTCATGCTCAAGCTCATGGCCAACCTGCCGCAGGAGAGCGGCGGCGGCCTCGACGACCGCGTCATCCAGGCGATGACGCGCCTGGCGCCGAGCGCCTGAGGAGGCTTCGATGACGACCCCTAGGATGAATGACATGCGTCACAGCGTGCTGACGGAAAGCGAGGTCATGACGCGATGAACCCCTACATCCCGCTCGGCATCCTGCTGGCCCTGGGTCTGGGCTTCGCCCTCCTGTCGGTGGGCACCAGCCTGGTCGTCGGCCCGGCCCGGTACAACTCCGCCAAGGCCCAGGCCTACGAGTGCGGCATCCAGCCCACCCCCCAGGCCGCCGAGGGCGGCCGCTTCCCGGTGAAGTACTACCTCACCGCGATGCTCTTCATCATCTTCGACGTCGAGACGCTCTTCCTGCTGCCTTTCGCCGTCGCCTTCGACAACCTCGGCCTCTTCGCACTCGTCGAGATGGTGCTCTTCATGATCACCATCTTCGTCGCCTACGCCTACGTGTGGCGTCGCGGCGGCCTCGAGTGGGACTGACGCGAAAGGGAGCACACTGATGGGACTTGAGGAGAAGCTGCCGGCAGGGATCGCCCTGACGACGCTCGAGAACGTCGCCGGCTACATGCGCAAGGCCTCGATCTGGCCTGCGACCTTCGGCCTGGCCTGCTGCGCCATCGAGATGATGGCCGTCGGCACCCCGCACTACGACCTCGCCCGCTTCGGCATGGAGCGCTTCGCCGCGACCCCGCGCCAGGCCGACCTCATGATCGTCGCCGGCCGGGTGAGCCAGAAGATGGCCCCCGTCGTGCGCCAGGTCTACGACCAGATGGCCAACCCGAAGTGGGTCATCTCGATGGGCGTCTGCGCGAGCTCGGGCGGGATGTTCAACAACTACGCCATCGTCCAGGGCGTCGACCACATCATCCCCGTCGACATCTACCTGCCCGGCTGCCCGCCGCGCCCGGAGATGCTGCTCAACGCGATCATCGAGCTGCACGGCCAGATCCAGGGCAGCAAGCTCGGCGTCAACCGCGTCGCCGCCGCCCGCGCGGCCGAGCAGGCCGCGCTCGGCGCGACCCCGACCGAGCTGCTCGCGCCCACGCACGACCACGAGGGCCTCGTCGGAAGGAATCTCCTCGCATGAGCGAGCAGGACAAGGACACCCCGGGCACGACGGGCGACCCCGTGCGCCCCGAGGGCGCGGGCCTGACCGGCACCGGCAACCCCGACCTGCCGCCCGTGAGCGGGCTGCAGGGCGAGCAGCGCCCCGTCGAGCGGACCAACGTCGTCGCCGACGCGCCGTCGGCCACCCCGCAGCAGAGCTCGGGCCAGGGCCCCGGCGACGGCACGACCCGCTCGACCGCGGGCGACCCCGCCGGCGCGGTCGTCGTCGGCGAGCGCACCGGCATGTTCGGCGCGGCGAAGGGGGGAGACACCTCCGGCTACGGCGGCCTGCGCTCCCCGATCCTCTTCCCGGGCGCCGCCGAGCGGCCCTACGGCAGCTACTTCGACGAGGTCGTCGACCACCTGCAGGACGCGACCGGCGGCACGCCGGTGCGCAGCGTCGTCGTCGACCGCGGCGAGCTGACCCTCCACGTCGCACCGGCCGAGCTGCCCTCGGTCATGCAGGCGCTGCGCGACGACCCCCGGCTGCGCTTCGAGATGTGCGTGTCGGTCTCCGGTGTGCACCACCCCCAGCAGGTCGGCGAGGAGCTCCACGCCGTCTACCACCTGCTCTCCATCACCCACGGCGGTCGCCGGGTGCGCGTCGAGGTGGCCGTCCCCGACGCCGACCCGCGGATCCCGAGCATCGTCCACGTCTACCCCGCCGCCGACTGGCACGAGCGCGAGACGTGGGACATGTTCGGCATCCTCTTCGAGGGCCGACCGGACCTCACCCGGATCCTCATGCCGGACGACTGGCCCGGTCACCCCCAGCGCAAGGACTACCCGCTCGGCGGCGTGCCCGTCGAGTACAAGGGCGGCACCGTGCCGCCGCCGGACCAGCGGAGGTCGTACAGCTGATGAGTGCTCAAACCTTCCACGCGACCGGCGCCGCCGACGAGGCGACGCAGGGCTACGTCGTCGACGTCTCCGGCGGAGACTGGGACGAGCAGATCGGCGAGCTCGGGATGCACCCCGAGGAGCGGATCGTCGTCAACATGGGCCCGCAGCACCCGTCGACCCACGGCGTGCTCCGGCTCATCCTCGAGCTCGACGGCGAGACGGTGACCGAGACCCGCGCGGGCATCGGCTACCTCCACACGGGCATCGAGAAGAACATGGAGTTCCGCACCTGGACCCAGGGCGTGACCTTCTGCACCCGCATGGACTACCTCACCCCGATGTTCCAGGAGGCGGCCTACTGCCTGGCCATCGAGCGCCTCCTCGGCATCGAGGAGCAGATCCCCGAGCGCGCGAGCGCGATCCGGGTGCTCATGATGGAGCTCACCCGCATCTCCTCCCACCTCATCGCCATGGGCACCGGCGGCATGGAGATGGGCGCGACGACGGTCATGACGATCGGCTTCCGCGAGCGCGAGCGGATCCTGTCGATCATCGAGAACATCACCGGCCTGCGGATGAACAACGCCTACATCCGTCCCGGCGGCGTCGCCCAGGACCTGCCGCACGGCGCGATCGACAAGATCCGCGAGAACGTG
This sequence comes from Janibacter melonis, assembly GCF_003721155.3. Lineage (NCBI taxonomy): Bacteria > Bacillati > Actinomycetota > Actinomycetes > Micrococcales > Intrasporangiaceae > Janibacter > Janibacter melonis. Next base: position 1,864,970 of record NZ_CP044548.2, on the reverse strand, counting down.
CCGCTCATCCGCCAGGGCATCCACGAGCTGGAGAAGCTCCTCCTCGAGGCCCCGATCCTCAAGGGCCGCACGAAGGGGGTCGGCTACCTCAGCCTCACCGGCTGCATGGCGCTCGGCATCACCGGTCCCGTGCTGCGCTCGGCGGGCCTGCCCCACGACCTGCGCAAGCTCAGCCCCTACTGCGGGTACGAGAAGTACGACTTCGACGTCATCACCCGCACCGGTGCCGACTCCTACGACCGGCTGTGCATCCGTCTCGACGAGATCCACCAGAGCCTGCGGATCATCGAGCAGGTCACCGACGAGCTCCAGGCCAACCCCGGCCCGGTCATGGTCGAGGACAAGAAGATCGCGTGGCCCTCGCAGCTCGCGGTCGGTGGCGACGGCATGGGCAACAGCCTCGAGCACATCCGCACGATCATGGGCACCTCGATGGAGGCGCTCATCCACCACTTCAAGCTCGTCACCGAGGGCTTCCGGGTCCCGCCGGGCCAGGCGTACGTCGCCGTCGAGTCGCCGAAGGGCGAGCTCGGCTGCCACCTCGTCTCCGACGGCGGCACCCGCCCCTACCGGGCGCACTTCCGCGACCCGAGCTTCAACAACCTGCAGGCCACCGCGGCGATGTGCGAGGGCGGCAACCTCGCCGACGTCATCGTCGCCGTCGCCTCGCTCGACCCCGTCATGGGAGGCGTGGACCGCTGATGTCCGGCAACTTCGCAGAGCAGACCGCCTCGGGGCACCTCCACGTCCCGAGCGAGAGCAAGGAGCCCTACCCGGCCGAGGTGCTCGAGCAGCTGGCCGCCGAGGCCGAGCTCGTCGTCGCGCGCTACCCGCAGAAGCGCTCCGCGCTGCTGCCGCTGCTGCACCTCGTCCAGTCCGTCGACGGCTACATCACCGGTCGTGGCATCGAGTTCTGCGCCGAGACCCTCGAGCTCACCACGGCCGAGGTCTCCGGCGTCGCGACCTTCTACACCCAGTACAAGCGGCACCCCAACGGCGAGTACACCGTCGGCGTCTGCACGAACACCCTGTGCGCGATCATGGGCGGCGACCAGATCTGGGACGAGGTCTCCGAGCACCTCGGCATCGGCCACGACGAGACGACCGCCGACGGCAAGATCACCCTCGAGCGCGTCGAGTGCAACGCGGCGTGCGACTACGCGCCCGTCGTCATGGCGAACTGGGAGTTCTTCGACAACCAGACCCCCGCCTCGACCGTCGAGCTCGTCGACGCCCTGCGCGCCGGCGAGAGCGTCGCCCCGAGCCGCGGGCCCTCGCGCGTGTGCACCTTCAAGCAGGTCTCCCGCGTCCTCGCCGGCTTCTCCGACGGTCTCGCCGACGAGGGCGTCGGGGCCGGGCCGGCCTCCCTTCGCGGTGTCGAGATCGCCCGGCGCGAGGGCTGGACCGCCCCCGGCGGGTCCGACGCCACGAGCACCTCCGCCAGCGCGGACGCGCCGGGCGGCGTGGCGCAGGGCGCCTACGGCTCGGTCAACGCGCCGGCCAACGAGCCCGACGAGAAGCCGGGCGGCGAGGACGCTCGCTCGGCGGAGGCGACGAAGATCGCCGACGACGACAACAAGGCCGAGGGGGAGTAGACGATGAGCACTCAGCTGACCCCGATCCTCACGAAGTTCTGGGACGAGCCGCAGTCCTGGACGCTGGAGACCTACGAGCGCAACGAGGGCTACCAGGCCCTGCGCACCGCGCTCACCATGGACCCAGCCGACCTCGTGCAGATGACGAAGGACTCCGGTCTGCGCGGCCGTGGCGGCGCCGGCTTCCCCACGGGCATGAAGTGGGGCTTCCTGCCGCCGCCGGACGGCGGCCCCCGCTACCTCGTCGTCAACGCCGACGAGTCCGAGCCGGGCACGTGCAAGGACATCCCGCTCATGATGGCGGCGCCGCAGTTCCTCATCGAAGGGGTGGCCATCACCTCCTTCGCCATCGGCTGCAACCACGCCTTCATCTACCTGCGCGGCGAGGTCGTCCACGTCTACCGCCGACTGCTGCGCGCGGTCGAGGAGGCGTACGCCGCGGGCTACCTCGGCAAGGACATCCTCGGCTCGGGCTTCGACCTCGACGTCACCGTGCACGCCGGCGCCGGCGCGTACATCTGCGGCGAGGAGACCGCGCTGCTCGACAGCCTCGAGGGCCGTCGCGGGCAGCCGCGCCTCAAGCCCCCCTTCCCGGCCGTCGCGGGCCTCTACGCCCGCCCGACGGTCGTCAACAACGTCGAGTCCATCGCCTCCGTGCCGCCGATCCTGCTCCACGGCGCCGAGTGGTTCTCCGACATGGGCACCGAGAAGTCCCAGGGCTTCGGCATCTTCAGCCTCTCCGGGCACGTGAAGAACCCCGGCCAGTACGAGGCCCCGCTGGGCATCACCCTGCGCGAGCTCATCGACATGGCCGGCGGCATGCGCGACCCGAGCAAGAAGCTGAAGTTCTGGACCCCGGGCGGGTCCTCGACGCCGATCTTCACCGACGAGCACCTCGACGTGCCGCTGGACTTCGAGTCCGTCGCCGCGGCCGGCTCGATGCTCGGCACGCGCGCGCTGCAGATCTTCGACGAGACGGTCTCCGTCGTGCGCGCGGTCTCGCGCTGGATCGACTTCTACCGGCACGAGTCCTGCGGCAAGTGCACCCCGTGCCGTGAGGGCACGTGGTGGCTCGCCCAGATCCTCGAGCGCATCGAGCACGGCCAGGGCACCCCGGAGGACATCGACAAGCTCGTCGACATCTGCGACAACATCCTCGGCCGCAGCTTCTGCGCGCTCGGGGACGGCGCGACGAGCCCGGTGACCTCGGCGGTCCAGTACTTCCGCGAGGAGTTCGAGGCCGGCTGCCACACGCCGGCCGCCGAGCTCTTCCCCCCGGCCGCGTCCGTGCTCTTCTCCCAGAACGACACTGCGAAGGTGACCGCATGACCGTCACGAGCGACAAGAGCTCGGCCGCCGCGAAGCCGGCGGTCGAGACCGTCGAGCTCACCATCGACGGGGTCGAGGTCTCTGTCCCCAAGGACACCCTCATCATCCGTGCCGCCGAGCAGGTCGGCATCGAGATCCCGCGCTTCTGCGACCACCCGGGCCTGGACCCGGTCGGGGCCTGCCGGCAGTGCCTCGTCGAGGTCGCGATGCCCGACCGCGAGGGCAACGTCAAGCCGATGCCCAAGCCGCAGGCGTCGTGCACGATGACCGTCGCCCCGGGCATGGAGGTCAAGACCCAGCTCACCTCGCCCGTCGCCGACAAGGCGCAGCAGGGCGTCATGGAGCTGCTCCTCGTCAACCACCCGCTCGACTGCCCGGTGTGCGACAAGGGCGGCGAGTGCCCCCTGCAGAACCAGGCGATGAGCCACGGCCGGGCCACGTCTCGCTTCGAGGACGTCAAGCGCACCTATCCCAAGCCGATCAACATCTCCAGCCAGGTGCTGCTCGACCGCGAGCGCTGTGTCCTGTGCGCCCGGTGCACCCGCTTCTCCGACCAGGTCGCCGGTGACCCCTTCATCGCCCTCGTCGAGCGCGGCGCGCTGCAGCAGGTCGGCATCTACGAGGAGCAACCCTTCGAGAGCTACTTCTCGGGCAACACCGTGCAGATCTGCCCGGTCGGCGCGCTCACCGGGGCGGCCTACCGCTTCCGCTCGCGCCCCTTCGACCTCGTCTCCACCCCGACGACCTGCGAGCACTGCGCCAGCGGCTGCTCGCTGCGCACCGACCACCGCCGCGGCACCGTGCTGCGCCGCATGGCCGCCGCGGACCCGGCCGTCAACGAGGAGTGGAACTGCGACAAGGGCCGCTGGGCCTTCACCTACGCCACCACCGGCGACCGGATCGAGCTGCCGATGATCCGCGAGGACGGCGAGCTGCGGGTCGCGTCGTGGCGCGAGGCCCTCGCGGCCGCGGCCGACGGACTGCGTGCCGCCCGCGGCGCCGGCGTCCTCGTCGGTGGTCGCGTGAGCACCGAGGACGCCTACTCGTACGCGAAGTTCGCCCGGGTCGTCCTCGGCACGAACGACGTCGACTTCCGCGCCCGGCCGCACTCGGCCGAGGAGGCCGACTTCCTCGCCGCGCACGTCATCGGCTCCACGCCGCAGACCGGCGGGGTCACCTACGACGACCTCGGCTCGGCCTCCTCGGTCGTCCTCGTCGGGCTCGAGCCCGAGGAGGAGAGCCCCATCGTCTTCCTGCGGCTGCGCCGCGGGTACCGCAAGGCCAAGACGTCGGTCTACTCCGTCGCGCCCCTGGCCACCCGCGGGCTCGAGAAGCTCGGCGGCACGCTCATCCCGAGCGCCCCCGGCACCGAGACCGAGGTGCTGCGCGCGCTCGCGGGCGAGGGCACGACCGAGCAGATGGGCGGGGACGCCTTCGCCGCGGCCCGCACGGCGCTGCGCGAGCCGGGGACGGTCGTCCTCGTCGGCGAGCGCCTGGCCACCGTGCCCGGTGCCCTCTCCGCCGCGGCCGAGCTGGCCGAGGCCTCCGGCGCCCGTCTGGCCTGGGTGCCGCGTCGCGCCGGTGAGCGCGGTGCGCTCGAGGCCGGCGCCCTCCCGGGCCTGCTGCCCGGTGGCCGCGCCGCCACCTCCGCCGCCGACCGCGCCGAGGTCGCCGCCGCCTGGCAGACCGAGCGCGAGCTGCCCGACAGCTCCGGCCGCGACACCGCCGGCATGCTCGAGGCCGCCGCGATCGGCCGCCTCGACGCGCTGCTCGTCGCGGGCGTCGACGTCGACGACATCGGTCACGCCGACGGCCGGGCCGCGCTGGAGCGCGCCTTCGTCGTCTCGCTCGAGATGCGTCCGAGCACGGTGACCGAGCACGCCGACGTCGTCCTGCCGATCGCGCCCCACGCCGAGAGCGAGGGGACCTTCCTGGACTGGGAGGGCCGCGAGCGCCCCTTCGCCGCCGCGCTGGACACGACCGCGATGGGCGACCACCGCGTGCTGTCGATGCTCGCCGACGAGATGGGCGTCTTCCTCGGCACCCGCACCGTGGGCGAGGTGCGCCGCGAGCTCGCGACGCTGCCGGCCCGCACGACGGCCCCGACCTCGGCGCCCGCGCCGGCCGCGCCGGTCTCCGTCCCGCAGCCGGGCCCGGGCCAGTTCGTCCTCGCGACCTGGCACCACCTGCTCGACCGCGGCTCGCTGCAGGACGGGGAGCCCTTCCTCGCCGGCACCGCGCCGACGCCGCGAGCCCTCATGTCGCCGGTGAGCGCGCAGTCCCTCGGCGTCGTGCCGGGCGACCTCGTCACCGTCACCGGTGACGGCGTGCGGGTCACCGCACCGGTCCACATCACGGAGATGGTCGACCACGTCGTGTGGCTGCCGACCCGCTCCGAGGGCTGCGACCTCCGATCCCTGGCTGCCCGCTCGGGCGCCGTCGTCACCGTGACCCCAGGTGGTGCCGCATGATCGACCTCGCCTACCTCGTCACCGAGGTCAACCCCTCGGTGCCGCGGGCAGACTTCAGCGACACCCCGGTGTGGCTCTCGCTCGTCAAGGCGCTCTTCCTCTTCGTCTACCTGCTGCTCTCGGTGCTGCTCGTCATCTGGTTCGAGCGCCGCGTCATCGGCCGGATGCAGCAGCGTCCCGGCCCGAACCGCAACGGCCCCTTCGGCCTGCTGCAGACGCTGGCCGACGGCATGAAGTCGATGCTCAAGGAGGACGTTCGGCCCAAGGCCGCCGACGCCCTGATCTTCACGATCGCGCCGATCATCTTCGCGACGATGGCCTTCGTCTCCTTCGCGATCATGCCCATGGGCGGCGACGTGAGCATGTTCGGCCACCGCACCCCGCTGCAGCTGACCGACCTGCCGGTCGCGAGCCTGCTCGTCCTCGCCGTCGCCGGCGTCGCCGCGTACGGCATCGTCCTCGCGGGCTGGTCCTCCGGCTCGACCTACCCGCTCCTCGGCGGGCTGCGCGCGACGGCGCAGATCATCTCCTACGAGATCGCCATGGGCCTCTCGCTCGTCGCCGTCTTCCTCTACGCGGGGTCGATGAGCACGAGCCAGATCGTCTACGCGCAGCGCGACCTGTGGTTCATCATCCCGGCGTGCGTCTCCTTCGTCATCTACGTCATCACGATGGTCGGCGAGACCAACCGTCTGCCGGTCGACCTCGCCGAGGGCGAGGGCGAGATCGTCGGCGGCTACTTCACCGAGTACTCCGGCATGCGCTTCGCGATGTTCTTCCTCGGCGAGTACATCAACATGTTCACCGTCTCCGCGCTGGCGACGACGCTCTTCCTCGGCGGCCCCGCGGCCCCTCCCGGCATCGCGGCGATCGGCGACGGCATGCTCGACCAGGGCTGGTGGGGCGTGCTGTGGTTCACCGCCAAGCTGTGGGTCTTCATGTTCTTCTTCGTCTGGCTGCGCGGCTCGCTGCCCCGCACCCGGTACGACCAGTTCATGCGCTTCGGCTGGAAGTTCCTCATCCCCGTCGCGCTCGTCTGGGTCATCGCGGTCGCCTTCATGCGCGCCGCGAGCCCCGAGCTGGGCTACTTCGGCGACGGCACCGTGAGCCTGCTCGGCCGCGAGATCTCCATCGCCTCGCTCGTCGTCGTCGGCTTCATCGCCGTCCTCGTCCTCGGCGGGACGTGGCTGTGGGAGACCCGCGTCGAGAAGCGCACGGCCGCGGAGCAGGAGGCGGCGCACGTCCCCGACGAGGTCGACCCCTTCGCCGGCGGCTACCCCGTGCCGCCGCTGCCCGGCCAGCGGCTCGTCGAGCCCGACCGTCGCGGCGCGACGGCCCTGGCCGACGCCCCCGCGAGCACCGACACCACCACGAGCACCGAGAAGGAGCAGCACCGTGGCTGACGAGAGCAAGGGCGGGTTCTTCTCGGACCTCTTCGCACCGGTCGCCGGCTTCGGCGTGACCTTCGCGACGATGTTCCGCAAGGTCGCCACCCAGGAGTACCCCGAGGTCAAGTGGCCCACCCAGCCGCGCTTCCACGGCCGCCACCAGCTCAACCGTCACCCCGACGGTCTCGAGAAGTGCGTCGGCTGCGAGCTGTGCGCGTGGGCCTGCCCGGCCGACGCGATCATGGTCGAGGGCGAGAGCAACGACGACGCGTCGGGCCTGCGCTTCAGCCCCGGCGAGCGCTACGGGCGGATCTACCAGATCAACTACCTGCGCTGCATCTTCTGCGGGCTGTGCATCGAGGCCTGCCCGACGCGCGCGCTGACGATGACCAACGAGTACGAGCTCGCGGACAACAACCGCGCCGACCTCATCTTCACCAAGGAGCAGCTGCTCGCCCCGATCCAGCAGGGGATGGTGCCCGCACCGCACCCCATGGTCGAGGGCCTCGAGGAGCGCGACTACTACCAGGGCAAGGTCACGGCGGCCACGCCGGAGCAGACCCGGTGGGCGCAGGAGCACCACGCCGCCGCGACGGCGCAGGAGGGCCAGTCATGATGTCCACGGGCGAAGGGGTGACCTTCTGGGTCCTCGCCGTCATCGCCACCGTCGCCGCGTGCGGGCTGCTCTTCGCCCGCAAGGCCGTCCACGCCGCTCTCGGCATGGTCGTGACGATGATCTGCCTCGGCATGCTCTACCTCGTCACCCTCGAGGCGCCGCTGCTCGGCGTCGTGCACATCTTCGTGTACACGGGCGCGGTGATGATGCTCTTCCTCTTCGTCGTCATGCTCGTCGGCGTCGACCACTCCGACAGCGTCGTCGAGACGCTCAAGGGCCACCGCCTGGCGACCGTCGTGCTCACCCTCGGCATCGTCGGCCTGCTCGTCTCCGCCGTCCGCCGCGTCAGCTACACCGCGACGCCGAGCCTGGCGGAGGTCAACGCCGACCCGGGCAACGTCAACGCCATGGCGAACTACATCTTCGGTCGGTACGTGTGGGTCTTCGAGACCACCTCCGCGCTGCTCATCACCGCCGCGCTCGGCGCGATGGTCCTCGCCTACCGCGAGCGCCTCGCCCCCAAGCCGACGCAGCGCGCGTGGAGCGAGCGTCGCTTCAAGGAGGGCAAGCACCTCGCCGGTCTGCCCGTGCCCGGCGTCTACGCCCGGCACAACGCCGTCGACACCCCGGCGCTGCTGCCCGACGGCAGCATCTCCGAGCTGTCCATCAACAAGGTCCTCGCGGCCCGCGACCAGGTCACCGTGCCCACCCGGTACACCGAGCTCGAGGCGCGCACCGAGGACGAGATCGAGGAGGGCGGCCGCCGATGACCTACATGGCCTACATCTACCTCGCGTCGGTCCTCTTCGCCATCGGCGGGGCCACGGTGCTGCTGCGCCGCAACGCGATCATCGTCTTCATGGGCGTCGAGCTCATGCTCAACGCCGCCAACCTCGTCTTCGTCACCTTCGCGCGCATGCACGGGACGGTCGAGGGGCAGGCCATCGCCCTCTTCGTCATGGTCGTCGCCGCCTGCGAGGTCGTCGTCGGCCTGGCGATCATCATGGCGATCTTCCGTGCCCGCCGGTCGGCCTCGGTCGACGACGCCAACCTGCTGAAGCTGTAAGGAGCCCTTGGTGCCCAACCAGATCCTGGTCTCCCTCACGACCGAAGGGTCGGCCGCTGCCCACGCAGCGACCGGTCTGACGGCCTGGGGCTGGCTGCTCGTCGCGATGCCGCTCGCCGGCGCAGCCCTGCTGCTGCTCGGCGGACGCGCGACGGACGCCTTCGGCCCCTACCTGGCCACCGCCCTGTCCTGGGCGTCCTTCCTCCTCGGTGCTGCGCTGCTCGTCGCGATGCTCGGCGTCGACGCGGGGGAGCGGGCCTCTCACCTCGACCTCTACGAGTGGATCCCCGCCGGGGCCTTCCAGCTCTCGGCCGGCATGCTCGTCGACCCGCTGTCGATCAGCTTCGTCCTGCTCATCACCTTCGTCGGGTCGCTCATCCACGTGTACTCGCTCGGGTACATGGAGCACGACCCCGACCGCCGGCGCTTCTTCGCCTACCTCAACCTCTTCGTCGCCTCGATGCTGCTGCTCGTCCTCGCGGACAGCTACCTGCTGCTCTTCGTCGGCTGGGAGGGCGTGGGTCTGGCGTCCTGGCTGCTCATCGGCTTCTGGAACCACCGCGCCGCCTACGCGACCGCCGCGAACAAGGCCTTCGTCGCCAACCGCGTCGGCGACCTCGGCATGGCCCTGGCCATCGCGCTGATGTTCGCCACCTTCGGCGCGGTCGACTTCGCCAGCGTCGACTCCGCGGTCGGGGGCGCCTCGACCGGTGCGCTCACCGCGATCGGCCTGCTGCTCCTCCTCGGCGCCTGCGGCAAGTCCGCGCAGTTCCCGCTGCAGAGCTGGCTCGGCGACGCGATGGCCGGCCCGACGCCGGTCTCGGCGCTCATCCACGCCGCGACGATGGTCACCGCCGGTGTCTACCTCGTCGTGCGCAGCCACACGATCTTCGACGCGGCGCCGGACGCGCAGCTCGTCGTCGCGATCGTCGGTGCGATCACGCTCGTCTACGGCGCGGTCGTCGGCTGCGCGAAGGACGACATCAAGAAGGCCCTCGCCGCCTCGACGATGAGCCAGATCGGCTACATGATGCTCGCCGCGGGTCTGGGCCCGGTCGGCTACGCCTTCGCGATCTTCCACCTCATCACCCACGGCTTCTTCAAGGCCGGGATGTTCCTCGGCGCCGGCTCGGTCATGCACGGCATGGGCGACCAGGTCGACATGCGCCGCTTCGGCGGGCTGTCCCGCGCCATGAAGATCACCTGGATCACCTTCGCCCTCGGCTGGCTGGCGATCCTCGGCCTGCCGCCCTTCTCCGGCTTCTGGAGCAAGGACAAGATCATCGAGGCTGCCTTCGTCGGCGAGGGCTGGCGCCCGTGGGTCTTCGGGCTGGTCGCGCTCCTCGGCGCCGGCGTCACCGCCTTCTACATGTCGCGCCTGTTCTTCATGACCTTCCACGGCAAGCGCCGGTGGACCGACGACGTGCACCCGCACGAGTCGCCCGCGGTGATGACGATCCCGATGATGGTCCTCGCCGTCGGCTCCGCCGCACTGGGTGGCGCGATGGTCCTCTTCGACTTCCCGACCTTCCTCGAGCCGGTCTTCGGCCACCACGAGCACGAGGAGCCGGTCCTGCCGATCCCCGTCCTCATGGCCGCGACGATCGTCCTCGTCCTCGCCGGGGCCGCGCTGGCCTACCTGCGCTACGTGCGCGAGGAGGTGCCGCAGGTCGCACCGCGGGGCTCCGTCGCCACGCGCGCCGCCCGCGACGACCTCTACCAGGACCAGCTCAACGCGAACTTCCTGCAGTGGCCCGGGATCCACCTGACCCGCAGCCTCGCCTTCACCGACAAGGCCGGTGTCGACGGGGTCTTCAGCGGGCTCGCCGCCGCCGTCGGCGGCTCCTCGTCTCGCCTGCGTCGCGTGCAGTCCGGCTACGCGCGCAGCTATGCCCTGACGATGCTCACGGGCGTCGTCGTCCTCCTCGGTGCACTGTGGGTGATGAACTGATGACCGACCTCCCCTGGCTGTCGCTGCTCGTGGCGCTGCCCCTCGTCGGGGCCGCGGTCACGGCTGCCCTGCCGGCCGCCCTCGCCAAGCGCTTCGCGCTCGGCACCTCGCTGCTCACGCTCGTCGTGGGCATCGCGGCGGCCTCGCAGTTCGTCATCGGGTCCTCGGAGCAGTTCCAGCTCGCCGAGCAGTACTCGTGGATCCCCCAGCTCGGCGTCTCGTGGGCCCTCGGGGTCGACGGCATCTCGCTGGCCCTCATCCTCATGGCCCTCGTGCTCGCGCCCGTGTGCATGGTGGCCGCCTGGGACGACGTGCCCGGCGGGCGCTCGGAGAGCACGTACTTCGCGCTCCTGCTCTCGCTCGTGCCCTTCATGGTCGGCGTCTTCGCCGCCACGGACGTCTTCCTCTTCTACGTCTTCTTCGAGGCGATGCTCATCCCGGTGTACTTCCTCATCGGGATGTACGGCGGTGAGCGGCGCCAGTACGCGGCCGTGAAGTTCCTCCTGTACTCGCTGGCCGGCGGGCTCATCATGCTCGTCGCGGTCATCGGCCTGTACGTCGTCGGCCCCGGCGGCACGGACGGCTTCATGATCGAGCGCCTCACCGGTCTCGACATCGCGCAGGACACGGAGCGCTGGCTCTTCCTCGGCTTCTTCATCGCCTTCGCGATCAAGGCGCCGATGTGGCCGCTGCACACGTGGCTGCCCGACGCCGCGGCCGAGTCGCGGCCCGCGGTCGCGACCCTGCTCGTCGGCGTGCTCGACAAGGTCGGCACCTACGGGATGATCCGCTTCTGCCTCCAGCTCTTCCCGGAGGCCAGCCAGTGGGCGACGCCGGTCGTCGTCGTGCTCGCGCTCGTCTCGATCGTCTACGGCGCGATCCTCGCGATCGGCCAGTCCGACATGATGCGCCTCATCGCCTTCACGTCGGTGAGCCACTTCGGCTTCATCGTCCTGGGCATCTTCGCCTTCACCTCGACGGCCCACGCCGGGTCGAACCTCTACATGATCAACCACGGCTTCTCGACGGCGGCGCTCTTCCTCGTCGCGGGCATGCTCATCGCCCGCCGGGGCAGCCGTCGCATCGACGCCTACGGCGGCTGGCAGCGGGTGACCCCGGCCCTGGCCGGCGTCTTCCTCGTCGCCGGTCTGTCCGCGCTGTCGCTGCCGGGCCTGTCGACCTTCGTCTCGGAGTTCCTCGTCATCACCGGCACCTTCCAGCGCTACCCGGCAGCCGGTGTCGTCGCCTCGCTCGGCCTCGTCCTGTCTGCGCTGTACGTGCTGCTCATGTACAAGCGCGTCATGACCGGCCCCGCGCCGGTCGTCGTCGAGGGCGCGGTCACGCGTCTCGAGGGCCCGGACACGGGCGGCCAGGACCTGCCCTACGTGCGTGCCGACCTCGACGAAGGGGTGACCCCGGCCCAGATCGGCCCGGTGCGCGACCTCGGGCTGCGCGAGAAGGTCGTCGTCGCACCGCTGCTCGCCGCCCTCCTCGTCATCGGCTTCTTCCCCAAGCCCGTGCTCGACGTCCTCGACCCGGCGGTGCAGCGCACGCTGCAGGTCGTCGGGGTCAGCGACCCGGCACACGACGCCCCGGCGGACACCGCCTCGACCCACGGGAGTGACCACTGATGCCCGCCGTGCTCACCAGCCTGCCGATGGCAGGCGACTTCGAGATGGCCGACATCGCGTACGCCGCGGTCGCGCCGATGGTCGTCGTCTTCGCCGGCGCCATCCTCGGGGTGCTCGTCGAGGCCTTCGCGCCCCGGCGGCTGCGCTACCCGCTCCAGCTGGGCATCTCCGTCGTCGCCCTCCTCGGCGCGCTCGTCGCGCTCGTCGTGCCCTCGGGCGACGACGTCACCGGGGCCACCGTCGACGGCACCCTCGCGATCGACGGGCCGAGCCGCTACCTCATGGGGGCGCTGCTCGTCCTCGGTCTCGTCGGGCTGCTCGCCATGGCCGAGCGCTTCGGCGGCGACGGCCCGGACGCCTTCACGCCGATGGGCTCGGCGACCCCGGGCTCGCAGATGGAGAGCGCCGCGGCGCGCGCCGGCTGGGCGACCACCGAGGTCTTCCCGCTGACGCTCTTCTCCCTCGCCGGCATGATGATGTTCACCGCCGCGAACGACCTGCTGTCGATGTTCATCGCCCTCGAGGTCCTCTCGCTGCCGCTCTACCTCATCACCGGGCTGGGCCGCCGTCGTCGGCTGCTCTCGCAGGAGGCGGCGCTGAAGTACTTCCTCCTCGGCGCCTTCAGCTCGGCCTTCTTCCTCTTCGGCGCGGGCCTGCTCTACGGCTACGCCGGCTCGGTGCGCCTCAGCGCCATCGCGCAGGCCGCGAGCACCTCGACCGGTGAGATGGAGGGCCTGCTCCTGCCGGGCGTCGTCTTCCTCCTCGTCGGCCTGCTCTTCAAGGTCGGCGCCGTGCCCTTCCACTCGTGGACGCCGGACGTCTACCAGGGCGCCCCGACCGCCGTCACCGGCTTCATGGCTGCGTGCACGAAGATCGCCGCCTTCGGCGCGCTGCTGCGCCTCGTCTACGTCGGTCTCGAGACCACCCGCTGGGAGTGGCACATCGGGGTCGTCGCGATCGCCGCCCTGACGATGGTCGTCGGCGCCGTGCTGTCGGTGACCCAGACCGACATCAAGCGCCTCCTGGCCTACAGCTCGGTCGCGCACGCGGGCTTCATCCTCGTCGGCGTCCTCGCCTTCGACCAGACCGCGGTCTCCGGCGTGCTCTTCTACCTCGTCGCCTACGGCGCCTCGACGATCGCCGCCTTCGCCCTCATCGCCATGGTTCGCGAGCGTGGCGCCGAGGCCACCCACCTCTCCCAGTGGGCGGGCCTCGGGCGCAGCCACCCCTTCGTCGCCGCGGCGATGACGCTCATGCTGCTCGCCTTCGCGGGCATCCCGCTGACGTCAGGCTTCACGGCGAAGGTCGCGGCCTTCGTGCCGGCGGTCCAGCACGGCGGCCTGTCGGGCATCGTGCTCGTCGTCATCGGCGTGCTCGCCAGCGCGGTCACCGCCTTCGTCTACGTGCGGATCATCGTCCTCATGTACTTCACCGAGCCCGCGGGCGAGGTCACGCTCGCCCAGCCGGCGCTGCTCTCCGTCGTCGCGATCGCCGTCGGCGTCGTCCTCACGGTCCTGCTCGGCGTCTTCCCCGGCCCGCTCCTCGACCTCGCGGCGTCCTCGAGCGTCTTCGTCCGGTGACCTCGGTGACGAGCTCGACGCCTGGCATCATCGCGGTCCCCGGGGCCAGCGACGACCTCACCGCACGGCTGCTCGACGGTCTCGAGCGGGTCGAGCGGGTCATCCTCGAGCGCACGCGCCACGAGGACGACTTCATCAGCGAGGCCAACCTCCACCTCGCGCAGGCGGGCGGCAAGCGCTTCCGCCCGATGCTCACGATGCTCGTCGCCGAGCTCGGCGACGGCATCACCGACGAGGTCGTCGCCGCGGCGGCGGGGGTCGAGCTGACCCATCTCGCGAGCCTGTACCACGACGACGTCATGGACGAGGCGGACATGCGGCGCGGGGCGCCGAGCGCCAACGCGAAGTACGACAACTCCACGGCGATCCTCGTCGGCGACCTGCTCTTCGGCAGCGCGTCGGACATCATCGCCGACCTCGGCCCGCAGGCCGTGAAGATCCAGGCGCAGACCTTCATCCGGCTGTGCACGGGTCAGATCCGCGACGACCGGCCCTGCCCCGAGGGGGAGGACCCGCAGGCGTACTACCGCAGCGTGCTCGCCGACAAGACGGGCGTCCTCGTCGCGACGGCGGCCCGCTACGGCGCGATGTTCAGCGGGGCGACCCCCGAGGTCGTCGCCATGGCCACGGAGTACGGCGAGCGCCTCGGCGTCGCCTTCCAGCTCGCCGACGACCTCATCGACGTCGCGTCGCTCTCGGGCGAGAGCGGCAAGACGCCGGGCACCGACCTGCGCGAGGGCAAGCGCACCCTCCCGGTGCTCCACGCGCTCGCGTCGGACGACCCGGCCGACGCCGAGCTGCAGCGTCTCCTGCTCTCCGACCTCGACGACGACGCCGACCTCGCCCGCGCCCTGGAGCTGCTGCGCGCCCACCGCGCGATGGACCTGGCCCGCGAGGAGACCCTCGCGGTCGGTCGTGGTGCGAGCGAGGTGCTCGCCCCGCTGCCGGACAGCGACGCGAAGGCTGCGCTCCTCGCGCTCGCCGAGAGCGTCGTCACCCGCGCCGGCTGACCCGGCTGCGCCTCGCGGCGAGCACCGAGTCGACCGACAGGACGACGAGGGCGACCCAGACGATCCCGAAGCCGACCCACCGGCTGCTCGGCATGTGCTCGCCGAGCAGCGCCAGCCCGATGACGAGCTGGGCCACCGGGGTGATGAACTGGATGAGCCCGATCGTCACGAGCGGGATCCGCCGGGCCGACTCCGCGAAGAGGACGAGCGGCACGGCGGTGACGACGCCGGACAGGACGAGCAGGGCCGGGTGGAGCGGCGCGTCGAGGGTGAAGGTCGAGACCCCCGTCAGCCCGAGCCACAGCAGCACGCCCGCGGCCAGCGGCGCAAGGGCCACGGTCTCGGCGCTCAACGACTGCAGGGCGGGCAGCGAGGCGCCGAGGCGCTTCTTGATGAGGCCGTAGGTGGCGAAGGACGCCGCGAGGACGAGCGAGATCCACGGCACCGTGCCGGCGACGACGGCGAGGTAGATCCCCGCGCTGGCGCCGATGGCCACGGCGACCCACTGGAGGGGCCGCAGCGTCTCGCGCAGCACGAGGACGCCGAGCGCGATGGTGACGATGGGGTTGAGGAAGTAGCCCAGCGCCGCCTCGTGGGTGCGGCCCTGGGTCACCGCGTAGACGTACACGCCCCAGTTGACGGCGATGACGTAGGCGGCGAGCGCGACGGCGAGCGCCAGCCGTGGGCGGCTGCGCAGCAGCCGCGCCAGCCCGACGAGCTCGCCGCGCACGAGCAGCACCCCGAGGCACACGACGAGGGTCCACACGATGCGGTGGGCGAGGATCTCCCATGCGCCAGAGGGCTCGAGCGCGTGGAAGTACAGCGGGAAGAGCCCCCAGATGAGGTAGGCCGACCAGGCGGCCAGCAGACCGAGTCGGTGCGATCGCTGCTGGTCGGGGGAGGGTGGCGTCACGACGTGAGGATACGACCGCACGCGAAGGGGGACCGACCCGCCTGGTGCGGGCCGGTCCCCCTTCGTGGTGGTCCGGCTCAGCGCTTGGGGTGGCCGTGGCCCTCGCCGTGCTGCGGCCCCTTGCCGCGGTTCTTCGGCCACACCATGATCACCGCGGGGCGCGGCTGCGTGTTGCCCTGGTAGGGGAAGGTCGAGAGCACGTTCGTCGTGCTCGCGCCGGTGTCCTCGCCCGGGTGCTGCACGGCGGCGAAGACCACCCGGTCGTCCCACTGGATGAGGGGGCCGCAGCACTCGGAGTACGCGGGCACAGAGAGGAGCTGTTGGAGGTGACCGGCCTCGCGGCCCTCGAGCGGGTAGAGGTACATCCCGTCGCAGTGGCCGAGCGCGTTGCCGTCGGTGGAGATCCACAGGTTGCCGTCGCCGTCGAAGGCGAGGTTGTCCGGGCACGAGATCGGGCTGACCTCGCTCTTGTCGTAGCCCAGGAAGTAGGTCTGCGGATCCTGCGGGTCGCCGCACACGAGCACGAGCCGCCACGCGAAGCGGGTGCCCGTGTGGTCGCCGCGCCGCTCGGTGATCTCGAGGACCTGGCCGTGCTTGTTGCTCGGGCGGGGGTTGGGGCCGTCGACCTCGGCGGCCGTGCGGCGGCTGTTGTTCGTCAGCGCGGCGTAGATCTTGCCGGTGACGAGGTTGGGCTCGACGTCCTCGGGGCGGTCCATCTTCGTCGCGCCGACGGCGTCGGCCGCGAGGCGCGTGTAGACGAGGACCTCCTCGTGGGTGAAGCCTGGGACGGCAGAGCGCCCGCCCTGGGTGAGCGGGACCCAGCGGCCCTGGCCGTCGTGGGTGCCGTCGGCCTCGCCGTCGAAGGTCGCGACGTAGAGGTCGCCCTGGTGGAGCAGGGTCGCGTTGTGACGGCGGTCGCCCTTGCGATAGCGCTTCGCGCTGACGAACTTGTACATGTAGTCGTAGCGCTCGTCGTCACCCATGTACGCGACGACATGGCCGCTGTCGCTGATGATGACGTTCGCGCCCTCGTGCTTCATCCGGCCGAGCGCGGTGAGCTTCTTCGGCGTCGACGTGGGGTCGAGCGGGTCGACCTCGATGATCCACCCGAAGCGGTTGGCCTCCTGCGGCTCCCGGGTGAGGTCGAATCGGGGCTCGACGCGGTCCCACGCGTGCTGGGCGGTGCTGCCCGAGGCGAGGCCGTAGCGCGTGAGGGCCTGGCCGGCGCGGTCGGAGCCGGCGCTCGCGGGCTGGGTGAAGTAGCCGTTGAAGTTCTCCTCGCCCGACAGGACGGTGTCCCACGGGGTCGTGCCGCCGGCGCAGTTGCCGAAGGTGCCGAGCGCGCGGACGCCGCGGGGGTCGGCGGAGGTGCGCACGAGCTCGCTGCCGCGGACCGGTCCGACGATGTCGAAGGGGGTGACCACGGTGATCCGGCGGTTGAGCGGGGCGGCCTTGCGGTAGGTCCAGCGCGAGTGCTTGTCGCGGCGGCGCATCTCGACCACGGACATGCCGTGGGCCATCATCGTGATCCGCACCTGGTCGTCGGTGAGGGAGGACGCGCCCGCGTACCCGGCGAACATCAGCTCGTTGTTCGTGTACTCGTTGTTCGCGACGAGCACGGCCTCCTTGCCGCCCCGGTGCGTCGGGATGACCCCCACGTAGTCGCAGTTGTAGCCGAACTGGCCGGCCTGGGCGGCCGAGGTCTGGCGGTCGAAGTCGAAGGCCGGCGCGCCGGCGAGGATGGGGTCGCCCCACGCGATGATCGGCGCCCACTGGAAGCCCTGGGGCACGACGACCTCGTCGGTGCCGGCGGGGACGGGGTCGATGCCCTCGAAGCCGAAGGGGGAGGTCGGGCGCGGGAGGTGCGGACGCCCCTTCGTCCCGGGCCCGGGGGCCGCGGCGGCGGGCTGCGCCCCCGCGACGCCGGCGAGGCCGACGAGGGTGGCGGCGGTGGCGCTCAGCGCGCCGGCGCGCAGCACGGAGCGGCGCGAGGAGGCGACGACGTCGCCGAAGTAGGCGTTCTCGCTCGTGTTCGGGACCGGCTGCGAGCACGCGTCGGCGCACTTCCACGTGCAGGTCATCGGGGAGCGGCTGCCGTCGCGGTGGGCGACGGCGAGGGGGAGCTGGGTGCGCGGTCCGGCGTGCGGGCTCATGGCTGTCCTAGGTCTCGGCGAGGGGTGCCCTCGCAACCTAGGGACGGCTCGCGCACACGGGGTGTCGCCCGGGTGAGCAGGAGGCAAACGTCGGGCGACCCCCGCCGGTCGGGCCGGCAGGGGTCGCCCTGGGGTGTCGGGTGGGCCCGAAGGGGGAGCCTCAGCTCTCCTCCGGGTCACCGTCCTCGGCCTCGGTGACGGAGGGGTCGACGAGGACCGACCACGTGTCGTGGCCGTGGAGCAGCTCGGTGAGCGCGGCGTCGTCCGCCGGGCCACCGGCGACCTCGACGGCCGAGGAGACCTGGGCACGGACCTGGTCGTCGTACGTCGGGCGCTCGACGTCGCGGAAGATGCCCATCGGCACGTGGGTCATCGCCGTCGAGTCGAGGCGGCTGATGGCGAAGGCCTGGCTCGGGTCCGGCGCGGCGGGGTCGTGGACGACGACGCGGTCGGCCCACCCCTTCGCGCTGATCTCGCCCTCCGGGACGAACTCGACGCCGCCGGAGTCGCCGCGCACGAGGACCTGACGGGCCTCGGCGTCGCCGGCCGTCACGGGCTCGCCGTCGACGAGGTGGACGAGACGCGCCTGCTGCTGGTCGCGGTCCTTGATGAGCTCGAAGGCGCCGTCGTTGAAGATCGGGCAGTTCTGGTAGATCTCGACGAGCGAGGTGCCACGGTGCTGCGCGGCGGCCTTGAGCACCGACGTGAGGTGCTTGCGGTCGCTGTCCATCGTGCGCGCGACGAAGGTCGCCTCGGCGCCGAGCGCGAGCGAGACCGGGTTGAAGGGCGCGTCGAGGCTGCCCATCGGGCTCGACTTCGTCACCGTGCCCGGGTCCGACGTAGGGGAGTACTGACCCTTGGTCAGCCCGTAGATCTTGTTGTTGAAGAGCAGGATCGTCATGTTGACGTTGCGGCGCAGCGCGTGGATGAGGTGGTTGCCGCCGATGGACAGCGCGTCGCCGTCACCGGTGACGACCCACACCGACAGGTCCTCGCGGCTCGTCGCCAGACCCGTCGCGATCGCCGGCGCGCGGCCGTGGATCGAGTGCATGCCGTACGTGTCGAGGTAGTACGGGAAGCGCGACGAGCAGCCGATGCCCGAGACGAAGACGATGTTCTCGCGACGCAGGCCGAGCTCGGGCAGGAAGCCCTGGACGGCCGCGAGGATCGCGTAGTCGCCGCAGCCGGGGCACCAGCGCACCTCCTGGTCGGAGGTGAAGTCGCGCTTGGTCTGGCGCGCGTCGTCATCGCCGAGGGCGGGGACGCCGTCGGTGCCGCGGGCCGTGGTGGGGATGCCGAGATCGATCGACATGGTCAGACCTCCTTCGCCGCGGAGGTGATGACCTCTGCGAGCTCGGTCGTGGTGAAGGGCAGCCCGCGCACCGAGGTGTGGGAGCGGACGTCGACGAGGTACTCCGCGCGCAGCAGCATCGCGAGCTGGCCGAGGTTCATCTCGGGCACGACGACGCGGTCGTAGGCGCGCAGCACGTCCCCGGTGTTGGCGGGGAAGGGGTTGAGGTGACGCAGGTGGGCGTGCGCGACGGGGGTGCCGGTGTCGCGGACCTGGCGCACGGCGGCCGCGCAGGGGCCGTACGTCGAGCCCCAACCGAGGACGAGGACCTTCGCCTCGCCGCTGGGGTCGTCGACCTCGAGCTGCGGGCTCGTCGCGGCGACGCCGGCGACCTTGGCCGCACGGGTGCGGACCATGAAGTCGTGGTTGTCCGGGTCGTAGCTGATGTTGCCCGTGCCGTCGGCCTTCTCGATGCCGCCGATGCGGTGCTCGAGACCGGGCGTGCCGGGCACGGCCCACGGGCGGGCGAGGGTCTCGGGGTCGCGCAGGTAGGGCAGGAAGACCTCCTCGCCCGACTCGTCGGTGGCGTTGGGGCCGGTCGCGAGCTCGACGGTGAGGTCGGGCAGGTCGGCGACGTCGGGGATGCGCCAGGGCTCGGAGCCGTTGGCGAGGTAGCCGTCGGACAGGAGCATGACGGGCGTGCGGTAGGTCGTCGCGATGCGCACGGCCTCGACGGCGGCGTCGAAGCAGTCGGCCGGGGTCTGCGGCGCGATGACGGGCACGGGCGACTCGCCGTTGCGCCCGTAGAGCGCCTGGAGGAGGTCGGACTGCTCGGTCTTCGTCGGCAGGCCGGTGCTCGGGCCGCCGCGCTGGACGTCGATGACGACGAGCGGCAGCTCCAGGCTCACGGCCAGGCCGATGGTCTCGGCCTTGAGCGCGACACCCGGGCCGGAGGTCGTCGTCACGCCGATCGCCCCGCCGAAGGAGGCGCCGAGCGCGATGCCGATGCCGGCGATCTCGTCCTCGGCCTGGATCGTCGTCACGCCGTGGCGCTTGTAGCCCGACAGCGCGTGGAGGATGTCGCTCGCCGGGGTGATCGGGTAGGACCCGAGGACGAGCGGGCGGCCGGCGCGGTGGGAGGCCGCGACGAGACCCAGCGCGAGCGCGGCGTTGCCGGTGATGTTGCGGTAGGTGCCGTGCGCGGCGGTCGCCGGGGCGACCTCGTAGGAGACGGCGAAGTCCTCGGTCGTCTCGCCGTAGTTCCAGCCCGCCTTGAGCGCGGCGAGGTTGGCCGCGAGGATGTCGGGCTTCGCGCCGAACTTGCGGGCGAGGAAGTCCTCGGTGCCCTTCGTGGGGCGCGAGTACATCCACGACAGCAGGCCGAGGGCGAACATGTTCTTCGCCCGCTCCTTCTCCTTGCGGGTGAGGGAGTCGTGCTCGGCGAGGGCCTCGACGGTGATGCTCGTCAGCGGCACGGCGTGCACGTGCCAGGACTCGAGGGTGTCGTCCTCGAGCGGAGAGGTCTCGTAGCCGACCTTCTTGAGGTTGCGCTTGGAGAACTCGTCGGTGTCGACGATGATCGTCGCCCCGCGGGGCACGTCGCGCAGGTTGGCCTTGAGCGCCGCCGGGTTCATCGCGACGAGCACGTCGGGCGCGTCACCGGGGGTGAGCACCGCGTGGTCGGCGAAGTGGAGCTGGAAGGAGCTCACGCCGGGGAGCGTGCCCTGGGGCGCGCGGATCTCGGCGGGGAAGTTCGGCAGGGTCGAGAGGTCGTTGCCGAGCAGGGCGGTGTCCGCGGTGAAGCGGTCTCCCGTCAGCTGCATCCCGTCGCCGGAGTCGCCGGCGAAGCGGATGATGACCTGGCTCTTGGTCTCGACGGTCTTGGTGCTCATGGTTGGCGCTGCTGCCCCTGACGTGTCCGGGTCGAGCCCCCGACGGAGATGACCGAGAGCCATCTTCGATGGTAAGTCTGACCTCACCTCTGCACCGAATCGTCTGCCTTATGAGATGCATAACGTCGTGTTATGCATCCTTCGGGGTGGGGCGGGGCGTAGGGGGAGGTGCGGGCATCATGTGCGCACCCGAGCGAAGGAGCCCGAGATGAGCGAGACGACCGCCCCGCTGCGGGTCGAGGACGACGGCCACGTGCGGCTGTGGACCCTCGACCGGCCCGATCAGCGCAACCCCGTGACCGGCGCCGACATGATCGAGGCGATCGAGGCCGCGGTCGACGCGGCGAACGACGACGCCCAGGACGGCTCGCTGCGGGTCGTCGTCCTCACCGGCGCCGGCTCGGCCTTCAGCAGCGGTGGCGACGTCAAGGCGATGCGGCGCGGCGATCCCCCCTTCGGCGGCCCGGTGAGCGGGAGCCGCGAGGGCTACCGGCGCGGGGTGCAGCGCATCCCGACGGCGATGGCGCGGCTCGACGTGCCCGTGGTCGCGGCCGTCAACGGCCCGGCCGTCGGCGCCGGCTGCGACCTCGCGCTCATGTGCGACCTGCGGGTGGCCTCGACCTCGGCCTTCTTCGCCGAGTCCTTCGTCCAGCTCGGGATCGTCCCCGGCGACGGGGGTGCGTGGCTGCTCAGCCGTCTGCTCGGCCCGACGCGGGCGTCGGAGATGGTGCTCACCGGCGACCGGGTCGACGCGCAGCAGGCGCTCGACTGGGGGCTCGTCAACGCCGTCGCCGAGCCCGACGAGCTGCTCGACGTCGCCCGCGCGCTCGCCGGGCGGGTCGCGAAGAACCCTCCGTCCGCCGTGCGGATGGCGAAGTCTCTGCTGCGCGACGCGCCCGAGGTCTCGCTGCGCGCGTCCCTCGAGACGGCGGCGGCGATGCAGGCGGTCGCCCACACGACGCAGGACCACCGCGAGGCGGTCGACGCGCTGCTCGAGCGACGTCCTGGGACCTACACGGGCCGCTGACCGCGCGTCGGCGGCGTTGAACCACGCGTCGACCGCACCGCGTCACGGGTCGACGGCACCGCATCAGAAGGGTGGGGCGGTCGAGACGGCGCCGTGGCCGACGGCCTCATGGCCGGCACCGGCGTCGGGCGTCGTGGGCTGCGTCGGTGTCGACGGATCGGGTGCGCCCGTGGTTTCGTGCGAGGCCGCCTCTGCAGGTGCCTGAGCGGGTGCCTCCGCGGGTGCGTACGCGGTCGGCCAGGTGAGCCGCTGGGTACCACCGGGCGAGACCCACTCCGCGCTCCCGTCGGCGTGCAAGACGTAGCTCCACGCCGGTGCGTGCTTGACGCGGTGGTGGTGCCGGCACAGGGCCGACAGGTTGGCGCCGCAGGTCGGCCCGCCGGGCCAGGCCGTCGCGTGGTCGAGGTCGCACGCGACCGCCGGTCGGTCGCAGCCCCACATGCGGCACCGGGTGTCGCGCAGCTCGACGAGTCGCCTCACCGACGGCGGGGGCACATATCCCGTCGTCGAGGTCTCGAGCACGGTGCCGGTCTCCGGGTCGAGCAGGGCTCGGGTGACCCGGCTGTCGAGGCGCTCGACGACCTGCTGGACGACGGAGCCCGGCACCCAGCCGATGCGGGGGATCTCGACGCCACCGACCCAGGGCTTCCCGGTCGCGCCGACGTCGATCAGCCGGCCCTCCGCAGCGCTGACGGCCCGCGCGCCACTCGCGGTCCCGGTCTCGCCAGCAGTCCTGTCGTCACCCGCGGTCCTCGTCTCACCCGCGGTCCTCATCTCGCCAGCAGTCCTCGTCTCGCCCGCAGTCTTGACGTCGCCCGCGACCTCCGCCTCGCCCGGGTCGCTCGGCCCGCGCACGAGCGCCAGCCCGAGCGTGATGTGGGTGCTCACCTCGACCCCGCGCAGGGCGAGGTCGGCCAGGGCCAGCGCACGTGCGGGCCCCACGCGCAGGTCGGGGTCCTTGCGCTGACGCTCGCGAGCGATCTCGCAGACCCCGGCCATGAGGACGTGAGCGGTCTCGCTCGGGAGGCACGCGACGAGCTCGGTGGTGCCGAGCGGGCCGGGATAGGTGCGCACGTCGGTCCGCTCGCGCCGGTTGACCTCGGCCCGGGACTCGCGCCAGCCGGGGTCGGTGCGGTCCAGCACGCGCCGGCAGGCCTGGGCGAGGTCGTGCCGGTCGAGGGCCTCGATCCGGGGCACGTCGGTGCCGCGCATCGGCGCGAGCACATGGGCCACGACGGCCGCCGCCGCGTCGCGGGAGGCGTCCTGCGTCTCGTCGGCGACGAGGCGCAGGGTGCGTTCGGTGACCGCACCGTCCATGAGCGGGCGGATGAGGGGGTCGAGGTCGTCGCCGAGGCGCACGGCCAGCCGGCTGCGCGTCCGGGCGTCGTGATCGCTGCAGCCGAGCGCGAGGGCGATCGTGTCGCACGCCAGCTCGGCCACCTCGCCCGCCGGGGCACGCGTCTCCAGCGTCGAGCCGTCCGGTCCGGTCTCGAACCCGCGCCGGGCGAGCTCGGCGAGGATCGCCAGCTGCGCGGCGTCGGCCGAGCGCCGGACGCGCTCGACCGCGACGGCAGCGGCGGTCAGCATGGCGACGTCCTGAGACGGCGCCAGGGTGGCGGCGGTCATCGTCGTCACCTGCATCCCGGAGACGACCTTGTCGCAGAGGCCCTCGATCTCGTCGAACATGTGTTCGATCATGGTCGAGGGGCCTGACAACGTCCTCCAGGACGAGGAGACAGAGACAGGAGCCAGGGAGAGAGGGGCAGGGAGAGAGGGGCACAAAGAGAGGGGGCAGGGAGAGAGGGGGCAGAAGGGGGACGGGGGTGGCGGGAGGTCTGGACCCAGGAGCGCACGGCAGGGTGCGGCCCTACGGCCGAGGTGCCCGAGGAGGGCCGTCGTCTGCCGGCTCTGCGCGTCGCGCTCCTGCCGGTGCTCGTGCCGGTCGTCAGGCGGGCGCCGGGGTGGTCCCCGTGGGTGGGAACGAGTGCCGTCCGCCCGCTCGCCGCGCGGTCACGGGGTGAGACCGGCCAGGGACCTGTCGTCCCCGGGCCCAGGACACGTCCGGACGAGGAGCCGTCCGAGGGCTCGATCGGCCGGACCGGCGGGGAGGCGCGTTCGTCCCCCTGAGCGGGGACGAGCAAGGGCGAGGGCGTGCCCGAGGGTCCGATCGGCCAGGTCGGCGGGAAGGCGCGTTCGTCCCCCTGGGCGGGGACGAGCAAGTGCGAGGGCGTGCCGAAGGGTCCGATCGGCCAAGTCGGCGGGAAGGTGCGTCCGTCCCCCTGGGCAGGAGCGACCACTGACGGGGACTCGAGCGAGGGCCCGATCGGGCCGGGTCTGCGGGATGTGGGCTCGTTCTCCTCGGCGGGGGCGAGGCCGCTGGCCGTCGGCCGGGGCGGTCGGCGTCCGCCCGACCATCGGCGTCCGACCGACCCTCAGCGTCCGACCGACCGCCTACGCCGGCTGACCCTCGACCAGCTCGGCCTGGCCGCGAGCGGGCGCGAAGCCCAGCCTGTCGCCGTACCCGAGCCCGGGCAGCAGGGGCGCGAGCAGCTCGACGACGGTCGCGGGCTGGTGGTGCATCGGCTTGGTCTCGGGGTGCGGGTGGTAGACCAGCGCGGCGACCTCACGCCCCTCGTGCGTCACCGTGCACTCGACGAAGGAGAAGGTCTCAGCCCCGTGCACGTCGGTCCACTCGACCCCTTCGACGGTCCACCGCGGCGCGAGGAGGTGCAGCGCGAAGGGGGAGATGTCGAGGTTGATCGTCGCGGTGTGGAAGCCGGACAGGTCGACCCCGCGCGCGGCGAGATGGGGAGCCTGCAGCTCGATCGTCCCCGCGGCGAAGGGGGAGGCCGCCCCGGTCCCCGAGGCAACCCCGTGGCCGCGGACGACGACCCCTTCGACCCGCTCGACGCTGCTCGTGCTCATCGCCCCAGTGTGGGGGGGAGCGGGCACTCAGCGCACGAAGGCGGGGGTGAGCGGCGGGCTCCACAGCTCGCCGTTACGGGCCTTCGAGGCGCCGATGACGTGGATGACGACCGCGACGACGCAGATGAGCGGGTAGGTGATGAACCCGATGAGGATCACCATGAGCAGCGTCGAGAGGATGAGCCCGATCGCCGTGACGATCTGGACGTTGAGGCTGTTCACGGCGTGCGCCCGCACGAAGTCGCCGCGGTCCTTGTACATGAGGTAGACGACGAGGCTCGCGACGAAGCCGAGCGTGCCGGCCGACAGCGGGATCGCGATCGCCGGGGCGAGGTGGGCGAGCATCCCGTAGTTGCGCTGGTCCTGGGGAGAGAGCACCTGCTGCTGCTGCCACTGCTGGGGCACGCCCTGCTGCGGCACGCCCTGGTAGCCCTGGTGCGGAGCGCCCTGGTAGCCCTGCTGGCCGGTGCCCTGGTAGCCCTGCGGGTCACCGCCACCCGGGGGCGGGGGCGCCTGGCCGTGCGGGTCCCGGGGGTCCTGCGGCTGCGTGTCGTGCTGGTCGTGGTCGTGGGGCTGCGTCATCGTGAGCTCCTTCGTCGTGCCTGCGTCGAGGCTCCAACCTCCCATCCTCACCGCTCCTCGCACCATGGCGGGCCCACCCCGACGTGCGGTGGGGCTGTCCCCACCCCGTCGCACTCCTGTCCCCGCCTGCGCCCCCACGTGTCGGCCCAGGAGGCGGCGGACCGGTGACTAGGGTGTGGCAGGTGGAGGGCTATGTCGTCGTCGCCGGGACGCTGCTCGCGGGCATCGCGCTCGTGGTCGCGGCGTGGACAGCGCGCCGTCTCCTCGCCCCCTCGGCCCCCACGCCGGCGAAGACCACCACCTACGAGTCCGGCGTCGACCCCCTCGGCGACGGGTGGACCCAGGGGCAGGTGCGCTATCTCGCCTACGCCTACCTCTACGTGATCTTCGCCGTCGACGCCGTCTACCTCTTCCCGTGGGCGCTCGTCCTGCGCACCGACCTCGGGGTCGCGAGCCTGATCGAGGTCGCCATCTTCATCGGGGTCGTCCTCGTCGGCCTGCTCCACGCCGCCCGCCGCGGTCTGCTGAGGTGGGCGTGATGACGACCGACCTGCCCATGCCCCGCCCCCGCGAGCACGAGCCGCGCGTCGGTGTCGTCGGCGGCCACGCGCCCCGCCCGATGAAGGTCGTCCTCTCGTGGGGGCGCCGGTACAGCCTGTGGGTCTTCAACTTCGGGCTCGCGTGCTGCGCGATCGAGTTCATCGCCGCGTCGATGTCCCGGCACGACTTCATGCGGCTCGGTGTCATCCCCTTCGCCCCCGGCCCCCGTCAGGCCGACCTCATGGTCGTCTCCGGCACGGTGACCGACAAGATGGCGCCGGCCGTGCGCCGGCTCTACGACCAGATGCCCGAGCCGAAGTACGTCATCTCCTTCGGCGCGTGCAGCAACTCCGGCGGGCCCTACTGGGACAGCTACTCGGTGACGAAGGGGGTCGACCAGATCGTGCCCGTCGACGTCTACGTGCCGGGCTGCCCGCCGCGCCCCGAGGCGCTGCTCCACGGCATCATGCGGCTCCAGGAGCGGATCGCCGCCGAGGAGCTGAGCACCCAGGGGCTGCGCCGCAAGTACGCCGGCCACCGTCTCGCCGACGCCGCCGAGGTGCAGCGCGGGCTCGTCTCGCCGCCAGCGGCCCGACCCGGCGGGGCGAGCGATGACTGAGGTGCGTCTCACCGCCGCCCTCAAGGAGTGGGTGCGCGCCGTCGGCGACGCCCGCGACCAGGGCTACGTCTTCTTCGACTGGTTGAGCGCCGTCGACCAGCACGACGACGCCGAGAAGCCCGGCCTCGACGTCCTGTGCCACCTGCTCGACCCGACACCGTCGCCCGAGCGTGACCAGCGCACCCTCCTGCTGCGCACCCGCGTCGCCGACGGCGCGGCGCTGCCGAGCATCACCGGCGTCTTCGCCGGCGCGGCCTGGCACGAGCGCGAGACCCACGAGATGTTCGGCGTCGAGGTCGAGGGCTTCGACGACGGGTCCGGGCTCGGGATGCGGCCGCTGCTCCTGCCCACCGGCTTCGAGGGGCACCCCCTGCGCAAGTCCTTCGTCCTCGCCTCCCGCGCGACGAAGCCCTGGCCCGGCGGCAAGGAGCCCGGCGAGGGCCACTCGACGCGCTCGCCGTCGCGGCGCCGCGTCCAGGCGCCCGGGGTGCCCGGGCCCGAGTGGGGGAGCGAGGATGAGTGAGCTCGAGGTGCTCGCGCGCAGCCTCGGCGCGCTGCTCGCCGTCCTCGTCCTGCCGCTCGTCGTCGGCTACGGCGAGCACAAGGTCATGGCGCACATGCAGGGCCGGCTCGGCCCGATGTACGCCGGTGGCTTCCACGGCTGGGCCCA
Source organism: Janibacter melonis (assembly GCF_003721155.3). NCBI lineage: Bacteria > Bacillati > Actinomycetota > Actinomycetes > Micrococcales > Intrasporangiaceae > Janibacter > Janibacter melonis. Next base: position 1,837,721 of record NZ_CP044548.2, on the reverse strand, counting down.
GCTCGTCGCCGACGGGGTGAAGTTCGTCCAGAAGGAGGACATCACCCCCGCCGCCGCCGACCGCCGTGTCTTCCGGCTCGCCCCCGCCGTCGCCCTCGTCCCCTACGTCCTCGCCATCGCCCTGCTCCCCATGCACCCCGCCGGCGCGCTCGCCGAGGTGCCCGGCTCAGTCCTCGCCGTGCTCGCCGTCACCGGTGTCGGCGCGCTCGGGACCCTCATGGCCGGCTGGGCCTCCGCGAACAAGTACGCCCTCATCGGCGCGATGCGCTCGGCCGCCCAGCTCATCTCCTACGAGCTGCCGATCGTCCTCGCCGTCGCCTCCGTCGCCATGGCGGCGGGCAGCCTCTCGCTGAGCGGGGTCGTCCTCGCGTGGCACCCGGCGTGGCTGCTCTGGCAGGTCGTCGGTGCGGTCGTCTTCCTCGTCGCCGCGGTCGCCGAGCTGCAGCGGCCCCCCTTCGACGCCCCGATCGCCGACTCCGAGGTCGTCATGGGTCCGTGGACCGAGTACTCCGGGCTGCGCTTCGCCTTCTTCATGCTCGCCGAGTACGCCGGCATCGTCGTCATGTCCGTGCTCTTCGCCGTGCTCTACCTCGGCGGCTGGCGCGGCGTCGGCGTCGACGCGGTGCCCGCGCTCGGCGTCCTGTGGGTGCTCGCGAAGGCCGGCGTCGTCGCCTTCGTGCTCATCTGGGTCCGCGTCAGCTGGCCGCGGCTGCGCGAGGACCAGCTGCAGCACCTCGCCTGGGCGCGCCTCGTCCCGCTCGCGCTGCTCCAGCTCGCCGTGACGGCCGTCGGGGTGGTGGTCACCGCATGAGCCCGAAGGGAGACCGCAGCATCGTGCCCGGCCTCGTCACCGGCATGGTGACGACGGCGAAGCAGATGCTCGCGCCCGTGCGCACGGCCGAGTACCCCGACGTCGCGCCGGACCTGCCGGCCCGCTCGCGCGGGGTCATCGCGCTCGTCGAGCAGAACTGCACCTCGTGCATGCTCTGCGCCCGAGAGTGCCCGGACTGGTGCATCTACATCGACTCGCACAAGGAGACCGTCGAGGCCCCGGCCGGCGGCGGCCGCGCCCGTCAGCGCAACGTCCTCGACCGCTTCGCCATCGACTTCTCGCTGTGCATGTACTGCGGGATCTGCGTCGAGGTCTGCCCCTTCGACGCGCTGCTGTGGAGCCCGGCCTTCGAGTACGCCGAGGGCGACATCCGCGACCTGCTCCACGAGAAGGAGCGGCTCGGCCAGTGGGTCGAGACCGCCCCCGCGCCGCCGCCGCTCGACCCCGGCGCCGAGCCCGCGTCCGAGGTGAGCGCCGCGAGCAAGCCCGCGCGGGGAGGTCGCGCACGTGGCTGAGAGCGCCCTCGTCGTCCTCGGTCTTGTCACCGTACTCGCCGCCGTCCGCGCCGTCACCTCGGCCCGGCTGCTGCGCGCCGTCCTCTGGCTCGTCGTCGCCCTCCTCGGCGGCGCGGGCATCTACCTCGCGCTCGGTGCCGAGCTCGTCGCGCTCGTGCAGGTCCTCGTCTACGTCGGGGCCGTCGTCGTCCTCTTCGTCCTCGCGCTCATGGTGACGCGCTCACCCCTTCGCCCCCTCGCCGAGCACAGCGGCCCGCCCGCGCGGCGGGTCGTCGCCGCCCTCGCCGGGCTCGGGACCACCGGTCTGCTCCTCCTCGTCCTGCTGCCGCTCGCCCGGTCGTGGGAGGAGGGCGAGCCGCGGGCCGCCTCGAGCGAAGGGATCGCCAGCCAGGTCTTCGGGACGTGGGTGTGGCCCTTCGAGCTGCTCTCGCTGCTCCTGCTCGTCGCCCTCGTCGCCGCGCTCGCGATCACCCGGGAGCGCGGCACCTCGACGCGTGGTCGGCGATGAGCGCGCAGATCGCCGTCGTCGTCGCGTCCGTCCTCGCCGGGGTCGGGGTCTACGGGGTGCTCGCCCGGCGCAACGCGATGCTCGTCCTCGTCGCCCTCGAGCTCGTGCTCCTCGCCGCCGGGGTCCTCCTCGTCACCGCCGGCGCCCACGGGCCGGACACGACCGCGAGCGGAAACGTCCTCACCCTCTTCGTCATCACCATCGCGGCGGCCGAGGTCGTCCTCGCGCTCGCCGTCCTCGTCGCCGCCTACCGCGCCCGCGGCCACGTCGACCTCGACCGTCCCGCCGACGAGGACGCCCGGTGAGGGCCGCGCTCTCGGGACGCGAGATCCCCCTGCCCGGCGCCGAGATCGGCAGCGTCTCCTTCGACCCCGCGCTCTCGCTCACGGCGACGACGCTGACCATCGCGGCCGTCGTCCTGCTCGTCACGCTCTGCGTCCAGGTGTACTCGCTGTGGTACCTGCGCGACGACCCCCGACGCCGCTCCTTCCAGAGCACGGTCACGCTCTTCGGCGCGGCGATGCTCCTCCTGGTGCTCTCCGGGGACCTCGTCCTCAGCCTCGTCGGCTGGGAGGTCATGGGCTGGTGCTCGTACCTGCTCGTCGGGCACGACTCCGGGCGGGCCGCCGCCCGCCGGGCGGCGCACAAGGCCTACCTCGTCACCCGGGCCGCCGACATCGCGCTCGTCAGCGGTGTCGCGCTGCTCGTCGCGGGCGCGGGCACGACCTCGCTGGCGGGCATCACCGAGCACTGGCAGAGCACCGGGGCACGCCTGCTCGGCGCCCCGCTCGTCACCTGGGCGCTGCTCATGGTCGTCGTCGGCGTGCTCGGCAAGGCCGCGCAGCTGCCCTTCTCGGACTGGCTGCCCGACGCGATGGAGGGCCCGACCCCGGCCTCGGCCCTCATCCACGCCGCGACGATGGTGGCCGCCGGCACCGTGCTCCTCGCCCAGCTCGCCCCGCTGCTCGCGTCGGCCACCGGCGCGCGGGTCCTGCTCGGCCTCAGCGTGTCGGCGACGATGGTCCTCGGCGCGCTCCTCGCGGCCCTGCAGGCCGACGTCAAGCGCCTCCTCGCGTGGTCGACGGTGAGCCAGGTCGCGATCATGCTCTCCCCCTTCGCCCTCGTCGGCGCCGGTCCCCAGGACCACGGCGCGGTCGGCGCGGGCCTGGCCCACATGTACGGCCACGCGCTCTTCAAGGCGCTGCTCTTCCTCACCCTCGGCTGGCTCGCGACGACGGCCGGCGGGACCGCGGCGACGCGTCTGACCGGGGCGGCGCGACGCCACCCCGTCGCGCTCGTGTCGTGGGCCCTCGGGCTCGCCGCCCTCGCCGGGGTGCCCGTGCTCGTCGGCGGGGTGAGCAAGGAGCACGTCGTCGCCGTCGCCCTCGCCTCCACCCGTGACGCGGGACGGTCCGGCGAGCCCGCGTGGCTGCCGGTCCTCGTCCTCGGCGCGCTCCTGCTCACCGTCGTGCTCACCGCCGCCTACAGCGCGCGGGCGTTCGTCGTCCTCGCGGTCGGCCGGCGCGACGAGGTGGCGCGCACCCGGGCGGTCATGCCGCCGGCGATCGTCGCCGTCCTCGTCGTCCTCGCCGCCGGCACGACGCTGGGCGCGATCGCCATCTGGCTCGGCGCCTTCGACCCCGCGGGGCACGCCTCGCTGCTCCTGCTCCTCCTCGTCACCCTGCTCGTCCTGCTCGGCGGGGCCGCCGGCGCGTGGGCCTGCCTCGACCGGGACCCCGTCGGCGACGGCACGGGCCGCGCCTCCCGCCTCGCCGCCGCCGGGCTGCACGCCGACCGGGTCTACGTCGCGGGGGTCGTCGTACCGGTGCTCGCGCTCGCCCGGCTCGTGCGCTTCGTCGACGACGCCGTCATCGGCACCTACGTGCGCGGCGCCGGGTGGCTCGTCGCCGGGCTCGGCGGGGCCGGAGAGGTCGCGCACCGGCGCAGCCGGCCCGGCAGCGCCACCCTGCTCGTCGCGCTGGCGCTCCTGCTCCTCCTCGGGGCCACCCTCGTCGTCCTGCTCACCGAGCCCGCCGCGTCGCCGGGGGTGCTCGGATGAGCCTCGTCCTCGCCCTGGCGCTCGCCCTGCCCGTCGTCGCCGCCGTCGCCCTCATCGGCGGCGCGGGCCGCGGCCGGTCTGCCCAGGTCGTCGTCGTCACCTCGCTCGTCTCGCTCGTGCTCCTCGTCGTGGCGTGGGCCGGCGGCGGGGCCGTCGACCTGCCGTGGCTGCCGGCCCTCGGGCTGCGCCTCGCGCTCGCGGTCGACGGGCTCTCCGGGCCGCTCATGGCGCTCACGCTGCTCGTCACGGCGCTCGCCGCGCTCGTCCACCGCTCGCGCCCGGCGGACGCGGGCGACGGCAGCGAGGGCGAGGAGGCGAGCGAGGGGACCTTCGCCGCCTGCCTGCTGCTCACCGCGGCCGCCGCGCTGCTCACCTTCGCCGCGCGCGACGCGATCCTCTTCGTCGTCGGGCTCGAGTGCGTGCTCGTGCCGATGTGGGTGCTCATCACCCGCTACGGCGACCCCCGCTCGCGCCGCGAGGCGGGCTGGCTCTTCGTGCTCGCCACCGGGCTCGGCTCGGTCGTGCTGCTGCTCGGCGTGCTCCTGCTCGTCCGGCTGTCCGGCACCTCCGACCTCGAGACGCTCGCGGCGACGGCCGGCAGCGGGCTGACGAGCGGCCAGCAGCTGCTCGTCGCCGGTCTGCTCACCGCGGGGCTGGCGATCAAGGTGCCCGTCTGGCCGCTGCACTCCTGGCTGCCCGTCGCCCACTCGAGCGCACCCACCGCCGGGTCGATGCTGCTCGCGGCCGTGCTGCTCAAGCTCGGCACGTACGGGCTCATCCGGCTGCCGCTGGCGACCGTGCCCGACGGCTTCGCGCAGATCGCGCCGGTGCTCGGCGTGCTCGGTGTCGTCGGCATCCTCTGGGGCGGGCTCGTCTGCCTCGTCGAGCTCGAGCTCAAGCGGCTCGTCGCCTGGTCCTCCGTCGCGCACATGGGCTTCGTCGTCCTCGCGCTGTCGACCGGCACCCGGACCGGCGTCGTCGCCGCGGTGCTCGGGAACCTCGCCCACGGCGTCGTGTCTGCGCTGCTCTTCGCCGTCGTGGGTGTGCTGCGCTCGGGGTGGGGGAGCGGCCTGCTGCGCGACCGGGCCGCCCTGCGCGACACCCACCCCCGGCTCGGGGTGCTCCTCCTCGTCGGGCTCGCCGCCGGTGCCGGCCTGCCGGGGCTCGCGCCCTTCTGGGGCGAGCTCGGGGCACTCGTCTCCGCGTGGCAGCCCGCGACCGACCGGCCCCAGGCCGCCTACGACGTGCTCGCCGTCCTCGCCGCTGCGGGGGCCGCCCTCGGCGGCGCCTACGCCGTGCGCGCCGTGCGCGCCGTGTGGCTCGGCGACGCGAGCCACGGCGTGAGCGCGACCGGGAGCGACCCGGAGGGCGCGGGCGTCGTCGTGCCGCGCGCCGACCTGCTCGTGCTCGTCGTCCTCGCCGTGCTCACCGTCGTGCTCGGCGTGGCGCCCGGCGTCGTCACCTCGCTCACCACGCCCGTCCTCGACGCGCTGCCCGGGGTGGTCCGATGAGCGTCGAGATCTCCTGGCTGCCACTCCTGCCGGTCCTCGGGCCGGCGCTGGCCGCCGTCCTCGTCCTCGTCGTCGACCTCGTGCTGCCTGGCCGTCGCGGCCCGCTCGGCGCGGCCGCGGGCCTCGGTCTGCTCGTCGGCGTCGTGGGCGCCGTCGTGGGCCGGCTCGCCGACGACGCCCGCAGCCTCTGCCTGCCACCGGGCACGAGCACTGCCGGCAGCACGTGCCTCGTCGACGTCAGCCCGGCGGGGAGCACCCTCCAGGCGGTGACCCTGCTCGCCGCCGGAGCCGCGCTCGCGCTCCTGCTGGCAGCGCGGGGGGCAGGGGACCCGAACGACGACGCGAGCGACGACGTCGCGGTCGTCGCCGGGGTGCTCGCCGGCGCCGCCGGTGCGGCCGTCACCCTCGGGGCCCGCGACCTCGGCAGCTGGCTCGTCGGTCTCGAGCTCGCCACCCTCCCCTTCGTCGCCGTCCTCGCCCTGCGCTCCGTGCGAGCGCGCGGCTCGGCGGCGCTCGACCTGCTCGTCACCGCGGTCCTGTCCTTCGCCCTCGCGGCGCTGGGTGCCGGTCTGTGGGTCGTGAGCACCGGCACCCTGCTCCTCGACGGCACGACCACCGACGGGACGGCGCTCGGCGCTCTCGCCGAGCCCCAGCGCGCCGCGCTCACGGCGGCGAGCGTGCTGCTCGTCCTCGCCGCCGGCTTCAAGCTCGCGCTCGTGCCCGTGCACCTGTGGGCGCCGCTGTCCTACGAGCGTGGCGGACCCGCTGTCGCGACCGCGCTCGCCGGGGTCTCCGTGACCGGTGGTCTCGGCGCGATCCTCGTCGTCGTCGAGGCGGTCGGACGGGCGGACCTGCCCGGCCCGCGCCTGGCCCTCGGCGTGCTCGCCGCGGTGAGCCTCGTGCTCGGCGCCGTCATGGCCTGGCGCCAGGACGACCTCCTGCGCCTCGTCGCGTGGTCCGGCGTCACCCAGGGCGGGTGGGTCGCCGCCGCCGCGTCGGTCGGCGGGAGCGCCCCGGCGGCGGGGTACCTCGCCGTCTACGTCGTCGCGGTCGTCGCCGTCCTCGCCGCGGTCGCCGCCACGGGCACCCGTCTCGTCGACCACACGGGCCTGCTGCGCCGCGACCCCCTCGTCGGTCTCTCCCTGGCCGCCGGGCTGCTCGCCCTCGCCGGTCTGCCGCCCGCGCTGGTCGGCCTGCTCGCGAAGGTCGTCGTCCTCGACGCCGTCGTCACCGCCGGGTCCTGGTGGCTCGCGGGCGCCGCGGTCGTCGGTGCCGTCGTCGCCCTGGCCGTCTACCTGCGCTGGCTCGCGGTCGCCCTCCGTCCGGTGCCGACCGCTCTCGTGCAGCCCGACGGCCCCGAGGACGACCTCTCCGACGACGCGGTCGAGGTCGTCACCGGCCGGCGCGGTGCCGCGCCGGTCGTCGCGCTCGTCGCGGCGGCGCTCGTCGTCGTCACCTCGCTCGCCCCCGCGCTGCTTCTCTAGCCACCCCACGCACGACGACGCCCCGGGCCACCTGGCCCGGGGCGTCGCGCGTGCTGGGTCGTCCGCGGTCAGGCCGCGGTGCGACCCTCCGGCAGGACGCTCGGCGCCGGCTTCGCGGGCTTGCCCGACTTGCCGTTGCTGCGCTTGCCGTTGATCTTCTCCGTCGACTGGGCGAGCGTGATCGCGGAGTGCGCGATCGCGTCGCTCATGATGTCGAGCGCGCGCCGGTTGACGTTGGTGATGTCGTCGGCGGGCGTGTGGTAGTTCGGGTCGTAGATGACGCCGGCCGTGCCGCCGAACTTCTCGACCTCGGCCGGGGTCTTCGTGCCGTCGGCACCGGTGAAGAGGCCCGAGGCGGGGATGCCCGCGTCGATGAAGGCCTTGTAGTCGCTGCGGCCCGAGAACTCGGTGTCCACCCACGGCTGCTTGACGCTGTCGAAGTAGTCGGTGAGGACGTCCTCGGTCTCGATCGAGCCCGGAGGCACGACGCCCGGCGCGGGGTAGGTCGACTGGTCCGCGTCGTACACGCCGATGATGTAGTTCGGCGAGCCGATCATGTCGAAGTTGAGGTACGTCGCGATGTTCTTCAGCTCTGCGGGGTCGTTCTCCTGCAGGTCCGCGACGTACTCCGTCGAGCCGAGCAGCCCGAGCTCCTCCGCGCCCCAGAAGGCGACGCGCACCTTGTTGTTGAGCTTGTTGACCTTGCCGAGCTGGATGGCGGTCTCGAGGACGCCGGCCGTGCCGGAGCCGTTGTCGTTGATGCCCGGGCCGTCCTCGACGCTGTCGAGGTGCGCGCCCATCATGACGACGTTGTCGTCGCGACCGGTCGGGGTCTCGGCGATGACGTTGAAGGTCTGACGCTCCTCGATCGTCTTGTCGAGGACGAAGCGCATGGTCACCGGACCGCGCGCCATCTTCGCCAGGATCGCCTGGCCCTCGGCCTGGGTGACACCGGTCGCCGGGGCCGTCGTCGGGTCGATCCCGCCGAGCGTGCCGTTGAGCGCGCCCGTCGTGTTGTTGTAGATGATGATCGCGCTCGCGTTGACGCTCTTGGCGACCTGGGCCTTCTGCGCGAAGGAGCACCCGGCGCCACGGCTGACGACCGCGATCTTGCCCGTGAGGTCGGCCCCGGCGTAGTCGCCGACGACGCACCCGGTGGCCACCGAGGGAGCCGCGAGCTGACCGGTGACGCCGCCGACCGGGGTGGGCTGGCTGTACGACATCGGGATGTTCTCGACGGTGCGGGCGTCGGGCGAGATCTCCGTCAGGCTCGTGCTGCGGGTCTGCTCGTAGACGAAGGGGAAGTACTGGCGCTCGGTGGTCCAGCCGGCCGCGCGGAGCTTCTGCTCCACGTACCGACCGCTCGCCTCGTAGCCCGACGTGCCGGCGCCGCGGTTGCCGCCGTTGGCGTCTGCGATGTCCTGGAAGGCCTGGAGATGACGCATCACGCCGTCGACGGTGACGGCCTGGCGCATCTTCGCGGAGTTGTTCGGGTTCGCCGCGCCCTGGGCCGGTGAGGCCGCGAAGCTCGAGACGGCGAGTGCTGCAGTCGCGGCGGCCGCGGTGACGGCTGCCTGTCGTGCTGATCTCACGATGATCTACCTCTCGGTGGGTCGACCGGGCCACGCTGACCGGTCGTGGCTCGGAAGGTAGTGGCGCAGGAGGGGGGCCACCACACCGGTCGGCGATCGTGACCTCCTCGTGACCTGACGACGGGGACCGGGGAACTTTCCGCCGGTCGAGCGGCGTTGACCGGGTATGCACAAGCACTACAACGGGCTGAAGACCGCCGCCCTCTTCGGCGTGATCTGGGCGCTGCTGCTGCTCATGGGCGGGCTCGTCGGGGGCGGCCGCTTCATCTGGCTCTTCGCGATGGTCGGCGTCGTCATGACCTTCGTCGGGTACTGGAACTCCGACAAGATCGCCATCCGCTCGATGCGCGCCCGGCAGGTCTCGCCGCAGGAGGCCCCCGAGATGCACCGCATCGTCGCCGAGCTCTCGCAGCGCGCGAACCAGCCGATGCCGCGCCTGTACATCTCGCCGACGGCCGCGCCGAACGCCTTCGCCACCGGCCGCAACCCCAAGAACGCCGCCGTGTGCTGCACCGAGGGGATCCTGCACCTCCTCGACGAGCGCGAGCTGCGCGGTGTGCTCGGCCACGAGCTCATGCACGTGTACAACCGCGACATCCTCACCGGCTCGGTCGCCGCGGCGCTCGCCGGGGTCATCTCCTCGGTCGCGCAGTTCGCCCTCTTCTTCGGCGGCGGTGGCAGCGACGAGGACCGGCCCAACCCGATCGCGATGATCGCGATGGCGCTGCTCGCCCCCTTCGCCGCGATGCTCATCCAGATGGCGATCACCCGCACCCGCGAGTACGACGCCGACGAGGACGGGGCGCGCCTCACCGGCGACCCTCTCGCACTCGCCTCCGCGCTGCGGAAGCTCGAGTCCGGCGTCGCCCAGGCCCCGCTGCAGCCCACCCCGCAGCTGCAGAGCAGCTCGCACCTCATGATCGCCAACCCCTTCCGCGCCGGCGACGTCTCGCGCTTCTTCGCGACCCACCCCCCGATGAAGGACCGCATCGCGCGGCTCGAGGCCATGGCCTACGGGCACGACATCCGCTGATGGGCTACGACAGCGCGTACTTCGACGAGCAGGCCGCGCAGTGGGACCAGCCCGACAAGGTGGCCCGCGCGCAGCGGGTCGCCGAGGCCGTCGTCACGGCGGTGCCGCTGCGCGGGGACGAACGGCTGCTCGACTACGGCGCCGGCACCGGGCTGCTCGGCCGCGCCCTGGCCGACCGGGTCGCCTCGATCACCCTCGCCGACGCCTCCGAGGGCATGACGCGGCTCACCCAGGAGCGGGTCGCGACGGGCGAGATCACCGGTGACGTCCGCGCCGTGTGGCTCGACCTGCTCACCGACCCCGTGCCGCACGAGCGCTACGACGTCGTCGTCAGCCTCCAGGCCATGCACCACGTGAGCGACGTGCCGGCCGTGCTCCGCGCGCTGCGCGAGCTCACCGTGCCCGGCGGGTGGCTCGCCGTGTCCGACCTCGACCGCGAGGACGGCAGCTTCCACGGCGAGGGCTTCGCCGGTCACACCGGCTTCGAGCGCGCCGAGCTCGAGGCGACGGTCCGCGAGGCCGGCTTCGTCGAGGTCTCGACGAGCACCGCGACGACGATGACGAAGGGGGAGCCGGGCCACGAGCGCGAGTACCCGCTCTTCCTCCTCGTGGCGCGCGCGCCCGCCTGACCCGTGCCCGCCTGACACGATGGGCCCGTGCCCTCGCTGACCCTCGCCGAAGCCCGAGCCCGCGCCGACCTGCTGCAGGTCACCGACATGGAGGTCGACCTCGACCTCGACCAGGGGGCCGAGCACTTCGGGTCGGTCACCCGGCTGCACCTGCGGGCGAGCGGCGACGGGCAGACCTTCGTCGACGTCGACCCGGTGAGCCTGCACGCGATCCGCCTCGACGGCGTCGAGCTCGACGTCGCGCTCCAGGCCGAGCGCCGCTACCCGCTGACCCTCACCGCCGGCGACCACGTCGTGGAGGTCGAGGCGACGATGGCCTTCAGCCACGACGGCGAGGGGCTGCACCGCGCAACCGACCCGGCGGACGGGCAGGACTACGTCTACGGACACCTCTTCCTCGACGCGGCGCCGACGGTCTTCGCGTGCGTCGACCAGCCCGACCTCAAGGCTCCGTACACGATGACGGTGCGCGCCCCGCAGGGCTGGAGCGTCATCGGCAACGGCCGGGCGACGCTGGTCGAGGGGGTGTGGCACCTGCGTCGCACCCAGCCGCTCGCGACGTACTTCGTCTCCGTGTGCGCCGGGCCCTACGCCAGCGTCACGGCCGAGCACGACGGCATCCGGCTCGGCCTGCACGGCCGCGCCTCGCTGCGCGCCGAGCTCGAGCGGCACGCCCCGCAGATGCTCGAGGTGACCCGCGCGAGCTTCGACTACTTCCACTCGATCTTCGGCATCCGCTACCCCTTCGACGACTACGACCAGGTCTTCGCGCCCGAGTTCAACGCCGGGGCGATGGAGAACCCGGGGTGCGTCGTCTTCCGCGACTCCTACCTCTTCCGGGGCGCCGCGAGCCGCAGCGAGGTCCTCACCCGCTCGAACACCATCAGCCACGAGATGGCGCACATGTGGTTCGGCGACCTCGTGACGATGCGGTGGTGGGACGACCTGTGGCTCAACGAGTCCTTCGCCGAGTACATGGCGCACCGCTGCCTCGTCGCCGCGACCGACTTCGAGGACGCCTGGGTCGACTCGACCGCCACCCGCAAGGCGTGGGGCTACGCCGCCGAGCGCTCCCCGTCGACCCACCCGGTCGCCGGGTCGCCCGCCCCCGACGCCCGCTCCGCGCTCGCGAACTTCGACGGCATCTCCTACGCGAAGGGGGCCGCCGTCATCCGTCAGCTCATCGCCTACATCGGCGACGACGCCTTCCTCGCGGGGATCCGTGACTACCTCGGCGCCCACGCCTTCGGCAACGGCGAGCTCGCCGACTTCCTCGCCGCGATGGAGCGCGCGTCGGGCCGCTCGCTCGCCGACTGGGCGCAGGCCTGGCTGAGCACCGCCGGGGTCGACGCGCTCGCCGTCGACCGGGCCACCGCGCAGCTCGTGCGCACGCCGCCCGCCGAGCAGCCGGCGCAGCGCCCGCACGCCCTCGACGTCGCGACGTGGAGCGGCGGGTCGCTCACCTCGCGCGTCGAGCTCACGGCGACCGACGACGCCACCCCGCTGCCCGGTCTCGACACGACGGCGCCGCTCGTCGTGCCCAACGCCGCCGACCTCACCTGGGCGACCGGGCTGCTCGACGAGCGCAGCCTGGCGGCCCTGACGAGCGAGCTGCCGGCGGTCACCGACGCGCAGACCCGCGCGGTCGTCTGGGTCGGGCTGCGCGACCAGCTCGCCCTCGGCCTCGTCGACCCGCGCCTGCTCGTCGACCTCGCCGAGGTCGCGCTGCCGCACGAGAGCGACGACTCGGTCCTCGCCTCGGTGGGCATGCACCTCACCGGCACGGTCGTGCGCTCCTACCTGCCGCCGGCCGAGGAGGCCCCGGCCCGTGCCCGCATGGCCGCTCTCGGCGAGCGCATCCTCGCCGACGCCGAGCCGGGCAGCAGCCGCGCCCTGCACGCGGCCCGGCTCGTCGCCCGCACCACCGACGACGTCGAGGGCCGGCTGCGCCCGTGGGCCGACGGCGAGGGCCTGCCGCAGGGGCTCGAGGACGACGCCGACCTGCGCTGGGTGGTCCTCGGCCAGCTCGCCCGCCGCGGCCTGCTCGACGCCGACGGCGTCGCGGCGGCACAGGAGCAGGACCGCACGATGGCGGGCAACCTCGGTGCCCTCACGGCGCGTGCGGCGATCCCGACCCCGGAGGCGAAGGCGCAGGCCTGGGCGTCCCTGACGACCGACCGCTCGCTGAGCAACTACGAGCTCGTCGCGGTCGCGTCCGGCTTCTGGGGGCCGGCGGACCGCTCCCTCGTCGAGCCCTACGTCGCGCGGTACTTCGAGGACGTGCCGGCGATGGCCGGCCACCTCGGCGACAGCGCGCTCGCCCGGGTCGCCTCGATCGCCTACCCCTCGCGCTTCGGCACGCCCGAGACCCTCGCCCTCTCGCAGGCCTGCCTCGCGCGCGACGACCTCGACCCGACGGTGCGGCGTGCGGTCGTCGACCAGCAGTCGCAGCTCGAGGAGGTCGTGCGCTCCCGGGCGCGCTACGGCGCCTGACCCGGCTCAGGGCACGACGACGGGGCGTCCGCTCGTCGTGCCGCCGGCGATCGCGGCGAGCGCCTGCGGCACCTCGGCGAAGGGGTGAGCCGTCCCGACGAGCGGGTCGAGGTGGCCGGCGTCGGCGATCTCGACGAGCGCGGCGTGGCATGAGCGCACGACGTCGGGCAGCTCCTCGCGGTAGCGACCGACGTTCAGACCGAGGACCGAGTAGCCCTTGACGAGCGCGTGGTTCAGCCGCGCCTGCTGGCGCGTGCCGGAGGCGAAGCCGACGACGAGGATCCTGCCCTCGAGCGCCACGCAGTGCGTGCTCGCCTCGAAGGCCGGCCCGCCGACCGGGTCGTAGACGACGTCGGCGCCGTGCCCGCCGGTCGCCTCGAGCACGGCGGCCGCGACGTCCTCGCTGCGCCGGTCGACGACGACGTCGCACCCGACCCGCCGGGCGAGGTCGGCCTTCTGCGGCCCGCCGACGACCCCGATGACGTGCGCGCCGGCCGCCCGCCCGAGCTGGACCGCGGCTGACCCGACACCGCCGGTCGCGGCGTGCACGAGCAGGTGCTCGCCGGGTCGGATCGCCGCGCGCCGGTGCAGCGCGAGCCACCCGGTGTGATGGCTGATGACGAAGGCTGCCGCCTGGGCGTCGGTGAGCGAGGCCGGGGCCGGGTACGCGGTCGCCGCGTCCATGAGCGCCTCGTCGGCGAAGCCCCCGTGCGGCAGCGCGGTCATGCCGAGGACGCGGTCGCCGACGGCGGGGGTGCTCACCCCTTCGCCCACCGCCGTGACGACGCCGCACACCTCCAGGCCCGGCACGAAGGGCAGCTCGGGGCGCACCTGGTACTCGCCCGAGCACAGGAGGGTGTCGGCGAAGTTCACCGCCGCGGCACGCACCGCGACCCGCACCTGACCCGGCCCGGGGTCGGGCACGGCCACCTCGCCGAGGTGCAGCGCCTCCTCCGGGGTGCCGTGCCGGACGACCTGCCACGCGCGCATGCTCATGGGCCGCGACGCTAGCCGCGGCGACCCCGCCGACGCCCCCGGGCGCGGTCGATCTCACACATCCGGGCGGACGGACGTCCTGGGGGCATGATCACCACCATGACCACGACGGGGCAGGTGCGCCACGAGCTCGTCCGGACCGGTCTCGGCGAGCTGACCGTCGTCGTCGGCACGGTCGCCGACGGCGCCGCGGACGAGCACGACGTGCTGCTCGGCATCTACTTCCCGGGGCACTGGACCCTGCCCGACGTCGCGACCTTCGGGCCGCGCCGCACGGGCGAGCCGCTCGTCGCCGAGACGGCGCGCCAGCTGCAGGAGTACCTCGCCGGGGAGCGGCGCGACTTCGACCTGCCGGTCGAGCTGCGCGGCGGCGACTTCTACCGCAGGGTCTGGGCGGTGCTGCGCGAGATCGGCTACGGCGAGCGGACGACCTACGGGCAGATCGCCGCCCGGCTGGGCACCTCGGCGCAGCCCGTCGGCCGGGCCGTCGGGGCCAACCCGGTCTCCGTCGTCGTCCCGTGCCACCGCGTCGTCGGCAGCGACGGCAGCCTCACCGGGTACGCGGGCGGCATCGAGCGCAAGCGGGCGCTCCTCGAGCTCGAGGAGCCGGGCCCCGCCTCGCGTGGGGCACTCTTCTGACCATGGCGACCACCCCCTTCGAGGCCGTCGTGCGCGAGCACGGCCCCCACGTCCTGCACGTCTGCGCCGCGATCGTCGGCGGCAGCGAGGCCGAGGACGCGTGGAGCGAGACCTTCCTCGCGGCCCTGCGGGCCTGGCCCGACCTGCCCGACGACCTCGACCCCCGGGCCTGGCTCACCGTCGTCGCCCGCCGCAAGTGCCTCGACCAGCTGCGCGCCCGGGCCCGCCGGGCGGCGCCCTCCGAGCGGCTGCCCGAGATCGCGCTGCCGCCCGTGGAGCCGCGGGACGAAGGGGTGTGGCGTCACGTCGCGGAGCTGCCGACCAAGCAGCGCCAGGTCATCACCTACCGCTACCTCGGCGGTCTCGCCTTCGCGCAGATCGCCTCTCTCACCGGCGGCACCGAGGCCGCGGCCCGACGGGCCGCCTCCGACGGGCTGCGCTCGCTGCGAGCCAAGGAGATCCGATGAGCACCACCCCTCAGGTCGACGCCGAGACGATGGACCGTCTCCACTCGCGTCTGGTCACCCGCGCCGGTCGCACGGGCGACCTCGACGTCGCCTACCGCGTCGTCGACAGCCGGCTCGGCCCGCTCGTCCTCGCCGCCACCCCGCGCGGGCTCGTGCGGATCGGCTTCGGTGCGACCGAGGGCGAGGAGGCCGTGCTCGTCGACGTCGCGACACGGGTCAGTCCCCGGGTGCTGCGCAGCCCGGGCCGTCTCGACATCGCCGCCCAGCAGGTCGAGGAGTACCTCGACGGGCGGCGCGAGGTCTTCGAGCTCGCCCTCGACCTCTCGCTCGCGACCGGCTTCCGCGGCGAGGTCGTCTCGGCCCTGCCCCGGATCGGGTACGGCCGGACTGCGTCCTACGGCGAGGTCGCCGGCCTCGTCGGCCGGCCGCGGGCGGTGCGCGCCGTCGGCACGGCGTGCGCGACGAACCCGCTGCCGCTCGTCCTGCCCTGCCACCGGGTGGTGCGCTCCGACGGGGGCACCGGTCGCTACCGCGGCGGCGAGCAGGCCAAGCGCGACCTGCTCGCCCTCGAGGCCTGAGGCTCAGCGCCCGAAGACGGGGGGACGCTTCTCGACGAAGGCGCGGGCCGCCTCGACGTGGTCGGCGGTCAGCCCCGTCTCCTTGTGCCGGCGCACCTCGGTGCGCATGGCCTCGGTGAGGCTCTGGGTCGGCACCTCGCGCAGGTTGCTGCGGATGTGGGCGAGGGCGAGCGCCGGCCCGTCGGCGAGCCGCCGGGCGAGCTGCGCCGTCGCGGCCTCGAGCTCGTCCTCGGGCACGACCTGGGTGAGCAGCCCGAGGTCGGAGCAGGCCTGGGCGTCCAGGCGCGGGTTGAGCAGCATGAGCTCGCGGGCGTGCGCGGGGCCGACGAGCCGGTCGAGCAGCCACGCGACCCCGAAGTCGCCCGAGAGCGCGACGGTGGCGAAGGCGGTCGCGATGACGGTGCGCGGGGTGCCGATGCGCAGGTCGGCGGCCAGGGCGAGACCCAGTCCCGCGCCGGCGGCCGCGCCCGGCAGCGAGGCGATGACGGGCTTCGCGTAGGCGTGGATGCGCCCGACGGTGGCCTCCTGGTGGCGGATCTGCGCCGCGACGGCCTCCTCGTCGACCTCGCTCGCGCCGCCCCCTTCGCCCCCGTCCTCGTCGAACTGCTGGACGTCGCCGCCCGCGCAGAAGGCGCGCCCGGCGCCGGTGAGGACGACGACGCGGACCGCGGGGTCGGACTCGGCCTGCTCGAGCAGCTCGCCGAGGCGCTCGATCATCGCCGTCGACATCGCGTTGCGCCGGTCGGGCCGGTTGAGGGTGATCGTCGCGACCCCGTCGGCGAGGTCGAGCAGGACGTGGTCGGTGTCGGTCTGGGTCACGAGATCTCCTGGGTCGGGGAGGGGCCGGCGCGCGGCGGGTCCGCGGGCCGGTCGGGTCGGGTAGTGGGCAGGGTGGCGAAGGCGAGGGCGGCGCTCAGCGGCAGGACGGTGACGACGAGCAGGGCCCAGGTGAGCCCGATCGCGTCGCCGAGCCCGCCGACGGCGGCCGCGCCGAGGCTGCCGCCCATGAGGAAGACGAGGGTGAGCAGCCCGAGGGCGCCGCCGCGCGAGGCGAGCGGGACGGCGTCGGCGACGAGCGTCGTCATCGCGGGCTGGCCCAGGCCGAAGGAGACGATGAGCACGACGGTCGCGGCGACGAGCGGGGCGGGGGAGACGAGGCCGACGCCGAGCGTGGCGAGGAGCAGCGCGAGGGCGGTGCCGAGGGTCGCGACGAGCTGGCCCCGCGCCGGGCCGAGACGCACGAGCGCCGGCCCGGTGATCCGCGGGGCGACGAGGCCGGCCGCCGCGCACGGCACGAGGAGCAGTCCGACGGAGACGCCGGACCACCCCTCGCCGACGAGCGTCGTCGGGACCGCGACGAGCATGCCGAACCACGCCGACGACAGGCTGATCGCGGTGATGAGGCTGCGCCGCGAGGCGGGGTCGGCGATCATCACGGCCGGGACGATGCCGTCCGGGCGCCGCCGCGAGCGCAGGACGACGACGGGCAGCGCGACGACGAGGCAGACCAGCCCGACGAGGGCGACGACGACGCCGAGGGTCGCGGCCTGGAGCGCGAGCACGGCCCCGACGGCGGCGACGGCGACGAGCGCGGCCCCTGCGGCGTCGAGGGTGGCGCCGGGCTGGCGGCGGGTCGGCAGGTCGCGCCAGACGACGGGGAGCAGGAGCAGGGTGGCGACGGGGATCGCGACGACCGGCCGCCAGCCGAGCGGCTCGACGAGCATCGCGCCGACGACCGGCCCGAGCGCGTTGACCGTCGCCCCGACGGCCGCGTAGGTCGCCATCGCGCGGGCCCGCGAGTCCCCCTCGAAGACCGCCTGGACCGCGGCGAGGGTCAGTGCGGGGACCGCGGCGGCGCCCAGGCCCTGCAGCGCCCGGGCCGCGACGAGGGCGGGCAGCGAGTCGGTGAGGGCCCCGGCGCACGCGGCGGTGACCATGATCGCGATGCCGACGACGAGCGGCCCGCGGATGCCGAGGATGTCGCCGAGCCGGCCGTACACGGCGCTGCCGACGGCGAGGGCGAGGGAGTAGCAGCTGACGACGAGGGTCGCCCGGCCCGGGGTGAGGTCGAGGTCCGCGGCGAGGACCGGCAGGACGACGGCGACGGCCGCGCTGCCCAGACCGGTGACGCCGAAGAGCACGGCGAGGGCCGTCGCCAGGCCGTCGCGGCGCGTCGGCACCGACGTCGAGGGCTCGACGCTCACCGCACCTCCCGCAGTTGAATCTGAATCAGAGTTCAAGTATACCTTGAGTCACCTCACCGCGAAGGAGACACGATGACGAGCGCCGCGACCACCCCAGGCGTCCTCGACGAGGGCGTCACCCGCACCGCCCTGCTCGTCGACTTCGGCGGCGTGCTCACCAGCCCGGTCCTCGACGCCTTCGCCGCGCTCAGCCAGGAGTGCGGGCTGGCGAAGGGGGAGGCCCTGCGCCTGCTCACGCAGGACGAGCAGGCGCGCAGCGCGCTCGTCGAGCACGAGGAGGGCCGGCTCGACGACGCCGGCTTCGAGGAGGCGCTCGGCGCCGCGGTCGTGCGCGCCGGCGGGCACCTGCCCGACCGCAGCCTGCTCGCCACCCTCGACGCCCACATGGAGCTCGACACCGCGATGATCGACCTCGTCCGCGAGGTCCGGGCCGCCGGCATCCCCGTCGCGCTCGTGTCGAACTCGCTGGGCAGCGGCTGCTACGACCGCGTCGACCTCGACGAGCTCTTCGACGTCGCCGTGATCTCCGGCCGGGTCGGCGTGCGCAAGCCCTCGCGGCGGATCTACACCATCGCCTGCGAGCGGCTCGGCGTCGCGCCGCAGGAGTGCGTGCTCGTCGACGACCTCGAGCACAACCTCGCCGGCGCGGCCCGCCTCGGAGTCCTCGGCGTCCACCACCGCGACGCCGCGCTCTCCGCCCCGCAGGTGCGGCGCAGCCTCGGGCTGCCCGTCCCGGCGACCCCCTGACCACGCGACACCCCTTCGACGCCCCCTTCGACCCACCACACCCAAGGACGGTCACGATGTTCGAACTCAGCGAGCGCGGCCAGGAGTACCGCGACAAGCTGCTCGCCTTCATGGACGAGCACGTCTACCCGGCCGAGCCGGTCTACCGCGAGCAGATGGCCGCGTCCGGCGACGCCAACCACCACCCGCAGGTCCTCGAGGACCTCAAGGCCGAGGCGCGCAGCCGGGGGCTGTGGAACCTCTTCCACCCCCATCCCGAGTGGGGCCCGGGCCTGACCAACCTCGAGTACGCCCACCTCGCCGAGATCACCGGCCGCAGCCTCGAGATCGCGCCCGAGGCGATCAACTGCAACGCGCCCGACACGGGCAACATGGAGGTGCTCACCCTCTTCGGCACCGACGAGCACAAGGAGCGCTGGCTGCGCCCCCTCCTCGACGGGAAGATCGCCTCCGCCTTCGCGATGACCGAGCCGGCCGTCGCGAGCTCGGACGCGACGAACATCGAGACCTCGATGGTCCGCGACGGCGACGAGTACGTCATCAACGGCCGCAAGTGGTGGACCTCGAACGCCCTGCACAAGAACTGCAAGGTGCTCATCGTCATGGGCAAGACCGACCCGGACGCCCCGACCCACCGCCAGCAGTCGATGATGGTCGTCCCGCTCGACACCCCGGGCGTGCGCGTCGTGCGCGGGCTGCCCGTCTTCGGCTACATGGACCGCGAGGGTCACGCCGAGGTCGTCTTCGAGGACGTCCGCGTGCCCCGCGAGGCGCTGCTCGCCGGCGAGGGCGACGGCTTCATGATCAGCCAGGCCCGTCTCGGCCCCGGTCGCATCCACCACTGCATGCGTGCCATCGGCGTCGCCGAGCGCGCGCTCGACATGATGATCGACCGCGCCCAGTCGCGCGTCACCTTCGGCCAGCCGGTCGCCGACCGCGGCAACGTCCAGGACTGGGTCGCCGAGTCGCGCATCGACATCGAGATGGTCCGCCTGCTGACGCTCAAGACGGCCTACCTCATGGACACGGTCGGCAACCAGCAGGCCCGCACCGAGATCGCCGCGATCAAGGTCGCCGCCCCCAACGTCGCGCTCAAGGTCCTCGACCGGGCGATCCAGGTGCACGGCGGCGGTGGCGTGAGCGATGACTTCCCGCTGGCCATGTGGTACGCCCACATGCGTACGCTGCGTCTGGCCGACGGGCCGGACGAGGTGCACAAGATGACCATCGCACGGCGCGAGTACCGCCGGCGCAGCCCCGAGTGGGGTCGGAAGCGCTGAGGCGCAGGACGAGAGGGACGCGATGAGCGAGCACGCCGAGGTCGAGGGTCTCGACGCCGAGGCCGTCGGACGGTGGCTGCAGGAGCGGGCGGGGGTGACCCCGCCGCTGGAGGTGGCGCGGGTCGGTCTCGGCCAGTCCAACCTCACCTTCCTCGTCACCGACGCGACGGGGGAGCGGGTCGTCCTGCGGCGCCCGCCCCTCGGCGAGCTGCTCGCCTCGGCCCACGACGTGGCCCGTGAGCACCGGATCCTCTCGGCGCTGCAGGGCACCGACGTGCCCGTGCCCGTCGTGCACGGGCTGTGCGAGGACCCCGCGGTCGCCGACGTGCCGGTGCTCGCCGTGTCCTTCGTCGACGGGGCGGTCCTCGACGACCGCTCCGACGCCGAGCTGCTCTCGCCGCAGGCGCGTCACCGGGTCGGTCTCAGCCTCGTCGAGACCCTCGTGAGCATCCACGAGGTCGACCTCGAGGCCGTCGGCCTGGCCGACCTGGCCAGCCACAAGCCGTACGGCGCGCGCCAGCTGCGCCGCTGGTCGCAGCAGTGGGAGCTCTCGCGCACCCGCGAGCTGCCCGAGCTCGAGTCGCTCACGCAGCGGCTGGTCGAGCGCGACCCCGGCCCGGGCGAGGTGGCGCTCGTCCACGGCGACAGCCACCTGCGCAACGTCATCATCGACCCGCAGGACGCCGCCGTCCGCGCGATCCTCGACTGGGAGCTGTGCACGCTCGGCGACCCGCTCGCCGACCTCGGCACCCTGCTCGCCTACTGGCCGATGCCCGGCGACCCGCCGACGATGCGCTTCGACGCCTCGACGGTGCCGGGCTTCGCCACCCGCGACGAGCTCGTCGAGCACTACGCGGCGCGCAGCGGGCGCGACGTGGGCGCGGTGACCTTCTGGCACGGGCTCGGGCTGTGGAAGCTCGCGATCATCCTCGAGGGCGTGCGCCGCCGTCAGCAGGACGACCCGCGCAACCTCACCGCGGCCGGGGCGATCCCCGCCCAGACGGTCGACGAGCTCGTCAGCTACGCCCACCTCGTGCTCGACGAGGAGCACTAGGGTGGTTGCCATGCCCGGCGACAGCGACACCGGCACCGAGGTGCCCGACCTCGTCGACCCGCAGCGCCTGGGCACCCAGCCGCAGACCGCGCGTGGGCAGCGCACCCGCGACAACCTCGTGCGGGCGGCGCGCACGGTCTTCGAGCGCGACGGCTACGTCGACTCGCGCCTCGTCGACATCGTCGCCGAGGCGAAGTGCTCGATCGGCAGCTTCTACACGTGGTTCGACAGCAAGGACGAGGTCTTCGCGGCGGTCCTGCACGAGGCGCAGAGCGACATGCTCCACCCGGGCACCGGCCGGATCGAGACGAGCGACGACCCGGTGGCGATCATCGGGGCGAGCAACCGCGCCTACTTCGAGGCCTACCGCCGCAACGCCCGGCTCAACCAGCTGCTCCAGCAGGTCTCGGCGGTGGACCCGCGCTTCCGCGAGATGCGCCGGGCCCGGTCCGCGGCCTTCGTCACCCGCAACGCCCGCGCCATCTCCGACCTCCAGGCCCGCGGCCTCGCCGACCGCCAGGTCGACCCGGAGATGGCAGCCAAGGCCCTCTCGGGCATGATCGCCCGCCTCGCCTACGACGTCTTCGTCATCGACGACGAGGAGCGGGTCGACGACCTCGTCGAGACCGCCACCCGCCTGTGGACGAACGCCCTCGGCCTCACCTCCCCCGAGCTGCGCGCCGACTGAGACCTCACCTGTCCCAAGTTTCTCGGGTCACCCGATAAACCCCGGGTCCGCATGAGTAAGAAACTCGTGCGAAGCCGGGGTTTCTCTTGCTGAGCGGTCACGCAGACGCGCGAAGGGGGGTCTGCCGAGCCGGCGGACCCCCCTTCGTGGTCGTCCGCAGACCTCGAGCCCCAGGCCAGGCCTCACCTTTCTCAAGTTTCTCGGGTCACCCGATAAACCCCGGGTCAGCATGAGAAAGAAACCCTTGCGGAGCCGGGGTTTCTCTTGCTGAGCGGCCACCGGGACGCACGAAGGGGGTCCACCGAGCCGGCGGACCCCCCTTCGTCTCGTCGTCAGCGGTTGATCGTCACGCCGCCGTCGACGGTGAGGGTCTCGCCGACGACGTAGTCGCCGGCGTCGGAGGCGAGGTAGACCGCGGCGGCGGCCATGTCCTCGGGGCGCCCGATGCGGCCCGAGGGGATCTGGCCGGCGACCTCGTCGCCGTGGTCGCGCGCCTCCTTGTTCATCGAGGAGGCGAAGGCGCCGGGTGCGATGGCGCTGACGACGATGCCCTCCGGGGCGAGGCGCACGGCCATCCGGCGGGTGAGGTGGATCAGGCCGGCCTTGCTCGCGTGGTACGAGTACGTCTCGAGCGGGTTGAGCGACTGGCCGTCGATCGAGGCGATGTTGACGACCTTCGCGAGATGGCCGCGGGCGTGCCCGGCGAGGAGCAGGTCCTTGGCCGCCTGGGTGAGGAAGAAGGGCGTGCGGACGTTGAGGTCCATGACCTTGTCCCAGCCGCTCTCGGGGAACTCGTCGAAGGGCTCGGCCCAGGCCGCCCCGGCGTTGTTGACGAGGACGTCGAGGTGGTCCTCGTGCTCGCGCAGCTGCGCGAGCAGACCGGCGATGCCCTCGGTCGTCGAGACGTCGGCGGGCAGCGCGACGCACCGGCCCTCGCCGTGCTCGGCGCTCAGCTCCTGCGCGGCGGCCTGAGCCGCCTCGGCCTTGCGCGCGGTGATGTAGACGGTCGCACCCTGCGAGAGCAGGCCCTGGGTGATCATCAGGCCGATCCCGCGCGAGCCGCCGGTGACGAGGGCGACGCGACCGTCGAGGGAGAAGAGCGAGGAGAGGTCCATGGGCGTCCTTGGGGCTGGGCAGGTGCGCGTGCGCGCCGGTCACAGGGACCGTAACCCAACCTGAATCGGGGTTCAAGGATCAGTTGAACTCGGGTTCAGATTCTGCGAGGGTGAGCGCGGGCCGCCGTCCGGCGCCCGTCCGACGCATCGCAGGAGCCGACATGACCTGGTCCTCGCAGGAGGTCCGCCTCGCCCAGCGCCCCGCCGGGCGGCCCGACGACAGCACGTGGGAGATCGCGACCACCGAGGTCCCCGACCCCGGCCCCGGCGAGCTCGTCGTACGTCTCGAGCTCATCTCGCTCGACCCGGCGATGCGCGGCTGGCTCAACGACGTGCGCTCCTACATCCCGCCCGTCGGCATCGGCGAGGTCATGCGGGCCTTCGCCGGGGGCACGGTCGTCGCCAGCCAGCACGAGGACTTCGCCGTCGGCGACACGGTGACGGGCACCTTCGGCGTGCGCGAGCACGCGCTCTCCGACGGCCGCGGGGTGACGAAGGTCGACCTCGACGTCGCGCCGCTCGCCACCTGGCTCGGCGCGCTCGGCATGCCGGGCATGACTGCCTACTTCGGGCTCGAGGACGTCGGCCGGGCCCAGCCCGGCGAGACCGTCCTCGTCTCGGCCGCCGCGGGGGCGGTCGGCAGCGTCGTCGCCCAGCTCGCCCTGGCGAAGGGGTGTCGCGTCATCGGTGTCGCCGGCGGACCGGACAAGGTCGCCTGGCTGCGCGAGCTCGGCCTGCACGAGGTCATCGACCGTCGCGACGGCGACCTGCTGCGCCAGGTGCGCCGCGCCGCCCCGGACGGGGTCGACGTCTACTTCGACAACGTCGGCGGCGAGCTGCTCGACGCCGCCCTGGCCAACCTCGCCCGCGGCGCCCGGATCGCGATCTGCGGCGCGATCTCGACGTACAACGAGGAGCGCCTGCCCGAGGGCCCGCGGCGCTACATGTCGCTGCTCGTCTTCCGCGCGACGATGCAGGGCTTCCTCGTCATGGACTACCTCGAGCGCTACCCCGAGGGCGTCGCCGCGATCTCCGAGCTCATCCGCGAGGGTCGGCTCGTCGCGACGGAGACCACCCTCGACGGGGGAGTGGCCGGCTTCCCGCAGGCCCTCC
Organism: Janibacter melonis; assembly: GCF_003721155.3. NCBI lineage: Bacteria > Bacillati > Actinomycetota > Actinomycetes > Micrococcales > Intrasporangiaceae > Janibacter > Janibacter melonis. Next base: position 1,814,184 of record NZ_CP044548.2, on the reverse strand, counting down.
TCGGCCTCTTCGACGGGGTCAACACCGGCAAGCTGCTGCTCGCCGTCTGACACCCGCCCGACCGACCGACGACAGGACACCCCATGCGCGCAATCCACATCTCCACCCTCGAGGGCCCCGACGCGATCGAGGTCGTCGAGCTGCCCGAGCCGCACGACGAGTCGATGGTGCGCATCCGCGTCCACGCGGCCGGCGTCGCCTTCCCCGAGCTGCTCCAGACCCGAGGTCTCTACCAGGTCAAGCCCGACCTCCCCTTCGTCCCCGGGGCAGAGGTCTCCGGCACGGTGATCTCCGCCCCCGAGGGCAGCGGGCTGCGCGAGGGCGACCGGGTCGCCGCGCTCACCCTGCTCGGTGGCTTCGCGCAGGAGGTGCTCGCCCGCCCCGACCTCACCTTCGTCCTGCCCGACGAGGTCGGGCTCGACGCCGGGGCGGCCTTCCTCTTCAACTACTGCACGGCCTACTTCGCGCTCGTCGAGCGCGGACGCCTGGCGAAGGGGGAGAGCGTGCTCGTCCACGGCGCCGCTGGAGGTATCGGCACCGCGGCGATCCAGGTCGCCAAGGCCTTCGGGGCCGGCCGCGTCGTCGCCGTCGTCTCCACCCCCGAGAAGGGCGAGGTCGCGACTCGCGCCGGCGCCGACGAGGTCGTCCTCGCCGACGGCTTCCGCGAGGCGGTCGGCCGCACCGTCGACGTCGTCGTCGACCCGGTGGGCGGCGACCGCTTCACCGACTCGCTGCGGGTGCTGCGCGAGCAGGGTCGGCTGCTCGTCATCGGCTTCACCGCCGGCGAGATCCCCACCGTCAAGGTCAACCGCCTGCTGCTCAACAACGTCGACACCGTCGGCGTCGGGTGGGGCGCCTACGCCCTGGCCCGTCCCGGCCACGTCGCGACGGAGTGGGAGGCGATGCTCCCGCACCTGCGCAGCGGCGCCCTCGCCCCCCTCGTCGGCTCGACCCACCCGCTCGACGACGCCTCCGCCGCGCTGCGCTCGCTCGAGACGCGCCAGGTCGTCGGCAAGGTCCTCCTGCGGCCATGAGCGTCGTCGCCCGCCCCGCCGTCGAGGACGTCCTCGCCCTGCCGGCCGCCCTCGTCGAGGTCGCGCCCCCGGAGTGGCAGGACGGCAACGGCCACGTCAACGTGCGCCGCTTCTACGACCTGCACATGCGCGGCGCCCACGCGGCGCTCACCGCCATCGGGCTCGACGACGACTACCGGACCTCCACGGGCCAGAGCGTCTTCAGCGTCGAGCAGCACATCCGCTACCTCGACGAGGTCCACGTCGGCGACGAGGTGAGCGTGCACCTGCGCTGGGTCGCCCGCGGCGACAAGGTGCTCCACGCGATGTCCTTCGTCGTCGACCGCACGACCGGACGGGTGGTCAACGTCCTCGAGATGCTCGAGGCCCACGTCGACCTGACGACCCGCCGGGCGTGCTCGTGGGCCCCCACCCTCGCCGCCAGGATCGACGACGCGGTGAGGGCCCACGAGGAGCTGCCCTGGCCGGCCCCGACGAGCGGGGCCGTCGGGGTCAGGCGCTGAAGCGACCGATCGACTCCGCGACGAGGATCGGCTTGTCGATGCCCTCGGCCTCGACGGTCAGCGTCGTCACGACGTTGACCTGACCGGGCTTGGTCTCCTCCACCTTCGTCAGCTCGGCGTGCAGCCGGATCCGCGAGCCGACGGGCAGCGGGTGGATGAAGCGCACCCGGTCGTAGCCGTAGTTGAGGCTGTGCGCGAAGCCGTCGAAGGCCATGAGCTCCTCGAGGAAGGCCGGGGTGCGCGACAGGCTGTAGAGCCCGTGCGCGATCGTCGAGCCGAAGGGGCTGTCGGCCGCGCGCTCGGGGTCCACGTGGATCCACTGGTGGTCGCCGGTGAGCTCGGCGAAGGCGTCGATCTTCGCCTGGTCGACCGTGTGCCACTGGGTCGGGCCGAGGGTGACGCCGAGGAGGTCCTTGAGGTCCTGCACGGACGTCGGGCGGCGCTGGGCGATGTCGGTCATGGGTGCTCCTTGAGGGGGTCGAGATGCCGATGGGTGATGACGCCAACGTAATTGAACATGAAGACGGGTTCAAGTATGGTGCGAGAGCAGCAGTCGTCGATCGAAGGAGCTCGTATGACCACCCCGCAGCAGCGCGTCGCCGTCGTCACCGGTGCGGCGCGAGGGATCGGCGCCGGCATCGCCCGCCGTCTGGCCTCCGACGGCCTGGCCGTCGCCGTCCTCGACCTCGACGAGTCCGCCTGCCAGGGCGTCGTCGAGCAGATCGAGGCCGACGGGGGACGGGCGCTGGCCGTCGGTGCCGACGTCAGCGACCCCGAGCAGGTCGAGGTCGCCGTGCGCCGCGTCGCCGAGGAGCTCGGCGCCCCGACGGTGCTCGTCAACAACGCGGGCATCATCCGCGACAACCTCATCTTCAAGATGGAGCTCTCCGACTGGGACTCCGTCATGGCGGTCCACCTGCGCGGCGCCTTCCTCATGACCAAGGCCTGCCAGGGCTACATGACCCAGGCGAAGTTCGGCCGCGTCGTCAACCTCTCCTCGACCTCCGCCCAGGGCAACCGCGGCCAGGTCAACTACTCCGCGGCGAAGGCGGGTCTGCAGGGCTTCACCAAGACCCTCGCCATCGAGCTCGGCAAGTTCGGCGTCACCGCCAACGCGATCGCCCCCGGCTTCATCGAGACCGAGATGACCGCCGAGACCGCGGCGCGCATCGGCATGGACTTCGAGGACCTCAAGAAGGCGGCGGCCTCGCAGGCCGCCGTGGCCCGCACCGGCCGTCCCGAGGACATCGCCCACGCCGCCTCCTTCTTCGTCAGCGAGGGCGCCGGCTTCACGACCGGTCAGGTGCTCTACGTCGCCGGCGGACCCTGCGACTGAGGGGAGAGGACGTCATGGACATCTCCGGCACGAGCGCCGTCGTCACCGGCGCCGCGGGCGGCATCGGTGCCGCCCTCGCGCAGCGCCTCCTCGAAGGGGGAGCCGCCGTCACCATCACCGACCTCGACGCGAGCCGTCTCGAGGCGAGCGCGCAGCGCCTGCGCGACCTCGGTCACGAGCAGGTGGTCGCCGTCGCCGGCGACGCCTCGTCCGAGGACGACATCGCGGCGAGCATCGCCGCCGCCGAGGAGGCCCACGGGCCCGTCGACATCTACGCGGCGAACGCCGGGGTCGGCGACGGCTCCGGCCTGTCGGCCACCGAGGCGCAGTGGGACCTCGCCCTCGACGTCAACGTCCGCGCCCACGTGCGCGCCGCCCGCCAGCTCATGCCCGGGTGGGTCGAGCGCGGGCAGGGCTGCTTCGTCAGCACCGCCTCGGCCGCGGGCCTGCTCACCCAGCTCGGGTCGGCGACCTACTCCGTGAGCAAGCACGGCGCCGTCGCCTTCGCCGAGTGGCTCGCCATCACGTACGGCGACCAGGGCGTGCACGTCAGCTGCCTGTGCCCGATGGGCGTCGACACCGAGATGCTGCGCACCGGCATGTCGCCCGACGCCGGTGACGGGGGAGCCCTCGCCGCCGCGGCCGTCACCGGCGCCGGCGACGTGCTCGACCCGCTCGTCGTCGCCGACGCCGTCGTCGCCGCGCTCGCGGACGAGACCTTCTTCGTCCTCCCGCACGCGGAGGTCGCCGAGTACCAGCGGCGCAAGGTCGACGACCACGACCGCTGGATCCGTGGCATGCAGCGCTACAACCGCACCCTGGAGGGCCGATGAGCACGCAGAACGCCGCCTCGCTCGTGTGGGCCGGGGCGCAGGAGCGCCCCGACGCCGTCGCGCTGCGCGAGGGCGATCGGTCGTGGACCTTCGCCCAGCTGCGCGAAGGGGTCCGCGGCGCGGCTGCCGAGCTCGCCCGTCGCGGGGTCCGCCCCGGTGACCGGGTGCTCGTCGTCGTGCCGACGAGCGCCGAGTTCGTCCTCACCTACCACGCGCTCCTCGCGCTCGGCGCGACCGCGGTGACGGTCAACCCGCTGTGCACGCCGCGCGAGCTCGAGCACTTCGTGCGCGACGCCGGGTGCACCTACGCCCTCGGCTGGCACGAGGGCGCCGAGGCCGTGACCCGCACCGCCGCCGAAAACGACATCCCGCTGTGGGTCCTCGAGCCCGGTGCCGTCCCGGCCGAGGGTCCGGCGATCGACCCGGCCGCCGCCGGCGTCGACGACGCTGCGGTCCTGCTCTACACCTCGGGCACGACGGGCACGCCGAAGGGCGCGGTCCTCACCCACGGCAACCTCCTGTCGTGCGGCGCCGCCCTCGCGGAGGCGCTCGACCTCACGGCCGATGACCGGATGGGCACGGCGCTGCCGCTCTTCCACGTCTTCGGCCAGGCCGCGGTGATGTTCACGACGTGGACCGCCGGCGGCAGCCTGTCGCTGCTGCGCCCCTTCGAGCCGAGGGCCCTGCTGCGGATGGCCGCCGACCAGCGCCTCACCGGGGTGGCCGGGGTGCCGACGATGTGGAACGCGATGCTCCACGCCGACACCGACGTCACCGCGGACGACCTCGCCGACCTGCGCCTGGCCTGCTCCGGCGGCGCCGCCCTGCCGCTCGAGGTCGCCAAGGCCTTCCGCGACCGCTTCGGCGCGATGGTCCTCGACGGCTACGGGCTGAGCGAGACGACGGGCGCGGCCACCTTCAACCGGGCCGAGCACCCGCGCAAGGAGATGAGCGTCGGCCGGGCCCTGCCCGGGTGCGCGCTCGCGGTCCTCGACGACGACCGTCGCCCGCTGCCGCCCGGAGAGACCGGTGAGGTCGCCATCAGCGGCCCGGTCGTCATGCGCGAGTACTGGGGCCGGCCCGAGGCGACCGACGAGGTGCGCTCGGGCGAGTGGTTCCTCACCGGCGACATCGGCCGGATGGACGAGGACGGCGACCTGTGGATCGTCGACCGCAAGAAGGACCTCGTCATCCGCGGCGGCTACAACGTCTACCCCCGCGAGGTCGAGGAGGTCCTCTACGGCCACCCCGGCATCCGCGAGGCCACCGTCATCGGGGTGCCCGACGAGCGGCTCGGCGAGGAGCTCGCCGCCGTCATCTCCCCGCAGGACGGCACGACCCTCGACCCCGCCGAGCTGCGGGCCTGGCTCGAGGAGCGGCTCGCCGCCTACAAGGTGCCGCGCATCTACCAGCTCGTCGAGGAGCTCCCGAAGGGGGCCACCGGCAAGATCCTCAAGCGCGACATCGACCGGACCGACATCGCCCGGAGCGGCCAGCGCCCCTCCCGCGCGAGCACACCCACCGCCTGACCGACCGAAGGGAGCCGTCGTGGACTTCGCCCTCGACGAGACCACCACGAGCCTGCGCGAGCGGCTCGTCGACTTCATGGACGAGCACGTCTACCCGTCCGAGGCCACCTACCAGGAGCAGCTCGACGCGGCCCCGGACCGGTGGTCGCCCCCGCCGGTCGTCGACGGGCTCAAGGATGAGGCGCGCAGCCGGGGGCTGTGGAACCTCTTCCTGCCCGGGCAGGAAGGAGCGGGACTGACCAACCTCCAGTACGCCCCGCTGTGCGAGGTGCTCGGCCGCAGCCTGCACATCGCGCCGGTCGCGACGAACTGCGCCGCGCCCGACACGGGCAACATGGAGGTGCTGCACATGTTCGGCACCGACGAGCAGAAGGAGCAGTGGCTGCGCCCGCTGCTCGACGGGCAGATCCGCTCCGCCTTCGCGATGACCGAGCCGCGGGTCGCCAGCTCGGACGCGACGAACGTCGAGACCTCGATCGTGCGCGACGGCGACGAGTACGTCATCACCGGGCGCAAGTGGTACATCTCCGGCGCGATGAACCCCGACGCCAAGGTCTTCATCCTCATGGGCAAGACCGACCCGGATGCCGACCGGCACCGCCAGCAGTCGATGATCCTCGTCCCGCGCGACACCCCCGGGGTCGACGTCCGGCGTGGCATGAAGGTCTTCGGCTACGACGACCGCGACCACGGCGGCCACGCCGAGATCGACTTCGCCGAGGTGCGCGTGCCGGCGAGCAACCTCATCGGCGGCGAGGGCGAGGGCTTCGCCATCGCGCAGGCCCGCCTCGGCCCCGGCCGCATCCACCACTGCATGCGCCTCATCGGCATCGCCGAGCGCTCGCTGGAGCTGATGATCGACCGCGCCGCCGAGCGGGTCGCCTTCGGCAAGCCGCTCTCCGACCAGGGCGTCATCCGCGAGTGGATCGCCGAGTCCCGGGTGCGCATCGAGCAGCTGCGCCTGCTCACGCTCAAGGCCGCGTGGCTCATGGACACCGTGGGCAACAAGGGCGCGCACACCGAGATCCAGGCGATCAAGATCGCCGCGCCCAGCACCGTCGAGTGGATCGTCGACAAGGCGGTCCAGGTGCACGGCGCCGGCGGGCTGAGCCAGGACTTCCCCGTCGCCGAGTGGTTCGCCCAGGTGCGCACGCTGCGCTTCGCCGACGGGCCCGACGAGGTCCACAAGAACGCCCTGGCCCGTCACGAGATCCGTCGCAGGAGCGCCCGTGCCTGATCTGCAGCAGCGCGTCGAGGAGCTCCTCGCCGCGCACGACCCGGGCACGACCGACACCACGACCTTCCTCGGCGCGCGCTTCGACGCCGGGCTGGCGTGGGTGCACTTCCCCGAGGGGCTCGGCGGTCTCGGGCTCCCGCGCGGCCGGCAGGTCGAGGTCGACGCGATGCTCTCCGCCGCCGGCGCCCCCGAGCCCGACCTCGGCCGCAACAGCATCGGGCTGGGCATGGCCGCGCCGACGATCCTCGCCTTCGGCACGCAGGAGATGCAGCAGCGCTACCTGCGCCCGCTCTTCACCTGCGAGGAGATCTGGTGCCAGCTCTTCAGCGAGCCCGGCGCCGGCTCCGACCTCGCCGCGGTCGCCACCCGGGCGGTCCGTGACGGCGACAGCTGGGTCGTCGACGGGCAGAAGGTGTGGACGTCGGGCGCGCACAACGCCCAGCACGCCATCCTCCTCGCGCGCACCGACACCTCCGTGCCCAAGCACGCGGGCATGACGTACTTCGTGCTCGACATGAGCGACCCGGGCGTCGACGTGCGACCGCTGCGCCAGATCACCGGCGAGGCGGAGTTCAACGAGGTCTTCCTCACCGGGGTCCGGGTGCCCGACCACGACCGCGTCGGCGCGGTCGGCGAGGGCTGGCGGGTCGCGACGACGACGCTCAACAACGAGCGCGTCGCCATCGGCGCCGGCGCCGAGCGAGAGGCCGGGCAGATCGGCGTCGTCACCCGCCGCTGGCGCGATGACCCCGAGGTCCGCACGCCCGAGGCGCAGAGCGAGCTGCTGCACTGGTGGGTCGAGTGCGAGGTGACCCGCCTGGCCGGCGAGCGCCTGCGCCAGCAGCTCGAGGCCGGTCAGCCCGGCCCGGAGAGCTCGGCGATGAAGCTCGCCTTCGCCCAGCAGGCGCAGCAGGTGAGCGGGCTCGCCCTCGAGATCGCCCCGGAGGAGGGGCTGACCTACGACGACTGGACGATGCGCCGGTCCGGCTCGGCCTCCTTCCTCGGCCGCGGCCCGGGCTTCCGATACCTGCGTGCGAAGGGCAACTCCATCGAGGGCGGCACGAGCGAGGTCATGCGCAACGTCGTCGCCGAGCGCGTCCTCGGCCTGCCCCCGGACCACCGCCCCGACAAGGGCATCCCCTTCAAGGACGTGCCGCGATGACCGACCTGCTCTACACCGACGTCGAGGAGTCGCTGCGCGACAGCCTGCGCTCGACGCTGCGCCGGGCGCTGCCCGACGACCTGCCCGCCCGGGTCTACGACGAGCCCGGCACCGACGTGTCGGCGCTGTGGCGGGCCGTCGCCTCCGACCTCGGTCTCGCCGGCCTGCTCGTCCCCGAGGAACACGGCGGTCTCGGCGCCGGGCCCCGCGAGGTCGCCGTCGTGCTCGAGGAGCTCGGCCGCACCGTCGCCCCGCTGCCCTACCTCACGAGCGCCGTCGTCGCGACGACCGCGCTCGTGCGCGTCGGCGACACCGAGAGCCTGCCGGCCCTGGCCGACGGCGAGCAGGTGGCCGCCCTCGTCCTGCCGTGGACCGCCCGCCGCGGTGCGTGGCACGCGGTCGACCCGGGCACCCCCGTCGAGCCGGTCGCGGGCGCCCTCGTCGGCGGGCGGACGGCCGACCTCTTCGTCGCCCCCGTGCTGCGCGACGGGGCGACCTCCCTTCGCCTGCTCTCCCGCGACGACGTCGAGGTCGAGGCGATCACCTCGCTCGACATGACCCGTCCGCTCGCAAGCGTCCGTGCCACCGGCGAGGGCCGCGAGATCGCCCGCGGCGTCGAGGCGGACGCCGCCGTCGACGCCGCGCTCGGCGCCGGGCAGGCGCTGCTCGCCTCCGAGCAGCTCGGGCTGGCCCAGTGGTGCCTCGAGACGACCGTCGAGTACGCGAAGACCCGCGTGCAGTTCGCCCGTCCGATCGGCTCCTTCCAGGCGATCAAGCACCGCCTCGCCGACCTCTACCTCGTCGTCGTCGGCGCCCAGGCCGCGGCCCGCTACGCCGCCGCGACGCTCGCGCAGGACGACCCGGACGAGCACGTCGCCCAGGCCCTCGCCCAGGTGAGCTGCTCCGACGCCGCGGTCCGCGCGGCAGAGGAGGCGCTGCAGCTGCACGGCGGCATCGGCATGACGTGGGAGCACCCCGTGCACACCCGCCTCAAGCGGGCGAAGTCCGACCAGCTCGCCCTGGGCACCCCGCAGCGCCACCGCGCCGACCTCGCGGTGCTGCTCGACCTCACCCTCTGACGACCCGACCACCCCGACACCCCGCACAGACCAGGAGATCCACCCATGCGCGAAGCCGTCATCGTCTCCACCGCCCGCACGCCCATCGGGCGTGCGTACCGCGGAGCCTTCAACGACACCCAGCCCCAGGAGCTCGTCGGCCACGCCGTGCGCCACGCGGTCGAGCGGGCCGGTGTCGAGGGGGCCCAGATCGAGGACGTCGTCATCGGCGCCGCCCTCCAGCAGGGCGCGGGCTCGATGAACATCGGCCGCCAGGCAGCCCTGCGCGCCGGCCTGCCCGTGAGCGTCGCCGGCATGTCCGTCGACCGCCAGTGCGCGAGCGGGCTCATGGCCATCGCGACCGCCGCGCGCCAGGTCGTCCACGACGGCATGGACGTCGCCGTCGGCGGCGGCGTCGACTCGATCTCGCTCGTGCAGAACGAGCACATGAACACCTACCGGATGAAGGACCCGTGGCTCGTCGAGCACGTGCCGGCCACGTACATGTCGATGCTCGAGACCGCCGAGGTCGTCGCGAACCGCTACGGCGTCTCGCGCGAGGCGCAGGACGAGTACGCCCTGGAGTCGCAGCGCCGCACCGCGGCCGCGCAGGAGGCCGGCCGCCTCGACGAGGAGATCGTCGCGCTGCCCTCGGTGATGAAGGTCGCCGACAAGGCCACCGGTGAGGTGAGCTCGCGCGAGACGACCCTCACCCGCGACGAGGGCAACCGCCCCGGCACGGCCATCGAGGACCTCCAGCGGCTGCGCCCGGTGCTCGCCGGCGAGGCGACCGAGGGCTTCTCGATCACCGCGGGCAACGCCTCGCAGCTCTCCGACGGCGCCTCCGCGGTCGTCGTCATGGAGGCCGCCGAGGCCTCGCGCCGCGGGCTGACCCCGCTCGGCGCCTTCCGCGGCATGGCGGTCGCCGGCTGCGAGCCCGACGAGATGGGCATCGGCCCGGTCTTCGCGGTGCCGAAGCTGCTCGAGCAGCACGGGCTCACCGTCGACGACATCGACCTGTGGGAGCTCAACGAGGCCTTCGCCGTGCAGGCGCTGTACTGCCGTGACCGTCTCGGCATCGACCCCGAGCGCTACAACGTCGACGGCGGCGCGATCTCCATCGGCCACCCGTACGGCATGAGCGGGGCCCGGATGACCGGTCACGTCCTGCTCGAGGGTCGTCGTCGCGGCGCCCGCTACGGCGTCGTGACGATGTGCGTCGGCGGCGGCATGGGGGCGGCCGGCCTCTTCGAGATCTACTGACCCGTATCGACGAAGGGAGGGCGAGCCCGATGTCGGTCCTCGTCGCCAACCGTGGGGAGATCGCGGTCCGTGTCGTGCGGGCCGCCCAGGAGGCCGGCCTGGCCGCCGTCGTCGCGGTGACCCGCGACGAGACGGACTCGCTCGCCGCGCGTCTGGCCGGCACCGTGCACGTCCTGCCCGGAGCAGGTCCCGGGGCCTACCTCGACGCCGCCGCGCTCGTCGCGGCGGCGCGCGAGCACGGCTGCACGATGCTCCACCCGGGCTACGGCTTCCTCAGCGAGCACCCCGACCTCGCCCGCGCGTGCGAGGCGGCCGGGGTGACCTTCGTCGGCCCGGCGTCGCACCTGCTCGCCCTCTTCGGCGACAAGGGCGCCGCGCGCCGCGCGGCCCAGGAGGTCGGCGTGCCGGTCCTGCCCGCCACCGCGGTGGGGATCGGGCAGGACGAGGCCGTCGCCTTCGCCGCCGCGCAGCACCCCGCGGGCGTCATGATCAAGGCGGCCGCGGGCGGCGGCGGGCGCGGCATGCGCGCCGTGCCCGCGGGCGAGGACGTCGCCGAGGCCTGGCGGCGCGCCGGGTCCGAGGCCGAGCGCAGCTCGGGCTCCTCGGCCCTCTTCGCCGAGCTCTACCTCGAGCGGGCCCGGCACGTCGAGGTGCAGGTCGTCGGCGACGGCACCGGCGCCGTGACGACCCTCGGCGAGCGCGACTGCACCCTGCAGCGGCGCTTCCAGAAGGTGCTCGAGGTCGCCCCCGCCCCGGATCTGCCCGAGCAGGTGCGCACCCATCTCGCCGAGGCCTCCGCGGCGCTGCTGCGCGGCCGCGGCTACCGCGGGCTGGCCACCGTCGAGCTCCTCCTCGACGCCGACGACCCGACCCGCTGGTGGTTCATCGAGGTCAACCCCCGCCTCCAGGTCGAGCACCCCGTGACCGAGATGGTCACGGGGGTCGACCTCGTCCTCGCCCAGCTGCGCCTCGCGCAGGGCGCGAGCCTGGCCGAGATCGGTCTGGAGACCTCGCCGGCCGTGCGCGGCAGCGCCGTCGAGCTGCGCGTCGCGGCCGAGCGCGTCGGCGCCGGCGGCGAGTCCTTCGCCGCGCAGGGCGTCGTCGACGAGCTCGTCCTGCCCGCCGGGCCGGGCACGCGCGTCGACACCCACCTCGTGCCCGGGACCCGTCTCGAGGGCACCTTCGACTCCCTCGTCGCGAAGGTCGTCACCCACAGCCAGGTCGACCTCGCCGCCGCGCTGGGCAAGGCCCGGCAGGCCGCCGAGCAGATGGTCGTCGGCGGGGTCGAGACCAACCTGCCCGTCCTGCGGGCCGTGCTCGACCACGACGACCTCGCCGCGTGGCGGGTGACGACCCGCTGGATCGAGGGCAGCGGGGTCCTCGACGGCCTCGGCGGCACGCACGAGTCCGGGGACGGCCGGGTGCTCGCGGAGACGACCGGCACGGTCGTCGACCTCCTCGTCGCCCCCGGCGACCGCGTCGAGCCGGGAGCCCCCCTCCTCGTCCTCGAGGCGATGAAGATGGAGCACGTCGTCACCGCGCCCGCCGGGGGCGTCGTCACCACGGTGCGTCCCGACCGCGGGACGACGACCGCGGCCGGCGACCTGCTCGTCGAGATCGCCGTCGACGACCTCGGGGGTGGAGAGCGCGCCGAGCAGGAGGTGCTCGACCTCGACGTCGAGCGCGACGACCTGCGCCGGCTGCGCGAGCGCGCCGAGCGCCGTCTCGACGCGGCCCGGCCCGACGCCGTCGCCCGACGGCACGAGCGCGGTCAGCGCACCGCGCGCGAGAACGTCGCCGACCTGTGCGACGAGGACAGCTTCGTCGAGTACGGCGGGCTGGCCCGCGCCGCCCAGCGCGCGCGCCGCAGCGAGGAGGACCTCATCGCCTCGACGCCCGCCGACGGCATCGTCACCGGCATCGGCCGGGTGAGCGCGTCCTCCGGGGCGCAGGACACCCGCTGCGCCGTCCTGGCCTACGACTACACCGTGCTCGCCGGCACCCAGGGCTACCTCAACCACAAGAAGACCGACCGCGTCCTCGAGATCGCCCGGGCGCAGCGCCTGCCGGTCGTCCTCTTCGCCGAAGGGGGAGGCGGTCGCCCCGGCGACACCGACACGACCGTCGCGAGCGGTCTCGACGTCGGCACCTTCGCGACGATGGGCAGCCTCAGCGGGCTCGTCCCGACGGTCGGCATCGCCGCCGGACGCTGCTTCGCCGGCAACGCCGCGCTGCTCGGGTGCTGCGACGTCGTCATCGCCACCCGTGACTCGACGATCGGCATGGGCGGGCCGGCGATGATCGAGGGCGGCGGCCTCGGCGTGCACCGCCCCGAGGACGTCGGCCCGATCGAGGTGCAGGGCAGCAACGGCGTCGTCGACGTCGTCGTCGAGGACGAGGAGGAGGCCGTCGACGTCGCCCGGCGCTACCTCGGGTACTTCCAGGGCACCCACGACACGTGGTCCGCCCCCGACCAGCGCCTGCTGCGCCACGTCGTGCCCGAGAACCGCGTGCGCGTGTACGACGTGCGCCGGGCCGTCGAGGCGCTAGCCGACGAGGGCTCGGTGCTCGAGCTGCGAGCCGGCTTCGCGCCCGGGATGGTCACCGCGCTCGTGCGCGTCGAGGGCCGGCCGATGGGGCTCGTCGCCAACAACCCGGCGCACCTCGGCGGGGCGATCGACACCCCGGCGGCGGACAAGCTCGCGCGCTTCCTCCAGCTGTGCGACGCCCACGGCCTGCCGGTCGTCTCGTTGTGCGACACCCCGGGCTTCATGGTCGGGCCGGAGCACGAGCGCACGGCGGCGGTCCGGCACTTCGCGCGCCTCTTCGTCATCGGCGCCCACCTGCGGGTCCCGATGATCACCGTCGTCCTGCGCAAGGGCTACGGGCTCGGCGCCCAGGCGATGGCAGCCGGCGGCTTCCACCGCCCCGCGGCGACGATCGCCTGGCCGACCGGCGAGATCGGGGGCATGGGGCTCGAGGGAGCCGTGCGCCTGGGCTATCGGCGTGAGCTCGAGGCGATCGCTGACCCGGCCGAGCGGGCCGTCCGTGAGCAGGCCCTCCTCGACGACCTCTACGAGCGCGGGCGGGCCGTGGCCGCGGCGTCGGTCGTCGAGCTCGACGACGTCGTCGACCCCGCGGACACGAGGCGGTGGGTCCTCACCGCCCTCGCGTCCGCACCCGTCCCCGACGTGCCGGGCCGGTACGTCGACACCTGGTGAGCGAAGGAGCCGTCGTGGACTACGACGAGGCACTGGTCGAGATCCGTCGTCGGCAGGAGCGGGTGCGACCCCCGGGCGTGCCCCGTGACGTCGTGCACCCCCTCGGCGAGCTCACCGTCCCCGAGCACGTCGACGCCTGGGCGAGGACGAAGGGGGAGCAGCCCGCCGTCGTCCTCGACGAGCGCGTCCTCACCTACGCCGAGCTCGCCGACGAGCACGCGCGGTGGGCCGGCTGGCTGCGCTCGGCCGGGGTGGACCCCGGCGAGCGCGTGGCGGTGCACCTGGGCAACGTGCCGGACTTCGTCGTCGCGATGCTCGGCACGCTGCGCGCCGGGTGCGTGCACGTGCCGGTCAACCCGATGTTCCAGCACGCCGAGCTCGTCCACGAGCTCGGCGACTCCGGCGCGGCGGTCGTCGTGACGAGCGCCGACCTCGCGCAGCGGGCCGCGACGGCAGCGGCGGAGTCCGGCGTCGGCGCGCTCGTCGTCGTCGGCGACGGCCCGCTGCCGCAGGAGCCGGGCCTGAGGGTCCTGCGCTGGTCCGAGGCGGTGGCGGCGGACCCCCTTCGCGACCCGGCCCGTGATCTCGACGCGCTCGCCGCCCTCAACTACACCGGGGGCACGACCGGGGTGCCGAAGGGGTGCGAGCACACCCAGCGGCACATGGTCTACACGGCGGTGAGTGCGGCGGGGGCCAACGGCTTCCTCGGGACCCACGTCGTGTCGTTGTGCTTCATCCCGGTCTTCTGGATCGCGGGGGAGGACCTCGGCATCCTCATCCCGCTCGTCATGGGCGGGACGTCGGTGCTCCTGCAGCGGTGGGACGCCGCGCGCGTCGTCGACCTCGTCGAGCAGCACGGCGTGACGACGACGGCTGCCACGGTCGAGAGCTATCTGGAGATCCTCGAGGTGCCCGGGGTGGCCGAGCGCGACCTCAGCAGCCTCACCGCCCCGATGACGATGTCCTTCATCCGCAAGCTGACGCCCGAGGTGCGCCGGCGGTGGGCCGAGGTCGTCGGTGCCGGCTCGGTGCTGCGCGAGGGCTCCTACGGCATGACGGAGAGCCACACCGTCGACGTCGTGCCGTACGGCTTCCACGAGGGCGACCACGACCTGCTCGCCGAGCCGGTCTTCTGCGGGCTGCCCGTGCCCGGCACCGACGTCCTCGTCGTCGACCCCGTGAGCGCACGGCCTATCGACGTCGGCGAGCACGGCGAGATCCTCCTGCGCAGCCCCTCGATCATGACCGGCTACTGGCGCAACCCGCAGGCGAGCGCCGAGCAGCTGCGCGACGGCTGGCTGCACACGGGGGACACCGGCTACCTCGACGAGGACGGCTGCCTGCACTACCTCGCGCGCACGAAGGACATGATCAAGGTCAAGGGGATGAGCGTCTTCCCCGCCGAGGTCGAGATGCTCCTCGTGCGCCACCCCGACCTCGCCTCGGTAGCCGTCGTGCCCGCCGACGACCCGCGGACCGGCCAGCGTCCGGTCGCCTTCGTCACCGCGCGCGAGGGGTGCTCCGTCGACGCCGAGGACCTCCAGCGCTGGGCGGGGGAGCAGATGTCGTCCTACAAGGTCCCCGTGGTCCACGTGCTCGACACCTTCCCCCTCACCGACACCGGCAAGATCCGCAAGGGCGAGCTGCTGGGCCGCGCCCAGGACCTGCTCGACGCCCGGGGCTGACCCCCTTCGCCGGGGTCACCGCCCACAGGTCGGGCCGGCGACGTCCACGGCGGTGCCCGAGGTGTTGACAAGACCTGAACCTGGGTTCAACATGAACCCGAATGTTCATTCACCTAAGGAGCGGGCAATGACATCACCGACAGCGTCGTCGGACCTGATCCACGAGCGGGCCACGAGGAAGGCGCTCACGCGCCTCGTGCCGCTGCTCATGGCGGCGTACTTCATGGCCTTCGTCGACCGGACGAACGTCGGCCTGGCCAAGACCTCGCTCGAGGTGGACGCCGGCATCGACGCCGCCGCCTACGGGCTCGGCGCCGGGCTGTTCTTCATCACCTACGCCTTCCTCGAGGTGCCGAGCAACCTCATCCTCCACCGGGTCGGGGCGAAGGTCTGGATCAGCCGGATCGCGGTGACGTGGGGCCTGCTGACGATGTCGATGATGTTCATCTCCAACCCGACCGTCTTCTACGTCCTGCGCCTCCTCCTCGGCGCCGCCGAGGCCGGTCTCTACCCCGGGATCATGTACCTCATCACGATGTGGTTCGCGCAGAAGGACCGCGCGAAGGTCGTCGGTCTCATCCTCACCGCGTCCTCGGTCGCCTTCATCGTCGCCAACCCCATCGGCGGCGCGATCATGACGCTCGACGGCCTCGGCGGGCTGCACGGCTGGCAGTGGCTCTTCGTCCTCGAGGGCATCCCGACGGTCCTGCTCGGCGTCTACATCTTCTTCCGCCTGCCGAACTCGCCGCAGACGGCGACCTGGCTCGAGCCGGAGGAGGCCGCCGAGCTCACCCGGCGCGCCGTCGGCGACGAGGGCCACGTCGTGGAGACCCCCGGCGCGATCATCCGCAACGCGATGTCCAAGCCCTTCCTGCTCACCATCGCGGCGATCTACTTCATGAACCAGATCGCGACCTACGGCGTCGTCTTCTTCGTCCCCTCGATCGTCGAGTCGATGAATGTCTCCGACCCCTTCATGATCGGTCTCATCGCCGGCTCGGTCGGCATCGGCGCCGTCGTGGGCGTCATCGCGATCCCGCGGGTGCTCGCCCGCACCGGCAACGAGGTCGTGCTCATCGCGATCGCGACGGCCGCGGCCATCGTCATGGCGCTGGTCTTCGTCGCGGTCGACCAGCCCGTGGCCCGCATGGTCATCCTCAGCGCGACGATGCTCTTCATCGTCGGCGTGCAGCCGCTCTACTGGTCGGTCCTCATGGCCCGTCTCGGCGGCGTCGCCGCGGCGGCTGGTCTGGCCTTCGTCAACACCATCGGTCTCACCGGCGCCTTCGTCGGGCCGTACGCCTTCGGTCTCACCGAGAAGGCGACCGGCTCGCCGTCCTCGGGGCTGTGGGTCCTCATCGCCGCGACCTGCGTCGGCCTGCTGTGCGTGCCGCTGCTGCGCGTCCTGCTCACCCGCCACGACCGCACCCACGCGGTGCGCCCGGTCGAGGAGTCGGTCCCGAGCGCGATCTGACCACCCGCGCCGGACGCGACGGCCACGACCCCACCGGGTCGTGGCCGTCGTGCGTGCCGGGGTGCCGGGCCGGCCGTGACCTGCGATGCTGCTCGCTCAGCAGCAGGGGAGCACGTCATGAGCATCGAGACCCGGGACCCGCACGTCCCGCAGCCCGCCGCACCCGAGGGCGAAGGGGGTGCCCGCCCGGCGCCCACCCGGTGGGGCCGCCGGATCGGGCGGGCCTTCGTCGTCCTGTGGGTGGTCGTCGCCGCGTACGCCTGGCTGGCCGGGTCGCAGGTCGTCTCTCTCGACCGCCTCGAGTCAGATCTCAGGGACGGCTCGATCGGGGAGATCGCGCGTGACCAGCGCGTACCCGTCTCCTCGTGGTGGGACGGCGCCCCCGGCGAGAGCGCGTCCGACCCCGCCTCCGGCGCGATCGTCTACACGAGGGCCGACGACCTCTTCCCTCGCAGCTACGTCGTCGTGCCCACGTCCTCGGGCACGGACGCACCGTGGGCCTGGGGGACCTTCTCCGGCGGGTGGGTCGACTGGTACGGCGAGGAGCTCAGCCACCGGGACGCGCTGCTCGAGCGCGTCGACGCCGAGATCCCCCAGGCCCGGGTCGACGCGGCGCCCGAGCCCTGGGTCGACGGGGTGGGTTGGGACGTGGGCTTCGCCGTGGTGCCGATGCTCGTGACTCTCGCTGCGCTGGGGGTCCTCGTCAACGCCCGGCCGACGTACGGCAACCGGTGGTACTGGCTCTGGGTGATCATCATCGTGCCGGGAGGTCTGGGGTGGCTGGCCTACGCGCGCCGTGAGCACCTCGCCCCGCGACCGAGGGCGAGGCGGGACGGCGGGGTCGCGGGGCTCTTCACCGCCCTCGTCGCGAGCTTCCTGCTCGGCCTCGTCGCCCTCCTCGTGGGCAACGCGACCGGCATGACCGTCATCCCGCGCTAGGCGTCGACGCGCAGGTCGATCGGGGTGCACCGCCCGTTGTTCGACTTCTCCGCGGAGCAGGCGGTGACGCCGACGAGCAGGTCCATCTCGGCGCGCACGACGAAGCGGTCGCCGGGCACCGTCGGCGGCGGGTCGATGTGCAGCTCGCCGTCGAGATCGGTCCACACGTCCATGAAGACGTTGAGCGTCGTCGAGATCCGGTCCGGCGAGATCCCGTGCGGCGCGAAGGCCCCGGCGAGGTTGGCGAAGCAGCTCGGGTGCTCGGCCCCGCCGAGGTCGGGGTAGAGGATGTCGAAGGTGTCCTGGCTGCACGGCGTGAGCGTGAGGTCGTGCACCCCGACGCTGTCCTCGACGACGGTCGCCATGACGCGCGAGCGGTTGCTGTAGAGGCTGCTGCCCGGCCCGACGTAGATCGTGTTCGCGTAGTCGGTCGTGCGCCCGCTGGAGAACCACTCGTCGTGGTCCTCGGCGGCGAAGAGGAAGAGGTCGCTCACCTGCTCCCCGCACGGGTCGACGACGGTGAGGGTCGCCCCCTTCGGCAGCCGCACGGCGGTGCCCGTCTGCGGCGCGAGACGGGTGAAGCCCTCGGCCGGTGCGTCCTCGCCGCCGGCGTAGGCGCGGCGGGCGTCGGGCGCGGGCGTGCGGGGGTGCTGCGAAGGGGGAGTCATCACGGCTCTCTCGGGGTGAAGGGGGCGTGCCAGTCCTCGTCGACCCTACGACCGGAGTACTGGCGTGCCTCCGAGGACGACCCGTGGTCGGCGACCATCGGGTTGGTCGTGCCCTGCACGGCGATGTCCCGGCGTCGGATCGTGTCGCGCATGCGCTCGTAGGAGCCCTGGCTGCGCAGGGTCTCGAACTGCTCGTGGAGGTTGAAGACGAGCATCGGCAGCGGCGCACGGCGGGCGACGCGCGAGGCCTGCGGGTGCAGCCCGACGATGAAGTACGCGACCCCCGCCTGGCTGAAGGCGAAGTGCGCCTGGTCGGGCTCCTGGTCCACGCCCGACGCCCACGGCACCTCGTCCTCGTCGTGCAGCGTCTGCAGCACCTGCCACAGCATCTGCTCGAAGTGACGCTCGTCGTCCACCTCCGGGCCGCGGAAGACGGCGACGAAGGAGACGAAGGGCCCCGCGGGGTCGGCGCTGCGGCCGTACTCCGCCAGCGCCCGGGCGAGCTCGTGGACGTCGTGCGGCGAGGACATGTCGTCGAGGACGACGACGGTCGCGTCGTCGCGGCGGAAGACCGAGCGCGCGCCGAGGCAGGGGTACTCCGGGTGGGCGATCATCGCGCCGACCGCGGCGACGACGTCGTCGCTGCCCGCCTCGGCCAGACCGGCGTCGGCCTGCTCCTGGAGGTGGTGCTCGAGAGAGCGGGGAGCGGTCTCGGGCACAGTCATGGCCTCGACGCTAGGTCGGCGGGGAGGCCGACGATGCCTCCTTGCGGGTGTGAGCCCCATCTGCCCCACGAGCTCCGGCAGGCCCTAGGATCGCCCGCCGTGAGCGATCGATCCCAGACGCAGCCCGCCGTCACGGTCAACCCCGAGGCCGGGGAGCACCGCGTCGTCGCCGACCCCGAGCTGCTCGCCGCGTGCGAGCGCGCCATCGAGGTGACCTACGAGCGCCACCCGTACTACGCGGCGCGGTACTCCGAGCGGGGCCGACGATTCTCCTCGAGCGACTCGGGCTGGCTCGCCCGGCTCGGCACGGCCGACCCGGACCACGCGTGGGGCCAGGTCTCGTGGCTGGCCCAGGTCCTCGCGGCGCGGGGGATGCCCACGGTCCTGCTCGAGGAGCACCTCGCGCTGCTCGCGGACCAGATCCGGGCGGTCGAGGGAGAGCAGGCTCGCGCGGACGGGCTCGCCGGCCTCTCGCGGCGGCTGCGCCGGGCTCGGCTCGGTGCGCTCGACCACGACACCTTCGTCGAGCTCGAGCGCGACCTCGAGGTGCGGACGGCGGGGGAGAGCACCCAGCTGCCCCGGGCCGGTCTGCTCGTCGTGTCCGCCGTCGCGGACGAGCTGCGCGGGCTCGAAGGGGTGGAGTCCTCGCTCCTTAAGTGGCTGGCCGACCCCGAGGTCTTCTCACCCACGTGGGCCCGCGCGGTGCGGACCACCGCAGACCGGGCCCGCGCGGCGGCGAGCCCGGTCGGAGTCGGTCAGCGGTAGTTCGTGTACTGCAGCGCGACCTCGAGGTCCTTGCCCTTGAGCAGCTGCTGCACCGCCTGGAGGTCGTCGCGCGACTTGCCCGAGACGCGCAGCTCGTCACCCTGGATCTGGGCCTTGATCCCCTTCGGGCCCTCGTCGCGGATGATCTTGGAGATCTTCTTCGCGTTCTCCTGGTCGATGCCCTCCTTGAGCGGGCCGGCGAGGACGTGCTCCTTGCCCGAGGGCTTGGGCTCCTTGTCGCCGAAGTCGATGTTCTTCAGCGAGACGCCGCGCCGCACGAGCTTGGTCTCGAAGACGTCGAGCACCGCGAGGACGCGCTCGGCGGTGTTCGCCTTGATCGTCACCGACTCGCCGCTCCACTCGATGGAGGCGCCGACGCCCTTGAAGTCGTAGCGCTGGGCGACCTCCTTGGCGGCCTGGTTGAGGGCGTTGTCGACCTCCTGCTTGTCGACCTTGCTGACGATGTCGAAGCTGCTGTCGGCCATGCTTTGTGCTCCTGGGGTGCGGGTCGGGGACGGGGTGCACGCGCACGATTTAGCCTGCGTGCCGCGGCTTGCTATCCTTCCACGCGCACGGCGGGTTGCCCGAGCGGCCAATGGGAGCGGACTGTAAATCCGTCGCGAAAGCTTCGAAGGTTCGAATCCTTCACCCGCCACCCGTGCAGCGAAGGCCTCGGACCGACACCGGTCCGAGGCCTTCGTCGTCCGGCCGTGACCGCCTCCTGGAGGGACCGCTGATGACCGACCGACCGATGATCACCCGGGGCGGGGTCGCGCTCGCCGCCGCGTCCGGCCTGGCCACCGCCGCCCTGAGCGCGCAGGAGCACCCCCGTCTGCTGCGTGGGGTCACCCTCGTCGTCGCGGCCGGCGCCGGGGTCGCCGTCGCGACCGGCGCGGCGGCCGGGTGGCGCGAGGGCAGCCCCGAGCCCGCCGACGGGCCCCGGCAGCGCGTGCCCCTCCCCGTCTCGATCGGTCTCGGGACCCTCGCCGCGGTGACCTTCGCCGCCGGCGGCGAGCTCGGGCTGCGCGGTCAGGCTGCCGTCGAGCGCTGGGCGCAGCGCACGACCGGGCACCCCCGGCTCGTCCTCGGCCTCGGCGGCGCCGCGATCTCGCTGCTCGCCACGGCGCTCGACCCCACCCCGCAGGACGAGGGCGAGGACCCCCGGTGAGCGACCTCGTCGTCGGCGAGGACGGGCTGGCCCGCCCGCCCTGGGCGAGCACCGACCCGCTGCTGCGTGCCTACTACGACACCGAGTGGGGCATGCCGGTGCGCGGCGAGCGCGGCCTCTTCGAGCGGCTGAGCCTCGAGGCCTTCCAGTCCGGGCTGTCGTGGGCGACGATCCTGCGCAAGCGGCCCGCCTTCAGGGCCGCCTTCGACGACTTCGACCCCGAGCGTGTCGCCGGCTACGACGACGCCGACGTCGCCCGCCTCATGGCCGACGCCGGCATCGTGCGCAACGCGCGCAAGGTCGCCGCGACGATCACCAACGCCCGCGCGACCCTCGAGCTGCGCGCCGACGGTGGGCTCCCCGGGCTCGTGTGGTCGCACCAGCCGCAGACCACCCCCGTGCCGACAGCCCAGGCCGAGGTGCCGACGACCTCGCCGCAGTCCGTCGCCCTCGCCCGAGAGCTCAAGGCACGCGGCTTCGCCTTCGTCGGCCCGACGACGATGCACGCGCTCATGGAGGCGGTCGGCGTCGTCGACACCCACCTCGTCGGCAGCCACCGGCGCGGGACGTCCGGGCTGTGGCGAGAGGATGGCACCCGTGCCTGACCACCCCTTCGTCACCGAGGTCCCGACCCGCTGGCTCGACAACGACCAGTTCGGCCACGTCAACAACGCCGTGCACTACCAGGTGATGGACACGGTCATCAACGACTGGCTCCAGGCCCAGGGCTTCGACCCCGCCGGCGACGTCGTCGACCTCGTGCCCGAGAGCGGCTGCCGCTACCACGCCGAGATCTCCTACCCCGACCGCTTCGTCGTCGCGCTGTCCGTCGCCCGTCTCGGGCGCACCTCGGTGACGTGGTCGCTCGAGCTCTCCCGGGCGAGCGACGGCGCCGCCGTCGCGACCGGCCACGTCGTCCACGTCTTCGTCGAGCGGGCCACCCGCACCCCGGTGCCGATCGAGGGCTCCCTGCGCGCCGCGATGACCTCGATCGCGCGGCCCGAGCAGGCCTAGGAGCGGGGCGAAGGGGGAGCCCGCGGGCCCCGATTTCCGCCCCGACCGCCTCGCCGTGTAATGTCTGCGAGGCGCCGCGCACACGTGTGCGGCACGCCCCCTTAGCTCAGTCGGCAGAGCGTTTCCATGGTAAGGAAAAGGTCGTCGGTTCGATTCCGACAGGGGGCTCGGTATGGCATCGCCGGCTCGTCCGGTCGGTGCCGCACCGCACGGCGGGGTAGCTCAGCTGGTTAGAGCGCACGACTCATAATCGTGAGGTCGCGGGATCGAGTCCCGCTCCCGCTACGAGCACCGGTGCCGGTGGCATCCGCAGCGCGGATTTCGCCGTCCTCGGTGCGTGCCCTATCCTGGTATGTCGATGGCCGCCGCCCAGGGCGCGTGTGCCCGACCAGATCGTCTCCACCCCCGTTCCGAGAGCAGGTTGTCCCGTGGCTAGCAAGAGCGCCGACGTCCGTCCCAAGATCACGCTGGCGTGCACGGAGTGCAAGGAGCGCAACTACATCACCAAGAAGAACCGTCGCAACAACCCCGACCGCATGGAGCTGTCGAAGTACTGCCGTCGCGACGGGCGCCACACGCTGCACCGCGAGACCCGCTGAGCGTCCCGCACCGCGCACCTCGACGCCGCCCCGGCCACCGGCCTGGGGCGGCGTCGCGCTGTCCCGGCACGGCACTAGGGTGAGGCCCATGGCTGTCAACGAGTCCTTCGTCGGGCGCACGTACCCCCCGACCGAGCCCTACCAGGTCGGCCGCGAGGCGATCCGCGACTTCGCCGACGCCGTCGGCGCGAGCTCGCCGCTGCACCGCGACCTCGAGGCCGCCCGGGCGGCCGGCTACCGCGACCTCGTCGCGCCGCCGACCTTCGCGGTCATCGCCGGTCAGCGCACCGACCGCCAGTTCGTCACCGACCCCGAGGCGGGGGTCGACTACTCCCGCGTCGTCCACGGCGAGCAGCGCTTCGTCCACCACCGCCCGATCGTCGCCGGCGACGAGCTGCGCGGGGTGCTGACGATCGACTCCGTGCGCGCCGCCGGCGGCCACACGATGGTCGTCATGCGCAGCGACCTGCTGGACCCCGAGGACCAGCCGGTCGCGACGTCGCTGTCCACGATCGTCATCCGCGGGGAGGAGTCGGCATGAGCGTGCGCACCCACGACCAGGTGAGCGTCGGCGAGGAGCTGCCGGGTCTGACCCTCCACGTCGACCGGGCCACCCTCGTCGGCTACGCGGGCGCCTCCGGCGACCGCAACGTCATCCACTGGGACGAGCGCTTCGCGCGCTCCGTCGGCCTGCCCGACGTCATCGCCCACGGCATGTGGACCATGGGCGCGGCCGTCGAGGTCGTCACCTCGTGGGTCGGCGACCCCGGCCGGGTCGTCGACTACGGCACCCGCTTCACCCGTCCGGTCGTCGTCCCCTACGAGGAGGGCGCCGACGTCGAGGTGAGCGCGAAGGTCACGAGCCTGGACGAGCAGACCCGCCGGGCCGTCGTCGACGTCACCGCGACGTGCGCCGGCGAGAAGGTGCTCGGCCGCTGCCGGGTCACCGTCCAGCTCGACTGATGCGCACCGACCACGACGCCCCGATCGCCCCGCTGACGACGATGCGGGTCGGCGGCCCCGCCGCCACCCTCGTCACCGTCGAGTCGGCCGACGAGGCCGTGGCCGTCGTGCGCGAGGTCGACGCCGCCGGGCGTGAGCTGCTCGTCGTCTCCGGGGGCTCCAACCTCGTCGTCGCCGACGAGGGCTTCGACGGCGTCGTCCTGCGCATGGCCAGCCGCGGCATCACCGTCGAGTCCCAGGACTTGTGCTCGGGGGCCTTCGTCACCGTCGCCGCCGGCGAGCCGTGGGACGACCTCGTCGCCCACGCGGTCGCCTCCGGCTGGTCGGGCATCGAGGCGCTCAGCGGGATCCCCGGGCTCACCGGTGCGACGCCGGTGCAGAACGTCGGCGCCTACGGCCAGGAGGTCGCCCAGACCATCGCCCGGGTCCGGGTGCTCGACCGCACGACCGGTCAGGTGCGCACGATGGCGGCGGCCGACTGCGGCTTCACCTACCGGCACTCGGTCTTCAAGGGCACCGACCGCTTCGTCGTCCTCGACGTGAGCTTCCAGCTCGCCCTCGCCGACCTCTCCGCACCGGTCGCCTACGCGGACCTCGCCCAGCAGCTCGGCGTCGAGCTCGGCGAGCGGGTCCCGCTCGCCGACGCCCGCGAGGCCGTCCTCGCCCAGCGCCGCCGCCGCGGGATGGTGCTCGACGAGGCCGACCACGACACGTGGAGCTGCGGGTCCTTCTTCACCAACCCCGTCCTGCCCGCCGCCGACCACGACGTCCTCGTCGCCCGGGCGGCGGAGCGGCTCGGGCCCGACGCACCGCCGCCGCCCCGCTTCGACGCCCCCGGCGGCCAGGCGAAGACGAGCGCTGCGTGGCTCATCGAGCGGGCCGGCTTCGGCAAGGGCTACGGCATGCCGGGCCCGGCCGCGCTGTCGACGAAGCACACGCTCGCGGTGACCAACCGCGGGTCCGCGAGCGCGGCCGACGTCGCCGCGCTGGCCCGCGAGGTGCGCGACGGCGTCCGCGAGGCCTTCGGCGTGACCCTCGTCAACGAGCCGGTCTTCGTCGGGCACGCGCTCTAGCCGCTCCCCCCCTGCACGCAGCAGGGCCCGGCACCCCTTCGGGTGCCGGGCCCTGCCGCTGCTGCTGCGGTGGGTCAGCGCACGGCCGCGGCCGCGTCGACCACACCCTGCCCGTAGTAGCTGTTCTCCGAGGCGTCACCGACGCACGGCGCACCGGCCGCGGTCGTCGAGCACGGGGTGTCGGTCGCCTGGGCGCGGATGCGCTCGACGACCTGCGAGGCGCTCAGCTCGGGGTGAGCGGAGCGCATGAGGGCCACGACACCGGCGACGTGCGGGGACGCCATCGAGGTGCCGCTCTTGTAGCCCCAGCCGTTGTTCGTGACGATCGTCGACAGGATCCGGCTGCCCGGCGCCGCGACGTCGATCGAGCCGAGGCCACGGTTGCTGAAGGACGACAGCTTGCCGGCCTGGTCGATCGAGGAGACGGTGAGCACGTCGTCGAGCTCGGTCGGGATGTCCTTGCACGAGGAGTTGATCGTGCGGTTGACCGCCGTGCCGTCGTTCGGGCTCGAGGCGTTCGTCGTCTTGTTCGACAGGTCGTAGGAGCTGTTGCCCGCCGCGGCGACGTGCACGGTGCCCTCGTCCTGCGACCACTTCACCGCGCGACGCACGGCCTCGAGGGCCGGGGCCTGCTCGGGCTGGTCACCGCACCAGAACTCGAAGGGGTCGACGTAGTAGCTGTTGTTCGTGACCTCCATGCCCTTCTCGCCGGCCCACATGAAGCCGCAGATCGCGTACTCGGGGTAGATGTACCCCTCGTCGCTGACGACCTTGACGGAGGCCATCTTCACGCCCGGGGCGACGCCGACGATGCCGACGCCGTTGCGGGCGGCACCGATGGTGCCGGCCACGTGGGTGCCGTGGTCGCTCGTCGTCGGGGCCCAGCCGGTGGCCGAGGTGTCGGGACGACCGCCGGCCGTGCAGTTGACGGACTGCGCGACGTCGATCTGGCTGGCGAGGTCCGGGTGGTCGGGGTCAATGCCGCTGTCGAGGACGCCGACGGTGACCTTCGAGGAGCCGGTCGTCGTCTTGTGGGCCTCGGGGACGCCGATGTTCTTCATGTCCCACTGGAGCGACTCGTACTGCTCCGGGACTCCGGTCGCCGGGGTGGTCGGGCCCTCGACGGGGTCCTCGGCGCGGGGGATCGCCTTGATCTGGCCCTTGCCCGGGCCCCAGGGGGCCTGGACGCCCTCGGGGGTGCCCTCGAGGACGGTGGCGGTGCGGGTCGGGCCGGCCGACGCGACGGCGCCCTTGGCCTTGATGACGACCTCGGTGCGGAAGTCGCCGTTCTTCGAGTGGGCGACGACGACGCCGATCTGGGGCCAGGACTGCACGACGACGCCGCCGGCGGCCTCCACAGCCTTCTCGACCTTGCGGACCTGGCCGGGGTTGACGATCTTGGCGTTGACGACATAGCTCGCGAGCTGACCGTCCGGCGTGCTCACGGGGACCGGGGTCGACGGCGGCTCGGCCGCGCTGCTCGAGCCGGCCGCGGACTGCGAGCCGACGAGGGTGAGACCGATCGCGGCGGTCGCCACGATCCAGGGGGTGGTGCGCTTCCTCGTTGAAGCCATGGGGGAGTTTCTCCTTCGGGCTGCCCCGCCGACAGGGTGCGCGGCGGGCTCCGGCGATCCTGGCAGGCGGGGCTCGCTCGCGCCAGACCCCCACGGGTCACGCCTTCGTGACGGACCGCGTCACAAGAAGGCCCGGCCCTCCCCGCGGTAGGTCGGCACGCTCTGCACGACCTCGTCGCCGTCGACGAGGTGCAGGACGTCGACGTGCTCGCTCAGCTCGCCGGCCTTCGTGTGGCGGAACCACACGCGGTCGCCGATGCGCAGGTCGTCGACGCGAGGACCGGTGAGCGGTGTCTGCACCTCGCCGGCGCCCTCGGCCCCGAGCAGACGCAGGCCGGGCGGGTGCACCGGGAGCGGGAGGCGGTCGCGCCCGGCCGCGCCCGAGGCGACCCAGCCGCCGCCGAGCACCGTCGCGTGCCGGGGGGAGGGGCGCCGCACGACGGGCAGGACGAAGTGGGCGGCCGGGCGGGGTCGGAATCGGGTGTAGTGGTCGAAGAGGTGCGGGCCGAGCAGCCCGGACCCCGCCGCGACCTCGGTGACGGCGGCCTCGGCGGAGGTCGTCTCGAGGCTGCCGGTGCCGCCGCCGTTGACGAAGTCGAGCGGCGCCACCTCGCGCACCGCGGCGACGGCCTCGGCCCGACGCTGCGCGAGCTCGGCCACCGAGCGTCGCTGCACCGCGCGGACGGCGAGACGACGCAGCCCGCGCTGGTCGTCGCCGACACCGGCGACCTGACCCTCGTAGGCCATGAGCCCGACGAGGTGGAGCCGTGGGTGGTCGTGGACCGCCCGGGCCAGGGCGGCGACCTCCTGCGGGGTGTGCGCGGGCGAGCGGCGCGCCCCGAGGTGCACCCGGCCGCCGGCCAGCCGCAGCGACGCGTCGAGCTCGACGCACACCCGCACCGGTGGGCCGTCGGCCCCGACGTGGGCGGCGGTGAGGTCGAGGTGCTCCCGGCTGTCGACCATGAGGGTCACCCGGGCGGCCAGGCGCTCGTCGGCCCCGAGCCGGGCGAGCGCCGCGCGGTCGACGCTGGGATACCCGACGACGACGTCCTCGACCTCCTCGGCGAGCCACAGCGCCTCGGGCAGGGTGTAGGCGAGGACCCCGGCGTACCCGGGGGTCGCGAGGGTGCGCCGCACGATCTCGCGGCACCGCACCGACTTGCTCGCGACCCGGATCGGGGTGCCGCCGGCCCGCCGGACGAGGTCGGCGGTGTTCGCGCGCAGCGCGCCGAGGTCGACGACGGCGAAGGGGGGCTCGAGGTGCGCGGTCGCACGGGCGAGGGCGTCGTGGTCGACGGGTCGGGCGCGGGGGTCGTCGCTCATGGTCCGAGCACCCGCTCGAGGTAGGGGTTGGCGAAGACCCGTCCGGGGTCGATCTCGTCGCGTACCGCGAGGGCGTCGTCGAAGCGGGGGTAGAGCGGGCGCAGGGCGCTCGCGTCGAGCCGGTGCATCTTGCCCCAGTGCGGCCGCCCGCCGGCCGCGCCGAGCACGTCCTCGCACACCGAGAACCACCGCTCGTGCGGCATGCGGTGGTACTGGTGGAAGGCGACGACCGCGCTCTCGCGCTCGTACGCCGGCGAGAGCCAGATGTCGTCGCTGCGCACGAAGCGGATCTCGAAGGGGAAGGACACCGGCTCGTCGTGCTCCTCGACCCACCGCCACAGCTCGCGCAGGACCGGCACGAGGGCGTCGCGGGGCACGAAGTACTCGCCCTCGCGGAAGCGCACGTCCCGCCGGGACGCGAAGACCCGCGGCGCGAGGTCGGTGAACTCGCGGGCCGAGATCGCCCGGGTGACGAGCGAGGTGATGCCCGGCACGAGGCGTGGCACCCGGGTGCCGACCCGCAGCAGCGCCTCGAGCCCGACGTTCGTCGCGATCTCGTCGTCGAGCAGCCGGGCGAGGGTGCTCATCGGCCGCAGCGGCGCGTCCTCGGGCAGCCGCTCGAAGCGCCGGGTGAGCGCGGTCGAGGTGTGCGGGAACCAGAAGAGCTCGAAGTGGTCGTTCGCCGCGGCGAGCTCGTCGACCTCCTCGAGCAGCTGCTCCATCGGCATCTTCGCGTCGACGGCGTGCAGCGCGTAGAGCGGCACGCACTGGAGCGTCACGCTCGTCATGACGCCGAGGGCGCCGATGCCGACCCGGGCCGCCGCGAAGAGCTCGGGGCGCTGCGTCGGCGAGCAGGTGACGACGCTCCCGTCGCCGAGGACGAGCTCGAGCGCGCGCACCTGCGTCGAGATGCTCCCGAACCTCTCGCCGCTGCCGTGGGTGCCCGTGCTCACCGCACCGCCGACGGTCTGCCGGTCGATGTCACCGAGGATCTCCAGGGCCAGCCCGTGCTCGGCGAGCAGGGGGGTGAGCCGGTGCAACGGCATCCCCGCCCCGACACGCACCAGGCCCGAGGCGCGGTCGACCTCGTGCACCGCGTCCAGCCGGTCGGGCAGCAGCTGCACGCCCGGGGCGACGGCCGCGCCGGAGAAGGAGTGACCGGCACCGACCGCCTTGACCCCGAGCCCGTCGCGCACGGCCGCACGGACGGCGTCGCAGACCTCCTGGGTCGACGACGGCGAGACGACCCGTGCCGGGTCGGCCCGCTCCGTGCCCGCCCAGTTCTGCCAGGTCACGATCCCGACCCGTCGCCGGGGTCCTGGGCGAGCCACGCGTCGACGTCGGCCTCGGCCTGGCGGCGCACCTCCTGCGGCGCGCGGCTCATGGCGAAGGAGGCGCGGGCGAGGTCGGCCAGGGCGGCGTCGTCGAGCCCGAGGTCGCGGGCGGTCTCGTACTGGTCGACGAGCCGGGAGCCGAAGAGGAGGGGGTCGTCGGCGCCGAGGGCGACCTGGGCGCCGGCGTCGACGAGCCGGCGAAGGGGGACCGCCCCCGCCTCGGGGTAGACCCCGAGCGAGACGTTGCTCCCCGGGCAGACCTCGAGACCGATGCCGCGCTCGACGACGAGGTCGAGGACGCGGGGGTCCTCGACGGAGCGCACGCCGTGGCCGAGACGCTGCGGGCCGATGGCCTCGACCGTCGTCTCGACGGCGGTCGGCCCGAGCAGCTCGCCCGCGTGCGGCGCGAGGAGCAGACCGGCCCGCTCGGCGATGCGGAAGGCGGGGGCGAAGTCGGCGGTGTCACCGCGCCGCTCGTCGTTGGACAGCCCGAAGCCGACGACCTCGCCGGGTCCGTCGCCGGCGTGGTGGGCGGCCAGACGGGCGAGCGTGCGGGCCTCGAGCGGGTGGCGCACCCGGCTCGCCGCGACGACGATCGCGACCTGGGCCGACCCGGTGCGCCGCGCGCCGCGCGAGACCGCCCGGGCCTCGTCGAGGACGATCTCGATGGCCGGGGTGATCCCGCCGACGAAGGGGGCGTACGACGTCGGGTCGACCTGCAGCTCGAGCCAGCGCGAGCCCTCCGCGCCGTCGTCGGCCGCGGCCTCGCGCACGATCCGCCGCATCTCGGCCTCGCCGCGCACGCAGTGCCGCGCCGCGTCGTAGAGCCGCTGGAAGCGGAACCACCCGCGCTCGTCGGCGGCCGAGAGCTCGGGCGGGTAGGAGCCCGGGTCGAGCGCGCTCGGCAGCCGCAGCCGGTGCTCGGCGGCCATCTCGCGCACGGTCTCGACCCGCATCGAGCCGGTGAAGTGCAGGTGGAGGTGCGCCTTGGGCAGGGCGGCGAGATCGCGCCGGGGCACCGCCCCTACCCCTGGTCACCCTGGCCGGCGACGCCGCTGGGTCGGTGGCGACCGCTGCCGGCGGTCGCGTGCTCCACGGCGGCGAGCAGGACGCAGGTCGCGACGACCTCCATCGCCTCGCGCACCTCGTCCAGGGGCGGCATCGTCGGGGCGAGGCGGATGTTCTCGTCCTGCGGGTCCCGCCCGTAGGGGAAGGACGCCCCGGCCGGGGTGAGGGCGACGCCGACCCCCTTCGCCAGCTCGACGACCCGGCTCGCGGTGCCCGGCACGACGTCGAGGCTGACGAAGTAGCCGCCGGTGGGGGAGTTCCACCGGGCGATCCCGAGCCCCCCGAGGCGCTCGCCGAGGACCCGGTCGACCTCGGCGAACTTCGGGGCGATGATCGCGGCGTGCTCGCGCATGTGCGCCCGCACGCCCTCGGCGTCGCCGAAGAGCTCGGCGTGGCGCAGGTGGTTGACCTTGTCCGGGCCGATCGAGCCCTTGCCGAGGTGCTCGAGGTACCACGCCACCTGCTCGGTCGAGCTCGCGAGGAAGGCGACGCCGGCCCCGGCGTAGGTGATCTTGCTCGTCGACGCGAACATGATCGGCCGGTGGGGGTGGCCTGAGGCCGCCGCGAGGCCGAGGACGTCGGCACTCTTGGCCTCGTCCAGCCCGAGGTGGTGCACGGCGTAGGCGTTGTCCCAGAAGATCTTGAAGTCCGGCGCGGCCGTCGGCATCGCGGCGAGCTCGGCGGCCACCTCCTGGCTGCAGACCGCCCCGGTCGGGTTGGCGTACGTGGGCACGAGCCACATGCCCTTGACGCCCGGGTCGTCGGCGACGAGCGCGGCGACCGCGGCCGCGTCGGGCCCGTCCTCGCGCATCGGCACCGTGACCATCGAGATGCCGAGCTCCTCGAGGAGGGCGAAGTGGCGGTCGTAGCCCGGCACCGGGCACACGAAGGTGACGGACTCCTCGTCCTTCCACGGCCGGGGGGAGTCCACGCCGCCGAAGAGCAGGAGGTCGACGAGGCACTCGCGCATGAGGGTGAGCGACGAGCTGCCCCCGGCGACGAGCTGGGGGACGTCGACGCCGAGCAGGTCGGCGAAGATCTCGCGGATCTCGACGAGACCGGCCAGGCCGCCGTAGTTGCGCACGTCGGTGCCGGAGCGGTCGGTCGTCGTCGACGGCAGGCGGAGCAGGGCGTCGGAGAGGTCGAGCTGGGCAGCGCTGGGCTTGCCGCGGGTGACGTCGAGGGCCAGGCCCTTCGTGCGCAACGCCTCGTAGTCCTCGCGCGTGCTCGCCAGGAGCTCGTCGAGCTCGTCGGGGGCGAGGTCGGACAGGGGCCGAGGGCTGCGCTGGGCGGTCACGAGCGCCAGTCTGGCACCGCCGTGGTCGGCGCGGGCGGGGGCGTCCCGCCCGCTGCGGGCCGGGCGGCTCGGCGCCGGTTCGCGCCCGGGCCACCGGCTCACGTATGGTGGTCCCTTGGTTGACCTCGACCAGAGTCTCCGCCATGCCCCCGGGCAGGCCTGACGAAGGGGGTTGACCGCGGGACCCGGACCCAGCCCGGGGCCCGTAGGGCAGTGGCTCAATTGGTAGAGCACCGGTCTCCAAAACCGGCGGTTGGGGGTTCGAGTCCCTCCTGCCCTGCGTTACGCGGTACCCACCGCGCAGCATGGTGTCCCCGACGACGAGAGAAGTGACGACGTGACCGAGCTCGGTGCGCAGCCGTCGAAGGCTCGACGTCAGGAGCCCAAGGGCGGCAACCCGGTGTCCCGGTTCTTCGGGTCGATCGGGCTCTTCATCACCCAGGTGCTCGACGAGCTCCGCAAGGTCGTCCGCCCGACGCGCTCGGAGCTGGTCAACTACACGCTCGTCGTCATCGTCTTCGTCACGGTGATGATGCTCTTCGTGTCGCTGGTCGACTTCGGCTTCACCAGGCTCGTGATGTGGGTCTTCGGCGGCTGACCCCGCCCCCGCACGACCCGTACGTCCTGCGGCGCCCCGCGCCGCCCGTCCACAACACGTGAGGTAGCACCAGGCCATGTCCGACCAGCCGACCAGCCCCTTCGCCGGCTCCGACGACGAGCTGACGCCTGCCCAGGCCGAGGCCGCCGCCAGCGGCCTCGCCACGCCCGACCTGCCCAGCGCCGACGAGGTCGAGGCAGAGCGCGCGCTCGACGCCGACGCCGACCTCGCCCTCGACGCCTCCTCCGACGAGGACGGCGCGAGCGAGGACGACGCCACCGAGGACGTCGACGTCGAGGTGAGCGACGAGAGCGCCCCCACGACGGACGAGGACGGCGACCTGCTCCCCGAGGACCAGGCCGACCCGGTCCAGGCCTTCAAGGACGACCTCGCGAGCAAGTTCGGCGACTGGTACGTCATCCACAGCTACGCGGGCTACGAGAACCGCGTCAAGCACAACCTCGAGACGCGCGTCGCGAACCTCAACATGGAGGACTACATCTTCGAGGTGGCCGTCACGATCGACGAGGTCACCGAGATCAAGTCTGGCCAGAAGAAGACGCGCAAGCAGCCGCGCATGCCCGGCTACGTCCTCGTGCGCATGGACCTCACCGACGAGTCGTGGGGCGCCGTGCGGCACACCCCGGGCGTCACCGGCTTCGTCGGCAACGCCCACGACCCGGTCCCGCTGAGCCTCGACGAGGTCTACACGATGCTCAAGCCCGCCGACCTGGAGAAGTCCGCCGCGGGCGCGACCTCCGGCGGGGGAGCGAGCAAGGGCGCCGACGGCTCCGGCCAGGGCACGACCCTCGACTTCGAGGTCGGCGAGTCGGTCACCGTCACCGACGGCCCCTTCGAGACCATGCCGGCGAGCATCGCCGAGGTCCACCCGGACACCCAGAAGCTCAAGGTGTTCGTCTCCATCTTCGGCCGGGAGACCCCGGTCGAGCTGTCCTACAGCCAGGTCGCCAAGATCTGAGCGCAGGACGGCGGCCGGTCTGACACCTCGGACCGGCATGCAACCGGGTCATCGCCCATGGCGTCGGCCCACGATCATGTGAGGAGCTTGGGATGCCTCCCAAGAGCAAGAAGGTCTCCGGCCTCATCAAGCTGCAGATCCAGGCCGGTCAGGCCACCCCCGCGCCCCCCGTCGGCCCCGCGCTGGGTCAGCACGGCGTCAACATCATGGAGTTCGTCAAGGCGTACAACGACGCCACGGCGGACAAGCGCGGCAACGTCATCCCCGTCGAGATCACGGTCTACGAGGACCGCTCGTTCACCTTCATCACCAAGACCCCGCCGGCCTCCGAGCTCATCAAGAAGGCCGCCGGCGTCCAGAAGGGCT
Organism: Janibacter melonis; assembly: GCF_003721155.3. Classification (NCBI taxonomy): domain Bacteria; kingdom Bacillati; phylum Actinomycetota; class Actinomycetes; order Micrococcales; family Intrasporangiaceae; genus Janibacter; species Janibacter melonis. The sequence continues at coordinate 1,781,396 of NZ_CP044548.2, read as the reverse complement.
CGGGCGAGCCGCACAAGACGAAGGTCGCCAAGCTCAGCGTCGACCAGTTGCGCGAGATCGCCGAGACGAAGATGCCCGACCTCAACGCCAACGACGTCGAGGCCGCGATGAAGATCATCGCCGGTACCGCGCGTCAGATGGGCATCGAGACCGAGCAGGTCTGATGCAGACGAAGGCGAGGTCGGCGGTGAGGTACGAGCCGCCGGCCGAGCCGGAGTCGAATCAGATCCGCGGCAGGCAGACCGAGCAGGTCTGATGCTCCCGCGGGACCCGGGCCTGACGGCCCGAGTGCCGCACCCCCTCGTGGGAGGGCCGGCGCTGGCCCGCACCACACCTCCACCATCACCACCAAGGAGAGATCCATGAAGCGCAGCAAGAGCTACCGCGCAGCGGCCGAGGCCGTCGACCGCGACGCCATGTACGCCCCGCTCGAGGCCATCCGCCTGGCCAAGCAGGGCGCGAAGGGCACCTACGACGAGACCGTCGAGGTCGCCTTCCGTCTGGGCATCGACCCCCGCAAGGCCGACCAGATGGTCCGCGGCACGGTCAACCTGCCCCACGGCACCGGCAAGACCGCCCGTGTCCTCGTCATCGCCAACGGCGACAAGGCCGAGGCCGCCCGCGAGGCCGGCGCCGACCACGTCGGCTCCGACGACATGATCGAGAAGATCCAGGGCGGCTGGATGGACTTCGACGCCGTCGTCGCCACCCCGGACCTCATGGGCAAGGTCGGTCGTCTCGGCAAGGTGCTCGGCCCCCGCGGCCTCATGCCGAACCCGAAGACCGGCACCGTCACGATGGACACGGCCAAGGCCGTCACGGACATCAAGGGCGGCAAGATCGAGTTCCGCAACGACAAGCACGCGAACCTCCACTTCATCATCGGCAAGGTCTCCTTCGACGAGAAGAACCTCGTCGAGAACTACGCCGCCGCGCTCGAGGAGATCACCCGCCTCAAGCCGTCCGCGAGCAAGGGCCGCTACATCACCAAGGCCGTGCTCAGCACGACCATGGGCCCCGGCATCCCGCTCGACTTCACGCGCACGAAGGACCTCCTCGAGGAGTCCGCGCCGGCCAGCTCGGCCGACGTCGCCGCGCAGTGACCTCACGCGCCCGGTGATCCGAGGCGCACCGCACGACGGGGGACCGGGCCAGCCCGGTCCCCCGTCGTCGTCCCCGGGGACGATTTGGTCGTGCGGGCGAGCGCCCGTACGCTGGTCCCGACCGATGACCGCCGGTTTGCCGGCCGACCCACCCGGGTCGACCAGCCGAAGGTCCTGCCACGAGCAGGGCGACCAGCGCAGGACGAACCGATCGACCACTCGCCTCAGGGCGATGCTGTGCGAGCCCCGGTGCGCCCTGCGCCGGGGCTCTTCTCGTGACCGGGGCCGGACGCCGGGGGTGATCGCCCCACAGAAATCACGAGAAGGAGGCCCGCATGGCGAACGCTGAGAAGACTGCCGCCATCGCCGAGCTGACGGACAAGTTCCGCAGCTCCAGCGCGGCCGTTCTCACGGAGTACCGCGGTCTGACCGTGGCCCAGCTCGCCGAGCTGCGCACCAACCTCCGTGGCAACGCCACCTACTCCGTGGTGAAGAACACGCTGACCGAGCTCGCCGCGAAGGAGGCGGGCGTCGAGTCCGCCTTCGAGGGCCAGCTCGTCGGGCCGAACGCCATCGCCTTCGTCGAGGGCGACCCGGTCGAGGCCGCGAAGGCTCTGCGCAACTTCGCCAAGGACCACCCGCTCCTCGTCATCAAGGGTGGTGTGCTCGACGGCAACACCCTGAGCGCCGAGGACATCAACAAGCTCGCGCTGCTCGAGTCGCGCGAGGTGCTCCTGGCCAAGCTGGCTGGCGCCATGAAGGCCCAGCTGACCCAGGCCGCCTACCTCTTCAACGCGCCGCTGGCACAGACGGCTCGCGTCGTCGACGCCCTGCGCGCCAAGGTCGAGGAGCAGGGTCCGGCCGACACGGCCGCCCCTGCTGCCGAGGCCGAGGAGGCCCCGTCCGAGGCTGCTGCCGAGGACACCCAGACCGTCGCCGAGGGTGGCGACGAGAGCTGAGGCCCGCCCCCTCGGGGGAGAGCCCGGCTCGACTACACACACACGCCACTCACGGCTGAAACATCTGTAGAAAGGACGCCCAACATGGCGAAGCTCAGCACCGACGAGCTCCTTGAGGCCTTCAAGGAGATGACCCTCATCGAGCTCTCCGAGTTCGTGAAGCAGTTCGAGGAGACCTTCGAGGTCACCGCTGCGGCCCCCGTGGCCGTCGCGGGCGCCGCCCCGGCCGGTGGCGGCGACGCCCCCGCCGCGGAGGAGCAGGACGAGTTCGACGTCGTCCTCACCGCTGCTGGTGACAAGAAGATCCAGGTCATCAAGGAGGTCCGCGCGCTGACCTCCCTCGGCCTCAAGGAGGCCAAGGACCTCGTCGACGGCGCCCCCAAGCCCGTCCTCGAGAAGGTCGACAAGGCTGCCGCGGAGAAGGCCAAGGAGGCCCTCGAGGGCGCCGGCGCCACCGTCGAGCTCAAGTGATCTCGACCCCTTCGGGGGTCATCTGATCCACGCAAGGGCGGGTCGCACCTCACGGTGCGGCCCGCCCTTCGCGTGTCCTCAGGTGCGACGCACGATCCTCGAAAGGGCGCGGCCCGGGCCTCAGGGCTACAGGAGGGGGCGGTAGGGGGAGAGCAGACCCTCGGCGAGGCGGGAGACGAAGGGGCGCTCGACCCACTGCGCGAGCGTGATCTCGGTGCTGTTGAGGGCGTCGGCGGCGAAGACCTCCTCCATCTGCGCGGCGACGTCGGCGTCGAGGATCTCGAGGTTGATCTCGTAGTTGCCGGCCAGGCTCAGCCGGTCGATGTTCGCCGTGCCGAGCGTCGTCCAGCGCCCGTCGATCGTCGCGGTCTTCGCGTGGACCATGGCGTTCTCGTAGCGCAGGATCCGCACGCCACCGCTCAGCAGCTCGGTGTAGCTGCGCCGGCTCAGCCAGTCGGCGACGACGTGGTTGCTGAAGTGCGGCACGAGGATGCGCACGTCGACCCCGCGGCGCGCGGCCTCGACGAGGGCGCGGGTGAGCACGTCGTCGGGGATGAAGTACGCCGCGGTGAGCAGGATCCGCTCGTCGGCCCGGTCGATCGCCTCGAGGTACATGTTGCGGATCGGGTAGACCATGTCGGTCGGGATGTTGCGGTGCACGCGCATGGTGGTCGACCAGGTGCGCGAGTCGGGGTGCTCCAGGTGCGGCGAGCAGCGCCCCGGGGCGACGTTCCAGTAGTCGACGAAGGCGTTCGCCAGCTCGACGACCATCTCGCCGCTCACCCGCGCGTGCGTGTCCCGCCAGCGGTCGGCGTAGAGGCTGCCGACGTTGTAGCCGCCGAGGTAGGCCGCGCGGGAGTCGACGACGAGGAGCTTGCGGTGGTTGCGCCCGCTCTGGCGCGGGGTGACGAAGGGGAAGCGGCCGAGCAGGGGGTGACGCTTGACGTGGATGCCGTCCGGCAGGCCGGCGAAGAAGGACCGCGGCACGACGAGGTTGGCGAACTCGTCGAAGGCGACGAAGACCTCGACACCGCGCTCGTGGGCGCGCACGAGGGCGTCGCGGAAGGCGTGCCCGATCTCGTCGCCCTTCCAGATGTAGGACTCGAAGAAGACGCGGTGGGTCGCGGCGTCGATGTCGGCGAGCATGTCGTCGAAGAGGGACTCGCCGGAGGTGTAGATCCGCAGGTCGCCCCCGGGCACCGGCACGTCGTGCGGCTCGACGCGGGGCAGACGGCGCGAGGGGCGGTCGCGCTTGCGCCGCGAGTCGACGAAGAGCAGGGCGGCGACGGTGGTCGCCTGGGCCGCGAGCGTCGCGGCCAGACCCTGGCGGATCGTGCGACGCGGCGAGAAGCGGGACATGGCCGTCACCCTAGGGGAGCCGAACCCCGGACACGCGGGGCTGCTGCCTTGACGTCGCCGTGGGCGATGGCGCACCATCATGGCGTCGCTTCGCCACGGCCTGGCCCACGTCAGGAGAGCGCGAGACCACCGTCAGGTCGCTGCACTTGACCGGGCTGGACAGTCATGCCCTTTATCGACTAACGTAGCCGTTTGCGCTGCCCTTTCTCCTCCGTCCCCAGCTCGCACGTCCTTCGCTCCCACCGCTGTGGGTGACGACGACGAGCCGAAGGACGGGTCGACGGGGACCCGCGCCGCCCGACCAACACGGCCCGTGGAAGGACCCATCCTTGGCTGCCTCGCGCACCGCTTCCCCGATGTCCACCGCTCGGACGGCTTCTGGCCGTCTGTCCTTCGCGAAGATTCGCGAGCCCCTGGAGGTCCCTGACCTCCTCGCCCTGCAGACCGAGAGCTTCGACTGGCTGCTGGGCAACCAGCGCTGGCAGGAGCGGGTCGCCGCATCTGAGGCGTCCGGGCGCGGTGAGCTGTCACGCAAGTCCGGCCTCGACGAGATCTTCGAGGAGATCTCCCCGATCGAGGACTTCTCCGGCTCGATGTCCCTCTCCTTCTCGGAGGGTCGCTTCGAGGACCCCAAGTACTCCACGGACGACTGCAAGGAGCGCGACCAGACCTACTCGGCGCCGCTCTTCGTCACCGCGGAGTTCATGAACGCCGAGACCGGCGAGATCAAGAGCCAGACCGTCTTCATGGGCGACTTCCCGCTCATGACCGACCGCGGCACCTTCATCATCAACGGCACCGAGCGTGTCGTCGTCTCCCAGCTCGTGCGCAGCCCCGGCGTGTACTTCGAGCGCAGCGCCGACAAGACCTCCGACAAGGACATCTACTCGGCGAAGGTCATCCCCAGCCGCGGTGCGTGGCTCGAGTTCGAGATCGACAAGCGCGACATGGTCGGCGTGCGCGTCGACCGCAAGCGCAAGCAGCCGGTGACCACCCTGCTCAAGGCGCTCGGCATGAGCGAGGCCGAGATCCGCGAGGAGTTCGGCCAGTACGAGTCGATGAACCTCACCCTCGAGAAGGACCACCTCGAGAGCCAGGACCAGGCGCTGCTCGACCTCTACCGCAAGCTGCGCCCGGGCGAGCCGCCGACCCGTGAGGCCGCCCAGAACCTCCTGGACAACCTCTACTTCAACGGCAAGCGCTACGACCTGGCCAAGGTCGGTCGCTACAAGATGAACCGCAAGCTGGGTGTCGAGGTCGGTCTGGACGCCTCGGTCCTCACGCTCGACGACATCGTCGCGACGCTCAAGTACCTCGTCGCCCTCCACGCCGGCTCCGCGACCCTGCCCGGGACGCGCAACGGCGAGGCCGTCGAGGTCCCCGTCGAGACCGACGACATCGACCACTTCGGCAACCGTCGCGTCCGCAGCGTCGGCGAGCTCATCCAGAACCAGGTCCGCACCGGCCTGTCCCGGATGGAGCGCGTCGTGCGCGAGCGCATGACGACCCAGGACGTCGAGGCGATCACCCCGCAGACCCTGATCAACATCCGCCCCGTCGTGGCGTCGATCAAGGAGTTCTTCGGGACCAGCCAGCTCTCGCAGTTCATGGACCAGAACAACCCGCTGTCGGGCCTGACGCACAAGCGTCGCCTCTCGGCGCTGGGCCCCGGCGGCATCTCGCGTGACCGCGCCCAGATGGAGGTCCGTGACGTCCACCCGTCGCACTACGGCCGCATGTGCCCGATCGAGACCCCTGAGGGCCCGAACATCGGCCTCATCGGCTCGCTCGCCAGCTACGGGCGGATCAACTCCTTCGGCTTCATCGAGACGCCGTACCGCAAGGTCGAGGACGGGGTCGTCTCCGACGACGTCGTCTACATCTCCGCGGACGAGGAGGACAAGTTCGTCGTCGCCCAGGCCAACGCCGAGCTCGACGACAAGGGCCGTTTCGTCGGTGACCGCGTCCTCGCCCGCACCAAGGGCGGCGAGGTCGACCAGATCCCGGCCGAGGACGTCGACTACATGGACGTCTCCCCGCGCCAGATGGTCTCCGCGGCCACCGCGATGATCCCCTTCCTCGAGCACGACGACGCGAACCGCGCGCTCATGGGCGCCAACATGCAGCGTCAGGCCGTCCCGCTCGTGCGGGCCGAGGCCCCCTTCGTCGGCACCGGCATGGAGTACCGCGCGGCGCTCGACTCCGGTGACGTCGTGCGCTCCGAGAAGGCCGGTGTCGTCACCGAGGTCTCCGCCGACCTCGTGACGGTCACCCACGACGAGGGCGGCAGCCGCTCGTACAAGATCATGAAGTTCTCCCGCTCCAACCAGGGCAACAGCTACAACCAGCGCGTCATGGTCGCCGAGGGCGACCGCGTCGAGGCCGGCCAGCTCATCGCCGACGGTCCCGCGACCGACGGCGGCGAGATGGCGCTGGGTCGCAACCTGCTCGTGGCCTTCATGCCCTGGGAGGGCTACAACTACGAGGACGCGATCATCCTCAGCCAGCGTCTCGTGCAGGACGACGTCCTGTCCTCGATCCACATCGAGGAGCACGAGGTCGACGCGCGCGACACCAAGCTCGGCCCCGAGGAGATCACCCGGGACATCCCGAACGTCTCCGAGGAGGTCCTCGCCGACCTCGACGAGCGCGGCATCATCCGCATCGGCGCCGAGGTCCGCGACGGCGACCTGCTCGTCGGCAAGGTCACGCCGAAGGGCGAGACCGAGCTCACCCCGGAGGAGCGCCTGCTCCGCGCGATCTTCGGCGAGAAGGCGCGGGAGGTCCGCGACACCTCGATGAAGGTCCCCCACGGCGAGACCGGCACGGTCATCGGCGTCAAGGTCTTCGACAAGGACGAGGGCGACGAGCTCCCCCCGGGCGTCAACCAGCTCGTGCGGGTCTACGTGGCGAACAAGCGCAAGATCACCGACGGCGACAAGCTCGCCGGTCGCCACGGCAACAAGGGCGTCATCTCCAAGATCCTCCCGGTCGAGGACATGCCCTTCCTCGAGGACGGCACCCCCGTGGACGTCGTGCTCAACCCGCTCGGCGTGCCCGGTCGTATGAACATCGGCCAGATCCTCGAGCTGCACCTCGGCTGGGCGGCCAGCCGCGGCTGGGAGATCGAGGGCAACCCCGACTGGGCCCGGATGATCCCGCAGGACGCGCGTGCGGCCGAGCCGAACACCCGTGTCGCCAGCCCCGTCTTCGACGGTGCGGGCGAGGACGAGATCCGCGGTCTGCTCGACTCGACGCGGCCCACCCGTGACGGCGTGCGCCTCATCGACTCCAGCGGCAAGGCGAGCCTGTTCGACGGCCGCTCCGGCGAGCCGTACCCGGACCCGGTGTCCGTGGGCTACATGTACATCCTCAAGCTGCACCACCTCGTGGACGACAAGATCCACGCGCGCAGCACGGGTCCGTACTCGATGATCACCCAGCAGCCGCTCGGTGGTAAGGCCCAGTTCGGTGGCCAGCGCTTCGGCGAGATGGAGGTGTGGGCCCTCGAGGCCTACGGCGCCTCCTACGCGCTGCAGGAGCTGCTCACCATCAAGTCCGACGACGTCAACGGCCGCGTGAAGGTCTACGAGGCCATCGTCAAGGGGGACAACATCCCCGAGCCGGGCATCCCCGAGTCCTTCAAGGTGCTCATCAAGGAGATGCAGTCCCTCTGCCTCAACGTCGAGGTGCTCAACTCCGAGGGCGGCACCATCGAGATGCGCGACTCCGAGGACGACGTCTTCCGCGCTGCCGAGGAGCTCGGGATCGACCTGTCCCGCCGCGAGCCCGCCTCGGTCGAAGAGGTCTGAGCCGATCGGCCGAAGGGGTGAGATCTCACCCCTTCGGCCGGCCGGACGGCCCCACCACCCCCACAGACCTCTACGACCCACACGACTTCTCGACACCACCATCGAGAGAGACGAGAGAAGGACACACGTGCTCGACGTCAACTTCTTCGACGAGCTGCGCATCGGCCTCGCCAGCGCCAACGACATCCGTACCTGGAGCCACGGCGAGGTCAAGAAGCCGGAGACCATCAACTACCGCACCCTCAAGCCCGAGAAGGAGGGTCTGTTCTGCGAGCGCATCTTCGGACCCACCCGGGACTGGGAGTGCTCCTGCGGCAAGTACAAGCGCGTCCGCTTCAAGGGCATCATCTGCGAGCGCTGCGGCGTCGAGGTGACCCGCGCCGGTGTGCGCCGTGAGCGGATGGGCCACATCGAGCTCGCCGCCCCCGTCACCCACATCTGGTACTTCAAGGGCGTCCCGAGCCGTCTCGGGTACCTCCTCGACCTCGCCCCGAAGGACCTCGAGAAGGTCATCTACTTCGCGGCCTACATGATCACCAGCGTCGACGAGGACGCCCGCCACGAGCAGCTGCCCTCGCTCGAGGCCGGCATCGAGACCGAGCGCAAGGCGATGGAGAACCGTCGCGACGCCGACGTCGACGCCCGGGCCAAGAAGCTCGAGCAGGACATCGCGGCCCTCGAGGCCGAGGGTGCCAAGTCCGACGCGAAGCGCAAGGTCCGCGACTCGGCCGAGCGCGAGATGAACCAGATCCGCAAGCGCGCCGACCAGCAGATCGAGCGTCTCAACCAGGTCTGGGACCGCTTCAAGAACCTCAAGGTCCAGGACCTCGAGGGCGACGAGGTCCTCTACCGCGAGATGCGTGACCGCTTCGGCATGTTCTTCGAGGGCGGGATGGGCGCCGCGGCGATCCAGAAGCGTCTCGAGACCTTCGACCTGCAGGCCGAGCAGCTCGCACTGCGCGAGATCATCGCGACCGGTAAGGGCCAGAAGAAGACCCGCGCCCTCAAGCGCCTCAAGGTCGTCACGGCCTTCCTCATCACCGACAACGAGCCGGCCGGCATGGTCCTCGACGTGGTCCCGGTCATCCCCCCGGACCTGCGCCCGATGGTCCAGCTCGACGGCGGTCGCTTCGCGACCTCGGACCTCAACGACCTGTACCGCCGGGTCATCAACCGCAACAACCGCCTCAAGCGACTGCTCGACCTCGGCGCGCCCGAGATCATCGTCAACAACGAGAAGCGGATGCTGCAGGAGGCCGTCGACAACCTCTTCGACAACGGCCGTCGCGGTCGCGCCGTCACCGGCCCGGGCAACCGGCCGCTGAAGTCGCTCTCCGACATGCTCAAGGGCAAGCAGGGGCGCTTCCGTCAGAACCTGCTCGGCAAGCGCGTCGACTACTCGGCCCGTTCGGTCATCGTCGTCGGCCCGCAGCTCAAGCTCCACCAGTGCGGTCTGCCGAAGGTCATGGCGCTCGAGCTCTTCAAGCCCTTCGTCATGAAGCGGCTCGTCGACCTCGACCACGCGCAGAACATCAAGTCCGCCAAGCGGATGGTCGAGCGTCAGCGCTCGGTCGTGTGGGACGTCCTCGAAGAGGTCATCACCGAGCACCCCGTGCTGCTCAACCGTGCGCCCACGCTGCACCGTCTGGGCATCCAGGCCTTCGAGCCGCAGCTCGTCGAGGGCAAGGCCATCCAGATCCACCCGCTCGTCTGCACCGCCTTCAACGCGGACTTCGACGGTGACCAGATGGCCGTGCACCTCCCGCTCTCCGCGGAGGCCCAGGCCGAGGCCCGCATCCTCATGCTGTCCTCGAACAACATCCTCAAGCCGGCGGACGGCCGTCCCGTGACCATGCCCACCCAGGACATGATCATCGGCCTCTTCCACCTCACCTCCGCCCTCGCGGTCGAGGACGAGGAGGCGCCGCTGCGCTCCTTCTCCACGGTCGCCGAGGCGCGGATGGCCTACGACGCCGGTCAGATCCAGGTCGGCACGCCGATCCGGGTGCGCCTCGGTGACGTCGTGCCGCCGCTGACCGCCGAGCTGCCCGAGGGCGTCGAGCGCGACGAGGACGGCGCGGTCGCCGTCTGGACCGCCCCGACCACCCTGGGTCGCGCCCTCTTCAACGAGGCGCTGCCGGTGCACTACCCCTTCGTCGACGAGCCGGTCGACAAGAAGCGCCTGTCGACGATCGTCAACGACCTCGCCGAGCGCTACTCCAAGGGTCAGGTCGCGGCGTCCCTCGACGCGCTCAAGGAGGCCGGCTACTACTGGGCCTCCCGCTCCGGCACGACGGTCGCGCTGAGCGACGTCGTCACCCCGTCGCGCAAGCCCGAGATCCTCGAGGGCTACGAGACGAAGGCGACGAAGGTCCAGACGCAGTACGAGCGCGGTCTCATCACCGACGACGAGCGCCGTCAGGAGCTCATCGAGATCTGGACGCAGGCGACCAACGAGGTCGCGGCGGAGATGCAGCAGAACTTCCCCAAGGACAACCCGATCTACCGCATGGTCAGCTCGGGTGCCCGTGGTAACTGGTTCCAGCTGCGCCAGATCGCCGGCATGCGTGGCCTCATGGCCAACCCGAAGGGCGAGATCATCCCCCGCCCGATCCGCACGAACTTCCGTGAGGGTCTGTCGGTCGTCGAGTTCTTCATCTCCACGCACGGCGCCCGCAAGGGTCTGGCCGACACCGCGCTGCGGACGGCCGACTCGGGCTACCTCACCCGTCGTCTCGTCGACGTCTCCCAGGACGTCATCGTCCGCGAGGACGACTGCGGCACCGAGCGCGGCCTGCCGATGCTCGTCGCCGCGTACGACGAGACCACCGGCACCCGCCGGCTGCACGACGACGTCGAGTTCACCGCGTACGCCCGCTGCCTGGCCAGCGAGGTCACCGGCGAGGACGGCTCCGTCCTGGCCGCCGCGGGCTCCGACCTCGGCGACGTCGTCATCGGCCAGCTCTACGAGGCCGGCGTCGACGAGGTGAAGGTCCGCTCGGTCCTCACCTGCGAGTCGAAGGTCGGCACGTGCGCGAAGTGCTACGGCCGCTCGCTGGCCACCGGTCAGCTCGTCGACATCGGCGAGGCCGTCGGCATCATCGCGGCGCAGTCGATCGGCGAGCCCGGCACCCAGCTGACGATGCGCACCTTCCACACCGGTGGTGTGGCCGGTGACGACATCACGCAGGGTCTGCCGCGCGTCGTCGAGCTCTTCGAGGCGCGCACGCCCAAGGGTGTCGCCCCGATCGCGGAGGCCAACGGCCGCATCACGATCGAGGACACCGACAAGGCGCGCCGTCTGCTGCTGACGACGGACGCCGACGGCGAGGAGCACGCCTACCCGGTGAGCAAGCGCGCGCGCCTGCTCGTCGAGGACGGCCAGCACGTCGAGGTGGGTACCCAGCTCGTCGTCGGTGCGATCGACCCGAAGCAGGTCCTGCGCATCCTCGGCCCGCGGGCGACGCAGAAGCACCTCGTCGACGAGGTGCAGCACGTCTACCGCCAGCAGGGCGTGTCGATCCACGACAAGCACATCGAGGTCATCGTGCGCCAGATGCTGCGTCGGATCACCGTCCTCGAGTCGGGCGAGACGGGTCTGCTCCCGGGCATGCTCGCCGAGCGCGCCCGCTTCGAGGAGGCCAACCGCCGCACCGTCGCCGAGGGCGGTCGTCCCGCCGCGGGTCGTCCCGAGCTCATGGGCATCACCAAGGCCTCGCTCGCGACCGACTCCTGGCTCTCCGCCGCCTCCTTCCAGGAGACGACCCGCGTCCTCACCGAGGCCGCGATGGAGGGCAAGAGCGACCCGCTGCTCGGCCTCAAGGAGAACGTCATCCTCGGCAAGCTCATCCCCGCCGGTACGGGCCTGGCCCGCTACAACAACACGACGGTGGAGCCGACCGAGGAGGCCCGCGCGGCGATGTACACGCTGCCGAGCTACGACGAGTACGCCTACCCGGTCTTCGGCCCGGGCAGCGGCGAGGCCGTCCGCCTCGACGACGCAGAGCTCGGTCTCGACCGCCTCTGAGTCACCGCGTCGCCCTCGAAGGGGGACCTCCCGCGCACGTCGCGGGGGGTCCCCCTTCGTCGTCCGCAGACCCTCCGGGGGAGCAGAAGCCCGAGAAATGGGGGGACACGCCCTGCGTGCTGGTTCGCCAAACCCGCACCGACGTGGTGGAGTAAGAGGGTTCGCGACGCACCACCGCACAGATTGGGAGATCCCACATGAACAAGTCCGAGCTCGCCAGCGCCGTCGCCGAGAAGGCCGGCGTCTCCGCCTCCTCGGCGGCCGAGGTCATCACCGCCCTGCAGGAGGTCCTCTCCACGCAGGTCGCCAAGGGCGAGAAGGTCACGGTCCCCGGCTTCTTCAGCCTCGAGCGCGTCGAGCGCGCCGAGCGCAAGGGCCGCAACCCGCAGACCGGCGCCGAGATGACCATCCCCGGTGGCTACGCCGCCAAGCTCTCGGCCGGCTCCGCCCTCAAGGCTGCCGCCAAGGGCTGATCGCCACCGCGACCGCGCAGGGCGCGTGCCCGGGCTCACCGCCCGGCACGCGCCCTGCGGCGTCCCCGGGTGGCGCGCGGGGGAGCCGGGTGGCGCCGGGGGAGCGCCGCGGGCGAGGATGAGGGCGTGGTCGACGAGCGCAGGCGCGAGGACGTGGCGATGAGCGTGCGCGCCAGCGCCGCCCGATGGGCCCTCGGCGCCGTCCTCGCGGTCGGGGCGCTCGTCCTGCTGCTCAAGCCCGGTGGTGTCTCCAAGCTCCTCGGTCTGGCCCTCGGCGTCGCGGCCGTGAGCGTGCTCGTGCGACGCGACCGCAGCAGCGCGACGATCCTCGCCGTCGCCCTCGGCCTCATCGCCGCCTTCTTCGTCCTCGCCTTCCTCACCGGCAACTCCGCATGGATCACAGACAGGTACACCCGATGACCCTCGACCAGCGCGCCCTGCGCGACCGGCTCGTGCTGCGCCAGGCGGCGCCCGGCGACGACGACGCGATCGCCGCGCTCACCGACGCCGCCTTCGTCGCGGTGGGGGAGGAGAGCGTCGAGCGCCGGCTGCTGCGCGAGCTCGCCGCCGACGGGGACCTCGTGCCCGAGCTGACCGTCGTCGCCGAGGTCGACGCCGAGCTCGTCGGGCACGTCGCCTGCTCGTGGGGCACGATCGGCGAGCAGCCAGCGATCGGCCTCGGCCCGATCAGCGTGCGTCCCGACCTGCAGCGCCGCGGCATCGGCGGCACGCTCATGAGCGCGGTCGTCGCCACGGCCGACCAGCGCGGCGACGCCGTCGTCGTCCTGCTCGGCGACCCGGCCTACTACGGCTACTTCGGCTTCGTGCCGGCGAGCACGCTGGGCATCACCTCGCCCGGGCCCTGGCGCGACGCCTACTTCCAGGCCAAGCCGCTGCGGGCGTGGCGACCGGAGATGGCCGGCGCCTTCCGGTACGCCCCGGCCTTCGAGCGCATCGAGGGCTAGCACGAGCAGGCGCGTCCGCGGGGGACCTCGACGGGGCGATTTGTGACGGTGTGCACCCCGCCGGTATCGTAGGTCTTCGTGTGCATGCGCCGCCGTGAGGTGGCAGGTGCCACCGCCGGTGCGGCGAAGGTCTTCGGACCCGGATCGCACCACCCCTCTCGCCGGGCGCCTCGCACGGCCTCCTGCTCGCAGGTGAGCCGCCGGGGAGTGCAGGGGAGAGCACCGCTCGACACTCCCGACCTCGGGGGCTGGGCGGTAGTCCAAGGAGCGTGACGTGGCCCCGGCCGCCCACGCAAGAACATCAACCCGTACGGAGACATCAGGTTGCCTACCATCAACCAGCTGGTGCGCAAGGGCCGGCAGGACAAGGTCACGAAGACGACCACGCCTGCCCTCAAGGGCTCGCCGCAGCGCCGTGGTGTGTGCACGCGCGTGTACACCACCACCCCCAAGAAGCCGAACTCCGCCCTTCGTAAGGTCGCCCGCGTGCGTCTCACGTCCGGCATCGAGGTCACCGCCTACATCCCGGGCGTCGGTCACAACCTCCAGGAGCACTCGATCGTGCTCGTGCGCGGCGGCCGTGTGAAGGACCTCCCCGGTGTCCGCTACAAGATCGTCCGCGGCTCCCTCGACACCCAGGGTGTCAAGGGTCGCCAGCAGGCTCGTAGCCGCTACGGCGCCAAGAAGGAGAAGAAGTAATGCCTCGCAAGGGTCCCGCCCCGAAGCGCCCCCTGGTCATCGACCCGGTCTACAGCAGCCCGCTCGTCACCCAGCTCGTCAACAAGATCCTCCTCGACGGCAAGAAGTCCATCGCCGAGTCGATCGTGTACGACGCGCTCGAGGGCGTGCGTGAGAAGACCGGCACCGACCCCGTCCAGACGCTCAAGCGCGCTCTCGACAACGTCAAGCCGAGCCTCGAGGTCAAGTCCCGCCGCGTCGGCGGTGCGACCTACCAGGTCCCGATCGAGGTCAAGCCGAACCGCGCGACGACCCTGTCGCTGCGCTGGCTCGTCGGCTACGCCCGTCAGCGTCGCGAGAAGACGATGACCGACCGCCTCATGAACGAGATCCTCGACGCGAGCAACGGTCTCGGCGCCGCGGTGAAGCGTCGCGAGGACACCCACAAGATGGCCGAGTCGAACAAGGCCTTCGCGCACTACCGCTGGTAGTCAGCGCCCCTGCGAAGGGGGACCGGACCGGTCCCCCTTCGCCTCCGGGCCGACCGGCCCACCCCAGAGCTTGACCACCCGCACGAGCGAGAGAGACATACGTGGCACAGGACGTCCTGACGGATCTCAACAAGGTCCGCAACATCGGCATCATGGCGCACATCGACGCCGGCAAGACGACGACGACTGAGCGCATCCTCTTCTACACCGGTGTCAACCACAAGATCGGTGAGACCCACGACGGTGCGAGCACCACCGACTGGATGGAGCAGGAGAAGGAGCGCGGCATCACGATCACGTCCGCCGCGGTCACCTCGTTCTGGGAGGGCACCCAGATCAACATCATCGACACCCCCGGGCACGTCGACTTCACCGTCGAGGTCGAGCGCTCCCTGCGCGTCCTCGACGGCGCCGTCGCCGTCTTCGACGGCAAGGAGGGTGTCGAGCCCCAGTCCGAGACGGTCTGGCGCCAGGCGGACAAGTACGACGTCCCCCGCATCGCCTTCGTCAACAAGATGGACAAGCTGGGCGCCGACTTCTACTTCACCGTCGACACCATCAAGGACCGCCTCGGCGCGGAGCCGCTCGTCATGCAGCTCCCCATCGGTGCCGAGAACGACTTCGTCGGTGTCGTCGACCTCATCTACATGCGCGCTCTCGTGTGGCCCGGCGACGCCAAGGGCGACGTGACCATGGGTGCGGCCTACGAGGTCCAGGAGATCCCCGCGGACCTGCTCGAGAAGGCCGAGGAGTACCGCAACCACCTCGTGGAGCGTGTCGCCGAGTCCGACGACGCCCTCATGGAGAAGTACCTCGGTGGCGAGGAGCTCACCGTCGACGAGCTCAAGGCCGGCATCCGCCAGCTGACGATCACCTCGCAGCTCTACCCGATCTTCTGCGGCTCCGCCTTCAAGAACCGCGGCGTGCAGCCGGTCCTCGACGCCGTCAAGGACTACCTCCCCAGCCCGCTGGACGTGCCCCCCATGCACGGTCACGCCATGGGCAAGGAGGACGTCGAGGTCGTGCGCAAGCCGAGCAAGGACGAGCCCTTCTCGGCGCTCGCCTTCAAGGTCGCGTCGCACCCCTTCTTCGGCACGCTCACCTTCATCCGGGTCTACTCCGGGCACATCTCCTCCGGCACCGGGGTCATCAACTCGACCAAGGGCAAGAAGGAGCGCATCGGCAAGCTCTTCCAGATGCACGCCAACAAGGAGAACCCGGTCGACGAGGCGATGGCGGGCCACATCTACGCCGCCATCGGTCTCAAGAGCACGACGACCGGTGACACCCTGAGCGACGTCGACAACCCCGTCGTCCTCGAGTCGATGACCTTCCCCGAGCCGGTCATCCAGGTCGCCATCGAGCCCAAGACGAAGAGCGACCAGGAGAAGCTGGGCACCGCGATCCAGAAGCTCGCCGAGGAGGACCCGACCTTCCAGGTCTCGCTCGACGAGGAGACCGGTCAGACGATCATCGCCGGCATGGGCGAGCTCCACCTCGACATCCTCGTCGACCGCATGAAGCGCGAGTTCAAGGTCGAGGCGAACGTCGGCAAGCCGCAGGTCGCCTACCGCGAGACCATCCGTCGCGCGGTCGAGAAGTACGACTACACGCACAAGAAGCAGACCGGTGGCTCGGGCCAGTTCGCGAAGGTCCAGGTGACCATCGAGCCGCTCGACACGACCGAGGGCGAGCTCTACGAGTTCAAGAACGCCGTCACCGGTGGCCGTGTGCCCAAGGAGTACATCCCCAGCGTCGACAACGGCAT
The DNA here is from genome assembly GCF_003721155.3 of Janibacter melonis. Classification (NCBI taxonomy): domain Bacteria; kingdom Bacillati; phylum Actinomycetota; class Actinomycetes; order Micrococcales; family Intrasporangiaceae; genus Janibacter; species Janibacter melonis. Next base: position 1,765,290 of record NZ_CP044548.2, on the reverse strand, counting down.
CCAGGACGCCATGCAGTACGGCGTGCTCGCGGGCTACCCGCTCGTCGGCATCAAGGCCACGCTGCTCGACGGCGCCTACCACGACGTCGACTCCTCGGAGATGGCGTTCAAGATCGCCGGCTCGATGGTCCTCAAGGAGGCCGTCCGCAAGGCCGACCCGGTCCTGCTCGAGCCGATGATGGCCGTCGAGGTGCGCACGCCCGAGGACTACATGGGCGACGTCATCGGCGACATCAACTCCCGCCGTGGCCAGATCCAGGGCATGGAGGACATCTCGGGCGCCAAGATCGTCCGCGGTCTCGTCCCGCTGTCGGAGATGTTCGGCTACGTCGGCGACCTGCGCTCCAAGACGCAGGGCCGGGCGAACTTCTCCATGGAGTTCGACTCCTACGCGGAGGTCCCCAAGGCCGTCGCCGAGGAGATCATCAAGAAGACCCGCGGCGAGTGACGGGTAGCATTACCCGAAACCCGGCGCTCACCAGCACCACCACGTACGACGCCATGTCCTGCCGGACCAAGGCGTAACCCGAAGAAGAAAGTCCTGAGGAGGACAAGCAAGTGGCGAAGGCAAAGTTCGAGCGGTCCAAGCCGCACGTCAACATCGGCACCATCGGTCACATCGACCACGGCAAGACGACGCTGACGGCCGCGATCTCCAAGGTCCTGCACGACAAGTACCCGGACCTGAACGAGGCGTCCCCGTTCGACTCGATCGACAAGGCGCCCGAGGAGAAGCAGCGCGGCATCACGATCTCCATCGCGCACATCGAGTACCAGACGGAGAAGCGTCACTACGCGCACGTCGACTGCCCCGGGCACGCCGACTACGTGAAGAACATGATCACCGGTGCCGCTCAGATGGACGGCGCGATCCTCGTGGTCGCCGCCACCGACGGCCCGATGCCGCAGACGAAGGAGCACGTCCTCCTGGCCCGCCAGGTCGGCGTCCCCTACATCGTCGTGGCCCTCAACAAGGCCGACATGGTCGACGACGAGGAGATCATGGAGCTCGTCGAGATGGAGGTCCGCGAGCTGCTGTCCTCCTACGAGTTCCCCGGCGACGACGTCCCGGTGGTCAAGGTCTCCGCGCTCAAGGCCCTCGAGGGTGACGAGAAGTGGGGCAACTCGGTCGCCGAGCTCATGGACGCGGTGGACGAGTACATCCCCGAGCCCGAGCGCGACATCGACAAGCCGTTCCTCATGCCCGTCGAGGACGTCTTCACGATCACCGGTCGTGGCACCGTCGTCACCGGTCGTATCGAGCGCGGCATCCTCAACGTCAACGAGGAGATCGAGATCGTCGGCATCAAGGACGAGAAGACCACCACCACGGTCACCGGCATCGAGATGTTCCGCAAGCTCCTCGACGAGGGTCGTGCGGGCGAGAACGTCGGCCTCCTGCTGCGCGGCACCAAGCGCGAGGACGTCGAGCGCGGCCAGGTCATCTGCAAGCCGGGCTCGATCACCCCGCACACGCAGTTCGAGGGCCAGGTCTACATCCTCGGCAAGGAGGAGGGCGGCCGTCACACGCCGTTCTACGACAACTACCGTCCGCAGTTCTACTTCCGCACCACGGACGTCACCGGTGTCGTGGACCTGCCCGAGGGCACCGAGATGGTCATGCCCGGCGACAACACCGACATGAAGGTCGAGCTCATCCAGCCGATCGCCATGGAGGAGGGCCTGAAGTTCGCCATCCGCGAGGGTGGTCGTACGGTCGGCGCCGGTCGCGTCACCAAGATCATCAAGTGATCTCCCGCTGACCTCGGTCAGCACACCGAAGGGGCCCTGCCGCACGGCAGGGCCCCTTCGTCGTCCCCGCAGGTGGGGGGCTCGCGCCTAGGCTGACGGGCAGCCCATCTCAACCTAGGAGCACCCTCATGGCCACCGCAGGCGAAGCCGCCGCCAAGGAGTCGACCGCACCCGAGCCGGACGCCCCGAGCAAGCCGTCCTCGCCGGCCAGGCTGACGAAGCAGACCTGGCGCTACTCGCTGAAGAACGCCCTCGCGGAGTTCCAGCGCGACAAGTGCACCGACCTCGCCGCGGCGCTCACCTACTACGCCGTCCTCTCGCTCTTCCCCGGGCTGCTCGCGCTCATCTCGCTGCTCGGCGTCGTCGGGCAGGGGGAGTCGACGGTGCAGACCCTGCTCGACCTCCTGCGCGACATGGGGCAGGCGGATGCCGCGAAGCAGCTCGAGCCGGTCATCACGAGCATGGTCACCGCCTCCGGGGCCGGCGTGGGTCTCGTCGTCGGCATCGCCGGCGCGCTGTGGTCGGCCTCGGGCTACGTCGGCGCCTTCGGGCGGGCGATGAACACCGTCTACGACGTCGACGAGGGCCGTCCGGTGTGGAAGCTGCGCCCGCAGATGCTCCTGCTCACCGCGGGCCTGGTCGTCCTCGCCGCGATCGTGCTGCTCGGCCTCGTCGTCTCCGGTGGAGTCGCCGAGGCGATCGGCTCGGCCATCGGGCTCGGCGACACCGCCGTCCTCGTGTGGGGCGTGCTCAAGTGGCCCGTCATCCTCGCCATCGTCGTCGTCATGGTGAGCTTGCTGTACTACTTCACCCCGAACGTGCGCCAGCCGAGCTACAAGTGGATGAGCCTCGGGGCGGCGATCGCCATCGGTGTCGCGGTGCTCGCCTCCGTCGGCTTCGGCTTCTACGTCGCGAACTTCGGCTCGTACAACAAGACCTACGGCTCGCTCGCCGGCGTCATCGTCTTCCTCCTGTGGCTGTGGATCATCAACAACGTCCTGCTGCTCGGTGCGCAGGTCGACGCCGAGGTCGAGCGCGGCCGCCAGCTGCAGGCCGGGATCGAGGCCGAGGAGACCCTCCAGCTGCCGCCGCGCGACAGCTCGGGCTCGCAGAAGGCCGCCGAGAAGCTCGAGGAGCAGGTCGAGGAGGGGCGGGCGCTGCGCTACGAGGGCGTGCGCACCCGCGGCGGGTCGCTCGCCGACGAGGCCCCGCCGCGCGACGAGCGCGGCTGAGCGGTCCCCCTTCGCCCCCGGCGCGACGCGCCACGCACGACGTGGTGCGGGCGCCGGCGAAGGGGGAGTGCTAGGTCGATTTGGCCGCCTCGCCCCGCCTCTGGCACACTGGGTGGGTTGCTTGATGCACGCCGGGTACTCACGTGCCCGTCGTGGACCCTGGTGAAACGCATCGAACCGCTGCACGACGGCGGGGCGACACACCGGATGGATCAAGTTCCGGCTCGACCGGACTGCCGACTCGGACGTCATACCTATGGGATGACGTGCGCCGCGGAACGGGTGCGACACACCCGACCGCGTGGGTCGGACGCCCGGGCGAGACGAACCACAGACCACTGCACGACGGCGAGAAAGAGACAAGGCTCAGATGGCCGGACAGAAGATCCGCATCCGACTGAAGTCGTATGACCACGAGGTCATCGACAGCTCGGCGCGCAAGATCGTCGACACGGTGACCCGTGCCGGCGCCACCGTTGTTGGCCCTGTGCCGCTGCCCACGGAGAAGAACGTCTTCTGCGTGATCCGGTCGCCGCACAAGTACAAGGACAGCCGCGAGCACTTCGAGATGCGTACCCACAAGCGCCTCATCGACATCATCGACCCGACGCCGAAGGCCGTCGACTCGCTCATGCGACTCGACCTGCCGGCGGACGTCAACATCGAGATCAAGCTCTGATCGCAGGGACGACGTTATGACTACTGTTATCGACAAGACCGTCAAGGGTGTCCTCGGCGAGAAGCTCGGTATGACCCAGGTCTGGGACGACGAGAACCGCCTCGTCCCGGTGACCGTCATCCAGGCTGGCCCGTGTGTCGTCACCCAGGTCCGCACCACCGGCACCGACGGCTACGACGCCGTCCAGATCGCCTACGGGTCCATCGACCCGCGCAAGGTGAACAAGCCGGAGGCCGGGCACTTCGCCAAGGCCGGGGTCACCCCGCGCCGCTACAGCATCGAGATGCGCACGGCTGACGCCTCGCAGTACTCGCTCGGCCAGGAGCTGACCGCCGAGACCTTCACCGGTGGCGAGAAGATCGACGTCACCGCGACGACCAAGGGCAAGGGCTTCGCCGGCGTCATGAAGCGCCACGGCTTCCACGGCGTGAGCTCCTCGCACGGTGCGCACAAGAACCACCGCAAGCCGGGCTCCATCGGTGGCTGCGCCACCCCGGGCCGTGTCTTCAAGGGCATGCGCATGGCCGGCCGCATGGGTGGCGTGCGCCAGACCACCCAGAACCTGACGATCCACGCCGTCGACGCCGAGAAGGGTCTGCTGCTCGTCAAGGGCGCCGTCCCCGGCCCCCGCGGCAGCGTCGTCCTCGTCCGCAACGCGGTGAAGGGAGCCTGACGTGCCGACCATCGACATCCTCAGCCCGGCCGGCCAGAAGTCCGGCACGGTGGACCTGCCCGCCGAGATCTTCGACGTGCAGACCAACGTCCCCCTGATCCACCAGGTGGTCGTCGCCCAGCTCGCCGCGGCGCGCCAGGGCACGCACTCGACGAAGACCCGCGGCGAGGTCCGCGGCGGTGGGCGCAAGCCGTACCGCCAGAAGGGCACCGGCCGCGCCCGTCAGGGCTCGACCCGCGCGCCGCAGTTCGCCGGCGGTGGCGTCGTCCACGGCCCGCAGCCGCGCGACTACAGCCAGCGCACGCCCAAGAAGATGAAGGCCGCCGCCCTGCGCGGGGCCCTGTCGGACCGGGCTCGCCACGGCCGCATCCACGTGATGTCCGCCCTCGTCGAGGGCGACGCCCCGTCGACGAAGTCGGTCGCCGGCGTCCTCGGCTCGCTCTCGGAGCGCAAGAACCTCCTCGTGGTCCTCGACCGCTCGGACGTCCTGTCGACCAAGAGCGTGCGCAACCTCGCCGACGTCCACGTCCTGTGGGCCGACCAGCTCAACACCTACGACGTGCTCTGCGCGGACGACGTGGTCTTCACGCAGGCCGCGCTCGACGCCTTCGTCGCCGGTCCCGCCACGAAGACCGAGGAGGTCGCCAAGTGAGCACCACCGTCAAGGACCCCCGCGACATCCTCATCCGTCCGGTCGTCTCGGAGAAGTCGTACGCGCTGCTCGACGAGGGCAAGTACACCTTCCTCGTCGACCCGCGGGCCAACAAGACCGAGATCAAGATCGCCGTCGAGCAGATCTTCGAGGTCAAGGTCGACTCGGTCCACACCATGAACCGCCCGGGCAAGACGCGCCGTACCCGCTTCGGGATCGGCAAGCGCAAGGACACCAAGCGTGCGATCGTCACCCTCCGCGAGGGCTCGATCGACATCTTCGGTGGCCAGGGCTGAAGGTAGAGGAACGTAACCATGGGTATCCGTAAGTACAAGCCGACCACGCCCGGTCGCCGCGGCAGCTCCGTCGCCGACTTCGTCGAGGTGACCCGGTCCACGCCGGAGAAGTCCCTCGTCCGTCCGCTGAGCAAGTCCGGTGGCCGCAACGCCAGCGGTCGTATCACGACCCGTCACATCGGTGGTGGCCACAAGCGCGCCTACCGTGTCATCGACTTCCGTCGTCACGACAAGGACGGGGTGCCGGCCAAGGTCGCGCACATCGAGTACGACCCCAACCGCACCGCGCGCATCGCGCTGCTGCACTACGCCGACGGCGAGAAGCGCTACATCCTCGCGCCGAACAAGCTCAAGCAGCACGACCCGATCGAGGCCGGCCCTGGTGCCGACATCAAGCCGGGCAACAACCTGCCGCTGCGCAACATCCCGACCGGTACGACGATCCACGCGGTCGAGCTGCGTCCGGGCGGCGGCGCCAAGCTGGCCCGCTCGGCCGGCACGAGCATCCAGCTCCTCGGCAAGGAGGGCCCCTACGCCACGCTGCGCATGCCCTCCGGTGAGATCCGTCGCGTCGACGTGCGCTGCCGCGCCACCGTCGGCGAGGTCGGCAACGCCGAGCAGAGCAACATCAACTGGGGCAAGGCAGGCCGCATGCGCTGGAAGGGCAAGCGCCCGACCGTCCGTGGTGTCGTCATGAACCCCGTGGACCACCCGCACGGCGGTGGCGAGGGACGCACCTCTGGTGGCCGTCACCCCGTCTCCCCGTGGGGCCAGCCGGAGGGCCGGACCCGACGTCCGGGCAAGGCGAGCGACAAGCTCATCGTCCGCCGCCGTCGTACTGGCAAGAAGCGCTGAGTAGGAGCCTGAGACATGCCTCGTAGTTTGAAGAAGGGCCCCTTCATCGACGACCACCTTCAGAAGAAGGTGGACGCTCAGAACGAAGCGGGCAGCAAGAACGTCATCAAGACCTGGTCTCGCCGATCGGTCATCAGCCCCGACATGCTCGGGCACACCTTCGCCGTGCACGACGGCCGCAAGCACGTCCCGGTGTTCGTCACCGAGGCGATGGTCGGTCACAAGCTCGGCGAGTTCGCACCGACCCGCACCTTCCGCGGTCACGTGAAGGACGACAAGAAGGGACGGCGTCGCTGATGGCTACCGACACCACCCAGACCCCCGCCCTCGAGGCCCGGGCTGTCGCGCGTCACACGCGCATCACCCCGATGAAGGCCCGACGGGTCGTCGACCTCATCCGTGGCAAGGACACCCAGACCGCCATCGCGACGCTCATGTACGCGCCGCAGGCTGCCTCGGAGCAGACCCTCAAGGTCCTGCAGTCCGCCATCGCGAACCTGCGCGTCCGCTCGGACGAGCTCGGTGAGCCCTTCGACGAGCGCAACCTCGTCGTCTCGGCCGCCTTCGTGGACGAGGGCCCGACGATGAAGCGGTTCCGTCCGCGTGCGCAGGGTCGCGCCGGCCGGATCAACAAGCGCACGAGCCACATCACCGTGGTCGTCACCGCGAAGCCTGAGAAGGCCGCGAAGGGAGGGACCCGCTGATGGGTCAGAAGATCAACCCGCACGGCTTCCGCCTGGGTATCACCACCGACCACAAGAGCCGCTGGTTCGCCGACTCCAACAAGGAGGGGCAGCGCTACCGCGACTACGTCAAGGAAGACGTCGCGATCCGCAAGCTGCTCTCGACGGGCATGGAGCGCGCCGGCATCGCCCGCGTGGAGATCGAGCGCACGCGTGACCGCGTCCGCGTCGACATCCACACCGCGCGTCCGGGCATCGTCATCGGTCGCCGCGGCGCCGAGGCCGACCGCATCCGCGGCGAGCTCGAGAAGCTCACCGGCAAGCAGGTCCAGCTGAACATCCTCGAGGTCAAGAACCCCGAGATCGAGGCTCAGCTCGTCGCCCAGGGCATCGCCGAGCAGCTCGCTGCTCGCGTGACCTTCCGTCGCGCCATGCGCAAGGGCATCCAGTCCTCGCAGCGCGCCGGTGCCAAGGGCATCCGGATCCAGTGCTCCGGTCGTCTCGGCGGCGCCGAGATGTCCCGCAGCGAGTTCTACCGCGAGGGTCGCGTGCCGCTGCACACCCTCCGCGCGAACATCGACTACGGCTTCTACGAGGCCCGCACGACCTTCGGCCGCATCGGCGTCAAGGTCTGGATCTACAAGGGCGACATGACGGAGAAGGAGTTCGCCGCGCAGCAGGCGTCCGCCGCCCCGCGTGGCCGCGGCCCCCGCCGCGACCGCGACGACCGTCCCGCCCGTGCCCGTCGCAACGACCAGGGCTCCGCCCCGCAGGCCACCGAGGCTCCCGCCGAGGCCCCGGCCGCGTCCGCCCCGAGCACCGAGGGAGAGAACCGCTGATGCTCATTCCTCGTCGAGTGAAGCACCGCAAGCAGCACCACCCGAAGCGTTCGGGGATGGCCAAGGGCGGCACGACGATCGCCTTCGGTGACTACGGCCTCCAGGCTCTCGAGCCGGCCTACGTCACCAACCGCCAGATCGAGTCTGCTCGTATCGCCATGACCCGCTACATGAAGCGTGGCGGCAAGGTGTGGATCAACATCTACCCCGACCGTCCGCTCACGAAGAAGCCTGCTGAGACCCGCATGGGTTCCGGCAAGGGTTCGCCCGAGTGGTGGGTCGCCAACGTCAAGCCCGGCCGCGTCATGTTCGAGCTCTCCGGCGTCTCGGAAGAGGTCGCCCGCGAGGCCATGCGTCTGGCCATGCACAAGCTGCCGATGAAGTGCCGCTTCATCGCGCGTGAAGGTGGTGACATCTGATGGCAGTCGGATCCAAGGACCTGACTCCCTCGGACCTGCGTGAGCTGGCCGACGACCGTCTGGTCGACGAGCTGCGCAAGGCCAAGGAGGAGCTCTTCAACCTCCGTTTCCAGTCGGCCACCGGCCAGCTGGAGTCCCACGGTCGGCTGCGCGCCGTCCGCAAGGACATCGCCCGGATCTACACCGAGATGCGTGAGCGCGAGCTGCGCATCGGTCAGGGCCCCAGCACGACGGACGGGACCGGTGAGAGCAAGTGAGCGAGAACGTGAAGGATGAGACCGTGACCGAGGCGCGCAACTACCGCAAGGCCCGCCGTGGCTACGTCGTCAGCGACAAGATGGACAAGACCGTCGTCGTCGAGGTCGAGGACCGCGTCAAGCACGCGCTCTACGGCAAGGTCATGCGCAAGAGCCACAAGGTGAAGGCGCACGACGAGGCGAACGCCGCCGGTATCGGCGACCACGTCCTCATCATGGAGACCCGCCCGCTGTCGGCGACGAAGCGCTGGCGCCTCGTCGAGATTCTGGAGAAGGCCAAGTGATCCAGCAAGAGTCCCGTCTCCGGGTGGCCGACAACACCGGCGCCAAGGAGATCCTGTGCATCCGCGTGCTCGGCGGCTCCGGCCGTCGCTACGCCGGCATCGGCGACACCATCGTGGCGACCGTCAAGGACGCGATCCCTGGCGGCAACGTCAAGAAGGGTGACGTCGTCAAGGCCGTCATCGTGCGCACGACCAAGGAGCGTCGCCGCGTCGACGGCTCCTACATCAAGTTCGACGAGAACGCCGCCGTGATCCTCAAGAACGACGGTGACCCCCGTGGCACCCGCATCTTCGGCCCTGTCGGCCGCGAGCTGCGCGACAAGAAGTTCATGAAGATCGTGTCGCTGGCGCCGGAGGTGCTCTGAGCCATGGCGAAGATGAAGATCAAGAAGGGTGACCTCGTGCAGGTCCTGTCCGGCAAGGACAAGACCAAGCAGGGCAAGGTCATCGCCGTCCACACCGAGACGCAGCGCGTCGTCGTCGAGGGCGTCAACCGCGTCACCCGCCACACCAAGGCGGGCGTGGGTGGCCAGGCCGGCGGCCTCGTCGTCCAGGAGGCGCCGATCCACGTGAGCAACGTGGCGGTCGTCGACCCGGAGGACAACAAGCCGACCCGGATCAAGACCCGCGTCGAGAGCGTCGAGCGTGACGGCAAGACGAAGACGAGCCGGACCCGCATCGCGGGCCGCTCGGGCAAGGACCTCTGAGATGACTGAGACCATCGAGACCCCCGCGACCTCGGTCGCCCCGCGCCTCAAGACGCGCTACCAGGACGAGATCAAGGGCGCCCTGCAGGAGCAGTTCGGCTACTCGAACGTCATGCAGATCCCCGGTCTGGTCAAGGTCGTCGTCAACATGGGTGTCGGCGACGCGGCCAAGGACAGCAAGCTCATCGAGGGCGCGATCCGCGACCTCACCGCCATCACCGGCCAGAAGCCGCAGGTGACCAAGGCCCGCAAGTCCATCGCGCAGTTCAAGCTGCGCGAGGGCATGCCGATCGGTGCGCACACCACGCTGCGGGGCGACCGCATGTGGGAGTTCCTGGACCGCCTCGTCTCCGTCGCCCTGCCGCGCATCCGCGACTTCCGCGGTCTGTCGCCCAAGCAGTTCGACGGTCGTGGCAACTACACCTTCGGCCTCACCGAGCAGTCGATGTTCCACGAGATCGACCAGGACAAGATCGACCGGGTCCGCGGCATGGACATCACCGTGGTCACCACGGCGACCAACGATGACGAGGGCCGCGCCCTGCTCAAGCAGCTCGGCTTCCCCTTCAAGGAGAACTGACATGGCGAAGACTGCCCTGGTCAACCAGGCCAACAAGAAGCCGAAGTTCAAGGTGCGGGGCTACACCCGCTGCCAGCGCTGCGGCCGTCCCCACTCGGTCTACCGCAAGTTCGGCCTGTGCCGGATCTGCCTGCGCGAGATGGCGCACCGCGGCGAGCTGCCCGGTGTCACCAAGTCGAGCTGGTAACCACCCCGGCCGGAGGGCCGAGGTGAGACACCTCGGCCCGCCGGCCACCGCGGCACCCGCCGCAACCCCCGACGTTCTACATCGCAGGTCGCCCGGAGATCCCCTCCGACCGTGAAACCGCGATGAGGAAGGGCAAGAGAAGCCCATGACCATGACCGACCCGATTGCGGACATGCTGACCCGCGTGCGGAACGCCAACTCGGCGCACCACGACGACGTCTCCATGCCGTACTCCAAGCTCAAGTCGCACATCGCGGAGATCCTCCAGGCCGAGGGCTACATCGCGGGCTGGACCGTCGCCGACGCGACCGTCGGCAAGACGCTGACGATCAACCTCAAGTACGGCCCGAACCGCGAGCGCTCCATCGCCGGGGTGCGCCGGGTGTCCAAGCCCGGTCTGCGCGTGTACGCCAAGTCGACCAACCTGCCGAAGGTCCTCGGTGGCCTGGGCGTCGCGATCATCTCGACGTCCTCCGGTCTCCTCACGGACAAGCAGGCCGCTAGCAAGGGTGTGGGTGGGGAAGTCCTCGCCTACGTCTGGTAAGGGAGAGCAACATGTCGCGTATCGGACGACTCCCGGTCGCCATCCCCAGCGGTGTCGACGTGACCATCGACGGCCCGACGGTGACCGTCAAGGGTCCCAAGGGCGAGCTGAGCCACGTCGTGGCCCAGCCCATCTCCGTCGAGAAGGGTGAGGACGGCGTCGCCGTCACCCGCCCCGACGACGCTCGCGAGTCCCGCAGCCTGCACGGGCTGACCCGCTCGCTCATCAACAACATGGTGGTCGGCGTGACCGAGGGCTACACGAAGAAGCTCGAGATCCACGGCACCGGTTACCGCGTGCAGAACAAGGGCGGTTCGCTCGAGTTCGCGCTCGGCTACAGCCACTCGATCACGGTCGACGCGCCGGAGGGCATCACCTTCGCCGTCGAGAACCCCACCCGCTTCTCGGTGCAGGGCATCGACAAGCAGCTCGTCGGTGAGGTCGCCGCCAACATCCGCAAGCTCCGCAAGCCCGACCCGTACAAGGGCAAGGGTGTCCGCTACGAGGGCGAGCACATCCGCCGCAAGGTCGGAAAGGCTGGTAAGTAAGCCATGGCTATGACTGTCAAGCGCGCCAAGGGCAAGGTTGCCGCGCGAGGCCGCCGCCACCTGCGCGTGCGCAAGAAGATCACCGGTACCGCGGTCCGTCCGCGCCTGGTCGTCAGCCGCTCGAGCCGGCACGTCTTCGTCCAGGTCGTCGACGACACCGTGGGCAAGACCGTCGCCTCCGCGTCGACGATGGAGGCCGACGTCCGCACCGTCACCGGTGGCAAGACCGAGCAGGCCAAGAAGGTCGGTGAGCTCGTCGCCGAGCGCGCCAAGGCTGCCGGTGTCGAGGCCGTCGTCTTCGACCGTGGTGGCAACAAGTACCACGGCCGCGTCGCCGCGATCGCCGACGGTGCCCGCGAAGGTGGGCTGGCCCTGTGATGTCGCAGAAGCAGACTGTCGAGAAGAGGAACATCTGATGCCCGGACCCCAGCGTCGAGGCGCCGGTGCCGCAGGCACCAACGAGCGCTCCAACAGCCGCGGTGACAACCGCGGGGGCCGCCGCGACGGCGGCCGCGACAACCGCGCCGCCGAGAGCCAGTACCTCGAGCGCGTCGTGACCATCAACCGCGTCTCCAAGGTCGTCAAGGGTGGTCGTCGCTTCAGCTTCACCGCTCTCGTCATCGTCGGTGACGGCGACGGCACCGTGGGCGTGGGCTACGGCAAGGCCAAGGAGGTGCCCGCGGCGATCGCCAAGGGTGTCGAGGAGGCCAAGAAGTCGTTCTTCAAGGTGCCCCGCATCCAGGGCACCATCCCTCACCCCATCCAGGGTGAGGCCGCCGCGGGTGTCGTCCTGCTCCGTCCCGCCTCGCCCGGTACCGGTGTCATCGCCGGTGGTCCGGTGCGTGCGGTGCTCGAGTGCGCCGGCATCCACGACGTCCTGAGCAAGTCGCTCGGGTCGGACAACGCGATCAACATCGTCCACGCGACGGTCGCGGCCCTCAAGGGTCTCGAGCGTCCGGAGGCCGTGGCCGCCCGCCGCGGTCTGCCGCTGGACGAGGTCGCCCCGGCCGCGATGCTGCGCGCCCAGGCCGCCGGTCGCCAGGAGGCCCGTGAGGCCGCCGACGCGAAGGCAGGTGCCTGATGCCGCGGCTGAAGGTCACCCAGACCCGTTCCGAGATCGGTGGCAAGAGCAACCAGCGTGACACGCTGCGCAGCCTCGGTCTGAAGCGCATCGGCGACGTCGTCGTCAAGGAGGACCGCCCGGAGATCCGTGGCATGGTCCGTACGGTCGCGCACCTCGTGGCCGTCGAGGAGGTTGACTGATCATGGCTGACGCCAAGAAGACCACTGAGAACGAGGCCTCGAGCCACGCTCTCAAGGTCCACCACCTGCGTCCCGCCCCGGGCGCCAAGACCGCGAAGACCCGTGTCGGTCGCGGTGAGGGCTCCAAGGGCAAGACGGCCGGTCGCGGTACGAAGGGCACGAAGGCCCGCTACCAGGTCCCGGCCGGCTTCGAGGGCGGGCAGACGCCGCTGCACATGCGTCTGCCGAAGCTCCGCGGCTTCAAGAACCCCTTCAAGACGGAGTACCAGGTCGTCAACCTCGACCGCGTCTCCGCTCTCTTCCCCGAGGGTGGTTCCGTGACGGTCGACGACCTCGTCGCCAAGGGCGCGGTCCGCAAGGGCCAGCTCGTCAAGGTCCTCGGCTCCGGCGAGATCACCGTCGCGGTCGACATGACCGTGGACGCGTTCTCCACGAGCGCCAAGGAGAAGATCGAGGCTGCCGGCGGTTCCATCACCGGCGCCTGATCCACCACGGCCACTGACGAAGGGGTCCGACGGGCACAGCCTGGCGGACCCCTTCGCCGTCGGTCACGACGTGTGACGCGTCACCCCTCACGCCCACCCCGTTCGCCCGCCCCGGGTGCGCCGGGTATCGTGCTTCAGTCTTCGCCCCCCGCCACCGGAGCACCCGTCGATCACGGGTGGACCCGGTGAAACCTGGAGGATCAGGTGCTCTCCGCCTTCACCCGTGCGTTCCGTACGCCGGACCTGCGTCGCAAGCTGCTCTTCACGCTGGGCATCGTCGTGCTCTTCCGCCTCGGGTCGCACGTGCCGACCCCGAACGTCGACGCGGCCGCCGTGCGCGCCTGCGTCGCGGGTGCCCGTGACGACGCGAGCTCGACCTTCCTCGGGATGGCCAACCTCTTCAGCGGGGGAGCGCTGCTCCAGCTGTCGATCTTCGCGCTCGGGATCATGCCGTACATCACGGCGAGCATCATCGTGCAGCTGCTGACGGTCGTCATCCCGCGCTTCGAGGCGTTGAAGAAGGAGGGCCAGCAGGGTCAGGCGAAGATGACCCAGTACACGCGCTACCTGACGATCGCGCTGGCGGTGCTGCAGTCGGCGACCTTCATCACCTTCGCCCGCAACCCCAGCCAGCTCTTCGGCAACGCGAACTGCACGAATATCCTCTACCGCGAGTCGATGCCGAGCATCCTCATCATGGTGCTGACGATGACCGCCGGCACGGGCCTGATCATGTGGCTCGGCGAGCTCATCACGGACAAGGGCGTCGGCAACGGCATGTCCCTGCTGATCTTCACCTCGATCACCGCGACCTTCCCCGGCTCGCTGTGGGCGATCCAGCAGCGCGAGGGCCGCTGGGACATCTTCTTCCTCGTCATCGGCATCGGGCTGCTCATCATCGCGGCCGTCGTCTTCGTCGAGCAGAGCCAGCGCCGCATCCCCGTGCAGTACGCGAAGCGGATGGTCGGGCGCCAGATGTACGGCGGGACCTCGACGTACATCCCCATCAAGGTCAACATGGCCAACGTCATCCCGGTGATCTTCGCCAGCTCGATGCTCTCGCTGCCGCTGATGATCTCGCAGTTCCGTCAGGACCCCGGCGGCAACACCGCCGGCTGGGTGACCTGGCTGCAGACGCACTTCAACCCCTCGCAGCCGACGTGGGTCTACATCGCCGTCTTCACCGGGCTGATCTTCTTCTTCACCTTCTTCTACGTCTCGATCACGTTCAACCCCACCGAGGTCGCGGACAACATGAAGAAGTACGGTGGCTTCATCCCAGGGATCCGGGCCGGGCGACCCACGGCCGAGTACCTGAGCTACGTGCTGACCCGGATCACCGTCCCGGGCGCCATCTACCTGTCGTTGGTCTCGCTCATCCCGCTCATCGCCCTCGTCCTCGTCGGCGCCAACCAGAACTTCCCCTTCGGCGGCACCTCGATCCTCATCATGGTCGGTGTCGGTCTGGAGACGGTGAAGCAGATCGAGTCCCAGCTCCAGCAACGTGAATACGAAGGGTTCCTCCGCTGACATGCGACTGATCATCTTCGGCCCGCCCGGGGCCGGCAAGGGCACGCAGGCGACCCGGATCGCCGAGCGCTACGGCATCCCCGCCATCTCCACCGGTGACATCTTCCGCGCCAACATCAAGGCCGAGACCCCTCTCGGCCTGCAGGTCAAGGAGATCACCGCGGCGGGCGGCTACGTGCCCGACGACGTGACGAACGCGATCGTCGAGTCCCGTCTCGACGAGGCCGACTGCGAGCCGGGCTTCCTGCTCGACGGGTACCCCCGCACGACCGGTCAGGTGAGTGCGCTCGACACGATGCTCGCCAAGCACGACCGGGCCGTCGACAAGGTGCTCATGCTCACCGTCGAGACCGACGAGGTCGTCGCGCGGCTGCTCAAGCGCGCGCAGACCGAGGGTCGCGCGGATGACACCGAGGAGGTCATCCGCGAGCGTCAGGCGATCTACACCCGCGAGACCGAGCCCCTCGCCGCGGTCTTCCGCGAGCGCGGCCTGCTCGTCGAGGTCGACGGCATGGGCGAGGTCGACGAGGTCAGCGAGCGCATCGCCGCTGCCCTGCAGGCCTGAGCGCAGGTCGTCACATGGGCTGGATGGGGCGCGAGCGCGTCGTCGCGAAGACGCCGGAGCAGATCGCGCTCATGCGCGTCGCCGGGCTCCTCGTCGGCCGCACCCTGGAGATGCTGCGCGGCGAGGTGCGTGAGGGCGTGACGACCGCCCAGCTCGACGCCCTCGCCGAGCAGCACATCCGCGACCACGGCGGCATCCCGAACTTCCAGCTCGTGCCGGGCTACTCGCACACGCTGTGCACCTCGGTCAACGAGGAGGTCGTCCACGGCATCCCCGGTGAGCGGGTCCTGGCTGCCGGCGACCTGCTGAGCATCGACTGCGGCGCCCAGGTGCAGGGGTGGAACGGCGACGCGGCGATGACCGTCGTCGTCGGCGGCGAGGAGGCGGCGCGACCCCGCGACCTGCGCCTGTCCGAGGCCACCCGCGCCTCCATGTGGGCGGGCATCGCCGCGCTGCGGGCCGGGGGACGGATCAGCGACGTCGGCGCCGCCGTCGAGGACTCGATCATCGCCTCCGGCCAGGAGCACGACCACGAGTACGGCATCGTCCTCGACTACGTCGGCCACGGCATCGGCGAGGACATGCACATGCCGCCGCAGGTGCCGAACTACCGGCACACCGGGCGGAGCCCGGCGACCCCGGTCGGCACGACGATCTGCGTCGAGCCGATGGTGACCCTCGGCTCGCAGGACAACCACGTGCTGCCCGACGACTGGACGATCGTCACCGACGACGGCTCGCGGGCCGCGCACTGGGAGCACTCCGTCGCGATCACCGAGCGCGGCCTGTGGGTGCTCACCGCGATCGACGGCGGCGAGGCCGAGCTCACGGCGGCGGGCGCCCCCTTCGGCCCGCTCGACTGACGGCTACGCCGACCCGGGGCGCATGACGCCCTGGCCGGTCGTCGGGTCCCACGGGACCGACTCGTGCTGGTGCACGACCAGCCAGCGCCCGGCACGCCGCTGCAGGACCGCCGTCGCCCGGACCCACATGTCGACCGCGTCGCCCGAGCGCAGCGTGCCGCTCACGGCGTAGACGAAGGTCGCGACCGCGAGGTCGCCGTCGGCGCGCACCTCGAGCTCGTGCACCGCGTACCCGATGTCGGAGGCGTACCCGGCGAACCACGCCTCCAGGCCGGCCGCCATGGCCTCGCGACCCCGGACCCGGTGCGGCGGGGTGACGCCGAAGCTGTCGAGCTCGTCGGCCATGCGGGCGAGCAGGGGAGCGGGGTCCTTCGCGGCGACCGCGGCGACCCGCTCGTCGAGCAGCGCCCGCACCTCCTGCTCGGCGCTCACCGCGTGCCCCCGCCGACGACGTCGTAGACGAGGGCGACGACGCCGCTCGCGAAGCGCTCGGTCTCGCGCAGGCGCAGCTCGAGGGGCAGGCCCTCGGGCACGAAGCGGCGCGACCCGGCGCCCGCCACCCGAGGCCCGACGTACGCGCTCACCTCGTCGACGAGGCCGGCGCGCAGGGCGGCGCCCGCGAGGGTCGGCCCGCCGACGGAGACGTCGCCGTCGGCCTCGGCGACGAGGGCTCGCAGGCGGTCGACGTCGAGCTCGGGCCACAGGGTGGTCCGCGGCGCGTCGAGCGACGTGAGGGTGCGCGAGACGACGACCCGGTCGGTGTCCTGCCAGGCCTGCGTGTACTCGCGCACGTAGGGGACCTCGAGGTCCTCGGCGGGCGGGTCCTGCCAGTAGCGCATCGTCTCCCACATCCGACGCCCGTAGACGTCGAGGACGAGCCGCTCCTGCATCCGGTTGAAGTGCTCGTGCAGCTCGCGGTCGGGCTCGGTGGCCTCGCCCGCGTCGTCGACGAACCCGTCGAGGGTGGTGGTCATCGCGTAGATCAGCCGTCCCATGCCGCTCTCCTGTCAGTGCTTCGTCACGAAGGTCAGATGGCTCACGCCCGAGGCGGGCGAGACCACGGTCTCGACGTCGTAGCGCTCCTCGAGACCCTCGAGCCCCTCCCAGAGGGAGACCCCGCGGCCGAGGAGGACGGGCACGACGACGACGTGCATCCGGTCGACGAGGCCGGCGGCGACGAAGTCGCGCACCGTGCTCGGGCCGCCGCCGACGCGCACGTCACGCCCGTCGGCGAGCCCGCGGGCGACCTCGAGCGCCTCGGCGGGGGAGGCGTCGACGAAGTGGAAGCTCGTGCCCCCCTCGAGGTGCAGGGTCGGTCTCGGGTGGTGGGTGAGGACGACGACGGGGGTCTCGAAGGGAGGGCGCGGCCCCCACCACCCCTGCCACTGCTCGTCGGTCCACGGCCCGGTCTGCGGCCCGAACTTGCGCCGCCCCATGATCTCGACGCCGACCGAGCCGTCCCACCCGAGCGCGGCGAAGGCCCCGTCGACGCCGTCGCGGGCCCTCCCGCCCCCGGGCTGGCCGGGCGGCATCATCCACTCGTGGAGACGGCCGGTGGCATGACCCATGGGCTGCTCGAGGGTCTGCGGCTCGCCCGTGGCGTAGCCGTCGAGCGAGACGCTCAGCTGGGTGACGACGACCTCGGACATGGCGCTCCTGCCGGTCAGGTGGTTGCGATGCGCAACCGCTCCCCACCGTAGAGTAGGGTGATTGCGCAGCGCAACCACTTGCCGGACGAGCGGGACGAAGGGGGACGATGCGCACCGAGCCGAGATCGGGCTGCCCGATCAACCGGGGGGTCGAGGTGCTCGGCGACCCGTGGAGCGCCGTCGTCCTGCGCGACATGATCTTCGGCGACCGTCGGTACTTCCGCGAGCTGCTCTCCGGGTCGCTCGAGGGCATCGCGAGCAACGTCCTCGCCGCCCGGCTGCGCGACCTCGTCGCCGCGGGCCTCCTCGTGCGCGAGGACGCCGGGCGCGGTCACCGCGCCAGGTACTCCCTCACCGAGGCCGGCATCCAGACCCTGCCCGTGCTCGTCGCGCTCGGCACGTGGGGGCGGGCGCACCGCGAGACGTCGCCAGAGCTCACCGTGCGCCAGCGGCTGCTCGAGGAGGGCGGGCCCGCTCTCGTCGCCGAGCTCATGGACGAGCTGCGCGCCGCCCACCTCGGTACGCCGCTGCCGCCCGCGACCGGGCCGCGAGCGAGCGAGCGGCTGCGCGCCGCCTACGAGGCCGAGGTCGTCCGCGGGCCCGTCGACGGGTGAGCCGGACGGGTGCCGGAGGCGGGTGTCCCGCCGACCCGCCAGGGCCGTGCCGCTGTGCGGGATCTCTCAGTCTGGACCGGTCCGCCCGCCGGTAGCCTGACGACGTCCCGCCGCTGCCCGGCATGCGCGCAGGAGCCGTCCGAGCCGCCCCCGAGGAGCGATGCGCACATGATGTCTGCCCGGCCGACCGAGGTCATGCCGCTGGCCGAGGGCTTCGCGCCCACCGACGAGGCACGCTGGCGCGAGCTGGCCGCGCAGGTCGTCGGCAAGAGCCGCGCCGAGGACGACGCGCTCGGACCCGACGAGGCGGTCGAGGCGCTGTCGACGACCCTGCCCGACGGCGTCGTCGTGCGCCCGCTCTACACCCGGCCCGCGCAGGAGCGACCGCTCGGGGTGCCCGGGGCCATGCCCTTCACCCGCGGCACCGGCCCGCGCCGGCCCGACCAGCCGTGGGACGTGCGCGCCCTGCACGAAGGGGGAGACGCGGCGGCGACGAGCCGCGCGGCCCTCGTCGACCTCGAGCGGGGTGTCACCTCGCTGTGGCTCGCGGTCGGGGACGGCCACCTCGAGCCCGCTGATCTCGCCAGGGCGCTCGACGGCGTCCACCTCGGCATGGCCCCCGTCGTCGTCTCCTCGACGATCGCCCAGCGGCCTGCGGCCGCGGCGCTGCTCGACCTCCTCGAGGCCGCGCCCGAGCTCGCCCCCGGCTCCGGTCTCGGGCTGGACCCGCTCGGCGCCGCAGCGGCGACCGGGGGAGCCGCCGACCTCGCCGGGCTCGCCCCCTTCGTCACCCGCGCGGCAGCGCTGACGGACGTGCGCGCCCTCACCGTCGACACCCGCGTCTACCACGACGCCGGGGCGCACGACGTCGAGGAGGTCGCGCTCGCCGTGGCCACCGCGGTCGCCTACGTCCGCGCGCTCGAGGAGCAGGGGGTCGGCGCCGCCGAGGCCTTCGCGAGCATCGACGTGCGCGTCGCCGTGACCGCCGACCAGTTCACGACGATCGCCAAGCTGCGCGCCCTGCGGCGGGTGTGGGCCCGCGTCGGCGAGCTCGCCGACGTGCCGGAGCGGGCCCGGGCGGCGCGCGTCCACGCCGTGACCTCGGGCCGGATGCTCACCGCGACCGACCCCTGGGTCAACGTCCTGCGCGGCACGATCGCCTGTCTCGGCGCGAGCGTCGGCGGCGCCGACGCCATCACCGTGCTGCCCTACGACACCCCGCTCGGGCTGCCGGAGGCCTTCTCCCGGCGTCTGGCCCGCAACACCCAGAGCCTGCTCGCGCTCGAGAGCCACGTCGCGGCCGTCGCCGACCCCGCCGGTGGCTCCTGGTACGTCGAGGCCCTCACCGACGAGATGGCCGAGCGCGCCTGGGCGCGGCTCGGCGAGCTCGACGCGTCCGGGGGAGTGGCGGCAGCACTCGCCGACGGCTCGCTCGCCCGCGGGCTCGAGGCGATGTGGCAGGAGCGCCTGCGCGGCCTCACGACCCGGCAGGTCCCGCTCACCGGCACCTCCACCTTCCCGCTCGCCGGCGAGACGCCGCTGCAGCGCGCACCCCGCCCCCAGCCCCCGTCGGGGGGTCTGCCCCGCCACCGCGACGGCGAGGTCTTCGAGCGTCTGCGCGCCCGGGCCGCCCGGCTCGACGACCCGACGGTGCTCGTCGTCAGCCCCGGCAGCCGCCGGGACTTCGGGGCCCGTCAGACCTTCGCGACGAACCTGCTCGCCGTCGCCGGCATCGGCGCCCGTCTCGTCGACGGCGCCGACGCCGACACGGCCGCTGCGGAGGCCCGCGACAGCGCCCTGCCGGTCGCCGTCCTCGCGACCTCGCCCCGGGTCAACGCCGAGCACGGGCTCGAGGTCCTCGCCGCGCTGCGCGGGGCCGGCGTCGAGCACGTCGTGCTCGCCGGACGGGCGGGCGAGCTCGGCGAGGGCGACCACGGCGTCGTCGAGGCCCGTGAGGGCGTCGACGTCGTCGCCCTCCTCTCCGACCTGCTGACCCGGCTCGGGGCCGGGGACGACGTGACCACGACGACGGATGGAGACGCCCGATGAGCGCGATCCCCGACCTGTCCACCGCCTCGCTCGGCGAGGGCCTGCCCGGCGAGGACGCCGCCGCCCGCTGGGCCGAGCTGCTCGAGCAGGTGCCCGGCGCGGCCGACGGGTGGCAGACCCCCGAGCACATCACCGTCGCGCCCGTCTACACCGAGGCCGACACCGCGGGCCTGGACTTCCTCGGCACCGTGCCCGGCGCCGCGCCCTACCTGCGCGGCCCCTACCCGACGATGTACGTCAACCAGCCGTGGACGATCCGGCAGTACGCGGGCTTCTCGACGGCCGAGCAGTCCAACGCCTTCTACCGGCGCAACCTCGCCGCCGGGCAGAAGGGGCTCTCGGTCGCCTTCGACCTCGCGACCCACCGTGGCTACGACTCCGACCACCCCCGGGTCGAGGGAGACGTCGGGATGGCCGGCGTGGCGATCGACTCCATCTACGACATGCGCACCCTCTTCGACGGGATCCCGCTGGACCAGATGTCGGTGTCGATGACGATGAACGGCGCTGTCCTGCCGGTCCTCGCGCTCTACGTCGTCGCGGCCGAGGAGCAGGGGGTGAGCCCGGAGCAGCTGAGCGGCACCATCCAGAACGACATCCTCAAGGAGTTCATGGTCCGCAACACCTACATCTACCCGCCCGAGCCGTCGATGCGGATCATCTCCGACATCTTCGCCTTCACCAGCCGGCGGATGCCGCGCTTCAACTCGATCTCGATCTCCGGCTACCACATGCAGGAGGCCGGGGCGACGCAGGACCTCGAGCTCGCGTACACGCTCGCCGACGGCGTCGAGTACATCCGCGCCGGGCGCGACGCGGGGCTCGACGTCGACCGCTTCGCCCCGCGGCTGTCCTTCTTCTGGGCCATCGGGATGAACTTCTTCATGGAGGTCGCCAAGCTGCGGGCCGCCCGGCTGCTGTGGGCCCGGCTCGTGCAGGAGGGCTTCGAGCCGAGCAACCCCAAGTCGCTCTCGCTGCGCACCCACAGCCAGACCTCCGGCTGGAGCCTCACCGCGCAGGACGTCTTCAACAACGTCGTGCGCACCGGGGTCGAGGCGATGGCGAGCACCCAGGGCCACACGCAGAGCCTGCACACGAACGCGCTCGACGAGGCGATCGCGCTGCCGACCGACTTCTCCGCGCGGATCGCCCGCAACACCCAGATCGTCCTGCAGCAGGAGTCGGGCACCTGCCGCGTCATCGACCCCTGGGGCGGCAGCGCCTACGTCGAGCGGCTCACCCACGACCTCGCGCAGCGGGCGTGGGCGCACATCGAGGAGGTCGAGGCGGCCGGCGGCATGGCGAAGGCGATCGAGGCCGGGATCCCGAAGATGCGCATCGAGGAGGCGGCCGCCCGCACCCAGGCGCGCATCGACTCCGGGGCCCAGCCGGTCATCGGCGTCAACACCTACCCCGTCGACGAGGACGAGCCGATCGAGGTGCTCAAGGTCGACAACGCCGCGGTGCGCGCGAGCCAGGTCGCGAGCCTGGAGCGCCTGCGCGCCGAGCGCGACGAGGAGGAGACGCAGGCCGCGCTCGCGGCGCTCACGCAGGCCGCCCGGGCCGACGGCGGCGACATGGAGACCAACCTCCTCGCGCTCGCCATCGACGCGGCGCGCGCCAAGGCGACGGTCGGAGAGATGTCGGCCGCGCTCGAGGAGGTCTACGGCCGCTACACCGCCCAGATCCGTACGATCTCGGGTGTGTACCGCGACGAGGCGAAGGGGAGCGGCTCGGTGCGAGAGGCCCAGGCCGCCGTCGAGGACTTCGAGCAGCAGGAGGGGCGTCGCCCGCGCATCCTCGTCGCGAAGATGGGCCAGGACGGGCACGACCGCGGGCAGAAGGTCATCGCGACCGCCTTCGCCGATCTCGGCTTCGACGTCGACGTGGGCCCGCTCTTCCAGACCCCGGCCGAGGTCGCCCGTCAGGCGGTCGAGGCGGACGTGCACGTCGTCGGGGTGAGCTCGCTGGCCGCGGGGCACCTGACCCTCGTGCCGGCGCTGCGCCGCGAGCTCGACGCCCTGGGGCGCCAGGACCTCATGATCGTCGTCGGCGGGGTCATCCCCGACCAGGACTTCGAGGAGCTGCGGGCCGCGGGGGCCGACGACATCTACCCGCCCGGGACCGTCATCGCCGACGCGGCGGTGCGTCTCGTCGCGCGGCTGCAGGAGCGTGCGTCGGGCGATGCCTGACCCGGTCGCCGATCTCGTCGCCGGGGTGCGGGCGCGCTCGCGCGCGCACGTCGCCCGGGCGATCACCCTCGTCGAGTCCTCGCGCCCCGACCACCGCGACCAGGCTCGAGCCCTGCTCGAGCAGATCGCGCCCGAGACCGGCGGGGGAGTGCGCGTCGGCATCTCCGGCATCCCGGGGGCCGGCAAGTCGACCTTCATCGACGCCCTGGGCACCCGGCTCGTCGAGCAGGGCCACCGGGTCGCGGTCGTCGCCGTCGACCCCTCGTCCTCGCGCACCGGCGGCTCTGTCCTCGGCGACCGCACCCGGATGGCGCGCCTGACGAGCACCGAGGACGCCTTCGTGCGGCCCTCGCCGTCGGGCCGCCACCTCGGCGGTGTCGCCCGGGCCACCCGGGAGTCGATGCTCGTGCTCGAGGCCGCGGGCTTCGACGTCGTGCTCGTCGAGACCGTCGGCGTCGGCCAGTCCGAGGTGGCCGTCGCCGAGATGGTCGACACCTTCCTCCTGCTCGCCCTCGCCCGCGGCGGCGACCAGCTCCAGGGCATCAAGCGCGGCATCCTCGAGATGGCCGACGTCATCGCGGTCAACAAGGCCGACGGGCCGCACGAGGGCGACGCCCGCGTCGCCGCCCGCGAGCTGAGCGGCGCGATGCGCCTCATGAACCCCGACCCCTCTGCCCGCCGACCCCCGGTCCTCACGTGCAGCGCCCAGACCGGCGCCGGTCTGGACGAGGTGTGGCAGGCGGTCCTCGACCACCGCGCCTACCTCACCGAGCACGGCTCGCTCGAGGCCCGGCGCCGCGAGCAGCAGACGAGCTGGATGTGGGCGATGGTCGACGCCGAGCTGCGCGACGGGGTCCGGCGCAGCCCCGCGGTCCGCGAGGTCGTCGCCGACGTCGGCGAGGACGTCGCCTCGGGTCGCGTGAGCGCCGTCGACGCCGCTCGCCGGGTGCTCGACGCCTACGCCCGCGACCTCGGCTCGGCCTGAGCCTGCGAGCCCTCGGTGAGGATCTCGCCGCGGTCGAGGGCTTCCTGGCCGGCCTCTGCCGCCTCGGGGGGCAGCCCGACGACCTGGGTGACGTAGCGCAGGCGCTCCTTGCGCAGGGCCACGACGAGGCCGATGCCGGCGAGGAACATCAACGTGAACATCGGCAGCCCGACGACGGTGATGACCTCCTGCAGCGCGGTGAGCCCTGCGTCGCCCGCCAGGACGAGCAGGAGCGCGGCGAGCGCGCCCTGGGACAGGCCCCAGAAGAGGCGTTGGCGGACCGGTCCGGCCTCCCCGTCTCCGGTGCAGAGCATGTCGACGACGAGGGAGGACGAGTCGGCGCTCGTGGCGAAGAAGAGAGCGACGATGACCACGCCGAGTCCCTGGAGCACGGTCGTCAGCGGGTAGGACTCGAAGAGCTCGAACATCGCCAGCGGCACGCTGTCGGCCACGGCCGCCGAGATGGGTCCCTGCGTGCCGTCCATGCCGTCGAGGGACATGGCCGACCAGCCGAAGGTCACGAACCACACGAGGGTGAAGGCGGAGGGCGCGAGCAGGACCCCGAGCACGAACTCCCGGATGGTGCGCCCCTTCGAGATGCGAGCGAGGAAGATCCCCATGAAGGGTGCCCAGCTGACGGTCCACGCCCAGTAGAAGACGGTCCAGCCCGCCTGCCAGCCCCATCCGTCGCCGGTCTCGTCGGCCAGGGCGTCCTGCCAGAGCGCGAGGCGCGGCAGGGAGGTGAGATAGCTCCCGAGCGTCTCGAAGAGCTCACGCGTGAGGAAGAGCGTCATGCCCCCCGCGAGGAAGACGAAGAGCATGAGCCCGACCGCCATGGCGATGTTGAGGTTCGAGAGCAGCTTGATGCCCCGGTCGAGCCCCGCGACGATCGAGCCGGTCGCCACGGTGGTGAGCACGGCGATGACGACGACCTGAAGGGTCGTGGAGTTCTCCCAGCCGAAGAGCGCGCCGAGGCCGGCCCCGATCTGCTGGGTGCCGAGGCCGATCGAGACCGCGACGCCGAAGAGCGTGCCGAGGATCGCGAGGACGTCGATCCCCCGGCCCAGCGGTCCGTAGATGCGCTCACCGATGAGCGGGTAGAAGACCGAGCTGACCCGGACCGGCAGGTGGTAACGGTGGATGAAGTACGCGAAGGCCAGGCCGGGCAGGGCGAAGATCGCCCACGTGTGCAGGCTCAGGTGGTAGAGCGCGACGTCCATCGCGTCCTGCGCGGCAGCCGGCGTGTAGGGGTCGGCCCCGAGCGGGGGGTCGGAGAGGTGAGAGATTGGCTCGGCGACCCCCCAGAACATCAGCACCGTGCCGATGCCCCCGGCGAAGAGCATCGCGAACCACGAGAGGAAGGAGTAGTCAGGGCGGTCGTCGGGGTCGCCGAGGGTGATCTGGCCGTACGGGCCGAAGGCCACGACGAGGAGGGTGACCAGCCAGGCCGTCACGCCGAAGATGAAGTACCAGCCGAGGTTCGTCACCACCCACTCGCGTCCGGCGCCGAAGGCGGACCCGAGCTGGTCGGGGAAGATCAGGAGGGCCGCGAGCAGCAGGACCATGAGTCCTGCCGAGGTGAAGAAGATCGTCGGCTGGGTGCGCAGTCCGAGCCTGCGGGCAAAAGCGTCCACGGGTACCTTCCGGGTCGTCGACGGCCACGTGCGGGCAAGGGGTGCGTCGCGGCCGACCTCCACGTGTGTCATCGACGCCCCCGGCGGGGCAAGCCGAGCCCCGGGGGCTCGAGAGGATCGTCACCATCTCGTGAGGTGGGCGCCCCGCCGCTGACGCTCACCCGATTTCGTGGGTCCTCACCCGGTCCCGTAGGATGGGGCGTCGCTCTCGTGTGCGTGCTGCGCGCACGGGGCGTCCCCGGGCGTCCTCATCCAGAGGGCCCCAATCACACGGATTGAGAGGATATGGCCAAGAAGGACGGTGTCATCGAGGTCGAGGGCACGATCGTCGAAGCACTCCCGAACGCGATGTTCCGGGTCGAGCTGACGAACGGTCACAAGGTTCTCGCCCACATCTCGGGCAAGATGCGTCAGCACTACATCCGGATCCTCCCCGAGGACAAGGTTGTCGTCGAGCTCAGCCCGTACGACCTGACCCGCGGCCGCATCGTCTTCCGCTACCGCTGACGGTCGGGCCACCCGACACGACGCATGTACGACCCGGCACCCATCTGGGGCTCGGGACAGATCGACCAAGGACGAGTTGGCAGTGAAGGTTCAGCCGAGCGTCAAGAAGATCTGTGACAAGTGCAAGGTGATCCGCCGCAACGGTCGGGTCATGGTGATCTGCGAGAACCTGCGCCACAAGCAGCGCCAGGGCTGATCGCGACCCACCCGGGCCCTCACGGGCCCAGCACCACGTCATAGAGCTTCACGACACGTACACACCGCACGCAGCACCCGACCCCTGAAGAAGGCCGCCTCGCGGCCGGATCTGGCGGCGCAGTCGCGCCGCGCAGGACGTCACCCTCGGCCCGGAGGCCGAGGACCGCAGGACCCCGCCCAGGTGCGGGGAGAGCTCCTCGGACCGGTGCTGCACCACGACCTCCGGATGCACAGACAAGGAAACACCACAAGATGGCACGTCTTGTTGGAGTGGACCTCCCGCGCGAGAAGCGCGCCGAGGTCGCACTGACCTACATCTTCGGCGTCGGTCGCACGACCTCGCAGAAGGCCCTCGCCGCCACCGGCGTCGACCCGAGCACCCGCGTCAAGGACCTCGACGACACCCAGCTCGTCGCCCTGCGCGACTGGCTCGAGGCCAACTGCCAGCTCGAGGGTGACCTCCGCCGCGAGGTCGCCGCCGACATCCGCCGCAAGGTCGAGATCGGCACCTACGAGGGTCTGCGTCACCGTCGCGGTCTGCCCGTGCGCGGTCAGCGCACCAAGACCAACGCGCGCACCCGCAAGGGCCCGAAGCGCACCGTCGCCGGCAAGAAGAAGGTTGGTAAGTAATGCCCCCCAAGACCCGTTCCGGCGCCAAGGTGCGTCGCAAGGTCAAGAAGAACGTCGCCGTGGGCCAGGCCCACATCAAGAGCACGTTCAACAACACGATCATCTCCATCACCGACCCGACCGGTGCGGTGATCTCCTGGGCCTCCGCCGGCCAGGTGGGCTTCAAGGGCTCGCGCAAGTCGACCCCCTACGCCGCGCAGATGGCCGCCGAGGCCGCCGCGCGTCGCGCCATGGAGCACGGCATGCGCAAGGTCGACGTCTTTGTCAAGGGCCCGGGCTCCGGTCGTGAGACCGCGATCCGCTCCCTGACCGCTGCCGGCCTCGAGGTCGGCGCGATCAGCGACGTCACGCCCAGCCCGCACAACGGGGTCCGTCCGCCCAAGCGCCGTCGCGTCTGAGCACGGGAACCTAGGAGATATAGACCATGGCTCGTTACACCGGCCCCATCACCAAGAAGTCCCGTCGCCTCAAGCTCGACCTCGTCGGCGGCGACAAGAACTTCGAGCTCCGTCCCTTCCCGCCCGGCCAGCACGGCCGTCGCCGGATCCAGGAGAAGGAGTACCTCACCCAGCTCCAGGAGAAGCAGCGCGCCCGCTTCACCTACGGCGTCATGGAGAAGCAGTTCGTCCGGTACTACAAGGAGGCGGCCAACCGCCCCGGCAAGACCGGCTCGAACCTGCTCATCATCCTCGAGTCGCGTCTCGACAACGTCATCTACCGCGCCGGTCTAGCCCGGACCCGTCGTCACGCGCGTCAGCTCGTGACCCACGGTCACTTCGAGATCAACGGCGTGCGGACCGACGTCCCCAGCCACCGCGTCGAGCAGTACGACATCGTCACGGTGCGCAAGCAGTCCGTCGAGACCTTCCCCTTCCAGCTCGCGCGTGAGACCTTCGGCGAGCGTCCCGTCCCGGCGTGGCTCCACGTCGTCCCGGGCAGCCTGAAGATCCTCGTGCACCAGCTGCCGACCCGTGAGCAGATCGACACCCCGCTCACCGAGCAGCTGATCGTCGAGCTCTACTCGAAGAACTGATCCTCGGATCTGCCGGGTGGCTCCCCCTTCGTCCCTGAGGCGAAGGGGGAGCCCCCGGTCCGAGGACCACCAGGGTCGTCGTCGCGGACCGATGCGCGACGACCAGCCGGGTCGCACCGGCAGCATCACGAGGCGTCATATAGCGGTCGCCCGTGGGAAGGAACAACCGTGCTCATCGCACAGCGCCCCACCCTCAGCGAGGACGTCGTCGCCGACAACCGCTCGCGGTTCGTCATCGAGCCCCTCGAGCCGGGCTTCGGCTACACGCTGGGCAACTCCCTGCGTCGCACCCTGCTGAGCAGCATCCCGGGTGCCTCCCTCACCTCCATCCGGATCGACGGCGTGCTCCACGAGTTCTCCACGATCCCGGGGGTCAAGGAGGACGTCACCGAGATCATCCTCAACCTCAAGAGCCTCGTCGTCTCCTCGGAGAACGACGAGCCGGTCGTCATGTACCTGCGCAAGACCGGCTCCGGCCCCGTCACCGCCGCGGACATCAACCCGCCGGCCGGCGTCGAGGTCCACAACCCGGACCTGCACATCGCGACGCTCAACGACAAGGGCTCCGTCGAGATGGAGCTCACCGTCGAGCGCGGCCGCGGCTACGTCTCGGCCCAGCAGAACAAGTCCGGCGAGCAGGAGATCGGCCGCATCCCGGTCGACTCCATCTACAGCCCGGTCCTCGCCGTGACCTACAAGGTCGAGGCGACCCGTGTCGAGCAGCGCACCGACTTCGACCGTCTCGTCGTCGACGTCGAGACGAAGAGCTCGATGACCCCGGCCGACGCCATGGCCTCCGCCGGCAAGACGCTCGTCGAGCTCTTCGGCCTGGCCCGTGAGCTCAACGTCGAGGCCGAGGGCATCGACATGGGCCCGTCGCCGACCGACGCCGCGCTCGCCGCGGACATGGCGCTGCCGATCGAGGACCTCGACCTCACCGTCCGGTCCTACAACTGCCTCAAGCGCGAGGGCATCCACACCGTCGGCGAGCTCGTCGGTCGCAGCGAGGCCGACCTGCTCGACATCCGCAACTTCGGCGCGAAGTCGATCGACGAGGTCAAGGCCAAGCTGCACGGCATGGGCATGGCCCTCAAGGACAGCCCTCCCGGCTTCGACCCGAGCCAGATCGTCGACAGCTACGGCGACGAGGACTACGAGGACGACCAGTCCTTCGTCGAGGACGAGCAGCTCTGACCCACCCGACGGCCTGACCCGTCCGGGTCGGCTTGCAACTCAAGGAGAATCACCATGCCCACCCCCACCAAGGGACGTCGTCTGGGTGGCGGCCCGGCGCACGAGCGCCTCATGCTCGGCAACCTGGCCCAGTCGCTCTTCGAGCACGACCAGATCACGACGACGCAGGCCAAGGCCAAGCGTCTGCGCCCGCTCGCCGAGCGTCTCGTCACCTTCGCCAAGCGCGGTGACCTGCACGCCCGTCGCAAGGTCATGACGGTCGTCAAGGACAAGGGTGTCGTGCACCGTCTCTTCACCGAGATCGCGCCCGACATGACCGACCGCGAGGGCGGCTACACCCGCATCACGAAGATCGCGCCGCGCAAGGGCGACAACGCCCCCATGTGCGTCATCGAGCTCGTGCGCGAGCCCGTCTCCGCCAAGCCCAAGCGCGCCGTCGTCGCCGAGGCAGAGGCCGCCACCGCGCGCTCGGCCAAGGACGAGGAGGCGCAGGACGCGCCGGAGACCACGGACGGGACGACCGAGACCGAGGCCCCCGCGGCCGAGGCCACGGACTCGACCGAGGCCACCGAGTCGACGGAGTCGACCGAGGGCGAGAAGGCCTGACCCAGGCCCTCACCTGACGAAGGGGTGAGCCTCCCGCAGCAGCGGGGGCTCACCCCTTCGTCGTGCCCGGGAGGGCTGCTCGGTAAAGGGTTGTCC
This sequence comes from Janibacter melonis, assembly GCF_003721155.3. NCBI lineage: Bacteria > Bacillati > Actinomycetota > Actinomycetes > Micrococcales > Intrasporangiaceae > Janibacter > Janibacter melonis. Next base: position 1,736,010 of record NZ_CP044548.2, on the reverse strand, counting down.
AAGAAGTCCGCGATCACCTGTCGCCGCAGGTCACGGCGGGCCTACGCTCCGCCCGACTGCCCTCGACGGCGAGGGCGACCCGCAAGGAGCACCCCATGGTCCGACGCCCCCACGCCGCAGCCCTCGCGATCGCCCTCGCGGCCGCCCCCTTCGCCCTGTCCGCCCCCGCCAGCGCCGCCGAGCCGAGCAGCGTCACCCTCGTCGGCTCGTTGCAGGACGAGCTCGGCTGCGCCGCCGACTGGGACCCCGCGTGCGCGAAGGCCCACCTCGTCCAGGATGCCTCCGGGAAGACGTGGTCGGCGACGATCTCGCTGCCCGCCGGCAGCTACGAGTACAAGGTCGCCATCGACGACGGGTGGGCCGAGAACTACGGCGCCGGGGGCGTCAAGGACGGCTCGAACGTGCCGCTCGTGCTCGAGGGCCCGGCCCGGCTGCGGGTGAGCTACGACGAGACGAGCCACGTCACCACCATGACGCCGCTCGGCCTCGCCGGGGCGACGAGCAGCGCGGACAAGAAGGCCGCCGCCGACTCGCTGCGCGGGCCGCTGGGGCGCGAGCGCTTCTACTTCGTCATGGCCGACCGCTTCGCCAACGGCAGCACCGCCAACGACCGCGGGGGGCTCACCGGCGGGCGCCTGAGCACCGGGTACGACCCGAGCGACAAGGCCTTCTACCACGGGGGTGACCTCAAGGGCCTCACCGGCAAGCTCGACTACATCAAGGGCATGGGGACGACCGCGATCTGGCTCACCCCGAGCTTCAAGAACAAGCCGGTGCAGGGCAAGGCCGGCGAGGAGAGCGCGGGCTACCACGGGTACTGGATCACCGACTTCACCCAGATCGACCCGCACCTGGGCACGAACGCCGAGATGAAGACCCTCATCGACGCCGCGCACAAGAAGGGGATGAAGGTCTTCTTCGACATCATCACCAACCACACCGCGGACGTCATCGACTACGAGGAGGGCGCGTACACGTACAAGAGCAAGAAGTCCTCGCCGTACACCGACACGAGCGGCACGGCCTTCGACGACCGCGACTTCGTCGGCAAGCCCGCCTCGCAGTGGCCGGCGATGGACCGCACGTCCTTCCCGTACACCCCCTTCGTGCGTCCCGCGGAGAAGGACGTCAAGGTCCCGGCGTGGCTCAACGACCCGCTGATGTACCACAACCGCGGTGACTCGACCTTCGCCGGCGAGAGCTCGACGTACGGCGACTTCATCGGTCTCGACGACCTCTTCACCGAGCGCCCCGAGGTCGTCGAGGGCATGGGCGAGATCTACAAGCAGTGGGCCGACTTCGGCATCGACGGCTTCCGGATCGACACCGTCAAGCACGTCAACCTCGAGTTCTGGCAGCAGTTCATGCCCGACCTGCTCACCCACGCGCAGAAGAAGAACGACGACTTCTTCGCCTTCGGCGAGGTCTACGACGGCAACCCCGCGGTCATGTCGGAGTACACGACCCGCGGCAAGCTCCAGGCCACCCTCGACTTCGGCTTCCAGCAGCAGGGCGTCGACTTCGCGAAGGGGAAGTCGGCCGCGACGCTCGCCGACTTCTTCGCCAAGGACGACTGGTACACCGATGCGGACAGCAACGCCTACCAGCTGCCGACCTTCCTCGGGAACCACGACATGGGCCGCGCCTCGATGTTCTTGAAGGACTCGAGCACGGACGAGAAGCAGCACCTCGCCCGCGTGCGCCTCGCGCAGAGCCTGATGTTCACCACCCGCGGCAACCCGGTGACGTACTACGGCGACGAGCAGGGCTTCATCGGCACCGGCGGCGACCAGCTCGCGCGCCAGGACATGTTCGCCAGCAAGACCTCGATCTACAACGCCGAGGACGTCCTCGCCGGGCCGGAGGGATCGCGCGACCGCTACTCGCGCACCCACCCGCTCTACCGCCACGTCGCCGAGCTCTCCCGGATGCGCGCGAAGCACCCCGCGCTCGCCGACGGGGCGCAGGTCGCGCGGTACGCCTCCGACGACGCCGGCATCTTCGCCGTGTCCCGTCTCGACGCGTCGAAGAAGATCGAGTACGTCGTCGCGGCGAACAACTCGACGACGACGCAGACCGCGAGCTTCGCGACGTGGACGAAGGGGTCGGCCCGCGCCGGCAAGGGTCGCTACGACGGCGCGCTCTTCACCCCGGTGACGCCGGGCGCCCCGTCGGTGCGCCCCGGCGCCGACGGCCGTGTGAGCGTCACCGTGCCTCCGCTGTCGGTGCGCGTGTGGAAGGCCAACCGGACGATCTCGACCGGCACCGCGGCGCCGACGGTCGAGCTGAACGCCGGCACCGACCACGCCGTCGGCGGGCGCGCGGAGATCTCCGCCGACGTCACCTCGGGGACCTTCGCCCAGGCCACCGTCCTCTACCGCCCGGTCGGCACGAAGACCTGGCGCACCGTGGGCACCGACGACAACGCGCCCTACCGCGTCTTCCACGACGTCGAGGGCATGGCGCTCGGGACGATGCTCGAGTACCGCGTCGTCGTCGAGGACGCCGCGGGCCGGGTCTCCGCCGACAGCGACTGGGCCAGCGTCGTCTCCGCCACCGGCCCGGCGCCCGAGGCCGAGATCGGCGACCCGCCGGCCACGCAGCCCGGTGCTGTCGCCGTCGCGGGCACCCACAACTCGGAGATGGGCTGCGCCGCCGACTGGGAGCCGTGGTGCGACCAGGCGCAGCTGACGCTGGACCCGCAGGACTCGATCTGGAAGGGCAGCTACACCCTCCCCGCCGGGCCCTACGCCTTCAAGGCCGCGCTCGACCGGACGTGGACCGAGAACTACGGCGAGAAGGGGGAGCGCGACGGCGCGAACATCTCCTACGAGACCGACGGCCCCGTGAGCTTCTACTACGACCCGACGACGCACTGGGCGACGACGTCCGAGGACGGCCCGGTCGTCACGGCGCCCGGTGACTACCAGTCCGAGCTCGGCTGCGCGGCCGACTGGTCGCCGGCGTGCATGCGCCCGTGGCTGCAGGACAAGGACGGCGACGGCACGTACACGTGGGCGACGACGAAGATCCCCGCGGGTACGTGGAGCTTCAAGATTGCCCACGACCTGTCGTGGACGACGAGCTACGGGGCCGGCGGGTCGCCGACGGGCGGCAACATCACCGTCACCGTGCCGGCCGACGGCGCGAAGACCGTCTTCTCCTACGACTCGGCCACGCACGTCGGCCAGGCGACGAGCAGCTAGGGGGCGCCCCCTTCGCATGGTTCGACGAAGGACCGTCACCTCGAGGTGACGGTCCTTCGTCGACCCGGCCGGATCAGTTGATGATCTCGGCCTGGCTCAGAGCCGCCAGGCGCTCGCGCCAGAGGTCGAGGGCCTCCGGCGTGAGCCGGGTCCACCCCGTGACCTCCTCGACGACGAGGACCGGGGCGCTCGTGCGGTAGGAGCGCGTGGGGTTGCCGGGGAACTTCTTGTCGGTGACGTTCGGGTCGTCGACGTAGGGGCCGGTGGGCTCGACGCGGTAGACGTGCGGCTCGCTGCCCTCCGGCCCGAGCAGCACGGCGAGCTCGGCGGCCAGAGCGGCCCCGTCGACGAGCGAGGTGATGTAGACGTGGCGCATCGTCAGGCCGGCGCGGTAGTTCGAGGGGCGTCCGGCGACGAGGTGGTCACCGGGGCGAAGGGGGGCCCGCGTGCCGTGGAAGAAGGGCCCCTCGTCGAGGGGGCGCTCGCCGGTCATGACCGCGGGGTCCGGTCGACGGGGTGCACCGCGAGGGTGACGGCCACGCGCTTCGCGCCCGGGGTGCCCGCGCCGATCCGGCGGTAGCGCTCGAGGGTGCGCATGACCTCGGTGCGCAGCGCGACGAGCTGCTCCTCGTCGACGAGCACGGCCTGGTCGTGCAGACCGGCCTCCTCCTGCCACACGAGGGGCCACGTCGGCGCGGCGTCGACCCAGGCATGGGCGCGCGCGGCGAGGTGCTCGACGTGGTCGTGCGCCAGCCAGGCCTCGTCCTGCGCGCTCAGCGGGTCGTCGTCGTCCGTGCCGACACGGGTGACGACGAGGTCGTCGTCGTCCTCGTCGGGCAGGGCCCAGACCCGGGTCTTGGCGTTGCCCAGACCGGTGTCCTCGACGAGCCCGCCCTCGGCGAGCGTGCGCAGGTGGTAGCTCGTGGCGCCCGAGTTCGTGCCGAGCGCCCGGGCCAGCTCCGCCGACGTCGAGCCGCCGTGCAGCCGCAGGTGCGCGAGGATGCGGGTGCGCAGCGGGTGGGCCAGCAGACGCCAGCCGTCGGGGGTGCCCGGGGTGCTCATGGATCGCACAATAAGTGTGCGATCCGCGGCGGGGCAAGCGCGTCGCGCCGGGCGGAGTCCGCCGGATCCCGCTCGCCCGTAGGGCTCCAGGGGGTGCGCCCGCGATTTCGGGCGGTGTGCGGCCCGCCCGTAGAATTGTCGGGTACCCCGAACGACACGACACAAAGGCTGCACCTGTGCGTACCTACACCCCCAAGGCGGGCGACATCACCCGTCAGTGGCACGTCATCGACGCCACTGACGTCGTCCTCGGCCGTCTCGCGAGCCAGACTGCGATCCTCCTGCGCGGCAAGCACAAGACGACCTTCGCCCCGCACGTCGACACCGGCGACTTCGTCATCATCATCAACGCCGACAAGGTCGCGCTCACCGGCTCCAAGGCCGAGCAGAAGCGCGCCTACCGCCACTCGGGCTACCCGGGTGGTCTGAGCTCGACCTCCTACACCGAGCTGCTCGAGAAGAACCCGGAGCGCGCCGTCGAGAAGGCGATCCGCGGCATGCTGCCCCGCAACTCCCTCGGCCGCCAGCAGCTGAGCAAGCTCAAGGTCTACGCCGGTGCGGAGCACCCCCACGGCGCCCAGCAGCCGACCCCCTACACGATCTCCCAGGTCGCGCAGTAAGCCGCGCGCAGAATCACGACGAAGGACTGACACGTGGCTGACACCACCGACACCACCGAGCAGCTCGGCGACGACGTCGAGCTCACCTCCTACACCTCCGAGTCCGACGGCCCCGTCGGCGACGCCGAGCCGGCTCGTCGTCCCTCGGCCTCGGCCCCCGGCGCCGGCACCGGGCGCCGCAAGCAGGCCATCGCCCGCGTGCGGATCGTCCCCGGCACCGGCGAGTGGAAGATCAACGGGCGCACGCTCGAGGAGTACTTCCCGAACAAGGTCCACCAGCAGATCGTCGCCGAGCCCTTCACGGTGCTCGAGCTCGACGGCGCCTACGACGTGCTCGTCCGCGTGCACGGCGGTGGCCCCTCCGGCCAGGCCGGTGCGGTCCGCCTCGGCGTCGCCCGCAGCCTCAACGGCGTGGACCCCGAGCTCAACCGCGACACCCTCAAGAAGGCCGGCTTCCTCACCCGTGACGCCCGCGTCCCGGAGCGCAAGAAGGCTGGTCTGAAGAAGGCGCGCAAGGCGCCGCAGTACTCGAAGCGCTGATCGCGCTGGCGCGGTCTCGTCAGATGGCTCTGCCCTCCTCGACCCGACCCGCCGACGGCGAAGGGCCCCACCACGCGGTGGGGCCCTTCGTCGTGCGCCTGCGCCTCGACCTCGCCTACGACGGCGGGGGATTCGCGGGGTGGGCTGCTCAGCCGGGCCTGCGCACCGTCGAGGGCGAGCTGACGAGCGCGCTCGAGACGATCTGCCGCACCTCGGGGGTCCGTGTCGTCGTCGCGGGGCGCACCGACGCCGGGGTGCACGCCGCCGGGCAGGTCTGCCACGTCGACCTGCCGCCGGAGGCGCTCGAGGCCGCACGCGGCCGTCGCGAACGCAGCCCGCAGGAGGCCCTGCTCGCCCGGCTGCGCGGGATGCTGCCCCCGGATGTCGCGCTGCACGCCGTGACCCGGGCGCCCGAGGGCTTCGACGCGCGCTTCTCCGCCCTGCAGCGGCGCTACCGCTACCTCATCGGCGACGACCCGGGCCGGCGCGACCCGCTGCGACGTCACGACGTCGTCGCCCTGCGCGAGCCGCTCGACGTCGCGGCGATGGACGAGGCGGCCACGGCGATGCTCGGGCTGCGCGACTTCGCCGCCTTCTGCAAGCGGCGCGAGGGCGCGACGACCACCCGCACACTCGTCGAGCACTCGTGGCGGCGCACCGAGGACGGGCTCGTCGAGGGCCGCGTCGTCGCCGACGCCTTCTGCCACTCGATGGTGCGTGCTCTCGTCGGTGCCGTCGTGCCCGTCGGGCAGGGCCGGCAGGGGACCGGATGGCCCCTCGAGGTGCTCACCGCCGGGGTGCGGGACCCCCGTGTCAAGGTCATGCCCGCGCACGGGCTGAGCCTGGTCGAGGTCAGCTACCCCGACGACGACCGGCTGGCCGCGCGCGCCCGTGAGGCCCGCGCCCGCCGGGACTGACGGGTCTCCCGTCGGCCCGCGTCCCCCTTCGCCCTCGGTCAGGCGAGGCCGGGTCGACCCGGCTGCCCGGTGCGCAGCTCGTCGACGAGGGAGCGGGCGACGCCGACGAGGGTGCCCTCCTCCTGCGCGACGCGCAGCTGGCGCTGGTAGCTCGCGCCGGTGCGGGTGATCTGCTCGACGTCGGCGAGCTCGGTCTCGCAGCCGAGGCGGCGGGCGACCGGGGCGAGGCGCTCGAGCAGGTCGGCGAGGTCCTCGGTGACGAGCCGCTCGCGGTTGCGGTCGTCGCAGATGATGATCGAGTCCATGCCGTAGCGCGCGGTGCGCCACTTGTTCTCCTGGACGTGCCACGGCGGCAGCGTGCGCAGGGTGCCGCCGTCGGTGAGCCGGTCGTCGAGCCACACGACGAGGCACTGGACGAGCGCGGTGATCGCGGCGAGCTCGCGCAGCGTCGGGATGCCGTCGCAGACGCGGATCTCGAGCGTGCCGAGGTGGGGCGCCGGGCGGATGTCCCAGCGGATCTCCTTGAGCTCGTCGATGACCCCGGTGATCATGAGGTCGTCGACGTAGCGCTCGTACTCCGGCCACGTGTCGAACTGGAAGGGCAGCCCGGCGGTCGGCAGCTGCTGGAACATCTGGGCGCGGTTGCTCGCGTACCCGGTCTCCTCGCCGGCCCAGAAGGGCGAGGACGCCGAGAGCGCCTGGAGGTGCGGGGCGTAGGTGAGCATGCCGTTGAGGATGGGCAGCACCTTCGCGGCGTCGGTGATGCCGACGTGGACGTGGACGCCGTAGATGACCATCTGGCGGCCCCACCACCGCGTGCGGTCGATGAGGGTGGCGTAGCGCTCGCCCTCGCTCACCTGCTGGCTCTGCCACTGGGCGAAGGGGTGGGTGCCGGCGCACATGAGCTCGAGACCGAGCGGGTCGGTGACCTGGCGCAGCGCGCGCAGCGAGGAGTCGAGGTCGGCGCTCACCTGCGGCACGTCGTCGCAGATGCCGGTGACGATCTCGACGGTGTTGCTCAGCAGCTCGCGGTGGACGCGGGCGGAGACGTGCTCGTCGTCGAGGGCCTCGGCCACGCCGGCGACGACGTCGTCGGCGCGCGGCACGAGGTCGAGGGTGTCGCCGTCGACGAGGGCCAGCTCCCACTCGACGCCGAGCGTCGGGCCCGCGGAGGGGCGGAAGTCGATCACGGGCGGAGCCCTTCCTGCTCGTCGGCCCACCTGCCGTGGGTCGCGGAGGACTCCAGCCTAGGTCGCGGGTATCGTGCTGCGAGCCGCAAGGTCCTCACGCCGGCTGCCTGCCGGGGGGCCGATCCCCAACTGGAAGGCACCGAGAGCGACATGGCACGAATCTTCGGCACTGACGGCGTGCGCGGGCTCGCCAACGGCGACGTCATCACCGCGGACTTCGCCCTCTCCCTCGCACAGGCCGCCGCCGTCGTCCTGCGACGGCGCGACCACGAGCACGGGCACCGCCCCCGCGCCGTCGTCGGCCGCGACCCGCGGGCCTCCGGTGAGTTCCTCTCCGCCGCCGTCGTCGCCGGGCTCGCCTCGGCCGGCGTCGACGTCTACGACGCGGGCGTCCTGCCGACCCCGGCGATCGCCTACCTCACCGCCGACACCGACGCCGACTTCGGGGTCATGCTCTCGGCGTCGCACAACGCGATGCCCGACAACGGCATCAAGTTCTTCGCCCGGGGCGGGCACAAGCTGCCCGACGCCGTCGAGGACGAGATCGAGGCCCGCATGGGCCAGGAGCCGCTGCGCCCGACCGGCGCCGAGGTCGGCCGCGTCCAGGTCATGGCCGACGGCGGGGCGCGCTACATCCGCCACCTCCTCCTCGCGGTCCCCGGCTCGCTCGAGGGCCTCACGGTCGTCCTCGACGCGGCGCACGGGGCGGCGAGCGAGGTCTCGCCCGAGGTCTTCCGCCTCGCCGGCGCGACGGTGCACGTCATCGGCGCCAGCCCGGACGGGCTCAACATCAACGACGGCTACGGCTCGACCCACCTCGAGCAGCTGCAGGAGGCCGTCGTCACCCACGGCGCCGATCTCGGCATCGCCCACGACGGCGACGCCGACCGCTGCCTCGCGGTCGACGCGACGGGTCAGGTCGTCGACGGCGACCAGATCATGGCGGTGCTCGCGATCGCGCTCAAGGAGCGCGGCCGGCTCGCCGACGACACGCTCGTCGCGACCGTCATGAGCAACCTCGGTCTGCTCAACGCCATGCGCGAGGCCGGCATCGCCGTGAAGCAGACCGGCGTCGGCGACCGCTACGTCCTCGAGGAGATGCGCCGCGGCAGCTACTCGCTCGGCGGCGAGCAGTCCGGGCACGTCATCATGCTCGACCACGGCACGACCGGCGACGGCGTGCTCACCGGTCTGATGATCGCCGCGCAGGTGGCCGCGACCGGGCGCCCGCTCGCCGAGCTGGCCTCCGTCATGACCCGGCTGCCCCAGGTGCTCATCAACGTCGGGGGCGTCGACAAGTCCCGCGTCGACACCGACGAGGGCGTGCGCAGCGCGGTGCAGGAGCACGAGGCGGGCCTCGCCGGCTCGGGTCGTGTCCTCATGCGCAAGTCCGGCACCGAGCCGCTCGTGCGCGTCATGGTCGAGGCCCCGACGCAGGAGCACGCGCAGCAGGTCGGCGAGGCGCTCGCCGGGGTCGTCCGGGAGCGCCTCGCGCTCTGACCCTGGGGGTCGGGGCGGCTGCCCCGGGCCCGGTCAGACGTGCTGCTGCAGCAGCCCGCTGTCGACGTCGTAGATGAAGCCGCCGACGCGCACGCGCCCGGCGACGAGGGGGTGCGCGCGCACCGCGGCGACGTCCTGGCGCAGCGTCTGCACCTGGTCGGTGACGACGTTGAAGGCCTGCCACGACGCGTCCATGCCGGCCGAGGCGGCGACGGCCTCGCGCAGCTGCTCCTCCGTCGAGGAGGCGACCGCGCACCGCGTGTGCGGCACGACGAGGACGCGCTCGACCCCGAGCAGGTGCACGGCGAGGACGATCGCCTCGAGCGCGGCGGCGGTGACCCGCCCGCCGGGGTTGCGGAAGATCTTCGCGTCGCCGGGGGACAGGCCGAGCATCCCCAGGGGGTCGATGCGGCTGTCCATGCACGTGACCACGGCGACGCCGGCCCGGGCCACGCCGTCGAAGCCGGCGAGGGCGAAGTCCTCGGCGAAGTCGCGGTTGGCCTGGAGGAGGTCGTCGAAGGCGTGGTCGGTCGCGCCGAGGTCGACAGGGCTGGTGCTCATGCTCTCTTGCGTCACGGCACCAGCCTACGACCGGCAGGATGGCCCCATGGAGCGATACCCCGTCATCCCGCCCGCCGATCTCGCCGCCCGGCTGCCCGCCGGCTTCCGACTGGGAGCCGCGACCGCGTCGTACCAGATCGAGGGGGCGGTGGACGAAGGGGGACGTGGCCCCTCCATCTGGGACACCTTCAGCCACACCCCGGGCATGATCATGGGCGGCGACACCGGCGACGTCGCGTGCGACCACTACCACCGGTGGGAGAGCGACGTCGAGCTCGTCGCCGACCTCGGTCTCGACGCCTACCGCCTCTCCGTCGCCTGGCCGAGGATCGTGCCGACCGGCTCGGGAGCGGTCAGCCAGGAGGGGCTCGACTTCTACAAGCGGGTGCTCACCGGTCTGCGCGAGCGCGACGTCGACACCGTCGTCACGCTCTACCACTGGGACCTGCCGCAGCCGCTCGAGGACGCCGGCGGCTGGCCGGTGCGCGAGACCGCCGAGCGCTTCGCCGAGTACGCCGGGGTGCTGGCCCGCGAGCTCGGCGACCTCGTCAGCACGTGGACGACGCTCAACGAGCCGTGGGTGTCGGCCTTCCTCGGCTACGCCTCCGGCGTGCACGCGCCGGGTCGCACGGAGCCGGCCGCCGCGCTCGCGGCGGCCCACCACCTCAACCTCGGCCACGGCCTGGCCGCCCGGGCGATCCGCGCCGAGCTCGGCGACGACGCGTCGGTCATGGTCACCCTCAACCACCACGCGATCCGCCCGGCCGACCCGAGCAGCGCGGCCGACGTCGACGCCGCCCGCCGGCTCGACGCCGTCGGCAACCGGATCTTCACCGGGCCGATGCTGCGCGGCGCCTACCCGCAGGACCTCTTCGAGGACACCGCCCACGTCACCGACTGGTCCTTCGTGCGCGACGGAGACGAGGCGCTCGCGCACGTGCCGGTGAGCGCGCTCGGCATCAACTACTACACGCCGACGATCGTGCGCGGTCTCGCCGAGGGCGAGGAGCCGAGCAGCAGCGGCGGCCACGGCGAGGGCTCGGCCACCCCTTGGGTCGGGGCGACCGGCGTCGACTTCGTCGAGCCCGAGGGGGAGCGCACCCGGATGGGGTGGCTCGTCGAGCCGTCCGCGCTGTCGGGCATGCTGCGCCGCCTGCGCGACGACTTCCCCGGTCTGCCGCTGATCATCACGGAGAACGGCGCCGCCTACGAGGACGAGGTGAGCACCGACGAGGACGGCGGCCGTGCCGTCCACGACCTCGACCGCACGAGCTACTACTCGGGGCACGTCAGCGCCGTCGCGGACGCGATCGACGACGGGGTCGACGTGCGGGCCTACTTCGCCTGGTCGCTGCTCGACAACTTCGAGTGGGCCTTCGGCTACGACCGCCGCTTCGGGGTGGTCCACGTCGACTTCGAGACCCAGGAGCGCACGCCGAAGGACTCGGCGCTGTGGCTGCGGGACCTCGCGAGGTCGCACCGCGACCGGCGCTGAGGAGGTGAGGAGGGCCCGGCGGCCACGGCCGCCGGGCCCTCTCGCGTGGGCTCGTCCCCCTTCGTGCGTCGACCGGGTTACCGGATCGTTACGGCTGAGTTGGGGCGATTCCGTGGCGCACCTCCTGCGGTGAGCGGTTCACTGTCACCGCAGGTCTGCGGGGGAGTCGGCTCGCCGCGTGGACCGCTCGACCACCTGTGGTCGGTGGCGCCGTCGAGGTCCGTCGGTGCGACGAAGAGCAAAGGGATCCACATGTCCTTCAACACCTCGCGCCGGGCGCGCGCCTCGGTCGGCATCGCCGCGCTCGCGGTCGTCGGCCTCGCAGCCTGCGGCGGGTCGTCCTCCACGGAGGAGAGCGGCGCCGCCATGGACACCACGGACTACTCCAAGTGGTGCGACATGAAGTCCGAGCTCCAGGGCAAGACCGTCTCCATCTACACCTCGATCGTCACCCCCGAGGACGCCCCGCACAAGGAGTCCTACAAGGAGTTCGAGGAGTGCACCGGCATCACCATCAAGTACGAGGGTGACAAGGACTTCGAGAAGAACCTCCCGCAGCGCGCCCAGAGCGGCAACCTGCCCGACATCGCCTTCATCCCGCAGCCGGGCCTGCTCGCGACGATGGCCGACACCGGCAAGATGGTCCCCGCCCCCGAGTCGACCGCGAAGATGGTCGACGAGCACTTCGGCGAGGACTGGAAGAAGTACGGCACGGTCGGCGACACCTTCTTCGCCGCCCCGCTCGGAGCCAACGTCAAGAGCTACGTCTGGTACTCCCCGAAGACCTTCACCGACAAGGGCTACGAGGTCCCCGAGACCTGGGACGACCTCATGACCCTCACCGAGAAGATCGCGGCCGACGACTCCAGCGCCAAGCCCTGGTGCGCCGGCTTCGGCTCGGGCACCGCCACTGGCTGGCCGGGCACGGACTGGCTCGAGGACACCCTCCTGCGCACGGCGGACTCTGAGACCTACGACAAGTGGGTCGCGCACGAGATCCCCTTCAACGACCCGAAGGTCGCCGAGGCCCTCGCCGCGGACGCGAAGATCCTCAAGGAGAGCAAGTACGTCAACGGCGGCTTCGGCGACGTGAAGTCGATCGCCACGACGACCTTCCAGGACGGCGGCCAGCCGATCCTGAAGAACAAGTGCTACATGCACCGTCAGGCGTCCTTCTACGCCGCCAACTGGCCCAAGGGCACGAAGGTGGCCGAGGACGGCGACGTGTGGGCCTTCTACCTGCCGAGCAACGGCGAGGAGAAGCCGGTCCTCGGTGGTGGCGAGTTCGTCGCCGCCTTCCGTGACGCCCCCGAGGTCAAGGCCTTCCAGACCTTCCTCGCCTCGCCCGACTGGGCCAACGCCAAGGCCAAGGCCACGACGAGCGGCGGCTGGGTCAGCGCCAACAAGGGTCTCGACCCGAAGAACCTCGTCAGCCCCCTCGACCAGCAGTCCGCGGAGATCCTCCAGGACCCGAAGGCTGTCTTCCGCTTCGACGGCTCGGACATGATGCCCAGCGCCGTCGGTGCCGGCACCTTCTGGTCGGAGATGACCAACTGGATCAACGGTCAGGACGACAAGACCACCCTCGACAACATCGAGAAGTCCTGGCCCTCCAGCTGATCTGACGTCGCCCTGATGCCTCGGCGGGCGGGTGCCCACCCGCCCGCCGAGGCATCGTCATCCCCGCACCAAAGGAGGTGCCCGTGCTCCACGCCCTGATCCTGCCCGCGGCCACGGCCGGAGAGACGTCCGGCAAGTTCGTCACCATGCTCGTCGGCCTGGCGGTCTTCGGTGCCGTCTTCCTCGGCATCCTGCTGCTCGCATCGGTCTTCAAGGGACGGGTGGGCGAGCGCGTCCAGGCCGCCGCCTTCGTCGGGCCGACGCTCCTCTTCATCGCGATCGGCCTGATCTACCCGGCGATCCTCACGATCCGTCGGTCCTTCTACAACGGCAAGTTCTTCGACATCAACTTCGGCGGGTACACCTCGAGCAAGCCCGAGTTCGTCGGCTTCGAGAACTTCGCCAAGCTGTGGACGACCCCCGGTCTGCCCGAGGTCATCCGCAACACCTTCCTCTGGGTCATCCTCGTGCCGCTCGTCGCGACCGCCTTCGGCCTGCTCTACGCGGTGCTCGTCGACCGGGCGAAGGGCGAGGCCGTCGCCAAGGCGCTCATCTTCATGCCCATGGCGATCTCCATGGTCGGCGCGACCCTCATCTGGAAGTTCGTCTACAGCTACAACGGCGGCGGCGACACCCAGATCGGTCTCATCAACGCGATCCTCAACGCCGTCGGGCTGCCGATGGTCGACTTCCTGCGGGCGCCCGACGGGGCGATCCCGACGAACACCCTGGCCCTCATCGTCATCATGATCTGGATCCAGGCCGGCTTCGCGATGACGATCCTCTCGGCAGCCATCAAGGGCATCCCCGACGACATCATCGAGGCCGCGAAGATGGACGGCGTCTCGGGCATGAAGCTCTTCCGCTTCATCACCCTGCCGAGCATCCGCCCCTCGATCGTCGTCGTGCTCACGACGATCTCGATCGCGACCCTCAAGGCCTTCGACATCGTCCAGGCCACCGACGGCGGCACGCAGGGCAACTCGGTGCTCGCCAACGAGTTCTACCGGCGCTCCTTCGTCACCCAGGAGCCCGGTCTCGGCGCGGCCATCGCCCTCGTCATCTTCCTGCTCGTCATGCCGATCATCATCTTCAACGTCATCCAGATGAGGAAGGACGCCTGATGAGCACCCTCACCCCCGCCATCGACCCAGCGGACACCCCGGACCCGAAGCAGGCCTCTCCCGACGCGGCCGGGCCGCGCCGGCGCAAGCGCGGCGGTGCCGCAGGCAACGCCGCCCGTGCGGTGACCTCGCCGTGGGGGTCCTTCTTCGCCGTCGTCCTCGCCATCGCGTGGACGACCCCGACGGTGGGCCTGCTCGTCACCTCCTTCCGCAACCAGGAGGACATCCAGAGCACCGGCTGGTGGTCGGCCCTGTGGAACGGCGGCTTCACGCTGCAGAACTACAAGGACGTCCTCGGCGGCGGCGCGGAGATGCCGGTGTCGATGACGGACTTCGTCATCAACTCCATCGTCATCGCGATCCCGTCGGTCATGCTGCCGCTGCTCCTCGCCTCGCTCGCGGCGTACGCCTTCGCGTGGATGGACTTCCCCTTCAAGAACGCGCTCTTCGTCGCGGTCTTCGCGCTGCAGATCGTGCCGCTGCAGATCGCCCTGCTGCCGCTGGTGCAGATGTACCAGCAGATCAAGATCGGCAGCTGGACGATGGGCGGGTCCTTCTGGGCGCTGTGGATCTCGCACGCGATCTTCGCGCTGCCGCTGGCGGTCTACCTGCTGCACAACTTCATGAAGGACATCCCGGCCTCGCTCATCGAGGCGGCCCGCGTCGACGGCGCCGGGCACGTGCGGATCTTCTTCAAGATCATGCTGCCGCTCATGGCCCCGGCGCTCGCCTCCTTCGGGATCTTCCAGTTCCTGTGGGTCTGGAACGACCTGCTCGTCGCGATCACGATGCTCGGCGGCTCGCCGGACCGGGCACCGCTGACGATGGAGCTCAACCAGATCTCGGGCACCCTCGGTGGCCGCTGGTACCTCCTGTCGGCCGCAGCCTTCATCTCGATGGCGCTGCCGGTGATCGTCTTCCTCGCCCTCCAGCGCTACTTCGTCCGCGGCCTGCTGGCCGGTGGCACGAAGGGCTGACCCGGGCTCGACCGAAGACGGCCGGCACCCCCCTTCGGGTGCCGGCCGTCTCGCGTGCGGCGGGCGGTTGCGGCCCGCTCAGCATGACTAACCCCGGCTTCGCACGAGTTTCTTACTCATGCAAAGCCGGGGTTTATCGGGTCACCCGAGAAACGTGGGGCGCGTGGGGTCGTGGACGAAGGGGGAGGGGGGTCAGAGCTCGGAGCGGTCGGGGGCGTAGGCACCGGGGCGGCCGACGGTGATCGCGCTCGTCGTCAGCGCCCGGTCCAGGGCCGGGGCGAGGGCGGCCTCGTCCGCGGCGTGCAGGGCCTCGCGGGTGGCGGGACCGAGCAGACCCGCGTCGAGCAGGCCCGAGAGCAGCCCGGCCATGAAGGAGTCACCCGCGCCGACGGTGTCGGCGACCTCGGGCGCGCGCGTGGGGGCCGAGCCGGACGCCCCGGACGCCGCCCGCCAGACCACGCCGTCGGCGCCGCGGGTGATGACGACGAGACCGGCGCCGAGTCCGAGCCAGCGGGTCATGACGTCGTCGAGGTCGACGTCGCCGTAGAGCTCGCGGACGTCCTCGTCGCTGCCCTTGACGACGTCGGACAGCGCGACGACCTCCTCGACGCCCGTGCGGTGGTCGCCCTCGCCGACGACGGCGGGGCGGATGTTCGGGTCGTAGGAGATGCTCGCGGCCTCGCGCCGCTCCCGCACGAGTGCGACGACGTCGACCGCACCGGGCTGCAGGACGGTCGCCAGCGACCCCGTGTGCACGTGCCCGGCCTCGCCGAGGCCGTCGAGCGTCGGGTCCCACTCGATCTCGAAGGTGTACGTCGCCGAGCCGTCGGGCGCGAGCAGCGCCTGGGCGGTCGAGGTGCGCCCGGGGCGCACGGTGCCGTGGCTGAGCTCGACGCCGTGCCCGGTGACGTGCTCGACGACGACGTCGCCGCGCTCGTCGTCACCGACGCACGCGGCGAGGACCGTCGGGTGGCCCAGCCGGGCCAGGCCCATCGCGACGTTGGCCGGGCTGCCGCCGACGTGCTCGGAGCGAGCCCCGTCGCGGTCGACGACGTCGACGAGCGCCTCGCCGACCACGAGCACCCGGTGCACGGCGCTCAGCCCTGCGAGGACGGGCCGAGAGCGGAGTACTGCTCGACCTTCGTCAGGCGGTGGTGGCCCTCGATGGTGCGGATCGTGCCCGAGCGGCTGCGCATGACGAGCGAGTGCGTCACCGCGCCGCCGCCGCGGTAGCGCACCCCGCGCAGCAGCGAGCCGTCGGTGATGCCGGTCGCGACGAAGAAGCAGTTGTCGGTGCGCACGAGGTCGTCGGTCGTGAGGACCGCGTCGAGGTCGTGCCCGGCGTCGATCGCGCGCTGGCGCTCGTCGTCGTCGACCGGCGCGAGACGGCCCTGGATGATGCCGCCGAGGCACTTGATGGCGCAGGCGGTGATGATGCCCTCGGGGGTGCCGCCGATGCCGAGGAGCAGGTCGACGCCGCTGTCGGAGCGGGCGGCGGTGATCGCCCCCGCGACGTCGCCGTCGGAGATGAACTGGATGCGGGCGCCGGCGTCGCGCACCTCGCGGGCGAGCGCCTCGTGGCGGGGGCGGTCGAGCATGACGACCGTGACGTCCTCGACGTCGGACCCCTTCGCCTTGGCCACGCGGCGCACGTTCTCCGCGACGGGCAGGCGGATGTCGACGACGTCGGCCGCCTCGGGACCGGTGACGAGCTTGTCCATGTAGAAGACGGCGCTCGGGTCGTACATGCTGCCGCGGTCGGCGACGGCGAGCACGGAGACCGCGTTGGGCATCCCCTTCGCCGTGAGGGTCGTGCCGTCGATCGGGTCGACCGCGACGTCGCACTCGGGGCCGGCGCCGTCGCCGACCTCCTCGCCGTTGTAGAGCATCGGGGCGTCGTCCTTCTCGCCCTCGCCGATGACGACGGTGCCGCGCATCTGCACGGTCGAGATCATCGCGCGCATCGCCTCGACGGCGGCGCCGTCGGCGAGGTTCTTCTCGCCGAAGCCGACCCAGCGGCCTCCGGCCATCGCGGCGGCCTCGGTCACCCGGACGAGCTCGAGGGCCAGGTTGCGGTCGGGGGTCGTCGTCGGGCTCATCGGCCGGTCCTCACTGTCGTGGCGCGTCGTCGTGCGGGCGCGGGGCGCCTGCGCCGAGCCTATCGAGGGCGCGGGGGTGGGGGTGCACCCGACCACGGGTGGTCGGCGCGGTCAGGTCGGGATGCGACAATCTCGAGCATGAGTCAGAGCTCGGTCAGCCACTACGCGAAGGGGTCGGTGGCCAACGTCATCCGCTCCCTGCTCGTCGTCGGCGGGCTCACCGCGGTGATCTTCTTCGCCGTCGCCCGCACGAGCTCGGTGACCGCCGAGCAGGTCGACGTCGTCGCCGCCGCCGAGCAGCGCGCCCAGCAGTCGGGGGTCCCGTACGAGTACGCGGAGGACCTGCCGGAGGGGTGGACGCCGGTCTCGCAGCGCTTCGTGCGCAGCAAGGACGACGTGCAGATGTGGAGCGCGACGTGGACGACGCCGGACGGCGCGTACGTCGCCGTGCAGCAGGCCGTCGACGCGACCGACTCATGGGTCGACACCCAGACCAACAACGGCGCCCGGGTCGGCACGGTGACCACCGACGACGGCACCACCTGGGTCAAGCGCGACCGCGAGGGCAAGGTGCAGCGCAGCCTCGTCGACCGCCAGGAGGGCACGGGCGAGCTGACGACGCTCGTCACCGGCACGGGGACCTTCGAGCAGCTCGAGACCTTCGCCGACCACCTCGTCGCGGCCCCCGTCAACCGCTGACCCACCCGCGGGGCGCGAGCGCCCCGAGCGAGCCGCTCAGTCCTGCTCGGCGTCCTGCGCCGACCCGTCGTCGTCTGACCCGTCCTCGCCGAGGCTGCGCTCGGCGCGGTCGAGCCACGTCGTGCAGTGGGCGGCGAGCTCCTCGCCGCGCTGCCACAGCCGCATCGATTCCTCGAGCCCGCTGCGCCCCGACTCGAGCGTCGCGACGAGGGCGACGAGCTCGTCGCGGGCCTCCTCGTAGCTCAGCTCGGCCACCGGGCGGGGCTCGGTCTGCTCCTGGCTCATGGCCGCCACCCTACGACCCGCCACCGACGGCCTCGACGGCGAAGTCGCCGTCGCCGACGGTGACCCGCAGCAGCTCGCCGGCCTCGACGTCTCCGCGCGACTGGACGACCGCGCCGCCGCGGTGCTGGACGATCGCGTACCCCCGGTCGAGCGTCGACTGCGGGGACAGCACCCGGGCCTGGGCCCGCAGGTGGGCCACGCGGTCGCGCTCGCGGTGCAGCATCGACTCCGTCCGCGAGCGGGCGCGGTGCTGCAGCGTCGCGACGACCTCGCGCTGGGCCCGCACGAGCGCGGTCCGGTCGGCGAGCACCGGCCGCGACGTCAGCTGCACGAGCGCACGGCGCTCGCGGTCGAGGCTGCTGCGTGCCTGCCCGCGCATCCGGCTCAGGGCGGTCGCGACCGTGCGCAGCTCGGCGTCGTGGTCGGGGCAGACGAGCGAGGCGGCGTCGGTCGGGGTCGAGGCGCGCACGTCGGCGACGAGGTCGAGCAGGGGACGGTCGACGTCGTGGCCGATCGCGCTCACCACGGGGGTGCGGGCCGCGCTCACCGCGCGCAGCATCGACTCGTTGCTGAAGGGCAGGAGGTCCTCGACCGCCCCGCCGCCCCGAGCGATGACGACGACGTCGACCTCGGGCATCGCGTCGAGCGCCCGGAGCGCCTCGACGACGTCGGTCACGGCCTGCGCGCCCTGCACCGCCACCTGCCGGATCTCGAAGTCGAGCCCCGGCCACCGGCGGTGGGCGTTCTCGACGACGTCGCGCTCGGCCGCGCTGGCCCGCCCGCAGATGAGCCCCACGCGGCGGGGCAGGAAGGGCAACGGCTGCTTGCGGTCGGCGTCGAAGAGCCCCTCGGCGGCGAGGTGCTGACGCAGGTACTCGACGCGGGCGAGCAGCTCGCCGATGCCGACGGGACGGATCTGGCGCACGTCCATCGACAGCGACCCGCGCTGGCTCCAGTAGCTCGGCTTGGCCTGGACGACGACGCGCGCGCCCTGGCTCAGCGGGGTCGCCATCGCGTCCAGCGCGGTGACGCGCACGGAGCACGACAACGACATGTCGACGTCCGGGTCGCGCAGGGTGAGGTAGGCGGTCCGGGCGCCGGGCCGCCGGGTCAGCTGGACGACCTGGCCCTCGACCCAGGTGACCGACATCCGCTCGACGTAGTCCTGGATCTTCATCGACAGCACGCGCACCGGCCACGGCTGCTCGGCCGTCGTGTCGGCAGCCTTCTCCGGCAGGGCGCTCATGGGGGTCACTGTAGGTCGCACCGGTGACGACGCCCCGGCGGGCGGACGGCTGGGCCGGGGCGAAGGGGGCGTGGCAGGGTGGCCGCTCATGACCCCTTCGCCCGAGCAGATCGAGCCGCCCCGCGACCCCGCCGGCGGGGTCGTCGTCCGCGAGGCCGCCCTCGAGGACGTGCCGACGATCGTCGCGCTGCTCGTCGACGACCCGCTGGGGCAGTCCCGTGAGGACCCCGCAGATCTCGCGCCGTACGACGCCGCCTTCGTGCGGATCGCCGGCGACCCCGGCGAGGTCCTCGTCGTCGCCGAGCTCGACGGGCAGGTCGTCGGCACCCTCCAGCTCTCCGTCCTGCCGTCGCTGTCCCGGCGGGGTGCGCTGCGCGGCCAGCTCGAAGGGGTCCGCGTCGCCGCCGACATGCGCGGCGCGGGGGTGGGGGAGCAGCTCGTGCGGTGGGCGCTGGAGAGGGCCCGCGCCGAGGGGTGCGAGCTCGTCCAGCTCACCTCGGACAGCAGCCGGACGGGTGCGCACCGCTTCTACGAGCGCCTCGGCTTCACCGTGAGCCACGTGGGGATGAAGCTCGTGCTGGGCTAGGGCGCCCTCGCCCGTCGCCGGGCACCGGTCTCGGCCACCGCCGCACAGAGTCCGCCCAGGGCGCTCGCCTACGATGAGCACATGTCTGACAGCCCGCGCGTCCTGCTCGCCGCCCCCCGTGGCTACTGCGCCGGCGTCGACCGCGCCGTCGTCGCGGTGGAGAAGGCCCTCGAGCTCTACGGCCCGCCCGTGTACGTCCGCAAGGAGATCGTGCACAACAAGCACGTCGTGACGACGCTGGAGAAGCGCGGCGCGATCTTCGTCGACGAGACCGGCGAGGTGCCCGAGGGTGCGACCGTCGTCTTCTCGGCGCACGGCGTCGCCCCGGTCGTCCACGAGGAGGCCAAGGCCCTGTCGCTGAAGACGATCGACGCGACCTGCCCGCTCGTGACGAAGGTCCACCGCGAGGCCGTCCGCTTCGCCGCCGACGACTTCGACATCCTCCTCATCGGCCACGAGGGCCACGAGGAGGTCATCGGCACCTCGGGCGAGGCGCCCGAGCACATCACCCTCGTCGACGGGCCCGATCACGTCGCCGAGATCGAGGTCCGCGACCCGGAGAAGGTCGTCTGGCTCTCGCAGACCACCCTCTCGGTCGACGAGACGATGGAGACGGTGCGCCGCCTGCGCGAGAAGTTCCCCGCGCTGCAGGACCCGCCGAGCGACGACATCTGCTACGCCACCCAGAACCGCCAGCTCGCCGTGAAGCAGATGGCCGCGCAGTGCGACCTCATGATCGTCGTCGGCTCGCGCAACTCGAGCAACTCCGTGCGTCTCGTCGAGGTGGCCCTCGAGCACGGCACCCGTGACGGGCACCTCGTCGACTACGCCGAAGAGATCGACCCGGCGTGGTTCGAGGGCGTGCGCACCGTCGGCGTCACCTCCGGCGCCTCTGTGCCCGAGATCCTCGTGCGCGACGTCCTCGCCCTGCTCGCCGAGCACGGCTACGCCGACGTCGAGCCGGTCGTCGCCGCGGAGGAGAGCCTGCTCTTCGCCCTGCCGATGGAGCTGCGCCGCGACCTCAAGGCGGCCGGCATGGACGACAAGATGCGCCACGACGCCGGCTCCCTCGAGGACGCCGGTCAGCTGCGCTGACCTGCTCAGGCAGTGGCCTGACCTGCGCAGACACCCGGGCGAAGGGGGCGGATTCTGACCCCCCGTCGTCGACCCCTCTCAGCCGACTCCCAGGCGTAACGTCCCCCTCGGTGCTCGACGCGACGGCGCGACGAGCCGGTGGCCCTGGGAGGTATGGATGTCCACAGCTGAGGCGACGGAGCAGGACAAGCCGGTCCGCAGCCTGATCCCCGCGCGCATGCACGACATGCCGTGGTCGAAGTTCCACTGGATGGTGATCTTCGGTCTCGGCACGGCGTGGATCCTCGACGGGCTCGAGGTCCAGATCGTCGCCTCCGGAGGCTTCGAGAAGACCCTCGGGATGGACGCGACCGACGTCGGGCTCGCCGGCACGGTCTACCTCATCGGTCAGGTGACCGGTGCGCTGCTCTTCGGCCGGCTCACCGACACCCTGGGCCGCAAGAAGCTCTTCGTCATGACGCTGGCGCTCTACCTGGTCGCGTCCGGCCTCGCGGCCTTCTCGCCGAACATGTGGGTCTTCTTCGCGCTGCGCTTCGTCGCCGGCATGGGCATCGGCGGCGAGTACTCCGCCGTGAACTCCGCGGTCGACGAGCTCATCCCGGGGCGCTTCCGCGGCCGGGTCGACCTCGCGATCAACGGCACGTACTGGTTCGGCGCCGGCATGGGCGCCTTCGCCTCGTACTGGCTGCTCAACCCCGACATCGTCGGCGAGAACATCGGCTGGCGGATCGCCTTCCTCATCGGCCCGGTCCTCGGTCTCGGCATCATCTACCTGCGGCGGCACATCCCCGAGAGCCCTCGCTGGATGGTCACCCACGGGCGCGGCGAGGAGGCCGAGCGGGTCGTCTCCGCGATCGAGGAGAAGGTCCGGTCGGAGGGCAAGACCCTGCCCGACCACGACGAGGAGAAGGACGGCATGTGGATCAAGGCCCGCGAGGGCCTGACCCCCAAGCAGCTGTCCTACGTCTTCTTCCAGATGTACCCGACGCGCACGGTGCTCGGCGCGACGTTGATGATCACGCAGAGCTTCCTCTACAACGCGATCTTCTTCACGTACTCCCTGGTGCTCCAGAACTTCTACGACCAGACACCCTCAAGCGCCGCGCTGTACTTCTTCCCCTTCGCGCTCGGCAACCTGCTGGGGCCCCTCCTGCTCGGGCCGTTCTTCGACACCGTCGGCCGGCGCAAGATGATCGGCGGGTGCTACGCCTTCGCGGCGGTCGTCCTGGCGATCTCGGCCTTCCTCTTCAACGCCGACGTGCTGAGCCCGCTCACCCACACGATCTTCTGGTGCGTGGCGTTCTTCTTCGCCTCCGCGGGCGCCTCGGCCGGCTACCTCACGGTCTCGGAGATCTTCCCGCTCGAGGTGCGCGGCCAGGCGATCTCGTACTTCTTCGCCATCGCGCAGGTCTTCGGCGCCATCGGTCCGGTCTTCTACGGCTGGCTCATCGGGGACGGGGGCGACCGCGGGCCGATGTTCGTCGGGTACCTCATCGCCTCCGGGATCATGCTCGTCGGCGCGCTCGTCGCGGCGGTCTGGGGTGTCGACGCCGAGGGCAAGTCCCTCGAGGAGATCGCCCCGCCGCTCACGAGCTACGACGAGCACGGCAACGAGACCGTCAACCTGCCGGTCTGAGGGAGGACGACATGAGCGAGATGCGTCCGGACGCGGGAGAGCGTCCGTACACCGTCGTCGTCGGCGTGAGCGCGACCTCGAAGTCGCCGACCGCCCTGCGGTGGGCCGCCGGCCAGGTGGCCGCGAACGACGGCCACCTCGTCGCCGTGCGCGCCTGGCGGGTGGGCGCCCCCCAGGCGAGCACCGCGGGGGTCATGGCTGCGGCCGGGCCGACCGAGGGCGAGCTGGAGGGTGCCGAGCGCACCGCCCTCGAGCGCGACGTCGAGGAGGTCCTCGGGCCCGACCACCACGCCGAGGTCCGGCTCGTCCGCGGCAGCGACCGCCAGGTCCTGCTCGACGCCGCCGTCGGCGCCGACCTCCTCGTCATCGACGCGCCACGGGCGCTGACGGGGGCACCGCTCTTCGCGCAGCGGCTCATCTACGACGCGAGCTGCCCGGTGGTCGTCATGCCGCCGCACATCTCGGGCCAGGAGCCGGGGCTCGTCGAGCGCGCCGGCCGCGCCGTCGGGCGGGCCGCGGTCCGCTCCGCCGGCACGGCCGGGCGGCCGGGCTACCGCCCGCCCGCCCGGCGCTAGGGGGCCAGGGGTGACCAGTGCCGCCGGTCAGAGCCGGCGGCACTGGTCCTCCTTGGTGCCGCGCACGGTGTTGTTCCACCCCTTCGGCGCCGGGGTGTTGCTCTTGCACTGGAGGTTGCCGTCGACGGAGTTGTCGTAGACGTACTTCGTGCCGGAGCGGTTCGAGAAGAGCTGGATGTCGCCCTTGACCCGGTTGCGGATGACGTTCTGCGTCGAGCGGTTGCCCTCGAGCTGGATGTTGCCGTCGACCGTGAGGCCGCGCAGGTGGTGCATGCTGCCGCCCTCGAGCTGGACGTCGCCGTCGACCCGGCCCCACGTGTTGCGCACGTAGCGGTGGCCCTCGGACTGGATGTTGCCGTCGATGCTGTTCTGCCAGCCCTGCAGGGTCGCGCCGCGGCGCACGATGACGTTGCCCTTGACGACCGATTTGGTGAGCTTGCACGTCGCGCCGGCCGGCACGACCACGTCGTCGTCGATGGTGCGGCCGGTGATCGTGCCGGAGCACGTCCGGTCGGCCTGGGCGGGCGCCGCGACGGCGACGAGGCCGGTCGTGGCGAGGGCGGCGGTGGCGAGGGTGCTGATGATCCGGGTGGTCGACATGCTGGTCTCCTCGGTGAGTGGCAGCGGCGCCGGTGCGCCGCGAGAGCAACGCTGCCGGGTCCGCGTGAGGCCACGGTGAGCCGTCGATGAGAGGGGGCTCATCAGCCGGCCACCTCCTCGTCAGGTGGCGGGCGTCCCGAGCCGGCGGTGGATCGTCGCGACCGAGCGGCGAAGGGGGACGAGCAGCTCCTCGGGCCCCGTCACCGTGCCCTCCGGGTAAGTGAGGGCGACCGCCGCGAGCGGCTGCCCGGTGCGGTCGAGGACCGCGAGCGCCACGGAGGCCAAGCCCTGGGTCACCGACCCGCTCTCGAGGGCGTGACCGCGGCGGCGCACGGCGACGAGCTCACGGCGCAGGGCGGACGGGGTGGCCGGTGACCCGGCGCTCGCGACGACCGAGGCGGCGTCGGGGTAGAGGGCCGTGACCTGGCGGGCGGGCAGGGCCGCGAGCATGGCCAGCCCGCTCGCGGTCGTCGTCGCCGGCAGCCGCACGCCGACGTCGGAGACGAGGAGGGGCCGCCCGGGCGCGCGCTCCTCGACGACGTAGAGGACGTCGCGGCCGTGCAGGACGGCGAGATGACCGTTGTGCGTCGTCTCGTCGACGAGGCGCTGGAGGACCGGGCGGGCCAGGCGCTGCAGCGGGCTCTGCCGCTGGTAGCCGCTCGCGAGCTCGAAGGCGGCCACGCCCAGGCCCCACCGGCGCTCGTCCGGGTAGTGGGTGACGTACGAGTGCTCGGCCAGCTCGGCGAGCAGGTGGTAGGTCGTGCTGCGGGGCAGCTCGAGGTCACGCGCGAGCTGCGCGGCGGGCACCGGCTCGACGCGGCCGGCGAGGTAGGACAGCAGGCGCAGGGCGTGGCCGGCGGCGGGGACCTGGGGCACCGCCCGAGCGTACGCCCATGTCTCGGATCCGAGACAGTAGTGGCGCGTGCGCGGTGGTCGCGGGGGTGACCCGCGCGCTTCCATGGATGCATGCCGCACATCGTCGACGTCGAGACCCCCGAGACCACCATCCGCATCGGCGACCGCCCGCTGACCGTCGAGGAGGTCGTCGCCGTCGCCCGCTTCGAGGCGCAGGTCGAGATCTCCGACGCCGCGTGGGAGCGCGTGCGCGTCTCGCGCACCGTCGTCGAGGACCTCGCCGAGGACACCGTCGCCCACTACGGGGTGTCGACCGGCTTCGGCGCGCTCGCGACGACGCACATCCCGCACGAGAAGCGCACTCAGCTGCAGCGCTCGCTCGTGCGCAGCCACGCCGCGGGCATGGGCGACCCCGTCGAGGAGGAGGTCGTGCGCGCCCTCATGCTCCTGCGCGTGCAGACCCTCGCGACCGGGCGCACCGGGATCCGCGAGGAGACGCTGCGGCTCTACGTAGCGCTCCTCAACCAGCGGATCACCCCGGTCGTGCGCGAGTACGGCTCGCTCGGCTGCTCCGGCGACCTCGCCCCGCTCGCGCACTGCGCGATGGTCCTCATCGGCGAGGGGGAGGTCATGGCTGCCCACGACGTGTCGGTGCCGGGCGACGCGATGCCCGCGTCCGAGGCGCTGGCCCAGGCCGGCCTGACCCCCGTCCTCCTGCACGAGAAGGAGGGCCTGGCCCTCATCAACGGCACCGACGGCATGCTCGGCATGCTGTGCCTGGCGATCCACGACCTCCACGTGCAGCTGACGACCGCCGACATCGCGTGCGCGATGAGCGTCGAGGGGCTGCTCGGCACCGACGACGTCTTCGCCGCAGACCTGCAGGCGCTGCGCCCGCACCCTGGGCAGGCGCAGTCGGCGGCCAACCTGCGGGCCGTGCTCGCAGGCAGCCCGATCCGCGAGAGCCACCGCGACCCCCACGCCTGCACCCGCGTCCAGGACGCGTACTCGCTGCGCTGCGCCCCCTCGGTGCACGGGGCGGCGCGCGACACCCTCGCCCACGCCCGCCGGGTCGCCGACGCCGAGCTCGCCTCGGCGGTCGACAACCCCGTCATCACCCTCGACGGCCGGGTGGAGTCGAACGGCAACTTCCACGGCGCACCCGTCGCCTACGTCCTGGACTTCCTGGCGATCGTCGCCGCCGACGTCGCGAGCATGAGCGAGCGCCGGACGGACCGCTTCCTCGACGTCTCCCGCTCGCACGGGCTGCCGCCCTTCCTCGCCGACGACCCGGGCACCGACTCGGGCCTGATGATCGCGCAGTACACAGCCGCCGGGATGGTCTCGGAGATGAAGCGTCTCGCCGCGCCCGCGAGCGTCGACTCCATCCCGAGCAGCGCGATGCAGGAGGACCACGTGTCGATGGGCTGGGCCGGCGCGCGCAAGCTGCGCCGCTCGGTCGACGCCCTGACCCGTGTCCTCACCGTCGAGCTCGTCACCGCCGCCCGAGGCATCGCGCTCCGCGCGCCACTGGAGCCCGCCCCGGCCACCGCCGCCGTCATCGCCGAGCTCGACTCGCTCACCTCGACCGCCCCCGGCCCGGACCGCGACCTCGGCCGGGACCTCGAGATCTGCTACCTCACCGTGCACGACGGCGGCCCGGTCCTCGCGGCCGAGTCCGTCACCGGCCCCCTGCACTGATCTTCGGAGTGCGCTGATCACTCGCACTGACCCCCCTTCGCCCGACGACCACCGACCCGACCCACCCGAGGAGCACCCCATGGACGGCGCCCGTCCCGTCCGCGCACCGCGCGGCACCCAGATCACCGCCCGCAGCTGGCAGACCGAGGCCCCGCTGCGGATGCTCATGAACAACCTCGACCCCGAGGTGGCCGAGCGCCCCGACGACCTCGTCGTCTACGGCGGCACCGGTCGGGCGGCGCGCAGCTGGGAGGCCTTCGACGCGATCGTCGAGACGCTGCGCGACCTGCAGCCCGACGAGACCCTCCTCGTGCAGTCCGGCAAGCCGGTCGGCGTGCTGCGGACCAACGAGTGGGCGCCGCGCGTGCTCATCGCCAACTCCAACCTCGTCGGCGACTGGGCGACGTGGCCGGAGTTCCGCAAGCTCGAGGCCGAGGGCCTGATGATGTACGGCCAGATGACCGCCGGGTCGTGGATCTACATCGCGACGCAGGGGATCCTCCAGGGCACCTTCGAGACCTTCGCCGCGGTCGCCCGTGGCCGGTTCGACGGGACGCTCGCCGGGACGATCACCCTCACCGGCGGGTGCGGCGGCATGGGCGGCGCGCAGCCGCTCGCGGTCACCCTCAACGGCGGCGTCTGCCTCGTCGTCGACGTCGACCGCTCGCGTCTGGAGCGGCGCGTCGCCAAGCGCTACCTCGACGAGATCGCCGACGACCTCGACGACGCGGTCGCCCGTGCCGAGCGGGCGAAGGGGGAGCGCCGCGCGCTGTCGATCGGCATCGTCGGCAACGCGGCGGAGGTCTTCCCGGAGATGCTGCGTCGGCACCGGGCCGGCGAGATCCGCGTCGACGTCGTCACCGACCAGACGAGCGCGCACGACCCGCTCAGTTACCTGCCCGCCGAGATCGCCGTCGACGAGTGGCAGCGCGAGGCCGAGGCCGACCCCGAGGGCTTCACGAAGAAGGCGCGCGAGTCGATGGCCGCCCAGGTGCAGGCGATGGTCGAGCTGCAGGACGAGGGCGCCGAGGTCTTCGACTACGGCAACAGCATCCGCGACGAGGCGCGCCAGGCGGGGTACGCCCGGGCCTTCGAGTTCCCCGGCTTCGTCCCGGCCTACGTGCGCCCGCTCTTCTGCGAGGGGCTCGGCCCCTTCCGCTGGGTCGCGCTCTCGGGCGACCCCGAGGACATCGCCGTCACCGACGCCGCGCTCAAGGAGCTCTTCCCCGACGACGAGCACCTGCACCGCTGGCTCGACGCGGCCGCCGAGCACGTCGAGTTCGAGGGGCTGCCGGCGCGGATCTGCTGGCTGGGTTACGGGCAGCGTCACCGGGCCGGGCTGCTCTTCAACGAGCTCGTGCGCGACGGCAAGGTCAAGGCGCCGATCGTCATCGGGCGCGACCACCTCGACTCCGGCTCGGTCGCCTCGCCGTATCGCGAGACCGAGTCGATGCTCGACGGCTCCGACGCGATCGCCGACTGGCCGCTGCTCAACGCGCTCACCGCGGCGAGCTCGGGCGCCACGTGGGTGTCGATCCACCACGGCGGGGGCGTCGGCATCGGCCGCTCCATCCACGCCGGTCAGGTGGGCGTCGCCGACGGCACCGACCTCGCCGCCGCGAAGCTCGAGCGCCTGCTCACCAACGACCCCGGCATGGGCGTCCTGCGCCACGCCGACGCCGGCTACTCGCGCGCCGTCAAGGTCGCGGAGGAGCGCGGCGTGCGGGTCCCGATGACCCCGGTGGTCCGCGACGGGGAGGGGGCGTGACCCCCTTCGTCTGGAAGGGTCGCCACGACGGGCCCGGTCCCGCGCACCGTCGGCTCTGGCACACGGTGAGCGAGCCCGGCGGGCCCGCGGACGCCGCGATCGTCGGCTTCGAGAGCGACGAAGGGGTGCGGCGCAACCGTGGTCGGGTCGGTGCGGTGGAGGGCCCGGCGGCGCTGCGCACGGCGCTGGCCTCGCTCGCCGTCCACGACGACCTCACCCTCGTCGACCACGGCGACGTCACGGTCGAGGACGACGACCTCGAGGACGCCCAGCGCCGGCTCGGTGAGGCGGTGGCCCGCGCGCGTCGTGACGCCCCGCTCACCGTCGTGCTCGGCGGCGGGCACGAGAGCGCGTACGGGAGCTATCTCGGGCTCGGCCACCCGCCGCGGCTCGGGGTGATCAACCTCGACGCCCACCTCGACCTGCGCGAGGCGGACCGGCCGACGTCGGGCACGCCCTTCCTCCAGATCGCGCGCGACCGACGCGAGCGCGGGCTCGACGTGCGCTACGCGGCGATCGGGGTGAGCACCGCGAGCAACACGACGGCCCTCTTCGACACCGCGCGCGAGATCGGCGCCCAGTGGGTGCTCGACGACGACTGCCAGGACGCGGAGGCGCCGCTCGAGCTCGTCTCCCGCTTCGTCGCCGACGTCGACGAGGTCTACCTCTCCATCGACCTCGACGTGCTGCCGGGGTCCGCGGCCCCCGGGGTGAGCGCTCCGGCCGCCCTCGGGGTGCCCCCCGTCGTCATCCAGGCGATCTGCGACGCGGTCGTCGACAGCGGCCGCCTCGTCCACCTCGACGTCACCGAGCTGTGCCCGAGGCTCGACGCCGACGCCCGGACCGCCCGGGTCGCAGCCCGGCTGATCCAC
Source organism: Janibacter melonis (assembly GCF_003721155.3). Taxonomy (NCBI): domain Bacteria; kingdom Bacillati; phylum Actinomycetota; class Actinomycetes; order Micrococcales; family Intrasporangiaceae; genus Janibacter; species Janibacter melonis. The sequence goes on along the minus strand of NZ_CP044548.2, from coordinate 1,707,181 downwards.
CGCGTCATCACCCGCGAGACCGCCCGGCGGCGGGGCGCATGAGCGCCGGCTCGACCCTCGTCACGGGCATCGGCGAGCTCGTCACGTGCGACGGCACGGGCGACGGGGGAGCCGGCGTGCGGCGCGACCATGCGCTCGTCGTCGAGGACGGACGGGTCGCGTGGGTCGGTCCGGCTGCGTCGGCGCCCTCCGCGGACGCGGTGGTGGACGTCGAGGGCCGGTGCGTGCTGCCCGGCTTCGTCGACAGCCACGCACACCTCGTCTTCGCGGGGGACCGCTCGGCGGAGTTCGCCGCCCGGATGGCCGGCGAGCGCTACGACGGGGGCGGCATCGGGGTCTCGGTCGGGGCGACCCGGGCAGCCGGCGACGACGAGCTGAGGGCGCTCCTCGCGGGCAGGGTCGCCGAGATGCGGGCCCAGGGCACGACGACCGTCGAGGTGAAGTCCGGCTACGGGCTCACCGTCGTCGACGAGGTCCGGGCGCTGCGGCTGGCGGGGGAGGTCACGCCGGAGACGACCTATCTCGGGGCGCACGTCGTGCCCGAGGAGATGCGGGCCGACCGGTCGGCCTACGTCGACCTCGTGACGGGCGAGATGCTCGCAGCCTGCGCGCCGTACGCCCGGTGGGTCGACGTCTTCTGCGAGCCCGCGTCGCCGCACGCCTTCACGGGGGAGGAGTCGCGCGCCGTGCTCGTCGCCGGTCGGGACGCCGGTCTCGGGCTGCGGGTGCACGGCAACCAGCTGGGCCACGGCCCCGGCGTGCAGCTGGCCTGCGAGCTCGGCGCGGCGAGCGTCGACCACTGCACCTACCTGTCGACCGCCGACGTCGACGCGCTCGTCGACAGCGCGGGGACCACCACCGCGACGCTGCTCCCGGGCGTGGAGTTCTCCACCCGCTCGCCGTACCCGGACGCCCGGGCGCTCCTCGACGCCGGGGTGTCGGTCGCGCTCGCGAGCGACTGCAACCCGGGGACGTGCTTCTCGAGCTCGATGCCCTTCGTCGTCGCCCTCGCGGTGCGTGAGATGGGGATGACGCCGAGCGAGGCCGTCGTCGCGGCCACCCGGGGCGGGGCTCGCGCCCTGCGGCGTGACGACATCGGCCGGGTCGAGGTCGGGGCGCGGGCCGATCTCGCGGTCCTCGACGCGCCGAACCACCTGCACCTCAGCTATCGCGCGGGCGTGCCGCTCGCGCGGGTGCTCGAGGTCTGAGGGCGGTCGCGCCCCGGTCCTGCTCCGGGCCTGACGGGTGCCGTCGTCCTCCGCGCCGGCGGGCGGGGTCTGGCCCGCCTGGCTATGCTCGTCGCGCGCACCAGCCAGGGGGTGCCGCGCATCCGCAGGACCCCGACCCTGGCCCCGCACCAGGACCGAGGGACCCCATGCGCCACCCCCGCCGTACCGCCACCACGACCACCCTCCTCACGGCGGCGGGTCTCGTCGCCGCGCTGGGGCTGGCCGCTCCCGCGACCGCCGACCCCGCGCCGGCCCGCGTGCCGGCGCAGGCCACGACGCCGCCGGACCCCGGCGGCAGCGGCGAGCACAGCGAGACGACGACGGGAGTGGTCCCTCCCTTCGTCGCCCCGTCGCACACGGGCCCGGCCCGCAGCGTCGACGGCACGGCGCGCTCCACCGCGGGCCTGCCGGCGAGCGGCCTGCCGACACGGCTCAGCTCCCGCAGCACGAGCTTCGGGTCGAGCTTCAGCGGGTCGGTCTTCGACACGAGCAGCGGGTCGCGCATCTGGAGCAAGCAGGCGACGAAGGCGCTGCGTCCCGGCTCGACGATGAAGCTGCTCACCGCGACGACCGCGCTGCGCACCTTCGGCACCCGGCACCGCTTCGTCACCCCGGTGCTGCGGGCCGGCAGCCGCGGGGACTACGTCTACCTCAAGGGCGTCGGCGACCCGACGGTGAGCAGCTACCGCCTCGACCAGATGGCGGCGTCGACCGCCTACCAGCTGAAGAAGCGGGGGATCCGCTCGATCTCGCTGCGGGTCGACGACACGCTCTTCCCCGCACCGCGCAACGCGACCGGGTGGGAGGCCTCGGACGTCGGGCAGTGGGTGACGCCCGTGCGCGCGCTCGTGCACGACGGCCGGATGGTCTCCGACACCTCGATGGACGCGGGCGACCGCTTCCGCTCCGAGCTGCGCTCGCGGGGGATCAGCGTGCGCGACCTGCGCCGCGGCGCGACCGCGTCGGGTGCTCAGCAGATCGCGTCCGGCCGCTCGCCCGAGCTGCGCACGATCGTGGGCGACATGCTGCGCGTCAGCCACAACGACTACGCCGAGAAGCTGCTCTGGGCCTCCGGCATGAAGGCCGGCACCTCGCGCACCTGGGCCGGTGTCACGTCCTACTCGCGCTCGCAAGTGGCCGGGTACGGCGTGTCGACCTACGGCTCCGTCATCGCCGACGGCTCCGGACTGTCGCGCTCGGACCGGCTGACGAGCCACACGCTCGCCCAGCTCGTCCTCGCGCTGCGCAAGCACCCCTCGCTCGGACCGGTGATCTTCGCCGACGCCTCCCTGCCGATCGCGGGCCGGACCGGCACGCTGCAGAACCGCTTCGAGACCGCGCCGGCGTCGTGCGCCGTCGGTCGGGTGCGGGCGAAGACCGGGTCGTTGCGCGACGCGGGCGCCATGGCCGGCATCGCGAAGGGCACCGACGGCAAGGAGCGCGTCTTCGCGGTCGTGAGCAACGGTCAGCCCTACGACGCCGACCTGCGCGGGCGCATCGACGCGCTCGTCGCGACGACGACCCTGTGCATGTGACGACGTGCGCATGTGACGACCGCGCGCGTGTGACGACCGTGCGCTGAGACCGGCGTGCGGGCGGGCCGGGGACGGCCTGCGGCGTCGGGTCAGCCTGCGTCGGCCACGTCCGGACGGCTGTCCCGTCGGGTCCGTGGGGCGAGGTCGAGGTCCAGCTCGGCGCGGCCGAGATCGCCGGCGGCGGAGTCGAGCTCCTCTCCCAGCGAGCGCGGTCGGGAGTCGTCGGTGCCCACGAGCTCGGGCGCGCTCAGCGGGCGGGGGGCCGCCGTCGAGGGCTCGAGCTCGTCGATCGCCTGGGTCGACAGGCCCATCTCGGCGATCCGCCGGGCGGAGACGAAGACCCTCGTCTCGAGGGTGCCCACCATCGCGTTGTAGCTCTCCACGCTCTTCGTCAGCTGGCGGCCGAGCGCGCTCGTGCGCTCGCCGAGGGTCGACAGGCGCTGGTAGAGCTCGCGACCGAGGGCGAGCAGGTCCTGCGCGCTGCGCGTCAGCGCGTCCTGCTGCCACCCGTAGGCCACGGTGCGCAGCAGGGCGAGGAGCGTGCCGGGGGAGGCGAGCACGACGTGCGCCCGCATCGCCTCCTCGTGCAGACCCGGGTCGCGGGCCAGGGCCGCCGACAGGGTCGCCTCCGACGGGACGAAGCACACGACCATCTCGGGCGAGGGCTCGAAGGCCGACCAGTACTGCTTGCCGGACAGGACGCGCACGTGTCCTCGCAGGGCGGCGACGTGCCGACGGAGGAGCCGCTCGTGCTCGGCCGGGTCGACACCCTCGCCCTGGGCCGCGAGCCAGTCGCTCATCGGGGCCTTCGCGTCGACGACGAGGTGCTTGCCCCCGGGCAGGCGCACGACGACGTCGGGGCGCACCGCGCCGCCGTCGGGGGTCGTGCCCCGGGCCTGCTCGTCGAAGTCGCAGCGGGCGAGCATGCCGGAGACCTCGAGGACCCGGCGCAGCTGGGTCTCGCCCCACGCGCCGCGCACCGACGAGACGCGCAGCGACGACGCGAGCGAGCTCGCCTCGTCGGAGACGCGCCGGGTGCTCGTCTCGACCCGGCCGAGGACCTCGCGCACCGTGGCGAACTGGTCGACCCGGTCGCGCTCGAGGGTCTCGACCTGGGTCGCCACGCGGCGCAGCGCGTCCTGCATCGGGCGCAGGGTCGCGGCGGTCTGGGCGTCCTCGGACAGGCTCGCCTCGAGGTCGACGACGCGTGCTCGCAGCACGTCGCGCTCCGCGCTCGCGGCGGCCAGGCCCTCGCGGGTCGCCGACCCGTCCTCGGCCGCGCGGGCGCGCACGCCGGCCACCTCGGAGCGGGTCAGGCCCCAGAGGGTCGCCGCACCGAGGAGCACGCCGAGCACGGTGCCGAGGAGCAGGGCGGTGATGTCCATGGCGTCACCCAACCACCGCCCTCCGACAGCCGGGGTCCGCCCGGGGCGCGACGCGCCGGCGCGGGTAGCCTCGCAGCATGACTCGTGACGAGCCCCGCGAGGAGGAGGTGAAGGCCTCCGCCCCGCGCCCCGACCTCAGCACGGAGTCCGGTCAGCTCGCCTTCATCCAGGTCCTCAACGACCGGCTGCCGACCAAGCGGCTCATCGCCCAGGGCCTGCTGCGCAACGAGCGCGGCGAGGTGCTCCTGTGCGAGCTCGTCTACAAGAGCGCGTGGGACCTGCCCGGCGGGGTCGTCGACCCGGGGGAGTCCCCGGCCACCTGCGTCCATCGCGAGGTCACCGAGGAGCTCGGTCTCGACCTGCCCGTCGGGTCCCTCGCCGCGGTCAACTGGCTGCCGCCCTACCGCGGGTGGGACGACGCCCTGCTCCTCCTCTTCGACCTCGGCACCGTCGACTCCGCGCTCATGGAGCGTGCGGTGCTCCAGCCCCGCGAGATCCGGGCGGTCCACTGGGTCGCACCGGACGACCTCGCGGACCACGTCGCGCCGTACACGGTCGAGATGATCCGGCAGGTCGCGACGCCCGGCCCGACCCGCTACCTGGAGAACTCGCAGGACCGCTGAGGACGCCCTCGGGCGACCCCGACCGAGGGCCGCACCGGCCCCGGCGCGAAGGGGTGGGCAGGACCTCCCTTCGCCCGCCGGTAGACTCCTGTCCCCGTGGCACTCACCATCGGAATCGTCGGTCTCCCCAACGTCGGCAAGTCGACGATGTTCAACGCTCTGACGAAGAACAACGTCCTCGCCGCGAACTACCCCTTCGCGACCATCGAGCCGAACGTCGGCGTCGTCCCTCTGCCGGACCCCCGGCTCGAGCGGCTCGCCGAGATCCACGGCTCCGAGAAGATCCTCCCCGCGACGGTCTCCTTCGTCGACATCGCCGGCATCGTGCGCGGCGCGTCCGAGGGCGAGGGGCTGGGCAACAAGTTCCTTGCGAACATCCGTGAGGCCGACGCGATCTGCCAGGTGGTGCGCGCCTTCGAGGACGGCGACGTCGTCCACGTCGACGGCAAGGTCTCGCCCGAGTCCGACATCGAGACGATCCACACCGAGCTCATCCTCGCCGACCTCCAGACCCTCGAGAAGGCCGTCGTGCGCCTCGAGAAGGAGGCCCGCATCAAGAAGGAGTCCAAGCCGCTCCACGAGAACGCGCTCGCCGCGCAGAAGGTCCTCGAGGAGGGCAAGACCCTCTACGCCGCGGGCGAGGCCGCGGGCGTCGACCTCGACGAGGCGCGCTCGCTCGGGCTGCTGACGACCAAGCCCTTCATCTACGTCTTCAACCTCGACGAGGACCAGCTGACCGACGACGCGCTGAAGACCTCGCTCGCCGCGCTCGTCGCGCCGGCGGACGCCGTCTTCCTCAACGCCAAGCTCGAGATGGACCTCATGGACATGTCCCCCGAGGACGCCCAGGAGATGCTCGAGGGCTTCGGCGCGACCGAGTCGGGTCTGGACCAGCTCGCGCGCACCGGCTTCCACACGCTGGGGCTGCAGACCTACCTCACGGCCGGCCCGAAGGAGTCACGCGCCTGGACGATCGGTCAGGGCTGGACCGCGCCGCAGGCGGCTGGGGTCATCCACACCGACTTCCAGCGCGGGTTCATCAAGGCCGAGATCGTCTCCTTCGAGGACCTCGACACCCTCGGCACGATGCAGAAGGCCAAGGAGGCCGGCAAGGTGCGCATGGAGGGCAAGGACTACGTCATGCAGGACGGCGACGTCGTGGAGTTCCGCTTCAACGTCTGATCCCGTCGATCGGGCGAAGGGGCGAGGATCGGCGCATGCCTGAGGTTCTCTTCTCCCGTGGGACCTGGATGCCGGCCGTCGTCGACGACGACGGCCGCCTGCTCCTCGACGTCGTCGGCGGGGCCGACGCGCTGCACGGCCCGCGGACCTTCACCGTCCCGGTGACGCACGAGCACGCCGAGGTCGTGCGCATGAGCGTGCGCCGTCACCTGCTGCTCTACGCCGCCCTGCTGCCGCTGTGCTACGACGCCGGTGTCGCCGGGCCGTGGGACGAGGAGGCGGCGGCAGCGCTGCTGGATCCCGTGCTGCTCGGCACCCCGCAGGAGGTCGACGAGACGCTGCGCCGGGCCCGGGTCGACCGGCGCGTCCTCGTCGCCCATCACGTGAGCCTGCAGCTGCTCAAGTCCCGTCGCTACTACGAGGCGGCGCAGTCGGCGACGGCGGAGTCGGACTGGGCCAGGGTCCGCAAGCACCTCGGCGTCTGAGACCAGCGGCGCTCGCGGACCAGCCGCCTCAGAAGGGTGGGTCCGCCCCCGGGACGGGGGGCGAGGCCAGGGCGAGCTCGTCGTCACCTCGCCCGCCCGCAGGTGCCTCGTGGGCAGGGGTCCCTGGTGTCGAGGCCCCCGGTGCGGTCGGCTGTCGTGTCACGGGCTCTGGTGACGTCTCTGGCGCTCCGGGCTCCAACTCCGAGGCCCACGGCTCCGATCTCGCTCTCGCGGGTCTCGATCTCGCGGGTCTCGATCTCTCAGGCGCCCGTCTCGCAGGCGCTGGCCTCTCGACCGCCCACGTCCGGGGCCACGTCACCCGGCTCGTCCCTCCTGGCGCCGTCCAGGTCGCCCGACCCTCGGCGTCGAGCTCGTAGCCCCACCGCGGGTGCTGCTTGAGCCGGTGGTGGCGCCGGCACAGGGAGCCGAGGTTGCGCGAGGAGGTCTCTCCCAGGGGCCAGGCCTGCGCGTGGTCGAGGTCGCACTGCACCGCTGGGCGGGTGCACCCCCACATCCGGCAGGTCCCGTCGCGGGTCTGCACGAGCCGACGCAGCCCCGGACGGGGGACGTACCCGGGCTGGGGCTGACCGGACGCGACGACATGACCCTCGTCTGCGTCGAGGAGCACCCGGGCCAGCTCGTGGTCATCGCTCCGACGGATCGCGTCGACGACCTCGGCGGGGATCCAGCCCGCGCCCGGCACCTCGACGCCGCCGAGGCGCACGCTGCGGGTGTCCTCGCCGTCGAGCCGCACGCCACGGACGTCCTCGCCGCCGGGCCGCATACCTGGGGTGGCTCCTCGCACGGACCCAGCGGGCTCGCCCCCTTCGCCCCCGCCGGTGGGGGCGGACGCCGTGCGGTCCGGCCCGGCGCAAGCACCGGTCATCACGGGCACGGTGAGGTCGAGCCGCGTACGCACCTCGACCCCTCGAAGTGCGAGGTCGACGAAGGCCTGAGCCCGCGCTGCGCCGAGGCGCAGTCCCGGCTCGTCGCGCACCGCCCGGGCGGCGAGGTCCTCGACCGCTGCATAGACGACGACGGCGAGCTCCGTCGGCAGGACCGCCGAGACGACGCTCGTCCCGAGCGGGCCGGGGTCGAGGTGCACGTCGGTGCGGTCGCGACGGTTCTGCGCCGCGCGCCGCTCGAGGATGCCCTCGTCGACGTTCATCAGCACCCGGCGACAGGCCCGCGCGAGCTCGCGGTGCTCGAGCGCGACGAGCCGCGAGTGCTCGCTGCCGCGCTTCTGGGCAAGGACGTGCGCGACGACGGCCGCGACGGCCTCGGGTGACGCGTCGCGCGTCTCCGTGGCGACGAGCTGCACCGTCCGCTCGGGCACCTCGCCCGCCACGAGAGGCGCGACGAGAGCAGCGAGGTCGCTCGACAGGCGCGCAGCCAGGCGGCACCTGCGGTCGGCGACGGCGATCGAGCAGTCGAGCGTCATCGCGGCCTCGTCGCCGCAGAAGTCGGCGGTCGCCCCGTCGGGCAGCCGGATCTCGCCCGCACCCGACGGGTCCCGCTCGCGCCGGGACAGCTCGGCGAGCAGCGCGAGCTCAGCCGCGTCGGCGGCCCGCCGGGCGCGCTCGACAGCGACGAGCATCTCGGCGAGATCGGAGGTCGCGATCGACCCGCCGACGACCTCCGCCGTGGCCGCGCACGCCCCGAACCCCAACCGGGCCTGCTCCGCGAATCTCATGGCGTCGTCGAACATGTGTACGAATATACGAGCCCCACCGACAGCCCACGGCAGCCCAGGGCAGCCCACCGACAGCCCACGACGCCGCCCGCCGCCGACCGTGGTCAGCCCTACCCCCTGTCCCCACCCGCCCCTACGCTGAGCCCATGACCGACCTCGTGCTCACCGTCACCGCCGACGACCGCGCCGGCCTGGTCTCGCGCCTCGCCCAGGTCGTCGCCGACCGCGGCGGCAGCTGGACGACGAGCTCGATGGCCCATCTGGCCGGCACCTTCGCCGGGGTCGTCCTCGTCTCCGTGCCCGCTGAGGGCGTGGCCCCCCTTCGCTCCGCCCTCGAGGGTCTGGCCGCCGACGGCATCACGGTCGTCGTCCGCGAGACCCAGCCGCAGCCGGCCACGGCGGGGGAGCCGACCCTGCTCCACCTCGTCGGCCAGGACCGCCCGGGCATCGTCGCCCAGGTCTCCGCCGCGATCGCGTCCGCCGGCGTCGGCATCGAGGAGATGCAGACGGCGACGAGCGAGGCGCCGATGGCGGGCGGTCTGCTCTTCGAGGTCCGGGCGCGGCTCGTCGTCCCCGAGGGGGCCGGCGTCCCGCTGCGCGAGCGCCTCGAGGCCATCGCCGACGAGCTCATGGTCGACCTCGACCTCGCCGACCCCGTCACCACCTGACGCCGACCCCGTCGCGACCCTCCGCCGAGCCCCGACTGGCCTTCTCCGCCCCGGCCCGGCACAGTAGGAGGCAAGCCGCGCACCGCGGCGACCGGACGAGGTCACGTACCCGGATCGCGACAAGACGTGTCGTCGAAGGAGTCGTGCCATGCCCTGGGTCGTCCTCATCATCTCCGGTGTCCTCGAAGCCGTCTGGGCCACCGCTCTCGGCCGCTCGGAGGGCCTGAGCAAGCCCGTCCCGACGACGGTCTTCGCCGTCGCGCTCCTCGCGAGCATGGGCGGTCTCGCCTACGCCATGCGCGACCTGCCGACGGGCACCGCCTACGCGGTGTGGGTGGGCGTCGGCGCCTCCCTCACGGTGATCTACGGCATGGCGACCGGCGCAGAGACCGCCTCGGTCGCCAAGATGCTGCTCATCGCCGGCCTCGTCGGCTGCATCATCGGCCTCAAGCTCGTGAGCGACGGCGGCCACTGACCCGACCGGGGGCGAAGGGGTGGCCCCCAGCCCCGCGGGCGGGTTGACTGAGCCCATGAGCCAGCCCCAGGTGATCTCCGCCAGCCGCGAGATCGACGCCCCCGCCGCCACCGTCTTCGAGCTCGTCGCCGACCCCGCCCAGCACGCGAGCTGGGACGGCAACGACAACGTCGTCGAGCTCGTGCGCGGCGGCCGGGTCCGGGCGACCGGCGAGGTCTTCGCGATGCGCACGACGAAGGGCAACGTCCGGGACAACCGCGTCGTCGTCTTCGAGGAGGGTCGGCTCATCGCGTGGCGGCCGGGCGACGACGGCGGCGAGCCCGCCGGTCACGAGTGGCGCTGGGAGGTCGAGCCGCTCGGCGAGGGCCGCTGCCGTGCGACCCACACCTACGACTGGCGCGAGCTCACCGACGAGCGCCGCCGTGCGCGAGCGGAGTCCACGACCGAGCGCAACCTCAGCGCCTCGCTCGACAAGCTCGCGCAGCGCGCCGAGGCCGCCGGCGGTACACCTCAGGCCTGACCGGACTCCACGAGCTCGGTCCACAGGTCCTGCCGGGCGGCGGGGTCGGTGAGCAGGTGCAGGTCGAGCTCGCGGCTCATCCGCTCGAAGACCGCGCGCCCGCGCGTGCTCGTGCCGTGGCGGTCCAGGCGCGGCGAGTACGTCGCGAGCCCGAAGCGGCCGGGGATCGCCCCGACGAGCACGCCGGAGACCCCGCTCTTGGCGGGGATGCCGATCTCCGACATCCAGTCGCCCGCGGAGTCGTACATGCCGCACGTCGTCATGACGCTCAGCGCCTGGCGGCTCGAGGCGACCGAGAGCACGCGCTCGCCGGTGATCGGCTGGCGCCCGCCGGTGGCCAGCGTCGCCGCCATGACGGCGAGGTCGCGCGTGGTGACGAGCACCGAGCACTGCCGGATGTAGCCCTGCACGACGTCGCGCGGGTCGTCCTCCATCACCCCTTCGCCGCGGAGCATGTGCGCGATGGCGAGGTTGCGGTGGGCAGCGGCGAGCTCCTCCTCCGCAGCCTGCTCGTCGAGCGTGAGCTCGCGCCCGGCGAGCCGGGACAGGCCCTCGAGGACGAGCCGGTCGCGGTCCTCCCAGCTCGAGCTCGGGCCACCGACCATGCCGTGCACGACGAGCGCACCGGCGTTGATCATCGGGTTCCGCGGCCGCTTCGTCTCCGGCTCGACGGAGAGCACGTCGAAGGCCTCTCCGGAGGGCTCGACGTCGACCCGCTCCATGACCTCCTCGACGCCGTACTCGTCGAGGACGAGCGCGTAGACGAAGGCCTTGGCGACGGACTGGATGGTCATCTCGTGCTCGGAGTCGCCGGAGTCGAAGATCTCGCCCTCGGTCGTGCACAGGGCGACGCCGAGACGGTCGGGGTCGGCCTCGGCGAGCGCCGACGGGACCCCGTGCACCTCGCCGCCTGAGTCCTCCCGCACCGCGTCGAGGGTGGAGGAGAGGTATTCGGCGAAGGAGCGGGTCACCGGCCCCACACTATGCGCGGGCCTGCCGGGTCCCCCCACCGCACTAGCCTGCCCGCCATGAGCGTGCAGCCAGCCACCGTCCCCGGGTGGGACGAGTACTTCCTCGGCATCGCGACGGCTGTCGCCGCCCGGGCGAAGTGCACCCGGCGCCGGGTGGGCGCCGTCCTCACCATCGAGCACCGGATCATCGCGACCGGCTACAACGGCGCCGCGCCGGGGGAGCCGGACTGCCTCCAGGGGGCCTGCCCTCGGGGCGCGCTCGACTACGAGACCGTGCCGGGCCTGGGCGACTACGACCGCCCCGGCACCCCCGGCTTCTGCATCGCGATCCACGCGGAGGTCAACGCGCTGCTCTTCGCCACCCGTGACACGAAGGGGGCGACGGCCTACATCACCGACCCGCCGTGCCCGGGCTGCCGCAAGGCGCTCGCCGCGGCCGGGATCGTGCGCGCCGTCTGGCCCGGGGGAGAGCACGACAGAAACTCGCTGACAACCTGGGCGTGAGCCGCCCACCGGTGCCACCATGAGGCATGAGCACCGCAGCAGAGCACCAGAGCACTCCAGCAGGCGCCGTCGTCGTCGCGGTCGACGGCACGAGCAAGGACGAGGCGGTGCTCGCCTGGGCGGCCCGCTCCGCCCAGCGACGAGGCACGTCGTTGCACGTCGTGAGCGTCGCGGACATCGGGGTGTCCGCCTTCGGGGGACCTGAGTCAGCGGGGGCGGGGGCGGTCGTCGACCAGCTCCTCGCGGGTGCCGACGCGACCGTCACCGACGCCCTCGAGCGCATCGCCCAGATCGCCCCGGACGTGCCCGTCACCTCGCAGTCGCTCACCGGGAGCCCCTCGCGCGTCCTCGTCGACGCCGCCGAGCAGGCCGCCATCGTCGTCGTCGGGTCGAGCCGGGCGAGCCGCCTCGAGCGGGTCGTCCTCGGCAGCGTCTCGGCCGCCGTCATCCAGCACGCGAGCGCTCCCGTCGTCCTCGTCCCCGAGGGCTCGGGCGCGGGCCCGGCCCGCGTCGTCGTCGGCGTCGACGGCAGCTCGCACTCCCGGGCCGCGGCCCGCTCCGCGCTCGACGTCGCCCGGCACGCCGGCGCCCCGGTCCTCGTCCTCACCGCCTGGCGGGTCGAGGTCGTCGACGGAGTCGTCGTCACCGAGCCCGGCACGCCCGCGTGGGAGCAGGTGGAGACCCGGTACCGCAAGGTCGCCGAGGGCGTCCTCGCCGAGGCCCGCGCCGACGTCGAGCACGGCATGACGACGGCGCCGGGCATCGAGGCCAAGGCCCAGGGGATGCCCGAGGTGAGCGTCGAGGTGCGCCGCGGGCGCGCCGCCGACGTCCTGCTCGACGAGGTGTGCGACGAGGACCTCATCGTCGTCGGCACTCGCGGGCGCGGCGGCTTCCGGGGTCTGCTCCTCGGCTCGGTGAGCCAGCGGGTGCTCGAGGCCGCGCCCTGCCCGGTCCTCGTCACCCGCGGCTGAGCCGACGGCGAAGATCGTCGGTGTGTTTCGTCCTCGCGCGGCGTCCCATCGGACATCGTGGGCGTCGTGAGTGACACCCTGCCCTCGGACCTCGTCGACCTGGCCCACGCGAAGGGGGTCTCGACCGAGTACTGGGACTGGAAGGGCGTGCACACCCACATCCCGCAGGACGCCCTGCGCCAGGTGCTCACGGCGCTCGGCGAGGACGTCTCCGACGACGACGCGGTGCGCGGCTCCCTTCGCCGGACCCGGCAGGCGCCCTGGCGGCGCACGCTGCCCGCGACGGTCGTCGCCCGTACGTCGCACCCCTACCGACTGGCGGTCCACGTGCAGCACGGCCGCGCGGTGCGGGTGCACGTCGAGCTCGAAGGGGGAGGCCGTCTCGACCTCGACCAGGTGCCCCACGACGTGGCGCCGGTCGAGGTCGACGGGGTGCTCGTCGGCGAGGCCGCCTTCGAGATCCCCGCGGGCCTGCCCCTGGGCTACCACGAGCTCGTGGCCGAGGTGGAGGGCGAGGACGCCCTGCCGGACCCGACGACCCGACGGGCGACCTTCGTCGCCGTCCCCGACGCCCTCGAGCTGCCGGCCGGTCTCGACGAGCGGGCCGCGACCGGTCTGACCACCCAGCTCTACCAGGTGCGCTCCGAGACCTCCTGGGGCCTGGGCGACCTCGGGGTGCTGCGCGAGCTGTCGCGGTGGGCCGCCCGGGAGCACGGTCACGACTTCGTCCTCGTCAACCCGCTGCACGCGGCCGAGCCGGTCGCGCCGGTCGAGCCCTCGCCGTACCTGCCGACCTCGCGCCGTTTCGTCAGCCCCCTCTACGTCGACATCGCGACCCTGCCCGACCTCGACCGGCTCGAGCCCGGGACGCGGGCCAGGATCGACGACCTCGCCGCCGAGGCGGCGCCGCTCAACCGCACCGACGTCCTCGACCGCGACGCGAGCTGGGCGCTGCGCCACCAGGCGCTGCGCATCGCCTACGCCGAGCTCGGCCCGCTGCACGCGCAGCGGATGCAGCCCTGGTACGAGGCCGAGGGCGAGGGGCTGCTCCTCTTCGCGACGTGGTGGGTCGTCGCCCAGGTGCACGGGCCCCACTTCGCCACCGACTGGCCGGCCGAGCTGCGCGACCCGGCCTCGCCCGCGGTCGCGGACTTCCAGCGTGCGCACACGGGCGAGATCAGCTTCGCCTGCTGGGTCCAGTGGGTGCTCCAGGAGCAGCTCGCGGCGGCCCAGGAGGCCGCCGTGGACGCGGGCATGCGGCTCGGGGTCGTCCACGACCTCGCCGTCGGCATCCACCCGAAGGGGGCCGACGCGTGGGCCCTCGGCGACGCGCTCGCCCGCGGGGTGACCGTCGGGGCGCCGCCGGACCAGTTCAACCAGCGTGGCCAGGACTGGTCGCAGCCGCCGTGGCGCCCCGACCGTCTCGCCGAGCTCGGGTACGCGCCCTACCGCGACATGATCCGCGCCGTGCTGCGCGACGCCGGGGGAGTGCGGGTCGACCACGTCATCGGGCTCTTCCGTCTGTGGTGGATCCCCGTGGGCCACGCGCCGACCGACGGGGCCTACGTGCGCTACGACCACGAGGCGATGATCGGCATCCTCGCGCTCGAGGCGCACCGGGCCGGCGCCGTCGTCGTCGGCGAGGACCTCGGGGTCGTCGAGCCCTGGGTGCGCGAGTACCTGCTCCAGCGCGGGGTGCTCGGCACGAGCATCGTGTGGTTCGAGCAGGGCGAGGACGGACGTCCGCTCCCGCCGCAGGACTACCGCCGCCTGTGCCTGGCCTCGGTGACGACGCACGACCTGCCGCCCACGGCGGGCTACCTCGAGCTGCGGCACGTCGAGCTGCGCGACGGGCTCGGGCTGCTCACCCGGTCGATGGAGGAGGAGCTCGCCGCCGAGCGCGACACGGTCGCGACGATGGAGGAGGCGCTCGTCGAGGCAGGGCATCTCGCCCCCGAGCGCCGGGGCGACGTGCCCGAGGTCGTCGCCGCGCTCCACCGCTGGCTGGCCGCCACCCCGTCGGTCCTGCGCGGCGTCGCCCTCACCGATCTCGTCGGCGACACGCGGACGATCAACCAGCCCGGCACCGACGAGGAGTACCCGAACTGGCGGCTCCCGCTCGCCGACGCGCAGGGCCGCCCGCTGACCCTCGAGGACGTCGTCGCCGGGGCCGGCGATCCTGTCTGACGAGTCACCCCTGAGGGTGACGGACGGGTCACAGTTGGGTCTCGACACCTCCACGACCGTGGCGCAACCGACTTCTCATCAGTTGAGATTGCCCCTGCAGCGACGACCGTGCTGCGACCAAGACCGGACTCGGTCCGGGGAGTCCGCCAACGTGGCGGCTTATTCGTAGGAGGACATCTATGCGAGTCAACTCTCGCGCGATGGCCATTGCCGGAATCTCCGCAGCCGCGCTCGTCGCGACTGCGTGCGGCGGTGGCGACAGCAGCTCGGACAGCGGCAGTGGCGGGGGCGAGGGCCAGGCTGGCGGTTCCTTCTCGATCCACGGCTGCACCCCGCAGAACCCGCTCGTGCCGGGTAACACCAACGAGACCTGCGGTGGCAACATCCTCGACGCCGTCACGGCGAAGCTGGTCCACTACAACCCCGAGACCGCCGAGCCCGAGAACGACCTCGCCGAGTCCATCGAGACCGAGGACAACCAGACCTTCACCGTCAAGCTCAAGGAGGGCCGCAAGTTCTCCGACGGGACCGACGTCACCGCCAAGAGCTTCGTCGACGCGTGGAACTGGAACCGCGCCGGCAAGAACGCCACCCTCTCCTCCTACTTCTTCGACGTCATCGACGGCGCGGCCGACATGGACTGCGGCACGAAGAAGGAGAAGGACAAGGAGTCCGGCGAGATGGTCGACGTCCCGGACTGCGAGGGCAGCCCGGCCAAGGCCGACGAGATGTCGGGCCTGAAGGTCGTCGACGACACCACCTTCACCATCAAGACCACCGAGAAGGTCTCGAACCTCCCGGTCCGCCTGGGTTACACCGCCTTCGCGCCGCTCCCCGAGTCCTTCTTCGAGGACGACGGCAAGGCCTTCGGCGACAAGCCGGTCGGCGCCGGCCCGTACATGGTCAAGACCTACGACAAGGGCCAGCAGGTCGTGCTCGAGAAGAACCCGGAGTACACGGGCGACTTCGCGGGCAACGCCGACGAGGTGACCTTCAAGTTCTACCAGGACACCGACGCCGCCTATAAGGACGTGCAGGCGGGCACGCTGGACATCCTCGACCAGCTCCCCACCTCGGCTCTCGCGGGCAAGAAGTACGAGGGCGACCTGCCCGACCGCACCGAGCAGAAGGCGACCGGCGTCTTCCAGTCGATCAGCTTCCCCTCGCCGAAGGCCGACAAGACCTTCGAGGACAACCTCGAGCTGCGCAAGGCCATCTCCATGGCCATCGACCGCGACACGATCATCGACAAGATCTTCGCGGGCACCCGTCAGCCGGCCACCGGCTGGGTCTCCCCGGCCGTCGACGGCTACAAGGAGGGTGCGTGCGGCGACGCGTGCACCTACGACAAGGCCAAGGCCAAGGAGATGTTCGACCAGGCCGGCGGCTACGACGGCACGATCACCATCTCCTACAACGCCGACGGTGACCACAAGGCGTGGGTCGACGCGACCTGCTCCTCGATCACCGACGCCCTCGGCGTGAAGTGCGTCGGCAAGTCCTACCCGGACTTCGCCACGATGCGCGCGCTCGTCACCGACAAGAAGATGAAGGGCCTCTTCCGCACCGGCTGGCAGATGGACTACCCGTCCATCGAGAACTTCCTCGCCCCGCTGTACGGCACGGGCGCCGGTTCCAACGACGGTGACTACTCCTCGGAGAAGTTCGACACCCTCCTCAAGGAGGCCGCTGCCGGCGAGGACGCCGAGGCCGCGAACACCAAGTACCAGGAGGCGGAGGCCGAGCTGGCCAACGGCTTCCCGGTCATCCCGCTCTGGTACGGCCAGGCCATCGCCGGCTGGAGCGACAAGGTGGACAACGTCAAGCTGACCCCCTTCGGCACCATCGACGTGGCGACTGTCACGGTCAAGTGACGTAACCTGCGGCGGCGTCCCCCACACCCGGGGGGCGCCGCCGCAGGCGCGCCCTCGCTGACGCGGGCGCGCCGAGCACAGGAAGAAGAGACGATGACGAAGTTCGTCCTGAGGCGACTGCTGCAGATGCTGCCGGTCGCGCTCATCGCGATGTTCTTGATCTACTGGATGGTCTTCGCCCTACCGGGTGATCCCACGGCCAACAAGTGCGGAGACAAGCCGTGCTCGCCAGAGTTCATCGCGCAGTTCCGCAAGGAGAACAACCTCGACGACCCGTTGCTGCTGCAGTACGTCAAGTACCTCGGCAACGTCGTCCGCGGTGATCTCGGCACCACCTACCAGGACCTCGACGTGGCCTCCGAGCTCGCGAGCCGCTTCAAGGTGACCGCCAAGCTGGCCCTCATCGCGCTCGGCTTCGAGTTCGTCGTCGGTGTCCTCGCCGGCGTCCTCGCCGGCATCCGCAAGGGCGGCTTCGTCGACAGCCTCGTGCTCGTCTCGACGCTCTTCGTCATCGCGATCCCGAGCTTCGTGCTCGGCTCGGTCGCCCAGACGGCCTTCGGCGTGAAGCTGCAGATCTTCCCGGTGACCGTGAGCTCGCAGGCGACCTTCTACGAGCTCCTCCTGCCCGGCCTCGTCCTCGGGTCCCTCTCGCTGGCCTACGTCGCGCGACTCACCCGCACGAGCCTCGTCGAGAACCTGCGCGCCGACTACGTGCGCACCGCGACCGCGAAGGGCCTGACCCGGAACCGCGTCATCGGCGTCCACACCCTGCGCAACTCGCTCATCCCGGTCGTCACCTTCGCCGGCGCCGACTTCGGCGCCCTGCTCGGCGGCGCGATCGTCACGGAGGCGATCTTCAACATCCCCGGTGTCGGCGGCTTCATCGCGAACGCGGTCCGCGTCCGTGACGGCGTCTCCGTCGTCGGGTCGGTGACCGCGCTCGTGCTCGTCTACCTGCTCATGAACCTGCTCGTCGACCTTCTCTACGGCGTGCTCGACCCGAGGATCAGCAATGACTGAGGCCACTCACGAGATGCTCGTGCGCCAGGACACCCCCGAGGGGGGCGACGTCGACGAGTCCCGCTCGCTGCTGTCCGACGGCTGGCGTCAGCTGCGCCGCAACTGGATCTTCTGGGCCTCGCTGGTCCTCATCACGGCCTTCATCCTCATGGCCGTCTTCCCCTCGCTGCTGACCAGCCAGGATCCGGGCGCCTCCGGCGCGCTCAAGGACAGCCACCTGCCCCCGAGCAGCGAGCACCTCTTCGGCACGAACCTCCAGGGCCGTGACGTCCTCGCCCGGTGCATCTACGGCGCCCGCGCCTCGATCCTCGTCGGCGTGCTCACGACGCTCGCGACCCTGACCGTCGGCTCGGTCATCGGGATCCTCGCCGGCTACTTCGGCGGGATCTTCGACACGATCTTCATGCGGGTGACGGACATCTTCTTCGCCATCCCGCTGCTGCTCGGCGGCATCCTCTTCATGTCGACCTTCCCCAACGAGGTCGACAGCGGCTACTTCGCCGTCGTCCTCAAGGTCGTCATCGCCCTGTCGATCCTCGGCTGGCCGAGCGTCGCCCGCCTCATGCGCGGCTCCGCGCTGCAGGTCAAGCCCAACGACTACGTCCAGGCCGCCCGCGCCCTGGGCGCCAGCCCCTGGCGGATCATCCGCTCGCACGTCCTGCCAAACGCGATGGCCCCGGTCATCGTCGTGTCGATGATCAACCTCGGTGCGTACATCGCCGCCGAGGCGACCCTGTCCTTCCTCGGCATCGGCCTGGCCGAGCCCGCGGTCTCCTGGGGCATCGACATCTCCGGCTCGCTGGACTACATCCGCGTCGCGTGGTGGCCGCTCGTCTTCCCCAGCCTCTTCCTGAGCCTGGCCGTGCTGGCCTTCATCATGCTCGGCGACGCCGTGCGCGACGCCTTCGACCCGAGGAGCCGATGACCATGGCACGTACCCGTACCGCCCCCACCACGGGGAACGACTTCACCCCTGTCGACGGCAAGCTCCTCGAGGTCGACGACCTCCACGTCGAGTTCGTCACCGACGACGGCGTCGCCAAGGCGATCAACGGCGTGAACTTCAGCCTCGAGGCCGGCAAGACCCTCGCCATCCTCGGCGAGTCCGGCTCGGGCAAGTCCGTGACCGCCCAGGCGATCATGGGCATCCTCCCGATGCCCCCGGGCCGCATCGCCGGTGGCGCCATCCGCTACTGCGGCGAGGACCTGCTGACCATGCCGGAGGACCGTCGCCGCAGCACCCGCGGCCCGGAGATCTCGATGGTCTTCCAGGACGCGCTGAGCGCGCTCAACCCGGTCTTCCCGGTGGGCTGGCAGATCGGCGAGATGTTCCGCAAGCACCGCGGGATGAACAAGTCCGACGCCTACGACGAGGCCGTGCGCCTCATGGAGCGGGTCAACATCCCCGCGGCCCGCGAGCGCGTCAAGGCCTACCCGCACCAGTTCAGCGGCGGCATGCGTCAGCGCATCATGATCGCCATGGCGATCGCCCTGGACCCCAAGGTGCTCATCGCCGACGAGCCGACCACCGCCCTCGACGTCACCGTCCAGGCGCAGATCATGGAGCTGCTCGAGGAGCTGCAGGCCGAGTACAACATGGGCCTGATCCTCATCACCCACGACCTCGGCGTCGTCGCCGACGTCGCGGACCGCATCGCCGTGATGTACGCCGGGCGCATCGTCGAAGAGGCGGACGTCCACGACATCTACGCCAACCCGGCGCACCCGTACACCAAGGGCCTGCTGGAGTCGATCCCGCGCCTGGACCAGAAGGGCCAGGAGCTCGCGGCGATCGGTGGCCTGCCGCCGAACCTCATGCGGATCCCGAGCGGCTGCGCCTTCCACCCGCGCTGCGTGCTCGCCCGGGAGAACTGCGTCCAGGAGCGCCCGCCGCTGGAGCCGGTCGGCCTCAACCGGGCTGCGGCCTGCCACTACTCGCAGGAGGTCCTCAATGCCTGACGACAGCGACATCATCCTCAAGGCCCGAGGCCTGAAGAAGCACTACCCGATCAAGGGCGGCGTCCTGCAGCGCACCGTCGGCGCCGTCAAGGCCGTCGACGGGGTCGACTTCGACCTGCGTCGCGGCGAGACGCTCGGCATCGTCGGCGAGTCCGGCTGCGGCAAGTCCACGCTCGGCCGGCTGCTCATGCGTCTCGAGGAGCCCACCGAGGGCACCGTCGAGTTTGAGGGCGTCGAGATGCACTCGCTCAAGGGCGCCGCGATGCGCAAGATGCGTCGCGACATCCAGATCGTCTTCCAGGACCCGTACACCTCGCTCAACCCGCGGCGCACGGTCGGCGACATCATCGGCGAGACCTTCGACATCCACCCGGACGTCGTGCCGAAGAAGGGGCGCCGGGCGCGGGTGCAGGAGCTGCTCGACCTCGTCGGGCTCAACCCCGAGCACATCAACCGCTACCCGCACCAGTTCTCGGGCGGTCAGCGTCAGCGCATCGGCATCGCCCGGGGCATCGCGCTCAACCCGAAGGTGCTCATCTGCGACGAGCCGGTCTCCGCGCTCGACGTGTCGGTGCAGGCGCAGGTCATCAACCTCATGGAGAAGCTGCAGCGCGAGCTCAACCTCTCCTACGTCTTCATCGCCCACGACCTCTCGGTCGTGCGCCACATCTCTGACCGGGTCGGGGTCATGTACCTCGGCCGCATGGTCGAGATCGGCGACGAGGACGAGGTCTACAGCCGGCCGACGCACCCGTACACGCAGGCGCTGCTCTCCGCGGTGCCGGTGCCGGACCCGACGCTGCGCGGCAAGCGTGACCAGATCACGCTCACCGGTGACGTGCCCTCGCCGGCGAACCCGCCGAAGGGCTGCCACTTCCACACGCGGTGCTGGCGAGCCCAGGACCTGTGCCGTGAGGAGACCCCGCTGCTCGAGATCCGACCCGACGGCGAGGGCGGCCACCTCTCGCGCTGCCACTTCGCCGAGGTGCGCGAGGTCATCGCCACCGAGGACGTCCGTGCGAGCGAGCACTCGACGCTCTTCGGCACCGGCATCGTCGACGTCGACCCGGACGACCAGGCGGGCATCGCGCCCGACCGCGACGAGCCCGACACCCCGGCTGACGACGTCGACCGTGACCCGGCGCGGGTCGACGAGCGACCTGGCTCCGACTCTCGAGAGCTCGGCGCCTGAGCGTCGACGTCGCCCCGCACGAACGAAGGGGGCCGGTCACCGTGAGGTGACCGGCCCCCTTCGTCGTGCTCGGGGGAGACGTCCTACGAGAAGGGGATCTCGTCGGTGATCGCGGCCGCCTCGGCGTCGCGGAGGGCCTGGGGCTTGTCCTCGACGACGGTCTCGACGGCGTGGCGCTGGATCTCGCCGCGCTCGATCTCCTCGGCGAAGTGGCAGGCGACCTTGTGCCCCGCGGGGACGCCGTCGACCTCGACGACCCGCAGCTGAGGCCGCTCGTCGTCGCAGCGGGTCTCCTGACGCCACGGGCAGCGCGTGTGGAAGCGGCAGCCGCTCGGCGGGGCAGCGGGGGAGGGGAGGTCGCCGCTGAGCAGGATCTGCTCGCGGGAGTCCTCGACGACCGGGTCCGGGACGGGCACCGCCGACAGCAGCGCCCGCGTGTACGGGTGCAGCGGCTGGGCGTAGAGGTCGTCGGCGTCGGCCTCCTCGACGAGACCGCCGAGGTACATCACCCCGACGCGGTCGGAGATGTGCCGCACGACCGCGAGGTCGTGGGCGATGACGAGGTAGGTCAGGCCGTACTCCTCCTGGAGGTCGGACAGGAGGTTGATGACCTGCGCCTGCACCGAGACGTCGAGCGCCGAGACCGGCTCGTCGGCGACGACGAGCTCGGGGTTGACCGACAGCGCCCGGGCGATGCCGATGCGCTGGCGCTGGCCCCCGGAGAACTCGTGCGGGTACTTCTTCAGCGCGGCGGCGGGCAGGCCGACGTCGGAGAGCAGCTGCTTCAGGCGCGGAGCCGCCTCCTTCGCGTCCTTGACGATCCCGTGCGCCTGCATGCCCTCGACGAGGAGCGACTCGACGCTCTGCCGCGGGTCCAGGCTGCCCATGGGGTCCTGGAAGACCATCTGCAGGTCCTGGCGGCGCCGGCGCAGCGCGTCGCCGCGCAGGTCGGTGAGCGCCTCGCCGTCGAAGGTGACGGTGCCCTCGGTGATCTCCTCGAGCGCGAGGATCGCGCGCCCCATCGTCGACTTGCCGCAGCCGGACTCGCCGACGAGCCCGTAGGTCTCGCCGCGCCGGATCTGCAGGTCGACACCGTCGACGGCGTAGACGTGACCGACGGTCTTGTCGAAGATCACGCCCCGCTTGATGGGGAAGTGGACCTTCAGGCCCTGGACGTCGACGAGGACGTCGCCGTCCTTCCCCTTCGTCCGGGTGCCGTCCGTGCTCGTCGTGGACCGCGCGCTCATCGGGTCACCTCCGTCGTCTGCTCCGCCGGCGAGGGCTCGCCGTGGAGGGGGTTGAAGCAGCGCACGACGCGGGCGTCGCGCTCGGCGAGACCGGGGGTCTCCTCGCGGCACCGGTCCACGGCGTTGGAGCAGCGCGGCGCGAAGGCGCACGCGCTCGTCCACGGCAGGTTGTCGGCGACCGACCCGGGCACCGGGTTGAGCCGCTCGCCGCGAGCGCTCTCGAGACCGGGGACGGACGCGAGGAGGCCACCGGTGTAGGGGTGGCGCGGCTCGGCGAAGAGCGGGTGACGGTCGCCGCGCTCGACGAGCCGGCCGCCGTAGAGGACGTTGACCTCGTCGCACAGGCCGGCGACGACGCCGAGGTCGTGGGTGATCATGATGAGCGCGGTGCCCATCTCCTGCACGAGGTCGCGCAGCAGGGTGAGGATCTGCGCCTGGATCGTCACGTCGAGGGCCGTCGTCGGCTCGTCGGCGATGAGCAGGCGCGGCTCGCAGGCCAGCGCCATCGCGATGAGCGCGCGCTGGCGCATACCGCCCGAGAGCTGGTGCGGGTACTCGGAGAGACGACGCTCGGGGTCGGGGATGCCGACCTTGGCGAGCATGTCGCGGGCGAGCGGGCGGGCGGCCTTCTTCGACAGGCCCTTGTGCCGCTCGAGGACCTCGGTGACCTGGCGCCCGATCGGCACGACGGGGTTGAGCGAGGACAGCGGGTCCTGGAAGATCATGCCGATCTCCTGGCCGCGCCGGTCGCGCATCGCCTTGTCCGAGAGCGTCAGCAGGTCGGTGCCCTCGAAGTCGACCGTGCCCGTCACGGTGTTGCCGCGAGCGGGCAGCAGGCCCATGATCGCCAGCGAGGTCACGGACTTGCCGCAGCCGGACTCGCCGACGAGGCCGACGGTCTGACCGGGGGAGACGTCGAAGCTCAGCCCGTCGACCGCGGTGAAGGGCTGCTCGCCGGAGCGGGTGAAGGTCACGGTGAGGTCCCGCACGGACAGCAGCGGGGTCGCGCCGCCACCGGTGGGGCGGGGGTGCTGGGTGCTCGTCGCCGTCATGGCGTCACCTCCGGGTCTTGGGGTCGAGGGCCTCGCGCAGCGACTCGCCCATGAGGGTGAAGCCGAGCGCGACGACGATGATGCAGATCGCCGGGTAGAAGGCGAGGTGCGGGTAGTCGTAGAAGTACTTCTGCGACGCACCGAGCATCTGGCCCCATTCCGGGGTCCGGTCGTCGGGGTTGCCGAGGCCGAGGAAGGACAGCGCGGCCGCGTCGATGATCGCCGTCGCGAGGACGAGCGTCGCCTGGACGATGACCGGGCCGAGCGAGTTCGGCAGCATGTGGCGCAGGACGATCGCCGAGCGCTTGACGCCGAGGGCCCGGGCCGCGAGGACGTGGTCCTTGCTGCGCTGGGCGAGCATCGCGCCCCGCAGGAGCCGGGCGAAGATCGGGATCTGCACGATGGCGATCGCGATGATGAGCGTCCACTGGCTGGGCCGGGCGGCGAGCGCCGAGATCGAGAAGGCGAGCAGCAGGCTGGGGATGGAGAGCATGACGTCGACCGCGCGCATGATGACGCTGTCGACCCAGCCGCTGAAGGCTCCCGCGAGGGTGCCCAGGACGACGCCGCCGGCGAGCCCGATGAGGGTGGCCATGACACCGACGACGAGGGTCTGCCGGCTGCCGACGATGAGGCGGGAGAGCAGGTCTCTGCCCTTGTCGTCACCGCCGAGGGGGAAGCCGTCCCGGGGAGCGGGGACCGGGTCCTTCTGGGCGCTCACCTTGAGCAGCCACTCGGTGGGGTCGTTCGGCGCCAGCAGCGGCGCGAGCAGCGCGATGAGGACGAAGACCGTCGTGATCGCCAGCCCGACGAGGAAGACGGGGTTGCGGCGCAGCCGCTTCCACGCCGAGGCGATGAGGCTCGTCCCGGGGGAGTCGGAGACCGCGCCGGCCTCGGCGAGGGCGTCGATGCGGGCCCGCTTGCGGTCGCCGGGACGCGGCATGGGACGCGGCGTGCCGGGCTCGGGGGTGGTGGGGGTCGTGCTCATCGGGTCCTCACTCGGGGGTCGATGACGGCGTAGAGGACGTCGACGACGAGGTTGACGAGGACGTAGACGATGGCCGCCGCGAGGATGATCACCTGCAGGACGGCGAAGTCGCGGCTGCTGAAGGACTGCGAGAGCGCCTGGCCGATGCCGGGGAAGTTGAAGACGGTCTCGGTGAGCACCGCACCGCCCAGCAGCGCGCCGGTCTGCAGGCCGACGGCGGTGACGATCGGCAGGAGCGCGTTGCGCATGACGTGCCGCCCGCGGATGACCCGCGAGCCCAGGCCCTTGGACTGGGCGGTGCGCACGTAGTCCTCGTCGAGGACGTCGAGGACGCTCGCCCGGGTGATCCGGAAGATCATCGCGAAGGGGATCGAGGCCAGGGCGATGCTCGGCAGGACGAGGTGCTTGAGGGCGTCGAGAGAGGCGTCCCACTCGCGGGTGAGGATGCCGTCGAGGACGAAGAAGCCGGTGACCCGGGTCGCGTCGCCGACGTCCTGACGACCGGAGACCGGCAGCCAGCCGAGCTTGATCGAGAAGTAGTACTTCAGCAGGAAGGCGAGGAAGAAGACGGGGACGGCCACGCCGACGAGCGAGCCGACGACCGAGAGGTTGTCCAGCGCGCTGCCGCGCCGCCGGGCGGCGACGTAGCCGAGCGGGATCGCGAGGAGGAGCGCGATGAGCATCGCGCCCAGGGCGAGCTCGATCGTCGCGGGGAAGCGCTCGAGGAATACCTCCATCGCGGGCCGGCCGACCTGCACGGAGGTCGAGGCGCCGAAGTCGCCCTGGAGGGCGCGCTGGAGGAAGCGCCAGTACTGCACGGGGAGGGGGTCGTTGAGCCCCAGCTCGGCGGTGAGAGCGGCGCGGCTCTCGGGGGTCGCGCGCTCGCCGAGCATCGCGGAGACGACGCCGCCGGGCAGCGCGCGCAGCCAGGCGAAGAGCAGGATCGACAGGACGAAGACGACGAGGACCAGCTGGAGCAGCCGGCGGACGATGAATCTCAGCACGGGTAGGTGCCTCCTAGCGCTCGACAGGCGGTGGGGCCGCCTGGTCCGGGGGTGACCCGGAGCAGACGGCCCCAGCCTGGGTGTCGGGACAGATCGGCCGACGTAGGGCTTACTTGCCGCCCTCGACGGTGACCGTGTCGAACTGCTCGGCCGTCAGCGGGCTCGCGGTGAGACCCTCGACGCCCTCGCCGACGACGAGCGCGGGCGGGCTGTGCGAGATCGGCAGCCCGGGGATGTACTCCTCGGCGATCTTCTTGTTCAGCTCCTCGTACATCGTCGTGCGCTCGGCCTCGTCGACCGTCTGGTCGGCCTCCTTGAGCTCCTTGCTCAGGTCGGAGCCGAAGTCGGTCGCCGAGGTGTGGAAGTCGTTGCTCTTGAGGTTGCCGAAGAAGGTGCCGATGAAGTTGTCGGCCGAGTCGTAGTCACCGGTCCAGCCGAGCAGCCACGCGTCGAACTGGCCGTTGTCGACGCCGTCGAGGTACCCGCCGTTCCACGGCTTGGTGACGACCTTGACCTTGATGCCGACCGCCTCGAAGTCGCGGCGGATGGCCTCGTGGATCTTCTGCGGGTTCGGCATGTACGGCCGGGTGACCTCGCTCGGGTAGGCGAAGGTCAGCTCCATGCCCTCGGCGCCGGCCTCCTTGAGCAGCTTCTTGGCGCCCTCGACGTCCTTCTTCATGGGCTGCAGCTCGGAGTTGTAGCCCTTGACGGTGTCGGGCATGAACTGCGACGCGGCGACAGCGCCCTCGGGCAGCTGGGAGGTCACGAGGTTCTCGCGGTCGACGGCCATGGACAGCGCCTGGCGGACCTTGAGGTCCTTGAGCTTGGTGTTCTTCTCGGGGTTGAGGCCGACGTAGAGGATGTTGAAGGCGGGGCGGACCTCGACGGTGTTGCCGGAGTCCTCCAGGCCCTTCCAGTCCACGGGGTTCGGCAGGTCGTAGCCGTTGATCGAGCCGGCCTCGAGCTCCTGACGACGGGTCGACTCGTCGGGGATGATCTTGAAGACGATCTCGGCGTTCTTGGCCTTCTCGCCCCAGTACTCGTCGTTGCGCTTGAGCGTCACCGTGCTGTTCGCGGTGTCGTACTTCTCCAGCGTGTACGGGCCGGTGCCGACGGGCTCCTGCGCGTTCTTCGGGTAGGCGAAGCCCTCGCCCTGCTTCTTGACGTTGTTCGCGTCGCCGGACTCGAGCGCCTTGGGCGACTGCATCGCGAAGGCCGACAACGAGAGCATCGCCGGGAACTTCGAGGTGGCGCGAGAGATCTTCAGCTCGACGGTCTTGGCGTCGGTGGCCTTGCAGGAGCGGTAGAGCGAGTCGTCGCCGAAGCCCTCCATGGAGTAGGCCCAGTACTCGGCCGGGCCGGCCTGCGCGGTCTCGTTCTGGTCGGCCATGCGCTCGAAGTTCGCGCAGACGGCCTCGGCGTTGAACTCCTCGCCGTCGGTGAACTTCACGCCCTCGCGCAGGGTGAAGGTCCAGGTCTTGCCGTCCTCGCTGGGCTCCCACTTCTCCGCCAGGCCCGGGCCGATCTCGGCGCTGCCGGGCTTGACCTCGACGAGGCCCTCGAACATCTGGCGGGTGACGCGGAAGGTCTCGCCGTCGCTGGCGTAGAAGGGGTCGAAGACCTCCGGCGCGCCCGCGGCGCCGAAGGTGAAGGTGGCGTCGGTGGCGGCGGAGTCGCCGCCGCTGTCACCGCTGCCGCTGTCTTCGCGGTCGCTCTGGGCACAGGCGCTCATGGTCAGAGCGGCCGTGGCCAGGAGGACCACGGGAGTGGACTTCCGCATGGACATCGTCTACCTCGCTGGTGTGGCGTTCGGTCGACCGAGGAGTCGGTGACCCTCGGCAGCCACCCTGTGACGCGGTCACCCGGAGGGGGCCGAGGCGCCATGGACGCGGCTGGTTGGTGAACCTAATCGAGTGAGCACCCGCTGGGTAGGCCGTCGGCGACGCCTTTACCGGTCTGAGACCGAGCAGGCGAAGGGGGTCCCCCTTCGCCCGGAGGGTCGGGAGCGGGCCGCGGGCGCGACCGCGGATTTCCGGCATCGGCGCTCCTGCTGAGACAATCGCGCTCATGCCCATGAAGACCCGCTCAGACGTGCGCAACGTCGCCATCGTCGCCCACGTCGATCACGGCAAGACCACCCTCGTGGACAAGATGCTGTGGCAGGGCGGCACCTTCGGCGAGCACGACAAGAGCGGCTCCGTCGACCGCGTCATGGACTCCGGTGACCTCGAGCGCGAGAAGGGGATCACGATCCTCGCGAAGAACACCGCGATCCGCTACACCGGTCCGTCCGCCTCTGACTTCGACGCCCCCGAGGGCGTCACCATCAACATCATCGACACCCCCGGCCACGCCGACTTCGGCGGCGAGGTCGAGCGCGGCCTGTCGATGGTCGACGGCGTCGTCCTGCTCGTCGACGCGTCCGAGGGCCCGCTGCCCCAGACCCGCTTCGTCCTGCGCAAGGCGCTCGCCGCGAAGATGCCGGTCATCTTGTGCATCAACAAGGTCGACCGTCCCGACAGCCGCATCGCCGAGGTCGTCGACGAGGCCTACGAGCTCTTCATGGACCTCGACGCCGACGCGGACCAGATCGAGTTCCCCATCGTCTACGCCTCGGCGAAGGCGGGAGCGGCCAGCCTCAACCGTCCCGAGGACGGCGGGCTGCCCGACAACGGCGACCTCGAGCCGCTCTTCCGCACGATCATGGAGACCATTCCGGCGCCGGCCTACGACGACGAGACCCCGCTCCAGGCGCACGTCACCAACCTCGACTCGAGCAACTTCCTCGGTCGCCTGGCCCTGCTGCGCGTCTTCAACGGCGAGATCCGCAAGGGCCAGCAGGTCACGTGGTGCCGTCACGACGGCTCGCAGGAGCGCGTGAAGATCACCGAGCTGCTCATGACCGAGGGCCTGGAGCGCAAGCCGCTCGAGGACAAGCCCGCGCGTCCGGGCGACATCATCGCCATCGCCGGCATCCCCGAGATCATGATCGGCGACACCATCGCCGACGCCGAGAACCCCGTCGCGCTGCCCGTCATCACCGTCGACGAGCCGGCCATCTCGATGACCATCGGCACGAACACCTCGCCGCTCGTCGGCCGTGGCGCCACCCGCGGCACGAAGGTCACCGCCCGCCTCGTCAAGGACCGGCTCGACCGCGAGCTCGTCGGCAACGTCTCGCTGCGCATCCTGCCGACCGAGCGTCCCGACGCCTGGGAGGTCCAGGGCCGAGGTGAGCTCGCGCTCGCCATCCTCGTCGAGCAGATGCGCCGTGAGGGCTTCGAGCTCACCGTCGGCAAGCCGCAGGTCGTCACCCGCGAGGTCGACGGCAAGACCCACGAGCCGGTCGAGCGCCTGACGATCGACACCCCCGAGGAGCACCTCGGCGCAATCACCCAGATCCTCGCCTCCCGCAAGGGGCGCATGGAGCAGATGACCAACCACGGCACCGGCTGGATCCGCATGGAGTTCCTCGTGCCCAGCCGCGGGCTCATCGGCTTCCGCACGGAGTTCCTCACCGAGACGCGGGGCACCGGCATCGCCCACCACGTCTTCGAGGGCTACGAGCCGTGGTTCGGCACGATCACCACGCGCATCTCCGGCTCGCTCGTCGCCGACCGCAGCGGTCCCGTCACCGCCTACGCGATGGTCAACCTCCAGGAGCGCGGCACGCTCTTCGTCGAGCCGACGACCGAGGTCTACGAGGGCATGATCGTCGGGGAGAACTCCCGCGCCGACGACATGGACGTCAACATCACCAAGGAGAAGAAGCTCACCAACGTGCGCGCCAGCTCCGCGGACAACTTCGAGAAGGTCGTGCCCCCGCGCAAGCTCTCGCTCGAGCAGTCGCTGGAGTTCTGCCGCGAGGACGAGTGCGTCGAGGTCACCCCCGACGCCGTGCGGATCCGCAAGGTCGAGCTCGACCAGGTGCTGCGCAACCGGCTGGCCCGCTCGCGCAGCTGAGCCCCAGGACGTCCCCAGGAGGACCTCACCGATGACCCCCACCCCCCGCCGCGCCGCGGCGCTCGTCACGACGAGCGGCCTGCTGCTCGTCTCCGCGTGCACCTCGGCAGACGGCGGCGGGGGAGGGGGCGCGTCGGGCGCGAGCACGACACCCCTCGCGGGCCCGGAGCAGCAGCTCACGGTGCTCTCCCAGGGCCCGGTCCTCTCCTGGGACCCCCAGCGGATCACCTCGCGCCAGCAGTCGGCCTTCGCCGGCCGCACCTACCTGCGCACGCTGACGACCTACGCGCCCGCGACCGACCTCGCCGGGCAGAAGGAGCTCGTCGGCGACCTCGCGACGAGCACCGGCCGGGCGAGCAAGGACCAGACGCGGTGGTCCTTCACCCTGCGCAAGGGCGTCAGCTGGCAGGACGGCTCGCGGATCACCTGCGGCGACCTCCGCTACGGGGTCTCCCGCTCCTTCAGCAAGGACACCGCCTCCGCCGGGTACGCGCTGACCTACCTCGACATCCCGAAGAAGCCGGACGGCAGCTCGCGCTACCCCGGCCCCTTCGGCAGCGCGGGTCGCAGCGCCGGGGCGACGAACCTCATCCAGGCCGCCGTCACGTGCTCCGGCGACACGATCACCTACCGGCTCAGCGAGCCCGTCGCCGACTTCGGCGAGGTCGTCTCCACCCCCGAGTTCGCACCCGTCAAGCGCAGCACCGACAAGGGCGACGACTCCGCCTACCTCGCCTACTCCAACGGCCCGTACAAGCTCGAGGACGCGTGGCAGCCCGGTGAGGGCGGCACGTGGGTGCGCAACGAGGAGTGGGACGAGCAGAGCGACCCGGTGCGCGAGCCCACCCTCGAGCGCATCGTCCACCGCGAGGGAGTCGAGCCGGTCGAGGCGGTCGAGACGATCACCGACGGCGACGACGGCTCGCGCTCGGTGCTCCTCGACCCGCTGCCCGACGGGCTGCAGCAGCCCGTGGCCGACGCCGCCGACCAGGTGCAGAGCGTCACCGGCGACGGCCAGATCGTCGACTACCTCGCGCCGAACCACACGAGCGAGGTCATGCGCAGCGCCCGGGTGCGCACCGCCCTCGCTCTCGCGACCGACCGCGAGGGCTACGCACGGGCCCTCGGCGGCCAGGCGGTCGCCACCCCCGTGTGGTCGCTGCTCAGCACCGCCCTGCCCTCCGCCCACGAGCCGGTCCTCGACCGCGGCCCCACCGGCGACCCCGAGGCCGCCCGTGCCCTGCTCACCCGGGCGAAGCAGGAGAGCCCGCGCATCCGGGTCGCCTACCGCTCGGGCGAGCAGAGCGACGCGGCGATGGCCGCGCTGAAGTACGGCTGGGAGAAGGCGGGCTTCGTCGTCGAGCTCGAGGGCCTCGGCGAGGACTACTACACGACGATCGCGCAGCCGGCCTCGGCGAAGAAGTACGACGTCTTCTGGTCGAGCTGGGGCGCGGACTACCCCTCGGCGGCGACGGTGCTCCCGCCGCTCTTCGACGACCGGATCAACATCACGAGCGCCTCCTCCGGACGCGACTACGGCTACGTGCGCGACGACGCGGTCAACGCGGCGATGGACAAGGCGATGGCCGTCGCCGACGCCGACCGGCGAGCCGCGGCGTGGACGAAGGTCGACACCACCCTGCTCGAGCAGGGCAGCTACGTCCCGCTCGTGCAGCACCGGTCGACCTTCGTCGCCGGCCAGGAGGTCACCGGGCTGAGCAGCAACGCCGTCTTCGGGGGCACCCCGGAGATGGGCACGATCGGCGTGGCTCGGTGAGCCTGCGCCTGCTCCTCGTCCACGCCCACCCCGACGACGAGAGCATCGCCACGGGGGTCTGCCTCGCCCACCACGTCGCCGCCGGTGACGAGGTGCACGTGCTCACGTGCACCCTCGGCGAGCAGGGCGAGGTCATCCCGCCCGAGCTCGCGCACCTCGACGCCGATCACGACGACACCCTCGGGCCCTACCGCCGTGAGGAGCTGCGCCGCGCGATGAGCGCGATCGGCGCGCAGCACCGCGTCCTCGGCGAGGGAGCGGGCACGCTCTCGCGCTACCGGGACTCGGGCATGGTCGGCACCCCCTCGCAGGACGACCCCCGCGCCTTCGCCCGGGCCGACGTCGCCGAGGCGGCGGCCCTCGTGCGCGCCGTCGTCGAGGAGGTCGACCCCGACCTCGTCATCACCTACGACCCGCAGGGCGGGTACCGCCACCCCGACCACGTCCAGACGCACCGCGTCGTCTGCGCCGCGGTCGCCGCCCTGCCCACGGCCGCCCGCCCGGTCGTCCTCGCCGTGCTCACCCCGCGCACCTGGGCCGACGAGGACCGGGCCCACCTCGCGCAGCACGGCCCGGCACGCGCCTCGTGGACCCTGCCGACGGGCGAGCACCCGCCCCAGGTCGTGCCCGACGAGCTCGTCGCCTTCGAGGTCGTCGACCCGCAGGCCGTCGCCGGCCAGGTCGCCGCGCTGCGCGAGCACCGCACCCAGGTGAGCGTCGAGGGCGACCAGTACGCGCTGTCCAACGACATCGCGGCCCGGCTCTCGGGGCGGGAGGGCTACGCCGAGCTCGACGTCGAGACCGGGGCGCTCGTCCCCCCTTCGTCCCCCGCTCGCCGACCCCTCGCCGAGGCGGTGCGCCGATGAGCCTCGAGCCCAGCGCCGCGCTGCGCCAGGCGATGAGCCGGCTCGCGACGGGTGTGTGCGTCGTGACGACGACCGTCGACGGCCACGACCACGCGATGACCGCCAACGCCTTCACGTCCGTCTCCCTCGAGCCGCCGCTCGTCCTGCTCTGCGTGCGTCTCGACAGCGGCTTCCAGGACGCCGTGAGCACGGCGCGCCGGTGGGGCGTGAGCGTCCTCGCCGAGGAGCACCGGCGCATCGCGAGCTGGCTGAGCACCCCGGGGCGCCCCCTGCAGGGCCAGCTCACCCGGGTCCCGCACCACCGCGGCGAGTCCGGGGTCGTCCTGCTCGACGGAGCCCTGGCCACCATGGAGTGCGAGACTGTCGAGGAGCACGTGGCGGGCGACCACGTCATCGTCGTCGCCGAGGTCGTCAGGGCCGACCACGCCGACAGCGGCAGCCCGCTGGTCTACTACCGCAGCACGTACACGAGCACGAGGTGAATGCATGAGTGACCGCCGCGACGACGGCCGCCTGACGGACGAGGAGCTGGACGGCCAGGGGCCGCGCCGCCGCGGCCGTGGGGTCCTCGCCGGGCTCTTCGTGCTCCTCGTCCTCGGGGCGCTCTACGTCGGCACCGCGGTGTACTTCGGCGACCGGGTGCCCGCGAGCACGACCGTCGGCGGCGTGAGCATCGGCGGCATGGACGAGTCGGAGGCGCGGGCCGCCCTCGAGCGGGGCACGAAGGACGCCGTGACCCAGCCCCTGCAGGTCGAGGGCGCCGGCACGAAGACCCGCATCGATCCCGCGAAGGCCGGCCTGACCGTCGACTACGACGCGTCGCTGGCCGGGCTCACCGGCTTCAGCCTCAACCCCGCCGACGTCGTCGCCCACGTGCGCGGGGGCACCTCGCGCGACCTCGAGGCCGAGGTCGACGACGACGCGCTGACCAGCGCCGTCGCCACGGCCGCGAAGACCTTCGAGAAGAAGCCCGTCGAGGGGTCGGTCGCGGTGACCGACGGCGAGGTCGTGACGAAGAAGTCCGCCACCGGGCGCGCGGTCGACCGCGACGCGCTCGTCGAGCAGATCTCCTCCGGCTGGCCGCAGACCCGGACGTACTCCGCGAAGATCTCGACCCTCGAGCCGACGCTGGCCCAGGACGAGATCGAGCGCTTCACCACCGAGGAGCTCGACCCCCTCGCCGACGGCCCGGTGAAGATCACGACGACCGACCCGGCGGCGAAGGGGGCGGCGCGGAGCGTGAGCTTCAGCGTCCCCGCGAAGGAGCTCATGAAGGCGGTCACGGTGTCGGCCGACAATGGCGAGCTGTCCTACGACGTCGACGAGGCCAAGGTCTCCGCGGCGGTCGTCGCTGCGGGCACGAGCTCGGGCACCCTTCGCCCGGCCAAGGACGCCGAGGTCGTCCTCAGCGGCTCCCAGGACTTCTCGGTCACGCCGAGCCAGTCCGGCCTGAGCCTGAAGAAGGACGGGGTAGCCGCGCCCGTCGTCGCCGCGATGGCGAAGTCGGGCGACCAGCGCACCGCCGCCGTGCCCTCCGAGGCGACGAAGCCCGAGGTGACGACCGCGATCGCGCGCAAGACCATCCCGAAGGAGGAGATCTCCACCTTCACGACGTACATGTCGACCTACGGGCCCCGCGTCGAGAACATCAAGCTCGCCGCGAGCCGGCTCAACGGCGCCTACGTCGGCCCGGGACAGACCTTCAGCCTCAACGACCACCTCGGGCCGCGCACCGCGGCGAAGGGGTACAAGTCGGCGGGCGTCATCATGAACGGCCGCCTCGCCGAGGACTACGGCGGCGGCATCAGCCAGCTGTCGACGACGCTCTTCAACGCCGTCTTCTTCTCCGGGGCGCGGATCGAGGAGTTCCACCCCCACTCCTTCTACATCTCGCGCTACCCCGAGGGCCGAGAGGCGACGATCAGCTACCCGGACGTCGACAACCGCTTCACGAACAACACCAAGGGCGGCATCCTCATCCGCGCGAACGCCACGAACTCGCAGGTGACGGTGAGCTTCTACGGCGTCAAGACGTGGGACGTCGAGGCGAAGAAGGGCCCGCGGCGCAATGTCGTGCAGCCCAAGACGATCACCGACGACTCGAAGGGGTGCGTGCCCCAGGCGCCGACCCCGGGCTTCGACGTCACGGTGACGCGCGTGCTCAAGCCCGTCGCCGGCGGTGCCGCGACGACGAGCACCTTCGACACGCACTACATCCCTGAGGACGACGTCACCTGCACCAACCCGTGACCTCCCTCGTGCGGTGGCTCGCGGTCGCCGACGTCGACCCGGGCTGGCGCTCGGTGCTCGACGACGGGGAGCGCGAGCGGCTCGCGGCCAAGTCCGCGCCCGAGGAGCAGGCGCGCTTCGTCGGGGCCGCCGCGCTCATGCGGCGGGTGGTCGGCGAGCTCGCGGGCTGCGACCCGGCCGACGTCGGCCTGCGGCGTGACTGCCCCGACTGCGACCTGCCGCACGGCCGGCCCGTGCCCACGGGAGCCGCGCAGGGGTGGCACGTCAGCGCGTCGCACTCGGGCCCGCACGTCCTCGTCGCCGCGTCCGCGCGGCCGGTCGGCGTCGACGTCGAGCTCGTCCGGTCGCGCCCGCCGTCGGCGGCGCTCGTCGCCCGGGTGGTCTCGCCCGGCGAGCCCGAGCCTGCCGACGCCGAGGGCTTCGCCCTGCTGTGGGCGGCCAAGGAGGCCTACCTCAAGGCCCTCGGGACCGGTCTGGCCCTGCCGATGTCGTCGGTGCAGGTGGCCGAGGACCGGAGCGTCCTGCTCGACGGGAGCGCGCCGCAGGGCCGCCTCGAGCGGCTCGACGCCCCCACGGGCGCCGTCGCGTGGGTGTGCCTGACCTGAGCTAGAGCAGGCGCAGGTACGCGTAGTGGTGGTGCCGGCGCAGCCCGAGGTCCTCGTAGAGACGGACCGCGGGCAGGTTGTCGGTCTCGACCTGGAGGTAGACCAGGCTCGCGCCGCGCTGCGCCCCGGCGGCGGTCGCCGCCGTCGTCAGCCATCGCCCGACGCCCAGACGTCGGGCCCGCTCGGCGACGTGCACCGAGTACACGCCGGTCCACCCGTCGTCGATGCTCGCCCGCCCGACCCCCAGCAGCTCGCCGTCGGCGTCGCGGGCGTGGAGGAAGACCTGCTCCCGGGGCGCGCCGAGCACGGCTCGTGCCGCCTCGCGGTGGTCGGTGATGCCCGCCCCGCTCGCCGAGAGCCACGCGTCGTCGATGCTGTCGCGCTGCTCGAGCCGCCACCCCGGCGGCGCCGGGCTGGCCGGGACGGCCCGCCCGGTGAGCACGAGGGCGGGGGTGATCGGGGTCCACCCCTGGGAGAGGAGCCGCGCGGCGAAGGGGTCGTCCGCCAGCGCGACGTGGAGCGGCAGCGGCACCTGCAGGCGCGGCACGAGGTCGCGCTCGCGGTACCAGGCGACGACGTGCTCGACGGCCTCCTCATCGGTCGTGCCCGGGTCGCCGAGGGGGAGCGCGGAGTTGGCGCGACCGGTGAAGCCGAGCCCGGCGCGCAGCATCCAGCCCCGCCCGGGGGTGCCGAGCCACGCGACCTCGAGGCCGGGGTTCCCCTTCGTCATGACGCGGTGGAGGTCCTCGATGCCGATCGCCCGCTCCGGGGCGCCCCGACGGGTCGGTCGCGGCGGGATGACGCGGGCGGCGACGACGGACCCGAGGGGCAGCGCCACCTCGCCGCGGCGGGTGGCCAGGACGACGCTCTCGTCGTCGACGGCGAGCACCTCGCCGACCGTGTCGGTGAGGGTGGGGGAGCCCGGCAGGTCGGGCGCGCCCGCCGGGATCCGGGTCCGGATCGCCATCCGCGAACCTAAGGGGTACCTCACCGCCGACGCCGTCACGAGCGGCATAGTATTGCCGCCATGACGTACGTGATCGCCCAGCCCTGTGTGGACCTCAAGGACAAGGCCTGCATCGAGGAGTGCCCGGTCGACTGCATCTACGAGGGTGAGCGCAGTCTCTACATCCACCCCGACGAGTGCGTCGACTGCGGTGCGTGCGAGCCGGTGTGCCCGGTCGAGGCGATCTACTACGAGGACGACACCCCCGAGGAGTGGGCCGACTACTACAAGGCCAACGTCGAGTTCTTCGACGACCTCGGCAGCCCCGGCGGCGCCGCCAAGATGGGCATGATCAAGAAGGACCACCCCCTCATCGCCGCGCTGCCCCCGCAGGAGCACGACGAGTGACGACGGCGTCCGGGCTCTCCGGCCTGCCGGACTTCCCCTGGGACTCGCTCGCTCCGCTCAAGGAGCGGGCGAGAGCCTTTTCCGGCGCGGACCAGGCGCAGGGCGACGGGCTCGTCGACCTCTCCGTCGGCACCCCCGTCGACAGCACCCCGGCCGTCGTCCAGGACGCGCTGCGCGCGGCCGCCGACGCCCCGGGCTACCCCCAGACGTACGGCACCCCGCCGCTGCGCGAGGCCGTCGCCGCGTGGTTCGCCCGGCGTCGCGGTGCGCCCGACGTCGACCCCGACGGGGTCCTGCCGACGATCGGCAGCAAGGAGCTCGTCGCCTGGCTGCCGACGCTGCTCGGCATCGGTGCCGGTGAGTCCGTCGTCTTCCCGACCGTCGCGTACCCGACGTACGACGTCGGCGCCCGGATCGCCGGGGCGACCCCGGTGCCGGCCGACGCGACGACCGCGCTGGGGCCGGTGAGCGGCGCCTCCGCCCCGCGCCTCATGTGGCTCAACTCCCCGAGCAACCCGACCGGGCGCGTCCTCGGGGTCGAGCACCTGCGCAAGGTCGTGCGCTGGGCGCGCGAGCGCGGTGTCGTCGTCGCCTCCGACGAGTGCTACGCCGAGCTGGACTGGCGCTCCGAGGAGGAGCGCGGCCAGTCCTACGACGAGCTGCCCACCACGCCGAGCATCCTCGACCCGCGCGTGTGCGAGGGCTCCCACGAGGGCCTGCTCGCCGTGTACTCGACGAGCAAGCAGTCCAACCTCGCCGGGTACCGCGCCGCCTTCGTCGCCGGAGACCCGATCCTCGTGCGCCGCGTCCTCGAGGTCCGCAAGCACGCCGGCATGATCGTGCCCGCCCCCGTCCAGTCCGCCCTCGCCGCGGCGGTGTCCGACGACGCCCACGTCGCCGAGCAGCGGGCCCGCTACGCCGCCCGCCGCGACGTGCTCCTGCCAGCCGTGCAGGCCTTCGGCCTGCGCGTCGAGGACTCCGCGGCCGGGCTGTACCTGTGGGCGACGGCCGACGAGCCGGCCGCGACCACCCTTCGCCGTCTGTCCGACCGGGGCGTGCTCGTGGCGCCGGGCACCTTCTACGGGGCGGCCGGCGCGCACCACGTGCGCATCGCCCTCACGGCCACCGACGCCCAGATCGCCGCTGCCGCAGCCCGGCTCACGGCCTGAGCGCCGGCGTTCCCCAGGGTGGGCCCGTGTGGATCGGGCCGCGACGGCTGGGGTAGTTTCGGACGAGACCACGCGGTGCGTCTGCCCTCACCCGGGCGTGACGGGCCAGGCGTCACGACTGCGAAAGGGCAGGAGTTCTTCTTATGACTGACAGCGCCACCTTCTCCGCCGGGGGCAAGGACCTGAGCTTCCCGCTGATCCCCGCCGCCGAGGGCAACAGCGGCTACGACATCTCGAGCCTGATGAAGGAGACCGGCAACACCACGCTCGACGTCGGCTTCGTCAACACCGCCTCGGCCGAGTCGAAGATCACCTACATCGACGGCGACCAGGGCATCCTGCGCTATCGCGGCTACCCGATCGACCAGCTGGCCTCGAAGTCCACCTTCACAGAGGTCGCCTACCTGCTCATCTACGGCGAGCTGCCGACGACCTCCGAGCTCGAGGACTTCGAGGAGCGGATCAGCCGCCACACGATGCTCCACGAGGACCTCAAGGCCTTCTTCAACGGCTTCCCGCGCGACGCGCACCCGATGCCGGTGCTCTCCTCGGCCGTCTCGGCGCTGGGCACCTTCTACCAGGACAGCCTCGACCCCTTCGACCACGAGCAGGTCGAGATCTCGACGATCCGCCTCCTCGCGAAGCTGCCGACCATCGCCGCGTACGCGCACAAGAAGAGCGTCGGCCAGCCCTTCCTGTACCCGGACAACTCGCTCTCGCTCACCGAGAACTTCCTGCGGATGACCTTCGGCTTCCCGGCCGAGCCCTACGACCTCGACCCCGAGATCGTCAAGGCGCTCGACCAGCTCTTCATCCTCCACGCCGACCACGAGCAGAACTGCTCGACGTCGACCGTCCGCCTCGTCGGCTCGGCCCACGCGAACCTCTTCAACTCGGTCTCCGCCGGCATCCACGCCCTGTCCGGCCCGCTCCACGGCGGCGCCAACCAGGCCGTGCTCGAGATGCTCGAGCAGATCCAGAAGTCCGACGACGGCGCCGAGACCTTCATGAAGAAGGTCAAGAACAAGGAGGACGGCGTCCGTCTCATGGGCTTCGGCCACCGCGTCTACAAGAGCTACGACCCGCGCGCGGCCATCGTCAAGGACGCGGCGCACACCGTGCTCGAGAAGATGGGCGGCGACGAGCAGCTCGAGATCGCGATGAAGCTCGAGGAGATCGCCCTCAAGGACGACTACTTCGTCGAGCGCAAGCTCTACCCGAACGTCGACTTCTACACCGGCCTCATCTACACGGCGATGGGCTTCCAGCCCAAGATGTTCACCGTGCTCTTCGCCATCGGCCGCCTCCCGGGCTGGATCGCCCAGTGGCGCGAGATGATCGAGGACCCGAAGACCAAGATCGGCCGTCCGCGCCAGATCTACATCGGCGAGACCGAGCGCGACTACGTCGGCATCGACGAGCGCTGACTCATCGATAGGCGCTGACCTCGAGGTCGAGCGAAGGGGGACCACCCGGCCGGGTGGTCCCCCTTCGTCGTGCTCGGAGCGGGTTCGGCGTGGGGCGGGTCAGCCGTCGGCGAGGGTGATCCGGACGGTCGAGGCGTCGACCGGGTCCGGTGCGGCCGACCAGCTGGACCCGTCCTCGCGGGTCCACACGCGGTCGCCGACCTGCACGGAGGTGACGCCGTGCCCCTTCGCCGTCGCGACCGCCCACGCCCCGACACCCCACGCGCGACGCTCCTGCGAGGCCCGGACGACCACGACGCCGTCCCCGGTGTCGGCGCGGTACCCGGTCTCGGTCCGCAGGCTCTCGACGAGACGCTCGCGGTCGCCCACGCCCGTCGGCGGGTCGAGGCGGCAGACCAGGCCCTCGGGGGAGTGGCCGGAGATCGCCGAGGCGATGGTGCGGCCCTCGTGCTCGTGGTCGGCGTAGGCCTCGGGGTAGGCGCTGCGCTGGACCTCCTGGGCGATCTCGGTGATCCGCATGTCCTGCCAGCCGTCGACCTTGACGAGCGCGTCGTAGAAGGCGTTCGTCGAGTAGCGGGGGTCGAGGATCTGCTCGACGGTGCCCCAGCCCTGGCTCGGGCGCTGCTGGAAGAGGCCGACGCTGTCGCGGTCGCCGTAGGTGATGTTGCGCAGCTTGCTCTCCTGGATCGCCGTGGCGACCCCGATCGAGCCGGCGCGGGCGGGCAGGCCGCGGCGCTCGGCGACCTGGACGATCGTCGCGGCGTTGTGCATCTGCTCAGGGGTGAAGCTCACGTCCTGCTCGAGCGCGGTCGCCTCGCACGACTCGCTCCACGGGGTGATGACCTTGTCGCGCACCCACCACGCGGCGCAGCCGAGGAGCCCGAGCACGGCCACGCTCGCGACGAGCGCGCGGTTGCGGCGCACCCGGGCGCGCGAGACCGCCCGCTCCTCGGCGAGGGGCGGGCGGTCGGCGGTGGGACG
Organism: Janibacter melonis; assembly: GCF_003721155.3. Classification (NCBI taxonomy): domain Bacteria; kingdom Bacillati; phylum Actinomycetota; class Actinomycetes; order Micrococcales; family Intrasporangiaceae; genus Janibacter; species Janibacter melonis. The sequence goes on along the minus strand of NZ_CP044548.2, from coordinate 1,668,025 downwards.
GCGGGGCGGCATGGCTAGTTCGTGTGGAGGGCCTCGTTGAGGGCGACGCCGTCACCCGTGCGGTCCTTGGCCTCGACGGCGCCGGTGACCGAGTTGCGCAGGTAGAGCAGGCCGCTGCGGCCGGAGAGGTCGCGCGCCTTGACGACGGTGCCGTCGGGGAGGGCGACCTTCGTGCCGGCGGTGAGGTAGAGCCCGGCCTCGACGACGCAGTCGTCGCCCAGGGCGATGCCGACGCCGGCCTCGGCGCCGACGAGGCAGCGCCGGCCGATGGCGACGCGCTGGGTGCCGCCGCCGGAGAGGGTGCCCATCGTCGAGGCGCCGCCGCCGATGTCGGAGCCGTCGCCGACGACGACGCCCTGGCTGATCCGGCCCTCGACCATCGAGGTGCCGAGGGTGCCGGCGTTGAAGTTGACGAAGCCCTCGTGCATGACGGTCGTGCCGCTGGCGAGGTGGGCGCCGAGACGCACGCGGTCGGCGTCGCCGATGCGCACGCCGGCCGGGATGACGTAGTCGACGAGACGCGGGAACTTGTCGACGGAGTAGACGGTGACCTGGCCGCGGGTGCGCAGCCGGGCGCGGGTGGTCTCGAAGCCCTCGACCGCGCACGGGCCGTGGTTGGTCCACACGACGTTGGTGAGCACCCCGAAGAGCCCGTCGAGGTTGATCGAGTTGGGCTCGACGAGGCAGTGCGAGAGCAGGTGCAGGCGCAGGTAGGCGTCGCTCGCGTCCTGCGGGGCCGCGTCGAGGTCGACCGCGACGGTGACGACCTCGGTGCGCACGCCCCGGGCCTCGTCCTGCCCGGCGAGGGCGGTGAGCTCGGTGGGCACCTGGTCGGCCTCAGGGGCCTGCCCGAGCCGCGGCTGCGGGTACCACGTGTCGAGCACCGTGCCGTCCGTCGTCGTCGTGGCGATCCCATGGCCCCAGGCTGCGCGCGTCGTCATGCCCCGGAGTCTACGAACTGCTGCCCGTTGCCCCGAACTCGCTTGCCGTCTCCCCGTGGTCGCCTGGCCCGGGAGCTACAAAACCCTGCTGGCTGGGTCTTGATGAGTCAGCAGGGTCTCGACAGGGTCCTGGCACGTCAAGGGGCTGCTGGCAGGGTTTTGCAGGCCGGCGGGGTGTGCCCGGAGAGGCTGACTAGAGGGGGTGGTGGCGAAGGGGGGTCAGGCGGCCAGGGCGAGGGCGCGACTGATCTTGGCCCGTGCGATCGTCGGCTGCCTCAGGTCTCGCCACATGAGCCGCACCACGACGTACCCCCGGGCACGCAGGTCGTCCTCGCGTGTCTTCTCGTCGACGAGGACCTGGCGGTCCGTGTACTTCAGCGCGCCGTCGAACTCGAGGATCACCCGGGTGCCCGCGATGAGGAAGTCCACGCGCCACGGGCCGATGTCGACCTGGGGGTGAGCGGCACGTCGAGCAGGTCGCACACCAGCGCGGTGAAGCTCTCGCCCGGTGACTCGCGCCGACCATCAGCGAGCCGAAGTGCGCTCCTCACGGCCCCGATGCCGCGCGTCCCTCTCGGGACCCGGGCCACGGCCGCCTCGAGGTCGGTGGGCGCGACCAGCCCTTCGTGCAGCGCCGCGTCGGCGGCGGCGAGCGCGGTGATCGGCCGCTCGGTCAGACCTGCGGCGACTGCGGCGTCCGCCGGTCCGACTGCGGGGACCGGGGTCGCGACCAGCGGGTGGCGGTCCGAGGTGACGACGTCCCGACGATATGTCCGCAACGTGTAGCCCTTCTCGAGCCGGGTCGACGCCGCCTCGGCCCGCACGAGGTGGACGAGCCCGAGGTCGGCCTCGACGACCGGCAGGTCGTGCAGCAGGAGGGCCGATACCGAGTCGGCGGCTGTGCGGCGGGTCAGACGCGACAGGTACGCCACGGTGCGCAAGACATGCATGTCTGCGGGATCCGCGGGAGGCGAGATGCTCCAGACGCCCCGGACCACCTGGGTGATGAGACCGGCCCGACGCATCTGCTGCAGGACGAGGCGATGCACGCCGGCCCTGCCGGCGGCCCCGGTGGTGAAGACGCCGTTGACCTCGATCGCGGCGAGCAGCGGCAGGGTGTCCTCCATCGCCGAAGTCTGGCCCGGATCCCCCTTCGCGCCGATCGTCTCTCCACAGCCCTGCTCCTACGAAACCCTGCCAACAGCCCTTTGATGTGGCAGGACCTTCTCGAAACCCTGCTGGCTCACCAAAGGGCAGCCAGCAGGGTTTTGTCACGGGTCGGAGGGGGGTTTGTAGGGTGCGGGGCATGGGCCTGGACCTCAGCACGGACATCGTCACCCTCACGGCAGCTCTCTGCGACGTCGAGTCGGTGAGCCTGGGGGAGGAGGCGATCGCCGACGCGATCGAGGAGGCGCTGCGCGCGCTGCCGCACCTCACGACGACCCGGCACGGGCACACGGTCGTCGCGCGCACCGACCTCGGGCGGGAGGAGCGGGTCGTGCTCGCCGGGCACATCGACACGGTGCCGCTCACCGACCCGCCGAACCTGCCCGTGCGACGCGAGGTCGTCGACGGCGAGGAGGTCCTCTACGGCCGCGGGACCGTCGACATGAAGGGCGGGGTCGCGGTGCAGCTGCGCCTGGCCCACGAGGTGCGCGAGCCCTCCCGCGACATCACCTTCATCTTCTACGAGGCCGAGGAGATCGAGGAGAGCCACAACGGGCTCAAGGCCCTCGGCGACACCCGCCCCGACCTGCTCGCCGCCGACCTCGCCGTGCTCCTCGAGCCCACCGCCGCCGCCGTCGAAGGCGGGTGCAAGGGCACGATGCGCGTCGAGATCCGTACGAAGGGGATCGCCGCCCACTCCGCCCGCCCGTGGAAGGGGCACAACGCGATCCACGACGCCGCCGACGTGCTGGGCCGCCTCGGCGAGCACGAGGAGCGCTCGGTCGAGGTCGACGGGCTGACCTACCACGAGGCGCTCCAGGCGGTCGCCATCACCGGCGGCATCGCCGGCAACGTCATCCCCGACGCGTGCACGATCACGGTCAACTACCGCTTCGCGCCGGACAAGAGCGCTGACGACGCGCTCGCCTACGTGCAGAGCGTCCTGCCCGGCTACGAGCTGACGGTCACCGACCTCGCCGAAGGGGCCCGCCCGGGTCTGGACCGGCCCGCCGCCCAGTCCTTCGTCGCCGCGCTCGACGTGCCCGTCGGCCCGAAGGAGGGGTGGACCGACGTCGCCCGCTTCTCCGCGCTCGGGGTGCCGGCGGTCAACTTCGGCCCGGGCGACCCCAACCTCGCCCACCACGACGAGGAGCGCTGCCCCACCGCGCAGCTGCGCGAGGCGGAGGCCGCCATGATGCGCTGGCTCGCGTAGGGTCGGCGGCGTGAGCCAGCGGCACGAGGACAGCGAGCGGGCGTACCACAAGGGGCCGGTCGTCATGCGCGGCGCCCAGGTGCCCAGCTCGACCACCGACCAGCGTCTCCTCGACACCCGGGGCACCGCCGACTGGGTCCACACGGACCCGTGGCGCGTCCTGCGCATCCAGGCGGAGTTCGTCGAGGGCTTCGGCGCGCTCGCCGAGCTCGGGCCGGCGATCAGCGTCTTCGGCAGCGCCCGCACCAAGCCCGGCACCCGCGAGTACGCGATGGGCGTCGAGGTCGGTCGCCGGCTCGCGCTCGCCGGCTACGGCGTCATCACCGGCGGCGGGCCGGGCGCGATGGAGGCGGCCAACCAGGGGGCGCGCGAAGGGGGAGGCGTCTCCGTCGGTCTGGGGATCGAGCTTCCCTTCGAGGCCGGGCTCAACCCCTACGTCGACCTCGGCGTGAACTTCCGCTACTTCTTCGCTCGCAAGACGATGTTCATCAAGTACGCGGAGGGCTTCATCGTCCTGCCCGGCGGCTTCGGCACGCTCGACGAGCTCTTCGAGGCCGTCACCCTCGTGCAGACGCAGAAGAAGACCTCCTTCCCCATCGTCCTGCTCGGCACCGACTACTGGGGCGGGCTGCTCGACTGGCTGCGCGGCACCGCGGTGCCGGCCGGCACGATCAGCGAGGTCGACGTCGACCTGCTCCACCTCACCGACGACCCGGCGCACGCCGTGCGCATCGTCAGCGAGTACGAGGACGAGCGCCCGCACCCGCACTTCACCCAGCAAGGACCCGAGTGATGGTCTGGGTCTTCCTCATCGGTGTCGCGATCCTGCTCGTCGTGGGCCTCGGGTCGCTCGTCGTCGGCCGCGCGAGCGTCGACCCCGTACCGCCCCCGGTCTCGACGACCCCGTCGACCGGCCTGGGCGCCGACGTCCACGCCGCGGACATCCACGACATCCGCTTCGACACCGCGCTGCGCGGCTACCGGATGGACCAGGTCGACGACGTCCTCGACACGCTCCACGCCCGCATCGCCGAGCTCGAGGCGCAGCAGCCCGTGACCCCCTCGGGGGAGGCGGCTCCCCCTTCGCCCGCGACCACCTCGCGCCCGACCACCACGCCGTCGACGACCGAGCCCTCCACTACCCAGGAGCGCGCATGAGCGCCGTCACCGAGCGTCGCCGCGTCGCAGCCGACGTCCAGGAGGTGTGGGACCGCGTCACCGACATGGCGGCCCACGGCCGCCACGTCCCGCTCACCCGGATCACGCGGCAGGAGGAGCTCGCCCTCGGCGGGACCTTCGTCATGCGGACCTCGCTCGGGCCGCTCGGCTTCGACGACCCGATGACGGTCACCGGCTTCGACCCGCCACCGGCGCAGCCCGCGCGGCTGCGGCTGGTGAAGTCCGGGCGGCTGCTCTCCGGCTGGGCCGAGATCGTCGTGCGCCCCGTCGACGGAGGATCCGAGGTCTCCTGGACCGAGGAGGCCGTGCCGACCTCGGCGCTCCTGCGCGCCCTCAGCCGTCCGGCCGACCGGCTCTCGCGACGCGCCACCTCCGAGCTGCTCACCCGCATCCTCGACGGGACCCTCGCGGGCCTGCCGGCGCTGCCGCCGGTCCCGCCCCACGGCAGGGGCTGATGAGCGGGCTGTCCTTCGCCGCCCGCGAGCGGTGGAGCACCACCGTGCTGCGCCACCCCGTGCGGACGCTGCTCGCCGTCTACGTCGTCTCGCGGCTCGTCGCCTTCGCCGCCATCTGGGTCGCCGCCCGGTACTACCAGGCGCCCGCCGGCGTCGGGCATCTCGACCCGACCCTCACCGACATGCTCCAGCTGTGGGACGCCGAGTGGTACGAGCGGATCGTGCGCGAGGGCTACCCGGTGCCGCTGCCGGCGGACCCGACGACGGGCCAGATCACCTACAGCCAGTGGGCCTTCTTCCCGGTCTTCCCCCTCCTCGTGCGGTTGCTCATGACGACCGGGCTGGGCTTCACGACCGCCGCCGTCCTGCTCAACCTCGTCCTCGGGGCGCTCGCGGTCGTCCTTGTGTGGAAGGTCCTGTCCTTCCCCGTCCACGCCGGCTCCCAGCCCGCCCGCGAGCGGCTCGCCCTCGTCGCCGCCGCGCTGTGGTGCCTCTACCCGGCGACCGGCGTCATGGTCCTGCCGTACACCGAGGCGCTCGCCGCGTGCCTCATCGCCGGGGCGCTGCTGCTCCTCATGCGGCGGCAGTACCTCGCCTTCGCCGTCGTCGCGCTCGTCCTGGGCTACACCCGCGCGGTCGCCCCGGCGCTCGGTCTCGCCGTGCTCGTCCACCTGTGGCTGCGGTGGCGCGAGGACCGCGCGGCCGGCACGGCCCCCCTTCGCCACGACCGCCCGCAGGTCGTCGTCATGCTCCTGGCCACCGCCCTCTCGGCGGTCGCCTGGCCGCTCACGGTCGGCTACGTGTCCGGCCTGCCGGGGGCCTTCTTCGACGTCCAGGCGGCGTGGGGGCAGCGCCCCGACCAGGGCCCCTTCGTCCTGTGGTTCAGCTGGGCGTGGGGCGAGCACGGCCTCATCTCGGTCCTCGTCATGGTGGCGCTCGTCGCGACCTACGTCGCCCTGGTCATCGGGCGGCACGGCGCGTGGATGCCGCTCGAGGTGCGCATGTGGGCGATGGCCTACCCGCTCTACCTCTTCGCCGTGGTCCGCCCGATCACGAGCATGTGGCGCTTCCTGCTCCTCGACTTCCCCCTGGCGGCGCTCGTCGCGTCGGTGGCGATGCGCACCTCGACCGGCCGCGAGGTCGTACGGCACTGGCGGCTGCGGGTCGCGGTCGTCGCCGTCTGCCTCGTCGGCGGCATCCTCGCGTGGTCGTGCGGCCTGCTGCCGTACGTCCCGTGGCACGTCACACCTCCGTGAGCACGGGCGACGGGGAGCGACGCGCCCACGTCGGATTAGGAGTGATCCGGATCGCCTGGGATAATGGCGGGTAACGTACGGCGGCGCGACCGGCGCCGTTGCCACCACCCGGTGGTCGGGCGGTGACGAGAAGGGATTGCATCATGGCGGCAATGAAGCCTCGGACCGGCGACGGACCCCTTGAGGTCGTGAAGGAAGGACGGGGGATCGTCCTGCGCATGCCCCTCGAAGGTGGCGGCCGTCTCGTCGTCGAGATGACCCCCGACGAGGTCAAGGCCCTGGGCCAGGCCATCGACAGCTGCGAGGGCCTGAAGTAGGACCCGCCGAACGGCCCCCGACGCACCCGCGTCGGGGGCCGTCGTCGTCCCCGGGGGGCGCAGGCGAAGGGGTGGCCCCTCACCGCCGCGAGGCGCCCGGATGATGACATCCGGCTGACGGTCCGGCAGGCCGCGGGCTACGGTGCACGCTCCTGACACCCCTGACGGCTGGGAGGCCTCATCCATGAACGCTGGCTACGGGCTCGCCGTGCGCTGGTCCCTCACCGAGACCTCGCCGGAGGTCGCCCAGGAGCTGCGGGAGTACGTCGTCGGCACGTCGATGGCGAGCTTCATGTTCCTCGACGGGCTCGCCTTCAAGACGTGGCGGATGCGCGAGGGCGAGTGGTTCGAGGGGACCTACGTCTTCGGCGAGGAGAAGGCCCGCGACGACTTCCAGGCCGACTTCGCCGGCCGGGCGGCGCAGTCGCCGGGCAGCGAGATCATCGGGTCCGCGCCGCTGAGCATCGAGGCCTTCGAGGTCGTCGCCGTGGCCGAGGGCCCGGCGCAGTTCCGCCGCGGCGCCGGCCCAGGCACCCTCTGACCCGCTAGCGCTTGACGGCCGCGAGCAGGCCGTCGCCCACCGGCAGCAGTGCCGGCAGGAGGCGGTCGTCGTCGCGCAGCGACTTGCCGAGGTCGCGCAGCACGCGCGTCGTCTCGTCGCGCTGGGCCGGGTCGGCGACGCGGTCGTGCCAGAGCATGTTGTCGAGGGCCAGCACCCCGCCCGGGCGCAGCAGCCGGATCGCGTGCTCGACGTAGGCGGGGTAGGCGCCCGTGTCGGCGTCGACGTGGACCATGTCGTACGCGCCGTCGGTCATCCGGGGCAGCACCTCGTCGGCGCGGCCGACGATGACGCGGGTGCGCTGCGAGGGGATGCCCGCGTCGGCGAAGGCCCGTCGGGCCGCCCGGGCGTGCTCGGGCTCGAGCTCGATGCTCGTGAGGACGCCGTCGTCGGGCATGCCGGCGAGCAGCCACAGGCCTGAGGTGCCGGCGCCCGTGCCGATCTCGACGACGTGCTGGGCCCGGCTCGCGGCGGCGAGCAGGCGCAGCGCGGCACCTGCCCCGGTGCCGACCGGGGTCGCGCCGAGCTCTTCGCCCGAGCGGCGGGCGGTCTCGGCGATCTCGGGCTCGGAGACGAAGTCCTCGGCATAGACATAGCTGTTCAGGCGCGATCCGCTCATGGCGGGCCAGCCTAGTCGCAGCCTCCGGACGGCCCGGGGCCGCCGTCCACGCACCCGTGCACTCACCGCGCAGGCCTGGACAGCGCTCAGGCTTTCCCCAGGTGGATGGCCCAAGATTCCCGTGTCGGCAGATGCGACGTCGGCGGGACCGGCCGCCGAGCGCAGCACGCACAGGAGGCGACGTGAGCACGCAGGAGTCGCTCGACTGGACCCCGCCCACGTGGCACGAGGTCGTCGAGCAGCACGGCCCGCAGGTCTACCGGCTGGCCTACCGCCTCACCGGCGACCACCACGACGCCGAGGACCTCACCCACGACGTCTTCGTGCGCGTCTTCCGCTCGCTCGACTCCTACAGCCCCGGCACCTTCGAGGGCTGGCTGCACCGCATCACGACCAACCTCTTCCTCGACCGTGCCCGCCGCTCTCAGCGGCTGCGCTTCGACGCGATCGGCGAGGGCCTCGCGGCCCGGTTGCGCACGACGAGCCCCGACCCCCACGAGGTCTACGAGCGCACCCACCTCGACGCCGACATCCAGGCCGCTCTCGACGCACTGCCCCCGCAGTTCCGCGCCGCGGTCGTGCTGTGCGACCTCGAGGGGCTGACCTACGAGGAGGTCGCGGACGTCCTCGGGGTCAAGCTCGGCACGGTCCGCTCGCGGATCCACCGCGGCCGGGCCCGTCTGCGGGAGTCGCTCGCCCACCGCCAGCCCGCCGAGCGCCCGAGCGCCCCGCGCCGCACCGGCGGCGGACGCCGCGGTCGGCCCACGGTGTCCGGCTTCCCGGTCGCCGCCCCCGTGCAGTGACGGCTGCCCGCCCCGGCAAGGCAGAATCGACGACATGACGCAGAGCAGCGACCACCCGGAGACCCCCGAGCGGGCCGACGGCACCCAGCCGCTGCCCGCGGCGGAGGACACCCAGGCGTTGCCGCCCCAGCAGCCGGTGTCGCCGCAGCAGGACGCGCTGCCCTCCGAGCAGCACGAGGGCGCCTCGCAGCCCGCGCAGGACGCTGCCGCGCCGGCGGGCGCGCAGGAGGCTCCCGCGCCGGCGGGGGACAACCCCTTCGCCCCCGGGTGGTCCGCAGCGCAGCCGGGCGACCAGTCCGCGCCCGACCCGTACGCCGGGCCGCACGACCCCCAGGTCGCCCCGCAGGACGACCCGTACGCCGCGCCGCAGGCGCAGCACGACCCCTACGCGGGTCAGCCCCAGCACGACCCCTACGCCGCGAGCTACGGCTACGGGCAGCCGCAGCAGCAGGGCTACCCGACGTGGACCGCAGGCGCCCCGCAGCCCGGCCCGGCCCCGGTGGCCGCGGCGCCGCGGCGCGAACGGCGCAAGGTCTCCTTCCTCGGTGCCGCGACCGCGGTCGCCGCGACCGCGCTGCTCGCCGGCACGGCCGGTGGCGCCATCGGTGGCCTCGCGGCCGACCAGCAGGCAGGGACGGGCGTCGTCACCCTCGACGGCCCGCCCGTCGAGCGCCCGGAGGGCTCGGTCGCGGCCATCGCGGGTCGCGCGGTGCCGAGCGTGCTGACGATCCGCGTCGGCAGCTCCGGCCGCGGGGGCACGGGCTCGGGCTGGGTCTACGACGGCAAGGGCCACGTCGTGACGAACAACCACGTCGTCTCCGCCGCCGGTGACGACGGCACCATCGTCGTCGAGCTCGCCGACGGCACCCGGCGCGACGCCGAGCTGGTCGGCCGGGACGTCAGCTACGACCTCGCCGTCCTCGAGGTCGACCCCAAGGGCCTGAAGCCGCTGCCCGTCGGCAACTCCGACGACGTCGTCGTCGGCGACCAGGTCGTCGCCGTCGGCTCGCCGCTCGGCCTCGACAGCACGGTCACCGCGGGCATCGTCAGCGCGCTCGAGCGGCCCGTGGCGGCGGGGGAGCAGGGCGACCAGTCCTACATCAGCGCGATCCAGACCGACGCCGCGATCAACCCCGGCAACTCCGGCGGGCCGCTGCTCAACGCCCGTGGCGAGGTCGTCGGCGTCAACTCGGCCATCGCGCAGATCCCCGGGGGTGCCCGCGACTCGGCGTCGGGCTCGATCGGCGTCGGCTTCTCGATCCCGAGCACCCAGGTGCGTCGCACCGTCGACCAGCTCATCAGCACCGGTGAGGCCGTGCACCCCGTCATCGGGGTGCACCTCGACACGCAGTACTCCGGCGAGGGCGCCCGCGTGCTGCCCGACGCGGTCCAGGGCACCGAGCCGGTCGTGCCCGACGGGCCGGCCGACAAGGCCGGTGTCGAGGCGGGCGACGTCATCACGAAGATCGACGGCCGACGGGTCAGCGACAACGACCAGCTGGTGGTGCGCATCCGGGCCAAGGCCGTGGGCGATACGGTGCAGCTGACGGTCCAGCGCGACGGCAGGGAGCGTCAGCTGACCATGACGCTCGAGGCCGCGGAGGAGGACTGAGCCATGCCGATGAACGGCTGGGAGTTCATCATCCTCATCGTGCTCGCGGTGGTGATCCTCGGACCCGACCGCCTGCCCGAGTACGCGCAAAAGCTGGCACGCTTCGTCGTCGGCGCCCGCCGGATGGCCAACGACGCGCGGGGCCAGCTCCAGGACCAGCTCGGCCCGGAGTACGAGGACATCGACTGGCGTCAGTACGACCCGCGCCAGTACGACCCGCGGCGGATCGTGCGCGAGGCGCTCCTCGAGCCGATCGAGGACTCGGTGCGCGACGTGCGCGAGATCGGCACCTCCACCCGCGCGGACATCGACGGGCTGTCCCGTCGGCGTCGTGACCGCGACGAGGACGTGCGCCACGACGACGCCGCGCCGGAGCCCCTCGAGGGCACGCCCTACGACCTCGAGGCGACCTGACGCAGCTCGCCTGCCACCCTGGGTCCGACCCGCCCGGTCATGACGAAGGGCCCCCGACCGCATGCGCGGCGGGGGCCCTCGTCGTGGGTGACCTCGGTGGGTGACCCTGCGCGGGTCAGCGCCCGGTGGGGCTCAGCCCGAGCGAGCGGCCGGCGAGGCCGCGGGAGCGGGAGGCCAGCCCCTTCGCCACGCCACGGATCGCGACCGCGGCCGCGCTCTCCGGGTGGCCGAGGACGACGGGGGTGCCGCCGTCGGAGCCCTCGCGCAGGGTGACGTCGAGGGGGATCTGCCCGAGCAGCGGCACGGGGGCGCCGACGGTGCGGGTGAGGCTGTCGGCGACGGACTGGCCGCCACCGGAGCCGAAGATCTCCTGGCGGGAGCCGTCGGGCAGCTCGAGCCACGACATGTTCTCGACGACGCCGACGATGCGCTGGTGGGTCTGCATCGCGATCGAGCCGGCCCGCTCGGCGACCTCGGCGGCCGCCTGCTGCGGGGTGGTGACGACGAGGATCTCGCTGCTCGGGATGAGCTGGGCGATGGAGATCGCGATGTCGCCGGTGCCGGGCGGCAGGTCGAGGAGCAGGACGTCGAGGTCGCCCCAGAAGACGTCGGCGAGGAACTGCTGCAGCGCGCGGTGGAGCATCGGGCCGCGCCACACGACGGGCTGGTTGCCGGGGACGAACATCCCGATCGAGATGACCTTCACGTCGTGCGCGACGGGCGGCAGGATCATGTCGTCGACCTGCGTCGGCTGGTGGGTCACGCCGAGCATGCGCGGGATCGAGAAGCCGTAGATGTCGGCGTCGACGACCCCGACCTTGAGGCCCTGCTGCGCGAGCGAGGCCGCGAGGTTGGCGGTGATCGAGGACTTGCCGACGCCGCCCTTGCCCGAGGCGATGGCGTACACGCGGGTGAGCGAGCCGGCCTTGGCGAAGGGGATCGCGCGCTCGGCCGTGCCGCCGCGCAGCATCTGGCGCAGCTCGGCGCGCTGCTCGTCGGACATGACGCCGAGCGTGACGGTGACGTCGGTGACGCCCTCGACACCGCGCAGGGCGCGCTCGGTGTCGGTCGTCAGGGTGTCCTTCATCGGGCACCCGGAGACGGTGAGCAGGATCGTCACGGCGACGTGCCCGGAGGCGTCGACCTCGGCGGACTCGACCATGCCGAGCTCGGTGACCGGCTTGCGGATCTCGGGGTCGATGACGGTGCTCAACGCCTCGCGGAGCATCTCGTCGGTGATCGTGGGGTGGGTCGAGGGCATTGCTCCATGCTAGGCGCCGTCGGCGACACCGCTGTCATCGCCTCCGGCGTCCGGGGCGAAGGGGGAGCGAGCTCACCCCTTCGGGGCGGGGCCCTCCGCCTGCTCGCGCAGACGCACCTCGAGACCCTTCTCCTCCATCTCCTCGAGCAGCGAGCGCAGCTCGCTGCGCACGAAGTCTCGCGTCGCGGCGTCGCGCAGCGCGATCCGCAGGGCCGCGACCTCGCGGGTGAGGTACTCGGTGTCGGCGAGCGCCCGCTCGGCCTGCACGCGGTCCTGCTCGAGCGCGACGCGGTCGCGGTCGTCCTGCCTGTTCTGCGCGAGGAGGATGAGCGGCGCGGCATAGCTGGCCTGCAGCGAGAGGATGAGCGTGAGCAGCGTGTAGTTGAGCGAGCGCGGGTCGAACTGCGCCGCCTCGGGCACGAAGGTGTTCCACGCGAGCCAGGCGACGACGAAGACCGACATCCACAGCAGGAAGGTCGGGGTGCCCATGAAGCGGGCGAACTTCTCCGAGAGCACGCCGAAGGACTCGGTGCTGAGGTTCGAGGGGCGCCGCAGGGTGCGCCGGCTCAGCTCGCGCGGCTGGTCGACGCGCACGTCGGAGCGGGCGTCGGGACGCCGCTGACGGGGCTTGCCGTCGCGCTCAGCCATCGGTCACCTCGTGCCGCTCGTCGCGCCAGTCCTCGGGGAGGATGTGGTCGAGCACGTCGTCGACGGTGATGACGCCGATGAGACGCTGCTGGTCGTCGACGACGGGCACCGAGATGAGGTTGTACGTCGCGAGGGTGCGCGTCACCTGGCCGAGCGGCGCGTCGGCGCGCAGCGGGTCGACTCCGGTGTCGAGGAAGGACCCGACCGAGGCGTGCGGGGGCTCGCGCAGCAGGCGCTGGATGTGGAGCATGCCGAGGTACTTGCCGGTCGGCGTCTCGTGCGGCGGGCGGCAGACGTAGGCGGTCGCGGCCAGGCCGGCGGCGATCTCCTCGCGGCGCACGACGGCCAGCGCCTCGGCGACGGAGTCGTCGGGGCCGAGGACGACCGGCTCGGTCGTCATGAGACCGCCCGCGGTGTTCTCCTCGTAGGTGAGCAGCCGGCGCAGGGGGGCGGCGTCGTCGGGCCGCATGAGCTGCAGCAGCCCCTCGGCGCGCTCGGGCGCGAGGGCGGAGAGCAGGTCGGCGGCGTCGTCGGGGTCCATCGCCTCGAGGACGTCGGCGGCACGCGACTGCTTGAGGGTGCCGATGATCTCGGACTGCTCCTCCTCGTCGAGCTCCTGGAGCACGTCGGCGAGGCGCTCGTCGTCGAGGGCGGCGACGACCTCGGCGCGCCGCTTCGGGGTGAGGTCGGTGACGACCTCGGCGAGGTCGGCGGGCTTGGAGTCCTCGAACTGCTCGAGGAACTTCGCGGCCGACTGGTCGGCGTCGCTCGTGTGCAGCCCGGTGACGTCCTCGAAGGGGACGGTGAAGGTCTCGCCGCGGCGTCGGGTGAGCAGCCCCCGCGTGCTGCGTCGGCCGGCGCGCACGAAGACGCGGGTGACCATCCAGTCGCGGTTGCTCGCCTGCTCGACGCCGATGTCCTCGACCGTCGCCTCGACCGGGCCGTCGTCGGTGCGCACGCTCACGGTGCGCTCGAGGAGCTCGGCGAGCACGAGGGTCTCGTTGGCGCGCTGCTCGAAGCGGCGCATGTTGACCAGCCCGGTCGTGATGACCTGCCCGCCCTCGACGGAGGTGACCCGGGTCATCGGGACGAAGACGCGGCGGGCACCGGGGACCTCGACGACGAGGCCGATGACGCGCGGGCGGCGACCGGAGCTGAAGGTGACGACGACGTCGCGCACCCGGCCCACCTGGTCGCCGAGCGGGTCGAAGACGTTGAGGCTCGCCAGCCGGGCGACGAAGAAGCGGGACGAGGCACTCACGCCGACCACAGTAGTGGCCGACCCGTCGTGCGGCCGAGCCGCCGTCGAGCCTCAGCGACGACGGGTGCGCCGACCCCCGAGGTGCCAGGGTCGACGGACCTGAGGGGCGGCGGCGCTCGGACGCACGGGGGCCGCGACGAGCTCGGTCGAGGGCGCGGCCGCCGGGGAGTCGAGGGGCTGGCCGAAGGGGGAGAGCAGCCACAGCGTCGCGCCCTCGCGCCAGCGCTCGAGGGTGCCGTCGGAGGCGTTGAGCCGGGCGGCCAGGGCGGTCTCGGCGGCGGGCTGCCAGCGCTCGTCGGCCGGGTCGAGGGCGAGCGCCCGGGCCTGCAGGACGAGCAGGCGGCGGCCGTCCCCCTTCGAGCGCAGGACGAGCTCGACCGGGTCGGGGAGCGCCCCGAGGTCGGGCTCGCCCCCGCCGCTCACGAGCAGGACTGAGCCCTCGGGCAGGTCGGTGCCCGCGCCGACGACGGCGAACCACGTCGCGCGCTCGCGCTCGGGGGTGCGCAGCCACAGCAGGTCCGACTTCGAGAGCGCCTCGCTCGTCACCGCGCTGAGGTTGACCATGGGCCCGATCCTCGCAGGAGGGCGGGTGTCGTGCGTCATAACCGGGCCGGGGCGCACGCTGGTACGTTCGCGACCGACTCGCCCTGCCCCCTTCGGAAAGGACCTGCACCCCGTCATGCGCAGCGCCAAGGACTTCTTCGCCCCGCTCGCCGTCGGGGCGCCCGCCCCGGTCCGCGAGGTCCCCGCCCGACCCAGCCGGATGATCCACTTCTTCGACCCGAGCAACCCGAAGATGGCGGCGAAGGTCCCCGGCATGGTCGGCACCGTCGACGTCCTGCTCGGCAACCTCGAGGACGCGGTCAAGGCGGAGTCGAAAGAGGCCGCCCGCCAGGGCCTGGTCGACATCGCCCGCGCGACCGACCTGGGCGAGCACACCCAGCTGTGGACGCGGATCAACAGCCTCGACAGCCCGTGGGCCCTCGACGACCTCACGACCCTCGTGACGCAGATCGGCGACAAGCTCGACGTCGTCATGGTCCCGAAGGTCCAGGGCGCCGAGGACATCCACTACGTCGACCGCCTGCTCGCCCAGCTCGAGGCCAAGGCCGGTCTGACCCGCCCGATCCTCGTCCACGCGATCCTCGAGACCGCGCGCGGCATGGCCAACGTCGAGGAGATCTGCGGGGCGAGCCCGCGCATGCAGGGCATCAGCCTCGGCCCGGCCGACCTCGCCGCGGACCGGCGGATGAAGACGACGCGCGTCGGCGGCGGCCACCCCGGCTACCTCGTGCGCGAGGACCCCTCTCGCGACCTCGGTGAGGGGGTCGACCCCGTGACCGCGCCGCGCTCGGTCCACCAGCAGGACCTGTGGCACTACACGATCGCGCGGATGGTCGACGCCTGCGCGATGCACGGGATCTTCCCGTACTACGGCCCCTTCGGCGACATCAAGGACGTCGTCGCGTGCGAGGACCAGTTCCGCAACGCCTTCCTCCTCGGCTGCGTCGGCGCGTGGTCGCTGCACCCGGTCCAGGTCGACATCGCCAAGCGCGTCTTCAGCCCCTCCGCCGAGGACGTCGCGCACGCGCGCCGCGTCAAGGAGGCGATGGGCGACGGCACGGGCGCGGTGATGCTCGACGGCAAGATGGAGGACGACGCGAGCCTCAAGCAGTGCCTCGTCATCCTCGAGCTCGCCGACCGCCTCTCCGCCGGCGACCCCGAGCTCGCCGAGCTCTACGCGACGCAGGAGGCCTGAGCGATGAGCGAGCTCGCCTACACCCCCCGCCGCTCGGTGCTCTACATGCCGAGCAGCAACGCCCGGGCCCTCGAGAAGGCCAAGACCTTGCCCGTCGACGCCCTCATCCTCGACCTCGAGGACGCCGTCGCACCGGCCGACAAGCCCGCCGCCCGCGACGCGGCGTGCGCCGCCGTCGCCTCGGGCGAGTACGGCGAGCGCGAGCTGACGATCCGCGTCAACGCGATCGGGACTCAGTGGCACGACGACGACATGGACGCGGTCGCCCAGGCAGGTCCGGCCGGTGTCGTCGTGCCGAAGGTGAGCAGCGCCGACGAGGTCCGCCGGCTCGTCGTCGCCCTCGAGGCCGCCGGGGCGCCGGAGAGCACGCGGCTGTGGGCGATGGTCGAGACGCCGACCGCGGTGCTCGACGTGCGCGAGATCGCCCGTGCCTCGGACCGCCTCGCCGCCCTCGTCATCGGCAGCAACGACCTCGTCAAGGAGCTGCAGGCCGACCACGTGCCGGGCCGTGCCCCGCTGCTCACCGCTCTGTCGTGGTCGCTCCTCGCGGCCCGCGAGGCGGGCGTCGCGATCCTCGACGGCGTGTACAACGACGTGCGCGACGTCGAGGGCTTCCGCGCGGAGTGCGAGCAGGGCCGCGACCTCGGCTTCGACGGCAAGACCCTCATCCACCCCGGCCAGGTCGAGGTGTGCAACGAGGTCTTCGCCCCGTCGGCCGAGGCCGTCGAGGACGCGAAGGGGGTCCTCGCGGCCTGGGAGGAGGGCGCCGGCGGCGGCGTCGTCACCTACGGCGGCAAGATGGTCGAGCAGCTGCACGTCGACGTCGCGCAGCGGGTGCTCGCGACCCACGAGGTGATCTCCGCCCGCGGCTGAGGTCACGGACGCCGCGTCCGTCCCGGCGCGCCTGGGGACGAGTGCTCGCGGGTGTTGACAGGTCGCAGTAGATTGTCAGCGGCTCGAGACAACCGGACGGGCCGGTGCGTCGTCGAAGCAGGGGGGCACCACATCGGGTGCCGGCACCGATCAGTCCAGGGGAGCACGTACACATGTCTCGTTATCAGCCTCGTCACGCCGTCGGCACCACCCGCGTCGACATCGCACCGCTCGAGATCGCACCGCTCGAGATCGCGCCGGTCGAGACCGCCCGGTCCGACCGCCGCACCGTCCTGCGTCTCGGGGCGGCCACCGTCGCCGTCGGCGCGACCGCGCTCGCCGCGCCCTCGGTGGCCGGTGCCGCCTCGCGCCCGACCCTCAAGCTCGGCTCGCGCGGCTGGCAGGTGAAGTCGCTGCAGACCAAGCTGCGGGCCAACGGCTACTGGTGCAAGGGCGCCAACGGCGTCTACGACAGCAGCACCCAGCAGGCCGTCATGGCGCTGCAGAAGATGCGTGGGCTCTCCCGCGACGGGGTCTGCGGCCCGAACACGTGGAAGGCCGTCGACACGATCTACCGCCCCGTCTCGCGGACGAAGAGCGGCAACATCATGGAGATCAACAAGGGCCGCCAGGTCATCCTCTTCGTGCGCGCCGGCAAGGTGAAGTGGGTCTTCAACACCTCGACCGGCAACGGCGAGCGCTACTGGTCCTCGGCCTCGGGGCGCTACCTCTACGCGACGACCCCGAGCGGGCGCTTCGCCTTCCAGCGGGCCATCGACGGCATGCGTCGTGCGCCCCTGGGCAACCTGTGGCGCCCGCGGTACTTCAACGGCGGCATCGCGATCCACGGCTCGCCCTCGATCCCCGGCTACCCGGCCAGCCACGGCTGCGCCCGCCTGGACAACAAGGCGATCGACTACATCTGGTCGGCGAACCTCGCCCCGATCGGCAGCCGCGTCTGGGTCTACTGACCCCTCTCGTCCGCCACCACGGGCCGCGCACCTCACCGGGTGCGCGGCCCGTGGTCTGCCCGCAGGTCACGAGCAGGTCACGAAGGGCGCTCGAGGGCAACCGTCGTCGGGGTCGCCGCGTCCTAGGGGTGTGGCGGCGCGCAGGGGGCGCCGCCACACCAGCTTCTCGCCCTCGGGCGGTCAGGACAGGTGATGGTGATGGTCGGCAGGGCGAAGGGGGAGCGCCGTCGCGCGACCGGGTCGGCAGCGCTCGTCGCCGGTCTCGTGCTCGGGCTGGGGGCCTGCGCCGGGGGCGGCACGAGCGACGCGGGCGGGCCCGCGAGCCAGACCTCCACCGGCCGGTCGACGACCGCGCCGAGCGCGTCGTCCACCAGCACGTCGACGAGCGACACCTCGTCAAGCAGCACCTCGCCCAGCAGCACGGGCTCCTCGAGCAGCGCGCCGTCCAGCAGCTCGTCGTCGAGCACCTCGACGCCCTCGCCGTCGGCGACGCCGCGGGACACCTCCCTTCGCCCGGGTGACTCCGGACCACGGGTCCGCTCGCTGCAGCGCTCGCTCACACGGCTCGGCTACTGGGGCGGCACGGCCGACGGCACGTACGGCGGTCTCACCGAGCAGGCGGTCCTCGCGCTGCAGAAGCAGGCGGGCCTGGACCGCGACGGCGTCGCCGGGCCGCGCACGCTGCGCGCCGTGGCCGACGGGACCCGGCCGACGGTCGGGGCGGGCGCGCCGGACCGCGTCGAGATCGACCTCGAGCGCCAGCTGCTCTACGTCGTGCGCGACGGCAGCGTGCGCTGGGCGATCAGCACGAGCACCGGCTCGGGCGAGACCTACGAGAGCTCCTACGACGGTCTCGCCGTGGCGGTGACGCCGCCGGGGACCTTCGCGGTCGGGCGGGTCTACGACGGGTCGGAGGTCGCGAAGCTCGGCACGCTCTACCGCCCGCGGTACTTCAACGGCGGCATCGCCGTCCACGGCGCCGCCTCCGTGCCCGGCTGGCCCGCGTCGCACGGGTGCGCGCGGGTGAGCGACCCGGCGATGGACCTCATCTGGTCGCAGGACCTCATGCCCGTGGGCAGCACCGTCGTCGTGCGCTGACGGATCTCACCCGAAGGCTGCCGCGCACACCTCGCCGACGAGCTCCTCGACGTCGACCTCGAGACCGCGGCGCACGAACCACGTGCACATCGTGCGCAGGTCCCGGTCGAGGAAGTCCATGCCGCGCGGGTTGCCGACGACGTCGACGACCTGAGGCCAGTCGATGACGACGAGGTCGCCGTCGCGGACGAGGACGTTGTACGGCGAGAGGTCGCCGTGGGTCCAGCCGAGCTCGACGAGGTCGAGCATGAAGCCCCGCAGCTGCTCGAAGAGGTCGGCGAGCTCGTCGGGGCCGGGGCGCAGCTGGACGAGGCGGGGTGCCACGGCGCCGTCGCTGCCGACGAGCTCCATGAGCATCTCGGTCTCGTCGAGCTGGACGGGGTAGGGGACCGGCAGGCCCTCGGCCCACAGCCGAGAGAGCGTGGCGAACTCCGCCATCGCCCACTGGCCGGCGATCATCTCCTTGCCGAAGGCGGTGCGGCGGGCCATCGCCCGCATCTCGCGGCTCTTGCGCACCCGGCGGCCCTCGAGGTAGCCGGAGTCGCGGTGGAAGAGGCGGTGGTCGGCGCTGCGGTAGCGCTTGGCCGCCATGAGGCACGCGCGACCGGTGCCGGGCACCCAGCGCCGCACGAGGTGGACGTCGGCCTCCTTGCCGGTCTTGAGCACGCCGAGATCGGCGTCGACGGCGCCGAGGTCGGTGACGACCCACTCGGGCAGCGGACCGGGGCCGTGGCTGGCGCGGTCCCACGAGGTCCAGCGCTCGCCCTCGGGCGGGGCGTCGGGCGCCGAGTCGACGGCGAAGGCGCCCGCCGGGGCGAGTCCCTCCCGCGCGGGGAGGTGGAAGGGTTGGTGAGCCATGCCGTCCAGGGAAGCGCTGCACCCCTTCGCCCGGCAACCGAATTACCGGCTGCGGGCGGCTCGCAGCGTGTCCCATCCCACGCCCGGCGGGCCTGTCCCCGCGACGGTGCGCTGAGGCAGGATCGAGGAGTTCTCGCGCGCCCCGGCGCGCCCCCCAGACGCGAAGGCGGCTCACCGATCATGTCCCGACTGCAGACGACCGACGGCCTGAGCGAGGAGCAGCACGACCTGCTGGGTCTGGTGCGTGAGTTCGTCGACGAGCAGATCATCCCGGTGGCTCAGCAGCTGGAGCACGCGGACGAGTACCCGCAGGGGATCGTGGACCAGATGAAGGAGATGGGGATCTTCGGTCTGATGATCCCCGAGGAGTACGGCGGGCTGGGTGAGTCGCTGCTGACGTACGCGTTGTGCGTGGAGGAGATCTCGCGGGGCTGGATGCCGGTGTCGGGGATCATCAACACCCACTTCATCGTGGCGTACATGATCCTCAAGCACGGCACGACCGAGCAGAAGGAGCACTACCTGCCGAAGATGGCCACCGGGGAGATCCGGGGGGCCTTCTCGATGAGCGAGCCGGGGCTGGGCTCGGACGTGGCGGGGATCAAGACCAAGGCCGTGCGGGACGGGGAGTCCGACGACTGGACGATCACGGGTCAGAAGATGTGGCTGACCAACGGGGGCAGCGCCAACCTCGTCGCGGTGCTCGTCAAGACCGACCTGGGCGCGGACAGCGCGCACAAGAACATGACGACCTTCCTCGTCGACAAGACCGAGGGCTTCGGCGAGACGGCTCAGGGCGTGACGGTGCCGGGCAAGATCGAGAAGATGGGCTACAAGGGCGTCGACACCACCGAGCTCGTCCTCGACGGCCACCGCACGAGCACCGCGCAGATCCTCGGCGGGGAGCCCGGTCGGGGCTTCTACCAGATGATGGACGGGGTCGAGGTGGGCCGGGTCAACGTCGCGGCCCGGGCGTGCGGGCTGGCGATGCGGGCCTTCGAGCTGGGGGTGGCGTACGCGCAGCAGCGCGAGACCTTCGGCAAGAAGATCGTCGACCACCAGGCGATCCTCTTCCGCATCGCCGACATGGCCGCCAAGGTCGAGGCCGCCCACCAGCTCATGGTCAAGGCGGCGCGGCTGAAGGACAAGGGCGAGCGCAACGACCTCGAGGCGGGGATCGCGAAGTACATGGCCGCGGAGTACTGCGCCGACGTCGTGGGCCAGTCCTTCCGCATCCACGGCGGGTACGGGTACTCCAAGGAGTACGAGATCGAGCGCCTGTACCGCGAGGCCCCGATGCTCCTCATCGGCGAGGGCACCGCCGAGATCCAGAAGATGATCATCGGCCGCTCGATCCTCAAGGACTACCCCGCGAAGGGGTGAGCGGGGGGTCTACCCTCCTGCCAGCCGGGTCGCTCGGCCCGCCCCTCGAGAGGACACCCATGAAGCGCTCCACCATCGTCGCCGCCGGTGCGGTGACCCTGCTCGCCGCCTCGCCGGCCGCGGCGATCAACACCTACAACGCCCAGCCCGCCCCGGAGCGCACCGAGGTCGGCGCCTACCTCGCGCTGTGGGACACGACCGGTGACGGCGTGCCCGACCGCTTCGACTGGCGGTGCAGCGGGACGATGGTCGACGACGACACCTTCCTCACGGCGGCGCACTGCACCGACGGCTCCCCGGCGGGCACCCGGACCTTCGTCTCGCTCGAGGAGGACGTGCAGAGCCTGCTCGACGAGCACGCCGACCTCTCGCCGAGCGCGCAGGCCGACCTCTTCCTCGCCAACGGCTGGGTCGTCGAGGGCGACCCGCACCAGGACGCGCGCTACCCCGGCCCGGCGAGCGACACCGCCGACATCGCCGTCGTCGACTTCGCCGGGCGCGACTTCACCCCGGCGGACATCTGGGACTTCACCCCGGCGACGCTCCCGACCGCGGGTCAGCTCGACCGGGTCGGCGGGACGACCCTGGCGCGCGCGCCGTGGACGGTCGTCGGCTACGGCACCGCCGAGGCGCAGAACGGGCCCGGCGGTCACACGCACCCCGGTGGCGGCGTGCGCCTCAAGGCCAGCGAGGGCTTCAACGCCCTGACGAAGAGCTGGGTGCGCCTGTCGATCAACGAGTCGAAGGGGTACGGCGGCGCCTGCTACGGCGACAGCGGCGGCCCGAACTTCGTCACCGTCGCCGGCCAGCAGGTCCTCGCCGGGACGACGATCACCGGTGACGTCCCGTGCAAGGCGACGAACGTCGTCTACCGCCTCGACACCGCCCCCGCCCGGGCCTTCCTCGCCCCCTTCGTGACCCTGCGCTGACCCCGCGACGGGCCGTGCCCCGGTCGGGTGACCGGGGCACGGCCCTCACAGCCCTCGTCCAGCGGACGGTGAGACAATCGCGCCATGAGCCAGACCCCGCTGACCGCGGCCCGTCAGCAGATCCTGCACCTGGAGTTCCCCCAGTCGCTCGGCACGTACGACGCGTACCCCGAGGCGCAGCAGGCGGTCGACTTCCTCGCCGACCGTGAGTTCCCCGTGCAGGACGTCATGATCGTCGGGACCGACCTCAAGCAGATCGAGCGCGTCACCGGACGCCTCACGACCGGGCGCGTGCTGCTCGGCGGGGCGCTCTCGGGCGTGTGGATCGGTGTCTTCGTCGGCCTCGTCTTCGCGGTCTTCGAGGGCGGCGAGCAGTTCCTCGTGCGGATGCTCTCGACGATGATCATCGGTGCCTTCTTCGGGCTCGTGTGGGGCTGGCTGGGCTACAAGGCGACCGGCGGGCAGCGCGACTTCACCTCGGTGAGCCAGGTCGTCGCGACCCGGTACGAGGTCCTCGTCGAGCACCGTCACGTTCAGCAGGCGCGCGAGCTGCTCGCCGAGCACGACCCGATGCGTGCCGCCGTCGAGAAGGCCCGCATCATGCGCGAGGAGGCCGACCGCGCCGCGGCGGCCCGCGCGGCGCGCGAGACGCGCGACCACCCGCGCGCCTGACGCACCCGGGGGAACCAGACGCGCGCCGACGGCGTCGAAGGGGGACCACCCCCGCCGTCAGGAGCCGTCATGGCATCTCCTCGTCCGACCATCGCCCTCGTCGTGGGCGGCCTGCTCGCCGCCGGTCTCGCCGGGACGACCGCCGCGGCGGCCCGCGCCGGTGACGGCGCGCCCGTGGCGACACCCCCGCCGCCCGCTCTGCTGAGCTGCCCCGCCCGTTACGACGGGACCGAGGACCGCCCTGTCGTCCCGACGTACGACGCGCCGGACGGCTTCGACCCGGGTGATGCCCTCGCACCGGCGCAGGCCCCGACCCGGGCCCTGGTGTGCCGCTACGACGCCGGGCACAGCTCTGCCCCAGCGGCACCACCGCGACCGCTCACGGAGCAGGTCGTGCTCACCGAGGGCCTGGAGCAGATGGCCGCAGACCTGACCGGTGCGCCACGGGCCCAGCAGATCGACGCGTGCACCTTGATGGACGGCCCCATCACCCGCCAGCTCCTGGGGCTCGGCTACCCGACCGGCACGGTGTGGGTGTCGGCGACCGACGAGGTCAACGCGTGCGTCCTCAGCTCGAACGGCGACTTCAGCGCCGGTGGCGGCGTCGGCCAGCAGGTCGCCAAGGCAGTCGCCGACGGCGGCTGGGTCGTGCCGACGCAGGGCGAGCGGCCGGTGTGCGGTGGGTCGCAACCGGTCGGGCGGGCCGGGGTGGAGCGAGAGCTCGTGCCGGGGGAGCCGGAGGTGATGTGGGTCTGCCGGGTCGACTCCGACGTACCGGGCCCGAGCAGCGGGACCTTCGCGGTCCTGCGGGCCGACCGCCCACGCCTGCTCGCGGCGCTCAGGGCGCTGCACACCCGTGCGGCGTCGGGCGACCTGCTGTGCGTCGACGACACCGCCGACCGCTGGCAGGTCGAGGCGCGCTACGAGCGGGGAGCCCCGGTCGTCCTCGACGTCACGACCGGCGCGTGCGGCCCCGGCGGGGTCGTGAGCAACGGCGCGCTCGAGGCCGACGTCTCGGACGAGGTCGTCGCCCTGCTGCGCCGGACGACCACCCAGCCCTGACCCCCCTTCGCCCAGCCCTGACCCCCCTTCGCCGAGGTATGGCAATCCGTCGTCAGAGCGAGCCTCCGGCGACCGATCTCCATACCTCGGCGAACGAGGGGGCGGGTCAGCGGGTGAGGGCGGGGGCTGGGGCGTCCGAGCGGATCTGCGCGAGGAGGGCCTCGTGGACGGTGGTGTCGCCGGTGAGCTCGGGGTGCAGCGAGATCGCGAGGACCGCGCCGCAGCGCACGCCGACGACGCGGTCGACGCCGTCGACGGCCATCGTCGAGACGACCTCGACACCCGGACCGACGTCGAGCACCTCGGGGGCGCGGATCGCGGCGGCCCGGATGCGGTCGGGGCCGCCCGGCACCCGCCAGCTCGCCCACGTCTCGACGGAGTCGACCTGGCGCCCGAAGGCGTTGCGGCGCACGGTGACGTCGAGGACGCCGAGGCTGCGCTGGCCGGGGGCGGGGTTCTCGACCCTCGCGGCGAGCAGGACGAGCCCGGCGCACGTGCCGAGGGTGGGCAACCCGCCGCCCACCGCCTCGAGCAGCGGCTCGCGCAGGCCCGCGACGTCGACGAGACGGTCGAGCACCGAGGACTCACCGCCGGGGATCACGAGGGCGTCGAGCCCGACGAGGTGCGCGGGGGAGCGGACGGGGACCGGTGTCGCGCCGAGACCGGCGAGCATCCGCTCGTGCTCGGCGACCCCGCCCTGCAGGGCGAGGACGCCGACCCGGGCCGCGCTCACCAGCCGCGGTCGGCGAGGCGGTGCGGCGCCGGGATGTCGGCGACGCTGATGCCGACCATCGCCTCGCCGAGCCCGCGCGACGCGGCCGTGATCGCCTCGACGTCGTCGTAGAAGGTCGTCGCGCGCACGATCGCCTCGGCGCGGGCGGCCGGGTTGCCCGAGAGGAAGATCCCGCTGCCGACGAAGACGCCCTCGGCGCCCATCTGGCGCAGCATCGCCGCGTCGGCCGGCGTCGCGACGCCGCCGGCGGTGAACATCACGACGGGCAGTCGGCCGGTCCGGGCCACCTCGGTGACGAGCTGGATCGGCGCGGCGAGCTCCTTGGCCCGGGTGTAGAGCTCCTCGGGCGCGCTCGCGTGGAGCGCCTGCAGCTGGGCGATCTCGGAGCGGATCGTGCGGATGTGCCGCACGGCCTCGGAGACGTCGCCGGTGCCGGCCTCCCCCTTCGAGCGGATCATCGCGGCGCCCTCGGCGATGCGACGCAGCGCCTCGCCGAGATTCGTCGCGCCGCAGACGAAGGGGACCTCGAAGGCGTGCTTGTCGATGTGGTGCGTGTAGTCGGCCGGGGAGAGGACCTCGGACTCGTCGACGTAGTCGACCCCGAGGTGCTGCAGGACCTGCGCCTCGACGCTGTGGCCGATGCGCGCCTTGGCCATGACAGGGATCGAGACCGAGTCGACGATGTCGGAGATGAGGTCGGGGTCGGACATGCGCGCGACGCCGCCCTGCGCGCGGATGTCGGCGGGGACGCGCTCGAGGGCCATGACGGCCACGGCGCCGGCGTCCTCGGCGATGCGCGCCTGCTCGGCGGTGACGACGTCCATGATGACGCCGCCTCTGAGCATCTCGGCCAGACCGCGCTTGACGAGGTCGGTGCCGGCGCGGGGCCCGTCGGCGCTCGGGGTGATCGGGTCGGTCGGGTCGGTCGGGCGAAGGGGGGTCTGCGTGCTCATGCGGACAGCGTGCGACGCGGAGTGGTCCAGTGAGAAGATCCAGAACGGCGGATCTGCGATGGACCACTTCGAGTAGCGTGGGCGGGGTGAGACATCCCCACGACGTCGACCTGCCGCTTGTCGTCGACCGCGGCGCCGGCATCTCGCTCGTCGTGCAGGTCGCCGACGGGATCCGGCGTGCCATCGAGTCGGGTGCGCTGCGGGGCGGGGACGTCCTGCCCTCGACCCGCACGCTCGCCGAGCGGGTCGGGGTCTCGCGGGGCACGGTCGTCGCCGCCTTCGACCAGCTGCACGGCGAGGGCTGGCTCGTCGCGGACCAGGGAGCGACCCGGGTCGACCCCGGGCTCGCCGACCACCCGGTGCCCGGCCGGGCGACCCGGCCGACCTCGACATCATCGGCCGGACCTGGACGTCGGGTCGACGCGTCCGTGGCCGACCTGCGCCCGGGGCAGCCGGACGTCAGCGGCATCGTCGACCCGACGTGGCGGGCGGCGTGGCGCGAGGCCGCCGCCGGGGCGGGCACCCAGCACCCGTCGCAGGGCTCGGCCGCGCTGCGCGCCGCGCTCGCGGAGCACGTCCGGGTCGCCCGGGGGACGGCCGTCGACCCCGATGCGGTCGTCGTCACCGCCGGGGTCCGCGAGGGCCTGCAGCTCGTCCTCACGACCCTCTCCCGGCGGGCGGGACGCCCCCTTCGCGTCGTCGTCGAGGACCCCGGGTACCCGGCGCTGCGGCGGGTCGTCGCCGCCCTCGGGCACGAGGTCCGACCCGTGCCCGTCGACGGCGACGGGCTGTCCGTCGAGCTCCTCGACGACGAGCCGGGGGCCGACGTCGTCCTCGTGACACCCGGCCACCAGTACCCCCTCGGCGGCGCGATGCCCGTCGCCCGCCGGCTCGCGCTCGTGGGCTGGGCGCGGGCGCACGGGGCCGTCGTCGTCGAGGACGACTACGACGGCGAGCTGCGCTTCACGGGCGAACCCGTGCCGGCGCTGGCCGCTCTCGACCGGCGAGGGGGCGAGGACGACGGGGTGGTCGTCACCCTCGGGTCGTTCGCGAAGGTCCTCGCCCCCGGCATCGGGGTCGGTCACGCCCTCGTGCCCGACGGGCTGCGCCCAGACGTCCTCGCGCTGCGCGGCGACCTCGGCTCGCCGGTGCCCGCCACGGTCCAGGACGCGCTCGCTCAGTACCTCGACGCCGGGGCCCTGCGGCGGCGCACCGGGAGGATGCGCCGCCGCTACCGGGCGCGACGCGATCTCGCCGTCGCTGCCCTGTCGGACCTGCCCGAGGCGCGGCTGCGTCCTATGGACGGCGGTCTGCACGGGGTCGTCGAGCTGCTCGGCGCCGACGCCGAGCGCGAGCACGCCGTCGTCGACGCCGCGGCCCGGGCCGGGGTGCTCGTCGCCGGCATGGGTGACTACTGGGCGGACCCGGGAGGTCTCGTCGTCAGCGCCGACCTGCCCCGGCACGGGCTCGTCATCGGGCTCGGCTCGCCCCATCTGGAGCGCGGGCTGCGCCGGCTGCGCCCGCTGCTCGCCGGTGCCGGGTCATCCGCCCGATAGCGGCTCGCTGGACGAGCGGGATCCCTACGCTGGCGGCATGAGCGAGCTGCAGCCCCTGGACGAGGACGGGATCGAGACGGTCCTGTGCGTCGTCGCCCACCCCGACGACATCGAGTACGGCACGAGCGCCGCGGTCGCCCGCTGGACCGACGACGGCAAGGACGTCTCGTACTACCTGCTCACCCGCGGCGAGGCGGGGATCGAGGGCATGGACCCGGTCGACGCGGCTCCGGCGCGCGCCGACGAGGAGCGTGTGAGCGCCGCGGTCGTCGGCGTCGACCGGGTCGAGTTCGCCGATCTCGCCGACGGCACGATCGAGTACGGGATCCCCCTTCGCCGGCTCGTCGCCGAGCAGATCCGTCGGACCCGGCCCGATCTCGTCGTCAGCCTCAACCGGCACGAGGTCTTCGGCCCCGGTCAGCTCAACCAGGCCGACCACCGCGCCGTGGGCCAGGCCGTCATCGACGCCTGCGCCGACGCGGGCAACAGGTGGATCCACCCCGAGCTGGCCGCCGACGGTCTCGAGCCCTGGCACGTGCGGATGATCGCCTTCGCCGCCTCGCCCGAGGCGACGCACTACGTCGACGTCACCGGGTACGCGGAGCGGGCCGTCGAGTCGCTCGAGGAGCACCGGCTCTACAACGCGGCGCTGCCGGAGAGCTTCCCCAGCCCGCGCGAGATCGTCGAGGGCTCGCTCGGCGGGGGAGCGGAGCGTCTCGGCGACCCAGACATCACGCACGCGCTGCTGCTCGAGGTCTTCACCCGCTAGCCGATCGGCTCGCCGGCCAGCGCCCGCGCGTCGAGACGCTCGACCTCGCTGGCCTCCCACACCTCGTGGGCGGCGTGCAGGGCCAGCGCGATGATCGCGCAGCCGAGGACGAGGTCCGGCACGCCGGAGCCGGTCGCGACCGTGAGCGCTGCCATCGCGATGATCGCGAGGTTGACGAGGACGTCGTTGCGCGCGGACAGGAAGGCCGCCCGGCTCAGCGAGCCCCCGTGGCTGCGCCCCGAGAGCAGGAGCCACGCGGACACCCCGTTGACGACCACGGCGCCGAGCGAGGCGAGGACGACCGGGCCCGCGTCCGGCGCGACGGGGTCGCCGACGCGCTGCACGGCCTGCCACCCCGCGACCAGCGCGGGGACGAGGATGACCGCCGCCATCGCCTTGCCCGCTGCCGCTCGGCGGGCCAGCGGCCAGCCCAGCGCCAGCGCGACGAGCAGGTTGATCGACGCGTCCTCGAGGAAGTCGACGCTGTCGGCGAGCAGCGCCACCGACCCCGCCGCGAGGGCGACCGCGGCCTCGACGACGAAGTACGCGAGGTTGAGCCCGGCGACGACGAGGACGACCCGGCGCAGCCGGGCCCTGTCGGCCGTGCCGGTCAGCGCCCCTGCACCTCGGCGATCCACGCCTCGACCTCGGCGGAGGTGTGCGGCCACTCGCCGGTGAGGTTGCGCGAGCCGTCCTGCGTGACGACGACGTCGTCCTCGATGCGCACCCCGATGCCGCGGAAGCGCTCCGGGACGAGGAGGTCGTCGGCCTTGAAGTACAGGCCGGGCTCGACGGTGAGGACCATGCCGGGAGCGAGCTCGGCGTCCATGTACTCGGCGCGGGTGGCGAGCGCGCAGTCGTGGACGTCGAGACCGAGGTGGTGGCTCGTGCCGTGCACCATCCAGCGGCGGTGGTACTGGCCGTGCTCGGTGTCGAGGGTGTCCTCGACGGAGACGCCCTCGGGGAGCAGGCCCCAGCCGTGGAGGCGCTCGGCGATGACCCGGATGGCGGCGGCGTGGACGTCGGAGAACTTCGCGCCCGGGCGGATCGCGTCGATGCCGGCCTGCTGCGCGTCGCACACGGCGTCGTAGACCTCGCGCTGCGCGTCGGTGAAGGTGCCGTTGATCGGCAGGGTGCGGGTGACGTCGGCGGTGAAGAGGCTGTCGACCTCGACCCCGGCGTCGAGCAGGAGGAGCTCGTCGGGGGCGATGTCGCCGGTGTTCTTGATCCAGTGCAGCGTGTTGGCGTGGTCGCCCGCGGCGCAGATCGAGTCGTAGCCGACGCCATTGCCCTGGTGGCGGGCGTGGAGGCCGAAGACGCCCTCGACCCAGCGCTCGCCGCGGCCGCGCTCGGCGACGGTCGGCAGCTCGGCGATGACGGCGTCGAAGCCGACGCGGGTCGCGTCGACGGCGTCCTGCATCTGCCCGAGCTCCCAGTCGTCCTTGACCATGCGCATCGTCGAGACGCGGTGGGCGAGCTCGTCGTCGGCAGCGGTGAGGGCCTCGGGCTGCGCGCCGTTCTGGGTGCGCAGCTCGTCGACGCGCGCGGTGAGGCTGGCCTCGGCGTCGCGCACGACGCGCACGGTGACGGCGCCCGCGTCCTTGCCGACCGCGTCGGCGAAGCCGTCGACGTGCGCACCGGTGAGGCCCAGCTCGGCCTCGACGTCCTCGATGCTCGGGCGGGCACCGACCCAGAACTCGCCGTAGCGAGAGTCGCCGAAGAACTCCTCGGTGTCGCGGCCGGCCAGCGGGCGGAAGTACAGGACGGACTCGTGCCCGCCCTGCTCCGTCGGCTCCATGACGAGCACCGCGTCGGGCTCGCGGTCCGCACCGAGACCGGTGAGGTAGGCGAAGGCGGTGTGCGGGCGGAAGACGTAGTCGCTGTCGTTGGAGCGGACCTTGAGGCCACCGGCGGGGATGACGAGGCGGTCGCCGGGGAAGGCGGCCGACAGCTCGTCGCGGCGCACGGCGGCGCGGCGGGCCGCCTCGGTCAGCTCCGGCAGCTGCGTCGAGCGCGGGGCCCAGCCCTGCGCGACGAAGGTGCGGAACTCGTCGGTGGTCGGGCGGGCGCGGTTCTCGGGCTTGGTCTGCTCTTCGCTCACCGGCCCATCGTGGCACGACCCGCCGTCAGGGCACCCGGCGACGGCGAAGGGGGACCCGACTGCACGCGGCCGGGTCCCCCTTCGCCTCGTGTCACTGGTACATGTCGACGACGGCGACGCTGCTCACGGTGCCGCCACCGAGGACCGTCGTGTTACGGCCGGTCGACAGGTCGTGGCGCGCGAGGCGGACCGTGCCGGGGCCGCCGCAGCTGGCGCCGCTGGCGAGGTGGTACAGGCCGTCGCCGACGACCGTCTGGACCTCGGTGTGGTCGCTCGGGACGCCGAGCGCGATCTCCGGCTCGCCCGCGGTGAGGCGGTGGGCGGTGGCCGGGCCGCAGCCGTTGATGCTCAGCGCGACCGTCCCCTTCGGGTGGGCCCAGGCGTCCATCCATCCGATGCCCATGCCGCCCGCCGTCGTCGTGACCCGCGAGGAGGTGCCGACGAAGGGGACGCGCAGCACCTGCTCGGTGCCCCGGAGCGACCCGCTCGTCACCGAGCACGTCGCGACGAGCCCGCTCGTGCCCCACCAGCGGGTCGGGGCGCACGCCGAGTAGCCCGTGCGGCCGGAGAGCGTGCTGATGGTGGCGCCGGTCCTCGCGTCGACGCTGCGCAGACGGCCGGAGCGGTTGAGCACGACCTTCGAGCCGTCGGGGGTGCTGATGACGCTCGGCGCGTCCAGGGTGCCGCGGCGGGGGGTGTGCAGCGTGCGCACGAGGGTGCCCCCGGGGCTGCGGACCTCGACGACGCGGTCGGTCTCCTCCCAGCCGCGGACGACGACGACCTTCGACCCGGCGGCGTCGAGGTACCGGACCTGCTCCAGCTTCGAGACGGCGAAGGTGGAGCGCGTCCCCGCCGTCGTGTCGTGGGCGACGACCCGGGGGTCACCGCCGCGACGGTCCACGGTGAGCACGCGGCGCCCGTCGGCGGAGACGTCGACGACGCGCTCGCCCCGACCGACCCGGCCGAGGACGGTCTTCGAGGTGCCACCCGGGCTCGACAGGACGAGGTCCTGGCCGCGCCACGACGGTGACCCGGTCGGCAGGTGGGCGCTGACGCTCCAGCCGGGCGAGGCGGTGGGCGCCGCGCCGACGGCGGCCTGGGCCGAGGTGGCGACGGGTGCGACGAGGGCGGCGGCGGCGACGACGAGCGCGGCGCGGCGGGCGGTGGTGCGGGTCATGGTGGGTCCTCCCCTGAGGTGAGCCAGCCCCTGCGGTGGCTCTGCCTCTCTGACTCCGGTCACGACGAGTCGGTTGTCGGGCGTGATGTCACGGTCGGGTCTCGTGCCGGGCGGGCCGGGCACACCGTCCCGGACCGGGACGTCCGCCCCGGACCGGGATGCCCGCCCCGGACCGGGATGCCCGCCCCGGACCGGGACATGTCCCGGGGCGTGCCCGACGTCCCGGTCCGCGCAGGGTTGCCCGGCGCGGGCCTGTGGATGACGCCGCGGTCGTCGTCGCGTCCCTCGCCACGATGGCGGGATGAACACACGGCTCCAGGCGCTGATGATCGGGCAGGCAGGGGTGTGCACCTCCACGCAGGCGCGCCAGTGCGAGACGAGCGAGGCCGATCTCGCCGGGCTGGTGCGACGGGGAGAGCTCGTCCGCGTGCGGCGCGACGCCTACGTCGCCGGCGAGATCTGGTCGGCAGCGACCCCCGAGGTGCGTCTGGCGCTGCGGGCACGAGCCGTGATGCTCGGTCGACCGAGGTCGAGCGCCTCGCACCAGGCCGCCCTGGCGCTGCACGGTCTGCCCCTCTGGGGGGTCGACCTGAGCAGGGTCGACCTCGTCGTGGAGGTCGACCGCCTCCGTCACCGCGACGGGGTGCGGCTCCACCCGTCGCGGACCGGTGAGAACCCGGTCCGGGCCGGCGGCGTGCGCTGCGTGCCGGTCGCCGTGGCGGTCGCGCAGGTGGGTCTCGAGGCCGGGGTGGCCGCGGCACTCGTGCCGCTGGACCACGCCCTGCGCACGTCCGTGTGCACGAGGGAAGAGGTCGCCGAGGCGTTCGAGCGCCGGGCCTCGGGCCCCCTTCGCCGTGAGAGGGCGCGCTCGGTGCTGGCCCTGGCCGACCCCGCCAGCGAGTCACCCGGCGAGACGCGGACCCGTCTCCTGCTCACCGACATGGGGGTGCCCTTCGAGAGCCAGGTCGACGTGCGCGGTCCCGACGGCCGGCTCGTGGGTCGGGT
Source organism: Janibacter melonis (assembly GCF_003721155.3). Classification (NCBI taxonomy): domain Bacteria; kingdom Bacillati; phylum Actinomycetota; class Actinomycetes; order Micrococcales; family Intrasporangiaceae; genus Janibacter; species Janibacter melonis. The sequence goes on along the minus strand of NZ_CP044548.2, from coordinate 1,636,421 downwards.
CGACTTCCTCGTGTCGGGCAAGGTCGTCGTCGAGTTCGACGGCCTGGTGAAGTACGAGGGCGCCCAGGGGCGAGAGGCACTCGTCCTCGAGAAGCGGCGCGAGGACTCCCTTCGCTCGCTCGGTCTCGAGGTCGTCCGCCTCGTCTGGTCGGACCTGGACCACCCGTTGCGGGTCGCCCAGCTCATCTCCGCCGCGCTCGTCCGCTCCGACTGACCGGGCACACCGCCCCGGACCGGGAAACCCGGAGCCGACCGAGACGCGTCCCGGCCCGTCGCAGGTCTCCCGGTGCGCGGCGGCCGAGGCGGTCTCGTGGGCTCTGGGTGGTCTCGAGGCTCGCTGGCGCTCGCACCTCGACCAGCGAGGCGGTCCGGTCAGCGGCGGGGGACGAGGACGGTGTAGTCGAGGTCGAGGACGACCTGAGGGAGGTAGCGGCCGTCCTCGCCGCGGTAGGGGAAGTCGGCGCACGGGAGGTCCTTCGTCGCGACCGTGCGCAGCCGCAGGGCGCCGACGTCGGTGCGCCCGGGTAGCTCGAGGACGTCGAGCACCTCCGACCAGGCGTAGATCGTGTCTCCCGCGAAGGTCGGGTTCGCGTGCGTCCCCCCGTTGATCGCCGCGACCATCTGCGCGTTGGCGAGCCCGTTGAAGCTCAGCGCCCGCGCGTGGCTGATGACGTGACCGCCGTAGACGAGCCGGCGCCCGATCGTCGTCGCCGCCTGCGCGTGCTGGTTGAAGTGGACCTTCGCGGTGTTCTGGTAGAGCCGTGTGGCGAGCATGTGCTCGCTCTCCTCGACGGTCATCGCGTCGACGTGGTCGATGCGCTCGCCGACCTCGTAGTCGTCCCACAGGTGGGGCGACCCGGCGAGGACGGTGTCGTAGGCCCCCGTCGCGATCTCGAAGGGGACGTGCAGGTCCTCCGGGGCGACCGCACCCGGCAGCTCCGGCACGACCGTCTCCGGCGCCGGGGCGTCGACGTCACGCTTGTGCACCATCACCCAGCGCACGTAGTCGAGGACGGTCTCGCCGTGCTGGTTCGTGCCCACCGAGCGCACGTGGACGACACCGGTGCGTCCGTTGCTGTTCTGCTTGAGGCCGATGACCGTGCTGCGCGTACTCACCGTGTCGCCCGGGTAGAGCGGCACCCCGAAGCGCCCGCCCGCGTACCCGAGGTTGGCGACCGCGTTGAGCGAGATGTCGGGCACGGTCTTGCCGAAGACGAGGTGGAAGGCGAGCAGGCTGTCGACCGGCATCCGCTCCAGGCCCATCGAGGCGGCGACGGTCGACGCGCTCGTCGCGGCGAAGCGCGACCCGTACAGCGCCGTGTACATCGCGATGTCGCCCTCGGTCACCGTGCGCGGCGTCGCGTGGACGATCTCCTGCCCGACCGCGAAGTCCTCGAAGTAGTTGCCGGCGACCGTCTTGGTGGACATGCATGACCTCTCGGGCGGGGGTGGGTGCGGCGGTCATCCTCGCACCGGGTCGGCGGGCGGCTGACCCCTTCGTGAGCCGTCTTACAGCGCGAAGGGGGACCCGCCCGCCCCGCCGGGCGGTCGGCCCGGACTGCTAGAAGTGCCCTATGACGAGTGCGACGACGCCCCTCATCCGACTCGAGCGCCACGCCGACGGCGTGGTCGAGGTGGTCCTGGACCGGCCGGAGGCGATGAACGCCGTCTCGACGGCGATGGCCACCGCGCTGCGCGAGGCCGGGGAGGAGCTGCGCGACGACACCTCGGTGCGCGCGGTCGTCCTGTCCTCGAGCCACCCGAAAGCCTTCTGCGTCGGTGCGGACCTCAAGGAGCGCAACGGCCTGAGCGACGACGAGCTGCGGGCGCAGCGGCCCGGCAACCGGGTGGCGTACCGGGCACTGCTCGACCTGCCGGTGCCCACGGTCGCGGCCGTCGGCGGCTTCGCGATGGGCGGGGGCTGCGAGCTGGCGCTCACCTGTGACCTCATCGTGGCGGGGGAGGGGGCGGTCTTCGCGCTGCCGGAGGTCTCCGTGGGGGTGATCCCCGGTGCCGGTGGCACCCAGCTGCTCGCCCGCCGGGTGGGCTGGTCGCGGGCCGCCGACGTCGTCTTCACCGCCCGCCGGCTCGACGCGCAGGAGGCCTACCGGATCGGGCTCGCCGACCGGGTCGTGCAGGACGCGCGCGACGGGGCCCTCGAGCTCGCCGCGGGCATCGCCCGGCACTCGCCGATCGGGGTCCGCAACGCCAAGGCCGCGATGCGCGTCGGGCTCGACCTGCCGCTCGACGAGGGCCTCGACGTCGAGGACGCGCGCTGGCACGACACCGCCTTCAGCGCCGACCGGGCCGAAGGGGTGCGCGCCTTCGCCGAGAAGCGCGCGCCCCGGTGGCCCGGGCTGGGGTGAGGGTCAGCGACGCTGCTCGCCGCCTCCTGCGTGGACGACGCCGTCGGCGTCGGTCCACCTGAGGGAGGCGGTGGCGCGTCGGTCGAGGTCGGGCGACGGGAGCTCGGCGAACCATGCCCGGCGGCCGCCCGACAGGGTGACGAGGACGGCGTCGGCCCCGCCGCCCGACCCGCCAGGAGCGCTCCACCGTGCCGTCGCAGACACCGCGTCGGCGCCCTCGGGGAAGACGCCGGCGGCGCGGATCGCCGTGTCGTCGCCCCAGGACAGCGCGACGAGGTCGTCGATCCCCGTCAGCGGCGCGCTGACGCCCCCGACCCCTCCCTCGACCCCGATGACCCCGAGGGCCTCGTCGACGTAGAGCACGGCGTCGTGACCGGGGACCGGCGCCGACTGCGCCGGGCCGGGCCGGCCGTCGGGGAGGGCCGAGAGCACGCGACGGGACGAGCTGTCGTAGGAGAGAGTGCCGACGACGTCGGCGGCCCGGACCGTGCGGTCGAAGCGGACGGCGAAGACCCGCAGGCCGCTGCCGCCCAGCTCGGCCCGGCCGGTCGTCGAGCCGCCCTCGAGGTCGTCGTCGGCCCGTCGCTGGACGCTCACGCCGTCCACCGAGGTGCTCACGACGACGACGTAGTCCCGTGGGCCCAGACGCCGCGTCACGCCGGCGGTGCCGACGACCTCGTCGGCCCGCAGGTCGACCTGCGTGCGGTGGCCGCCGCCGGTCACGGAGACCCGGTCCGAGCCGTCGGCTCCTGCACCGGGGTCGAGCCGGAGGTCGTAGGTGACGCCGGGGACCCGGGACCCCTCGAGATACATGTCTGCCACCTCCAGCGTCGTGCGGACGGGTGCCGTCGACGCGCTCGTCGACGTCGGGGCAGCGGGGTCGGTGCTCGCGCGGTCGCGGCTCCCGGGCAGGCCGAGCCACGCCCCGCCCACGACGAGCGCGAGGGCGGTGACGCCGGAGACGGCGGCGACGCGGCGGCGGGTCCGGGTACGACGGGCCCCGGCGACGACGGCTCCGGTGTCGACGCCCATGTCGGGCACGGGCGCCGCGTGGAAGAGCGCCTCGAGGTCCCCCTCCCCGAAGTCACCCCCACCGGGTCCTCGGGTGTCGGTGTCACTGCGCACGGCTGGTCCCCTCCTCCTGCGTCATCTGCTCGCGCAACCGGGCCAGGCCGCGCGAGCAGCTGCTCTTCACGGTGCCCACCGAGCAGCCGAGCGTCTGCGCCGTCTCGGCCTCGCTGAGACCGACGTAGTGACGTAGGACGACCGCCTGGCGCTCGCGCGGTGCAAGCGTTGCGAGCATGCGGTGCAGGGCCCGGGTGTCCTCGGGCTCCGCGTCGGTGACCGGCTGCTCCGCCGGCACCTCGGTGAGCGACTCGCGGCGGCGGCGCCGCCACGTGTCGGTGTGCTCGTTGACCAGGCAGCGCCGGGCGTAGGCGACGGGGTCGCCGCCCCGCAGCCGCGACCAGCGCAGGTAGACCTTCTCCAGCGCCGACTGCACGAGGTCCTGCGCCTGGTGGGCGTCGCCGCACACCCAGTACGCGGTGCGCAGCAACCGGGGCGACGCCTCGCGGACGAAGTCCGCGAACTCCGCCTCCACGGCGCCTGCGGCTCGGATGCCCATGCGCTCACCCCTTCGTCCTCGGCCCGGTCGGGCCTGCTCACCTCTACGACGTGGCGACCGGCCAGAAGGTTGAGATGCCGTGGCATCCTGCCGTGTCGGCCCGCAGAATGGCCCGACCACCCGCCCGAGGAGACCCATCCGTGACCGCACCGGCCACCCCTTCGCCCGCCCCGACGACCGATGTCGTCCTCGCCCTGGCCTGCGCCGACCGGCCCGGTCTCGTCGCCGCCGTCTCCGGGTTCGTCTTCGAGCGCGGTGGCAACATCACCGAGAGCCAGCAGTACGGCGACACCCTCACCGGTGACTTCTTCATGCGCGTCGACTTCGCGGACGAAGGGGGAGTGGGCCTGGAGCAGCTGCGCGAGGACTTCGCGCAGGTCGCCGAGCGCCACGCGATGACGTGGCAGATGCACGACGCCCGTCGGCCGCTGCGCACCCTCGTCATGGTGAGCCGCTTCGGCCACTGCCTCAACGACCTGCTCTTCCGCCAGAGCACCGGGTCGCTGCAGATCGAGATCCCCGCCATCGTCTCCAACCACCGCGACCTCGAGGGGCTGGCCGCGAGCTACGGCATCCCCTTCCACCACGTGCCGGTGACCGCGCAGACCAAGCCCGAGGCCGAGGCGCGGCTGCTCGAGATCGTCGACGAGCACGACGTCGAGCTCGTCGTCCTCGCCCGCTACATGCAGGTGCTCTCGGACGGGCTGGCGCGGCGGATGGCCGGACAGGTCATCAACATCCACCACTCCTTCCTGCCGTCCTTCAAGGGCGCCAAGCCCTACCACCAGGCGCACCGGCGCGGGGTCAAGCTCATCGGCGCGACGGCGCACTACGTCACCCCCGAGCTCGACGAGGGGCCGATCATCGAGCAGGACGTCGCACGGGTCGACCATCGCCTCGCGCCGGACGCGCTCGTCACCGCCGGGCGCGACGTCGAGGCGCGGGTCCTCGCCCGTGCCGTCGGCTGGCACGCCGAGTCGCGGGTCCTGCTCCACGGCGAGCGGACGGTCGTCTTCAGCTGACCGCGCTGTCGGGGCCAGCCCGTAGGCTGGCGCCGTGATCGACCTGCACACCCACAGCCTGGTCAGCGACGGCACGGACTCCCCGACGTCGCTCGTCGCCCAGGCCGCCGAGGGCGGGCTCGACGTCATCGCCCTCACCGACCACGACACGACGGCCGGGTGGGACGAGGCGGCCGACGCGGCCGCGCAGCACGGCGTGGGACTCGTCCGCGGCGCCGAGCTGTCGACGAAGCACGGCGGTCGCAGCGTGCACCTGCTCGCCTACCTCTTCGACCGCGACCACCCCGAGCTGCGGGCCGCGATGGAGCGGGTCGTCGACGACCGGCTGCCACGGCTGCGCGAGATGGTCGAGCTCATGGCCGCCGACGGCATCGACATCAGCTGGCCCGAGGTCGACGCCCTCCTCGTGCCGGGCACGACGCCCGGCCGCCCGCACATCGCCGACGTCCTCGTGGCGAAGGGGGTCGTGCCCGACCGCAGCGCGGCCTTCGGGCGCTGGCTCTACAACGGCAGCCCGTACTACGTGCGCCACTTCTCCCTCGAGACCGCCGACGCGGTGCGGCTCGTGCGCGAGGCGGGCGGGGTGCCCGTGCTCGCCCACCCCTTCTCGATCACCCGGGGCAGCGTCATCGGGGCCGACGACGTCCGCGAGCTCGCCGCCGGCGGGCTGAGCGGCATCGAGGTCATGCACCGCGACCACGACGACGCCGGGCGGGCCCTGGCCGCCGACCTCGCCGCCGAGCTCGACCTCGTCCCGACGGGCAGCAGCGACTTCCACGGCGACGGCAAGCCCAACCGGCTCGCCGAGCACACGACCTCTGCCGAGTCGCTCGCACGTGTCGAGGCTCTCGCCAGCAGCCCCGTCGCGGTCCTGCGGGCCTGACCCCGATCGGCACCCCGGCCTGAGACGATGGCCGCGGTCCCCCGACCGAGCCCGCACCCGGAGGAAGCCCGTGCCACGCAAGAAGAAGGCCGCGATCATCGCTGTCGCCAACCAGAAGGGCGGCGTCGCGAAGACCACCACCGTCGCCTCCCTCGCCGCAGCCTTCGCCGAGCACGGCAAGCGGGTGCTGCTGATCGACCTCGACCCCCAGGCGAGCCTGACCTTCAGCCTCGGCATCGACCCCGACGTCGTCGAGCTCTCGACCCACGAGGTCGTCCTCGGCCAGGCCGAGATCGGTGACGCGCTCGTCGAGGCCGGCGAGGGCATCGACCTGCTGCCCGCCTCGATTGACCTCGCCGGGGCCGAGGCGCAGCTGCTCACCAAGCCCGGCCGTGAGTTCGTCCTCTCCTCCGTCATCGACGAGGTGCGCGCCGACTACGACGTCGTCCTGCTCGACTGCAGCCCGAGCCTGGGCGTGCTCACCCTCGCCGCGCTCACCGCGAGCACCGGGCTCATCATCCCGATGCAGGCCGAGATGCTCAGCCACCGCGGGGTGGGCCAGCTGCTCGACACCGTGCGCGACGTGCGCCGCCTGCTCAACAAGAAGCTCGAGGTCATCGGCATCCTGCCGACGATGTACGACGGCCGGTCCAACCACGCCCGCGAGGTGCTTGCCGACCTCGGGGAGCGCTACGGCCTGCCCGTGCTCAGCCCGCCGATCCCGCGCACCGTGCGCTTCGCCGAGGCCCCCGCCATCGGTCGCTCGGTCCTCGACACGGCCCGCACGAGCAAGGGCGCCCAGGCCTACCGCGACGTCGCCGCGTCGCTCCTGCCCCGCCTCTAGACCCCTTCCGAGAAGCCGGCACACGCCCGGGTTGCAACCAGCGCTGGCGCCAAGATCTCGGGTCTGCCTCCCGAGAAGCCGGCACGCGCTCGGGTTGCAACCAGCGCGGGTGCCAAGATCTCGGGCGGGATGGCGTCAGCCGGCGCTGGCGTCCCAGGCGTCGATGATGCGCTGGGACTGGTCGGAGATCCGCTTGCCGTCGGCGTCCCCGTCGAGCGGGCCGATGTCGACGGCCGGGCCGGTCGCGCTGCTGCGCCAGCGCAGCTCGGAGCGGTCGCGGCCGAAGGACCGGTAGCCCAGGACGACATCGCCCTCCCACCCGGCGTCGCGCATCGCGCGGAAGGTGGTCTGCGGGTTGCCCAGGCGCCCGCGGATCGCGAGGTCGACGCCGTCGTGCTCCGACGCGCTGCCGGCCGTGACGTGCAGGCCCGGGGCGTGCGCGGCGAGGGCGAGCGGCGCGAGCCTGGAGCGCTGCGACGCCGTGCCCCCGATGCTCACGGTGCCGTTGGTGCCGGTGCCCGAGGACAGCACGACGTCGCCGTCACCGAGGTCGGCGGTGGCCGCGCTCGCGAGGTCGTCCGGCGAGCCCAGCGCGATGGTGAGCCGGTCGCGGTCGCGGTCCCGGTTGCGCAGGCTGGTCGGCTCCACGTCGCCGAGCCCGTCGAGCGCGGTGTGCATGGGCTGGGTGTCCACGCAGCCGAAGATCCGGGAGGCGCCGCTCGTGGTCGTCAGCGTGACGTCGGGGCAGACCGCCCGCGCGACGTCGTCGTGGGTGTCGAGCACCCGCTGCGGCGTGACACCGCCGGAGGTGCCGCCCCCGCCGATCTCGATGGTGAGCGCGTCGTCGCGCAGCCGGAGCACGGGGCTGAGGTCGCTGCTCTCCAGGGCGCCCCGCGCCTGCTCGACCTCGTCGAGCACGCCGCCGATGCCCGGGGTGCCGAGCTCGACCTCGAGGTCGAGGTCGCCGTCGGTGCCGCTGGTCGTCGTCGTGAGGCGCACCGGGTGGTCGCCGCCGCCCTGCAGCGCCCGGTCGCCGGTGGCCAACGAGCGCATCGTCGCCATCGGGTCGTCGGTCATGACGCTCATCCGGGGCCGCGTCGACCACAGCAGCTCGAAGCCGGTGACCGGGTCCCCTTCGCCCGACAGCCGCTCGACGTAGCCGGCCGCGCGGGGCAGGTCGTCCGACTCGCGGGGCACCTGGGCGCTGTCCTCGCCGCTGATGACGCTCACCTGGGCCTCGCTGCCGAAGATCCCCTTGCTGTCGTCGTCGCGGAAGTCCTGGTAGGCCTGCGCGACCCGCTCGTAGGCGGCGCGGTCGAGATCGCCCGACAGGGTCACCTCCGCCTCGACGGCGCGGCTGAGGCCCGTGCTCGGTGTCGACGTCTCCACCGAGGCGACCCCCTGGACCCCCTGGAGGTCGCTCTTGAGCTGGGCCGCCCGCTCGGGCGCGCTGTCGCCGCACCCCGAGAGCCCGAGCGCCCCCGTCGAGAGCGCCACGACCGCTGCTGCCCGTCCCCACCTGCTCACCCCGCACACCCTGGCACAGCCCGCGCCGTGTCACGATGACGTGATGCGGGGAGCCCTCCCCGCGAGCGAGACCAGGAGGCACATGTGAGCAGCTCGGCCACCACCGACCAGCGCGACGGCAGCACCCCCTTCGAGACGGCGGCGCTGTCCACCCCGTCCGCCGGGGCCCCCTTCGAGGCGGTGCGTCTGCAGCGTCGCGCGCTGCGTGACGACGACGTCCTCATCGACATCGCGTGGGCCGGCATCTGCCACTCGGACATCCACACCGTGCGTGACGAGTGGGGTCCCGCGCACTACCCGATGACCCCCGGCCACGAGATCGCCGGCACCGTCGCGGCCGTCGGTGCCGCCGTCACCCGGTACACGGTCGGCGACCGCGTGGGTGTCGGGTGCCTCGTCGACGCCTGCCACGAGTGCGAGCAGTGCAAGAACGGCGACGAGCAGTTCTGCGAGCGCGGGTCCGTCGGCACGTACAACGCGAAGGACTACCACGGCGAGATCACGCAGGGCGGCTACGCCCAGCAGGTCGTCGTCAGCGAGAGCATGGTCGTGCGGGTCCCCGACGCGATCGATCTCGACGTCGCCGCCCCGCTGCTGTGCGCCGGGATCACCACGTACGTCCCGCTCAAGCGCTGGGGGGCCGGGCCGGGTCGTCGGGTCGCCGTCGTCGGCGTCGGCGGACTGGGGCACATGGCGGTGAAGATCGCCGCGGCGATGGGTGCCGAGGTGACGACGATCAGCCGCTCGGACGCCAAGGCGCAGGACGCGAAGGACCTCGGGGCGAGCACGCACATCGCGACGAAGGACGAGGGTGCGCTCCGCGCGGCCAAGGGCTCCTTCGACCTCATCATCAACACCGTCAGCGCCGACCTCGACATGAAGGACTACGTGCGCCTGCTGCGTCCCCAGGGCGCGCTCGTCAACGTCGGGCTGCCCCCGGGCGACCTCGTCGTCGCGCCCGGCTCGCTCATCGTCGGCAACAAGGCGATCGCCGGGTCGAACATCGGCGGGATCCCCGACACCCAGGAGATGCTCGACTTCTGCGCCGAGCACGGCATCGCCGCCACGGTCGAGCACGTCGACGCCACGGACACGACGGCGGTCGACGCCGCCTACGAGCGCGTCGTCGCCGGCGACGTGCGCTACCGCGCGGTCATCGACACCTCCACCATCACCCCGGCCTGAGCGTGGCCAGCCTGCAGCGCGCTCGCACCCTCGCCGCGGGAGGGGTCCGAGCCGTCGTCAGCGGCGACCCCGCCGCGCGTCGGCGGGTGCTCCAGCCGCTGCGGGCACGGCTGCGCCCGACGCGTCTCGGCGACGTCGACCCGCTGCTCGCCGCGTACGCCCGGGCGGGTGAGCAGATCGGGGTCGACGACGTCGTCGCGACGGGTCTGCGGACGAAGGGGGCGTTGCTGCGCGACGTCGCCGGGCTCCTCGCCGAGCGCACCGGGTCGCCGAGCTGGCGCGCCGGGCACGCCGAGCTCCTCCTCGTCGGCGACGACGGGCAGGACGTCCGGGCAGGCGTCGACGTCGTCTCGCGGCTCGTCGCCGACGGCGCGGCCGACCAGCTCACCGGGCGCCAGGCGCTGCTCTACGCCCACGCGCTCCTGCGCGGGATGCGTGGCGCGGCCGAGCCGGGGCCGCTCGTCGTCGCCGGGCCGGGCGAGCAGCAGCTGCGCCGAGAGCTCGCCCTGCTCACGACCCTCTCCGCCGACGAGCGGGCCGACATCGAGACCGACCTCGCGCACCCCGACCTCGGGGGCGACGAGGCGACGTGGTGGTCCGGCGTCACCCGCCGGTGGCGCGAGGCGGGGATGCTCGTGCCGCGGCTGCTCGACGACGACGAGCTCGCCGACGTCGTCGGCGCAGAGGCGGTCGCCGCCTTCGAGGAGCTGCCGGTGCTGGACCGGGTCGGTCCCGACCCGGCCGAGCTCGCCGTGCTCCGCGAGGGTCTGCCCGCGCGGGTCCGCGAGGCCGGTGGCGACCCCGCCGTGCTGCCGCTCGTCAGCGTCGTCGTCACCGCCTACCGCCCCGGTCCGTGGCTGACGACGGCGATGCGCGCCCTGCTCGACCAGACCTGGCCGCAGGTCGAGGTCGTCGTCGTCGACGACGCCTCGGGCCCCGAGCACGCCGAGACGATCGCCCGTGCGGCGGCGCTGCACCCGCGGGCCCGGGTCGTCACCCGGGAGAGCAACGGCGGCGCCTACCGCGCACGCAACGACGGAGTCGCGGCGGCGACGGGGGAGTACGTCGCCTTCCTCGACGCCGACGACTGGATCCACCCCGAGCGGGTCGAGCGCGCGCTGCTGCCGCTCCTCGCCGACCCCGACCTGCCGATGACCCGCTCGCTCGCCCTGCGCGGCGACGACCGGCTCCACCTCGCCTGGCCCGGCTACCCCGCCGTGCGGCACAACGCCGCCGGCCCGATGCTGCGCCGCTCGACCCTGGCCCTCGTCGGCCCCTTCGACGAGGTCCGCAAGAGCGCGGACAGCGAGTACGACGCGCGGGTCGTCGCGGTCACCGGGGTCGAGCCCCCGACGGTCGAGCCGGCGCTGCAGCTCACGCGGCTGCGGCCCGGGTCTCTGTCGCGCGCCGACTTCGGCGTCGGGTGGGGCGTCGGCGGCCGCCTGGCCTACCGCTCCGCCTACAAGGCGTGGCACCGCACCCTGCCGAAGGGGGAGCCCGTCACCCTGGGTGAGCGGGCCCCCTTCGCCGCCCCGCGCGCGTGGACGAGCGACGCGCCGCACCCTCGCGTCGACGTCCTCGTCGTCGACGACGCGGCCGACACGATGGTCGACCCGGCATCGCTCGCCGCGGACCTCGAGGCGCTCGCCGCCAGCGGTCTGCGCGTCGCGCTCCTGCACCGGGAGAACCCCGCGCGGATGCGCCTGTACCGCAAGGGCCTGCAGGCCGCGGTGCGGCGTCTCGTCGACGCCGGGACGGTCACCCAGGTGCACCCCGAGGAGGCCGTCGAGGCCGTCGTCGTGTGGGTGCGCACGCCCGAGGTCGCCGTCGCGGGACGCCCGGCACCGCTCGTCAGCGCCGGGGCGGTGCTCGTCGGCGAGCCCGACGGCGCGCACACGCACCGGGTGACCCTGGCGTGGACCCGGGCCGCCGTCGAGGACGAGCTCGCGACGTGGGGGGTGCCCGCCCCGCGGTGGGTGCCGGCCGCCGCCGCCCGCGACGAGGTCGCGGTCCAGGTGCGCCCGCGCACCTGACATCCTGTGACCACCGCCTGCCCGGGACCGGGCGGCACTCACGCGTGCGAGGAGCATGATGGCCAAGGACCTGTCGACGAGCCTGCGCCGACCCGTGCAGCGGGCACGACGCCTCGTCGGTGACGCGACGGCCGACCAGCGCGCGGCCCGCGCGGCCCGCGCCCGGCACGCGCTCGTCGCGGCGCCCCTCGTCGAGGAGGTGCCGGCACCGCGCGCCAGCGCACCGCGGGCCGTCGTCCACGCCGGGGAGCGGGTCCGTCGCGGGCTCGCGCCCCTGCTGCGGCTGCAGGACGAGGTCGTCGGGGCCGACGTCGTGCTCCTCGAGGTCGACGCGAGCAGCGAGGTCGCGGCGCAGGCGCCGCTCGAGGACCAGGTCCGGCTCGCCGCCGCCGCGCACGGCTGCGGGATCCCCGTCGTGGCCTGGGTGACGGGCAGCCAGGTCGAGATGGCGGGCTCCCGTGCGCTGCAGCGACTTCGAGAGGCGGACCCGCGGCTGCGCGTGGCCGTCGACGACGCCGAGGCCGTCGCCGCCTACGCCGCCGAGCTCGGCGGCGAGGTCACCCATCTCGGGCCGGCTGCCGACCCCTTCGTCCACTCGCCCGCCCGCACCGGGCCCGCCCGCCGGCGCGAGCAGGCCGTCGCGATCACCGGGGACCCCGGCTACGACGTGACGCGGCTCGCGCCGGCGCAGCCCACCCGTCTCGACGTCCTCGGCGCCCAGGGCTCGGCCTCCGCACCCGACGGCGACCGGCCGATGCTCGCCCACTACCGGTCGCTCGCCGTCGTCGCCGACCGGCCGAAGGTGGGGTGGCAGGTCGTCGAGGCCGCCGCCTCCGGCACGCCCGTCCTCGCCACGCCCGAGGCCGCCGACCGGCTGCCCGCCGACATCGCCGAAGGGGTCGCGGTCGCCGAGGGCGACGACGCGATGCGTCAGCAGGTCGTCGCCGCGCTGTGGCAGGACGAGCTCGTCGACCGGGCCGGTCTCGTCGCCGGTCGCGCAGCCCGCGCCGGGCACACCTTCGCCGACCGGGTGAGCTCGATCTCCCGGCTCGCCGGTCTCGTCGACCCGCCCCGGCGCACCCCGCTCGGCGTGTGCGGCGACCGCGGGGTGAGCGCCGTCGTGTCGACGAACAGGTCGCACGAGCTGACGACCGTCGCCGACAACATCGCCCGGCAGGTCGAGACGCAGCACGGCAACGTCCAGCTCGTCCTCGTGCTCCACGGCCTCGACGACCGTCCCGCCGAGGTCGAGGCGATGATGCGCGACCGCGGGATCGAGGACGTCGTCGTGCGCCAGGCCCGCTCCGACCTCACGCTCGGGGCCTGCCTCAACCTCGGCGTCGACGCCGCGGACGGGCGCTACGTCGCGAAGGTCGACGACGACAACTACTACGGGCGGCACTACCTCACCGACCTCGTCGACGCCTTCGCCGTCTCCGGCGCACAGGTCGTCGGCAAGTGGTGCCACTACACGTGGCTGCGCAGCACCGGCGCGGTCGTCCTGCGCTTCCCCAAGGACGAGCACCGGTACACACGGCTCGTCCAGGGCGGCTCGATCCTCGTCGAGGGCGAGGTCATGCGGCGGCTGCGCTTCTCCGACCTGCCGCGGGCCGTCGACACCGACCTGCTCGACCGGGTGCAGGCGGCGGGGATGCGCACGTACTCCTCCGACCGCTTCGGCTACGTGTCGATCCGGGGGACCGACCGGCACGCGCACACGTGGACGATCGAGGACGCGCGCTTCATGAACGCCTCGGGGCGCGTCGCCTTCTACGGCGACCCGCGTGAGCACGTCGACGTCTGACGGCGCGTCTGCGCCGACCGGCTGCGACGGGTCTCTCGTGCCGCTAGCGTCCGGGCATGAAGCGTCCCGTCGTCGCGGCCCTGGCCGTCGTCGCCCTCGTGCTCGTCGCCGGTCTGGGCTGGTGGTCGACCGCGCAGTGGCGTGAGGGGCCCGCCGACGCCCTGTCGATCCGAGAGCTGACCAACGCCGCGCTCTCGACGACGGCAGACGTGGACGTGCCGATGTCGTGGTCGCTCGGACCGGTCCACTCCGACCCCGCTCAGAGACCGGTCACGGTCACCGACGTGGCGATCGACGCCGGCGACGGCGTCACGCTGGCCGGCGTGGGCTGGATGGACTCGAGCGGGTCGAAGATGGCCTTCGCGGAGTCGAGGTTCCCGCCGCGTTCGATCTTCGCGAGGTACCCAGGAGCGGCGGACCACTTCCGCACCGGCCTGCCGGCGGGACCGCTGCCGCGAGGCTCCCGGACGTGGTCGCTGGTCCTCGGGCTGACGGTCGACCGCGTCCAAGACGTGCCCATCCGCGCTGTGCGAGTCACCTACGAGGTCGACGGCCGCGAGCAGGAGCAGACCTTCGTGCTCCAGCACACTCTGTGCGGGCGCACGCCGGCCACGAAGGGCCGCGAGTGCTCGCCGATCCTCGACGGGACCCCCTGACCGACGAAACCCTGCTGGCTGCCTCTTGATCAGTCAGGACCCTTTCGAAAGGGTCCCGGCTCGTCGAAGGGCAGCCAGCAGGGTTTCGTAGCCCGGGGCGAAGGGGGAGCGGCGGGGTCAGCGGTCGCGCAGGACGGCGTCGTAGACGGCCTGGTAGCGGGGGCCGTTGGCGCTCCACGAGCGCTGCGTGCTCACCCACTCGCGACCGGCCGCGGCGAGCTCGGCCCGCCGCGCGGGGTCGGCGTGCAGGCGGGCGAGGACGTCGGCGAGCGCGGTGCCGTCGCCGGCGGGGAAGGACTCGCCGCGCGCACCCGCCCCGGTGATCTCCGTGAGCGCGGGCAGGTCGGAGACGACGACGGGCAGGCCCGCCGCCATCGCCTCGAAGGGCTTGAGCGGGGTGACGAGCCGGGCGGCCTGCTCGTCGACGCGCGGGACGACGAAGACGTCCATGAGCGCGTAGTGGTCGAGGACCTCGTCGTGCGGGACCCGCCCGGTGAAGACCACGGCGTCGCCCGCGCCGACGGCCGCGGCGTGCGCCTCGACCTCGGCCCGTCGCTGCCCGTCGCCGACGACGAGGGCGGTGGCGTCGACCCCCTTCGCCCGCAGCGCCATCGCGGCGTCGACGAGCAGCTCCTGCGCCTCGCGGTAGTGGTCGAGGTTGGAGACGTAGCCGAAGACGAAGCGGCCCTCGAGCCCGTAGCGCTGCACGAGCTCGGGGCGCCGCTCGCGCGGCGAGAAGGCCTGCGCGTCGACGCCGTTGGGCACGACGTGCACCCGCTCGGCGGGCACCCCACGACCGACGATGTCGCCGCGCATCGACTCCGAGAGGGTGACGACGGCGTCGGCGGCGAGCATCGCGCGGGTGTCGGCCGCGCGCCGGCGCCGGTAGGTCTCGGCCACCTCGGCGTGCTCGGGGTCCGGGCTCCACGTCGCCTCGAAGAAGCCGCGCACCTCGTAGACCCACGGCAGACCGAGGGCCTGGGCGACGGCGCCGCCGACGAGCGCGGCCTCGTACCCGCGGCCGCCGGAGTGCACGTGGAGCAGGTCGGGGGCGAGACCGGCGAGCACCGGCGCGAGCGCGCTCGCGTACGCGTCGAGGTGCTCGTCGTGGGTCTCGTGCACCGGCACCTCGGCGCGCCGGAGGTGGTGGTGCGGCACGCCGTGGACGTCCTGCGGCGAGTCGTCGTCGGCGGCGAAGTCGAGCGCGGTGACCGCCACCGGGTCAAGCCCGGCCTCGACCTGGGCCGCGAGGTTGTACCGGGTGCGCACGGAGTAGCCGGACTGGCGCTGGGGGAGCGCGATCTTCAGCAGGTGAGCCGGGCGAAGGGGGAGACCCCCGCCCCGCTCGGCGCGGGCCTGGTCGAGCAGCTCGACGGCGCTCCTGACGACCTCGGCGGGCACGCCCGGCGCCCACGACGGGTCGGTCTCGCGCAGCCGGCCCTCGACCTGCCGGCGGGCGCGCTCGAGGCGCGCCCGGACCGGTGCCTCGAGCCGCGAGGTCGCGGCGAGCTGTGCGCGGACGACCTCGAGCTGGAGCGTCGGCTCGCCGGCGCGCGACGCGGCGCGGCGGGCGAGGTCGAGGAAAACGACGTCGCGGCCCAGCGCGTCGAGCTCACGGCGCACGAGGGCGACCGCGGCGTCACCGCGGCCCTCCTGCGTCAGCGCCTCGAGCTCGGCGCACACCGACGCGGCCGGGCGGCCGTCGGACGCGCTCGCCCGCGGACGCAGCCGCTGCGCGACGCGGTACCCGCGTCGCGCAGCACTGGTGAGCGCCCGTCGGGCGCGAGGGCCCGAGGGCACCGGCGGCAGTCCTCAGCCCTGGGCCGGGGCCGAGCCCGTGCTCGTCTGGCCGTCCTGCCCGCCGCGGGTGCGGCGACGGTTGCGGTTGCGGCGCGGGGCGCCCTCACCGGACGCCGAGGCGCCCTCGCGGCGCTCCCCGCCCTCGCGGGAGCCACGACCACGACCGCCATCGCCACGGCCACCGTCGCCACGACCCCCTTCGCCACGACCGCGACCGCCGTCACGACCGCCCTGGGGGCGACGACCGCCGGACTTGCCGGTCTCGCCGAGGTCCTCGAGGACCTCGGCCGACAGGCCCTCGCGGGTGCGCTGGGCCCGGGGCAGACGCCCCTTCGCGCCCTGCGGGATGTCGAGGTCCTCGTAGAGGTTGGGCGAGGAGGAGTAGGTCTCGACGGGCTCGGGGATGCCGAGGTCGAGCTGACGGTTGATGACCGACCACTTCGTCATGTCGTCCCAGTCGACGAGCGTCACCGCGACGCCGGTGTTGCCGGCGCGACCGGTGCGACCGATGCGGTGGACGTAGGTCTTCTCGTCGTCGGGGCACTGGTAGTTGACGACGTGGGTGACGTTGCTGACGTCGATGCCGCGGGCGGCGACGTCGGTCGCGACGAGGACGTCGACCTTGCCGTTGCGGAAGGCGCGCAGCGCCTGCTCGCGTGCGCCCTGGCCGAGGTCGCCGTGGATCGAGGCCGCGGCGAAGCCACGGTCGGTCAGCTCGTCGGCGACCTTCGCGGCGGTGCGCTTGGTGCGGCTGAAGATGATCGTCAGACCGCGGTCCTTGGCCTGCAGGACGCGGGCGAGCATCTCGACCTTGTCCATCGCGTGGGCGCGGTAGACGAACTGCTCGATCGCCTTGACGGTCTGGCGGTCCTCGCCGTCCTCCGTCATCGCGCGGATGTGGGTCGGCTGGTTCATGTAGCGACGCGCGAGGGCGACGATGGCGCCCGGCATCGTCGCGGAGAAGAGCATCGTGTGGCGGCCCGCGGGGGTCATCGCCATGATCTTCTCGACGTCGGGCAGGAAGCCGAGGTCGAGCATCTCGTCGGCCTCGTCGAGCACGACGGTGCGTGCGGCGGAGAGGTCGAGGTGCTTCTGCTGGGCGAGGTCGATGAGACGGCCCGGGGTGCCGACGACGACGTGCACGCCCTCGCGCAGCGCCTCGATCTGCGGCTCGTAGGCCCGGCCGCCGTAGACGGTGAGGACCTTGATGCCGCGGCGCTTGCCGGCCTTCTCGAGGTCGCTGGCGACCTGGACGGCGAGCTCACGGGTGGGGGCGACGGCGAGGGCCTGGGGGCGGGTGTCGTCGGTCTCGGTGTCGATGCCGTCGAGGATCGGGACGCCGAAGCCGAGGGTCTTGCCGGTGCCCGTCTTGGCCTGGCCGATGATGTCGTGGCCGCCGAGGGCCACGGGCAGGGTCATCGCCTGGATGGGGAAGGGGTGGATGATCCCGCCGTCGGCGAGGCTCGCGACG
This sequence comes from Janibacter melonis, assembly GCF_003721155.3. Taxonomy (NCBI): domain Bacteria; kingdom Bacillati; phylum Actinomycetota; class Actinomycetes; order Micrococcales; family Intrasporangiaceae; genus Janibacter; species Janibacter melonis. The sequence goes on along the minus strand of NZ_CP044548.2, from coordinate 1,619,206 downwards.
ATGTCGGGGTGGACGCCGAAGTCGGCGAAGGTGGGCTGCGGGGCGTCCTGCGCCACCGGCTCGACCGTCTCCTCCACGGTGGGGAGGGTCTCGGGCTCGGTCGCGGCAGGGGTCTGCTCGGTGATGTCGCTCATGTGGTGTGCAGAGGTCTCTCGATCAGCGGCGGGCACGTGGGGTCACGCCGTCGTGGCGGGCCGATCGGAGGTCTGCGGGCGGGGCGTCGTGCTGGGCGCCGCCTGCCGGTCCGTCGCGGACCGGCGAGAAGATGCGTGCCGACCGGGCACCGTGGTCCCTCCCATGGTAGCCGCCTGCCCCCGAGACGACGACTACGCTGAAGTCTCATGAGCGACAGCCCCTCGACGAGCGCCGCGAGCGCCGGAGCGCACCTCGGCGAGCGAGAGCGCGAAGGGGTGGTCGACCTCCTCGGCGCGATCGCCTACGGCACGATGTCGGGCTTCACCCAGATGGCGGCCGACAGCGAGCTCACCGACGACCTGCGCCTCAAGACCGCGGTCGCCGGGATGGCGGTCGGCGAGTTCCACAGCCACGAGCTGCTCGTCGGGCACATCCGCGCCCTCGGCGCCGACCCCGTCGCCGCGATGTCCCCCTTCGTCGAGGCCTTCGACTCCTTCCACGCGCGCACCGCGCCGCGCAACCTCGCCGAGGCGCTCGTCAAGGCCTACATCGGCGACGGGATCGCCGACGACTTCTTCCGTGAGATCTCCGTCTTCGTCGACGACGAGTCGCGGGCGATCATCGCCGCGGCCTCGGCCGACGACGGGCGCACCGACGTCATCGTCGAGGAGGTGCGGGCCCAGATCCGGGCCGACCGCCACCTCGCCGGGCCGCTCGCGCTGTGGGGGCGCCGGCTCATGGGTGAGGCGCTCTCGCAGGGCCAGCTCGTCGCGGCGCACCGCGAGGCGCTCGTCGAGCTCATCCTCGGCCAGAGCCACTCGCGGCCCGGTGCCGACCTCGGCGAGATGGGCGCGATCATGCAGCGGCTCACCGACGCCCACCAGCAGCGCATGGCGCGTCTCGGCCTCTCGGCCTAGCGCGGCCTAGCCCTGGCACGACGAAGGCCCCCGGCGGGAGCCGGGGGCCTTCGCGAAGGTTCGTGACGCTCAGACCTGCTTGCGTCCGGTGACCATGCCGTAGATGACGATGAGAGCCGCGGCGCAGACGACGCCGATGGCGTTGGCGATCCAGTCGATGCCATTGGTCTCGCCGCCACCGAGGGAGGCGTAGATCCAGGAGCCGATGAGCGACCCGAGGATGCCGAGGATGATCGTGACGACCATCGAGATCGACTGACGGCCCGGCAGCACGAGACGTGCGAGGGCACCGATGATGGCGCCGACGATGATGGCCACGATGATGGTCCAGAGCATGGGAGCCTTCCTTTCAAGATCCCGGCAGGGTGCGCCGGGGGGTGACTGGCCGGAGACCCGGCCATGCGCTCGATGCTAGGACACCTGAGGCACGAAATCGGGGACGGCGTCCAGGGATCCTGAGAGACCGCTGGACGCCGCCCCGTGACGTCCGCCAGGCTGCTGACCTGGGCGGACGACGTCAGGAGGCGCCGAAGCCCACTCGGCCGCGCGAGGGCTCGCCGAGGTCGACGTAGCCGAGGGCGCCGGCGGGCACGACGACGCGGCGACCGCGCTCGTCACGCAGGTCGAGGGCCTGCCCGCCCAGCGCCGCCTCGACGGCGGCGACGATCTGGTCCTCGCTGCCCGTGGCGTCGATGACGATCTCGCGGGCGACGTTCTGAATGCCGATCTTGACCTCCACGGAGGGTCCCTTCTTCGCAGGTGCGGTGTACGAGCCGATCTTGTCAGGCGCCGCCGTCACCGCCGCCCGCGGCTCCCCCTTCGCCCGTCTCGGTGCCCGCACCGCCGCGCAGCGTCGCCTGGCTGGGGTAGGAGCTGAGGCCGCGCCACGCGAGGTGGCCCGCGGCCAGGGCCGCGTCGGCCTGCGGGATGGTCGCGCTGTGCGCGAGCCACGCCCGGGCGGAGACCTGCGACATGCCCGCCAGGGTCACGCCCAGCAGGTCGGAGAAGCTCTTGGGCAGACCGGTGTCCTGCGCGATGCGGTGGCTGATCGCGTCGCCGAGCTGTGCCTCGAGCGCGTCGATGCGATGACGCACCCGCGAGTCGCCGGTGAGGTCGGACTCGAAGACGAGGCGGAAGGCCTCGCCCTCGTCGCCGACGAACTCGAAGAAGGCCGCGATCGTCGCGTAGACCCGCTCCTTGTGGTCGTCGGTGCTGTCGAGGGCCTCGAGGACGAGGCTCTCGAGGCGGTCGCACTCGCTCTCCAGGAGCGCGAGGTAGAGCTCGAGCTTGCCGGGGAAGTGCTGGTAGAGGACGGGCTTGGAGACCCCCGCCTCGTCGGCGATGTCCTCCATCGCGGCGGCGTGGTAGCCCTTGCGCACGAAGACGGTCTGGGCGGCCTGCAGGAGCTGGGCTCGGCGCTGCGCGCGCGGCAGCCGCTGCACCCGGTGGGGCGTGCTGGTCATGGGTCCTCCCGCGTCTGAGCCGTACCCCTCATCGTACCCACGGGTAGCCCCCGCGGCGGGCGTCGGTGGGCTGTCGGGCACGGGTGATGGGATGGGTGCATGACGACGACGCAGACGAGTGGACCGGGGGCGAAGGGGGCGACCTCGGTCGCCCTCGCGCGTCACCTGAGCCCTCGGGTCGGCGGGGTGCGCCGGCTCGGCCGGGAGCGTATCGACGACGACCAGGCCGCGGCGGTCGACGCGCGGGCCGAGGTGCTCGTCGTGCTCGGCGGACCGGGCACGGGCCGCACCGCCGTGGCGGTCGAGGCCGCCCTCGACCGCGTCCGCACGGGGGAGTGCCGGCCCGACGAGGTCGTCCTCGTCGGCGCCACCCGTCGCTCGGCCGCCGACCTGCGTGACGCGGTGACCTCGGGGCTCACAGGCGCGGCCGCGGTCCCGCTCGCCCGCACGGTGCAGAGCCTGGGCTTCGCCGTGCTCCGCGCGCAGGCAGCGGTCGACGGGCTGCCGCCGCCACGCCTGGTCTCCGGCGCCCAGCAGGACCTCGTGCTCTCGGACCTGCTCGCCGGCCACGCGGAGACCGGTACCGGTCCGCGCTGGCCGCAGCGCCTCCACGAGGCCCTGCCCACCCGGGCGATGCGCGACGAGCTGCGCGACCTGCTCATGCGGGCGGTCGAGCACGGGCTGACCGCCGACGACCTGCGCGACCTCGGGGCGCGTCACGGGCGCCCGGAGTGGGTCGCGGCGGCCGAGGTCTTCGAGGAGTACGAGCAGGTCGGTGCGCTCGCGACACCCGGCGCCTATGACCCGGCGTGGGTGCTCACCGCCGCGGCCGAGCTGCTCGAGGGCGACGCCGAGGCCCGGGTGCGCGCGCTGCGCTCCGTCGGCTGCGTCGTCGTCGACGACGCGCACGAGCTCACCGCCCCGGCAGCCCGGCTGCTGCGGGTCTTCGCCGCCTCGGGAGTGCCCCTCGTGCTCCTCGGAGACCCCGACTCGAGCGTCCAGGGCTTCCGTGGGGCCGACCCCGCGCTCTTCCTCGGCGACTGGGCCGGTCGCCGCGTCGAGCGGGTGGTCCTGCGCACGGGCTACCGGGTGGCCGCCGCGGTGGCCGAGGCGGACGCACGCGTCGTCGCCCGCATCGGGGCGCTCGGCGGCGGGGTGCACCGCGGCGCGAGCGCGGCGCACGACGACGGCACGTGCACCGTGCGGGTGCTGCGCTCCCAGGCCCAGGAGGCCGGCTACGTGGCGCACGCCCTGCGCCGGGCCCACCTCGTCGACGGCGTCCCGTGGGACGAGCTCGCCGTCGTCGTCCGCGGGGCGGGGCGGCAGTCGACGCTGCGCCGGGTGCTCGCCGCCCGGGGCGTGCCCGTCACCTCGGCCTCGGCCGACGTCCCCCTTCGAGACCAGCCGAGCGTCGCCCCGCTGCTGCTCCTCCTGCGTCTCGTCGTCGACCTCCAGCGCGGGCACCGCGAGCTGCCCGACGTCGAGGAGGTCCTGGCCCTGCTCACCTCGCCGCTGCTCGGGGCCGACACCGTCGCCGTGCGCCGGCTGCGTCGCGCGCTGCGTGCGGCCGAGCTCGCCGACGAGGGCGGGCGCTCCAGCGACGAGCTGCTCCAGCACGGCACCGTCGACCCGGCCTGGGTCGACCACCTCCTCCTCGAGCGCCCCGACGTCGCGCCGCTGGCGCGGCTCGCCCGGGTCGTCGCCTCTGCGCGCGCCGCGGCCGTCGTCGAGGACGGACGGTGGGCGCAGGGCGTGAGCGGCGAAGGGGTGCTCTGGGCGGCGTGGGAGGCCGTGGAGGTCGCCGACCTCTGGCGCGAGCGGGCGCTCGCCGGCGGCGCCGGGGGAGCCCGGGCCGACGAGGCCCTCGACGCCGTCGTCGCGCTCTTCTCGGCTGCGGCGGCCCACGAGGACGCCCGGCCCGGCAGCGGACCCGAGTCCTTCCTGCTCTCCGTCGCCCAGGAGGAGGTCGCCGCGGACTCCCTGGCCGACCGCAGCCCCGACACCGGGGCCGTCGCCATCGTCACGCCGGCCGCCGCCGCGGGCCGGCAGTGGCGACGGGTCGTCGTCGCCGGGGTGCAGGAGGGCGTGTGGCCCGACCTGCGCCTGCGCGGGTCGCTGCTGGGCTCGACCGAGCTCGTCGACGTCGTCACCGGTCGTGCCGCGGTCGGCTCGGGACCGGGCGACCCGGGCGCCGACGACCGTGCTGAGGCGGCTCGCGCGCAGGTCCGCTACGACGAGACGCGGATGCTCCACGTCGCGATCACCCGGGCGAGCGAGCACGTGCTGCTCACCGCCGTGTCCTCCGAGGACGAGCAGCCCTCGCCCTTCCTCTCCGTCGTCGACCCGCTGCCGGCGGGGGTCGGTCGGCGCGAGACGCACGAGGCGCCGATGCCGCTCGACCTCGTCGGTGTCGTCGCCCGGCTGCGCCAGGAGCTCGCCGAGCCCGAGCGGGCGCACCTCGCGGCGACCCGGCTGGCGCACCTGCGCGAGGTCGGCGTGCGCGGCGCCGACCCCGACCAGTGGTGGGCGCTGCGCGACCGCAGCGACGAGCGCCCGCTGCGCGGTCCCGACGAGCTCGTCCGGGTCTCGCCCTCGCAGGTCGAGGCCTTCGACACCTGCGGTCTGCGCTGGTTGCTCACGAGCTCGGGCGGCGGGGGAGCCAGTCACGTCTCCGCCGACATCGGCACCCTCGTCCACGCCGTCGCCGAGGACCTGCCCGACGCCGACCACGCGAGCATCGCCGCCGAGATCGAGCGGCGCTGGCCCCAGCTCGGGCAGCCCCCGGGCTGGGTCGGCGAGCAGCACCTGCGCCGTGCCCAGGTCATGGGCCGGTGGCTCGCGGACTACTACGTGCGCGCCCGCACCGAGGGGTGGTCGCTCGCGGGGGTCGAGATCCCCTTCGCCGCTACCGTCGGCCGGGCCCGCATCGGCGGCAGGGTCGACCGGCTCGAGCGTCGTGACGCCGACGGGGCGCTGCGGGTCGTCGACCTCAAGACCGGCTCGACCAAGCCCACGGGCGACGAGCTCGCCGAGCACCGCCAGCTCGGCGCGTACCAGGTCGCCGTCGAGGAGGGCGGCTTCGGCGAGCACGGCTCGAGCAGCGCCGGCGCGGTGCTCGTGCAGCTCGGGCGGGCGGCGACGTCGCGCACCTTCGTCCAGGCGCAGGTGCCCCTGCGCGACGCCGACGACCCGCGGTGGGCGCACGACGCGGTCGCGGCGGCCGCCGACGGCATGTCCGCGGCGCACATGGTCGCCCGCCCCGAGGAGGCGATGTGCTCGCGGTGCCCCGTGCGCACCTCCTGCCCGACCCATCACGAAGGGGGCACCCTGCGATGAGCGACCAGCCGAGCCTCTTCGACGACCTCGCCGACCTGCTCCCGGCCGGTCGGGCGAGCACGACCGCGGTCGCCGACGGACCGCGCTACTCGGCGCTCGACGTCAGCCGTGCCCTGGGGCAGGAGCATGCCCCGACGCCGGAGCAGGCCGCGATCGTCGAGGCCCCGCTGCAGCCCCAGCTCGTCGTCGCCGGGGCCGGGTCGGGCAAGACCGAGACGATGACCGCGCGCGTCGTCTGGCTCGTCGCCAACGACCTCGTGCGCCCCGAGGAGGTCCTCGGGCTCACCTTCACCCGCAAGGCCGCGGGCGAGCTCGCCGACCGGGTGGGTGCCCGGCTCGCGGCGCTCGCCGACTCGGGGCTGTGGTCGCCGCCCGAGCGCGACGACGCCGGCGCGCTCGTGCTGCCCGGGGCGCCCACCGTGACGACCTACCACTCGTACGCGGGCGCGCTCGTGCGCGAGCACGGGCCGCTGCTGGGACGCGAGCGCGACGCGCGGCTGCTCACCGAGGCGGCGTCGTGGCAGCTCGCGCACGAGGCCGTCCTGTCCTACGACGGCCCGATGGAGGAGCTCGACTGGGTCGAGTCGACGGTCACCTCGATGGTGCTCGCGCTGTCCGGCGAGCTCGCCGAGCACCTGAGGGCGCCCGAGGAGGCGCAGGCCTACCTCGAGACGGTCGCCGGCCGGTGGCTCGCCGCCGACGCCGCCGCGCCGAAGGGGCTCAAGGCCGTCCGGGACCAGGCGACCGCCCTGCGCCGACGGGCGCTCGTGCTCCCCGTCGTGCGCCGCTACCTCGACCTCAAGCACGAGCGTGGGGTGCTCGACTTCAGCGACCAGATGGCGCTCGCTGCCCGGCTGGCGCAGGAGGTGCCGGTCGTCGGTGCTGGGGAGCGGGGCCGCTACCGCGTCGTGCTGCTCGACGAGTTCCAGGACACCTCCGAGGCGCAGCTCGTGCTCATGACGAGCCTCTTCGCCCCGCAGGGGCGCCCGCCGAGCCCGGTGACGGCGGTCGGCGACCCGCACCAGTCGATTTACGCCTGGCGAGGGGCGAGCGCGACGACGCTCGCGACCTTCCCCGAGCGCTTCGGCGGCGCGCCGGTGCTCCACCTGTCGCGCAGCTGGCGCAACGACGACGCGGTGCTCGAGGCGGCCAACGCCGTGGCAGAGCCGCTGCGGGCGGGCAGCGCCGTGCCGGTGCTGCCCCTGGACGCCCGGCCCGGGGCGGGCCGCGGCCAGGTGTGGGCGGCGCGCGTGAGCGACGCCGCCGCCGAGGCCGACCTCGTGGCACGGTGGGTGCAGGAGCGACGCGGCGACGGACGACGCTCGGCCGCGGTGCTGTGCCGCAAGCGCTCGCAGTTCACCGCGATCACGGCTGCCCTGGCGGCCCGTGACATCCCGCACGAGGTCGTCGGCCTCGGCGGTCTGCTGCTCACCCCCGAGGTCGCCGACGTCGTCGCCCTCCTCACCGTCGTGCAGGACCCTGCCCGCGGCGACCGGCTCATGCGGCTGCTCACCGGGCCCGTCTGCCGGCTCGGCGCAGCGGACATCGCCGCCCTCGCCGCGTACGCGCGGGCGAGCGGGCGTCCGCCCCAGCGCGGGGTCGGCCAGGACCTCGCCCCGGACTCTCGCGACGAGCTGACGATCGTCGACGCGCTCGACGACCTGCCCGACGAGCAGTGGCGGGGACCGGGGGGCGAGCACATCAGCGCCCGCGGCCTGTCGCGGCTGCGGGCCCTCGCCGCCGGGGTCGGCCGGCTGCGCCTCGCCGCTGGACAGCCCCTGCCCGATCTCGTCGTCGAGGCCGAGCGGGTCCTCGGCGTCGACGTCGAGGTCCTCGCCCGCCCCGGCTGGAGCGCCGGCGCGGCGCGGGCTCACCTCGACGCCTTCGCCGACGTCGCCGCGCAGTTCGCCGCCGGTGCCGACCGGGCGACGCTCGGCGGCTTCGTCGACTGGGTCGAGGCGGCCATCGCCGAGGAGCGCGGCCTCGACCGGCCCGTCGTCGAGCCGACTCCCGACGCCGTGCAGGTGCTCACCTGCCACGCGGCGAAGGGGCTCGAGTGGGACGTCGTCGCCGTGCCCGGTCTCGTCGAGGGCACCTTCCCCTCGCACGCGGCCCGGGCGCGCGCCGTCGACGGCGGCTGGGAGCTCGGACGGGTCACCGACCCGGGCTGGCTCGCCGCGACCGAGGGAGGGCTCCCGTACCCGTTGCGCGGCGACCGCGGGGGGCTGCCCGAGCTCGCCGAGCACGGTGCCACCCCGCACGAGATCCGCGACGACGTCGACGCCTTCAAGAGCGCGGGCGGTGAGCAGGTCATCACCGAGGAGCGCCGCCTCGCCTACGTCGCGCTCACCCGGGCCCGGCAGCACCTGCTGCTCACCTCGGCGGTATGGGCGAGCACCGGTCGCACCCCGCGCCTGCCCTCGCGCTTCTTCGACGAGGTCGTCGCCCTGCCCGGCGTGCACCAGATCGCCCAGGCCCCGATGCCCGAGCCCGGCGAGCCCAACCCCCTCCTCGAGCTCGAACGTGCTGTCGTGTGGCCGGCCCCCGTGACCTCGGAAGACCGGCCCGCGATGGAGCAGGCGGTGCCCGTCGTCCTCGGCGGGGCACCCGCGCTCGACGGCGCGACCGACCGGCACCCGCTCGACGACGAGATCACCCTGCTGCTGCGCGAGCGTGACGCGGCGCGGGCCCGCCGTTCGCCCCAGGTGGCCCTGCCCGAGCACCTGTCGACCTCGGCCCTGGTCTCCCTGGCCCGCGACGAGGCCGACTTCGCCTCCCGGCTGCGTCGGCCCATGCCCCAGGCCCCCTCCCCGCACACCCGGCGCGGCACCGCCTTCCACGCGTGGGTCGAGCAGCACTACGGCGCCGCGGCGATGGTCGACGTGCACGACCTGCCGGGTCGGGCCGACGCCGCGGTCGACGACCCGGGTCTGCCCGCGCTGCGCGAGCGCTTCCTCGCCAGCCCGTGGGCCGAGCGCACCCCCGTCGAGGTCGAGCTCAGCCTCGAGGTCGTGATCTCCGGGCGCGCCGTGCGCGGGCGGGTCGACGCGGTCTTCGCCGACCCCGACGGCGGGGTGACCATCGTGGACTGGAAGACCGGGCGCCCGCCGACCGGCGAGAGCGCGGCAGCAGCCGCGTTGCAGCTGAGCGTCTACCGCGTGGCGTACGCGCGCTGGACGGGTCTGCCCGCGGAGCAGGTGCGTGCAGCCTTCTACTACGGCGCGACGGGCGAGACCGTCAAGCCCCCGCTCGCCGACGAGGCCGAGATCGCCGCCCTGCTGGGGCCTGACGAGGCCTGAGCCTGAGGCCTGGGCGGCTCGAGGTCAGCCGCGGACGGGCCCGCTGCCGGGCTCGGCGGACCCGTCGGGCTCCTCGCCCGTGGGCCTGGCCTCCATCGGCTGGGTCTGCCCGACCACGTCGACGTCGGTGACGTCGACGTGGACGGGCCCGTCGACGAGGTTGTCGAGCTGCTGGTCGTCGTCGAGGTCCGCGAGCCCCGCGGCAGGGCTCGCACCGGCCGGGGCCGCCCCGGAGGTCGCGGGTGCACCCGCGGATGTGTCGTCGGCCTCGTCCGGGCTGCCCGTCTGCTGCTCCAGGCGACGCATCGCGGCGGCGTGCTCCTCGGCCCGGTCGAGGTCTCCGGCCGCGACCGCCGCCATCATCTGGCGCACGAGCGTCATCTCGTACGACAGCCGGGCGCGCTCGAGCAGGTGCCGGTCGGGCCGGTCGACCCGCGTGTGCGCGTAGGCCTCCATGAAGGTGTCGAGGGCGTCCGGTTCGAGCCGGCCGACGACCTCGGCGAGGTCGTCGGCGGGGTCGGCGACCCGTGCGTCCTCCCAGCCGAGCAGCCCGCGCACGACGAGCTCGCCCTGCTCGTCCTCGCCGACGAGGACCTGCTCGCCGGTGAGCCGCCCGACCGTCGCGGTCGGCTTGTAGCGCCATCGGCCGACGTCCTCGAGCTGGGACTCCCACCGCGCGAGCAGACCGGTCGGCACCCGGCCGGTCGCGGCGGCGCGGTCGAGGTCGGCCAGCCGGCGGCTGCGGTAGGCCTCGGCGTCGTAGGTCGCGGCGCCGGCCTCGTCGTAGATCGCGACGTCGAGGTTGTGCACCGAGGCCACGGCGCGTCCGAGGCTGGCGGTGAGACCCGGGCCGGGCCCGAGGAGCTCGAGCTCGACGGGGCGACCGGCGAGGTAGTGGTGCACGGCGGCGCGTCCCCCTTCGGGCAGTGCGACCCATCCCTTGACGACGGGGACGGACAGGAGCAGGCGGCGCGCGAGGAGCGCGGTGAGGGCCGAGGACTGCTCGAGCTGGGCGGAGGCGGCCGCGGAGCGCGGGCAGCGGATGACCCACCGGCGGTGCTCGGCGTCCTGCACGAGGGCGACGTCGTAGCGCGCCCCCGTCGCACCAGCGACGGGCTCGACGCTCACCGGGTCCAGACCGGGGACGGCAGCGCTGGCCAGCGCGGCGAGGGCGAGAGGTCCACGACCGGCAGGAGAAGTCACGGCCCCCACGGTACGGCGCGGGGCTCCGGGCGCGGGGGAGCGCCACGACGGATCTACAGTGGCGGGCATGGTGCACCCCTTCGACGAGCTCGTCTTCTCCGGGGCCGTGCTCGACCGTCAGGCGCACCTGCGCGCCGACCCCGACGCCCTCGAGACGCTGCGACGCGACCCCGCGGCCCGCGTCCTCGAGGCCGGCGGCATGGCCGTGGCGGTCGAGCGCTCGGGCGACGGAGCGCGGCTGGCCACGCGGCCGGTCGAGCCCGGCGACGCCGGACGCGACCTCGCCCTCCTCGGCCGCCTCGGTCCCCACCTCCTCCTCGCCGCGCTCGGCGGGGACGGGGGGACCCCCCTTCGCCAGGTCGCCGACCTGCTCACCCCCGAGGAGGCGGGGCACGCCGCGACGGCCGTCGCGCTCGACAACTGGCACCGCACGCACCCGCGCTGCCCGCGCTGCGGGGCGCAGACCGAGCTCGCGCAGGCGGGCTGGGTGCGGCACTGCCCGCAGGACGGCAGCGACCACCACCCGCGCACCGACCCCGCCGTCATCATGGCCGTCGTCGACGCCGACGACCGCCTCCTGCTCGCCCAGGGCGCGGGCTGGCCGCAGGGGCGGATGTCGGTGCTCGCCGGCTTCGTCGAGCCCGGCGAGACCCTCGCCGGCGCCGTCGCGCGCGAGGTGCGCGAGGAGGTCGGCCTCGAGGTCGTCGACGTCACCTACCAGGCCGACCAGCCCTGGCCCTTCCCCGGCTCGCTCATGGTCGGCTTCACCGCGCGCGCCACCTCCGCAGAGCTCACCCCCGACGGCACCGAGATCGCCGACGCCCGGTGGTTCACCCGGGCCGAGCTCGCCGAGGCCTTCGAGCACGGCGAGCTGCGCCGCCCCGCCCCTGTGTCGATCTCGGCGCGGCTCATCGAGCAGTGGTTCGGCGGCCCGCTGACCCGCCCCTCCGACATCGGGGCTGTCCGCGCGCTCTGAGACCATGCGGTCGTGACCCCCTCCGCAGACGACGTCCTCGACGCCCTCGACCCCGAGCAGCGCGAGGTCGCCGCGCACCCGACGGGTCCGATGTGCGTGCTCGCCGGCGCGGGCACGGGCAAGACCCGGGCGATCACCCACCGCATCGCCTACGGCGTGCACAGCGGCGTCTACCAGCCCCAGCGCGTGCTCGCCGTGACCTTCACCGCCCGGGCCGCGGGCGAGATGCGTGTCCGGCTGCGCGACCTCGGTGTCGGCGGGGTCCAGGCCCGCACCTTCCACGCGGCGGCCCTTCGCCAGCTGCACTACTTCTGGCCCCAGGCCATCGGCGGAGCGGCGCCGGAGATCCTGCCGCACAAGGCGTCGGTCGTCGCCGAGGCCGCCTCGCGCCTGCAGCTGCGCCTCGACCGCACCGAGCTGCGCGACATCGCCTCCGAGGTCGAGTGGGCGAAGGTCAGCCTGCTCACCCCCGAGACCTACGCCGCGGCGGCCCGGCGAGCGCGACGTGAGCCGCCGGGCATGGACGAGAGCGGCATGGCGCGGCTGCTCGGGGTCTACGAGGAGGTCAAGGGCGAGCGCGGGGTCATCGACTTCGAGGACGTCCTGCTGCTCACCGTCGGCATCCTCCAGGACCGCGAGGACATCGCCGCGACCGTGCGCCAGCAGTACCGCCACTTCGTCGTCGACGAGTACCAGGACGTCAACGCGCTGCAGCAGCGTCTCCTCGAGCTGTGGCTCGGCGGGCGTCACGAGGTGTGCGTCGTCGGCGACCCGATGCAGACGATCTACTCCTTCACCGGCGCCAGCCCGCGCCACCTGCTCGACTTCGGGCGCACCCACGCGGGGGCGCAGACCGTGCGGCTCGTGCGCAACTACCGCTCGACCCCTCAGGTCGTCGACCTCGCCAACCGCATGCTCTCGACCGCCCCGGTGAGCCGGCGCAGCGCCGGGGTCGAGCTCGCCGCGCAGCGCTCGGGCGGGTCCGCGCCCACGCTCACGGCGCTCGACGACGACCCGGCGGAGGCCGCCTGGGTCGCCGGCGAGATCCGTCGCCGGGTCGAGGCCGGCACCCCCGCGAGCGACATCGCGGTGCTCTTCCGCACCAACGGCCAGTCGGAGGCGCTCGAGTCGGCCCTGTCCGAGGTCGGCGTGCCCTACCTCGTGCGCGGCGGCGAGCGCTTCTTCTCCCGCCGCGAGGTCCGTGACGCCATCGTCCTGCTGCGCGGCGCCGCGCGCACCGACGACGGCGAGGCGGCCCTGGGCCATCTCGTCGCCGACGTGCTCACCGGTGTCGGCTGGCAGCCGGAGCCGCCGGCGAGCTCGGGTGCCGTGCGGGCCCGGTGGGAGTCGCTGAAGGCTCTCGTCGACCTCGCCGAGTCGCTCGCCGCGACGACCCCGACGACCCGGGTCGCCGATCTCGTGCGCGAGCTCGACGAGCGGGCCGCCGCGCAGCACGCGCCCGCCGTCGACGGCGTGACCCTCGCCTCCCTGCACGCGGCGAAGGGGCTCGAGTGGCCCGTCGTCCACCTCGTCGGCTGCTCCGACGGGCTCATGCCCATCGTCATGGCCGAGGGCCTCGACGAGATCGAGGAGGAGCGCCGGCTGCTCTACGTCGGGCTCACCCGTGCCCGTGACGAGCTGCACCTGTCGTGGGCCCGGGCGCGCACCCCCGGGGCGCGCCCTAGCCGGCGCGTCAGCCGCTTCCTCGCCCCGCTGTCGGAGGTCCTCGGCGAGGGCGCCATCTCCGAGCCCAAGCGCAGCGGCGGGGGCCGTGGCTCGGGCGGCGGTCGCACGGCCCGCACCGCCCGGGTGCGGCACTGCAAGGGGTGCGGCGCCGAGCTCGTCACCGCGACCCAGCGCGCCTCCGGGCGCTGCCCCGCCTGCCCGCCCACCTACGACGAGGCCCTCTACGAGCGGCTCGTCGCATGGCGCCGCGAGCTGTCGAAGACCCAGGCCGTGCCCGCCTTCGTCGTCTTCACCGACGCGACCCTCGAGGCGATCGCCGAGGCCGAGCCGAAGGACACCCGAGGGCTGCTCGCCATCAGCGGGGTCGGGGCGCGCAAGCTCGACCAGTACGGCGAGGACGTGCTCGCGATCGTCGCCGGCCGAGAGCCCTCGCAGACCCCCTGACGAAGCCGCTCGTTAAATAGGTTGTGGCCCCGATCGCAGGTGCCCTAACCTTCGGAAGGTCAGTCGGTCGCGCCTGGGCGTGATCGAGTCGCAGATCCCACGAGAGGAGGGCAGTGCACATGGAGAAGCAGATCGTCATCACCGTCGAGCTGGCGTCCCGCGCTGCCCACCTGGGTCTCGTGCCGTCCCTCGCCGGACGTACCCGTGCCCCCTTCGGCATCGTCAATCTCTTCGGCGCCGCCCCTCTCGATGACCCGCGACCTCCAGGACCGGGATCCCCCCTTCGCTAGACGAAGGGAGGACCTCTCGTCCTCGCCACACAGGCCGCGGCATCCATCGGATACCGCGGCCTTTTCTTGTCCCCCCGCAGATCACCCCCCAGGAGCACCCTCATGTCTGCCGTACCGACCACCCACCCACCGCATCAGCAGGTGCGTCTGCCGTCCTTGACGGGCAGCGCACCGTGCCTGACCGAGGAGCCGGAGATCTGGTTCGCCGACACCCCCGACGGTGTCGAGTTCGCCAAGGCTCTGTGCGCCACCTGCCCCGTGCGTCAGCGGTGCCTCGAGGGCGCCCTCGAGCGCCGCGAGCCCTGGGGCGTGTGGGGCGGCGAGCTCTTCGACGCCGGTCGGGTCATCCCCCGCAAGCGGCCGCGAGGCCGTCCCCGCAAGCATCCGCTGCCCGTCTGAGCCCCCTGAGAGGAGGTGCCCGCCGATGACCCCCGTCCAGCGCATCCTGCAGTCGCGCCGCCGCCACGTGCCGCAGCCGCAGCACGTGCTCTCCCGCCGTGAGCGGGCCGAGCTGCGTCAGCCCGTGCCGATGCACATCCGGATCCGATGACGGGCAGGTGCCCGTCGGACCGCGTGCCGGCCGCCCTCGTCGACCCCGTACCGACCCCCGGTGCGGGGTCGACCTGTGCCCGGACCTACGCGGGGTCGGCGAAGCCGGGCAGGTAGCGCTCCATGATGGAGCGCGCCGAGACCCGAGCGCCGAGCTGGCAGAGCACGGCGGTGCTGCCGAGGAAGACGCGGTGGACAAGCACGTACTCCGGGGGCAGGTTGAGACGTGCGCCGGTCACGAACTCCCGGCTGCGCATGTCCATCGCCCCGGCGGAGACCTGCTGCAGCCACTCGCGGCTGAAGTGGTGGGTCTCGTGGCTCAGCGGCTCGATGAAGGGGCGCAGGTAGCTCAGCAGGTCGTCGGCGTCGATGCGCACCCCCGGCCGCACGAAGCCCTCCTCGCGCAGCCCCTCGACGAGGGCCGCGGCGTCGCCCTCGAGGGCGCGGCGGGCCAGCCGGCCGACCGCCGGCGGCAGCCCGTCGGGCAGATGGGCGACCGCCCCGAAGTCGACGACGCCGAGGCGGCCGTCGGGGGTGAGGCGGAAGTTGCCGGGGTGGGGGTCGGCGTGGAGCAGACCCGCGCGGGTGGGGGAGCGCACCGCGAGCTCGAGGTAGAGCGTGCCGAGGGTGTCGCGCACCTCCTGGTCCGCCTCGCGGATGATCTGGCTGAGGGGCACGCCGTCGAGCCACTCGGTGACGAGGACGTGCTCGGTGTGCATGACGACGGCCGGCACGGCGACCTCGTCGTCGCCGGCGTACGCGTCGGCGAAGGTCTGCTGGTTGCGGGCCTCGAGCGGGTAGTCGAGCTCCTCGTCGGCGCGCTCGAGCAGCTCGGTCGTCGCCGCCTTGACGTCCATGCCGGGGGCGAGGGTGCCCATGACGCGCGCGAGGCGGGCCAGCTGCTGCAGGTCGCTGCGCAGGGCGTAGTCGGCGCCGGGGTACTGGATCTTCACGGCCACGGTGCGCCCGTCGTGCCACGTGCCGCGGTGGACCTGCCCGATCGAGGCCGCGGCCACCGGCTCGGGCGTGAGGTCGCGGATCTGGGTCGTGCGCCAGTCGCGGCCGAGCTCGAGGTCGAGGATGCGGCGCACCTCGGCCTGGTCCATCGGGGGAGCGGCGTCCTGGAGGCGCACGAGCATCTCGCGGTAGGGCTCGACGAGGTCCTCGGGCATCGCGGCCTCGAGGACGCTCAGGGTCTGCCCGACCTTCATCGCACCGCCCTTGAGCGAGCCGAGGACGGCGAAGAGCTGCTCGGCGGTGCGCCGGCGCATCTCCTCGTTGACGACCTCGGCCGACTCGCCGCGGGCACGTCGGCCCAGGCCGACGGCGCTGCGCCCTGCTGCGCCGAGGGGGATGGAGGCGAGGCGGGCGGTCCGTCGGGCAGCGTTGCGCGGGATCTGAGACATCACGCCCATTGTGACTGCTGGACCTGAGATCCGACCGCAGACGAGGTGACCGATGCGCAGCGGGGGCACCCGGGGTGACGCTCCCAGTGCCGCCGCTCGAAGCTGGGGCCCGGCGCGCACGCGTCGAGCGACCAGCCCGAGGCGCTCGGGCCGTGGGCGAGGACGTCGAGGGCCACCGACGCCGCGATGCCGACGACGAGGCTGCGCACGCACGCGTGCGTCTCGACGGGCACGACCGGCCCGACCCGCGGGCGGCTGATCTGCGCACGGATCCACGGCCAGGCGGGGTCGAGGTGCACGCGGGTCAGCTCGAGGCACTGCAGGCACGGCCCCTCGCCGGGGACGACGAGCGGCCCGACGCTCGCGTGGTCGGGCCCGCACCACACGGGCAGGTGGGGCACCCGAGCGCGGCGCCAGGGCTCGCCGGCTCCGGCCGGCACGGGGACCGTGCTCGTGATGACGGCGAGGTCGGTGCTCGTCGGGTCGGCGTCCTCGACGCACCGCACGACCTCGCCGATGCCGGCCTCGCGCAGGACGTCGACGAGATGGCCGGGCACGCTCCCGGCGCCGACGACGACGACGCGGCGCTCGAGCGGCTCGAGGACGCCCTCGGTGTCGAGCACGCCCTGCGCGGCGAAGGCGCGGACGAGCTCGCCCGCGCGCTCGGGGGTCAGCCCGTGCTGCGCCGCGTCGGCGAGGACCTGCTCCTCGCTGCGCGACCCGTCGAGGGTGGTGACCCAGCGGCACTCCGCCGCGCTCACGCCGGTCGCGACGAGCGCGCTGCCGGGGTCGAGACCGAGCTGGATGGACCCGTCGGGGCGCAGCAGGGGGTGGATCGGCCGGGTCAACCGGGGGTGGCGCTCCATGGGTCCTCGTCTCGCCGGGGTGGTCGTCGCAGACTGCCACTGGCCCCGCGCTCGAGGTCCGGGGTTGTCCACACCCCTCGCCCGCGCTGTCGCCGCCGGGCCCTAGGGTCGAGCCCATGGAAGGCTTCGCCGACGTCGAGATCCGCCGCAGCGCGCGCCGGCGCAAGACGGTGTCGGCCCACCGCGACGGCGAGCGCCTCGTCGTCCTCCTCCCGGCCGGCCTCGCCGACCGGGTCGAGCAGCGCTACGTGCGCGAGATGGGCGAGAAGGTCCTGGCCCGCGAGGCCCGACGCCGCCCGAGCGACGTCGACCTCGTCGAGCGGGCGCGTGACCTCTCCCGGCGCCACCTCGAGGGCCGAGCCGTGCCGACGAGCGTGCGCTGGGTGACCAACCAGGGCACCCGGTGGGGGTCGTGCACCCCGAGCCAGGGCACGATCCGGCTCAGCCACCGGCTGCAGGGGATGCCGGGCTACGTGCAGGACTACGTCCTCACCCACGAGCTCGTGCACCTGCTGGTGCCCGGGCACGGGCGCGACTTCTACGCGCTGCTCGACCGGTACCCGTCGTGCGAGCGCGCCCGGGGCTACCTCGAGGGGTGGTCCGGTCGCGACGAGACGGCGTGGGACGACGGGCCCGAGCCGGCGCCCGAGACCGCCGAGGGCGACGGGGTCAGCCCACCCGCCTGAGCGCGGCGGCGGCCAGGGGGTCGAGCTCGTCGGCCGAGTCGGCCGGCATCGCCCCCACCGGCCACCACGCGAGGTCGAGCGACTCCTCGCTGCGGATCTCGCGCGCGTCCTGCGCGGCGACGGCGACGTAGCGCACGTCGAGGTGCTCGCGGCACCGCCCGAAGGACCCGACGAGCTCGTGCCGGTCGAGATGGACCGGCTCGGGGTGCAGGGTCAGCTGGTCGGCGGGCAGCCCGGACTCCTCGACCGCCTCGCGGAGCGCGCCGGCGAGCACGTCGGCGTCACCCGGCTCGAGGTGGCCGCCGAGCTGGAACCACCGGTGCGCCTTGCCGTGGAGCGTGAGCAGCGCCGAGGTGAGCGTCGCGTCGAGGACGAGCACGCCGACGGTGAAGTGCTCCGGCGGCCCGTCGCGCAGCACGGCGCCCGGGTGGGCGGCGAGGTGCTCGAGGTAGTCGCGGCGCAGCTGCTCCTGCTCCTCGTCGGGCGCCTGCCAGGTGCGCAGGACCCGCTCGAGGTCGGTCGCGAGGTCAGCCACCGGTGCGGCCGTCGCCCTCGCCGTCGCCCTCCCCGCGGGTCTCGGCGTCGAGCAGGGCGGCGAGCTCGGCGTCCATGTCGATGCCACCGGTGACGTCCTGCGCCCCGGAGGTCGAGCCGGTGCTGCGCTCGACGTAGCCGAGGACGTCGTCGAGGTCGGCGCCCGTCGGGGCGACGTCCGGGTGGGCCCACGCCGCGTCACGGGCCGAGGCGCCGCCGGCGTCCTCGAGGGCGGCGAAGAGGTTCGCCGCGTCGCGCAGCCGGCGCGGACGCAGCTCGAGCCCGACGAGGGTGGCGAAGGTCCGCTCCGCCGGACCGCCGGTCGCGCGCCGCCGGCGCACGGTCTCGGCGAGCGCGTCGGTGCTCGGCAGGTGGGCGCCGCCGGCCTGGGCGGTGACGACGTCGACCCACCCCTCGATGAGGGCGAGCCAGGTCTCGAGACGGGTGAGCGCGGCCTTCTGGGCGGGCGAGGGCGCCGGGCGGAAGAGGTCGCTGCCGAGGGCCTGCTGCATCCCGCCGACGTCCTGCGGGTCGAGCTCGGCGACCGCGCGGTCGATCGCGCTCGTGTCGATGGCGATGCCCCGGGCGTACTCCTCGACCGCGGTGAGGATCTGCGGGCCGAGCCACGGCACGTCGGTGAAGAGGCGCATCCGGGCGGTCTCGCGCAGCGCGAGGTGCAGCCACACCTCGTCGACCGGCACGTCGAGACCGTCGGCGACCTGGGCGATGTTCGCCGGCAGCAGCGCGACGCGGTCGGTGAGCAGCGGGATGCCCACCTCCGTCCCGCTCACGGTGCTCGTCGCGAGCGCGCCGACGGCCTGCCCGACCTGGGCCGTGACGAGCGCGCTGCCCATCCGGTTGATCATCGGGGTGAGCTGCCCGGCGAGCGCGAGCGGGTTGGTGCCCGGGGGCACGCCGAGCGCGCTGAGGTCGGGGGCGTCCGGACCGGTCAGCTGGGCGGTCATCGAGTCGCGGATCGCGCCGGAGACGCCGTCGGCGACGGGCTCGACGACGCGCGCCCACGTGCCGATCGTCTCCTCGACCCACGTCGAGCGGGACATCGCGGTGCCGGTGAGGGCGGGCGCCTCGAGGTCGGTCACCTCGTCGAGCCACAGCTGGGCGACGCGGACGGCCTGCTCGGCGAGCGCGACCTCGCGCTCGCCGACGCTGACGTCGCCCTCGGCCCGGGCGGCCTCGCAGGCCGCCGCCGTCGCGGCGGCGAGGTCGACCCCCTTCGCCGTGGCGGTGGGGCTGAACATCGCGCGCATCTGGTCGGCCATCGCGCGCACGGCCGACGGGTCGGCGTCGGCGATGCCCATGGCGCCCAGCTGACGGGCCACCTCGGGGGGCAGCGGAGCGCCCCCGGTGAGCTCGCGGAAGATCGCGGCGATCTCCTCGGGCAGCTCGTCGTCGGGTCCGGTACCGGGGTCTACGGGGTCTGTCACGGTGCCTCCTTAGGATGGCGTCGACGTAGAACCCAACCACGGGCGCCGACCAAAGGTTCCCGCACCCCCTGAGGATCCGGAGCCAGCATGATCGACACCCGACGCGTGGACGATCTCGCGTGGCGGGTGATGCGGTGGTCGATGGTGCTCCTCTGCGTCTCCCTCGTCCTCGCGACCATCCGCGTCCCGTACGCGATCGAGGCCCCCGGCCCGGTGAGCGACACCCTCGCCTCGCGCGGCGAGGGCAGCGCGGCCCAGCGCGTCGTCGACGTCGAGGGCCACCGGACCTACCCGACCTCGGGGCACCTGTACTTCACGACGGTGACCGTCCAGGGTGGGCCCGAGGAGCACATCACCCTGTGGGAGTGGGTCCTCGGCAAGGTCGACCGCGACGCGAAGGTCGTGCCCGAGCAGACCGTCTTCGGCACGGGGCGCTCCGAGGAGGAGATCCAGCAGCTCAACGCCGCCGAGATGCAGGGCTCGCAGAAGAGCGCGATCGCGGTGGCGCTGCGCAGCACCGGCGAGGACGTGCCCCAGGACAACGTCGTCGCCTCCATCGCGGGCGACCTGCCGGCCGACGGCCGGCTCGAGCTCAAGGACGAGGTGACCGCCGTCGACGGCGTCGCCACCGAGCACGTGAGCGACGTCGTCTCGGCGATCTCGGACCGCGAGCCCGGAGAGGACGTGCGCCTCACCGTGCGCCGCAAGGGCGCCGAGCGCGAGATCACCCTGCGCACGGCCGACCTCGGAGGCGGGCGGGCCGGGATCGGGGTCGGTCTCGAGCCGCTCTTCGACTACCCCTACGAGGTGCGCATCGACGCCGGCGAGGTCGGAGGCCCGAGCGCGGGCACGATGTTCGCGCTCGCCGTGCGCGACCTCGTCACCCCGGGGGAGATGACCGGTGGGCGCTCGGTCGCCGGCACCGGCACGATCGACGACTCCGGCCAGGTCGGCCCCATCGGCGGCATCCGGCAGAAGATGATCGGCGCCCGGGACGCGGGGGCGCAGTACTTCCTCGCCCCGACGGACAACTGCGACGAGGTCGCCGGGCACGTGCCCGACGGGCTCACCGTCCTCGAGGTCGACGACTTCGACGCGGCGGTCGACGCCGTCGAGGGAGCGGCGAAGGGGGAGGTCGGCGACCTCCCGTCCTGCGGCACCCGCTGAGGGTCGCTCCCGACGCGTCTGCCCTCGGGGGTCAGCCCTGCGGGGCCAGCCCCGCGGGGTCAGTCCTCGAGCGTCGCGCGCAGCGCGTGGACGAGCCCGGGGGCGATGTCCTCGCCGGTGGCGACGCGGTCGTCGCTGTCGTTCGAGCGCTGGCGCAGCAGGCAGATGGCGCGTCCGTCGCGGTGCACCGCGACGAGCAGACGGATGTCCTCGCGCTCGGGGTGCTGGGCCAGCTGCTCGGTCGCGGCGACGGGGTCCGAGGGAAGGTCGCGCTCGGCGCCCGCCGGGACGACGACGCGCTCGAGGGCGATGGCCGCCCCGTGCACGGTCTCGGGCCAGGCGAGGCGGCCGAGGAGCGACTCGACGTCGCTCGTGCGGGCCACGCCCTCCTGCTCGATGGCGGTGAGCGAGCCGGGCAGCACGTCGGTGACGTCCATGGAGTCGCGCAGGCTCGGCTCGGCGGCGACGAGCTCGGCCGTCTCGACGAGCGCGAAGAGCCTGGGCGGCTGGTCCCAGCCGCCCTCGGCCACGTGGCGCTCGGTCTCGAGGGCGCACCGGGCGAGGGGCTCGGTCGTCGGCTCGGAGGGCTTGTCAGCGGTCGGCGAAGGGGTGTCAGGCACGGATGACATGCTGCCGCACGGGCGCCCAGGTCCGGTAGGTAGGTTGGGCCCCGCCACGACCGATGGGGTCGCGACGATCACGAGGTGACCGATGAGCACGCAGCAGCCACCCGAGGACGGGGACGCCCAGACCGGTCGTGAGGGCGGGGCCGCCGCGGCGCCCTCGTCGATGCGCACACGGGGCCTGAGGGTCCTCGCCGTCGTCGCGGCGCTCGTCGTCGCCGTGCTCGTCCTCGCCTCGATCTGGACCGAGGCGCTGTGGTTCGACGCCCTGGGCTACAGCGGCGAGTGGTGGAGCCGCATCCGCACGCAGACCCTGCTCTTCGTGCTCGGCGGGCTGCTCATCGCGCTCCCGCTGGCCGCGAGCCTCGTCATCCCCTTCCGCTCCCGCCCGATGAGCTGGCCGACGTCGCCGGGGGAGCAGGCGCTGTCGCAGTACCGCCAGGTCATCGCCCCCCTGCGCCGGCACATCGCCATCGGCGTGCCGCTGCTCTTCGGCCTCATGGGCGGCCTCACCGCCGCCGGGCAGTGGCAGCAGTGGCTGCTGTGGCGCAACGGCGCGGCGACCGGCGTCACCGACCCGCAGTTCGGTCGCGACCTCGCCTACTACCTCTTCGGCCTGCCCTTCTACTCCTTCGTCGTCGGCTACCTCACCGTCGTCGCGATCTGCTGCCTCGTGGCGGCAGCCTTCGCGCACTACATCTACGGGGGCCTGCAGCCGCCGGGCCGCGGGCGCTCGACGCGGGCCGCCTTCCTCCACCTCGCCGTCGTCGGCGCCGTCCTCGCGCTGCTGCGCGGCGTCTCCTACGTCCTCGACGCGCACTCCCTGACGACGCACGAGACCTCCGTGCTCACCGGTGTCGGCTACACCGACGCCAACGCCGTGATCCCCGCGAAGTACATCCTCGCCGTCGCGGCGGTCATCTGCGCCGGGCTCTTCTTCGCCGCGGTGCGCAGCCGCAGCTGGCGCCTGCCGGTCATCGGCGTCGCGACCCTCGTCGGCCTGTCGATCATCGTCGGCAACATCTACCCGGCGCTCGTCGAGACCTACCGCGTCACCCCGTCGCGCTCCTCGCTCGAGCAGCCCTACCTGCAGCACAACATCGACGCGACGCGCGCCGCGTACGACGTCGCCGGTGTCGAGACCGAGGAGTACGACGCCGTCTCCGAGATCTCCGCCGGTCAGCTGCGCCAGGACGCCGCGACGATCCCCGGCATCCGTCTGCTCGACCCGAACGTCGCCGCCCCGACCTTCCAGCAGCTGCAGGCCCAGCAGCCGTACTACTCCTTCCCCGAGGACCTCGACGTCGACCGCTACGACATCGACGGCGAGTCCACCGACACCGTCGTCGGGGCCCGCGAGCTCGACCTGTCGAAGCTCCCGGCGGACCGGCGGGACTGGGTCAACGACCACACCGTCTACACCCACGGCTACGGCCTCGTCGCGGCGAAGGGGTCCGAGGTCTCGGGCAGCGGGACCCCGGCGTGGTTCGACCTCTCCGAGGTCGAGGAGTACGAGCCGCGGATCTACTTCGGCGAGCGGATGACGCAGTTCTCCATCGTCGGTGGCGACGAGGGCGCGCCCGCCCGCGAGGTCGACCGCCCGTCGGGCGGCGAGGAGGGGCGCTACACCTACACCGGTGACGGCGGCGTCTCCATCGGGTCCCCCCTTCGCCAGGCCGCCTTCGCGATCACCCATCGCGACCTCAAGTTCGTCCTGTCCGACGCCGTCGGCAGCCAGTCGCGCCTGCTCGAGCACCGCACGCCCAAGGAGCGCGTCGCCCGCGTCGCGCCGTGGCTCACGCTCGACAACGACCCCTACCCGACCGTCGTCGACGGCCGGATCCAGTGGGTCGTCGACGGCTACACGACGTCGCGCACCTACCCCTACGCGAGCCGCTTCAGCGTCTCCGGGGTGCAGGAGGGCACGGTCTCGTCCGTGGAGACCCAGCGGGCGGCGGCGATCAACGCCGACCGGATCAACTACATGCGCAACTCGGTCAAGGCCACGGTCGACGCCTACGACGGCACCGTGACCCTCTACCGCTGGGACGAGCAGGACCCGGTGGCCTCCGCCTGGGACAAGGCCTTCCCAGGGCTGATGAAGCCCCGCTCGGAGATCAGCGGCGACCTCATGTCGCACCTGCGCTACCCGGAGGACCTCTTCCGGATGCAGCGCGCGGTGCTCGCGGAGTACCACGTGACCTCGGCCGGCGACTTCCGCGCCGGTCAGGACCGCTGGCGCGTGCCGAGCGACCCGACGGTCCTCGCCGAGAAGAAGGTGGCCCAGCCGCCGTACTTCCTCACGATGGCGATGCCGAGCCAGCAGGAGGCCTCGTGGTCCCTCACCTCGACGTACATCCCCAACGGCGACCGCGACGTCATGGCGGGCTATCTCGCCGTCGACTCCGACGCCGGTGACATCGCGGGCAAGCCGGCCTCCGGGTACGGCCAGCTGCGGATGCTCGCGGTGCCGCGCTCGACGACGGTGCCCGGACCGGGGCAGGTGCAGAACGACATCGCGAGCAGCTCGGTCAAGGGCGCCGACACCGACCAGACGCTCACCGACTACCTCAACAACAACAACCGCGGGTCGAGCAAGGTGCTCCTGGGCAACCAGATGACCCTGCCCGTCGGCGAGGGCTTCCTCCACGTCGAGCCGGTCTACCTCTCCGGCACGAACGAGAACTCCTACCCCTCGATGCGCGTCGTCATCGTCTCCTTCGGCGGACGGATCGCCTGGGCGCGCACGCTCGAGGGCGCGCTCGACCAGCTCTTCGAGGGCGACTCCGGCGCCGACACCCCGAGCGGCGACGACGGGGGCACGCAGCCGCCGAAGGGGGAGCAGGAGCCGACGGGTCCGCTCACCTCCAAGGAGCGGGCGCTGCGCGCGGCGATCGAGGACATGCAGGGCGCCTACCAGCGCGGTCAGGAGGCGCTGAAGAAGGGCGACCTCGAGGCCTACGGCAAGGCCCAGGCAGATCTGCGCAAGGCGCTCACCGAGGCCGCCCGCAACCAGCCCGGTGGCGGCTCCGCGACCCTCGACGAGTCCGCCGCCAGCTGACCGCTTGTCGGTCGAGGTGCGAGCACCGGCGAGGCGGTCTTCGCTGGTCGAGGTGCGAGCGCCGGCGAGCCGGTCTTCGCTGGTCGAGGTGCGAGCGTCAGCGAGCCGGTCTTCGCTGGTCGAGGTGCGAGCGGCAGCGAGCCGGCCGTCGCTGGTCGAGGTGCGAGCGTCAGCGAGCCTCGAGACCACGAAGCCGTGGTCTCGAGGCTCAGGCCGCAGGCGGCCTTCGCACCTCGACCACCAAGGGTTTGCGGGTCGAGGTGCGAGCGGCAGCGAGCCTCGAGACCACCGCCTCGGACCTCGATTTGGTCCAGGGGACGCGGACGCGTAACCTTGGCAGAGCAACGACGCGGGGTGGAGCAGTTCGGTAGCTCGCCGGGCTCATAACCCGGAGGTCGCAGGTTCAAATCCTGCCCCCGCTACCACCCGCGAAGGGCCCGGACCATCTGGTCCGGGCCCTTCGTCGTGCTCCCGCGCCTCGCGGCGCCGGGCGGTCAGACGGCGAGAGCCGTGGCGCCCGAGGCGTACGCGTGACTCGCCTCGACGATCCCTCGCACGACGGCGAGCTCGACCTCGTCACGCGGCCCGAAGACCATCATGAAGCCGGGCGAGAGCCGGGTGCCGGCCCACATGTGCGGGCGACCCCACCCCTTCGCCGAGACGTCCGCGGCGAGATCGGCCGGGAGCACGAGGTGCATCGACCCGTCGTGCGCCGGGTGCAGGTGGGCGAACTCGCCGACCTCCGCCACGAGGTAGGCCTGCGGGTCCTCCGAGCCCTCGTGCAGCACGAGACCGCGGGCGCCGGGGACCGAGATCCGGGACGGGCCGGTCTCGACGCCGCGGAGCGAGCGCAGGTGCTCGTAGAGCCTCTCCTGCAGCTCGACGGGAGCTGTCTGCGACTCCTGCTGCTGCGGGATGGTCCAGCTCACCGCGGGGCGCGGGCCCGTGCGGTGGGGCAGCTCGCCGCTGAGGGTCGGCCAGGTCGGTGCCGGACGGGTGCCGGCCTCGACCGCTCCCTGGTGCATCACGTGACCGAGCCGGTGGGCGACCCACTCGGCGAGCCGGTGCACGACCTCGGCGGTCAGCTGGTGGCCACCGGGCTGGCGCAGCGCCACGGTCGGGGCGCCGGACTCGGACAGGAGGTACTGCCAGGTCCGGTCGAGCAGCTCGCGGGGGATGACGTGGTCCGCGTCCCCCTGCGCGACGAAGACCGGCAGGTGGGCGAGCTGGCCGGGGTCGGTGCTCAGGCCGGCGTCGAAGGGCAGGGTGCCGTAGAGGACCGCCGCGCCGGCGTACCGCGCCGGGTCCGCGAGCACGAGCGCGCCCGCGAAGGCCGCGCCACCGCTGAAGCCCACGAGGACGACGGGGCGCCCGGCGGGGGCGACCTCGTCCAGCCATTGGCCGAACCACGCGGTTGTCTCGCGCAGCGAGTCGGCCTGGGGCCGCCCGATGCCGCGGTTGGCGAACCACGCGTAGCCGCCGCCCTCGGCGATAGGGGCGCGGACCGCCGCGTAGGCCACGCCGGTCGGCAGGTGCGGCGCCAGCGCGAGGATCTGCTGCTCGTCCGAGCCGCGGCCGTGCAGCAGCACGACGAGCGGGGCGGCCGGGTCGGTGGACCCGTGGGTCGCGACGACGGGAGGGGCGAAGGGGGTGGCGCTCACGCCACGGCCACCGGGACGAGCTCGGCGGCGGTCCGTACGCCCGCCCAGCGGGCGATGTCGGCGTCGAGGTCGAGGCGCTCGACCGGGGCGCTGTCCTCGAAGTCGCCCCAGCTCGCGCGGGGGAGCATCCACATGATCTCGAACTCGTTGCCGTCGGGGTCGGCGCCGTAGACGCTCTTCGTCGCGCCGTGGCTCGACTCTCCGGTGTACGCGCCGAGCTCGAGGAGCGTCGTGCGGGCCTGCGCCAGCTCGTCGATCGTGTCGAGCTGCCAGGCGAGGTGGTACAGACCGATCGACCCGCGGGGGCGGGGCGGCTGCTGCCCGACCCCGAAGAGACCGAGGTCGTGGTGGTTGCCCGATCGGGGCAGTCGCAGGAAGGCCGCGTCGGCGCGGGACTCGCGGGCCATGACGACCATGCCGAAGGCACGGGAGTAGAAGTCGACGCTGCGCTCGAGGTCGGCGACGAAGAGCACGGCGTGGTTGAGGCGGACGGGGCTGACGGTCATGGTGCGGTCCTTCGAGTCGCTGATGGTTGTTGCTCTAACCAGCAACATACCCGAAGAACTTGTTCCTTCAACAATCACCGATCCGACCCGACCCGGCCCGGCCCGGCCCGGCCCGCTCAGTCGATGTCGAAGATCGAGCGGTGGTTGTAGAAGTGCAGGATGTGAGCGCAGCGGGTGCAGATCATCATCGTCACCTTGTGCGTCGTGAAGCCCCAGCGGGAGTCGCTCTTGGCGATCTCCTTCTGGAAGCTCGTGCCGCTGCACAGCGGGCAGACCAGCTGGGGTGGGTTCGTCGGGTGCTCGTGACCGATCGTCATCCCCGCATCCTGCACCGCTCGTCGGCCCCCGGAGGCGAGATCGGGTGACCTGGGCCACGATGGAGACCCCGCGTCATCACAGGAGCTGACATGGCCGAGATCTCCCGTCGTACCGTCCTCACCGCGACCGGGGCGGGCGCCGTCGGCGCGCTCGCCGCCCCCGCTGCGGGAGCCGCGCCGGCACCCCCTTCGTCCCGCCGTCACCGACCCCACCACCCGCGGCCGGTCCCCGAGCCGCTCAAGGTGCCCGAGGCGATCGGCTCCGGGGGAGCGGTGTCGAGCGTCGACCCCTATGCGAGCGAGGTGGGCATCCAGGTCCTGCGCTCGGGCGGCAACGCCGTCGACGCCGCGATCGCCATGGCGGCCACCCTCGGCGTCACCGAGCCGTACTCGTGCGGGCTGGGCGGCGGCGGCTTCCTCGTCTACCACCAGACCCGCACCGGGCGGACGTGGACGATCAACGGGCGCGAGACGGCGCCCGCGAGCTTCACCGACACCTCGCTCACCGACGGGGCCGGCACCGCCCTCCCCTTCGACGCGACGGTGAGCTCCGGGCTGTCCGTCGGCGTCCCCGGCACCCCGCTGACCTGGGAGGTCGCGGCCCGGCAGTTCGGCCGGCGCAGCCTGCGCCAGCTGCTGCGCCCCGCCGAGGAGCTCGCCCGTCGCGGCTTCGTCGTCGACGCGTACTACCGCAGCCACACCGAGTCCAACGAGGAGCGCTTCCGCCGCTTCCCCGAGACCGCACGGGTCTACCTGCCCGGCGGGCGGGTCCCCGAGGTCGGCGACACGATGCGCAACCCCGATCTCGCCGACACCTACGCCCTCATCCGTCGTCACGGCGTCGGCGAGCTCTACCGCGGGCGGGTCGCCCGGGCGATCGTCGACGAGGTGCGCAACCCCACGACCGCGCCGGGCGTCGACGTCTACCGCGGGCAGCTGACGATGCGTGACCTCGAGCGCTACCGGGCGCCGGTGCAGGCCCCGACCCGGGTGCGCTACCGCGACCACGACGTGCGCGGCATGGACGTGCCGAGCTCCGGCGGCATCGCCGTCGGCCAGATCCTGCTCCTCATGCGCGCCTACGAGGAGCGCACCGGGCGACGGGTGCGTGACCTGCCCGAGGCCGACTACTACCACTGGTTCTCCGAGGCGAGCGCCACCGCCTTCGCCGACCGCAACCGCTACGTCGGTGACGTGCCCGGCGTCCCGGTCGACGAGCTGCTCTCGGCCGGCTACGCCCGCGAGCGCGCGCTGCTCTTCGACCCGCAGCGGGCGATGGCCCGGCCCGTCCCCTTCGGCTCGCCGGACGGCGACTACGAGGAGGCCCCGGGCGGGGGCGGCCGGCAGGGGCAGCCCACCCAGGGCCAGTCGACGACCCACCTCAACGTCGTCGACCGGTGGGGCGACGTCGTCTCGTACACGCTGACGATCGAGCAGACCGGCGGCTCGGGCATCACCGTGCCCGGCTACGGGTACCTGCTCAACAACGAGCTCACCGACTTCGACTTCGTGCCGCTCACCCCGGGCGTGCCCGACCCCAACCTGCCCGGTCCCGGCAAGCGGCCGCGCTCGTCGATGAGCCCGACGGTCGTCCTGCGCGACGGGCGCCCGGAGGTCACCGCGGGCACGCCCGGTGGCGCGACGATCATCACGAGCGTCGCCCAGATCCTCCTGGGCTACCTCGACCGCGACCTCGACCTCGTCGACGCCATCGCGGCACCCCGGCTCAGCTCGCGCAACGCCGCCGAAGGGGCGGACCTGGGTCTGGCGACGAGCCCGATCGGGGTGGAGCTCACCGCCCGCGGTCACCGGCTCTCGCCGCAGCGCTGGATCGGCAACGCCTCGGGGGTGGCGGCCGAGGGACGCTCCCTCGTCGCGGCCGCCGAGACCGTGCGCGGGGACGGCGGGGCGGCCCGGGTCGTGCGTGGTCGTCGTGGCCACGGACTGCACTAGGCGGCCGACCGAAGGGTGGACAGCGAGGTGCCGCCGTTTCGTCG
This sequence comes from Janibacter melonis, assembly GCF_003721155.3. Lineage (NCBI taxonomy): Bacteria > Bacillati > Actinomycetota > Actinomycetes > Micrococcales > Intrasporangiaceae > Janibacter > Janibacter melonis. The sequence continues at coordinate 1,590,639 of NZ_CP044548.2, read as the reverse complement.
CCAGGAGAGGGAGGCGGGCACAATGGATGGGGTGAACGCACGTACTGGCCGGCACCGTGTCGTCATCATCGGATCGGGCTTCGGCGGTCTCTTCACCGCCAAGGCGCTCGCCCGCGCCGATGTCGACGTCACCCTCGTCTCGCGCACCTCCCACCACCTCTTCCAGCCGCTGCTCTACCAGGTGGCGACGGGCATCCTCTCCGAGGGCGACATCGCCCCGACGACGCGTGACGTGCTCGCCCACCAGGCCAACGTCGAGGTGCTGCTCGGCGACGTGCACGCGATCGACGTCGAGGCCCGCACGGTGACCCACCGCGCCGTCGGTCGCGACACGACGACGCCCTACGACAGCCTCGTCATCGCCGCCGGCGCCGGTCAGTCCTACTTCGGCAACGACCACTACGCGCGGCACGCGCCGGGCATGAAGGACATCGACAACGCCCTCGAGCTGCGCGGTCGGATCTTCGGGGCCTTCGAGCTCGCCGAGCTCGCCGACGACCCGGCGGAGCGCGAGCGGCTGCTCACCTTCGTCGTCGTCGGCGCGGGCCCGACGGGTGTCGAGATGGCCGGCCAGATCGCCGAGGTCTCGCAGCGCACGCTCAAGCGCGAGTTCCGCCGGATCGACCCGCACGACGCCCGCGTCGTGCTCCTCGACGCGGCGCCGAAGGTGCTGCCGACCTTCGGGGACCGCCTCTCGGAGAAGGCGCGCACCAGCCTCACCAAGCGCGGCATCGACGTCCAGCTCGGCGCGAAGGTCGTCGACGTCGACGAGACCGGCATCGAGGTCGAGGACGAGGGCGGCGAGCGTCGACGCATCGACGCGATGACGAAGGTGTGGGCCGCCGGCGTCGCAGGGTCGCCCCTCGGCCGGATGGTCGCCGAGCAGACCGGTGCCGAGGTCGACCGCGCGGGCCGCGTGCACGTCGAGGACGACCTCACCGTGCCGGGTCATCCCGAGATCTTCGTCATCGGCGACATGGTCAACCTCAAGGGCTACCCGGGCGTCGCCCAGCTCGCGATCCAGGGCGGGCGCTACGCGGCCGACCAGATCGTGCGGCGTCTCGAGGGCAGGGCGCCGGCCGACCCCTTCGTCTACCGCGACAAGGGCTCGATGGCGACGATCTCGAAGTTCTCCGCCGTCGCCTCCGTCGGCAAGATCAACTTCAGCGGCTTCATCGCGTGGATGGCGTGGCTCGCCGTGCACCTCATGGCGATGGTGGGCTTCAAGACGCGTGTGTCGACCCTGCTCAACTGGTTCATCACCTTCTTCGGCGACAGCCGCGGCGAGCGCGTCATGACGATGCAGCAGGTCTTCGCGCGCAACGCGATGGACGACCTCGGGCACGAGGCGGCCTACCCGCGCATGCCGCGCGTCGGCGAGGAACGGGACGACCACGACGAGGACGACAGCCGCGCCGAGGGCGGGGCCGGCTCCGCCGCCTGAGCCCGGCCCGTCCTGGCGGGCGGGTGGCCCAGGGGCGGCGTCTAGGGTGACGCCATGCCCCTGGACTACCCGATCGAGACGAGGACGCTCGGCAACGGGCTGCGCGTCGTCGTCCAGCCCGACCACACGAGCCCGACCGTCACCGTCAACCTCTGGGTGGGGGTCGGCAGCCGTCACGAGGCGCCCGGCCGCACCGGCTTCGCGCACCTCTTCGAGCACCTGATGTTCCAGGGCAGCGCTCACGTCGCCGAGGGCGAGCACTTCCAGGCGCTCATGGGCGTCGGCGGGCGGCTCAACGCGACGACGTGGTTCGACCGCACGAACTACTTCGAGACGGTGCCGACGGGGGCGCTCGAGCTCGCGCTGTGGCTCGAGGGCGACCGGCACGCCGCACTCCTGGCCGCCGTGACGCAGGAGGCGCTGGACAACCAGCGCGACGTCGTCAAGGAGGAGAAGCGTCAGCGCTACGACAACCAGCCTTACGGGCAGGCGATGACGACGGTGTACGAGACGGTCTTCCCGCAGGGTCACCCCTACCACCACCCGACGATCGGGTCGATGGAGGACCTCGACGCCGCCTCCCTCGAGGACGTCCACGCGTTCTTCCGGGCTCACTACGCTCCGGACAACACGGTGCTCACGCTGTGCGGCGACGTCACGCCCGAGCGCGGCTTCGAGCTCGCGCAGCGCTACCTCGGGTGGGTCGAGCACCGTGCCGAGCCGCGAAGGGAGCCCCTCGCCCAGCTCGAGCCGCTCACCTCTCCCGTGCGCCACGAGATCACCGAGGCCGAGGTGCCCAACGACCGGCTGCACCTCGCCTTCCGGCTGCCGGCCGAGTCGGGGCAGAGCCGGCGGGACTTCCTTGCTTGCTCCGTCGCGCTCGACTGCCTCGCGGGCCTGAGCTTCTCGCCGCTGGAGCAGCAGCTCGTGCGCGAGCAGGGCAGCGCCAACCACGTGCAGTCGACGGCGATGGGCTTCGTCGACGGGGTGAGCCTCGGGCTCGTCGTCGCCGACATCGCCGACGGCGCCTCGCTCGACGAGGTCGAGACGAGCATCTGCGAGGAGCTCGAGCGCTTCGCGCAGGAGGGGCCGACCGCTGCGCAGATGGACGCCGTGCTCGCCCAGACCGAGCGGGCGTGGCTCTCCGCGCTCGCGGCAAAGGACGAGCGGGCCGACATCATCTGCCACTACACCTCGCTGCACGACGACCCCGAGCACATCAACACCTTCCTCGACGAGGCAGCGGCGATCACCGCCGAGGAGGTGCGCGCGGCGGCGGCCCGGTGGTTGCGACCGCAGGCGCGCGCCGTCGTCGCCTACCGCACGAGCGCCGGCACGGAGGTGGCCGCATGAGCACCGACCAGACGAGCACCGACCAGACGAGCACCGACGAGGCGAGCGGTCAGCCGGGGCGGCCCGAGGTCGCGGCCGCGGGGGAGTGGACCTTCCCCGAGCCGCGCGTGCGCGAGCTGCCCAACGGCCTCACCGCGCTCGTCCTCGACGTGCCCGGTCAGTACGTGACATCCGTGCGCCTCACCCTGCCGCTCCCCCTTCGCGCGGAGCCGCGTGAGCTCGAGGGCGTCGCGTGGGTCATGGCCGGGCTGCTCGACGAGGGCACCCAGCAGCACGACCAGCGCGAGCTCTCCGAGATGCTCGAGCGGCTCGGGGTCGGGATCGGCGCGGGAATGAGCGAGGGCTCGCTCGGGGTCGACCTCGACGTGCCGCAGCGTCATCTCGGCGAGGCGCTCACCCTTATGACCGAGATCGTGCGTGAGCCGGCCTTCGCGCCGGGCGAGGTCACCCGGGCGGTGCGCACCCGGCTGCAGGACATCGAGCAGGAGCGCGCGTCGGCGCCGCACCGCGCGATGCGCCAGCTGGCCGCGACGTACTACGACCCGCAGACCCGGGCCAGCCGCCCCGGCGCGGGGTCGGCGCAGAGCGTCGCCGCGATCACCCGTGACGACGTCGTCGCCTTCCACCGCGAGCACGTCCACCCCCACGGCGGCACCGTCGTCGTCGCCGGGGACCTCACCGACGTCGACGTCGACGGCCTGCTCGAGGCCAGCCTCGGATCGTGGACGACGCCGGGCCCGGCGCAGGAGTGGGAGCGCGTGCCCGCCCCGCGGGCGCAGGACGCCGCGCGGGTCGTCCTCGTCGACCGCCCCGGCTCGGTGCAGTCCGAGCTCATCCTCGCGACGTCCGGCCCCGACCGCCGGGCGCCGCGGTGGCCGGCCTTCCCGGTGCTCGGCTACGTCATCGGCGGAGCCCCCAACGCCCGGATGGACGCGGTCCTGCGCGAGGAGAAGGGTTACACCTACGGCATCCGCAGCGGCTTCCGCCCGCGCCAGGTCGGCGGCACCTTCGTCGTCTCAGGGTCGGTGCGCGCCGACGCGACGGTCGACTCCCTTCGCCTCCTCGACGAGATCCTGCGCGGCGTCGCCGACGGGGTGACCCCGGTCGAGGCGACGTCGGGCGTGGACTTCATGACGCTCACCGCGCCGGGCCGGTACGCGACCGCCGACGCGCTCGCCGACGAGCTGGCCCACCTCGCGGCCGACGGGCTCCCGCTCACCTTCACCTCCGACACGGTCGCCGCGATGCGCCGGCTCACCCCGGAAGACCTCGACGCCGCGTGGCGCGAGGACGTGGGCACCGACTGGACCGTCGTCGTCGTCGGCGACGCCTCCGCGTACCGCGACGAGGTCGAGGCCCTCGGCATCGGTCCCGTGAGCGTCGTCCCCGCCTGACGCCGCCTACCCCTCCGGCTACCACGCAGTACTGGTCGTGATCACCACCAGTACTGCGTGGTAGCTCGCGTCAGGACTCGTCGGGGGCGAGACGATCGAGGTAGGCGTCGTGGAGCAGGCCGTTCGTCGCCAGGGCGTTGCCACCCCACGGGCCGTCCTCGCCCTCGAGCGAGGTGAAGCGCCCACCGGCCTCGGTGACGATCGCGACGAGCGCCCCCATGTCGTAGAGCTCGAGCTCGGGCTCCGCGGCGGCGTCGACCGCGCCCTCGGCGAGGAGCATGTAGGACCAGAAGTCCCCGTACGCCCGCGTGCGCCACACCTCGGAGGTCAGCCGCAGGAAGGACATGCCGCGTCCGGCCTCGCGCCACCCGTCGATCGAGGAGTACGAGAAGGAGCTGTCGGAGACCTCGCCGACCTTCGAGACGTGGATCTGCTCGGCCTTGGCGAGCGAGCGGCCGGACCACGCGCCGGCACCCTTCGCCGCCCACCAGCGTCGGCCGAGCGCCGGGGCCGAGACCAGGCCCATGACGCACTCGCCGTCCTCGACGAGCCCGATGAGCGTGGCCCACACGGGCACGCCCCGCACGTAGTTCTTCGTGCCGTCGATGGGGTCGATGACCCACTGCCGCTTGCTGTGCCCCGTCGGCTCGAACTCCTCGCCGATGACGGCGTCGCGGTTGCGGTAGCGCGAGAGCTGGGAGCGGATCGTCGCCTCGCAGTCGCGGTCGGCCTGGGTCACCGGGGTGAGGTCGGGCTTGGACTCGACGACGAGGTCGCTGGCGCGGAAGCGCCCCATGGTGATCGGCTCGACCTGGTCGGCGAGCACGTGCGCCAGGCGCAGGTCGTCTCCGTAGGGGCTGGGATCCATGCCGGTCAACGTAGCCGACGGGCGGCCCCGTCCCCGGGACCCCTCAGTCCCCGGTCTGCGGCGTGCGGGCGCGCAGCAGGCGTCGGAAGGAGTCCAGCCGCTGCTCGCCGTTGGGCCCGGCGTGCCCCTGCTCCACCCACTCGTCGAGCCCGCAGTCGGGCTCGTCGTGCGTGCACCCGCGCGGGCATCCCTCCTCGGCGCCCTGCGACAGCTCGGGGAAGTGCCCGATGATCCGGTCGGGCTCGACGTGCGCGAGACCGAAGGAGCGGATGCCCGGGGTGTCGATGATCCACCCGGACGACGGGGTGTCCTTGCCCTGGGCGTCGTCCGACCCGTCGAGGGGCGGCAGGCGCAGGCCGACGGCGGAGGTCGAGGTGTGGCGGCCGCGCCCGGTGACGTCGTTGACGTGACCGATGGCTCGCCCGGCGTCGGGCACGAGCGCGTTGACGAGCGTGGACTTGCCGACGCCGGAGTGACCGACGAGCACGCTCATCCGACCGGCGAGCCGATGCTGCAGGTCGGCGAGGCCCTCGCTGCCCGGCTCGAGCACGGCGGTCGTCACGTGCGGCACGTCGAGCGGGGCGTACTGGGCGAGGAAGTCCTCGCCGCTCGCGAGATCGGACTTCGTGAGGACGAGCAGCGGGTCCAGACCTGCGTCGTACGCCGCGACGAGGCAGCGGTCGATGAGGCGGGGACGCGGCTCGGGGTTGGCCAGGGCCGAGACGACGACGAGCTGGTCGGCGTTGGCGACGATCGCCCGCTCGAAGGGATCGGTGTCGTCGGCGGTGCGGCGCAGCAGCGTGCGGCGCTCCTGGATGCGCACGATCCGGGCCAGCGACCCCTCGACGCCGGAGGTGTCGCCGACCATGCCCACCTCGTCGCCGACGACGACGGGGCTGCGCCCCAGCTCGCGCGCCCGCATGGCGATGACGACCCGCTCGGGCCCGGCGGCGTCGGCCGGCACGAGGGTCGTCCACCGGCCGCGGTCGACGGCCGTGACCATGCCGACGACGGCGTCGTCGTGGGCGGGACGCTCCTTCGTGCGCGGGCGGGTGCCGCGGCGGCTGGGCCGGACGCGGACGTCGCGCTCGTCGTAGACGCGTCCCCGGCCCGGCATCAGCGCTGCCCGAGCATGTCCGACCACAGGCCGGTGAAGCTCGGCAGGGTCTTGGCCACGGTGCCGGGGTCGAGCACGACCGTGCCGGGCGCGCGCAGCGCGAGGACCGCACCGGCCATGACCATGCGGTGGTCGGCGTAGGTGCGCATCGAGTGCGCCCGCAACGGCGCCGGTCGGATGACGAGCCCGTCCTCGAGCTCCTCCACCCCGACCCCGAAGCCCTCGAGCTCGGTGCGCAGGGCGGCGAGCCGGTCGGTCTCGTGGCCGCGGATGTGGGCGACCCCGCGGATGCGGCACGGGCCGTCGGCGAGCGCCCCGAGCGCGGCGACGACGGGCGTGAGCTCGGCGGTGTCGTGCAGGTCGACGTCGAAGGCTCCGACCTGGCCGTGACCGGTGACCCGCAGGTCCTGGCCCTCGCGCACGACCTCGGCGCCCATGCCCGCGAGCAGCTCGCGGATCCGGTCGCCGGCCTGCGTCGTGTGCTGAGGCCAGTGCGGCACCCTCACCGTGCCGCCGCAGACGAGGGCCGCGGCGACGAAGGGGGCGGCGTTGGACAGGTCGGGCTCGACCGTGACGTCGAGCGGCAGCAGCTCGCCGGGCTCGACGTGCCACGTGCTCGGCTCGGAGTCGTCGACGACCGCGCCGGCGTCGCGCAGCGCCTCGACGGTCATCTCGACGTGGGGGAGGGAGGGCAGCGGGCCGCCCTCGTGCACGACGGTGATCCCCTCCTCGAAGCGGGACCCCGCGAGGAGCAGCGCCGAGACGTACTGCGAGGAGGCCGAGGCGTCCATGACGACCCGGCCGCCGCGCACCGACCCGGTGCCGTGGACGACGAAGGGCAGCGCGCCCCGGCCGTCGTCCTCGACGCGCACGCCGAGGTCGCGCAGCGCGTCGAGCACCGCCGCCATCGGGCGCACCCGCGCGTGCTCGTCGCCGTCGAAGGCCACGGGCCCGTCGCACAGCGCCGCGACCGGCGGGACGAAGCGCATGACGGTGCCGGCGAGGCCGCAGTCGACCTCACCGCCACCGCGCAGCGCCGACGGGGTGATGATCCAGTCCGGGGCGAGGGCGCCGCGCGCGGCCGTCGCGTCCTCGACCCCGGTCCCGAGCGCGCGCAGCGCCTGGGCCATGAGCTCGGTGTCGCGCGAGCGCAGCGGGGCGCGCAGCCGGGAGGTGCCGCTGGCCAGCGCGGCGAGGACGAGGTACCTGTTCGTCAGGGACTTGCTGCCGGGCAGGGCGACCCTGGCGTCGAGGGGACCGGGGCTCGCCGGCGCCGACCAGTCGGGATGATCCATGCGGGTCAGCTCAGGGCGCTCTTGGCGTTCGCGGCGGCGAGCCGGGCCTCGAGCTTGGCGGTGTGGGCGGAGCGGCCGAGGCTGTCGCCGGCCATCTTCGCGCGGTAGCCGAGACCGGGCTTGCCCTCGGTGTCGACCGCGGCGAGGAGCAGGCCGCCGGCCAGACCGAGGTTCTTGAAGAACTGGATCTGCTGCATCTGCTTGGCCTGCGGGTCGCTCTGCGCCCAGAAGTCGTGGGTGGCCGTGGTCGGGACGAGCGAGACGAGCAGGGCCAGGCTGGACAGGCGGGGGAGGCGGCCGATCGCGAGGAGGGCACCGGCACCGACCATCACGGCGCCGTTGGCGCGGATGAGGGTCTCCATGTCGTCGGTCGGCACGCCGATCTTCTTCAGGAAGGGCTTGACGTTCTCGGTCATGGGCTCGTGGCCCTGCGCGTGGCGGAGGGCGCCGATGCCGCCGGAGATGAAGATGGCGCTGAGCATCGGACGGGCGAGTCGTCGGACGAGCATGGTCACTCCTGGGTCGCTGGACAGGTACGCGCCTACCGTATGACGTCTTGCGGGACTGGTGATCCTCGCGGGGTGCCTAGGCTGACCCGCATGTGCGGGCGTTATGCGGCATCGGCCGAGATGGAGGAGATCGTCGCTGCGCTGCAGGTCGAGCTCGACCGCACCGCGGAGCCGAGCCGCTCCGTGCTGAAGAACCCGCAGCAGCCGCCACCGGGCACCCCGGACTGGAACGTCGCGCCGACGAAGCAGGCCCGTGTCGTGCTCACCCGGGCGGTACGCGAGGAGGACGGCACGAAGGGGGAGCCCGCCCGCCAGCTGCGCCTCATGACGTGGGGTCTCGTGCCGAGCTGGTCGAAGGACCCCTCGGTCGGCATCCGGATGATCAACGCCCGCGCCGAGACCGCGCTGGAGAAGTCGTCCTACGCGAAGGCGGCGACGAGCCGGCGCTGTCTCGTGCCCGCCGACGGCTGGTACGAGTGGCAGCGCTCGCCGGTCGCCCTCGACGCGAAGGGCAAGCCGCGCAAGCAGCCCTTCTACATCCACCGCGGCGACGACGCCCCGCTCGCGCTCGCCGGGCTCTACGAGTTCTGGCGCGACCCGGGCGTCGCCGACCCCGACGACCCGGCCGCCTGGCTGACCACCTTCGCCGTCGTGACGACCGCGGCCGACCCCGGGATGGACCGCATCCACGACCGCCAGCCGCTCGTCCTCGACCCGGACGTCTGGGACGACTGGCTCGACCCGCACCTCACCGATCCTGGTCACGTCCAGGAGATGCTCGACATCAGCCTGCCCGGGCGCCTCGCGGCGCACCCCGTCTCGACCGCGGTCAACGGCAGCGCCGGCAACGGCCCCGGCCTCGTCGAGCCGATCCCGACCTCGCAGCTCGTCGGTGTCGTCGACCCGGAGACCGGCGAGGTGATCGGCGGATGAGGCAGCGCGCCGTCGAGACGCCGGAGGGTCCGGCGCGGGTCCACCTCGGCCCGCGCGGCGACGCGGGGTCGGTCGTGCTCACCCACGGGGCGGGCGGCGGGGTCGACGCCACCGACCTCCAGGCGATCGCGCAGGCACTGCCCTCGCTCGGGTGGACCGTCGCCCTCGTCGAGATGCCGTGGCGCGTCGCGGGCCGGCGGGTCGCCTCGCCACCCTCACGTCTCGACGCGGCCTGGGTCCCGCTGCTCGGCTCGCTCACCCGGGGCCGCTGGGCGCTGCCCCGCCCGCTCGTCGTCGGCGGTCGCAGCGCGGGCGCCCGGGTCGCGTGCCGCACGTGCGTCGCGGTCGACGCCGACGCTGTCCTCGCGCTGTCCTTCCCCCTCGTGCCGCCCGGCAAGGACCTCGGGCACAGCCGCGTCGGCGAGCTCCTCGCCCCGGTCGAGTCCGGTCTGCCGCTCGCCGTCGTGCAGGGGCGCGCCGACCCCTTCGGCGGGCCGCAGGACGTCTGCGAGGCGCTCGGCGAGCGCGTGCGCTCCGTCGTCGTCAGCGAGGTGGCGGGCACCCACAGCCTCACCGCCCCGCAGCGCGACGTCGTGCCGGCGGTGACCGCCTTCGTCAGCTCGGTCGCGCGCTGAGGGCGAGCACGAGCTCGAGCACGGCGTCGGGGTCCTGCAGCCGGTCGCCGAGCAGCTCGCGCACCTGCCCCATGCGGTAGCGCACCGTCTGCGGGTGCACGTGGAGCGCCTCGGCGACGAGCTCGCGCCGGCCCTGGAGCAGCAGCCAGGCCCGCAGGGTCTCGGCGAGCCGCTCGGCGCTGCCCTCGGTGAGATCGGCGAAGGGGGCGAGCGCCGACTCGCGCAGGTCGGCGAGGGTCTCGGGGTCGGCGGCGAGGACGATCTGGGCGAGGTGCGCGTCGGTGTCGAGGACGGTGCCGCTCTCGCGGGGGAGCACCGCGGCCCGCACCGCCCGGGCGTAGGAGCGGTCGGCCTCGGTCCACGGGACGGCGGGGCCGACGACGGCGTCGCGCCCGGAGAGCAGGTCGAGCAGGGCGCCGCGGGCCCGGCCGCCGGCGTCGGGCACGAGGAGGGCGGCGACGCGGTCCGGGGCGGGGAGCCCCCGCACCGGCGGCAGGTCCTCGCCGAGCGAGAGCGTGCGCGGGTCGAGCATCGCCGCGGTGTTGAGCGCGCGCTCGCCGGCGACGAGGACCACGGTCAAGGTGCGCGCCGGGGTCCATCGCGCGAGCTGCGCGGCCTCGACGAGCCGGGTCTCCGGGGCGCCGACGAGCAGGCTGCGCACGAGCCGGTCGAGGTTGACGATGCGCGCGCGCTCGGCGGTGTGCGTCTCGGCGTTGTGCCCGGCGACGCTCGCGGCCGACAGCTCGTCGATGTAGGTGAAGACGACCTCGGCGAAGCGTCCGAGCGTCGCGGCCTCGGCGCCCTGGGCGACGGCCATGCGCGAGACCTCGCGCCACGAGACCCGGGCGCCGACGCGGTAGGCCGACAGCAGGGCGTCGACCGGTCGGCCGGCGCGGGCCTCGGCACGGCCGAGCTGCTCGGCGGCCTGCACCCCGACCCCGATCGAGGTCTGCTCGCCCTCTCTCGCGCCCGACGCCGACGCCGCCGAGGCCGCGTCGAGGAAGGAGTCGAGCGAGGTGCGCACCGCCTGCTCGATGACCCGGCCCATCCGGCCCTGGAAGGGCGCGCTGTAGGACGGGACCTCCTCGATGATCGCGGCGATGACCGACTCGGCGACCTCCGGCAGGTGGGAGCGAAGGGAGCGCGCGGTCTGCTCGTCGAGGGCGAGCTCGGCCGCCTGTGCAGCCGTACGGGTGGCCGCGGGGGGCGGCGACGGGGACGACGTGCGGGTCCGCTCGCTACTGCCCTGAGAGCGGGTCTTGGGGGTGTCCGGCACCACATCCACCTCGATCTTGTTCGTTGCGCACAACATCTGGAGGTGAAGACTACGCCGGGTGGACAGTCCCGCGGGGGGTCCGGACCGACATCATGGATGTATGACCACTGATGCCCGACCCGACCGCGTGGCCGGCTCCCCCTTCGCCCGGCTGCGCACCTCCGCGACCCGCGTCGCCGAGGTCCTCGCCGCCCCGCTGCTGCCGACGGACTACCTCGACATGGTCGCGCCGCTGCGCGCCGGCGCCGAGCTGCGCGCCCGGGTCGTCGCCATCACCCCCGAGACCGCGGACGCCGCGACGATCACCCTGCGCCCCGGTCGCGACTGGGCCGGCCACCGCGCCGGTCAGTACATCCGCCTCGGCATCGACATCGACGGGGTGCGTCGCTGGCGCGCCTACTCGATCACCTCGCCGGCCGACCGCACCGACGGGCTCATCACCATCACCGTCAAGGCGATGGCCGACGGTCTCGTCAGCCGCCACCTCGTGCACGACGCCCGCCCCGGCACCCTCGTCATGCTCGACCAGGCCAGCGGCGACTTCGTCCTGCCCGAGGTGCTCCCGGAGCGCCTCCTCTTCGTCACCGGCGGCTCCGGCATCACCCCCGTCATGGGCATGCTGCGCAGCCACGACCTGTCGGGCACCGACGTCGTGCTGCTGCACAGCGCGCCGACGCCGGCCGACGTCATCTTCGCCGCCGAGCTGGCCGCCGAGCGCCCCGGCGTGCGGGTCGTCGTCCGGCACACCGACGACGAGGGCATGCTCTCGCCGCAGATGCTCGACGACGTCGTGCCCGACTGGCGCGAGCGGCAGGCCTGGGCCTGCGGCCCGACGCCGATGCTCGACGCCTTCGAGGAGCACTTCGCCGGCCACGGCCTCACCGAGGCCATGCACGTCGAGCGATTCCGCCCCGTCCTCGCCGTGACCGGCGACGGCGGCTCGGTGACGATGCTCGACACCGCCCGGCCCACGGCCAGCCCGACCTTCGAGGTCGACGGCGCCACGACCATCCTCGACGCCGCCGAGGACGCCGGCGTCCTCATGCCCAGCGGGTGCCGGATGGGCATCTGCATGGGCTGCGTCCTGCCCCTGACCGACGGCGCGGTGCGCGACCTGCGCACCGGCATCGTCACCGAGACCACGACCGACGACCCGCCCGTGAAGGTGCAGACCTGCATCTCGGCCGCCGCGGGCGCCTGCACGATCCAGCAGAAGGAGCGAGCATGACTGCCACCCTGGAGCGCACCCCCACCCGCACCGACGCCCGTATCACCGGCGGCCGGTCGGAGGAGATCCACACTGTCGTCAACGCGACGCCGAGCCCCATCTCGCACCTGAGCCCCGAGCAGATCGAGGAGCTCGGCCGCGAGCTCGACGAGATCCGCCGCGAGGCGATGGACTCGCTCGGCGAGCGCGAGGCCGCCTACATCCGCAAGATCATCGCGACCCAGCGCTACCTCGAGATCGGTAGCCGGGGCGTCCTGCTCTTCTCCGGCAACCCGATCGCCTGGGTGGTCGGCACCGCCGGACTGTCCGTCGCCAAGATCCTCGACAACATGGAGATCGGGCACAACATCATGCACGGCCAGTGGGACTGGATGCGTGACCCGAAGATCCACTCGAGCGTGTGGGAGTGGGACAACGTCTCGCCCTCGGAGCACTGGAAGCACAGCCACAACGAGGTCCACCACACGTACACGAACGTCGTCGGCAAGGACAACGACCTCGGCTACGGGATCATGCGCGTCGACGACGCCCAGAAGTGGTACCCGATCTACCTCGCGCAGCCGCTGCTCAACGCCGTCAACGCGACCTTCTTCGAGTACGGCATCGCCGCCTACGACCTCGAGCTCGGCAAGAACTGGAAGGGCCGCAAGTCCAACCCGGAGTTCCAGCGGGACGCGAAGGTCGTCGTCAACAAGATCAAGAAGCTCGCCGCGCGCGACTACGTGCTGTGGCCGCTGCTGTCGGGCCCGAACTTCCTGCCGACCCTCGCCGCGAACGTCGTCTCCAACGTCGTGCGCAACTACTGGACGCACAGCGTCATCATGTGCGGGCACTTCCCGTCCGGCGTCGAGACCTTCACGAAGACCTCGATCGACGGCGAGACCCGCGGCGAGTGGTACCTGCGTCAGATGCTCGGCTCGGCCAACATCAGCGGCGGCCGCGCGATGCACGTCATGACCGGCTACCTCAGCCACCAGGTCGAGCACCACCTCTTCCCGGACATGCCGAGCATCAAGCTCGCCGAGGTCCAGCCGAAGGTGCGCGCCCTCTTCGAGAAGTACGACCTCACCTACGTCGAGGGCAGCCTGCCCCGCCAGGTCGCCTCCGCGTGGTCGGAGATCTTCCGCCTCTCGCGCCCGAACGCGACGAGCTCGGCGCAGACCCTGAAGATCCTCGCCACCCAGGGGATGAAGGGCCTGAAGAAGCGCGCCCGCGCCACCCGGCACATCTACGCCTGACCCGACCCGCCCCTTTCGGGCTCGGTCGTCCCAGCCCCGCCACCTCCGGGCCCGGGTCCCCCCAGCCCCGCCGAGGTATGGCAATCGGCCCTGATCCAGCGTGGATCAGGGCCGATTGCCATACCTCGGCGAGGGGCGAAGGGGGAGCGCGAGGGGCGAAGGGGGGACGGGCGAAGGGGGCGCGCGGTCAGCCGTGAGGCGTCGGCGCGACCGGCCTCAGAGCAGGTGCGCCGCGAGACGACGGACGAGCTGCTCTCGCCGCGCCGGGTCGACGAGGTGGATGTAGGCCATCTCGACATAGGTCCACCCGTGGTCCTCGAGGCGCGCACGGCGATCTCGCTCGTACTGCCACGCGGTGCGATCCGTGCGGTGCTGGTCGCCGTCGTACTCCCCGACGACCTTCTGGGCGCGCCAGGTGAAGTCGGGGGTGGCGAGCCCGCCGCCGACGTCGTCGAAGATCTCGACGTTGAGCTCCGGCTCGGGCAGCCCCGCGTCGTGGAAGACGAGCCGGGCCTGCGACTCGGTAGGTGACGCGGACCTCGCGCGGAGCAGGGGCAGCAGCTCGCGCATGGTCCGCACGCCGCGGCAGCCGCGAAGGTCGCTGACGAGCTCGCGCAGGTGCTCGTCACCGTGCTCGCGCACCAGGACGTCGCCGGCGGCGACGAGGGCTGCCCGGGACCAGCTGGCGGCGAGGTCGCACCACGTGTCGACGACCGTCGTCACCGGCAGGCCCTCGACCTCGGCGATGTCACGAGTGCCGATGCCCTTGTGCGAGACGACTCCTCGCCGCACGACGGGGGGTCGGTGGATCGGTCGGATCACGTGCACCGAGGGGTCGGGCGCCGCGCCCCGAGCGGGGAGGGGCAGGCCCCAGAGCTCGGCCGCGGTGTCGTGGGAGAAGGCGATGTCAGGTGGTAGCACCGCGCGCAGGAGCCCCAGCCGCTCGGGCAGCGTGAGCTCGACCCCGCGCCGCACCCGGATGCCGGAGGACGGGATGTCGAAGCCGGAGCGGAAGGCGCCCGTGCGCTCCTGCGCTCGCGCGTGCTCGAGGGTGAAGGCGTCGCCGAGGGCGACCGGGAGGTCCATGGCTCGGTTCTCCCCCTTCGCCCGCCCCCGCGCGAGACGGGTCCGCCCGCCTGTGGACCGAGGACCCGGCCGCAGCGCCCCTGTGGATCGCCGAGGTATGGAGATCTGCCGGGATCCGCAGGTGTCAGCGGACCGATTGCCATACCTCGGCGAAGGGGGGGCGGGGCATCGCGCGGGCGGGGGAATGCCGGGTGGGGGAGGGATGTTGAGATGAGCGACCCTGTCCCGACTGCGAGAGGCCACCACGTGCTCGTGCTGCCCGCCGTCGACCGCACCAGCGCCCCGCTAGGCTGGAGCGCGATGACCAAGCCGATCACCCCACCGCTCAGCGACGAGGAGCAGGCTGCCGCCGATGCCGGCGTCGACGTCTCGTCCGAGTCGCCCGAGGAGCGTCGAGCCCGCTTCGAGCGCGAGGCCATGCCCCTGCTCGACCAGCTCTACTCCGCGGCCATGCGCACGACGCGCAACCCGACCGACGCTGAGGACCTCGTCCAGGAGACGTACGCGAAGGCCTACGCGGCCTTCCACCAGTACCGCCCGGGCACCAACCTCAAGGCGTGGATGTACCGCATCCTCACCAACACCTACATCAACACGTACCGCAAGAAGCAGCGCGAGCCCAAGCAGTCGAGCAGCCCCGAGGTCGAGGACTACCAGCTGCACCAGGCCGAGTCGCACACGAGCCGTGGGCTGCGCAGCGCGGAGGTCGAGGCGCTCGACCACATGCCCGACACCGAGGTGACGCGGGCGCTGCAGGACCTGCCGGACGACTTCCGCATGGCGGTCTACCTCGCCGACGTCGAGGGCTTCGCCTACAAGGAGATCGCCGAGATCATGGGCACGCCCATCGGCACCGTGATGTCGCGCCTGCACCGCGGGCGCCGTCTGCTGCGCGAGAAGCTCGCCGACTACGCGCGCGACCGAGGGATCGGTGGCGCGGCCCAGGAGACCACCGGACGCGAAGGGGGGACGTCATGAGCGAGCACGCCGAGGACCATGTCGACTGCTCCGAGACGATGTACCGGATCATGGAGTACCTCGACGGCGAGATGACCGAGGCCGACCACGAGCGGATCGCCGAGCACCTGCGCGGGTGCCAGCCCTGCCTCGACGAGCACGACCTCGAGCGCATGGTCAAGGCGCTCGTCAAGCGCTCGTGCGGTCGCGAGCAGGCGCCGGCCGCGCTGCGGACGACGATCATGCAGTCCTTCAGCACCTACTCCGTCGACGGCGGGGTCGTGCAGGAGTACACCGAGATCCGCTACGACGGCTGAGCGGATGCGCGTCCTCGTCACCGGCGGCGCCGGCTACATCGGCTCGCACACCGTCCTCTCGCTCCTCGCGGCCGGGCACGAGCCCGTCGTCGTCGACAGCTTCGTCAACTCCAAGCCCACGGTCGTCGCCCGGCTCGAGGAGCTCTCGGGCGCGGCGATCACCGTGCACGGCTTCGACCTGCGCGACGAGGACAAGACCGCCCAGCTCTTCGCCGACGAGCACTTCGACGCGGTGATCCACTTCGCCGGGCTCAAGGCCGTGGGGGAGTCCACCGAGCAGCCGCTCGAGTACTACGGCAACAACATCGGCTCGACCTTCTCGCTCGTGCGGGCGATGGAGCGGCACGACGTGCGCCGCCTCGTCTTCTCGTCATCGGCGACGGTCTACGGCGAGGGCGCTCCCGTGCCGATGACGGAGGAGCTGCCGACCTCGGCGACCAACCCGTACGGGTGGACGAAGGTCATGCAGGAGCAGATCCTCACCGACGTCGCCGCCGCCTCCCCGGGCTTCCAGGTCGCGCTGCTGCGCTACTTCAACCCGGTCGGCGCGCACGTGTCGGGCCGGATCGGCGAGGACCCGCAGGGTATCCCGAACAACCTCATGCCCTTCATCTCCCAGGTCGCGGTCGGCCGCCGCGAGCGGCTTGCCGTCTTCGGCGACGACTACCCGACGGCCGACGGCACCGCCGAGCGCGACTACATCCACGTCGTCGACCTCGCCGAGGGCCACGTCGCGGCGCTCGACCACCTCGCCGAGCACCCCGAGATCGGGGCGCGCGCCTGGAACCTCGGCACGGGGCAGGGGACCTCGGTGCTGCAGATGGTCGACGCCTTCGAGCGGGCGAGCGGTGCGCAGGTGCCCTACGACATCGCGCCCCGGCGCGCGGGCGACCTCGCCGTCGTCTACGCCGGCACCGAGCGCGCCGAGCGCGAGCTCGGCTGGCGGGCCACCCGCACCATCGAGGACATGTGCGCCGACACGTGGCGCTGGCAGTCGGCCAACCCCGAGGGCTTCCCCGGCTGAGCCGGCTCGAGCAGGGCTCGGGCATGACGAAGGGGGCGCCCCACCAGATGGTGGGGCGCCCCCTTCGTCGTCCCCTGCGGGGACGGGCCGGTCAGGCGTTGGGCTTGCGACCGTGGTTCGCGGCCTTGCCCTTGCGGGACCGACGCTTGCGCGCGCGCTTGCTCATGGGGGACCTCCTCCGTCGTGCCGGACGGGACGCATCCGGTTTGGTGATTTCTTCAACTATCCCATACGGATTCATGACCCGCTGTGGCAAGATTACCGTGCGGACACGAGACCAGCGCACGCCACTGAGGCGCGGCTACGGTCCGCCCCCGGTCCCCTCCCGGGTTATCTCGAAAGTGTGGTGTGATCATGAAGCGCACTGTTGTCGCCTTCGCCCTGGCCGTCGCGGCCCTCATCGGTGGTGTCGCTGCCGCCTCGGCCGCTTCGGCGGACGACGCGTCCTCTGCTGCTCCGAAGATCGTCCGCGGTTTCGACTGGATCTGACGTCACGTCCCGCGCGTAGATGACCTCATCTGTCGAGCGCGGGACCAACCTGTACCTCGCGCTGCTGGCTGCTGCCAGCAGCGCGAGCGTCGTTCTGGCAGCCGTCACCTGGGGGCTACCGGACCGTCTGGGAGCGGCCGTTCCGCTGCTGCTCCTCGCTTTCGTCGCCCGTGCCATCCCTAATTTGCCGATCAGGCACGTGTCGATCCAGCTGCACTCGGTCGTGCTGCTCGCCTCGGTGCAGCTCGTCGGTCCTGCGGGGGCGATGCTGATCCATGGGATCTCGACGGCATGGGTCTACCGCCGCAGCGTCAGCCGGTTTGCCTTCAACGCGTCATGGCCTGTCCTCGGCGTCTTCGTCGGGTCCGGTCTGGCGACGACCGTCCTGCCCGGGACCTTGTCGTCGGGCTCGTCACCGGCCTCTATCGCACTGGGGGCAGCGCTCCTCGCACTCGGTCTGGGCCTGACCAACCTGCTGAGCCTTGCAGGCATCCTGCGGATCACCGAGGGCACCCCGGTGAGCACGATCATCGCCGGGCTCTCGCCGCAGATCACGCCGGCCTACCTCGGGTACGGCATCACGGCGTACCTCCTCGTCCTGCTCTGGGACCCCGTCGGTCTCGGCTGGTTCGCCGTGGTGCTGCTGCTGCCCACGCTCGTCCTCGCGCAATGGGGCCTGATGCAGTACACGCGTGAGCACCAGGTCTACGAGACGATGCTCCAGGGTCTCGTCGAGGCGCTCGACATCCGCGCCCCGGGCGCACGCGCCGACGCCGAGCTGTGCGCCCGCGTCGCGACGGCCGTCGCCGAGGAGCTCGCGCTGTCGTATCGCGAGGTCGAGGCGGTGCGCTCCTCGGGTGCCCTGCACGACATCGGTCTGCTCTCGCTCGACCGCGCACGTCTGCTCGAGGAGCAGGTCGCGGCGCGCGACCTCGACACCCTCGTGCGTCACCCCGACGTCGCCGCCGAGATGCTCCACGGCGTGCGCCCGCTGCGCTCGGCCGTTCCTGCCGTCCTCGCCCACCACGAGCTGTGGGACGGCGGCGGCTACCCCTACGGCAGGTCCGGCGGCGACATCCCCCTCGAGGCGCGCATCGTCACCGTCGCCGACACCTGGGTCAGCCTCGTCCAGCCGCACGTCGGCGACGGGCTGAGCACGGCAGAAGCGCTGCGCCGGTGCGCCGAGAAGTCCGGCCGCAGCCTCGACCCCTACTGCGTCGAGGCCCTGACCACAATCGCCGAGCGCCACCCCTCCGTCCTCCAGCCGACGCGCGAGGGCGGGTCCCGCCCGGCTCCCGTCGACGACGACGAGCTGCACCTCATCACCCGGTCGTGGTCCGTCGTCGAGCAGGCCGATCCCGAGATGACCCGGTGGGTCGCCGCGAGCGCGAGGAAGCGCCGATGAGCGCGCCGAGCACCCACCCGTCGATCGGCCCGAGCCGACCCGGCGGTCGCGAGCGACGGCTGCGCCCGCCCCGCGCCCTCATGGTCGTCGGCCCCCGCATCGTCCTGGCCACCGCCGCCCTCGTCCTCGGCGTCGCCCTGCTCCTCGACCCGCCCGGGCTGTCCTTCCCCACGTGGTTCGTCCTCATCACCGGGACGAGCATCGTCCTCGGCGAGGTCATGCCGAGCCTCGCGGTCTCGCGGCACGCCGCCCCGATCTCGACCGCCGCGGCGGTCGCTCTGGCCATGACCCCGGCGGTGACGCCCGGCGGCTTCGCCTCCGCCGCACGGGTCATCGCGATCCTCGGGGTCTTCTTCCTCGCCAGCCAGCTCATCGCGTGGCTCCTCGGCCGCCCGGTGCAGCTCGGCCCGGCGGCCGCACGCTTCCTCGGCGCGGCGGCCACGACGGTCGCCTGCCGGGGGATCTCCACGCAGGACCGCGGCACCCTGCTCCAGTGGGCCTGGGGCGGTGACCTGTCGAGCCCGGCCACGGCGACCCTGCTGCTGCTGTGCGCGCTCCTCGGCTGGCTCGTCGAGCGCACCGCCCAGGTGCTCGTCCAGGTGGGCTCGCGCGAGGTCGGCGCCCCTGGCGCCCAGCGCGCGCTCCTCCTCGACTCGGTGACCTCGGGCGCGGTGGCCGCCTCGGGGCCGCTCATCGCCGTGAGCTACCCGGTGCTCGGGCTGGTCGCCCTGCCGCTGTACGTCCTGCCGGTCACGCTCGTGCTGCTCTCGCAGCGGCGCTACCTCGCGGTGCAGCGCGCCCAGGGCGAGGCGCTCGTCGTGCTCTCGCGCATCCCGGCGATCGCCGCGGGCGGCCGCCCCGGGCACCCGCAGCGGGTCGCCGACCTCTCCGTCGAGGTCGGCCGCCGCCTCGGCCTCACCGAGCGCAGCCTGCACTCGGTCGAGCGCGCGGCGCTGCTCCACGACATCGGCCAGGTGGGTCTGGAGGTGCCGCTCGAGCACGGCATGACGATCGACGCGTCGCCGCAGTCGCTCGAGACCGTCATCGAGTCCTCGCGCCGGATCGCCCGGACCGCGCTCGACACCCCCGGTCTCGAGGAGGTCCTCGCCGCCGTCCACGAGCCCTACCGCCAGCAGCTCGAGATCGGCCGCGAGCTGCCGGTCGAGGCCCGCATCATCAAGGTCGTCAACGCCTACGACGACCTCACCGAGGGTGCCCACGGGCAGCGCGTCGTCCACCTCGCCCTCGAGCGGCTCCACCTCGGGCTGGGCTACGAGTACGACCCGGAGGTCGTCGAGGCGCTCGACGAGGTCGTCTCGCAGGGCTGAGCGCGCGCTGGACGACCCCGAGCACGACGAAGGGGGACCCGCGCGAGATCGCGTGGGTCCCCCTTCGTCAGCGGGCCGAGATCAGGCCTGCTTGGTCTCCTTGAAGATCTTGTCGATCTCGTCGATCTTCGCAAGGAGCTCGTCGGCCTTGGCCTCGTCGAACTCGCCCTTGGTGCCCGAGGCGCCGGCGAGCTTCGTGGCCTCGTTGACGAGGTTGTGCAGCTGCGGGTACTTCTCGAAGTGCGGCGGCTTGAAGTAGTCGGTCCAGAGCACCCACAGGTGCTCCTTGACGAGCTGCGAGCGCTGCTCCTTGATGACGACCGCGCGGGTGCGGAAGTCGGGGTCGTCGCTGTCGGCGACCTTCTTGATGATGGCCTTGACCGACTCGGCCTCGATGCGGGCCTGGGCGGGGTCGTAGACACCGCAGGGCAGGTCGCAGTGGGCGCTCACGGTGGGGATGTGCAGGAGGTCACGCAGACGCATGTCTGTCCTCTCGTCATGGTGGGCAGGTCCACGTCCAAACCTAGTCGCGCGCGGGCGCCGGACCTACTCGGCGGACCCGCAGATCCCACTTCCTGCAACGGACTCGCAGGATCACGCGCGCGTGGACGGCCTCCGGCGGCAGCGACCCCACCGTCGGGTCGAAGGAGCTCACCCCGGCCCGTGGGTCGTCGCTCTCGACCCACCAGCGACCGGGGTCGTCGGGGTCGGTGCCGGTGACGCGCTTGACGGCGGTCGGGCGCGGCCGGCCCCACGGGTCGGGCGGCAGGTCGCACAGCACGACGTCGCCGGGTCGCACGCTCGCCCCGCGCCGCGCGAGCAGGAGGTCGCCGGCGCGCAGCGTCGGCTCCATCGAGGCGCCGGTGACGCGGACGAGTGCGAAGGGGAGAGCCACGGTCAGCGGGTCACGGCGGCCGTGGAGGAGGTCGAGGTCGATCCGGTGCTGTACCCCGACCGGCGGGCGGTGACGACGGCCCGGAGCCGGTGCCCGGCGTCGACGGACGTGACCCGGTAGGTCTTGCCCGTCGCACCCGAGATCGCCCGGCCGTCGCGGTACCAGCGGTAGGCGTAGCTCGTCGGTGACGGGGTCCACCTCCCGACCCGGGCCTCGAGGGTGCGCCCGACCCGCGGGTTGCCCGCGACGCTTGGCCGGGTCGTCGCGTAGATCGGGATGCCCACCGCGGCCGAGGTGCGGCTCGTCGCGAGCAGGCCCGGCCCGGAGGCGATGACGCGCACCGAGAGGTAGCGGCCCGCGTCGGCGGTCGTCGGGCGGTAGGTGCGCCCGGTCGCGCTGCTGATCGGGGAGCCGCCCCGGTACCAGCGGTAGGTGTACGACGCCGGGACGGGCAGCCAGCCCCCGTCGCGTGCGGTGAGCGTCCGGCCGACGCCCCGGGTGCCGGCGACCCACGGGGCCGAGACGCGGGAGAAGGACGTCGCGCTCGAGGACGCCGTGATGTCGACGACCGCGGCGGTGCTCGAGGTCGAGACGGTCGTGACCCGGATGCGCCCGTCGTAGCTGCGCAGCGTGCGGCCGGCGGTGAGGCGCAGCTCGTCGTCCATGTCGCCCGTGGGCGTCGGGTCGAGCAGGACCGTCGTGCCGCTCGGGCCCATGCGCAGCACGCGGACGCCGGTGCGCTGGCCGAGGGTGTTGTAGCGGTCGCGGCCGGCGGGGGTGCGGTACTCGACCCAGTAGCGGGCCCCGGAGTAGGAGCTGACGACGGTGGCGCCGCGGACCCCGGTGCGCCCGGCCAGCGGGCGCAGCGTGACCCGCGTGGTCCGACCGCTCGGCACCGAGGTGACGGCGGAGCGCTCGAGCAGCCCCAGCTGCCACGCGCGGGGGGTGGAGAGCATGCCCGACGGACCTTCGCCGTCGAGGCTCATGATGTCCTGGCCGTCGGCGTACTCCCACTCGCTGCACCGGCTCGGCCACCGCCCACGGCTGACGGCCGCGTCCTGCGCCCTCGTCTCGCAGGTGAGCACGTCGGCGTGGTCGAGCGACATGTTGTGCCCGATCTCGTGGGCGAGGAGGTCGACGGCCGTGCCCATCCCGTAGACGTAGCCCGAGCTGTTGGGGGACTCGCCGAGCGATCCCAGCCCGTACCCGCAGCCCAGCGACTCGGGCAGACGCTCGGGCAGCACGAGCACGAGCGTCGTGTCCGAGCTGCCGGGCCACCCGAGCCGGGCGGCGGCGTCCTGCCACATCTTCCACGGCTCGTCGCACCCGTAGGAGGAGCGGAAGGACGGGGCGACCCGCGCCAGCGAGACCTTGAGGGTGCTGCGCGAGTTGGCCCGCCAGAAGGCGTCGGTGCCGCTCACCATGCTGCTGATCTCGGCGCTCGTCGCGGGGTCGGCGGTGCCGCCGCGCGGGACGACGTTGACGACCGTGACCTCACGGGTCGCCGGGGTGTACGCCGCGGCCGCGGCGGCCCGGGTCGAGACGACCTCCTCGACGGCGAGCGGCTCACTGCCCGGGGCGATCGCCTGGTCTGTCGTCGCCCGGCCGATGTCGGATCCCGCGGTGGCGGGGGAGTCGTCGCTCGCGGCGTCGACGTCGGCGCTTCCGAGGTCATGGGTAGCGGTCCGGCCGGCGAGCGTCGGCACCCGCAGCCGGTCGCCCTGCTCGGCGGCGTCGACGACGGGGTCGGGCACGCGCACGTCGAGGGTGACCCGGCTGCCGGAGGGCACGTCGGCGACGGCCCCGGCGTCGACCGGCACGAGCCGGCCGGACACCCGCACGGCGGCGTGAGCGGGCCCGGGGGTGAGCGTGGACCCGTGGGCCGGCTCCACCGCGGTCGTCAGGAGCGTGCCGGTGAGCCGGACGAGCGGCGTGGCGCTGCTCGAGGACGACACCGTCGACGGGCTCTGGGTGGCGGCGGCCGGGGCGGCCACGGCGAGGGCAGCGCACGCGGCGATCGCGCCGACGACAGGTCGGTGGGTCATGGGGTCCTCAGCTGTGCGGTGCGTGACGTCGGGCCGCCGCCCTGAGGCCCGGGTCCGGCCCCGGGGGCAGCGTAGTAGCGGCCGGTGTCAGCCCCTCACGACGAGGAGGCGACGCCCCCTTCGCCCCCTTCCCGACCCCCTCAGCGCGTGACCGCCGCCGTGTACGCCGTGTACGCCGACCCGCTGCTGTACCCGGTGCGTCGCGCGGTGACCCGCGCCCGGATCTTCGCCCCGGCGTCGGAGGAGCGCACGACGTAGGTCTTCGCCGTGGCCCCGGAGATCGCCGTGCTGCCGCGGTACCACTGGTAGCCGTAGGTCGACGGCGTCGGCGTCCACGACCCGACGTACGCGGTGAGCGTGCGACCCACCTGAGCGGTGCCCCCGATGCGCGGCGCGGTCGTCGCGTAGATCGGGATGCCGACCCGCGAGCTCGTCGCCGTCGCGTCGCGGTACCCGAGGCGCCGCACGGTGACCCGCACGCTGAGGTACCGGCCGGCATCAGCCGTGCGCGGGGTGTACGTGCTGTAGTACGCCCCCGAGATCGCGACGCCGTCGCGCAGCCATCGGTAGCTCGTGCTGCTCGGCGTCGGGCTCCACGCGCCGCGGTTCGCGGTGAGCGTGCGCCCGACCCCCCGGGTGCCGCTGATCGACGGACCGGCGCTCATCGTGAAGTCGCGCAGCGTCACCGAGCTGGTCACCTCGACGGTCGCCGAGCTCGTGCCCGCCGAGACCGTGCGGATGCGCAGACCTCCGTCGTAGGTCGTCAGCGTCTCGCCGACGTCGAGCACCGGGTCGGCGTCGTCCCACGTGCCCGTCGGAGAGGGGTCGAGCAGGACGGTCTCGTTGGTGCTGTCGTAGTTCCACCGCAGCACCCGCACGCCGGTGCGGTGGCCCCAGGCGTTCTCGGCGTCCAGCCCGCTCGCCCGCCGGTACTCGACGTAGTACGTCACCCCGGTCGCGGGGTTGGTCACCCGCGCGGAGCGCAGCCCGGTCCGCCCGGCGACCGGCAGCAGGGTGACGCTCGACGTACCGGTGCCGGGCAGCACGGTCGCCGCGCTCGCCTCGAGCATCCCCGTGCGCAGCGCCTGGGGCGTCGAGAGCATCGGGGAGGGCGAGCCGATGAGGTCGACGCTCATGATGTCCTGCCCGTCGCCGTAGGCGGCGAGCTCGCACGACGTGCCGAAGTCGTCCCAGCCGAGCTGGCGGGCGTCGGGCGTCGGGCAGGCCAGCCGGTCGGCGTGCATGAGCGACATGTTGTGGCCGGCCTCGTGGCTGAGGACGTCGGGGCTGTCGCCCGTGTAGTAGATGTAGCCCCCGCTGTTCGGCGAGCCGCCGATCGTGCCGAGCCCGTAGGAGCACGCGGCGTTGCCGGGCAGCACGAGGACGAGCGAGGTGTTGTCGGCGTCGACGTACCCGGTGCGGCGGGCGGCCTCGTCCCACAGGGCGAAGGGGTCGGAGCAGTCGACCGACGCGGTGTACGACGGGCGCAGCGCGCCCGACATCGCCAGGCGCAGCTCGCCGCGGGACTGCTGCTGCCAGAAGGTGCTCGACGCGCTCACCTGGGTGGTGAGGGCGGGGGTGCCGATCGGGTCCGGGGTGGCTCCCCGCGGGGTGACGTTGACCATCGTCAGCGCCCGGGTCGCGGGCGTGTACGCCTGCGCGACCGGGGGAGTCGAGCTGACGACCCGCTGCACGGCGAGCGCGGGCGCGCCCTGCCGCGACGCGGCGTCGATGCTCGCGGCGACCCGGTCGCCCGACGGGCCGGCCGTCGGCGGGACACCGACGTCGACGGTGACCTGCGAGCCGGCCGGGGTGCGCTCGATGCCGGCACCGCTCGTCGCGACGAGCCGGCTGCCCACGCGCAGCCCGGTGCGGGCGGGCTGGCCCGGCTCGGCGGGGGTGCGCAGCACGACGCCCGTCATCCGCACGGTGCCCGCCGCGGCGGAGGCGCCCGGCGGCGAGCCGCTGGCAGGAGCGGCGGCGCCGGCGGCCAGGACGACGGCGGAGAGGAGCGGGACGAGGATGCGGAGCGGAGCAGCCATGTCGACCTCGGGTGGCGCGAAGGGTGAGCCGGTGGCGCGGCTCAGGGGAGCAGGGTAGGCCCGCCGGAGGCTCCCCGGCATGACCCGGACGGACGGTTCGCAGCGCATGGTCCAGGGCGGCAGATGAGGCCGACACCACGCCCGGACGCCCTGCCCACCCCTTCGCCCCCTGTGCGAGGATCGCTCGCGTGAGCCAGCCCGAGCAGACCACCTCCTACGACCTCACGGCGCCCGCCTTCGCCGCGCACGAGGGCGGCAAGGTCGAGGTACGGGCGACGAAGCCGCTGCGCGGCTTCGAGGACCTGTCGCTGCTGTACACCCCCGGTGTCGCCGACGTGTGCCTCGCGATCGCGCAGGACCCCTCGCTCTCGCGCCGCTTCACCGCCCGCAACAACACCGTCGCCGTCATCTCCGACGGCACCGCGGTGCTCGGCCTGGGTGACATCGGCCCCCTCGGCGCGATGCCCGTCATGGAGGGCAAGGCGGTGCTCTTCAAGCACTTCGCCGGGGTCGACGCCGTGCCGATCACCATCGAGTCGGGCTCGGTCGACGAGCTCGTCGACGCCATCGCCCGGATGGCCCCGTCCTTCGGCGGGATCAACCTCGAGGACATCTCGGCGCCGCGCTGCTTCGACATCGAGCGCCGGCTGCGCGAGCGCCTCGACATCCCCGTCTTCCACGACGACCAGCACGGCACGGCGATCGTCGCGCTCGCCGGTCTCATCAACGCCTGCCGCGTCGTCGGCCGCGATCTGTCCTCGCTGCGCGTCGTCATCGGGGGCGCGGGCGCGGCGGGGGTCGCCGTGAGCGACCTCTTCCAGCTCGCCGGTGTCGAGGACGTGATCGTCGCCGACTCGCGCGGCATCATCGAGCCCGGTCGCACAGACCTCGTCGCGCACAAGCAGCGCCTCGCGGAGCAGACCAACCCGCGCGGCCTCACCGGCTCGCTCGGCGACGCGCTCGTCGGCGCCGACGTCTACGTCGGGGTCTCCGGCGGCACCGTGCCCGAGGAGCAGGTGGCCTCGATGGCGGAGGGTCCGATCATCTTCGCGCTGGCCAACCCCACGCCCGAGGTGCACCCCGACGTCGCCCACCGCTACGCGTCGGTCGTCGCCACCGGTCGCAGCGACTACCCGAACCAGATCAACAACGTCCTCGCCTTCCCCGGCATCTTCCGCGGGGCGCTCGACGCGGGCGGCGTGCAGATCACCGAGGAGATGAAGCTCGCGGCGGCCCAGGCCATCGCCGACCTCGTCCCCGAGCCGCGCGCCGACCTCATCATCCCGCCGGTCTTCCAGGACGGCGTCGCCGAGGCGGTCGCCGCCGCCGTCGCCGCCCACGCGGGCTGACAGCCACGAGACGTCGAAGGGGACGGTGCCGGGCGACCCGGCACCGCCCCCTTCGCTCCCTGAGGTGCGAGCGCCAGCGAGCCTCGAAGGGCGAGTCCCTCAGCCGTAGAGATCGGTGAGACGCGCCCGCTGCACGGCGGGGTCCATCGATGCGAGGAGGTCGCGGCCACCGGCCGCCGCGGCCTGCCACGCCTCGCCCCCGCGCAGCACCTCGAGCACGCGGGTCGTCGCGTCCTCGGGACCGGCGACCCGCACGAGCGGCGTCCCGGCGAAGGCCGAGATGTCGCGCACGAGCACCGGCAGGCCGCACGCGGCGGCGTCGAGCACGCTGAGCGGGAAGCCCTCGTACGCGGCGCTGTGCAGGTAGACCCCGGCGTCGCGCAGGGCGGCGGTGAGCTCGTCGGCCTGCAGCCACCCGGTGACCTCCACCCCGGCCGCGCGCAGCCGCGCCGCGAGGCGGGCGTCGTCGGGGCTCCCGAGCCAGCGCACCGACACCCCGGGGTCGAGCTCGCGCAGCCGGGTGGCGACGGCGACGAGGTACTCGGGGTCCTTCTGCGCACTGACCCGCCCCGACATGACGACGGTGCGCGGCGGCGGCCCCGTGCGACCCGGGTCGGTGACGACGGGGGCGGGCCGGGCCAGGCTCGGCACGTTGGGCACGAGCACCTTCGCGGCCGAAGGGGTGAGCCGCGCGGCGAGGGCGCGCTCCTCCTCCGACAGCACGACGACGGTGTCGGTGCGCAGGCCGAGCGCGCGCTCGACGAGGGCGACGGCGGCCCGGGCGGGGGCGGGCAGCGCCGGGTCGAGCAGCTTGTAGGCGTGCGGCTGGTAGAGCACTCGGGCGTCGAGACCGGTGAGGCGGGCGTAGACCCCGGCCCGGCTCGAGTGCGCGTGGACGATCTCGCTGCCGGTCCGGGCGACGCTCTCGCGCACCGCCCGCACCCGCTGGGGCAGACCGCGGGGCAGCGGGCGCGTGCTCGCGAAGCCCACCCCGCTCGGGTCGTCCTCGCCGGCCCACAGCAGGTGGTGCTCGTGCTCGGGCGTCAGCGACACGACGGTGTCGATGGCCCGCCCGACGCCGGTGCTGTAGCAGTCGGTGACGTGGAGGATCCGGCGCATCACGACCTCGCCGCGTGGCCGAGGACGCGGTGCGCGGCGCGGCGCACCGCGGGTGCGGATCCGAGGGCCCGCCGGGCGAGCGGGTAGACCCGGCTCAGCTTGAGCTCGAAGGTCCGCGCGGTGTCCGTGGCGTTGATGTCGACGCGGGGGATCGCGAGGCGCCCCGCGCCGTCGTACGTCGCCAGCGCGCACGCGAAGCCCGCGGCCGCGACGGCCTCGCGGGCCGCCTGGTCGTGGTGGCCGTAGGGGTAGGCGAAGGTCGCGACACGCTCGCCGACGAGCGAGTGCAGCTCGTCGCGAGCACGGACCGTGCACTGCTCGAGCTGCTCGGTGCTCATGCCCGGCATCGACTCGTGCGCCCAGCCGTGGCACCCGAGCGCGACACCGGCCGCGGACAGCTCGCGCATCTGGGCGGCCGTCATGAGGCGTGACTCCGGCGGCATCCCGGGCAGCGGCGCCTGCCCGTCGAGCCCCGGCGAGACGTAGCAGATCGCGCTCATGCCGCGTCGTGCGAGCTGTGGCGCGGCCCGCTCGAGCACGGAGACGTAGCCGTCGTCGAAGGTGATGAGCACCGAGCGCCGCGGGGTCGGCGCGCCGTCGAGCGCCGAGAGGTAGCCGGCCTCGTCGAGCACCGTCCACCCGCGCGCGGCGAGGTGGTCGAGCTGGGCGGCGAAGGCCGCCTCGGGCACGTAGAGGTTGTCCGGGTCCGACGCCGCAGGGACGTCGCCGATGCCGTGGTACATGAGCACCAGCGGCGTGCGCCCGCTCATCGCTGCCGCCGCAGCAGCCACAGCCCGACGGCGAGCACGAGGATCGCCGACAGCCCGCACGCGAGGAGCAGCGGCTTCGGCGGGGTCACCCGGGTGTGGTCGGGGCTGGCCGTCGACAGCGTCGTCGCGACGACCTGCGGGTCCTCGTCGGCCCGGGCCTCTGCGCTGCGCGCGATCCGGTCGGCGAGGTCACTCGCCTCCTGCGGGTCGTCCGAGCGGGCGGCGATGCGCACGGTCGTCGTCTCCGGGTCGACCGTCGCCTCGGCGGTGCTCATCGCGGGGATGCCGAGCTCGTCGACGAGCTCGTCGACCGCGGCCTCGTCGGACAGGGCGACCGAGTACTGCTGGGCGATGAGCTTGAGCTCGTCGGGCCCGGTCGTCGCCTGACCCTCGCTCGCCGCCTCGCTGCGCAGCCCGACGACGGCGGTCGCCTCGTGCTGGGTCGGCAGGTAGTACAGGCCGGCGACCAGCGCGGCGGAGGCGAGGACCGCGAGCACGGTCGGCAGCGGCCAGGCCCGGCGGCGCCGGACCGGGGTCGGGTCGACGACCTGCTCGGGGGTGCGGTCGACGGCCCGCTCGGGGGCACGGTCGGTGGTCGCGGCCTGGTCGTGGGCGCGCGTGGTCCTGGGGGTCACGGTGGGCCTCTCAGCTCGAGGTCGAAGGGGTCGGTGGACGTGGGCCGCGGCGCCGGCGAGGAGCCAGGCCGTCGCGGTGAGAGCGGGGTTGCGCCACGGCATGTCGATGAGGCCGTGGACGGCGGCGCCGGCGAGACCGGCGAGCGGCGCGGCCACGAGCCACGAGGTGGTGCTCGTGGCCGCGCGCCAGAGCCCGTGCAGGAGCACGAGGGCGAGGGCGACGAGGACGAGGGCGCCGACGGCGCCGGTCTCGCTGAGCACGGTGAGCACGAGGTTGTGCGCGTGCAGCGGGGTCTCGAGGGTGAGGGCGGAGTCGGTGCGCGTCGCCCAGGTCTCGAGCCCCCCGGCCCCGACCCCGGTCACGGGTCGGTGCGCCGCGGCGTCGAGGGCCAGCTCCCAGATCTGCGGGCGGTGGTCGTCGGGGGAGCGCGACGGGTCGCCGAGCGAGCCGATGCGCGACAGGACGACCGCCGCCGGCCCGGTCGTGCCGAGCAGCGCGAGACCGAGCACGACCGTGCTCACCCCGCCGAGGGCGATGGCGACGGCGGGCACGAGCCGGGGGAGCACGAGGACGAGCACGGCGGTCGCGGCGGCGGCGCCCATCCACGCCCCGCGCGACAGGCTGAGCGCGAGCGCGGCGAGCACCGGCACGACGGCCAGGCCGAGGAGCGCGCGAGCGGCCCGGCTGCGCGGGCGGGAGGCGAGGGCGACGCACACGGGCAGCAGCAGCACGACGTATGCGCCGAGCTCGTTGGGCTGGGCGAAGGGGCCCTGCGCGCGGCCGTCGACGACGGACCCACCGGCTCGGCTGGTCAGCCCGCCGAGGTCGGTGCTCGCCTGGGCGCACACGACGAGGAGCGAGACGACGAGGGAGCCGAGCACCACCGCGCGGCGGCGCGGGGTCAGGGTCGCCAGGGCCGCAGCGCAGGCCCACCCGAGGGCGCTCGCCACCGTGAGCACGGCCGAGCGCACCGGGTCGACGGCGGTGGGGACGGCGACCGCCTGGGCGAGGGGGATGCCCGCGGCGACGACGACGAGAGGCGGCAGGGCGAGCCGCCGCGTGTCGACGACGCGCAGCCCCCAGAGGACCGCGACGAGCAGGCTCACCGGCAGGACGAGGCCCGGCGCCCACGGCGCGCCGAGAGCGAGGACGACGAGCGCGCCGGTGATCGCGTCGGGCAGGGCGTACGGCGCCGCCGGGCCGACGGCACCGGGTGCACCGGCGGCCCGGGCGGTCGGCACCTCGTGACCCCTCTCGGCCACCGAGCCCTGCGGCGTCGCGCCGGCCACCGGCGCCGGACGCGCCGCCACGGTGCTCATGACGCCCCCGACGTGAGCACGGAGCGCACGAGGTCGTGGGTCGGTCGGTCCCAGCGCCGGCTCGCCAGCCACCACAGCCCGACGTAGACGATCCCGCCGACGACCGCGGCGAGCACGACGTGCACCGGGAGCAGCATCGTCGCGCCGGCGACGAGGGCCGCCCCGGTGCACACGACGAGCGCCCGCCGCACGTGCACCGGTGCCACCCGTCGGCGCAGGGCGATGACGACGACGACCGCCTGCACGGCGTACGCGGCGGTGGTCGCCGCCGCGGCCGCAACCGGCCCGTAGAGGGGGATGAGCGCGACGTCGAGCGCGACGTTCGTCACGAGGGCGAGGGTGCTCGCGAGCAGCACGGCCGGGTCGGGGCGCAGCGCGAGCAGCGCGATGAGCGCCACCTGCGCGACCCCGAAGAAGAGCGGCGCCGGGGCGAGCCACAGGATGATCGCCCGCGACCCGAAGTCCTCGCCGAAGAGCAGCGCGACGAGCTCCTCGCCCCGGGTGAGCAGCAGCGCGGTGTACGGCAGGTACACCGCGGTGACGACGACGAGCGCCGTCGCGACCGTCCGCGAGCGCTCCACCGCCCGCAGCGAGGTGTCGGCCAGGGCCGGCAGGATGACGCGCGCAATCGACCAGCTGATGAAGAGCACGGTCTCGAGCAGGCGGTAGGCCGCCGTGTAGTAGCCGACGGCCACGGTGCCCGCGAGCCAGGCGATGATGACGACGTCGATGCGGAAGAGCGCCATCGAGACGAGGTCGTTGAGCCCCGTCACCCGCACCGCGACGACGTAGTCGCGCACGTGCCCCCGCGTCACGGCCGCGGGCGACGGCCGCACGTCGGCCCGCACCCGCGCGACGAGCGCCATGAGGACCACCCCGACGACCGACGCCGCGAGGTAGCCCACCGCCGCCCCGGTGATGCCCCCGCCGAGCTCGACCGCGGCGACGACGAGCCCGAGCGCGAGGAAGCGCTGGACGACGAGGACCACCGCCGGCCCGCCCTGCACGTGCCGCGCGCTCGCTGCCGAGCGGAAGGCCTCGGTCACCCCGTCGCAGCACGCCGCCGCGACGAGGGCGAGGGTGACGTGCCAGCGCACGTCGTCAGCGACGGCGAGCGGCAGCACGACCGCGCTGAGCACGACGACCGCCGCCGCGAGCGAGAGCCGCACAGCGAGCAGCGAGGACAGCCGCGCCGACAGGCTCTGCGGGTCGCCGCCCGTCAGCTGGACGAGACGCTGGTCGAGGCCGAGCGTCGTCGCCGACGCGAGGAGCAGCCCGAGACCGAGCCCGAAGGAGAAGGCGCCGAAGTCGGCCACCCCGAGCGCCCGGGCGAGCAGCCCGAGCATGAGCAGGGTCGCCAGCTTGCCGAGCACCTCGCCGACGCTGAGCGTCACGGCGGCCCGGGTCATCCGACGTGCCTCTGCCTGTCGGGTCACGCGTCCCCGTCCGGAGGGTGGCGCAGGCCGTCGAGCGCGCCGAGGACCTTCGCCCCGTCGCGCAGCGCGCTCACCGGCGCGACGAGCAGGGTGGTGCGCACGGGCTGCGGCCCGCGGGCCGCGCGCAGGGCGGGGACGCTGAGGTAGAGCGCGCCGGCGGCCAGCGCGAGGCCCCGCGCGGCACCACCGCGCGCGACGAGCGCGACCCCGGCCGGGTAGGCCAGGGCGCGCACCGCGTCGCGGGCGAGGAGCAGCGCGTCGCGCGAGTGCCCCGACCCCTGCCCGTAGCGGTAGTACATCCGCAGCGTGCTGCGCAGGGTCGGGCGCTGCTCCCAGGTGACGAGCGCGTCGGTGACGAGCACCGCCGGTCGGCGCTGCGCGACCGCCCGACCGAAGGTCACGTCCTCACCGGTCGCGAGGTGCTCGGGGAAGCCGCCGACCTCGCGCCACGCGTCCCGGTGCAGCGCCATCGAGCGCCCGGTCGGCATCGTCGGGTCGAAGGCGCGCCCGAAGAGCCGCCCGTGCAGCCGCGTGAGCGGCGTCGGGTGCGTCGACTCCTCGACGACGGGGTACCCGGTGACGGCGAGCGCGCGCTGCAGCGGCGTCGTCGCGGTGACGTCGTAGACCCCGGTGAGCAGCGCACCCGGGTGGTCCGCGGCCGCCCGGCGAAGGGAGGTCAGCCACCCCGCCGCCGGCTCGCAGCCGACGTCGGTGCACGCGACGAGGTCGTGGCGGGCGCGCTCGATGCCGATGTTGCGCCCGGCCGAGATGCCCGCGCCGGGCGAGACGACGACGGTGACCCGCGGGTCCTCCTGCGCGTGCGCCCGGGCGACGTCGACGGTCGCGTCGCGCGACCCGCCGTCGACGACGACGACCTCGTCGTGCGGCCCGAGCTGGGGGCGCAGCTGGTCGAGCAGCGTGCAAAGCCCCTCGGCCTCGCCGAGGACGGTGGTGATGACCGAGACCGGGGGACCGTCGACGCGGCCCGCACCGGGACGAAGGGCGACCGCCGCCAGGTGGCGCTCGAGAGCCGCGGCAGCGGCGTGCGGGTCCTCGCCCGCGACGACCTCCCGACCGGCGGCGGCGACCCGAGCGCGGACGGCGGCGTCGGTGAGCCCGACGAGCGCGGCGGCCACGGCCGCCGGGTCGCCGGCGGGCACGGCGAGGCAGCCCTCGCCGAGCGTCTGCTCCAGCGGCGGGGTCGCGACGACCGGCACCCCGCACGCGAGCGCTTCGTGCGCCGCCATGCTGTGCGACTCGCCCGTCACCCGGGCGTCACGGTCCGCCCGGGTGAGCACTGCCAGCGCGTCGTGCGCGGCGAGCAGCGAGCCGATGCCGTCGACCGGGTCGTGCAGGTGCACCCGCCCGGTGACCCCGAGGCTCTCCGCGAGAGCGACGAGCCGTCCCCGCTCGCCCGGGTACGCCGCGTCGGCCACCCCGTAGACGTGCAGCGCCCACCCGTCCACCTGCGCCACCGCCCGGATCGCGTCGTCGACCCCCTTGTACGGCGCGAGCCGCGTCGCCATCGCGACCCGGAGCAGCCCGTCGTCGGCCAGCCCGAGCCGGGCCGTCGCCTCGGCGCGACCCACCGTGCCGGTGGGCAGCGGCGGCGGCACGACGAGACCTGCAGGCCGACCGGTCGTCAGCCGCTGCGCCGAGCTCACCCGGCCGTCGACGAGCGTGTCGAGCAGCCGCACCAGCCCGCCCTCGAAGGAGTCGTCGTGGCGCACCCAGGCCGAGCGCGTCCCCGACATCGCCCCGGCGGCCGCGGCGACGAGACCGGCCTTGACGCCGTGCCCGAGCACGAGGTCCGGACGGGTGCGGCGCAGCCGCGCGGCCACCTGCGCGACGGTGCGTGCCGCCCCCTTCGCCCGGGTGCCGGTGGGCACGACGGTGACGGGCACGCCGAGGCGGCGCCACTGCGCGGCCGCGTCGCCCTCGGCGAGCGCGACGACCTCGAGGTCGAGGCGCGAGCCGGCGGCGGCGAGCCGCTCCTGCCAGATCTCGGCGCCCCCACGGGTGGCCGAGGGCAGCACGACGCACACCCGCAGGCGCGTGCCCTGGGTCTCCTGGGTGACGGCGGCCTCAGCGACCATGACGACCGATGACGCTGCGCACGGTCCTGACGATGATCTTCACGTCCTCCCACATCGACCAGTTGTCGATGTAGCTGTTGTCGAAGCTGGCTCGGTCGGAGATCGAGGTGTCGCCGCGCAGCCCGTTGACCGCCGCGTACCCGGTGAGCCCGACCGGCACCCGGTGGCGGTCCTCGTACCCGGGGTAGAGGTCGGCGTACTGCTCGACGAAGTGCGGCCGCTCGGGTCGCGGCCCGACGATGCTCATGTCGCCGTGCAGCACGTTGACCAGCTGCGGCAGCTCGTCGATCGAGCTCGCCCGGATGAAGCGCCCGACCGGGCCGACCCGGTCGTCGTGCGCGATGCTCCACGTCGTCTCCGCCTCGCGGCTGGCCGTGGGCTTGAGCGAGGTGAACTTGTAGAGCACGAAGGGGTGACCGTCGCGCCCGATGCGCTCCTGGCGGAAGATCACGCCCCGCCCGATCTCGAGGCGCACCGCGAGGGCGACGACGAGCAGGAGCGGCGAGAGCACGAGCAGGGCGGTCCCGGCGACGACGACGTCGAAGGCCCGCTTGGCCCACCACCCGGGCCCGCTCAGCGGGCCGGGCGTCACCGGCAGCACCGGGATGTCCCACAGCTGGTCGCTCACCCGCCCGCCGCGCAGCCGCAGGCTGTACCCGGCCGGCACGGTGAGCACCTTGAGCCGCCGCGGCAGCCGCCGCAGCGAGTGCGCGAGCCGCCACTCCGGCGCGCTCGCGTCGGTGAGGATCACCGCGTCGATCCGGCGTCGCTGCACGACGTCGGTGAGGTCTGCGACCCCGCCGAGCACCTCGACCTCCGGGGTCGCCGGCTCGCCGTCCGCCACCGCCCCCGCGATGACGACGCCCTCACCGGGGTGGGACTCGATGCGCTCGATGAGCTGCGCGGCGCGGTCGTCCTCGCCGACGACGAGCACCCGGGTCTGGCGCGCCGGGTGCGCCCCGACCCACCAACGCAGACCGGCGTAGACGAGCCCGCGCCCGAGCGGCAGCGCGATCGCGAGCTCGAGCAGCACGGCCCGGAGGCGGTCCGGGGTGGGCTCGCCGACGAGCAGCGGCAGCACCGCCGCGGCCCCGACGCCGACCGCACCGGCCACGAGGATCCACGGCAGCTCGTCGAGCACGCTGTTGTGGAAGCGCCTGCGGTACAGGCCCGCCCAGCTGCCGATCGCGAGGATGCCCAGTGCCAGGCCGAGCGCCGAGAGCCACTGGTCGGGGTGAGCCACGAGCGTGAACGCGGGCACCGCGAGGTCGGCTGCGACGAGCAGCGCGAGCACCGTGACGTCGACCGCCCGCATCCACCCGCGCCGGCGCCGCGAGCGGATCCGCTCGGCCGCGGCCCGAGCCGCCGGCACCGGGGCCGACACCGCCGTGACGCCACCGCCACCCCCGCCGACGAGCTCGCGCTCGCCGCCGCGCTTCACGACACGTCCCGGTGTGCTGCGCTCCCGCCGGTGGCAGCAGGGCGGTGGGCGCGGGCCCAGGTCTGGGCGCGACGCCCGGCGTGCACGGCCCGCGCGACAGCGGGGGAGCGGTCGCGGGCGGCGCGCAGCGCAGACCTCGCACCGTCCACCACCGCGGTGCGCTGCTGCTCCAGCCGCGCGAGCGCCGGGTGCGACCAGAGCACGGTGGCCTCGGAGTCGATGTCCTGCGTGCGCAGCGAGCGCTTGAAGTTCGTCAGCCCCCGGCCGAGGTCGACCCCGGTGATGCTGGGGTCGGCGTGCCAGGTCTGCAGGGCGTGCCCGTGCAGGATGACGCCCGGCGAGAGGTCCTCGGCGTCGGGGTGGATCCGCCCGTCGACGAGCCGGATCATGTCGCCGTCGCGGGCCGCGAGCAGGTAGGCCCCGAGCATCCCGTCAACGTGCAGCTGCCACAGCTCGAGCACGCCGCGCGCGGCGAGGCTCTCGGAGAGCTCGACGTGGGCGGCCCGCTGGCGGGTGTCGGCGAGCGAGTCGCTGCGCCCCAACTCCAGCTCGCGCTCGAGACGCAGGTCGAGGGTCGCCGGCAGCGCGGCGAGCACCCAGCTCGCCTCGGTTGCGTGGGTCACCGACCAGTCGCGCCCGCTCTCATCGGCCCGTCGCTGCGCGGTGCGGGTGCGCTGACGCGTCTTCTTCGCCGCCCAGGTGCGCTCGGTGCGCTCGGTCGGCCAGATCACCTGCGGGGTCGCGTCGTCCGCCGTGGTCTCGGCGAAGGGGGAGAGCCGTGCCAGCTCGGCGACCACCGGGTCGCCGACGGGCAGCAGCTCGAGCTCGCACCGCCACGCGGTGTGCGCGGCGAGCAGGTCGTGGATGCCCCCGGCGAGCGCGCGGGCGGCCTCGTCGTCGAGGGCCACGAGGCGCTGGTGGTCGAGGGTTGCGTGCCCGGCGAGCCGGGCGGAGGCGAAGGACCCCACCGGGGTCCGGCGCACCCGCACCTCGAGCAGCGCAGCGGCCACGGGCGCACCTGTCTCGTCCTCGACGAGCACGACGGTGACGTCCTGCCCGACCGTCCGAGCCCACGAGATCAGGTCGCGGGCGTGGGTGCGCAGGGGGACCCCGGCGAGGTCGTGGAGCCGGGCGACCGGCTCACCGAGCTCTGAGAGATCACCCCTGCGCACCGTCGGCGGTGTCGGCGCGTGAGCCGTCGCGCGCGCGACCTCCGTCGTGCCTAGACCTGTCCCCATGACCCAGCCCCCTACAGCTCGTTACCCCCGAGTAATCCAAGGTGCATCGTGCCATGAGGGTGATCCTTCAATCACCGTTTGTCCAGGGTTGGTCAGGAAATCGTCAAGAGATGGTCAAGAAGCGCGTCACGAGGAGGCCACCGCCTTGAGCCGGGCGAGGGCCGGCTTCGGGGTGAGATCGGCCCGCATGAGGCCGTACCCGTCCTCGTAGGGGTTGCCGCCGGTGCGGTCCCGCTCGCGGAACCAGATGATGCCCTTGACGTAGGGATAGCTGCTGCGGGTGAGCGCCACTGTCTCCTCGAGGAAGTCGGCCTGCGTGGCCTCGCTCACCGCCCGCTGCCAGGGCTGCGGGTTGGGGATCTGCCCGGTCGACCAGCCGAGCTCGGTGAACCAGATCGGCTTGGCCGCGTCGCCCTGGGCGATCATGACGGCGCGCACGTCGCGCACCCGGGTCACGCCCCAGGGAGCCCCGCCGTCGCGGGACGGGGAGAAGTCCGAGGGCGCCGAGTACGGGTGGGTCGCGAGGATGTCGAAGCACCCCTTCGCCCCGGCCGTGTACGTCTTCTTGACGAAGGCCGCGTCGTTGTACTGCAGCCCGCCGTAGACGACCGGGCTCGTGTCGGCCTTCTTGACCTCGGTGTAGGCCGAGCAGAGCATCTTCGTGTACGCGACGGGGTCGGCCGTGGTGAAGAAGTCGGGGTGATTCTGCTCGTTCCAGATCTCCCACGCGTCGACCGTGTGGCCCCACCGCTTGGCGGCCCAGCCGGCCGCGCGGCCGTAGGCGGTCGGGTAGCGCGGCGCGTAGCGCTCGCCCTTGCCGTAGCTGGCCCAGTCGGGAGTGAGCCAGAAGGTCACCATCGCCTTGAGGCCCCGGTCCTCGACCTCCTTGAGCACGGTGTCGACGAAGGGGACGCCCCACTGCATGTCGTACTGCTGGTGCTTGGGCTCGATCATCGCCCAGGAGACGTCGATGCGGACCCACTCGGAGCCGTTGGCGGCGAGCTGGTCGAGGACCTTCGCGCGCATCGCGGGCGTCTGGTCCGACCACATGCCGTGGTACTGCACGCCCAGGGCCGGTCGGGGGTTCGTCGTGCCGGCGGCGGGAGCGGAGATGACGGCGGGCGAAGGGGTGGCGGTCGGCTTCGGGGTGCTCGCGGGCTTGGGCTTGGGCTTGGCGGTCGGCTTCGGGGTGCTCGTGGCCTTGGGCTTCGCCGTGGTCTTCGGCTTTGCGGTGGTCTTCGGCTTCGCGGTGGTCTTGGGCTTGCTGGTGCTCGTCGGTGCGGGGGTGGGCTTCGACCCGGCAGCTGTCGAGGACGAGGCCTCGGCGGGTGGCGCTGCGGTGGTCGCCGTGACGACGAGTCCGGCGGCGGCGACGGCGGCGACGAGACCGGCCGTTCGACGCAGCAGATGGGCGTGGGCAGGGGGTTGCGTCATTCGCACAGCACGCTCCTCAGCGCGAGGCGGGCGGGGGAGCAGGCCACGCCGAGGGGGCGACGGGGCCTGTGCGAGAAAGGTATTGGCGCACCTGTGACCCACGGCACCGTCTGTCGAGACTCAGTTCAGTCGCGTTTCGGCGTCGAAACGGTCACGTGCCCAGGCTCGACCCGCATACTGCCCGCCCGCTCACGTGCGCCGATGGAAGTGGATCGTGACGGTGTCGTCGGGTGCGCGCTGGGTGGTGTGCTGCCAGTCGGGTCCGTCGATCATGCGGTGGTGGTAGCCGCACAGGGGGACCGCGTTGAGCAGGTCGGTCAGCCCACCGTCTCGCCAGGCGAAGAGGTGATGGATCTCGGTCCACGCGAAGGGCCGTTCGCACCCGTGGGCCGCGCAGGTGTCGTAGCGCAGGGACAGGGCAACGGCCTGGGCTTCGGTGAAGAGACGCTTCTGGCGGGCGAGGTCGAGGGGTTGTGAGGGCCCGCCGAGGATGACGGGGATGATCCCGGCGGCGCACGCCATGCGACGGATGGTGCCGGCATCGAGGTGATCGCCGGCGTCGGTGCTCCCGGCCCGGTGGAGGTCCCCTCGTAGGTCGTCGAGTCGGGTGGTGACCAGGAGGGTGGCCGCGACCTTGCGGGAGAGGTGGTCGGTGGGGATGCGGGTGAGGAGGTCGGCGAAGGCCAGGCCGCGGCGGTGCTGCCAGTCGAGCTCGTCGACGCGGGTGTCGCCGGTGAGGCGGGCGAGGTCGCTGGGCTCGGTGACCACGGCGTCCGACCCGGGCTGGACGCGGCGTCGGGGTGCGGTCATGGCGTCGATGACCTTGCCGAGGATCGCACCGGCGGCCCAGGGGACGGTGAAGTGCCCGGTCATGGTGCCGTCGTGGTTGTCACGGATCCAGAAGGCGGATTCTTCGTGGGCGTGGGCCTCTTCGGCGGCGAGGACGTCGTCCTCGTGGGCGTCGACGACGTCCTGGTCTTCTTCGACCGCTTCGAGGACGCGGCGCGCGGCGATCCGCAGCTTGGCCGGTGCCCGGTTGACCGCGAGGAGGAGGAGCTCGGCCTCGCACGCGCGGCGCTGCTCGAGGGTGAGCCCGTCGGGGAGGTCGTCCATCGCACCGGTGATGACGCGGGCGTGGTCGGCGCTGATCCGCCCGTCGTCGAGGGCGGCGGCGGTGCGGCCGAGCTCGGCCTGCGGCGGTGCTGGGGGTGTCGGTGCTGACGAGGGTGAGGCCGGTCGGGGTCGGATCAGGGGAGTCGCCCGGGGGTGGCGTGCTGGGTGCGGTCAGGGCGGTGGCGAGGCGGACGTCGCGTGAGGCGGGTCGCCGGTCGCTGTTGGTGTACTGCGCGACCCAGGCTCCGGTGTCGGTGTGCCCGGTGCGCTCGGCGACTCGGATGGCGTCGGCGCGGGCGACGAGGCGTAGTCGGGCGGCCTCGACGCGTCGGGCGAGGCGCTCGACCTCGACGAGGTCGGCGCGCAGCGCCCGCCCGGCGGTGCGCTGGTCGGCGGCGATCGCGTCTTGGAGGCTGTCGATGACGGCGTGGGCCTGGTCGAGGAGGGCTGGCACGCGGCTCTGGCCCGGGGTGCCCGGGTCGAGGAGCTGCGGCATCGTCGCCATGACCCCACATTATCGAACAGGTGTTCGAACAATCCAGACCCTGTCGGTGAGCGGTCAGCAAGGGTTTCGAGGCGCGGTCCCCCAGGTTTCGAGGCTCAGGCCCAGGGGGCCTTCGCACCTCAACCACCAAGGGGCCTGCTGGTTGAGGTGCGAAGGGCCCGCTAGGGCCCGAGCCTCGAAACCGGCCTTCGCACCTCAATCACCACGGCTGTGCTGATCGAGGTGCGAGGAACGAGCCTCGAGACCACCCCAGGTGTCAGATCGCGTAGTCCTCGCCGTGCGTCCCCGAGATCATCCCGGCGCCGACTGTCGCACCGGTCGCGGGGTCGATGAGGATGAAGGACCCGGTCGACCGGATGTCGGCGTACGGGTCGACGACGAGGGGCTGGGCGAGCCGCAGCGTGACCGAGCCGATCTCGTTGAGCTCCAGCGTGCTCGCGTCACGGTCGCGCTCGAGCGAGTTGATGTCGAGACGCGAGCTGACGCCCTGCACGACGGCGCGCACGGTGCGGGTGGTGTGCTTGAGGAGCAGCTTCTGCCGCTCGTGCAGCTCACCGGTCGCCATCCACGACACGGTCGCCGTCAGCTCTCGCGTCACCTCGGGCTCGTGCTCGCCAGCCCCCGCGACGAGGTCGCCACGGGAGACGTCGACGTCGTCCGCGAGCCGGAGCACGACGGACTGCGAGGTCACGGCCTGCTCGAGCTCTTCGCCGAGGACGTCGATGCCGGAGATCGTCGTCCGCATGCCGCTCGGCAGCACGACGACCTGCTGCCCCACCTCGAAGGTCCCCGCCTCGACGCGCCCGGCGTAGCCGCGGTAGTCGCGGTACTCACCCTGCTGCGGCCGGATGACGTACTGCACCGGGAAACGGGAGGGGACGCCCCCTTCGCTGCCGAGGTCCGAGGCCGTCTCGACGGTCTCGAGGTGGTCGAGCAGGCTGCCCCCGCTGTGCCACGGCATCGCGTCACTGGGAGTCACGACGTTGTCGCCGGCGAGCGCGCTGATCGGGAAGGCACTCGTCGTCGGCACGTCGAGCCGGCCGGCGAAGTCCTCGAACTCGTCGCGGATCTGCGTGAAGACCGCCTCGTCGTACCCGACGAGATCCATCTTGTTGACGACGAGCGTGATGTGCGGGACCTGGAGCAGTGACAGGAGCACGGTGTGCCGGCGCGACTGCTCGGTGATCCCGTGACGGGCGTCGACGAGGACGAGCCCGAGGTCGGCGGTGGAGGCGCCGGTCACCATGTTGCGCGTGTACTGGGCGTGCCCGGGGGTGTCGGCGAGGATGAACTTGCGCCGCGGCGTCGAGAAGTACCGGTAGGCGACGTCGATCGTGATGCCCTGCTCACGCTCGCTGCGAAGGCCGTCGGTCAGCAGCGCGAGGTCGGTGTGGTCGTGACCCTTCGCGCGGCTCGTCGCCTCTACCGCCTCGAGCTGGTCCTCGAAGATCGCCTTGCTGTCGAGCAGCAGTCGCCCGATGAGCGTGGACTTGCCGTCGTCGACGGACCCGGCCGTCGCGACCCGCAGGATCCCGAGGTCGAGATCGGTGGCGGTCGAAGGAGTGGTCACCAGGGCCTCCTCGGCCTCGAGCTGAGTGGTCTGCAGGTCGATGCCCATCAGAAGTACCCCTCCTTCTTGCGGTCCTCCATGGCGGCCTCGCTGAAGCGGTCGTCGCCACGGGTGGCGCCGCGCTCGGTGAGCCGCGCGATGGAGATCTCGTCGATGATCTGCTCGACGGTGGAGGCGTCGGACTCGACGCACCCGGTGAGAGTGAGATCGCCGACGGTGCGAAAGCGCACCTGGCGCTCCTGCGCCTCCTCACCGGGGCGGAGGGGGTTGTGCTCGCTCTCCGTGAGCAGCATCCCGTCGCGCTCGAAGACCCGGCGACGGTGCGAGTAGTAGATCTCGGGGATGTCGAGGTCCTCGCGGGCTATGTACTGCCAGATGTCGAGCTCGGTCCAGTTCGACAGGGGGAAGACGCGCATGTGCTCGCCCTCGTGGATCCGGCCGTTGTAGAGCGACCACAGCTCGGGGCGCTGGTTCTTCGGGTCCCACTGGCCGAAGTCGTCGCGGTGGCTGTAGATGCGCTCCTTGGCGCGGGCCTTCTCCTCGTCGCGCCGGCCACCGCCGAAGGCAGCGGTGTACCCGCGCTCCTCGATGGCGTTGAGCAGCGTGCCGATCTGCAGGCGGTTGCGCGAGGTCTTGCCGTCGTCGA
Organism: Janibacter melonis; assembly: GCF_003721155.3. Lineage (NCBI taxonomy): Bacteria > Bacillati > Actinomycetota > Actinomycetes > Micrococcales > Intrasporangiaceae > Janibacter > Janibacter melonis. Next base: position 1,549,089 of record NZ_CP044548.2, on the reverse strand, counting down.
CGACCGTGCCGTCGGCGATCGCCTCCTCGACGGAGGCGACGTGCAGCTCGACGCCCAGGCGATCGACCCAGCGGTCGCGGGTGGCGAGGACCTCGGGGAAGTCGTAGCCGGTGTCGACCTGCAGCAGGCCGAAGGGGATCCGGGCGGGTGCGAAGGCGCGCTCGGCCAGCCGGAGCATGACGATCGAGTCCTTGCCGCCGGAGAACATCAAGACGGGTCGCTCGAACTCCGCGGCGACCTCACGGATGATGTGGATCGACTCGGACTCGAGCACGTCGAGGTGCGTCAGCGCACGCGGGGGAGCGGTGGGGGGCACGAAGGGAGACCTCTCTGGGGACGACCTTCGAAGCATAACGACGCGTTATGCCAGCCCAAACTCGTGCTCAGGTGTTGGATGGGGCCGCCGGACGCGGGTCACCGCGGGCCGCGGAGCCCGCCCGATCGCTCCCCGATACACTCGCGACGGCTTGCCGTACTCATGAATGGAGCACCGTGAAGGTCACCGTCGTCGGTCTGGGGAAGATCGGCCTCCCGTTGGCAGTTCAGTTCGCAGCATCCGGAGCCCATGTCTTCGGCGCAGATGTCAGCGATTCGGTCGTCGAGCAGGTGAACAGGGGATCAGAACCATTCCCGGGTGAGGCCGATCTGGACGCGCGGCTCTCCGAGGTCGTCGCGTCGGGGCGCCTCGTCGCCACCACCGACACGGCAGAGGCCGTGAGCGAGAGCGACGTCGTCGTCGTCGTCGTCCCACTCTTCGTCGATGACGAGGCTCGGCCGGACTTCGGCTGGATGGACTCGGCGACCGACGACATCGGGCGCGGCCTGCGGCGGGAGAACAACACGCTCGTGGTCTACGAGACCACTCTCCCCGTCGGGACGACCCGCACGCGGTGGAAGCCGCGTCTGGAGGAGGTGTCCGGCCTGGTCGAAGGGGAGGACTTCCACCTCGTCTTCAGCCCCGAGCGGGTGCTCACGGGGCGCGTCTTCGCTGACCTGCGCAAGTACCCGAAGCTCATCGGTGGGCTCGGGGACGAGGGGACGCAGCGGGCGAAGAGCTTCTACGAGCAGGTGCTGCAGTTCGACGAGCGACCCGACCTCCCGCGCGGCAACGGCGTGTGGGATCTCGGGTCGGCCGAGGCCGCCGAGTTCGCGAAGCTGGCCGAGACGACCTATCGCGACGTGAACATCGGCTTGGCCAACCAGTTCGGCAAGTTCGCGGCGGCCAACGGGATCGACGTCCACCAGGTCATCGAGGCGAGCAACTCCCAGCCCTTCAGCCACATCCACAGCCCCGGTATCGCGGTCGGCGGCCATTGCATCCCGGTCTACCCGCGCCTGTACCTCTGGAACGACCCCGACGCGACGGTGGTGCGTGAGGCCCGTGCCGCGAACGCCGGGATGCCCGCCTACACGGTGGGCCTGGCCGTCGATGCTCTCGGTGGTTCCCTGAGCGGCAAGCGGGTCGCGGTCCTCGGTGCGGCGTACCGAGGGTCGGTGAAGGAGACCGCGTTCTCCGGGGTCTTCGCCACGGTGGACGCCATCCGATCCGCCGGCGGTGACGCCCTGGTCCACGACCCGATGTACTCCGACGAGGAGCTGTCGAGCTTCGGATGGAGCCCCTATACCTTCGGCGAGCAGGTCGACGTCGTCGTCGTGCAGGCCGATCACCCCGAGTACCGGGAGATCGGCAAGGACGAGGTGCCTGGGGTCGCGCTGGTCGTCGACGGTCGCCGGGTGCTGGACCGCAGCCGCTTCGACGGTGTCCCGGTCCTGGTGGTCGGAGAAGGTGCTCGCCGATGAGCGTCCGGGTAGTCGACTCCGCTGACGTGGACCCCTCTGCGACCCTCGGCGACGGGACCTCCGTGTGGCATCTCGCGCAGGTCCGTGAGGGTGCCACCCTGGGTACGAACTGCATCGTCGGGCGCGGAGCGTACGTCGGCACAGGCGTGCGCATGGGAGACAGCTGCAAGCTGCAGAACTACGCCCTCGTCTACGAGCCCGCCGTCCTCGAGGACGGGGTCTTCGTCGGCCCGGCGGTCGTCTTCACGAACGACCACTACCCCCGGTCCGTGGCACCGGACGGGACGCTCAAGCGTGGCGACGACTGGGAGGCGGTCGGCGTGACCTGTCGTACCGGCGCTTCAATCGGCGCCCGGTCGGTCTGCGTCGCACCCGTGACGATCGGACGATGGGCCCTTGTCGCCGCCGGATCGGTGGTCACCCAGGACGTGCCCGACTTCGCGCTCGTCGCGGGCGTCCCCGCTCGACGCATCAGGTGGGTCGGCCGCGCCGGCGTCCCGCTCGACCCAGAAGGAGAAGGTGTGTACGTGTGCCCGCGAACCGGTGAGCGGTACGTCGAGGTCGACGGCCAGCTGACGGAGGAGACCCGATGAACGACTTCATCCCCCCGGCCAAGCCCCTCATCGGTGAGGAGGAGATCGAGGCGGTCACGCGTGTCATGCGCAGCGGCATGATCGCCCAGGGGCCCGAGGTCAAGGCGTTCGAAGAGGAGTTCTCGACTCACTTCGGCCTCGGGCGACCGTGCGCCGCGGTCAACTCGGGCACCTCAGGTCTGCACGTGGGTCTGCTGGCAGCCGGTGTCGGAGCCGGCGACGAGGTGATCGTGCCTTCCTTCACCTTCGCCGCGACGGCGAACTCGGTCGCGCTCACCGGGGCTACTCCGATCTTCGCCGACATCGACCCCGAGACGTTCTGCCTCGATCCCGCCTCCGTCGAGGCCGCGATCACCGACCGGACCTTTGGCATCATGCCCGTGCACCTCTACGGGCACCCCGCGAATATGACCGCGCTCGGAGAGATCGCGCGACGTCACGACCTCAAGATCTTCGAGGACGCCGCACAGGCACACGGGGCCTCGCTGCACGGCACGCCCGTCGGGGCGTTCGGCACCTTCGCGATGTTCTCGCTGTACCCCACGAAGAACATGACCTCCGGCGAGGGCGGGATGGTCTCGTGCGCCGACGACGACGTTGCCCGTCAGGTGCGCCTGTACCGCAACCAGGGCATGGAGCAGCAGTACCACAACGAGGTCGTCGGCCTGAACAACCGGATGACCGACATCCACGCCGCTATCGGCCGGGTGCAGCTGACCAAGGTCGACGCATGGACTGCGCGCCGGCAGCAGAACGCCCGATTCCTCACCGAGCACCTCGACGGCGTGACGCCGCCCCCGGTCGCCGATGGTGCCGTGCACGTCTACCACCAGTACACGGTGCGGGTGGAGGACGACCGGGACGGCTTCGCGCGGGCCCTCAAGGAGGAGCACCGGATCGGCTCCGGCATGTTCTATCCCGTGCCGAACCATCGGCTCTCACCTTTCCGCGCGGACGTCGATCTGCCGGCGACCGAGGTAGCGGCCGCGCAGTGTCTCTCACTGCCCGTCCACCCGTCGGTCTCGGAGGCAGACCTCGAGCGGATCGTCTCGGCCGTCGGCTCGCTCGCGAAGGCGGGTGCCTGAGATGGCGAATCTGCGCGCCGGCCTGGTGGGCGCCGGGATGATGGGCCGCCACCACGCGCGCGTCCTGGGCAGTCTCGACGGGGTGGATCTCGTCGGGATCGTCGACCCCGACGGGGACAAGCACGGCGTCGCTGGTGGCAGGCCTGTGGTCGACACCGTCGAGGCTCTCGTCGACCTCGGGGTCGACTACGCGGTGGTCGCCGTTCCGACCGCATTCCACCTCGAGGTCGGTCTGGTCCTGGCTGAGGCCGGAGTGCACGCGATCGTCGAGAAGCCGCTGGCCGAGAACGTCGCCGTAGCAACTCAGCTCGCAGAGGCCTTCGAGAGCAGGGACCTCGTCGGCGGGGTCGGGCACATCGAGAGGTACAACCCCGCCCTTCAGTCGGCGCGGGCGCGCATCGAGGCCGGTGACCTCGGCGACGTCTACCAGGTCGTCACCCGCCGTCAGGGGCCATTCCCGGGCCGGATCGCAGACGTCGGCGTGGTCATGGACCTCGCGACCCACGATATCGACCTCACGGCCTGGGTCACCCAGCAGAGCTACGCCTCTGTCTCGGCGCAGACCGCGCATCGGTCCGGACGGCCGCACGAGGACCTCGTCGCCGTGACAGGTCTGCTGAGCAACGGCACGGTGGTCAACCACCTCGTCAACTGGCTTTCTCCCCTCAAGGAGCGCTCGACGGTCATCACGGGTGAGAAGGGGACTCTCGTCGCGGACACCTTGACCGCGGACCTCACCTTCTTCGAAAACGGCAAGGTCGCGACCACCTGGGCCGGGTTGAGCCAGTTCCGAGGCGTCTCCGAGGGAGATGTCCACCGATACGCGATCCCCAAGCCCGAGCCCCTCCGTGTAGAGCACGAGAACTTCAGGGACGCGGTGCTGGGTAAGGACGCAGACATCGTCACCCTCCAGCAGGGGCTGGCCACGGTCACTGTGGCTCAGGCCTGCTTGGAGTCTGCCACGTCCGGCCAATCCGTGTCGTTGTCGTGACCTCGAGCTGATGCCCGCGCTTCGACGCTGGCCCAAGCTCAGCGCTGGGCGCAAGGGCATCCTGGCGATCCTCTCGGGCACCGCTGGGGCTCAGCTCATACTTCTGCTGTCATCCCCGGTGCTCGGGAGGCTCTTCGCGCCCGAGCAGTTCGGTCCGTTCGCCGTCGCCAATGCACTGCTCATCCCCGCAGCCGTGATCATGGCGCTGCGTTTCGAGCTCGCGATCCCACTACCTCGCCGAGACGACGATGCGCGAGAGCTGCTCGCGCTCGGGATGAGGATCTGCGCGTTCGTCACAGTCGCGCTCCTCGCGACCGTGCTACTGGCCAAGTCGTGGTTCGCTTCCCTGCTCGGCCTGAGTCCGGATGACGCGAACATCCTCATGTGGGTTCCCCTGACGGCTGGCGCGATGGGGGCCTTCGTCCTCCTCAACCAGACCGCAATCCGACTCAAGATGTACGCCGCTATCGCGCGTCGGAACGTCCTCCAGGCCGCTGGAGTCGTGTTCTTCCAGCTCTCGGCCGGCCTGCTCGGGCTAGGCGCACACGGCCTCGCGGGCGGGCTGCTGCTCGGACAGCTGGTTGGGGTATGGGCCCTGCTGGCGGCCGTCCGCGGCGAGCTGGGCCCGTCGGACGCCGCAGCTCGGCGTTCGCTTGCGCGGGAGTACCGACGGTTCCCGCTCATCATGGCGCCGTCTGGTCTAGTGAACTCTCTCGGCCTCCAAGCGCCGGTCCTCCTCGCGTCGAGCGTCTTCGGCGCCACGGTCGCGGGCTGGTTGGGCATGACCCAGCGGGTGCTCGCCATGCCAGTCGCGTTGTTCGGGGTCTCCGTAGCGCAGGTTTTCCTCGGGGAGTTCGCCGAGGCGCGACGTCATGACCGAGGTGGCCTGCGGAGGCAGTTCGTGAAAACGTCGCGCACCCTTATTGCCGTTGGCGCCCTGGGTGCCTTAGTGCTTCTCGCAGCGGGCCCGCTGCTCTTCCGGATCTTCCTCGGCGAGGAGTGGGAGGCGAGTGGGGAGTATGCGCGTGCCTTGGCGCCAGCGCTGATGTTGCAGCTCGTGGCCTCTCCGTTGTCGCAGACTCTGGTCGTCATGGGACGTCTGGGTTGGCAGGCCACCTGGGACGTCGGCAGGCTCCTGCTGTGCGCAGGAGCCGTCCTCGGGGGTGCTGCGATGGGCCTGCCGCCACTCCAGACCACCTGGCTGCTGAGTGGAGCGATGGTGCTGAGTTACGCGGCGCTGTGGGGCCTGTCCTTGGCTGCAGTGGGCGAGAGCTGAGGTGAGGGCCTGCCTCAGCGAGACCGGACGACTCCGCGTCGTCGCAGGTCTTGCCATCCTGCTCGTCGGAGTGCTCGTCAGTCTGCTGATCATGCAGAGCGACCAGCAGCAGGACGCTGAGTGGTCGCCTCCCGCAGGTCTAGGGAGCTACGGCGCACCCCTGCTGACCGAGGATGGACGCATGGACATCTCTGGAACCGTCGAAGCGCTCAAGGAGACGGGCGTTGACCGGTACTACTACCTCATCCCTGATCGTCAGCATCTTGCAGATCGGCTGGGGGGCAGCGTTCCGACTCATCTTGGGCTTTCCGATTGGGAGGACTTACCCCGGTTTGCGGAGGAAGCCGCGGAGGCAGACATCGAGGTGGTGGTGTACCTCGTCCCGCCCCTCCAGTCGGGGCCGGGCACCTACCGGCCGTACGGTTGGGACTACGTGGCGTGGTTCCGGGCGATTGGCAAGGTGGCGGCGGCCCATCCGAATATCGTCGCGATCGCCATCGACGACCTGGGTTCTGCGACAGACCTGCGCGCGGACGACGGGATCCACCTCAGGTTTGCGCCGGCGGACCTGGTCGAGATGAGAGCTGCAGCGCGCGCCGAGGCTCCCCGGCTAGACGTGCTAGGTGTGATGTACGGCCAGGACTTCGCCGGGGACACCGCTACCTTTCCCCGCTTCCGGAACGTCCTTGATGGGGTGATCTACGCCTTCGCCGGACCTCGGCAGGTCAGCCACGCGCCGCAGAACACGACGGACCCGGAGGGAGTGATCGAGACCACGCGGTTCATCCGGTCTGTCTCGAGCTGCCAAACGTCGGACCCTTGCTGGCAGGTGACCTTCCCGGCGAGCACGCATGGGCCGGGCGAAGAGGGGGCGGCACAGATCACCCACGGCGTGGAGATCCCGGGCCGACCGGGCAAGCTCTCGATGACCTTCCTTGACAACGCCCCGCCGGATCAGTCTCGGCAGTACTCCATCTCCATCTCTCTCGATGGCCGGGCTCTCGTAACCCGACGCATTCAGCAGCGGTCGGCATCGGTGCTCATGGCTGAGGTTCCCGACGACCTTGCTGGGCATCGGACGCTGACCATCCGCGTACACAGGGCCGCGAGCCCACGGGGTGTTGCTGTCGTGCTGGACCAGGTCAGCCTTGACGGAGCAGCGCCACTCGGTCTGACGCCGAACGGGCCCTGGACGCGGCAGACATCTGGCGCAGCATCCATGGAGTCCGTGTCGCGTGTACCCCTGATAGGCATGTTCTACACAGCTCGACTTGGCGTCGAGCAAGACTCGCCGGGCGCGGCCGACGCCCCGTACGTGAGAGCTGTCACCGGTGACATGGCGCAGCTGGTGCGGGAAGGGGCACTTGACGGGCTGGTCGCCTACCGGCTCAACTTTTCCGGGTCTCGAGCGGGGCCGCTCGTCGGTGACCCGAGGAACCTCGGTGTCGTCGACGATCTCTACGCGTCGCTTCGGGCGTCCCGGTCTCTTCGTCGAAGGGGCCCCAGCCCGTTCTAGGGGCGAACATGAGGATGATGCCAGCCAGGAGGAACCCGTTGGAAAGGATCGATGTGAAGGGGCTTGAGTTCACCAGGGCGAACAGCGGAGTGACCATCAGGCCGGCTGTCATTGCTCCGGGCAATCCACGAGCGGCGCTTCCGAGTAGCAGGAGGAGCAGAGCCAGAACTATCGCTTCCACCGCGACACCCGTTAGTCCTAGGTTGGCGTAACCGTCAGCGATGTAGTTGCTGTTCGCGGTGACCTCGGGGCTACCCGTGTGGTAAGCGCCGATGAGGTGCGCCACCGAGGTGCTATATGGGTAAGTAACGAATGACGACAGGAATGAGTCCCCCCACAGTGCGTGCGGTTGGCTCTCGAAGAAATCGAAGTACACCGCTGGCAGGGTCCCCGACACGATCATGAGGCGGTAGACGAAGACTGTGGAGGCCACGATCGAGCCCGTGACGTAGTCGAACACGATTGCCAGCACTGCGACACCGGTTGCTCCGAGCAGGATGTCGGCGCCGCGAGATCGCCGCCGGAACCGGTAGAGCGTGGTGACAGCTACTACTGCGACGGCGGACAGCAGCGTGAGCTTGTAGCCCGTGACTGAGTAGATAACCAGCTGGCCAAAGGCACCCGCGGCTACGAGCCAACGGGGTCCCCCGAGCAATCCCTTCGTCAGGATCAGCGGGTTGACGACATTGCCTTGCAGACGCACCGCATATGCATAGAACGGCCCAGCTTGGAGGACAGTCTCCCGGTAGGTGTCGCGGATGTCGTACACCTGGGTGAGCGAGATGCTGGCGAGCTGGAACCCGGAAACGCTGAAGATGTATGCGTGGGTGGCCAGGCTGAACACACCAATGCAGAACCAGAACGCAACTGGTGGGAGCGGGCTGACTGGAACGCCTTCCCACCTCCGGTCGCGAACCGCGAGGCTCACGCCGCCGAACGAGATGAACGCGGTACCAGCGATTGTCAGCGCTTGTCGATCCGTTCCCAGGTCCGCGAAGAATGGAACCAAGATCAGAGGGACGACCATGAAGGCGAACAACACCCACAAGGAGAAGTTGACTAGTGTATTGATGCGCGTGGGCAGCGTGTAGCTGAGAAGCACAGTGGCGAAGATGCCGATTGCGTAGGCTAGCAAGTCGGGTGTACGGGAACGCTCGCCGAGGTATCCGAAAGTGGGGGCGATGACCTGGGTGTAGGTGTACTGGATCGCTAGTGCGTAGATCGTGATCGATACGAGGGAGATGACGAACCAGCGCCCGGTCCTCCGTGGCATTGCTGGTGCGTCAGAAGACACAGGGTCATTGCTGGTCTTGGCGGTCATCGGGCGTCCCCGTCCTCGATCGTTCGGAGAAGACGTTCTGCAAGGCTTGGAGTCGCGAGCCAGCCGTTGATCTCTGCCCGGTCCTGGCGAGCGTCAGGGTGGTCGACGACAGTTAGCTCCTTGAATGCTGCTCCAAGGCTCGCGGCCAGCGGCGCAGTTGGGTCAGCGGGGCCGGGGTCGTAGAGCCGCCCGGTGGATGGCCGCACGAGGTGCCGCACGAGGTCGTTGTCTGGCAGCACCACAAATAGACCGGTGGCCATCGCCTGCTGGATGGTGATAGCCGGCATGAGAGGCCACACCCCGACGTCAGCGGCATTGAACATCATGTTGAGGCGGTGAGAGTCAGCGAACGGGAGCATAGTGAGCTGGGCGTCGAGCCCGGCCTCCGATGCGGCCCTCCGAATGGCATCCGCTACCGGTCCCGATGCCCCACCGACGAACAACAGGTGCACTCGCTCTCGCCATGCAGGGAGCTGCGACACCGCACGTACCACCGTGTCCAAGCGCTTCTGCGTCTGCAGCTTGCCGGGAGCAATCAGGACGAGGTCGTTTTCTTGGGCCCCAATCTCCTGCCTGCCGGCTGACCTCGCAGCGGCATCGACAAAGAAGAGATCTGGGTCGTACGCGAGTGGCAGCAGATCCACCGGGCTGCCTGCGCTGTACCGGCGGATCTTGGACACGGTGTTCGGCGTATAGCAGAGGATCGAGTCCGCGCCCCTGTTGAGCCGCCGGTAGAGCGAGCCCTTGGTAGCCGAGAAGACTCCCTGCTTGATCCGCGCCTGCCACCCGGTGAGGTTGGCGTACATGGCTTGGTTGTCGCCGTAGAGCACTACGCGGGATCGCGGGGTCTTTCCAGGGCGAGTCAGTACCGGCAAGAGCTGGCCGGGCATCATCTGGATGACGAGATCGTAGATCTTGTCGACTGGGAGATCGGCGGAGGGGCGAGGCCACACCATCGACCTCCACTCGCGCACTGCCAGGCGCGTGATCGTCACCCCCTGCTCATGGGTCGTACCGGTCGGGTACGAGCGGGGGACGCCGATGCTGGCGAGGTGCTCGTCGGTGAAGAGCGGGTTGACCCTGTTGCTGCACAGCACCTGAACGTCCGCACGCGCCGCAAGGGCTCGCGCCAGACCCGTCTCCTGGTAGCCGCTGAACCAGTCGAAGTACCCGATCACCAAGAGGACCTGCGGGCGCCCCGTCACGCCCGGGCCTGGGGTTGTGCGAAGGAGGGCCGATCGAGGAGGGGCCCATCGAGCGTCGCGAGATGCGCTGTGCGTTCGTCTGGGCCGAACCGATCGCGGATCCTCCGTGCGGGCACGCCGGCCCACACCTCGAACGCGGGGATGTCCCGGGTCACGACTGCCCCTGCCGCAACTACGGCGCCGTCGCCGATGGTGACGCCTCGCATCACGGTGACGCCATAACCGATCCACACGTCTCGTCCGATGTCCGTGCGACGTTCCACCGGCCGTCCAGCGAACTGCGTTGGGGTCCCTGCGGAGTCCCAGACATGGTCATCGCCGACGATGGCAACGCGAGGGCCGAGCATCGTGTACCTACCTACCGAGGTCATCGGGGCGATCCAGCACTCGGGACCGATATAGACCCACTCGTCTGCACGCAGATCCGTTGCCGTTCGGCACGTCCGGTGTACCGAGGCCGTGGGGTGGACACTCCCCAGGCGCTTTGCATAACGCACGGAAAGCGATCGCGCTCTGCGAAGGGCACGGTATGTGCCGCTCGATCGTCTGATCAGGGTCATCGTCGAATCCCCTCCCAGTCGTGGTGCCGATGCGCGGTGGACAGGATGAACTTCACCGTGCGCTCGCTGGTGTTGTCGATGAGGTAGTCGTCCGGGGTGAGGTGGCTGATGCCCTCGCGCCGGTACCCGGAACCCATGGCGAGGCGAACGGCCGCTACGACGTCGTCGGTGTGCAGCCCGGTCATCATGATCCCGCCGGTGTCGAGGGCTTCTGGCCGCTCGATGGAGTCGCGGAGGGTGATCGCCGGGAAGCCGAGGATCGAGCTCTCCTCGGCGATGGTGCCCGAGTCGGACAGACAGCACGCTGCCGACAGCTGGAGCTTGTTGTAGTCGTGGAAGCCGAGCGGGTCGCTGAAGATCACCCCTTCGGGCTCGGACCAGTCGGGGAGTGCCTCGAGATGCTTACGGGTCCGCGGGTGAGTCGACACGAAGACGGGCAGGTCGAAGGTGCTGTGCACGGCCGTGAGGCAGTCGAGCAGCATCCGGAGGCGATCCGGCGAGTCGACGTTCTCCTCGCGGTGCGCGGAGACGAGGAAGTACCCGCCCTCGGTGAGGCCCTTGTCATCAAGCACTGTCGACGCGTCGATCTGCGTGCGGTAGGCGTCGAGCACCTCACGCATCGGCGAGCCGGTCTTGAGGATGCGACGCGGGTGCAGGCCCTCTGCGAGGAGGTTCCGTCGTGCGTGCTCGGTGTAGACGAGGTTGAAGTCGCTCACATGGTCGACGAGGCGCCGGTTGGTCTCCTCCGGCACGTTGAGGTCGAAGCAGCGGTTGCCCGCCTCCATGTGGTACACCGGCACCCGCATCCGGCGCGCCATGAGCGCGGCGATGCAGCTGTTCGTGTCGCCGAGCACGAGCATCGCGTCCGGGCGCTCCGCGAGGATGACCTCCTCGACAGCTGCGAGAGTCCCTCCGAGGACCTTTCCGAGACTTGAGGTGTCGACGCCAAGCATGTGGTCGGGCTTGCGGATCCCGAGGTCGTCGAAGAAGACCTGGTTGAGCTCGTAGTCGTAGTTCTGGCCCGTGTGCACGAGCACGTGCTCGATGCCCTCGGTGTCGTCGAGTCGGTGCAGGACGCGCGCGAGGCGGATGAGCTCGGGGCGGGTGCCGACGACGGTCATGACCTTCACGCGGGCTGCTCCTTCATGGGACGGACGGGCTCGGCGAAGGTGTCGGGTGCGTCTGGGCGGAAGAGCTCGTGGCTCCAGAACTGCGTGAGCAGCACCTCGTCGCCGGTGTTGGTGATGTTGTGCACCCACCCGACGGGCATGTCGATCGCCACCGGTTGGTCGCCGCTGGCGGGGAAGGTCAGAACCTCGTCGGTGAACATCTTGCGCAGCTCCATCGTCCCCGTCCCGGAGATGACGGCGAAACGCTCGATCTTGTGCAGGTGGTAATGCTCGCCGCGGGTGATGCCGGGGACCGTCGTGGAGAAGGACGTCTGCCCCTCACCACCGCGGCACCGCACGGTCTCGACGAAGGAGCCACGAGGGTCGCTGTGCGGGACGAGCTGGATGGGGTAGTGGTCCGGGAAGAGTGCCGCCCGGAAGGTGTTGAAGAGGTCGATCCGGAACTTCGTGCTCAGATCGGGGATCTCGCCACTGGGCACGTAGCTGGCCTTGAACTCCTGCAGCAGGTCCCAGACCTCGACCACGCCGTGCGTCTCGGGCTCGGGGTCGACAACGCCTTGCTCGGTCGTCAACCCGTCGAGAAGCGCCTGGGCGGCGTCCTGCACGTGCAGGAGTCCGACCTGGTTGTCGTTGATCGTCGGCGACTCACCGCGCACGGTGGAGTCGACGAAGGTCGCGACGAAAGAGTTGTACCGCGGACGGCCGTGCTCGCCGAAGATGTTCGGCAGACGCACGTCGACGAGGTGGCCGCCCACCCCTTCGACAGCCGTGCGCAGGACGCGCTCGGCGGACTCCTTGCCTCGGCCGTACGGGGTGCCGTTGCCAGCCTGGATGGAGTTGGCGTAGACCACCCTCGTCGCGCCTCCACTGGAGGTGATGGCGGCGGCGAGTCCGTCGGCGAGCGAGACGTTGCCACCCTCGACCTCGTCGTCGCTGTCCGCGCGGTTGACGCCGGCGATGTGGATCACCGCGTCGCAGCCCTCGAGGAGCTCGGGGAGGTCGGACCACTCCTGGCGGCCGACGGGGACGACCTCGTGGTCGGTGAGCGCGTGCAGCCGCAGGCGGGTGTGCCACCCGAGGAACCCGTGGGCGCCGGTCAGCAGGATCTTCACGCGCTGACCCCCATGACCATCTGCATCTCCGGCAGGGCGGCGACGAGGGCCTTCGTCTGCTCGAGGCTGAGCTGCTCGGTGTTGCCGGAGTCGTAGTCGTGCGCCTGGAGCGCGCCGTCCTCGCCGTCCTCGACGTACACGCTGTAGTCGAGCGAACGCGCGTCGAGCGGGACGCGGAAGTAGTCGCCCTGGTCGGTGGCCTTGATCATCTCCTCGCGGGAGAGGAGGGTCTCGTACATCTTCTCGCCGTGGCGCATGCCGATCTTGCGCAGGTTGGGCTCGACGCCCATGAGCTCGGAGACCGCGCGGGCGAGGGTCTCGACCGTGCAGGCCGGGGCCTTCTTCACGAAGAGGTCACCGGGCTCGGCGTGGTGGAAGGCGTGCTTGACGAGGTCGACGCTCTCTCCGAGGGACATGAGGAAGCGGGTCATCGTCGGCTCGGTGAGCGTGAGCGGCTTGCCCTGCCGGATCTGGCTGACGAAGAGCGGGATGACCGAGCCTCGGCTGTACATGACGTTGCCGTAGCGGGTGACCGAGACCGTCGTGGGGGAGTCGGGGTTGTTGCGGGCGAAGGCCTGAGCCGTCTTCTCCATGAGCGCCTTCGACATGCCCATGGCGTTGACCGGGTAGACGGCCTTGTCCGTGCTGAGGCAGACGACCGAGCGCACACCGTGGGCGTGAGCCGACTCGATGACGTTCTGGCTGCCGACGACGTTGGTCTTGACCGCCTGGTCCGGGAAGAACTCGCAGCTCGGGACCTGCTTGAGCGCGGCTGCGTGGAAGACGAAGTCGACCCCGACCATCGCGGAGTCGACGCTGTGCCGGTCGCGGACATCACCGATGAAGAACTTCACCCGGGAGTCGCCGAGCGACTGGCGCATCTCGTCCTGCTTGGCCTCGTCGCGGCTGAGCACGTGGATGGCTCCGGCGCCCTCCTGGAGGAGATCACGCACCATGGTCCTGCCGAAGGAGCCCGTCCCTCCCGAGATGGCAATCGTCGCTCCGCTGAAGTCGGTCATCGGTTGCCGTGCCTTTCCACAGTGCTGATCAGTAGGTCGTGCACTCGACGCGACCCCGCCGCGGCCGAGAAGTTGGCGTCGTAAAAGTCACGCGCCCTCGCGCCCATCTGCTCACGGGCTTGGGCGCCCGCGTCGACGAGCTGCTGTATCGATACCGCGACCTCGGAAGAACGCGGGACGGCCGCCGCCCCGCAACCGGCTCGACGTACGACATCCGCGACATCGCCCGCGCCGTGGACGAAGATCGCTCTTCCGGCCGCCATCGAAGACTGGACCTTGCTGGGCATGGTGACTCGGAGCAGGGGTGTGTCCCGGAGAGAGACGACCAGGACGTCCGCTGCGTGCTGGTAAGCCCGGACGACACCCGCGTCCACCGGCGGCAGTACGTGCACGTTGGTGCGACCCTGCGCAGCTTCGACGACACGGTCGCGTGACGCGCCACCCCCCATGAGGACAAGATGAGCGCCGGTCACGCGGTCGAACGCCTCGATAAGAGGTACAAGTTCCTGCATCTCACCGAGGTTGCCGGCATAGAGGAATATCGCGCCGTTCGTAGGCAGGTTGAGGGAAGTGCGGTCCTCGGCCTGAGAGGGACGAGGACCGCTCCCTCCATCCACCCAGTTGGGCGTGTCGTGGATCACCGCCGGATCCACTCCGCGGCTCACGAGCACCTGTCGCATGCCCGGCGAGATCACACCGATTCCATCTGCTGACCTGTACGTTGCCCGGGAGAATGCGTGGAGCGGCCCGGCCATGACTTGTGAGGCCCGCCCGCCCGCCATGTCGCTCCCGATCACGCTGTCCGGCCACAGGTCCTGGATGATCATCGCGTGCGGGGCCCGATGGCGACGGGGCAGCATCGCAGGAATCGCGGCTGTGGCCGGGGAGCTGTATGTCAGCCAGACGTCGGGCGTTGGGAGGTTGCGGAGGCTGACGGCGGAGGCCCCGACGGCGAACGAGACGTAGTTGGCCATCCTTCGGACAGCGCTTCGGCTGTGGTCGGGGTAGAGCGGGGCCCGGTGGACCTTGACCTCTTCGTCCTGCTCGCACATGTAGCGAGAGATTGAGTAACCGGGGTACAGCTGCCCTGAGGGGTAGTTCGGGAATCCTGTGAGGACATGGACCTCATTGCCAAGGCGCGCGAGGCCCTGGGCGATTGCTCGTGGAACACCAGTGCCGAGCTCGGGCGGGTACCACTGGGAAACGAAACCGACCTTCATCGTGCCGGGACCCCTTTCACGGTCCGAGTGGCGGGCACGTCGTGGGTGACGCATGCAGCGGCGCCGACGGTCGATCCACGGCCCACAGTCAGGCCCTGGAGGACAGTCGAGCCCGCACCGACAAGCACCTGAGTGCCGATTGCGCACTCGCCTGAGACCGTGGCATTCGGGTTGACGCTGACGAAGTCCGAGAGGTGCACGTCGTGCCCGATCACCGCGTGCGCGTTGAGATGCACGTGATCGCCGACGCGGACGTTCGTACCGATGGAGGTCCCGGCCAGCGTGATCAAGCCGTGGCCGTGCCGAAAGAGGCTGCCGATCTGAGTGCTCGGGTGGATGAGAGACGGCAGCTCGACATCAGGTTCGAGGCGCTGCGCCAAGCGTGAGCGGTCCGCCGGAGCACCAATGCAGAGTGCGACCGCAGATCGAGGAGGAAGCGCAGCCAACCCACCGAGGTGCGGCAGGTCGAGAGCCGCAAGCCGGTTAAGGTTGGCAGGAGAGGGGGAGTCGTCGATGACACCGAGGATCCTCCAGGTGGGCTTGCCACGATTGATGGCACGCACGGTGTCGACGGTCTCGCGCCCGAAGCCGCCGGCTCCGACGATGACAAGATCACGCATCAGCGCCGCGAGCCCATGAACTCGGACATCGTCGCATGCCCCTCAGCGGAGATCCCGTCCCGTCTGAGCACCTGCCGGACGGTGCGAAGCAAGATGCGAAGGTCCATCAGCATGCTCCGACTCTCGACGTACTCGACGTCGTAGGCGAAGCGGTCCTCCCAGGAGATGTTGTTACGCCCGTTGACCTGGGCAAGGCCGGTGAGGCCAGGACGCACCTCGTGACGGCGCGCCTGCTCGTCGGTATACCGCTCTAGGTACTGCATGAGGAGAGGGCGAGGGCCGACGAGGCTCATGTCTCCTTTGACGATGTTCCAGAGGGTCGGAAGCTCGTCGATGCTCGTGCTCCGGAGGAAGGCTCCGACCTTGGTCAGGCGCTGCTCGTCTGTCACGAGACCGCGCTCCGGATCGGGAGCGATCATGGTTCTGAACTTGACCATCTCGAAGGCCTCTCCGTGCAGTCCGGGGCGCCGCTGACGGAAGAGGATCGGCCGTCCGACACTGCGTCGGACCGCGAGGGCCGCTGCTGCCTGGATGGGCAACGTCAGGGCGAACACAGGAAGAGTCAGCGCGAGATCCAGACCGCGTTTGGCGTCGATCACGACAGGACGCCCCTCAGCGTCGTAATCACACGCTCGATCTCAGCATCGGTGAGAGCAGACCCCGAGGGGAGGGTCAGACCCTGCGCGAAGAGACGCGAGCTCACCCCTTCGTCGAAGATGCGGGACGTCGAGTGGACGGGCTGGAGGTGCATGGGCTTCCAGAGGTGGCGGGCCTCGATCTGCTCGCGATCCATCGCGGCGACCATCATGTCTGCCGACACATCGTGGCGGTCGACGACAAGGGTGGTGAGCCAGCAGTTGTCGACGTAACGGGCGTCGTCGTCGAAGAGGAACCGCACTCCCTCCAGGTCGCCCAAGCCAGCGACGTACGTCGAGCGGATCTCGCGTCGACGACTGATCATCTCGTCGAGCCGGGAGAGCTGGCCGCGTCCGAGCGCCGCCAGCACGTTCGACAGCCGGTAGTTGTACCCGATCTCGGTGTGCTCGTACCACGGCACCGGCTCGCGCGCCTGCGTGGAGAGCTTGCGGGCATGGGCGATGAGGTCGGCGTCGTCGCTGACGAGCATGCCCCCGCCGGAGGTGGTCATGATCTTGTTGCCGTTGAAGGAGAGGACCGCGGCCCGGCCGAAAGATCCCGCAGGGCGTCCGGCGAAGCTCGCGCCCAGGCTCTCCGCGGCATCTTCGACGAGGGGGATGCCGCGGTCGGCCAGGCCGGCCTCGAGCGTCGGGTAGTCGCACGCCCGGCCGAAGAGGTCGACGGAGCACGCGGCGACGACCTCGCGGCCCTCGCGAGCGAGGTCGTCCGCGGCCTTCAGCATGAGATCAGCGTCGACGTTGCCGTCGCTGTCGCGGGAGTCGACGAAGACCGGCTCTGCGCCGGTGTAGGCGATGGCGTTGGCGGTGGCCGCGAAGGTCATCGACGCGCAGAGGACGACGGACCCGGGCCGCGCGCCGAGATGCAGCAGGGCGAGATGCAGAGCGGCAGTCCCCGAAGACAGTGCCAGGGCGTGCTCGACGCCCGCTCGCTCCGCGATCTCGGCCTCGAACGCGTCGACATGCGGACCGAGTGGAGCGACCCAGCCGGACCGGACGGCGTCGAGGACGAACCCCTCCTCCACCTCGGTGACGTGCGCCTTCGACAGGTAGATGCGCTCGCTCACGCGGTAGCCCCTTCACGGCTGGAGTCGGTCACGGGGACAGCGGCCCGCCGCATCCAGTCGGCGCTCGCTGGCGGGTGCTGGTGGCGGGTCCGTGCGACCGCGTCCGCAGAGATCATCGGCACGTCGACGCTGGACACCAGGGGATGCCCCGTCTCGCGGATGCTCTCGCCCGGTGTGAAGAGCTCCTCGGACATCTTCTCGCCTGGACGTAGCCCGGTGAAGACGATGTCGACGTCTCGGCGCCCCGACATCTCGATGAGGGTCTCGGCGACGTCGAGGATCTTCGCGGGCTGGCCCATGTCGAGCACCATGACCTCGCCGTCGCGACCGATCGCCGCGGCCTGGAGCACGAGCTGGCAGGCCTCGGGGATAAGCATGAAGTACCGCTCGACGTCCGGGTGGGTGACGGTGACCGGGCCGCCCTGCTCGATCTGCGCGGTGAAGGCGGTGATCACCGATCCCCGAGAACCGAGGACGTTGCCGAACCGCACCGATACGTACGTGTGCTCGTCGCGCTCGGCGTAGTCGGCGGTGAGGCGCTCGGTCACCCGCTTGCTGTAGCCGAGCACGCAGCTCGGGTTGGCAGCCTTGTCCGTGGAGATGTTGACGAAGGTGCGCACACCGACCGCGTGCGCCGCGCGCAGCACGTTGAGAGTCCCGAGGACGTTCGTCTTCCACGCCTCCATCGGATACTGCTCGAGCAAGGGGAGGTGCTTGAGCGCGGCAGCGTGGAAGACGACCTCGGGACGATGCTGCTCGAAGACCTCGAGGAGTCGGTCCTCGTCACGGATGTCGGCGAGCACGACGCTGTCGTCGTCGAGGAGTCCCTTGCCGGTCACCGAGATCTGGGTGGCGTGCAGCGCTGACTCGTCGCGGTCGAGCATGAGCAGCTTGCTCGGTCCGAACCGAGCGATCTGCCGGCACAGCTCGGAGCCGATCGACCCGCCGGCTCCGGTCACGAGGACGGTGCGTCCCTGGATGTGCTCGGCGATCGCGGACCGGTCGAGCTCGATCGGTCGACGCCCGAGCAGATCGGCGAGATCAAGTGAACGCAGCCTGTTGGCGTCCGGTCGACCGAAGAGCTCTGAGGTGCGCGGCAGGATCATGACGTCGAGGCCGAGCTCCGCAGCCGTGTCGCGGACGTCCTTGATCATGCCGGCGTCGGCGCTCGGGATGGCGATTGCCACCGTGGTGGCCTCGGTCTGCTCTGCGACCTCCGGTAGGTCGGCCCTGGTGCCGAGAACCCTCACACCTTCGATGCGCAGGCGTCGCTTGTGCGAGTCGTCGTCGAGCAGCCCTATTGGCATGAGGCCGGCGCCGCGGTCACGACGCAGCGACCGGACGACCTGGCGGCCGCCGTCACCCGCGCCGATGATGAGGACGCGCTTGTGGCTGGCGGTGAGCTGATCAGGACGGGTGCGCGCGGCACGCAGCACGAAGCGCGCACCGAACATCCCGAGCATGGCCAACGCTCCGCCCGTGAAGGCGAGACTGCGTGGGCCGAAGCGCTGGTCGACGAACATGCCGACGATGCCGAGCGGGAGCGTCCAGGCGACCACCGTCTTGCCGACGTCGACGATCTCCTCGTACGACCCTCGTTCGTGGCCGACGGCATACGGCCCGATGATCGAGCCCAGGACGAGCTGGCCCGCGACCGCGAGCGCGGTCAACGTCAGGACGGGTGTGGCGAGTGCGAGGTCGGCGTCGAAGTCGTACCGCAGGAAGGCGGCAATGACCACTGACCCCACGACGATTAGCGAGTCAACCGCTGCCCATAGCCAGCGCACCGATCTGCGGGGGGTGGAGTTTCGCATCAGCGTGCTCTCAGCGGCCGACCCGTGCTCGTGCGCGACGCTTGTCAGCCCGCGAGGCATCGACCATCTTGCTCGGGTCCGGCTGGTAGTCGTAGTAGCCGTAGTAGGCATTGCCGTCGCCCGCGCTCGTGCCGACACGGTTGAGGACGAGTCCTAGCAGGTTGTTGTCGACAGCCTTGATCGCGTCGATCGTGGCCTCGAGCTGTTCCTTGCGCACGATCGTCGTGCCGACGAGGACGATGAGGCCGTCGACCTTCGTCGAGAGCACCACGGCATCGGTGACCGGGAGCACCGGGGGGGTGTCGATGAGCACGTAGTCGTAGCGTGCCGAGAGCTGGGCAAGCGCCATCGACATCGCGTCCGAGGCGAGCAGCTCGCTCGGGTTTGGCGGGATCGGGCCGGCGCCGATGATGTCGAGGCCGTGCTCGCCGTAGGGCTGGATGACGTCGTCGAGGGTCGCGCGCTCGATGAGCACATCGGTGATGCCAGCCGCACCCTCGAGACCGAGGTAGTCGAGCAGGCGCGGGCGACGCAGATCGCCCTCGATGAGGCAGACGCGTGAGCCCGACTGCGCCAGCGTCAGGGCGAGGTTCGCGATCGTCGTGCTCTTGCCCTCACCGGGGATCGAGGAGGTGAGCGCGATGGTGCGAGGGTGCGTGGCGGCGTTGACGAACATGAGGTTGGTCCGCAGCGAGCGGAAGGCCTCGGAGCGCGGGGAGGTCGGATCCGTCTCGACGATGAGCGGCTCCTTGCCCGCCCGCGGGTCGAAGTGGACCGCGCCGATGATCGGGTCCTCGGTGATCTCCTCGACGTCGTCGGTGGACCGCACCGTGGTGTCCATGAGGTGGCGAACCACTGCCAGGCCGAGGCCGAGCAGCAGACCGAGGATCACTCCGAGAACGATGTTGCGAACCGGCTGGGGGGAGACGGGGCTGCCGGAGGCCTCAGCAGGTGCGACGAGGCTCACCTTGACCGGGCTGCGCTTGCTGCTGTCCGACGGACGCTCGAGCTCGTCGATCACCGCGGGGAAGGTCTCGCCGATCGCGGCGGCCACCTTCTGCGCACGCTCCGGGTTCGGGTCGGTGACGGCCGCCTCGAGCATCACCGTGTCGGGCGGGGTGGTGACGGTGATGGTCCCGTCGAGGTCCGCCGAGGTCGTACCGTCGCCGAGCTCCTCCGCGACTGGTGCCAGAACCTTCGCGGTCTTGAACAGCTCCGCGTAGGACTTCACGCGTTGCTGCACGAAGGTCCCACCTTGCTGGAGCTGGGTGCTGTCGTCGGCGCCAGACACCGAGACGAAGAACTGCGTCCTCGCCGCGTACTGCTTGGTCGCCGTCGCCGTCATGAGGGCGGCCAATCCGACGACGACGAGGGTCGTCAGAGCGATGGTCAGCCAGCGCTTCCGAACGATCCTGATGTAGTCCTGCAGCTCCACGTGTGTGACCCCTGAGATTTGTGTGCCAAAGCGGTGAGATTCTCGCACACCGGGTCAGAGGCCGCGTGCGGCGACTGTGCAGGCGGGGTGTGCCCCAGCGGAGCTCGTCGCGCAGGCATGATGGAGCCATGACCGTGCGGATCATGACCGTGTGCACCGGCAACATCTGCCGTTCTCCCTACGCTCACCTGCTGCTCGCCCAGGGCCTCGAGACGGTGCGCCCCGGTGCGTTCGAGGTGACCAGCGCCGGTGTCGGCGCTCTGGTGGACAACGCGGTCGACCCGGGCAGCGCACGACACCTGGACGCGAAGGGGATCGTCCACACGGACTTCCGCGCCCGTCAGATCTCCGAGCGCGACCTCGACGGGATCGACCTCGTGCTGCCGATGGCGGTCGACCACCGCAAGGCCGTGCTGTCCTACGCGCCTCGTCTGCTCAAGCGCGCGTACACGATCAAGGAGATCGCCCGGCTCATCGACTCTGCCGAGCAGACGCAGCCGTGGACCGAGCGGCTCGCCGGCCTGACGACTCCCGAGGAGCGTTGGGCCGCAATCCCGACGCATCTCGCGCGTGAGCGTGGTCGTGCGCGTGTGGGGGAGGGCGTCGACGACGTCGCCGACCCGTACCGCCGAGAGGACGCTGCATTCGACGTCATGGCTCGTGAGATCGACGCCGCGGTCGAGCGGGTCGTGTGGCTGGAACGCGTCACGGGGTGAGGTCGGTGGTCTCGAGGCTCGCTGCGCTCGCACCTCGACCAGCAGGGTGCTCGCTTCGCTCGCACCTCGACCAGCGAAGGGCTCGCTCGCACCTCGACCGGCGAGGGGCGCCTCAGGCGAGAAGGCTCAGGAGGTACTGGCCGTAGCCGCTCTTGATGAGCGGCTCGGCGCGCTCGCGCAGGCCGTCGTCGTCGATGTAGCCCATGCGCCAGGCGACCTCCTCGGGGCACCCGACCTTGAGGCCCTGCCGGCCCTCGAGCGTGCGGACGTAGTTGCTCGCGTCGTTGAGCGAGTCGAAGCTGCCGGTGTCGAGCCACGCCGTGCCGCGGGGGAGGACCTCGACCTGCAGGCGCCCCTCCTCCATGTATCCGCGGTTGAGGTCGGTGATCTCGAGCTCGCCCCGTGCGCTCGGACGCAGGGCGGCGGCACGGTCGACCACCCCTTCGTCGTAGAAGTACAGACCCGGCACCGCGAGGTCGCTCCGCGGATGGGTGGGCTTCTCCTCGAGGCTGATCGCCCTCCCTTCGCCGTCGACCTCGACGACGCCGTAGGCGGTCGGGTCAGCGACCCGGTAGCCGAAGATCGCGGCGCCGTCGATCTCGTGGTGACGCCTCAGCTGGGTGCCCAGACCCGGCCCGTAGAAGATGTTGTCGCCGAGGACGAGGCCCGCCTTGCCGCCGGCGAGGTGGTCGCGGCCGATGACGAAGGCCTGCGCGAGCCCGTCGGGCGAGGGCTGCTCCGCGTAGGTGAGGTTGATGCCCATCTGCGAGCCGTCGCCGAGCAGCCGGTGGAAGCCGTCGGCCTCGTGCGGGGTCGTGATGAGCAGGACGTCCTGGATCCCCGCGAGCATGAGCGTCGACAGCGGGTAGTAGACCATCGGCTTGTCGTAGACCGGCACGAGCTGCTTGCTCGTCCCAAGCGTGATCGGGTGCAGTCGCGAGCCGGTCCCCCCGGCGAGGATGATGCCGCGCATGCGACGACGGTAGGGCGGCGCACCCCTTCGCGTCCGGCGTTCGGGGGATCAGGCGAAGGGGGAGTCAGACCCGCTGGTCCTCGCGGGCCTCGTCGTCGCGGATGCCGCGGAAGTTGAGATAGCTGTAGACGAGCATCGCCGCGGCGATGACGCCGGAGGCGATGAGGGAGCCGCCGGTGCCCCAGCCGCCGGGGAGCCACCACCTCGCGTCGAGGGGCCACCACGACGGGACCGGGGGCTGCAGGCCCCACACGACGCCGGCGCCGACGAGGAAGACGATGAGCAGGCCCGACAGGGCGATACGGCCCCAGCTCGAGACGCTGTCGGCCGCGGTGCGCAGGGCCGCCTTCTTCACCGGCTCGAGCCGGCGCTCCGCCCACTCGTACTGCGTCGCGAGCAGCGCCATGCCGGCGAAGAGGGCGAGCAGCCCCGGGCCGGGCAGGAAGAGCGCGGCGATGCCGACGAGCACGAGCAGCCATCCGGCGACCTGGATGGCGACCTTCTTGATCACGGCCGGACCGGCCATCGTGAGCTCCTCGGGTGGGTGACGGGCTGCGGGGATCGTAAGCGCGTCAGCCGGGAGATCAGGCCCTCACGTGGCCCTGCGTGCCTCGTCGAGCAGCCGGACGGCCCTCGGGCCGACCCCGTGCAGCGCGAGCAGCTCCTCGAGGTCCTCCGGGAGGTCGGCCTGCGAGCGGTAGCCCGCGTCGACGAGCGCCCCGGTCGCGGGCCGTCCGATGCGCACCCCGTCGAAGGTCGGTCCCCGGTCCTCGCTCATGCGCCCACGGTAGGACGGGCAGCCCTGCACCGCACGGGATCTGCCCGAAGCCCGGTGCGCGCACCTCGGGCACCCATACCCTGCAAGGCATGCAGCGACTGCTCGTCACCGGCGGAGCCGGCTTCATCGGCAGCAACTTCGTCCATCACGTCGTCGCGACGACCGACGCCCACGTCACCGTCCTCGACAAGCTGACGTACGCCTCGAGCGAGGCCTCGCTCGCCGACCTGCCCGCCGACCGGGTGCGGCTCGTCGTCGGCGACATCGCCGAGGCCGAGACCGTCGACCCGCTCGTGGAGCAGGCCGACGCGGTCGTGCACTACGCCGCCGAGTCGCACAACGACAACTCGCTGGCCGACCCGTCCCCCTTCGTGCGGACCAACATCGTCGGCACGTACACGATCCTCGAGGCGGTGCGCCGCCACGGCACCCGGCTGCACCACGTCTCGACCGACGAGGTCTACGGCGACCTCGAGCTCGACGACCCGGCCCGCTTCACCGAGGCCACGCCCTACCAGCCGTCGAGCCCGTACTCCGCGACGAAGGCCGGCAGCGACCACCTCGTGCGCGCGTGGGTGCGCTCCTTCGGCATCCCCGCGACGATCTCGAACTGCTCGAACAACTACGGCCCGTGGCAGCACGTCGAGAAGTTCATCCCGCGCCAGATCACCAACCTGATCGACGGGGTCCGCCCGCGCCTGTACGGCGCCGGGGCGAACGTGCGCGACTGGATCCACGCCGACGACCACTCCAGCGCCGTGTGGACGATCCTCACGAAGGGGGAGAGCGGCCGCACCTATCTCGTCGGCGCCGACGGGGAGCAGGACAACCTCACCGTCGTGCGCACGATCCTCGAGATCATGGGGCGCGACCCCGACGACTTCGATCACGTCACCGACCGGGCCGGGCACGACATGCGCTACGCCATCGACTCGACGCGGCTGCGCACCGAGCTCGGCTGGGAGCCGCGGTACGGCGACTTCCGCGAGGGGCTCGAGCGCACGGTGCAGTGGTACCGCGAGCACGAAGACTGGTGGCGCCCGCAGAAGGCGGCCACCGAGGCCACGTACGCGGCGAAGGGGCACTGACCGTGGCCGAGCTGAGCGTCGAGACCACCGCGATCCCGGGGCTGCTCGTCCTGCGCCTGCCCGTGCACGGGGACGCCCGCGGCTGGTTCAAAGAGTCGTGGCAGCGGGCGAAGATGACCGCGCTCGGGCTGCCGGACTTCGGGCCGGTGCAGCACAACGTCTCGTACAACGACAGCGCGGGAGCCACGCGTGGCATCCACGCCGAGCCGTGGGACAAGCTCGTCTCCGTCGTCACCGGGCGCGTCTTCGGCGCGTGGGTCGACCTGCGCGAGGGCGACGGCTTCGGCACGACGGTGACCGTCGAGGTCGACCCGGGGGTCGCGGTCTTCGTGCCGCGTGGCGTCGGCAACTCCTACCAGGCCCTCGAGGACGGCACGGCGTACAGCTATCTCGTCAACGCGCACTGGCAGCCCGGGCTCACCTACCCCGCGCTCGCGCTCGACGACCCCGATGCCGCGATCGACTGGCCGATCCCGCTCGAGCGCGCGGAGATCAGCGACAAGGACCGGGGCAACCCGACCCTGGCGGGGGTCACCCCCTTCGCCCGGACCGCGCAGCGGGTGCTCGTCCTCGGCGCCCACGGCCAGGTGGGCCGCGCGCTCATGCGGGCCCTGCCGGACGCGCGCGGGGTCACCCGCGCCGACCTCGACATCTCGGACCCGGCGGCGCTCGAGGCCTTCGACTGGTCGGGGGTCGACGTCGTCGTCAACGCCGCCGCGATGACCGCCGTCGACCATGCCGAGAGCGAGCCCGGCCGGCGCGAGGCGTGGGCCGCCAACGCGACCGCCGTCGCCAGGCTCGCCGCGCTCGCCGTGCGCCACGACCTCACCCTCGTGCACGTCTCGAGCGACTACGTCTTCGACGGCACCGCCGAGGTGCACGACGAGGAGGAGGGTCTCGCGCCGCTCGGGGTCTACGGGCAGAGCAAGGCTGCCGGCGACCTCGCGGTCTCCGTCGTCCCGCGCCACTACGTGCTGCGCACGTCGTGGGTCATCGGTGACGGGGCGAATTTCGTCGACACGATGGCCCGCCTGGCCGACGAAGGGGTGTCACCCCGCGTCGTCGACGACCAGCACGGGCGGCTCACCTTCGCCGACGACCTCGCGGGCGCGGTCGCGCACCTACTCGAGGTCGGGGCTCCGGCCGGGACGTACGACGTGACGAGCGGGGGAGCGAGCCGGTCGTGGGCTGATGTCGCGACGGCGGTCTTCGAGCTGCGGGGGAGGTCCGGGTCCGACGTCACCGGCGTGAGCACGGCCGAGTACGCCGACGGCCGCCCCATGGCCCCCCGCCCCCGCCACAGCACCCTCTCGCTGGACAAGATCGCCGCCACCGGCTGGGAGCCGGTGGACCAGGACGAGAGGCTTCGAGCGCACCTCGCGCGGTAGGGCTTCGGTGGTCTCGAGGCTCCTCGCTGCGCTCGTCGCACCTCGACCATCGAAGGGCTTTGGTGGTTGAGGTGCGAAGGCCGCCAGGCCTGAGCCTCGAAACCACACGACGCCCCGCTGACTCATCTGACCGCGCACTGACCTGGGCTGACGCACTCCTGACCAGACGATGGATCCCCATGGGGTGCAGGGGGATTGGGCTCGCTTCTAGCCTTCGAGCATGCGCCGAGCCCTCATCGCCACCGCCGCCGTCGCCGCGCTCACCGCGGTGGCCCCCACCGCCACGGCCGGGAACGCCCCGGCCCCCGAGCCCACCTCCGGCGCCCGCTCCGCGGGCATCACCGAGCCCGGTCAGGCCTACATGGGCTGGCGCGAGCGAGGCACCCCGCTCAAGGCCAGCCAGCTCGACAAGAGCACCGCGCGCGAGTCCGGTGTGACCGCGACGGTCAGCGGCATCGACGTCTCGAACTGGCAGGGCCAGGTCGACTGGGCGGGCCAGTGGGCGGCCGGCAAGCGCTTCGCCTACGTCAAGGCCACGGAGGGCACGAGCTACAAGAGCCCCTCCTTCAACCACCAGTACACCGGCTCCTACACCCAGGGCTTCATCCGCGGCTCGTACCACTTCGCGCTGCCGGACCGCTCGAGCGGTACCGCCCAGGCGGACTGGTTCGTCAACAACGGCGGCGGCTGGTCGGCGGACGGCAAGACCCTCCCCGGCGCGCTCGACATGGAGTGGAACCCCTACGGCGCCACGTGCTTCGGCAAGACGCAGGCCGGCATGGTGACGTGGATCCAGGACTTCGTGAAGCGGTACAAGGCCCGCACCGGTCGCGCGCCGGTCATCTACACGAACACGAACTGGTGGAACCAGTGCGTCGGCCACGACACCCGCTTCGCAGCCGAGGTGCCGCTGTGGATCGCGCGGTACAGCACCGCCGCCGGCACCCTGCCGACCGGGTGGAGCTACTACACCTTCTGGCAGTACTCCGACACCCCCATCGACCAGAACGTCTTCAACGGCAGCCTCGACCGCCTCCGCGCGCTCGCGACCGGCTGACCCCTCCGTCCCCCTTCGCCTCCCCCTGACCGGGTCGAGGTGCTCGCGTGAGTCAGGGCTCGCTCGGGTACCTCGACTCGGCATCCACAGGCGAAGGGGGTACGCCCACAGCGTCCCGTCGACCGCCCCATCCGGGCTTGGTCGGCGGGGCGCTGCGGCGAGCGTCGCTGGTCGAGGTGCGACTGCCCGCCAGGGCGGGAGCCTCGAGACCACCGGCTGGACATGCAGCGACCCCCGTCGCGCCGGGGCACGAACGGGGTCGCAGCGGACCGGTCAGGCGATCCAGTCGCTCCAGCCGTGGTGCAGGACGAGCCAGGCGATGAGGCCGTAGCCGGCCTGGCCGGGGTGGACGCCGTCGAGGCTGCTCGCCATGTCGGAGTCCCACTGCTCGTGGCCGGCGAGCGGCGCGAAGACGTCGACGAAGGGGACGCCGCGGCGCTCGCACACGTCGCGCTGCGCCTCGGTGATCTGCGTCAGCTGGGCGTCGACCTCCGCGTCGGCGGCGGGTGCCGGACCGACGACGAAGGGGGCGACCCCCCGGCTCGCGCACTCGTCGAGGATGTTCGCGAGGTTGAGCCGGTGACGCGCGAGCGAGACCCCGGTCTCGGCGTCCGCGCGACCGAAGGACACGACGAGCCGACGGTCGCTCGCGCCCTCCCACCGCAGCGGTGCCTCGGTGAGCCAGCGCTGCGAGACGTCGCCCGAGGTCTGCCCGCCGACCCCGAGGTTGTAGTGGGCGAGGTGGGCCCCGTCGAGGACCGTGCGGCCCATGACGCGACCCACCCAGCCCTGGGCCTTCGGGTCACCGACGCCGGCGACGAAGGAGTCGCCGATGAAGACGACGCTCACGCGCCGCTCTCCGTCGTCTCCGGGCGCGCTCGCGACGGCGGCGCTGGGGGTGAACTGCGGGTCGGTGCTCATGATGTCGCCAACCTACTCGTCGTCCAGCTCGTCGTCGTCGAGCCGCGCCAGCCACGAGGCCAGCCGCTCCACCGGCGTCTCGAACTCCGGGTGGAGGTCGACGAAGGTGCGCAGCTGGTCGCTGACCCACTCCAGGGTGACGGACTCGTCACCCCGGCGTGCGGTCAGCTCCTCGATCCCGCGGTCGGTGAAGTACACGCGGCCCCGATCAGCGGTCGAAGGCGGCCTGCATGAGCGCCGCCTGCTCCGCCGCGTGCTTCTTGGCCGTGCCGGCCGCGGGCGAGGCGCTCGCGGGACGGGCGACGACGCGCAGCGGGCGCTGCTCGCCGTGCTCGGCCAGGGCCTGCGGCAGGTTGAGCGCGAGGAAGGGCCAGCCGCCCATGTTCTGCGGCTCCTCCTGCACGACGACGACCTCGGCGTTCGGGTACTGCGCGAGCGCCTCGGCGAGCTCGGCGCCGGCGAGCGGGTAGAAGCGCTCGAGACGCAGGATCGCCGTCGCGTCGTCGCCGCGCTTCTTGCGCTCGGCCTCGAGGTCGTAGATGACCTTGCCGCTGGCGATGATGACGCGGTCGACCTTCTCGCCGGTGGGGCCGTCACGGTCGGGGAGCACCGGCTGGTAGCTGCCCTGCGTGAAGTCCTCCGGCGCGCTGGCCGCGGCCTTGAGCCGCAGCATCGACTTCGGGGTGAAGACGATGAGCGGACGACGCGGCCGGCTGTACGCCTGACGACGCAGCAGGTGGAAGTAGCTCGCCGGCGTCGAGGGGTAGGCGACCGTCATGTTGTTCTGCGCGCACAGCGTGAGGAAGCGCTCGATGCGGGCGGACGAGTGGTCCGGCCCCTGGCCCTCGTAGCCGTGGGGGAGCAGCAGGACGACGGAGGAGTTCTGGCCCCACTTCTGCTCCGAGGAGGAGATGAACTCGTCGACGATCGTCGCCGCGCCGTTCCAGAAGTCGCCGAACTGCGCCTCCCACAGGACGAGGGCGTCGGGCCGCTCGACGGAGTAGCCGTACTCGAAGCCCATCGCCGCGAACTCGGAGAGCAGCGAGTCGTAGACCCAGAAGCGGGCCTGACCGGCGCCGAGGTAGTTCAGCGGCGTCCACTCCTCCGCGGTCGCCTTGTCGATGAGGACCGCGTGCCGCTGCACGAAGGTGCCGCGGCGGCTGTCCTGACCGGTGAGGCGCACGGGGGTGCCGTCGAGGAGCAGCGAGCCGAAGGCGAGGAGCTCGCCGGTGGCCCAGTCGATGCCGCCCTTGTGCGTGCTCTCGGCACGCTTGGCCATGGCCTGCGCGAGCTTCGGGTGCACGGTGAAGTCGCTCGGCGGGTTGGCGAAGATGTCGCCGATCGCGTGGAGGTCGGTCTCGGAGATCGCCGTCTCCGCAGCGGTGCGACGCGGGGCGTCGCTCGACTGCGAGGTCGGGCGCTCGAGACCGGCGTTGTCGTCGACCTCGGAGGAGGAGTCCTC
Organism: Janibacter melonis; assembly: GCF_003721155.3. Taxonomy (NCBI): domain Bacteria; kingdom Bacillati; phylum Actinomycetota; class Actinomycetes; order Micrococcales; family Intrasporangiaceae; genus Janibacter; species Janibacter melonis. The sequence goes on along the minus strand of NZ_CP044548.2, from coordinate 1,520,289 downwards.
GTCCCGCTCCTGGGCGACGGGGGTGCCGGCCTTGAGGGCCTCCTTCGTCTCGACGAAGACCCGCTCGAGCTGGGCCTGGTAGTCCTTGAGCGCCGCGGCGGCCTCGTCGGAGGTGATGTCACCACGACCGATGAGCGACTCGGTGTACAGCTTGCGCACCGAGCGCTTGGACTCGATGAGGTTGTACATGAGCGGCTGGGTCATCGAGGGGTCGTCGCCCTCGTTGTGACCGCGGCGGCGGTAGCAGACCATGTCGATGACGACGTCCTTGTGGAACGCCTGGCGGAAGGCGAAGGCGAGCTCGGCGACGCGCACGCACGCCTCCGGGTCGTCACCGTTGACGTGGAAGATCGGCGCCTGGATCATCCGGGCCACGTCGGTGGAGTACACCGACGAGCGGCTCGAGGACGGCGCAGTGGTGAAGCCGACCTGGTTGTTGATGACGACGTGGATCGTGCCGCCGGTGCGGTAGCCGCGCAGCTGCGACTGCTGCAGGGTCTCGGCCACGACGCCCTGGCCGGCGAAGGCCGCGTCGCCGTGGATGAGGATCGGCAGGACGGGGAAGTCCTCGCCACCGCGGTTGAGCCGGTCCTGCTTGGCGCGCACGATGCCCTCGAGCACCGGGTTGACCGCCTCGAGGTGGCTGGGGTTCGCGGCGAGGTAGACCTTGGTCTTCGAGCCGTCGTCGCCGGTGAACTCGCCCTCGGTGCCGAGGTGGTACTTGACGTCACCGGAGCCCTGGACCGAGCGGGGGTCGAGCTGACCCTCGAACTCGCGGAAGATCTGGCCGTAGCTCTTGCCGGCGATGTTCGCCAGGACGTTGAGGCGCCCGCGGTGCGGCATGCCGATGCCGACCTCGTCGATGCCCTCGGTCGCGGCGTTGGACAGGATGCGGTCGAGCATCGCGATGACGGACTCGCCGCCCTCGAGCGAGAAGCGCTTCTGGCCGACGAACTTCGTCTGCAGGAAGGTCTCGAAGGCCTCGGCGGCGTTGAGCCGGCGCAGGATGCGCAGCTGCTCGTCGCTCGTCGCGCGCTTGTAGCCGACCTCGACGCGGTCCTGGATCCACTTGCGCTGCTCGGGGTCCTGGATGTGCATGTACTCGATGCCGGTGCTGCGGCAGTAGCTGTCGCGCAGGATCCCGAGGATCTTGCGCAGCTTGAGGAAGGACTCGCCGCCGAAGCCACCGGTGGCGAAGTTGCGCTCGAGGTCCCACAGGGTCAGGCCGTGGCTCGTGATGTCGAGGTCGGCGTGGCGACGCTGCTTGTACTCGAGCGGGTCGATGTCGGCCATGAGGTGGCCGCGCACGCGGTAGGCGTGGATGAGCTCCTGGACGCGGGCGACCTTGTTGATGTCGTCGTCGTGCGTGGCGGAGATGTCCTGGACCCAGCGCACCGGCTCGTAGGGGATGCGCAGGCTCTCGAAGATCTCGTCGTAGAAGCCGTGCTGCCCGAGGAGCAGCTGGTGGATGATTGCGAGGAACTCGCCGGAGCCGGCGCCCTGGATGATCCGGTGGTCGTACGTCGAGGTGAGGGTGAGCAGCTTGCTCACGGCGTTGCGCGCGATCGTCTCGGCGCTCGCGCCCTGCCACTCGGCGGGGTAGTCGAGCGCCCCGACGCCGATGATGGCGCCCTGGCCCTTCATGAGCCGCGGGATGGAGTGGACCGTGCCGATGCCGCCGGGGTTGGTCAGCGAGATCGTCGTGCCCTGGAAGTCCTCGACGGTGAGCTTGTTGTCGCGCGCCTTCTTCACGACGACTTCGTAGGCCGCCCAGAACTGGCTGAAGGTCATCGTCTCGGCGCCCTTGACGGAGGGCACGACGAGCGAGCGCGAGCCGTCCGGCTTGGGCAGGTCGATGGCGATGCCGAGGTTGACGTGCGCCGGGTTGACGAGGACCGGCTTGCCCTTCTCGTCGGTCGTGTAGCCGACGTTCATCGACGGCATCTTCGTCAGCGCCTTGACCATCGCGTACCCGATGAGGTGCGTGAAGGACACCTTGCCGCCGCGGGCGCGGCCGAGGTGGTTGTTGATGACGACGCGGTTGTCGATGAGCAGCTTCGCGGGGACCGCGCGGACCGAGGTCGCGACGGGCACCTCCAGAGAGGCCTCCATGTTGGACACGACGCGGGCAGCGGCGCCGCGAAGGGGGACCGTCTCGTCCTCGCGCTGCGAGGGCGCCTCGACCTTCGGCTTGTCGGGGTCGCGCGGCGTGGGCGCCGTCGCCTCCTTGACGTCGGCGTTCTTCTCGCTCGCCGTCGAGCTCTTCGCGGCAGGGGAGGCCTTGGGCTCGGAGGTGGCCGGCTCGGCCTTCTTCTCCGGGGCCTTGGCTGGTGCCTTGGCCGGAGCCTTCGCGGGTGCCTTGGCCTCCTGGGTCACCGGCGCCTTCGCGGGAGCCTTCGCCTCCTGCGCCGGGGCGGCGGGGGACTGGCCGTTGCCCCCCTTCGCCTCACCCGGTCGGTAGCTCTCGAAGTAGGACCACCACGCCTTGTCGACGAGGTTCTTGTCCTGCTTGTACTGCTCGAAGAGCTCGTCGACGAGCCATTCGTTCGGACCGAAGTCGCTGAGGTTGGTGGGGCCATCAGGCTGGTCGGGCACGGCGGGTACGCCTCTTTCCACAGGTCGCGTCAGGTCAGCCCGCAGCCACGGGCCGCACCCGGCAAGCCTAACGCGAACGCCCCTCCAGGTCGGAGGGGCGTTCGCGCTTCGAGCAGGCTCGATCAGGTGACGTCCTGGCGCGACGCGCGGAGCACGCCGAGACCGGCGAGGACGACCGCGTACGCGGTGAGCGTCAGGGCGCCGGCCCACCACGAGAGCGGCTCGGCCATGCCCGGTCCGGAGACGGTCACCGGGTCGATCATCGCGTTCGTCGCCTGGCTCGGGAAGAACTTCACGACGTGCTCGTTGGCGAAGTCGTTGAAGGACAGCCCGAAGCCGACGAGGGGCTCGACGATCCACGCGGTGCCGATGCCGACGAGCAGCGCGGCGACCATGTTGGGGATGAGGATGCCGACGCCGAGCCCGATGAGCGCCCACAGGGCGAGGGCGAGCAGGCTGAGCGCGAGCGAGCGCAGGATCTCGACGTCGGGGAAGGGCTCGATGCCGCGCATGCTGAGGACGACGGCGCCGACGCTCACCGAGCCGAGGAGGCTGACGAGGCCGTAGCCGATGCCGATGACGACGAGGGCGAGGACCTTGCCGAGCAGGGCCTTCATCCGGCGCGGGGTGGCCAGGAAGGTGCCGGTAATCGTCTTGTGCCGGTACTCCGAGCCGATCTGCATGACACCGATGGTCAGCAGGAGCAGGTAGCCGACGCCGAGACCCGCGGTGTAGACGGTGTTGGCGACCTGGGCGTCGGTGCCGGTCATCGCCGGGGCGCCGGTGCCGGGGTCGTCGATCGTGTAGACGACGGCGAAGAAGCCGGCGAAGACGGCGCCCGCGACGAAGATGCCGAGGGCCATCGCCCACCACATCCGCGTCGTGCGCAGCTTGCGGATCTCCGAGCGGATGACGCTGATCATTCGTTCGCCCCTTCCTGACCGATGAGAGCGTCCTGCTCCACCGGGGCGTCCTGAGTCGAGTAGTTGCGGCTCGTGCCGTCGGTGAGCGCGAAGAAGAGCGACTCGAGGTCGCCGCTGCGGCTCGTCAGCTCCCACACCGGGAGGCCGGCGCGCAGGGCGACGTCACCGATGAGGCGCAGGTCGTCGGTCTCGACGACGAGACCGCCGTCGGCGGGCTCGGCGGTGACGTCGGCGATGCGCAGGGCACCGGCGAGCGCGTCGGCGTCGGAGGTGCGCACGAAGCTCTTCGCCCCGCCCTGCACCTCCTCGAGCGTGCCGGAGCGCACAAGGCGGCCGTTGGCGATGATGACGACGTCGTCGGCCGTCTGCTGGACCTCGCCGAGCATGTGGCTGCTCACGAGGACGGTGCGGCCCTCGCTGGCGAGGTGGCGCAGGAAGCCGCGCATCCAGCGGATGCCCTCGGGGTCGAGACCGTTGTTCGGCTCGTCGAGGAGGAGCACCTCGGGGTCGCCGATGAGGGCGCCGGCGAGACCGAGGCGCTGGCGCATGCCCATCGAGTAGCCGCCGGCCCGCTTGCGGGCGGCGGCGGGGATGCCGACGAGCTCGAGCAGCTCGTCGACGCGAGAGTCGGGGATGCCGGCCGTCGAGGCCATGACCCGCAGGTGGTCGCGGCCGCTGCGCCCGGGGTGGAAGGAGGTCGCCTCGAGGGCTGCACCGACCGTCGTCAGCGGGCTCGGCAGGTCGCGGTAGCGCGTGCCGCCGATCGTCGCCTGCCCGGCCGAGGGCTCGACGAGACCGAGCAGCATCCGCAGGGTCGTCGTCTTGCCCGCGCCGTTCGGCCCGAGGAAGCCCGTCACCCTCCCTGGTCTGACGTCGAAGCTCACGTCGTCGACGGCGGTGAAGCCCCCGAAACGCTTGGACAGGTTGCGCACCTCGATCGCGGTGCCGCGGTCGGCCATCCTGCTCTCCCTCTGGCGCACGCGCGCCGGGTCGTCACTACGGTCTCTCGGTCGAGACCCATCGAACCAGTGCCACCTCACCCCGCACATCCACCCCAGGTCTGAGCCCCCCTCCCCCCGAGGGATGAGCCGTTGCTGGTCGAGGTGCGAGGAGTCTTTGCCGGTCGAGGTGCGACGAAGGAGTTCTTGGTGGTTGAGGTGCGACGAAGGAGCCTCGAAACCACACAGCCGGGTTTCGAGGCTCAGGCCTGGCGGCCTTCGCACCTCAACCACCGAACGTCCCGCTGGTCGAGGTGCGGGGAAGACCGTTGGTGGTCGAGGTGCGACGGAGGAGCCTCGAGACCACGGACCCTGTGGATGACTCACCGGCCGCGAGCGGGGCCTCTGCTGAGATCAGCCATGCCCCACGTCTACATGCTCCGCTGCGCCGACGGCAGCTACTACGTCGGCAGCACCCGCGACCTGCAGAAGCGTCTGCAGCAGCACGCGACCGGCGGGGCAGCCGCTACACGAGCTCCCGCATGCCCGTCGAGCTCGTCTGGTCTCAGGAGACCGAGACGATCCCGCAGGCCTACGCCCTCGAGAAGCAGGTCCAGGGCTGGTCGCGAGCCAAGCGCGAGGCGCTGATCGCCGACCAGTGGGACGTCATCGTCAAGAGATCACGGCGAAGGGGTGGCCGTCCCCCTGGTGGTTGAGGTGCGAAACCACGCGGGGTTGGTCTCGAGGCTCGTCGCTGCGCTCCTCGCACCTCGACCAGCGAAGGGGCCTTTGGTGGTTGAGGTGCGAAGGCCGCCAGGCCTGAGCCTCGAAACCGTGCGGGGGTGGTCTCGAGGCTCCTTCGTCGCACCTCGACCAGCGAACGCTCCTGCACCTCGAAACCGCGCGGCGGTGGTCTCGAGGCTCGTCGCTGCGCTCCTCGCACCTCGACCAGCAAAGGATCCTGCACCTCGAAACCGCGCGGCCGTGGCTCGAGGCTCCTTCGTCGCACCTCGACCAGCGAAGGCTCCTGCACCTCGACCAGCAACACCGCTCCTCGCACCTCGGCCAGCGAAGGCTCTCGCACCTCGGCCGGCGAAGGCTTCCGCACCTCCACCAACGACGCGGACCGTAGGATCGCGACATCATGACGCCCTGGTTACTCCTGCTCCTCGGTGTGCTCCTCACGCTCGGCACGGCCCTCTTCGTCGCCGCAGAGTTCTCGCTCGTCGCCCTCGACCGCCCGACGGTCCAGCGGGCCGTCGACGCGGGGGACTCCCGGGCGCAGCCGGTGCTCATCTCCCTTCGCCGCCTCTCCACGCTCCTCGGTGCGTGCCAGGTCGGCATCACGATCACGACCCTCGTCCTCGGCTTCGTCGCCAACCCCGCGATCGGTGCGCTCATCACCCCGCTGCTCGAGGCCGCCGGGCTCGGCCCGCGCGGGGCGGCCAACACCGCGAGCGTCATCGCGCTGCTCCTCGCGACGGGCTTCTCGATGATCGTCGGCGAGATGGTGCCGAAGACCCTCGCGGTCTCCGCCCCGCTCGGCACGGCGAAGGTCGTCGCCACCCCGATGCGCGTCATCGCCACCCTCCTGCGCCCCATGCTCTTCGTGCTCAACGGCTCCGCGAACTGGGTGCTCCACCGCCTGGGCATCGAGCCGCAGGAGGAGCTCTCCGCGGCCCGCAGCCCCGCCGAGCTCGCCTCGCTCGTGCGCACCTCCGTCGAGGCCGGCACGCTCGACTCCGGCACCGCCCGTCTCGTCACCCGCTCGCTCGGCTTCGGCGAGCAGACCGCCGCGGACGTCATGACCCCGCGCAACCGCGCGACCTCCATCGACCGCACCGCGAGCGCCGAGGAGCTCGTCGCGCTCGCCCGCGCGACCGGGCACTCCCGCTTCCCCGTCACCGGCGAGGACTGGGACGACGTCGACGGCGTCGTGCACGTGAAGAAGGCCATCGCCGTGCCCCACGAGAAGCGCGCGGCCGTGCCGATCTCCGCCCTCATGGTCGCGCCGGTCATGGTCCCCGAGACCCTGCGCCTCGACCCGCTGCTCCTCCAGCTGCGCGACGCCGGCCTGCAGTTCGGCGTCGTCGTCGACGAGTACGGCGGCACCGCCGGTGTCGTCACCCTCGAGGACCTCGTCGAGGAGATCGTCGGCGAGGTGAGCGACGAGCACGACCGCAGCCAGACGACCGGCCGCCAGCTGCCCGACGGGTCGTGGACCGTGCCGGGCCTGTGGCGCCCCGACGAGGTGCGCGAGCGCTTCGGCGCCGAGGTGCCCGAGGGGTCCGCCTACGAGACCGTCGGCGGCTGGGTCATGCACGAGCTCGGCCGCGTGCCCTCGGTCGGCGACGTCGCCACCCTCGACGGGTGGCAGGTCACCGTCGTCGACATGGAGGCGCGCCGGGTCGACCGGTTGCGCTTCACCCCGACCTCGACCGACGACCAGGCCACGACCGAAGGGGGTGAGCGCGCGTGATCACCGTGATCATCACCGTCGTCCTGCTGCTGCTCAACGCCTTCTTCGTCGGTGCCGAGTTCGCCGCGATGTCCGCCCGGCGCAGCCAGCTCGAGCCGCTCGCCGACGCGGGGGACAAGCGGGCCGCGCTCGCCGTCGAGGCGCTGCAGCACACGGGCGTCATCCTCGCGACCTGCCAGCTCGGCATCACCGTGTGCTCGGTCCTCCTCGGTGCGATCTCCGAGGCGGCCCTGCACCACGCCCTCGAGCCCGTGATGATCCGCCTCGGCGTGCCCGAGGGGCTCACCGACGCGACCTCGCTCGTCCTGGCGATCCTCGTCGTCGTCTACCTCCACGTCGTCGTCGGCGAGATGGTGCCGAAGAACATCTCGATCTCCGGCCCCGAGCGCGCGGCCCGCTGGCTCGTGCCCCCGCTCGTCGTCGTCATGCGCCTCACCCGCCCGATCATCGCCGGCATGGACTGGCTCTCGAAGGCCCTCGTGCGGGCGATGGGCATCGAGCCCAAGGACGAGCTCGCCACCGCCTTCACCGTCGAGGAGGTGCAGACGATCGTCGAGGAGTCGCACCGCGAGGGCCTCGTCGAGACCGACAAGTACGGCCTCGTCGGCGCCGCGCTCGAGTTCTCCGACAAGGACGCCGCGGACGTCGGCATCCCCGTCGCCGACCTCGTCACCGTCCCGGTCGACGCGACGCCCGACGACATCGAGCGGCTCGTCGCCCGGCACGGCTTCTCGCGCTACCCGACGGTCGACGGCTCCGGCGAGCTGAGCGGCTACCTGCACCTCAAGGACGTCCTCTACGCCGACGACGTCCAGCGCTCTCAGCCCGTGCCGGTCAAGCGGGTCCGTCGCCTGGCGACCGTGCAGCGCGCCGACGAGGTCGAGGACGTGCTGCGCACGATGCAGCAGACCGGTGCCCACGTCGCCCGGGTCATCGGCGACGAGGGGGCCACCCTCGGCGTCGTCTTCCTCGAGGACGTCATCGAGGAGCTCGTCGGCGAGGTCACCGACTCCACCCAGCGCTGACCCCCCTTCGCCCGGCGCGGTCTCAGCCCGCGACGCCCGCTGCGGGTGCCCCGACGTCCGTGGCACTGTGCGCGGTGCCGCGAGCCAGGTCGTCTGCCCGCGGTGCACCGACGAGGGAGTGACGTGAGCACCACCAGCAGCACCACCTCCGGCGAGCTCGCCGGGGCGTCCGAGAAGAGCGGCTTCGGCACCCGCAAGGCCTTCATCTTCGCCGCCATCGGGTCGGCGGTCGGCCTGGGCAACATCTGGCGCTTCCCGTACGTGGCCTACGAAGGGGGCGGCGGCGCCTTCCTCGTGCCGTACCTCGTCGCGCTGCTGCTCGCCGGCATCCCGATGCTCTTCCTCGACTACGCGATGGGGCACCGCTACCGCGGGTCCGCGCCGCTGGCCTTCCGGCGGATCTCGAAGCGGGGCGAGTGGTTCGGCTGGTGGCAGGTGCTCATCACCGTCGTCATCGGCATCTACTACCCCGCGATCATCGCCTGGGCGATCCGCTACACCGGCTTCTCGGTCGACAAGGCGTGGGGGAGCGACCCCGAGGCCTTCCTCTTCGGCGACTTCCTCCGGGCCGCGGAGACCCCCGGGCCGACGCTCGACGTCGTGCCGGGGGTGCTCATCCCGATGGTCGTCGTGTGGGTCGTGACGCTCGGCGTCCTCGCGCTCGGCGTCCAGGCCGGCATCGGGCGGACCGCGGTCATCTTCATCCCCGCGCTCGTCATCGCCTTCGCGATCCTCGTCGTCGTCGCGCTCACGCTGCCGGGTGCGAGCGTCGGGCTCAACGCCCTCTTCAGCCCCGACTGGTCTGCGCTCGCCGAGCCCGGGGTGTGGGTGAGCGCCTTCGGGCAGATCTTCTTCAGCCTGTCGGTGGGCTTCGGCATCATGATCACGTACGCGAGCTACGTCGGTCGCAAGACCGACCTCACCGGGTCCGGGGCGGTCGTCGCCTTCTCGAACTCGAGCTTCGAGCTGCTCGCCGGTCTCGGCGTCTTCGCCGTCCTCGGCTTCCTCGCGAGCAGCTCGGGCCAGCCGGTCGACGAGGTCGTCGCGCAGGGCATCGGGCTGGCCTTCGTCGCCTTCCCGGCGATCCTCAACGAGGCCCCCGCGGGCGTGCTCCTCGGCGTGCTCTTCTTCGGCTCGCTCGTCGTCGCCGGGCTCACCTCGCTCATCTCGATCGTCGAGGTCGGCATCAGCGCGATCCGTGACAAGACCGGCGCGGGCCGTGTCGCCGCGACGATGATCATCGGGCTGCCGATGGCCGTCGTCTCCTGCGTGCTGCTCGGCACGACCGGCGGGCTGTACGTGCTCGACACGGTCGACAACTTCATCAACAGCTTCGGCATCCTGCTCGTCGCCGCGCTGTCGATGCTCGCCATCGGGTGGGTGTGGCGCCGGCTCCGCCCGCTCGCCGACCACATGAACGTCCACAGCTCGATCCGGCTCGGCGCCTGGTGGCGGGTGCTCGTCGCCGCACTCGTGCCCCTCGTCCTCGTCGTCATGCTCGTCCTCGAGCTCGTCGACAACGTCGAGACGCCGTACGAGGGCTACCCGAGCTCGCTGCTGTGGACCTTCGGGTGGGGCCTCGTCATCGCGCTGCCCGTCATCGCGCTCCTGCTCGCGCGGCTGCCGTGGCAGCGGGGGATCGAGCTCGACGACCCGGGCAGCGACCAGCTCGCCGACGACCACGCCGACACGACCGGGGGTGCCCGATGACGACGACCGCGATCCTCATGATGCTGCTGGCCATGGGCACGATCTGGGGCGGCCTGGTCGTCTCGGTGATCTGGCTCGTGCGAAGCGACCGCCGGGTCGCCGCCCGCGAGGCGGCGCGCGCCGGTGGGACCGGGGCGGGGACCACGCGCGGGGAGGGCTGACCCCCTTCGCTGCCACCCAACCCCGCTAGACCCCCGGCTACCACGCCGTACTGGTCGTGATCACGACCACTACGGCGTGGTGGCCCGCGTCGTCGGTGGGTGGGTCGGACCGCCGCGAAGGGGGACGACCTGCTGCGGGTCGGACGTGCTGGCGGGGTCCGTGCCGGGTGACTCCGCCCTTGCCCCGTACGTACGGGGCAGGGCTCTAGTCACGCGAAGAGGGGGAGAAGTCTCGCTCTGGGCCTGGCGATCTCGTCGCGGCCGGTGCTCGGTGCTCCCGTCGGCGCTCTCGCTGCATTCGAGGCGTCTGCTGCTTCTGCCATGGGCTGTGTGGGGTGCCCCCGTCGGTGCTCTCACTGCGTTCGAGGCGCCTGTTGCTTCTGCCATGGGCTCCGCTCGGCGCCCGCGGAGCGGGCTGCCGATCGGTGCCCCCGGCAGGATTCGAACCTGCGGCCCCTGGTACCGGAAACCAGTGCTCTATCCCCTGAGCTACGGAGGCGTGCGCCCGACGGTGCGGGCGCCGGTGCAGGTTAGCACCGCGCGGGCCGGGGCCTCGCATCCGCACCATCGCGGCACCCGGCCGTGCTGGACACCCGCCCGGGCCCCGCGCCACGGCTCCTAGACTCCTGCGGGTGACCCCCGAAGAGCTCGCCACCGCGATCCGTCATGCCCTGACCGCTGCCGTCGACGCCGGTGACCTCGCCGTCGACGTCCCCGACGTCGTGCGCGTCGAGCGACCCAAGGCCAAGGGCCACGGCGACTGGAGCACCAACGTCGCGATGCAGCTGGCGAAGGGGGCCGGTCGGCCCCCGCGCGACGTCGCGACCGTCATCGCCGACCACCTCGGCCGCGCGGACGGCGTCGCCGAGGTCGAGGTGGCCGGTCCCGGCTTCCTCAACATCACCCTCGACGCCGCGAGCGCCGGCGAGCTGGCCCGCACCGTCGTCGAGGCCGGTGACACCTTCGGCCACGGCACGAGCGAGTCCGGGCGCACGATCAACCTCGAGTTCATCTCGGCCAACCCGACCGGCCCGCTGCACATCGGCCACACCCGCTGGGCCGCGCTCGGCGACGCGATGCGCCGGCTGCTCCAGGCCACCGGCGCCGACGTCACGGCCGAGTACTACATCAACGACGCGGGCGCCCAGATGGACAAGTTCGGCGCCTCCGTCCTCGCGAGCATGCGCGGCGAGCCCACCCCCGAGGGCGGCTACCCCGGCGCCTACGTCGACGACCTCGCCGCGACCGTGCGCGAGCAGCGCCCCGACGCCGCCGACCTGCCCGACGACGAGGCCCTGCCGCTCGTGCGCTCGCTGGCCTACCAGGCCCAGCTGCGCGACATCCAGCAGACCCTCGCCGACTTCGGCGTGCACTTCGACGTGTGGTTCTCCGAGGTCGAGCTGCACGACGGCGGCGCCGTCGACGGCGCGGTCGCCCGGCTGCGCGAGCAGGGCCACGTCTACGACGAGGGCGGCGCCGTCTGGCTGCGCACCACCGACTTCGGCGACGACAAGGACCGCGTCCTCATCCGCGCCGACGGCATCCCGACGTACTTCGCCGCCGACGCCGCGTACTACCTGAGCAAGAAGGACCGCGGCTACGACGAGAAGATCTACCTCCTCGGCGCGGATCACCACGGCTACATCGGCCGGCTCAAGGCCATCGCGGCGTGCGCGGGCGACAACCCGCAGCACAACATCGAGGTCAAGATCGGCCAGCTCGTCAACCTCGGCGGCGCGAAGCTGTCCAAGCGCGCCGGCAACATCATCGAGCTGCGCGACCTCGTGTCGTGGATCGGCGCCGACGCCGTGCGCTACAACCTCGAGCGCTACCCGGCCGACAGCCCCCTCTCGCTCGACGGCGAGGAGCTGCGCAAGCAGACCAACGACAACCCGGTCTTCTACGTGCAGTACGCCCACGCCCGCACGGCCAACGTCACGCGCCTGGCGATCGAGGACGGCGTGCTGCGCGAGGAGGGCTTCGCCCCCGAGCTGCTCGTCGACCCGACCGAGGCCGCGCTCCTGGCGATCATCGGCGACTTCCCCCGCGTCGTCGCCCAGGCGGCCGAGCTGCTCGAGCCGCACCGCGTCTCGCGCTACCTCGAGGACCTCGCCACCCGCTACCACAAGTGGTACGACACCTGCCGCGTGCGCCCCCTTCGCGACGAGGAGGTCACCGACACCCACCGCACCCGGCTGTGGCTCAACGACGCCACCCGCCAGGTGCTCGCCAACGGCCTGACCCTGCTCGGGGTCTCCGCACCGGACCGGATGTGACCTCATGGCTCTGAACATGCGCGCCCACGAGGCCGGCGCCCTCCACGCCGAGGGCTACGGCGCCGCCCCGCACTGGCTGCCCTACCCCAACGACGTCATGGAGCTGCTCCCGCAGCTGTGGTCGAAGGGGGTCACCCGCGGTGACGACGGCGTCCTCGCCGTCGCGGGGGTGCCCGTCACGCAGATCGCCCGCGACTTCGGCACGGCGGCCTACGTCGTCGACGAGGACGACTTCCGCGCCCGGGCCCGCGCCTTCGCCGACGACTTCACCCGCCCCTTCGTCGCCGTCTGCGGCGGGGCCGACGTCTACTACGCGGGCAAGGCCTTCTTGTGCTCCGCCGTCGCGCGGTGGGTCATGGAGGAGGGGCTGAGCCTCGACGTGTGCAGCGGCGGCGAGCTCGCCGTCGCCCAGCGCGTCGGCTTCCCGCCCGAGCGGCTCGCGCTGCACGGCAACAACAAGAGCCTCGCCGAGATCCGCCAGGCCCTGTCCTACGGCGTCGGGCGCATCGTCCTGGACTCCCTCGAGGAGGTCGAGCGGGTCGCGCAGGTCGCCACCGAGCTCGGCGTCATCGCCCCCGTCATGGTGCGCGTCACCGTCGGCGTCGAGGCGCACACCCACGAGTTCATCGCCACCGCCCACGAGGACCAGAAGTTCGGCTTCTCCCTCGCCTCCGGCTCCGCCGCCGAGGCGATCGAGGCCGTCCTCGCGCACGACGGCGTGCTCGACCTGCGCGGCGTGCACAGCCACATCGGCAGCCAGATCTTCGACGTCTCCGGCTTCGAGATCGCCGCCCGTCGCCTCGTCGGGCTGCACGTCGCCGTCCTGCAGGAGCACGGGCTGCACATGCCCGAGATGGACCTCGGCGGCGGCTACGGCATCGCCTACACCTCCGAGCACGACCCGATGACCCCGGCGCACCTCGGCGCCGACATGGCGGCCGTCTGCGACCGCGAGATGCGCGTGCTCGACGAGCTCGTCGAGGGCGACGCCCCCGCACCGCGCCCGCGCATCTCCATCGAGCCCGGCCGCGCCATCGCCGGCCCGAGCACCCTGTCGCTGTACGAGGTCGGCACGGTCAAGCAGGTGCAGGTCACCGGCGACGCCGTGCGCACCTACGTCAGCGTCGACGGCGGCATGAGCGACAACGTGCGCACCGCCCTCTACGGCGCCGACTACTCGTGCACGCTCGCCGGCCGCAGCTCCGAGGCCGCGCCCGCCGTGACCCGTGTCGTCGGCCGCCACTGCGAGAGCGGGGACATCGTCGTCATGGACGAGTACCTGCCGGCCGACGTCGGCCCCGGCGACCTGCTCGCGGTGCCCGGCACCGGGGCGTACTGCCGCAGCCTGTCGAGCCAGTACAACCACACCCCTCGTCCGCCGGTGATCGCGGTGCGGGACGGCCGGGCACGGGTGATCGTGCGTCGCGAGACTGTCGAGGACATCCTCGCGCTGGACGTCGACGAGTGATGGACCAAGGAGGAGCTGGCATGGACAGCGACAAGACCCCGATCCGGGTCGCCCTGCTCGGGTGCGGCACCGTGGGCGGCGCCGTGGCCCAGAAGCTCACCGGCAACGCCGCCGAGCTGGCGGCCCGCGTCGGGCGCCCGATCGAGCTCGTCGGCATCGCCGTGCGGCGCGCCGGGCGCGACCGCAGCGAGCTCGGGCTCGACCCCGCGCTCTTCACCACCGACGCCGAAGGACTGGTGACCCGCGCCGACATCGTCGTCGAGGTCATCGGCGGCATCGACCCCGCCCGCGGGCTCATCCTGCGCGCGATGGAGCATGGCGCGAGCGTCGTCACCGCCAACAAGGCGCTCCTCGCCGAGGACGGCCCCACCCTCTACGCCGCCGCCGACGCGGCCGGCGTCGACCTCTACTACGAGGCCGCCGTCGCCGGGGCGATCCCGATCCTGCGGCCGATCCACGAGTCGCTCGCCGGCGACGACGTGCGCCGCGTCATCGGCATCGTCAACGGCACGACGAACTTCGTCCTCGACGCGATGGACACGACCGGCGCGGGCTTCGGCGAGACCGTCGAGCGCGCCCAGGCCCTCGGCTACGCCGAGGCCGACCCGACCGCCGACGTCGAGGGCTTCGACGCCGCGGCGAAGGCCGCGATCCTCGCCTCCCTTGCCTTCCACACCCGCGTCTCGAGCGCCGACGTCTACCGCGAGGGCATCACCGAGGTCACCGCGAGCGACATCCGGGCCGCCCGCGAGATGGGCTGCGTCGTCAAGCTCCTCGCCATCTGCGAGCGCACGAGCGACGACGGGGGCGCCGAGGGCATCTCGGTGCGCGTGCACCCGGCGATGATCCCGCGCACGCACCCGCTCGCCGCCGTCCGCGAGGCGTACAACGCCGTCTTCGTCGGCGCGGACGCCGCGGGCGAGCTGATGTTCTACGGCCAGGGCGCCGGTGGCGACCCGACGGCCAGCGCGGTCCTCGGCGACGTCGTCGCCGTCGCCCGCCACCACGTCTCCGGCGGCCGCGGGCCGGGCGAGATCGCCTACGCCGACCTGCCGGTCCTGCCCATGGGCAGCGCCCAGACGCGCTACCACATCAGCCTCGACGTGGCCGACCGCCCGGGCGTGCTCGCCGTGGTCGCCCAGGCCTTCGCCGAGCACGACGTCTCGATCGAGACCGTGCGCCAGCAGGTCGTCGTCGACGAGGACGGCGAGCCCGGGGGAGAGCGCACCTCTCACGCCCAGCTCATCGTCGTCACCCACATGGCGCCCGACGCCGCGCTCGCCGCGACCGTCGACGCCCTCGCCGCCCTCCCCGCTGTCGGCGATGTCACCTCGGTCATGCGGGTCGAAGGGAGCTAGCGCCGTGGCGCACCAGTGGCGCGGGGTCATCCGCGAGTACGCCGACCGTCTGCCGATGCTCACGGGGGCGCCGGTCGTCACCCTGCACGAGGGCGGCACCCCGCTCATCGAGGCCGAGCAGCTCTCCGAGCGCGTCGGCGCCCGTGTGCTCGTCAAGTACGAGGGCCTCAACCCCACCGGCTCCTTCAAGGACCGCGGCATGACGACCGCGATGTCGATGGCGGCGAAGTCCGGGGCGAAGGCCGTCATCTGCGCCTCGACCGGCAACACGAGCGCCTCCGCGGCCGCGTACGCGACGAAGGCCGGCATGACGTGCGCCGTCCTCGTGCCCGAGGGCAAGATCGCCATGGGCAAGCTGAGCCAGGCCATCGCGCACGGCGCGACCCTGCTCCAGGTCGACGGCAACTTCGACGGCTGCCTCGACGTCGCGCGCAAGCTCGCCGAGACCTACCCCGTCGAGCTCGTCAACTCCGTCAACCCCGCGCGCATCGAGGGCCAGAAGACCGCCTCCTTCGAGATCGTCGACGCGCTCGGCGACGCCCCGGACATCCACGTCCTGCCCGTCGGCAACGCCGGCAACATCACTGCGTACTGGCGCGGCTACCGCGAGTACGCCGAGCCGACCGAGGGCGTCTCCGGCGAGCTCGCCCCCGTCGCGACGCGCACCCCGGCGATGTGGGGCTTCCAGGCCGCCGGCGCCGCACCCCTCGTCCACGGCCACCCCGTCGACGACCCGGAGACGATCGCGACGGCGATCCGCATCGGCAACCCCGCGTCGTGGCACCAGGCCGTGCAGGCCCGCGACGACAGCGGCGGTCTCATCGACTCCGTCACCGACGACGAGATCCTCCAGGCGCACCGGCTGCTGTCCTCGACCGAGGGCATCTTCGTCGAGCCCGCGAGCGCGGCGAGCGTCGCCGGCCTGCTCAAGCAGCACGCCGCCGGCGCCGTCCCCCCGGGCGCGACGATCGTGTGCACCGTCACCGGCCACGGTCTCAAGGACCCGCAGTGGGCCCTGCGCACCGCCGACGGCGACGAGGTCGAGCCGGTCCGGGTGACCGCGGAGGCCTTCGAGGTCGCCCGCGCCCTCGGTCTCGACGGGTGAGCACCCCCGCGATGAGCACCGTGGGGACGAGCACCGCCGACGCCGCGGCCGGTGCGTGGCGCGAGCCGCGGGCGGGCGCGAGCGTCACCGTCCGCGTGCCCGCCTCAAGCGCCAACCTCGGCCCGGGCTTCGACAGCGTCGGCATCGCGCTCGGCGTCTGGGACGAGTGCACGGTCACCGTGACCGAGCAGCCCGGCGTCGTCGTCGAGGTGAGCGGCGAAGGGGAGGGGGCCGTCCCCCTCGACGCGTCGCACCTCGTCGTGCGCAGCCTCGCGGCGACAACCGCGCACCTCCGTCTGCCGACCCCGGCCGGACTGCACCTGCGCTGCACCAACGCCGTGCCGCACAGCCGCGGCCTGGGCTCCTCCGCCACGGCCATCGTCACCGGCGCCCTCGCGGCCGCCGCGCTGTGCTGCCCGCAGGCCACCCCCTTCGACGACGCGACGGACCCCGACGTCCGCGCGCGGCTGCTCGACGTCGTCAACCAGGTCGCGAGCGCCCTCGAGGGCCACCCCGACAACGCCTCCGCGAGCGTCTACGGGGGAGCGACGGTGTCGGTGATGACGCCCGGCGACGCGGGACAGGTCACCGCGACGACGCGGCTGCCGCTGCACGACGACGTCGCCGTCCTCGTCTGCGTGCCGAGCACGCGGCTGAGCACCGCCCTCGCGCGCAGCGTGCTGCCCGAGTCGGTCTCGCTGTCGACCGCCGCGCAGAGCACCGCCCGCGGCGCCCTGCTCGTCCACGCGCTGACCAACGACCCGTCCGCGCTCATGGCGGGCACGGTCGACGTGCTCCACCAGGAGCACCGCCGCGCGAGCTATCCCGCGGCCATGTCGCTCGTCGACGAGCTGCGCGCGCACGGCCACGCCGGCGTCATCTCCGGGGCCGGCCCGTCGGTCCTCGTGCTCACGACGAGCACCCGGGTCGAGCAGGCCCGCGTCGTCGCGCAGAGCACGCCCGGCTGGCGCGTGCTGTCCCCAGATGTGCCGGATGACGGGTGCGCCGTCGTCACGGTGATACATTGAAGCCAGCTCCACGAGCCCCGGCGCCTCCCGTGCGCTGAGCTGGGCGGAGCTTCTCACCACCTGCAGGTTCGCCCGGTCCGCGGGCGCGCAGCGGTGGCACTCCTTGAGACCCCGCACTTGACGGGGCGCACCTGGCCTGCCCCTGAGCAGGCACGAGCGAGGGGAAAGGATCCTTCGTGACCGACACCATCACCGGCGAGCCCGGCGCCACCGCCGAGCAGCCCCCGCGCCGATCCGGCGCCCTGAGCGCGATGCGCCTGGCCCAGCTCCAGCAGCTCGCGAGCAGCATGGGCATCTCCGGCACCGCGAAGATGCGCAAGAGCGACCTCGTCGCCGCCATCAAGACCAAGCAGTCCGGCTCCGGCTCGGCCCCCCAGGCCCCCGCGGCCGATCAGGGCGAGACCCCCGCCGAGGCGACGGGGGAGCGCGCCGAGCCGCGTCGCCGCCGCGCCGAGCGTCCCGAGGGCTCCGGCCAGGGCGGCGACAGCGCCCCTCAGGCCCGCGACGAGCAGCCGGCCCGCGAGGAGCAGACCCGTGAGCGTGCTCAGGGCGAGGACTCCCGCGGCGACCGCGAGCAGCGCGAGAGCCGTCGCGACGACAGCCAGCAGGGCGAGCAGCGCGAGCAGCGTCGCGACCGCCAGCAGGGCGACCGCCAGGGCAACGACTCCCGGGGCGAGCGTCAGCAGGGCGGCAACGACTCCCGTGGCGACCGTCAGCAGGGCGACCGCAACGAGTCCCGTGGCGACCGTCAGCAGGGCGACCGCAACGAGTCCCGTGGCGACCGCCAGCAGGGCGACCGCCAGGGCAACGACCGTCAGCAGGGCGGCAACGACTCCCGCGGCGAGCGTCGTGACGAGCGTCGTGACGACCGACAGGGCAGCCGCGACCAGGGCGGCGCGCAGGGCAACCGCGACCGTCAGCAGGGCAACAACGGCCCCCGTGACGACGACGACGAGGGCGGCCGCCGCCGTCGCAACCGCGGTCGCAACCGCGGTCGTGACAAGCGCCGCGGCGGTGCCGGTGGCGGTCAGGACCAGGAGGAGGTGCAGGTCCACGACGACGACGTGCTCGTCCCGGCGGCCGGCATCCTCGACGTCCTCGACAACTACGCCTTCGTGCGCACGAGCGGCTACCTGCCCGGCAGCAACGACGTCTACGTCCCGCTCGGCATGGTCAAGCGCCACGGCCTGCGCAAGGGCGACGCCGTGACCGGCAAGGTCCGCACGAGCACCGACGGCGAGGGCATGCACACGGTCGGCGGCAAGAACAACCGCCAGAAGTACAACCCGCTCGTCAGCCTCGACACCGTCAACGGCATGACGCCCGACGACGCCCGCCGTCGTCCGGAGTTCGGCAAGCTCACCCCGCTCTACCCGCAGGAGCGCCTGCGCCTCGAGACCGAGCACAACGTCCTCACGACGCGGATGATCGACCTCGTCGCCCCGATCGGCAAGGGCCAGCGCGGGCTCATCGTCGCCCCGGCGAAGGCCGGCAAGACGATGGTCATGCAGTCCATCGCCAACGCGATCACGACGAACAACCCCGAGTGCCACCTCATGGTCGTCCTCGTCGACGAGCGTCCCGAGGAGGTCACCGACATGCAGCGGGCCGTCAAGGGCGAGGTCATCTCCTCGACCTTCGACCGCCCGGCCGACGACCACACGACGGTCGCCGAGCTGGCCATCGAGCGGGCCAAGCGCCTCGTCGAGATGGGCCACGACGTCGTCGTGCTGCTCGACTCGATCACCAAGCTCGGTCGCGCCTACAACCTCGCGGCCCCCGCGAGCGGGCGCATCCTCTCCGGTGGTGTCGACTCGGCCGCGCTCTACCCGCCGAAGAAGTTCTTCGGCGCCGCGCGCAACATCGAGGACGGCGGCTCGCTGACCATCCTCGCGACGGCGCTCGTCGAGACCGGCTCGCGCATGGACGAGGTGATCTTCGAGGAGTTCAAGGGCACCGGCAACATGGAGCTCAAGCTCGACCGTGGGCTGGCCAACCGCCGCATCTTCCCCGCCGTCGACATCAACGCCTCGGGCACGCGGCGCGAGGAGATCCTCCTCGCCCCCGAGGAGCTGAAGATCATGTGGAAGCTGCGTCGCGTCCTCGCGGCCCTCGACCAGCAGCAGGGTGTCGAGCTCCTCATCGACCGGCTGAAGAAGACCAAGACGAACTACGAGTTCCTCGTCCAGGTCTCGCAGAACAGCTCGATCAAGATGGACGACGACGAGATGGCCTGACCGGGCCGACCCGATCCGGGTCTCGCCGGACGAAGGGGGGACCGTCACCACGAGGTGGCGGTCCCCCCCTTCGCGTCCCGACGCGCCACGGGCGTCCGGTCGAGGGCGCACGGTTCGGCAGGTACGATCGCCGCATCCACAGCCCACGCCACACCAGATCTGGGGAGCTCAGCGCATGGCGGAGCAGACGGTCGTCGTCGCCGACGACGACGACGACATCCGAGACCTCGTCGCCTTCAAGCTCGAGAACGCCGGCTACGAGGTGATCTCCGTGGCTGACGGCGACTCCGCCTGGGACCGCGTGCGCGAGGTGCGCCCGACCCTGGCCGTCCTCGACGTCATGATGCCGGGCATGTCGGGTCTGGACGTGCTGCGCGAGATCCGCGCCGACGACAGCCTGGCCGAGACGAAGGTCATCCTCCTCACCGCCCGGTCGCGCGACGTCGACGTCGACGCGGGCTTCAGCTCCGGGGCGGACGACTACCTCACGAAGCCGTTCAGCCCTCGCGAGCTCGTCCACCGGGTGAGCTCGCTGCTCGCCCGCGGCTGACATGCCCGACTTCGTCGTCAGCGCCTGGGTGCTGCGGCTGTCGCTCTGGATCATGGCCGTCACGGCCGTGCTGCTCGCCGCGACGATCGTCCTCGCCCGGATCCAGCGCCGCCGCAAGGCGGCGCGCGACCGCCGCCAGATCGACCCCATCCGTCGCGACGTGCTCACCATCGCCTCCGGCGACGACGAGGACGGCAGCTCCGTGCAGCGCCTGCTGTCCGTGCCGCTCAGCGGTCTCGAGGCGGTCGACGGGTATCTCGTCTCCCTCCTGTCGAAGGTCCGGGGTGCACCGGCCCAGCAGCTCGTCGGCCTGCTCCAGCGCCACGGCGTCGTGCGCCGGGCGCGCGACGGTCTCGCCTCGTCCTCCGGCACACGCCGTGCCCGCTCCGCGTGGGCGATCGGGCTCATGCGCGTCGAGGGGGAGGCCCGCTCCGTCGCGCCCCTGCTCCAGGACAGCGACCGCGGCGCGGCCGTGACCGCCGCCCGCGCGCTCGGCATGCTGCGCGAGGACGTCGCCGCCGGCCCGCTGCTGCGCTCGGTCAAGCCCGCCCGCCGCGGCCGCGGCGCGCTGCCCGCCTGGGTCGTCACCGAGGCCCTCGCCCAGCTCGGCCCGGGCACCGCCGACACCGTCGGCGCCGCGCTGCTCAGCGACGACCCGACGACCCGCGCCGTCGCCGCGCGCGCGATCGGCGTCGCCCAGCACGTCTCGCAGCGCGAGTCCCTGCGCTCGCTGCTCGCCATCGAGGAGGACCAGACCGTGCTCGCCGCCGTCGCCGAGGCCCTGGGCCGCGTGGGCCGACCCGACGACATCCCGTCGCTCGTCGACCTCGCCGCCCCCGGCCACCACCAGACGGTGCGGCTCTCCGCCGTCCGCGCCCTCTCCGAGCTCGGCGGGCGCGCCTCCGTGGCCGCGCTCGCGGACCTGCTCTCCGACGAGGACGCCCGTGTCGGCGAGCTCGCCGCGCAGTCCCTCGTCGACCTCGACAGCCCCGGGATCGCCGCCCTCCACGAGGTCGCCGAGCGCACCTCGCCCGAGGACGACGTCACCCGCGCCGCGACGAGCTACGGCAGGGCCCTGCTCGAGCTGCGCGCCGGCTCCGGGGCCGGTGGTCGCTGATGGACTGGCTCGAACCCCTTCGCCCGGTCGTCGAGACGATCTTCTCCGTCATCGCGCTGCCGGTCCTCGTCTACTTCCTCGTCATCAACACGAGCTATCTCGTGCTCGTCGTCATGTCGAGCCTGGAGTTCCGCCGCTCGATGCGCCAGCTGCCGTACGCGGGCCGCGAGGAGCTCGTCGGCTCCGGCCTCGTGCCCGGTGTCTCCGTCGTCGCCGCGATGCACAACGAGGAGGTGGGCATCCGGCTCGCGGTGCAGTCGATGCTCGCGCTGCACTACCCGCGCCACGAGGTCATCGTCGTCGACGACGGCAGCACCGACGGCGGCTTCGAGGTGCTGCGCGAGACGTTCGACCTCGTCGAGATCCCGCGGCGCATGCCCGGCGACATCACCGTGCGCGAGCAGCCGACCTCGGTGCACGTGCCGCGCAACGGCCGGACCCGCCTGACCGTCGTCCGCAAGGCCAACTCCGGTCGCTCGGACTCGATGAACGTCGGCATCAACTACGCCTCGCAAGACCTCGTCGTCTTCGTCGACTCGGACTCGATCCTCGACCCCGACGCGCTGCTGTCGGTCGTCAAGCCCTTCGCCGACGACCCGGTGCGCATGGTCGCCGCGGGCGGCGTCATCCGCGCGGTCAACGGCTGCCTCGTGCGAGGAGGTCGTGTCACCGAGGTGCGGATGCCGAAGAACTGGTTGGCCCGGATCCAGGTCGTCGAGTACCTGCGCGCCTTCCACCTCGGCCGCTCCGGCTGGTCCCGCCTGAAGTCGCTCATCCTCATCAGCGGGGCCTTCGGCATCTTCCGCCGCGACGTGCTCGTCGAGGTCGGCGGGCTCGACCCGAGCAGCATCGGCGAGGACTTCGAGCTCGTGCTGCGGGTGCACAAGCACCTGCGCCGGCAGAAGCGCGACTACCGCGTGCAGTTCATCAACGAGCCGATCTGCTGGACCGAGGTCCCCGAGTCGGCGAAGGTCCTGCGCAAGCAGCGCGCCCGCTGGCACCGCGGGCTGTGGGAGACCCTGTGGGCCTACCGCGGCATGCTCTTCAACCCCCGCTACGGCCGGGTCGGCATGATCGCGCTGCCGTACTACTGGCTCTTCGAGCTCATCGCCCCGGCGCTCGAGCTCTTCGGGCTCGTCCTCGTCGTCCTCGGCACGCTGCTCGGGGTCATCGACGTCTCGTACTTCCTGCTCTTCATGGCCGTCGCGTACGTCTACGCCGCGCTCGTCACGCTCGCGGCGATGACCGTCGAGGAGCTGAGCTTCCACAAGTACCCGCGCTGGCGTGACCTCGCGAGCACGCTCGCGGCCGCGGTCGTCGAGAACGTCGGGTACCGGCAGGCCACGGCCGTGTGGCGCATCGAGGGCTGGGTGCAGAGCCTCACCGGTCGCAAGCAGGTGTGGGGCACGATGACCCGCACCGGCTTCGACACCGGTGAGGGCAAGGGCTGATGAGCCCCCAGCACACCGTCGCGCGGGTCCTCGAGCGCCTCGTGCTCCTCCTGTCGTGCGTCATCCTCGCGATCTCGGCGCTGTCGGCCGGCGCGGTCGTCTACATCCGGCACGAGGTGACGACGACGGCCACCCGCTTCACCCCGCTCATCGACGGCTCGAGCCGGATGCGCGTCGCGATCACCGACGCCCAGTCGGAGTACCGCGGCTACCTGCTGACGAAGGACCGGATGTACCTCGAGCGCTACCGCGCCGACCGCGAGGAGTTCCGCCGGGAGACCGCGGAGTTCCGCGAGCTCGCCGGCGGCCAGGTCGGGGCCGAGGCGATGGACGAGCTCGTCGACGCGGGGGACCGGTGGTTCGCGGCCGTCGACGTGCAGGTGACGCGTGTCGCCGACGGCCGCGAGGGCGACATCTCGAGCACGGCGGCCACCTTCGACCGCGTCGAGGTCGCCCACGACGACCTCGTCGAGGAGGTGAGCGCGGCCCGCGAGGGGCGTCGCGACCGCTACCGCGCGGCCATGAGCATCTCGCTCGTCGCGATCATCCTCGCCAGCCTCGTCGCGCTCAGCGCGACCCTGCGCCAGAGCTGGAAGGTGCGGCGCTACCTCATCTCCCCCCTTCGCTCCCTGTACAGCACCGTCGTCAACCACGAGGCCGGCGCCGTCGCCGCCCGCGCCGACACGACCCGCGGCGCCCAGGAGGTCCGGGCCGTCGCGACCGCCTTCAACTCCCTCGCCGAGGTCAACGACTCGATGCGCCGCGAGCGCGAGCGACAGCTCGACCTCTACCGGCTCACCAGTCGGGTCGTCGGGCAGCTCTCCCGGCGCGACGACGAGGCCGACGGCACGTGGGACGACGCCTGCCGCGAGCTCTCGGCGCGGCTCGGCGTCGACGCGACGACGATCTACGAGATCGAGGGCGACGAGATCGTCACCGCCGGCAGCTACCGCTCGCCGTCGGCCGACTTCACCCCGCTGCTCGTCGACATCTCCGTGCCGTCGCTGCGCGAGATGCTCGCGGACGTCCCCGCCCTCTTCGGCCACACGCCGGACGAGATCTTCGCCCTCTTCCCCGACCGGCTCGCCGGCACCGCCGACCTCCACGGGGTGCGGGCCTGGGCGCTGCACCCGCTCGTCGTCTCCGGCGAGGTCGTCGGCATCCTGTCGATCGCCGCGATGCGCGAGCACCACTGGGAGGCCTCGGAGGAGCAGGCCATCCGGCGCGTCGCCGAGTACGCAGGGCACGCCCTCGCCGAGCGGCGCGTCGTCGCCGAGCTCTCCGCGCTCGACGCGCAGAAGTCCGACTTCGTCGCGACGACGAGCCACGAGCTGCGCACCCCGCTCACCTCGATCGCCGGCTACCTCGAGCTCATCGAGGACGGCGACTTCGGGCCGCTGCAGCCCCGTCAGGCCCACGCGCTCGAGGTCATCTCGCGCAACGTCTCGCGGCTGCGCCTGCTCATCGACGAGCTGCTCCTGCTCAACCGCCTCGACAGCGGCGCCGCCGGCGCCGAGCGCCGGGTCCTCGACATGCGTCTGCTCGTCACCTCCGTCGGCGAGTCGATGAAGCCCGTCGCCGACGCGGCGGGCGTCGAGCTCGTCGTGAGCACCGGCACCCACTCGCAGCCGGTCGAGGTCGAGCGCGACCAGGTGGAGCGGGCCATCGGCAACCTCACGAGCAACGGCGTGAAGTTCACCCCGCGCGGCGGCCGCGTCGAGCTGCGCATCGAGGCCGACGACGCGTGGGTCCGCGTCATCTGCCGCGACACCGGCATGGGCATCCCCGACGAGGACCAGGCCCACCTCTTCCAGCGCTTCTACCGGGCGAGCAACGCCCGCGAGCAGCAGGTGCAGGGCACCGGGCTGGGTCTCGTCATCGTCGAGACGATCGCCCGCATGCACGGCGGCGGTGTCGAGCTCGCGTCGAGCGTCGGCGTCGGCACGACGGTGACGGTCACCCTGCCTCGGGCGGGGTCGGCTCACGCGTCAGCCGAGCCCGCATCTCCGGGAACTGCGACGGCGTGAAGCCCAGGGCCTCGTACATCGGGGCACCCTCGGCCGTCGCGTTGAGCGTGACGACGTCGACCCGGGTGGACTGCGTGAACCAGTCGAGGACCCCTTCGACGCAGGCCTGCGAGAGCCCGCGGCGACGGTGGCTCGGGAAGGTCGCGACGTTCGTCAGCAGCCCGCCGACGTCACCGCGACGGGTCGGGGAGGGCATGAGGTCGACGACCTGGCCCATGGCGCACGAGACGACGGCGCCCCCGACGTCGGCGACGACGACGGCGACCCCGGCGTCGTCGAGGTGCAGCTGGAGCCACCGGGCGGCGTCAGCGCGCCACCGGGGGTCGTAGAGGTCCTCGTCCGGGGTGCCCATGGCCTCGAACATGAGGATGCGCAGCTCGATGACCGAGCCGATGTCGGCGGCGGTCGCGGCCCGCACGACCGAGCCCTCCACCGGCCCGGGGCGCTCCTCGAGGGCGGGTCGGCGGTCACGGCGCAGCGGTCGTCGGGCCATGCCCGCATGATGCCGCACCGGTCCGAGCGGCCGTCGGGGCGGTCGGGGAATGCCGCGCGGGCGGGCGCGGTTATGGACCACGTCAGATCCTCTGGCAGAATCACCCGTTGGACCGGTTCACGGCTGGCGCCTCGAGCGCAGGACCTGCACCGCACGCATCCCAGATGCGGTGGGCCCGCCGACCCGGATGAGATCCAAGGAGATCACGTGAAGAAGGACATCCACCCCAGCTACGCGGAGACCACGGTCTCCTGCACCTGCGGCAACGAGTTCACGACGCGCAGCACCGCCGACGGCGGCCGCATCCGCGTCGAGGTCTGCAGCGCCTGCCACCCGTTCTACACGGGCAAGCAGAAGCTCATGGACTCCGGCGGCCGCGTCGCCCGCTTCCAGAAGCGTTACGGCCAGACCGCCGCGAAGTAACGCCTCCGACGCGCCGGTCAGCGATCACGCTGGCCGGCGCGTCGTCGTCTCCGCACCCCTGTCGTCCACCTCCTGGAGGTCCCTGCCGTGCTCGACCCGTCGTCCTCTGGGCAGAGCCTCGTCGACGAGCACGCGGCCCTCGAGGCCCAGCTCGGCGACCCGGAGGTCGTCGGCGACCCCGAGCGGCTGCGCGAGATCAACTCGCGCTACGCCCGGCTCGGCCCGGTCGTCGCCGCGCACGCCGAGTGGGTCGGCGCGGGCGAGGACCTCGAGGCCGCCCGTGAGCTCGCGCAGGAGGACCCCTCCTTCGCCGAGGAGCTCCCCGCGCTCGCCGAGCGGCTCGAGCAGGCCGAGGACCGGCTGCGCCGGCTGCTCATCCCGCGCGACCCCGACGACGACCGCGACGTCATCCTCGAGGTCAAGGCGGGCGAAGGCGGAGCCGAGTCGGCCCTCTTCGCCGGCGACCTCCTGCGGATGTACCTCCGCCACGCGGAGAAGCACGGCTGGCGCACCGAGATCCTCGACTCCACCGAGTCCGACCTCGGCGGCTACAAGGACGTGCAGGTCGCGATCAGCTCGCGCGGCACGCCGGCGCCGGGGGAGGCCCCGTGGGCCCGCCTCAAGTACGAAGGGGGAGTCCACCGCGTCCAGCGCGTCCCCGTCACCGAGAGCCAGGGGCGTATCCACACCTCCGCCGCCGGTGTGTGGGTCATGCCCGACGTCGGCGACGTCGTGACGGTCGACATCGCGGCGAACGACCTCAAGATCGACGTGTACCGCTCGAGCGGCCCCGGTGGCCAGAGCGTCAACACGACCGACTCCGCCGTGCGGATCACCCACCTGCCCACCGGCCTGGTCGTCTCGTGCCAGAACGAGAAGTCGCAGCTGCAGAACAAGGAGTCGGCGATGCGCGTGCTGCGCGCCCGCCTGCACCAGCTGGCGGTCGACGAGGCCGCGGCCGAGGCGGCCGACGCCCGGCGCAGCCAGGTGCGCACCGTGGACCGCTCCGAGCGGATCCGCACCTACAACTTCCCGGAGAACCGGATCTCCGACCACCGCACCGGCTTCAAGGCGCACAACCTCGACAGCGTCCTCGACGGCGACCTCGACGCCGTCGTCGACTCCGCGGTCGCGGCCGACGAGGCCGCCCAGCTCGCCGCCCTCGACGGATGAGCCGTCCGCTGCGCGACGTCGTGCGCGCGGCCGAGGCCGAGCTCGCCGCGGCGGGCATCTCCTCCGCCCGCACCGACGCGGTCCTGCTCCTCGCCCACGTCCTCGACGTGGGGCGCGGCGAGGTCGAGCGCCGGCTGCTCCTGGGCTCCGACCTCGACGCCTCCGCGGGCGAGCGTCTCGCGGGGCTCGTCGCCGAGCGCGCCCGCCGGGTGCCGCTGCAGCACCTCACGGGGGTCGCGCCCTTCCGTCACCTCGAGCTCGCGGTCGGCCCCGGGGTCTTCGTGCCCCGGCCCGAGACCGAGCTCGCCGTCGACCTCGTCCTCGCCGAGCTCTCCCGCCGGGAGGGCGAAGAGGGAGCCGCCCCCGTCGTCGTCGACCTGTGCACCGGGTCGGGGGCGCTCGCGCTCGCCGTGGCCGACGAGGCCCCCGGGGCGCAGGTCGTCGCGGTGGAGCTGAGCCCCGAGGCCGTGGCCTGGGCGCGGCACAACGTCGAGCGCACCGGGCTCCCGGTGCGCGTCGTCGAGGGCGACGCGTCCGCCGACCCGCGGTCGATCGACGAGGTCGCCGACCTCGTGGGCGCCGTCGACGTCGTCGTGAGCAACCCGCCGTACATCCCCGACGGTGCCGTGCCGGTCGACCCGGAGGTCGCCGAGCACGACCCGGGCATCGCGCTCTACGGGCGCAGCGCCGACGGGCTCGCCGTGCCGGTCGCCGTCGCCGCGAGCGCGGCCGTGCTGCTGCGACCCGGCGGGCTGCTCGTCATGGAGCACGCCGACACCCAGGGCGAGAGCCTGCCGCGCGCGATCTCGGCGACCGGGCTGTGGTCAGCGGTCGACGACGTCGAGGACCTCACCGGTCGGCCCCGGATGACGCGGGCCCGTCGCCTGCCCTGACCTGCCCGCAGACGCAGCGAGGCCCCGCCGGCAGGGAGTTCGGCGGGGCCTCGTGCGTCGCCGTCGCGTCAGACGCGAGCGAGGATCCAGATGAGCAGCGCGATGATCGCGAGCACGCCGACGATGGTCCAGATGGTCCCGGAACCACGCATGAAGATCTCCTCTCGATGGGTGACGGGGGCGTCACGTGGCCCGAACCTAGAGGGTCAGCCGCGTCCGTGGGGCGAAGGGGGGAGGGGGCATCTGGGCGACGCCCCATAGGGTGTGGCCCATGAGCCCCGTCGTCGACGCCACCTCGCCGGACAGCCGCGAGGACGCCATCACGACGACCGCTGACGCGGTGCGCGCCGGAGAGGTCGTCGTCATCCCCACCGACACCGTCTACGGCATCGGCTGCGACGCCTTCTCGGCGGAGGCGGTCCAGGCCGTCCTCGACGCCAAGGGTCGCGGTCGTGACATGCCGCCGCCGGTCCTCGTGCCCGACCAGCGCACCCTCGACGGCCTGGCACGCGACGTGCCGGCCTGGGTCCGCGACCTCGTCGAGGCCGAGTGGCCCGGGCCGCTCACCGTCGTCGTGCACGCCCAGCCCTCACTGCACTGGGACCTCGGCGAGACCCGCGGCACCGTCGCCCTGCGCATGCCCGACGACGAGCTGGCGCTCGCCGTCCTCGCCGAGGTCGGCCCGATGGCCGTGACGAGCGCGAACCGCACCGGCGAGCCGCCGGCCCGCACCGCGGTCGAGGCCGCCTCGCAGCTCGGTGCGTCGGTCGCCGTGTACCTCGACGGCGGGCCCCGTCCCAGCGGCGAGCCGTCGACCATCGTCGACTGCACCGGCGACGAGCCGGTCATCCTGCGCAGCGGGGCCCTGCCGGCCTCGCGGGTGCGCCAGGTCTTCGCCGACGCCCAGCCGGCCGAGCCGCCCCCGCCGTCCGCCTCCGTGGACGACACCTCCACGACCCATCTCGACACCAGCGACATCGACAGCGACACCGCAGAGAGCGAAGGACCCACGCGATGACCGACGACACCTTCTACGGCTCCGACTTCGGGGGCCTGCGCGCCTTCGACCCCGAGATCGCCGACGTGCTCCTCTCCGAGCTCGGCCGGATCCGCTCGGGCCTGCAGCTTATCGCCAGCGAGAACCTCTCGAGCCCCGAGGTGCTCACCGCGCTCGGCTCGACGCTGTCGAACAAGTACGCCGAGGGCTACCCCGGCCGGCGCTACTACGGCGGCTGCAGCGAGGTCGACAAGGCCGAGCAGCTCGCCATCGACCGGTGCAAGGCGCTCTTCGACGCCGACCACGCCAACGTCCAGGCGCACTCCGGCGCCAGCGCGAACCAGGCCGTCTACGGCGCCTTCCTCAAGCCCGGCGAGAAGATCCTCGCGATGTCGCTGCCCCACGGCGGCCACCTCACCCACGGCACGAAGGTCTCCTTCTCCGGCAAGTGGTTCGACGCCGTCCACTACGGCGTGCACCCCGAGACCGAGGACGTCGACTACGACGAGATGGAGCGCCTGGCCAAGGAGCACCGCCCGAAGGTCATCTGCGCCGGCGGCTCGGCCATCCCGCGCCTCATCGACTTCGAGCGGATCCGCGCCATCGCAGACGAGGTCGGCGCGATCTTCTGGGTCGACGCGGCCCACTTCATCGGTCTCGTGGCCGGCAAGGCGATCCCCAGCCCCGTCCCCTTCGCCGATGTCGTGACCTTCACGACCCACAAGGTCCTGCGCGGCCCCCGCTCAGGCGCTCTCGTCTGCAAGGCCGAGCACGCGGCGGCGCTCGACAAGGCGATCTTCCCGATGATGCAGGGCGGGCCGCAGATGCACACGATCGCGGCCAAGGCCGTGAACTTCAAGGAGTGCGCGAGCCCGGAGTACGCCGACTACACCCGGCGCGTCATCACCAACTCCCAGGCGCTCGCGGCCGGCCTGGCCGAGCGCGGCATCCGCCCGACGACCGGTGGCACCGACACGCACCTCGCGCTGCTCGACCTCCAGGGTGTCGGCGTGACGGGCAAGGACGCCGAGGCGCGCGCCGACGCGGCCGGGATCGTGCTCAACAAGAACGCCATCCCCAACGACCCGCAGAAGCCGGGCATCGCCTCGGGCGTGCGCGTCGGCACCCCGTGCGTCACGACCCAGGGCATGGGCGAGGCCGAGATGGCGACCATCGCCGAGCTCATCCACGTCGCCGTCACCCAGGGCGACGCCGACCCCGAGCACGCCGTGAGCCAGCAGGTGCGCGCGGGCGTCGACGAGCTCGTCACCGCCTTCCCCGCCTACCCTCGCTGAGCCGGGCCCGACCGGGCCCGGGGCTGACCACATCACGAGTGACGACGGAGGCGGCGCGTGCGTGAGTACCTGCTCGTCGTCCTCGTGGCGCTGGCGACGACCTACCTGTGCGTGCCCGCCATGCGGGCGATCGCGGTGCGGACCGGGGCGTACACCCCGGTCCGCAGCCGCGACGTGCACACCGTGCCGATCCCTCGTCTCGGGGGAGTGGCGATCCTCATGGGGTACGCCGCCGCGACGTTGCTCGCGTGGCGCCTGCCCTTCCTCTCGCAGGTCTTCGAGACGCGCGAGCTCGTCGGGGTGCTCGCCGCCGGGGCGGTCGTCTGCCTCGTCGGCGCGATCGACGACGTCCGCGACCTCGACCCGGCGACGAAGCTGGGCGGGCAGCTGGTCGCCGCCGGGATCATGGCCTTCTCCGGCGTGCAGTTCTTCTCGTTGCCGCTCGGGGTCGTCACGGTCCTGCCGGCGCCGGTCCTCGTCATCCTGACGATCTTCGTCGTCGTCCTCGCGACGAACGCGGTGAACTTCATCGACGGGCTCGACGGGCTCGCCGCGGGGACGGTCGCGATCGCCGCGGGGTCGTTCTTCGTGTACAGCTATCTCATCTCGGCCTCGTACAACCCGCCGAACGTCTTCAGCTCGGCGACCTTCATCTCCGCCGCGATGCTCGGGTGCTGCCTGGGCTTCCTGCCGCACAACTTCTTCCCCGCCCGGCTCTTCATGGGCGACAGCGGGGCGCTCCTGCTCGGGCTGCTCCTCGCCGCCGCGACGATCAGCACGACCGGTGCGGTCAACCCGAGCCAGGTGAGCGACAACCCGGTCGCGGCGACGATCCTGCCGCTGCTCGTGCCGATCGCGATCATGCTGCTGCCGCTGCTCGACGTCCTCTTCGCCGTCGTGCGCCGCACCGCTCGGGGCCAGAGCCCCTTCCACCCCGACGCCCAGCACCTGCACCACCGCATGCTGCGGATCGGCCACGGCCACCGCCGCGCGGTGCTCCTGCTGTGGTGGTGGGCCTTCGTCGTCGCCGCCGGCTCGGTGAGCTTCGTCGTCATGCCGGCCGAGCTCGCCTCGGTCGGCGTCCTCGCGCTGCTCGCCGTCGCCGTCGTCCTCACCGCGTGGCTCCCGCGCTTCTCCCGCCCCGGCCACCGCCCCAAGACCTTTGACCGCCACGGCCGCCGCCTCGACGCCTGACCGTTCTTGGTTGGTCGAGGTGCGAGCGTCAGCGAGCCCCGAGACGACCGGGTGCTCGGGAAGTTGGCAGATGCTCGTGCTGCAACCGGTGCTGGTGCCAATTTCTCGGGGCGGGTGGTCTCGAGGCTCAGGCCCGGGGGGCCTTCGCACCTCGACCAGCGCAAGGGCGTTGGTGGTCGAGGTGCGACGAAGAGCCTCGAGACCACGTCGCTGCTCGGGAAGTTGGCAGATGCTCGTGCTGCAACCGGTGCTGGTGTCAGCTTCTCGGGGGCGGGTGGTCTCGAGGCTCAGGCCTGGCGGCCTTCGCACCTCGACCAGCGAGAGGGCGTTGGTGGTCGAGGTGCGAGCGTCAGCGAGCCCTGAGACGACCCGTGTGCTCGGAAAGTTGGCAGATGCTCGTGCTGCAACCGGTGCTGGCGCCAACTTCTCGGGGGTAGGTGGTGTCCAGGCCTGGGCCCTGGGGCCTTCGCGCTACGACCGCCCGAAGGGGTGGGACGGCGGCCGCTCGTCGCGCTCGAGTCGCGGGGTCGGAGGCGCTTGTGATAACTTTCACAAGCGCCGACGACGGGCCGTGAGGGCCCGCTCGAGCCTCGACCAGATCCCGTGCCGAAGGACGCCATGACCGCCACGCGCACCACCCGCGAGCCCATCACGGGCATGCTTCGCGGTGTCGTGATCGCAGGCGTCGCCGGGTGCGTCGCCGCGCCGGTCATCGGGTGGCTCGCCGCGGGGGAGAGGGCCGGCTGGTCCACCCTCGCCGGAGCAGCGACCGCCTCCGTCATCATGCTCGTCGGCCTCGTCGCGATGCGCCTCATCATGTCGGGAGACCCGGGCGCGACGATGGCTGGAGCCCTCGTCGTGTACATCGGCCAGCTCATCATCCTCGTCGCCGTCCTGCTCGCCGTGAGGGACCAGGAATGGCTCCACAGCGCGGGTTTCGCCGCCGCCACGGTCGCCCAGACCGTCGTGCTGCAGGCCGGCCAGATCGCCGGGTACGCCCGTGCTCGCCACGAGATCTACCCCGGAGGGGCGCGATGAGCCCCCGTCCCCGCAAGACCGACACCCCTGCACCGCGCCTCGTCACCCGGCGCGAAGGGGTGGCCCCGGACGCACACCGCTGGTCCACCGAGACCGAGGGGCCGAGCCCCACCGCCCAGGCGGACGCGCTCGGCGCGACCGTCCTCGCCTACCTGGTCACCGGACCCGTGCTCTTCGGCGGCGCCGGATGGCTGCTCGACCGATGGCTCGGCACGTCGCTGATCGTCGCGGTGGGCGTCGTGGTCGGGATGGGGCTGTCGCTCTACGTCATCTGGCTCCGGTACGGTACGTCTCAGGCACCCACGAGCGGCGGCGATACCGCGCTGCCCGGAGCCAAGCCACACAACGAGGAGAACCCGTGATCCTGACTGCGCCCGCGCACATCGCCGCGCTCGCGCCCATGGCCGCCGGCGAGGGCGAGGGCTACACGGCCCCCACGCCGGAGATCTTCTGGCAGCCCCTCTTCGAGGTCGGCGGTCTGACCGTCACCAACCAGATGGCCTGGGCCGCGATCGTCACCGGCGTGCTGTCCTTCGTGATGATCGCGCTGAGCCGCCGCGCGGCTGTCGTGCCCTCCAAGGGCCAGTGGATGCTCGAGGGCTTCTACAACCTCCCGCGCAACTCGGTCGCCCGCGACATGATCGGCACCAAGGAGTTCCGGCGCTTCGTGCCGCTCCTCGCGACGCTCTTCACGATGATCCTCTTCTACAACCTCATGGGGATCTTCCCGCTCGCGATGAACCCCGTCACGGGCAAGATCGGCTTCCCGATCGCCCTGACGCTCGTCGTCTACGTCGTCTACCACTGGATCGGCTTCCAGAAGATGGGCTTCGTCGGCTACTTCAAGCACATGGTGCCCCCGGGCCTGCCGGGCTGGATCGCCCCGGTGATCCTCGTCCTCGAGCTCGTCACCTACTTCATCACCCGGCCGCTGACGCTCGCGCTGCGACTCTTCGGCAACATGTTCGCCGGGCACATGCTCATCTACCTCTTCGTCACCGCGGGCGCGTACTTCCTGCTCGAGTCCGACGGTGCGCTCATGAAGGCGCTGTCCCTGCCGACCTTCCTCATGGCCGGCGTGATGATGCTCTTCGAGGCCCTGGTGCAGTTCCTCCAGGCGTTCGTCTTCACCCTGCTCGCCGCGAGCTACATCGCCGGCGCCCTCGCCGACGACCACTGATCGACGGCGCTACGAAGCTGCACCACCGCACAACCGAATAGCACCCCACAACTTCCCGGCGCCGCGTCGCCGGGGGAACCACAGAAACGGAAGAGGAAAAAGACTCATGGAAATCACCGGCTCCCTCTCGCTCATCGGTTACGGCCTGTCCGCGATCGGCCCGGCCATCGCCGTCGGCCTGATCTTCGCCGCGTACATCAACGGTGTCGCCCGCCAGCCCGAGGCCCGCAACCTCCTCCAGCCGATCGCCATCCTCGGCTTCGCGCTCGCCGAGGCCCTCGCGATCTTCGGTCTGGTTCTCGCGTTCGTCCTCTGACCTCGGTCAGACACCTCGTCAGAACCAGCTCGACGTCCCCTAGGAGTACTCCGTGCACATCACGGCAACCGCAACGTCGGTCGTGAGCCTCGCGACGGCGGGTGGAGAAGGCGAGACCATGCCTCTCATCCCGCACCTCGAGGAGCTCATCTTCGGGCTGATCATGTTCGCGATCCTCTACTGGGTCGTCGCGAAGAAGGTCGCCCCGAACCTCGAGAAGGCCTACGAAGAGCGCCACGCCGCTATCGAGGGTGGCATCGCCCAGGCCGAGAACGCCCAGGCCGAGGCCGAGGCGGCCAAGGCCCAGTACGAGGCCCAGCTCGCCGACGCCCGTGCCGAGGCCGCGAAGATCCGCGAGGACGCGCGCGCCGAGGGTGCGAGCATCGTCGCGGAGATGCGTCAGCAGGCTCAGGACGAGGCTGCTCGCATCACCGAGTCCGCTCACAAGCAGATCGACGCGGAGCGCCAGCAGGCGTCGGTGTCGCTGCGTGGTGAGGTCGGCCGGATGTCCACCGACCTCGCGGGTCGCATCGTCGGTCACGAGCTGAGCGACTCCGCGTCGCGCCAGTCGATCATCGACCGCTTCCTCGCCGAGCTCGAGTCGGGTCAGGTCCAGCCGGAGAAGGTCGGCGCCTCCTCGACGCCGACGCAGGGCACGCTCGACGTCGACGGTCAGGGTTCCTGATGCGCGGCAGCTCGCGCGGAGCCGTCCGGCAGGGACGGGCGGCCTTCGACGCCGCCCTGCCCACGGTGGCCGACAAGGCCGTCCTCGCCGACGAGCTCTTCGCGGTCACCGCCCTGCTCGACGACAACGCGACGCTGCGCCGTGCCCTGGCCGACCCCTCTCGCGAGGGCTCGGACAAGGCCGCGCTGGCGCAGCGTCTGCTCGCGGGCAAGGTGTCCGAGGCCGCGTCGAGCATCGTCTCGGCGCTCGTCGCGGGCCGCTGGTCGCAGGAGCGCGACCTGTCCGACACCACCGAGCGGCTGGCCGTCGAGGCCTCGCTCGTCGGCGCCGAGCAGGAGGGCCGGATCGACACGGTGGAGGACGAGCTCTTCCGCTTCGAGCGGGTCGTCGCGGCCAGCCCTGAGCTGCGCGACACCCTGACCAACCGCCAGGGCGACGCCGCCGGCAAGGCAGAGGTCGTCTCGACCCTGCTGCGCGAGAAGGCTGCGCCGGAGAGCGTCCGGCTCGCTCGTCAGGCGGTGCTCGCCCCGCGCGGGCGTCGCTTCGACACCGTGCTCGACACCTACCTGCGGTACGCGGCGGCCCGTCGCGAGCAGCTCACCGCGGTCGTCACGACTGCGGCGCCGCTCACGACGGAGCAGACCGGTCGCCTCGCGTCCGCGCTGCAGCGCATCTACAGCAAGCCGATCCTCGTCCAGCAGCTCATCGAGCCGGACGTCATCGGCGGCATCCGGGTCCAGGTCGGCGACGAGGTCGTCGACGGGACCGTCCTGCGGCGTCTCGACGAGGCCCGCCGCCACCTGGCCGGCGGCTGAGCCCCCTTCGGGCTCGACCGACGCACACAACCCCACGCACCACACACCGACCGCCGGCTCACCACAGCCGGCACCCGAGGAGAAGAGACAGATGACGGAGCTCTCGATCCGTCCGGAGGAGATCCGGGACGCCCTGGACGGCTACGTCCAGTCCTACAACCCGGGCGCGGCCTCCCGTGAAGAGGTCGGCCGCGTCACCGACGCCGGTGACGGCATCGCCCACGTCGAGGGCCTGCCCTCGGCGATGACCAACGAGCTGCTCGAGTTCGAGGACGGCACCCTCGGCATCGCGCTCAACCTCGACGTGCACGAGATCGGTGTCGTCGTCCTCGGTGACTTCGCCAAGATCGAGGAGGGCCAGGAGGTCAAGCGGACCGGCGAGGTCCTCTCGGTCCCCGTCGGCGACTCCTTCCTCGGCCGCGTCGTCAACCCCCTCGGTCAGCCCATCGACGGTCTCGGCGAGATCACCAGCGAGGAGCGCCGCGCGCTCGAGCTGCAGGCGCCGACCGTCGTCCAGCGCAAGTCGGTGCACCAGCCGCTGCAGACCGGTCTGAAGTCGGTCGACGCGATGACCCCGATCGGCCGTGGCCAGCGTCAGCTGATCATCGGTGACCGGCAGACCGGCAAGACGACGGTCGCGGTCGACACGATCATCAACCAGAAGCAGTTCTGGGAGACCGGCGACCCGGAGAAGCAGGTCCGCTGCATCTACGTCGCCATCGGCCAGAAGGGCTCGACGATCGCCGCGGTCAAGGGCACCCTCGAGGAGGCCGGCGCGATGGAGTACACGACCATCGTCGCGGCCCCCGCGTCCGACGCCGCCGGCTTCAAGTACCTCGCCCCCTTCACCGGCTCGGCGATCGGCCAGCACTGGATGTACCAGGGCAAGCACGTCCTCATCGTCTTCGACGACCTGTCCAAGCAGGCCGAGGCCTACCGCTCGATGTCGCTGCTGCTGCGCCGCCCGCCGGGCCGCGAGGCCTATCCGGGTGACGTCTTCTACCTGCACTCGCGTCTGCTCGAGCGGTGCGCGAAGCTCTCCGACGAGCTCGGTGCGGGCTCGATGACCGGTCTGCCGATCATCGAGACGAAGGCGGGCGACGTCTCGGCGTACATCCCGACCAACGTCATCTCGATCACGGACGGCCAGATCTACCTCCAGGCCGACCTCTTCAACTCCAACGTCCGCCCGGCCATCGACGTGGGTGTCTCCGTCTCCCGCGTCGGCGGTGCCGCGCAGATCAAGGCGATGAAGTCGGTCTCGGGTCGTCTCAAGCTCGACCTCGCCCAGTACCGCGCGCTCGAGGCCTTCGCGATGTTCGCCTCCGACCTCGACCCCGCGAGCAAGCAGCAGCTCGCCCGCGGCGCGCGTCTCGTCGAGCTGCTCAAGCAGAAGCAGGCCGACCCGCTGCCCGTCGAGGAGCAGGTCGTCTCGATCTGGGCCGGCACCACCGGTCAGCTGGACAGCATCCCGGTCGAGGACGTCCAGCGCTTCGAGGCCGACTTCCTCGACCACCTGCGCCGCACGAAGCAGGAGCTGCTCGACGCGATCCGCGAGACCGGCAAGTTCGAGGACTCGACCGAGTCCGCGCTCCAGTCCGAGATCGACTCCTTCAAGGCTGGCTTCCAGCCCCGGGGCGACGCGGGCACCACGGTCGAGAGCTCCGAGGACGGCGACGACGCCCTCGACTCCGACCAGGAGCAGATCGTCCGCCAGAAGCGCTGACCACGAGGTCCGGGCGGGCACCGCCCGCCCGGACCGGTCAGCCGGCCGCACCCGCGGCCACCCACAGACATCCCCTTCGCGACAAGACCCAGAGAGGCGGCAACGTATGGGAGCGCAGATCCGGGAGTACCGGCAGCGCATCCGGTCCGTCAGCGCGACCAAGAAGATCACGCGGGCCATGGAGCTCATGGCGGCCTCCCGCGTCGTCAAGGCGCAGCAGGCAGTGCGCGCATCCACGCCGTACGCCCGCGCGCTGACCCGCGCGGCCTCGGCCGTGGCGACCTTCTCCGACGAGGAGCACGCGCTCACCAGCGAGGCCGAGCAGGTCCGTCGGGCCGCCGTGCTCATCATCTCCGCGGACCGTGGCCTCGCCGGTGGCTACAACGCGAACGTGCTCAAGGAGAGCGAGCGCCTCGTCGCCCGCCTCCAGGACGAGGGCAAGGAGGTCGTCCCCTACCTCGTGGGCCGTCGCTCGGTGAACTTCTACAGCTTCCGCAAGCGCGAGTTCGCGGCGCAGTGGACCGGCTTCTCCGAGAAGCCGACCTTCGAGGACGCCCGCGAGATCGGCAGCCGCCTCGTCGAGGACTTCGTCAAGGACACCGAGGGCGAAGGGGGAGTGGACGAGGTCCACGTCGTCTTCACCCGCTTCGTCTCGATGGTCGCGCAGGAGCCCGAGGTCATCCGGCTGCTGCCCCTCGAGGTCGTCGACGGCGTCGAGGAGCCCGAGGAGTCGGAGATCTTCCCGCTCTACGAGTTCGAGCCCAGCGTGGACGAGCTCCTCGACGCGCTGCTGCCGAAGTACGTCAACGCGCGGATCTTCAACTGCCTCCTCCAGGCGGCCGCCTCCGAGCTCGCGGCGCGTCAGCGCGCGATGAAGTCGGCGACCGACAACGCCGAGGAGCTCATCAAGATGTACACCCGTCTGGCGAACCAGGCCCGCCAGGCTGAGATCACGCAAGAGATTTCCGAGATCGTCGGCGGCGCGAGCGCCCTCGCCGAGTCCAAGTAAGAAGGACAGGTAATGACTGCCACCATCGAGTCCACCCAGGACACCCCCCAGGCCGGCGGCGTCGGCCGGATCTCCCGCATCATCGGCCCCGTCGTCGACGTCGAGTTCCCGGCTGACGCGATGCCCGAGCAGTACAACCTGCTCACCAGCGAGATCGCGAGCACCGGTCAGGGCAGCGAGAGCCGCACGATCAACCTCGAGGTCGCCCAGCACATCGGCGACAACATGGTCCGCGCGATCTCCCTGCAGCCCACCGACGGCCTCGTCCGCGGCACCCAGGTGCAGGACACCGGCGGCCCCATCACGGTGCCCGTCGGCGACGTCACGCTCGGCAAGGTCTTCAACACCACCGGCGCGGTGATGAACCTCGCCGAGGGCGAGACCCTCGACGTGCAGGAGCGCTGGGGCATCCACCGCAACGCGCCCTCCTTCGACCAGCTCGAGAGCAAGACCACGATGTTCGAGACGGGCATCAAGGTCATCGACCTGCTCACCCCGTACGTCCAGGGTGGCAAGATCGGCCTCTTCGGCGGTGCGGGCGTCGGCAAGACCGTCCTCATCCAGGAGAT
The DNA here is from genome assembly GCF_003721155.3 of Janibacter melonis. Taxonomy (NCBI): domain Bacteria; kingdom Bacillati; phylum Actinomycetota; class Actinomycetes; order Micrococcales; family Intrasporangiaceae; genus Janibacter; species Janibacter melonis. The sequence goes on along the minus strand of NZ_CP044548.2, from coordinate 1,482,035 downwards.
GATCGCCCGTGTCGCCCGCGACCACGGTGGTGTCTCCGTCTTCGCCGGTGTCGGCGAGCGCACCCGTGAGGGCAACGACCTCATGGTCGAGATGGAGGAGGCCGGCGTCCTCGGCCAGACCGCTCTGGTCTTCGGCCAGATGGACGAGCCGCCGGGCACGCGCCTGCGCGTCGCCCTGTCGGCGCTGACGATGGCGGAGTACTTCCGCGACGTCCAGAAGCAGGACGTGCTCCTCTTCATCGACAACATCTTCCGCTTCACGCAGGCCGGCTCCGAGGTCTCGACCCTCCTGGGTCGCATGCCCTCCGCCGTGGGCTACCAGCCCACGCTGGCCGACGAGATGGGTGTGCTCCAGGAGCGCATCACCTCGACGCGTGGTCACTCGATCACCTCGATGCAGGCGATCTACGTGCCCGCGGACGACTACACCGACCCGGCCCCGGCGACGACCTTCGCGCACCTCGACGCGACGACCGAGCTCTCCCGTGAGATCGCCTCGCTCGGCATCTACCCGGCCGTGGACCCGCTCACCTCGACGAGCCGGATCCTCGACCGCCGCTACATCACCGCCGAGCACTACGACACCGCGGTGCGCGTGAAGTCGATCCTCCAGCGCAACAAGGAGCTGCAGGACATCATCGCGATCCTCGGCATCGACGAGCTCTCCGAGGAGGACAAGATCCTCGTCAACCGGGCTCGCCGGATCCAGCGCTTCCTGTCGCAGAACACCTACGTCGCGAAGCAGTTCACCGGCATCGAGGGCTCGACGGTCTCCCTGGCGGACACCATCGAGGCCTTCACGAAGATCTGCGACGGTGAGTACGACCACGTCGGCGAGCAGGCCTTCTTCATGTGCGGTGGCCTCGACGACGTCGAGCGCCAGTGGGCGGAGATCCAGAAGAACCTCTGACCTCGCAGCACCGGTCAGCCAGAGCCCGTCCCCGACGTCGTCGGGGGCGGGCTCTCGCAGTGCCCGGCGCCAGATAGGATCACGCGCATGAGCATGCCTCCGCCGCCTTCCGGTCAGCCGCACGGATACCCGCAGGGACAGGGGCCCGGCCAGGGCCAGACGCCCGGCCAGGGCTACGGCTCCGCGCCGTCCTACCAGGCTCCCGGCGGTCCCGGCGGCGACGCCTCGCGCAGCCAGTACTACGTCTCGGCCATGGGCCAGGAGTACGGCCCGATGAGCTACCAGGACCTCGCCGGCATGGCGATGTCGGGCCAGCTCAAGGGCGACGCCCCGGTGCGCACCTCGCCGCAGGGCCAGTGGTTCCAGGCCAAGCAGGTGCCCGGGCTCTTCAGCAGCCGCGAGTGGATGACGACGCTGCTCCTGTCGATCTTCGTCGGCGGCTTCGGGGTCGACCGCTTCTACCTCGGGCAGACCGGTCTCGGCGTCCTCAAGCTCCTCACGTGCGGCGGGCTGGGCATCTGGTCCCTCGTCGACGTCATCCTCGTCGCCACCCGCAAGATGGTCGACGCCGACGGACGCCCGCTGCCGTGACCCACGCACCCGTGGGCGGACCGCCCCAGAACCCCCCGGGGCCTCCCGCCCCGCAGGGGCCGGTCCATCTAGCCCGCGGGTACAGCCTGAGCGCGCGCGCCACCGCGATCGCGCTCGGCGCCGTCGGCGCGGTCGGCATCGGCATCGCCGCCCTGTGGCCGGTCGGCGACGTCGACTCGGGCCGGCCCTCGTGCGTCTTCCGCCTCCTCTTCGGCATGCCGTGCCCCGGGTGCGGCATGACCCGCGCGTGGGTCCACGTCGCCCACGGGGACGTGGCGGGGGCCTTCTGGTACAACCCCTTCGGCCTGCTGCTCATGGCGATGGCGGCCTTCGCCGCGCTCTACGTCGCGTACGCGCTCGTGCGTCGCCGACCGCCCGAGCGGATGCTCGGCTGGATCTCGGCCAAGCCCGCGGTCGTGCTCTTCGGGCTGTGGATCGGCTGGTCGGTCTTCCGCGTGTGGAGCATCTCGCAGGGCCACGACACCTGGTCCGTCGTCGTCGCCTGAGACCGGTCGGGCGCACCCCCGGGGCGCCGGTACGATGGACCCTGGACAACCCTCCCGACCCCGAAGGACTCCCACGTGAGCGCCCTGAACGTTGAGCTCGTCGCCGCCGACCGCAAGGTCTGGTCCGGCGAGGCCCGCATGGTCCGAGCCCGCAGCATCGACGGCGAGATCGGCATCATGCCGGGTCACACGCCCCTCCTCGGCGTGCTCGTCGAGGGTGACGTCGTCATCACGACCGAGGGCGGTGAGCGCACCGCGAGCGTCGACGGCGGCTTCCTCTCGGTCGACCACGACACGGTGACGATCGTCGCCGAGACCGTCTCCACGACGACTCGTTGATCTGACGACGTCGTGAGCGCGCTCCAGGTCGCCGAGCTGGTCCTGGGTCTCGCGCTGCTCCTCGTCGTCCTCCTCTTCGCAGGACTCGTCCTGCGCCGCCGGGCCATCTCCGGCGGCTACCCCCTGGCGCTCGCCGCGGTCAGCCGCGACGGGCGCCGGTGGCGTTTGGGCCTGCTGCGCCTGGGGCCCCAGACCCTCTCGTGGTACCCCGTCGTCTCGACCCGGCGTCGTCCCGGGCTCGAGTGGGACCGCGCCCACCTCGAGCTGTCGACCCCCGCCGAGGAGCGCATCACCATCCCGGGTCTCGTCGGCGCGCTGCGTGTCGACGTCGGCGACCACACGACGAGCGAGCCCACGCCCCTCGCCGTCGAGCGCGGCATCTACATGGCCATGCGCTCGTGGCTGGAGTCCTCGCCCCCCGGGCGCGACGTCAACGTCGCCTGACCCGCTCGGGCTCCTGCGACCGGCCGCCGCCGGGCTGCCACAGCACGTCACCGCCGGCCTCGAGGTTGGCCACCCGGGCGAGCACGAAGAGCAGGTCCGACAGGCGGTTGAGGTAGGTCACCGCGACGAGGTTGATCCCGCCGCTGCCCCGACCCTCGCCCGGCTCGGTGCCGTGCTCCTCGACCGCGGCCCAGGCCGAGCGCTCGGCGCGCCGCACGACCGTCGTCGCGACGTGGAGGTGGGCCGAGGCCACGCTGCCGCCGGGCAGGATGAAGGAGCGCAGCGGCTCGAGCCGCTCGAGATAGGTGTCGCAGTCCGCCTCGAGCTCGTCGACCCACTGCTGCAGGACCCGCAGCGGCGGGTGCTCCGGGTCGGTGGCGAGCGGGGTCGAGAGGTCGGCGCCGCAGTCGAAGAGGTCGTTCTGCACGCGCAGGAGCGTCGCGCGCACGTCCTGCGGCAGCTCGCCAGACGCCAGTGCCACGCCGATCGCGGCGTTCGCCTCGTTGGTGTCGGCGTAAGCGGCCAGGCGCGGGTCGGTTTTGCGCGTGCGACCGAAGTCGCCGAGCGCCGTCGTGCCGTCGTCGCCGGTGCGCGTGTAGATCTTCGTCAGGTGGACCATGTCGCCATCGTCGCAGAGCGCGGGCCGGTCGACGTCGACGCAGGTGAGCCGGTCGACCTCGACTCATGTGACCCGTGGGTCGTGACCCGATCGTGACGGCGAGGTGCCAACCGATCGGGCTGCTCACGCGTCATAGTTCGTGACAGGCGCCGCGGGGGCGGCGCCGGCAGGGAGCATGATGAGCAGCATCGCCAGCCTCGTCCCGGTCGGGGGCGGCAGCAGCCGTGTCAGGGTGCAGGTCCCGCTCTCGCGCGCGACGGCACCCGACGTGCGCGACGAGCTCGCCAGCCTCATCCGCAGCGGCGAGGGCCCGATCCTGCTCGACATGAGCGCCTCCGGGGTCCTCGACCCCGCCGGGATGGCCACCCTCGTCGCCGCCCACGTCCGCGCGGCGGAGCACGGTCGCCGGCTGCGCGTCGTCGGCGCCGACGAGCGCACCCGCCGCCTCCTCCTGCGAGCCGGCCGGCGCCGGATCCTCCTCGAGCAGACGGCCGCCGAGCGGCCTGTCGTGCCGGCCCGACGTCGGGCCGCCGCGGTCTGACGAGGCCGGGCTCGCCCCTTCGGTGTGGTGCCTTTCACCGTCAGGAGGTCTGCCCACGCGCGAGCCGCGCCGGTAGTTTCGCGACATGCCTGACGCCACCGACGTGCCCACCCCCGCGGCCGCCCCCGCGCGACCCGAGCGGGACCGGCCGTGGGTGATGCGCACCTACGCCGGCCACTCGTCGGCCGCCGCCTCCAACGCCCTGTACCGGCGCAACCTCGCGAAGGGGCAGACCGGGCTCTCCGTCGCCTTCGACCTGCCGACGCAGACCGGCTACGACCCTGACCACGTCCTCGCCCGCGGTGAGGTGGGCAAGGTCGGGGTGCCGATCTCGCACATCGGCGACATGCGTCAGCTCTTCGAGGAGATCCCCCTGGGGGAGATGAACACCTCGATGACGATCAACGCCGTCGCGATGTACCTCCTCGCGATGTACCAGGTCGCCGCCGAGGAGCAGGCCGAGACAAGTGGCGAGGACCCCGCCGACGTCGTCGCCCGGCTCGCCGGCACGACGCAGAACGACATCATCAAGGAGTACCTGAGCCGGGGGACCTACGTCTTCCCGCCCGGGCCCTCGATGCGGCTCATCACCGACATGGTCAACTACACGGTCACGACGATCCCGAAGTGGAACCCGATCAACATCTGCAGCTACCACCTGCAGGAGGCGGGGGCCACCCCGGTGCAGGAGATCGCCTACGCGATGAGCACGGCGATCGCCGTGCTCGACGCCGTGCGCGACTCCGGCGTCGTCGCTCCCGAGGACTTCGGCACGGTCGTCGCCCGGATCTCCTTCTTCGTCAACGCCGGGGTGCGCTTCGTCGAGGAGATGTGCAAGATGCGCGCCTTCGTCCAGCTGTGGGACGAGCTGACGCGCGAGCGCTACGGCGTCGAGGACGCCCGGCAGCGCCGCTTCCGCTACGGGGTCCAGGTCAACAGCCTCGGCCTGACCGAGGCCCAGCCCGAGAACAACGTCCAGCGCATCCTGCTCGAGATGCTCGCCGTCACCCTGAGCAAGGACGCCCGCGCCCGGGCTGTGCAGCTGCCCGCGTGGAACGAGGCGCTCGGCCTGCCGCGCCCGTGGGACCAGCAGTGGTCGCTGCGCATGCAGCAGGTGCTCGCCTACGAGACCGACCTGCTCGAGCACGAGGACCTCTTCGCCGGCTCGCGCGTCGTCGAGGGCAAGGTCGCCGAGCTCGTCGAGGGGGCGCGCGCCGAGATGGCCCGGGTCGCCGAGCTGGGCGGGGCCGTCGCGGCCGTCGAGTCGGGCTACATGAAGTCGGCCCTCGTCGCCAGCCACGCGCTGCGTCGTCAGCGCATCGAGGACGGGCAGGAGGTCGTCGTCGGGGTCAACCGCTTCGAGAGCACCGAGCCGAACCCCCTGACCGCCGACCTCGACAGCGCGATCCAGACCGTCGACGCCGGGGTCGAGGCCGCGGCCGCGCAGGCCGTGCGGAGCTGGCGCGAGGAGCGTGACGCCGACGCCGAGCGCGGCCCGCGTGCCGCGGCCGCCCTGGAGCGCCTCCGGACGGCGGCGGGCACGGAGGAGAACCTCATGGAGGCCTCGCTCGAGTGCGCCCGCGCCGGCATCACCGTCGGCGAGTGGGCCCAGGCCCTGCGCGACGTCTTCGGCGAGTTCCGCGCGCCGACCGGTGTCTCTGGGTCCGTCGGCGCGGCCGACGGCGGCAGCGCCGAGCTCGTCGCGGTGCGCGAGGCGGTGCGGGGCACCGAGGCCGAGCTCGGCGAGCGGCTGCGCATCCTCGTCGGCAAGCCCGGGCTCGACGGCCACTCCAACGGCGCCGAGCAGATCGCGGTGCGCGCCCGGGACGCCGGCTTCGAGGTCATCTACCAGGGCATCCGGCTCACGCCCGAGCAGATCGTCTCGGCGGCGGTCGCCGAGGACGTCCACCTCGTCGGCATCTCCATCCTCTCGGGCTCGCACATGGAGCTCGTGCCCGACGTGCTCGACGGCCTGCGCGACGCGGGCGCGGGCGACATCCCCGTCATCGTCGGCGGCATCATCCCCGAGTCCGACGCGGCCGCGCTCAAGGCCCTCGGCGTCGCCGAGGTCTTCACCCCCAAGGACTTCGGGCTCAACGAGATCATGGCCCGCTTCGTCGAGGTGATCCGTGCCTCGCGGGAGCTGCCGGCGGGGCAGGCCCAGCCGGTCTGAGGTCGGACGGGCGAAGGGGGAGGCGAGCGCCTCCCCCTTCGTGCGTCTGCGGACCGGCTCAGCCGTCGATCGTCGACATGTCGCCGTAGCGGTCGCCGGCGACGGCGTCGCGCGGCACGGCGTGCTCGAGCGCCTGGAGGTCGTCCTCGGTGAGCTCGACGGCGGTGGCCGCGAGGTTCTCCTCGAGGTAGCGCACCCGCTTCGTGCCGGGGATGGGGGCGACGTCGTCACCCTGCGCGAGGACCCAGGCGAGGGCGAGCTGGCCGGGGGTGCACCCCTTCGTCTGCGCGATCTCGCGGACCCGCTCGACGAGGGCGAGGTTGGTCTCTCGCGCCTCGCCCTGGAATCGCGGGAAGTACGCGCTCGTGCGGCTGTCGCCCTGGCCGGGCTCGGGCAGGGCGCCGGTGAGCATCCCGCGGCCGAGCGGGGAGTACGGCACGAGACCGATGCCGAGCTCGCGCAGGGTCGGCAGGATCTCGTCCTCGAGGTCGCGGGTGAAGAGCGAGTACTCGGTCTGCAGGGCGGTCACGGGGTGGGTCGCGTGCGCCCGGCGGATGGTCTCGGGCGAGGCCTCGGACAGGCCGATGCGGCGCACCTTGCCGGCCGCGACGAGCTCGGCCATGGCGCCGACGGTCTCCTCGATCGGCACGGTGGGGTCGACGCGGTGCTGGTAGTAGAGGTCGATGTGGTCGACACCGAGCCGCTCGAGGCTGGCGTCGCACGCCTGGCGCACGTAGTCGGGGGAGCCGTCGATGCCCAGGCGCGCGCCGTCCTCGCCGCGCTTGTTGCCGAACTTCGTCGCGAGGACGACCTCGTCGCGGCGCCCGGCGAGGGCGCGCCCGACGAGACGCTCGTTGGTGAAGGGCCCGTACATGTCGGCGGTGTCGAAGAAGGTGACGCCGAGGTCGAGCGCGCGGTGGATCGTCTCGATGCCGCCCTGCTCGTCGGGGGTGCCGTAGAACTCGCTCATGCCCATGCACCCGAGGCCGAGGGCGGAGACCTCGAGGTCGGTGCCGTGGGCGGCCGAGCCGAGGGTGCGGCGGGCCAGGGGAGCGGTGGGGGTGTGCTCTGTGGTCATCCCCCTACGGTGCTCCCGTCGACCCGGTCGGCGTCAAGGGTGCGTCGAGGGTGGGGCGGGGTGGGCTGGGCGGCTGCGCGGTCTCGACGCGGCGGCCCCCGGGCAGCGCCGCGCCCCGCCGTCCCGGGCGGGGACGACGGGGCGCAGCGGACGGGCTCAGGCGCCGAGGGCCTTGGTGATCTCCCGGTTGAAGGCCGGCAGGTCGTCGGGGTTGCGGCTCGAGATGAGGTTGCCGTCGACGACGACCTCCTCGTCGACCCACTGGCCACCGGCGTTGGTGATGTCGGTGCGCAGGCTCGGCCAGGACGTGATGCGGCGCCCGTCGAGCACACCGGCCTCGACGAGGGTCCACGGGCCGTGGCAGATGACGGCGACGGGCTTGCCCGAGGTGACGAAGTCGCGGATGAAGCCCACGGCCGCCTCCTCGGTGCGCAGCGCGTCGGGGTTGGCGACGCCGCCGGGCAGGACGAGCGCGTCGAAGTCGTCGACCGAGACCGCGTCGAAGGTCTGGTCGACGGGGAAGGTGTCGGCCGCCGTGAGGTGGTTGAAGCCCTGGACCTCACCGGACTCGACGGAGACGAGCACCGGCTGCGCGCCGGCGTCCTTGACGGCCTGCCACGGCTCGGTGAGCTCGACCTGCTCGATGCCCTCGGCGGCGACCGCGAAGGCCACCTTCTTCTGGTCAGCCATGTCGGCTCCTTCTTCACTGGACGATGAGGGGGTCTTGTCACTGTAGGCAGACGAAGGGGGCTCGTAGGGTGCGGAGATGGCGCTCTTCTGCCCGGCGACGGTGCTCCTCGTGACGTGGGCCGCCGGCGACGTCCCGCGGGTGTCTGCGCAGGTCAGCGGCGAGCGCGTCGCGGTGGTGCTCCACGGCCCTGCGGTCGACGGCGCGGCGGCGGCCCGGCTCGCCGAGGCCCTCGGGGTGGCCGTCGAGACGCTGCCCGCGCTCCGCACGGGTGCGATCGTCGAGGTCGCCGACCGCTACCGCGGCGAGTGCGTGCTCGCGCTCGCCGGACCGGGCGAGGTCGCCTCGGTGGTCGGCGAGGAGCCGCTGGGCGAAGGGGCGGTCGCCCGCCTCGAGGTCGACGAGGACGGGATCACCCGGCTGCCGTGGCCGCGCCGGTCGTGACGGTCGGTGCGAGCGCACCGGTGGGCGTGGACGGCCGTCAGAAGAGGCGGTGCTCGCTGGAGTCGATGCCGCGCAGCGCGTCGTAGTCGAGGACGACGCAGCGGATCCCGCGGTCCTCGGCGAGGGTGCGCGCCTGGGGCTTGATCGACTGGGCCGCGAAGATGCCGGTGACGGGGCGCAGGGCCGGGTCGCGGTTCATCAGCTCGAGGTAGCGGGTGAGCTGCTCGACGCCGTCGATCTCGCCGCGCCGCTTGATCTCCACGGCCACGTGGCCGCCGGCGGCGTCGCGGCACAGGATGTCGACGGGTCCGATGGCGGTCATGTGCTCGCGCCGGGTGAGCGTCCAGCCCTCGCCGAGAGTGGTGATGTGCTCGGCGAGCAGCTTCTGCAGGTGGGCCTCGACGCCGTCCTTGACGAGCCCGGGGTCGACCCCGAGGGCGTGGGAGCTGTCGTGGTGGACCTCGTGGATCTTCACCCGCAGCCGGTCCTCAGACTTCGCGTGCTGGACCACCCAGACCAGGCGCACCCCTTCGGCCGCCTCCGTCTCGTCCGGCTCGACCTCGGCCATCGCGCACGGCGGCGACATCCAGTTGAGCGGCTTGTAGGAGCCGCCGTCGCTGTGCACGAGGACGGATCCGTCGGCCTTGACGAGGAGCAGCCGGTCGGCCAGGGGCAGGTGCGCCGACAGGCGCCCGTCGTAGTCGACGCTGCACGTCGCGATCACGAGTCTCACGGCCGACCACCCTACGTGCCGTGACGAAGGCCTCAGGTGGGGACCGTCACGCGGTCAAGGGCTGTCGGCGGGAGCGTCGGGTCCACAACACTTCCGTCATGTCAGCAACTGCCAGCCGCACGATCGCGGACACCCTCGTCTACCCCTACCTCAACCACGCCGTGGCCATGTACGAGGAGGGCTACGCCTCCCGCGAGGACATCGACGCCGGCATGCGCTTCGGCTGCGGTCTGCCGCGCGGCCCGCTCGCCGTCGTCGACGAGCTCGGGCTGGACCGGGTGCGCGACGCGCTCGCCGAGCTCTACGCGCAGACCGGCGACGTGCGTCACCAGCCCCGCCCCGTCCTCGACGCGCTCGTCGCGCAGGGCCGCACCGGTCGCGCGGCCGGCGTGGGCTTCTACACGTACGCCGCCCCCGGCTCCGACGAGGTCGTGCCCGACGAGAGCACCCCGGCACCCGCCGGGTCCGACGAGCACGTGCGCACCGTCGAGACGGTCGGCGTCGTCGGCTCCGGCACGATGGCGACCGGCATCGTCCAGGTCTTCGCCCAGGCCGGGTACCCGGTGACCTACGTCGCCCGGACGCAGGACAAGGTCGACGCGGTGCGCTCCTCGATCTCGCGGGCGCTGGACCGGTCGGTCGAGAAGGGGCGCACGACGCGCGAGGAGGCCGACGCGGTGCTCGGACGCCTCACGGGGGCGACGAGCCGCGACGCGCTCGCCGACGCCGACCTCGTCGTCGAGGCGATCGCCGAGGACATCGACGTCAAGACCGAGCTCTTCACCGACCTCGACCGGGTCTGCCGGGACGGGGCCATCCTCGCGACGACGACCTCCTCGTTGCCGGTGGCCGACCTCGCCGCGGTGACGAGCCGCCCGCAGGACGTCGTCGGGATGCACTTCTTCAACCCGGCCCCGGTCATGCGACTCGTCGAGGTCGTGCGCACCGACCAGACCGCGCAGGACGTCCTCGACACCGTGCGCACGCTCTGCGCCCGCACGCGCAAGGTGCCGGTCTCGTGCGCCGACCGCTCGGGCTTCATCGTCAACGCGCTGCTCTTCCCCTACCTCAACGACGCGGTGCGGGCGCTCGAGGAGGGGCACGGCAGCGCCGAGGACATCGACGCCGCCGTCGTGGCCGAGCACGAGTACCCCATGGGCCCCTTCGCGCTGCTCGACGTCGTGGGTCTCGACGTCTCGTTGGCGATCCAGCGCGAGCTGCTCGCGGAGTTCGGCCACCCGGGTCTCGTGCCTGCTCAACGCCTCGTCGAGCACGTCGAGGCGGGCCGGCTGGGCCGCAAGACGGGCTCGGGATTCCTCACCTACACGAAGTAGCTCGAATCTCTGCGGTCACCCGACACGATGTGCCAATGTGTCAGGTGTCAGGTCGGGAGCGATCCTCCCGGCCGCGGTGAGACCCACCTCTGACCCCCGAGGTCAGCGTCTGGAGCAGCCGCCGACGCGGACCTCCGGGGGGAGGACACGAGGCCCGCACCTGCGACGCAGGTGCGGGCCTCATCCGCGTCCTGACGCATGATGGTCGCGTGCCCAGAGCCAACCGTCGCCGCCGTGAGGAGCCCTTCCCCCTGCCCGGCGCCGTGCACCGCGGCGGGCCGCAGCGGGTCACCTGGCTCGGGCGGGCGTGGCTCGTGCGGCCGCTGTCGGGCCACAGCTCGACCCGCGCCTACCGCTGCCCGGAGTGCCACCACGAGATCGCCCCGGGCACCCCGCACGTCGTCGTCTGGCCCGACGACGCCCTCGGGTCGGTCGACGACCGCCGCCACTGGCACACCGTGTGCTGGCGCGCCCGCCGCGGCGGCTGACCACCCCTTCGGCCCCCGGGTCTACAAGACCCTGCTGGCTGCCTCTTGACGTGCCAGCAGGGTGTCGAGACCCTGCTGGCACGTCAAGAGGCTGCTGGCAGGGTTTTGTAGCCCCCCGTGGCGAAGGGGGGAGGAGGGGGCCTCAGGCGGCGCGGGCGGAGCGCAGGAGATCCTCGCTGACCTCCCACAGCCGGGCGGCGGCGTCGGGATCGAGGGCGTGGGGGAGCACCCCGCGCAGCCCCTGGAGCTCCTCGACGACCTCGGCCTCCTGGCAGTCCTCGAAGTAGCGCCCCCCGACGCCGTCGAGCAGCGGCGAGGTCGCGACGAAGACCGAGGTGGCCGCGCCCTGCTCGGTGGTCTTCGTCCGGAAGGCCCCGGCCGCCTCGGCCTGCGCCGCCTGCTCACGTGCCGCGGCCAGCCGCTCGGGCGACCAGTGGCGCTGCAGCGGGGTCCAGATGCCGCCGGGCATGAGCGCGTTGGCGGTGATGCCCTCGTGCGCCCACCGGCGCGTGGCCTCGACGGCGAAGAGGACGTTGGCGGTCTTGGACTGCCCGTAGGCCAGCCCCGGGTCGTACGGCCGGCGCTCGAAGAAGAGGTCGTCGAGGACGACGGGCGAGGCGGCGTGGCCGCTGGAGGACACGACGACCACCCGGGCCTGGCCGACCTCGGCGGCCCCGGCCGCCAGCGCGTCGTGCAGCCCGGTCGCGAGGGCGAGGTGGCCGAGGTGGTTCGTGCCGAGCTGGAGCTCGAAGCCCTGCGCCGTCGTGCCCTGCGGGGTGTCCATGACCCCGGCGTTGGCGACGAGCAGGTGGAGCGGCCCGGACCACGCCGCGACGAGCGCGTCGACGCTCGCGAGGTCAGCGAGGTCGAGCGGCACGACCGACGGGGCGGGGCCACCGCTGCTCTCGGCGATGTCGGCGGCGACCCGCTGACCGGCCTCCACGTCGCGCACGGCGAGCGTCACCTGCGCCCCGGCGTGGGCGAGAGCGCGTGCGGTCTCGACCCCGATGCCGGATGCGCCGCCGGTGACGACCGCCCGCCGCCCGGTGAGGTCGACGTCGGCGACGACCTCGAGCGCGGTGGTGCGGTCGTCGAAGCGGCTGCGGATGCGGGTCATGACGTCACGCTAGCCGCGGCGGTCGTGCCGGGACGCCGACGCGAAGGGGGGCGCACCCGCCCGGGTGCGCCCCCCTTCGCCCTCGGTCCGGTCAGACCCGGCAGCCCCGCTCAGACGTCCCGGAAGGCGTTGATCTGGCTCTCGAAGCGGGCCCGCTTCTCCGGGTTGCTCACGCCGAGACCGGCCTCCGGGGCGAGCGTGAGGACGCCGACCTTGCCCTGGTGGAGGTTGTGGTGCACGTCGAGGGCGGCCTGGCCGACCTGCTCGAGCGGGTAGGTCTTCGACAGCGTCGGGTGGATGAGACCGCGGTTGATGAGCTCGTTGGCCTCCCACGACTCGCGGTAGTTCGCGAAGTGGCTGGAGATGATGCTCTTGAGGTTCATCCACAGGTAGCGATTGTCGTACTCGTGCATGTAGCCCGACGTCGACGCGCAGGTGACGATCTTGCCGCCCTTGCGCGCGACGTAGACGCTCGCGCCGAAGGTCTCGCGGCCCGGGTGCTCGAAGACGACGTCGACGTCGTGCCCGCCGGTGAGCTCGCGGATCTTCTTGCCCAGGCGCTGCCACTCCTTCGGGTCCTGCGTCGTGCCGGCCTCGTCCCAGAAGCGGTAGCCCTCGGCCCGCCGGTCGATGATGAGCTCGGCGCCCATGCGGCGGCAGATCTCGGCCTTGTCGGGCGAGGAGACGACGCAGATCGGCTCGGCGCCGGCGGCCAGCGCCATCTGGGTGGCGTAGGAGCCCAGACCGCCCGAGGCGCCCCAGATGAGCACGCGGTCGCCGAGCTTGAGGGCGGCGCCGTTCTTGGAGATGAGCTGGCGGTAGGCGGTGGAGTTGACCAGGCCGGGGGCCGCCGCCTCCTCCCACGTGAGGTGGTCCGGCTTGGGCATGAGCTGGTTGGCCTTGACGATCGCCAGCTCGGCGAGCCCGCCGAAGTTGGTCTCGAAGCCCCAGATCCGCTGCTGCGGGTCCATCATCGTGTCGTCGTGGCCCTCGGGGTCCTCGAGCTCGACGGACAGGCAGTGCGCGACGACCTCCTGACCGGTGCGCCAGCGGCTCACGTGGCTGCCGGTGCGCAGGACGACGCCGGCGAGGTCGGAGCCGACGACGTGGTGGTCGCGGTCGTGCCGCTTCGACCACTCGTTGAGCCGGCCGTAGCGCTCGAGGAAGCCGAAGGTCGACACCGGCTCGAAGATCGAGGTCCACACGGTGTTGTAGTTGATCGCGCTCGCCATGACGGCGACGAGCGCCTCGTCCGGGGCGAGCTCGGGGATCTCGACCTCGTCGATGTGCAGCGACTTGCGGGGGTCCTTGTCGCGGCTGTCGAGCCCGGCGAACATCTCGACCTCGGACTTGCGCACGGTCGCGCCCCGGTAGGTCGTCGGTACCGCGAGACCCGCGTAGGTCTCCTCGCTGCGGTCGCCGGTCAGGATCGCGTCGCGGATCGCGTCGATCGACATGTGTGCTCCTCGGCCTCTCGGTCGGTCGGGGTGGACGGCGCCCGGCGGGCGCCTGGTGGTCAAGGTAGCCAGCGAAGGGGGAGCCACGGCGGCGGTGAGAGACCGGTCACGCGGTGACCTGGCTCTCACCGTCGTGCCGTGAAGGGGCAGTGCCGTCGGCGCTGCCCGGCGGTGCTGCCCCGGGGGCGTCTACGGTGCTGGGACCGCCACCCCCTTCGAGGAGCCGACATGCCCGACACCCCCGACCCGACCCCGCGCCGCACCGCCCTCGTGACCGGCGCCTCGCGCGGCATCGGGCGCGCCGTCGCCGTCGCGCTGGCCGGTCGCGGCGACCGGGTCGCCGTGCACTTCGGCTCCGACCGGTCTGCCGGGCAGGAGACGATCGAGATGCTCGCGGGGGAGGGGCACGTCCTCGTCGGGGGCGACCTCACCGACGACGACGTCGCCCAGCGGGTCGTGGGCGAGGCGGTCGACGCGCTCGGTCACCTCGACGTGCTCGTCAACAACGCCGCGGTCGCCCCGAGCGCCGCGAGCCACCACCGGGTCGACGACGTCGACTTCGAGACGTGGCAGCGCGCGTGGCGCTCGATGGTCGACGTCGACCTCCTCGCACCGGCGGCGGTCACCCATCTCGTCGCCCGCTCGATGATCGCGACCGGGACCGCGGGGGCGGTCGTCACCATCGGGTCGCGCGGGGCCTACCGCGGCGAGCCCGACCACCCGGCGTACGGGGCGGCGAAGGCGGGTCTGCACGCCATGGGGCAGTCGCTCGCCATCGCGCTCGCCCCGCACGGCATCAGCGTGGCGACGGTGGCCCCGGGCTTCGTCGCCACCGAGCGCCAGGACGAGACCCTCGCCGGGCCGCGGGGCGACGCGGTCCGTGCCCAGAGCCCCTTCGGACGGGTGGCGACCCCTCAGGAGGTCGCCGAGGCGGTCCTCTACCTCACCTCGCCGCAGGCGCAGTGGGCCTCGGGCGCGGTGCTCGACCTCAACGGGGCGTCTTACCTGCGCCCCTGAGGCCCGGCCGCCGACGACGTGCCGGTGACGGCGCTCCCTTCGCACCACGCCCGGGACACCGTGCCGCGACCGGGAAACCCCCGCGCCCCCGGGTCATTGCCCGGGTGCGCGAGGGTTTCCCGGGGCCGGGCCGACAAGCCGGCGCCGGTGTCTCGTCAGTGAGGGGCGGCGGCGGGCTCGACGAGCTCGACGAGGATGCCGCGGGCGTCCTTGGGGTGGATGAAGTTGACCCGGCTGTCGCTCGTGCCGCGCTTCGGGGTGTCGTAGAGCAGGCGCAGGCCACGCTCGCGCAGGGTCGCGCACACGGCGTCGATGTCTTCGACCCGGTAGGCGAGCTGCTGGATCCCCTGGCCGTTGCGGTCGAGGAACTTCGCGATCGTCGAGGTCTCGTCGAGCGGCGCGAGGAGCTGGATGCACGAGCCGGAGGCGCCGACGCGCATCATCGCCTCGCGCACGCCCTGCTCCTCGTTGACCTCCTCGTGGGCCAGCTCCATGCCGTAGGTGTCCCGGTAGAAGGCGATGGCGTCGTCGAGGTCGGGCACCGCGACACCGACGTGGTCGATGTGGGTGAAGAGGTCGCCGTGCGGCTGGGGGCTGGTGCTGGGCGTCATGGGCGGAGCATAGGAGCGGCGGCGCGGGGCTGTCTGTGACCTGCCACCCAGCGACCGCGACGCCGTCGGCGGGCGTGGCTAGAGTGCCTGGCAGTCGACGTCGACGTCGGCGACCCCACGAACCCCTCTGGAGGGCCTGGCATGTCTGACCGTCCCGTCTCCGTCATCGTCGCGGGAGCTCGCACCCCGATGGGCCGCATGAGCGGCTCGCTCAAGGGCTTCTCCGGCTCCGACCTCGGGGGCTTCGCGATCGCGGGCGCGCTCGAGCGCTCGGGCGTCTCGCCGCAGGACGTCGACTACGTGATCATGGGCCAGGTGCTCACCGCCGGCGAGGGCCAGATCCCCGCCCGGCAGGCGGCCGTCAAGGCCGGCATCCCGATGACCGTGCCGGCGCTCACCGTCAACAAGGTCTGCCTGTCCGGCATCGACGCCATCGCGCTCGCCGACCAGCTCATCCGCGCCGGCGAGTTCGACGTCGTCGTCGCCGGCGGCCAGGAGTCGATGACCAACGCCCCGCACCTGCTGCCCAAGTCGCGCGACGGCATCAAGTACGGCGACGCGACCCTGCAGGACTCCATGGCCTACGACGGCCTCTACGACGTCCTCACCGGCCAGGCGATGGGCTCGCTCACCGAGACCGGCAACAGCTCGGGCGAGCAGCTCTCCCGCGAGGAGCAGGACGCCTTCGCCGCGCGCAGCCACCAGGCCGCCGCGAAGGCGTGGGCCGAGGGCCGGCTCGCCGAGGAGGTCGTGCCGGTCGAGGTGCCCCAGCGCAAGGGCGACCCGGTCGTCTTCGCCCAGGACGAGGGCATCCGCGCCGACACCACCACCGAGAGCCTGGGCCGGCTGCGTCCCGCCTTCGCCAAAGACGGCACGATCACCGCCGGCTCGGCCTCGCAGATCTCCGACGGGGCCTGCGCGGTCGTCGTCATGAGCAAGGCGAAGGCGGAGGAGCTGGGTCTGGACTACCTCGCCGAGATCGGGGCGCACGGCGTCGTCGCCGGCCCGGATTCCAGCCTCCAGGCGCAGCCCGCGAACGCCATCGAGGCGGCCTGCGCGAAGGAGGGCATCAGCCCCGCCGACCTCCAGCTCGTCGAGATCAACGAGGCCTTCGCCGCTGTCGGCATCGCGTCGACGAAGCAGCTGGGCATCGACCCCGAGATCGTCAACGTCAACGGCGGCGCCATCGCGATGGGGCACCCGCTCGGCATGTCCGGCGCCCGCGTCGTGCTGACGCTCGCCCACGAGCTCAAGCGCCGGGGCGGCGGTGTCGGTGCGGCCGCCCTGTGCGGTGGCGGCGGCCAGGGCGACGCCCTCGTCCTGCGGGTGCCCAGCGCCTGATCGTGCCCCGACCCGTCGACGTCCCCTCTCTCGTCGCTGCGGCGAGGGAGGGGACTGCGCGTGCCGTCGCGCGGCTCATCTCCCTCGTCGAGGACGAGCACCCGGCACTTCCTGAGATCGTCGCGGCGCTCGCGCCGCACGTCGGGGGAGCCCATGTCGTCGGGCTCACCGGTGCGCCCGGGGTCGGCAAGTCGACGACGACGAGCGCGCTCGTCTCGGTCCTGCGGGCGGCGGGGCGCCGGGTGGCGGTCCTCGCCGTCGACCCCAGCTCGCCCTTCTCCGGCGGGGCCCTGCTCGGCGACCGCATCCGGATGAGCGAGCACGCGGGCGACGACGGCGTCTTCATCCGCTCCATGGCCAGCCGGGGCCACCTCGGGGGCCTGTCCGCGACGGCCCCCTCGGCGATCCGGGTGCTCGACGCCGCCGGCTTCGACGTCGTGCTCCTCGAGACCGTCGGCGTCGGTCAGTCGGAGGTCGAGGTCGCCCGGCTCGCCGACACCTCGGTCGTCGTCCTCGCCCCGGGCATGGGCGACGGGATCCAGGCGGCCAAGGCCGGCATCCTCGAGATCGGCGAGGTCTTCGTCGTCAACAAGTCCGACCGGGCCGGGGCCGACGACACCGTGCGCGACCTGCGCCGGATGGTCAGCCTCGGCGACCGCACCGAGCCGCACCTGTGGCGCCCGCCGGTCGTGCGGGCCGTCGCCCTCGACGGCACGGGCATGAGCGAGATCGTCGAGGCGGTCGACGCCCACCTCGCGTGGTCGCGCGAGCACGGCGGGCTCGAGGCGCGCCGTCGGCGGCGCACCGTCGACGAGATCGAGGCGCTCGCCCTCGCCGGGCTGCGCCGCCGCTTCGCCGGCGACGCCGGTGAGGACCGGCTCGACGCGCTCGCCCAGGAGGTCCTCGACGGCGGGCTCGACCCCTTCGCCGCGGCGGACCGCCTGCTCGAGCAGGCGGGGCTCAGCTCGTCGAGATCGTGAGCCCGTCGTAGTCGGTGCCCTCGGGCACCGTCGACAGGCAGCTGGCCGTCGCCGACTCGCCGGGCTGGACCGAGCTCGTCGTGCACAGCGCGTCCTCGACCTCGGTGCCGCCCTGGGTGAAGTTGACGTAGAAGAAGTAGGTCTGCGCGGTCGACGTCGTGTTGGTGACCTCGATGCCCGAGGGCTCGAGGCCGAGCGCGTTGGACGTGATCTCCCAGCCCGAGGCGATGCTGCCGTCCGAGATCGTCACGGCCTGCCCCTCGGTCACCGGGGTGCCCGCGCTGCCACTCGAGGACGACGAGGTGTAGCTCTCGATCGCCTGGTCGGCCTGGTAGGCGGCGAAGCCGAAGAAGCCGAGCACGCCGCAGCAGCACAGGAGGACGACGGCACCGATCCCGCCGAGGACCCACCACAGGGTGTTGTCCTTCTTCGGGGCCCCGTAGGGCGACGGCGCGGCGCCCGGGTACCCGGGCTGCTGGTAGGACATGGTGCTCCCCTTGCTCGTGATGCTGACGGGGACAATCTAGGCCCCCGGCCTGGGGCCCGCGCGGGTGCCACGACCGGGCGGGTAAGGGGACGTGGGGCCACCGACGGCACCGACCCACCTATCGTGGGGTCGGTGAGCGTCAAGACCACCGAGCCCGGACCGGGCCTCGTCGCCGGGCGGTACCGCACCGAGCGGCCCGTCGGTCGCGGCGGCATGGGCGTCGTGTGGCTGGCCCGTGACGAGCGGCTCGGCCGGCACGTGGCGATCAAGCAGCTCGGCGCCTTCCCCGGCGAGACCGACGACCGCACGAGCCGCGCGATGCGCGAGGCGAGGCACGCGGCCGCGCTCAACCACCCCAACGTCGTCGCCGTCTACGACGTCGTCCAGCACGACGGCGCCCCGTGGCTCGTCATGGAGTACGTCGACGGGCCGACCCTCGCCCAGGCGGTGCGCGCCCGGGGGCCGCTGCGACCGCGGGGCGCGGCCGATCTCGGCGCCCAGCTCGCCGCCGCGCTCGTCGCCGCCCACGCGGCCGGCGTCGTGCACCGCGACATCAAGCCCGCGAACGTCCTCATCGGCGACCGGCGCCCCAAGCTCGCCGACTTCGGCACCGCGCGGGCCGGCGCCGACGACCAGCTGACGAGCACCGGCATGGTGACGGGCACGCCGACGTACATGGCCCCCGAGGTGGCCGACGGGCACGAGCCGAGCGAGGCGAGCGACCTGTGGGCCCTCGGCGCGACGATCTACTTCGCCGTGGAGGGGCACGACGCGTACCGCTCGCAGGGCAACCCGCTGGCGACCCTGCGTCACATCGCGACCAACCCGCCCGAGCCGGCGACCTCTGCGGGGCCCCTGGCACCCGTGCTCGAGCGGCTCCTCGACCGCGACCCCGCGAGGCGGGGGAGCGCGGCGCAGGCCCGGGCCGACCTCCAGCGCGTCGCCGAGGGCCAGGGCGTCCCGGCGACCTCCGCGCCCACGGCCGCGATGCGGCCGGTGGCTCCCCCTTCGCCGCCGTCGACCTCGACCCCGCCCTCCCGGGCGTCCGCGCCGCCCACCCGCTCCGACCTGCGCCAGGCGCGGCCGGTCCCGGTCCCGGCGCACCGCGGCGCGCACCGCTCGCCGCGGCGCCGGTGGGTGCCCTGGCTCGCCGTGGGCGGCGTCCTGCTCCTCCTCGCCGCCGGTCTGGCCCTGCTCGCGGGCCGCGACGACGGGGCCGGGGGTGCGCGCGAGGGCACCGGTGCCCTGTCCAGCTCGGCCGGCGGGGCGAGCACCGCGCAGCCCGCGGGCGACGCCCCGGCCTTCCCCGAGGACGAGGTGCGCACCTTCGTCACCGACCACTACTCCCGGCTGTCCTCGGACCCGCGCGCCA
The DNA here is from genome assembly GCF_003721155.3 of Janibacter melonis. Classification (NCBI taxonomy): domain Bacteria; kingdom Bacillati; phylum Actinomycetota; class Actinomycetes; order Micrococcales; family Intrasporangiaceae; genus Janibacter; species Janibacter melonis. Next base: position 1,462,765 of record NZ_CP044548.2, on the reverse strand, counting down.
CCTGGCGCTCGCTCACGCCGCGGATGCAGCAGGCCGCGGGCGGCGAGGCGGCCTACGTCGAGCTGTGGTCCGGCTTCTCCTCGACGAGCGCCTCCCAGGTCGAGGTCGACGAGGACACCGGAGAGGTGAGCTTCACCCTCACCCGTGACCACGACGGGACCCAGACGATGAGCGGTCAGAGCATCACGCTGGTGCGCGAGGACGGGGCCCTGAAGATCGACTCCGCCGGCTGACTGCCGGCTGAGAATCTCTTTACGATTTTGTGACCTTCGGCGATCTTTGCCACCCTGGATGGTCAGGCCGTCCCTCCGGCGGCCGTCGTCGAGCTGAAGGAAGCACATCGTGCACCGACCTATCACCCGTGCCCTGGGGACCGCCGTCGCGGTGCTCGGGCTCGTCTGCGCGCTCGTCGGCGGGTGGTTCGTGACCCAGCTCGGGACGTCCGGGACGGCCACCTTCACGGCCGCCCCCGGCGACTCGACGCTCGTCCTGCCGCCCGACGTGCTCAACCGCACGGACTCCGACGTCACCGTCCGCGCGGCCGCCGACGGCGACGCCCCCGTGTGGATGGGCCTGGCCCGTCCCTCGGACGTCGACTCGGTGATGCAGGACGCGAAGGCCGCCCGCGCGCAGGGCGTGTCCGTCACGGGCTGGGAGCTCGAGACGACGACGAGCGGCTCCGGCAGCGCCGACCCCCAGACCTACGACCTGTGGCAGGGCGAGTCCCGCGGCACGGGCCAGGCCGCCCTCACCGTCACCCAGGACGCCGCGCCCCAGACCCTCGTCGTCACCGCGGGCGACGACGCCCGGCTGAGCGAGGTGACGATGACCGTCACCGACAGCGGCTGGTCCACCCGGGCGCTCGTCCTGCTCGTCGTGGGCCTCGTGCTGCTCATCGGCGGCGTCTACCTCGCAGTGCGCGGCGGGCGTGGCCCGCGAGCCGGCGGACCGGTCGAGGACGGCCGCGAGTCCGAGGACGGCCGCCGGGACGAGGCCGTCGAGACCGACGCGGCGGACGGGGCCGTCGAGACCGACGAGACGCAGGTGCTCAGCACGGCCGACGCGACGGCCACCCCTGACACGACCGACGAGACCGGGACGCCCGCACAGCCGGCAGACCCGACGACGAAGGAGACCCGATGACCCCCCGCCGCACCCGTCTGGCCGCCCTGGCCCTGGCCACCCCGCTCGCGCTGGGCGGCTGCTCCTCGCTCGCCGGCCTGCACGACGCCCCCGCCGAGGACACCCAGGGCCAGTCGATCTCCGACTCCGCCGGCGCGCAGGTCACCCAGCGGGTGCTCGGCGAGGTCGGCGTCGCGCTCGACGCCGAGGGCAAGGGCAGCGCGAAGGACCGCAAGACCGTGCTCACCGGCCCGGCTCTCGAGGCGGCCGACGCGAAGGTCGACGTCGAGCAGGTCGAGGGCGAGGGCGCGGCTCTGGCCCCCTCCGCCGAGCCGACCGTCATCGCCGTGAGCAAGGGCACGTCCTGGCCGCGCACGATCCTCGCGACCTCGCAGCAGGACGAGGAGCAGCACCTCCACGTGCTCGTCGCCGACAGCCCGCGCTCGCAGTACCGCCTCTACGCCTCGGTGCCGATGGCGGCGGGGGCCACCGTGCCCGCGCTCGCCGAGAGCGACGGCGCGGTCGAGGTGCCGACGAAGGTCGGCTCGAAGGACCTCCAGCCCGTCGCCCGGTGGGCGAAGGCCGTGTCCTACCCCGCACCGAAGAGCGACCCGAAGGGCGTCGCCGTCGACGACCCCTTCTCGAGCGCGCTGCGCACGAACGCCGCGAAGCAGGCCGACCGGCTCGGCGACCTCGCGAGCTACAAGGTCTCGCACCAGCCCTCCTCGGACGGGATGGTCTTCCCGCTCGCCGACGGCGGCACGCTGACGATCACGACGCTCACCCGCACGGACACCATCTCTGCCGGCGAGGACGCCAAGGAGCTCACCCTGCCCGACGAGCTCACCGACCTCGTCGGCGAGGACACCGTCGGTGACCGGCTGAGCGTGCAGCACCTCGAGACGGTGGCCGTCGTCGCGCCGAAGGGGGGCGACGTCACCGTCGTCGGCGCCTCCGAGCAGCTCTCCTCGGCCAAGGGATCCTGACCCCGGGGCCGTCTGCGAAGATCGGGGCATGACCGAACCGCACTCCTCGCTCCGCGGCGCCGTCGACCTCGGCGCCCTTGGCCAGCCCGCTCCCGCCCCTGCTGCAGGGGGTGGCGCCGGACCGACCGGGGCGGGTGGCGCGGCCGCGGGTGGTGCGGCCGCCGGGGGCGACCCCTTCGCCTCGCCGGTCGTCGTCGTCGGTGACGACGCGAGCTTCAACCAGCTCGTCCAGCGCTCGGTCAGCGTGCCCGCGCTCGCCGTCCTGTGGTCCTCGCAGAGCCCGCAGAGCCGCGCCGCGCTCGACGTCGTCGTGCCGGCCGCCGAGCGGCTGCAGGGTCGGGTGCAGGTCGTGAGCATCGACCTCGCCACCAACCCCGGCATCCTCCAGGCGCTGCGCCCGCCGCAGATGCCGATCACCATCGGGCTGCTCCAGGGCCAGGCGATCCCGCTCTTCCCGGACGTGCCGAGCGCGGAGGACCTCGACCGGGTGCTCGCCGAGTTCCTCCAGCTGGCCGTCAAGCAGGGCGTCACCGGTCGTGTCGAGATCGGTGACCTCGGGGCCGAGCAGGTCGAGGAGGAGCTCTTGCCGCTGCACGTCGAGGCGTACGACGCCGTCGAGCGCGGTGACCTCGCGGCGGCGGCGGCAGCCTTCGAGCAGGCGCTGACCCAGGACCCGTCCGACGAGGACGCGCGCCTCGGCCTGGCTCAGGTCTCGCTCATGGCCCGCACCCAGGGCGTCGACCTCCAGCAGGCACGCGAGGCCGCGGCCGCCGACCCCACCGACGTCGACGCGGCGATCATGGTCGCCGACCTGGACGTCCTCGGCGGGCACGTCGAGGACGCCTTCGCCCGCCTCGTCGACGTCGTGCGCGCGACGCAGGAGGACGAGCGCGAGCGCGCCAAGGCCCACCTGCTCGACCTCTTCGAGGTCGTCGGGGCCCAGGACGAGCGCGTCCGCCGCGGCCGCACCGCCCTCATGAGCGCCCTCTTCTGAGCGGCCTGCTCACTTTCCCGCCCAGGGCGGGAACATTCGACCTCGGGAAGGAAATGTTCTTTCCCGAGGTCGAGCTTTCCCGCCCTGGGCGGGAAAGCTGGGACGGGGGTCGTGACCTCGCCTTGACATCACCGTGACCTCTCCGTGACCATTGACGACGGCCGGCGCGGCCTGGATCCCCCTTCGCGGGTGGGTCGTGGGGGCGCCGTGCGCACAGCCCTCGGGTGATCCCGGGGGCTGCGTCGCGGTCCGGCCCGGCCGTGTCCCCGTGAGAAACGACCCCCTGTGCGCCATCTCAGCAAGACCTCCGCCCTGCTCGCCGCCGTCGCCCTGGCTGCCACCGGCACCGCCGTGAGCGAGGTGCTCGCCCCCTCGAGCGCCTCCGCCAGCGACATCACGACCTCGCGCTCGAACATCTGGCAGTCCTACGTGCTCGCCAACAGCCGCGTCGGCGACACCCCGTACCGCTACGGCGGCACCTCGCTGTGGACGGGCGCGGACTGCTCCGGCTTCACCCAGACGGTCTACGACAAGCGATCCGGGGCCAACCTGCCCCGCACCGCCGAGCAGCAGCGCCGCTCCGTGCGCGCGATCTCGAAGCGCTGGGCCCGCCCGGGCGACCTCGTCTTCTTCGGCGCCCCGGCGTACCACATGGGCATCTACGCGGGCAACGGCTACGTCGTCGACGCCTCCCGCTCCGGCTCCACGGTCAAGAAGCGCAAGATCTGGACCTCCGACGTGCGCTACGGCACGCTCCGCGCCTCCTGAGCGCACCCCGCCCACGACGAAGGGGGTGACCCGGCACCTGGCCGGGTCACCCCCTTCGTCATGCTCTCGGCGGGCCGCTCAGGCGCCGCCGACGCCACCGATCGGCGGGTCCGGGGCCGGGCGGGGCGCCGGGGCGGCGGCCACGGGAGCCGGCGTCCCGGTCGGCTCGACGGAGCTCTCCACGGACCGCCCGTCCTCGGCGTCCGAGGACGCGGCGACCGGGCGGAGGTAGATCGCGCTGAGCCGTGCGATGCGCACCTCGACCGAGCAGGGCTGCCCCTGCCACGGGTGCTCCTGCGCGGTGAGGACGACCCCGCCCTGGCTCGGCGAGCTGTGCTCGTCGAAGCCGGCGGTGTCGAGGACGACCTCCCAGTCGCCGCCGCGCGGCAGCCCGAGCCGGACGACCTCGCGGTCGGCGCCGCCGAAGTTCACCGCGACGGCGAGGACGTCACCGGTGCGGTCCCGCTCGCCGAAGCGCAGGAAGGACAGCGTGTTGCCGCCGTTGTCGTCGGCGTCCAGCCACTCGAAGCCTGCCGGCTCGGTGTCGAGCGCCCACATCGCGGTGCCGGCCGTGTATGTGGCGTTGAGCTCCTTGACGAGGTTGTGCACCCGGTAGTGCGACGCGTGGTCGAGCAGGTGCCACTCGAGCGAGCGTCCGTCGGCCCACTCGCTCGTCTGCGCGAACTCGATGCCCATGAAGAGCAGCTGCTTGCCGGGGTGGGCCCACATGTAGGCGAGGAAGGCGCGCAGCGTCGCGAGCTGGTCGTAGTCGCTGCCGGGGATCTTGCGGGGCAGCGAGCCCTTGCCGTGGACGACCTCGTCGTGGCTGATCGGCAGCAGGTAGTTCTCCGCGTACGTGTACATCATCGCGAAGGTCAGCAGGTTGTGGTGGTACTGCCGGTTGACCGGCTCCTCGCCGAGGTAGCGCAGCGAGTCGTTCATCCACCCCATGTTCCACTTGAGGCCGAAGCCGAGACCGCCCTGGTCGGTGGAGCGGGTGACGCCCGGCCAGGCCGTCGACTCCTCGGCGATGGTGATGACGCCGGGGACCCGCTTGTAGGCCGTCGCGTTGGCCTCCTGGAGCAGCCCGATCGCCTCGAGGTTCTCGCGGCCGCCGTGGGCGTTGGGCACCCACTCGCCGTCCTTGCGGCTGTAGTCGAGGTAGAGCATCGAGGCGACGCCGTCGACGCGCAGCCCGTCGACGTGGAACTCCTCGAGCCAGTACAGCGCGTTGGCGACGAGGAAGTTGCGCACCTCGAGCCGGCCGAAGTCGAAGACGTAGCTGCCCCAGTCCGGCTGCCAGCCCTTGCGCGGGTCGGGGTGCTCGTAGAGGGGCAGGCCGTCGAAGCGCACGAGCGCCCACTCGTCGGTGGCGAAGTGCCCCGGGACCCAGTCGAGGATGACCCCGATGCCGGCCTGGTGCAGCGCGTCGACGAGGTAGCGGAAGTCGTCGGGGGAGCCGAAGCGCGAGTTGGGCGCGTAGTAGCTCGTCACGTGGTAGCCCCACGACGGCGGGTACGGGTGGTCCATGACGGGCAGCAGCTCGACGTGGGTGAAGCCGAGGTCGGCGACGTAGTTGACGAGGTGCTCGGCCAGCTCGCGATAGCTGAGCCCCTGGCGCCACGAGCCGAGGTGCACCTCGTAGATGCTCATCGGCCCGGTGTGCGGGTTGCGCTCGGCCCGCTGCGTCAACCACTCCTCGTCCTGCCACGTGTACGTGCTCTCGGTGACCACCGAGCTCGTCGCCGGGGCGACCTCGGCCCGCCGGGCCATCGGGTCGGCCTTGTGGCGCACGACGTCGTCGGCGCCGCGGATCGCGAACTTGTAGAGGTCGCCCGCGGCCATGCCCGGCACGAAGAGCTCCCACACGCCCGAGCTGCCGAGCGCGCGCATCGGGTGCGCCGTCTCGTTCCAGCCGTTGACGTCGCCGACGAGGCTGACCGCCTTGGCCCGCGGCGCCCACACGGCGAAGCTCACCCCTTCGACCTCGCCGAGCGGCCCGGGGTAGCGGCGCACGTGCGCGCCGAGGACGGTCCACAGCTCCTCGTGGCGGCCCTCGCCGACGAGGTGGAGGTCGAGGTCGCCGAGCGTCGGCGCGAAGCGGTACGGGTCGTCCTGCTCGACCTCGTGACCGCCCCACGTCGTGAGCACGCGGTAGTCCATCGTGCGCTCGGCGTCGGGGCGCGTGCCGGCGAAGATGCCGTGGTCCTCGTGCTCGAGGTCGATCTCGACGCCGTCCTCGAAGCGGACCCGCACGCGCTCGGCGAGGGGGCGCAGGACGCGGACCTGCAGGCCCTCGTCGAGCAGGTGCTGGCCGAGCACGTCGTGGGGCTGGCTGTGCCGCCCGTGCGCGAGCGCCCACAGGGCGCCGGGCAGGGCGGACTCGGGGATCGGGGTCACACGTCCTCCTGGAGGAGTCGGGTCACGGCTCGCACGGGGATCGCGAGCCAGGTCGGTCGGTTGCGCGCCTCGTAGACGACCTCGTAGAGGGCCTTGTCGAGGGTGAGCGCGGTGAGGACGGCGGCGTCGTCGCGGGCGTCGTGCCCGGCCTCGGCGTAGCCCTCGAGGAAGGCCCGGGAGGTCTCGGCCGCCCAGGCCGCCGCTTCGGCGTCGGGCAGCCCGCTGGAGGCGCCCGCGTAGTCGATCGAGCGCAGCATGCCCGCGACGTCGCGAAGGGGGGCGTCGAGGGCGTTGCGCTCGGCGAGGGGGCGCAGCGGCTCGCCCTCGAAGTCGATGACGACCCACCCGCGGTCGGGCACGTGGAGCACCTGGCCGAGGTGGTAGTCGCCATGGATGCGCTGCATCGCCGGCCAGCGAGCGGCCCGGGCCCGGGTGAAGACGTCGCGGAAGGCCGGCTCGTGCTCGGCGAGGGCCGGCACCTCGCCGAGGGCGAGGGAGGCCCGGCGGCGCATGCCGGAGACCTGCGCGGCGACGAGATCGTCGTCGGCCGGCCGGGTCGGCAGCACCCGGGCGAGGGTGTGGTGGATGTCGGCCGTGACGACCCCGAGGGCGCGGGCCTCGTCGGCGAAGGGGGTGCCCGAGCTCGCCCGCTCGAGCGCCACCCGCCACGCGTCCCGGCTGCCGCGCAGGTACTCCTGGGCGACGGCGAGGTGGCCGAGGTGGGTCTGCCCGTCGGCGTCCCGCCACGCGCCGGCGACGTGGCCGACGGTCGCGGGGACGTACGGGCAGTTCGCCGCGCCGAGCGCGCCCTGGAGGGTGACGTCGGGGTTGTCGCCGGGGGAGAGGGTGCGGAAGACCTTGACGATGACCGGCTCGGCGCCGGTCTCGACGACGACCGAGGTGTTCGACTGCTCGCCGCGCAGGACCGAGCTGGTCACGACCTCGGGATCGCTCGTCCACGCCAGGTGCGGCGCCCCGGCGACGTCGGGCCTCGGGGTGTCGGAGACCGAGCCCTCCTGCGCCTGGGCCCGGCCCCGCACGAGGGCGAGCAGCTGGGAGACGTAGACCGGGTCGTGGGGGGCGTCGTAGACCCACCGGTGCCCGAGGACGGGGTGGTCGAGCTCGCCGACGAGGGCGTCGTCGGCCCCCGGCAGCGGGGCGCCGCGGTAGGTGAGGGGCACCTGGTAGGTGACGCCCGGCCCGCCGTCGGCGCCGGAGAGGTCCTCGTAGACGAGGGTCTCGATGCCGACCTCGCCGGCCGGGTCGTCGAGGCGCCACGAGTCGAGCCGGCGCAGCCGGGGGGTGCGCCCCTTCGCCTGGTACCAGCGCTGGGCGCCGACCCAGGCGAGGACGAGGTCGTCCTTGCCGGGGGTGAGGGTGACGTCGTGGACGGTGGCCATCAGCGCCCCCGCACCGCGAGGACGTGGACCGGCTCGCCGTCGGCGCCCAGGCGCACGAAGGCGTCCTGGCCCCACTCCCACACCGCGCCGGTCACGAGGTCCTCGACCTCGAAGCGCTCCCAGCCCTCCATGCCGAGCGCGCCCATGTCGAGGCGCACCGTGGACTCGCGGGTGCTGTGCGGGTCGAGGTTGGCCACGACGAGCACCGTGTCGGTGCTCCCGTCGGGCAGGGCCCGCGACTTGCTGAAGGCGAGGAAGTTCTCGTCGTCGACGTGGTGGCGGCGGTAGTTGCGCAGCAGGCGCAGCGACGGGTGGTCGCGCCGGATCCGGTTGAGCATCGTCAGCCACCCGGCGAGCGACTGCCCCTCGCGCGGCCCGCCGGGCTCGTAGTCCGACCAGCGCCGGTCCTTGTACTGGTACTTCTCGTTGTCGATCTGCTCCTCGGCGCCGGGGCGGGCGACGTGCTCCATGAGCTCGTAGCCGGCGTAGATGCCCCACGTCGGCACGAGGGTCGCGGCGAGCGCCGCGCGGACCTTCCACGCCGCCGGACCGCCGAACTGCATGTACGGCGTGAGGATGTCGTGCGTCGTCGGCCAGAAGCTCGGGCGCATGTACGCCGCGGACTCGCCGGAGAGCTCGGTGAGGTACTCGTCGAGCTCGTAGGCGCTGTTGCGCCACGCGTAGTACGTGTAGCTCTGCTGGAAGCCGACCTTGGCGAGGGTGTGCATCATCGCCGGCTTCGTGAAGGCCTCGGAGAGCCAGATGACCTCAGGGTGGTCCTGGGCGACGTCGGCGATGAGCCACTGCCAGAACTCGACGGCCTTCGTGTGCGGGTTGTCGACCCGGAAGAGGGTGACGCCGTGGTCGACCCACACCTGGATGACCCGGCGCACCTCGGCGTAGATACCGGCCGGGTCGTTGTCGAAGTTCACCGGGTAGATGTCCTGGTACTTCTTCGGCGGGTTCTCCGCGTAGGCGATGGTGCCGTCGGCGCGCGTGGTGAACCACTCGGGGTGCTCGGTGACCCACGGGTGGTCCGGCGAGCACTGCAGAGCGATGTCGAGGGCGACCTCGAGCCCCACCTCACGGGCCCGGGCGACGAAGGCGTCGAAGTCCTCGAAGGTGCCCAGGTCGGGGTGGATCGCGTCGTGCCCGCCGTCGGGGGAGCCGATGGCGTAGGGCGAGCCCGGGTCCTCCGGGCCGGCGTCGAGGGTGTTGTTCGGGCCCTTGCGCGCCGTCGTGCCGATGGGGTGGATCGGGGTGAGGTAGACGACGTCGAAGCCCATGCCCGCGATCGCCGGCAGCCGCTCGGCAGCGGTGCGCAGGGTCCCCGAGACCCAGCGCCCGGTCTCCTCGTCGAGGTAGGCGCCCTCGCTGCGGGGGAAGATCTCGTACCAGCCACCGGCGAGGGCGAGCTCGCGCTCGACGAGCAGGGGCAGGTCGTCGCTGGCGGTCACGAGCTCACGTAGGGGGAGCGTCACCTCGAGCTCGGTGCGCAGCTCGGGCGTCGACGCGGCGTGGAGCCGGGCACGCGGGCTGTGGTCGCCGGGGGCGGTGAGCGCCTCGAGGGCGTCGCGGACGAGCTGGCGACCGCCGGGGGAGCGGCCCGGCACGTCGAGGGCGCGCTCGAGGACGAGGACGCCCTCGGCGAGCATGAGCTCCTCGTCGACGCCGGCGTCGATCTTCACCGTCGCGTCGTGCAGCCATGTGCCCCAGGGGTCGGACCAGCCCTCGACCCGATAGCTCCACCAGCCGGGGCGGTCGGCGCTCACCTCGCGCAGCCAGTGGCTCAGGCCCGGGTTGACGCACGTCATCGGCAGCACGCTCTCGGCGCCGTCGGGGTCGGTGAGCACGACGCTCGCCGCGACGGCGTCGTGGCCCTCGCGGAAGACGGTCGCGGTGACGTCGAAGGGCTCGTCGACGACCGACTTCGCGGGTCGGTCGCCGTGGTCGACGCACGGGCGCACGTCGAGCACGGGGATGCGCCCGAGCGGCACCTGGGGCGCCTGGCTGCGTGGCACGCGCAGGCGCGAGGTCGTGGCGGGCGTGGGGTCGGGTGCGGCGTCGGTCCTCACCGTCGCGACGCTACCGGCCCGGTGGGAGCACGGACGAGGGAAGGGGCAGGTGCATCGCCGTGACCTGCAAGGTCACGTCATCGTTTGCAAGAACCTGGCGAAGGGGGAGCCCGTGCGCTTACCCTTCGGGGTGTGAAGGCCATCCGTCGTTTCAGCGTCCGTACCGTCCTGCCCGAGCCGATCGCCGCCCTGGGCGAGATCGCGACCAACTTGCGGTGGAGCTGGTACAGCCCCGCCCGCGAGCTGTTCGCGAGCATCGACCCCGCGCGCTGGGACAGCGTGCGCCGCGACCCGGTCCGGCTGCTCTCCGCCCTCAGCCCGGCCGAGCTCCGCGCGCTCGCCGAGGACCCCGCCTTCGTCCAGCGGGTCCAGGAGGCCAAGGCCGACCTCGACCGCTACCTCGGGTCGCGCCAGTGGTACCAGGAGTACGCCGAGCGCACCGAGGGCGCGCCGAGCGCCATCGCCTACTTCAGCCCGGAGTACGGCATCACCGAGGTGCTGCCGCAGTACTCCGGTGGTCTGGGCATCCTCGCCGGCGACCACCTCAAGGCCGCGAGCGACCTCGGCGTGCCGATTGTCGGCGTCGGGCTCTTCTACAAGACCGGCTACTTCAAGCAGTCCCTCAACGCCGACGGCTGGCAGCGCGAGGACTACCCCGTGCTCGACCCGCAGGGCCTGCCGCTCTCGCTCCTGCGCGAGGACGACGGCACCCCCGTGACGATCACCCTGGCGATGCCGCACGGCCGCGAGCTGCACGCCCACGTGTGGCGCGCCCAGGTCGGCCGCGTGCCCCTCCTGCTGCTCGACAGCGACGTCCAGGGCAACGACGACGCGATGCGCCAGGTGACCAACCGGCTCTACGGCGGCGGCGGCGAGCAGCGCCTGCAGCAGGAGATGCTCCTGGGCATCGGCGGGGTCCGCGCCCTGCGCGCCTGGTCCCGGCTCACCGGCGCCCCCGCGCCCGAGGTCTTCCACACGAACGAGGGCCACGCCGGCTTCCTCGGCGTCGAGCGGATCAGCGAGCTCACCCAGCAGGGCTCGATGACCTTCGACGAGGCGATGGAGGCGACGAAGTCCGGCACGGTCTTCACGACCCACACCCCCGTCCCCGCGGGCATCGACCGCTTCGACGCCTCGCTCGTCGAGCTCTACCTCGGCGGCGAGCAGGCCCTGCCGGGCGTGCCCACCGAGCGTCTCCTCGAGCTCGGCGCCGAGACCTACGAGGGCGGCAGCCGCGGCGTCTTCAACATGGCGGTCATGGGCCTGCGGATGGCCGAGCGCGCCAACGGCGTCTCCCAGCTGCACGGCGTCGTCTCCCGCGAGATGTTCGACGGGCTGTGGCCGGGCTTCGACGACGTCGAGGTGCCGATCACGTCGATCACCAACGGCGTCCACGCGCCGACCTGGGTCGACGACCGGGTCTTCGACCTCGCCCGCGAGCACATCGGCGGCGCCGACCTCGAGACGGGCGACCGCTGGTCCGAGATCGGCGCGATCCCCGGCGACCGCGTCTGGGCGACGAAGCGCGAGATGCGCCAGCAGCTCGTCGACGAGGCTCGCCGCCGGCTGCGCTCGAGCTGGCTCAAGCGCGGTGCGAGCGAGGCCGAGCTCGGGTGGACCACCTCGGTGCTCGACCCCGACGTGCTGACGATCGGCTTCGCCCGACGCGTGCCGACGTACAAGCGCCTCACGCTCATGCTCCGCGACCCACAGCGGCTCAAGGCCCTGCTCACCCACCCCGAGCGCCCGATCCAGCTCGTCATCGCCGGCAAGTCCCACCCCGCCGACGAGACGGGCAAGCAGCTCATCCAGCAGATGGTCCGCTTCGCCGACGACCCCGAGGTCCGCGACCGCATCGTCTTCCTGCCCAACTACGACATCGCGATGGCCAAGGACCTCTACCCGGGCTGCGACGTCTGGCTCAACAACCCGCTGCGCCCCTTCGAGGCCTGCGGCACGTCGGGCATGAAGGCCGCGCTCAACGGCGGTCTCAACCTCTCGATCCTCGACGGCTGGTGGGACGAGTGGTTCGACGGCGAGAACGGCTGGGCGATCCCGACGGCCGACGGCGTCGAGGACCCCGACCGTCGTGACGACATCGAGGCCGCCGCGCTCTACGACCTCGTCGAGAAGCACGTCGCCCCGATCTTCTACGACCGCGACGAGCAGGGCCTGCCCGTGCGCTGGCTGGAGATGCTGCGCCACACGCTGAGCACCCTCGGCCCGAAGGTCCTCGCCACCCGCATGGTCCGCGACTACACCGAGCGGCTCTACACGCCGACGGCTCGGGGCAACGCCGCCGTGAGCGCCGACGGCCACGCCGGTGCTCGTGACCTCGCCGCTTACAAGGGCAAGGTGCGCGCCGCCTGGCCGAAGCTGAGCGTCGACCACGTCGAGGCCAGCGGCCTGTCCGACGACCCGCAGGTCGGCGAGACCCTCCACGTCGACGCCTACGTCTCGCTCGACGGGCTCGACCCGAAGGACGTCGACGTCCAGGTCGTCACCGGCACCGCGGCCATCGCCACGGACGACATCTCGGACTGGACCGCGAGCTCGTTGTCCTTCGTCGAGCGCTACGACAACGGCACGGCGAAGTACGCCGGGTCGGTCGCCATCGAGACCACCGGCCAGTTCGGCTACACCGTGCGCGTGCTGCCCACGCACGAGCACATGGCCTTCCAGTCCTCGATGGGTCTCGTGACCAACGCCTGACCCTCCCCTTCGCCGAGGTATGGCAGATCGGCCCCGGATCCGTGGATCCGGGGCCGATCGCCATACCTCGGCGTAGTCCGGGGCGGCATCATCGGGTCATGGACCCCGCACGCAGCGCTGCCGCCCTCGACGACGAGATCGCCCGGATCGAGGCGCTGCTGCGCGACGCGTCTGCGCACGACTGGAGCCGGTCGCTGACGACCTGCCCGCGGTGGGAGCTCGCCGACCTCGTCGGGCACCTCGGCGGCGTGCACCGCTGGGTCGTCGGCGCGGTCCGCGAGGGGCACGGGCGCACGGAGAGCACGCCACCGCAGCCGGAGGGGCTGGCCGGGTGGTTCGACGAGGGCGCCCGCGAGCTGCGCGAGACGATCGCCGGCGACCCGGCGAGACCTGCGTGGACCTTCGAGCGGGGTGACCGCACCGTCGGCTTCTGGCAGCGGCGGCAGGTGCACGAGCACACCGTGCACCGGGTCGACGTCGAGCTCGCGCTCGTCGGCGAGACGAGCCCGGTCCCCGTCGACGTGGCGGCGGACGGGGTGGCCGAGGTCGTCGAGGTCTTCGTGCCCCGGAGGCTGGCGAAGGGGTGGCTCGACCCGATCCCCGCGGCGGTCCGGCTCGTCGCCACCGACGCCCCGGTCGAGGTCGTCATCGGCGACGGCGACCCGGTCGCCCAGGTGAGCGCCCCCGCCGCCGACCTCTACCTCGCGCTGTGGCAGCGCGCCCCTCTCGACGACGAGCGCACGACGTACGCGGGCGACGAGGTCGTCGCCCGCGAGGTGCTCCGGATGCCCCTCACGCCGTAGCGAGGCCGGTGGTCTCGAGGCTCGCTGGCGCTCGCACCTCGACCAGCAAGGTGGTCTCGAGGCTCGCTGGCGCTCGCACCTCCGACCAACAAGGACGCAGTGGTCTCGAGGCTCGCTGGCGCTCGCACCTCGACCACCGAGGGGCTCGGCCAGCGACGGGTCAGGCGGGGGTGGCGACGTAGAGGCGGATGCTCGCGGCGGTGACGTCCACCCCTTCGCCCGCGGGCACGTGCACCCGCTCGCCCTCGTCGGGGCGCTCCCAGGCCGAGTCCCACCACAGCTCGAAGCCCGCCACGCCCGGCGGGGCGGGCAGGACGACGCGGCCGTCGTGCCCGGCGCCGTGCAGCACGACGAGCGCGGACCGGTGCCCGAGCGGAGCGCCGTCGAGGTGCATCTGGAGGACCCGGCGCGAGGACTCGCCCCACTGGTGGGTCATCGCCGACCCGTGCTCGTCGTACCAGCCGATGTCGCTCGCCCCGTGGTCGTCGAGCGGGCTCCCCGTGTAGTGGCGGCGATGGCGCAGGGTCGCCAGCTCGTGGCGCCACCCGCTGAGGGCGCGGGTCGTCGCGAGCAGGTCCTCCTGCTCCGCCCCGAGCTCCCAGTCCAGCCACGTGAGCGGCCCGTCCTGGCAGTACGGGTTGTTGTTGCCCTGCGTCGTGCGGCCGATCTCGTCGCCCGCGGCGATCATCGGCACCCCGGTCGACAGCAGGAGGGTGGCCAGGAGGTTGCGCCGCGAGCGCCGGCGCAGCGCGAGCACCTCGGCGTCGTCGGTGGGCCCCTCGACCCCGTGGTTCCACGACCGGTTGTGGTCGCTGCCGTCGCGACCGTCCTCGCCGTTGGCCTCGTTGTGCTTGACGTCGTACGCGGTGAGGTCGGCGAGGGTGAAGCCGTCGTGCGCGGTGACGAAGCCGATCGAGCTCGCCGGGCCTCGCTCGCCGCTGCCGAAGAGGTCGCGCGAGCCCGCGAGCCGGGTCGCGATCTCGCGCACGCCATGGGTGCTCGAGCCCTGACGCGCGCCGCGCGCGACCGCGAGGTCGGAGAGCCAGAACTCCCGAGCCGCGTCGCGGTACCGGTCGTTCCACTCCGCGAGCGGCGGGGGCATCTGCCCGGTGCGCCAGCCGTGCGGCCCGACGTCCCACGGCTCGGCGATGAGGTGCACGCCGCTGAGCACGGGGTCGGTGCGCAGCGCGGTGAGGAAGGGGTGGCCGGGGTCGTAGTCGTCGTGGGTGCCGCGGGCGAGCGCGACGGCGAGGTCGAAGCGGAAGCCGTCGACCCCGCACTGCGTCACCCAGTAGCGAAGGGAGTCGAGCACCATCCGCTGCGTCGTCGCGTCGCGCAGGTCGAGGGTGTTGCCGCACCCCGTGACGTCGACGTCACGGCCGCGCTCGTCGAGCCGGTAGGACGTGCGCCCGGCCAGACCCCGCCAGGACAGCGTCGCGCCCTGCACCGACTGCTCCGCCGTGTGGTTGTAGACGACGTCGAGGATGACCTCGATGCCGGCGGCGTGGAGCATCTTCACCATGCCCTTGAGCTCGTCGAGCGCGCCCTGCGGGTCGGTGGTCGACGCGTACGGCAGGTGCGGGGCGAAGAAGCCGAGGGTGTTGTAGCCCCAGTGGTTGACCAGCCCCCGGGCGAGCACCTCGGGCTCGGAGACGAAGTGGTGCACCGGCAGCAGCTCGACCGCCGTGACGCCGAGCGAGAGCAGGTGCTCGACGCACGCGGGGTGCGCCATGCCGGCGTAGGTGCCGCGGAGGTGCTCGGGCACCCCGGGCATCGTGGCGGTCATCTCGCGCACGTGCACCTCGTAGACGACGCTGTCGGCGAGCTCGCGACGCGGTCGGGGGTGCTCGCCCCAGTCGAAGCGCTCGTCGACGACGACCCCGAGCGGGGCGACGCCCGCGGAGTCGAGATCGCTGCGGACGGCGATGTCGGCGCGGCCGTCATCGCCGACGACATGGCCGAAGAGCGCGGGCGGGTAGGCGTCGAGCACCCGGTCGACCATCCGCGCGTAGGGGTCGAGGAGCACCTTCGCCGGGTTGTGCCGGTGGCCCGCCTCCGGCTCCCACGGCCCGTCCACCCGGTACCCGTAGCGCTCGCCGGCGCCCACCCCGTCGACCCGGCCGGACCACCAGCCGCGCCGCCGCTGGACGAGCCGCACCTGACGCTCCTGCGCGGGGTCTCCGCTGGGCCCGAAGAGGCACAGCGTCACCGCCGTGGCGAAGGGGGCGTGCACCGCCACCTCGAGCCCGCCGGCGACGAGGTGAGCCCCCGGCACCGGGGCGTGGTCGAGCGGGGTGGCGTCTCGACGCGGGGCTGCTGCCGCGACGTCGTCGAGGCGGGTGTGCGGCGGCATGGTCGCAACTGTAGGCAGTAGGTACGTTGGGGGGCATGAGCGATCCCACCGCACTGCCGAACTTCACCCCCAGCACCGGCGGCCCCGCCCAGGGCGGCGACGACGCCCCCGCCGAGGCCCCCCTTCGCGACCGTGTCAACGAGGCCCTCACCGAGCTCGGTGTCGAGTCCCGCATCGACGACGACGGCGACGTCGCCTTCGCCTTCGAGGACCAGCAGCTCTTCGTGCGCTGCGCCGACGACGAGTCCAACGTCCTGCGCGTCTTCGGCCAGTGGTCCCTCGAGGACCCGGTGCCCGCCGACGAGCTCGAGCGCCTCAAGATCAGCAACGACGTCAACGTCGCCTTCAACCTCGTCAAGGCCGCCGTCGCCAACGACACCCTCCTCGTGACGAGCGAGCACATCCTGCCCCGCGGCGCCGACGTGCGCGGGCTGCTCGGCATCGCCGTGCCCCTCGTCATCCAGGGCGTGCAGCTGTGGCACCAGCGCGCGACCGGCCAGGTCCCCGGCATGCAGCCGGGCGAGGGCGAGCCGGGCGCCGACGCCGCGGCCCCCGCCCCGGGCGAGGGCGAGCTGCCCCGGTGAGCGACTTCGTCACCCTCGAGGTCGAGGGCGGCATCGGGGTCATCCGGATCGACCGCCCGAAGATGAACCCGCTCAACGCCCAGGTGCAGCGCGAGCTCGTCGCCGCGGCCGAGGAGGCGACAGAGCGCTCCGACGTGCGCGCCGTCATCCTCTACGGCGGGGAGCGGGTCTTCGCCGCCGGCGCCGACATCAAGGAGATGCAGACGATGTCCTACACGGACATGGTCGACCACTCCCAGGCGCTGCAGGACTTCACCCGCAAGCTCGCTGGCATCCCCAAGCCGACCGTCGCCGCGATCGCCGGCTTCGCGCTCGGCGCGGGCTACGAGGTCGCGCTGTGCGCGGACTTCCGGGTGGCGAAGGTCGGGACGAAGGTCGGCCAGCCCGAGATCCTCCTCGGGGTCATCCCCGGGGCCGGGGGCACCCAGCGTCTCGCCCGCCTCGTCGGGCCGGCCAAGGCCAAGGACCTCGTCTTCTCGGGCCGCTTCGTCGACGCCGAGGAGGCGCTGGCGATGGGCCTCGTCGACCGGGTCGTCGAGGGCGACGTGCTCGAGGCGGCCAAGGAGATGGTGGCGCCCTACGTCACCGGCCCGGCGTACGCCCTGCGCGCCGCGAAGCAGGCCATCGACGCCGGTCTCGAGGTCGACCTGCAGACCGGGCTGGAGATCGAGCGGATGCTCTTCGCCGGGCTCTTCGCGACGAAGGACCGCACGACCGGCATGCGCTCCTTCGTCGAGGACGGCCCGGGCAAGGCGACCTTCGAGGGCGCCTGATGCCGCAGCCGGCGAGCGCGCAGGACGTGGAGCACGCCTGGGAGGACAACACCCTCGCCCAGGTGCTCTACCACGACTGGGAGGCGCAGACCTACGACGAGAAGTGGTCGATCAGCTTCGACGAGCGGTGCACCGCCGTCGTGCGCGACCGCTTCGAGCGGGTCGTGCGGGGCCGGCGGCTGCCGGGCGAGGAGGTGCCCTACGGGCGCGCTCTCGAGCTCGGCGCCGGCACCGGCTTCTTCTCGCTCAACCTCGTGCTCGCCGGCCTCCTGCGGGAGGTCCACGTCACCGATCTCTCGCCCGGCATGGTCGAGGCGGCGCAGGAGAACGCGCGCCGGCTCGGTCTCGAGGCCCACGGCCGGGTGGCCGACGCCGGGTCGCTGCCCTACGACGACGACAGCTTCGACCTCGTCGTCGGCCATGCCGTGCTCCACCACATCCCCGACGTCGAGGCGACGCTGCGCGAGGTGCTGCGCGTGCTGCGCCCCGGCGGGCGCTTCGTCATCGCGGGGGAGCCGACCCGGATCGGCCACCAGTACGCCCGCGCGCTCGGCCGGGCGACGTGGGAGGTCGCGACCCGGGTCGTCGCGCTGCCGCCGCTGCGCGGTCGCTGGGCCCGCCCGCAGGCCGAGTTCGACGAGTCCTCGCGAGCGGCCGCCCTCGAGGCGGTCGTCGACCTGCACACCTTCGACCCCGACGAGCTCGCCGAGACCGCCCGCCGGGCCGGGGCGGAGCACGTGGGCACCGCGACCGAGGAGCTCGCCTCGGCCGTCTTCGGCTGGCCCGTGCGGACCTTCGAGTGCGCGGTGCGCGAGGACGCGCTCGGGCTGCGCTGGGCGATCTTCGCCTACCGCGGCTGGCAGCGCCTCATGCGCGTCGACGACGTGCTCGCCCGGGTCGTGCCGCAGCGCTTCTTCTACAACGTCGGCGTCACCGGCGTGAAGCCGCGGTGAGCCTCGTCGCGCGGCTGCGCCGCCCGCCCCTCGCGGCGGGGGAGCGCTGGGGCGCCGCGCGCTGGGTCGCCTGGGTCGTGAGCAACCGCGCGTGGACCCACCACCACCTCCTGGGCTACCTGCGGATGATCCGCGCCCGCGCGGCGAACCCCGGTCTCGTCTTCGAGGGCCCGTGCTTCATCGGCCCGGACGTGCGCTTCGAGGTCCGGCCCGGCTTCGGGCGGCTCGTCGTCGGCCCCTTCGTCCACATCGGCCCCCACTCCCGCCTGCGCGCCCACGAGGGCACCCTGCGCATCGGCGCGAAGACGGTCATCGGCACCCGCAACACGATCAACACCTGGCTCGACATCGAGATCGGCAGCTCGTGCCTCTTCGCCGACGACGTCTACGTCTGCGACTTCGACCACCGCACCGACTCGCTCGAGATCCCGATCAAGGACCAGGGCATCGTCAAGTCGCCCGTGCGCATCGGCGACGACGTGTGGGTCGCGACGAAGTGCGTCGTCCTGCGCGGCACCGACGTCGGCGACCAGAGCGTCCTCGCCGCCGGCACGATCGCCCGCGCGAGCTATCCGGCCCGCTCTATCGTCGTCGGCGTCCCCGGACGCGTCGTGCGCACCCGGGGCGAGGACCCGGCGGCGCCGACGAAGGGGTGATCCGCCCCCCTTCGTGCGTGGACGTGTGGTGAGGGTCATGGCGCCTCGATGGCCGCGCGGCGCAGGCAGAGGGATACCGTCGGGGGGAGTCGGCCTGCACCCGACCCGGGGCACACCCAGGGGCGAGGCGGGGCCGGCGGACACCAGACCCACACGAGGAAGAGGACGAGCCAGCGATGAACATCGTCGTCTGCGTCAAGTACGTGCCGGACGCACAGTCCGACCGCACGTTCACCGAGGACCACACCACCGATCGTGACGGGGTCGACGGCCTCCTCTCCGAGCTCGACGAGTACGCCGTCGAAGAGGCCCTGAAGATCGTCGAGGCCACCGGCGAGGGCGAGATCACCGTCCTCACCATCGGCCCCGAGGCGGCCGCCGACGCCGTGAAGAAGTCGCTGCAGATGGGTGTCGACAAGGGCGTGCACGTCCTCGACGACGCGATCGCCGGCTCCGACGCCCCCGCGACCTCGCTCGTGCTCGCCGAGGCGATCACCAAGCTCGGCACCCCCGACCTCGTGCTCACCGGCATGGCGTCGACGGACGGCACGATGTCGGTCGTCCCGGCGATGCTCGCCGAGCGTCTCGGCCTGCCCCAGGTCACCTACGCCTCCGAGCTCACCGTCTCCGAGGGCACCGTGACGATCCGCCGCGACGGCGACACCGCGAGCGAGACCATCGAGTCCTCGCTGCCGGCCCTCGTCTCGGTCACCGACCAGATCAACGAGCCGCGCTACCCCTCCTTCAAGGGGATCATGGCGGCCAAGAAGAAGCCGGTCGAGACGTGGAGCCTCGCCGACCTCGGCGTCGACGCCGGTCAGGTCGGCCAGGCCAACGCGTGGACCGAGGTCCTCGAGACCACGAAGCGTCCCCCGCGCGAGCAGGGCGAGATCGTCACCGACGAGGGCGAGGGCGGCAGCAAGCTGGCCGACTTCCTCGCCGCGCAGAAGTTCGTCTGAGCCGCGCCCAGGACCAGGAGGAAAGACACAACCATGGCTGAAGTACTCGTGCTCGTCGACCACGCCCAGGGCGTGGTGAAGAAGCCCGCCGCCGAGATGCTGACGATCGCCCGCCGCCTCGGCGAGCCGACCGCCGTCTTCATCGGCCCCGGCGCCGAGACCGCGAAGGACCTGCTCGCCCGCTACGGCGCGGAGAAGATCATCTCCGTCTCCGACCCCGCCGTCGGGGAGTACCTCGTGGCCCCCCAGGCCGAGGTCCTCGCCCAGATCGTCGAGGCCTCGAGCCCGGTGGCCGTGCTCATCCCGAGCAACGCCGCCGGCAAGGAGGTCGCCGCGCGTCTGGCCGTCAAGACCGGCTCCGGTCTCATCACCGACGCCGTCGACGTCCAGGCCGGCGAGGGTGGCCCCGTCACGACGCAGTCCGTCTTCGCGGGCAGCTACAGCGTGAAGTCCCGCGTCACCCAGGGCGCCGCGATCATCACCGTCAAGCCCAATTCCGCCACCCCGGAGCAGGCCGCCGGTGCTGGTGCCTTCGAGGAGCTCACCCCGCAGATCTCCGACGCCGCCAAGGCCGCGAAGATCACCGCGTCCGAGCCGAAGAAGGCCTCCGGTCGTCCCGAGCTCACCGAGGCGGCCATCGTCGTCTCCGGTGGCCGCGGCACCGGCGGCGACTTCGCCCCGGTCGAGGCCTTCGCCGACAGCCTCGGCGCCGCGGTCGGCGCCTCGCGCGCCGCGGTCGACGCCGGCTGGTACCCCCACACCAGCCAGGTCGGCCAGACCGGCAAGCAGGTCAGCCCGCAGCTCTACGTCGCGGCCGGCATCTCCGGTGCCATCCAGCACCGCGCCGGCATGCAGACGAGCAAGACGATCGTCGCCGTCAACAAGGACGAGGAGGCGCCGATCTTCGAGCTCGTCGACTTCGGCGTCGTCGGCGACCTCTTCCAGGTGCTCCCGCAGGCCACCGAGGCGGTCAAGGGCAAGAAGGGCTGACACCCCCTTCGCCCGCACGCGCAGCTCGCCCCCGGCCGACCGGCCGGGGGCGACGTGCGTCACGGCGCGTTATCGAAATGTGACTTCACGCCCGGGTCTCGCTACTGTGGTGGTACCCCGGCTCGCCAGAGCCGGGTCTGCTCTGCCCCCGAAGCGAAGGTCTGCCCCCTGTGACCCAGCCTCCCAAGCACGCGGCGCGTCACGGTGCCCCTGCCCGGCGCTCCCTCTCGCGCACGCTGCCCCGCGGCGCGGCCCTGAAGTCCGCCGCCTGCGTCGGCCTCGTCGTCGGCGCCTCCGCCCTCGTCGCCGCGCCGACCGCGACCGGTGCGGCCTCCGCCGAGCCCACCCCCGACGCCTCCGCGTCCTCGCGGGCCAGCTCGATGCTCGAGGGCCGCGGCGACGACGCCGCGCAGCGCAGCACCGCTCGCGTCGCCCTCGCCGTCCCGACCGACCTGCCCGCCCCCGTGCTGCAGAGCGCGATGTCGGCCGGCGACCTCGACGTGGGCGCGGTGAAGAAGCCCGAGCCCAAGCCGGTCCCGAAGCCGGAGCCCCAGCCCCTGGTCGAGCAGGAGACCCCGGAGCCGGTCGAGCAGACCGAGGAGGCTCAGCCCGATCCGCAGGAGCAGGAGGCTCCCGAGCCCGAGGCGACGCCCGAGGAGACGACGCAGGCCCCCGCGCCCGCCGGTGGCCTCGACACGACGAGCTACCTCGCGCAGGCCCAGGCCGTCGGCCTCGGCCCGAACGCCCAGGCGGTCTACTCCGCGGTCCGCTCGCAGTACCCCCACCTGACGAACATCGGCGGCTACCGCGCCGGCGACCCCGGCGACCACGGCACCGGCAACGCTGTCGACGTCATGTGCGGCTCGGCCGACGGCGACGCCGTCGCGGCCTTCGTGCAGCAGCACGCGAGCGAGCTCAACGTGAAGTACGTCATCTGGAAGCAGCGGATCTGGATGCCCGGCGGCTCGTGGAAGCCGATGGAGGACCGGGGCGACCCGACCCAGAACCACTTCGACCACGTGCACATCTCGGTGGGCTGACCCAGCCCCCGCACGACCCCGGGCGGGACCACCCGCCCGGGGTCTCGCACGTCCGGCAGGGCATGATCCTCCTCGACCCACCCCCACCCCACAGGAGCACCACACATGGACTGGCTGCAGGCGATCGTCCTCGGCGTCGTGCAGGGGCTCACCGAGTTCCTGCCCATCAGCTCGAGCGCGCACCAGTCGATCGTCGGGCGCTTCTTCGGCGAGGACCCGGGCTCGGCCTTCACGGCGATCACCCAGCTCGGCACGGAGGCGGCGGTCCTCGTCTACTTCCGCAAGGACATCGCCGGGATCATCCGGTCGTGGTGCCTCGCCGTCGCGGGCAAGCTCCCGCACAGCGACCCGCAGGCACGCCTGGGGTGGATGGTCATCCTCGGCTCGATCCCCATCGGCCTGCTCGGCATCGCGCTCAAGGACGTCATCACCGGTCCGGCGCGCAACCTGTGGATCACCGCGACGATGCTGCTCGTCTTCGCGCTCGTCATCGACGTCGCCGACCGCCGGGCGAAGCAGGACCGCCAGCTCGAGCAGCTGACCGTCCGGCACGGCCTGTACTACGGCCTGTGGCAGGCGCTGGCGCTCGTCCCGGGCGTCTCGCGCTCGGGGGGCACGATCGCCGGTGGTCTCTTCATGGGCTACACCCGTGAGGCCGCCGCCCGCTACTCCTTCCTCCTCGCGATCCCCGCGGTGCTGCTCTCGGGCTTCCAGCAGCTCTTCGACATCGCGGACGAGCCGGTCGAGCCGGCGTGGGGCCCGATCGCCGTCGCGACGGTCATCTCCTTCGTCATCGGCTACGCGGTCATCGCCTGGCTGCTGCGCTACATCTCCACCCACACCTTCCGCCCCTTCGTCATCTACCGGATCGGGCTCGCCCTCGTCCTCTTCGTCCTCCTGGGCACCGGCGTCATCGCCGCCTGACCGAGGGCGAAGGGGGATCCGACCCCGCAGGACGGGCGGGCCGCCCCCACAGGTGGGCGGCCTAGACTCGACGGCGATGAGCACCTACCTCGACCACGCGGCGACCACCCCGATCCGCCCGGTCGCCCGGGACGCCGTCCTCGCGCAGATGGCTCGCGTCGGCAACCCCTCGAGCCTGCACTCCGCCGGCCGCGCGGCCCGGCGCGTCCTCGAGGAGTCGCGCGAGGCGGTCGCCGATGCCCTCGGTGCCCGTCCGTCCGAGGTGATCTTCACCTCCGGCGGCACCGAGTCCGACAACATCGCCCTGCTCGGCTCCTACCTCGCCGCGCGCCAGGCCGACCCCGCCCGCGACCGCGTCGTGCTGTCCGGGATGGAGCACCACGCGGTGCTCGACGCGGCGACCCACCTCGCCGACACCTCCGGGGCGCGGCTGACCTTCGTCGAGCCGGGGGAGTGCGGCACGATCGAGGTCGACGCCGTGCGCGCCGCCGTCAAGGAGGACCCGGCCTCTGTCGCCGTCGTCAGCGTCATGTGGGCCAACAACGAGGTCGGCACGGTCCAGGACGTCGCCGCGATGGCACGGCTGTGCCACGAGCACGCCATCCCCTTCCACACCGACGCGGTGCAGGTCGCGGGCCACCTGCCCGTCGACTTCGCCGCGGTCGAGGCGGACACGCTCGCCGTGAGCGGGCACAAGTTCGGCGGGCCGACCGGGGTGGGCGTGCTGCTCGCCCGGCGCGACGCCCGGCTCGTCCCGACGAGCCACGGCGGGGGCCAGGAGCGTTCGCTGCGCAGCGGCACGGTCGCCGTCGCGGGCATCGCCGGCCTCGCCGCCGCCCTCACCGAGGCGGTCGGCGAGATCGAGACCGAGGCCGCCCGGGTCGCCGCGCTGCGCGACCGCTTCCTCACCCGCGCCCGTGAGATCGACCCGAGCATCCGCGTCTCCGGCTGCTGGGAGCTCGGTGACGTCACCCGTCGTCTGCCCGGCAACGCCCACATCACCATCCCCGGCTGCGACGGCGACTCGTTGCTGTACCTGCTCGATGCCGCCGGCGTCGAGGTCTCGACCGGCTCGGCCTGCCAGGCCGGTGTGCCGCAGCCCAGCCACGTGCTGCTCGCCATGGGGCGCAGCGAGGAGGAGACCCGCGGCTCGCTGCGCGTCTCGCTCGGGTGGACCTCGACCGAGGCCGACGTCGACGCCGCGCTCTCCGCGCTGCCCGACGCCGTCGACCGTGCCCGCCGCGCCAGCGGCGCTGCCTGATCGCCATGCGTGTCGTCGCCGCCATGAGCGGTGGGGTGGACTCCGCCGTCGCCGCCGCCCGGATGCTCGACGAGGGCCACGACGTCGTCGGCGTCCACCTCGCGCTGTCGCGCAGCGCCGCGACGCTGCGCGAGGGCGCGCGCGGGTGCTGCACGATCGAGGACTCCGGCGACGCCCGCCGGGTGGCCGACCGGCTCGGCATCCCCTTCTACGTGTGGGACATGGCCGGGGCCTTCCAGCGCGACGTCATGGACGACTTCGTCGCCGAGTACGAGGCCGGGCGCACGCCCAACCCCTGCCTGCGGTGCAACGAGAAGATCAAGTTCGCCGCGCTCCTCGACAAGGCGCTCGCCCTCGGCTTCGACGCCGTCGCGACGGGTCACTACGCGCAGGTCGAGCAGGGTCAAGCAGGCCGCGAGCTGCACCGCGCCGTCGACCCGGCCAAGGACCAGAGCTACGTCCTCGGTGTCCTCGACGCCGAGCAGCTGGCCCGCACCTTCTTCCCGCTCGGGCGCTCGACGAAGCCGCAGGTGCGCGAGGAGGCGCAGGAGAGAGGCTTCTCCGTCGCCCGCAAGCCCGACAGCCACGACATCTGCTTCATCAGCGACGGCGACACCCGCGGCTGGCTCGCAGGCCGGCTCGGTGAGCGGCCCGGCGAGGTCGTCGACGAGCGCTCGGGCGAGGTCGTCGGCGCCCACACGGGCGCCTACGGCTTCACCGTCGGTCAGCGACGGGGCCTGGGCCTCGAGCGCAGCAGCCTCGACGGCGAGCCGCGCTTCGTCACCCGGGTCGACGCCTCGAGCAACCGCGTCTTCATCGGCACCTCCGACCTGCTCGGCGTGCGCCAGGTCGTCGGCACCCAGCCGCGCTGGTGCGGTCCCGCGCCGACCGGCGAGGTGCGCGTGGGTGCGCAGCTGCGCGCCCACGGCGAGGAGATCCCGGCCCGCGCCCGCCTCGAGGGCGGAGACGGCTCCGGCCCTCGCCGTGAGGACGAGGACGGTTCCGGCCCTCGCCTTGAGGACGGAGACGGCTCTGGCCCTCGCCTCGTCGTCGACCTCGACGAGGCCGTGCGCGGCATCGCGCCGGGCCAGTCGGTCGTGCTCTACGAGGGCACTCGTGTCGTCGGCTCGGCGACCATCGCGTCCACCGCCCGCTGACCGCGCACACCCCCTCCGGGACCGCCGCCGCGTCATCACCGCGTGCGTCCTTCTACGTGCGCCGGTGGAAGTGGATCGTCGCGGTGTCGTCGTGTGCGCGGTGGACGGTGTGCTGCCAGTCGGGTCCGTCGATCATGCGGTGGTGGTAGCCGCACAGGGGGATGGCGTTGAGCAGATCGGTCTGGCCGCCGTCTCGCCAGGCGTGGAGGTGGTGGATCTCGGTCCAGGCGAAGGGGCGTTCGCATCCTTGGGCGGCGCAGGTGTCGTAGCGCAGGGATAGGGCGAGGGCTTGGGCTTCGGTGAAGAGCCGCTTCTGGCGGGCGAGGTCGAGGGGTTGTGAGGGTCCGCCGAGGACGACGGGGATGATCCCGGCGGCGCAGGCCATGCGGCGGATGGTGCCGGCGTCGAGGTGGTCGCCGGCGTCGGTGCTCCCGGCTCGGCGCAGGTCTGCGGTGAGGTCGTCGAGTCGGGTGGTGACCAGGAGGGTGGCGGCGACCTTGCGGGAGAGGTGGTCGGTGGGGATGCGGGTGAGGAGGTCGGCGAAGGCCAGGCCGCGGCGGTGCTGCCAGTCGAGCTCGTCGACGCGGGTGTCGCCGGTGAGGCGGGCGAGGTCGCTGGGCTCGGTGATCACGGTGTCCGAGCCGGGCTGGGTGCGGCGTCGGGGTGCGGTCATGGCGTCGATGACCTTGCCGAGGATGGCGCCGGCGGCCCAGGGGACGGTGAAGTGCCCGGTCATGGTGCCGTCGTGGTTGTCGCGGATCCAGAAGGCCGACTCGTCGCGGGCGTGGGCTTCTTCGGAGGCCAGGACGTCATCCTCGTGGGCGTCGACGACGTCCTCGTCGGGTTCGACGGCTTCGAGGACGCGCCTGGCGGCGATCCGTAGCTTGGCCGGTGCCCGGTTGACCGCGAGCAGGAGGAGCTCGGCCTCGCAGGCGCGGCGCTGCTCGAGGGTGAGCCCGTCGGGGAGGTCGTCCATCGCCTGGGTGATGACGCGGGCGTGGTCGGCGCTGATCCGCCCGTCGTCGAGGGCTGCGGCGGTGCGGGCGAGCTCGGGCTGCGGCGGTTCGGGCGGGGTGCTAGGGGATTCAGAGCCGACGAGGGTCAGACCGACAGGGGTCTGATCAGGGGAGTCACTTGGGGGTGGCGTGCTGGGCGCGGTCAAGGCGGTGGCGAGGCGTACGTCGCGTGAGGCGGGTCGTCGGTCGCCGTTCGTGGACTGTGCGACCCAGGCCCCGGTGTCGGTGTGCCCGGTGCGCTCCGCCACGCGCACGGAGTCCGCCCGGGCGACCAGGCGCAGCCGTGCGGCCTCGACACGTCGGGCGAGGCGTTCGACCTCGACGAGATCGGCGCGCAGGGCCCGCCCAGCGGTGCGTTGGTCGGCGGCGATCGCCTCTTGGAGGCTGTCGACGACGGCGTGGGCCTGGTCGAGGAGGGCTGGCACGCGGCTCTGGCCCGGGGTGCCCGGGTCGAGGAGTTGCGGCATCGTCGCCATGGCTCCACGATATCGAACAGGTGTTCGAACAGGCCAGGCCTTGTCGGTGAACGGTCAGCAAGGGTTTCGAGGCTCCGGGCCTGGCGGACCTCGCGCCTCAACCGCCGATGGCGCGTCACCTCGACCTCCAGCTGTCGGGTGGCCTCGAGGTTCGGGCCCTGGCGGCCCTCGCACCTCGACCATCGACGGCCCCGTGGTCTCGAGGCTCGGGCCTGGCGGCCCTCGCACCTCAACCACCAAGCGCCCCTCCCCCCTCGACCATCAGCCTTCCCAAGGCTGACGGGGGGTGGTGCCACGATGGCGGGGTGGACATGGACTTCGAGGCGGAGGTCGTCGAGTGGCGGGGGCCGGCGCCCTACGTCTTCGCGGTGATGCCGGCCGCGCAGGCGCAGGAGGTGGCCGATGTCGCGCGAGACCTCACCTACGGCTGGGGGTGCATCCCGGTGTCGGGCCGGGTGGGGGCCACCGACTTCACCACCTCGCTCTTCCCCCGCGAGGGCGGCTACTACGTGCCCATCAAGGTCGCGGTCCAGCGCGCCGAGAGGGTGGGCGTCGGCGACACCGTGCGGCTGCGGCTCACCCTGTGAGCGACGCCGGTGCGATGATGCCCGGCGTGACCTCGACGAGCCCCGACCTGCCCATGACGACCCGGGTGAGCGGCGTCGGCAGCTGGCCGGGCGAGAGCCCCCGCGAGGCCGTCCGGGCCGTGCGCGACCTCCTCGGCGACGGCGTGCCCCACCTGCCCGAGCTCCCCGGCCGCGGGGTCGGGGCCGACATGGTCGGCCGCGCGGCATCGCTCCTCGAGGGCCTGCACGTCGAGACCCAGCCCTTCGGCTGGCGGCTCGTCGACCGCCCCGGCCGCGACGAGGGCCGGGCCGCGGCCCACCTGCGCCACGACCTCGACGAGCTCGCCGAGGCCTACGACGGCTGGCAGGGCCCGCTCAAGCTCCAGGTCAGCGGTCCGTGGACCCTCGCCGCCACCCTCGAGCTCACCCGTGGCGAGCGCGTCGTCAGCGACCACGGCGCGCGTCGCGACCTCACCGAGTCGCTCGCCGAGGGCCTGCGCACGCACGTCGCCGAGGTCGCCCGGCTCGTCCCCGGCGCCGACCTCGTCGTCCAGGTCGACGAGCCCGCGGTGCCCGCAGTGCTCGAGGGGCGGCTGCCGACGCAGTCCGGGTACGGGCGGCTGCGTGCCGTCGACCGCTCGGAGGTGCGCGACTCCCTTCGCGTCGTCCTCGACGCCGCCGGCGACCACCGCACCGTCGTCCACTGCTGCGCCGCGGAGGTCCCCGTCACGCTCCTGCACGAGGCCGGTGCCGACGGGCTCTCGCTCGACACGACCCTCCTCGACGGCTCGCGCTGGGAGCAGCTCGCCGCGGCCGTCGAAGGGGGAGCGCACCTGTGGGCAGGAGCGGTGCGGGTCGGCGCCGACTGGCGCACCGCCCACGACCGGCTCACCGGGGCCTGGGGGCGGATCGGTCTGACGACGGCGAGCCTGGCCGACGTCGTCGTCACCCCGACGTGCGGTCTGGCCGGGGCCACCCCGGCGTCCGCCGTCGCGACCCTGCGCACCGCGAAGGACCTCGCCGAGGCCCTGGCCGAGAGCGGCCGGTGACGCAGACCGGCTCCCCGGGGCGGCCCCCCTTCGCCCGGCGCCTCTGGCGCACGTGGTGGCAGATGACCCGGTGGATGCTCGGGCTCTTCGTCGTCGTCGCGCTCGGGATGATGGTCTTCATGGGGGACTGGCGGCACCACGCGCTCGGTCTCACCGACCGGCGCGAGGTGATGGTCACCCACGTCACGGCGAACACCGACCGGTGCGCGAAGAACGACGTCGGTGACCGCGTGGACGTCAGGTGGACCGACGACGACGGCCGGACCCGCACGGGCTGGTGGGTCGCCTGCCGCGGGGACGGCCGCGTCGAGACCGGTGACCGGCGCGAGCTCTGGGTCGCACCCGGTCGTCGGGGCTACGACTACTCGACGTGGTCGCTGTGGACCCAGCTGCCCAAGGCCGCCCTCCTCGCGAGCTCGATCCTCACGGCCGTCGTCATGTGGAACGAGCGGCGCCGCCGGCGCTAGCCGAAGGGCATCCATCCCGGGAGCCCCGCGTCGCCCGCGTTGCTCAGGATCAGCAGCCCGACGATCGCGAGCACCCAGGCCACGGTCTCGCCGGACGTGCGCTCCATCCACGCGGCCACGCGCCGCAGCACCGGCTCGAGACGTCGCCCGAGCCCCAGCCGCAGA
Source organism: Janibacter melonis (assembly GCF_003721155.3). Taxonomy (NCBI): domain Bacteria; kingdom Bacillati; phylum Actinomycetota; class Actinomycetes; order Micrococcales; family Intrasporangiaceae; genus Janibacter; species Janibacter melonis. The sequence continues at coordinate 1,434,116 of NZ_CP044548.2, read as the reverse complement.
CCGAGCAGGAGCAGCGCCGGGAGCACCATGACGACGCAGTACCCGGCGAGCACGAGCGCCCGCTCCGCCGCGCCGACGGGCGCGCTCGTGACGATCCCGATGCCGGCGAGGTAGGGGATCATCGACGCCGCCTCGATCGCGGCCGCGGCGACAGCCAGACCGACGAGGGCCCCCGTGCCGCCGCGCTGCCCGTCGACACCCATCGCCCGGTCGCGCCAGCGGTGCACCCGCCGGCTCGTCGTGCCGCCCCCGTCGCCCTTCTTCCTCGTCGGCATGAGGACGCCGGTCGCGAGCAGCAGCACGCCGACGGCCACCTGGACGCGGGTGCCGGTCGTCGTCGAGAGCCACTGCCCGAGGTCGCCGGCCACGGTGAGCAGCCCGGTAGCCAGCGCCACCCCGAGGACCCAGTAGAAGCCCGCGACCGTGCCGAGGAAGACGAGCACCCGGCCAGGGCGCACCCGGCCCGGCGCGAGCATGAACCACAGCGGGATGAGCAGGGTGCCGAAGCTCGTCGAGTCGACGAGGGCGAGCACGGCGAGGGTGAGCAGCTGGGGCAGGTCCATGGCAGCCACCGTGACCCGCGCGACGTGTCGCGCACATCGGCCGAAGGGGGAGCAGCCTCGGCCGCGGCGTCCGCCTTTCGGATGACGCCCGGTGCCGGGCCCCGTGGTTCGATGACGTCGTGACGACGCAGCGCAGGGCCGAGGCGATCGGCCTCGACCTGCGCGGGGCAGCGCTCATGGCGCTCCTCGGCACGGTCCTCGTCGCCATCGACCTCGTCGACATCTGGGGCCAGGGCACGCGCGGCCCGAGCGGGCGCTGGTGGCACCTCGTGCCCCTGCTCCTGCTGTGCGCGGTCATGGTGTGGCGCAGGGTGCGGCCCCTCACCTGCCTCGCCCTGGGCGTCGTCGTCTTCGCCGTCGAGACGGCGTACGGCGGCAGCATCGGCTCGCTCCTCGTCATCATCGAGCTCGTCTACGCCGCCGGGCTGCACGGCCGAGGACGCGCCGTCGTCTCCCTCGACTGGGCCATCGGCATCGGTGTCGCCGCGAGCGGTCTCGCGGTCTGGGCGCTCACCGGCGACCTGCAGGACGGCGTGCTCACCGCGCTCACCGTCTTCGCCGTCTTCGGCACGTCCTTCTGGTGGGGGCGCTCGAGCCGTCGCTCCCTCGACCTCCTCGCCGCGCAGCGCCGGCAGGCCCAGGACGAGGCCCGGCTCGCCGAGCTGCGCGCCCGCGAGGAGCGGCGGGGCGAGCGCGAGCAGATGGCCCGCGACCTCCACGACGCGCTCTCCGGCAGCCTCGCGGCGATCACCATCCATGCCGAGGCCGGGCTGCACGACGAGAGGTCGCAGCGGCGCGCCCTCGAGGTCGTCCGCGCCACCTCGAAGGACGCGGTCCGCGAGCTCCAGTCGATGCTCGCCGTCCTGCGACCGGACGTGCCGATGACCGTCTCGCCCTCCCTGGCCGACCTCCCCGCGCTCGTCGAGCACTCCCGGTCGCGGGGCACCGAGGTCGCCCTGCGCCTCGACCCCGACCCGCTGCCCGAGCTGCCCGCCCCCACCGGCCAGGCGCTCTACCGGGTGCTCCAGGAGGCCCTGCACAACGTCGCCCGCCACGCCGCCTCCCCGCGGGCCGAGGTCGCCGTCGCGGTGCAGGACGACCTCGTCCTCACCGTCGTCTCGCCGCTGCCCCAGGGGCCGGACCGCGACGAGCCGGGACTGGGCCTCGGGCTGCGCTCGATGCGAGAGCGCGTCGAGGCGCTCGGCGGCCACCTCGAGGCCGGCCCGTCCGGGGACTCGTGGCGCGTGCGCGCCGCCGTCCCCCTCCACCGTGTGAGCACCCGCGAGACGAGCACCTACGAGACGAGCACCCGCACGATAGGCACCCAGGAGAGCACCCAGAAGACAGGCACCCAGGAGAGCAGCGCATGACGACCGTCCTCATCGCCGACGACCACGCGACCGTCCGCTCCGGGCTGCGCCTGCTCCTCGAGGCGCACGGGCTCGACGTCGTCGGCGAGGCGGGAGACGGCCGGGTGGCGGTCGAGCAGGCCCGCGCCCTGCGGCCGGACGTCACCCTCATGGACGTGCGGATGCCCGGCGTCGACGGCATCGCCGCGACCCGCGAGATCGTCGAGCAGTCGTTGTCGCGGGTGCTCGTGCTCACGAGCTTCGAGATCGACGAGCACGTCTCCGGTGCGCTGCGGGCGGGGGCCGACGGCTACCTGCTCAAGACGGTCGACGCCGGCCCTCTCGTCGACGCCGTCGAGCGCGTCGCGGCCGGCGAAGCGGTCCTCGCGCCCGAGGTCACCCGGCACGTCATCGCCGGCTTCGCGGCGGCTCCCGAGCCCTCGCCGCCGGCCGAGGAGGTCGAGGGGGGCTCCCCCTTCGCCCTCACGCCCCGCGAGGTCGACGTGCTGCGTGCGCTCGCCCAGGGTCTGTCGAACGCCCAGATCTCCGCCGAGCTGCACATCTCGGAGGCCACGACGAAGACCCACGTGTCGCGCGTCCTCGCCAAGCTCGGCTGCGCATCACGGGTGCAGGCGGCGATCCTCGCCCGCGAGCGCGGTCTGGCCTAGACCGTCGCGCGGCTGCGCAGCCGGATGTCGGCGCAGGCCTCGCAGGTCTCCTCGGGGATGACGCCGAGGCGCATGAGGTGCCCGAAGGCCCAGCACCCGGCGCAGAAGCCGGCGGCCGACTCGAGCAGCGCGAAGATCGTGAGCACGCCGAGCAGCACGGCGGCGGCGGTGGTCAGCCCCAGCCCCAACGAGAGCACGGCGGCGGTCGTCGAGACGACCGCGCCGATGCCCTGGGCGAAGCGCTTGGGCGGTCCCGGCGTGAGGACCGGCTCGCCCAGACGGGGCGCGACGACCCGCATCGCGACCCAGCCGAGGGGGCTGAGCCGAGGCCCGGCGAGGACCCGGCCGAGGAATCCCAGCGCGAGCGGCACCGTGAGCCACCACCACCCGGTGACGAGGACGAGGGCGCTCGTCGCGGCGACGACCGCCGCGACGGTGCGGGCCGCCTTCTCGTTGACGGGGTTGGGGAAGACGAAGAAGCTCACCGCCAGATCATAACGTCGGGTTATGGGAGCCATAAGCACGAAGGGGGTGGCCTGGGCCACCCCCTTCGTCACGTCACGACCACCGGGTCGCGCCGCGGGTCACTCCGCGGGCGCCTCGACCGAGCGGCGCAGGATCTTGCCCGTCGGCCCCTTCGGCAGCTCGTCGAGCTGCCAGATGCGGCGGGGGTACTTGTACGCGGCGATCCGCTCCTTGACGTAGGCCTGGACCTCCTCGAGCGTCGTCGTCGACTCCGGCGCGAGCGCGACGGCCGCGCCGATCTCCTCGCCCATGAGCTCGTCCGGCACGCCGACGACGGCGCACTCGACGACGTCCGGGTGCGAGTAGAGGACCTCCTCGACCTCGCGCGGGTAGACATTCATCCCGCCGCGGATGATGAGGTCCTTCTTGCGGTCGACGATGGTGAAGTAGCCCTCGTCGTCGACCGTCGCGAGGTCACCGCTGCGGAACCAGCCGTCGGGGATCGCCGTCGCGGTCTCCTCGGGCTTGCCCCAGTAGCCCTTCATGATGTTGTCGCCGCGGATCGCGATCTCGCCGACCCCGCCGCCGGGCGGGACGTCGTTGCCGTCGGCGTCGACGAGCTTCATCTCGCAGCCGGGGATGGCCCGCCCGATGGTGCCGGGCTTCGTCGGGGCGTCGGGCATGTTGAAGGACGCGACCGGCGAGGTCTCCGACAGGCCGTAGCCCTCGAGGATCTGGGTGTCGAAGGCCTCCTCGAAACGGCGCATCGTGTCCTCGGGCAGGGCCGACCCGCCGGAGACGCAGGTGCGCAGGCTCGAGGTGTCGGTGGTCTGCGCCGACGGGTGGCCCAGCATCGCGCCGTACATCGTCGGCACGCCCTCGAAGATCGTCACGCGGTCGCGCTGGACGACCTCGAGCGCCTTCGCGGGGTCGAAGCGCGGGATGAGGGTGAGCGTCGCGCCCGAGCGCACGGCGGCGTTGAGCCCGCACGTGAGGCCGAAGACGTGGAAGAGCGGCAGGCAGCCCATGATGACGTCGTCGGAGGTCATCTCCATGATGTTCTCGGCGGAGCGCTGCGCGTTGAGGTCGAGGTTGCGGTGGGTGAGCTCGGCCCCCTTCGGGCGCCCGGTCGTGCCCGAGGTGTAGAGGATGACCGCCGTGTCCTGGGGGTCGCGCTCCGTCGGCTCGGCGATCGGGTCCGCGGGGGAGAGGTCCTCCTCCGATGGGCCGAGCGGGCCGGAGCGGATGACGCGGGTGCTCAGGTCCTGCGCACCGCTCACCGCCTCGTCGACGAAGTCGCCCCAGACGAAGGCGAGCTTCGCGCCCGAGTCGGAGAAGAAGTACTCGATCTCGCCGGACTTGAGCAGCGGGTTCATCGGCACGACGGTGCCGCCGGCGAGGAGCGTGCCGTAGAAGAGCACGGGGAAGGCCGGCACGTTGGGCAGGATGAGCGCCACCCGGTCACCGGGCTCGACACCGGCCGCCCGGATCGCCCCGGCGGCCTTCGCGGCGAGGCCGTGCAGCTGGCTCCACGTCAGCTCGGCGTCGTCGAGCCGGATGGCCACCTCGTCCGGGTGCTTCTGGGCGGTTGCGACGAGGTTGCTCGCCAGGTTCGTCATCGGTGACTCCTCGGTAGGTCGGCGGGAGCCCTCATCCTCACCCGCCGAGCCCCTCAGCGGAAGAGCGGGTCCGGGGGTTGTCCGGCGAAGGGGGGTCCGCCGGTCAGGAGACCCGTGCGTCTCGAACCTCCACGGCGGGCACCCCGACGAGCGCGCCGATCGCCTCGGCGGCGGTGCGCGGGTCGGACGAGGTCATGAGGACGGCGACGGCGAGACGCTGGCGTCGCGGCATCTCGTGGCCGGTCCAGGGCGCGGGCTCGCGTGCGGGGAGAGCGGTCGGCCGGGCGAGGAGCAGCCCGACCTCGGGGTCGGGCCCCGCGCTCAGCGCGGGCCACCCCTTCGTCTCGCCGGGAGGGCCGACCTGCCCGTGTCGGACCTCGGCGACGTCCTCGACCGGGACCACGAGGGCGTCGGTGAGGAAGGCGGGTGAGGTGATGACGAGGTCGTCGCCCACCTTCTCGACGGTCGTGGGGTGCGTCCGGGCGCGCCACGCGGCGGCGAGGAGGTTGCCCGCCGGGGTGGCGAGCGCCGCGAAGACGGCCACCTGGACGAAGGCGCCGACCCCGGGCGAGCGGGTCGTGAGGAAGGCCCGCAGGATCATGACGACGCAGACGAGCAGCCAGAGGGCGGCAAGCCCCCAGCGCAGGCCCGCCCGCCCGGGCTCCGGGCGCCCGAGGTCGACCCGGGCGTCGTGCGGGCGGGGCGTCTCGTCCATGGCGACATCGTCGCACTGCCCGCGTCACGCTGTCGGTGGGGTGCGGCAGGATTGGCGGGTGAGCGAGATCCCCGAGACCTCCGGCGACGCCGCCGCCGAGCACACCCCGGAGACCCCGGACCAGGTGCCCGACGCCCTGCGCGAGGAGTGGAGCGAGCTGGCCGACCAGGCGACGGCGGCGCAGTTCGCCTACCACGTGCGTGACGCGCCGACGATCAGCGACGGCGAGTACGACCGGCTCATCCGGCGGCTGCAGGAGATCGAGGAGGCGCACCCCTCGCTGCGCACCCCTGAGAGCCCGACGCAGCGTGTCGGCGGGGCGATCTTCTCCACCGACTTCACCGCCGTCGACCACCTCGAGCGCATGCTCAGCCTCGACAACGCCTTCAGCGCGCAGGAGATGCAGGAGTGGGCCGCCCGCGTCGAGCGCGAGGTCGGCTCGGACGTGCACTACCTGTGCGAGCTGAAGATCGACGGCCTGGCCGTGAACCTCCTCTACGAAGGGGGGCGCCTCACCCGGGCGCTCACCCGCGGCGACGGGCGCACCGGCGAGGACGTGACGATGAACGTGCGGACCATCGCCGAAGTCCCCGAGCGCCTCGAGGGCGGCGACGCCCCGGTGCCCGACCTCGTCGAGATCCGCGGCGAGGTCTTCTTCCCGCTCGAGGGCTTCGCCGAGCTCAACGCCGGGCTCGTCGAGGCGGGCAAGGCCCCTTTCGCCAACCCGCGCAACTCCGCGGCCGGCTCGCTGCGGCAGAAGGACCCGCGGGTCACCGCGTCGCGGCCGCTGCACATGCTCGTCCACGGCACGGGCCGCCGCGAGGGCTTCGAGATCGACAGCCAGAGCCACGCGTACGAGCTCATGCAGGCGTGGGGCCTGCCGACCTCGACGCACTACCGGGTGCTCGGCTCGATGGACGAGGTCACCGACTTCATCGCCGAGGTCGAGCGGCGTCGGCACGACTACGAGCACGAGATCGACGGGGTCGTCGTCAAGGTCGACGAGATCGCGCTGCAGCGGCGGCTCGGCTCGACGTCGCGCGCGCCCCGCTGGGCCATCGCGTACAAGTACGCGCCCGAGGAGGTCAACACCCGCCTGCTCGACATCCAGGTCAACGTCGGCCGGACCGGGCGGGTCACCCCCTTCGGCGTCATGGAGCCGGTGACCGTCGCCGGGTCCACGGTCTCGATGGCCACCCTGCACAACGCGCACGAGGTGCGCCGCAAGGGCGTGCTCATCGGCGACACCGTCGTCCTGCGCAAGGCCGGCGACGTCATCCCCGAGATCCTCGGCCCGGTGGCCGAGCTGCGCGACGGCAGCGAGCGCGAGTTCGAGATGCCGACCCACTGCCCGTCCTGCGGCACGCGCCTCGCCCCGCAGAAGGAGGGCGACAAGGACATCCGCTGCCCCAACGCGCGGTCCTGCCCCAGCCAGCTGCGCGAGCGGCTCTTCAGCCTCGCCGGGCGCGGGGCGCTCGACATCGAGGCGCTCGGCTGGGAGGGCGCGATCAGCCTGCTCGACGCCGGGGTCCTCGCCGACGAGTCGACCCTCTTCGACCTCACCGACGAGGACGTCGCCCGGGTGCCGCTCTACACACGGGCGGCCAAGAAGTCCGACCCGCCCGAGGCGGTCGTCGACGGGCGCGTGCTGTCGGCCAACGGCGCGCGGCTCGTCGCCAACCTCGAGCAGGCCAAGCAGCAGCCGCTGTGGCGCGTGCTCGTCGCCCTGTCGATCCGCCACGTCGGCCCGACCGCGGCGCGTGCGCTCGCCCAGCACTTCGGGTCGATGAGCGCCATCCGCGAGGCCAGCGAGGAGCAGCTCGCGGCCGTCGACGGCGTCGGCCCGACGATCGCCGACTCGGTGCGTGAGTGGTTCGACGGGCCGGGTGCCTCGTGGCACGGCCAGATCGTCGACCGCTGGGCGGCGGCCGGGGTGCGGATGGAGGACGAGCGCGACGAGTCGACGCCGCGCACGCTCGAGGGCCTCACCGTCGTCGTCACCGGCTCGCTCGAGGGCTTCAGCCGCGACGAGACGAAGGAGGCGATCCTCTCCCGTGGGGGCAAGGCGTCGGGCTCGGTGAGCAAGAAGACCGACTGGGTCGTCGTCGGCGAGAACGCCGGGTCGAAGGCGACGAAGGCCGAGGACCTCGGGCTGCGCATCCTCGACGAGGAGCAGTTCCGCGAGCTGCTCGAGACGGGCACGGTCGCGGCCTTCGCCACCGAGGACAGCCGCGAGGACGAGGGCGAAGGGGACGTGGAGCAGGACGAGAGCTCGGCGGGGGAGCAGTGAGCGGCGTGACCCGCGAGAGCGTCCAGTGGTACGTCGACACGGCCCTGGTGAAGATGCTCGGCCGGGCCGAGGACCTCGGTGACGAGCTGCTGAGCACCCGCCCCGACGTCGAGGGGGCCAACAGCGTCTACGCGCTCGTCGTCCACTGCTGCGGGGTCATGGAGCGCTGGGGCGGCGAGGCCATCGCGGGGCGCACCATCAGCCGTGACCGCGCGAGCGAGTTCACCGCCACCGGCACGCTCGCCCAGCTCGAGGAGCTCGTCGCCGCCCAGCGGCGGCGCTGGGTCGACGACCTCGTCGGCTTCGAGCCGGGGGCGGCCCCCCGCGGGCCCGCCCCGCGCGACGACGGCGACCCCGAGGTCATCACCCAGGAGTTCGTCGCGCTGCACGTCGTCGAGGAGCTCTTCCAGCACCTCGGCCACGTCGACCTCACCGTCGACCTGCTGCGGTCCTGACCTGCTGCCGGCCCGCCGTCCGGCGGGGTCGACGACGCCCGGGCTGTCCCCCCTTCGCCCATGACATACGAGAGCCGCGCCGTCTGGTGCGACGGCGCGGCTCTCGAGGTCTGGAGGGGGAGGGTCAGCCGAGCGAGGCGATGGCCGCGTCGTAGTCCGGCTCCTGGCCGATCTCGGGGACGAGCTGGCTGTGCAGGACGGTGCCGTCCGCGTCGAGCACGACGACCGCGCGGGCGAGCAGCCCGGCCATCGGGCCGTCGGTGAGGGTCACGCCGTAGTCCTCGCCGAAGGAGGAGCGGAAGGCCGAGCCCATCTTCACCTTGTCGATGCCCTCGGCGCCGCAGAAGCGGGCCTGCGCGAAGGGGAGGTCCTTGCTGACGTTGACGACCGTGGTGTCGGTGAGGTCGACGGCGCGCTCGTTGAAGGTGCGCACGCTCTGCGCGCAGATGCCGGTGTCGACGCTCGGGAAGATGTTGAGCACGACGCGGCCGGTGAGGTCGCCGGAGGTGAGCGGCGCGAGGCCCTCGCCGACGAGCTCGAAGGCCGGGGCCTTCGTGCGGGCGGCGGGGAGCTCGCCGACGGTCGTGACGCGGTTGCCCTTGAGTGCGGTGTTAGCCATGAGCCCAGCCAACCCCACGACGAGCCCCGATGTCACGCCGGGGTCCGCCTGGCGGCACCGGGCGGGTCAGAGCGGTCCGGGACCCACGACGTGCTCGCCGTGCCCGTCGGCCCGCAGCCGCTCCCGCAGACGCTGCGCCGCCGACTCGAAGCGGTCGTCGGGCACATCACGCATCGGCGAGTGCGGCTCGACGTCGGCGGGCGACCACGCGGGCCACACGTGCACGTGAAGGTGCGGCACGAGGAAGCCCTCGAGGAGCATCCCGACCCGCGGCGCCTCCCACTCGGCCTGCTGCGCCCGACCGACGGCCATCGCCACCCGCTGGAGGTGGGCCCAGGTCTGCTCGTCGGCGTCGGTCCACTGCTCGAGCTCGGCGCGCGGCACGACCATGCAGTGCCCGTCGGTGAGCGGCTCGATGGTGAGCATGACGACGCACACGTCGTCGGCCCACACGAAGCGCCCGGGGATCTCGCCGGCGATGATCTGGCTGAAGAGCGTGGCCATGGCGCCACCCTAGGGGCCTACGGTGGGGTCATGCCCCAGGTGAGCGCCGACGTCCACGTGCCCGTCCCGCCCGAGCTGGCCTTCGCGGTCTCGCAGACCCACGGCGCGATCCGCCGCGGCTGGGACCCCTTCATCCGCGAGCAGCACTTCCTCGACGGGGCGCAGCACCCGGCGACCGGCGTGCGGACCTTCACCCGGTCGGCCTTCCTCGGCCCGATCAGCCCGACGATGGTCAGCGAGTACGTGTCGTGGCGCCCGCCGACGTCGGTCGGGATGACGATGGTGAGCGGCCCGCCCTTCTTCTCCCGCTTCGGCGGGGGGTGGCGCTTCACGCCCGAGGGTGACGGCACCCGCGCGGTGTGGAAGTACACCTATGACATCGTCGGCCCGCCGTGGTTCCGCCGCATCGGCGTGACGATCGGGCAGTGGCTGCTCGGGCGCGAGATCCGCAAGCGGATCGACGCCTTCGCCGCCGCGTGCCGCGACGAGCAGGTCGTCTTCGTCGCGCGAGCCGACCTCGAGGCCCGCGCGGCGCTCGAGGCGCAGGAGAGCGCGAAGGGGGAGCCGCGTGCCTGAGCCGATGCGCGTTGCCGGCGTCCAGCTCGTCGCCTCGCACGACGTCGAGGACAACCTCGCGCAGGTCGTCGACGGCGTGCGGCGAGCTGCCGAGGCCGGGGCACGTCTCGTCGTCTTCCCCGAGGCGACGATGGCGCCCTTCAGCCGGCGGCTCGACACCGCCGCGGAGCCGCTCGACGGCCCCTTCGCCCACGGGGTGCGCCGGGCCGCGGCCGACCACGGCGTCGTCGCGGTCGTCGGGCTCTTCACCCCTGCCGACGACGTCGAGGTCGACGGCCAGGTGCGGCACCGGGTGCACAACACGCTCCTGCTCACCGGCGCCGGGGTCGAGGAGGCGAGCTATCGCAAGATCCACCTCTTCGACGCCTTCGACTCCCGCGAGTCCGACACCGTCGCCGCGGGCGACGCGGTCGTCACGGCGCAGGTCGACGGCTGGACCGTCGGGCTGGCGACGTGCTTCGACGTCCGCTTCGCCGACCACTTCACCGAGCTCGGCCGGCGGGGCAGCGAGCTCGTCGTCCTGCCGGCGTCGTGGGGCGACGGCCCCGGCAAGGCTGACCAGTGGGACCTGCTCACCCAGGCCCGCGCCCACGACGCGCAGGCCTGGCTCCTCGGCGTCGGCCAGGCCTGGACCCCGCAGTCCGGCGACGGCCCCTTCGGCATCGGGCGCTCGGTCCTCGCCGACCCGACCGGCGCGGTCCGCTCCCGGCTCGACGCCGCCCCGGGGATGCTCGTCGCCGATCTCGACCCCGCCCCGGTCGCCGCCACCCGCCGTCGCGTCCCCATCCTCTGACCGCCTGCGTCCACCGGGAAGCCCAGCGGTGACCGGGCAACCCTTCGTGGGCCGAGGTATGTCTCGGTCGGCCCGGGGTTGCCCGGTCACGACCGGGCTGCCCGGTCGCGGCACGGCGAAGGGGGCCGCGGCCTCGTCGTCCCGGCCCCGGGTCGGGGGCGGCCGGGAGGTGGACGGGCCAGCCGCAGCGGTCCGTAGACTGGCCGCCATGTCCGACCTCACCCGCGACGACGTCGCCCACCTCGCCTCCCTGGCCCGGATCGAGCTCGAGCCGCAGGAGCTGGACCGGCTCGTCAGCGACCTCGACACCGTGCTCAGCCACGTCGCGCAGGTGCAGCAGGCGCCCACCGAGGGCGTCGAGCCGATGAGCCACCCCATGCCGCTCGTCAACGTCACCCGCCCCGACGAGGTCCGCCCCTCCCTCACGCCGGAGGAGGCGCTCGCCGCCGCCCCGCTGGCCGAGGAGCAGCGCTTCTCCGTCCCGCGCATCCTCACCGAGGACTGAGCGCCGCCGACGGGGGCGGCCACGCCCCCTTCGCACCCCGAGCCCGCCGCGACACCCGCCCCGAAGGACCGAACTTGAGCGACATCACCCGGCTGACCGCCGCCGCCCTGGCCGACTCCCTCGCCTCCGGAGAGATCTCCTCCGTCGAGGCGACCCGCGCCCACCTCGACCGCATCGACGCCGTCGACGAGTCGGTGCACGCCTACCTCCACGTCGCCGGCGCGGTGGCGATGGAGCAGGCCCAGCAGGTCGACGACCGCCGGGCGAAGGGGGAGTCCCTCCACCGTCTCGCCGGCGTCCCGATCGCGGTCAAGGACGTCATGACGACGATCGGCATGCCGACGACGTGCGGCAGCCGGATGCTCGAGGGCTGGGAGCCGCCGTACGACGCGACCGTCGTGCGCCGACTCAAGGACGCGGGCCTGCCGATCCTCGGCAAGACGAACATGGACGAGTTCGCGATGGGCTCGTCCACCGAGCACTCCGCCTACGGCGTCACCCGCAACCCCTGGGACCTCGAGCGCGTGCCCGGCGGGTCCGGCGGCGGCTCGAGCGCCGTCGTCGCCTCCTTCCAGGCGCCGCTCGCGACGGGCACCGACACCGGTGGCTCGATCCGCCAGCCGGCCGCCGTCACCGGCAGCGTCGGGGTCAAGCCGACGTACGGCGGGGTCTCGCGCTACGGCCTCGTCGCGCTCGCCTCCTCGCTCGACCAGGCCGGCCCGTGCGCCCGCACCGTCCTCGACACCGCGCTGCTCCACGAGGTCATGGCCGGCCACGACCCGATGGACTCGACGTCGATCGACGCCCCGGTGCCCGCGGTCGTCGCCGCCGCCGAGCGCGCCGACGTCTCCGGCATGCGCATCGGCATCATCCGCGAGCTCACCGGCGAGGGCTTCCAGCCCGGCGTCCAGGCCCGCTTCGACGAGGCCGTCCAGCACCTCGTCGACGCCGGCGCCGAGGTCGTCGAGGTCTCGTGCCCGAGCTTCACCTACGCGCTCGCCGCCTACTACCTCATCCTCCCGAGCGAGGCGAGCAGCAACCTCGCGAAGTTCGACGCCATGCGCTACGGCCTGCGCGTCGGCCCGAAGGGGGTTGACGCCCCCTCCGCCGAGCAGGTCATGGCGGCCAGCCGGGACGCCGGCTTCGGCGACGAGGTCAAGCGCCGCATCATCCTGGGCACCTACGCCCTCTCCTCGGGCTACTACGACGCGTACTACGGCAGCGCCCAGAAGGTGCGCCGCCTCATCGCCGACGACTTCGCGAAGGCCTTCGAGAGCGCCGACGTCCTCGTCAGCCCCACCGCCCCGACGACGGCCTTCCGCTTCGGCGAGAAGACCGACGACCCGATGGCGATGTACCGCGGCGACATCGCGACGATCCCGGCCAACCTCGCCGGTCTGCCGGGCATGTCCCTGCCGAGCGGCCTGGCCGACGAGGACGGCCTGCCCGCCGGTCTCCAGGTGCTCGCGCCCGCCATGGCCGACGACCGCCTCTACTCCGTCGGGGCCGCGCTCGAGCAGCGTCTCGTCGCGCAGTGGGGCGGCCACCTCCTCGACCGCGCCCCGGCCCTGACCGGCACGACCACCACCCAGGGAGCCTGAGATGAGCACCACCCGCGCCGACGCCGTCCTCGGCTACGACGAGGCCCTCGGCGTCTACGACCCGGTCATGGGCCTCGAGGTCCACGTCGAGCTCGGCACCGCGACGAAGATGTTCTGCGGCTGCGCGACGACCTTCGGCGCCGAGCCCAACACCCAGGTCTGCCCGGTCTGCCTCGGCCTGCCCGGCGCCCTGCCGGTCGTCAACGCCACGGCCGTCGAGTCGGCGATCCGGATCGGTCTGGCGCTGCACTGCTCCATCGCGCCGTGGAGCCGCTTCGCCCGGAAGAACTACTTCTACCCGGACATGCCGAAGAACTTCCAGACCTCGCAGTACGACGAGCCGATCTGCTTCGACGGCTACCTCGACGTCGAGCTCGACGGCGGCGAGGTCTACCGCGTCGAGATCGAGCGCGCGCACATGGAGGAGGACACCGGCAAGAGCTGGCACGTCGGCGGCTCCACCGGTCGCATCCACGGTGCCGAGTACTCGCTCGTCGACTACAACCGCGCCGGCATCCCCCTCATCGAGATCGTCACCAAGCCGCTCGTCGGTGCGGGGGAGCGCGCGCCCGAGGTGGCCCGCGCCTACGTCGCCGCGCTGCGCGACCTGCTGCGCGCCCTCGACGTCTCGGACGTGAAGATGGAGCAGGGCTCGATGCGCTGCGACGTCAACCTCTCGCTGCGCGCGAAGGCCGGCGACGACGCCCGCTCGCCCGAGCAGCTCGCCGTGCCGCTCGGCACCCGCTCGGAGACCAAGAACGTCAACTCTCTGCGCTCCGTCGAGCGCGCCGTGCGGTACGAGATCTGCCGCCACGCGGCCGTGCTCGAGTCCGGCGGCTCGATCGTGCAGGAGACGCGTCACTGGCACGAGGACACCGGCATGACGACCTCGGGCCGCGAGAAGTCCGACGCCGAGGACTACCGCTACTTCCCCGAGCCCGACCTCGTGCCCGTCGCCCCCGACGACGCGTGGGTCGAGCAGCTGCGCGGCACCCTGCCCGAGCCGCCGGCCCAGCGCCGCAAGCGCCTGCAGGAGCAGTGGGGCTACTCCGACCTCGAGATGCGCGACGTCCTCAACGCCGGCGCGCTCGAGATCGTCGAGGCGACCGTCGCGGCGGGTGCGACCCCGCAGGCGGCCCGCAAGTGGTGGCTCGGCGAGCCGTCCCGCCGGGCCAACGGCGAGGGGGTCGACCTCGTGACCTACGCCGGTCAGGTCGGTCTGCTCCCGGCGCACGTCGCCGAGCTCGAGTCGCTCGTCGCCTCCGGTCGCCTCAACGACAAGATGGCCCGCCAGGTCCTCGAGGGCGTCCTCGACGGCGAAGGGGGACCGACCCAGGTCGCCGACGCCCGGGGCCTCGAGCTCGTCCAGGACGACGGTGCGCTCGAGGCGGCCGTCGACACCGTCATCGCCGCCAACCCCGACATCGCCGACAAGATCCGCGCCGGCAAGGTGCAGGCCGCCGGCGCGCTCATCGGCCAGGTGATGAAGGAGATGCGCGGCCAGGCCGACGCCGGCCGGGCCCGCGAGATCATCCTCTCCCGCCTCGGCGCCTGAGCGACGCAGCGCCCGAAGGGGGCCGCCCGGGATCACCCGGGCGGCCCCCTTCGCGCGTCCTCGCGGTCAGGCCGGTCCGTAGCCGCCGATGTAGCCCTCCTGCTTCGCGCCGGTGAGGATCGGGCGCCCGGACAACGAGCCGGAGACGGTCGCCTCGCGCCAGAAGGAGTAGAAGGTCCCGTCGCCGTCGTCGGTCACCGGTCCGCTGGCGTAGAGGGTGAAGTCCGGCTCGATCGGCCAGCGATCGGTGCCGCGGCGCCCGACGATGAGGCCCTCTTGCTTCGCAGAGAGGCCGGTAGAGCTGACCCGGCCGACCTTCTGCCGCTCGAAGTTCTCGAAGGTCATCGTCTGACGGTGCACGCACCGCGACGACGCCCACGTCGGGCTGACGCTCGCGCCGGCCGGGCAGTAGTAGGAGCGCATCGACCCGCTGACGACGCCGTTGTCCGTCGTCAGCTTGACCTGGTGCCGGTTGCCCCGGATCGGCGGGCCGAACTCGTTCTGGAAGCCCCCGCCGAGCACGACCCAGCTCGTCGCGTAGCGGTGGTCGGTCGTCGGGGTGATGTCGCGCCCGGCGCCCCGCGGGTCCGGGGCGGCGCTGCTCGGCACGGCGCTCGCCGCGGCGAGGAGGGCCGCCCCTGCGAGGACGGCCGCGGAGCGGGCGAGATGACGCTGTCGGTGCATGATGGGTCCCTGCTCTCGTGCTCGTCGGCGCCGACGGCTCCAGCGCCGTCCTCATAGGGACCCACCACAGGCCCGCGCTGTCCATGAGCAGAAGTACTCAACCTAGACTCGCCGCCATGGTGACCGTCTCCTTCCCCGACCAGTCCTGGCTCGACGACGTCGGCCCGGTCGACGGGATCACGCCCGTCGTCTGGGACCCGGAGGGCCCGGTGCCCGACGAGGACGTCGAGGTCTTCGTCGCGCCGTACATGGGCGGCGCGCGCAGCGTCGAGCCGGTCGCGCAGAAGCCGTCGGTCCGCCTCGTCCAGCTCTTCTCCGCCGGGTACGAGGACGTCCTTCCCGTCCTGCCGAAGGGGGTGGCGCTGGCCAACGGCGCGGGGGTCCACGACGACTCGACCGCGGAGCTGGCCGTGGGTCTGGCCCTGGCCTCCCTGCGCGGCATCGACGACGCGGCCCGCGACATGACGAGCGGCAGCTGGACCGCCCACCGCCGCGAGCGCCGCTCGCTCGCCGACAGCCGGGTCCTGCTCCTCGGCTACGGCTCGATCGGCCGCGCGATCACCCGGCGGCTCGCCCCCTTCGAGGTCTCGGTCACCGCGGTGGCCTCCCGGGCCCGCGCCGGCGACGACCTCGTCGACAGCGTCCACGGCGTCGACGAGCTGCCCGAGCTGCTGCCGCAGCACGACGTCGTCGTCGTCATCGTGCCGCTGACCGACGCCACGGCGGGGCTGCTCGGTGACGAGCTGCTCGGCGCGCTGCCGGACGGCGCGCTCGTCGTCAACGTCGCCCGCGGACCCGTCCTCGACACCGACGCGGTGCTGCGCCACGCAGGGAGGATCTCCTTCGCGCTCGACGTCACCGACCCCGAGCCGCTGCCCGCCGACCACCCGCTGTGGTCCGCGCCGGGCGTGCTCGTCACGCCGCACGTCGGTGGGATGAGCACCGCCTTCCGGCCCCGCGGGGTGCGTCTGCTGCGCGAGCAGCTGCGCGCTCTCGGCGCCGGTGAGGACCCGATCAACGTCGTGGGGCACGGCTGACCCTGGCGAGCAGGCCCCGATGAGAGTTGACTAGCGCCATGACACGGGCAGCGGAGTCCAAGACGATCGTGCTGGTGCGTCACGCCGAGGCGGCCGCTGCCCCGCCAGGAGGCCAGGACGCCGAGCGGGCCCTCACCGAGCAGGGGCAGGAGCGCGCTGAGGACTTCGGGCGCTGGCTGCGGGCGCACGGCATGGGGTGCGACGAGGTCATCACCTCGCCGGCCGCCCGCGCGCGGCAGACCGTCGAGGCGATCGCCTGCGGCGGCTGCGCCGAGGCCGAGGTGCAGGTCGAGCGGCGGCTCTACGAGGGCGAGGTCGACGACGTCCTGCAGGTGCTGCGTGAGTCGACACCCGACGCCGAGCTCGTCCTCGTCGTCGGTCACGCGCCGACCGTGCCGGCCGCGGTGAGCCTGCTCGCCGACGGCGAGGGTGCCGACGCGGCGCACGAGGCGCTCTCGCTCGGCTTCCCGCCCGGTGCTGCGGCGGTGCTGCGCTACCAGGGGCAGTGGAGCGACCTCAGCTTCGGCGCCGCCTCCCTCGAGGACTTCCGCACCCCGTGACGAGCGGGGAGTGCTCCCCGTCGTAGCCAGGCCCCCCAGCCGATAGCCTCCGTGTGCGGCGACCGGCCGCACCACGTCACAGGGGAAGAAAGTGAACATGAAGACGATGATCCGGGGCGCTGCTGTCGCCCTCGCCGCCGTGGGCCTGACCGCCGCGACCGCCCTGCCCTCCACCTCGGCGCCGAGCGACGAGAGCCGCCGCGTCTACTACGGCGCGATCGCGATGAACACCCGCACGCTCGACGTCGGCTACATCAACGACTACGGCAGCTCGACCCTGGCGAAGCAGTACGCGCTCAACCGCTGCAAGAAGAACACGCAGTACTCGAGCAACGACGGCTACTGCAAGAACATCGTCGCCGTCCGCAACGGCTGCGCCGCCGTCGCGGTGAAGTACGACAGCAAGAACCGTCCGGTCCGCTACGGCTACGGCACGGACTTCGCGAAGTGGCCTGCCGTCCGCGAGGCCCAGCGCCAGGCCCAGGGCAGCTCCTCTGCCGGCACGGTCAAGACCCGCATCTACCTGTGCACGACGCGCTACTACTGAGCAACGCATCGACACCACGGTCTGCGTGACCTGACGAGCAGCGGCGGTCGACCTCACGGTCGGCCGCCGCTGCTGTACGTGGCGGGTCAGCCGGCGTCGAGCTCGAGGTGACGCCACGTCGAGGTGACGTGCATCCCGATGTGCTCGTAGAGGCCGAGCGCCCCGGTGCGCGAGTCGGTCGACAGCTGCCCGACGGGGAGCCCGCGCTCACGGCCGGCGGCGTAGGCCACCCCGAGCAGCGCCGCACCGAGACCGCGACCGCGGTGCTCGCGGTCGACGGCGAGCTCGTGGACGAAGGCGACGTCGCCCTCGGCCCCCGTGACGATCGCGACGCCGACCACCTGGCCGGACCCGTCGCGCGCGACCTGCAGGTGCCACGGCGCGGCGTCGTCACGCTCGACGAAGAAGGCGCGCCAGTCCTCGTAGCCGACCGGCCGGCGCCCCTCCCACTCCCCGAAGGCGGTCTCGACGACCCGGTGCACGTCGGGCAGCTCCTCGGCCCGGGCCAGCCCGAGCTCGTAGCCGCTCGGCACCCCCGTGGGTACCGGGCTGTCGGCGGGCAGCTCGAGGATCCACGCGTCGTAGGTCGCCCGCCCGCCCGCGTCGACGAGGAGCTCCTCGGCGGTGCTGCCCACGGGCACGCTCTGCCCGTGGGTGGTGCCGCCGTCGCGCGCCACCGTGCGACGGGCCCAGGCGAGCAGGGCAGTCCCGATGCCCTGACCGCGGTGGTCGGGGTGCACGGCGAGCAGGCCGGTGTCGCTCGGCCGCAGGAAGCCCCCGGCGACGAGCGTCTCGCCGCGGTAGACCCCGATCGAGCGGCGCGCGAGGTCGAGGCTCGGCCCGCGCCACTCGGCCGAGACGTCCGCGTCCTCGATGAGCGCCTCGCCGGCGTCGAGCGCCTCGGTCGCCCGGACGAGCGTGACGAAGGGGGAGACGTCCGCCGCGGTGAAGGGGCGGGCGGCGAGGCCCTCGGGCAGGGCGATGTCGAGGGTGGGTGAGGCGTCCATCCCCGAAGGCTCGCGCACCCGCCCGCCCCTGTCACCCGGTTATCGGGTCGAGCCCCCGTGGTGGCGGTCGAGGTGCGACGAGCGCAGCGAGGAGCCTCGAGACCTCTCCCTTCGCTCCAGCGATTGTCCACGATGTGGTCCCCTCTGTCTCGAAGTTTGACACCGCGGCGAGGCCGGGAGGACAGTGCTCCCGTGGCCATCACCCTCGTACTTCACCGGCGCGCTGCCTGAGCGACTCGCTCGACCGCAGCGCGCGCCCTTCATGTCCTCGCCCCAGGACTGGAGGGTTTTTTCATGGGGCGGATGATGGTCCGGACCGACACGAGAAGTGGAGCCAAGCCGTGAGCGACAGCGCGACCCAGTCGTCGACGCCGCCTGCACCCAGCCCGGCGAGCATCGCTCGTCAGGCGCAGGCCGCGCACCCCCCTGCCCCCGTCCCGGTGACGGGCGCCCAGAGCCTCGTGCTCTCGCTCGAGTCGGTCGGTGCGGAGGTCGTCTTCGGCATCCCCGGCGGTGCGATCCTCCCGGCCTACGACCCGCTCATGGACTCGGTGAAGGTCCGCCACATCCTCGTGCGCCACGAGCAGGGCGCCGGCCACGCCGCCGAGGGCTACGCCACCGCGACCGGCAAGGTCGGCGTGTGCATGGCCACCTCCGGCCCGGGCGCGACGAACCTCGTGACGGCCATCGCCGACGCCTACATGGACTCCGTGCCGATGGTCGCCATCACCGGTCAGGTGGCCTCGGCCGCGATCGGGACGGACGCCTTCCAGGAGGCCGACATCCGCGGCATCACCATGCCGATCACCAAGCACAACTACCTCGTGACCGACGCCGCGGAGATCCCGCGCGTCATCGCCGAGGCCTTCCACGTCGCGAGCACCGGCCGACCCGGCCCGGTCCTCGTCGACATCGCCAAGGACGCCCTGCAGGCCCGCACCACCTTCGCCTGGCCCCCGCAGGTCGACCTGCCCGGCTACCACCCGGTGACCAAGCCGCACGCGAAGCAGATCCGCGAGGCGGCCAAGCTCATCGCGGCCAGCCGCCAGCCCGTGCTCTACGTCGGTGGCGGCGTCATCCGCGCCGGGGCCCACGAGGAGCTCGCCGCGCTCGTCGAGGCGACCGGCATCCCCGTCGTCACGACCCTCATGGCGCGCGGCGCCTTCCCCGACCAGCACCCGCTGCACCTCGGCATGCCGGGCATGCACGGGTCGGTCGCCGCGGTGACCGCGCTCCAGCGCGCCGACCTGCTCATCACCCTCGGCGCCCGCTTCGACGACCGGGTCACCGGCCAGCTGAGCTCCTTCGCCCCGGACGCGAAGGTCATCCACGCCGACATCGACCCGGCCGAGATCGGCAAGAACCGGATCGCCGACGTGCCGATCGTCGGTGACGCGAAGGCGATCATCGCCGAGCTCACCGCCGCCGTCGCCGCCTCCGAGGCCCCCCGCCCCGACCTGTCGGGCTGGGTGCGCCGCACTCAGGGCTGGGCGCGCAGCTACCCGGTCGGCTACACCCCGAGCGAGGACCCGGGCGCCCTCGCCCCCCAGCTCGTCATCGAGACGATCGGGCGCATCGCCGGCCCCGAGGCCGTCTACGCCGCGGGCGTGGGCCAGCACCAGATGTGGGCCGCTCAGTTCATCGACTACGAGCGCCCCGGCAGCTGGCTCAACTCCGGCGGCGCCGGGACGATGGGCTACTCCGTGCCGGCGGCCATGGGCGCGAAGGTCGGCCAGCCCGACCGCGTCGTGTGGGCGATCGACGGCGACGGCTGCTTCCAGATGACCAACCAGGAGCTCGCGACCTGCGTCATCAACGACATCCCGATCAAGGTCGCGATCATCAACAACTCGAGCCTGGGCATGGTCCGGCAGTGGCAGTCGCTCTTCTACGACAAGCGCTACTCCAACACCGACCTGCACACCTCGGTCGGCAGCCGGGTGCCCGACTTCGTCAAGCTCGCCGACGCCTACGGCTGCGTCGGGCTGCGCTGCGAGCGCCCGGAGGACGTCGAGGAGACGATCCGCCAGGCGATGGCGATCAACGACCGCCCGGTCGTCGTCGACTTCGTCGTCGAGCGCGACGCGATGGTGTGGCCGATGGTGCCCGCCGGGGTGAGCAACGACGCGATCCAGATCGCCCGCGACGCCGCGCCCCAGTGGGACCGCGAGGACTCCGACGCCGTCGAGCAGTCGACCGACGCCGACCACAGCAGCCAGACCTCCACCGCCGACCAGGACGCGTGAGGAGCCGAGCATGAGCAGCAAGCACACCCTGTCGGTCCTCGTCCAGGACAAGCCCGGCGTCCTCGCCCGCATCTCCGCGCTCTTCTCGCGGCGCGGCTTCAACATCGACAGCCTCGCCGTCGGCCCGACCGAGCAGCCCGACGTGTCGCGGATGACCGTCGTCGTCGAGGTCGAGCAGCTGCCGCTGGAGCAGGTGACCAAGCAGCTCAACAAGCTCGTCGAGGTGCTCAAGGTCGTCGAGCTCGACCCGCTCGCCTCCGTCGACCGCGAGCTGCTCCTCGTCAAGGTCCGCGCGGACGCGAGCAGTCGCAGCGCGATCCTCGAGACCACCCAGCTCTTCAAGGCGCGCATCCTCGACGTCACCGCCGACGCCCTGACCATCGAGTCGACGGGCAACGCCGAGAAGCACCGCGCGATGCTCGAGATCCTCGACCCGTACGGCGTCAAGGAGATCGTCAAGTCCGGCATGGTCGCCATCGGCCGGGGCGGACGCTCGATCACCGACCGCGGCGGGCGGCACTGACCCTCGGGTGACGGTCCCCACCCGTCACCCGCACCCCCAGACCGAACCACACCGAAGCTGAAGGAGAGGCCCACCAATGGCCGAGATGTACTACGACGACGACGCGGACCTGTCGATCATCCAGGGGCGCAAGGTGGCCGTCATCGGCTACGGCTCTCAGGGCCACGCCCACGCGCTCAACCTGCGCGACTCCGGCGTCGACGTCCGCGTCGGCCTCCAGGAGGGCAGCAAGAGCCGCGCCAAGGCGCAGGACGAGGGCCTGCGGGTCGTCACCCCGGCCGAGGCGGTGGAGGAGGCCGACGTCATCGTCATCCTCACCCCCGACCAGGTGCAGCGTCACGTCTACGCGCAGGACATCGAGCCGGGCCTGACCGAGGGCGACGCCCTCGTCTTCGGCCACGGCTTCAACATCCGCTTCGGCTACATCCAGCCGCCGAAGGGGGTCGACGTCATCCTCGTCGCGCCCAAGGCGCCGGGCCACACCGTGCGTCGTGAGTACGTCGCCGGCCGCGGCATCCCCGACATCATCGCCGTCGAGCAGGACGCCTCGGGCAGCGCCTGGGACCTCGCCAAGTCCTACGCGAAGGGCATCGGCGGCACCCGCGCCGGCGTCATCAAGACGACCTTCACCGAGGAGACCGAGACCGACCTCTTCGGCGAGCAGGCCGTGCTCTGCGGTGGCATGAGCCACCTCGTGCAGGCCGGCTTCGAGACCCTCACCGAGGCGGGCTACCAGCCGGAGATCGCCTACTTCGAGGTGCTCCACGAGCTCAAGCTCATCGTCGACCTCATGTGGGAGGGCGGCATCGCCAAGCAGCGCTGGTCGATCTCCGACACCGCCGAGTACGGCGACTACGTCTCGGGCCCGCGCGTCGTCGACGACCGGGTCAAGGAGTCGATGCGCGGCATCCTCGCCGACATCCAGGACGGCACCTTCGCCCAGCGCTTCATCGACGACCAGGACAACGGTGCCGTCGAGTTCGCCCGCCTGCGCGAGCAGGAGGCCGGTCACCCCATCGAGGCCACCGGCAAGGACCTGCGCGCCCACTTCGCGTGGAAGCAGAGCGACGACGACTACACCGAGGGCTCGGCCGCGCGCTGACCCCCTTCGGCGCCGCCGACGACGCCGGCTACCGCCCCGTACTGGTCGTGATGACGACCGGTACGGGGCGGTGGCGCGTCACGGGGGGAGTCAGCGGGGCCGCGCGGCGAGCCAGGTCGCGAAGGGGGTGCCGCCCACCTCGGCGCCCGGGCCGGCGAGGATGCCGCCCTGCGGCCCGAAGGCACGCATCGTCGCCCCGAGGGGCGGCAGCGCGAGGAGCCGGGGCGGACGTCGCCCGTCGTGCGCGGCGAGCAGCCGCTCGATCTCGCCGAGGTCGAGCACGTCGGGACCGGCGAGGTCGGGGCCCGGCCGCGGGCCGTCCGGTGCCTCCCCGGTCGCCAGCTGCGCCATCCGCCGCCCGACCCACGACAGCTCCACGGGCTGCACCCGCATCCCGCGCACGCCGAGCGCGAGCGGCCCGAGGCGCAGCGCGCGCCCGATCTGGGCGGCGAAGGGGTGGAACTGCGTCGCCCGCACGACCGTCGCGGGCAGGCCGGAGGCGAGGACGAGCTCGTCGGCCGTGCGCTTGGCCCGGTAGTACGGGTATGGCACCCGCTCGCAGCCGACGATCGAGATCGTCACGACGTGCGGGGTGCCCGCCCGGCGGGCCGCGTCGAGCACCGCCCGCGTCCCGCCGACCGTCATCGAGCGCCACCGCCGCGGGCTCGTCGTGTCGGCGGTGTGGACCACCGCCTCCGCGCCCGTGAGGAGGGGGTCGAGACCGGTGCCGGCCTCGAGGTCGACGCCGGTGCGCCGGCTGGCGACGACGGCCTCGTGGCCGTCCTGCTCGAGGTGGTGGACGACCTGGCTGCCGAGGGCGCCGAGCCCTCCGGTGACGACGACGCGCATGCCCGTCAGCATGCCCGAGCCCACGACGTACCGTGGCCGGGTGGAGGAGATGATGCGCGACTGGCCCGTGGGCCTGGCCTTCGTCGTCCTCCTCGTCGCGGCCCTGGTGCGCGGGTCGGCCACCTACGCGATCGGTCGGGGTGCCCGCTCGGCGGCTGCGCGCCGCTCCGGCGCCGACCGGCCGGGCCCGACAATGGCGCGGGCCGAGCGTCTCGTGCGCCGGGTCGGCCCGCCGGCCGTGAGCCTGGGCTTCCTCACCGTCGGGCTGCAGAGCGCGATCAACCTCAGCGCGGGGGCGATGCGCATGCCGCTCTCCCGCTTCGCCCCGGCGCTCGTCGTCGGCGCGACGCTGTGGGCGACGGTCTACACGACGATCGGCTTCGCGGTCATCGAGGCGACGCTCGGCCGGGGCTCGTGGTGGCTCCTCGGGGCCGTCCTCGTCGTGGCGGCCGTCGTGCTCGCCGGGCGTGCGCTGCGCCGCCGCGCTCGCTGACCGGGGTGGACGAGACGACCGTCACGTCCACCTGCTGGACACGGGGTCCACGACGTGGACATCGCAGGCGTAGCCTCGACGCAGGCGACGTGACCGGGCCGGCGGAGACCCCGCACATCCCACGTCCGCGCACCCCCACCGGGGACCGCGCCGTCGCCGCCCACGTACGCACCACCGTCAGGAGCACGTCATGAGTGACGAGGCCACGCAGGCGCGCCGCGCGCTGCAGGAGAGCATGGACCGCCGCGACCAGGGCAGCGACGACTGAGCCTGCCCCGCTCGCGACGACGCAGCCGCCACGGATCCCGTGGCGGCTGCGCCCGTCTCCGCCCGCTGGACGGGTCACCACTTCGCCCGCTCGACGGGACACCCCTTCGCCCACCGCACGACGAGAACTAGGTTTGAGGACATGCCCCAGCTGCGATCCCGCACCACGACCCACGGCCGCAACATGGCGGGAGCCCGCGCACTGTGGCGCGCGACCGGCATGGGCGAGGGCGACTTCGGCAAGCCGATCGTCGCGATCGCCAACTCCTTCACCCAGTTCGTGCCCGGGCACGTGCACCTCAAGGACATGGGCCAGCTCGTCGCCGGCGCCATCACCGAGGCCGGGGGAGTGGGCAAGGAGTTCAACACCATCGCCGTCGACGACGGCATCGCCATGGGTCACGCCGGCATGCTCTACAGCCTGCCCAGCCGTGAGGTGATCGCCGACTCCGTCGAGTACATGGTCAACGCGCACTGCGCCGACGCCCTCGTGTGCATCAGCAACTGCGACAAGATCACGCCCGGCATGCTCCTCGCCGCGCTGCGGCTCAACATCCCGACGGTCTTCGTCTCGGGCGGTCCGATGGAGGCCGGCAAGGCCGTCATCGGCGAGGACGGCGAGGTCGCGACGCGCCTGGACCTCATCGACGCGATGATCAAGTCGGTCGACGACACCGTCTCCGACGAGGAGATCACCCAGATCGAGCAGTCCGCCTGCCCGACGTGCGGGTCGTGCTCGGGGATGTTCACCGCGAACTCGATGAACTGCCTCACCGAGGCGCTCGGGCTCTCGCTGCCCGGCAACGGCTCGACGCTGGCGACCTCCGCGGCCCGCCGCGAGCTCTTCCTGGACGCCGGTCGCCTCGTCGTCGACCTGTGCCGTGACTACTACGACGGCGACGACGAGTCGGTCCTGCCGCGCTCGATCGCCGGCAAGCCCGCCTTCGCCAACGCGATGCGCCTCGACATCGCCATGGGCGGCTCGACGAACACGATCCTGCACCTGCTCGCCGCGGCCCAGGAGGCGGGAGTCGACTTCGACCAGCACGACATCGACGCGCTGTCGCGGGTCACGCCGTGCCTGGTCAAGGTCGCCCCGAACAGCACCGACTACTACATGGAGGACGTGCACCGCGCCGGTGGCGTGAGCGCGATCCTCGGCGAGCTGCACCGCGGTGGCATGCTCGAGACCGAGGTCCGCGCGGTCCACTCGCCCTCGCTGGCGCAGTGGCTCTCCGACTGGGACATCCGCAGCGGGGCCGCGACGGCGAAGGCGACCGAGCTCTTCCACGCCGCCCCCGGTGGTGTGCGCACGACCGAGGCCTTCAGCTCGACGAACCGGTGGACGAGCCTGGACACCGACGGCGAGGGCGGCTGCATCCGCTCCGTCGAGCACGCCTTCACCAGCGAAGGGGGCCTGGCGGTCCTCCACGGCAACCTCGCCCCCGACGGGTGCATCGTCAAGACCGCCGGCGTGCCCGAGCACCAGTGGAGCTTCTCCGGACCGGCGCGGGTCGCCGAGAGCCAGGAGGACGCGGTGTCGATGATCCTCTCCGGCGGCGTGCAGGCCGGCGACGTCGTCGTCGTGCGCTACGAGGGCCCGAAGGGGGGGCCGGGGATGCAGGAGATGCTCTACCCGACCTCGTACCTCAAGGGCGTGGGCCTGGGACCGAAGTGCGCGCTCATCACCGACGGTCGCTTCTCCGGGGGCTCCTCGGGCCTGTCCGTCGGCCACGTCTCGCCGGAGGCCGCTGCCGGCGGCGCCATCGGGCTGGTCCGCGACGGCGACGTCATCGAGTTCGACATCCCGAACCGCCGGGTCCAGCTGCTCGTCGACGACGAGGAGCTCGCCGCCCGGCGCGAGGAGCAGGACGCGAAGGGGTGGACCCCGGTCGACCGCGACCGCCCCGTCTCCCCGGCGCTGAAGATCTTCGCCAAGTTCGCCCAGTCCGCCGACAAGGGCGCCGCCCGCCTCGTCGACTGACCTCGTCCCGCCCCGATCGCGGGTCGAGGTGCGAGCAGCGAGCCTCGAGACCACTCACCGCTCCGGCGCAGCAGGGCCCGCGGAGCCTTGGTCCTCCCTCCGCCTCGGGCGCTGCGCGCCCTCGGCTGCGGTCCGGTCCGCTTGATGCTCCGCGAACCCTCCCGCGCCTGCGCTCCGTCCGTTCGCTGGTCGAGGTGCGAGCGCCAGCGAGCCTCGAGACCACTGCTCGGGACGTCGGCGGGCGCTCGTGCTGCAACCGGTGCCGGCGCCAACGTCTGGGCAACAGCTCCTTCTGGGCGGGTGGTCTCGAGGCTCAGGCCTGGGCGGCCTTCGCACCTCGACCATCACGGCTCCTGCTGGACCGCTATGTGGGACACGGTGTCCACATCACGGGACTGCGTCGTAGCCTCGGGGGCATGACGCAGACGCAGGTGGACACCCCTTCGCAGGCCTCCTCGGGCACCCTCGACCTCGCGGTCATCGGGGGCGACGGGATCGGTCCGGAGGTCGTGGCGGAGGCGCTCAAGGTGCTCTCGGCGACCGGCGTCGACGCGAGCACGACCGACTACGACCTCGGCGCGACCCGCTGGCATGCCACCGGCGAGACCCTCCCCGACTCGGTCGTCGAGGAGATCCGCGGGCACGACGCGATCCTGCTCGGGGCCATCGGCGACCCGAGCGTCCCCTCCGGCGTCCTCGAGCGCGGCGTGCTGCTGCCGCTGCGCTTCGCGCTCGACCACTACGTCAACCTGCGCCCGGCCAAGCTCTACCCCGGCGTGACGAGCCCCCTCGCCGACCACGTGACGAGCAAGGGCCTGGACTTCGTCGTCGTCCGCGAGGGCACCGAGGGCCCCTACGTCGGCAACGGCGGTGCGCTGCGCGTCGGCACGCCCCACGAGATCGCCACCGAGACGAGCGTCAACACGCGCTTCGGCGTCGAGCGGGTCGTGCGTGACGCCTTCGCCCGCGCGCAGGCGCGCCCGCGCCAGCACCTCACCCTCGTGCACAAGCACAACGTGCTCACCAACGCCGGTCACCTCTGGCGTCGCACGGTCGAGGAGGTCGGCGCCGAGTTCCCCGACGTCGAGACCGCCTACCAGCACGTCGACGCCGCGACGATCTTCCTCGCGACCGACCCGGCCCGCTTCGACGTCATCGTCACCGACAACCTCTTCGGCGACATCATCACCGACATCGCCGCGGCCGTCGCCGGCGGCATCGGCCTCGCCGCGAGCGGCAACATCAACCCCACCGGGGCCGCTCCGAGCATGTTCGAGCCGGTCCACGGGTCGGCGCCCGACATCGCCGGCCAGGGCATGGCCGACCCCACCGCCGCGATCCTCTCCGCTTCCCTCCTGCTCGCCCACGTCGGCCGCGCCGACGAGGCCGCGCGGGTCGAGGCGGCCGTCGCGGCCGACCTCGCCGAGCGTGGCGACCGAGTACGCAGCACGAGCGAGATCGGCGACGCCGTCGCCGCTCGTCTCTAGCCCGCGCCCCGTCACCCCCTTCGTCGACCGGGCTCCGCCCGACGTCGGTGCGGCGCCCTCACCCCCCGCCGCTAGTCTGCCCAGAGCAGACGCACACCCACGTCAGGAGCACCGATGACGCTGTCCTACACCCACGAGCAGCACCCGTCCCCCCGCAGCGACGCCGAGCGCGAGGCGATCCTCGCCGACCCCGGCTTCGGCAACCACTTCACCGACCACATGGTCACGGCGACGTGGACTCGTGACGGGGGCTGGCACGACGGTCGCGTCCACCCCTTCGGCCCCATCGCGATGAGCCCGGCCGCCGCGGTCCTGCACTACGCGCAGGAGGTCTTCGAGGGGATGAAGGCCTACCGCCACGAGGACGGGTCTGTGTGGACCTTCCGCCCCGAGGCCAACGCCGCGCGCATGGCGCGCTCGGCCCAGCGCCTGGCGCTGCCGACGCTGTCCGAGGAGGACTTCGTCGGCTCGCTGCGCGCCCTCGTCGAGACCGACGAGGCGTGGGTCCCCGCCTACGGCACCGGCGAGACGAGCCTGTACCTGCGCCCCTTCATGTACGCCTCCGAGGCCTTCCTCGGCGTGCGACCCGCCCACGAGGTCACCTACTCGGTCATCGCCTCCCCGGCCGGCGCGTACTTCACCGGTGGCCTCACGCCGGTCAAGCTCTGGGTCAGCGAGCACTACGCCCGCGCTGGCGAGGGCGGCACTGGCTCGGCGAAGTGCGGCGGCAACTACGCCTCCTCGCTCGCCGGTCAGCTCGAGGGCATCGACCACGGCTGCGACCAGGCGGTCTTCCTCGACTCCGCGACCCACACGTACATCGAAGAGCTCGGGGGGATGAACCTCTTCTTCGTCACCTCGGACGGGCGCCTGCGCACCCCGGCGCTCACGGGCTCGATCCTCGAGGGCATCACCCGCGACTCGATCCTCACCCTCGCCAAGGACCTCGACCTCCAGCCCGAGGAGGACCGGATCACCATCGAGGAGTGGAAGGACGGCGTCGCCTCCGGCGAGATCACCGAGATCTTCGCGTGCGGCACGGCCGCGGTCATCACGCCCGTCGGCGAGCTGCGGTGGGACGGCGGCTCGGCCGCCTCGACCGCGGGCGAAGGGGGCGGCGAGGTCACCCGGTCGATCCGCTCGCGGCTGCTCGACATCCAGTACGGCCGCGCCGAGGACACGCGCGGCTGGCTCACCCGGCTGGCCTGAGCCTCGCCCCGACCCCGCCGCTGACGTGACCCGCCGACCCCGCCTCGTCGCCACCGACCTCGACGGGACCCTGCTGCGCTCGGACGGGACGGTCTCCGACCGCTCCGTACGGGCGCTGCGGGCGGTGGCGGCGGCGGGCGTCGAGACGGTGCTCGTCACCGCCCGTCCGCCCCGGTGGCTCGACGAGCTCGCCCACGTCGTCGGCGTGCGGGGGATCGCGGTGTGCGGCAACGGCGCCTTCCGCTACGACGTCGCCGAGCAGCGGGTCTTCGCCGAGCGCACGATCGAGCCCGAGCTGCTCGCCGAGGTCGTCGCCGACCTGCGGCGCGAGCTGCCGGGCACGGGCTTCGCGGCGGAGCGGGCCGGCGGTCTGGCGGCCGAGCGGATGTTCGCCGCGATCCACGACCACCCCGAGGACCTCGTGTGCACCCACCGCATCGAGGAGCTCGGCGACGAGCGCGCGGGCAAGCTGCTCGCCCGCAACCCGCACCTCACCGACGACGAGTTCCTCGTCGCGGCCGGTGAGGTCGTCGCCGACCGGCTCGTCCTCAGCTACTCGGGAGCGGGCGGGCTCGCCGAGATGTCCGCCCCCGGGGTGACGAAGGCGAGCGCGCTGCGGGCCTGGTGCGCCGAGCTCGAGATCGACGCGCAGGACGTGTGGGCCTTCGGCGACATGCCCAACGACCTGCCGATGCTGCGCTTCGCCGGGCGGGCCTTCGCCGTGGC
The DNA here is from genome assembly GCF_003721155.3 of Janibacter melonis. Taxonomy (NCBI): domain Bacteria; kingdom Bacillati; phylum Actinomycetota; class Actinomycetes; order Micrococcales; family Intrasporangiaceae; genus Janibacter; species Janibacter melonis. The sequence goes on along the minus strand of NZ_CP044548.2, from coordinate 1,405,118 downwards.
GAACGCGCACCCCGCGGTTACCGCGCTCGCCGACGAGAGCGTCGCGAGCAACGACGACGACGGCGTGGCCGCCACCCTCGAGCGGCTTCTGCGCTGAGCGCACGAGACCCCTTGGTCCGGCGACTCCGGTGCTGCCCCGTACGCACGGGGCAGCGTCCTAGCCTGCCGACGACGTGCCCACGATGCGGACCCCGGCGCGCGCCGTCGGCGTGGTGGTGCCATGGTGTGGGGGTGATGCCCGAGATGACGACGACCGCCACCGCGGTCCGACTTATTACCTAGGCGCGACGAGCCCCGCTCGTCGCGCAGACCTCCCGCACCCGGGGGGTCTTTTGCGTGTCTCGGGCGGAGCAGGGGAGTCCCCGAGACGGCGACCAGGACCAGGCCACACCCCCGGCCAGGACCCGGCGCGACGAGCGGGATCACCCCCTTCGCCCATCCCCGGGCGCCGACGGACCGAGGACCCATGAGCACCGACTTCCACGTCTACGACACGACGATGCGCGACGGCGCCCAGCAGGAGGGGATCAACCTCTCGGTCGCGGACAAGCTCGTCATCGCGCGGCACCTCGATGACCTCGGCGTCACCCATGTCGAAGGGGGATGGCCCGGGGCCAACCCGACCGACACCGAGTTCTTCGCCCGGGCCGCGACCGAGCTCGACCTGCGCACCGCGACGCTCGCCGCCTTCGGGTCGACCCGCAAGGCCGGGGGGTCCGCCGCGAGCGACCCGCAGGTGCAGGGCCTGCTCGACTCCGGCGCCCCCGTCATCACCCTCGTCGCGAAATCGCACGTCGGCCATGTCGAGCGGGCGCTGCGCACGACGCGCGAGGAGAACCTCGCGATGATCACCGACACGGTGAGCCACCTCGTCGCGCAGGGCCGCACGGTCATGGTCGACACCGAGCACTTCTTCGACGGGTACCTGCTCGACCGCGAGTACGCGCTCGCCTGCGTGCGCGCCGCGTCCGACGCCGGGGCCGAGGTCGTCGCGCTGTGCGACACGAACGGCGGGATGCTGCCGGGCCAGGTGCACGACGCCGTCGCCGACGTCATCGCCAGCACGGGGGCACGTCTGGGCATCCACTGCCACAACGACACCGGGTGCGCGGTCGCGAACACGATGGCGGCGGTCGAGGCCGGCGCGACGCACGTGCAGGGCACCGTCAACGGCTACGGCGAGCGCACCGGCAACGCCGACCTCGTCACCGTCGTCGCGAACCTCCAGCTCAAGCTCGGCATGGACCTCGTCGAGCCCTACCGGCTCCAGGACGCCACGCGCATCGCGCACGCCATCAGCGAGGTGACGAACCACCCGCCCTTCTCGCGGCAGCCCTACGTCGGGGCGGGAGCCTTCGCGCACAAGGCGGGGCTGCACGCGAGCGCGATCAAGGTCGACCCCGACCTCTACCAGCACATCGAGCCCAAGGCCGTCGGCAACGACATGAGGATGCTCGTCTCCGACATGGCCGGACGGGCGACCGTCGAGCTGAAGAGCCGGGAGATCGGCGTCGACCTCGACGGGGAGGACGAGACGCTCGCGCGCGTGCTGGCGCGGGTGAAGACGCTCGAGCAGCGCGGGTACACCTTCGACGCGGCGGACGCGAGCTTCGAGCTGCTGCTGCGCCGCGAGGTGGGGGCCGGGCCGACGCAGTACGCGCAGGTCGAGTCGTGGCGCGCGATCACCGACGTGCGCGGTGCCGACGTCGAGGCGCTGTCCGAGGCGACGGTCAAGGTGCACGCCGGGGGGCGGCGGATCGTCGCGACCGGCGAGGGCAACGGGCCCGTCAACGCGCTCGACGAGGCGCTGCGCCAGGCGCTCGTCGTCGTGTACCCCGAGATCGAGCAGCTCGAGCTCATCGACTACCGGGTGCGCATCCTCGACGCCGCTCACGGCACCGACGCGGTCACCCGTGTGCTCATCGAGACGAGCGACGGCACGACGTCCTGGACGACCATCGGCGTCGCCGCGAACATCGTCGAGGCGTCCTGGCAGGCGCTGCTCGACGGCATCACCTTCGGCCTCATGCGCGGGGGAGTCCCCGTCCGCTGAGGCAGGGGGTCGCGAGGGTCAGTGGTCTCGAGGCTCAGTGGTCTCGAGGCTCAGGCCCTGGCGGGCCCTCGCACCTCGACCAGCAAGGGGCCCTCGCACCTCGACCAGCGAAGAGCCCTGTCCGCTTGGGTGAGCGCGAATCGCCGCTACGCCGGGTGGGTAGCGGCGATTCGTGCTCACCGAGCGCCGGTCAGTGGCGCTCGACGTGACCGAAGCGGTGGCGGGTGCGGCTGATCGCCTGCTCGCGCACGAAGGTGAGCAGCTCGCGGCGGCCGTTGGCGAGGACCGGGCCGTCGATCACCGTGAGAGCGGTCGGCGCGAGCCCGGCGAGCGCTGCGGGCGTCGTGCCGACGACGCGCACCCGGCCGGCGGGACCGGCCTGCTGGACCGCCCCGGCGACGAAGTCCTCGTCGCTCGCCGTGACGACCTGCACGTGACCGAGCGAGCCCAGCAGACGCAGGTCTGGGTCCGCCGACACGAGGGCCGGCGTGCCGGTGAGGGTGGCGGCGGCGACGAGGCGCACGACCTCGGCGACCGACGCGTCGGCACCGGCGCGCACGACGACGCGCGGCACAGGGCGGTAGCGGAAGACGTTGCTCTCCACCGTGAGCCCGGTGCGGTCGTGCTCGACCCCGATCTCCTGCTCCCACGCGAGCGCGTCGCTGGCCAGGGCGGCGTCGAGCATCGCGCGACCGTCGGCGTCGACCCGATCGCCGAGGACGTGGACGAGGCCGTCCACCGTGCGCTGCACGGCGGGGGAGACCTTCGCCCCCTTCGTCGGCAGGCCCTCCGGCGCCCACGTGCCGAGCTGGGCGACGTAGCTGGGGCCGCCGGCCTTGGCGCCCGGTCCGACCGAGCTGGACTTCCAGCCGCCGAAGCTCTGGCGCTCGACGATCGCGCCGGTGATGTGCCGGTTGACGTAGGCGTTGCCGACCTCCACCCGCTCGGTCCACTCCTGGACCTCCTGGGCGTCGAGGCTGTGGATGCCGCCGGTCAGGCCGTAGGCCGTCGCGTTCTGCAGCTCCAGGGCCTCGTCGAGCGAGTCCGCCCGCATGAGGCCGAGCACGGGACCGAAGACCTCGGTGAGGTGGAAGAAGGAGCCCGGCGCGACGCCGTCCTTCAGGCCCGGCGACCACAGCCGACCGGACTCGTCGAGCTGCGTCGGCTCGACGAGCCAGGTCTCGCCCGGCTCGAGCGTGGTGAGCGCCCGCAGCAGCTTGCCCTGGGGCGCCTCGATGACCGGGCCCATGCGCGTCGACAGGTCGACGGGGTAGCCGACCTTGATCGAGCGGACCGCGTCGACGAGCTGGCGGCGGAAGCGCTCCGAGCTCGCGACCGACCCGACGAGGATGCCGAGCGAGGCAGCTGAGCACTTCTGCCCGGCGTGGCCGAAGGCCGAGGAGACGAGGTCGGCGACCGCGAGGTCGAGGTCGGCCGACGGGGTGACGACGAGCGCGTTCTTGCCCGAGGTCTCGCCGTAGACGCGTGCGCCGCCCTCGCGGCCCGAGCGCCAGCCCGCGAAGAGCTCGGCGGTCTCGGACGCGCCCGTGAGCACGACGGTGTGGACGTCGCGGTGGGCGATGAGGTGCTGCCCGACCTCGTCCTCGTCGGTGCGCACGACCTGCAGCACGTCGGCGGGCACACCGGCGGCGTGGAGCGCCTCGGCGGCGACCTCGACGCACCCGGGCGTCTGCGGCGCCGGCTTGATGACGACGGCCGACCCGGCGGCGAGCGCCGCGAGCACGCCGCCGATGGGGATGGCGACGGGGAAGTTCCACGGCGGGGTGACGAGCGTGACGGGCGACGGGGTGAACCGCGCCCCGTCCGTCATCGGCCCGTCCTCGAGCTCGAGGGCCCGGTCGGCGTAGTACGCGGCGAAGTCCGCGGCCTCGGAGATCTCCGGGTCGCCCTCGGCGGCGGTCTTGCCCGCCTCGGCGGCCATGACCGCGAGCAGCTGCTCGCGGCGGCCGTCGAGCTCACGGGCGGCCTGGCGCAGCACCGCGGCCCGCTCGGCGGCGGGACGCCCCGCCCAGCCGGCGTGCGCCCCCTTCGCCCGCTCGACGACCTCGTCGACGGCCTCGACGGAGGCGAGGTGCGGCGAGGTGAGGGTCGGGGCGCCCGCGGCGACGGCGCGCGCCGCCCACTCGCGGTTCACCGGCAGGGCCGGGTCGGAGTCGGGGGTGCCGTGGAAGGTCTCGCCGATCTCCGCGCGGCGCGCCACCCGGCGCGGGCCGACGGAGGTCGCCGGGATGTCGGTGATGCTGCGGCGGTAGCGCATCTCCTGGTCGGGCATCGCGGCCGGGTCGCCCTCGGCGAAGAAGGCGTGGAGGAAGTTCTCCGGCGAGGCGTTCTCCTCGAGGCGGCGCACGAGGTAGGAGACCGCGGCGTCGAAGTCACGGGGGTCGACGACGGGGGTGTAGAGGATGACCGTGCCCACGGTGTCGCGCACCGCACGGGCCTGGCTCGGCGACATGCCCTGGAGCATCTCGACGTCGAGGGCCGCGCTCACGCCCCGGCGCTCGGCGAGCAGGTGGGCGCTCGCGACGTCGTAGAGGTTGTGGCTCGCGACGCCGATGCGCACGCCCGCCTCGACGGCGTCCTCGCGCAGGGCGCGCTCGACGCAGCGCAGGTAGTTGGCGTCGACCTCGGGCTTGCTGCCGTAGGGCGCCTGCTCCCAGTCGTGCAGCTGGGCCTCGACCTGCTCCATGGCGAGGTTCGCGCCCTTGACGAGCCGGATCTTGATCCCGGCGCCGCCGGCTGCGCGACGCCGACGGGCGAAGTCGATCAGCCGCTCCATCGCGGGGAGGGCGTCGGGCAGGTAGGCCTGCAGGACGATGCCCGCCTCGAGGTCGGCGAACTCGGGCTCGGAGAGCATCTGCTCGAAGACCTCGAGGGTGAGGTCGAGGTCGCGGTACTCCTCCATGTCGAGGTTGACGAACTTGCGCGGGCTCGACTGCGCGGCGACGCGGTAGAGCGGGCGCAGCCGCTCGAGGCAGCGCGCGACGGTGCCCTCGGTGTCCCACGTGACGATCTGGCTCACGAGCGAGGAGACCTTGATCGAGACGTAGTCGACGTCGGCGCGCTCGAGCAGCTGGCGGGTGCGCTCGGTGCGGGTCGCCGCCTCGTCCTCGCCGAGGACGGCCTCGCCGAGGAGGTTGATGTTGAGCCGGAAGCCCTCCTCGCGGGCGGCCGCGAGGTGCTTGCCGAGCGCGGGGTCGCGCGAGTCGACGAGGAGGTGGCCGACCATCTGGCGCATGCGGGCCCGGGCGACGGGCACGACGACACCGGGGGCGACGCGGGCCGCGAGGGCGCCGGCGCGCAGCAGGGTCTTGTCGACGGTGCCGAGGAAGGCGGCGTCGGAGGCGGAGAGGGAGGCGAGCTCCTTCGCGGCGACCGCGCGGTCCTCGGGGCGCACGACCTTGTCGACGAAGCGCACGGCGAGGTCGAGGCCGGCCTGGTCGGAGAGGAGGGAGGCCAGCTGACCGGTGGTCGCGGCCTCCTTCTTCGTCTGCCCCGCCTCGGTGGCGGCGGCCCAGCGGTCGGCGAGGGCGACGGCGTCGTCGGCCAGGGCGAGCAGCTCGGCGACGGCGCGGTCCGAGCCGTGCTCGGAGCCGGCGTCGGTGGCGGTCCGGGTCGTGGGAGGAGTCGTCATGCTCTCGACGGTAGGCCTGTCCAGGACGGCGTGCCATCATCACGTGTCTGACGATGCGTCCATCTCGTCAGACATCTGTCTGACGAGATGACCGAGCCGAGAGCGAAGGGGGACCCGCCCGTGGCCGACGTGCAGGACGTCGTCGACGAGGTCTCCGGCCTGCTCGAGGCGCCGGTCACGCTGGAGGACAGGCGCTTCCGCCTGCTCGCCTTCGCCGCTCAGCCCGACGCGGCCGACCCGGTGCGCACCGAGACGATCCTCGGGCGGGGCGCGAGCGCGCAGACCCGCGAGTGGTTCGAGGGCTTCGGCATCGCCCACGCCCGCGGGCCGGTGCGCATCCCCGCCAACCCCGAGCGCGGGACGCACCCCCGGCTCTGCCTGCCCGCCTGGGGGCGTGGGGTCGTGCAGGGCTACCTGTGGGCCATCGAGCCCGACGGGGTCCAGATCAACGCCGAGCGGGTGCACGAGGCCGAGGTGCTCGCCGAGGAGGCCGGCGAGATCATCGCCCGGCTCGTCGTCACCCGTCGCGAGACCGGGCGTCTCGTCCACGAGCTGCTCGACGCGACCCGCTCCACCGAGGACGCCGCGGCCCGCGCCCTCGCGCACGACCTCGGCGTCGACCCGGCGACGCGGGCCGTCGTCGCGCTCGTCGCGCGCCGCGGGGGAGCGGTCGTGCCCGAGCACCTCCAGGGCTGGGGCGGTCTGCCCCGACGGGTCGGGGTCGCCGACCGGGACAGCCGCAGCGTGCTCGTCGTCCCCGTGCCGCAGGAGCGGGCCCGCGCCGAGGCGCAGGCCGTCGTCGAGCAGGCGGTCCGCGCGGTCTCGCGCCACCTGCCCGCCGACGAGCTCGTCGTCGGCGTGGGCGACCCGGCGCCGCTCGCCGAGGCCACTCGGTCGTGGGAGCAGGCCCGTGCCGCGGTGGCGGCCGTCGGCCAGGGCTCGACCGGTCCGGTCAGCGCGTGGTGGTCCGACCTCGGCGTGCGCCGCCTGCTCGGCGGGCCGGCCGCGGCGGAGGTCGTCTCGGCCGCCCTCACCCCCGGCGTGCGCGCCCTGCTCGACGCCGGCGACCCCGACCTCGTGCGCACGGCGCGCACCTACCTCGACGCCGCCGGGTCGGTCGCGGTGACGGCGCGCACCCTCGGGCTGCACCGGCAGAGCGTCTACGCCCGGCTCTCACGGGTCGAGCGCGTCACCGGGCTCTCCCTCGCCGACGGCCGCGACCGCCTCGAGCTGCACCTCGGGCTCACCCTCGCCGGTTGAGGCGTCAGGCCGGCAGCGCCTCGAGCAGCCGTCGTCGCAGGGCGTCCGAGCGCACGGCGAAGTCGCGCTGGCGCCGCGCGTACTCCGCCCGCCCCGCGGGCGTCTCGACAGCCACGGCGTCGAGGCCGTACGCGCTGACGTCGTAGGGGCTGGCCTGCATGTCGAGCACACGGATCTCGCGGGCGAGGAGGAAGGCGTCGAGCGTCAGCGCGGAGGGCACGAGCGGAGCGAGCGTGAAGCACCACTTGTAGAGGTCCATCCCGGCGTGGAGGCATCCGGGCTGCTCCATCGCGACCTGCGCCTCGCGGGTCGGGCGCAGCGCGTTGAGGGGCCGTGCCGGCTCGGTGAAGAAGCGGTACGCGTCGAAATGGCTGCACCGCACCGTGGAGCGCTCGACGACCTCGTCGGTCGCCGCCTGGCCCAGACGCAGCGGCAGCTGCTCGTGCCGCTGCTCGCCGGGCGCGAGCCGGTAGACCATCGCCCACTCGTGCATCCCGAAGCAGCCGAGGTGCGCGGGTCGTCCGAGGGTCGCCGTGAGCAGGGCGCGCACGCGCTCGACGGACGCGCCCCGGCGCTCGAGCACCTCGTCGAGGTCCACCTCGGCGGCCCCGTCCTGCACGACGTAGCCCGTGCGCCCCTCGTACTCCGGTGCGTCCCCGAGCACGACCCCGTGGCCCGGGTGCCAGCGGCGCAGGTGACCCACGCGATGGCGGTAGTAGTCGAAGAGGAAGTCCTCGACGGGGTGCTTCTCGCCGCGCGCCCGGCGCTCGCGGTGCCCCGCCGTGAGGGCGTCGACGGCCTCCTCGTGGGCCCGGGCCAGCGGGAGCCACTGCTCCCGCGGCACGAGGGTCGAAGGGGGAGCCGTCACCCCTCCAGGGTAGTTCCGTCGGAACGGCCTGCGGACCGCCCTGCCGCGGCTTAGGGTGAGGCACCGCCACCGCCGCCGACCTGCGAGGACGCGGCCGCCACCCCCTGTCAGATGGAGGACGCCATGCCGCGTCGTGCTCACCCCTTCGCCCGCTCCCGGACCGCCGCCGCGCTCGTCGCGGCGGCCGCAGCCCTCGGTCTCGGAGCCGGGGCCGTCCAGGCGCTGCCGACCCACTCCGAGCGCGTGACCGGCGCGGCCGCCCCGGCGGCCCCGATCAACCCGCCCGGCCCCTACGGCTACTACATGAGCCTCGGCGACTCCCTCTCGATGGGCTACCAGCCGCAGACGAAGGACCAGCCGCGCGCCGGGTACAACGGCGCCGTCCTCAAGGCGGTCCGCGCGACGAACCGCAACACCGACATCCGCACCTTCGGCTGCAGCGGCGAGACGAGCACGACCTTCCTCAAGGGCGGGCGCTGCGACTACGGCGAGGGCAGCCAGATGGCGCGCGCCGAGGCCTTCATGAAGGGCCGCACGAACGTCCGCACCATCACCCTCAGCCTCGGGGGCAACGACGTCGTCCCCTGCGCCCGCTCGGGCTCGGTCGACGCCGAGTGCATCCAGAAGGCGACGACGACGCTGACGACCAACCTCGCCGAGATCGTGCGCCGGCTGCGCGCCGCCGCCCCGAACGCCCAGATCGTCGTGCTCGACAACTACGACGTCTTCCTCGGCGAGTGGGTCAAGGGTGCCGCCGGCCAGGAGACCGCCAAGCAGTCGCTGATCTTCTCGCACCTGCTCACCGGTGTCGTCTCCTTCGCCGCCTTCGAGGGCCGCGCCGACGTCGCGAAGGTCTCGACGTACTTCCACACGGACAGCTGGCGTCCGCGCAAGAGCGCGTCCTTCGGCACCCTCCCGCGCAACGTCTCGCTCATCTGCGACTGGACGTACTACTGCAGCCAGGGCGACATCCACCCCACGGACGAGGGCTACGCACGGATGGCCACGGCCGTCGTCGCCGAGCTGTGAGGGCCTCGAACTAGGGTGACCCCGTGCGCATCGCGAGGTACACCACAGGAGATGACCCGGTCTACGGCCTGGTCGACGGCGACGGGACGAAGATCGCCGAGGTCAGCGGCGACCCGCTCTACCAGCGGATCGAGCTGACCGGACGGACGACGACGGTCGAGGAGGTGCGGCTGCTCGCGCCCGTGATCCCGCGCAGCAAGATCATCGGGATCGGGCGCAACTACGCCGACCACGCCGCGGAGATGGGCAACGAGGTCCCGGCCGAGCCGATGATGTTCCTCGTGCCGAACACCGCGGTCGTCGGCCCGGGCGACCCCGTCGTCATCCCGCCGATCACGAAAGAGGTCTCCTTCGAGGGAGAGCTCGCCGTGATCATCGGGCGGATGTGCAAGGACATCGAGCCCGAGGAGGTGAAGAAGGTGATCTTCGGCTACACGATCGCCAACGACGTCACCGCGCGCGACCTCCAGCGCGGTGACGGGCAGTGGGCCCGGGCCAAGGGCCTGGACACCTTCTGCCCGCTCGGGCCGTGGATCGAGACCGACCTCGACCCGCAGTCCGTCGACATCGTCACCACGCTCGACGGCGAGGTGGCCCAGGACGGGCACAGCTCGGACATGGTGCACGGCGTCGCCGAGCTCGTCTCCTACGCGAGCAAGGCCTTCACCCTCCTGCCCGGCGACGTCATCCTCACCGGCACCCCCGCGGGTGTCGGCCGGGTGGTCGCCGGGCAGCGGGTCGAGGTCGAGATCGCCCAGATCGGGACCCTGTCCAACCCCTTCGTCGCCGCCGAGGACTGACACGACAGGGGAGTCCTCCCCATCGCGCCCGCCCTCACCCCCTGGTTACGGTGCACGCGACCCCGGGGTGAGGAGCGGCGATGACGCTGACGCACGGCGCCGACGCCGCCGTCCTGCGCGAGATCAGCGCGCGGCTGACGGCGACGGCACGGCAGACGACGCAGGTCGGTGACAGCGGTCGCGCCCAGCTCGTCACCCTCCAGGGGGCCTGGGAGGGAGACGACCTCGAGCGCTTCGCGCACCGGTGGGCGCGTGCCCGAGGAGATCTCGAGCGGTGCTCGCAGATGCTCGACGCGCTGGCGGCAGAGCTGCAGCGCCAGGCCCAGGAGCAGCAGGACGCGAGCGGGCAGGTCGGCGGGGGAGCCAGCGGGTCTGCGGGCGGCTCCGTCGCTCCCTTCGGCGGTGGACGACTGCCCCAGGGACCCACGCCCCAGTCGCCACCCGGTAGGTCCACCTTCGACGACGACGTGCGCGGCACCGAGGGCCAGCCCGTCGACCGGGACCTGTGGGGCCTGGCTTTCTACGCCCAGGGCACGAGGCACCCGCTGCACGGCGTGCCCGTCATCGGCTACCAGCAGCCGGCGCTGCCCGAGGGGTACACCGAGGTCAGCGCCGCCGAGCTCACCGAGCTCGGGCTCGACCCCGCGCGCTTCGGCCCGGACTCGACCCCGCAGGCCTACGTCTTCCGCACCGAGGACGGCGGCTACGTCGTCGCCTTCCAGGGCAGCGTCGAGGGCGAGGACTGGGTGACCAACGGCCGGCAGGCCCTCGGCGCCGGCGACCCGCAGTACACGGCCGCGATGCAGCTCGGGCTCGACGTGCAGGCGGCGACCGGGGGAGAGGTCACCTTCACCGGGCACAGCCTCGGCGGCGGGCTCGCCGCCGCCGCCGGGCTCGCCACCGGCCAGCCCGCGGTGACCTTCGACGCCGCAGGGATCCACCCGACCACCGCCGCCGAGGCCGCCGCGATGCGCGCCGACGGCTCGACCGGCGCGAGCGTGCTCGCCGAGGCCGGTGCCGGTCAGATGCGGGCGTACAGCGTCTCCACCGACGGGCTCACCGGGCTGCAGCAGGCGACCGGTCTGCCCGACGCCCCGGGCACCCAGATCGTCCTCGACACCCCGCCGAGCCCGGAGCGCGACGTCGTCGTCGGCACGAGCGCCGGCCTCGGCGGTCTCGTCGGCGGTCTCGTCGGGCTCGGCGACGGCGACCTCACCGACTGGCAGGAGGACGTCGGCGAGGGCGCGGCGGTCGGCGCCGGGCTCGGCGAGGGGGTGTGGGGCCACACGTGGGACCCGATGACCGACGCCCTCGCGGAGCGCTACCCCGACTGATCGGCGGACTCCCTAGACTCGGGGGATCATGACCGAGCAGACCCCCTCCGCGCCCAGCCGTCCCCGCCTCCGCGTCGCCCCGTCGCCCACCGGCGACCCGCACGTCGGCACGGCCTACATGGCCCTCTTCAACCTCGCCTTCGTCCGCCAGCAGGAGGGCTCCTTCGTCCTGCGGGTCGAGGACACCGACCGAGCGCGCTTCGACGCGACGAGCGAGGCCCAGCTCTACGACACCCTGAGCTGGCTGGGCCTGACGTGGGACGAGGGCCCGGACGTCGGCGGCCCGTACGCGCCCTACCGCCAGAGCGAGCGCCTCGACACCTACCGCCCGTACGTCGAGCGGCTCATCGCGGACGGCCACGCCTACCACTGCTGGTGCTCCACGGAGCGCCTGTCGGCGATGCGCGAGCGCCAGCAGAAGCTCAAGCAGCCGACCGGCTACGACCGCATGTGCGTGGGCAAGACGCGCGAGGAGCGCGCCGAGCTCGAGGGCTTCACCGAGACGCCTGTCGTGCGCATGCTCGTGCCCGAGGACGCGCCGACGACCTTCGAGGACGTCATCCGCGGCACCGTGTCGGCGCCGCGCCCCGACGACCAGGTCATCCTCAAGGCCGACGGCTTCCCGACCTACCACCTCGCCGTCGTCGTCGACGACCACGAGATGGGCATCACCCACGTCGTGCGCGGCGAGGAGTGGATCTCCTCGACCCCCAAGCACGTGCTGCTCTACCGGTGGCTCGGCCTCACCCCGCCGAAGTTCGCCCACATGCCGCTGCTGCGCAACGAGAACAAGAGCAAGATCTCCAAGCGCAAGAACCCGTGGGCGCGTCTCACGTGGTTCCGCGAGCAGGGCTACCTGCCGGAGGCGGTCGTCAACTTCCTCGGCCTGCTGGCCTACCCGCCGGCGAAGGGGGAGGACGGCACCGACGTCGAGAAGTTCACCTTCGCCGACTTCAGCCGCGACTTCGCGTGGAGCAAGGTCAACACGGTCGGGCCGATCTTCGACCTCAAGAAGCTCGACTGGCTCAACGGCCAGTACATCCGTGACCTCGACGTCGACGACCTCGCCGGACGGCTGCTGCCCTACCTGCAGACCGCGGGCGTCCTCGGCGAGAACCCCTCGCTCGGCGAGCTGGCGCGCCTGCGCAGCATCACCGAGCTCATCTCGACGCGGATGGCGCTGCTGTCCGAGGCGCCCGCGCTCGTCGCGCCCTTCTACGTCGCCGACGACGAGCTCGAGATCGCCCAGGACGCCCGGGACGGGCTCAAGGACGACGCGCCCGCGGTGCTCGACGCGGCGATCACCGCGCTCGAGGGCCTGCACGTGCCGGACGGGGTGCTCTCGGCCGAGGCGCGCGAGGGCAACCAGTGGCACGCCGAGCAGATCGAGGCGGCGCTGCGCGCGGCGATCGTCGAGGGGATGGGGCGCAAGCCGCGTCTGGCCTTCGGCCCGCTGCGCACCGCCGTGTCGGGTCAGCGGATCAGCCCGCCGCTCTTCGAGTCGATGGAGATCCTCGGCCAGCACTCGACCCTGGCGCGTCTGCGTCGGCTGCGGGCTGAGCTCGGCTGAGCGCGATTTGGGACGAGCGGCCATCTTGGCTAGCATCATCCCTCGGTGCGCTGCTCGCGCGTGACTCGTCACGAAGGAGCGGTGGTACCCCCTTGGGGTATGGTGTAATTGGCAACACAGCTGATTCTGGTTCAGTCGTTCTAGGTTCGAGTCCTGGTACCCCAGCGCTGGTCGTCCCGCCTTCTGGCGAGACAGACGGATTCGGAGAATCCGAGCCCTTACGGGTAAGGTCTCCTTCGTTGTCCGAGCGGCTCACGCAGTCGCAGAGCAGCAATGGCCCCGTTGTGTAGTGGCCTAGCACGCCGCCCTCTCAAGGCGGTAGCGCGGGTTCGAATCCCGTCGGGGCTACATCGGTCGAAGACCCCCGCTCGTCAGAGCGGGGGTCTTCGTCGTCTCGGGGGCGGTGGGCGCTCCCCGCGGCACCCCCCCTTCGCGCCCCTCGCCCCACCCCTTCGCCCAGATATGGCGATCCGCCGCCAGATCGGGGGGATCTGCGGCGGATCGCCATACCTCGCGAAGGGGGAGGGGCGGGCTACTCGGTGTCGCGGTCGGCCACCTCGGCGGCCTTCGCGTGGCGCTCGAGGACCTCGGTGAGCTTGTTGGCGCCGGCGATGACCGTCGCGGCGTGCAGCCGACCGGGCTGGCGCGACAGGCGCTCGATGGGCCCGGAGATCGACACGGCGGCGATGACGCGGCCGGAGGGGGAGCGCACGGGGGCGGAGACCGACGCGACGCCCGCCTCCCGCTCGCCGACGCTCTGCGCCCACCCGCGACGACGCACCTGCGAGAGCATCGTCGCGCTGAAGGCGGCGCCGTGGAGGCCGCGGTGCAGCCGGTCCGGCTCCTCCCACGCGAGGAGCACCTGCGCGGCGGAGCCGGCGAGCATGCTCAGGGTCGCGCCGACCGGGATCGAGTCGCGCAGACCGACCGGTCGCTCCGCGGCCGAGACGCAAACGCGGTGCTCGCCCTGGCGGCGGAAGAGCTGGGCCGACTCGTTCGTGTGGTCGCGCAGGGCGCCGAGCACCGGGGCGGCCGCGACGAGGAGCTTGTCCTCGCCCGCCGAGGCGGCGAGCTCGCCCAGGCGCGGGCCGAGGATGAAGCGCCCCTGCATGTCACGCCCGACGAGCCGGTGGTGCTCGAGCGCGACCGCGAGGCGGTGCGCGGTCGGGCGCGCCAGACCGGTCGCCGTGACGAGCTGGGCGAGTGTCGAAGGGCCGGCCTCGAGGGCGCTCAGCACGACGGCGGCCTTGTCGAGTACGCCGACGCCACTTCCGTTGTCCATGTGCTGATACTGGCATCTCACCTCATGAGACGCAACCTCTGGCCCCCCGGAGCCGTGCGAACCTCGACAGGACGGACACGGCCGCCGGCGTCGTCGGCGACCGTCACGACACGCAGAGCAGGAGCAAGCGATGGGCAAGACCCTGGCCGAGAAGGTGTGGGACGCACACGTCGTGCGACGTGCCGAGGGCGAGCCGGACCTGCTCTACATCGACCTCCACCTGCTCCACGAGGTGACGAGCCCGCAGGCCTTCGAGGGGCTGCGTCTGGCCGGTCGCGGCGTGCGCCGCCCCGATCTCACCCTCGCCACCGAGGACCACAACGTGCCGACGACCCCGGGGCCGATCACCGACCCGGTGAGCCGCACCCAGGTCGAGACCCTGCGCAGCAACTGCGAGCAGTTCGGCGTCCGTCTCTTCCCCATGGGTGACGCGGAGCAGGGCATCGTCCACGTCGTCGGCCCGCAGCTGGGTCTCACCCAGCCCGGCATGACGGTCGTCTGCGGCGACAGCCACACCTCGACGCACGGGGCCTTCGGCGCGATCGCGCTCGGCATCGGCACGAGCGAAGTCGAGCACGTCCTCGCCACGCAGACCCTCTCGCTCAAGCCCTTCCGCACCATGGCGATCGAGGTCGTCGGCGAGCCGGCCCCCGGCGTCACCGCGAAGGACATCATCCTCGCCGTCATCGCCAAGATCGGCACCGGCGGCGGCCAGGGCTACGTCCTCGAGTACCGCGGCCCGGCCATCGAGGCCATGTCGATGGAGTCGCGGATGACCGTGTGCAACATGTCGATCGAGGCCGGTGCCCGCGCCGGGCTCATCGCGCCCGACGAGACGACCTTCGAGTACCTGCGCGAGCGCGAGCACGCGCCGAAGGGCCAGGACTGGGACGACGCCGTCGCCGCCTGGCGCGAGCTGCGCACCGACGACGACGCGACCTTCGACGCCGTCGTCGAGATCGACGCGGCGAGCCTGACCCCCTTCGTCACCTGGGGCACCAACCCCGGCCAGGGCGCGCCCCTCGGCGACGCCGTGCCCGACCCCGAGTCCTTCGGCGACGAGTCCGACCGGGTCGCCGCCGCCCGCGCCCTCGAGTACATGGGCCTGACCGCCGGCACGCCGCTGCGCGACATCGCCGTCGACACCGTCTTCGTCGGCTCGTGCACCAACGGCCGCATCGAGGACCTGCGTGCTGCCGCCGAGGTCGTGCGCGGACGCAGCGTCGCCGACGGCGTGCGGATGCTCGTCGTGCCCGGCTCGGCGCGCGTGCGCCTCCAGGCCGAGGCCGAGGGCCTCGACGAGGTCTTCACGGCGGCCGGCGCCGAGTGGCGCCTGCCCGGCTGCTCGATGTGCCTGGGCATGAACCCCGACATCCTCGCCCCCGGCGAACGCAGCGCGTCGACGTCGAACCGCAACTTCGAGGGCCGTCAGGGCAAGGGCGGGCGCACCCACCTCGTGAGCCCGCTCGTCGCGGCCGCCACCGCCGTGCGCGGCACGCTGGCCAGCCCGGCCGACCTCGACCCCACCCCCGTCGGCGCCGACGGCGCCAGCAGCGCGAGGAGCTGAGCAATGGAGAAGTTCACCACCCACACCGGGGTCGGCGTCCCGCTGCGCCGCAGCAACGTCGACACCGACCAGATCATCCCCGCCGTCTACCTCAAGCGCGTGTCCCGCACGGGCTTCGAGGACGGGCTCTTCGCCGCCTGGCGCGGTGACGAGACCTTCGTGCTCAACCAGCCGGCCTTCGCGCAGGGCTCGGTCCTCGTCGCGGGCGCGGACTTCGGCACGGGGTCCTCGCGTGAGCACGCCGTGTGGGCGCTCATGGACTACGGCTTCCGCGTCGTCATCTCCAGCCGCTTCGCCGACATCTTCCGTGGCAACTCCGGCAAGCAGGGCCTGCTCACCGCGATCGTCAGCCAGGACGACGTCGAGCTGCTGTGGAAGTACCTCGAGAACGAGCCCGGTGCGCAGATCACCGTCGACCTCACCGCCCGCACCGTGACGGCCGGCGAGAGCGTCTACCCCTTCGAGGTCGACGCCTACACGCGGTGGCGTCTGCTCGAGGGCCTCGACGACATCGGCCTCACCCTCTCGCACGCCGAGGACATCGACGCCTTCGAGGCCGGCCGGCCCGCCTTCAAGCCCACGACCCAGCCGGTCTGAGACCCGGGCGAAGGGGGAACCCCCTTCGCCCGGTGACGAATTCGCCCACCCAGTCTGCTCGTTGCCGCCTCGGCGGGCCGCCACGCGTTCTACCGTCGGGGGTGACCGGGCAACGTCGCCCGGTCGTCCACCTGCCGGGGACCCCGGCGCAGACGTACCTGTGGAGCGAACGTGAACAAGGCAGAACTCATCAAGTCGATCGAGGCCAGCCTCGGCAGCCGCAAGGCCGCCACCGACGCGCTGGACGCGGTGCTGGACGCCATCGTGCGCGAGGTGAGCAAGGGGGGCAAGGTCGCGATCACGGGATTCGGGACCTTCGAGAAGGCGGCGCGGGCCGCGCGGACGGGGCGCAACCCGCAGACCGGCGAGCCGGTGAAGATCCCGAAGACCTCGGTCCCGCGCTTCAAGGCGGCCACGAGCTTCAAGGGCTACGTCGCCAACCCGACCTCGCTGCCCAAGGCTGCTCCGGCCGTCGCGCGGGCCGCCGCCGGGACGGTCGCCTCGGCGGTCGACACCGCGGCGAAGGTCGCCGGCCTCGGGGGAGGGGCCGCGGCGCGGCGCTCGTCCGCCGCCACGAGCTCGGCGTCGAAGAGCACGGGGTCGAAGAGCACGGCGCCGAAGAAGACGGCGTCGAAGAGCGCGGCAGCCAAGAGCGCGCCGGCGAAGAAGACGGCCGCCAAGAGCACGGCGTCGAAGAGCACGGCGTCGAAGAAGACGGCGTCCACGAGCACGGCGAAGAAGACCACGTCGAGCATGGCGAAGAAGACCCCGGCGAAGAAGACCTCGTCGGGCACGGCGAAGAGCACGCCGGCGAAGAAGGCCGCGAAGAAGAGCGCGAGCTGATCCCCCTTCGCCCCGACCCGCGCACGCCCACGACCCCCGGTCGTGGGCGTGCGGCGTCTTCAGTCGATCCGCTCGCCCTCGCCGATCCCGACGACCCGCGCGCGGCTGACCTGGTCGTCTGCACCGAGCTCGACCGACAGCCGCTGACCGGGTCGCACGTGGATGAGGCCGCTGCCCGCGAAGGCCGAGAACGGCGCGCGCAGCCGGCGACCGGTGTCGGTGACGAGGACGACGCCGTCCGCGTCGTTCGAGAAAACCGTGGCCTGCATGGCCGCAACCCTAATCCTGGCTATGGTGACCGCAGCCCGACCGGACGTCGGCGGGCGGGACGACGAGGTCGAGCAGGAGGCGCCGTGGCCGAGCACCGCACGCAGGTGCCGTGGATGTACCGCCTCGTCGCCACCGTGCTGCGCCCGCTGCTGCGCGCGCTCACGCCGTACTCGGTGACCGGGCTGGAGCACGTGCCGAGGTCGGGCGGCTTCCTCGTGACGCCGAACCACATCTCCTATCTCGACCCCTTCCCGTGGGCGCACACGCTCTACGACGAGGGGATCGCGCCGACCTTCATGGCCAAGAGCGAGCTCTTCGAGTCGTGGTGGCTCGGGCCGATCATGCGCCAGGCCCGTCAGGTGCCGGTCTACCGCGAGCGGCACGACGCCGCGTCCGCGCTGCGCGACGCCGTCCCTGCGCTCGAGCAGGGCCGGTGCGTCGCGATCTACCCCGAGGGCACCCTGACCCGTGACCCCGACGAGTGGCCGATGCGCGGCAAGACCGGCGCGGCGCGGCTCGCGCTCGAGGCCCGCTGCCCCGTCATCCCCATCGCCCAGTGGGGGCCGCAGGCGATCCTGCCGCAGTACGCGAAGGTCCCGCGCCTGCTGCCGCGCCGCACGACCCACATCCGCTTCGGCCCGCCGGTCGACCTCAGCGACCTCTACGAGCGCGACCTCACGACGGTCGTCGTCATGGAGGCGACCGACCGGATCATGGCGGCGATCACTCACGAGGTGGAGCAGCTGCGCGGGGAGCGGGCGCCCGCGGTGCGCTTCGACCCCCAGGCCCACGGCATCGCGACGACCGGCGACTACCGCCACGCGCGCGGACGGCTCGACTCAGGAGGAGCAGCATGAGCAAGGTCGCGGTCTTCGGGGGCGGCAGCTGGGGCACCGCCTTCGCCACGGTGCTCGCCGACGGCGGCAACGACGTGAGCATCTGGGCCCGGCGCCCCGAGCTCGTCGCGCAGATCAACCGCGGGCGCAACGAGGACTACCTGCCCGACCACGAGCTGCCGCAGTCGATCTCGGCGACGACCGACCCGGCCGAGGCGGCCGACGGCGCGCAGGTCGTCGTGCTGTCCGTGCCGAGCCAGTCGCTGCGGGAGAACCTCGGGGCGTGGGGCGACGTGCTGAGCCAGGGCGTCGTCGTCTCGCTGATGAAGGGCGTCGAGCTCGGCACGACGAAGCGGATGAGCGAGGTCATCAGCGAGGTCGGGGGGGTGCCCACCGAGCGCATCGCCGTCGTCTCCGGGCCGAACCTCGCCCGCGAGATCGTCCAGCGCCAGCCGGCGGCGACCGTCGTGGCCTGCCCCGACCAGGGCGCGGCGGACCTCGTCGCCGCGGCCTGCGCGACGAGCTACTTCCGCCCGTACACCTCGACCGACCTCGTCGGCGCGGAGGTCGGCGGAGCGGTGAAGAACGTCATCGCGCTCGCCGTCGGCATGGCCGAGGGCATGGGCCTGGGCGACAACACGAAGTCCTCGATCATCACCCGCGGGCTGGCCGAGATGACGCGGCTCGGCGTCGCGCTCGGGGCCGACGCGCGGACCTTCGCCGGGCTCGCCGGCGTCGGCGACCTCATCGCGACGTGCATGTCGCCGCTGTCGCGCAACCACTCCTTCGGGGTGGGGCTGGGTCGCGGCATGAGCGTGGCCGAGGTGCAGGAGCACACGCGCCAGACGGCCGAAGGGGTGAAGTCGTGCTCCTCGATCCTCGACCTCGCCCGCGCCCACGGCGTCGACGTGCCGATCATCGAGCAGGTGAGCGCGTGCGTGCACGAGGGGATCTCGGTGCCCGACGTCGTCCACGCCCTGCTCTCCCGGGCCCGCAAGCCCGAGACCGACTGACCCCCCCTCGCCCTGTCACAGCTTTCCCGCCCAGGGCGGGAACATGCGACCTCGGGAAAGAAATGTTCTTGCCCGAGGTCGAGCTTTCCCGCCCTGGGCGGGAAAGCTGGGGCGCTCAGGCGAGGCGGAGCGCGGCGTCGAGGTCGCGCCAGAGGTCCTCGACGTCCTCGATGCCCACGGACAGCCGCACGAGGTCGACGGGGGTGGACTCGGGCTCGCCGGGCTGGCGGCGGCGCCGCTCGAGCTGGCTCTCGACCCCGCCGAGGCTCGTCGAGTGCGACCACAGGTGGGTGCCCGCGCAGACCCGCTCCGCGCCCTCGGCCCCGCCGACGGTCTCGACCGAGACGATCGCGCCGAGACCGGGGTAGCGCACACGGGTGACGGACGGGTGCTCGCGCAGGCGGGCGGCGAGCTCGACGGCGTTCTCGCAGGCGCGCTCGAGGCGCACGGCGAGGGTGCGCAGGCCGCGCAGGACGAGCCAGGCCTCCATCGGGCCGGGGATCGCGCCGCCGAGCAGGCGGTGGCGGGCCAACCGGTCGCGCAGCGCACGGCCGCGCTCGTCGGTGCCGGTGATCGTCATGCCGAGGATGACGTCGGAGTGCCCGGAGAGGTACTTCGTCGCCGAGTGCACGCTGACGTCGGCGCCGAGGGCGAGCGGCTGCTGCAGCAGCGGGGTGGCGAAGGTGTTGTCGACCGCGACGACCGCCCCGGCCGCCCGGCCTGCGTGCGCGAGCCGCTCGACGTCGGCGAGGTCGAGCAGCGGGTTGGTCGGCGACTCGAGCCACAGCAGGTCGGCGCCGGGCAGGGCCGCCTCGACGGCCTCGGCGTCGGTGACGTCGACCCAGCGCACGGCGAGGCGCCCGGCCTCCTGCGCCTCGGTGAGGCTGACGACGACGCCGTTGTACGCGGCGAAGGGGGCCACGACGGTGCCGCCCGTCGGCACGAGCGAGAGGACGGCGGCCACCGCGGCCATCCCGGACGCGAAGGCGAGGGCGTCGCCCCCTTCGAGCGGTCCGACCGAGTCCTCGAGCGCGCTCCACGTCGGGTTGCCCGCGCGGGCGTAGTTGACGGGGCCGTCGGCCGCGTACGTCGAGGTGAAGACCGGCGGGACGGCGAGGGGGGCGCCCGGTGCCCGGTCGGGCCGGCCGAGGGCGACGACCTGGGTCGCCGGGGCGAAGGGGGAGCCGGCGTGGGTCGCGTGACCGTCGGCTCCGGTGGGCTGCTCGCTCGTCATGGGCGACACGGTATCCGCAGCGCGGGAGGGCGAGCCGGGCGCACTACAGTCGTGGACGATGACCACTCACGAGCCCCGCAAGCCCCGCGTCGCCGTCGTCTTCGGCGGCCGATCGTCCGAGCACGCCGTGTCGTGCGCGACGGCGGCGGGGGTGCTCTCGGCCATCGACCGCGAGCGCTACGACGTCGTCCCGATCGGGGTCTCCCGCGACGGGTCCTGGGTGCTCGTCGACGACGACCCCGAGCCCCTGCGCCTCGTGCCCGGGCACACCCCCGAGGTCGTCCACGCCGGCACGGAGGTCGCGCTGTCGACCTCGGTCGGCGACCGCACCCTCTCCGTGCACGCGCCGGGGCAGCCGCCCCAGGCCTTCGGCGAGGTCGACGTCGTCTTCCCCCTGCTCCACGGCCCGTACGGCGAGGACGGCACCCTCCAGGGGATGCTCGAGCTCGCCGACGTGCGCTACGTCGGGTCGGGCGTCCTCGCCTCCGCGGCGGGCATGGACAAGCACTACATGAAGGTCGTCTTCGCCGGCGCCGGGCTGCCCGTCGGCCCGTACACGGTGATCACCGACCGGCAGTGGCGTGCCGACCCCGCCGCCGCGATGGACGCGGTCGGCGCGCTGTCGTGGCCGGTCTTCGTCAAGCCGTGCCGCGCCGGGTCCTCGATGGGCGTGAGCCGGGTCGAGCGCCCCGAGGACCTCGAGGCGGCGATCGAGGCCGCCCGCGAGCACGACCTCAAGGTCATCGTCGAGGCCGGCATCGTCGGCCGAGAGATCGAGTGTGCGGTCCTCGAGGGGCACGGGCTCGACGCCCCGCGGACCTCGCTGCCCGGCGAGATCGTCGTCGAGTCCGGGCACGGGCACGACTTCTACGACTTCGAGGCCAAGTACCTCGACGAGTCCGCGGTGCGGCTGTCCTGCCCGGCGGAGCTGAGCGAGCAGGTGAGCGACGAGGTGCGCCGGCTCGCGGCCGAGGCCTTCGACGCGCTGGCGTGCGAGGGGCTCGCGCGGGTCGACTGCTTCGTCACCGACCGCGGCGAGGTCGTCATCAACGAGATCAACACGATGCCGGGCTTCACCCCCCACTCGATGTACCCGCGGATGTGGCAGGCGAGCGGCCTGGCCTACCCCGACCTCATCGACGAGCTCGTCCAGCTGGCCCTCGAGCGGCCCGTCGGGCTGCGCTGAGCGCTCAGTCGCACTGCCGCCCGTTGGTGGGCAGCGCCTTCGCCGCGTCGGCGAAGGCCGGCAGGACGAGCGGGGCCTGACCGACCTCGTCGGGCACGAGCACCTCGATCGCGGGCGAGCGCCCGAAGGTCGTGAGCGCGGTCCCGTCGCTCAGCTCACGGGCCACCCAGTCGACGCCGTCGACGCTGATGCACTGCTCGGTGGTCGGCCCGAGGGCCGGCAGGCCGCAGCGGGCGATGACGGCGGGGTCGCCCCACGCGTGCACCGCGGTGCCGGCGGGGTCGGTGTCGCGCTCGTCCTCCCCGGCGACCTCGAGGGGCCAGCGGGTGCCGGCGTCGAGGCAGGCCGGGTCGTCGCCGCCGTCGGGGATCGCGACGTCGACGGGCCCGGTCCGGGTGAGGAGGACGCCGAGGGCCAGGCCCGCGGTGACGAGGACGACGAGCCCGGCGAGCAGAGGTCGCCGGTCGCGACCCGTGCGGTCGGGGCCGCTCACACGTGGACGATGGGGCAGGTGAGCGTCCGGGTGATGCCCGGGACCTGCTGGAGCTGCGCGAGGACGAGCCGGCCGAGGTCGGCCATCGTCTCGGCCTCGACGCGGGCGACGACGTCGTAGGGGCCGGTGACGTCGTGCGCCTCGACGACGCCGGTCAGCTCGGCGATGTCGGTGCACACGCGGGTGGAGACCCCCACCTCGGTCTGGATGAGGACGTACGCCTGGACCATGTCCCTCCCTGCTGCCCGTGCGGTGCGCGCGGCCGCTCCGGGCACCTGCGCCGACGGTAGCCGACGGCAGCGCTCTCGCGCCGGTCGGGTCGGTGAGATGGTGGCGGGGTGGACCACCCGACGCTGCGCCTGGCCGACCTCGACGAGGAGGCCGTGCTCGCCCGGCTGCTGCCGGTGCTCCTCCACGACGAGGCGCCGGGCGTGCCCGTCGGGCCCGGCGACGACGCCGCGGTCGTCGAGGCGCCGTCCGGGTCGGTCGTCGCGACGACCGACTCGATGGTCCTCGGTGTCGACTGGCGCGACGACTGGTCGAGTCCGCAGGACGTCGGGCACAAGCTCGTCGTGCAGAACGTCGCCGACGTCGCCGCGATGGGGGCGCGCCCGACGGGTCTGCTCCTCGCGCTGAGCGCGGACCCCGCCACCCCGGTGGAGTGGGTGCTCGGGCTGGCCGAAGGGGTGGCCGCCGCGGCCCGCGAGAGCGCCACCCCGGTGCTCGGCGGTGACCTGTCGGGAGCGGCCGCCGGCAGCGTGGTCCTCGCGATGACCGTCCTCGGGGACCTCGGCGGTCGGGCTCCCGTGCGGCGCAGCGGTGCCCGCGTCGGCGACGTCGTCGCCGTGTGCGGCACGCTCGGCCGGTCGGGGGCGGGGCTGCGGCTCTACCTCGACGCCGAGCTGGCCGCGGCGGCCGACAGGCAGGCCCCGGAGGCGGCCCACCGGCTGCGCTCCTCGCACCGCCGACCGCACTGCCCGTGGCAGTCCGGCGCGGAGGCGGCGCGGGCGGGCGCGAGCGCCATGCTCGACGTCTCCGACGGGCTCGTGCGCGACGCCGGTCGCCTGGCCCGGGCGAGCGGCGTGAGCGTCGACCTCGACGGTGCCGCGCTGCGGGCTGAGACGCACGGGGACCTGCTCGACGTCCTCGGGGCCGACGCGGCGCTGCGCGAGGTGCTCGGCGGGGGAGAGGAGCACGCGCTGCTCGCCTGCTTCGCCGACGCGTCCCGGCTGCCGACGACGGGCGCCCCGTGGCGCGTGGTCGGCCGCGTCGTCGAGCGATCGAGGGCGCCGGTCCTGCTCGACGGGGTGCCCCACGAGGTCGCCGGGTGGGACCACTTCGCCGGCTGATCCCCCTTCGCGCCGGTGGGGATGCCGCAGACCGCGGCCGGGGCTGCGGGACCGGGCTGGATCCCCCTTCGCCGGTGCTCAGCACGACTTACCCCTGGTTCGCGCGGGTTTCTTACTCGTGCAGAGCGGGGGTTTATCGGGTGACCCGAGAAACCTGGGGCACGTGGGGCGACGGGGCGGGTGGGGCGACCAGGCGACGCCGCGGAGGGGACGACGAAGGCCGACCACCTCGAAGAGGTGATCGGCCCGTCAGGTGCTCAGCGGGTCAGCGCTTGACCTTGCCGGCCTTGAGGCAGGAGGTGCAGACGTTGAGACGCTTGGGGGTCTTGCCGGCGTCACCGACGAGAGCCTTGACGCGCTGGATGTTCGGGTTCCAGCGTCGCTTGGTGCGGCGGTGGGAGTGCGAGATGGAGTGCCCGAAGCTCGGGCCCTTGCCGCAGACGTCGCAGTTGGCAGCCACGGGTGTTCTCCTCGATCGATGATGCGTACGTGTCGGTGGTGCTGCCGGGGCCGCGTGATCACGAGGTGGTCGGGCTCCAGGCAACCGGTCCAGCGTAGCCGAGCAGTGCGTGCGCGACCAAAACGGCTCCGGCGCACGGCACGCGGACCGCTGCGGATGGGGTCGCGGCGACGGTCCTCTCCGTTAGCGTACGAGAGTGCTGACCGCGATCGACGCCGCCGCCATGCGCCGCTGGGCGGTCGTCACCCGTGCCGCGCTCGCCGCGCGGCGGGCCGAGATCGACGCGCTCAACGTCTTCCCGGTGCCCGACGGCGACACGGGCACGAACATGTACCTCACCCTCGACCAGGCGCTCGACGCCGTGCGCGTCGACCACGAGGCCCGCGGGGTGCTCGGCGAGGTCGACCTGCCGGGCGAGGCCGCCGCGATGTCGCGGGCCGCGATGCTCTCCGCCCGCGGCAACTCCGGGGTGATCCTCAGCCAGCTCATCCGCGGCATCAGCGACGAGCTCTCCGGCGCCGGCACCGCGAGCGCCGACGCGCCCCTGCTCGCCCGGGCGCTGGGGGCCGCCGCCCGGCGTGCCCGCGAGAGCGTCGTGCGCCCCCAGGAGGGCACGATCCTCACCGTCGCCGACCGTGCCGCCGAGGCGGCTGCAGCAGCCGCCGCCGACGGCGCCGACCTGCCGACCCTCACCGAACGCACGGTCCAGGCCACCCGCGACGCGCTCGCCGCGACCCCGTCGCAGCTGCCCGTCCTCGCCGCCGCCGGGGTCGTCGACGCCGGGGGCGCGGGCTACCTGCTCTTCCTCGAGGCCCTCGACCGCGTCGTGCGCGACCACACCCCGCTCGACCGCTACGAGGTCGACGACTTCACGATGAACCTCGACCTGCGCCGCCGGCCCGAGTGGTCCACGGGCGAAGGGGGAGCCGTCACCCGCCCCGTGCCCGCCGAGGCCGGTGGCCCCGCGGCGGCCGAGGGGCCGGCCTTCGAGGTGATGTACCTGCTCGACAGCGAGGACGAGCAGGCGCTGCACGACCTGCGCTGCGCCCTCGACGCGCTCGGCGACAGCGTCGTGCTCAGCGGCGACGGCACGACGACGAAGGTCCACGTGCACACCGACGACATCGGCGCGGCCCTGCAGGCCGGGCTGGCCGTCGCCCCGCCCCGCGAGGTCCAGGTGACCCCGCTCGTCCACGCGATGCGCCCCCACCCCCGGGTCGGCCTGGCCGTCGTCGCGTGCGCCGCCGGGCCGGGCATCGCCGCGCTCGTGCGCGAGGTGGGTGCCTCGGTCGTGAGCTCCGGGCCCGGTCGCCGGGCCTCGGCCGGTGAGCTGCTCGACGCGGTCCGCGAGACCCGTGCCGGCGACGTCATCCTCCTGCCCAACGACCGCGACACCGTGCTCGCCGCTAGGGCGTGCGCCCAGGCCGCCGGCCAGGAGGGGCAGCACGTGCACGTCGTCGAGTCGGGCACCGCCGTCCAGGGGCTCGCCGCCCTCGCGGTCTACGACCCCGGCGCCGACGCCCGCCACAACGAGATGACGATGACCCGGGCCGCCGCGGCGACCCGCCACGGCGCGGTGACGACCGCCGTCAAGGCCGGTCTGACGAGCGGCGGGCCGTGCGAGGTCGGCGACGCCCTCGGGGTCGTCGCCGGTGACATCGCCATCGTCGGCCAGGACCTGTGCGCGGTCGCCGCCGAGGTCGTCGCGCGGCTCGCGGGCTCGGGGGCCGACCTCGTCACCCTCGTCGTCGGCGAGGACGCCGACGACGAGCTCGTCGCCGCGGCCCGCGCGGCCGCCGAGGCGCTCGGTCACGGCGTCGAGGTCGAGGTCGTCGACGGCGGCCAGCCGGCCTACCCGCTGCTCGTCGGGGTCGAGTGAGCCGGTGACCACCGAGGACACCCGCCTCAAGGGGCTCGTCGGCTCCGCCGCGAGCAAGCTCGAGAAGCACCGCGGCATCGTCACCGTCGGTGACCTGCTCGACTTCGCGCCCCGTCGCTACCGCACGACCGTCGCCGACCTCGGCGCGCCCGCCGTCGGCGACTACCTCGTCGCCGTCGCGACCGTGGAGTCGGCGACCACGCGCACGATGAAGTCGCGCCGCGGCAAGATGCTCGAGGCCGTCATCACCGACGGGCGCAGCCGCATGGACGTCACCTTCTTCTCGGCCTACGGCCATGAGAAGGAGCTCCAGGTCGGCCGCACGCTCCTCTTCGCCGGGCGGGTCGGCGAGTACCGCGGACGGCGTCAGCTGGCCCACCCCGCGTACTCGAGCATCGAGGCGCTCCACGCCCTCGGTGACCTCGCCGTCGACGAGGGCGGGCTCATCCCCATCTACCGGCACGTGCCCGGGGTGCAGTCGTGGGGCGTGTCCGCCGCGGTGCGCGTCGTCCTGCAGCACCTCGACGAGGTCGTCGACGCGGTGCCCGACGAGGTCCGCGAGCGCCGCGACCTGCTCGGCCGGCTCGAAGCCCTCACCGCGCTGCACGCACCGCACACCCTCGACGACGTCGAGCGAGCCCGGCACCGGCTGCGCTTCGAGGAGGCCTTCGTCCTGCAGTGCCTGCTCGGCATGCGCCGGGCCGAGCGGGCGGCAGAGGTCACCCGGGCCCGGCGACCCGACGGGCGGCTCCTCGCCACCTTCGACGAGCGGCTCCCCTTCGAGCTCACGGCGGGCCAGCGCGAGGTGGGCGAGGCCGTCCTCGCCGACCTCGCCGCCGACACCCCGATGCACCGCCTCCTCCAGGGCGAGGTCGGCTCGGGCAAGACCGTCGTCGCGCTGCGCGCGATGCTCGCCGCCGTCGACAGCGGCGGCCAGGCCGCGCTCCTCGCGCCCACCGAGGTGCTCGCGGTGCAGCACGAGCGCACGATCCGCGGCATGCTCGGCGATCTCGCCGAGGCGGGGATGCTCGGCGGCGCCGAGGACGCGACCCGCGTGCAGCTGCTCACCGGGTCGATGAGCACCCAGGCCCGCCGCGAGGCGCTCATCCACATCGCGACGGGTGCCGCGGGCATCGTCGTCGGCACCCACGCCCTGCTCGAGGACGTCGTGACCTTCGACGACCTCGCGCTCGTCGTCGTCGACGAGCAGCACCGCTTCGGGGTCGAGCAGCGCGACGCGCTGCGGGCGAAGGGGGAGCACCCGCCGCACCTCCTCGTCATGACCGCGACGCCCATCCCGCGCACGGTCGCGATGACCGTCTTCGGCGACATGGCCACCTCGACGCTGCGCGAGCTGCCCCGCGGGCGCCAGCCGGTGACGACCCACGTCGTGCCCGCCGGCAACCCCCGCTGGGTGCAGCGGGTGTGGGAGCGCATCGCCGAGGAGGTCGCCGCCGGCCGTCAGGCCTTCGTCGTGTGCCCGCGCATCGGCGGCGACGACGACGTCGAGGAGGGCGTGGACCTGCTGAGCGAGGGGCCGGTCGCGGACGACGAGGCCGACGGCGAGCGCGTGCCGGACGACGACGCGCCCCGCCCGCTTGCCGACGTCTCCGGCACCCTCGAGCTGCTCGCCCAGGTGCCCGCCCTCGCCGGGGTGAGCACGGCGGCCCTCCACGGCCGGATGCGCCCGGAGGAGAAGGACGCGGTGATGTCGGCCTACGCCGCCGGCGAGATCGACGTGCTCGTCGCGACGACGGTCATCGAGGTCGGCGTCGACGTGCCGAACGCGAGCACGATGGTCGTCCTCGACGCCGACCGCTTCGGCATCTCCCAGCTGCACCAGCTGCGCGGCCGGATCGGGCGCGGCGGGCACCCCGGGGTCTGCCTGCTCGTCACCGGCTCCGACGCCGAGAGCGCGCAGGAGCGTCTGCAGGCCCTCGCCTCGACCTCCGACGGCTTCGAGCTCGCCCGGGTCGACCTCGCCCAGCGCCGCGAGGGCGACGTGCTCGGCACCGCCCAGTCCGGGGTCCGCTCGCAGCTGCGCCACCTGTCGCTGCTGCGCGACGAGGACCTCATCGAGGCCGCCCGCGAGGACGTCGAGGTCGTCCTCGCCGCAGACCCCGACCTCTCCGCGCACCCCGAGCTCGCCGCCGCCGTCGCCCGCTGGGCCGACGAGGAGCGCACCGCCTACCTCGAGAAGTCCTGACCTCCCCTTCGCCCGAGAGCCCTCGAGCAGGCCCCGTCGTCACCGGGGGAGAGGTCCGGGCGCGGACCGAGGTGGGAGCGCGCGCCGCGATGACCCATGATGGAGGCGTGACGCGCATCATCAGCGGCCAGGCCGGCGGGCGACGCCTGCGCACCCCTGCGGGTGGCGGGACCCGCCCGACGAGCGACCGCGTGCGCGAGGCGCTCTTCTCCGCGCTCGAGTCCCGCGACGCCGTCCAGGGCGCCCACGTCATGGACCTCTACGCCGGCTCCGGCGCCCTCGGGCTCGAGGCGGCCAGCCGCGGCGCCGCGAGCGTGCTCCTCGTCGAGTCCGACCGCGGGGCCATCGGGGTCATCCGCGCCAACATCGCCGACGTCGGCGCCGCCGGCGCGCGCGTCCAGGCCGGCACCGTCGAGGCGGCGCTCGACCGCACCCCGACCCTCGCCTACGACCTCGTCCTCGCCGACCCGCCCTACGACGTCGACGAGGACTCCCTCGCCGCGGTCCTCGACCTCTTGCTCACCCGCGAGTGGCTCAGCCCGGACGCGCTCGTCGTCGTCGAGCGCTCGAGCCGCAGCCCGGAGCCGTCCTGGCCCGCCGGGCTCACCGTCGAGGCGCGCAAGGACTACGGCGAGACCGTCCTCTGGTACGCCCGCACCTGGGCCGCCGACTACCAGATCTGAGCACCACGGTCGCGGCCCCGCGGCCGCGCCACTTAGGTCCCCCTTGCGTGGACAGGCCCCGGCGCGAAGTCCCCGATCAGAGGTCGTCCGGCCTACGTTGACGGCATGGCTGATCACGACATCGCACGACCCACGTCCGGAGACATCGTCGAGCTCATCAAGGACGACCACCGCCGCTTCGAGGAGCTGCTGCGCGAGCTGCGCGACACCACCGCCGACCGCGACTCGGCCCGCGCCGCCTTCTCCGAGCTGCTCATCGCCCACTCGGAGGCCGAGGAGGAGCAGGTCTACCCCCGCCTGAAGTCCAAGAAGGTCATCGACGGCGAGGAGGAGGAGCACGGCGAGGAGGAGCACGCCGCGTGCAACGAGGAGCTCCTCCACCTCCTCCAGGCCAAGGGCACCGACACCCAGAAGTACGAGGACGCCGTCGAGAAGGTCGCGACCGCCCTCATGCACCACATCGGCGAGGAGGAGCTGAGCATCCTCAACCCCGCCGCCACCGAGGCGAGCGAGGAGCTGCGCCAGCAGCTCGGCGTCGACTGGTGCACCCACCGCAACCGCCTCCTCGAGGAGGGCTGCGGCTCGCTCGAGCAGGTCGAGGCCCTCGTCAAGCGCGACTACGAGCAGGGCCTGCTGCCCAACGACGAGCAGCCCGAGGACGAGTGACCTGCCGAGGGGTGCGGCGGGGGCGGGCGGCCCGGCCTCTGGCACAGTGACGCCATGACCTCAGCCGCGCCCCGCCGCGCCCTGTGCCCCGGCTCGTACGACCCCGTGACCGTCGGCCACGTCGACGTCGTGCGCCGGGCGGCCGGGCTCTTCGACGAGGTCGTCGTCGCCGTCCTGCACAACCCCGCGAAGCAGGGCACCTTCGCCGTCGAGGAGCGCATCGGCTTCATCGAGGCCCAGGTGGGCGACCTGCCGGGGGTCCGCGTCGAGGCATTCGCCGACCGCCTGCTCGTCGACGTGTGCACCGAGGTCGGCGCGAGCGCGATCCTCAAGGGTCTGCGCGGCGGCACCGACTACGACTACGAGCTGCCGATGGCGCGGATGAACGCGCACCTCACCGGCATCGAGACGGTCTTCCTGCCCGGGGACCCCGCGCTCGCGCACGTCTCGAGCTCGCTCGTCAAGGAGGTCGCCCGCTTCGGCGGCGACATCACCGGTCTGGTGAGCGACGAGGTGCGCGACGCGCTCCTGGAGCGCCAGGGCGGGCGGTGACCCTCCCTTCGCCACCGGTGCGAAGGGGGACCCGCGACAGCGGGTTTGGGCGCGCGCGAGTGCTCCGGTACCGTTGGGCGTCGGTCCGCGTCACGACGTCGTGGACCGTCCCGAAGACATGTGTGGAGTCATGAAGCACCTCGACGCTGCCTCGCCGTTCGCCCTTGACGCCAAGGACGTCGGCCGCAGGCCAGGATCGATGAGCGAAGTGCGCCGCACGGTCGCGGCGCCGGACGACTTCGGCACCGACGTCCTGGCCGTCGCGCCCGGATCCCCGATGGACCTCGACGTCCGTCTGGAGTCGGTGCACGAGGGGATCCTCGTCACCGGGACGGTCGACGCCACCGCGACCGGGGCATGCGTACGGTGCCTGGACGACATCGACCTCCCGGTCGACGTCCGCTTCCAGGAGCTCTTCGTGTGGCCCGACCGGGCTCAGCACCACCGGCAGGTGGCTGCTGAGCTGGACGCCGACGAGGAGCACACGATCGAGGACGACGTCATCGACCTCGACCCGGTGCTCCGGGACGCAGTGCTGCCGTCACTGCCGTTCCAGCCGGTGTGCCGGGAGGACTGCCCCGGGTTGTGCCCGCAGTGCGGAGCACGGCTCGAGGACGACCCGGACCACCAGCACGAGCTGATCGACCCCCGG
Source organism: Janibacter melonis (assembly GCF_003721155.3). Lineage (NCBI taxonomy): Bacteria > Bacillati > Actinomycetota > Actinomycetes > Micrococcales > Intrasporangiaceae > Janibacter > Janibacter melonis. The sequence goes on along the minus strand of NZ_CP044548.2, from coordinate 1,374,784 downwards.
TGGGCCTCCCTCGAGGCACTCCGTCCCCTGGCAGAAGGTGCCGGGGGAGACGACGAAGAGAAGAGGACCTGACGTGGCTGTCCCGAAGCGGAAGCTCTCGCGCTCCAACACCCGCTCGCGCCGCGCGAACTGGAAGGCGACGCCGGTCGCGCTGTCGACCTGCCCCCAGTGCAAGTCGCCCGCCCCGGCGCACCAGGCCTGCCCGGCCTGCGGCACCTACAAGGGTCGCTACTACGCGACGGCGGACCGCACCGAGCACCAGGGCTGAGCCCGCTCGCTGTGAGCGCACAGCGAGGCGAGACCGCGCAGCGGCCCGTCGAGGACCTCCTCGCTCTCCTCCAGGAGACCACCGAGGAGGTCGTCGACGAGCCGCTGCTCTCGCGTGCCCTGACGCACCGCTCCTACTCCTACGAGAACGGCTCGATCCCGCACAACGAGCGGCTCGAGTTCCTCGGGGACTCCGTCCTCGGGCTCGTCGTCACCGACCACCTGCACAACACGCACACCGAGATGGCCGAGGGCGACCTCGCCAAGCTGCGCTCCGCGGTGGTCAACATGCGGGCTCTCGCCGACGTCGCGCGCACCATCGGGCTCGGTGACTACGTCGCGCTCGGGCGTGGCGAGGAGGCGACCGGCGGGCGTGACAAGGACTCGATCCTCGCCGACACGCTCGAGGCCGTCATCGGCGCGATCTACCTCTCCGCGCCCCAGCCGCGCGGTCTCGACGCCGCCGGCCGGCTCGTGCACAGCCTGCTCGGACCGGTGATGCGCCGCAGCGCGACGCTCGGCGTCGCCCTGGACTGGAAGACCTCGCTGCAGGAGGCCGCCTCGGCCGCCGGCGCCGGGTCGGTCCACTACCGGGTGAGCGCGACCGGTCCCGACCACGAGAAGGTCTTCACCGCCGAGGTCCTCGTCGACGACGTCCCCCGGGGCAGCGGCACCGGCCGGGCGAAGAAGGTCGCCGAGCAGGAGGCCGCGCGCGCCGCGTGGACCGCGATCACCGAGTCGATGGCCGCCGCCGGCTCGAGCGCGCCCGACCCCGCCACCGCACCGGCCGACCGGGGTGCCTGAGCTCCCCGAGGTCGAGGTCGTCCGCCGCGGGCTGGCCGACCACGTCGTCGACCGCACGGTCGCGCAGGTCGAGCTGCGCGGCACCCGGGTGGCCCGTCGGCACCTGCCCGGGCCCGAGGACCTCGTGCGTCAGCTCACCGGCAGCCGGATCACGGGCGCGCACCGCCGCGGCAAGTACCTGTGGCTGGCGAGCGCCCCGGGACCCCTCGAGCCACCGGACCACGGGCTCGTCGTCCACCTCGGCATGAGCGGCCAGATGCTCGTGAGCACCCCCGGCACGCCCGACCCGCGCCACCTCCACGCCCGGCTGGGCTTCGCCGACGACGGACCGGAGCTGCGCTTCGTCGACCAGCGCACCTTCGGCGGGCTCGCGTGGTCACCCCTTCGCCCCGACGGGGTGCCCGAGGCGGTCGGTCACGTCGCGCTCGACCCCTTCGACCCCGCCTTCGACGACCGGGCCGTCGCCCGCGAGATCAAGCGCCGCAGCAGCGGGATCAAGCGCGTGCTCCTCGACCAGCGGGTCGTCTCCGGGATCGGCAACATCTACGCCGACGAGGCGCTGTGGCGGGCCCGGATCCACGGCGAGCGCCCGGCGTCCTCGCTCACCAAGCCCGCCATCGAGCGTCTGCTCGGCCATGCGCGAGACGTCATGACCCAGGCCCTGGGCGAAGGGGGGACGAGCTTCGACGCCCTCTACGTCAACGTCAACGGCGCGTCCGGGTACTTCGACCGCAGCCTGGCGGCGTACGGCCAGGAGGGCCGGCCGTGCCCGAGGTGCGGCACGCTCATGCGGCGCGAGCAGTTCATGAACCGCAGCTCGACCTCGTGCCCGCGCTGCCAGCCCAGGCCCCGGCTGCCGCGAGCCTGACCGCGGTGCGCCCGACCACGGGGTGCGACGCCCGTCAGGGCATCGGCAGCTCCTTGAGCCGCACCGGCTTGCCCGTGTGCTTCTCGGACAGGTCGGCGAAGGCCTGGCGGATGACCTTGCTGTAGACGTGCGCCCCGGACAGGGACGGGTGGATGCCGTCGGCCTGGAGCTGGGAGGGGTCCTTCGCCACCGCGGCGTCCCAGTCGGCGATCGCGACGTTGGGGTAGTCCTTCGCGATGGTCTCGAGCGTGTCGTTGTCGCCCTCGATGCGCGAGAGCCGGTCGGCATGGAGGTTGACGAGGACGACCATGCGGTCCGGCCCGATCTCGTCGAGCAGCGCGCGCACGGTGCGCTCGTCGGTGCCGGCGTTGGTGCCGAACGCGAGGACGACGGCCCGGCGCAGGGAGTCACCGGCCTGCTCGACCGCGCGCTGCCCGTCCGACCACTGCCGGTTGGACTTCGCGTCGATCTGGACGCCGGGGAAGTAGTAGCGCAGGGCGTGGACGCTGCCGACGGCCATCGAGTCGCCGAAGACGTCGATCTGCGAGCCCTTCGGCATCGTGAAGTCCGGGTTGCCCTCGTCGACCTGGTCCTCGGTGCTCGCCCGCGGCGCGGCGGCCTGCGCGGCGTTCTCCTCGAGGGTGGCCTGGGTGCTCGTCTTGTCGGGCGCGGTGAGCAGGACGACGGCGAGGACGAGCCCGCTGACGACGATGACGCCGGCGCCGACCTGGCGCGCCCGGGGCGTCGCCCAGTGCAGGCTGCGGCCGAGGGCCCGCAGCGCGCCGCCGAAGCCGAGCCGGCGCACCGGCGTCTCGACGAGGCGGAAGGACAGGTCGGCGATGGCGATCGTCACGAGGACCGCCCACGCCCGGGTCCACACGAACTCGCCCGTGCCGGCCGCGCTCGGCAGGTCCTGGCCGATGACGAGGATGACCGGCCAGTGCCACAGGTAGATGCCGTAGCTGCGGGTGCCGATCCAGCGCAGCGGCGCCAGCTCGAGGGTCGAGCGCAGCCGGCCGGGCCGGTCGACCGCGCCGAGCAGCAGGACCGCGGTCGCCAGCGAGGCGAGCGGGATGCCCAGGCGGAAGGTCCACGCCGAGCCCTCGTCGGCGAGCGCGAGCAGGGCGAGCAGGACCAGGCCCGCGGCGACGAGGAGGTGGCGGCGGTAGCGGTGCCACGTCGGGCTCGTCGTGCCGGCGCGGGTGGGCCCGGCCCACGACATCGCCATCGCGGCGCCGAGCATGAGCCCGACGAGGTGGGTGTCGGTGCCGTAGTAGACGCGGGTGACGAAGTCGGGGTCGTAGCGCACGGCCATGAGCACGGCGGAGACGACGCCGATGCCGAGGACCGCGGTGGCGATCGCCCCCCAGCTCAGGCCGAGGTGACGGCGCACGGCGAGCAGCGCGATCGTCGCCAGCGGCCACACGAGGTAGAACTGCTCCTCGACCGCGAGCGACCAGAAGTTCATGAAGAGCTGCGGGCTCGTCGAGTGGAAGTAGTCGCTGCCACCGGCGATCTCGAGCCAGTTCGTCGAGAAGGTGAGCGCCCCGAGCGCCTGGCGCCGGATGCCGACGAGCAGGTCGGCCTCGACGGTGCGGGCGATGAGGATGCACGCCGGCACGCACACGAGCAGGGCGGGCAGCAGCCGGCGGGCCCGTCGGGTCCAGAAGCCGCGGAGGTCCACGGTGCCGCTCTGCTCGCGCTCGCGCACGAGCAGGGTGGTGATGAGGAAGCCGGAGATGACGAAGAAGACGTCGACGCCGAGGAAGCCGCCGGGCAGCCACGCGGGGTCGAGGTGGAAGAGGACGACGGCGACGATGGCCAGGGCCCGCAGCCCGTCGAGCCCGGCGAGATGCCCTCTCGGGGTGCGAGCGGGCAGCACGCCGTCGGGCAGGGGACGGGAGGTGTCCTGCGCCGGGGTCGTCGTCGGGATGGCTGCACCCACGAGGGGCACGCTATGGGCTGCCTGGGACAACCCTGGGGAGGCGCACCGTGGGCGCGCCGAGACCGCCTGCGGCGCTAGCGTCCTCGGCATGAGCGCCAGAGCGACCTTCTTCGTCCGCGGCCGGGTCCAGGGGGTGGGCTTCCGGTGGTGGACCCGGGCGCGCGCCCTCGAGCTCGGCCTCGTCGGTCACGCCCGCAACATGGACGACGGGCGGGTCGAGGTCGTCGCCGAGGGAGAGCCCGAGCAGCTCGACCGGCTCGAGGCCCTCCTGCGCGAGGCGCCGAGCACGACCCGCCGCCCGGGCCGGGTCGAGACCGTCGTGCGCCAGGACGCCCCGGCGAAGGGGGACCGCACCGGCTTCGTCGAGCGGTAGCCCGGACCCGGGGGAGTGAGACGGGTTCGCGGGCGAGCGGGGGGAGCGCCTACGGTGCTGGGCGTGAGCCAGACCCCGCCCGAGCTGCACCGCCTGCGCCAGAGCATCGACAACGTCGACGCGGCGCTGGTCCACCTGCTCGCGGAGCGCTTCAAGGCCACGCAGCGGGTCGGGGTGCTCAAGGCCGAGCTCGGTCTGCCCGCCGCCGACCCGGGTCGCGAGGAGCGTCAGATCGAGCGCCTGCGCGCCCTGGCCGACGACGCCGGGCTCGACCCTCACTTCGCCGAGAAGTTCCTCAACTTCATCATCGCCGAGGTCATCCGCCACCACGAGGCGATCGCCGAGGGTGCCCCGGTCGCCCCGCCGGAGGAGCCCGACGCGCGCTGAGTCGCGCGCGAAGGACCCGGGGGTCCCCCCTTCGCCCCGGTAGGGTGACGGCCGTCGGCCGCCGCGGCCGTGACCGCCTGCCCATCCGATTGCGAGCGTGACGTGTACGTCAAGAGCCTGACCCTCAAGGGCTTCAAGTCGTTCGCCTCCGCCACCCACCTCGGTCTCGAGCCGGGCATCACGTGCATCGTCGGGCCGAACGGCTCGGGCAAGTCCAACGTCGTCGACGCCCTCGCCTGGGTCATGGGCGAGCAGGGCGCGAAGAGCCTGCGCGGCGGCAAGATGGAGGACGTCATCTTCGCCGGCACGGCCGGCCGGGCGCCGCTCGGCCGCGCCGAGGTCTCGATGACCATCGACAACACCGACGGCGCGCTGCCGATCGACTACACCGAGGTGACGATCCGCCGCACGATGTTCCGCGGGGGCAGCTCGGAGTACGCCATCAACGGCACCTCGTGCCGGCTCCTCGACATCCAGGAGCTGCTCTCCGACTCCGGCATCGGGCGCGAGATGCACGTCATCGTCGGCCAGGGCCAGCTCGACGCGGTGCTGCGGGCGACCCCGGAGGAGCGCCGCGGCTTCATCGAGGAGGCCGCCGGGGTCCTCAAGCACCGCAAGCGCAAGGAGCGGGCGCTGCGCAAGCTCGAGACGATGGAGGTCAACCTCGCCCGGGTGGCCGACCTCACAACCGAGATCCGCCGCCAGCTCGGACCGCTCGGCCGGCAGGCCGAGGCCGCCCGCAAGGCCGCCGTCATCCAGACCGACGCCCGCGACGCCCGGCTGCGCCTCGTCGCCGACGACCTCGTGCAGATGACCTCGGCCCTGGAGCAGGAGGTCGCCGACGAGACGGCGATGCTGCGCCGCCGGGCCGCGCTCGAGGAGGCGCTCGCGACCGCACGCGCCGAGATCGGGGAGCAGGAGGCGCTTGCCGCCCAGGCCGCCCCGCTGCTCGCCGACGCCTCGCGCCGCTTCGTCGGGCTGCGCTCGGTCTGCGACCGGCTCGAGTCCACGGCCTCCGTGGCCGCCGAGCGGGTGCGCCTGCTCGGCCAGGACGACGAGCACGAGAGCACGAGCGGGCGCGACCCCGAGCAGCTGCGCCGCCAGGCCGCCCAGGCCCGGGCCGACGAGGACGCCCTGCGCGCCGAGATCGACCAGATCACCCAGCGGCTCGCCGACGCCACCGCCGCCCGCGAGGCCGCGGAGGCCGCCCACAGCGCCGAGCAGGACCGCGTCCAGCGGCTCGTGCGCGCTGCCGCCGACCGCCGCGAGGGGCTGGCCCGGCTCACCGGCCAGGTCGGTGCCCGTCAGAGCAAGGTCGAGGCCGCCGAGGCCGAGGTCGGCCGGCTCGAAGGGGTGATCACCCGCGCCGAGGAGCGTGCCGCCGAGGCCGAGCAGGCCTTCCGCCAGCTCGAGTCCTCGATCGCCGATGCCGAGGGCAGCGAGGCCGGTCTCGACGAGGCCTTCGAGCGGGCGAGCGCCGCCCAGGACGCGGCCGAGGCCGAGGTCACCCGCTGGCAGGAGGCCGAGCGGGCCGCCGAGCGCGACCGGGGAGCGGCCCAGGCCCGGGTCGAGGCGCTCGAGCTGTCGCTGCGCCGCAAGGATGGCGCCCAGACCCTGCGCGACGCCGCGGGGCAGGGCGCCCCGACCATCCTCGGCTCGATCGCCGAGCTCATCACCGTCTCCGGCGGGCACGAGGCCTCGATCGCGGCCGCCCTCGGCTCGGCCTCGGAGGCCCTGGCCGTCGGGTCGGCCACCGACGCGGCCGCCGCCGTGCGCCGGCTGCGCGAGGAGGACGCCGGCCAGGTCTACCTCGTCGTCGGCTCCACCGCCGGCGTCGTCGACCGCTCCACCTGGCCCGACCTGCCCGCCTCGGCGACCTGGGCCATCGACGTCGTCGCCGCCCCCGACGAGGTCGCCCCGGCCGTCGCCCAGGTGCTCGACCGGGTCGCACTCGTCGGCGAGGACGAGGACGCCATCGCGCTGTCCGAGCAGGGCGTCACCGCCGTCACCCGCGCCGGCGACGTCTTCGGGCCCGGCTTCGTGCGGGGCGGCTCCGCCTCGGCGCCGAGCCTCATCGAGGTGCAGTCCGCCCTCGACGAGGCCCGCACGACCGTCGCCGACGCGACGTCGGCGGGGGAGCGCGCAGCCTTCGAGCTCGCGCGTGCCCGCGCCACCCTGGAGCAGGCCCGCGAGGCGAGCGACGCCGCGCTCGACGCCCTGCACGACAGCGACGCGCAGATGTCGGCCGTCGCCGAGCAGCTCGGCAGCCACGGCCAGACCGCCCGGGTCGCCCGGGCCGAGGCCGAACGCACCCGGACCGCGATCGCCGCGCTGACGACGGGCCTCGAGTCCGACCGGGCCGAGCTCGCCGCCCTGCGCTCCCGGCTCGAGCAGGCGAGCGCCGAGCCCGCCGCCGACGAGGCCGAGCCGACGACCGACGACCGCGACCGCCTCGAGCTCGAGGCGAGCCGGTCCCGCACCGCCGAGACCGAGATCCGCCTCACCCTGCGCACGACGGAGGAGCGGGCGCGCTCCCTGCACGGCCGCGCCGAGAGCCTCGAGGGCGCGGCGCGCAACGAGATCGCCGCCCGCGAGCGGCTGAGGGCCCGCCAGGAGCGCCGCCGTCGCGAGGCGAACGTGGCCGCCGCCGTCCAGGACGCGGCCCGTCACGCGGCGACCCTCGTCGCCGCCGCCGTCGAGCGGGCCGCCGCCGCCCAGCAGCAGGCCGAGGCCGCCCGCGCCGAGCGCGACACCCGGCTGGCCCAGATGCGCACGGCGCTCGCCGCCCAGCAGGACGAGCTGCGCGAGCTCACCGACACGGTCCACCGCGACGAGGTCGCGCGCGCCCAGCAGACCGCGCGGATCGAGCAGCTGCAGCAGCGCGCCATCGAGGAGCTCGGGATCGACCCCGAGGTGCTCATGGAGGAGTACGGCCCCCACCAGGGCGTGCCGCACGTGCCCTCGCCCGACGACGACCCGGACGCCGAGCCCCCGGCCCCGCGCCCGTACGTGCGCGAGGAGCAGGAGAAGCGCCTGCGTGCCGCCGAGCGCGGCCTCAAGGCCCTCGGGCGGGTCAACCCCCTCGCGCTCGAGGAGTTCGCCGCGCTCGAGGAGCGCCACACCTTCCTCACGACCCAGCTCGAGGACCTGCGCCAGAGCAAGAAGGACCTCCTCGACATCGTCGCCGAGGTCGACCAGCGGGTCGAGCAGGTCTTCGCGGAGGCCTTCCGCGACACCGCCGAGCAGTTCGAAGGGGTCTTCGGCCGCCTCTTCCCCGGGGGAGAGGGCCGCCTGACCCTCACAGACCCCTCGGACATGCTGACGACGGGCATCGAGGTCGAGGCGCGCCCCCCGGGCAAGAAGGTCAAGCGCCTGTCGCTGCTCTCCGGCGGGGAGCGCTCGCTCGTGGCCGTCGCGCTGCTCGTCTCGATCTTCAAGGCGCGGCCGAGCCCCTTCTACATCATGGACGAGGTCGAGGCCGCGCTCGATGACACCAACCTCGGGCGTCTCATCACCCTCTTCGAGGAGCTGCGCGACTCCAGCCAGCTCATCGTCATCACCCACCAGAAGAAGACGATGGAGGTCGCGGACGCCCTCTACGGCGTCTCGATGCGCGGCGACGGCATCACCACCGTCGTCAGCCAGCGCATCCGCGACGTCGCGTCCTAGCCCGGCCGCGACCTCGACCCTGGACACGAGCACCCCTGCGGGGCGTGTCGATTCGTGCCCCGGGGCAGCGGTCGGCGACGATACGACCATGACTGCGATCGTCGTCGGCCTCCTCCTGTGCGTCGCCCTCTCGTTGGCGGTGCTCGGCGTCGTCCTCGTGCCGGCCCGCCGTGAGGGCCGTGACCTCCTCACCCCCCGCGGGGAGCGCGTCGTCGTGCGCGTGCGCGGCGGCGCCGACGCCGCCGCGAGCCGGACCTCCGCCGCGATCAGCGGCGCGACGGCCGGTCGCAAGCGCGACTGACGACCGTCCTCGCGGCGTGCGCCCACCCCCGGCGGGCGCGCCGGCGTCGGCGCTGCGTGCTTGACTGACGGCGTGACGCAGACGCCGACCTTCGACCACCCGCTCGACCCGACGACCCGCCCGCAGGACGACCTCTACGGTCACGTCAACAACAGCTGGCTGAGCTCGGTCGAGATCCCCGCCGACAAGGGCCGCTACGGCGTCTTCGACGTGCTGCGCGAGCGCAGCGAGGAGGACGTGCGGGCCATCGTCGAGGAGGCGGCGGCCGACCCCGGCTCCGACCCCGACGCCCGGCTCATCGGCGGGCTCTTCTCCTCCTTCATGGACGAGGAGGCGGTCGAGGCCGCCGGGCTGGCCCCCCTTCGCCCCCGTCTCGACGAGGTCGACGCGGTCGACGACGCACGCTCCCTGCTCGTCGCGACCGGGCGCCTCGGGCGGCTCGGCGTCGGCGGGCTGCTCGCCCCGATCGTCGCGACCGACGACGGCAACCCCGACGAGTACGTCGTCTACCTCGAGCAGTCCGGTCTCGGGCTGCCCGACGAGAGCTACTACCGCGACGAGCAGCACGCGGCCGTGCTGCGGGCCTACCGCGGCCACGTCGAGACCCTCCTGTCGCTCGCCGGCACGGCCGACGCCGGGTCGGTCGCCGACGCCGTGCTGCGTGTCGAGCACCGTCTGGCGACGGGCCACCTCGACCGCGTGAGCAACCGCGACGCCGTCGCGACGTACAACCCGATGACCGCCGACGAGCTCGCGCAGGCCGCCCCGTCCTTCGACTGGGCCGCGTGGGCGCAGGCGTGGGGCATGCCCGATGGCGCGCTGGAGCGGGCGATCGCCCGGCAGCCCGACTACCTGCGTTCGCTGTCGGCCGCGCTCGACGAGGTCGACGTCGCCGACTGGCGCGCCTGGCTGCGCTGGCACGTCGTCCTCGCCTCCGCGCCGCACCTGGGCCGCGACCTCGTCGCGGCCCACTTCGACCTGGCCGGGCGCACCCTGTCGGGCATCCCCGAGCAGCGGGCCCGCTGGAAGCGCGGCGTCAGCCTGCTCGAGGGGGCGCTCGGCGACGCCGTCGGCAAGCTCTACGTCGAGCGGCACTACCCGCCGGAGAGCCAGGCGGCGATGGACGAGCTCGTCGAGCACCTCGTCGAGGCCTTCCGGCGCTCCTTCGCCTCGCTGTCGTGGATGAGCGAGGAGACCAAGGCGGAGGCCCTGGCCAAGCTCGAGTCCTTCACCCCGAAGGTCGGCGCCCCCGTGCGCTGGAAGGACTACTCCGCGCTGGAGCTGACCGGTGACCTGCTCACCGACGTCGGCCGGGCCAACGCCCTGGCCGCAGACCGCGAGATCGGCAAGCTCGGCGGCCCCGTGGACCGCGACGAGTGGTTCATGACCCCGCAGACGGTCAACGCGTACTACAACCCGGGGATGAACGAGATCGTCTTCCCCGCGGCGATCCTCCAGCCGCCCTTCTTCGACGCCGACGCCGACCCGGCGGTCAACTACGGCGGCATCGGGGCGGTCATCGGGCACGAGATCGGGCACGGCTTCGACGACTCGGGCGCGAGCTTCGACGGCACCGGCGCCCTGCGCGACTGGTGGACCCCGCAGGACAAGGTGGCCTTCACCGCGCTGGCCGACCGTCTGCGCGCGCAGTTCGACGGGCAGCGCAGCCGCACCGCGCCGGACCGGGCGGTCAACGGCGCTCTCACCGTCGGCGAGAACATCGGCGACATCGGGGGCCTGGCCATCGGTCACGCCGCCTACCGCATCGCGGTCGGCGAGGAGGCCGCGACGAGCGTGGGCGACGACGGCCTCACCGGTGACCAGCGCTTCTTCGTCAGCTGGGCGCGGGTGTGGTGCGGCGACGCCCGCCGCGAGGAGGCCGAGCGCCTGCTCGCCATCGACCCGCACGCCCCGCAGGACCTGCGCGGCAACGCCTGCCGCAACATCGACGCCTTCCACGAGGCCTTCGAGGTCGCCGAGGGCGACGGCATGTGGCTCGACCCGGCGGACCGCGTCCTCATCTTCTGATGCCTCCTCCCTCCCGCGGGCCCGACGAGGTCCGCGGGAGGGCGAAGGGGGCGGCCTCCCGCCCGAAAACTCGGTGTCGCGTCGTCGGTGGGCGGTCGTACGCTCAGGGACGCCATGACGACGCTCGACCTCGTCCCCCAGGGGACCACCGCACCGCCCACGACCACCCCGCCCCCGCGACGGCAGGTGACGTGGACGCGTCTGCGGCACCCGCTCGTCACGATCTCCTGGCTGGCCCTCGCGGGCTACGCCGCCGGTCAGGCGGCCGGGTCCGTCCTCGCCGGACGGCTCGCCGAGGACCCGAGCGCGGTGCTCGTCTCCTGGCTCGCGCTGTGCCTCGTCGGCGGGGCGGTGCTCGACACCGTCGGCCGGCTCGTGTGGGCCTACGTCGTCGACCGGGCCGAGGGCCGGCTGCGCGAGGACCTGCTCGACGCCGCGCTCGACCAGCCGCTGTCGGCGCTGTCCGACCAGGCGGTCGGCGAGGTGCTCGACCGGGTCGACGACGACACGCACGACGTCGGCACGCTCGTGCGCGAGCAGGTGTGGACCGCCCTGCGCGCGGTCTTCACCGCGATCCCCATGTGGGTCGTCGCGGCCCTCACGTGGTGGCCGGCGTGGGTCCTCTTCCCGGTCTTCGCCGTGGGTGCCTACGTCGTCATGCGCCCGCTCATGGCCGAGGTCGCCTCGCGCAAGGTCGTCGAGGAGATGGCCTGGACCGACCACGCGGCCGCGCTCGAGGAGGGCATCGCCGGGCGCGACGACCTGCGCACGAGCCTGGGGTCCCCCTTCGCCGTCCAGCGCCTGGCCCGGTTGTCGGCGGACGTCCACGCCCGCTTCCACGAGGTCATCCGGGTCGAGCGCTCGATGACCCTGCGCGCCATGCTCCTGCTCCACGGGCTGCTCGCGGCGATCGCCGTCGTCGGCATCGCCGTCGCCTCGCGCGGCGGGCTGTCCGTCGCCCAGCTCGTCACGCTCTTCCTCGTGACGACGAGCTTCGTGAGCATCGTCGGCCGGGTCGCCGAGCAGCTGCCCGACCTCCAGGCCGGTCTCGGCGCGGTCATCCGGCTGCGCCAGATGCTCGCCGTCGAGCCCGAGCCGCGCGGTGGTCTGCCGGTGCCGACCGAGCAGGTCGACCTCGACTTCGCCGACCTGCACTTCAGCTATCGCGAGGGGACCTTCGCGCTCGCCGGTGTCGACCTGCACGTGCCGGCCGGTCAGACCATCGCCCTCGTCGGGCGCACCGGCTCGGGCAAGTCGACGCTCGCCTCGCTCGTGTCACGGGCGGTCGACCCCGAGCCCGGCACCGTGCTGCTCGGCGGCGTCGACGTGCTCGACATCGACCTGCAGGAGCTGCGCCGAGCCGTCGGCGTCGTCACCCAGCGCACCGAGATCCTCGCCGGGACCCTCGCGCAGAACGTCGCGCTCTTCGCCGACGTCGAGCGCGAGCGCGTCGAGCAGGTCGTCGCCGAGCTCGGGCTCACCGAGTGGGTCGACGGGCTCGACGACGGCCTCGACACGGTCCTCGGGCCCGGGGGCGCGACGTTGTCGGCCGGCGAGGAGCAGCTCGTCGCCTTCGCCCGTCTGCTGCTGCGCGAGGTGCGCGTCGTCGTGCTCGACGAGGCCACGGCACGGATGGACCCCGTGACCGAGCAGCGGGTCGTCGCCGCCGCCGACCGGCTGCTGCGCCGGCGCACCGGCATCCTCGTGGCCCACCGACTGTCGACGATCTCGCGGGCCGACCTCGTCGCCGTGCTCGACCACGGACGGCTCGTCCAGCACGGCCCGCGGGTCGCGCTGGCGACCCAGGAGGGGCCCTTCCGCGAGCTGCTCCGCGCGGCGAGCACGGCCTCCCCGGGCGCCCCCGAGCCCGTCTCCGGCGAGCCGGTCGGCCCGGCCGACGCGCCGGTGGTGGTGGCGCCGACCCTCGAGGGGTCACGACGGCGGGTCGACCCGCCGCCGAGCCGCGACCCGGGCGACGGGCCGTCGCTGACGAAGGGGATCTGGCACGCCCTGCGCATCCGGCCCGGGTGGGGGCTGCTCGCCGCCGGGCTCTTCCTCGGCTTCTCCCTCACCGGGTCGCTGGGTGCGCTCACCGGCTTCACGTGGGGGCACACCGTCCAGGCGCTGCGCGACGGCGAGCAGGTCACGCCGTGGCTCGTCGCGTGCGTCGTCGCGATCCTCGTCGGCCCGGTCCTCTTCGCCGTCGCCATCGGGCGCTACCCCCGCTGGTGGGTCGAGGTGCTGCTGCGCGTGCGCATGTCGGTGCTCGTGGGGCAGACCGCCGACCGACGGCTCGACCGCGTGCCCGCCGGAGAGATCGTCGCTCGCGCGATGGACGCCGACCGGTACGCGCGCTACGCCGACCGCTGGGTCGACCTCGTCAACGGCATGGCGATCGTCGTCATCACCGCGGTCTCGGCCCGCAGCCCGCTCGCCGGGCTCGTGCTCCTCGTCGTGCTCGTCGCCGCCGCCGGGGCCTCGGCCCTCGGCCGTCCGATCGCGGGGCGCTCGGCGGCCTACGCCTCGACGACCCGGGCGCAGTTCGGGCGGGTGCTCGTCTCGACGCTCGAGTCGGCGCGCACGGTCAAGCTCGCCGGGCAGGTCCCCGACCTGCGGCGCCACCTGCGCTCGGTCGACGGCGGTCGCGTCGACGCGGCGATCCGCGAGCACCGGGTCCGCGCGGTGCTCGACGGCGTGCCGATGCTCATGGTCCAGGCCGGCCTCGTCGTCACCTGGGCGGGCGTGCTCTGGGGCTGGTGGGGGCTGGCCACCGCCCTGCTCCTCGTCGGCGCGGTCGGGGGCTTCGACTGGTTCGGCCGGGTCGCGGGCGCGGTCGTCACCGAGGCCCCGGGCACCCGCGCCTGGCAGCAGGTGACGAGCCGCCTGGCCGGCGGGGCCGATCTCATGGACACGGCCCCGGGGGTCGATCTCGTCACCGGTGCGGCGCCCGCGCCGCCGGAGGTCGACCGGGTGCCGCTGCGCCGGCTCTCGCTCGTCGGGATGACGGCGGTGCACGAAGACGGCACCGTCGGCGTCGAGGACGTCGACCTCTCGGTGGGGGCCGGCGAGCTCGTGCTCCTCCTCGGCCAGGTCGGCTCCGGCAAGTCGAGCCTGCTGCGCGCGCTCGCGGGTCTCGTCGACCACCGCGGCGGCCTGCACTGGAACGGCCACGAGGTCGACGACCCCGAGGTCTTCCTGCGACCGGGCCAGGTGGCCTATGTCGCGCAGGTGCCCCGGGTGGTGTCGGGCACCTTCGCCGACAACGTCCAGCTGGGCTACGAGCGGCTCTTCGAGGCGCCGGTGCAGGCGGCGCGTCTCGGCCCGGACGTCGCGACCGCCGGCGGGCCCCACGCCGCCGTCGGGCACCGAGGGGTCCGGCTGTCCGGCGGGCAGGTCCAGCGCCTCGCGCTGGCCCGCGCGCTCGCGGCCGACACCGAGCTGCTGCTCGCCGACGACGTCTCGAGCGCGCTCGACGCGACGACCGAGGTCGAGCTGTGGCGCTCGCTGCGCGAGCGCTCGGTCACCGTCGTCGGCGCGACCTCGAAGCGGGCGGCGCTCGCTCAGGCCGACCGGGTCGTCGTGCTCGCCGACGGGCGGGTCGAGGCGAGCGGTCCGTGGGCGCAGCTCGAGGCCGACTTCGGTCACCTCGCTGGCTGACGCCCCGGGCTGCGAGGATGGGCGGCGTGATGGGTATCGACACTGTCCTTGAGTACGTCCTCGTCGCCGTCGGTCTGCTCGTCCTGCTCGGTGGGCTGCTCGTCGGCCTGCTGCGCGGGCGCGGTGGGTCCGACGGCGACCTGCCCGAGCAGCACCGGCCGCCGGAGCGGCCGAAGGGCACCACCGACCACCGCAGCGGCACGATCGTCCTCGACCGGCCGAGCGACAAGGCGACCGGGGCCCCCGAGGCACCGCAGCGCCCGACCGAGCGCGACACCCCCTCCGGTGCGACCGCCCCCGCGGAGCCCGCCGAGGCGACCGAGGTGACCCCGGCGGCGCCGAGCGCGCCCGCGCCGCAGGCCCCGCAGAGCACCACCCCGGCGGGCGCCGCCCCCTCGGAGGCGACGAGCGCGCCGACCACCGGCCAGGACGAGCCGGACGTCTACGAGCGCGACGCCGACGTCGCGCCGATCACTGACGCGCCGCAGGCCCCGGAGTCGCAGGCCCCGGCGGCCGAGCCCGAGGCCCCGGTTGCCCAGGCCCCTCAGGCACCGCCTGCGGAGCCGGCCCAGGCGCCGGCCGCCGAGCCCGAGGCTCCCGCGGCCGAGCCCGCCCGGGCGCCGGCCGCCGAGCCGGAGGTCCACCCGCTCGACGCGGTCGAGGCCGAGCCGGTCACCCCGGTCGACACCCCGGCCCCCACCCGTGACCGCATGCGCACCCTGCGCACCCGTCTGGCGACGTCGAACAACGCGATCGGCAAGACCCTGCTCGCCCTGCTCAGCAGCGGCTCGCTGTCGGAGGAGGACTGGGAGGACGTCGAGGACGTCCTGCTGCGCGCCGACCTCGGCATCGAGCCGACGACCGAGCTCGTCGACTCCTTGCGCGCCCACGTCGCCATCGACGGCACGACCGACCCCGAGGTGGCCAAGGACTGGCTCTACGCCGACCTGCTCCAGCTCGTCGACCCGAGCATGGACCGCGGGCTCGCCGCGAGCCGTGTCGACGGCCGGCCCGCCTGCCTGCTCGTCGTCGGGGTCAACGGCACCGGCAAGACGACGACCGTCGGCAAGCTCGCGCGCGTGCTCGTCGCCAACGACCGCGACGTCGTGCTCGGCGCAGCCGACACCTTCCGCGCCGCGGCCGCCGACCAGCTCGAGACCTGGGGCGCGCGCGTCGGGGTCCCCGTGGTGCGCAGCGACCGCGACGGGGCCGACCCGGCGGCCGTCGCCTTCGACGCCGTGCGTGCCGGCGCCGAGATGGAGGCCGACTGCGTCGTCATCGACACCGCGGGCCGGCTCCACAACAAGGTCGGGCTGATGGACGAGCTCGGCAAGATCAAGCGGGTCGTCGAGAAGCAGCAGCCGGTCGACGAGGTGCTCCTCGTCATCGACGCGACGACGGGCCAGAACGGCCTGGCCCAGGCGAAGGTCTTCGCCCAGGCCGTGGACGTCACCGGTGTCGTGCTCACCAAGCTCGACGGCACCGCCAAGGGCGGCATCGTCGTCGCGGTCCAGCGCCAGCTCGGCGTCCCCGTCAAGCTCGTCGGTCTCGGCGAGGGTCCCGACGACCTCGCCCCCTTCGTCCCCGAGGCCTTCGTCGACGCCATCGTCGGCTGACCTCTCACGGCAGCACGAAGGGGGTGGGCGCTCGGCGCCCACCCCCTTCGTCGTCTGCTCCGGTCCCCGCCGGGCGTTACGTGCTCTTCTTCGTCTTCAGCTCGAAGCCGAGGTAGTAGCGGATGCTCGTGCCCGAGATCTGCGCCCACTCGACGGTCGCGGTGATCGTCGCCGTGCCGTCGCCGACGGGGTTCGGCGCCGTGCACGTCGCGGTCTTGTCCGCGACGAGGACGAGGGCAGAGGGGCAGTCGACCTCGGACTTCTTCAGCCCGATGCCGCCAAGGCCGCGGACGACCTCGGACTCGAGCTGGTCGGGCTTGAGGGTGTAGCGGCTGTCGGTGTTGGCCGTCGAGCCCGCCGGGGTCGGGGGCACGCTCGAGCTCGGCGCCGACGGCAGGGTCGAGCTCGTGCTCGACGGCTCCGGCTCCTGGGTCGGCTCCGGCTCCTGGGTCGGCTCGGGCTCCGGCGAGCTCGAGGTGTCCTCGCTGGGGGCGGTCGTGCTGCTCTGGGGCGCCACGGACGTCGTCTCGTCGTCGACCGGGCTGCTCGCGACGCCGAGGGCGACGAGCGCCGCGAAGCCGACGCAGCACGCGAGGACGAGGGCGGTGATGCCGCCGACGACCCACGCCCAGACCGGCACCCGACGGCGGCCGGAGGGCTGGCCCCCGGGCTGGCCGGGGTAGCCACCCGGACCGGGGTACCCGCCGGGGCCACCCGTGGGGGGACCGCCGTGGGGCGGGGGACCGGGGGGTCGCTGCCCGGGGCCACCGGCCCCTGGACCGGGCGGCGGCGGTGGGATGCTCATGCGGGGCTCCTCAGATCTGACGGACCCCTTCGGCCCGGTGCGTCATCATCGCCTCCCACAGGACCGCTCCGAGGGATTAGCGCGCCCTGGCTCGTGGCGGGTGGTGGTCTCGAGGCTCGTCGCAGAGCTCCTCGCACCTCGACCAGCGAAGTGGGTGGTCTCGAGGCTCGTCGCAGCGCTCCTCGCACCTCGACCAGCAAGAGCCTTCCTCGCACCTCGACCAGCGAAGTGGGCGGGTCAGGGGGTGGGTGGGAGCTGGCAGGCGGCAGTGCCACCGGGGAAGAGGTGGCGGTTGCGCGCGACCCACCGGTAGACGACACCGGCGAGCGGGTTGACCCCCGGCAGGAGCAGCGCGGCGCCGGCGGGCCGCACGACGGACCGGGACGCGAGGAGCATCCGGGCGACGGCGTCCTGCGCGCTGCTCACCTGGCCGTCGGCACCGACCCACTGCAGGGCTTCCTCGCACTGGTGCGTGGTGAGGCCGAGGGCCTCGAGGTCGAGCGCCTGCGAGGGCTCGACGTCGTAGGTGTCGGCAGACGGCCGCAGCCGCCGGGAGACGAGGCTCGCGGCACGCGTGCACATGCCGCAGTCGCCGTCGTAGACGAGCACAGGTGTCATGCCTTCATCATCCCAGCCCAGGTCGCGCACGACCGCACCCGGTGGGCGGTCGTCGTCCCCCTTCGCGTCCCGCATCGTGGGACGCAGAGGTGTCGGTAACGCACCGCTTACGAAGGGGGGCCATCCGCAACCTCGTCGAAACAATCGGCCGAGGGAGGCGAAACCTGCGCCGCGTTGGCTGCTCCGCATGAGTCCAGCACTGATGCCCCTCGCGGCGGAGCCACCGGCGATCGACCCCGCGGCGACCGCCTTCATGATCATCTGCGCGGCCCTGGTCCTCCTCATGACCCCGGGTCTCGCCCTCTTCTACGGCGGCATGACCCGCGCCAAGTCCGTCCTCAACATGATGATGATGAGCTTCGGCGCCATGGGCGTCGCCGGCGTCGTCTACGTCCTGTGGGGCTACTCGATGTCCTTCGGCGGTGCCGACGTCGCGGGCATCTTCGCCAACCCCTTCGACAAGTTCGGCCTGCGCGGCGTCGCGAGCACCGTCGAGGGCGTGACGACGACCGTGGGTGCCGACGGCATGCCGGTCATCGACGTCTTCGGCGCCGGCGTCTGGCTGCCGGAGGTCCTCTTCGCGGGCTTCCAGCTGACCTTCGCGATCATCACCGTCGCCCTCATCTCCGGCGCCATCGCCGACCGCGTGAAGTTCTCGACGTGGATGGTCTTCGTCGCGATCTGGCTCACCCTCGTCTACTTCCCGATCGCCCACATGGTGTGGGGCGGGGGCCTGCTCTCGGGCGCCGAGGGCGGCATCGCCGGTGCGATGTACGGGATCACCGACGGGGTGGCGAACGTCGCACCCATCGACTTCGCCGGTGGGACGGTCGTGCACATCAACGCCGGCATCGCCGGTCTCGTCCTCGCCCTCGTCGTCGGCAAGCGCCTCGGCTTCGGCAAGACCGCGATGCGCCCGCACAACGTGCCGCTCGTCATGATCGGCGCCGGGCTGCTGTGGTTCGGCTGGTTCGGCTTCAACGCCGGCTCCGAGCTCGCCGCGGACGGCCTCGCCTCGCTCGTGTGGGTCAACACCACCGCTGCGACCGCTGCGGCGATCCTCGGCTGGCTGCTCGTGGAGAAGATCCGCGACGGTCACGCCACCTCGATCGGCGCCGCCTCCGGTGTCGTCGCCGGTCTCGTCGCCATCACCCCGGCCTGCGGCTCGCTCTCGCCCGTCGGCTCGCTCGTCCTCGGCGCGGTCGCCGGTGGTCTCGCGGCCCTCGCCGTCGGCCTGAAGTACCGCTTCGGCTACGACGACTCCCTCGACGTCGTCGGCGTGCACCTCGTCGCCGGGCTCTGGGGCACCGTCGGTGCCGGTCTGCTCGCCACCGAGACCGGGCTCTTCTACGGCGGCGGCATCGACCAGACGGTCGTCCAGGTCGTCATCGCCCTGGCCAGCCTCGTCATCTCGGCGGTCCTCACCCTCGTCATCGCCCTCGCCCTCAAGGCGACGATGGGCTGGCGGGTCAGCGAGGACGACGAGGTCGCCGGCATCGACGCGGCGGAGCACGCCGAGTCCGGCTACGACCTCGTCGCCCGCGGCGGCCGCCTGGGCGTCAGCAGCGCCGGCGTCCAGCACGACGCGCGTCACCACGAGGAAGTCACCACCGAAGGAGCCAAGGCATGAAGCTCGTCACCGCCATCATCAAGCCCCACCAGCTCGACGAGGTGAAGGAGGCGCTCGAGGCCTACGGCATCACCGGCATGACGGTGAGCGAGGCGAGCGGCTACGGGCGCCAGCGCGGGCACAGCGAGGTCTACCGCGGGGCGGAGTACACGGTCGACTTCGTGCCGAAGATCCGCCTCGAGGTCCTCGTCGAGGACATGGACGCCACCTCGGCGGTCGACGTCGTCGTCTCGACGAGCCGCACCGGCCGGATCGGCGACGGCAAGGTCTGGGTGACCACCGTCGACGAGGTCGTCCGGGTCCGCACCGGCGAGCGCGGCGTCGAGGCGCTCTGACGCCCGCCGGCCACGGCCGGCACCGCACCACGGCACCACCGCACGAGACCGCAGCGAGCACAGGAGCGTCATGACCTCGACGAGCACCGACCCCTCGGCGCCGCAGGACCTGCGAGCAGCTCGGCTCGACCTCGCCGGCACCCGGGACTTCGCCGTCCCGGGTGCCGGCGGGACGCGGCGGGCCGCCATCGCCGCCGCCACCGACCGGTGGCTCACCGGGGTCTTCGACGAGGCCGTGGGTGCCCGGCCCGGGCTCGCGCTGGCCGCGGTCGGCAGCCTCGGGCGGGCCGACTCCGGCCCGCTCAGCGATCTCGACCTCGTCCTCCTGCACGACGGGCGCAGCCACCGCGAGCGCGAGGTCGCCGTCCTCGCGGACCGCATCTGGTACCCCGTGTGGGACGCCGGGCTGCGCCTCGACCACAGCGTCCGGACGGCAGGGGAGTGCCGCTCGGTCGCGGCCGACGACCTCACCGCCGCCGTCGGCCTGCTCGACCTGCGTCTCGTGGCGGGCGACGCAGACCTCGTGTCGGGCGTCCGCTCGAGCGTCGCCCACGACTGGCGGGCCAACGCCCGCAAGCGGCTGCCCCAGCTCGTCGAGGCGACCGCCGCCCGGCACCTGCGCCACGGCGAGCTGGCCCAGTCGCAGGAGCCCGACCTCAAGGAGAGCCGCGGCGGGCTGCGTGACATCACCGTGCTGCGCGCCCTCACCCAGGCGTGGCTCACGGATCGCGACCGCGGTCGCCTCGACCAGGCCCACGCGCGCCTGCTCGACGTCCGCGACGCCGTGCACCTCACGACGGGGCGCGGTCGCGACCGGCTGCTGCGCGACGACGCCGACGCCGTCGCCGCCCTGCTCGGCCTGTCCGACAGCGACGAGCTCCTCACCGTCGTGTCGACCTCGGCCCGCACCATCGCCTACGCGCTCGACGGGGCCACCCGTCGGGCCGGCCAGTCGCAGCGCGCGCGCACCCTGCGCGTCGGGCCCCGCCGCCCGGCGATGGTGCCGCTCGGCTACGGGCTCTTCCGCCACGACGGCGAGGCCGTCCTCGGCTCCACCCAGCAGGTCGGCGTCGACGCAGAGCTGCCCCTGCGGGCCGCTGTCGTCGCCGCCCGGAACCGGCTGCCGCTGGCCCCCCAGACCCTCGCCAACCTCTCCCGGGCCCCTCGGCTGAGCACACCATGGCCGGACGGGGCCGTGCGCCAGCTCACCGAGCTGCTCGCCAGCGGCGCGGGCCTCGTGCCCACATGGGAGGGGCTGGACCAGGCGGGCCTGGTCTCGCAGTGGCTCCCGGAGTGGGACGCCGTGCGCAGCCGCCCGCAGCGCAACGCCGTGCACCGGCACACCGTCGACCGCCACATCCTCGAGGCGGTGGCCCAGGCCGCCCGGCTCTCGCGCGACGTCCAACGCCCTGACCTGCTCCTCCTCGGCGCCCTCATGCACGACATCGGCAAGATCGCCGGCGCCAACGACCACAGCGTCGAGGGGGCGAAGATCGCCCGCGGCGCGATGCAGCGCCTCTCCCTGCCCCCACAGGACGTCGCCCTCGTCGAGCTGCTCGTGCGCGAGCACCTCACCCTCATCGAGGTCGCGACCCGCCGAGACCTCGACGAGCCCGCGACCATCGACGCCGTCGTCGAGGTCGTCGACGGCCGGCTCGAGACCTTCGAGCTGCTGCGGGCACTCACCGTCGCCGACAGCCAGGCCACCGGCCCGAAGGCGTGGACCCAGTGGCGCGCCGACCTGCTCGGCACGCTCACCGACCGCGTCCGCGAGCGCCTGTCGGGGAGCCCGGTCGCCCCGCCGCAGGAGCAGGGTGCGGTCGACCTCCCGCCGGAGGCACGCGACGCGATCGGGGTGGGTCACCCCTTCGTCACCGTGACGCAGGCCCCGACCGGCTGGGTGGTCCACGTCTACGACCGCGACCGGCACGGGCTCTTCGCCGACACCGCGGGCGTCCTCGCCGCGCAGGGTCTCACCGTGCGCAGCGCGCGACTGGCTACCCAGGACGGCATCGCAGTCGACCAGTGGGTCGTCGAGTCGCCCGGCGGCGACGCGCCCGAGCCGCGCCGGCTCGCCGCGTCGCTCACCCGGCTCGCCGGGGGTGACCGAGGTGCCCTCGGGGCGCTCGCCCGCAGCCGCTCCACCCGGCCGGCCTTCCCCTCGGCGGCCGGCGCCACCCGCGCCTTCGTCCTGCCCTCCGGCAGCGCGGCGGCGAGCGTGCTCGAGGTGCGCACCCAGGACCGGCCCGGTCTGCTGCACGACCTCGGCATGTGCCTGGCCCAGCAGGGCGTCGGCGTGCGCTCGGCGCACATCGCCACCCACGCGGGCCAGACGCTGGACACCTTCTACGTCACGCTGCCCGGCGGCGGGCCGCTCAGCCCGGCGAAGACGGCCCAGGTCCTGTCCGCCCTCATCGACGCCTGCGACCTCGACGACCGGCCGGTCGGCGGCTAGCGCGCGGGCGACTACCCTGGGCCCGTGTTCACCAGCCTGTCCGACCGCCTGACCGGGACCTTCGCGAACCTCCGCGGCAAGGGCCGCCTGTCCGAGTCCGACGTCAACAAGACGATCCGTGACATCCGGATGGCCCTCATCGACGCCGACGTCGCGCTGCCGGTCGTCAAGGAGTTCACCAGCGCCGTCCGCGAGCGGGCGACCGGTGCCGAGGTCAGCGGGGCGCTCAACCCCGCCCAGCAGGTCATCAAGATCGTCAACGAGGAGCTCGTCGGCATCCTCGGCGGCAACACCCGTGAGCTGACGCTGGCCAAGCGCCCGCCGACCGTCATCATGCTCGCCGGCCTCCAGGGCTCGGGCAAGACGACCTTCGCGGGCAAGCTCGGCGCGCGCCTCAAGGAGCAGGGGCACACCCCGATCCTCGTCGCCGCCGACCTCCAGCGGCCCAACGCCGTCACCCAGCTCGAGGTCGTCGCCGAGCGCGCCGGCGTCTCCGTCTTCGCACCCGAGCGCGGCAACATCGGCGGCCACGACGCCGGTGCCGCCGGTGAGGGCACGCGCTCCTTCGGCGACCCGGTCTCGGTCGCCCGTGAGGGGATCGCGCACGCGCAGAGCCGCCAGCACGACGTCGTCATCGTCGACACCGCCGGTCGTCTGGCCGTGGACGCGGACCTCATGCAGCAGGCCGCCGACATCCGCACGGCGATCTCGCCCGACGAGGTCCTCTTCGTCATCGACGCGATGATCGGCCAGGCCGCGGTCGAGACCGCGCAGGCCTTCCAGCAGGGCGTCGACTTCACCGGTGTCGTGCTCTCGAAGCTCGACGGCGACGCCCGCGGCGGTGCCGCGCTGTCCGTGGCGCGCACGACCGGCCGCCCGATCATGTTCGCCTCCACCGGCGAGGGGGTGCGCGACCTCGAGGTCTTCCACCCCGACCGCATGGCCAGCCGCATCCTCGACATGGGCGACGTGCTGACCCTCATCGAGCAGGCCGAGCGCGCCTTCGACGCCGGACAGGCCGAGGAGATGCAGCGCAAGTTCCTCGCCGCCGAGGACTTCACCTTCGACGACTTCCTCCAGCAGATGGCCGCGCTGAAGAAGATGGGCTCGCTGAAGTCGATGCTCAAGATGATGCCGGGCATGGGGCAGATGGCCGCCCAGCTCGACAACCTCGACGAGCGCGAGTTCGACCGCGTCGAGGCCATGGTGCGCTCGATGACCCCCTTCGAGCGCAACCACCCCAAGCAGATCAACGGCTCGCGCCGCGCGCGCATCGCCCGCGGCTCCGGGGTGCAGGTCTCCGAGGTCAACCAGCTGCTCGAGCGCTTCGGCGAGGCGCAGAAGATGATGAAGCAGCTCGCCCGCGGCGGCGGCATGCCCGGCATGCCGGGCCTGCCCGGGATGGGCGGCGGCAAGAAGGCGCGCCAGCCCAAGCAGGTGAAGAAGAAGGGCAAGTCCGGCAACCCCGCGAAGCGGGCCGAGCAGGAGCGTGCGGCGGCCGACCGCGCGGCCGGCAAGGGCCCGGCGGGCAGCGCCTTCGGTGCCGGGGGCGGCCCGGGAGCCGCGCCCGACCTCGACCCGAGCCAGCTGCCGAAGGGGTTCGAGAAGTTCCTCGGGCAGTGAGCGAGATGGCCAGCCCGGTCCTCCACCACGTCTCGAAGGGGGAGCACGGCCCCCGCGTCGCCTTCTTCCACGGACTCTTCGGTCAGGGCCGCAACTGGGGGACGATCGCCAAGGCGATCGGCGACATCGCCCGCCCGACCCTCGTCGACATGCCCGACCACGGTCGCTCGGGCTGGACCGAGCAGTTCGACTACGTGCGGGCTGCCGACACGGTCGCGCAGACGCTCCTGTCCATCGCCGACGACGAGCCGTGGGTCGTCGTCGGGCACTCGATGGGCGGCAAGATCGCCATGCTCCTCGCGCTGCGCCACCCCGAGCTCGTCGAGCGGCTGTGCGTCGTCGACGTCTCGCCGGTCGCGTACCGCGAGGGACGCGAGTTCGAGGGCTTCGTCGCGGCCATGCGGGCGATGGACCTGCGCAGCACCGCCAGCCGTGAGGAGGCCGACGCCGCGCTCGTCGAGGCGGCGCCCGACCCGGGCGTGCGCGCCTTCCTGCTGCAGAACCTGCGCCGCGAGGGCCAGGGCTGGCGCTGGCAGATGAATCTCGAGGTCCTCGGCGACGCGATCCCGGCCCTGCGCGGCTGGCCCGCCGAGGCCGTCGAGGGACGCACCTACGACGGGTCGGTGCTGTGGGTGGCCGGCGCCGAGTCGGCCTACGTCCGCGACGAGATGGGACCGGCGATGCGGGGGTACTTCCCGCGCACCCGTCTGCTGACCATCAAGTCCGCCGGGCACTGGGTGCACTCGGAGCAGCCCGAGATCTTCGTGCAGGCGCTTCGCCGCTTCCTCACGGCCTGACGGCCCCCGCCCCGCGCGGCGGGCCGGTGACGGCGCGGATAGTGTCGAGGTCCGCTACCGAAGGGGACATGACGTGCACCTGGACCGCACCGCCCACGCCGAGGACCTCGCCGACTTCGTCGAGGCGTCTCCGTCGAGCCACCACGCCGCCGCCGAGGTGGCCCGCCGGCTGCAGGAGTCCGGCTTCACGGCGCTCGTCGAGAGCGAGGCCTGGCCGAGCGCGGCCGGGCGCTACCTCGTCGTGCGCGACGGCGCCGTCATCGCGTGGGTCGTCCCGGCCTCGGCGACCGCGACGACGCCGGTGCGGGTCTTCGGCGCCCACTCCGACTCCCCAGGCCTCGTCCTCAAGCCCCAGCCCAGCACCGGCGCCCACGGCTGGCTGCAGGCCGGTGTCGAGGTCTACGGCGGGCCGCTGCTCAACTCCTGGCTGGACCGCGAGCTGCGCCTGGCCGGACGGCTCGTCCTCGACGACGGCTCGAGCGTGCTCGCCGACTCCGGGCCGCTGCTGCGCCTGCCCCAGCTGGCGATCCACCTCGACCGCGACGTCAACGAGGGCCTCGCCCTGGACCGCCAGCGTCAAACCCAGCCGGTCTGGGGCCTCGGCGCGGCGGCCTCGGCCGACCTCGTCGGCGAGATCGCGTCGACCTCGGGCGTCGACGCCGCCCGCGTGCGGGGCTTCGACCTCGTGACCGCCGACGCGGCCCGGGGCCGCATCTTCGGGCAGGACGACGTCTTCTTCGCCTCCGGCCGGCTCGACGACCTCGCGAGCGTCCACGCCGGGGTTGTCGCGCTCGGCGAGGTCGCCGGTGCCGACGCCGACCACGTCGCCGTCCTCGCCGTCTTCGACCACGAGGAGGTCGGCTCGGCGAGCCGCTCGGGAGCGGCCGGTCCCTTCCTCGAGGACGTCCTCGCGCGGATCGGCATCGCCCTCGGGGCGAGCCCGGAGGAGCGCCTGCGTGCGATGGCGTCGTCGTGGTGCGTGTCGAGCGACGTCGGGCACTCGGTGCACCCGAACTACCCCGAGAAGCACGACCCCGTCGTGCGCCCGGTGCTCGGCTCTGGCCCGATCCTCAAGGTCAACGCGAACCAGCGCTACACGACCGACGGCGCCGGGACCGCTGCCTGGCGCGGGTGGTGCGCGCAGGCAGGGGTGACCTCGCAGACCTTCGTCTCGAACAACTCCGTGCCGTGCGGGTCGACGATCGGCCCGATCACCGCGACGCGCCTGGGCATCCGCACCCTCGACGTCGGGATCCCGCTACTGTCGATGCACTCCGCGCGCGAGCTCGCCGGCACGAGCGACCTCGTCGACCTCACCCTCGCCGCGGCGGCCTTCCTCGGCGGCGACGGCCGCTCGTCCGCGGCGCGCTGAGGCCGACGATGACGACGCTGCACGTCACCGGCCGGGTCCTGCTCGACGAGCACGAGGTGGTCGACGAGCTGTGGGTCGTCGGGGGACGCATCACCTTCACCGCCCCGACGACGTCAGGACCGTGGGAGCACGTCGAGGGCTGGGTCGTGCCCGGATTCGTCGACGCGCACTGCCACGTCGGGCTCGACCGGCACGGCGCCGTCGACGAGGCGACGACGGAGCAGCAGGCGCTCGCCGACCGTGACGCCGGCACCCTGCTCATCCGTGACGCCGGGTCGGCCGCCGACACGCGGTGGGTGGACGAGCGCGACGACCTGCCGAAGATCATCCGGGCCGGGCGGCACATCGCCCGGACCCGGCGGTACATCCGCAACTACGCGTGGGAGGTCGAGCCCGAGCAGCTCGTCTCGCGGGTGCGGGCCGAGGCCCGCGCCGGCGACGGCTGGGTGAAGCTCGTCGGCGACTGGATCGACCGCGAGGTCGGCGACCTCACGCCGTGCTGGCCCGTCGACGTGCTCACCGAGGCGATCGCCGCCGCGCACGAAGAGGGGGCGCGGGTGACCGCCCACTGCTTCGGCGAGCAGTCCCTCCACGACTTCGCCGCAGCGGGCACCGACTGCATCGAGCACGCGACCGGTCTCGACGACGAGAGCATCGCCACCTTCGCCCGGCAGGGCATCACGGTCGTGCCGACGCTCGTCAACATCGAGACCTTCCCCGCCATCGCCGAGCCGGCCCGCGAGAAGTTCCCCGACTACCACCGGCACATGCTCGACCTGCATCGTCGTCGCCTGCAGACCGTCGCGTCCGCGCACGAGGCGGGGATCCCGGTCATGGTCGGCACGGACGCGGGCGGCTCCATCGCGCACGGCCTCGCGGCGCAGGAGATGCACCTGCTCACGCAGGCCGGCATGACGCACACCCAGGCCCTGTCGGCGGGCACCTGGGCCGCACGCCGCTGGCTCGGCCGCCCGGCGATCGCCGAGGGCGAGGACGCCGACCTCGTCGTCCTCTCCGCCGACCCGCGCGAGGACGTCCGCGCCTGCGCCACGCCCCGTCACGTCGTGCTGCGGGGTGCCACCGTCGCCTGAGCGGTCGGCGGGGGAGTCCCCGCCTCCCTCCCCTTCGCACGCGCCATCTGGCGGATGAGCGCGAATCGCCGCTACGCCGATGACGTAGCGGCGATTCACGCTCATCCGACGTGGGGGAGGGATCAGGCGGGGGAGCCGACCCGCTCGCGCTCGTCCTCGTGCGGGCCCTGGGCCTGCTCGGCGGCCCGCTCGCGACGGTGCTCCTTCGTGCTCCACGCGACCGCGCCGATCCAGGCGGCCCACACGAGGCCGTAGACGACCCACTTCACGGTGCTGTCGAGGGCGAAGCCGTCCTTGCCCATGAGGGTGCGGGCGTTGGTGAGGACGATGA
The DNA here is from genome assembly GCF_003721155.3 of Janibacter melonis. Lineage (NCBI taxonomy): Bacteria > Bacillati > Actinomycetota > Actinomycetes > Micrococcales > Intrasporangiaceae > Janibacter > Janibacter melonis. The sequence goes on along the minus strand of NZ_CP044548.2, from coordinate 1,347,812 downwards.
GACCGCCGACGAGGCTGCCGAGGATGCGCGGGGGCACGATGCGCACGATGTACGCGGCGATGGGGGCGGCGATCGCGCCGCCGACGAGCAGGACGATGACCCAGGACCACTCGATGCCCTGCGAGCCGAGCGCGAAGAGGAAGCCCAGGCTCGCGGCGAGGGCGACGAGGAACTCGCTGGTGTCGATCGAGCCGATGGTCTTGCGGGGCTCGATGCGGCCGCTCGCGAGCAGCGCCGGGGTGCCGACCGGGCCCCAGCCGCCACCACCGGTCGCGTCGACGAAGCCGGCGAAGAGGCCGAGCGGGCCGAGGAAGCGCTTGCGCAGCGGCTGGCCGAGGCGGTCCTTGCGCAGACCCTTGACGGTGAAGCGGACGAGGACGTAAAGGCCGAGGAGGAGCAGGATCCCGCTCATGACCGGCTTCGCGGTGCCGGTGTCGAGCGAGGACAGGAAGGTCGCGCCGGCGAAGGCGCCGACGGCGCCGGGGATGCCGATCTTGGCGACGACGCCCCAGTCGACGTTGCCGAAGCGCCAGTGCGAGGCGCCGGAGAAGAGCGTGGTGCCGATCTCGGCGAGGTGGACGGTGGCCGAGGCCGCGGCCGGGTTGGTCCCGATCGCGAGCAGCAGCGTCGTCGTCGTGACGCCGTAGGCCATGCCGAGCGACCCGTCGACGAGCTGGGCGAGGAAGCCGACGACGGCCAGGAGGACGAGCTTGCGCATCGCTGGGGGACTCTCTGTGGGGGAGGACGAGCGGGGCGGGATGGGGCGTCGTCGTGACGTCCGTGGCGACCCGGCGCTCGGCCGGGCGTATCTCCCACCCGACCAGTGGGAGTTGATCAGAACGTCGCGTTATGAGTCAAGTAACGCGGTGTTATGTCTCAGCGGGTGGTCCTCCTGGCCCCCGCCCGACCGGCGATACTGGGCCCATGGACATCTCCGCGCGGTCGGACTACGCGGTGCGCGCGCTGCTCAGCCTCGTCGCCGCGCAGGACGGTCGGCCGGTCTCGGTCGAGCAGCTGAGCGGCGAGCAGGAGCTGCCACGCAAGTTCCTCGAGGCCATCGTCGCCGACCTGCGCCGGGCCGGCCTCGTGACGAGCCGGCGGGGCGCCGCCGGCGGCTACCTCCTCGCCCGGCCGGCCGACGAGATCTCCGTCGGTGACGTCATCCGCGCCGTCGACGGCCCGCTCGCGGAGATCCGGGGCCAGCGCCCCCAGGACCTCGTCTACACCGGGTCGGCGCAGCGCCTGCCCGTCGTGTGGGTCGCCCTGCGCGCCGCCCTGCGCGACGTGCTCGACGACACGTCCCTTGCGGCCATCGCCTCCGGCGAGCTGCCCGCCCTCGTCCAGGACCTCGCCTCGCGGCCCGACGCGATGCACAACAGGTAGGACGAGCGGTGCCCTACCTGCCCCCTCACGACGAGGTCACCGATCTCGCGGTGCTCGCCCCCTTCGTCGCCCGTCACCCGCTCGCCGCGCTCGTGACGCACGACGGCACGACCCCCGACGTCGACCTCGTGCCGCTCCTGCTCCTCGACGACGCCGACGGTCGCCGTCTCGTCGGGCACGTCGCCCGGGCCAACCCGCTGTGGCGTCCCGGTCGGCAGGAGGGGCCGGTCATGGCGACCTTCGGCCCGGCCGAGCACTACGTCTCGCCGACCTGGTACCCGAGCAAGGCCGTGGACCACCGCGTCGTCCCGACGTGGAACTACCTCGTCGTCCACGGGTGGGGCGAGCTCGTCGTCCACGACGACCCTCGCTGGGTGCGCGGTGTCCTCGCCCGGCTCACCACGGCCATGGAGTCCGGCCGGGAGCGGCCGTGGCGCATGGGCATGGCCCCGGCCGACTACCTCGACGCGCGCCTGGGCGACGTCGTCGGCGTCGAGATCCCGCTCACCCGCCTCGTCGGCCGCTTCAAGGTCTCGGCCGCGCGCTCCGACGCGGACCGTCTCGGCGCGCACGACGGCATCGCGGGGGAGGGCGGCGGACGGGCCGTCGAGGACCTCCTGGCGGCGATGGCCGACCCACCGCAGCGCGCTGCGGCGCCTCGCGACGATTCGTGACGCGGGCCGCGCTCTGGCAGACTGGGCCCAGTACACCTTCCGCCGGCAGCCGCCGGCGGATGTCTACCCTGGGCGCCGGCTCCCCGCACCGACTCATCTCGTGCGGTCTCGCCGCGCCCTCAAGCATGACAGGAGACCACTCACGTGGCCGTCAAGATCCGTCTGAAGCGCATGGGCAAGATCCGCGCGCCGTTCTACCGCGTCGTCGTCATGGACTCGCGCACCAAGCGCGATGGCCGGGCCATCGAGGAGATCGGCAAGTACCACCCCACCGAGGAGCCCTCGCTCATCGACATCGACATGGAGCGCGCTGCCTACTGGGTGGCCAACGGTGCGCAGCCGACCGAGGCCGTCGCGCGCCTGCTCGAGGTCGTCGAGAGCGGCAACCTCAAGGTCAAGGACGCCAAGACCCCCAAGAAGGACCTGTACGAGGCTGCCCTCGCCGCGTCCGGCTCGGAGGAGGAGCAGCACAAGGCCGTCACCGCCAAGAAGAAGGCGGACAAGAAGGCCGCTGACGAGGCTGCCTCCGCCAAGGCCGCCGAGGAGGCTGCCGCCGCGGAGACCGCTGCCGAGGCCCCGGCCGAGGCCGACGCCGAGACCAAGCAGGACTGACCGTGCTCGACGAGGCGCTGGAGCACCTGGTCACCGGGATCGTCGACCACAAGGACGAGGTCGTCGTGCGCCAGAAGGACCTACGTCGCGGCACCGTCCTCGAGGTCCGGGTCCACCCGGACGACCTCGGTCGCGTCATCGGCCGCTCCGGCCGCACCGCCACCGCCCTGCGCACCGTGCTCGGTGCGCTCTCGGGTGGCGAGAGCGTCCGGATCGACATCGTCGACACCGACCGCGAGGGCTGAGCCCGAGCGACACGAAGGGGGCCCGCACCACTGGTGCGGGCCCCCTTCGTCGTCCCCGGGCGGGACGGGCTCAGAAGAGCCCGGTGAACTGGTGGAAGCCGCGGGGGCGTGCGACCGGCTCGAAGGGGTAGGGCGACGCCACGCTCGCCCGGCCCCGGTAGACGAGCAGGTCGTAGGGCCAGCGGCTGCTCACCGCCGCGATGTCGGGCACCCCGTCACGGGTGAGGTCGCCGATCGCGGTGACGTCGAGGTGCGTGTGCCAGCCGGTCCCGACCCGCGAGCGGTAGCTCACGGTGCCGTCGGGGTTCGTCGCGTAGAGGCGCAGCAGGCCCGAGGTCTTGTCGACGGTGAGCAGGTCGGCGCGCCCGTCGCGGGTGAGGTCGCCGGGGCCGATGACGCGGGAGAAGCGGTTCCAGCCCAGGGCCAGACGGGTCTTGCCGGTGAGGACCGCGCTCGTGCCCGAGGGGGTCACCGTGAAGCGGAAGAGCTGCCCGCCGGGGGTGATGGCCAGGACGTCGGGACGCCCGTCGCCGGTGAGGTCGCCGGGCGAGACGAGCTGGGCGTAGGTGTTCCAGTCCTCGGAGCCGGCGACGAGGACGGGCGGCAGGGTGCCCTTGCCGGTCCCGCGGTGCAGGTGCAGCTCGCCGGTGGCGGCGACCCGGGCGAGGACGTCCTGCCGGCCGTCGCCGTCGGCGTCGAGCCGCAGCAGGCCGTTGTAGGCGGACCAGCCGGAGCCGAAGGTGCTCGGGTTGACGAGCGTGCCGGCCGAGCTGCCGCGGTAGATCGTGATGGCGCCGCCGTTGCGCGACGGGGTGTAGCCCAGGACGTCGGGCCGCCCGTCGCCGGTGAAGTCGCCGGAGCCGGAGATGCTCTGCGCGCTCATCGGCTGGGGCTTCTTCGCGCTGCCGAAGGTGAGGGTGCCGTAGTACGTCGTGAGGATCGAGCGGTGCTCGCGCCCGAGACGCCGGGCGCAGTCCTGGCTGCCCCACTGCGACATCCGCACGCCGTTCGCGGCCTTGCCGCACGTGTCGCGGCTCGAGACGTCGTAGCAGTTCATGTTCGCGCAGAACTGCGAGAGGAAGATCTCGCCGCCGCGGTGCATGTACTGGGACCACGTCGCGTCGACCGCGGCGTCGGTGCGGGGGTGCGCCGAGCCGGGGACGTAGAGCTGGTCGGCGACGGTGTCCTTGACGTCGTAGCACGTGCCCTGGTGGACGTAGGTCGTGCTCTTGCGGTGCAGCACCTGGTGCCACGCGAAGGTCTTGGCCGCCATGGCGCCGGCCTCGAGCGAGCGCGAGTCCCACGAGGGGATCCACTCGCGCGGCAGGACGTCCTTGACGTAGCGCTTGAAGTCGACGACGTCGACGCGGCCGAGCTTCGTGCGGTAGACCCGGATCGTCTTGGGCGGCACCGTCTGCGAGGTGTACCCGGTACAGCTCGGCAGCACGGAGCGGGTCGTCGTCTGGGGCTGCGGGCTCACCGGTGTGCGGGCGCTCGCGCCGGACGCGGGCGCGAGGGTCAGCGCGACGAGCGCGGCGAGCACGAGGGCGAGTGCGGGACGCAGGGGGCGTCGGCGCATGGCGCGCATGGGGTCTCCTCGGCGGGGGGACAGGAGGGGGCGAAGGGGCGCCGCCCGGGACGAGGATGGCGTATCGCAGCCGGGCAGGTCTGCCCCGGGCAGGTCACGATTCGGTGGCGTCCGGCGAGCCGCCGCGGGCGAAGTACCGTGGGGCGCATGAGCACCGGTCACGTCGTCGCCCGTATCGGCAAGCCGCACGCGCTGCGCGGCGAGGTGACCGTGCAGCTGCACACCGACGAGCCCGAGGCGCGTCTCGTGCCCGGCGCGGTCCTCACGACGCGGGCGCAGCCGGGCTCCGGCGTGCCCCGTCAGCTGACGATCGCGACGACCCGTGTGCACCGCGGGATCTGGCTCATCGGCTTCGAGGGCATCCCCGACCGCACCGGCGCGGAGTCCCTGCGCGGCACCCGCCTCGTCCTCGACGACGCCGTCCTCGCGCCCGCCGACGACGAGGACGACGAGGGCTGGTACGAGGAAGAGCTCGTCGGGCTCGAGGTCCGCGACACCGCGGGCGTCGTCCTCGGCACGGTCGCCGCGCTCGAGCTCGGCACCGCGCAGGACCGTCTCGTCGTCGACCTCGCCGACGGCGGGCGCACGCTCGTCCCCTTCGTCGAGGAGATCGTGCCGACCGTCGACCCCGAGGCCGGCCACGTCGTGCTCGACGCGCCCCCCGGGCTGCTCGAGCTGGGCCGGGAGGGCTGATGAGGTTCGACGTCGTCTCGATCTTCCCCGACTACCTCGCGCCGCTCGACCTCTCGCTCATCGGCAAGGCGCGCCGCGACGGTCTCGTCGACCTGCGGGTGCACGACCTGCGCGACTTCACCCACGACCGCCACCGCACCGTCGACGACACCCCGTACGGCGGGGGAGCCGGCATGGTGATGAAGCCCCAGCCGTGGAGCGAGGCGCTCGACCACGTCCTCGGCACGGCCGACGACGCGAGCGGCCCGGCCCCGGTCCTCGTCGTCCCCGGCCCGGGCGGCCAGCCCTTCGACCAGGCGACGGCGCGCGAGCTCGCGCAGGCCCCGTGGCTCGCCTTCGCGTGCGGGCGCTACGAGGGCATCGACGAGCGCGTCTACGAGTGGGCGGCGCAGCGCATGGAGGTGCGCGTCCTCTCCCTCGGCGACTACGTCCTCAACGGCGGCGAGGTCGCCGTCCTCGCGATGACCGAGGCCGTCGTGCGCCTGCTGCCGGGCGTCGTCGGCAACGCCGAGTCGCTCGTCGAGGAGAGCCACGAAGGGGGTCTGCTCGAGTACCCGATCTACACCAAGCCCTCGGTGTGGGAGGACGGCGACGGGGTCGTCCGAGCCGTGCCCGACGTCCTGCTGTCGGGCGACCACGCCCGGATCGCGGCCTGGCGCCACGAGCAGCGTCTCGAGCGCACCGCCGCCCGGCGGCCCGACCTGCTCGCCGCCGCGGCGACGACCGGCGCGCTCGCCGATCTCGACGCCTCCGTCGCGACGCCTTCTGACGCCCCGGAGATCGCTGTCGTCCAGCGGGCGTGCTGGGCGCAGATGGTCGCCGTCCCGCAGCACTGGTGGGGCGCGCCGGCCGAGAGCGCGCAGGACGTGCGCGACGGGCTCGCGCACTGGGACACCCACGTCTTCCGCAGCGAGGGCCGCCTCGTCGCGTCCGTGCGCGTGCGCCGCGACCCCGCGGACCCGGCGGTGTGGCAGATCGGACGGCTCATGGTCGTCCCCGACCTCCAGGGGCGCGGGATCGGGCGCCAGCTGCTCGCCCACGCCGAGTCGCTCGCGCCGGCCGACGTCACGACCTACTGGCTCAACACCGCGACCGAGGTGCCCCACCTCATGCGCATGTACAAGAAGGCCGGGTACCGACCCGTCGGCCCCGGCGAGGGGCCGGGGACGACCGATCTCACGAAGAGGCGGGCGGCCACCCCTTCGCGCTGACCGCCCCCTTTCGCCGAGGTATGGCAGACGGTCCTCGGACGGGCCGTCGGGGGCGCAGATCTCCATACCTCGGCGAAGGGGAGGGAGCCGGGGGAGGGGCGGGCGCAGCGCGATTTCAGCTCTGCGCGGGTGCTCTGGCACCATGGACCACTGCGCCCGAGTGCTCTGCCCCTGCCACAGGGGGAGTGCGACCACCAGGTCGGCACGCGGCGGACGGGCGCCGCACCATCTCCAGACACATCATGTGCGGGCGGCCTGTGGCGCTCGCGGGAAGCAGAGCATCATGCAGCGTTTCGACGCGATCGACCAGGCCTCCATCAAGGCCGACATCCCCGACTTCCGCGCCGGCGACACCGTCAAGGTGCACGTCAAGGTCATCGAGGGCAACCGCTCCCGTATCCAGGTCTTCCAGGGCGTCGTCATCCGCCGCCACGGCGGCGGCGTCGGCGAGACCTTCACCGCCCGCAAGATCTCCTTCGGCGTCGGCGTGGAGCGCACCTTCCCGCTGCACTCCCCGAACATCGACAAGATCGAGGTCGCGACCCGCGGCGACGTGCGCCGCGCGAAGCTGTACTACCTGCGCGGTCTGCGCGGCAAGGCGGCCCGTATCCGCGAGCGTCGCGACACCCCGGCCAGCTGATCGTCGGGCCGCTGCCAGGTGCAGCGCCTACGCTGAGGCCTCGATGAGCCACGAGACCGACGAGACGACCCCCACCGCCCAGCGGGAGGGGGTCGTCCCGCGTCGTGGGCGCCGCCTGCTGCTCCAGCTCGGGCTGGCCGTCCTGCTCGTCTTCCTCGTCCGCGGGCTCGTCGCGCAGTCCTACTTCGTGCCGACCGCCTCGATGGAGCCGACGATCCAGGTCGGCGACCGCGTCGTCGTGAGCAAGATCCACGGAGAGCTCGAGCCGGGAGACCTCGTCGTCCTCGACGGCACCGGCACGCTCGCGCCGGCGGACCGCTCGGCCTTCGTCTCCGACGGTCTGATCGGACGCACCCTGGCCTCCGTCGCGTCGACCTTCGGGATCGACCTCGGCGAGCAGGACTACCTCAAGCGGGTGGGCGCGGTCGGCGGGCAGCGCCTGTCGTGCACGCCCGAGGGCGGGCTCGTCCGCGACGGCGAGCCGGTCCCCGAGCCCTACCTGCCGGCGGGCGAGCGGTCGTGCACCGACCCCTTCGACGTCGAGGTCCCGCAGGACCGGATCTTCGTCCTCGGCGACAACCGCGCCCGCTCGGCGGACTCGCGGTCGCTGCTCGGCAAGCCCGGCGGCGGGATGATCCGCACCGACGACGTCGTCGGCACCGTCGTGTGGCGGTACTGGCCGCTGTCGGCGCTCGGGTCCCCGTGACCTGGGCCGATGCCCGACCCCGACGACGGTGCGCCGGACGGCTCGCGATGTGCGAGCCCGCCGCGCCGTCGGTGATACTGGCCGTGCCAGGCGTCCTGCCGCCGGCCGGACGAGCAAGGAGACCACGTGGGTACTGACGCCGACTCGGCACGCGCCGAGGCGAAGGACGAGACGCCGGAGGGCGAGCGACGACCCGGTGTCGGCGCCCGCATCGGCGGCGCCGTGCGCGAGCTGGTCATCGTCCTCGCGATGGCCCTCACCCTGTCTTTCGTCGTCAAGACCTTCTTGCTCCAGGCCTTCTACATCCCCAGCGAGTCGATGGAGGACACCCTCCTCGTCGGGGACCGGGTCGTCGTCTCGAAGCTCACGCCGGGCCCCTTCGACCTCCAGCGCGGTGACGTCGTCGTCTTCGGCGACCCGGGCGACTGGCTCAACGAGACGCCCCCCGTCAACCACGGGGCGGCGCTCAACGCGGTGCGCGACACGATGACCTTCGTCGGGCTGCTCCCCGACACCTCAGAGGGACACCTCATCAAGCGCGTCATCGGGCTGCCCGGTGACCGCGTCCAGTGCTGCGGCAGCGACGGCAAGCTCATGGTCAACGGCGCGACGATCGACGAGGCGAGCTATCTCAAGCCCGGGTCGAGCCCGAGCAGCGTCGACTTCGACATCACCGTGCCCGAGGGCAAGGTGTGGGTCATGGGCGACAACCGCGACGACAGCTCGGACTCGCGCTTCCACGACCCGAGCGGCACGGGCCGCGACGGCGCCGTGCCGATCGACCTCGTCGTCGGGCGTGCGCGCTTCACCGTGTGGCCGCTCGACCGCGCGTCGAGCCTGTCGAACCACTCCGAGGTCTTCGCCGACGTGCCGCGGACCCGCGCCGCTGCTGGCCCCGGCGGCCAGGTCGTCGCCGCGCGGTGATCGCGTGAGCGCTCCCACCCGGCTGCCCGCCCGCCGCACGAAGGGGGGCCGCCCCACCTCGACCAAGCCCAGCCTGCGCGTCGAGCGCGACCTGCAGCGGCAGGGCTTCCGCGTGCTCGCGGGCATGGACGAGGTCGGCCGGGGCGCGCTCGCCGGGCCGGTGAGCGTCGGGGTGGTCGTCGTCGACGAGACCGTGCGCTCCGCACCCCAGGGGGTCCGCGACTCCAAGCTCATGACGGCGGCAGCCCGCGAGCAGATCGTGCCGCGGCTGCGGCGGTGGGCGGTCGCGAGCGCGGTGGGCCACGCGAGCGCCGCCGAGATCGACGAGATCGGCATCATGGCCGCGCTGCGTCTCGCCGGGTGCCGAGCCCTCGCCGCCCTCGACGTCGTGCCCGACCTCGTCATCCTCGACGGCAACCACGACTGGCTCACCGCCCCCGAGGAGGTCGGGCTCTTCGCCGAGCTGTCCGAGGGGCCCGCGACCCCGCCGGTGACGACGATGATCAAGGCCGATCTCGCGTGCTCGTCCGTCGCCGCGGCGAGCGTGCTCGCCAAGGTCGAGCGCGACACGCAGATGGTGGCGCTGGCGCAGGAGCACCCGCAGTACGGGTGGGCCGAGAACAAGGGCTACTCGGCGAGCGCGCACATGGACGCCCTCGCCGCGCACGGCCCGTGCGTGCTGCACCGCCGCTCCTGGAGCCTGCCGGGCGTCGGGCATGATGACCAGGTGCCCGCCCCCGACCCTGAGCAGGTGAGCTCGTGAGCGCCGAGGACCTCGAGAAGTACGAGACCGAGATGGAGCTCGCGCTCTACCGCGAGTACCGCGACGTCGTGCACCTCTTCAGCCACGTCGTCGAGACCGACCGCCGCTTCTACCTCGCGAACTCCGTGCAGGTCGACGTCCGCGGCGAGGGTGCCGAGGTGTACTTCGAGGTGACGATGGAGGACGCGTGGGTGTGGGACATCTACCGTCCCGCCCGCTTCGCCAAGCACGTCCGTGTCGTCACCTTCAAGGACGTCAACGTCGAGGAGCTCGCCAAGAGCGACCTCGAGGTGCCGAAGACCGGCTTCTGAGAGGTCCGGGTCCTTCGGCGCCGGAGGGCCGCCGGGGCCTCGGTCGGGGAGGTCGGTCGGCGCCGTGTGGTGAGGGCCGGCCGGGAAACCTCGGCGTGACCGGGACACCCCTGCCTGACCTGGTCATGACCCGGTCTTCCACCGGTTTCCCGGGCGCGGGCAGATGTCCCGGTCGCGGGCGGGTGTCCCGGACCGCACCGGGGACCCTCCCGTCCGAAGGGGGGGTGAGCCCGGGCTCGTCGTCCGAAGGGGTGAACCAGGACTCGTCGTCCACAGGCCGCCCGTCGCCCCGGACGTCGTCCACAGGGCGGCGCCCACCCCTTCGTGACGGGGGAGCGCCGCCGTTGACTGGCGGCGGAGGTGGTCGAGATGACCGAGATCCCGACGGATCGACGGCAGGTGGGGGCCGAGGGCGAGCGGGTGGCCGAGCGCTATCTCGTCGCGCGGGGCATGGAGGTGGTCGACCGCAACTGGCGGTGCCCCACCGGTGAGGTCGACCTCGTGCTGCGCGACGGCGACGAGCTCGTCGTGTGCGAGGTCAAGACGCGGCGCAGCACGCGCTTCGGACAGCCGGTCGAGGCGATCACCCGCGCGAAGCTCGCCCGCCTGCGCCGGCTCGCCGGGTGCTGGCTCGAGGCCCACGAGGTGCCCACGCGTCGGGTGCGGCTCGACGTCGTCGCGCTGCTGCGCCACCCGGACGGCACGTACGCCGTGACCCACGTGCGAGGGGCCGGCGCATGAGCATCGCCGTGACCCGGGCCGTCGCCCTGCGCGGCATCGCCGGCCATGTCGTCGACGTCGAGTGCCACATCGGCCACGGGCTGCCGTGCTTCGAGCTCGGCGGTCTGCCGGACACGGCGCTGCGTCAGGCCCCGCAGCGGGTCCGGGCGGCCGCGCTGTCGGCGGGCTGCTCGCTCAACGCGCGCCAGCTCACCGTCAACCTCTCGCCGGCCGCGATCCCCAAGCACGGCACCGGATTCGACCTCGCTATCGCGGTGGCCGCACTGGCGGCGGCCGAGGCGATGCCCCCCGACGCGGTCCGGCCGGTCGTGCACGTCGCCGAGCTCGGTCTCGACGGTCGGCTGCGCCACGTCACAGGCGTCCTGCCGGCGGTCCTCGCGGCGCGCGAGGCCGGCTGCCGCCACGTCGTCGTGGCGCCCGAGGACGTCGTCGAGGCACGGCTCGTCGACGGGGTGCGCATCTCGACGGCGCAGCGCCTGGGCGATCTCGTCGGTGCGTACCGGGCGCTGCGCGGTGGGTCCCGGCTCCCCGAGGCGGACGAGCCGGTCTCGCCGGCGGCGAGGGAGCCGGCTCGCGCGCTGGACCTCGCCGACGTCAGCGGGCAGCACGAGGCCCGCGCCGCGCTGACCCTCGCAGCTGCCGGCGGGCACCACCTCATGCTCACGGGGCCGCCCGGCTCGGGCAAGACGATGCTCGCCGAGCGCCTCGTGACGATCCTCCCGCCGCTCACGTCGGCCCAGGCCCTCGAGACCCTGGCGGTGCGCTCCCTCGTCGGGGCGGTGCTGCCGGGCCGTCTCGACCTGACGCCCCCCTTCGTCGCCCCGCACCACTCGGCCTCCACCGCGGCCCTCGTCGGCGGCGGCTCGGGAGCGGTGCTGCCCGGCGCGGTCTCGCAGGCCCATCACGGCGTGCTCTTCCTCGACGAGGCGGCGGAGTTCGCGGGCTCGGTCCTCCAGGCCCTGCGTCAGCCGCTGGAGTCGGGCCAGGTCGTCGTCGCCCGGGCGCGCGAGCGGGTCACCTACCCGGCGCGCGTCCAGCTCGTCCTCGCGGCCAACCCCTGCCCGTGCGGCGAGGGCTACGGCAAGGCGCTCGCCTGCCGCTGCCGCCCGACGGAGCGTCGGGCGTACGCCGCCCGGCTCAGCGGTCCGCTCATGGACCGCGTCGACATCCAGGTGCAGGTGCCGAAGGTGAGCCTGGCCGACCTCAGCGAGGTGCCGCCCGACACGAGCGCCGAGATCGCCGCGCGGGTGCAGGTCGCCCGTGACGCGCAGCGGGCTCGCTGGCAGCAGCACGGATGGACGCTCAACTCGCAGGTGCCCGGCCCGGTCCTGCGACGGGCACCGTGGCGGCTGCCGCGCGGGGTCACCGCGACCCTCGACCGCGCGCTCGAGCTCGGGCAGATCACCGGCCGCGGCTACGACCGGGTGCTGCGCCTGGCGTGGACGAGCGCCGACCTCTTCGGGCGTGAGGTGCCGACCTCGTCCGACGTCGGCCTGGCGCTCATGTACCGCACCCAGGGCGCGGTGGCGGCATGAGCGCCCCGCTGCGCACGCCCAGGCCGGGCGAGCAACGGGTCGCCCACGACATGGTGGGCACCGACGAGCGGCGGGCCCGGCTCGCCTGGGCCGCCGTGCTCGAGATCGGGCAGGAGCGGGCGTCGCACGACCCGCCCGCGCTCTGCCGCTCGATCCGGGAGCACGGCCACGTCGGGGCGTGGCACCGACTGGTCGCCGGCGAGCTGCGCGGTGCGGACGGCGCCCGGGCACGGGTGCTCCAGACCGACGTCGACGCCGAGCTCTCGCGGGTCGAGCGCGTGGGCGCGCGGGTCGTCGTGCCCGGTGACGACGAGTGGCCCGACGGCCTCGCCGACGAGCGGGTCGAGCCCCACGTGCTGTACCTGCGCGGCACCGGCCACCTCCGTCACGTCGCCGCGCGTGCGGTGGGGGTCGTCGGGTCGCGGGCGAGCACCGGCTACGGCGAGGCGGTCGCGCGCGACCTCGGCGCCGGGCTGTCGTCCCGGGGGTGGGGCGTCGTGTCCGGCGCAGCCTTCGGGATCGACGCCGCCGCGCACCTCGGAGCCCTCGCGGTCGGCGGGCCAGGGGTCGCCGTCCTCGCGTGCGGGCCGGACCAGGTCTACCCCCAGGCGCACCGCCGGCTCGTGGACGAGATCGCCCAGACGGGCGTCGTCGTCACGGAGCAGCCCGTCGGGCGCGTCGCCCGTCGGCACCGCTTCCTCACCCGCAACCGGCTCATCGCCGCGCTGTCGCGCTGCGTCGTCGTCGTCGAGGCCGGCCCGAGATCGGGCTCGCTCAACACCGCAGGCTGGGCCGAGGCGCTCGGACGCCCGGTCGGTGCCGTGCCGGGCCCGGTGACCTCGATGGCCTCTGCCGGGTGCCACGAGCGGATCTCGCGGGGCGAGGCCCACCTCGTCACCGACGCCGAGGACGTGCTGCGGCTCGCGGCGCCGATCGGAGACCCCGACCTGCTCGCGCGCGAGGACGTCGGCGCGCTCGGTCCGGCCCGGGAGGCCGATGCGCTCACCCAGCACCAGCGTCAGGTCTACGACGTGCTCGCGCCACGACGCGAGTCCAGCGTCGGGCACATCGCGACCGAGCTCGCGCTGCCCGTCACCGAGGTGCTCACCCAGCTCGCGGCGCTGCAGCTCGAGGGCTTCGCCGCGCAGGGCGAGTCGGGGTGGGTGCGGCGGCACCCAGCGGGGTCGCCGCACCGGTAGGGCCACCGTCCGGGGGCGTCCCCCTCCGCCCCCGGCCGGTGGTCATCGCGCTGCGGTCGTCCTGCCCCGCTGATGGCCCGGGACCGCTCTCGTCCGCCGCCGCCCGGTCACCCGGTACCGAGGTCGCCCGCTGGCCGCTCGGTGGGGGAGCGCCACCAGCCGCGTGCCGCTGCGCGTCCCGGCGTCTCGCAGGTGCGACCGTGGGGGAGTGAGCACACCGACGGCACCGGCCTGGGCGCAGCGTCATCTCGACGACTTCGTCGGGCATCTCGCCGCGGAGCGCGACCGTTCCGAGCACACGGTGCGCGCCTATCGCGGCGACGTCGGGGCCTGCCTGGCCTGGTGCGCCGAGCACGGCGGCACCGGCTCCCTGCGCGAGATCACGCTCGCGGACCTGCGCTCGTGGCTCGGCGAGATGTCGCAGCAGGGGGTCGCCCGCAGCACCCTGGCCCGCCGGGCGGCGGCGGTGCGGACCTTCTTCGGGTGGGCTCGGCGCACCGGCCTCGTCGACACCGACCCGGCCCTGCGCCTGGCGAGCCCGCGCCGTGAGCGGACCCTGCCCGACCTGCTCACCGCGACGAGCGCCGGCGAGCTCCTCGACGTCGCCGAGGTCGCTGCCGACGACGACGACCCCGTGCACCGGCGCAACCGTGCCGTCCTCGAGCTGCTCTACGCGACGGGGATCCGGGTCGGCGAGCTCGTCGGGCTCGACGTCGACGACCTCGACGCCGACCGACAGGTCGTGCGCGTGCTCGGCAAGGGGCGCAAGGAGCGGGTCGTGCCCTACGGCGCGCCGGCCGCCCGCGCCCTCGAGGAGTGGCTGCGCGACGGCCGACCCCGCCTGGCGGTGCCCACCTCGGGGCCCGCGCTCTTCCTCGGCCGTCGGGGCCGGAGGGTCGACCCGCGTCAGGTGCGCACCGTCGTCCACGACCTGCTGCGGCACGTCCCCGACGCCCCCGACCTCGGCCCCCACGGGCTGCGCCACAGCGCGGCCACCCACCTCCTCGACGGAGGCGCCGACCTGCGGATGGTCCAGGAGCTGCTCGGCCACGCCTCGCTCGCGACGACCCAGATCTACACGCACGTCTCGGCCGAGCGGCTGCGGCGCTCCTACGACCAGGCCCACCCGCGGGCCTGAGCGCCACAGCACCGAGAGCGAGGCGACCGGCCTCAGCCCTGCGGCACCGGCAGGAGGATCACCCGCACCCCGCCGAAGAAGGGACGCGGGTCGAGGTAGTCACGCCCTCGCAGGGCGCCGACGTGCAGGCAGGTCGACGGGGCGCAGTGACCGGGCTCGGGGCTCAGCGTGCCCAGCTGCTGACCCCGGCCGACGCGATCGCCCGTCTCCACCGCGGGGGCCACCGGCTCGTAGGTGCTGCGCACCCCGTCGGCATGGGTCACGGTGACCGTGCCGCGCCCCGCCACCCGGCCGCGGTGGGTGACCACGCCGTCTGCCGTCGCGAGGACGGGCTCCCCGGTGGACCCGGCGAGGTCGATGCCTCGGTGACCCGGCCCCCACCGAGACGTCGGGGCCTCGAAGGGGGCGACGACCTCGGGCCGCGGGCGCAGCGGCCAGGCCCAGCGGGCCCCCTTCGCGCTCGTCTCGACCTCGCTGATCGGCGTGCTCGCGACCGCACGAGGCGGGGTGGTCGCCGAGGGAGAGGTGACGGCAGAGGCACCCGCGAGGGCGACGAGCGCGAGAGCGGCAGCGGGCGCGACGGAGGAGACCATGAGGCCCACCGTCCCGCTCGCAGGACGGCCACGGGACCCCGGTCGGGCGGGTGTGGACGACAGCCCCGCGCCCCGTGCCCCTGTGGATCAGGCGCGCAGCCGGGCGGTGCCCTCGCGGATCCTGTCCTCGCTCTTGCAGAAGGCGAAGCGCACGAGGCTCTCGACGCCGGCGGGGCTCTCGCAGAAGGCGCTCACCGGCACGGCGGCGACGCCGAGTCGCTGCGGGATCTCCAGGCACCAGGCCATCGCGTCGCTCACCCCGATCGGCGCCGCGTCGGCGACGACGAAGTAGCCCCCTTGCGGCACGAGCGGCTCCAGGCCGGCGGCGCGCAGGCCGTCGACGAGCAGGTCCCGGCGGCGAGCGAGCTCGCGCGTCAGAGGGTCGACGAGCTCGCCGATGCGCCCGAGGCCCTCCGCGACGGCCGGTTGGTAGGCCGCACCGCCGGAGAAGGTCAGCCACTGGCTCGTGCTGGCGATGACCTCGACGAGCTCGGGGGCACCGCTCGCCCAGCCGACCTTCCACCCCGTGACCGAGAAGGTCTTGCCGGCCGAGGAGATCGTGATCGTGCGCTCCCACATGCCCGGCAGGCTCGCCATCGGCACGTGCTGCACCCCGTCGAAGGTCATGTGCTCGTACACCTCGTCGGTGACCACGACCGCGTCGTGCTGGCGCGCCTGCTCCGCGACGAGCTCGAGCTCGGCCGGCGTGAAGACCTTGCCCGTCGGGTTGTGCGGGCTGTTGAGCAGGATGACCGCCGTCCGCGGGCCGCAGGCGGCGGCGAGGGCGTCGGCGTCCACCGCGAGGCCCGGGGCGCGAAGGGGGACCCGCCGCAGCGTGCCGCCGGCGAGGTCGACGAGGGCTGCGTACGCGTCGTACGCGGGCTCGAAGGTGACGACCTCGTCACCGGGCTCGACGAGCCCGAGGACGCTCGCGGCGAGCGCCCCCGTCGCACCGGTCGTCACGGCGACGCCCGTCGCCGGGTCGACCGGCAGGTCGTAGTGCTCGCGCTGGTGGCGGGCGACCGCCTCGCGCAGCTCGGGCACGCCGCGCGAGGGCGGGTACTGGTTGTGCCCTGCGGCCAGCGCCGCGCGCGCCGCCTCGACGACGGCCTGTGGCGCCGGGTCGTCAGGGAAGCCCTGCCCGAGGTTGACCGCGCCGTGCTGGAGCGCCAGGCCGGACATCGTCGCGAAGACGGACTCTCCGTGCGGGCGCAGCCGCCGCACGAGCCGCTCGCTCATGACCGGACCTCGCCGTCGGCCCCAGATCCCAGTCCGGCCAGGCCCGAGTCGACGGCGGTCGCGGCGAGCGTGAGCAGGAGACGGTCGCGCGGGTCGTCGAGCGAGAGGCCGGTGAGCTCCTCGACCCGCTTGACGCGGTAGATGACGGTGTTGCGGTGGCACACGAGGTCCTCCGCCGCGTACGTCGCGGAGCCGCCGTGGCGCAGCACGGCGACGAGGGTCTCGAGGAGCACCTCGCGGGTCACGCCGCCCACCGACAGCAGCGGGCCCAGCGTGGCCTCGACGAGCTGGGTCGTCAGCGACGGGCTGGCCGCGAGGAGCGCCTCGGGGAGGCGCTCGGAGATGTCGACGACGGCGTCGCTGCCGCGGGGGAGCGACACCGCGGCGGCGAGGGCGCTGTCCTGGGCGGCGAGGACCCCGGAGAGCCCGTCGCGGCAGGTCGCCGAGCCGACGCGCCCCCGGACGGTGCGCTCGAGCACCTTGCGCACGCGGGTCCCGTCGTCAGGGCTCGGCACGAGACCGAGGACGTGGGCGCCCTGGCGGCGCCAGTGCGAGAGGTACCCGGCGTCCTGCAGGCGCTCGCGCACGAGGTCGGGCGTCGAGGGCCCGTCCGCGGGCGGGAGCCAGACGAGGACGAGGAGGGCGGAGTCGTGGTCGAGGCCGAGCACCGAGCGCGCCCGGGCGGCGAAGTCGGCCTCGGCGCCACGACCTTGGCTCAGCCCCTCGAGGACCTCGGCGACCCGGGCCGGGTCACGCTGATCGCGGGCCAGCTCCTCGCGTCGGTAGCTGTCGCGCAGCACCGTCCCCTGCACGTCGAGGGTCGACCACAGCAGCCGTCCGGCCCGCATGAGCGCCCGGTCGGGCACGTCGAGGCGGTGGCCGGCCTCGAGCAGGGCCTCCCACATGAGGCGGCTGCCGATCATGTACGTCGTGAGGACGATCTCCATCGGCACGCCCTGCTGGGCCCGGCGCCGACCGGTCTCGCGCCACAGGTCGATGGCCCGGCGCTGGGCCGGGCGCTGGTCGGCGAGGCGCTCGATCCCGGCGCGCACGTGGTCGCGGATGCTCGCCCGCAGCTCGGCGGCGCGGCCGGGCTCGTCGAGCCCGTAGCCGAGGTCACCGCCGTCGAGCAGCTGAGCCGCGACGGCCTCGGCGATGTGATCGGCCCGTGATCGCAGCGCGTCGAAGGCGGGGGCGAGGACCTCGCGCTCGGCGCTCGTCAGCAGCACCGTGCCGTCGCCCTGCTCCGCGGCCTGGTCCGGCCCGGGTCGGTGGCTGGTCTGCGTCATGACCCCAGCATGTCAGTCTCCTGCCGCCGACCGTCGACGACAACGGGCGCAGGGCACTGGGTGTCTTGTGCGGTGCGCCCATAGCGCCGGAGCGCTGCGCACGTCAGGGTCGCTGCAACCTCACAGCGACGTGAGGTCGTCGTCGAGGAGGACTCGTGCCCACCCCTGTCATGACTGAGCCCGTGCTCGAGATGGACGCCATCACCGTCCGCTTCGGGGGCGTGGTCGCCCTCTCGGACGTCAGCCTCGACGTCCGCCCCCGCGAGGTCCTCGGGGTCATCGGGCCCAACGGCGCCGGCAAGACCACCCTCTTCAACGTCGCCTGCGGCTTCGTCACCCCGACGCAGGGCCGGCTGACCTTCGAGGGCGCCGACGTCACCGGGTGGGGACCGAGCTCGCTCGTCGAGCGCGGCGTCGCCCGCTCGCTGCAGGGCCTGGGTCTCTTCGACCGTCTCAGCGTCCTCGACAACGTCCTCGTCGGCGCCGACGTCCACTCGCGCGCCGGCTTCTTCTCCTCGCTGCTGGCCCTGCCGCGCGGGGCCCGTGACGAGCAGGCGCTCGTCGAGCGCTCGATGGACGTCCTCGAGCGGCTGGGCATCCGCGATCGCGCGGCCTCGGTCGTCGGGGGGCTGCCCTACCCCCTTCGCAAGCGGGTCGCCCTGGCTCGCGCCCTCGTCGCCGAGCCCCGTCTGCTCCTCCTCGACGAGCCGGCTTCCGGTCTGTCCGAGGGGGAGATGAGCGAGCTCGGAGACATCATCCGCGACCTCGCCGGCGACGTCTGCGTCATGCTCGTCGAGCACCACATGGACCTCGTCATGCGCGTGTGCGACCGGCTCACGGTCCTCGACTTCGGGCGCACCATCGCGACCGGCACGCCCGAGGAGGTCCGCGACGACCCGGACGTCCTCGAGGCCTACCTCGGCGGCGCCGTCGACGACGGGCCCGCGCAGACGACGGGGGGCCACGGTGCTTGAGCTCGTCGGAGTCACCAGCCGCTACGGCCCGGTGACCGCGCTCCACGACGTCGACCTCGTCGCCGAGGCCGGGCGGATCACCGCCGTCCTCGGGGCCAACGGCGCCGGCAAGACGACCCTGCTGCGGACGATCTCGGGTCTGCACCGCGCGGACAAGGGGACCATCCGATTCGACGGCCGCGACATCACCCGCCTGTCGACCGACGCGATGACCCGCGCCGGGATGGCGCACGTGCCCGAGGGGCGCGGCGTCATCACCGAGCTCACCGTCCGCGAGAACCTGCGCCTGGGTCAGCTCGGCCGGTCACGCTCGGGGACCGCGATGAGCATCGACGACGTCGTCGACCTCTTCCCCGTCCTCGGCGACCGCTCCGCGGCCCTCGCGCACACCCTCTCCGGCGGCGAGCGCCAGATGCTCGTCATCGGGCGCGCCCTGCTCGCCACCCCCCGGATGCTCCTGCTCGACGAGCCGAGCCTGGGTCTCGCGCCGCGCATCGTCACCCAGATCTTCGGGATCGTCCGTCAGCTCGTCGAGTCGCAGGGCCTCACCGTCCTGCTCGTCGAGCAGAACGCCCGCAGCGCGCTGTCCATCGCCGACGTCGGCGTCGTCCTCAACCTTGGGCGGGTGGTGGCCCAGGACAGCGCGGCCGTGCTGTCCGCCGACGAGGGCCTGCGCCATGCCTACCTCGGCTACTGAGAAGGAGATGCCGTGCAGCTGATCAACACCGTCCTCGGGGGCCTGTCCGTCGGGGTCGTCTACGCGGCCTTCGCCCTGGCCCTCGTGCTCATCTGGCAGTCGACGCGCATCGTCAACTTCGCCCAGGCGCCGATGGCCATGGTGACGACCTTCATCGCCCTGACGCTCATCGACGCGGGCGCGAGCTACTGGGTGGGCTTCGCCGTGGCGCTCGCCGCCGGCTTCGTCCTCGGCGCGCTCGTCGAGCGGCTCGTCATCCGCTACGTCGACCACGACAACCACATCAACCCGGTGATCCTCACCCTCGGGCTCTTCATCGTGCTGCACGCGCTCGCGGCGGTGATCTTCGGCAGCAGCTTCACCTCCTTCCCCGCCCCCTTCGGGCTCTCCGGGGTGCAGGTCGGCGGCACGACGCTCGCCCTCACGCCCTTCAGCATCTTCAGCGTCCTGTGCGTCCTCGCGGTCATGGCGCTGCTGCGGCTGCTCTTCCTCAAGACCGACCTCGGCCTGACGATGCGTGCCGCGGCCTTCAACCAGGAGGTCGCCCGCATCCTCGGCGTCCGGGTGACGCGCACGCTCACCCTCGGCTGGGCCCTCGCCTCGCTCGTCGGCTCGCTGTCTGGTCTGCTCATCGCCGGCGGCGGTCTCGTCCACCCGTCCTACATGGACGGCGTCGTCGTCTACGGCTTCGTCGCCGCCGTCCTCGGCGGGCTCGACAGCGCCGGGGGAGCGGTCGTCGGAGGCCTGCTCATGGGGGTGACGCTCTCGCTCGTCAGCGGCTACCTCGGCTCCGGCCTCGTGCCCCTCGCGGCGCTCGTCGTCCTCGTCGTCGTGCTGCTCGTCAAGCCCGGCGGTCTCTTCTCCACCTCGGTCGAGCGGGCCGTCTGATGCGCCGCCTGCTCGCCTCGCCGCTCCTGCGCCGGGCCCTCGCCTCGCTCGCCGTCCTCGTCGTCGCCGTCTTCGTCATCGACCTCCTCTCGGGCTACCGGCAGGGCCAGGTCGCCTCGGTCGCCTACTTCGCCGTCGCAGCCGGTGGCCTCACGCTGCTCATCGGCGTCAACGGCCAGCTCTCGCTCGGGCACGGCGCCTTCATGGCGATCGGGGCCTACACGACGGCCCTGCTCCTCCAGGAGGGCCGAGAGCTGCCGGTCCTCGTCCTGCTCGTCGCCGCCGTGCTCGTGACGATGCTCGTCGGCCTCGTCGTCGGCATCGCCGCCGCCCGGCTCCACGGCCCCTACGTCGCTGGTGCCACCCTCGCCCTGGCGATCGCGGTGCCCTCGCTGGCCATCCACTTCCGCGAGGCGCTCGGCGGCGAGCCGGGCCTGCGGGTGTCGACGCCGGACGTGCCGCAGGTCGCCGACGACGCGATCTTCTTCCTCACCGGCACCGACGTCGAGCCGACGCAGTGGCTCGCGACGATCTCGGTCACCTGCCTCGTCCTCACCTTCTTCCTCCTGCGCAACCTCAGCCAGTCGCGGGTGGGACGGCGGTGGCGGGCGGTGCGCGACGACCCGGTCGCCGCCCAGCTCGCCGGCATCGACCTCGGGCGCAACCGCGTCCTGTGCTTCGTCGTCAGCACCGCGTGCGCCGGCCTCGCGGGCGGCCTCATGGCGCTCGTCACCCGGATCGCGGCGCCGAGCGGCTTCACCCTCACGCTCTCGCTGTCGTTGCTCATGGCCGTCGTCCTCGGCGGCCTCGGGACCCTTACCGGGGCCCTGCTCGGCGCGGTCCTGCTCACCCTCCTGCCGACCGTCGTCACCAACCTCGGCTCGAGCGCCGGGCTCTCGGACCTGCAGTCCGCCGAGCTCGCCCCGCTCGTCCTCGGGCTGACGACCATGGTCGTCGTCCTGCTCGCCCCGTCCGGTCTCGTGGGGTCGCTGCTGCGGCTGCGCGCCCGGAGCCGGGTCACCCGTCCGACCCCGTCCGTCACCTCTCACCCCACCCCTGGAGGCACATCATGAAGCGCATCTCCCTCAGGGCGGCGGTCGCCGCGAGCACCGCAGCCCTCGTCCTCGCCGGATGCGGTGCCGGAGGGCGCGACGGCGACTCCGGCGGCGGATCCGGAGAGGAGGCCGGCGACACGACCGGCATCACCGACACGACGATCAAGATCGGCACCCACCAGCCGCTCACCGGCGTCGCTGCCCCGGGCTACTCCGAGATCAACACCGGCTTCAAGTCCTACCTCGACTACGTCAACGAGGCGGGCGGCATCCACGGCCGCACCATCGAGTACTCGGTCAAGGACGACGCGTACAACCCGACGAACACCTCGAAGGTCGTCGACGAGCTCGTCCTCAAGGACGAGGTCTTCGCGGTCGTCGGCGGGCTCGGCACCCCGACCCACAGCGCGGTCGTCGACTTCCTCAACCAGGAGAAGGTCCCCGACCTGCTCGTCTCCTCGGGCGCCCAGCTGTGGGGCAACGACCCCAAGGAGCGCCCGATGACGTTCGGCTGGCAGCCGGACTACGAGATCGAGGGCAAGATCATGGGGCAGTACATCAAGGAGAAGATGCCCGACGCGAAGGTCGGCCTCTTCCTCCAGGCCGACGAGCTCGGCGCGGACGGCGAGAAGGGTCTGCGGATGTACATCGACGACCAGATCGTCGAGCGCACCGAGTACGCGTCGGGCAACACCGACATCGGCCCCCAGATCTCCAAGCTCAAGGAGTCCGGCGCCGACCTCGTCATCGGCTTCAACACCCCGAGCTACACCGCGCTCAGCCAGCTCGCCGCGATGAAGCTCAACTACAAGCCCAAGTGGATGTACACGAACGTCGGCTCGGACGCGAAGCTCGTCGGCGACCTGCTCTCGACCTTCTCCAAGGGCAAGGTGACCGACGGCGGCAGCACCCTCGACGGGATGATGACGACCGAGTACATCCCGGGTCTGGACACCCCGGACAGCCCCTGGGTGAAGCTGTGGCAGAAGGTCTGGGACGAGCACGGCGCGAAGGGGGAGCTGACGAACTACCGGATCTACGGCATGTCGCAGGCCTACGCCTTCGTCTCCGCGCTGCAGGCCTCCGGCAAGGACCTCACCCGTGAGCGGGTCGTCGAGGTCATCGAGAAGGACGGCGCGACGTGGCCCGGCCCGGGCCTGGCGCCCTTCCGCTGGTCGGCCGACAGCCACCTCGGCATGTCGGGGATGGCGGTCTCGCAGGTCAAGGGCGAGGACTACGAGAACCTCACCGAGGTCCTCGTCACCGACATCGGCGACGCCGAGATCACCCCGGCCGACAAGGCCGTCGCCGAGGACGCACCGCCGGAGAGCGGCATCCCGGACGTGCCCGAGACGGAGTGACCGCGACGCGGTGACACCACGAGCACCTGCGCGAAGGGGGGCGGCCCGGCCGCCCCCCTTCGTCGTGCCCTGTGGTCGTCCGGGCGGGCCACCGGCGACGATTTCGGGCGGGGGCACCCCCCGGCGTACGATGAGGGGCACATCCGGTCTGTCCGGATGAATTCGCGCGTCTTCTCGCCCGTGACGAGATCCATCTCCGAACGGGGGCGCACCACGGCAGTCCCGAGCGATCGGGCGGGGTGCGTACGCAGGCGCCAGGACACAACTGACAACCACGAGCACAGGAGGACACGGCATGGCCGTCGTCACCATGCGCCAGCTCCTCGAGAGCGGCGTCCACTTCGGGCACCAGACCCGACGCTGGAACCCCAAGATGAAGCGCTTCATCATGACCGAGCGCAACGGCATCTACATCATCGACCTCCAGCAGTCGCTGACCTACATCAACGACGCCTACGAGTTCGTCAAGCAGACCGTCGCCCACGGCGGCACCATCCTCTTCGTCGGCACGAAGAAGCAGGCCCAGGAGCCCATCGCCGAGCAGGCGACGCGCGTCGGGATGCCCTACGTCAACCACCGCTGGCTCGGTGGCATGCTGACCAACTTCCAGACGATCTCCAAGCGCCTCACGCGCCTGAAGGAGCTCGAGGAGATCGACCTCGACACCGTCGCCGGCTCGGGCTACACGAAGAAGGAGCTCCTCCTCTTCCAGCGCGAGAAGGACAAGCTCGAGAAGACCCTCGGCGGCATCCGCTCGATGAGCAAGGTCCCCTCCGCGGTCTGGATCGTCGACACGAAGAAGGAGCACCTCGCCGTCGACGAGGCGCGCAAGCTCGGCCTGCCGGTCATCGCGATCCTCGACACGAACTGCGACCCGGACGAGGTCGACTACAAGATCCCGGGCAACGACGACGCGATCCGCTCCGTCACGCTGCTGACCCGCGTCGTCGCCGACGCCGTCGCCGAGGGCCTGATGGCCCGCTCCGGTGGCCGCTCCGGTGCGACCGAGGGCCAGGCCGACTCCGAGCCGATGGCCGAGTGGGAGCGCGAGCTGCTCGCCGGTGACGCCGAGGCTGCCGCCCCGGCCGCCGAGGCCCCCGCCGCCGAGGCGCCGGCCGCCGAGGCTCCTGCCGCCGACGCCGCCCCGGCCGAGGCCCCCGCCGCCGACGCCGCCCCGGCCGAGGCCCCCGCCGCCGACGCCGCCCCGGCTGCCGACGCGTCGACCGAGGCCTGAGCCACCACCCCCATCACGACCGAAGGAGTGCACCACACTCATGGCGAACTACACCGCCGCTGACATCAAGGCGCTGCGCGAGTCCACCGGCGCGGGCATGCTCGACGTCAAGAAGGCGCTCGACGAGGCCGACGGCGACACCGGCAAGGCCACGGAGATCCTGCGCGTCAAGGGCCTCAAGGGCGTGACGAAGCGTGAGGGTCGCACGACCTCCAACGGCCTCGTCGCCGCTCAGGCGGGCTCCGGCGTCGGCACCCTCGTCGAGGTCCTGTGCGAGACCGACTTCGTCGCCAAGGGCGAGAAGTTCGGCGCCCTCGCCGACCAGGTCCTCCAGGCCGCCGTCGATTCCAAGGCGTCCTCCGCCGACGAGCTGCTCGCGGCGACCGTCGACGGCAAGACCGTCAAGGACCTCCTCGACGAGTCCAACGCCACCATCGGCGAGAAGATCGAGGTCAAGCGGGTCGCCCGCGTCGAGGCCCCGACCGTCGCGGCCTACCTGCACAAGACGAGCCCCGACCTGCCCGCGCAGATCGGTGTCCTCGTCGGCGCGCAGGGTGGCGACGAGCAGGTCGCGCGCGACGTGGCCATGCACATCGCGGCCTTCAGCCCGAGCGTCCTCACCCGCGACGAGATCGACGCCTCGACCGTCGAGAACGAGCGTCGGATCGCCGAGGAGACGGCCAAGGAGGAGGGCAAGCCCGAGGCTGCCCTGCCCAAGATCGTCGAGGGTCGGGTCAACGGCTACTTCAAGGAGAACGTCCTCCTCGAGCAGCCCTTCGCCAAGGACGCCAAGAAGACCGTCGGCAAGGTCCTCGACGAGGCAGGTGCGCAGGCCACGGCCTTCGCGCGCTTCCGCGTCGGCGCCTGAGCCAGGCACCGACGAAGGGGGCGTCCACCCATCGGGTGGGCGCCCCCTTCGTCATGCCCGGGGACGGCCCGGCTCAGCCGGCCCGGCGCGGGTGGGTCCACGGCGAGAAGAGGCGCGTGACGAAGGGGAGGAAGACGTAGGTCATCCACGGGATCGCGACGGCGCAGGTGAGCAGCACGCGTCCCCAGCCGGGCCAGCCCGCCGTCGGACCGGCGAGCGCGTAGGTGAGCACCACGCTGGTGGGGAAGAAGGCGCAGAAGATGACGACCATCTGCTTCCACCGCGGTGGCGCGGCGACCGTGTCCGCGACCTCGATCTCGGTCGGCTCGTCGAACCAGCCCTCGATGCCCGTGCGGTGCTCGACCCGGGTGGCGCGCACGAGCCGTGCCCCGGCGCCGAGCCACTGGGTGCGCTCGCGTGAGCCCTCCCACCGGCGCAGGCTCTCCGCGGAGTCGAAGCGGTAGAGCATGTGCCACTCGTGCGAGCCGGCGGAGGGGCGCACCCAGCCCGAGCCGAGGAAGCCCGGGAAGCGCTGGGCCATCGTCGTGCCCGCGTCGGCCCAGGCCTGCATGAGGATCTCGTCCTGGGGGTCGACCTGACGGGTGATGGCGACGGTCACCGGGTGGGAAGGGGGAGTGCTCACGCCCAGATCATGCCGTCGCCACGGCGAGGTCACCGCATCGGGCGACCGGACGGGCGACGGCGATCAGGACGCGTGGCGCTGGCCGGCGATCGTGCAGCGCACGAGCCAGGCGACCTGGGCAGCGGTGCGCTGCGGGGTGTCGGTGGGGTGCATGACGTGCGAGAGGAGCGTGCGCACGACGACGTCGACGAGGGTCTCGACCTGCTCCGGGGCGAGGTGGTCGTCCTCGAGGCCGACCATGCCGACGACGACGTCGCGGGTGGTCGAGATGAGCAGCGCGGGCTCGGTCCGGAGGAGCGGCAGGACCGCGGTGTCGGCCCCGTGGGAGGAGCACACGAGGCGGCGCAGCAGCGGGCTCTCGTCCGCGAGCTCGAGGACGGCACGCACCCCGGCCTCGACGGCGGCGGGCAGGTCGCCCTGATGGCGGCCGAAGGAGCCACGAGCCCGGCTGAGGAAGGCGCGCATCTCGGCGACGAGCACGGCGCGACCCAGGTCGTCCTTCGTGCCGATCTCCGCGTGCACCGTCTGACGGCTCACCCCGACGTCCTTCGCCAGCCGGCTCATCGTCAGCCGTGGCCACCCGTGCGCCGCGGTCCGCTCGGCCGCGGCGACGACGATCCGGTCCCGCAGCGTCTCTGGCACATGGTGAGTGTACGAATGTTCCTGTGCCGCAGCGACTTCAGGGGTGCGAAGGGGCGTGCGCCCGCGCATGGCGTCCCGAGGTCTGCGTCGTGTGCAAGGATCGCTGTCGGCCAGACCGCTGCGTCCCGTGAGGGCCGTGCACCACCCGAGGAGATCGTCCGTGACCGACACGACCCCCGCCCGTCCCTATCGCAGGGTCCTCCTCAAGCTCTCGGGCGAGGTCTTCGGCGGCGGCAAGGTCGGGCTCGCGCCCGACGTCGTCCGCGCGATCGCCGAGCAGATCGCGGCCGCGGTGCGCGAAGGGGTCCAGGTCGCCATCGTCATCGGCGGCGGCAACTTCTTCCGCGGGGCCCAGCTGCAGGAGCAGGGCATGGACCGCACGCGGGCCGACTACATGGGCATGCTCGGCACGGTGATGAACTGCCTCGCGCTGCAGGACTTCCTCGAGAAGGCCGGCATCGACACCCGGGTGCAGACGGCCATCACCATGGGCCAGGTCGCCGAGCCCTACATCCCTCGTCGGGCGATCCGTCACCTCGAGAAGGGCCGCGTCGTGATCTTCGGCGCCGGCGCCGGCATGCCCTTCTTCTCCACCGACACCGTGAGCGCCCAGCGCGCCCTCGAGATCGGCGCGGACGCGGTGCTCATGTCCAAGAGCGGCGTCGACGGCGTCTACGACTCCGACCCGCGCACCAACCCCGGGGCGACGAAGTACGACCACGTCACCTACGCCGACGCGCTGCGCGACGGGCTCAAGGTCGTCGACGCCGCGGCCTTCAGCCTCTGTGCCGAGAACGGCCTGCCGATGGTCGTCTTCGGCATGGAGGGCGAGGGCAACGTCACCCGCGGCCTGCTCGGCGAGCACATCGGGACGCTCGTCCATCCCTGATCTGGGAGACTGGCCCCGACGACGTGACGTCGCGACGCCACCACGCACGAGGTGCCGCCCGGCGGCACCACAGACCACCGGCGCACAGCCGCGAGCAGAAGGAGCCGCAGGATGATCGAGGACGCCCTCCTTGAGGCCGAGGAGAAGATGGACAAGGCCGTGGAGGTCGCGAAGGACAACTTCGCCGGCATCCGCACAGGCCGGGTCAACCCCGGTCTCTTCAGCAAGGTGACGGTCGACTACTACGGGGCCCCGACGCCCCTGCAGCAGCTCGCCTCCTTTGCCACCCCCGAGGCACGCACGCTGCTCATCACCCCCTTCGACAAGGGCTCGATGGGCGCCATCGAGGCGGCCCTGCGCGACAGCGACATCGGCGCCAACCCGAGCAACGACGGCCAGGTCATCCGGATCGTCATGCCCGAGCTCACCGCCGAGCGGCGCCGCGAGTACATCAAGCTCGCGCACACCCAGGGCGAGGACGCGAAGGTCTCCATCCGCCACGTGCGCCGTGCCGCCAAGGACACGATCGACAAGCTCGTCAAGGACGGCGAGGTCGGCGAGGACGACGGCAACCGGGGCGAGAAGGAGCTCGACGCGCTCACCAAGCGCTACACCGAGACCGTCGACTCGCTGCTGAAGTCCAAGGAAGCCGAGCTCTCCGAGGTCTGACCCCGCGGGAGAGAGGCGCTCATGGACCAGATCGGGCCGGTCGAGGCACCCGTCGTCGAGGACCCGCCGCAGCGGCGGGCCGAGAGACGTACCCAGCCGCCGAAGCCGACGAGCCGCGCGGGTCGTGACCTGCCGGCCGCCGTCGGCGTCGGCGTGCTCCTCGGGGCGGTCGTCGCCGCGGGCCTGTTCGTGCGGCGCGAGATCTTCGTCGGCATCGTCGCCCTGGCGATGATCATCGCCGTGTGGGAGCTGCGCCAGGCGCTCGCCGAGCGCTCGATCTACATGCCGCTCGTGCCCGTGGGCATCGGCGCGGTGAGCATGACGGTCGCGGCTTACCTGCGCGGTCCTGAGGCGCTCGTCCTCGCGACGACGCTCTCGCTCGTCGCGGTCGTCGTCTGGCGGGTCGCCGACGGGCTCGACGGGGCCCTGCGCGACGTCTCCGCCGGGGCCTTCACCCTGCTCTACCCGTGCTTCCTCGCGGGCTTCGCCGCACTCATGGTCGCCGAGCCCGAGGGGCAGTGGCGCATCCTCGCCTTCATCCTCATCACCGTCTTCTCCGACATCGGCGGCTACGCCGTCGGCGTCGTCTTCGGCAAGCACCCGATGGCGCCCGCGCTGTCGCCGAAGAAGTCGTGGGAGGGCTTCGCCGGCTCGGCGCTCACGTGCTCGCTCGTCGGCGCGATCACCATCCCCCTGACCTTCGAGACCGGGCAGTGGTGGCACGGCGCCCTGCTGGGTCTCGTCGTCGCACCCGTCGCGACGATCGGCGACCTCGTCGAGTCGAGCATCAAGCGCGACCTGCGGATCAAGGACATGTCCAACATCCTCCCCGGCCATGGCGGGCTCATGGACCGGCTCGACTCCCTCGCGCTCGTGGCCCCCGTGGTATGGGCCGCCCTGCGACTGATCTCCCCGGTGACCTGATGACCGACCTGCCCGACCCCAGCACCCGCCGACCGGTCCCCGGTCAGCTGACGATGACGGCCCCGCGCCGCGGCAAGCCGCCGCGCCACTGGGCCGACCTCGCCGTCGACGAGCGGGCCGACGCCGTGCGCGAGCTCGGCCTGCCGGCCTTCCGCGCGAAGCAGCTCTCGACGCACTACTACGTGCATCACACCGACGACGCCGCGGCGATGACCGACCTGCCCAAGGAGGGCCGTGGCGAGCTCGTCGCCGCCCTCATGCCGACCCTGCTCACCCCGGTGCGCTCGATCACCGCCGACCAGGGCGCGACGATCAAGTCGGTCTACCGGCTGCACGACGGCGCCCTCGTCGAGTCGGTCCTCATGCGCTACCCCCGCCGGGCGACGATCTGCATCTCCAGCCAGGCCGGCTGCGGCATGAACTGCCCCTTCTGCGCGACCGGCCAGGAGGGTCTGACCCGCAACATGTCGGCGGCCGAGATCGTCGACCAGGTCGTCGCGGCCAACCGTGTCTTGCGCGAGGCCGGCCCGGTCGCCGCGAGCGGCGGGGTCGAGCTCGGGGCCGAGGCCGGGGAGGCCGAGGCCCCCGCCGACGGCGGGCGCGGCTCGCAGCGGGTCACCAACGTCGTCTTCATGGGCATGGGCGAGGCGCTGGCCAACTACAAGGCGGCCATCGGCGCCATCCGCCGGATGACCGACCCCGCCCCGCACGGCCTGGGCATGAGCGCCCGCTCGCTGACGATGAGCAGCGTCGGTCTCGTGCCCGGCATCGACCGCCTGGCCGCCGAGGGCATCCCGGTGACCCTCGCCCTCTCGCTCCACGCCCCCGACGACGAGCTGCGCGACGAGCTCGTACCGATCAACACGCGCTACAAGGTCGACGAGGCCATCGACGCCGCGTACCGCTACTTCCAGGCCACCGGTCGCCGGGTCTCCATCGAGTACGCGCTCATCCGCGACATCAACGACCAGGCCTGGCGCGCCGACCTCCTCGGGGAGAAGCTCACCGCCCGCGGCAAGGGCTGGGTGCACATCAACCCGATCCCGCTCAACCCCACCCCGGGCTCGAAGTGGACCGCCTCGCGTCGCGGTGTCGAGCAGCAGTTCGTCGAGCGGCTGCGCGCCCACGGCATCCCGACGACGGTCCGTGACACCCGCGGCAGCGACATCGACGGCGCCTGCGGCCAGCTCGCCGCCGCCACCGCCTGACCGCCCCCCTTCGCCCCACCCCCCTTCGCCCCACCCCCCTTCGCCGAGGTATGGCGATGTGCACCTCATGAGCCTGATCAAGGAGCAGATCTCCATACCTCGGCGAAGGGGGAGTCAGCCGGCGAGCAGCGCGGCAGCCTCCTCGACCGTGCCGACGACGTGGGTGCTCGCCCCGAGGCCGCGCTGCGCGCCGAGCGCCCGCAGCGCCGGCAGCACGGGGATGGTGCGCTCCCAGTGGGTCTCGTCGACGAGGACCAGCGGGGGCACGGGCACGCCCTCCGCGGCGTAGTACAGCGGGGTGACGGCCTGGAAGATCTCCTGCACCGTCCCCGCCGCGCCCGGCAGCACGACGATACCCGCGGTGCACCGCGAGAGCAGGGCGTCCTCCCGCAGCGCGTTGGAGAAGTACTTCGCGACCCCCTGGCCGAAGACGTTCGGCGGCTCGTGGCCGTAGAACCACGTCGGCACGCCGACGGAGCGGACCGGTCCCTCGTCGTGGAGGCCCTCGCGCACCTCGAGCGCGAGCGCAGCCCAGGCCTGGACGTCCGGCCGGAAGGACGGCACGGCGCCCAGCGCCTCGAGCGCCGCGTCGAGCGCGCGGACGTCGGAGGCGAGGGCGCCGAGGTTGGCCGCCTCCATCGCCCCAGGGCCGCCGCCGGTGAGCACGACGTCGCCGGCCCGGGCGAGCAGGTGGCCCAGCCGTGCCGCGCCCGCGTACTCCGGCGTGCCGCGCAGCAGCGCGTGACCGCCCATGACCCCGACGACGCGACGGCCGTCGAGCACCTCGGTCAGCGCGTCGGAGACCGAGTCGTCGTGGATCGCCCGCACGAGCGTGACGAAGACGTCGTGCGCCTGGTCGGCCTCACGGCTCCACGCGTAGGCGAGCGCGTCGGGGGTGCTCGCGTAGCCCCGGTCGAGCATCCCGTCGTAGAGCTCCTCGGGCCGGTAGAGCGTCGCGCGGTAGGGGTTGACCGGGCACGTCGGGTCGGTGGGGAAGACGAGGGCGCCATGCAGGCGCAGGTGGTGCGCGAGCCGGTCCGAGACCTCGCCCCCGAGGACGACGAGCCCGGCGAGGTCCTCACGTGCGAGCAGGTCCGCCTCGTACGGTCCGAGGTCGACGTCCTGGATCCGCGCGCCGTGCAGCGAGACACCCGCGGACAGGACGGCGCGAAGGGCGATCGGCCGGGTGATCTCGCGGTGGGCCGGGTGGGGGCGCACCTCGTCGCTGGCGACCTGCGGGCGGTGCTCGGTGGTCATGCCCGGCAGCGTCGCACAGCCCTCGCTCACCGACCGGGCGGGCGGACCCCCTTCGCCGCCGTGAGCGCCGACCACTCGTGGGCGAGGAGCGACATGACGTGCTCGTCGTGGCGCTCGCCGTCGAGGACGACGCTCTCGCGCAGGGTGCCCTCGTGGACGAAGCCGAGGCCCTCGTAGACGTGGCGGGCGCGCGGGTTGTGACTGATGACGTGCAGGCTCACCCGGTGCAGACCGACGCGCTCGAAGGCGTGGGCGAGCGTCAGCCGCATCGCCTCGGTGCCGAGCCCGCGCCCGCGCCCCTGCGGTCCGAGGAGGACGCGGATGTTGGCGCTCGCCACGGCGGGGTCGAGCTCGTTGAGGACGACCTCGCCGACGAGCCGCCCGCTCGCGCGGTCCTCGACGCCGAGGTCGAGCCGGTCGTCCTGCTCCTCGCGGCTGCCGTACCAGGCCCGCAGCCCGTCGAGGTCGAAGGGGGAGGTGCCGGTGCTCGAGACGACGCTCCCGGTGAGCACCTGCACCTCGGGGTCGGCGAGCACCTCGTGCATCGTCTCGGCGTCGCCCTCGACGAACGGGCGCAGACGGATGAGCTCGCCCTCGAGGACGGGGGTGCGGCCGAGCGCGCCGAGGTCGAGGGTCATGGCGTGCTCTCCTCGCGGCGACGGTAGGTGAGGAGCACGACGTCGCCAGGCAGCCGCTCGACGTCGGCGAGGCGCCAGGCCCGTCCCGCGTAGCCGAGCCGGGCCAGGGGCACGCCCTCGCCGAGCAGGACGGGGTTGACCTTGAGCTGCAGCTCGTCGACGAGGTCGACGAGCTGCCCCGCGAGGTCGCCGCCGCCGCACAGCCAGATGTCGCGACCCGGCGCCGACCTCAGCGCCGCGACGTGCGCGACGACGTCGCCCTCGACCCGCGTGACGCTCGGGTCGTCGGGCAGCTCGCGGTGGGTGACGACGTGCTGGTCGAGGTGCGGGTAGGCGCTCGTCAGCCCCGCGTCGAGAGCCGGCTGGTGGGTCCGCGCCCCCATGACGACGGTGTCGAAGCGGCGCGGCTCGCCCGTGACGCCGAGCGGCTCGCGCAGGTGCGCCGGGCAGGTCTCGGGGTAGCGCGCGAAGAGCTCGGCGAGCAGCCCCGGGTCGAGCGCGAAGTCGTCGACCTCGGCCCCGCGGACCGGCGACGAAGCCGTCGAGCGAGGTCGCGACGTAGTAGACGAGATCACGCACGGGCGTCCTCCTGGTGCTGGTCGAGCCGGCGGCGCAGGTCGCGCTCCTGCTCGTCGGTGAGCCCGCACGTGCGGGGGGTGGTGCGGGTCTGCTCGTGCGCGAGGGCACGGGCGAGGGTCTGGCGAAGGGGGCGGGTGACGAGCCCGGCGGCACGCGCTCGCGAGCTGTCGAGCGTGGAGAAGAAGCGCCACTCGGGGTCGTCGACCCACAGCGGCAGCGAGGGCGTGCCCGCCCACGCCTCGACGCCCGCATCGGCGAGGACCTCGGCCGGCACCGGTCGCAGTGCCGCGTCGCTGCCGGCGACCTCGCGGGCGAGGTCGAGCAGGTCGCCGAGGCGGTGCGTCGGTCCGGTCGCGTTGAGGGCGCCGTGGACCTGCTCCTGCGCGCACGTCACGAGCCAGTCGGCGAGGTCGTCGACGTCGACGACCGCGACCGGGTGGTCGAGGTCGGGCGGCACGAGGACGTCGGCCCCGGTCGGGTGCGCGAGCCGCCACGGGTAGTAGCCCAGTCGGCCGGAGTCGTCGCCGGGGCCGCAGATGAGCCCGGCGCGCACGGCGGTCCAGCTCGCCGTCGTCGCCACGGCCTGCTCGCAGGCGACCTTCGCCTCGCCGTACCGGCTCATGTCGGGCATGACGTCGTCGGCGAGGGGGTCGAGCAGCGGGCCGTGCTCGTCCTGCTCGAGGTGGTCGAAGCGGGCGTAGACGTTCGCCGAGGAGACGAGGACCCAGTGGTCGGCGGTGAGCTCGGCGACGGCCCGGCGCACCTGCCCGGGCTGGCGCGAGACGTCGACGACGGCGTCCCACCGCTGCCCGCGCAGCGGCGCGAGGCCGTCCGGGTCGTCGCGGTCGACGACGACGAGGCCGGCTCCGTCGGCCACCGGCGCGCTGCCCCGCGCGGCGCACACGACCTCGTGCCCGCGCGCGAGGGCGGCGCGGCTCACGGCCCGACCGAGGAAGGCCGTCCCACCGAGCACGAGGATCCGCATGCCCGCGATCCAACTCGTGTGGGGCCGCTCCGGGCAACCGGTTATGCCGAGGGCGCACCCCGCGGCCGGGTCTGCTCGTGGGGCGCCGGCTCGGGTCGTCCGGCGACCATGACGAAGCTCTCGCGGCGGGTGAGGGCCGAGGCGGCCGTCGCCCCGAGGACGAGCAGGCCCAGCGCCCCGGGGACGGTGAGGAGGAGCACCCCGGCGGGGGTGGAGGTCCAGCTGTCCTGCGCGGGCGCCGTGCGGGTCGGCAGCCGGCCTGCGGGGTCGCGCAGGACGTCGACCCGGTCACCCACCCGCGGCACGAGGTAGGTCCGCGAGCCCCGGTCGACGAGGGTCGAGATGGCGTCCTGCGTCGACCCGTCGGCCAGCGCGACGGTGAGCAGCACGGGCCCCTGACCGCGACCGGGGTCGACGTCGACGACGGTGGCGGTCGTGCGCTGCGTCGCGAGCTCGCCGTAGAGCGACATCGTGGCGACGGCGGCGTAGACCGGCGCGGGCCAGAAGAGGGCGAGGACCATCCCGACGACGACCGCGGGGACGCGAGAGCTCACCTGCAGCGCGAGGGCGACGAGCAGCACGAGCCACAGGCCCACGACCAGCGGGTGGGGCACGCCGACGCCGAGCCACCCGCTGCGGAGGTCTGGGCGCAGCGCCGTCCACAGGCTGAGAGCGAAGGCGGCCGCCGTGAGCGCGACGAGGAGAGCGCGTCGTGACCAGCGCATCCCGGGGTGGTCCGGTGGTGGTGAGGTCATCGGCGCGACCCTAGCGACCCGCCGGGGCGGCTGCCATCGCCGGGCTGCGACGGGGCGTCAGGTCGTCAGCGCGAGGGCGAGGGTCGTCGCCGGCACGACGACGGCCACGCAGAGCAGACCGCCGGCGGCCAGGCGCCACGGCCGCCAGGTCACACCGACGGCGCGGCACCGGTCGAGCCAGAGCAGCGTCGCCAGCGAGGCCCACGGGGTGACGAGCGGGCCCGCGTTCGCGCCGACGAGGACGGCGAGCAGACGGGCCGGCTCGCCCTGGGCGGCCGGCTCGAGGGCGAGGTAGCCCGGCAGGTTGTTGACGGCGTTGGCGGTGAGCGCGCTGACCCCGGCGACCTGGAGCAGGTCGCCGGCGCCGGTGCCCCGGCCGGCGAGGTCGACGAGCGGGTCGAGCAGGCCCGCGCGGTGGGCGCCGGTGACCGCCACCATGAGCAGGCTGAAGCCGACGGTCATCGTCCACGGCAGACGCAGCGTGCGCACGGCCCCGGGAGAGCGCACTGCCGTGACCCCCGCGAGGACGAGCGCAGCAAGACCGGCGACGAGCCACGGCGCAGCCCCGAGCGCGAAGGCCGGCCCGATGACGAGGCAGGTCGCACCGGCGACCCGGAGCAGGACGCGGTCGTGCGTGGCCGCCGGCGGGTCGACGACGTAGCGCGCCGAGAGCTCACGCCGGTGCAGGAGCGCGACGAGGGCGAGGGTGAGCACGACGGCGACGAGCGCCGGCGCCGCGGCGAGCCGGACGTACCCGCCGTGGTCGACGCCCATCTGCTCCAGGCGGGGCAGCGCGAGGAGGTTGGTGAGGTTCGAGACCGGCAGGAGCAGCGACCCGGTGTTGGCCACCCACAGGGTCGTCAGCGCGAAGGCCCGCGGCGCCGCACCCACCTGCCGGGCGATGGTCAGCCCGACCGATGTGAGCAGCACGGCGGTCGTGTCGAGCGAGAGGAAGACGGTGCACGCGACGGCAAGCGCGGAGAAGCTCAGCCACAGCAACCACATCCGGTGCCGGCCCAGCCGGGCCATCGCGTGGCCCGCCACGTCGAAGACACCTGCTCGGTCGCTCAGCTCGGCGACGGCCGAGATCGCGAGGAGGAAGGCGGCGACGGGCAGGGCCCGCCCGAGCGCCTCGGTGACGACGTCGAGCACGCTCAGTGCCCGGTGAGCCGGTCGAGCACGGGGGCAATCCGCGCGGGCGACCCGGTGCGCCGCTCCTCGTGGTCGGCGAGCACTGCGGCGCGCAGACCGGCGTTGACCCCCAGCCAGCGCAGCGGCTCGGGCTCCCAGTCGGGGGAGCGGTGGCCC
Source organism: Janibacter melonis (assembly GCF_003721155.3). Lineage (NCBI taxonomy): Bacteria > Bacillati > Actinomycetota > Actinomycetes > Micrococcales > Intrasporangiaceae > Janibacter > Janibacter melonis. Next base: position 1,312,754 of record NZ_CP044548.2, on the reverse strand, counting down.
ACCCACGGCAGCTCGGTGCGCGAGGTCGTCGCCCCGGTGACGAGCTCGGCGAGGGTGCGTCCGGCGAGATGGCTCGTCGCGACCCCGTCGCCGACGTACCCGCCGGCCCAGCCGACCCGCGCCGCCCGGTCGTAGCCGACGGACGGGTGCCAGTCGCGGGGGATGGCGAGCGGCCCGCCCCACGCGTGGGTGAAGTCGAGCTCGACCTGCGGCAGGAGCTGGCGAAGGGTGGTCCGCAGGGCCGCGAAGACCGCGTCGTCGTGGTCGAAGGAGGGGCGGATCCGCGAGCCGTAGTGGTAGGGCGCCCCCCGCCCGCCGAAGGCGATCCGGTCGTCGACGGTGCGCTGGCCGTAGACGACGAGGTGCCCGTGGTCGGCGAAGACCTCGCGGTCGGCCAGACCGACCTCGTCCCACTGCTGCGCCGTGAGCGGCGCGGTGGCGACCATGAGCGAGTAGACGGGCGCGAGCCGTCGGCGCAGCCGGGGCAGCGTCGCCGTCCACGCCTCGGTGGCGCGCACGACGGTCCCGGCGGACAGCTCGCGCCCGTCGTCGAGCAGCAGCCGGTGCGTGCGCCCCTCGCGCACGACGTCGGCCACCCGCGCCTGCTCGACGACGACCCCGCCGCGCCGGCGCACGGCCGCGGCCAGCCCGTCGGCGAGACGGCGGGGGTGGACCCGGGCGCAGTGCGGGCTCGCGGTCGCGCCGAGCACGGTGCGACCGGGCCGGTCGGCCGCGGCGAGCCGCTCGAGCGCCTCGTCGCGCTCGAGCCAGCGGGTGCCGCCGCCCCACCGGGCGTCGGCCGCCACCTCCGAGCGGGCCCGCGCCTCCTGGGCCCGGCCCCGGGCGAGGACGAGGGTGCCGCCGCGCACGTAGCCGGCGTCCACCCCTTCGTCCGCGGTCGTGCGACCGATCTCCTCGACGCTCTCGCGCAGCGCGGCGAGCATCGCGTGGGCGGCCGGTGCCCCGTGACGGGCGGCGAGGGCGTCGCCGGAGACGGGGAAGAGCGCGCTCACCCAGCCGCCGTTGCGCCCGCTCGCGCCGAAGCCGACGTGCTCGGCCTCGAGGACGACGACCTCGATGCCGGGCTGCTCGCGCAGCAGGTGGTACGCGGTCCACAGACCCGTGTACCCGCCGCCGACGACCGCGACGTCGGTGCGCGCGGGCAGCTCGGGCGGGGTCGGGCTCGGCGCCGCGTCGTCCCACCACAGGGGGTGGACCACGGGGCTAGAGCAGCTTCTCGCCGGCGACGAGCACCGAGCGCAGCCGCTGCTCGATGTCGTCGAACTCGGCCGGCCCGATGGTGAGCGGCGGGCTGAGCTGGATGACGGGGTCGCCCCGGTCGTCGGCTCGGCAGTACAGGCCCGCCTCGAAGAGCGCCTTCGAGAGGTAGCCGCGCAGGAGGCGCTCGGACTCGGCCTCGTCGAAGGTCTCCTTCGTCGCCTTGTCCTTGACGAGCTCGATCCCGTAGAAGTACCCCTCGCCGCGCACGTCGCCGACCATCGGCAGGTCGAGCAGTCGCTCGAGGGTGCGGCGGAAGGTCGGGCCGTGCTCGCGCACGTGCTCGACGATCCCCTCGCGCTCGAAGATGTCGAGGTTCTCCATCGCGACCGCCGCGGCGACGGGGTGCCCGCCGAAGGTGTAGCCATGGGCGAAGGACGCGGTGCCGTGCTTGAAGGGCTCGAAGAGGCGCTCGCTGGCGATCATCGCGCCCATCGGCGCGTAGCCGGAGGTCAGCCCCTTCGCGCACGTGATGATGTCGGGCTGGTAGCCGAACTGCTCGGCGCCGAACATCGACCCGACCCGTCCGAAGGCGCAGATGACCTCGTCGGAGACGAGCAGGACGTCGTAGGTGTCGCAGATCTCGCGGACCCGCTCGAAGTACCCGGGCGGGGGAGGGAAGCACCCGCCGGCGTTCTGGACCGGCTCGAGGAAGACGGCGGCGACGGAGTCGGGGCCCTCGGTCTCGATGGCGACGGCGATCTGGTCGGCGGCCCAGCGGCCGAAGGCCTTCTCGTCCTCGCTGTAGACGTCGGGGGCGCGGTAGAAGTTCGTGTTCGGCACCTTGTGGGCCCCGGGCACGAGCGGCTCGAACATCTCCTTGAGCGGCGGGATGCCGGTGATCGACAGGGCGCCGTGCGGGGTGCCGTGGTAGGCGACCGAGCGTGAGATGACCTTGTGCTTGCCCGGCTTGCCGGTGAGCTTGAAGTACTGCTTCGCGAGCTTCCACGCGGACTCGACGGCCTCGCCGCCGCCGGAGGTGAAGAAGACTCGCTCGAGGTCGCCCGGGGCCATCCGGGCGAGCCGCTCGGCGAGCTCGATCGCGGCCGGGTGGGCGTAGGACCACAGCGGGAAGAAGGCGAGCTGCTCGGCCTGCTTCGCCGCGGCCTGGGCGAGCTCGGCCCGGCCGTGGCCGACCTGGACGACGAAGAGCCCGGCGAGCCCGTCGATGTACTCGCGCCCGCGGTCGTCCCAGATGCGGTGGCCCTCGCCGCGCACGATGACCGGCACCTCGCCGCCCTCCTCGAGCACGGAGTGGCGGGTGAAGTGCATCCACAGGTGGTCGCGGGCGGCGTCGGCGTGCCGGCTGCCCGACCGGGTCGTCATCGGCCCGGTCTGCGGGGTGGTGGTCATGCTGCTCCTGTCGCGGGGCTCATCGCGTGCCCCAGTCGTAGTGCTGCTTGTCGAGACGCAGGTAGACGAAGGTCTCGGTGCTGCGGACGCCGGGGATGGTGCGCAGCCGGGTGGTGAGCAGCTCGAGGAGCTGCTCGTCGTCCTCGCAGACCATCTCGACGAGGACGTCGAAGCTGCCGGCCGTCGTCACGACGTAGGCGGCCTCGGGCATCGCGGCGATCTGCTCGGTGACCGGGCGCAGGTCGCCCTCGACGGTGAGCCCGATCATCGCCTGGCGGGTGAAGCCGACCTGGAGGGGATCGGTGACGGCGACGATCTGCATGACGCCGGCCTCGAGCATCTTCGTGGCCCGCTGCCGCACCGCGGCCTCGGACAGACCCACCTCGCGGGCGATGGTCGCGTAGGACTGGCGGCCGTCGACCTGGAGGTGCTCGATGATCTGCTTGCTCACCTCGTCGAGCCGCACCCGTCCCCGGGGCTCTGACGCGTCGGGCGAAGGGGTGGCCATGCGCCCCATCGTGCGCCCAGATGGTCGCTCTGACAAGCCTGCTTCGACGATATCCGTACGAAACACGGGCGTGATCAGAAGTTTTCGCACCTTCTTCACCATGGGTCTGTCGAGATCGACATCTGCCGTCTATCGTCTGTCTCACCCATCCCCCTTCGCAAAGGACGCACCAGTGACCGAGACCCGGACCCTGCGCAACTTCGTCGGCGGCGAGTACGTCGACACCGAGAGCGAGGGCAGGACCGACCTGGTCAGCCCGGCGACCGGTGAGGTCGTCGCGTCCGCGCCCGTCTCCGGCCAGGCGGACGTCGACGCCGCCTACGTCAGTGCCGCCACCGCGTTCGAGGAGTGGGGCCAGACCACCCCGGGGGAGAGGCAGACCGCGTTGCTGCGGTTCGCCGACGCCCTCGAGGCCCGGGCCCAGGAGTTCGTCGAGCTGGAGGCCGAGAACACCGGCAAGCCCTTCGCGCTCACCGCCAGCGAGGAGGTGCCGGTCATGTGCGACCAGCTGCGCTTCTTCGCCGGCGCGGCCCGGGTCCTCGAGGGCAAGGCGTCCGCGGAGTACATGCGTGGTCACACGAGCTGGATCCGGCGCGAGCCGATCGGCGTCGTCGGCCAGGTGACCCCGTGGAACTACCCGATGATGATGGCCGCCTGGAAGATCGGGCCGGCCCTCGCCGCGGGCAACACCATCGTGCTCAAGCCGAGCGACACGACCCCCGAGACCACCCTGCTCATGGCCGAGATCGCCGCCGAGCACATGCCCGCGGGTGTCTTCAACGTCATCACCGGTGACCGCGAGACCGGTCGGATGCTCGTCGAGCACACGACCCCGGGTCTCGTGGCCATCACCGGCTCCGTGCGCGCCGGTGTCGAGGTCGCGGCCTCCGCCGCGCGCAACCTCACCCGCGCGCACCTCGAGCTCGGTGGCAAGGCCCCGGTCGTCGTCTTCGACGACGCCGACATCGAGGCCGCGGTCGAGGGCATCGGCACCGCCGGGTACTTCAACGCCGGCCAGGACTGCACCGCCGCGACCCGTGTGCTGTGCACCCCCGGCATCCACGACGACTTCGTCGCCGCGCTCGCCGACTTCGCCCGCACGCAGGCCAAGGTCGGCCGGCCCGACGACGAGGACGCGCTGCTCGGCCCGGTGAACAACGCCGACCAGCTCGCGAAGGTCTCCGGCTTCCTCGAGCGGCTGCCCGACCACGCCTCGCTCGACGCCGGCGGCACCCGCCTCACCGAGCTCGGGGGCGGCTTCTACCTCAGCCCCGCCGTCGTGTCGAACCTGCGCCAGGACGACGAGGCCGTGCAGCAGGAGATCTTCGGCCCCGTCATCACCGTGCAGCGCGTCGCCGACGAGGACGAGGCCGTGCGCTGGGCCAACGACGTCGAGTACGGCCTGGCCTCCTCCGTGTGGACCCGCGACTTCGGTCGCGCCATGCGGATGAGCAAGCGGCTCGACTTCGGCTGCGTGTGGATCAACACCCACATCCCGCTCGTCGCCGAGATGCCGCACGGCGGCTTCAAGAAGTCCGGGTACGGCAAGGACCTGTCGATGTACGGCTTCGAGGACTACACCCGGATCAAGCACGTCATGGCCAACATCGACAGCTGAGCCGGGCACCCCTTCGCCGCCGGCCGGTCCACCCGGCCGGCGGTACCCCTCCACCCCGCGACCGCCCGCGGTCCCGTCCCGTGAAGAAGGCCACCATGACGCCTCTGCGGCCCCCCTCCGACCCGATGACCGCCGCGCTCGTGCGGGCCGCGCAGGCCTCGCAGCGCTCACGGCTGACGCGTCGCTCGGTCCTCACCGGCGGTCTGCTCGGCGGCGCGGCGCTCGCCGCCGCCGGGTGCGCACCGCCGCCCCCGCCGTCGGCCGAGGGCGGCACGGTCGCGCTCGACCTGCCCGACGACCTCTCCGACGAGGAGAAGGTCGTGCGGTGGGCGAACTGGACGGCCTACCTCGACATGGACGACGACGGCAAGCGCTACCCGACGCTCGACGCCTTCAAGAAGAAGACGGGCATCTCGGTGACCTACACCGAGGACATCGACGACAACGACACGTACTTCAACAAGATCGCGCCGCAGCTGCGCGCCGGTCAGGACATCAAGCGCGACATCTTCACCTTCACCGACTGGATGGCCAACCGGATCATCCGTGAGGGGCTGTGCCAGCCGCTCGAGCTCATCCAGATGCGCAACGCCGGCAACCTCCTCGAGCCGCTGCGCGAGGTGAGCTTCGACCCGGGCCGGCAGAACTCGCTGACCTGGCAGTCCGGCTTCGCCGGGATCGGCTACCACAAGAAGAAGGTCGGCCGGGAGCTGAAGTCGCTCGAGGACCTGTGGGCCGACGACCTCAAGGGCCGGATCTCGGTGCTCTCGGAGTTCCGCGACACCGTCGGTCTCATCCTGCTGCAGCAGGGGGTCGACATCGACCAGGGCATCACCAAGGAGCAGTTCGAGACCGCCGTCGCCGAGGTCGACAAGCGTGTCACCGACGGCTACATCCGCCGGATCAAGGGCAACGCCTACCTCAACGACCTCAAGAGCGGCAACGCGATCGCCGGCATCGTGTGGAGCGGCGACCTCTTCGTGCTGCGGGCCGAGACCGAGGACGACAACTGGGAGTTCGTCATCCCCGAGTCCGGCGGCACGCTGTGGAGCGACAACATGATGGTGCCGATCACCTCGACGCACCGCCGCAACGCCCAGCGGGTCATGGACTACTACTACGACCCGAAGGTGGCCGCGGAGGTCGCCGCCTGGGTCAACTACATCTGCCCCGTCGAGGGCGCTCGTGAGGAGATGGAGAAGATCGACCCCGAGCTGGCGAAGTCGCCCTTCATCTTCCCCGGGGCCGACTACATCCGCGACAACAACGTCCAGGGCTTCGCCGCGCTGTCGGCGCAGGACGACGCCGAGTTCAGCGACATCTGGTCGCGGACGGTGGGCAACTGATGGCCCGCCGCTCCGGGTCCGGCTTCCGTGAGGCGCACGGCGACCTCGAGCTCGAGTCGGTGACGAAGTCCTTCGGCGACTTCACCGCCGTCGACGACCTCGACCTCACCATCCCGCGCGGGTCCTTCTTCGCCCTCCTCGGCCCCTCGGGCTGCGGCAAGACGACGACCCTGCGCATGGTCGCCGGGCTCGAGCAGCCGACCTCCGGTCGGGTCCTCATCGGCGAGACCGACCTCACCGGGTCGCGCCCCTACGAGCGCCCGGTCAACACCGTCTTCCAGAGCTACGCGCTCTTCCCGCACCTCACCGTGCGCGACAACGTCGCCTTCGGCCCGCAGCGGCGCGGCGAGAAGGACGCGCGCACGAAGGCCGACGAGGCGCTCGAGCTCGTGCAGATGGGCCACCTCGCCGGGCGCAAGCCGACCCAGCTCTCCGGTGGTCAGCAGCAGCGCGTCGCGCTCGCCCGGGCCCTCGTCAACCGCCCCGAGGTGCTCCTGCTCGACGAGCCGCTCGGCGCGCTCGACCTCAAGCTGCGTCGCGAGATGCAGGTCGAGCTCAAGCGCATCCAGACCGAGGTCGGGCTCACCTTCGTCCACGTCACCCACGACCAGGAGGAGGCCATGACGATGGCCGACACCGTGGCCGTGATGAACCAGGGCCGGATCGAGCAGATGGGCCACCCCGAGGCGCTCTACGACCTGCCGCGCACCGCCTTCGTCTCGACCTTCCTCGGCCAGTCCAACATCGGGGCCGGCCGGGTCGTCGACCGCGACGGCGACTTCGAGGTCCTCGAGGTCGCGGGTACCCGGGTCAAGGTGCACCGGGAGCGCTCGGGCGGCGAGGGCGACGACGTCCTCTTCGGCGTGCGCCCCGAGAAGGTGACGATCCACGAGCACCGCCCCGACGGCGCCGGCAGCGACGTGCGCGCCGTCGTCCAGGACGTCTCCTTCACCGGGGTCGCGACGCAGTACCTCGTCGAGGTACCGAGCGGCTCCGTGTGGTCGGTCTACGAGCAGAACCTCGACGTCGAGCGCAACACGATCCGCCGCGGCGACGAGGTGTGGCTGTCGTGGAAGGACGCGCACGCCTTCGCCGTGCCCGCCGACGCGCAGGCCGCCGAGGCCGGTCGCGTCGCCGCGGGGGAGCCGGCGTGAGCATCGCCCACGGTCTCGGCGCCGCCGCCGGGACCGGCGGTGACGGGGCGGACCACGCGAAGGGCGGGCGCCGCTCGAGCCGGACGGCCTACCTGCTGCTCCTGCCGGGCGTGCTGTGGCTCGTCGTCTTCTTCGTCGTGCCGCTCGTCCAGCTCTTCACCGTCTCGCTGCAGAGCGACTTCCCGGGCTACCCGGGGTACTACTACCGCGACGTCAACCTCGGCAACTACGTCGACGCCTTCGTGGAGTTCTGGCCGCACATGGTGCGCTCGCTGCTCTTCGGCGGGCTCGCGACCTTCTTCGCCTTCGTCCTGGCCTACCCGCTCGCCTACGCGATGGCCTTCAAGGCCGGGCGCTGGCGCAACGTCATGCTCATCTGCGTCGTCGCGCCCTTCTTCACGAGCTTCATCCTGCGCACGATCGCGTGGCGCCAGATCCTCTCCGACGAGGGTCCCGTCGCGAGCACCCTGCGCACCCTGCACCTGCTCCCCGGCGGGCACATCACCGAGACCTGGGTCGCCGTCGTCGCCGGTCTGACGTACAACTTCTTGCCCTTCATGGTGCTGCCGATCTACGCCTCGCTCGAGCGGGCCGACCCGCGGGTCATCGAGGCCGGCGGCGACCTCTACGCGAACGGCTTCACGACCTTCCGCACCGTCACCCTGCCGATGTCGCTGCCCGGCGTCCTTGCCGGCACGCTGCTCACCTTCATCCCCGCAGCGGGCGACTACGTCAACGCCGAGCTGCTCGGCTCGGACCGCAGCACGAAGATGGTCGGCAACGTCATCGAGAGCCAGTTCTTCCGGGTGCCCGGCGGCTTCGACACGGCGGCCGCGCTGTCCTTCACCCTCATGGCGATCATCCTCGCCCTCGTCTTCGTCTACGTCCGCCGCTTCGGGACCGAGGAGCTGCTGTGAGCGCCACGTCCACCCCCTTCGTGCGCCGGGTGCGCTTCTGGGTCGGCGAGCGCTTCGCGATGATCGCGGCGCTGCTCGTGCTCTTCTACCTCTTCCTGCCCGTGCTCTACACCTTCGTCTTCTCCTTCAACGACTACAAGAAGTCGAACATCACGTGGAACTCCGAGGCGGGGCCGACGCTCAAGCACTGGCAGAACCCGTGCGGGGCGCCCGGGGTGTGCGAGTCGCTCGTGAAGTCCATCCAGATCGGCGCGATCGCGACTCTCGTCGCCACCGTCCTCGGCACGATGATCGCCTTCGCCCTCGTGCGGCACCGCTTCCGCGGGCGCGGCACCGGCAACTTCCTCGTCTTCATCCCCATGGCGACACCGGAGATCGTCCTCGGCGCGAGCCTGCTGACGATCTTCGTCCAGGGCTTCTCGCGGGTGGGGCTGCAGCTGGGCTTCTGGACGATCGTCATCGCCCACATCATGTTCTGCGTGAGCTTCGTCGTCGTCACGGTCAAGGCCCGGCTGCAGAGCCTGGACCCCCGGCTCGAGGAGGCGGCGCAGGACCTCTACGCAGGACCCGGCGGGACGTTCTGGAGGGTGACCTTCCCGCTGGTCCTGCCGGGCATCGTCGGCGCCGCGCTCCTCGCCTTCAGCCTGTCCTTCGACGACTTCATCATCACCAACTTCGTGTCCGGCGACGAGACGACCTTCCCGAAGTTCGTCTACGTCAGCTATCTGCGCGGCATCCCCGCGCAGGCCAACGTCATCGGCTTCTCGATGTTCGTCATCGCGGTGCTGCTCGTCGTCCTCGCGCAGGTCGTCGGCACCCGCCGCAAGAGCGCCTGAGCCGCGCGCGAGCGCGGCCGGCGAGGAGGGAGATCCCGTGCGAGTGCTCATGATCGGTGCCGGGGGCGTCGGCGACGCCGCGGCGAAGATCGCCGTCGACCGCGACTACTTCGAGCGGTGGGTGGTCGCGGACTACTCGCTGGAGCGGGCCGAGTCGACCGTGGCCGCGGCGAGCGGGCGAAGGGAGGGCGAGTCCCGTCTCGTGGCCGCCCAGGTCGACGCCTCCGACCCCGGGGCGGTCGCGGCGCTCGCACGCGAGCACGGGGCGACCCATGTCTTCAACGCCGTCGACCCCCGCTTCGTCATGCCGGTCTTCACGGGGGCGCTCGCCGCCGGGGCCGACTACCTGGACATGGCGATGTCGCTGTCGCGGCCGCACCCGGAGCGTCCGTACGAGGAGGTGGGGGTCAAGCTCGGCGACGAGCAGCTCGCCCAGGCTGGGGAGTGGGAGTCGGCGGGCCGGCTGGCGCTCGTCGGGATGGGGGTCGAGCCCGGGCTGTCCGACGTCTTCGCCCGGTACGCCGCCGACGAGCTCTTCTCCTCGATCGACGAGCTCGGCACGCGGGACGGGGCGAACCTCGTCGTCCGCGACGAGGAGGGGCGCGAGGTCTTCGCGCCCGGCTTCTCGATGTGGACGATCATCGAGGAGTGCCTCAACCCGCCGGTCGTGTGGGAGCGGGAGCGGGCCCAGGCCGCCGGTGGCGACGTCGAGGCCGGGTTCTTCACGCTGCCCCCCTTCGCCGAGCCCGAGGTCTTCGACTTCCCCGAGGGGATCGGCCCCGTCGAGTGCGTCCACGTCGAGCACGAGGAGGTGCTCCTCATGCCGCGGTGGGTCGACGCGCAGCGGGTGACCTTCAAGTACGGGCTCGGCGCCGAGATGATCGCCATGCTGCGCCAGCTGCACGCGCTCGGGCTCGACTCGACGCAGCCGGTCGACGTGGGGGGCGTGCAGGTCAGCCCTCGCGACGTCGTCGCCGCCGTGCTGCCCGACCCCGCGAGCATCGGCCCGCGGATGGAGGGCAAGACGTGCGCCGGGCTCTACGTCACCGGCACCGGCACCGACGGGCAGCCGCGCGCGGTCTACCTCTACCACGTCGTCGACAACGCCGACTCGATGCGGGACTTCGACGCCCAGTGCGTCGTGTGGCAGACCGCGATCAACCCCGTCGTCGCCCTCGAGCTCCTCGCGACGGGGGAGTGGTCCGGCACCGGCGTGCTCGGCCCTGAGGCCTTCCCCGCGCGCCCCTTCCTCGACCTCCTCGCCGCCCCCGCGCCGGCCGGGTACGGCTCGGCCTGGGGGATGGACGAGCGATGAGCGCGGTGGCGCGATGAGCGAGAGCCCCGTCGCCGGTCGAGGTGCGAGGGCCCGCCAGGGCCTGAGCCCCGAGACCACCGTGCCGCCCCCCGAGACCCTGCGGGTCGCGGTCTGGCAGTGCCACCCCGAGCCCCGCGACCCGGCGGCGAACCTCGCCCGCCTGCGCGCCGCGGCGACGTCAGCCGCGGAGCAGGGCGCGCGGGTGGTCGTCGCCCCCGAGGCCATGCTCACCGGGTACGACGTGGGGGTCCTCGAGCCGGAGGACGTCGACGGCGCCGTCGACGCAGTCGCCGAGGTCGCTCGCTCGACCGGGGTCGCGGTCGTCGCGGGCGTCCTGCGCGTCGACCCCGGGGGGACGTGGCGCAACAGCGGGGTCGTCGCCTCCGCCGACGGGGTCGTCGTCCACGACAAGGCGCACCTCTTCGGCGGTCTCGACGCGACCCGGGTCGAGGCCGGCGACCACCCCTTCGCCCTGGGCTCGGTCGACGGGGTGCCGGTCGCGACGATGGTCTGCTACGACGTGGAGTTCCCCGAGGCGGTGCGAGCGGCGGCGCTCGCCGGGGCACGCGCCGTGCTCGTGCCGACGGCCAACATGGAGCCCTACGTCGCGGTCAACGACGTCGTGGTGCGCTCACGGGCGATCGAGAACGCGACGCCCGTCGTCTACGCCAACCACTGCGGGAGCGAGGGCGAGACCCGCTACGTCGGGGCGAGCGTCGTCGTCGGGCCGGACGGCGCCGTCCTCGCCCGCGGAGGCCCCGACGGCGAGGAGCTCCTCGTCGTCGACCTGCCGCTGCGGGCCGCGCACCCGCCGGACGGGGCGACCTACCTCGCCGACCGCAGGCCCGAGATCTACGACGCCGGAGGCGAGCGATGAGCCAGACCACCCTCTTCACCGGACGCATCTGGTCGGCGTGCACCGGCGACCTCGACGCCCTGCTCGTCGACGACGGGCGGGTCGTCGCGACGGGGGACCGGGCGCGCGAGCGCGCGAGCGAGATCGGGGCCGTCGAGCACGAGGTCCCGACCCTGCTGCTGCCCGCCTTCGGCGACGGCCACGCCCACCCGCTCTTCGGCGGGCTCGAGTCCGAGGGGCCCGCGATCCGGGAGTGCACGAGCGTCGAGGAGATCGTCGCCGAGGTCGCGCGGTACGCCGCGGCCCACCCCGACCTCGACGTCATCCGCGGCGCGTCCTACGACGCGAGCCTCGTCGACGGGGGGCTCTTCGACGCGCGCTGGCTCGACGAGGCCGCCCCCGGCCGGCCGGTCGTCCTGCGGGCCTGGGACTACCACACGGTCTGGGTGAGCACGGCGACCCTCGAGCGCTGCGGCATCACCGCGCAGACCCCCGACCCGCCGCTCGGCGAGATCGCGCGACGGCCCGACGGCTCGCCGCTGGGCACCCTGCGCGAGTGGGGCGCCGTCGACCTCGTCACCGACGTGCTCGGCGAGTGGGACGTCGAGACGATGGTCCGCTCGGTGGAGCGGGCCGGTCGCGCCTACGCGGCCCTCGGCGTCACCTGGGTGCAGGACGCATGGGTCACCCCGGCCGAGCTGCCGGCTTGGCTGCGCGCCGCCCGTGAGGACCGGCTGCCCGTGCGCTTCGACCTCGCGCTGCACGCCGACCCGCGGCGCTGGCCCGACCAGCTCGGGGAGATCCTCGCGATGCGCGAGCAGGTGCGGGCGCTGGGGCACCCGCGCCTGAGGGCCGAGTCGGTGAAGTTCTTCGCCGACGGGGTCGTCGAGAACGCCACGGCCGCGCTGCTCGAGCCTTACGCCACCCTGCTCGACGGCAGCCGCCCGGAGGAGCACGCCGCGTGCGGGTGCCCGGTCGACGGGATGATGGTCTGGCCGCCCGAGCAGCTCGCCGAGGCCGTCACCGCGGTGGACGCGCACGGGCTGCAGCCGCACATCCACGCGATCGGCGACCGGGCCGTGCGGGCCGCGCTCGACGCGGTCGGAGCCGCCGAGGCCGCCAACGGTCCGCGTGACCGACGTGCCGTCGTCGCCCATGTGCAGCTCGTCGACCCGGCCGACCGTGCTCGCTTCGCCGAGCTCGGCGTCATCGCCAACGCCGAGCCCCTGTGGGCCCAGCTCGACGACCTCATGACGGTGCTCACCGTGCCGCGGCTCGGCCAGCCGCGGGTCGACGAGCAGTACTGCCTGGCCGACCTGCACGCGCTCGGTACGCCGCTGAGCTTCGGGTCGGACTGGCCGGTGAGCTCCGCGGACCCGCTCGAGGGCATGGCGGTCGCGTGCTCGCGGCAGACGCAGGACCGCGTGCCGGAGGGCGGGTGGGTGCCCGAGCAGCGCCTGCCGGTCGAGGCGGCGCTCGCCGCCTACACCCTCGGCAGCGCCCACCAGGCGCGCCGCGACGCGGGCTGCCTCGACCCCGGGTGCGTCGCCGGCGGGCCGGTCGCCGATCTCGTCGAGCTCACCGCCGACCCGCGCGACCTCCCTTCGCCGCGGGACATCGACGGCATCCGGGTCAGACGGACCTGGCTGGCCGGCCGAGCCGTCCATCCCTCCCCAGCCGCCGACGAGGCAGGAGCCCCGAGATGAGCACGACCCCTCGACCCACGCCCGCGAGCCGGCAGGACGTCACCCTGCGCCGCGCTCTCGGGCTGCCCTCGCTCGTCCTCTTCGGGCTGGCCTACCTCGTGCCGCTCACGGTCTTCACGACGTACGGCATCGTCACGCAGGAGACCGGCGGGCGGGTCGCCCTCGCGTACTGCGTGACGACCTTCGCGATGATCTTCACCGCCTTCAGCTACGCGCGGATGGTGCGCGCCTTCCCCGTGGCGGGGTCGGCGTACACGTACTCGCAGCGCACCTTCGGCAGCCACGCGGGCTTCCTCACCGGGTGGTCGCTCATGCTCGACTACCTCTTCCTGCCGATGATCAACTACCTCGTCATCGGCATCTACATGGAGGCGCAGTTCCCCGCCGTGCCGCTGTGGGTGTGGGTGGTGCTCGCGATCGCGCTCGTCACCGTGCTCAACGTCGTCGGCATCACGAGCATCGCGCGGGCCAGCTCGATCATCATCGCCGTGCAGGCGGTCTTCATCGTCGTCTTCGTCGCTCTCGCGCTGCGGGCCGCCGGTGGTGTCGAGACGGTCGTCAACCCCTTCGTCGGCGACGGCTCCGTCGAGGGGATCGGGCCGGTCCTCGCCGGGGCGGCGATCCTGTGCCTGAGCTTCCTCGGCTTCGACGCGGTGTCGACGATGGCGGAGGAGGCGCGCGACCCACGGCGTGACATCCCGCGCGCGATCCTGCTCGTCACCGTCGCCGGCGGCGTGATGTTCGTGCTGCTCTCCTCGGTCGCCCAGCTCGCGGCGCCCGCGACGACCTTCGCCGACCCGGACTCGGCGACGCTCGACGTCATGGCGGCGGTGAGCGGGTCGTGGCTGGGCACCTTCTTCACCGCCGCGTACGTGGCGGGCTGCATCGGCAGCGCGCTCACCTCGCAGGCCTCGGTCACCCGGATCATGTACGTCATGGGCCGCGACGGGGTGCTGCCCCGCCCGCTCGCGCTGCTGTCACGACGGTGGCGCACACCGGTCGTCGCGATCGTGCTCGTCTCGGTGATCTCGCTGCTCGCCACGGTCATCAGCCTCGACCTGCTCGCGTCGGTCGTGAGCTTCGGCGCGCTCGCCGCCTTCTCGACCGTCAACCTCGCGGTCGTCAAGCACTACGTCGTCGACGAGGGCCGCCGCGCCGGGGCTGATCTCGTGCGCTACCTCGTCATGCCGCTCGTCGGCTTCGCGATGTCGGTGTGGCTGTGGACCTCGCTCAGCGGGCAGTCGCTGCGGCTGGGCCTGATCTGGCTCGCCGTCGGCATCGCCTACCTCGCCTGGCTCACCCGCGGCTTCCGCCGCCCGCCCCCGGAGATGGACTTCGCCGAGGCCGACGTCGAGAGCGGGATGGCGCGGTGACGCAGGCCCGGTGACGGGGATGGGGACGGTTGGTGGATGAGGTGCGAAGGCCCGCCAGGGCCTGAGCCTCGAAACCGCGCGGGGTGGTGGTCTCGGCCCCCCTTCGCCGAGGTATGGCGATGCGCCCCGATCCTGGGGGATCGACGGGCGCATCTCCATGCCTCGGCGGGTCAGGGGCGGGCGAGCCTCGAGCAGCGAAGGGGGTCCGGTGGTCTCGAGGCTCGCTGGCGCTCGCACCTCGACCAGCGAAAGGCGCTGGCGCTCGCACCTCGACCCGCCGGAGGTCGTGGTCTCGGCCCCATACCCCCTTCGCCGAGGTATGGCGATGCGCCCGGATCCTGGGGGATCGACGGGCGCATCGCCATACCTCGCGGGGTCAGGGGCGGGCGAGCTCCTCGCGGAGGGCGGCGACGAAAGCGTCGACGTCGGCCTCGGTCGTGTCCCAGCTGCACATCCAGCGGTACTGGTCGCGCGACTCGTCCCAGGGGTAGAAGCGGAAGCGGGCTGCGAGGCGGTCGGCGACCGCGGGGTCGAGCATCGGGAAGACCGCGTTGGCCTCGGCGGGGGTCGCCAGGCGCACCCCGTCGATGTCGCGCACGGCCTCCTGGAGACGGGCGGCCATCGCGTTCGCATGACCGGCACCGCGCAGCCAGAGGTCGCCCTCGTAGAGCGCGAGCAGCTGGGCGGAGACGAAGCGCATCTTGCTCGCGAGCTGCATCGACTGCTTGCGCAGGTACGGCATGCCGCGGACCTTCTCGGGCGAGAGGACGACGACGGCCTCGGCTGCGAGCGCCCCGGCCTTCGTCCCGCCCAGGCTCAGCAGGTCGACACCGGTGTCGGCGACGAGCTCGCGCAGCGAGACGCCGAGGGCCGCGGCCGCGTTGGAGATCCGCGAGCCGTCGAGGTGCAGGACGAGACCACGCTCGTGCGCGTGGTCGGCGAGCGCCCGGATCTCGTCGGGGGTGTAGACCGTGCCGATCTCGGTGGAGTTCGTGATCGAGACGACCCGCACCTGCGGCCAGTGCTCGTCACCGACGCGCGCGGGCACGGTGTCGACCAGCTCAGGCGTCAGCTTGCCGTCGCCGGTGGGCACGGCGTGCAGCTTGATCCCGCCCATCCGCTCGGGGGCGGCGCACTCGTCGACGTGGATGTGCGCGTTGCTCGTGCAGATCACCGACTCCCAGCGGTCGGTCGCCGCCTGGAGCGAGACGACGTTGGCGCCGGTGCCGTTGAAGACCGGGAAGGTCTCGACCTGCTCGCCGAGGTGCCCGCGCATGACCTCGCGCAGCCGCTCGGTGTACACGTCCTCGCCGTAGGCCACCTGGTGGCCGCCGTTGACGGTCGCGAGGGCCTGGAGCACCTCGGGGTGGATGCCGGCGTAGTTGTCGCTGGCGAAGCCGCGGACCGTGTCGTCGTGCAGGGCGCTGAGCTGCGAAGGGGTCGTCGTCGTCACGCGGCAATCCTCGCACCGGTCGCGGACGTGCCGGTCACGCCCCTGCTCGCCTCGATGACGGGCGCGAGCTTCTTGCGCAGCGCCTCGTAGAAGACGTTGAGCGGGAACTCGTCGGGCTGCACGAGGTCGGTCAGGCCCTTCGGCGGGCCGTCGAGCGGCAGCGCGGACGGGTCGCTCATCCCCTTCGCCCAGGTCGACCCCGGGTGCGGCGCGACGTAGCCGGCGACGAGCTCGTAGGCCGCGCGCCAGTGGCCGACCCGGCTGCGGTCGATGCCGGAGCGGTAGAGCTCCTCGACGGCGTCGGACAGCGCGACGACCGCCTCGGGCACCGCGGCCCAGTCGAAGGACAGCGTGTTGTCGGTCCAGCGCAGGACGCCGCGCTTGTGCAGCCAGGCGAAGAGCAGCTGGCCGCCGAGACCGTCGTAGTTGCGCACCCGGTCACCGGTGATCGGGAAGCGGAAGAGGCGGTCGAAGAGGATCGCCAGCTGCACCGGGCGGGCGTACGGGTGGCCCTGCTCGTCCATCTGCACCGCGACGCGGAAGGTGTTGAGGTCGCAGCGCAGCTCCTCGAGCGCGTACATCCAGAAGGGCATCCGCTGCTTGATCATGAAGGGGTCGAAGGGGAGGTCGCCGTGGCTGTGCGTGCGGTCGTGCACGAGGTCCCACATGGCGAAGGTCGACTGCGCGAGCGACTGGCTCGCGACGAGCTGCTCGCCCTCCGGCGGCAGCTGCAGCCCGAGGGTCTGCGCGGCGGCGGACGTCACGGCACGGAAGCGCGCGGCCTCGCGGTCGCAGAAGATCGCGCCCCACGTGAAGGTCGGCACCTCGCGCACGGCGACCGTCTCGGGGAAGAGGACCGCGGAGTTCGTGTCGTAGCCGGGGGTGAAGTCGGTGAAGGTCACCGGCAGGAAGGCGGGGTTGGGCTGCTGCGCCTCGACGTCGGCGAGCCACTGCGGCCACACGACGTCGAGCAGCACGGCCTCGAAGACCCGGTCGAGGTTGCCGTTCTGCGTGTACATCGGGAAGAGCACGAGGTGCTCGGTGCCGTCGACCCGGTGCTGCTCGGGGTGGAAGAGCACGAGGCTGTCGAGGAAGTCGGGGACGACGAAGCCCTCCTCGACCCAGCGGGCGAGGTCGGTGTCGAGCGCGGCGAGGTACTCGGCGTCGTGCGGGAAGCGCGGCGCGAGCGCGGCGACGTCGGCCCGGATCGAGGCGACGAGCTCGCCCGCGCGAGCCAGGTCGGTCTCGTCGTGGGTCTCGCGGTCGATGCTGCCGTCCTTGCCCTGCAGCAGGCGCAGCTCCTCGACCGCCGCCTTCAGGCTCGCCCACTCGGCGGTGTCGACGGTGCGCTCGGCCGCGGCGTCCTGCGGCGCGTCCTCGCCGAGGTGGGCCGAGCGGGGGACTGCCGCCCAGGTGACGAGGTTGGTCCACAGCCGGCGGTGGTCGAGGTCGGCGATCGAGTCGTCGCCGACGAGGTCGGAGTCGGCGAGCACGACGACGCGGCCGGCCCCGTGCTCGACGGTGACGGCCAGCGGGGCCTGCGCGGGGTGGGCGCTGGCGCTCGAGCTGGCGATGACGTGGGCGGACGGGGCGGCCGAGACGTCGACCGCGCCGGAGCGGTAGAAGCACACCTCGCCGACACCGGCGAGCACACCCTGCCCGCCGTTGTGCCCGACCGCCAGCTCGGGCAGGACCCACGTCGCGTTGCCGAGGTGGCGCCGGCCCGAGGTCGCGCTCTCGTGGACGAGGGTCGAGGTGATCGAGAGCCCGAAGGGGGAGAGCACGTCGTCGAGGTTGTTGCCGTGCGCGCGGTGGTCGCACTCCGCGAGGACGACGAGACCGCCGCCGGAGCGCACGTGCTCGGTGATCGCGGCGATCTCGGCGGGGGAGTAGACCGGGGGCAGGTCGCCGGCGACCCGCTCGGAGGCGGCGTCGGCCGGGTGGGCGACGACGAGGACGTCGACACCCTCGAGCGCCGCGCCGACGAGCTCGCCGGTGCGGTGCTCGCGCACGCTCAGGCCGCGCTCGGCGAGGGCGTCGACGGCCAGCGCCAGCGAGGCGTCAGCGGGGTTGGCCGGGTTCATCCGGGCGGCCCGGTCGCGGTCGGTGGACCAGGCGCTCGAGTGGGCCTGGTCGAACAGGACGGTGGCGAAGTCGCGCACGGGACACCCCTGACATGGGTCGTGGACGCCGAGCAGCCCCGGCGACGAGAAGATATGACCGTCAAAGGGTCTCAAAGACGGAGATCTTCTCGCAAGCCGGGGCTGCGGCGGGACATCAGGTGTCGCGCGACGGCGCGACACGGGTCACGGCGAGGGCTGTCCGCCGTTGACGTTGAGGGTCTCGCCGACGACGAAGCTCGACTCGGCCGAGGCGAGGAAGACGTACGCCGGGGCGAGCTCGACCGGCTGACCAGCGCGCCCGAGCGGGGTGTCCTGGCCGAACTCGGGCAGAGCCTCCTTGGGCTGGCCGTCGACGACCTGCAGCGGCGTCCAGACCGGGCCCGGGGCGACCGCGTTGACGCGGATCCCCTTCGGCGCCAGCTGCTGCGACAACCCCTTCGCGAAGGTGTTCATGCCCGCCTTGGTCATCGCGTAGTCCACGAGGTGCGCGCTCGGCTGGTAGGCCTGGATCGAGCTCGACATGATGATCGAGCTGCCCGGCTGCAGGTGGGGGACCGCGGCCCGGCAGATCCACACCATCGCGTAGAGGTTGGTCTTCAGCGTGCCGTCGAGCTGCTCGTCGGTGAGCTCGGTGATGTCCTCGCAGGCGACCTGCTTGCCGGCGTTGACGACGAGGACGTCGAGCCCGCCGAGGCCCTCGACGGCCTTCGCGACGAGGTCGTCGCAGTACGCGCGGTCCCGGACGTCGCCCGGGATGCGCACGAGGGTGCCGCCCTCCTCCTCGACGACACGGGCGACGCGGTCGGCGTCCTCCTCCTCGTCGGGCAGGTAGGCCAGGGCGACGTCGGCGCCCTCGCGGGCGAAGGCGACGGCGACCGCCGCGCCGATGCCGGAGTCGGCTCCGGTGACGAGGGCCTTGCGGCCCTGCAGACGACCGGTGCCGCGATAGCTGCTCAGGCCGATGTCGGCGCCGGGCTCGAGACCGACGTCGGAGCCAGGGAAGTCCTGGTCCTGCTCCGGCGGCGAGATCGTCGGGTGGCGCTCGACGGGGTTGTCCAGGTCCAGCTGGTCGGACATGACGTCTCTCCTGGGATGTCGGGGGTGGGGACGTCTCCACGGTCGCACCCGCTGGAGCGCCTCGACGGGGGAGCCGCCCCCTCCCTTCGGGTGCACGCCGCAGACCCCCGCGGCGGTTGTAGCGTGACGCTCATGGCCGACGTGACCCAGCTGTCCGCTCTCGAGCTCGCCCCCACCCAGCTCTTCATCGGGGGTGAGTGGCGCGACGCGACCGGCGGCGCGACCTTCGCCGTCGACGACCCGGCGACGGGTCAGACCCTCACCCAGGTGGCCGACGGCACCGCCGCCGACGGGGCCGCCGCGCTCGACGCCGCCGTCGCCGCGCAGGCCGAGTGGGCGGCGACCGAGCCGCGCACCCGCTCCGAGATCCTGCGCAGCGCCTTCGAGCTCGTGCGCGAGCGCTCGGAGACCTTCGCGATGCTCATGACCCTCGAGATGGGCAAGCCGCTCGCCGAGGCCCGCGGCGAGGTCACCTACGGCAACGAGTTCTTCCGCTGGTTCGCCGAGGAGGCCGTGCGCATCCACGGCCGCTACGCCGTGGCGCCCAGCGGCGGCACCCGGCTGCTCACGACGAAGCAGCCCGTCGGCCCGACCTTCATGATCACGCCCTGGAACTTCCCCCTCGCCATGGGCACCCGCAAGATCGGCCCGGCCATCGCCGCCGGCTGCACGATGGTCGTCAAGCCGGCGCACGAGACCCCGCTGACGATGCTCGCGCTCGCGAAGACCCTCGAGGAGGTCGGCCTGCCCGCCGGCGTGCTCAACGTCGTGACGACGAGCAGCTCGGGCGAGGTGAGCGAGCCGATCATCCGTGACCCGCGCCTGCGCAAGCTGACCTTCACCGGCTCGACCGGGGTCGGGCAGAAGCTCGTCGAGCAGTCCTCCGAGCAGCTGCTGCGCCTGTCGATGGAGCTCGGCGGCAACGCCCCCTTCGTCGTCTTCGAGGACGCCGACGTCGACGCCGCGGTCGAGGGCGCGATGCAGGCCAAGATGCGCAACATCGGCGAGGCGTGCACCGCCGCCAACCGCTTCCTCGTCCACGAGGACGTCGCGCAGGAGTTCTCGACGAAGTTCGCCGAGCGGATGGGCGGGCTCACCGTCGGCCAGGGCACGAAGGACGGCGTCCAGGTCGGCCCGCTCATCACGAGCAAGGCCCGTGACGGGGTCGCCGCGCTCGTCGACGAGGCCGTCGAGGGCGGCGCCACCGTGCTCACCGGCGGCGAGGTGCCGCAGGGCGAGGGCTGGTTCTACCCGCCGACCGTGCTCACCGACGTCGCCGCGGGCTCGCGCGTCATGCGCGAGGAGATCTTCGGCCCGGTCGCGCCGATCACGACCTTCAGCAGCGAGGACGAGGCCGTGCGCATCGCCAACGGCACCGAGTACGGGCTCGTCGGCTACGTCTACACGCGGGACGCCTCGCGGATGATCCGCGTCGCCGAGGCCCTCGACTTCGGCATGGTCGGGGTCAACCAGGGCGTCGTCTCCAACCCCTCCGCCCCCTTCGGCGGGGTCAAGCACTCGGGCTACGGGCGCGAAGGGGGATTCGAGGGCATCGAGGAGTACCTCGAGACGAAGTACATCGGCATCGCCCTGTAGGCCCGCCGCGGGTGCCACGGGGCTGCACAATCTCCCCATGGCACCCTCGACGGCACGCGCGTGAGCACGACCTGGCGGCAGCGGCTGCAGGTGGTCGCCGGGGTGCTCCTGCTCCTCCTCGCCGCCTGGCTGACGATCGGCGGCGGCGACGACGGGGAGCCGGCCGGCGCCCCGTCGTCCTCGTCGACGTCGTCCACCTCCGCGCAGCCGTCGCCGCCCGCCTCGCGGTCGTCGACCCCTTCGCGCTCGTCCTCCGCGCGGCCCGCCGCGGCGGCGACGCCGGACTCGGGGCTGTCGACGGTCCCCGCCTCCTCGCTGCCGCCCGAGGGGCGCCGCACTCTCGCGCTGGTCGCGGCCGGCGGGCCCTTCCCGTACGACCGCGACGGGGTGACCTTCGGCAACCGCGAGCGGATCCTGCCGATCCGCGAGCGCGGGTACTACGCCGAGTACACCGTGCCGACGCCCGGCGAGGACGACCGCGGGGCGCGCCGCCTCGTCGTCGGCGACGAGGGCGACACGTACTACACGGCCGACCACTACGCGAGCTTCCGTCAGGTCGAGGTGGGGTCGTGATCCGGCTGCGGCCCGAGGCCGTCGACGCCCTGCTCGTCGAGGCGATGCACCACCACGTGCACGTCCACGTCGTCGACGGCGGGTCCGACCGCGAGACCGCGTACGACGCCTTCGCCGCGTCCTTCGACCTGCCCGAGCACTTCGGGCGCAACCTCGACGCGCTCTACGACAGCCTCATGGAGGTCGCGACGCGGCACCACGGCGCGTGGACCCTGCTGTGGCGGCCGACTGCCGCGTCCGGCGTGCTCGAGGACCAGGCGCTGCTCGGCGTCCTCGGCGACCTCGAGCACGACGCGGAACAGCTGACGGTGGCCGTCGAGATCGCCCGCGCGGGCTGACCTGCGCGGTGGGTCGGAGCGCAGGCTGGCGGGCTGCCCGACGGGCGGGCCGGCGCGGTGGGCCGGCGCGGTGGGGGATCATGGGGGCGTGACGACCCCCACCTCGACCCAGGTCACCCTCAGCCACGTGATGAACGCGACGGAGGCCAACCTCCTCGGCACGATCCACGGCGGCAACATCATGAAGATGGTCGACGACTGCGCCGGCGTCGTGGCCAACCGCTTTGCGCAGGGGCCCGCGGTGACCGCCGGGATGGACGAGATGACCTTCCTCACCCCGGTGCGGGTCGGGGACGTCCTGCACGTGAGCGCCCAGATCAACTGGGCGGGGCGCAGCTCGATGGAGGTCGGGGTGCGCGCCGAGGCCGACCGCTGGGACAGCGTCGCGCCGCGCGTGCACGTCGCCTCGGCCTACCTCGTCATGGTCGCCGTAGACGCCGACGGGCAGACCCGTCCGGTGCCCGAGCTGAGCGTCGAGACCGAGGAGGAGCACCGCCGCTTCCGCGAGGCGCAGATCAGACGGCGCCACCGGCTGGCCCGGCGTGACGAGATCCGCACCTCGCGTGGCGAAGGGGGTGCGGCATGACCCGCACCCGCGTCACCCTCCTGGGGTCGACGGGCTCCATCGGCACCCAGGGGCTCGACGTCATCTCCGCGAACGCCGAGCGCTTCGAGGTCGGGGCGCTGGCGGGCGGGTCGAACGTCGGCCTGCTCGCAGAGCAGGCCGTCGCGCACCGGGCGCCACTCGTCGCGGCGGCGACGGGCTCGACGGAGGACCTGCGGGCGGCCGTGCGGTCCGCCGCGGACGCCGCGGGCGTCACCGGGTACGCCCCGGAGGTGCTCGTCGGCGAGGACGCCTCGACCGAGGTCGCCGGGCGCGAGGCCGACGTCGTGCTCAACGGCATCACCGGCGCGATCGGGCTGCGGCCGACGCTCGCCGCCCTGCGGGCGGGCACGACGCTCGCGCTGGCGAACAAGGAGTCGCTCATCATCGGCGGCCCGCTCGTGCGCGACCTCGCCGGGCCCGACCAGGTCGTCCCCGTCGACTCCGAGCACTCGGCCATCGCGCAGTGCCTGCGGGGCGGACGGTCGTCGGAGGTGCGGCGCCTCGTCGTCACCGCGAGCGGCGGTCCCTTCCGCGGTCGCACCCGCGAGCAGCTCGCCGAGGTGACGCCGCAGGAGGCCCTGGCCCACCCCAACTTCGCCATGGGCCGCGTCATCACGACGAACTCGGCGACCCTGGTCAACAAGGGTCTCGAGGTCATCGAGGCCCACCTGCTCTTCGACATCCCCTTCGAGCGGATCGCCACCGTCGTGCACCCGCAGCAGCAGATCCACTCGATGGTCGAGTTCCACGACGGGTCGACGATCGCGCAGATGGGTCCGCCGCGGATGCTCGTGCCGATCGCGCTCGGGCTGTCGTGGCCCGAGCGCCTGCCCGACGTCGACGAGCCGTGCGACTGGACCCAGGTGCAGAGCTGGGACTTCGCGCCGATCGACGACGTCGCCTTCCCCGCCGTGGAGCTCGCCCGCCAGGTCGGCACCGCCGGTGGCACCTACCCCGCCGTCTACAACGCGGCCAACGAGGTGGCCGTCGACGCCTTCCACGACGGGGCGCTGCCCTTCGTCGGGATCGTCGACACCGTCGCCGAGGTCGTCGGGCGCCATGACGGGGGCGACTTCGACGCCCACAGCCTCGACGGCGTGCTCGCCGCGGACCGCTGGGCGCGCGAGGTCGCTGCGGCTGTCGTGAGGGGATGAGACGATGGCGACCATGCTCTTCCTCGCAGGGGTCGTGCTCGTCTTCCTCGGCATCGCGCTGTCGATCGCGCTGCACGAGATCGGGCACCTCGTGCCCGCCAAGCGCTTCGGCGTGCGCGTCCCGCAGTACATGGTCGGCTTCGGCCCGACGGTCTTCTCGCGACGGCGCGGAGAGACCGAGTACGGCGTCAAGGCGATCCCTCTCGGCGGCTACATCCGGATGATCGGCATGTTCCCGCCACGTGCGGGTGACGAGCCGGGCACGATCCGCACATCGAGCACGGGCCGCTTCAGCCAGCTCGCCGACGAGGCGCGCGCGCAGTCCTTCGAGGAGGTGCGACCCGGCGACGAGGACCGGCTCTTCTACAAGCTGTCCGTGCCGAAGAAGATCACCGTCATGCTCGGCGGGCCGATGATGAACCTCCTCATCGCCTTCGTCATCTTCGGCGGCATTTTCACCCTCTACGGCACGGTGCAGACCTCGCCGAGGCTCTCCTCCGTCAGCGAGTGCGTCGACCTCACCAAGGCCGGGCAGAGCACCGCGCAGGAGTGCACGCCCGACATGCCCACGGCCCCGGCCAACGAGGCGGGCCTGCGCCCCGGCGACACGATCACGGCGATCAACGGCCAGGCCGTGACGACGTGGGACGAGGTGCGCGCGCAGATCCGCGCCAACGGCGACCGCGAGATGCGCATCGCCATCGACCGCGGGGGGCGCGACGAGACCGTCACCGCGACCCCGATCGTCCTCGACCAGCCGAAGATCGGCGACGACGGCCGGGTCGTCGAGGACGCGAAGGGGGAGCCCGTCCTCGAGCAGGCCGGCTTCCTCGGCGCGAGCGGCACCCCCGTGCGCGTCAAGCAGCCCGTGACCGAGGTGCCCGCGCTCTTCGGCGACATGCTCGTGACGACCTTCTCCGCCGTCGCGAAGATCCCGCAGAAGCTCGTCGGGGTCTACCAGGCGGCCTTCGGCAGCGAGGAGCGCGACCCCGAGAGCCCGATGTCGGTCGTCGGCGTCGGCCGGGTCGCCGGCGAGGTGGCGAGCTCGGACGAGTTCGGCACCCCGGTCGAGAAGCTCATGATGATCATCAGCCTCATCGGCTCGCTCAACCTCATGCTCTTCGCCTTCAACCTCATCCCGCTCCTCCCGCTCGACGGCGGCCACGTCGCCGGCGCGCTGTGGGAGGGCGTGAAGAAGGGCTGGGCCCGCGTCCGCGGCCTGCCCGACCCCGGCCCGGTCGACGTCGCGAAGGCCCTGCCCCTGGCCTACGGCGTCGCCCTGACCTTCATCGCCATGACGGTCCTGCTCGTCTACGCCGACATCGTCAAGCCGATCAAGCTCCTCTGACCCCTCCACTTGTGCGAGCTACGGCGCAGTAGTGGTCGCGATCGCAGCCAATACTGCGTCGTAGCGGGGTCGTCAGGTCGCCCGGGACGGTGAGGCGACGGGCGTCAGGAGAGCTTCGGGATCGCGACGACGTCAGGCCGGGAGCGTCCCTGTGCGGCGACGTAGGTGTCCTCGAGCCGTCGCAGGGTCCCGCTCGGGTCCTGACGCAGACCAGTCGGCGTCACCCCGGCGACGACCACGCCGACACGCGTGAGGTCACCGTCGCGCTCTACGGTCTCGACCCAGTCCTGCCCTTGCGAGTGATGCAGGTGCGAGTGGACCATCACCGCCAGTCCGACGTCGTCGAACCACACGTCGGGCGTGAGCAGGGCACGACCGTCCGCGGTGGTGAGCGCTGGGTTGGCCATCGGCAGCGGCAGGATCTCGGAGGTCGCGACGAGGTCCAGGAGCTCAGCCTCGGGGAGCGACCAGGCGCCCGACGCCGCGTGCTGGAGGGGCACGAGGAGCTGCTTCGCTTCGCGGGTGCGTAGTCGGCACAGCCACTCGTGGAGCTCGGCGACGTCGGTCGTGCCCGTCTGGACCGCCTCGATGAGGAGGGCCGAGCGGGCGTCGGCGAAGGGGCGCACGGCGGCGGTGTCGATGGCAGCCCGGGCCGCGCTCGCATACCTCAGCGGGCCTCGCTCGACGACCGCGTGGTCGGCGACCGTCGTCCGGCGCACCGTGGCGAACCCGTGCTCGCGGGACCGGCACGGCTCGGGGGTGAGCATCAGCACGCGTGCCGGCTCGGCGACAGACAGGCCGTGAAGCCGAGCCGCCGACGGGCCGGTGAGGTAGGCGCGGGGACCTGCCCAGAGCAGCGCGGCGATGCATCTCTGCCGCTCCGTCGCAGGTGCGCGGTCGACGAGGAAGACGTTCGGCAGGATCGCCGTCCAGTGTCGGCCGGATCGCCAGCGCGTGCGTTCTCGCGGCACCTGGTGGAGCGTGAGCTGTGCCCGGGTGACCAGGCCGTCCTGCCGCGCCAGGATCTTGTGGACCTCGTCGGGCAGGTCCTCCACGGGGTCGTAGGTCATGACAGCACCGTGGTGCTGCCGAGAGAGCTCCGCGACGACATCAGTGCAGCTGTGGACTAGGGCGGGCCCACCTCGCGGTCTGTGGATCCCTCTCTCGCGGCCGGGGTCGGGGCCGCCCAGGAGGCCCGACGGTGCCCCCTTCGCCGCCTGCTACGGCGCAGTAGTGGCTGCGATCGCAGCCACTACTGCGCCGTAGCTCGCACCGGGGTGGGGGAGTGCCCAGACCACTCACAGCCGAAGGGGGATAATGAGGGCATGACTGTCTCCCTCGGCATGCCGAAGGCCCCCGCGCCCGTGATCGCCCCCCGTCGCCCCACCCGGCAGATCAAGGTCGGGTCGGTCGGGGTCGGCAGCGAGTCGCCGATCTCGGTGCAGTCGATGACGACGACGCTGACCTCCGACGTCAACTCCACCCTCCAGCAGATCGCCGAGCTCACCGCGGCCGGTTGCGACATCGTGCGCGTCGCGTGCCCGAGCCAGGACGACGCCGACGCGCTCGCCGAGATCGCCCAGCACAGCCAGATCCCGGTCATCGCCGACATCCACTTCCAGCCGAAGTACGTCTTCCAGGCGATCGAGGCGGGGTGCGCGGCGGTGCGGGTCAACCCCGGCAACATCCGCCAGTTCGACGACCAGGTCGGCGAGATCGCCAAGGCCGCGAAGGACCACGGCACCTCGATCCGGATCGGCGTCAACGCCGGCAGCCTCGACAAGCGCCTGCTCGAGCGCTACGGCAAGGCCACCCCCGAGGCGCTCGTCGAGTCCGCCGTGTGGGAGGCGGGCCTGTTCGAGGAGCACGACTTCCACGACTTCAAGATCTCGGTCAAGCACAACGACCCCGTGACGATGGTGCGCGCCTACGAGCTGCTCGCCGAGCGCGGCGACTGGCCGTTGCACCTCGGTGTCACCGAGGCCGGTCCCGCCTTCCAGGGCACGATCAAGTCGGCCACCGCCTTCGGCGCGCTGCTCTCGCGCGGCATCGGTGACACGATCCGCGTCTCCCTCTCGGCCCCGCCGGTCGAGGAGGTCAAGGTCGGCATCCAGATCCTCCAGTCCCTCGGCCTGCGCCCGCGCAAGCTCGAGATCGTCTCCTGCCCCAGCTGCGGCCGTGCCCAGGTCGACGTCTACAAGCTCGCCGACGAGGTGACCGCCGGGCTCGAGGGGATGACCGTCCCCCTGCGCGTCGCCGTCATGGGCTGCGTCGTCAACGGCCCGGGCGAGGCCCGCGAGGCCGACCTCGGCGTCGCGTCCGGCAACGGGAAGGGCCAGATCTTCGTCAAGGGCGAGGTCATCAAGACCGTCCCCGAGAGCAAGATCGTCGAGACCCTCATCGAGGAGGCCATGCGCATCGCCGAGGAGATCGGCGAGCCCGTCGACGAGGAGGACGGCGCGGGCAGCCCCACCGTCACCGTCGGCTGACCTACGCTGAGCGCGTGCTGCGCACCCGCTCGCCCGTGAGGCTCCTGACGACAGATGATCGTGAGGCCGCCCTCGAGCTGTGCGCCCAGGACCCCGCGGCCAACGTCTACGTCGCCAGCCGGATCCTCGACGGCGCGCTCGGGCTCGGCAGCACGGCCGTCTCGGG
This sequence comes from Janibacter melonis, assembly GCF_003721155.3. Classification (NCBI taxonomy): domain Bacteria; kingdom Bacillati; phylum Actinomycetota; class Actinomycetes; order Micrococcales; family Intrasporangiaceae; genus Janibacter; species Janibacter melonis. Next base: position 1,285,570 of record NZ_CP044548.2, on the reverse strand, counting down.
GTACTTCGAGGACGAGGCCCTCACCTCGATGGTGTGGACCATCGCCAACGTCGTGCCCGTGTCCACCCACGCCGACAGCCGCGCCGCCTTCGCCGACCGCGTGCGCAAGGTGCGCCGACGCTGCGCGTCCTTCCTCGGCCCCCACGACGAGGTCATGGCCATGTGGGACGAGGTCGGCGAGAGCTTCGGGCGGCCCCGCTCGGTGCGCGGGCAGCAGCCGCTCATGGGCATGCGCGACACCCCCTCGAGCCGGGGCGTCGAGCTCGACCCCCGCGTGCGCCCCGGCCTCGTCGAGGAGACCGACCTCGTCCTCCCGGCGGCCGAGCACATGTTCACGGAGGAGATCGGCTACCCGCCCTACCAGGGCTCCTCGACGTACTACGCGGACACGCTGCGCACGCTGCTGCGCAAGAACCGCACCTACGTCGTCGTCGAGGACGGCGCGGTGATCTTCAAGGCCGACGTCGGGTCGGTGGCGCTCGGCTGCGCGCAGATCCAGGGCGTCTGGCTCGCCCCGCACCTGCGCGGCCAGGGCCTCGCGGCCCCGATGATGGCCAGCGTCGTCGAGATGACGCTGGCCCACCACGCCCCGTGGGTGACGCTCTACGTCAACGACTACAACGCGCCGGCGATCGCCACCTACGAGCGCATCGGCATGGAGCGGATCGGGGCCTTCGCGACGATCCTCTTCTGAGGGACCAGCCGACGGCCCTCAGAAGGTGAGCACGAGCTTGCCGACCATGTCGCCGCGCTCCATCTCGGCGAAGGCGTCACGCGCCCGCTCGACCGGCACGACGTCGTGGATCACCGGCCGTGCCCCGCTCACGGCGAGCAGCGCCGTGAGATCGCGCAGCTCCTGCAGGGTGCCCATCGTCGAGCCGACGACCCGCAGCTGGAGGAAGAAGATCCGGGTGAGCTCCGCGTCGTCGAGCTGCGGCCCGCTCGTCGTCCCGGAGACGACGAGCGTCCCGCCGGGGCGAAGGGAGCGGATCGAGTGGCTCCACGTGGCGCGGCCCACCGTCTCCATCACGGCGTCGACCTTCTCGGGCAGACGCTCGCCGCTCTCGAAGACCGCGTCGGCGCCGAGCTCGAGGGCACGGGCCCGCTTCGCCTCGTCGCGCGAGGTGGCGAGCACCCGCAGCCCCGCCGCGTGGCCGAGGACGACGAGCGCTGTGGCGACGCCGCCCCCGACGCCCTGGACGAGCACGCTCTGCCCCGGGCGCAGCTCGCCGCGGGTGAAGAGCATCCGGTAGGCCGTGAGCCAGGCGGTCGGCAGGCAGGCCGCCTCCTCGAAGGTGAGGTCGGCCGGCTTGGGCAGGAGGTTGCGCCGGGGCACGACGACGGTGTCGGCGAAGGTGCCCTGGTGGCGCTCGCTGAGCAGCGAGCGGCGCGGGTCCATCGTCTCGTCGCCGGTCCACGACGGGTCGGAGATCACCGCGTGGACGATCACCTCGCGGCCGTCCTCGTCGACGCCCGCGGCGTCGCACCCGAGGACCATCGGGAGCTTGTCCTGCCCGAGACCGACCCCGCGCAGCGACCACAGGTCGTGGTGGTTGAGCGCCGCCGCCCGGACGCTGACCCGGGCCCAGCCGTCCGGCACCTCGGGCTCGGGGCGCTCGCCGACGACGAGGCCGGCCAGGGGGTCGTCAGGGGTGATGCTCTCGGCGTACACGGCGCGCACGGGGTCTCCTCGTCCTCGGTGGTGTCGCGCTCACCCTACGAGGGGCCCCGCCCGCCGGGTCGGGTCGGGCAGGGGTCTAGCGTGGCGAGGACAGCACGTTCGACCGAAGGGAGAGCCCGCATGGCCACCATCGCGGACACCGTCATCGCCACCCTGAGGGCCAACGGGGTGACCCGTGCGTACGGGGTCCCCGGCGACTCGCTCAACGGCTTCACCGAGGCGATGCGCCGGGACGGCAGCATCGCCTGGCAGCTCGTGCGGCACGAGGAGTCGGCGGCCTTCGCCGCCGCGGCCGACGCCGAGCTCACCGGTGAGCTCTCCGTCTGCTTCGGCAGCTGCGGCCCCGGCAACCTCCACCTCATCAACGGACTCTTCGACGCCCAGCGCTCGCGGGTGCCCGTGCTGGCCATCGCGGCGCAGATCCCGAGCTCGGAGATCGGCAGCGGTTACTTCCAGGAGACGCACCCGCAGAACCTCTTCCAGGAGTGCAGCGTCTACTGCGAGATGGTCTCCAACGCCTCGCAGATGCCGCGGATGCTCGAGACCGCGATGCGCGCGGCGATCCAGCAGCGCGGGGTCGCCGTGCTCGTCATCCCCGGGGACGTCGCCCAGCTCGAGGCCCAGGACACCCGGGTCACCGTCGTCGAGCGCGCCCGCGCCCGCGTCGTCCCCGACGCCGAGCAGCTGCAGCGGGCAGCCGACCTGCTGAGCCGCTCCCGGCGCACGACCCTGCTCGTGGGCGTCGGCGCGGAGGGCGCGAAGGCCGAGGTCCTCCAGCTCGCCGACACCCTCGGCGCCCCGGTCGTGCACTCCCTGCGCGGCAAGCAGCACGTCGAGGGGGACAACCCCTTCGACGTCGGTCTCACCGGTCTGCTCGGCTTCGCCTCCGGCTACCGCGCGATGGAGCGGGCCGACACGATCCTCATGCTCGGCACCGACTTCCCCTACCGCCAGTTCTTCCCCGAGCACGCGAAGGTCATCCAGGTCGACGTCCGCGGCGAGCAGCTCGGCAAGCGCGTGCCCCTCGAGGTCGGGCTCGTCGGCGACGTCCGCGACACCGTGCGCGAGCTGCTCCCGCTCCTCACGCGGGCGAAGGACCGCGACCACCTCGAGGACTCGGTGAAGCACTACCGCCGCACCCGCGAGCGGCTCGACGACCTCGCCGTGCCCTCGAAGCGGCGCCAGGCGATCCACCCGCAGTACCTCGCCCGGCTCGTCGACGAGATCGCCGCCGACGACGCCGTCTTCATCCCCGACGTCGGCTCGCCGGTCGTCTACGCCGCCCGCTACCTCAGCTGCCGCGGCGACCGACGCGTCATCGGCTCCTTCGTCCACGGGTCGATGGCCAACGCCGTGCCGCACGCGATCGGCGCGCAGAGCGCCTACCCGGACCGCCAGGTCGTCACCCTCAGCGGGGACGGCGGGCTGGCCATGCTCATGGGCGAGCTGCTCACCGTGCGCCAGCACGACCTGCCGATCAAGGTCGTCGTCCTCAACAACAGCTCGCTGAACTTCGTCGAGCTCGAGATGAAGGCCGCCGGGCTGCCCGACTTCGGCACCGGTCTGGACAACCCCGACTTCTCGAAGGTCGCCGAGGCGGTCGGCATCCGCGGCTGGCGGGTCGAGCGCTCCGAGGACCTCGAGGGCGCGCTGCGCGAGGCCTTCGCCCACGACGGACCCGCCCTCGTCGACGTCGTCACCGAGCGCCAGGAGCTGACGATCCCCCCGGCCATCTCCGCCGAGCAGGTCAAGGGCTTCACCCTCTACGCCCTGCGCACCGTGATGTCCGGCCGCGGCGACGAGCTGCTCGACCTCTCGCGCGCCAACCTGCGCCAGATCCTCTAGGAGAGCCCGTGCCCCGTCGCGACCTGTCGACCACCGGCCTGGCCGGTCTGCTCATCACCTCCGGAGTCGTGCACCTCGTGCGCCCCCAGGTCTTCGAGTCGATCGTCCCGGCCCCGCTGCGGGGCCACCGGCGCGAGCTCGTCTACGTCTCCGGCGTCCTCGAGATCCTCTGCGGCGCAGGCCTGCTCGTGCCGCGCACCCGTCGGGTCGCCGGTCTGGCCAGCGCCGCGCTGCTCGTCGCGGTCCTGCCCGCCAACGTCCAGATGAGCCTCGACCACGGCCGGCGCGCCCGTCGCCGCCGCACGACCGGCTCCCGGGCCGCCTTCGCCGGCACCCTGGCCCGGCTGCCCCTCCAGCTCCCGCTCGTGCGCGCCGCGCTACGGGCCGCCCGCAGCGCACCACGGCGATGAGCGCCGACGTGGGGGAGCCCACCTCGTCCGCCGACCCCGCCGTCGTCGACGCCCTCCGCGCTGCCCGTCGGGTCCTCGTCCTCTCCGGCGCCGGCATGAGCGCCGAGTCCGGCGTGCCGACCTTCCGCGACGCGCAGAGCGGGCTCTGGGAGCGCTTCGACCCCTCCTCCCTGGCGACCCAGGAGGCCTGGGACGACGACCCTCCCTTCGTGTGGGCCTGGTACGCGTGGCGGGCCGCCCTGCTGCGCCGGGTCGAGCCCCATGCGGGTCACCGGGCGGTCGCCGACCTCGCCCGCCTGCGCGACGTCGAGGTCGTCACGCAGAACGTCGACGACCTCCACGAGCGCGCCGGCTCTCGCGTCCTCTCGCACGTCCACGGGTCCCTCCTGTCCTTCCGCTGCCGCGACTGCGCGACCCCGTGGCAGGGCGAGCTCGCCGTGCCCGACGAGCCGGTCGAGAGGCTCGACCCGCCGACGTGCCCCGCGTGCGGCGGTGACGTCCGACCCGGGGTCGTGTGGTTCGGCGAGGAGATGCCGCGCGACGCGTGGGACGCAGCGGTCGGCGCCGTCGAGCGGCTCGACGGGGGAGACGTCGTCCTCGTCGTCGGCACGAGCGGCCTGGTCTACCCGGCCGCGGGTCTGCCCGCGATGGCCCTCGGCCAGGGCGCCGTCGTCGTCGAGGTCAACCCGCAGCCCAGCGACGTCTCCGACCTGTGCCACCACCACGTGCGCGCCGGTGCCGCGACCGCCCTGCCCGCCCTCGTCGCCGCGCTCGACGAGGGCTGACGTGGACGGGGACGGCGTGACCGGCCCCGTCGTCCTCGACCTGCCCTTCCGCGGGCGCTGGCGCACCGAGATGAGCCCGGCCCGCCGCGTGCCCAGCCACGGCACGACCCTCTACGGCACGAGCCACGCCATCGACTTCGTCGCCGTCGACGAGCACGGCCGCAGCGCCCCGCGCTCGTGGCGCAGCGCGCTCGCCACCGAGGCCCCGCAACGCTTCGTCGGCTTCGGCGCCGAGATCCTCGCCCCCGTCGCCGGCACGGTCCTGCTCGTCCACGACGGCGAGCCCGACCACGAGGCGAGGCGGTCCCCCTTCGCCCTGCTCGGCTACGCCCTCACCCAGGCGAGGCGCGCCCGCCGGGGTCACGCCGCGCTCGCCGGCAACCACGTCGTCCTCGAGATCGCCCCGGGTGGCCCGGTCGTCGTCCTCGCCCACCTGCGGCACGGCTCGCCACGGGTCGCCGTCGGCGACCGCGTGCGCCCCGGGGACGTCCTCGGCGAGTGCGGGAGCTCGGGCAACAGCACCGAGCCGCACGTCCACCTGCAGGTCAGCGACACCACCGACTGGGAGCGCGCGCGGGGCGTGCCGCTGGCCTTCCGGCTCCCGGGAGGTCCCCGCGTGCCCGAGGAGGGCGAGGTCGTCACGGGCCGGCCGGCGCCCGGTCAGTAGAGCTGCTGCGCGTACCTCTCGCCGTAGTACTCGCGCAGCTCCTCGACGCTGTCCTCCGGGCGCTCGAGCGCGTGCGCGATCTCGGCGCGCGACTCCACCACGTCCGGCTGCCAGGTCTGCGGCTCCCACAGCCCGCTGCGCAGGAAGGCCTTCGCGCAGTGGTGGAAGACCTCCTCGACCTCGACGACGAGCGCGAGCACCGGACGGTGACCGCGCACGACGAGGTCGTCGAACCACGGCGCGTCCGCGACGAGACGTGCCCGGCCGCCGACCCGCAACGTGTCGCCGCGACCGGGGATGACGCACAGCAGGCCGACATGCGGGTTGGTCAGGACGTTGCGGTAGCCGTCGACCCGACGGTTGCCCGGTCGCTCGGCGATCGCGACGGTCCGCTCGTCGAGGACGTGGACGAGGGAGCCGGCGGGGTCCCCCTTCGGCGAGGCGTCGACGCTCCCGTCGGCGGCCGAGGTCGCGACGACGACGAAGGGGGTGGCGGCCAGCCACCGGCGGTCGACGTCGGTGAGGTGGGTGCGGACCTTGTCGCGGACCCGGGGGAGGGGCTCGCCGACGAGATCGGTGAGCTGCTCGAGGGTGGTGACCGGTCGCTCGTCCATGCGCCGATCGTGGCACGGCCGCCCGCGAGCGGGCGCGACCTCAGCGCCAGCCGAGCAGGCGCAGGCGCTCGCCGTGCCGCTCGACGCCGGCGCTCACCATCTCGGGGTGCTCGGCGTACCAGCGCGCCTGGGTCTCGCGGACCTCGTCGTCGGCGACGACCTCGCCACCGACGAGCCAGTCCGCCCGCGGCTCGTGGGGCAGGTCGAGGGCCTCGACGACGTCCTCGCGAAGGGGGGTGCGCACCGAGCGCAGGAGGACCCGGCCGGGGTCCGCGCCCGGGGCGGGCAGCCCGATCGCCTCGCGCAGGCGCTCGCCGAGCGCGACGAGCACGGTGTTGCCCGGGTGGTTGATCGTCCACCCCTCGCCGAGCGTCTCGGCGACGACGTCGTCGGCGCGCAGGGTGCCCGAGACGGACTGCCGGCGCGCGAGCTCGGCGAGACCCTCGCGGGCGATCGTGCGGTAGGCCTCGGCGAGCTCGTCGGCCGCGAGGGTCTGCGGGCCCCCGGTGAGGTCCGCGGCCTGCGCCAGGGTGCGCAGGTCGTGGTACGGCACGACCGGCGGGTCGCCGGCGGCGCCGCGCACGAGCGCCTGGAAGGGGTAGGCGCTGGGGTCGCGAAGCACCGGCAGGGTGACGAGCCGGGCGTCCTCGCGCAGGTGGGCCCGGACCTGGCTCGTGCCGAGCGGCAGGCCTCGGTAGTCGTCGCGGACCGGCTGCGCGGCGAGGACGTCGAGGTGGGGGAGCAGCCGGTGCAGGTGGGGGATGTCCGACGCCTCGAGCTCGTGCACCGGCGGCACCCGCACGGAGCCGACGGGGCTCGTGCCGTCGGCGGTGGTCGTCGTCGTGATGCGCAGGGACTCGGCCTGGCAGTTGCCGAGGACGGCGAGCAGCGGGCGCGCGCCCGGCTCGTCCGCCCCGGGCAGGGGGTCGATCCCGTAGAAGACGCCGTAGTGGCGACGGCGTCCCTCGTCGGTGCCTGTCGACTGCTGGGTGCTCATCGGCCCAGCCTCGCAGCCGGGGGCGGGCTCACCCCCTTCGCGACCGGGCCGCCTCGACGGGCGGTCCGCCGACCACCGATATCCTGCCCGGGCACGTCTGCCCCACCCCCAGCTGCCAGGAGCCAACCACCGTGGTCATGCGCATGTCCTCCCTCTTCCTCCGCACCCTCCGCGAGGACCCGGCGGACGCCGAGCTGCCGGGGCACAAGCTGCTCGTGCGGGCCGGCTACGTCCGACGCGCCGCGCCCGGCGTCTACAGCTGGCTGCCGCTCGGGCTGCGGGTCCTGCGCAAGGTCGAGGGCATCGTGCGCGAGGAGATGGACGCGATGGGCGGCCAGGAGCTGAGCTTCCCGGCGCTGCTGCCCAAGGAGCCCTACGAGGCGACGAACCGGTGGACCGAGTACGGGCCCAACCTCTTCCGCCTCCAGGACCGCAAGGGCGTCGACATGCTCCTCGGCCCGACCCACGAGGAGATGTTCACCCTCGCGGTCAAGGACCTCTACACGTCCTACAAGGACCTGCCCGTCTCGCTCTACCAGATCCAGACGAAGTACCGCGACGAGGCCCGGCCGCGCGCCGGCGTGCTGCGCGGGCGCGAGTTCGTCATGAAGGACAGCTACTCCTTCGACGTCGACGAGGCGGGTCTGAGCAAGTCCTACGACGCCCACCGCGACGCGTACGTGAAGATCTTCGACCGCCTCGGCTTCGAGTACGTCGTCGTCCACGCCGACTCCGGCGCGATGGGCGGCTCGGCGAGCGAGGAGTTCCTCGCGGTCAACGAGGGCGGCGAGGACACCTTCGTGCGCGACGGCGAGGGCTACGCCGCCAACGTCGAGGCCGTCACCGTGCCCCAGGCCGAGCCGGTCGAGGTGACCGCCGGTCCCGCCCACGTCGAGGACACCCCCGACACCCCGACGATCGACACGCTCGTCGCCGCGCTCAACCGGGACCACCCGCGCACCGACGGGCGCGCGTGGACCGCGGCCGACACGCTGAAGAACGTCATCGTCATGCTCGTCCACCCCGCCGACGAGGAGCACCCCGAGGGCCGCCGCGAGCCGCTCGCCATCGGCGTGCCCGGCGACCGCGAGGTCGACCCGAAGCGTCTCGAGGCGAAGGTCGCCCCGGCCGCCGTCGAGGCCTTCGAGGAGCGCGACTTCGCCGCGCACCCGCACCTGGCGAAGGGGTACATCGGCCCCGGCGCCCTCGGCGAGGAGCGCGGCATCCGCTACCTTCTCGACCCCTCGATCGCGGTGGGCTCGGCCTGGGTGACCGGCGCCGACGAGCACGGCAAGCACGTCATCGACCTCGTGCACGGGCGTGACTTCACCGCCGACGGGACGATCCAGGCCGCGGCGATCCGCGAGGGCGACCTCGGCCCGAACGGCCGGCCGCTGACGCTGGCCCGCGGCATCGAGATGGGCCACATCTTCCAGCTCGGCCAGAAGTACGCCGAGGCGCTCGGCCTCAAGGTCCTCGACGAGAACGGCAAGCTCGTCACGGTGCACATGGGCTCCTACGGCATCGGGGTCACCCGCGCCGTCGGCGTCATCGCCGAGGACAACCACGACGAGCGGGGCCTGGTCTGGCCGCGCTCCGTCGCCCCCTTCGACGTCCACGTCGTCGCCGCCGGCAAGAGCGACGAGATCTTCGTCAAGGCCGCCGAGCTGTCCGAGGAGCTCGAGCGCCACGGGCTGCAGGTCGTCTACGACGACCGTGCCGGGCGCGTCAGCCCCGGCGTGAAGTTCAAGGACGCCGAGCTCATCGGCGTGCCGACGATCCTCGTCGTCGGCAAGGGCCTGGCCGACGGCGTCGTCGAGATCAAGGACCGGCGCACCGGCGACCGGCGCGAGGTCCCCGTCGACGAGGCCGTGAGCGCGCTCCTCGCGGAGGTGCGGTCGTCGTGAGCCGTGAGGAGACGCCGCTGCGGGTCGCGCCGAGCCGGCCCGCGCCGGGCCCGGTCCGGGCGGTCGTCTTCGACTGGGGAGGCACCCTCACGCCCTGGCACGCCATCGACCTCGGCGAGCAGTGGCGGGTCTTCGCCCGAGAGGTCCACGGCATCCCCGTGGACTCCGCGCAGGTGCCCGAGGCCGATCTCGCCCGGGCCCACGAGCTCGCCGAGCGGATCCTCGCCGCCGAGCACGAGGCCTGGCAGGGCACGCGCGGCGACCAGCGCAGCGCGAGCCTCGACGAGGTGCTGCGCCGGGCCGGGGTCGACCCCCGCCACGACCGTCACCACCTGGCGCTGGCGGCCTACCGCCGCTTCTGGGAGCCGCACACGATCACCGACCCGCAGGTCCGGCCGCTGTGGGAGGGCCTGCGCGCCCGCGGGCTCAAGGTCGGCGTGCTGTCGAACACCATCTGGAGCCGCGTCTACCACCGCGACGTCTTCGCCCGCGACGGCGTGCTCGACCTGCTCGACGCCGACGTCTACTCCAGCGAGATCGGCGTGACCAAGCCCCACGAGGGGGCCTTCGCCGCGATCTGCCAGGCGCTCGGCGTCGACGCGACGAGCACCGTCTACGTCGGCGACCGGCTCTTCGAGGACGTCCTCGGGCCGCAGGAGCTCGGCATGCGCGCCATCTGGGTGCCCCACAGCGACATCCCGCTCGACCAGCAGGTCGCCGTCGACGTCGAGCCCGACGCGACCGTCCACGAGCTCGTCGACATCCTCGCCGTCGTCGACGGCTGGCTCGAGGGCTGAGCCCGCCATGACGCACGTGCTCGTCCTCGGCGGCACCGCCGAGGCGAGGGACCTCGCGGCCCGTCTCGACGCGAAGGGGGTGCCCCTCACCTCCTCGCTCGCCGGCCGGGTCTCGCAGCCCCGCCTGCCCGTCGGGCCCGTGCGCGTCGGCGGCTTCGGCGGGGCCGACGGCCTCGTCCGGTGGCTGCGGGAGCACGACGTGAGCGCGGTCGTCGACGCCACCCACCCCTTCGCCGCGACGATGGGTGCGCACGCGGCGGCGGCCTGCGCCGCCGTCGGCCTGCCGCTGCTGCGGCTGGCCCGCCCCGGCTGGGCGGACCACCCGGACGCGGCGACGTGGACCTGGGTCGAGAGCCACGAGGCCGCCCGCGAGGCGGCGGACCGGGCCGGGGGGACCCCCTTCGTCACGACCGGGCGGCAGACCCTGCACCACCACGTCGGCCCTTGGGCCCGCCGCGGGGTGCTCGTCCGGCTCGTCGAGCCGCCGGAGGAGCCGCTGCCTCAGACCTGGACGGTGCTGCGCTCGCGGGGACCCTTCGAGGTCGCCGCCGAGGAGGCGCTCCTGCGCGACCACGCGGTGGGCGTGCTGCTGACGAAGGACTCGGGCGGCCGCTACACGCAGGCCAAGCTCGAGGCCGCCCGCCGGGTGGGGGTCCCGGTCGTCGTCGTCGCCCGCCCGCGGCGGGCCGACGGGGTGACCGAGGCGGTCGACGCGGAGCAGGCGACCCGGTGGGTCGAGCAGGTCACCTCCGGGCGCTGAGCACCTGGCGCGCGCCGGCGGCGAGGACGAGAGCGACGACCCCGACCCGTCGGGCAAGCGTCACCGCGCGGGGCAGGTCGGCCGCGGTGGGGCGGGGCCCCGACCCGAGAACGCCCCGGTCCTCGACGGAGCCCCCGTAGACGTTGCGCCCGCCGAGGCGCACGCCGAGCGCGGCCGCGAAGCCCGCCTCGACCGGACCGGCGTTCGGGCTGGGGTGGGCGCGGCCGTCGCGCCGCGCGACGGCGAGGACCTGCCCCGCCCGCGCGGGTGCCGCCAGCGCCGTCGCGAGGACGGTCACCCGCGCGGGCAGCCAGCCCAGGACGTCGTCGGCGCGGGCCGCTGCCCAGCCGAAGCGGTGGTAGCGCGGGCTGCGGTGGCCGTGCATCGCGTCGAGGGTGTTCGCGCCGCGGTGCAGGACGACGCCGACCGGGCCGAGGAGCGCGCCCCAGACGAGCGTGCCGACGACGGCGTCGGAGGAGTTCTCGGCGACGGACTCCAGCGCCGCCCGGGCGACCTCGTCGGCGGTGAGGTCCTGGGTCGCGCGCCCGACGAGGTTGCGCACCCGGGTGCGGGCCCCGGGCAGGTCGTCGCCGACGAGCAGGTCGTGCACGGCTTTGCCCTCTCGCCCGAGGCTCGTGCCGCCGAGGGCGGTCCAGACGAGGGCCGCCGTCGCGGCGCACCGTGCCGGGGCGGGCAGACGGCCGGCGGCCGCCCCGAGGGCGAGCACGGGGGCGAGCACGACGACCTCGGTGAGGACCCCGGCGGGCCGTCCGTCGCGGTAGGTGCGGCGCTCGACGGCGCCGGCCCAGGACCCGAAGAGCGCGACGGGGTGCCCGCGCCGCGGGTCGCCGAGCACCTGGTCCGCGGCCCAGCCGACGACGAGCCCGAGGGCGACCGGGTCGACCCGGGTCACCGCTGGTCCTTGATCGTCAGCACCTGCCCGAGGACCACGAGGTCGACGCGGGTGGCGCTGCGGGCGAGCCGTTGGCCCAGCATGCCGAGCCGGTCGGCGAAGACCCGCCCGGAGCGGTAGGCCGGGACGACGCCCCAACCCACCTCGTTGGTCACCGCGACGACGTGCGGTGCCGCGCGCCACGCCGTGTCGAGGGCGTCCACGCGCGCGTCGAGCTCGGCCTCCCACTGCTCCTGCGGGCTCTCCCACGCGTCGAGCTCGTCGAGCTGGGCGGTGAGCCACGTGCCGAGGCAGTCGAGGAGCACCGGACCGCTCGCCGCGGTGAGCGCGGCGGCGGCGTCGGTGCTCTCGAGCGTCGTCCACGCCGCCGGCCGGCGATCACGGTGGGCTCGCACCCGCGCAGCCCAGTCGGGGTCGTCGCGCTGCGGCCCGCACGCGAGATAGGTGACCGGGGCCTGGTCGTCGAGGTGCGGGGGCAGGAGGAGGGACTCGGCGTGGCGGGACTTGCCGGAGCGCACGCCACCGGTGACGAGCACCCGGGCGCTCATGACGCCACCGTCATGATGACGAGCGAGGCGGTGAGGGCCACCTCGACCCCGGCGCCGATCACGTCGCCACCGACCCCGCCGAAGGTCCGTGCGGCCCGCCCACGCAGGACGACGGCGAGCTGGCTCGCCACGAGCACGGCGAGGGCGGCACCGGCGAGGACCGCGAGGACGTGGCCGGTCGACGCGGCCAGGGGGAGCGCGGCCAGGACGACGACGACGGCGACGGCGACGAGGAGCAGCCAGGACGCGGCCGGGGTGACCGTGCCGACGAAGACCCGTCCCAGGCTCGAGCCGGGTGCCGCGGTCGTGCCGGTCGTGCACATCCGGGCGCAGGTCGCGCGCGAGGCGAGGACGAGCGCTGCGACGACGAGCGCGCCGCGCCAGCCGTGCGCGAGCAGGTGGGCGACGGATGCGGCCTGGACGAGGAGGGCGACGACGAGCGCGACGACGCCCATCGGCCCGACGTCGCCGCTGCGCATCACGGCGAGCGCGCGCTCGCGGTCCCACCCCGCGCCGAGCCCGTCGACGGTGTCGGCGAGCCCGTCGAGGTGCATGCCGCGCGACCCGTGGGCGAGCAGGCCGAGGACCAGCCCGGCCGCGACGAGCGGGGGCAGCCCGATCTCGACGGCGGCGCCGACGAGCCCGGCGAGCGCCGCGAGCGGGACGACGGCCAGGGGGGCGAGGAGCAGGGCGGAGCGGGCCGCGGCGGGGGAGGTCGAGACCTCGCCGCTGGGGACCCGCGTGAAGGTCCCGACCGCCAGCCTCAGCCCGGCGTCGAGGCTCACGGGCCCGCCGGGGCGACCGAGTCGAGGGCGACGACGACGTCGCCGATGACGGTGATCGCCGGAGGGGCGAAGTCTCCCTCGTCGGCCGCGGCCGCGATGCCCGACAGCGGGGCGCGCACGCTGCGCTGCTGCGGGCTCGCGCCGTCGGCGACGCACGCCGCGGGGGTGTCGGCCGGCATGCCGGCCGCCACGAGCGCCCGGGCGATCGACCCGAGCGTCGCGACGCCCATGAGGACGACGATCGTCAGCCGCGAGGTCGCGAGCGCCGCCCAGTCGACCTCGCTGCGCGGGTCCTCGGGGGCGACGTGCCCCGAGACGACGACGACCCCCTGCGAGAGCCCGCGGTGCGTCACCGGGATCCCGGCGAGGGCCGGGACGGCAAAGGCGGAGGACACGCCCGGCACGACCTCGACCGGCACCCCGGCGACGGCGCAGGCCTGCCACTCCTCGCCGCCGCGGCCGAAGAGGTAGCCGTCGCCGCCCTTGAGCCGCACGACCGTCCGCCCCGCGAGCGCGTGCTCGACGAGCAGCTCGTTGATCCGCTCCTGCGGGGTGAAGTCGCCGCGCGGGATCTTGCCGACGTGGATCACCTCGGCCTGCGGGGCGTGCTCGACGATCGCCGCGAGCGGGGCGAGCCGGTCGGTGACGACGACGTCGGCGACCGCGAGGGCGTCACGACCGGCGATCGTCAGCAGGCCGGGGTCGCCGGGCCCGCCGCCGACGAGCAGCACCCGTCCGGTCGTCGTCGTGGGGGTCGTCGTCATGCGGTCCTCCGGTGCAGCAGGTGGCCCAGCTCGCGCAGCAGGCCGTCGACGGTCAGCGGGTCGCGCACGGCGACCCGCACCCAGGTGGGGTCCAGCCCGGGGAAGGTGTCACCGCGACGCACGGCCCAGCCGGCGTCGCGCAGGGCGGCGTGCACACCGGTGCCCACCTGGGCCAGGACGAAGGGGGCGTCGGCCCCCGCCGTCGGCACGCCGAGGGCGTGCAGCCCGTCGAGGAGGTGACGACGCCAGACCGCCGTCTCCTGCGCGGCGCGGCCCGCCTCGGCGAGCGCCCGCGGGGTCGCGGTCTCGGTCATCACCCGCAGGGCGAGCGAGCCGACCGACCAGTGCGGCTGGTGCGCGGCGAGCGCGGCGACGAGCTCGGGATCGCCCGCGAGGTACCCGGCGCGCACCCCGGCCACGGCCCAGGTCTTCGTCAGCGAGCGCACGACGAGCACCCCGTCGAGGTCGCCGGTGAGCAGTGTCTCGGCCTCGTGCGGGACTGCGTCGACGAAGGCCTCGTCGACGAGCAGCACCCGCCCGGGCCGGGCCAGCGAGCGCAGCACGTCGGCGGGGTGGAGCACGCCCGTCGGGTTCGTGGGGTTGCCGACGACGACGAGGTCCGCGTCGCCGATCTCGGCGAGCGCGCCCGGTGTCAGCGCGAAGCCCTCATCAGCCCGCAGCAGGACCCGCCGGACCTCGTGCCCGGCAGCGCGCAGCGCCGCCTCGGGCTCGGTGAACTGCGGGTGCACGACGACTGCGTCGAGCGGGCGCAGCGCCCGGGCGAGCAGCGTGAAGGCCTCGGCACCGCCGCTCGTCGGAAGCACCTGCTCGCGCCGCAGCCCGTGCCGGGCGGCCAGGGCGTCCCGCGCAGCGGTCGGGTCCGGGTAGGCGGCGACGCCCTCGAGCTCCTCGACAAGTGCGCTCATGAGCCATGCCGGTGGCCGCTCGAGCCGCACGTTGACCGCGAGGTCGACGAGCTCCTCGGCGACCTCGGCATCTCCGTGATGCCGCAAGGGGTCGGCCAGGACGGGCCGGGCCGCAGTGGAGCTGGGGGGGATGCCCCGACTCAGGGGCTGACCCGCGCTCTCGGCAACCGGCGCTCTCCCGCCCGAGCCGACCGACCACTGCGAAGCCCCAAGGGGCGCCCCCCCTGCGCCACGGAGGTCCGGCCCTTGAGTCGCTGGTCCCTGAGCCAAAGGCCCCTGAGTCGGGGCGACCCCTCCCGCACCGCGCCTCGCGCCTCGCTCGAAGGTGGTGACCGCGTCGACGAAGGAGGCGGCGACGGCGGGGGAGCCGGCCCAGTGGGTGTGGAGGTAGGAGGCGATGAGGGTCGCGCGGCCGGTGCCGGCCGGGTCGAGCGCGAAGCCCTCGTCGCGATCGCCGAGCCGCCACGCGGCGGCGGTGCCCGCGGGCGGGTCGGTCGTCGTGCGGTGGAACTCGTGCCCGGTGACCGTCGTGCCGGCGGGGCCGAGGACGGAGTCGGTGAGGGACACCCCTTCGCGGTAGCCGAGGGTGAGCCGGCGCCCCATGGCGGCCCGGGCAGGCAGCGAGCCGATCATCGGGTGGTCGTCGATGCTCTGGGCGAGGTAGAGCATGCCGGCGCACTCGGCGACGGTGGGCATGCCGGCGGCGACGGCCGCGCCGATCTGGCCGACGAGCTCGCGGTTCGTCGCGAGGGCGCGGGCGTGGACCTCGGGGAAGCCGCCGCCGAGGTAGAGGCCGCACGTCCGCTCGGGCAGCACGGTGTCGCGGGCGGGGTCGACCTCGACGACGCGCGCGCCGGCGGCCTCGACCAGCTCGACGGTCTCGGGGTAGCGGAAGGTGAAGGCGCGCCCGCCGGCCACGGCGACGACCGGGGCGTCGTCGGGCAGGGGCGCGGGCTCGCGGCCGAGGGCCTGGGCGGGCGACCACGGGGCCGTCTCCAGCGGCGGTGCGCTCGCGGCCGCCGCGAGCAGGGCGTCGAGGTCGAGGTGCTCCTCGGCGACGCCGGAGATGTGGTCGAGGGTGGCGGCGGCCCGGCCGCGCTCGGCGGCGGGGACGAGCCCGAGGTGGCGCGAGGGCACGTGCATCGCCGCGTCGCGAGGCAGGACGCCCCAGACGGGGACGCCGACGCCCTCGACGGCGCGGCGGGCCTCGGCCCCGTGGCGCGGGGTGCCGGCCTTGTTGAGGACGACGCCGACGACCTCGAGGGCTGGGTCGATCCGGGTGAGCCCGAGCACGGTGGCGGCGACGGTGCGCGAGGTCGAGCTGATGTCGACGACGAGGACGACGGGGGTGCGGGTGAGGGCGGCGACGTGCGCGCTGGAGGCGAAGCCGTCGGTGCCCAGGCGCCCGTCGAGCAGACCCATGACGCCCTCGAGGACGGCGACGTCCGCGGCGACCGGGTGGGTCGCGCCGCGGGCGAGCAGGGGCGCGACACGCTCCTCGCCGACGAGCCACGGGTCGAGCGTGCGGCTCGGGCGGCCGGTCGCCAGGGCGTGGTAGCCCGGGTCGATGTAGTCGGGGCCGACCTTCGCCGGGGAGACGACGAGCCCGCGACGGGAGAGCGCGGACATGATGCCGACGGCGATCGTCGTCTTGCCGTGGCCGGACGCGGGGGCGGCGACGAGCACCCGCGGCAGGGCCACCTCTCGCCCTTGCCTCACCACTCGCGCTTCCCTCACCACTCGATGCCCCGCTGACCCTTCTGACCGCGGTCGAAGGGGTGGGCGATCTTCGTCATCTCGGTCGCGACGTCGGCGATCTCGAGCAGGCGCGGGTGCGGGTCACGACCGGTGATGACGACGTGCTGGTAGCCCGGCCGGCTCGTCAGGGTCTCGACGACCTCGTCGACGTCGACCCAGCCCCACTTCATGACGTAGGTGAACTCGTCGAGGACGTAGACGGTGTGCGTCTCCTCGGACAGCCGGCGCTTGATCTCGGCCCACCCCTCACGGGCGTCGGCGGCGTGGTCCTCCTCGGAGCCCGCCTTGCGCGACCACGACCAGCCCGAGCCCATCTTGTGCCACTCGACCGGGCCCCCTTCGCCGGTCTGCTCGTGGAGCCGGCCGAGCGCCGCGAAGGCCTCCTCCTCGCCGATCCGCCACTTCGCCGACTTGACGAACTGGAAGACCCCGATCGACCAGCCCTGGTTCCACCCGCGCAGGGCGAGCCCGAAGGCGGCGGTCGACTTGCCCTTGCCGGACCCGCCGTGGACGACGACGAGGGGCGAGGTGCGGCGCTGACGGGTGGTCAGGCCGTCGGCCGGGGTGACGGGGGTGCGTCCCTGCGCCATCAGGCGGCGCTCCGGCCGGTGCGCCCGGTGCCCGTGCGGTCGGTGACGATCTCGACGAGACCGCTCGCGGCGACCTGCTCGAGCGCGATGTGCTCGGCGCCCATGCGGCGGGCGAGGTCGGCGGCCAGACCCATCCGGAAGCGGCCGGACTCGCAGTCGACAACGACGGTCTGCGCGGTCGGCACGGCGCGCGACCAGCCGTCGGCGACGACCCGGGCGCGGGCGAGGGCATCCGCCCCGGCGGTGGCCCGGCCGTCGGTGACGACGACGACGAGCGCGCGCTGGTGGCGGTCGCGGACCTGCTCGCGGGCGACGACCCGGGCGACCTGGGTCAGGCCCTCGGCGAGCGGGGTGCGCCCGCCGTGGGGCAGCTGCGCGAGCCGCGCGGCGGCGGCGTCGACGGACGAGGTGGGCGGCAGGGCGACCTCGGCCTGCGCGCCCCGGAAGGTCACCAGACCCACCCGGTCGCGGCGCTGGTAGGCGTCGAGGAGCAGCGAGAGCACGGCCGTCTTGACCTCGCCCATCCGGCGTCGGGCGGCCATCGAGCCGGAGGCGTCGACGGCGAGGAGCACGAGGTTGGCCTCGCGCCCGCGGGTCACGGCGTGGCGCAGGTCGTCACCGGTGACGCGGGCCGGCCCGGTGCGGGCGGCCCGTCGTGCGGCGGAGGCGCGCAGCGTCGCGGTGAGGTGCACGGGCGCGCCCGCCGGCTCCTGGCCGGCCGGGTGCGTGCCGACGACCCGGCCGCGCGGGGTGAGGGCGGGGGAGCGGCGGCCCGAGGGACCGGACCCGACGCCGGCGAGCTCGAGGCGGCGGGCGCGGTAGGGCGCCTGGGCGCTCGCGGTCCCGACCGGTGCGGCAGCAGCGCCGGTGGGCGGGGTGTCGTCCGTCGCTGGGGCCGGCTCGTCCTGAACGCCGTGGTCCTCGGCGCTCGCCTCGGGAGCGCTGTCGGCGCGCCCGCTCGGCGGGGTGTCGTCGGACCCGTCGGGGGTGGGGGGCGGCCCGCCGGTGGTCCGGCCGTCGCCGTCGCGCTGCTCGTCGTCGGGCCGGCCGCCGTCGGGCTGCTCGTCGGGGCCGTCCTCGGGCTCGTCGCCGCCGGGCGGGTCGTCCTCCGGCTCCTCGTCGAGGAGCCGGTCGAGGAGGTCCTCGTCGAGACCGGGCGCGTCGAAGGGGGAGCGCCGGCGGCGGTGCGGCAGGGCGAGCAGGGCCGCGGCACGGATGTCCTCGCGGGTCACGTGCGTGCGTCCTTGCCAGGCCGCGTGGGCGACCGCCGTGCGAGCGGTGACGATGTCGGCGCGCAGGCCGTCGACGTCGAAGCCGGCACACACCCGTGCGACGGTGCGCAGCGTCCGCTCGTCGAGGACCACCTCGCGCACGCCGGCGCGGGCGGCGGCGATGCGCTCGGTGAGCTCGACCTCGGAGCGCTCGTAGCCGGCGGCGAAGCCGACCGGGTCGGCGTCGGCGGCGAGCCGGCGACGCACGACCTCGGCCCGCTCACGGGGGTCGCGGCTCGCGGCGACGTGCACGGTGAGCCCGAAGCGGTCGAGCAGCTGCGGGCGCAGCTCGCCCTCCTCGGGGTTCATCGTGCCGACGAGGGTGATCCGGGCGGGGTGGGAGATCGAGACCCCGTCGCGCTCGACGGTGTTGCGGCCCATCGCGGCGGCGTCGAGCAGGACGTCGACGAGGTGGTCGTGCAGGAGGTTGACCTCGTCGACGTAGAGGATCCCGCGGTGCGCCTCGGCGAGCAGACCGGGCTGGTAGGCGGCCTCGCCCTCTCCGAGCGCGCGACGCAGGTCCAGCGAGCCGACGACGCGGTCCTCGGTGGCGCCGACGGGGAGCTCGACGAGACGGGCGGGTCGGGTCGTGCCGGGTCCGTCGTGGGGGCCGTCCGGGCAGTCCTCGGCACGGTCGGGGTCGCACCCGAAGCGGCAGCCGAGCGCGACGTGCTGCTCGGGCAGGACGGCCGCGAGGGCGCGGACGGCGGTCGACTTCGCGGTGCCCTTCTCCCCGCGCACGAGCACCCCTCCGATCTCCGGGGAGATCGCGCTGAGGAGCAGGGCGGTCGTCAGCTCGTCGGCGCCGACGAGGGCGGTGAAGGGGTAGGTCGGGGTGCGCTGGCCAAGAGCCGTCACGGCTGCCTCCTGGCGAGTGTCCACGCTCGCCGGTCGATGACGTCGCCGCGGGTGACGGTGACGGGTGCAGACCGAGTGTCTGGCTCGGGCCCAGAGGGCCGTGACAGTGGCGGGACCGCTCCGGATTCGCACCGGATTCCTCGGTTGGCTGCGCCGGGCGCGATCCTCTCACAACCGCGAAGGGGCCTAGGGTGGGCGACCGTGATCGAGGTCGTGGGTGTCGGTGACGACGGGTGGGACGGCCTGGACGGGGCGCGTCGCCGCCTCGTCGCGGGTGCGTCGACCCTCATCGGCGGGCGCCGCCACCTCGACCTCCTGGCTCCCCACGCACCCGGCGCCGAGCTCGTCACCTGGCCGAGCCCCCTTCGCGCCGGTCTGCCCGAGCTCCTGCGGGCGACGGGCGACGCCGTCGCCCTCGCGAGCGGCGACCCGCTGCGCTCCGGCATCGCGACGACGCTGGTCGACCTGCTCGGGGCCGACGCCGTGCGGGTCCACCCGGCGGTGGGCAGCGACGCCCTCGCGCGGGCGCGCCAGGGCTGGTCCGCGGAGAGCGCGACGGTCGTCACGGCGGTCGGGCGCGACCTGCGCGCGGTCCTGCCCCATCTCGCCCCCGCCGCCCGGCTCGTCGTCCTCTGCTCCGACGGCGCCGACCCCGCGCGTCTCGGCGCCCTGCTCGCGGAGAGCGGCTGGGGCGCGAGCACGCTCACCGCACGTTGGCACCTCGGCGGGCCGGACGAGGGAGCCCGCAGCGAGCGGGCCGACGCCTTCGCCGGTCGGACCGACGACCTCGTGCTCTGCTGCGTCGAGGTGCGCGCCGACGACCCCGCCGCGGTCTCGCCGACCGCGGGACCCGTGCCCGGTCGCCCCGAGGACTTCATCGCCCACGACGGCCAGCTGACCAAGCGTGACGTGCGGGCCTCGGCCCTGGCCCGGCTGCGCCCCACCGCCGGTGCCCACCTGTGGGACCTCGGTGCCGGCAACGGCTCGGTCGCCCTCGAGTGGTGCCTCGCCGCGGAGCGGACGAGCGCGACCTGCGTCGAGCGCGACCCCACCCGAGCCCAGCGCATCCGCGACAACGCCGCCGCCCTCGGGCTGGCCGGGCGCGTCGAGGTCGTCGTCGGCGACACGACGACTACCGATCTCACCCCCTTCGCCGCTCCCGACGCCGTCTTCGTCGGCGGCGGGCTCGACGAGGACGTCCTCGAGCGGTCGTGGCAGGCGCTGCCCGTCGGCGGGCGGCTCGTCGCGCACGCCGTGACCCTCGAGGGCGAGGGCGCGCTCGTCGCCACCCACGGCCGTACCGGCGGCGAGCTCACCCGGGTGAGCGTCGAGCGGGCCGTCCCGCTCGGTCGCTACCTGTCGTGGACGCCCGCCCGCGCCGTCGTCCAGCTCGCCGTCACCCGACCCCACGGAGCGTCATGACCGTCCACTTCATCGGTGCCGGCCCCGGGGCCGCCGACCTGCTCACGCTGCGGGCGACCCGGCTCCTCGCGCAGAGCCGGCTGTGCCTCTACGCGGGCAGCTATCTCGACGCCGCCGTGCTCGAGCACTGCCCCGACGACGCGCGTCTCGTCGACACCCAGGACCTCGACCTCGACGCGATCGTCGCCGAGGTCGTCGCGGCGCACGGGCGCGGCGAGGACGTCGCCCGGCTGTGCTCCGGAGACCCGTCCGTCTACTCGGCGCTCGCCGAGCAGACCCGCCGCCTCGACGCCGCGGGCGTGCCGTGGGACGTCACGCCCGGGGTCGCGGCCTACGCGGCGACCGCCGCCCGGATCGGGCGCGAGCTCACGGTGCCCGAGGTCGCGCAGTCGGTCGTGCTCACCCGCGCCCAGCGCGACTCGACGGCGATGCCGACGGGCGAGAGCCTTGAGGCCTTCGCCGCGACCGGCGCGACCCTCGCGCTCCACCTCGCCGTGCGGCGGGTGCGCGAGCTCGCGCAGCGCTGCGCGGTGCACTACGGCGAGGACTGCCCCGCCGTCGTCGCCTACCGCGTCGAGCAGCCCGAGGAGCTCGTGCTGCACGGGACTCTCACCGACATCGCCGACCAGGTCGAGGCGCACGACATCCGCCAGGCCGCGGTCGTCCTCGTCGGGTGGGCCCTGCGGGCCGAGGGCTTCGTCGAGTCGCACCTCTACTCGCGGCTGCGCGCGGCCGGCCCCTCCGCCGCGGCCCGGGCGGCCGAGGACGGCGGCCTCCGCTGACCCCTTCGCCCCCGAGTCCCACCCGCCCCACCCGCCCCAGAGTCCCACCCGCCCCAGGTTTCTCGGGTGACCCGATAAACCCCCGCTGAGCATGAGTACGAGACTCCTGCTCACCAGGGGTAACTCTTGCTGAGCGCCCCGCGCGCGGGTCGGCACGGGGCTCGGGGCAGGATGACCCCCGCCCCGCCACCCACCCGAGGACCGTGAGTTGAACCGCCTGCTGCGCACCGCCTGGACCGTCACGACCGCCCGGCGTCGCGGACCCGTCGGCCCGGGGGAGCACGCCGTCCTGCCGCTGCGGGTGCTGCTCAACGACATCGACCTCGCCGGGCACATGAACAACGGCGTCTACCTCTCGATCGCCGACCTCGGCCGGCTCGACCTCGCCGTGCGCTCGGGGTGGGCGCGCGCGCAGCTGCGGCACCGCCTCTCGCCGGTCGTCATGCAGGAGACGATCACCTTCCGCACGTCGCTGCGCCCGCTCCAGGCCTTCGAGCTGCACAGCGCGGTGGCGGGGTGGGACCGCGTGAGCGTGACCTTCGAGCAGCGCTTCGTCGTCGACGGCCAGGTGTGCGCGCAGGCGCTCGTGCGGATGCGATTCCTCCAGCGCGGTCGCGGGGTCGACACCGACCGCCTGTGGTCCCTCCTGCGGGTCGAGCCGCCGCCCTCGGCGCTGCCGACCTGGGCGAAGGGGTGGGGAGACGGCGCGCGGCTGCCCTCGCCGCGTGCGGACGCACCGGCAGGACCTCCGCCCTTCTGGGCGTGAGGGCTCAGCCGACGGAACGCGGGGTCCAGACCCGACCGTCGTCGTCGACCCGGGTCGTCGAGGCCCCGACGACGACGAGGCAGCCCATGTCGACGGCGTCGACGTCGAGACCTCCCAGGGTCGTCACCGTCACCGACTCCTCCTCGCGACCCACGTGGCGGGCGACGACGACGACCCGGTCCGGGCCGACGGCGTCGACGAGCAGGTCGCGCGCGGCGCCGAGGGTGTCGGGGCGCGAGCGCGAGCGCGGGTTGTAGAGCGCGACGCTGATGTCGCGCGTGACGAGCGCGGTGAGCCGGTCGGCGAGGACCTCCCACGGCTTGAGGTTGTCGCTGAGGTTGACCAGGGCGTGGTCGCCGCCGAGCACCGCGCCGACGAGCGCGCTCGCGGCGTGCGCGGCGGTGACCCCGGGCACGACCTGCACCGGCACGTGACCGAAGCCCTCGTCCTCGCGCAGCGCCGCCTCCCGCGCCTCGAAGAGCGCCGTCGCCATGCCGAAGACACCAGCGTCGCCGCCGGACACGAGCGCCACGTGCTCGCCGCGTCGGGCGAGGTCGAGGCACAGCCGCCCGCGGTCGACCTCGACGGAGTTGCCCGACGGGTGACGGGTCAGGCCCTCGCGCTGCGGCACCCGCGCGACGTAGGGCGCGTAGCCGACGACGTGGTCGACCTCGGCGAGCACCTGCGAGGCCTGCGGGGTGAGCCAGTGGTCCGGGCCGGGGCCGAGCCCGACGACGTGGACCGTGCCCGGCGACGAAGGGGTGTCCGCCACCTCGGGCGACCCGGCTGTCAGCCGGGCGAAGTCCGCGGCCCGACCGGCCGCGTCGTCGCGCAGCCCCTCGCCGGGCACGACGACGAGCGACATGTACGGCACCCGGCCCTCGTCGACCTCCGCCGCGGGCAGGACGACCTGGCCCGGGCCGGACGCGCGCTCGACGTAGACCGCGCGCTCGAGCACCCCCGCCTGGCGCAGCGCCTCGCGCACCCCGGCGAAGGTCCGCCCGAGCTTCATGATGATCGCCGCGTCGGTGTCCGCGAGCCGACGGGCGAGCTCGGGCACGGCGAGCGTGCCGGGCAGCACGGTGAGGGTGTCCTCGTGCCGGCACAGACCGGTGGCGACCGCGGCGGTGGCCGCCGACAGCGCGGTGATCCCGGGCACGACCTCGGTCGGGTAGCGCGGGCTGAGCCGGTCGTGGACGTACATGAAGGACCCGAAGAAGAGGGGGTCGCCGACGGCGAGGACGACGACCGAGCGCCCGGCGGCCAGGTGCGCCTCGAGCCGGTCGGCGCACTCGTCGTAGAAGTCCGAGAGCGCGCCGTAGTAGCCCCGCGGGTGGTCGGTGAAGCCCGTCGTCACGGGGTAGCGCAGCTCTTCCTCGAGCACCCCCTCGGGGATGAGGTCGGCGGCGATGGAGCGCGCCATCGACTGCTTGCCGGTGCCCGCGTGGTACGCCACGACGTCGGCCTCGGCGATGACCCGGGCGGCCTTGAGAGTGACGAGCTCGGGGTCGCCGGGCCCGATCCCCACGCCGTAGAAGCGCCCCCGCGCCTCCTCGCTCATGCGAGCTCGTCCGGGTTGGCGAGCGCGTTGAGGGCCGCGGCCGCCATGGCCGAGCCGCCGCGACGCCCGTGGACGACGAGCCACGGCACCGGCCCGCCGGGCAGGTCGTGCTCGGCGAGCGCGACCTTCGACTCGGCGGAGCCGACGAAGCCCACGGGCATCCCGATGATCGCCGCCGGCCGGGGCGCGCCGTCGGCGAGCATCTCGAGCAGGTGGAAGAGCGCGGTCGGGGCGTTGCCGATCGCGACGACAGCGCCCTCGAGCCGGTCCTCCCACAACGAGACGGCGGCGGCGGCGCGGGTGGTCTCCCAGGCCGCGGCGAGCCCCGGTACGCGCTCGTCGCGCAGCGTGCAGACGACGTCGTTGTCGGCGGGCAGCCGCCGGCGGGTGACGCCCGAGGCGAGCATGTTGCTGTCGGTGAGCACGGGTGCCCCGGCGACGAGCGCGGCGAGCGCCGCCGTCGCGACCTCGGGGTGCGCGGCGATGTCACGGGTGATCTCGACGTCGCCGGCGGCGTGGACGATGCGCACCGCGGCACCGTGCAGGCTCGCCGGCAGCCCGGAGACGTCGGTCTCCTCGCGGATCATCGCGAAGGAGCGCCGGTAGATCTCCTGGCCGTCGGTCACGTAGTCGTGCCGCCGGGTCGGTCGGCGAAGGGTGGTCACGTGGGCTCCTCAGGGGTGCGGCGCTGCGCGCGGACGACGTCGTCGGCGCAGGTCGGGTCGAGCGCGGTCGTGTGCGGACGAGCGGGGTGCCCGCACGCCCGGTCGCAGCCGATGACGTGGACGGGCGGGCCGAAGGGGTCGAAGAGGGTCGCCGCCGCGCGGGCCACCTCGCGGGTCGGCGTCGTCGTGCGGGCGCAGGCGGGGGCCCCGGCGCAGGCCGTGAGCACCGCCCACGGCGAGCCGGGGGAGACGACGAGGCCGGCGGCGGCGAGCTCGTGGGCGCGCGCAGCGCCTCCCGGGACGAGGGCCGAGCGCCACGGGGTGATCCGCAGGGGAGGTGTGAGGCCGCCCACGGCCGCGGTCACCGTCCCCGCCAGCGCGGCGGCCATGGCGGGGGTGAGCAGACCCAGCGGCACGAGGACGACGAGGTCCTCGCCGAGCGGGCCGGCGGGGGGAGGAGGTTCGACGTCGACGACGAAGGGTGAGGCCCCCGGCAGCAGGGCCGCCCGGTCCTCGGCGGTCAGGTCGCGGACGTTCCACACCCGCTCCCCGCCGCGGACGGCGAGGAAGCGGCGCGCGACGTCGAGGACGGTCGTCGCGGCGTCCGCGCGGGGCACGACGAGGGCGCGTCCGTCGACGAGCACGCGCGCTATCGCCCCCTCGTCGACGACCGCGACGTCCCACGGCTCGCCGAGCACGGCCCCGCCGGGCGCGGCGACGGCGAGCAAGAAGCGCCCGGGCAGAGCGGCGAGCGCGTCGTCGGCGAGCAGCGCCTCGTCGAGCTCGTGGACGAGGTCGTCGAGGGCGGGCGCAGGGTCGGCGACGACGTTGCGTGCCTTGTCGTGCGCCGCCGACGGGACGAGTCCGAGCGCGCCGATCGCGGTGACGAGCTCGCGGGGGAGCGGGCTCGGCAGGCCGCGCAGCTGGAGGCTGCCGCGCGAGGTGAGCGTGACGTCGGGGTCGCCGAATCGGCGTGCGAGAGAGGAGATCTCGACGAGATCAGCGGCGGCGACGCGACCACCGGGCACCCGCAACCGGACCATCGCGCCGTCCGCCGAGACGAAGGGCGAGAGCAGCCCCGGGCACCGGTCGGCGCCGTCGCGAGCGGGCGATCGGGTGGTCACGGCGGTGCAGCCTACGCGTCGCGCCGACCTCCCGCCGATGCCCTGGGGGCGCCCCAGGGTCCTCGCCGACGCGCCTCGCGAGGACCCCGAGCGACCCCGGTAGGGTGCGTCACGGTCGATCTGCGCGGAACCCGGTGCGACTCCGGGACGGTCCCGCCACTGTGAGCGAATCCCCTTCGCGAGTCAGACACGCCTGGTCGGCCGGCCCGGACGACACGTCTGGGTCCCTCCCTTCGACTGCGGGGCGCGGATCCCTGCCAGAGGAGTCACCGACGTGACCACGCTCGCCCTGCTGTCCACCTCCGACACCGACCTGCTGAGCGCCCGAGAGGCTGCTCGCACCCACGGGATCGACGTGGTGCTGGCCAACCCCGCCCGTCCCGGGCACACCGACATGGGCGAGCTCATCGCCTCCGCGGACGTCGTCGTCGCCCGCATCCTCGGCACCCCGGACGACCTGTGCAGCGGCTTCCGCCGGCTCGCCGAGCAGGGTGCGCGGCTCGTCGTCGTCGGCGGCACCCAGGAGCCGGACGCGGCCCTCATGGAGATGTCGACCGTGCCGGCCGGCGTCGTCGCCGAGGCCCACCGCTACCTCGCCGAGGGCGGCCCCGACAACGTCGCGCAGCTGCACGCCTTCCTCGGCGACACCCTGCTCCTCACCGGCGAGGGCTTCGAGGCCCCGAAGGCCCTGCCCCAGTGGGGCGTCCTCGAGCGCCCGGAGCCCGAGCCGCTGCCCGACGGCGCGGTCCGCCCGCGCGTCGGCGTGCTCATCTACCGGGCCCAGTACGCGGCGGGCAACACCGCCTACGCGCACGCGCTCGCCGACGCGATCGACGCGGCCGGCGGGCACGGCGTCGTCGTGCACTCCGCGTCGCTGCGCGACGCCCCCGACGGGCTGCTCGAGCACCTCGGCACCCTCGACGCGCTCGTGACGACGGTCCTCGCCGCGGGCGGCACGAAGCCGGCGACCGCCTCCGCCGGCGAGGACGACGAGGCGTGGGACGTCGAGCGCCTCGCCGCGCTCGACATCCCGATCCTCCAGGGCCTGTGCCTCACGTGGAGCCGGGCCGACTGGCAGGCCTCCGACGACGGCATGAGCCCGCTCGACGTCGCGACCCAGGTCGCCGTCCCCGAGTTCGACGGACGGCTCATCACGGTCGCCTTCTCCTTCAAGGAGATCGACGACGAGGGCCTGCCGCACTACGTCGCCGACCCCGAGCGGGCCGCCCGCGTCGCCGGTATCGCGGTCAACCACGCCCGGCTGCGCTCGACCCCCGTCGCCGAGCGCAAGATCGCCGTCGTCCTGTCCGCCTACCCGACGAAGCACTCGCGCCTGGGCAACGCCGTCGGCCTCGACACCCCGGTGTCGACGATCCGCCTGCTGCGTCTCATGCGCGAGGCCGGGTACGACCTCGGCGAGGGCTTCGTCGGCATGGACCCGCTGCCCGAGGTCGAGGGCGAGGCCCCCGACACGACGTCCGGCAACGCGCTCATCCACGAGCTCATCGCCGCCGGCGGCCAGGACGAGGAGTGGCTCACCCAGGAGCAGGTCGAGGGCGCCCAGGTGCGCATCCCGGCCGAGCGCTACCGCGGCTGGTTCGACGCGCTCCCCGCCGACCTGCGCGAGGCGATGACGCAGCACTGGGGCGACGCGCCCGGCGAGGTCTTCGTCGACACGACCCGGGACGCGAAGGGCGAGATCGTCACCGCCGCCATCGTCCGGGGCAACGTCGCGCTCCTCGTGCAGCCGCCGCGCGGCTTCGGCGAGAACCCCATCGCGATCTACCACGACCCCGACCTGCCGCCGACGCACCACTACCTCGCGACCTACCGCTGGGTCGAGGAGGAGTTCGGCGCCCACGCCGTCGTCCACGTCGGCAAGCACGGCAACCTCGAGTGGCTCTCGGGCAAGAACCTCGCGATGTCCGCCTCGTGCGGCACCGACGCCGCGCTCGGCAGCCTGCCGCTCGTCTACCCCTTCCTCGTCAACGACCCCGGCGAGGGCACCCAGGCCAAGCGCCGGGCGCACGCGACGATCGTCGACCACCTCGTGCCGCCGATGGCGCGCGCCGAGTCCTACGGCGACATCGCCCGCCTCGAGCAGCTGCTCGACGAGTACGGCAACGTCTCGGTCATGGACCCGGCGAAGGCGCCGGCCCTGCGCGGCGAGATCTGGCAGCTCATCCACGCGGCGCAGATGCACGTCGACCTCGGGCTCGAGGACGTCGACCTCGACGACGCCGACGGCTTCGACGAGCTCGTCATGCACGTCGACGGCTGGCTGTGCGAGATCAAGGACGTCCAGATCCGCGACGGCCTCCACGTCCTCGGCCAGGCGCCCCAGGGCGACGAGCTCGTCAACCTCGTCCTCGCGGTCCTGCGCGCCGCCCAGGTCTTCTCCGGCCAGGTCGGATCGGTCCCCGGCCTTCGGGCCGCGCTCGGCCTCGCCGAGGACGCGGGCACCGTCGAGACCGACGCGGTCGAAGGGCGAGCCCGTCGCCTCGTCGAGGGCCTGGCGGCCGCCGACTGGCGGGCCGACGCCGCGGCTGGCGTCGCCACGCGGTGCGAGCCCGACCTCGGCGACGACGCCGCGGCCGGCGTCGTCGCCGTCCTCGAGTTCGCCGCGACCCAGGTCGTGCCGCGCCTCGCAGGCACCGAGCGCGAGCTCGCCATGGTCCTGCACGCCCTCGACGGCGGCTACGTCCCCGCCGGGCCGAGCGGGTCCCCCCTTCGGGGGCTGATCAACGTGCTCCCGACCGGGCGCAACTTCTACTCGGTCGACCCCAAGGCCATCCCCTCGCGCCTGGCCTACCAGACCGGCACCGCGATGGCCGACTCGCTCCTCGCGCGCTACCTCGAGGACACCGGCGAGCTGCCGCGCAGCGTGGGCCTGTCGATGTGGGGCACCTCCGCGATGCGCACCTCCGGTGACGACATCGGCGAGGTCCTCGCCCTGCTCGGCGTCACGCCGGTGTGGGACGAGCAGTCGCGCCGGGTCACCGGGCTCGCCCCCATCCCGCTCGAGGAGCTCGGCCGACCGCGCGTCGACGTCACCGTGCGCATCTCCGGATTCTTCCGCGACGCCTTCCCGCACGTCATCGCGCTCATCGACGACGCCGTCGCACTCGTCGCCGGGCTCGACGAGAGCGAGGAGGACAACCACGTGCGGGCCCACGCCGCCGCCGACCTCGCCGACCACGGCGACGAGCGGCGCGCGCGCACCCGCATCTTCGGCTCGAAGCCCGGGTCGTACGGCGCGGGGATCCTCCAGGTCGTCGAGTCGGGCACGTGGCGCAGCGACGACGACCTCGCGCAGGTCTACACGGCGTGGGGCGGCTACGCGTACGGCCGCGACCTCGACGGCGCGCCGGCCGCGGAGGACATGGAGCGCACCTACCGGCGCATCCAGGTCGCGGCGAAGAACGTCGACAACCGCGAGTCCGACATCCTCGACAGCGACGACTACTTCCAGTACCACGGCGGCATGGTCGCGACCGTCCGTGCGCTCACCGGCGCCGAGCCGAAGGCCTACGTCGGCGACTCCACCTCGCCGGACGCCGTGCGCACCCGCACGCTGCAGGAGGAGACCAACCGCGTCTTCCGCTCCCGCGTCGTCAACCCGCGGTGGATCTCGGCGATGCAGCGCCACGGGTACAAGGGCGCCTTCGAGCTCGCGGCGACGGTCGACTACCTCTTCGGCTTCGACGCCACCGCCGGGGTCGTGCACGACTGGATGTACGACCGGATCGCCAAGGACTACGTCCTCGACGAGACGACGCAGGACTTCATGCGCCGGGCCAACCCGTGGGCGCTGCGCGGCATCGTCGAGAAGCTCACCGAGGCCGTCGAGCGCGGTCTGTGGCAGGAGCCCGACCCCGAGGTCATCACCCAGATGCAGCAGGTCTACCTCGACGTCGAGGGCGACCTCGAGGACGACGCGGACGACGTCGTGGGCGTCGGCGGCGCGGTGGACGCCCGGGCGTGACCGAGGGCGAAGGGGTGTCCGAGCGCGACGCGGTGACGGGTCGCGAAGGGGGGACCGGGCGCTACGCCCGACCGGTCCCGACGATCGGCGACACCAGCAGCGCGGCGCAGCGGCGCGAGGACCCCGCCGGCTGGGCGATGGGCGAGGACGTCACCGAGGCGCTCGCCGCGGTCGTCACCGGGCGCCGCGACATCCGTCGCTTCCGACCCGACCTGGTGCCCGAGGAGCTGCTCACCGCGGTCCTTGAGGCCGGCCACCGGGCGCCGAGCGTCGGGCACTCGCAGCCCTGGCGCTTCGTCGTCGTCACCGACCCCGCCACCCGGGACCGGGCCGCGGCGATGGCCGACCGGTGCCGGGCGCAGCAGGCCGCCCACCTGTCCTCGGAGCGGGCGGCGCGCATGCTCGACCTCAAGCTCGAGGGCCTGCGCGAGGCGCCGGTCGGCGTCGTCGTCGCGTGTGACCGGCGCGTCCCGGCCGGGGGAGTCCTCGGCCGGGCGACCTACCCCGACGCCGACCTGTGGTCGTGCGCGACCGCGGTGGAGAACATGTGGCTCACCGCCCGCGCGCACGGGCTCGGGATGGGCTGGGTGACCCTCTTCGAGCCCGACGAGCTCGCCGACCTGCTCGCCCTGCCCGACGGCGTCGTCACCCTCGGCTGGCTGTGCCTCGGCTGGCCCGACGAGCGGCCCCCGTCACCGGGGCTGGAGCGCGCGGCGTGGTCGCGTCGGGCGCCGCTCGAGGAGGTGGTCGTGCGCGAGCGCTGGCCCGCCGACGAGGGCGGGCCCGCCCGACCCGTCTCGCATTTGCGCGGCCCGCAGCCCGAGCGTCTCGTCGGCGCGACCGACGCCGCCGACGAGCTGCTCTCGCCGCCGGAGTCGCTCGGCGTGCTCGACCGCGCCCTGAGCCGGGTGCTCGCGGTCGGGGCGGGCGACGTCGTCGGCGGCACTCTCGTGCTCGCCGGGGCCGACCACCCGGTGACCTCGCTCGGCGTGAGCGCCTACCCGTCCGAGACGACGCACGACGTCCTCTCGGCGACGGTGGCCGGCAGCTCGCTCGGCGCCGCGACCGCTGCGGGTGCCGGGCTCGCCGTGGTCGCCGTCGACGCCGGGGTCGCCGCGCCGGTGCGCGGCGCCCACGACGCCCGCCCGGCCGGGGTGCGCGGTGACCTCGCGACGGCCGACGCGATGAGCGACACCGACGTCGCGGACCTGCTCGCCGCCGGCCGTGAGATCGGGCGGTCCGCGGGCTCGAGGGGTCTGGTGTGCCTCGGCGAGGTCGGCGTCGGCAACACGACGGTGGCCGCCGCCCTCGCCTGCGCCCTGCTCGACCTCGAGCCGCAGGACGCCGTCGGCCTGGGCTCCGGCTCGGACGCCGCGATGGTCGCGCGCAAGCGCGAGGTCGTCGCGTCCGCTCTCGCCCGCACCGCATGGGAGCGCGACCCCCTTCGCCTCCTCGCCGCGCTCGGCGGACCGGAGATCGCGCTGCTCACCGGGGTCACCCTCGGTGCGGCCGCGGCAGGCGCGCCCGTCGTGCTCGACGGCCTCGCCGGGTCGCTGCCGGGGCTGGTCGCGTCACGCCTCGAGCCGGCGGCGCAGGCCTACCTGCTCGCGGGGCACGTGAGCCGCGAGCGCGCCCACGCGCTCGTCCTGCGCGAGCTCGGTCTCGAGCCGTTGCTCGCGCTGCGGCTGCGCTCGGGCGAAGGGGTCGGTGCCTGCCTCGCCGCGTCGCTGGTCCTCCAGGGACTCGCCGTGCGCCGGGTCGCCGCCCGCACCCGCTGACCCTGCACCGACTCGCTGGTCGAGGTGCGACGAGCGCAGCGAGGAGCCTCGAGACCTACGACCGAGACGGCGTCAGCGCGTAGACGTCCATGACCCAGCCGTGCTCCTCGCGCAGCCGGGCCCGCAGCTCGACGACGTCGTCGATCACCTCGTCGAGGCGTCCGGAGCGCAGCTCCTGCTGGGGCATGCCGACGTAGGCGCCCCAGTGGATCGTCGTCGCCGGGGCGGTCGCGACGAGCTCGCGGCAGCGCAGGTGCCCGTCGAGCATGACGACGACGGTGCCGAGGTCGAGCCCGGCCTCGCCCGCCCGGGTCCAGTCGTGGACGAGCCGACGCCCGGTGGTGATGTGCACCGGCTCGCCGACCCGGTGCAGGACGACGCCGTGCGCGGCGGCCAGCGCCTGGAAGGCCGAGATCCCCGGGATGACCCGCACCGTCGTCGCGAGCCGCTCGCCGATCGCGTCGACCACCCGGATCGTGCTGTCGTAGAAGGCCGGGTCGCCCCACACGAGGAAGCCGACGACCGCCTCGGGCGGCAGCCCCTCGACGACCCGCACGTACGCCTCGGTGCGGGCGGCGTGCCAGTCGGCCACCCCCTTCGCGTACTGCGCGCCGTCGCGGGCGGCGTCGGGACCGCGCTGCGGGTCGGGCACCGCGACGACCTCGTAGGGGTGGTCGGCGGGCACGAAGCGCTCGCAGATCGAGCGGCGCAGCGCGACGAGCTCGTCCTTGGTCTCGCCCTTGTCGGCGACGAGGAAGACGTCGACCTCGGCGAGCGCGGCGGCCGCCTCGGCGGTGACGTGCTCGGGAGAGCCGGCCCCGATGCCGATGACGTGGATGCGGCGGGTGCTCATCGGGTCTCCTGGGCCAGGGCGAGGACGGCGTCGACGTCGACGTGGGTCTCGATCGCGTCGGCGAGCACGTCGATCATCTGCTCGCGTCGGGCGGCGAAGGGGGAGGCCCCCGCCTGCGGGGCCCACCGGGACCCCGTCGTCGTGGCGACCTCGCGCAGCAGCTCACGGCGGAAGTCGTCGCACTCGAGGGTGCCGTGCCAGATCGTGCCGATGACCGGCCCGACGGCGTGACCGCCGGGGAAGTCCTCGCCGCCCTCGGGGGTGACGACGCCGTGGTGGATCTCGTAGCCCTCGACGTCGTGGCCGCGCCAGCGGCCGGTGGGGCGGGCGAGCACCTTGTCCTCGAAGAAGACGACGCGACCGGGCAGCAGGCCCAGGCCGGCCACGGACCCGGTCGGGGCACCCCCTTCGCCCCCCGTCCCGTCGCCCTCGACCCCGTCGTCGACGATCTCGTCGAGGAGCATCTGGTAGCCGCCGCAGATGCCGAGCACCGGGGCGCCGCGAGCGGCTCGGTCGCGCACGACGTCGGCCAGACCCGTGCGGCGCAGCCAGGCGAGGTCGGAGGTCGTGGCGCGCGAGCCCGGCAGGACGAGCAGGTCGGCCTCGCGGGCGAGGTCGGCGTCGACCGTGACGCGCACGTCGACGCCGGGCTCCGCGGCGAGGGCGTCGACGTCGGTCCCGTTGGAGGTGCGCGGCAGGCGCACGACCGCGACCGACAGGCGGGCGTCGTCGGGCACGCCGTCGTCGGCATCGCCCCACGCGCCCATCGACAGCGAGTCCTCGGAGTCGAGCCACACGTCGTGCAGCCACGGGAGCACCCCGAGCGAGGGCATGCCGGTCCGGCGGGTGATCTCCTCGAGGCCGGGCTGCAGGACGGAGGCGTCGCCGCGGAACTTGTTGATGAGGTAGGCGGCGAGCAGGGGGCGGTCGTCGTCGGAGACGAGCGCCCACGTGCCGTAGAGGGCGGCGAGGACGCCGCCGCGGTCGATGTCGCCGACGAGGACCGTCGGCAGCCCGAAGCGCTGGGCCAGGCCGAGGTTGACGTAGTCGCCGGCGCGCAGGTTGATCTCGGCGGGCGAGCCCGCGCCCTCGCACACCACGACGTCGTAGGTCTGCGCGAGCTCCTCGAAGGCGGCGAAGGCCGCCTGTGCGAGGTGGGCCCGACCGGTCGCGTACTCGCCGGCGCGCAGCTCGCCCGCGGGGCGGCCCCGGACGACGACGTGGGCGCGTCGGTCGCTGCCCGGCTTGAGCAGCACGGGGTTCATCGCGGAGGTGGCCTCGACCCCGGCCGCCTGGGCCTGGAGGTGCTGGGCCCGCCCGATCTCCGAGCCGTCGCGGCACACCATCGAGTGGTTCGACATGTTCTGCGCCTTGTAGGGCGCGACCGACAGGCCACGGCGCGCGAGCACGCGGCACAGCCCCGTCACGACGAGCGACTTGCCCGCGTCCGACGAGGTCCCGGTGACCAGCAGCCCGCTCACGAGGCGCCACCCTACGGTCCGCGGCTAGCGTGACCCGCGTGAGCCCGACGCACGTGCACCTCGTCCGCCACGGGGAGTCGACGTGGAACCGCGACGGGCGGGTCCAGGGGGCCTACTGCGGCGCCGACCAAGCCGAGCTCACCGCGACCGGTCGGGCCGACGCCGCGCGAGCCGGGCTCACCCTCGGCTCCCGGATCGGGGTGCCGCGCGGGGAGCGCTCGCTGTGGCTGTGGTCGAGCGACCTGCGCCGTGCGCTCGAGACCGCGCAGGTCCTCGCCGTCGCCCTCCGCCCCTCCGGCTGGACGGCCTCGGTGCGCCACGAGCCGGGGCTGCGCGAGCAGTCGCTCGGCGACCTCGAGGGGCGCGAGGCGCGCACGCTGCGCGCCGAGCCGGTGCCCGAGGGAGAGCACGTCAGCGAGGTGCGCTGGGGCGGGGGCGAGTCGATGCACGACGTCTTCGAGCGGGTGGGTGCCTGGCTGGCACCGGCCCTGCTCGAGCAGCGCGAGCACCTCGTCGTCATCAGCCACGAGCACACGATCCGCGCGGCCCTGGCGTGGCTGCGCTCGACGTCGCACCGCGACGTCGACTGGGACGAGCCCGTCCCGCCGGGATCGGTGACGACGCACGAGGTCAGGTGATCGGTCCAGAACGATGACCAAGGGTGCGGGCCGCTCCGCGGGCGCCCCACCAGCCACAGGTTTCTCGGGTCACCCGATAAACCCCCGGTGAGCATGAGTTCGAGACTCGTGCCGAGCCGGGGGAAGTCTTGCTCAGCGGGCGAAGGGGGACCGCCACGGGTCCGTGAGGCGCGGGTCAGTCCTCGAGCGCCTTGACGAGCGACATCGCGAGCGAGACACGGTCGCGGTCGCCCGCCTGCGTGGCCCACATCGCGGTGACGCACTCGCGCACGACGGTGTGGTCGCGGGCCTGCTCCCACGCGATCCCGGAGCGCTCGCAGAGCACCTCGGCGCGGCGGCGCACGAGGTAGCGAAGGGAGGACCCCGTGCCCATCTCGTCGGTGCGGTTGCCCAGCATCGGCGCGATCTCGAAGGCCGGGTGCCCGGCCATCGGCTTGGGGTCGATCGCCACCCAGTCGGTGCCGTCGGAGAGCACGTTCTCGAAGTGGAGGTCCGTGTGCACGAGGGTCGCGTCGCAGGCGGGGTCCTGCGCGATCTGCGTCATGAGCGAGCGGGCCCGGGCGACGAGCCGCCGGGGGAGCACGTCCCCGGACGCGGCGAGCGCCTCGGACTGGTGCGCGAGCCACGTCGACAGCCGCGGGGCCTGCGGGTAGGGCGCGACGTGCAGCCGTCCGTAGAGCTCGGCGACGACCTCGCAGGCCTGCTCGTCCCACATCTGCGTGAGGTCCTCGTCGCGCAGCCGCTCGAGGAGCAGCGCGCCGCGCGAGGGGTCGGCTCGCAGGAGCCCCACGGCGCCGTCGCCGTCCCAGCGGCGCAGCGCGAGGTGCTCGGTCGCCGCCTCGGCGTGGGGCCACACGAGCTTCAGCGCGGCTCCGCCGCGCGGGAGGTCCGCGCCCGCGACGGGCACGACGAGCGCCGTCCGCCCGTGGCGCGCGGGGCCGTCGGGCACGAGACCCCAGTCCTCGAGCACCGCGGTGAGGAGGGCAGGCAGGGCGTCCACCCAGTCGGCGCCGCTCGGGCCGCCGTCGGGCTCGAGCCCGCGCACACCCTCGACGAGGGCCGGGGGCAGCTCCACCCGGCTCAGGACCCGAAGCCCGGCAGCTCGTCGACCGTGACCCCCCAGGGCCGACCGAGGCGGTAGACCCGGGCGGCCCACGTGACGACCTCGTGCGCGGCGTCCCGGTCCTCCGCGAGATCGGGCAGGAGGGCGACGAGTCGGCCGGCCATCCGGTCGAGGACCGTCGCCGCGAGCTCGCGGCGAGCCTGCGGGGTGCGCGTGCTCGCCTCGAGGTCGTAGCCGAGCGGGGCGCGGCTGCCGTCGTCCTCGCCGGCGCTCACCTGGCGGGCGAGGAGGTCCTCGAGGTCGTCGACGAGGTCGGTGATCCGGGTCTGCTCCGCGCCGGAGGCCTTCGCCGCGGCGACGGTGAGCACCCACGTCGCGGCCCGGGTGTCGGCGGCGGCCGAGACGGCCGCGTCGGTGCTCGACCACGCCGCCGCGCTGTCGCGTCCCCACAGCCGCGCGGGACCGCGCAAGACCCGGCCGACGGCCATGCTGCCGACCTGCTGGACGAGCCCGGGCGGGCACTCGCGCAGCGCGCTCTCGTAGACGGCGACGTCCTCGCCCTCGCCCCACGTCGGGACGCGCGCCTCGGCGTCGTCGAGCTCGCGCGCCGGCACCTCGAGCTCGACGAGCGAGGCGCGCAGCACCTGCGCCCGCGCGGGGGCCGAGCCCTGCGGCACGCTGTCGTCGGCGCTCTCGTGCGACAGCGAGCTGAGCAGGGCGAGCAGGGGGACCTCGCCGGGCACCGGGGTGCGCCGGGGCAGGATCGGGATGTCGGGGGCGTCGTCCTCGAGCCGGACGCCGCAGCCGCCGAGCGAGACCGCCGCGACCGTCCCGAGCAGGAGGGCTCGGCGGGAGGGCGAAGGGGTCACGGGCACCGGGCCATGCTGCCACGGCCGGTGGGTCGCTCCCGGACCGCCAGCGCGCCGTCGCGGCGTGCGCGACGCCCTGCTCCCGGGCTAGAGTGACCAGCCAGCCCGGCCCCTCAACTTCACACGGAAGGCCCACCCATGAGCCTTGAGCACGATCTGCGCGAGCTGGTCGCGCCCGCCCTGGGGGCGGACGTCGTCGTCGACGACGTCACCGTGACGCCGGCCGGGCGTCGTCGTGTCGTCCGGGTGACCGTCGACCGCGCCCTCGACGGGCTCGGCGGGACCGACCCGGTGGAGCCGCTCTCGCTCGACGAGGTGGCCGACGCCACCCGCGCGGTGAGCGACGTCCTCGACGCGAGCGACGCGCTCGGATCACAGCCCTACACCCTCGAGGTGAGCACCCCCGGGGTGAGCCGCCCGCTGACGACCCCCGAGCACCTGCGCCGCAACCTCGGCCGGCTCGTCGAGGTCGAGCGCACCGACGGGGGACCGGTCACCGGCCGCGTCCTCGAGGTGACGCCGAGCACCCTTCGCCTGCAGATCCCCGCCGAGCGCAAGACGCCGGCGAGCGAGGTCGAGATCCCCCTCCCAGACATCACCCGCGGACGGGTCCAGGTCGAGTTCAGCCGTCCGGACGCGGACGAGACCGAGTCGCCCAGCGACCAGCCCGAGCAGCCCGACGAGAGCAGGTAGGACACCCATGGACATCGACATCCACGCCCTGAGGGCGGTCGAGCGCGAGCGCGACATCCCCTTCGACGTGCTCGTCGAGGCGATCGAGGCCGCGCTCCTCGGCGCCTACCACCACACCCCGGGCGCCTACAAGCACGCCCGGGTCGAGCTCGACCGCAAGCACGGCCACGTCGTCGTGTGGGCGCGCGAGGAGACCGTCGTCGAGGAGCCCGCCCCCGAGGGCGAGGTCGGCGAGGACGGCGAGCCCGTCCGTCCGCGGCTGCGCCGCGAGGTCGGTCCCGAGTTCGAGCACACCCCCTCCGACTTCGGCCGGGTGGCCGCCGCGACGGCCCGCCAGGTCATCGTCCAGCGCATGCGCGACGTCGAGGACGAGGCGGTCCTCGGCGACTTCCGCGGCCGCGAGGGCGACATCGTCGCCGGCGTCATCCAGCAGAGCCCCAACCCGCGCCACGTCACCGTCGACTTCGGCACCGTCGAGGGCATCCTCCCGCTCGCCGAGCAGGTGCCGGGGGAGCGCTACGTCCACGGCGAGCGGATCCGGACCTACGTCGTCTCCGTGCGTCGCGGCATGCGCGGCCCGGAGATCGGCCTGTCGCGCACCCATCCCAACCTCGTGCGCAAGCTCTTCGCCCTCGAGGTCCCCGAGATCGCCGACGGCAGCGTCGAGATCGCGGCCCTGGCCCGCGAGGCCGGCCACCGCACGAAGATCGCCGTGCGCTCCAAGGTGCCCGGTCTCAACGCGAAGGGGGCGTGCATCGGCCCGATGGGTCAGCGCGTCCGGGCGGTCATGGACCACCTCCAGGGCGAGAAGATCGACATCGTCGACTACTCCGAGCGTCCCCAGGACTTCATCGCCGCCGCGCTGTCGCCGGCGAAGGTCCAGTCCGTCGAGGTCGTCGACCCCACGCTGCGCTCGGCGCGCGTCATCGTGCCCGACTACCAGCTGAGCCTGGCGATCGGCAAGGAGGGGCAGAACGCCCGCCTGGCCGCCAAGCTCACCGGCTGGCGCATCGACATCCGTCCCGACACCGCCCCCTCCGGGGCGCCCGAGGCGGGGCGTGCCTGACGCCGCGGGCGGACGCGCTAGACTTGAGGAGACCGACCGGACTGGACTCCGGGCTCCGGCTGCCCCTTCGGGTCCCTTGCGGACCTGCATCGGGTGCCGCGGCACGGATAGCCGGTCGATCTTGCTGCGAGTTGTCGCGGAGACGCACCCGGACGGTCTGACCGTCCTCGTGCCGGACCCGCGCCGCCGGGCGCCGGGACGTGGGGCATGGCTCCACCCCGACCTCCGGTGCTTCGACCTCGCCGTACGTCGCCGGGCCTTCGCCCGGGCGCTGCGCTGCAGCCCCGGAGGGATCGACGACCTGCGGTCCTGGGTCGCAGACCACGCGCAGCGATGAACCGTCCGAACAGACACCGAGAGCGGGTTTGACGCTGATGAGCACCCGATGAGTACTCAGCGATGAGCATCCCCCTGCACTGACGACGGTCCGCGCCTTCTTCTAATCGACGCGGACCAGGAGAAGGAGAAACGTGGCTAAGGTCCGTGTCCACGAGCTCGCCAAGGAGCTCGGCGTGTCCAGCAAAGATCTGCTGGCGCATCTGAAGGAGATGGGCGAGTTCGTGAAGTCCGCGAGCTCGACCATCGAGGCCCCGGTCGTGCGCCGGGTCCAGGAGAACCCCCCGGCCGCCCCGGCCGGCAAGAAGTCCGCCGCCAAGGAGTCCGCACCCGCCGCGAAGCCCGCGTCCGGTGCTGCCCCCTCGCCCGGCCCCCGTCCGGGTCCGAAGGCCCCGGCGGCCCCTGCCCCCGCAGCTCCCGCCCCGGCGGCCCCCACGCCGGCCGAGGCCCCTGCTGCCCCGAAGCCCGCCGAGGCGGCACCCGCCGCCCCGGCTCCGGCCCCTGCCCCGAGCCCGGCCCCCGCGCCGAGCCCGGCGCCCCAGGCCGCCCCTGCGGAGAAGCCGAGCGCCACGCCCGGCCCGCGCCCGGCCCCCAGCCAGCCCGAGGCCCCGGCACGTCCCGCCGCCGGCGGTCCGACCCCGGGTCCGCGCCCCAGCCGTCCCGAGGCGCCTGCCGCCCGTGACCGTGGCGGTCGCCCCGGCGCCGCTCCGCGCTCGGGCAGCACCCGTGGTGGCGGTGCGCCGCGCCCCGGCAACAACCCCTTCGCCTCCTCGCAGGGCATGGGGACCCGTCGTGACGGCGGTGGCGGCTCCGGCGGCCCCCGTCCCGGCAACAACCCCTTCGCCCCCGCCCAGGGCATGCCTCGTCCGGGTCAGCGTCCCCCGCGCCCCGGTGGCGCGGCGGGTGCCGGCGCCGGTGCGGCCGGCCCGCGTCCGGGCGGTCCCCGTCCGGGTGCCCCGACGCCCGGCATGATGCCGGCGAGCAGCTCGGTCGCGCGTCCCGGTGAGCGCCCCCGCGGCGGTCCCGGTGCCCGTGGTGGCGCCGCCGGTCGTGGCCCGGGTGGCCCCGGTCGTCCCGGTGGCGGTGGTCCCGGCGGCTACCGCGGTGGTCCCGGCGGTCGTGGCGGCACCCAGGGTGCCTTCGGTCGCGGTGGCGGTCGCAACAAGCAGCGCAAGAGCCGTCGTGCGAAGCGCCAGGAGTTCGAGCAGATGCAGGCGCCGTCGATCGGCGGCGTCATCGTCCCCCGGGGCGACGGCACGACGGTCGTCCGCGTGCGTCAGGGTGCGTCCCTGACCGACTTCGCCGACAAGATCAACGCCAACCCGGCGTCGCTCGTCACGGTGCTCTTCAACCTCGGCGAGATGGCCACGGCCACGCAGTCGCTGGACCAGGAGACCTTCGAGCTGGTCGGCGCCGAGCTCGGCTACGACATCCAGATCGTCTCGCCGGAGGAGGAGGAGCGCGAGCTCTTCGACTCCTTCAACATCGACCTGGAGACGGGCATCGCCGACGAGGAGGACGAGGACCTCTCGCCGCGTCCGCCGGTCGTCACCGTCATGGGTCACGTCGACCACGGCAAGACGCGCCTCCTGGACGCGATCCGCAACGCGGACGTCCAGGGCGGCGAGGCCGGTGGCATCACGCAGCACATCGGTGCGTACCAGATCCACCGCGAGCACGAGGGCGTCGACCGTGCGCTGACCTTCATCGACACCCCCGGTCACGAGGCCTTCACGGCCATGCGTGCCCGTGGTGCGAAGGTCACCGACATCGCGATCCTCGTCGTGGCCGCCGACGACGGCGTCATGCCGCAGACCATCGAGGCGCTCAACCACGCCCAGGCCGCGGACGTGCCGATCGTCGTCGCCGTCAACAAGATCGACGTCGAGGGCGCCGACCCGATGAAGGTGCGCGGTCAGCTGACCGAGTACAACCTCATCGCCGAGGAGTACGGCGGCGACACGATGTTCGTCGACGTCTCCGCCCGTCAGGGGCAGAACATCGACAGCCTCCTCGAGGCCGTCCTGCTCACCGCCGACGCGGCGCTCGACATGCGGGCCAACTCCGACCGTGACGCCCGTGGTGTCGCGATCGAGGCCAACCTCGACAAGGGCCGCGGCGCGACCGCCACCGTCCTCGTCCAGGCCGGCACCCTGCACGTCGGTGACGCGATCGTCGCCGGCAGCGCCTACGGACGCGTCCGTGCGCTGCTCGACGAGCACGGCAACACCCTCGACGAGGCGGGCCCGTCCCGTCCGGTCCAGGTGCTCGGCCTGTCGAGCGTCCCCCGCGCCGGCGACACCTTCGTCGTCGCGCCGGACGACCGCACCGCGCGCCAGATCGCCGAGAAGCGCGAGGCCGCGGACCGTCAGGCCTCGCTGGCCAAGGCGCGCAAGCGGATCAGCCTCGAGGACCTCGACAAGGTCATCGCCGCCGGCAAGATCGACACGCTCAACCTCATCCTCAAGGGCGACGTGTCCGGCTCGGTCGAGGCGCTCGAGGACGCGCTGCTGCAGATCGACGTCGGCGACGACGTGGACCTGCGGATCATCGACCGCGGCGTCGGCGCGATCACGCTGAACAACATCAACCTCGCGATGGCGTCCGACGCGATCATCATCGGCTTCAACGTGCGGGCCGAGGGCCAGAACGCCGAGGTCGCCGAGCGCGAGGGCGTCGAGATCCGGTACTACTCGGTCATCTACAACGCGATCGAGGAGATCGAGCAGGCTCTCAAGGGCATGCTCAAGCCGGAGTACGAGGAGGTCGAGCTCGGCACCGCCGAGATCCGCGAGATCTTCCGCTCGAGCAAGTTCGGCAACATCGCCGGCTCCATCGTGCGCAGCGGCGAGATCAAGCGCGGCACGAAGGCGCGCATCACGCGCCAGGGTGTCGTCGTGGCGGAGAACGTCGAGATCGCCGGTCTGCGGCGCTTCAAGGACGATGTCACCGAGGTCCGCGAGGGCTTCGAGTGCGGCATCAACCTCGGGTCGTACAACGACCTGCAGCTCGATGACCTCATCGCCACCTACGAGATGCGCGAGAAGCCGCGCGCCTGACACGCCCGGATCATCACGACGAAGGGGTGACCCTCCCACGCGGGGAGGGTCACCCCTTCGTCGTGCCCGGGCCGGCTCAGCCGTCGAGGACCCGTTCGCCGAGGGCCTCACCCGGGTGCACCCCCGGCAGGACCGCGACGAGCGTCGAGCCGGTAGTGACCGTCCAGATGTTCAGCAGGTCGGCCTCGGCGAGGCGGCGCTGGACGGGCACGTACTGGCGGTGGGCGTCGGCGCAGTAGGCCGCGAAGAGCAGGCCGTGGGCCGAGCGCGCGGTCTGCGCGCGGGTGAGCGTGCCGACGTCGTCGGCCCCGGGCAGCTCGAAGGAGTACGGCCGGCGCAGGAAGCGCTCCCACGGCTCGCGCGGCATCGCTCGGGCCATGTGCGACGACGGGTCGATGACGGTGAGGCCGTCGGCGTCCGTCGCGTGCAGGTCCGGGGGAGTGCGCTCCCCGCCGCCGGTGAGCGGGGCGCCGTCGCCGAGGCGGCGGCCGATCGCCGCCTCCTTCGCGTGCCCGTCGAGCTGCTCCCAGGTGTCGAGGTTCATCGCGACCCGGCGCAAGACGAGCGTGCTCGCGTGCTCCCACGCCCCGCTGCTCGCGTCGCGCCACAGCAGGTCGTCGTCGAGCCCGTCGACGGCCGGCTGCACGGTGCCGTCGACCTGGCCGAAGGCGTTGCGCTGCGTGGCCCACGACGGCTCGGGCGACGGGCCGCGGTGCCCGGCCTGGGTCCACCGCGAGGTCGTCGTCGAGCCGGCCGCCCGCACGAGAGCCCGCTGGACGCGGGCCGTGGCCTCGAGCGAGCTCGACCCGATCTGGAGCACCACGTCGCCCCCGCTCCAGCGGTCCTGCAGCGCGTCGGTCGCGAAGGAGGGGAGGTCCCGCAGCCACGGCGGCGCGAGGTCGAGCCGCCCGAGCCGGGCGAAGGCGCTCCGCCCGAGGCCCACGGTCACGCTGAGGTGAGCGGGGTCGAGGGTCAGCTCCGGGGTGTGGTCGGCCAGCGGCGGCACGCCCTGCGTGATCCGGGCGAGGTCCTGCGTCCACATCCGCAGCACACGGCGCAGGTCGGCGAGGTCGCTGCCACGGGCGAGGTCGAGGGCGACCCACCGGGTGTGGGTCTGCGGGGGCGTCGTCACCCCGGCCTGGCGGTCGCCGTAGAAGGCGACGGTGCGCGGTCCGGGTGACGTCTGCTCGGCCGCGGCTGCGACCGGCCGCGCCGGGCCGGCGGCCGTGAGCACGGCCGCCGAGCCGGCGAGAGCGGCGCCGACGCCGGACCCGAGCAGGGTCCGACGACGCAGCCCGTGGCCCCCGGAGGAGCCGGGGGTCATCGGCTCGAGCTCGACGTCGCCGAGGTCTCGCCGTGCCCGTCGTGCGACATGCCGGGCATGTCGGGCGCGTACTCCTCCTCGGCGCCGGAGAACTCCCGGCCGGCGAAGGTGAGGTCGACCTCCTGGCCGTCCGCCGTCGTCACGGTGACGACGTAGTCCTCGCCGGCGACGACGTCGCTCGAGAGGTCCATGAGCATGAGGTGGGCGCCCCCGGGGGTGAGCTCGAGCTCACCCCCGGCGGGGACGGTGTGCCCGTCCTTCGCCTCCTCCATGACCATGGCGCCGTTCTCGTCCTTGCTCATGACGTGGGCCTCGACCATCCCGGCGAGGTCGGAGCGACCGCCGGTGATGACGACGTCCTCGTCACCGGTGTTCGTCAGCGTGCCGAAGGCGGCGGTCATGTCCTGCGAGGCGTCGACGGCCTTGACCCAGCCGTCGGTGACGGTGAGCGCCGGGGTGGACGTCGAGGCGGCCGAGGAGGACGAGGCCGTCGTGGTCGAGGTCGTCTTGCCCGACCCGCAGGCGGCGAGGGTGGTGACGGCGGCGAGGCCGACGAGCGCGCGCAGGGCGCGGCGGTGAGTGGTGCGCATGGGTGTCTTCTCCTGTGAGCGATGGGGCCCGCGGCGTGCGGGCAGGGCCGGGCGCACGGGGTGCGTCCGGTGGTGCGCCGGGAGGCGCGAAGGGGGATCAGCTCACAGGGAGAGGTGGGGCCCGGCTCGGGTGCCACCGGGTCAGGCTGCGCGCTCGCGGCGCGACGACCGCGACGAGCACCGCCGGTGCT
Organism: Janibacter melonis; assembly: GCF_003721155.3. NCBI lineage: Bacteria > Bacillati > Actinomycetota > Actinomycetes > Micrococcales > Intrasporangiaceae > Janibacter > Janibacter melonis. Next base: position 1,242,448 of record NZ_CP044548.2, on the reverse strand, counting down.
CCTGGCACCGACCAGCGGGGGAGCGCCGGCGGGCGCAGCCGGCGCACGACGGCGAAGAGGGCCTGCTCGCCGCGCGACCACAGGGCAGCGAGGGCGAGCGTGACGACGAGGTGCAGCCCGAGCATGGTCAGCCCGCCGCCGTCGGTCGAGCCGGCGGGCAGCGGCCCGAGGTGCACGACCTCGTGGCCGCCGTGCGACGACGCGTGCGAGGAGGTGGTGCCCCCCAGGGCGCCGAGCAGGTGGATCGCACCCTGGCCCGCGCCGAGCACCACGGTCGCGACGGCGGGGGAGACCCGCCGTGCGCTGAGCCGCGCCACCGGCACGGTGAGCACGAGGAGCAGGACGAGCAGCGCGACCGGGTGGGGCGTGGTCCCGCCAGCGTGCCAGTGGGCGAGGAGCCCGGCACCCACAGCGCTCGTCGTGAGGGCCAGGCTGCGCACGGCCCTCACGACGGGGAGCCGTCCGGTGGTCATGGCCCCCAGGCTAGGTGGTCCGGCTGCGGGGGGGACGCGCCGCCCGCGCTCTTCGCCGATCCGGGCCAGGTGGGCCCCTAGACTCCGGGCAGCACGACCGACCGTGTCCGTCAACACCTCTCAGGGGATCCTCGTGACCACGCCTCCTCCTCCGCCCGGCAGCGGCGGCAACCAGCCCTACGACCCGACCGGCTCGTCGCCGTACCCCTCGGGCTCGGGCTCGACGCCCGGCTCGGGCTCGACGCCCAGCTCCGGCTCCACGCCCGGCTCCGGATCCACCCCGCCCCCGTCCGGCCCCTCCGGCTCGTCCTACCCGAGCGCCCCGGGCGCCTCCTACGGCAGCTCCGGTCCCGGCGCCCCGCAGGGCAACCCCTACGGCAGCGCGCCGAACCAGTACGGCGCCCCGAAGTCCGGCAGCGACTCGACGAAGATCCTCGCCCTCGTCTCGATGGGCTTCGGCATCGTCGGTGTCGTCCTGTGCTGCTGCTGGGCCCTGCCGATCTTCCCGATCGTCGCACTCGTCACGGGCTTCATCGCCCGTAACCAGACCAAGGCCCACCCGCGCCCGGACCTCAAGACCTTCATCACCGTCGGTCTGGCCACCGGTGCCCTCGGCCTGGTCATCGCGGTCCTCTACTGGATCCTCGTCGCCGCCGGGGTCATCGACCTCAACGCCACGTACAACTACTGAGCGGCTGCCGCCACCTGCGGCTGCTCGTCGACGCGCCCCGTCCGCTCCCGCGGGCGGGGCGCGTCGTCACCTGAGACGGGGGAGCACATGACGACACCACCGCCGCCACCGCCCGGGCCGGGACAGCCCGGCGGGGTCCCGGGCGACGGCCGACCGGCGCGCCCGGACGTGCCGTACCCGGAGGTGCCTCCCCGTGCGGCCCACCCACCGGTCCCGTACGGGGCGCAGCACGTGCCCGGCACCCCCTACGCCCAGGCCGGCGGCGCGCAGAGCCCGGGCACCCCGGCCCCGCAGATCCTCGGCATCGTCTCGATCGTCTTCGGCATCGTCGGCATCCCCGCGTCCTGCTGCTGCTGGTTCATCGGCTGGATCTTCCCCGTCGCGGCGCTCGTCGCCGCCGTCGTCGGCCTCACCCAGGCACGCGGGGCCGAGGACTCGCGCCACCGCCCGCTCCTCGTCGCGGGGGCCGTGCTCGGCGGCACCGGGCTGCTCCTCGTGGCGGCCGCCTTCGTCGCCGGCCTGCTCGGCACCATCCCGGGCCTCTACGACGTCCCGGGCGACTACTGACCGGTGCCCGTGCGGGACGCGCGATCGCATACCGTGTCCTCGTCCTGTCCCGACTCACGGAGGTGCCCTCATGGCTGACCCGGCCCGCGCCCGCAAGATCGCCGACCGCATCAAGGAGGTCATCGCCGGCAACCTCGAGTCGATCGTCAAGGACCCCGACCTCGGCTTCGTGACGATCACCGACGTCCGTGTCACCGGCGACCTCCAGCACGCCTCGGTCTTCTACACCGTCTTCGGCGACGACGCCCAGCGCGAGCGCAGCGGACGTGTCCTCGAGGCCAACCAGGGCAAGCTGCGCTCCTTCGTCGGCCGCCAGCTGGGCATCCGGCTCACCCCGACCCTCGAGCTCATCCCCGACGCGCTGCCCGAGACCGCGTCGCACCTCGACGACGTGCTGCGCCAGACCCGCGAGCGCGACGAGCAGCTCGCGCAGAGCGCGACCGGCGCGCAGTACGCGGGCGAGCCCGACCCGTACAAGAAGCCCCGCGAGGACGCGGACCAGAGCGAAGGGTGAGCCGCCCCGCCTCGCGCCCGCGTCGCCCCTTCGCCGGCGACGGTCTCGTCGTCCTCGACAAGCCGGCGGGCTGGACCAGCCATGACGTCGTCGCCCGCTGCCGCGGGCTGTACGGCACCCGCAAGGTCGGACACGCCGGCACGCTCGACCCCATGGCCACCGGCGTGCTCGTCATCGGCGTCGGGCGCGGGACGAAGCTGCTGACCTTCCTCGTCGGGTGCGACAAGGAGTACACGGCGACGATCCGGCTCGGGCAGCGCACGGTCACCGACGACGCCGAGGGCGAGGTCACCGCGAGCGTCGACGCCGCCGCGGTGACCGACGACGCGGTCGCGCAGGGGGTCGCGGCCCTCACCGGCGACATCGAGCAGGTGCCGAGCTCCGTGAGCGCGATCAAGGTCGACGGCGAGCGGTCCTACGCCCGGGTGCGCTCCGGCGAGCAGGTCGACCTGCCGGCTCGCCCGGTGACGGTCTCCGAGCTCGTCGTCCTCGACCGCCGTGCTGCGACCGCCGACGACGGCACCGCCGTCGTCGACCTCGACGTGCGCGCCGTCGTCTCCTCGGGCACCTACATCCGTGCGCTGGCCCGCGACCTCGGCGAGGCGCTCGGGGTCGGGGGCCACCTCACCGCCCTCACCCGCACCCGCGTCGGCGGCTACCACCTCGACGACGCGGAGGACCTCGCCGAGCTCACCGCGCGTGCCGAGGACCTCGAGGCGAGCATGCCCCTCGTCCCGCTCGCCGACGCGGCGGCCGCCTCGCTCGCCGTGCGGCGGCTCGACGAGGCCCAGGCCCGGGCCCTCGGGTACGGCCAGCGGATCGACTCGGAGCAGCCCGGGCGCACCGAGCCGGTCGCGGCCATCGGGCCCGACGGCACCCTCGTCGCGGTGCTCGACGAGTCCGGCGCGAGGGTGCGGGCGCACGTCGTCCTCGCCCCGGCCGGCAGCTGAGGGCGGGCGGGCGCGGCGTGCTGCCCCTCGACTTCGTAGAGTGTGCTGCTGTGCAGCGATGGACCACTCCCGAGGCCACCCCGGACGCCCTGCGTCCGTGCGTGGCGACCTTCGGCAACTTCGACGGCGTCCACCGCGGCCACCGCGCGATCCTCGACCGGCTCCTCGCGGAGGGTCGTGAGCGCGGTCTGCCGACCGTCACGGTGACCTTCGACCCCCACCCCGTCGAGGTCCTGCACCCCGAGCGGGCGCCCGAGCTCATCGCCCCCGGGGCGCTGCGCGACGAGCTGCTCGGCGAGCTGGGCGTCGACGGCGTCCTCGTCGTGCCCTTCACCTGGGAGTACGCCCAGACCACCGCCGAGGACTTCGTCGTCTCCACCTTCGTCGAGGGTCTCGGGGCCACCTGCCTCGTCGTCGGCGCGGACACGAAGGGGTACGGCCGGGGCTACACCGGCGACGTCGACCTGCTGCGCACCCTGGGCGAGCAGCACGGCTTCGAGGTCGTCGTCATCGACGACGTCGGCGACGGCGAGCGCTGGAGCTCCTCCGCGGTGCGCCGGCTCCTCGCCGAGGGCGACGTCGCGGCCGCCGGCGAGATCCTCGGCCGCCCGCACCGGGTCGTCGGCGAGGTCGTCCACGGCGAGCACCGGGGGCGCGAGCTGGGCTACCCGACGGCGAACATGAGCCAGGACAGCCTGGGCATCCTGCCCGCCGACGGCGTCTACGCCGGCTGGCTCGTGCGGCGTGGGCTGCCCGAGGGGCATCCCGACCGGCGCCTGCCCGCCGCCGTCTCGGTCGGCACCAACCCCACCTTCGACGGGGTCCGACGTGTCCTCGAGTCCTACGTCCTCGACCGCACCGACCTCGACCTCTACGGCGAGCAGGTCGGCGTCGAGCTCGTCGAGCGGATCCGTCCGACGCTGCGCTTCTCCTCCGTCGACGAGCTGCTCGACGCGATGAGCACCGACGTCGAGCGCACCCGCGCCGTCCTCGGCGTCACCGCGCCCTGATCGTCGCGGCCGCGTGATGAGCCCGACCGCGACCGCCCGGCGCCCGGGCGGGCGGGTGCGCGAGCTGCTCCTGCGCGGCGACGTCGTCCTCGTCGTCACCGCGCTCGTGCTCAGCCTCGTCGGCGCCCTGCTCGTCGGCTCGGCGACCCGCGCCGACGCGGGCTCCACCGTCTTCGTCAAGCACCTCGTCAACCTCGCCGTCGGGCTCGTCATGGCCGGCGCCCTCCTGCGGCTCGACCGGCACACCCTGCGCGCGCTGGCCCCGGTGCTCTACCTGCTGAGCGTCGCCGCGCTCGTCGTCGTCCTCGGGCCGCTCGGCTCGACGGTCAACGGCTCGCGGTCCTGGGTCGAGCTGCCGGTGGGGCTGTCCGTCCAGCCCTCCGAGCTGGCGAAGGTGGCGCTGTGCGTCGCCCTGCCGATGGTCCTCGCCGACGCCGCCGAGCGCGGCCGGGCGCCGACGACGCGCGACGTCCTCGTCTCCGGTGCCGTCGTCGGCGTGCCGGTCCTGCTCGTCCTCGCCCAGCCCGACCTCGGCTCCGCCCTCGTCCTGCTCGCGCTGTCCGTCGGGGTGCTCGTCGCCTCGGGGGCGAGGTGGCCCTGGCTCGCCGGTCTCGCGCTCGTCGCCGGCGGGGCCGTGCTCGCGGCCTTCACCACGCCGGTGCTCAGCGGCTACCAGCGCGACCGCCTCACGACCTTCCTCGACCCGAGCGCGGACCCGCTCGGCATCGGCTACCAGACCCAGCAGGTGCGCGAGGCGATCGGCTCGGGCGGGCTGCTCGGGTCGGGCCTGGGGGCGGGCGAGCTCACGCAGTCGGGCCGGATCCCCTTCCAGGAGACCGACTTCGTCTTCTCCGTCGCGGGGGAGGAGCTCGGCTTCCTCGGCGGGGCGGTGATCATCGCCCTCTACGGCCTGCTCGTCGCGCGGATCGGGCTCGCCGCCGCGCGGGCCGACCACTTCGGGCGGCTCGTGTGCGTCGGCGTCGCGACGTGGTTCGGCGTGCAGGTCGTCGAGAACGTCGGGATGAACCTCGGGGTGATGCCGGTCACCGGGCTGCCGCTGCCCTTCCTCAGCTACGGGGGCAGCTCGATGTTCGCCTGCTGGCTCGCGGTCGCGCTCGTCGTGTCGGCCGCCCCGCGCGAGCGCTGAGCCCGGATCCGGCTGTCCTGGAGGCGGATCGGGTCACTCCGCGGCAACTTTCGGGCGCGAACCCGTGACAGCGGCGCCTCCAGATGCGAAGGTCGTGCACCACAGACCCCCGTCGACGGCGCCGGGGGCCGACTGCTATCGAGGAGCCCCCCGTTGAGCGCGACCCACGTCAACCTGCCCAGTGACGAGACCTACGACGCCGCTGTGCTGGCGAACCCGGCCCCGAGCGTGGGCCACCTGCTGCGCGAGCGGATCGCCGCCACCCCCGACCGCGCCGCCTACAGCTACCCCGAGGGCGTCGCCTGGGGCGAGATGACGTGGGCCCAGCTCGGCGACCGCGTGTGGCGCCTCGCCGCCGGTCTCGTCGACCTCGGGGTCGAGGCCGAGGAGCGGGTCGCGATCGCGTGCAGCACCCGCATCGAGTGGGTGCTCGGCGACCTCGCGATCATGGCCGCCGGTGCGGCGACGACGACGATCTACCCGACGACCATCGCCGACGACGTCGCGTACATCCTCGACAACTCCGGCTCCGTCGTCGTCATCGCCGAGGACGCCGAGCAGGTGGCCAAGCTGCGCGAGGTCCGCGAGGTCATCCCCGACGTGCGCACGGTCGTCGTCGTCGACCCCGAGGGCGTCGAGCGCGACGACTGGGTCGTGACCCTCGACGAGCTCGAGGAGCGCGGGCAGGCCGTGCTCGAGGCCACCCCCGGCGTCGTCGACGAGCGCATCGAGGGCACCGGCCCGGACTCGCTCGCGACGATCATCTACACCTCCGGCACGACCGGCCGTCCGAAGGGCGTGCGCCTGCTGCACTCGGCGTGGACCTACCAGGGTGCGGCGACGACCGCGACGGGGATGATGACGCAGGACGACGTGCAGTACCTGTGGCTGCCGCTCGCCCACGTCTTCGGCAAGCAGCTGCTCATGCTCACGCTTGCCACCGGCATGTCGACCGCCGTCGACGGGCGGATCGACAAGATCGTCGACAACCTCGCGGTCGTCCGGCCGACCTTCATGGCTGCCGCCCCGCGCATCTTCGAGAAGGTCTACGCCCGGGTGAGCCTGGGCATGGAGGCCGAAGGGGGAGCCAAGCTCAAGCTCTTCCGCTGGGCCTCCGACCTCGGCCGGGCCCGGGCCGACGCCGAGCAGGAGGGGCGCTCGCTCAGCCCGGTGCAGAAGGCCCAGCTGGCCGTGGCCGACAAGCTCGTCCTGTCGAAGGTGCGGGACCGCTTCGGCGGGCGCATCCGCTTCTTCATCTCCGGCTCGGCGGCGCTCAACACCGACATCGCGCAGTGGTTCAACGGCGCCGGCCTGACCATCCTCGAGGGCTACGGCATGACGGAGACGAGCTCTGCGGCCACGGTCAACCGCCCGTACGCCCAGCGCACCGGCACCGTCGGCTGGCCGCTCATCGGCACCGAGGTGCGCATCGCCGAGGACGGCGAGGTGCTCATGCGCGGCCCGGGCGTCATGCAGGGCTACCACGACAACCCCGAGGCGACCGCCGAGACGCTCGACGCCGACGGCTGGCTGCACAGCGGTGACATCGGCGAGATCGACGAGCGGGGCTTCGTGCGGATCACTGACCGCAAGAAGGACCTCTTCAAGACGAGCAACGGCAAGTACGTCGCCCCCTCGCAGGTCGAGTCGACCTTCAAGGGCCTGTGCCCCTACGTCGGTCAGCTGCTCGTGCACGGCGAGGGGCGTCACTTCGTCACCGCGCTGGTCACGCTCGACGAGGAGGCGATCAAGCCGTGGGCGCAGGCCAACGGCCTCGGCGACGCGTCGTACGAGGAGATCGTCTCCTCGGCCCAGGCCCGCGACATGGTCCAGGGGTACGTCGACGAGCTGAACTCTGGTCTCAACAAGTGGGAGCGGATCGGCAAGTTCACCATCCTCGGCCGCGACCTCTCCGTCGAGGAGGGCGAGCTCACCCCGAGCCTGAAGCTGCGCCGCCGCGTCGTCGCCGACAAGTTCAAGGGCGACATCGACGGCATGTACGCCGGCTGACGCCCGCCCTCGCTGGTTCGAAGAAGGATCGTCACCTCGAGGTGACGATCCTTCTTCGACTCACGGGGCGGGAGGCACGGCGGCAGCCTCCCCGCTCCCCGCCGCGCGAAGGGGGGCCGACACCCCTTCGTCGGCGGCCGTTTGGGCTGGTGGCGGGCGGGACCTACCCTGGAACCCATGTCTGGACAGTCTCGTTTCGCCGACCTCGAGCCGCTGCTCGAGCGGGTCAGCAAGCCCATCCAGTACGTCGGGGGCGAGCTGAACTCCACGGTCAAGGACTGGGACTGCGGCGGACGCGGCCCCGGTGGCGAGGACCTCACGACCCGGTGGTGCCTCATGTACCCCGACGCCTACGAGGTGGGCGTGCCCAACCAGGGCGTCATGATCCTCTACGAGGTGCTCAACGAGCGCGACGACGCCCTCGCCGAGCGCACCTACGCGGTGTGGCCGGACATGGAGGCCCTCATGCGCGAGCACGAGGTGCCCCAGCTGAGCGTCGACGGCCACCGCGCGGTGCGCGACTTCGACGTCTTCGGGCTGTCCTTCTCGACCGAGCTGGGCTACACGAACATGCTCACCGCGCTCGACCTCGCGGGCATCCCGCTGCACGCGGCCGACCGCACCGACGACGACCCGATCGTCCTCATCGGCGGTCACGCGTCCTTCAACCCCGAGCCCGTGGCTGACTTCATCGACGCCGCCATCGTCGGCGACGGCGAGGAGGCGGTGCTCGCGGCCACCGACATCATCGGGGCGTGGAAGGCCCAGGGCTCGCCCGGCGGCCGGATGGAGCTGCTGCGCCGTCTCGCCGAGACCGGTGGCGTGTACGTGCCGGCCTTCTACGACGTGTCCTACCTGCCCGACGGGCGCATCCAGCGCGTCGCGCCGGCCGAGAGCGGCATCCCGTGGCGGGTCGCCAAGCACACGGTCATGGACCTCGACGAGTGGCCCTACCCGAAGAAGCCGCTCGTCCCGCTCGCCGAGTCCGTCCACGAGCGGATGTCGGTCGAGATCTTCCGCGGCTGCACCCGCGGCTGCCGCTTCTGCCAGGCCGGGATGATCACCCGCCCGGTCCGCGAGCGCTCCATCACCGGCATCGGCGAGATGGTCGAGGCGGGCCTGCAGGCCACCGGCTTCGAGGAGGTGGGCCTGCTCTCGCTGAGCTCGGCCGACCACTCCGAGATCGCCGAGGTGACCAAGGGCCTGGCCGACCGCTACGAGGGCACGAACACCGGCCTGTCGCTGCCGTCGACCCGCGTCGACGCCTTCAACATCGACCTCGCCAACGAGCTGACCCGCAACGGTCGTCGCTCCGGGCTCACCTTCGCGCCCGAAGGGGGATCCGAGCGGATCCGCAAGGTCATCAACAAGATGGTCACCGAGGACGACCTCATCAAGACCGTCTCCGCCGCCTACGGCGCGGGCTGGCGCCAGGTGAAGCTGTACTTCATGTGCGGCCTGCCGACGGAGACCGACGAGGACGTCCTGCAGATCGCTGAGGTCGCCAAGCGCGTCATCGAGACCGGTCGTCAGGTCGCCGGGCACAACGACATCCGCTGCACCGTCTCCATCGGCGGCTTCGTGCCCAAGCCGCACACCCCCTTCCAGTGGGCCAGCCAGCTCTCCGCCGAGGAGACCGACGCCCGCCTGGCCAAGCTGCGTGAGGCGATCCGCTCGGACAAGCGCTACGGGCGCTCCATCGGCTTCCGCTACCACGACGGCAAGCCCGGCATCGTCGAAGGCCTGCTGAGCCGCGGCGACCGCCGCATCGGCCGGGTCATCGAGGAGGTGTGGCGCGACGGCGGTCGTTTCGACGGCTGGAGCGAGCACTTCTCCTACGAGCGGTGGATGGCAGGCGCCGAGCGCGGCCTGGCCGGCACGGGCGTCGACGTCGACTGGTACACCACCCGCGAGCGCGGCGAGAGCGAGGTCCTGCCCTGGGACCACATCGACTCCGGGCTCGACAAGGAGTGGCTGTGGCAGGACTGGCTCGACGCGGTCGACGAGACCGAGGTCGAGGACTGCCGCTGGACCCCGTGCTTCGACTGCGGCGTGTGCCCGCAGATGGGCACCGACATCGAGGTCGGCCCGACCGGCAAGACCCTCCTGCCGCTCACCGTCCTCGGCTCGGGCAAGGAGTCGATGGTCCGCGGGGCGTGACCACGCTGCGGGACCGGCTGGGGCCGGCCCCGCGGTCCGGGAGAGGATGGCGCGCATGAGCGTGAGCCTGGACGACCTCGGGGCCGAGCTGCGCCGTGCTGGCATCGCCGACGTGCGGACCGACCCGCTGTCGATCGGCATGTACGCGGCCGACGCCTCGATCTACCGCGTGCCCCCGCGCGCGGTGGTGCTGCCCCGCGACACCGACGAGGTCGCCGCGGCGCTCGCCGTCGCCCGCAGCACCGGCGTGCCCCTCACGGCACGCGGTGCGGGCACCTCGTGCGCCGGCAACGCGATCGGCCCGGGCATCGTCGTCGACACCAGCCGTCACCTCGGGCGGGTGCTCGAGGTCGACCCGGAGAGCCGGACCGCGCTCGTCGAGCCCGGCACCGTGCACGCCACGCTGCAGGCGAGCGCGCGCCAGCACGGCCTGCGCTTCGGCCCGGACCCGAGCAGCCACACCCGCTGCGTCATCGGCGGGATGATCGGCAACAACGCCTGCGGCAACCGCGCGCTCGGCTACGGACGCACGTCCGACAACATCGCCGCGATGAGCCTGCTGCTCGCCGACGGCCGCGCCGTCGAGACGACGACGGGGGTCGGGGGCACCCCTTCGCTCACCGGCGCCGACGACCTCGTCTCCCGCCTCACCGCGCTCACCGACGACCACCTCGCGACGATCCGCACCGAGCTCGGCCGCTTCGGGCGGCAGGTGAGCGGCTACGCCCTCGAGCACCTGCTGCCCGAGCACGGCCGCGACGTCGGGCGGATGCTCGTCGGCTCCGAGGGGACCCTCGCCGTCGTCACCCAGGCCCGGGTCCGCCTCGTCACCGACCCGCCGGCGACCTGCCTCGTCGCGCTCGGCTTCGAGGACATCTACGCCGCCGGCGACGTCGCCCACCTGCTGCGCGGGCTCGGCGCCGTGGCCGCCGAGGGCATCGACCGCCGCATCGTCGAGGTCACCGCGCGCCGTCGCGGCCCGGCCGCCGTGCCGGACCTGCCGAAGGGGGCCGCCTGGCTCTTCGTCGAGGTCACCGGGGCCGACGAGGGCGAGGCGATGGCCGCGGCCCGCCGCGTCGTCGCCGAGATCCCGGCCGTCGAGGCACGGGTGGTCACCGACCCGGCCGAGGTGCGGGCGCTGTGGCGCATCCGCGAGGACGGCGCCGGGCTGTCGAGCCGCTCGCCGCGCGACCGGCCGGCGCACGCCGGGTGGGAGGACGCCGCGGTGCCGCCCGAGCGCATGGGCGAGTACCTGCGCCGGCTCGACGCGCTGCTCGCCGAGCACGACGTCACCGGGCTGCCGTACGGCCACTTCGGCGACGGCTGCCTGCACATCCGCCTCGACGTCGACCTCGCCTCGCCGGGCGCCCCGGCCCGCTACCGCTCGCTCGTCGAGGACGCCGCGGACCTCGTCGCCTCGCTCGGGGGCTCGCTGTCCGGCGAGCACGGCGACGGGCGCGCCCGCAGCGCCCTGCTGCCGCGGATGTACTCGCCCGAGGTCATCTCGCTCTTCGGCGCGGTCAAGCACGCCTTCGACGAGCACGGGCTGCTCAACCCCGGTGTCCTCGTCGACCCCGACCCGGCCGAGGCCTCGCTGCGCATCCCGCGCGCCCGCCCGGTGACCCGGTCGCGCGACGGGCTCGCCTTCGCCTACCCCGAGGACGACGGCGACCTCAGCCAGGCGCTGCACCGCTGCACCGGGGTCGGCAAGTGCCGGGCCGCCGGCACGTCGAGCACCGTCATGTGCCCGAGCTACCTGGCCACCCGCGAGGAGAAGGACTCGACCCGCGGCCGCGCCCGCGCGCTGCAGGAGATGCTCGACGGCGGCACGATCAGCGGCGGCTGGCGCGACCCGGCCGTGCACGAGACCCTCGACCTGTGCCTGTCGTGCAAGGGCTGCGCGAGCGACTGCCCGACCGGCGTCGACATGGCGACGTACAAGGCCGAGGTGCTCCACCAGACCTACCGCGGGCGGCTGCGCCCGCGCTCGCACTACTCGCTGGGCCGGCTGCCGGAGCTCTCGCGGATCGCCTCCCGCATGCCCCGGGTCGTCAACGCCCTCACCTCGCTGCCCGGGGCCAAGCGGCTCACCCTGCCGCTCGCGGGCGTCGACCCCCGCCGCAACCTGCCGACCTTCGCGCGCCAGACCTTCCGGGCCTGGGCCGACGGCGAGGGCCTCGTCCGTCCGGCCGGCGACGCCGCCGGCCTCGACCACCCCGTCGCGATCTTCGTCGACTCCTTCACCGACCACTTCTCGCCACGGGTCGGCCAGGCCGCGGTGACGCTGCTGCGGCAGGCGGGGTACACCCCCTTCGTCCCGGCGGAGCGGGGCTGCTGCGGGCTCACCCTCATCTCGACCGGACAGCTCGACCGGGCGGCGAGCACCCTCGCGCAGGCGAGCGAGGCGCTGGCGCCGGCGGTCGCGGCCGGGGTCCCGGTCGTCGGTCTCGAGCCGAGCTGCACCGCAGCGCTGCGCCACGACCTGCCGCGTCTGGTCGACACGGACACGGCCCGCTCGGTCGCCGAGGGCGTGCGCACCGTCGCCGAGCTGCTCGTCCTGGCGCAGGACGAGGGCCGCTGGAGCGCGCCCGACCTCACCGGCACGACCGTCGTCGCGCAGCCGCACTGCCACCACCACGCGGTGATGACGTGGCAGGCCGACGAGGCGCTGCTCGCCCGGACCGGCGCCACCGTGCAGCGGCTCGGCGGGTGCTGCGGGCTCGCGGGCAACTTCGGGGTCGAGCTCGGCCACTACGAGGTGTCCGTCGAGGTGGCGCGCCAGCAGCTGCTGCCGGCGATGGAGGCCGCGCCCGACGCGGTCGTCCTCGCCGACGGCTTCTCCTGCCAGACCCAGGTCGCCGACCTCTCCGACCGCGAGGCGATCCACCTCGTGGAGCTCCTCACCCGCTGACCCCGCTGCCCCCTGACCCGCTGCCCCCCTTCGCCGAGGTATGGCGATCGGTCGTCATGCGGTCGCGATCACGACCGATCGCCAGACCTCGGCGAGGGGGGAGCCAGGGCGAAGGGGGAGTCAGGGCGAAGGGGGAGTCAGCCGCGCAGGGCGGCGGTCACCTCCGCGAAGACCGCGGTGTGACCGGCGACGTCGGCTTCGCTCGTCGTCGGGCACATGAGCGCCATGTTGTGGAAGGGCGTCATGAGGTAGCCGCGGTTGACGAGCGCGAGGTGGAGGTAGGCGTCGAGCTCGTCGTCCGCCGCGGCCGCCGACTCCGCGCCGGTGCGCGGGGCGGGGGAGGCGAAGCGGTACTCGGCGCGCGCCCCGAGCCGGCTCACCGACCACGGCAGGTCGTGGGCGTCGATGGCGTCCTGCACCCCGGCGGTGAAGTCGGTCGCGAGCCGCTCCATCCGCTCGAAGGCCTCCCGCGTGAGGACCTCGCCGAGGGTGGCTCGCGCCGCGGCGAGGCTCAGCGCGTTGCCCGCGAGCGTGCCGCCGACCCCGCCGACGTCGACGATGTCGGCGTCGCCGCTCTCGGTGCGCCGCATGACGTCCGCGGCGAGCTCCTCGCTCAGCCCGTACGCGCCGATCGGCACCCCGCCGCCGATGGACTTGCCGATGACGACGACGTCGGGCTGCAGCCCCCACGCGGTCGTCGCCCCGCCCCACCCGGCGGAGAAGGTGTGGGTCTCGTCGATCATGAGCAGGGCGCCGTACCGCGTGGCCAGCTCGCGCAGCCCGCTCATGAAGCCGTCCTCGGGCAGGACGATGCCGATGTTCGTCAACGCCGGCTCGGTGAGCACCGCGGCGACGTCGCCGTGGCGCAGCTGCTCCTCGACGCTCGCCAGGTCGTTCCACGTCGCCGCGCGCGTCGTGAGGTCGAGCGGCACCGGGGGAGCGACGTTGCCGGGCCGGCTCACGGTCGTGCCGTCAGGACCGGGCAGGGCGAAGGTCTCGTCGACGCTGCCGTGGTAGCAGTGCCCGAAGACGAGGATCTTGCTGCGGCCGGTGACGAGGCGGGCGAGGCGCACCGCCCACCGGTTGGCGTCGGTGGCGGAGAGGGTGAAGCTCCAGCGCGGCACCGTGAAGCGCCGGGTCAGCTCGGCGGCGACCCACTGCGCGTCGGCGGTCGGCAGCATCGTCGTCAGCCCGCCGAGGTCCTGGGCGCGGCGCCGGATCGCCGCGAGCGTCGGGTCGGGGGAGTGCCCGGCCATCGCGCCCGTGTCGCCGAGCGCGAGGTCGACGAGCTCGTGACCGTCGAGATCGGTGACGCGGTTCCCCTTCGCCGCCTCGAAACCGAGCGGGAAGCCGCCGGCCCACATCCGCATCCACGTCATCGGGACCTGCCCGAAGAGGTTCGTCCCCTCCTCGTGCAGCGCGCGGCTGCGCGGGTTGGCGGCGGCGTAGGCGGCGGTCTCGGTCTGCAGCAGCGCGCGCAGCCGGGTGCGGTCGAGGGGTGTCATGAGCACACCGTAGGAGCAGCGAAGGGGGCGCGCGGCCCCCTTCGTCAAGTCGGCCGTGCCACGCTGGTGCGATGGCGCGCGACCTCGTCGTCCCCCTCGCCCCCGGCGTGTGGCGCATCCCGCTGCTCGGCGACTTCGTCAACGGCTTCGTGCTGCGCGACGGCGACGGCCAGGTGACCCTGCTCGACATGGGGGTGGCGCGGTCGGGGCCGAAGGTCATGGCGGCGCTCGGGGCGATCGGCGCGGGCCCCTCCGACGTCACCCGGCTGCTGCTCACCCACGCGCACCCGGACCACGCCGGGGGAGCGGCGCACGTCTCGCGCGAGACGGGGCGGTCCTTCGAGATCCACGAGGACGACGTCGAGCACGCCCGCACCGGCACCTCGCCGCCGCGGGACCGGACGCTGCGGCTCGGGCGGCTGCTCGACCGCCTCGCGAAGGGGTCCTTCGACCCGGTCCCGGTCGAGCGCGGCCTCCTCGACGGCGAGGTCCTCGACGTCGCGGGCGGGCTGCGGGTCATCCACACCCCGGGGCACTCGCCGGGGCACGCGTCCTTCCTCCACGAGCCGACCGGGACGCTCGTCACCGGCGACGCGATCTTCAACGTGCGCGGGGTGCGGTGGCCGGTCGCGTCCTTCTGCACGAGCTACGCGATGACGAAGGCGACGGCGCACCGCCTCGTCGAGGTCGACTACGCGCTCGCGGCCTTCACCCACGGGCCCGAGCTGCGCGACCGGCCGCGGCAGACGATCACCGACTTCCTCCACCGCGAGGGCCACCTCGAGGGGTGACGGCCGCCCCCTTCGCCCGCTGAGCAAGACTTCCCCCGGCTCAGCACGAGTCTCGGACTCGTGCTCACCGGGGGTTTATCGGGTCACCCGAGAAACCTGTGGCTGGTGTGGCGCCCCACCCCGGGGATCGGGGCTCGCGGGCCCGTGGTGGGCCCCCTTCGCCCGCTGAGCAAGACTTCCCCCGGCTCCGCATGAGTCTCGGACTCATGCTCACCGGGGGTTTATCGGGGGACCCGAGAAACTCGTGGCTGGTGGGGCGCGCCCGGAGCGCCCCGTACCCTTGGTGGCCATGTCACCGCAGCGCACCCCGGACGGACCGCCCCCGCCCCCACCGGTCCAGAAGCTGCGGGTGCAGTACGCCCGGCGCGGGCGGCTGCGCTTCTCCTCGACGCGTGACTTCGCCCGGGCGCTCGAGCGGGCGCTGCGTCGCTCGGGGGTGCCGATGGCCTTCTCCGCCGGCTTCCACCCGCACCCGAAGATCTCCTACGCCAACGGCGCCCCGACGGGCATGGCCAGCGAGGCCGAGTACTTCGAGATCTCGGTGACCGAGCACGTCGACCCGGAGGCGGTGCGAGTCGCCCTCGACGAGGCGCTGCCGGAGGGCATCGACGTCATCCAGGTCGTCGACGCCACGCCCGGGGCGCTCGCCGACCGGCTGCAGGCGAGTCGCTGGCGGATGGTCTTCGCCGGGGTGGAGGTCGAGGAGCTCCAGCGCGTCGTCGACGCCTTCCTCGCGCAGGAGCGGGTCGAGGTGTCGCGCATGTTCAAGCGCGGTCGCAAGAGCTTCGACGCCCGCGAGCCCGTCCGCGAGACCCGTGTCGAGGCCGGTCCCGATGCTCCCTGTGCGATACTGACGATGGTCGTACGGCACACCACACCGGCCGTGCGCCCCGACGACGTGCTCACCGCGCTGTCGCTCGTCACGCCCTTCGCACCGCCGAGGCCACCGATGGTCACCCGGCTCGAGCAGGGGGTCTGGGACGAGGCGGACGCGACGGTCATCGATCCGCTGATGACCGACGAGGACACCGTCGGCCCGATGGGGTGACGCGCTCGGCGCGAGCCTTCACCGGGCAGCACTGACTTCCCGGGCGTGGCACGACCGCCACGCCGAGCCGCGACACGCGGCCGGACGGCCCCTCATCGGGGTTGGTCGTGGCGTCCGGCGGTGCCGCAGGAGGTGCCACCATGGCGACCGACGAGACCAGCACGACCGACGAGACCCTCGAAGAAGGCGTCGCGACGAGCCAGACCCCCCAGGACCCCGCCCCCGAGGCGGTCCAGGACGAGCTCATCGCGGACGACACCGCCGAGGACGACACCGAGGCGGACGACGAGCAGGACGAGCCCGAGGAGCCGGCCGCCAGCGTGCCGAGCTTCGGTCTGCTCTTCCAGGCCCCCGAGCCCGTCGCTCCCCGCCGCGCCCGCCGCGCGGCCTCTGCCCCGCAGGCCGCGCCCGAGCCCCGCCCGCAGGACGACGAGCCCGAGCCCGTCGTCGAGCCGGAGAGCTCGCAGGACGACCGCGCCGCCGACACCGCGGACGACGACGAGCAGTCCGACCAGCCCCGGCGCCGCCGCCGGCGCGGCGGTCGTGGCCGCAACAAGTCTGAGGACAGCGCGTCCGAGGACGAGGGCACCGAGGACACGAAGGGGGAGGCCCAGGCCTCCTCGGACGACGACGCGGCCGAGGCCGACGACTCCGGCAAGGGCAGCGGCAATGGCTCCGGTGGTGGCTCCGGCCGCGGCCGTGGCGGCCGCGGTGGTCGCGGGGGCGACAAGGCCCGCCAGGACGCGCAGGACAAGACCTCCGGTGGCTCCGACGACGCCGACGACGCAGCCCAGGACCACGAGGACGACGACTCCGAGGGCGGCGGCTCGAGCCGGCGCCGGCGTCGTCGCCGCCGCGGCTCCGGCTCGGGCGAGGGTCAGGAGGACCCGCCCGGCACCGTGACGAAGGTCCGCGAGGCCCGCAAGGAGCGCGACGAGCCGCAGGCCGTCAAGGGCAGCACGCGTCTCGAGGCGAAGAAGCAGCGCCGCCGCGAGGGCCGCGAGGCCGGCCGCCGCCGCACGATCATCACCGAGGCCGAGTTCCTCGCCCGTCGCGAGAGCGTCGAGCGCGTCATGGTCGTGCGCTCCACCGGCGAGCGCACGCAGATCGGCGTCCTCGAGGACGACGTGCTCGTCGAGCACTACGTCTCGCGCGAGACGACCTCGACGATGGTGGGCAACGTCTACCTCGGCCGGGTGCAGAACGTCCTGCCGAGCATGGAGGCCGCCTTCGTCGACATCGGCAAGGGCCGCAACGCCGTCCTCTACGCCGGCGAGGTCAACTGGGACGCCCACGGCATCGGCAACGGCCAGCCCCGCCGCATCGAGCAGGCGCTGTCCTCCGGCGACGCCGTCCTCGTCCAGGTGACGAAGGACCCGATCGGCCACAAGGGCGCGCGCCTCACCTCGCAGATCTCGCTGCCCGGCCGCTACCTCGTGTACGTGCCCGAGGGCAGCATGACCGGCATCTCGCGCAAGCTCCCCGACAAGGAGCGCGCCCGCCTCAAGTCCATCCTCAAGCAGGTCGTCCCCGACCGCGCCGGCGTCATCGTGCGCACGGCCGCCGAGGGCGCGAGCGAGGAAGAGCTCACCAAGGACGTCGAGCGGCTCACCACCGCGTGGGAGCGCATCAGCGAGAAGGCCGAGTCGAAGAAGGGCAAGAAGGGCGGCGCCCCGACGGTCCTGCACGCCGAGCCCGACATGACCGTCCGCGTCATCCGCGACATCTTCAACGAGGACTTCTCGAAGATGGTCGTCTCCGGCGAGGACGCGTGGCGCGAGATCAAGGGCTACGTCGACGACGTCGCGCCCGACCTCTCCGACCGCCTCGAGCGCTGGACCGGCCAGCAGGACGTCTTCGCCGGCCACCGCATCGACGAGCAGATCGCCAAGGCGATGGATCGCAAGGTGTGGCTGCCCTCCGGCGGCTCGCTCGTCATCGACCGCACCGAGGCGATGACCGTCGTCGACGTCAACACCGGCAAGTTCGTCGGCTCCGGGGGCAACCTCGAGGAGACGGTGACGAAGAACAACATCGAGGCGGCCGAGGAGATCGTGCGTCAGCTGCGGCTGCGCGACATCGGCGGCATCATCGTCATCGACTTCATCGACATGGTCCTCGAGGCCAACCGTGACCTCGTCGTGCGCCGCCTGCTCGAGTGCCTCGGCCGTGACCGCACGAAGCACCAGGTCGCCGAGGTCACCTCGCTCGGCTTGGTCCAGATGACCCGCAAGCGGGTCGGCTCGGGCCTCATCGAGGTCTTCTCGCAGGAGTGCGAGCACTGCCACGGACGCGGCATCATCGTCTCCTCCGAGCCGGTCTCCGGCGACGGCGGTCACGACCACGGTCACGGCGGCAACGGCGGGCGTGGCAGCGGCGGCTCCAAGGACGACGACCAGGGCGGCTCCGGCTCCCGGTCGCGTCGGGGCAAGGGCCGCGGGTCGAAGGGGGAGGAGCAGCGCTCCTCCGCCGAGCCCGAGCGCGAGCCGCAGGACAAGAACGGCCGGACCGCGGCCCAGATCGCCGCGGCCGCCCACGCCGCTGCGATCAAGAACGTCTCCGGCGAGTCCGCCGAGGACGACGTGGCCGAGCTCGACCTCACCGCGGGCGAGGACGAGGTGGCCTCGGTCGAGGTGCGCGACGACGCGTCGACCCCCGTGCAGGACGCGCCGGCCGAGGAGCCCGCTCCCCAGGCTGCTCCCGAGCCCGAGCCCGAGCCCGAGCCCGAGCCCGAGGCGGAGCCCGAGCCCGCCCCGGCACCGCGCCGGCGTGGCGGCCGCCGCGCCGCCACCAGCGGCGCCCCGGTCACGCTCCAGGCCGTCGACCTCACCGCCTCCGCGCCGAGCGAGCCGATCACGGCCGTCGCCGGTGCTGTGGGCGGCGCGGCCGAGCCCACCCCTTCGCCCGAGGCCGAGCAGACCTCGACGCCCGCGCCGCGCCGCAAGCGCAAGCGGGTCACCTCCGAGGCCGGCCCGCCGACCGCGGGGGAGTGACCCGGCAGTGACCGGACCCGCCCCTGCCGGGGGCGGGTTTGGCCGGTGGTAGCCCCGCCGGTACTCTTGACCCTTGGTGCGTCCACCGAGCGGACGCCATCGGCCCTTCACGGGGGCGGGTGGACTGTCGGCCGGTCAGACAGAGAGAGCGCGCCACGCACACCGAAAGTGAGTTCCCACTGATGTACGCGATCGTTCGCGCGGGTGGCCGCCAGGAGAAGATCTCCGTCGGCGACACCATCCTCATCAACCGCGTCAAGGGCGAGGCCGGCGACGCCGTCGACCTCCAGCCGCTGCTCCTCGTCGACGGCTCCACCATCACCAGCGACGCCGACAAGCTCGCGAAGGTGTCGATCAAGGCCGAGGTCGTCGGTCCCGCGAAGGGCCCGAAGATCACGATCATGAAGTACAAGAACAAGACCGGGTACAAGAAGCGTCAGGGCCACCGCCAGCCGCTCACCCAGGTCAAGATCACCGACATCACGGCCTGAGCGCCACCGAGTAGCGAAGGACTTCCTGACATGGCACACAAGAAGGGTGCATCCTCGACCCGCAACGGTCGCGACTCCAACGCCCAGTACCTCGGCGTCAAGCGCTTCGGCGGCCAGGTCGTCGGCACCGGCGAGATCATCGTCCGCCAGCGCGGCACGCACTTCCACCCGGGCGACAACGTCGGCCGCGGTGGCGACGACACGCTGTTCGCCCTCGCGGACGGCACCGTCCACTTCGGCACCAAGCGCGGCCGCAAGGTCGTCAACATCGTCCTCGCGGACAGCGCCAGCTGATCGCCCGCAGGCACCACGTCGAAGGGGGTGGGTCAGCGCCACGCTGACCCGCCCCCTTCGTCTACCCCCAGGAGAAGAAGCAGATGACGAACTTCGTCGACCGGGTCGTCCTCCACGTCGAGGCCGGCAAGGGAGGCCACGGCGTGGCCTCGGTCCACCGCGAGAAGTTCAAGCCGCTCGGCGGCCCGGACGGCGGCAACGGCGGCAACGGCGGTGACGTCGTGCTCGTCGTCGACACGCAGAGCACGACCCTGCTCGACTACCACCGCAGCCCCCACCGGCGCGCCAAGAACGGCGCCCCGGGGGCCGGTGACGAGAAGGACGGCGCGGCCGGCGAGGACCTCGTCCTGCCCGTGCCCGAGGGCACGGTCGTCAAGACCCGCGCCGGTGACGTGCTCGCCGACCTCGTCGGCGAGGGCACCCGCTACGTCGCCGCCCAGGGCGGGCGCGGCGGCCTGGGCAACCGCGCCCTGGCCTCGCAGCGTCGCAAGGCCCCCGGCTTCGCGCTGCTCGGCGAGCCCGGCGAGAGCGCCGAGATCGTCCTGGAGCTGAAGTCGCTCGCCGACGTCGCGCTCGTCGGCTTCCCCTCCGCCGGCAAGTCCTCGCTCGTGTCCGTCCTGTCGGCGGCGCGACCGAAGATCGCCGACTACCCCTTCACCACCCTCGTCCCGAACCTCGGCGTCGTCACGGCCGGCTCGATGCGCTACACCATCGCCGACGTGCCCGGTCTCATCCCCGGCGCGAGCGAGGGCAAGGGCCTGGGCCTGGAGTTCCTGCGCCACGTCGAGCGCTGCTCGGTGCTCGTCCACGTCGTCGACTGCGCGACCCTCGAGCCCGACCGCGACCCGATGAGCGACCTCGACCTCATCGAGGCCGAGCTCGCCGCCTACGTCGGCGACGACGCCCTCGGCGGCATCCCGCTCTCGGAGCGCACCCGGGTCGTCGTGCTCAACAAGGCCGACGTGCCCGAGGCCCACGAGCTCGCCGAGATGGTCACCCCGATGCTCCAGGAGCGCGGGCTCGAGGTCTTCACGGTCTCGGCCGTCGCGCACACCGGCCTCAAGGAGCTCTCCTTCGCGCTGGCCCGCCACGTGCAGCAGGCGCGGGCCGACATCGAGCGCGAGGTCGTCCCGCAGCGGGTCGTCCTGCGCCCGAAGGGGGTCGACGACTCCGGCTTCGTCGTGCGGCGCGAGCGCACCTCCGACGGCGAGGTCTTCCGCGTCATCGGCGAGCGCCCGACCCGGTGGGTGCGCCAGACCGACTTCAGCAACGAGGAGGCTGTGGGCTACCTCGCCGACCGGCTCTCGCGCGCCGGTGTCGAGGACCAGCTCGTCAAGGCCGGCGCCGTCGCCGGCTCGACCGTGCTCATCGGCCCCGAGGACGACGCCGTCGTCTTCGACTGGGAGCCCACGCTCGTCGGCGGCGCCGAGCTGCTCGGCGGTCGTGGCACGGACGCGCGTCTCGACCCGAGCGATCGGCGCACCAACGCCGAGCGGCGCGAGGAGTTCCACGCCCGCAAGGACGCCCAGAGCGCGGCCCGCGAGGAGCTCGCGGCCGAGCGCCGTGCCGGTCACTGGACCGACGAGGACTGACGCGGCCACAGGCCGCACACTGGGGCGCGTCCCCGACGCCCGGACCCGAGGAGCACCGTGACGCCGCTGGAGGTCACCGACGAGCAGGCCCGTGAGCGGGTCGCGTCCTCGCGACGGGTCGTCGTCAAGGTCGGCTCGTCCTCGCTCACCTCGGCCGACGGCGGGCACCTCGACCTCGACCGGCTCCGGGGTGTCGTCGACGCCCTGGCCGGCCGCGTCGCGCTCGGTGCGCAGGTCGTCCTCGTCTCCTCCGGGGCGATCGCGGCCGGTCTCGGGCCCCTCGGCCTGCCCTCGCGCCCGCGCGACCTCGCGACCCAGCAGGCGGCGGCCAGCGTCGGCCAGGGGGCGCTCGTCGCCGCGTACGACCAGGCCTTCCGTCGGCACGGGCTGACCGTCGGCCAGGTGCTCCTGACGGCCGATGACACGACCCGGCGCACCCACTACACGAACGCGCGGCGCACCCTCGACCGGCTGCTCACGCTCGGGATCCTGCCGGTCATCAACGAGAACGACACCGTCGCGACGAGCGAGATCCGCTTCGGCGACAACGACCGGCTCGCCGCCCTCGTCGCCCATCTCGTCGGCGCCGACGCGCTGCTCCTGCTCACCGACGTCGACGCGCTCTACACCGACAAGCCCGGGCGTCCCGGCGCCCGCCGCATCCCCGTCGTGCGCGGCCGCGAGGAGCTCGACGCCGTCGACGTCAGCGCGCGCGGCTCGCGCGTGGGCACCGGCGGCATGCAGACGAAGGTCGAGGCCGCCTCGATCGCGGGCGCGGCCGGCATCACCGCGATGCTCGCCTCGGCCGCCGACGTCGCACCGGCCCTGGCCGGCGAGGACGTCGGCACCGTCTTCGTGCCCGCGCAGCGGCGCCGGGCCCCGCGCACGTGGTGGCTGCAGCACGCGACGACGTCGCGCGGCGAGCTCGTCGTCGACGCCGGTGCCGTCACGGCCCTCACCCAGCGCGGCAAGTCGCTGCTGCCCGCGGGCATCGTCGAGGTGCGGGGCAGCTTCGTCGACGGCGACCCCGTCGACGTCGTCGGCCCCGACGGCACGGTCCTGGGTCGCGGCCTGAGCAACTACGGCTCGGTCGAGCTGCCGCTCATGCTCGGGCGCTCGACGAAGGAGATCGCCGCCGATCTCGGGCCTGAGTACGAGCGCGAGGTCATCCACCGCGACCACCTGGCCCTCCACCCCCGCTGACCGGCGGGGGACCCCCTTCGCCCGTCGGGGCCGGGCAACCGGTGGGTGACCGGGACCCCCGGCTGTGACCGGGACACGTCCCGGTCACCCCGAGGTGTCCCGGTCAGCTCGGGGTGTCCCGGTCCGGGCCGCATCTCGCGGCCCGGGCCCGACCCATGACGAAGGGGGAGCCGGCCGGCTCCCCCTTCGCGCTGTCCTGCGGTGCGTCTCGCGGCTCAGCGCACGCGGGTGACCTCGAACTGCATCCGGGGCGCGGCGAGGTGCTCCTGGGCCTGGACGAGCTGGAGCTCGCGGCTGCCGGAGTCGAGGGTGGTCTTGACGAGGTCCCACACGCTCGAGGCGGTGCGGCCCAGGGCGAGAGCCGGGTCGCCGGTCTGCAGCAGGTGGGTGGTGAAGAGGGCGGCGGTGACGTCGCCGGAGCCGTTGCACTTGATCGGCAGGTGCTCGGTGCGCACGACCCAGGCCCCGTCGCCGTGCACCGCGAGCATCTCGATGGTGTCGTCGGGGCGGTCGGGCTGGAGCACCGAGGTGACGAGCACCGTCGAGGGGCCCATCGCGCGGGCGGCGTCGACGGAGGCGAGCGTGCTCTCCATGTCGTCGGGCTCGGTGCCGGTGAGGAAGCCGAGCTCGAACTGGTTGGGGGTGATGAGGTCGGCTTGCGGCACGACGCGCTCGCGCAGGAGCACGGGGATGTCGGGGTGGACGAAGCAGCCCGACTTCGCGTTGCCCATGACCGGGTCGCACGCGTAGATCGCGTCCGGGTTGGCCGCCTTGACCTGGGCGACGGCGTCGAGGACGACGTCACCGATCTGGGTGCCGCCCTGGTAGCCGGACAGCACCGCGTCGACCTCGGGGAAGGCCTCGCGCTCGCCGACGCCGGTGATGACCTCGCGCACGTCGTCGGCCGGCAGCATCGGGCCGCGCCACTGGCCGTACCCGGTGTGGTTGCTGAAGACCACCGTCGAGACCGGCCACACCTCGACACCGAGGCGCTGCATGGGGAAGACGGCGGCGGAGTTGCCGACGTGGCCGTAGGCGACCGAGGACTGGATGGACAGGATCGTCGTGCTCACCGGCCCATCTTGGCACTGCGAGGGCGCACCATGGACACCGTCCGCCCGCGCGACCGTCTCCGAGGAGCCCCGATGTCCGCAGCTCTCGTCCTGCCGCTCCTCGCCGGCCTGCTCGTCGTGCTCGTGGCGGTCGTGGCCCTCGTCGTCCTCGTCGTGCGCTCACGGCGGCGCGCTGAGGAGGCGCACCAGCAGGAGCACCGACCGCTCGACCCGAGCGTCATCGAGTGCTTCCCGACCGGCTACCAGCCGCCCGCGCGACCCGGTGCGGGGGGAGCGGGCGAGACCGCCCCGGGTGCGGCGGGACCCGCCCCGGGCACGGCGGGACCCGCCCCAGGTGAGTCGACCGGTCGCCGGTCGGACGACCCGACCGGCTGAACGCCGTCGTCGCCTAGATTTGTCGTCATGACCGCCACGACCGCCGGACCGGCGCAGGCCAGCCCCGAGGACGTCGAGCTCGTCACCGCGCTCGCCACCCGCTCTCGCGTCGCCGCCCGCCGTCTCGCCCTGCTCACCCGCGCCGAGAAGGACGCCGCCCTCCACGCGCTCGCCGACGCCCTCGACGCGGCGAGCGAGCAGGTCGTCGCCGCCAACTCCGAGGACGTCGAGCGGGGCCGCTCGCAGGGCATGGCGCAGAGCCTGCAGGACCGCCTGCGTCTCGACCCGGAGCGGGTCGCCGCGGTCGCCCAGGCGCTGCGCGACGTCGCGGGGCTGCCCGACCCGGTCGGCGAGGTCGTGCGCGGCTCGACCCTGGCCAACGGGCTGCAGATCCGCGAGGTCCGCGTGCCGATGGGCGTCGTCGGGATGATCTACGAGGCCCGTCCCAACGTCACCGTCGACGCCGCCGGTCTCGGGCTGAAGTCCGGCAACGCCGTCATCCTGCGCGGCGGCAGCGCCGCGGCGAGCAGCAACCGCGTCCTCGTCGACGTCATGCGCTCGGCGCTGACGACGGTCGGGCTGCCCGCCGACGCCGTGCAGCTGCTCGAGGGCGGGCACGGGTCGGTCACAGCCCTCATGCGGGCCCGCGGGCTCGTCGACCTGCTCATCCCGCGCGGGGGAGCGGGCCTCATCCAGTCCGTCGTCCTCGGCTCGACCGTGCCGGTCATCGAGACCGGCATCGGCAACTGCCACGTCTACGTCGACGCGGCCGCCGACCTCGAGCAGGCGCGGGCGATCACGATCAACGCCAAGACCCACCGGCCGAGCGTGTGCAACGCCGCCGAGTCGCTCCTCGTCCACCGCGCCGTCGCCGCGGACTTCCTGCCGGTCGCCCTTCGCCAGCTGTGCGACGCCGGGGTGCGCCTCCACGTCGACCCCGCCACCGCGGCTCTCGCCGGCGACGTGCCGACGGAGCCGGCGACCGACGAGGACTACGCGACCGAGTACCACGGCCTCGAGATGAGCGTCGCCGTCGTCGACGACCTCGACGCGGCGCTCGAGCACGTGCGGCGCTTCGGCTCGGGTCACAGCGAGGCGATCGTCACCCAGGACCGCGGCGCGTCGCGCCGCTGGGTCGCCGAGGTCGACGCGGCCGCGGTGCTCGTCAACGCGAGCACCCGCTTCACCGACGGGGGCGAGTTCGGCTTCGGTGCCGAGATCGGCATCTCGACCCAGAAGCTGCACGCCCGCGGGCCGATGGCGCTGCCCGAGCTGACGACGACGAAGTGGGTCGTCGAGGGCGAGGGCCACGTGCGCTGACCCGCGCGGACGACGCGCCGAGGGCCCCTTCGATCGTCTCGAAGGGGCCCTCGCGCCGTCGGACCAGCCGGCCGGGTGGGCTCCGCGGTGACGTGCGGCGGCGCGGGGCGCCGGGCGATCCGAGTCGAGCCCCCGGGGTCCGTCCCTGCGGTCACCCGGCAGCCCGGAGGCCGTCGTCGCGCTCGCGCGCCGGTGCAGGTGCGTTATCCCTGGGACCCGTTGCCGCCCAGGCCCCCGGGCGAAGGGGGATGCCGGGCTTGGGTGCACCCGCTTGTCTACTCCTGGGTACCGCGACGGGGCAACCGCGCCGGGCACCCGGTCGACGAACGGCGGGCAGAGCCGGGTTGTCCCCAGCGAGAGGCCCATGACCTCGTCGCCGTGCACACCCCTGTGCACGGCGACGGTGGACAAGTGGGGCCGACGACGCCGCGGGGAGGGCCGGGCGCGCGGCCCGGTAGGCTGGGGCCATGCTGAGCACCTTCGTCTCGTACGCCGCCGAGGCCGCCCCCGAGCACCACATCGAGCTGCCCTTCAGCCACTGGGGCTTCGGTGGCATCGCGCTCGCGGTCTTCGCCTTCATGCTCGGGTCGCTGTGGTCCTTCCGCAACACCGCGAACAAGGTGCCGCACACGACCGAGCACGCCCCCGGCGCGCACGACCACGACACCCCCCACGAGGGCCCGGGCCAGCACTGACCATGCGCCTGGGCGTCATGGGTGGGACCTTCGACCCCATCCACCACGGGCACCTCGTCGCGGCCTCGGAGGCGCAGTCGTTGCTCGACCTCGACGAGGTTGTCTTCGTCCCCACCGGGCAGCCCTGGCAGAAGGCGGAGCGCACGGTCAGCCCGCCCGAGCACCGCTACCTCATGACGGTCGTCGCCACCGCGAGCAACCCGCGCTTCACCGTGAGCCGGGTCGACATCGACCGCGACGGCCCGACCTTCACCATCGACACCCTGCGCGACCTGCGTGCCGCACGACCGGACGACGAGCTCTTCTTCATCACCGGCGCCGATGCGCTCGCGCAGATCCTGTCGTGGAAGGATGCCGACGAGCTCTTCGAGCTCGCGCACTTCGTCGGCGTCACCCGCCCCGGCTACGAGCTCAGCGAGTCGGGGCTGCCGCAGGACCGGGTCACCCTCCAGGAGGTGCCCGCCATGTCGATCTCCTCGACGGACTGCCGTGACCGCGTCGCCGAGGGCGAGCCGGTCTGGTACCTCGTGCCGGACGGCGTCGTCCAGTACATCAACAAGTACGCCCTCTACACCCGACCCACTGATGGGGAGCCCACCACCTCGTGACTGCCAGCACCCGAGCCGTCGAGCTCGCCACCGTCGCCGCCCGCGCCGCTGAGGACAAGATCGCCGAGTCGGTCGTCGCCCTCGACGTCAGCGGGCAGATGCCCCTGACCGACATCTTCCTCATCGTCTCCGCGGACAACGAGCGCCAGGTCGCCTCCATCGTCGACGCCGTCGAGGACGCCCTGCGCGACGTCGGCGCGAAGCGCCTGCGCCGCGAGGGGGCCCGCGAGTCGCGCTGGGTCCTGCTCGACTTCGGCGACGTCGTCGTGCACGTCCAGCACGAGGAGGAGCGCGCCTACTACGAGCTCGAGCGGCTCTGGCGCGACTGCCCGGTCCTCGACCTGCAGACGGGGTCGCCGGCCGCCGGCGCCCCGGACGAGACCACCGACCCCTCGTGAGCCAGCCGCGTCGTCTCGTCGTGCTCCGGCACGGCGAGACCGACTCCAACGCGCGCGGGATCTGGCAGGGCCAGCTCGACCACGAGCTCTCCGAGCGCGGGCACGCGCAGGCCCGCGCGGCCGCGCAGGCGCTCGTCGCGCTGCAGCCCTCGCGGGTCGTCGCCTCGGACCTGCTCCGGGCTCAGGTGACCGGTCGTGACGTCGCGCAGGCGTGCGGCGTGCCGATCACCCTCGACGAGCGGCTGCGCGAGATCCACGCCGGCGACTGGCAGGGTCTCACCGGGGCCGAGGTGCGCGAGCGCTACCCCGAGGACGCCGAGCGCCTGCTGAGCGGCGAGGACTTCGTGCGCGGCGGCCACGGCGAGAGCGTCGCCGACGTCGCCGAGCGCTCCCGGGCCGCGGTCTCGGAGGTCGTCGCGAGCATGGCGCCGGGGGAGTGCGTCGTCCTCGCGACCCACGGGGTCACCGGCCGCACCCTCGTCGTCGACCTCGTCGGTCTCGACCAGCAGCAGGCCTGGCTGGCGCTGGGCGGGCTGCGCAACTGCCACTGGGCGCTGCTCGAGGAGGGACGCGCCGGATGGCGCGTCGTCGAGTGGAACGTCGGGGCCCCGCCGGACGCGACCGCGGCCGAGAGCGTCATCGCCTGACCGCTCGATTTGGTGGCGAAGGGGTAGGCATGGGTACTATTCCGCAGTCCCCACAGGGGGCGCGAGCATCACGCTCGGGGCTGTAGCGCAGTTGGTAGCGCACCTCCATGGCATGGAGGGGGTCAGGGGTTCGAATCCCCTCAGCTCCACCCGTGAGACGAAGACCCGGACCGGATCGGTCCGGGTCTTCGTGCGTCCGGCCGCACGACGACGTCGCCTCGTGGACACTGTGCGCATGCCACGTCGGCGAGCACGCGCTCGCAGCCCCCGCCTCGTCCCCCTCCTGCTCGTCGGTGCGCTCGCCGTGCCGGCTGCCCTCGCCACGCCCGCCGCGGCCGCGCCCGAGACCCGCGCGTCGTCGTCGGCCGCCGCCTCGAGCCCGCGGACGCCGGGATGGGGCGACGGCATGACCGTCGCCGGGCGCAGCTGCCTGGCTGCCACACGGTGGAAGGAGGTGCTGCGCCCCTCCTCCGCCCAGCGGCTCGCGGTGCGTCTCTCCGACGCCGACGGCGACGCCGTCCGTGCCCGCCTGGAGATCTGGGACGCCTGGCCCCGGCAGCGGGTCTCGGCCCGGACGGTGCCCGGCGGGTCGACGCACGTCGCCAGCGGGTCCACCGTCTCGGCCGGGCTGTCGCCGACGCTCACCGACGGCCAGCACACCGCGCGATGGCGGGTGCAGGACGCGACGGGGGCGTGGTCGGGCTGGTCCCCGAAGTGCCCCTTCACCGTGCTGCGCTCGGCGAGCATCAGCGGGTCGGCGCGCCACGGCTCGGTCGTGCCCGTCCACTCCTCGCAGACGTGGACGATCACGGCGCCTCGCACCGATCGTGAGATCGCCTACCGCTGGCGCGTCAACGGCATCGTCGGCCCGTGGACGACGACGCCCTACCCGGGACGACCGATCACCTTGACGCGTCCTGTCGACGCCTCTCTCGTCGAGCTGCAGGCCCGGGCGGTCGACGCCGCCGGCGTCACGCACCCCGACACCGCGTGGTTCGCGCTGCACGGCCGCCTCAGCGACGTGTCCGCCGCCTACGCCATGCGGCCCGTGCGCACGACGACCGGCTACCGCGTCGACAACGAGGTCGAGGGTGGTCCGGCCCTGACGACCGCCGCCCGCGGCGACGGCAGCGCGCCGGTGGAGCGGGTCGTCCGGCCGGCGCGGGGGGTGCCCACCGACTCGCTCACCGACGCCCTCGCCCCGCGCGCCACGACGGGGGCGCGGGCCCGGACCGGTCTCGACGCCAGCACCGGCTTCACCGTCTCCGCCTGGCTGCGGGCCGCGGGTGCCGACGACCAGACGGCCCTGGTCGTGCCGGTGACGACCGCCGAGGGGGCGGGCACCCTCTCCGTGCGCCGCGACGCCGCGGCCGACCGCTTCGAGGCTGTGCTGCACGGAGCCGGCGGCTCCGAGCTCGCCCGGGTCGTCGACGACGCCCCGGCCCAGCCCTCCCGGGCCGGGCGGTGGTGGTCGGTCGGCATCACCTACCTGCCGGGCGCGACCGGCGGCCCCCAGCTGCGGCTCGACGTCATGCACGAGAGCGACGAGCGGTCGATCGGGTCGACCCTGCGGACGAGCTCGTCGCCCGTCCCGGTGCTGGCCGACGTCGGCGACCTCCTCGTCGGGGCCGGTCACGGCCACGCCGGCTGGGCCGGCCACGTCGACGACGTGCGCACCTGGGACGGCCCAGCGACCCAGGCCCAGGTCGTGAGCGCCGCTGGGTCGTCGTGGTGACCCCCCTTCGCCACGCCTCGCCGCACCTGACCCGGCCGCGGGCGGGCGCCCGCTAGCCTGCGGCCCATGAGCAGCACGGCGCTGGAGGTCATCGGCTGGCTCGGCTCCGCCGTGCTCGTCGTCTCGCTCCTGCAGACCAACCTGCACCGGCTGCGCTGGATCAACCTGCTCGGCTGCGTCGTGCTCATCGGGTACAACGCCGCGGTCGGCGTGTGGCCGATGGTCGGGCTCAACGTGGTCCTGGCCGTCATCAACGTCGTCTACCTCGTGCGGGGCTGGCGGGACCGCCACGACGAGCGGGCCTACCAGGTGCTCCAGGTCGACGGCGACGACGCCTACCTGCGCCACGTCCTGCGCGTCCACGAGGCCGACATCCGCCGCTTCACCCCTGGCTTCGTCCACGACCCCTTCGCCCACGACGCCGCCTACCTCGTGCTCACCGGCGACGAGACCGTCGGCGTCGTCGTCGTGCGCGACGAGGGCGACGGCGTGGCGCAGGTCCTGCTCGACTACGTCACGCCGCGCTACCGCGACCGCAGCCCGGGCGAGGTCGTCTTCGGGCCGCACGGCCCCTTCCGCACCGACGGCTACCGGCTCGTGCGCACGCCCGCCGGCATGGTCGAGCCCTACTACGACCGGCTCGGCTTCGTCCGGGTCGGTGACCACCACGAGCTGACCGTCGGCCCGCCGGGCTGAGGTCGGGCAAGGAGCAGACATGCACCAGATCGTCGACGGCACCCGTCGCCGGGGCTCGGGCGAGCAGATCGACCTCGTCGACCCCTCGACCGGCGAGGTGCTCGACGTCGTCGACCTCGCCTCGCCGCGGGAGGTCGACCA
This sequence comes from Janibacter melonis, assembly GCF_003721155.3. Lineage (NCBI taxonomy): Bacteria > Bacillati > Actinomycetota > Actinomycetes > Micrococcales > Intrasporangiaceae > Janibacter > Janibacter melonis. Next base: position 1,212,410 of record NZ_CP044548.2, on the reverse strand, counting down.
CGCGGTCGCGGCCGCCCGGAGCGCCTTCGCGACGTGGTCGCGCACGACGCCGGGCGAGCGCTCGGACCTGCTCGCCCGCACCGCGCGGGTGCTCGACGACCGCGCCGAGGAGCTCGCCCAGGCCGAGACGGCCCAGTGCGGCAAGCCGATCCGGCTCTCGCGCGAGTTCGACGTGCCGGGCACCGTCGACAACGTCGCCTTCTTCTCCGGCGCCGCGCGTCACCTCTCGGGCCTGGCGAGCGGCGAGTACAGCCCCGACCACACGTCGGCGATCCGCCGCGAGCCGATCGGCGTCGTCGGCTCGATCGCCCCGTGGAACTACCCGCTGCAGATGGCCGCGTGGAAGGTCCTGCCCGCCGTCGCGGCCGGCAACACCATCGTCCTCAAGCCCTCCGAGCTCACCCCGACGACCTCGCTGCTCTTCGCCGAGGCCTTCCTCGAGGCCGGGGTGCCCGCCGGGGTGGTCAACGTCGTCACCGGGCGCGGCGCCGACGCCGGCTCGCACCTGCTGCGGCACCGTGACGTCGACATGGTGTCCTTCACCGGCTCGACCCGGGTCGGGCGCACCGTGCTCGAGGCGGCGGCGACGACCGCGAAGCGGGTCCACCTCGAGCTCGGGGGCAAGGCCCCCTTCGTCGTCCTCGAGGACGCCGACCTCGACGCCGCGATCCACGGCGCCGTCGCCGGGTCCCTGATCAACTCCGGGCAGGACTGCACGGCCGCGACGCGGGCGATCGTCCACGAGAGCCTCCACGACGCCTTCGTCGACGGGGTCGCCGAGCTCTACGAGCGGGTCGTCCTCGGGCCGACCCGGGACGAGGCGACCGACCTCGGATCCCTCGTCTCGGTGGAGCACCGCGACCGCGTGGCGGCGATGGTCGAGCGGGCGAAGGGGTACGCCCGGGTCGTCACCGGGGGAGAGGCCCCGACGTCCGGCGAGCTCGCCCGCGGCGCGTACTACCGGCCGACCCTGGTCACCGGGGCCCCGGCGGACAGCGAGATCGTGCGAGACGAGGTCTTCGGGCCCGTCCTCGCGGTGCTGCCGGCCGCCGACGACGACGAGGCGATCGCGCTGGCCAACGACTCGGTCTACGGGCTCGCGGCGTCGGTGTGGACGCGCGACGTCTACCGCGCCGGGCGGGCGACCCGCGAGATCTCGGCGGGCTGCGTGTGGGTCAACGACCACATCCCGATCATCAGCGAGATGCCGCACGGCGGCTTCCAGCAGTCCGGCTTCGGCAAGGACATGTCGCACTACTCCTTCGAGGAGTACACGCAGGTCAAGCACGTGATGACCGACATCACCGGGGCGGCGCACAAGGAGTGGCACCGCACGATCTTCCGCACGCCGTAGGGTGCGCGCCATGACCCGACCCAGCCGCCGTGCCGCGCTGTGGACGCTCACCGCGGGAGCCGTCGCCGCCGACTGGGTCGCCGTCGCCGCCCGGCACCGCCGCGCCGAGGTCGTCGCCAAGCCGGGCGCGATGCTGGCGCTCGGCTCGGCGGCCCTCGCCTCCGGTCTGCACGAGCGACCGTGGGGCCGCAGCGTGCTCGGCGGGCTGGGGCTCGGCCTCGTCGGCGACGTCGCCCTGCTGCGGGGCGAGCAGCGCGGGTACTTCCTCGGCGGGCTGACGAGCTTCTTGCTCGGCCACCTCGCCTACCTCGACGCGACCCGCCGGATGGGTCTGCACCGCACGGCCTGGGTCCTGCCGGGCGGTCTCGTGCTCGCCGGGTGCCTGTGGTCGAGCCGCGAGGTGCTGCCGGCGCTCGCAGCAGAGGGCGGGCTGCCCGCAGCCGCACCGGTCGCCGCGTACATGGCGGTCATCGGCGCGACGAGCCTGGCCGCGTGGTCGACGCAGGACGTCGTGCTCGGCACCGGCTCGTCGCTCTTCGTGCTCAGCGACACGGTGCTCGCGCGCGACGCCTTCGTCGCGCCCGTGCCGGCCGCCGGGGTCCGCGTCATGGTCCCGTACCTGCTGGCCCAGACCCTCGTCGTCGTCGGGGCCCTGCGCCACGCCCGGGGGCAGCGATGACCCGGCGACGGCTGCTGCTCGCCGCCGGCGGGCTCGTGCTCCTCGTCGCGCTCGTCGTCGGCGGGCCCAACCTCTGGGTGGCCCGCTCGTCCTCCGGGCACCTCTACACCGCGCAGGACGTGCCACGGCACCCCGTCGCGATCGTCCTCGGTGCCGGGCTGGCGCCGGACGGGTCGCCGAGCCCCTTCCTCCAGGCGCGGCTCGACATCGCGGCCGAGCTCGTCCGCGAGGACAAGGTCGAGGTAGTCCTCGTCAGCGGTGACAACCGCAGCCACGACTACGACGAGCCGAGCGCGATGCGCGACTACCTCGTCGACCGCGGGGTCGACCGAGACCGGGTTGTCCTCGACTACGCGGGGCTGGACAGCTACGACACGTGCGTGCGGGCCAAGCGGGTCTTCCAGGTGAGCAGCGCGACGGTCGTCTCGCAGGGCTACCACGTGCCCCGCGTCGTCGCGGTCTGCCGGGCAGTCGGGCTGCCCGTCGACGCCGTCGGCGACGAGACGGCCCGGCGGTGGGGCGGCACGTGGTCGGCCGGTCGCCAGCGCGAGGTGCTCGCGAACGTCAAGGCCGCCGCCGACGTCATCACCCGGCGCGACCCGGTCCTCGGGCCCGTCGAGCCCGGCGTCACCGACGCCCTCGAGCGGGCGCGGGACTGACCCCCCTTCGCCGCTCGTCGTCGTGGGCGCGGCGAAGGGGGCCGGCGCACGGCCGGTACCCTGACATGTCGGGCTCCCGTGCCCGCTGACGATCGCGAGAGACAAGGACCGATGAGCCAGACCCCGCACCGTTACACGGCCGCACTCGCCGACCAGATCGAGCTCTCCTGGCAGGACCGGTGGGAGCGCGAGGGCACCTTCCACGCGGCCAACCCCGCCGGCCCCTGGGCCGACCCGGAGGGCGTCGCCGCCCACCCGGAGGGTCATCTGCTCGTCCTCGACATGTTCCCCTACCCCAGCGGGGCAGGGCTGCACGTCGGCCACCCGCTGGGCTACATCGCCACCGACGTCGTCGCGCGCTACAACCGCATGCTCGGCAAGAACGTCCTGCACTGCCTGGGCTACGACGCCTTCGGGCTGCCGGCCGAGCAGTACGCGGTGCAGACCGGTCAGCACCCGCGCACGACGACCGAGGCGAACATCGCGATCATGGCGCGCCAGCTGCGCCGTCTCGGTCTCGGCCACGACGACCGTCGGGCGATCCGCACGATCGACCCCGACTACTACCGCTGGACGCAGTGGATCTTCCTGCAGATCTTCAACTCCTGGTACGACGCCGACGCCCCGCGCGAGGACGGCGGCACCGGGCGGGCCCGGCCGATCGCCGACCTCGTCGAGGAGTACCGCAGCGGGCGTCGCCCGCTCCCGGCCGACGACGGCCGCGGCTGGGACGACCTCTCGCACGTCGAGCGCGCCGACCTGCTCGACGCCCGGCGTCTCGTGCAGAGCGTCGAGGCCCAGGTCAACTGGTGCCCGGGGCTGGGCACCGTGCTCGCCAACGAGGAGGTCACGAACGAGGGCCGCTCGGACCGCGGCAACTTCCCGGTCTTCAAGCGCAACCTGCGCCAGTGGGTCATGCGGATCACCGAGTACGCCGACCGGCTCGCCGACGACCTCGACGGGGTCGACTGGCCCGAGAAGGTCAAGATCATGCAGCGCAACTGGATCGGGCGCAGCCAGGGCGCGCGGGTGACCTTCCCCGTCGACGGCGCCGCCGGCACCGGGATCGAGGTCTTCACGACCCGGCCCGACACCCTCTTCGGCGCGACCTTCATGGTCCTCGCCCCTGAGCACCCGCTCGTCGACGAGCTCGTCCCCGAGGGCGGCTGGCCCGAGGGCACGCGGGACGCGTGGGCCGGGGGAGCGGGCAGCCCCGGCGAGGCGGTGGCCGCCTACCGCGCCCAGGCCGCGGCGAAGACCGATCTCGAACGCCAGGCCGAGGGCAAGGAGAAGACCGGCGTCTTCACCGGTGGCTGGGCGACCAACCCCGTCACCGGCACGCGCGTGCCCGTCTTCGTCGCCGACTACGTCCTCATGGGCTACGGCACCGGCGCGATCATGGCCGTGCCCGCCCAGGACGAGCGCGACTGGGACTTCGCGACCGCCTTCGAGCTGCCGGTCGTGCGCACCGTGCAGCCCCCGGCCGACCACGACGAGTCGACCGCCTTCACCGGCGACGGCCCGGCCATCAACTCGAGCAACGACGAGATCTCCCTCGACGGGCTCGGCGTCGCCGAGGCCAAGGAGAGCATCACGACCTGGCTCGAGGGCAAGGGCCTGGGCGAGGGCGCGGTCACCTACAAGCTGCGCGACTGGCTCTTCGCCCGTCAGCGCTACTGGGGCGAGCCCTTCCCCGTCCTCTTCGACGAGGACGGCATCGCCTACGGGGTGCCCGAGGACCAGCTGCCCGTCGAGCTGCCGGACGTGCCGGACTACAGCCCGCGCACCTACGACCCCGACGACGCCGGCAGCGAGCCCGAGCCGCCCCTCGCCCGCGACGCCGACTGGGTGAGCGTCGAGCTCGACCTCGGCGACGGGCGCGGCCCGCGCCGCTTCCGCCGCGACACCAACGTCATGCCGCAGTGGGCCGGCTCGTGCTGGTACTACCTGCGCTACCTCGACCCGGCGAACGGCCAGGCCCTCGTCGACCCCGAGAACGAGCGGTACTGGATGGGCCCGCGGCCCGAGCCGGTCGCCGGCGCGCCCGCCGGCACCCGTGACCCCGGTGGCGTCGACCTCTACGTCGGCGGCGTCGAGCACGCGGTGCTGCACCTGCTCTACGCCCGCTTCTGGCACAAGGTGCTCCACGACCTCGGTCACGTCAGCTCCTCGGAGCCCTTCCGCACGTACTTCAGCCAGGGCTACATCCAGGCCGCCGCGTACCGCGACGCCCGGGACCAGCCGGTCGAGGCGCGCGAGGTCGAGGAGGGGCCCGACGGCACCTTCACCTGGCAGGGCCAGCCGGTGACCCGCGAGTTCGGCAAGATCGGCAAGTCGCTGAAGAACATGGTCAGCCCCGACGAGATGTACGAGACGTACGGCGCGGACACCTTCCGGCTCTACGAGATGGGTCTGGGCCCGCTCGAGCAGAGCAAGCCGTGGGACACCCGTGCCGTCGTCGGCCCGCAGCGCTTCCTGCAGCGGCTGTGGCGCAACGTCGTCGACGAGGAGAGCGGCGAGGTCACCGTCGTCGACGCCCCGCTGGACGACGCGACCGCGGCCGTCCTGCACCGCACGATCGACGCGGTGCGCGCCGACTACGCGGGGCTGGGCTTCAACACCGCGATCGCCCGGCTCACCGAGCTCAACAACGCGCTGACGAAGATCGAGGGCGGTGTGCCCCGCGAGGCGGCCGAGGCGATCGTGCTCATGGTCGCCCCGCTCGCGCCGCACATCGCCGAGGAGCTGTGGTCGCGCCTGGGTCACGAGGGCTCGCTCGCCCACGAGGCCTTCCCGCAGGCCGACCCGTCGCGCCTCGTCGAGGAGACCGTCACCTGCGTCGTGCAGGTGCGCGGCAAGGTCAAGGACCGTCTCGAGGTGCCCAGCGACATCGGCGAGGACGAGCTGCGCGAGCTGGCGCTCGCCAGCCCGAAGGTCGCGAGCCTGATCGAAGGGGGTGTGCGCACCGTCGTCGTGCGCGCCCCGAAGCTCGTCAACGTCGTGCCGGCCTGAGCCGATGACCCCGGTCGCCGTCGTCACCGACTCCACCGCCGTCCTGGCGGGTCGTGGGTCGGTGACGACGGTGCCGCTCCAGGTCGTCGTCGACGGGGTGTCGCACACCGACGGCACGCTCGCCCCCGGGCTCCTCGCGCAGTCGATGCGCCGGCGCTCGCCGGTCTCGACGTCGCGGCCCACCCCCCACGTCTTCCTCGAGGCCTACGAGCGGCTCGTCGAGCAGGGGGCCGACGCGATCGTGTCGGTGCACCTCTCCTCGGCGCTGTCGGGGACCGTCGACGCGGCGGCGAGCGCCGCCGTCGACTCGCCCGTGCCCGTGCGTGTCGTCGACACCCAGACCATCGCCCGTCCGCTGGGGGTGGCGGCCGAGGAGGCCGCCGTCCTCGCGGCGGCCGGCGCCGACCTCGACGCGTGCGAGGCGGCGGCCCGCCGGGTCACCGCCGCCAGTGAGGTCGTCGTCTACGTCGACACGCTCGAGCACCTGCGCCGCGGCGGGCGGATCGGGGGCGCCCAGGCGCTGCTCGGGTCCGCGCTGGCGATCAAGCCGATCCTCGAGGTCCGCGACGGCGCGGTCCAGCCGCTGGAGCGCGTGCGCACCGCGGGGCGCGCGCTGGGCCGGCTCGAGGCGATCTGCCTCGAGCGGGCCGGGCGCATCCGGGCGAGCGGGGCGACCCTCGACGTCGCCGTGCACCACCTCGACGCCGACGAGCGGGCGCAGACCCTGTGCGAGCACCTCGCGGCGTCGCTCGAGGAGCAGCCCCGCGTCGTCGAGCTCGGCGCGGTCATCGGCGCGCACGTCGGGCCGGGCACCATCGCGGTGACCCTCGCCCCCCGCTTCGAGAGCTGATCTCGCGGGCGGGAGGTCGAGGCGGGCTGTCGCTCGCGGCCCTGCCCTTCACGGGAGCGAGCCCACCGCTGCGCCGTCGCCGTCGGGCACGATGACGAGCAGGCCGTCGACGTCGGTGCGCCAGACCCTCGTGCCGGTGCGGGCGAGGAGCGCGAGCAGGGGCGGGGCGGGGTGTCCGTAGTCGTTGTCCGCACCGACGCTGATGAGGGCGTCCGGTGCGGCGACGGCCGCCATGAGGTCCTCGTCGACGTTCGCCGAGCCGTGGTGGGCGACCTTGAGGACGTCGACGTCGGCCACCGCTGCGGACATCACGGGGTCTCGGCGCAGCGCGAGGAGGATCGCGTGCCCGGCCTCGCGCTCGATGTCGCCGAGCAGCAGCACGTCGACCTCGCCGATCCGCAGTCGCAGCACCAGCGAGGCGTTGTTGGGCACCGAGCCCTCGGTGATCCGGCGGGCCGGCCACCACACGCTGCCGGTCACCGGGCCGAGGCTCAGCCGGTCGCCGGCGACGACCTCGCTCACGGCGATGCGGCGGCGCCGTGCCTCCGCCCGCACCTCGCGGTCCGCGTCCTCGGGGTCGCGCACCGGCGACACGAGCAGCCGCTGGGTGGGCCGGTCGTCGAGCGCGCCGGTGAGACCGCCGACGTGGTCGGCGTGCAGGTGGGTCAGCACGACGGCGTCCAGCCGACGCACGCCGAGCCGGGACAGGCAGCTGTCGACCGCGGCGGGGTCGGGGCCGACGTCGACGAGCACCGCGCGACCCGGCCCGGTGGCGAGGACCAGCGCGTCGCCCTGGCCGACGTCGCAGGCCGCCATCACCCAGTCGTCCGGCACGTCGACGAGCACCCGCCGGGGGACGGCGGCGCTGGCGAGGACGAGGACGACGCAGCACGCGAGCACCGGCGCCGCGCGGGCCCGGTGGCCGAGGTAGGGCGCGGCGAGGAGCCCGAGCACGGTGAGGCCGGCGAGCAGGAGCGCCCCCGGGGTGCCGTCCGGCCAGTCGACGGATCCTCCGGGCACGTCCGCGCTGACCCGGGCGACGCGGGCGATGCCCAGCGCCGGCAGGCCGGCCAGCCAGGCGGGCCACGACGCGAGGCTCGGGGAGAGCAGCGCGACGAGTGCGGTGAGGACGCCGGCGACCGTCGTCGGGGCGACGAGCGGGGCGGCGACGAGGTTGGCGAGCACGCTCACCGTGCTCACCGAGCCCTGGAGGAGGACGACGACCGGGGCGCACGCGAGATGCGCGGCGACGGGGATGGCGACGGCCGGGCCGACGACGTGCAGGCGCCGGGGGAGCCGGGCGTTGATCGCCCGCGCCCACGGCCGCACGAAGAGCAGGAGGCCGAGCGTCGCGAGCGTCGACAGCGCGAAGCCGTAGCTGCGGGCGAGCCACGGGTCGAGCAGGAGGAGGACGACGACCGCGGCGGACAGCGCCGGCGCGCCCGCGCCACGGCGCGACGCGCTCATGCCGAGCAGCGCGACGAGACCCATCGTCGCGGCACGCACGACGCTGGGCTCCGGACGGGCCAGCACGACGAACCACGCCAGTGCGAGAGCCGCCACCCACGGCCGGGCTCGTCGGGGGCAGCCGGCGAGGCGGCAGGCGCCGAGCACCGCGGCGAGGACGATCGCGACGTTGCTCCCGCTCACGGCCGACAGGTGCGACATCCCGGTGACGAGCATGTCGTCGGTGAGGTCGGGCGGGGTGGCGCTCGGGTCGCCGATGACGAGGGCGGGCACGAGCCCGCGTGCGTCGGCGGGCAGGTGGTCGGTCGCCTCGCGCAGCCGTGAGCGCATGTGGTCGGCGGCGGCGAGCAGCGGCCCTCGCTCGCCGACCTCGGGCGGTCCCCGGGGCCGGAGCACGGCGACGGTCGGCTCGTGGGGGCGGCCCGGCGCGAGCGTGCCGGCGACGCGGATCTCGTCGTGCCAGCGCAGGTCGCGCCAGGCCGGGTCCGACGAGCGCACGACGACGGGGGCGTGCAGACGCCGGACCTGCCCGCGCACGGTCGTCCGGGTCAGCCGCACGCGCAGCATCACCGCGGGCTCGTCGGACCCGCGGCCCCGCACGAGCACCGGCTCGCCGAGGACGACGGCCGTGCCCGTCACGGACGCGCGCTGCTCGGCCAGCTCGACGACCCCGCCGACCCGAGAGCGCGTGTCGTGCGTCGCGGAGGCGAGCAGGCAGGCCGCGCTCGTCAGGCACGACAGGCCCAGGAGCGCAGCGAGCCCGGAGCGCCAGGACGCTGGGCGGGTGCCGGACGAGCCGCGCACGGCCTGGCGTCGCATCGCCTGGTGTCGCGTGTCGTCGTGTCGCGCTGTCGGGCGGTGTGCGATCGGGCGGTGTGCGGGCGAGCGGGACGCGAGGACGACGCCACCGAGGAGGAGGCATGCGAGCGCGCACCCGACCCGCACCGGCACCGGCACACCCAGGGCGCCGACCGTGACGGCCCAGGCGGCGAGAGCGGGCACGAGCAGACGCAGGTCGACCCGGTCGGGCGCCCTCACCGGCGCGGTGCTCGTCGGCTCCCGCCGCGTCGGCCCGGGGCTCACACGGTGACCTTCGGGCTGATCTGGGCGTAGAGCTTCTCGCCGATGCCCGAGACCTCGTCGAGCTCCTCGACGGTGGTGAATCCGCCGTTCGTGGTGCGCCACTCGACGATCCGTGCGGCGAGGACGGGTCCGACGCCGGGCAGGGTCTCCAGCGTGGCCTGGTCGGCGGTGTTGAGGTCGACCGGCGCCGACGGGGCCGCGGTGCCCGCCGGTCCGCCCGGAGCAGCAGCCGGTGCCGTGGGTCCGGCGGGTGCCGGGACCCCTCCGGCGACGGGGGTGGCGCCCCCTTCGCGCGGGACGACCACCTGCTCGCCGTCGACGACCAGTCGGGCGAGGTTGACCTGGGCGAGATCGGCACCCTCGCGCACGCCCCCGGCGCCCTTGATCGCCTCCTCGACGCGGGCGCCTGCGGGCACGGTGACCACCCCCGGGCTGCGCACCCGCCCGACGACGTGCACGTACACCTCCGCCGCCGGCGTGGCTCGAGCCGGTGCGGTGCCGCTGGGCACCGGCTCGGTGCCGACGCCGGTCTCGAAGCCGGAGCGGTCACCGCTCGCCACCACGGCAGGACCGCCCGACGTGGCCGGTGCGGCCTGCGGCAGCGCGTCGCGCTGCGCGAGGTGCAGCCGGACCCCGAGCACCGTGACGGCGACGGCGAGCAGCAGGGCCACCCCGAGGACCGCGCGCGGGCGGACACGCCAGCGGGCTGTCGCGATGCCCGACGGCAGGGTCAGCGGCCGGGGCGGCGGGAGCACCGGCGCGTCTCGTGCCCCCGCGTCGAGGAGATCGGGGCCGAGGTCGGGGTCGCCGTCTGCGGGGTCGGTGGCGCGGGCGTCCTCGACGCCGTCGAGGATGCGTCGCAGGCGCTCGCTGGGCTCGTCCGGTCTGCGCATGGCGCGACGTTACGAACGCCGGGGGCTCGCAGCAGGCCACCACGGCAGGCTGTGGACGGCGGACCGCGCCGAGGGGCCCCTGTGGGTGAGGGGGACGAGACCCGCGGGGGCTACCCTCGCGGTGACATCAGTCCCGATCGAGCAGGAGCGTGATCCTCATGTGCCGACCCGTCCCGTGCGAGGTCTGCGGCAAGACGACCTGGGCCGGCTGCGGCGAGCACGTCGACCAGGTGCGCGCGCAGGTCCCCGACGAGCAGTGGTGCGACGGCCAGCACGCCGAGGCCGGCGCGAGCAGCTAGGCCCTCAGCGGGCCGCGGCGTCGACGAGAGCGGTGACCGCGGCCTGCACGGCCGGCACGCGCTGGAGGTCCTCGGTCGTCACGACGTGGATGTGGCGCCGGGTCGGCGGGTTGAGCGGGCGCACGACGACGTCGTCGTTGGCCGTGGCCTCGCGGATGATGTCGGGGATGAGCGCGACGCCCAGCCCCGCGGCGACGAAGCCCTGCACCGCGACGTAGTCCTCGGTCTCGAAGGCGACGCGTGGGGCGAAGCCCGCGTCGTGCGAGATCTGCAGCAGGTGACCGCGACATCGCGGGCAGCCCGCGATCCACTCCTCCTCCGAGAGGTCGGAGAGGTCGACCCGCTCCTCCTCGGCGAGGCGGTGCCCCTTCGGCAGGGCGATGCCCACCTCCTCGGTGAGGAGGGGGTGGACGACGAAGCCCTCGAGGTCCTCGCCCCGCCCGAGGTCGGTGCCGTCGTAGCTGAAGGCGACCGCGAGGTCGCAGTCGCCGCCGCGCAGCGCCGCGAGCGACTCGGGCGGCTCGGCCTCGGTGAAGGTGACCTTGACGTCCGGGTGCGCGCGGCGCACCGCGGCGAGGGCGCGGGGCACGAGGGTGACCGACGAGCTCGGGAAGGCCATCAGCCGGACCCGACCGGCGCGCAGGCCGGCGATGGCTGCCACCTCTTCCTCGGCGGCGTCGAGCGCGGCGAGGACCGGTCCGGCGTGCCGGGCGAGCACCTCGCCCGCCTCGGTGAGGCGCACCGAGCGACCGACCTTCTCGACGAGCACCGTGCCGGTGCGCTGCTCGAGACGGCGCACCATCTGCGAGACCGCCGGCTGGGAGTACCCGAGCGCGAGCGCGGCGGCGGTGAAGCTGCCCTCGTCAGCGATGGCGCGCATCACCCGCAGCCCTGCAGCGTCGATCATGCGGTCACGATAGCCGCAGCCCCGGCGCGCTCCGAGCGGCGCCGGGAGCCTCGCGCGCAGGACGGGCGGGCGGGACCGGACGAAGGGGTGCCCACCACCACCTGGTGGGGGCACCCCCTTCGCCCGCCGTGCACGCGAGGTCCGGGCGGATACTGGTGCGGTGAGCACCCCCGAGACCTTCCGCGAGATCGCCGACGTGCTGAGCCGCGGGCCGGCGCTGGCCCTCACCGGCGCGGGGATGTCGACCGACTCGGGGATCCCCGACTACCGCGGTCCGGACGGCACGCGCCGGGTGACGCCGATGCACCTCTCGGAGTTCGTCGGCAGCAGCGCCGCCCGGCGGCGCTACTGGGCGCGCAGCTACGTGGGGTGGCGCCGCTTCAGCGCGGCCCGGCCCAACCGCGCCCACGAGCTCGTCACGCACCTGCAGGAGCGCGGTCAGGTCGGCAGCGTCATCACCCAGAACGTCGACGGCCTGCACCAGGCGGCCGGCAGCACCGGTGTCGTCGAGCTGCACGGGAGCCTGGCCGAGGTGGTCTGCCTCGCGTGCGGCGCCCGGGAGGCCCGGGCCGCGCTCGACGAGCGGATGGCGCAGCGCAACCCCGGCTTCGACGCGGACAGCGACGAGATCCGACCCGACGGCGACGTGCGCCTCGAGGAGGTCGAGGTCGAGGCCTTCGAGGCGCCGCTCTGCCTCGTGTGCGGGTCGGACATGCTCAAGCCCGACGTCGTCTTCTTCGGCGGCTCGGTCGACAAGCCGCTCGTCGAGCACTGCTTCGCGCTCACGGAGGCGGCGCCGAGCCTGCTCGTGCTCGGGTCGAGCCTGCAGGTCATGTCCGGCCTGCGCTTCGTGCGGCGGGCCGCCAAGCTCGGCACGCCGGTCGTCATCATCACGAGGGGACGCACGCGCGGTGACGACCTCGCGACCCACCGGGTCGACGGCTCGCTCGACACGAGCCTGGACGCGCTGGCCCGCGCCAGCGCACAGGTCGGCTGACCGGCCCCGCCACGCAGGACGGGCCCGCCCCGTGCAGGGGCGGGCCCGTCCGGCCGGGGCGGCGCGCCAGGCTCAGATGCGGCGCAGGACCGCGGTGACCTTGCCGAGGATCGTCGCGTGGTCGCCGTCGATCGGCTCGAAGGCGGGGTTGTGGGGGAGCAGCCACACCTTGCCGTCACGTCGCTTGAAGGTCTTGACCGTCGCCTCGTCGTCGAGCATCGCCGCGACGATGTCGCCGTTGTCGGCCGTCGGCTGCTGGCGCACGACGACCCAGTCGCCGTCGCAGATCGCGGCCTCGATCATCGAGTCGCCGACGACGCGCAGGAGGAAGAGGGAGCCCTCGCCGACGACCTGCTTCGGCAGGGGGAAGACCTCCTCGACGCTCTCCTCGGCGACGATCGGCACGCCCGCGGCGATCTGGCCGAGCACCGGCACGTACGTCGCGGCGGGGTGGGCGTCCCCGCTGCCCGTCGCGTCGGGGTCGTGGGGGCTGGCGCCACCGCGGTAGCCGGCGATGTCGTGGGTCTGCGCGTCGCCCTCGGGGGAGCGGGGCGCATCGGGGGAGACGACCTCGATGGCGCGGGGCCGGTTGGGGTCACGGCGTAGGTAGCCCTTGCGCTCGAGCGCGGTCAGCTGGTGGGCCACCGAGCTCGGGCTCGTCAGCCCGACCGCGTCGCCGATCTCGCGCAGGCTCGGCGGGTAGCCCCGCGTCGCGACCGCGCTGCGGATCACCTCGAGGACCTTGACCTGCCGGGCGGTCAGCCCCTCGCCGTTGTCCCGCACCGGCAACGTGCGGATGTTGTCCTCGCTCATCGCGCCCCTCGCTGTCTCGCTCGCGCCGCGACCCGTGAGGGGGCGGCTGGTGGCCTGCTCCTGCGGGGGAGGACAGCGTTGTCGGTGCTCGCTGGTTGTCTCTCCCGTGTGGCCGACGGTAGTGCTCGGCCCGGTCTAGATCAAACACATGTTCGAGCGTGTCTTGTTCTCGCTCGAACACCTGTGCTAGACATCGTGCAGACGCCTCGTCGAACACCGGTTCGACCAGACGACCAGGAGGAGACCATGAGCGCACTCACCGTCCAGGCCCCGCAGCACGCTGCCCGGCCCTCGGCGCTGCGCGACCCGCGCCGGGCCGAGCGCCACCTCGTGTCCGTGCCGACGGGGACCGACGTCCCCACCGAGCTGCGGGTGACCCGTCGGGGTCGCCTCGCGCTCACGACGATCGCCGTCGCGGCCCTGCTCGCGCTCGGCACCGGCATCGCGACCGCGGGCGGCGAGGCCGCTGCGGCCACGACCGTCACCGTCGAGCAGGGGCAGACCCTCAGCGACGTCGCCGCCAGCCAGATGCCCGGCGTGCCCACGAGCGCGGCCGTCTCGGCGATCCGCTCGGAGAACGCGCTGAGCACCCCCTTCGTCCACGCCGGCCAGGAGCTCGTCATCCCGACGCGCTGACCGTCACGACGGATCACCAGACCACCCGGGTCCCTCGACCCGACCCGGGCGACGGCGACGGCCGCACCTCCACCGGGTGCGGCCGTCGTGCTGTCCCCGCCGGCTGTCGACGGGGCTCGCGTCGGCGTCTCGCCCGGTATCCCGGGACTTCTCGCCCGGGGGTTCGCCGGGTCTTGCGTGCGTGGTGGTGGGCGTGATGAAATGGCACTACATCTAGTGGTTGCACCGATGTCATTCGTCCACATGTAGTGCACATGTGAGGCGGAGTTGTCCACCGGTTGTCGACAGATGTCCACAGCAGAACCGCCCTGATCCACACCCCGGTCCACAGCTGGCGACACGCCTCGTGCTGGTGAGCCGGTGCCCGACCTGTGCCACCGTGCCCGAGAGGAGAGCATCGTGCACTGCCCCTTCTGCCGTCACACCGACTCTCGCGTCATCGACTCGCGCACGGCCGACGACGGGTCCTCGATCCGTCGCCGTCGGCAGTGCCCCGAGTGCAACCGGCGCTTCACCACGCTCGAGAGCGCGAGCCTGAGCGTGACGAAGCGCTCGGGTGCGGCGGAGCCCTTCAGCCGGGCCAAGGTCCTCGTCGGCGTCCGCAAGGCCTGCCAGGGCCGACCGGTCACCGAGGACCAGCTGGCCCTGCTCGCCCAGCGCGTCGAGGAGGCCGTACGGGCGCAGGGCAGCGCCGAGATCGACGCCCACGAGATCGGGATGGCGATCCTCGGCCCGCTGCGCGAGCTCGACGAGGTCGCCTACCTGCGCTTCGCGAGCGTCTACCAGGCCTTCGACTCGCTCGAGGACTTCGAGGCCGCCATCACCCTGCTGCGCGCCGAGCACACCGCTCTCGCGCAGGACGCCCCCTAGACCCCCGGGTACCGGCACGCGATCGGGCTGTCGGTACCCGGTGACACGCTCGATGCGAGGTCTTCCCTTGCACGCCGCACCACCCAGCACCACATGAGCAGCTCCACCTGCAGACCACGCACCACCGAGAGAGGGACCATGACCGAGACCGCCGGCAAGCCCAGCACCCGTCGATCCGCGAAGAACCGCGGCATCACGGTCGAGCGCATCTACACCACCGAGGGCGTCCACCCCTACGACGAGGTGACCTGGGAGAAGCGCGACGTCGTCCAGCAGAACTGGAAGACCGGCGCGACGATCTTCGAGCAGCGCGGGGTCGAGTTCCCCGACTTCTGGTCCGCCAACGCGAGCACCATCGTCACGACGAAGTACTTCCGCGGCGCCGTCGGCACGCCCGAGCGCGAGCAGGGTCTCAAGCAGCTCATCGACCGCGTCGTGCTCACCTACGTCAAGGCGGGCAAGGACCACGGCTACTTCGCGACCCCGGCCGACGCCGAGATCTTCGAGCACGAGCTGACCTACGCCCTGCTCCACCAGGTCTTCAGCTTCAACTCCCCGGTGTGGTTCAACGTCGGCACGAAGAGCCCCCAGCAGGTCTCGGCGTGCTTCATCCTCTCCGTCGACGACTCGATGGACTCGATCCTCAACTGGTACAAGGAAGAGGGCTTCATCTTCAAGGGCGGCTCCGGCGCCGGCCTCAACCTCTCCCGCATCCGCTCCAGCAAGGAGCTGCTCTCCTCCGGCGGCACCGCCTCCGGCCCCGTGAGCTTCATGCGCGGTGCCGACGCGTCGGCGGGCACCATCAAGTCCGGTGGCGCCACGCGTCGCGCGGCGAAGATGGTCGTCCTCGACGTCGACCACCCGGACATCGAGGAGTTCGTCGAGACCAAGGCCCGCGAGGAGGACAAGATCCGGGCCCTGCGCGACGCGGGCTTCGACATGGACCTCGGCGGCGCCGACATCGTCTCGGTCCAGTACCAGAACGCGAACAACTCGGTGCGCGTCAGCGACGAGTTCATGCGTGCGGTCGAGGACGGCACCGACTTCGGGCTCACCTCCCGCAAGGACGGCTCGGTCATCTCCACCGTCGACGCCCGTGAGCTCATGGGCAAGATCGCCAAGGCCGCGTGGGAGTGCGCCGACCCGGGCATCCAGTACGACGACACGATCAACGACTGGCACACGAACCCCGAGACGGGCCGGATCACCGCGTCCAACCCGTGCAGCGAGTACATGTCGCTCGACAACTCCAGCTGCAACCTCGCCTCGCTCAACCTGCTGAAGTTCCTGCGCGACGACGACACCTTCGACGTCGCGACCTTCCAGAAGGTCGCCGAGCTCGTCATCACCGCGATGGACATCTCCATCTGCTTCGCGGACTTCCCGACCGAGCCGATCGGCGAGACGACCCGTGACTACCGTCAGCTGGGCATCGGCTACGCCAACCTCGGTGCGCTGCTCATGGCGACCGGCCACGGCTACGACTCCGACGGCGGCCGCGCCCTCGCCGCGTCGATCACCTCGCTGCTCACCGGTGCCGCCTACAAGCGCTCCGCCGAGCTCGCCGCGGTCGTCGGCCCCTACGCCGGGTACGCCCGCAACGCCGACGCCCACAAGCGCGTCATGCGCAAGCACCAGGCGGCCAACGACCAGGTCCGCACGCTGCACACGATGGACAAGGACATCCACGCGGCCGCGACGAAGGCGTGGGACGCCGTCATCACGCTCGGCGAGAAGAACGGGTACCGCAACGCGCAGGCCTCGGTCCTCGCGCCCACCGGCACCATCGGCTTCATGATGGACTGCGACACCACCGGCATCGAGCCGGACTTCTCGCTCGTGAAGTTCAAGAAGCTCGTCGGCGGCGGCTCGATGCAGATCGTCAACCTCACCATCCCGCGCGCGCTGAAGAAGCTCGGCTACGCGCAGGAGACCGTCGAGGCGATCGTCGAGTACATCGCCGACAAGGGCCACGTCATCGACGCCCCCGGGCTGAAGACCGAGCACTACGAGGTCTTCGACACCGCGATGGGTGCGCGCTCGATCAGCCCGATGGGTCACGTGCGGATGATGGCGGCGACCCAGCCCTTCCTCTCCGGCGCGATCAGCAAGACGGTCAACCTGCCGGAGGACGCGACCGTCGAGGAGATCGAGGACGTCTACATCCAGGGCTGGAAGCTCGGGCTCAAGGCGCTCGCGGTCTACCGCGACAACTGCAAGGTCGGCCAGCCGCTCTCCGACGGCGGCTCGACCGCCAAGGACGCGAAGGACGCCAAGGACGCGAAGACCGAGGCCGCGGAGCCGGAGAAGGTCGTCGAGTACCGCCCGCTGCGTCGTCGTCTGCCCAAGCGCCGCACCTCGCAGACCACGTCCTTCGCCGTCGGCGGGGCCGAGGGCTACCTCACGTCGGGCACGTACGACGACGGCGAGCTGGGCGAGATCTTCCTCAAGTTTGGCAAGCAGGGCTCGACCCTCGCCGGTCTCATGGACGCCTTCTCCATCGCGATCTCCATCGCGCTGCAGCACGGCGTGCCGCTCGAGACCTACGTCGAGAAGTTCACCAACCTGCGCTTCGAGCCGGCCGGCATGACCGACGACCCGGACGTGCGGATGGCGCAGTCGATCATGGACTACGTCTTCCGTCGCCTCGCGCTGGACTACCTCGACTTCGAGACCCGCTCCTTCATGGGCATCCACACCGCCGAGGAGCGCGCCCGCCAGCTCGAGACGGGGTCCTACGCGGCCGCGCCGAACGAGGACGACGAGGACCTCGAGGACGAGCTGGAGACCTACAGCCAGTCCGCCGCCCCGTCCTCGAAGAAGGCCGACGCCCCGGTCGAGGAGCACGCGGCCGAGGTCACCTCGGGCGCCGGCGCCGCCTCCGCCCGTGAGGTCAGCGGCCAGATCCACAGCTCGGCCGAGCTGCTGGAGAAGTTCCAGGGCAAGACCGCCGACGCGCCGATGTGCATGACCTGCGGGACGAAGATGCGCCCCGCCGGCTCCTGCTACGTCTGCGAGGGCTGCGGCTCCACCAGCGGCTGCAGCTGATCACGAGTTGCGCACGACGGGCCCCGGCCGCAGCGATGCTGCGGCCGGGGCCCCGCGCTTTCCGCAGACATGCGCCGGGGGAGTGCTCCCCCGACATGACGACAACCCCGAGATACCGGGGCAGATCGCGGGTCGTCGCCGAAACGACACGAGATCGGTGCGCCTCGCACCCATCCGGCGCAGGTAGCCTTCGCCGCACAAGACACACCACCTGACAAGGGGAGCACGATGAGCGAGTGGGCAGCGGGCTGGTACCCGGACCCCGAGCAGTCCGGCCAGATCCGGTACTGGGACGGCAGCAGCTGGACGGATCACCGTCAGCCGACGCCCGAGGGCTTCGGCAACGACCAGCAGGGGGCTGCCGGTCAGGACGCCTCTGACGTCGACGAGGCGACCCGGATCCGTCCGAGCGCCGACAAGTCGCCGGAGACCGAGGCCATGCCGAGCGCGGGCTCGGGCTACGGGTCGGGTGACTCCTCGTACGGGTCGAGCTCCTACGGCGCGAGCGGTGACAGCGGCTACGGCTCGAGCTCCTACGGGTCCTCGGGCGACAGCGGCTACGGCACGAGCTCCTACGGCGCCGGTGCCGGCGCGGGAGCCCCGGGCTACGGCCAGCAGGGCGGCTACGGCCAGCAGGGCCCCGGCGGTCCTTCGGGCTACAACCAGCAGGGCTACGGCCAGCAGGGCGGCTACCCCGGTCAGCCCGGCGGCCCGCAGAAGAGCAACAAGCTCCCGCTCATCATCGGCGGCGGCGTGCTCGGTGTGCTCCTGCTGTGCGTCCTCGGCTTCTTCGGCGTCCGCGCCCTCAGCGGTGGCGACGACCCGACGACGACTGCGAGCTCCTCGAGCACCGAGTCCTCGACCTCGGAGACCTCGAGCGACACCTCGAGCGACTCGCCGACGAGCGACGACTCCTCGACGAGCGACACGAGCACCGACTCCCCGACGACCGACGCCTCGCCGACGAGCGACTCCACCGGCGGTGGCAGCACGAAGATCGGCAGCGGCGTCACCAAGGGCGAGTACGGCAAGACCTACGAGGGCAGCGGCAACGCCGTCATCCAGGTCCCGCCGGGGGACGGCGCCGGTCTCATCGAGGCCGACTTCCTCGGTGACCCCAACTCGAGCTTCTCCAGCTTCCGGGTCAAGGGCGAGGACGCGAACGGCTCGTCCTCGGGCGACTACAGCATCTTCTCCTACTACGACAAGGCGAAGGGCACGAGCTCGTACAACCTCACCGGCTCCAGCGCCTCGACCAACCGCATCAAGGTCGAGTCCGAGGGCAAGTGGAAGATCACCTTCAAGCGGATCTCGACGGCCCCCGCCTTCGGCTCCTCGCAGAAGGGCAACGGCGGCGCGGTCTTCAAGTGGGACGGCAAGTCCTCCGACATCCGCGTGAAGTACACCTCGAGCAACGACTACGGCGGCCGCATCTCCATCCAGGCCGTCGGTGGCGAGGACTACCCGGACCGTCTCGTCAGCGAGTACAAGAAGACCTACGAGGGCACCTCGACGGTCCAGACCGGCACGAAGTACCTCGTCGTCGACTCCGACGGCGGCGACTGGGAGATCACCAAGCGCTGATCACCGCGCGCTGATCACCCAGCCGTGACGAAGGGGGTGCCCGGACCGATCGGTCCGGGCACCCCCTTCGTGCTGCTGCCGGCAGCTGACGGTCAGCACTCGATGACGTTGACCGCGAGACCCCCGCGGGCGGTCTCCTTGTACTTGACCTTCATGTCGCGCCCGGTGTCGCGCATCGTCTTGACGACCTTGTCGAGGGAGACGACGTGGCTGCCGTCGCCGCGCAGGGCGGTGCGGGCGGCGGTGATCGCCTTGACGGAGGCGACCGCGTTGCGCTCGATGCACGGGATCTGCACGAGCCCGCCGACGGGGTCGCAGGTGAGGCCGAGGTTGTGCTCCATGCCGATCTCGGCGGCGTTCTCGACCTGGGCGGGGGTGCCGCCGAGGACCGCGGCCATCGCCCCGGCCGCCATGGAGCAGGCCGAGCCGACCTCGCCCTGGCAGCCGACCTCGGCGCCGGAGATCGACGCGTTCTCCTTGTAGATGACGCCGATGGCGGCCGCGGTGAGCAGGAAGCGCACGATCCCGTCGTCGTCAGCACCGGGCACGAAGTCGAGGTAGTAGCGCAGCACCGCGGGGATGATCCCGGCCGCGCCGTTCGTCGGGGCGGTGACGACGCGCCCGCCGGCGGCGTTCTCCTCGTTGACGGCCAGCGCGTAGAGGGTGAGCCAGTCCATGCCGCGCAGGGGGTCGTCGCTGCTGCCCTCGACCTTGAGCCGGCGGTGCAGGTCGGGCGCACGGCGGCGGACCTTCAGCCCCCCGGGGAGCACGCCCTCGGTGCGCGCGCCGTTGTCGATGCACTCCGACATCACCTGCCAGATCGCGAGCAGCTCGGAGCGCACCTCCTCCTCGGTGCGCCACGACAGCTCGTTCTCGAGCATGACCTGGGCGATCGACAGCCCGGTCTCGGCGCAGATCTGCAGCAGGCGGTCACCGGTGGTGAAGGGATGGGCGACGGGGGTGGTGTCCTCGACGACCTTCGTCGAGCCGGAGGCGTCCTCGCCGATGACGAAGCCGCCGCCGACGGAGTAGTACGTGCGCTGCGAGACCAGCTCGCCCGCGGCGTCCCACGCGTGGAAGGTCATGCCGTTGGGGTGCAGCGGCAGGGTGGCCCGACGGTGCAGGACGACGTCGTCGGCCTCGGCGAAGTCGATCTCGTGCTCGCCGAGCAGGCTCAGCCGACCGCTCTCACGGATCTGGGCGAGACGGCCCTGGACCTCGCGGGGCTGGCACAGCTCGGGCCGCTCGCCGGACAGGCCGAGCATGACGGCGGTGTTCGAGCCGTGGCCGTGGCCCGTCGCGCCGAGCGAACCGAAGAGCTCGGCCTTGACCCGCGCCACGCGGGGCAGGTCGCCGCTGTCCCGCACGCCCTCGACGAAGAGCACCGCCGCCCGCATCGGTCCCACCGTGTGCGAGCTGGACGGCCCGATGCCGACGGAGAAGAGGTCGAAGACGCTGAGTGCCACGTGCGTCACAGTAACGGGCGCTGTGGAAAAGCTCGCGGCGATCGGCCCGTCACGCGCAAGTCTTGCGGTCATGACCTTCTCCGACCTGCCACCCGGGTGGCCCGCCCTGTCCCTGCGCGACGAGCGCCTCGCCGCCGACGTCGTCGACCTCGTCGTCCGCGACGACGAGCGGGAGGGGCGCTGCATCAGCCTCCTCCTGTGCGACGCCGACGGCCGGATGATCCAGCCGGTCACCGTCGACGGCGTCGACCCCACGACCGACGAGGGGGAGCGACGTGCCCTCTTCGACGCCTTCTTCGGCCACCTGGGCGCGAGCCTGGCCGCCGTCGTCGTCGCGGTGGGGCGCCCGCGCGGCAGCGTGCCCGACGACGAGGTGCGGGCCTGGCACGAGAGCGCGCTGCGCGCCGCTCGCGAGGGCGGGGTCGAGCTGCTCGGCGCCTATCTCGCGACTCGCGACGGCGTGAGCCTGCTGCCCCGGTGGGACGAGCCGGCGCTCGCGAGCTAGCGGCTGCCCAGCGGTCGCGCGGTCCACAGGTGCAGCGCGGCATAGCTGCGCCACGGGCTCGCCGGGCGCAGGACGCCCGGCAGGTCGACCTCGCGCGTGAGCCGCTCGAGGGCGACGACCAGCGCCCGGTCGCCACGCAGGTCGACGTCCGCGGCGCCGTGCCCGCGCATGAGGGTGCTCGCGACCGTCCACGCCCCGACACCCCGCACGGCGTGCAGCGCCGCGCCGGTCGCCTCGGGGTCGAGACCCGGGTCGAGGCCGCCGTCCGCAGCCAGGTCGAGGACCCCCTCGAGCGCCCGTCGTCGTGACCGCGTCCCGTGGTACCACCCGGTGCCGAAGGGGTGCACCGCCGCGGACCCGGGGAAGGGCTGCAGCGCGCCGACCTCCGCGCTCGGCGTGCCGACCTCGGCGACGAGCCGGTGCAGCTGGGTCAGCCCGGCGGCCACGCTCACCTGCTGACCGGTGACCGCCCGCAGCACCGCCTCGAAGGGGGTGGGGGTGCCCGGCAGCCGGATGCCCGGGCGCCGCGCGACGAGAGGAGCGAGCACCGGGACCGTGCGCAGGTGCGCGTCGACCTCGGCGGGATCGGTGTCGAGGTCGAGCATGCGCCGCAGGACGACGACGGCCGCGTCGTGGTCGGCGGCGTCGGCGAGCTCGAGCCTGGCGGCGAGCCGGTCCTGGCCCGGGTCGTCGCGCAGCTCGACGAGCGTCGAGCCGTGAGGGAGCGCCAGCGCGAGCCGGTAGCGCTCGTCGTCGACGACCTCGACGCCGTCGAGCGCGTGGTAGCGGTACCAGTCGAGCAGCCCCTGCCAGTCGAGCGGCGGCTCGTAGCCGAGCGTCGTGTCGACCGTGACGGGGCCGCCGACGTGCTCGCGGGTGTCGCGGTCGGCAGGCATGGGTCGATCCTGCCCAGGAGCAGGCCCTACCCTTGGCTCTCGTGCTTGTGCCGTTGACCACGATCGTCCTGGTCGCCTCCCTCGTCCTCGCCGTGGTCGCCGGCGCCTACACGGCCCTCGACCGCGTCATCGACGACCGGCTGCTGCTCGTCGCCGCCGTCGTCGAGCTGCTCCTCGTCGTCCAGGCCGTCGTCGCCTGCGTCGTCGCGGGGCAGGTCCGCACCCCCGGCGAGGGGCCGACGATGGCCGCGTACGCGGTCACCCTGCCGCTCGTGCCGCCGGCGCTCGCGTACCTGGCCATCAAGGAGAAGTCGCGCTGGGCGATGGGTGCCGTCCTCGGGGGCGCCCTCGTCGTCGCGGTGATGACCCTGCGCATCCAGCAGATCTGGACCGTCCATGCGTGAGGCGACGGGGGAGCGCACCGGCCGTCCGGTGCGCAGCGGCCCCGGTCTGCTCCTCGTCATCGCCTACGGCACCCTCGCGCTCGCGGCCACGGGCCGCTCGACCCTCCAGGTCATCGAGTACTTCGACCGCGCGCCGCTGGCCTACCTGCTGAGCGCGCTCGCCGCGCTCGTCTACGTCGTCGCGACGTGGGCCCTGCTCACCGACCGGCGCCCCGTCGCCTCCGCGACGATCACGGTCGAGGCCGTCGGCGTCCTGCTCGTCGGGGCGCTGTCCTACCTCGCGCCCGACCTCTTCCCGGACAAGACGGTGTGGTCGCACTTCGGCTCCGGCTACGGCTTCCTGCCGCTCGTCCTCCCCTTCGTCGGGCTGTGGTGGCTGCGCCGCACGGCCCGGGCGGGCGCGCCCACCACATCCTGAGACGCGCCCTGTCGCGCCGCGAGGACGCGGGCTAGCCTGCCCGCAGGTCAAGAGCACCAGCGTCAAGCCCCGGCTCGCTGGTCGGCAACCCTCCATCCGCGGTGGGGTGCCCCGGGAGACGACCTGGTCCGTGAGCACCCGCCCACGGTCAAGCGCGATGACACCAGGAGAACCCTCATGTCCGACCCCACGACGTGGCACTTCGAGACGCAGCAGGTCCACGCCGGGCAGAGCCCCGACCCGACGACCGGCGCCCGCGCGCTGCCGATCTACCAGACGACGAGCTACCAGTTCGGCTCCACCGAGCACGCCGCGAACCTCTTCGGGCTCAAGGAGCTCGGCAACATCTACACCCGCCTGATGAACCCGACGACGGACGTCGTCGAGCAGCGCATCGCGGCGCTCGAAGGGGGAGTCGGCGCCCTCCTCGTCGCGTCCGGCCAGGCCGCGACGACCTTCGCCATCCTCAACGTCGCCGAGGCCGGCGACCACGTCGTGGCCAGCCCGGCGCTGTACGGCGGCACGTACAACCTCCTCGGCTCGACCCTGCCTCGCTACGGCATCGAGGTGACCTTCGTGCAGGACGCGGCGGACCTCCAGCAGTGGCGCGACGCGGCGAAGGAGAACACCAAGCTCTTCTTCGGCGAGACGATCTCCAACCCCAGCGGCGAGATCCTCGACGTCGAGGGGGTCGCCGGGGTCGCCCACGAGCTCGGGCTGCCGCTCGTCGTCGACAACACCGTCGCGACGCCCTACGTCCTGCGCCCGATCGAGCACGGCGCCGACGTCGTCGTGCACTCGGCGACGAAGTACCTCGGCGGGCACGGCACGACGATCGCCGGTGCGATCGTCGACGCCGGGACCTTCGACTACGCGCTGCACCCGCAGCGCTTCCCGTCCTACAACGAGCCGGACGAGAGCTACCACGGGCTGCGCTACGGACCGGACCTCGGCGTCGGCAGCGCCTTCGGGGCCAACCTGTCCTTCATCCTCAAGGCGCGGGTGCAGCTGCTGCGCGACCTCGGCTCGGCGGTCTCGCCCTTCAACGCCTTCCTCGTCGCGCAGGGCATCGAGACGCTCTCGCTGCGCATCGAGCGGCACCTGGAGAACACGCGCGCCGTCGCCGACTTCCTCGTCGGTCACCCGCAGGTCGAGCACGTCACCTGGGCGTCCCTGCCCGACCACAAGCACCACGCCCTCGCGCAGAAGTACGCGCCGAAGGGTGCTGGCGCCGTGCTCACCTTCGAGATCGTCGGCGGCGAGGAGGCGGGCCGCCGCTTCGTCGAGGGGCTGACCCTGCACAGCCACGTCGCGAACATCGGCGACGTGCGCAGCCTGGCGATCCACCCCTGGTCGACGACGCACAGCCAGGGCAGCGACGAGGGTCGCTACGCGGCCGGTGTCTCGCCCGGCCTCGTGCGCCTGGCCGTCGGCATCGAGCACGTCGACGACATCGTCGCCGACCTCGAGCGCGGCTTCGCCGCGGCCGCGGGCGAGGCGCAGGAGCGCGCCGCGAGCTGACGTCATGGCGAAGGGGGGCCCCACCCGGTGGTGGGTCCCCCCTTCGTCGTCAGCGGGCTGGGCCCGCCCGAGATGTCGACGCGAGCGCTGGTTGCAACCCGAGCAGGTGCGAACGTCTGGGGTGGTCTCCCGAGATGTTGGCGCGAGCGCTGGTTGCAACCCGAGCAGGTGCGAACGTCTCGGGTGGTCTCGAGGCTCGGGCGCAGGCGCCCTCGCACCTCGACCGACGAGGGCCTGTGGACAACTCGTCCGGCCGGGGTGGGGTGTCGACCTAGCGTTCGGGGATGACACGGCTGACCATCAGCGCCGAGGCGATCGCCGCGCTCGGCGACCGGCTCGAGGAGATCGCGACCCACCTGGAGGAGCGGTCGGCGCAGACGCGGGGAGCGGGCGACGTCGACCACGGCTTCGTCGACCGGGTGGCCGAGGAGGCGGTCGACCGGGTCTACGGCGACTTCGAGCACGCACGGGTCACGCTGTGCGCGCAGCTCACCTCGCTCGCCCGCCTGGCCCGCTCCGCGGGTGCCTGCTACGTCGACACCGACGACATGGTGCGCCGCTCGGTGACACCGACCTTCGAGCGCGGGACGAAGGTCGGCACCCTGTGACCGGCTACGACTGGAGCGCCCGCGACATCCTCGCGCTCGACCCCTACCGCGTCGACCTCGCCGCCACCGACGTCGTCGCCGCGCTCGGCAGCGACCTCACGACCGTCGAGGACAACGTCAGGCTCGTCGCCGAGCTCCTCGGGCAGGTGAGCACCCACGGGGTGTGGGAGTCGCCGTCCGGCGAGACCTTCGCCCGCGAGGTGGGCGACGTCCCGGTGACCCTGCGCCAGGTCGCCGCGCGCATGGGCGACGCGGGCGAGCGGATCACCTGCTACTCGCGGACCTTGCGCACCACCCAGGAGGAGATGGCGCGCACGGCCGCCGCGCACGAGCGCACGTGCGACACCCTCGCCGAGATCGACCGCCAGCTCGCCCTCTACGCACCCCACCCGGCCGAGGACGCGCTGCGGGCGCGACGCGCCGAGGCCCACCGCGAGGTCCTCGCCCACGAGAGCGCCTACGCCGCCGCGAGCGAGGACGCCCGGCGCGACGAGGCCCTGCTCGCCGCGGACCTCGACGACGTGTGCACCGACCTCGCCGACCCGCGCGGCTACGACGCGCTCGAGGGCACCCGAGACCTCGGGCGCAGCGCGCTCTTCACCGGGCCGTGGGCGGGCCTGCTCAAGCCGCTCGCCCTCGGGACCGCGCTCGACCCGCTCGGCCAGGCCGGCCTGCGGGTGGCCTACGGGCACGGCAGCTGGCGCCGGATCGCCTCGGACTCGAAGCTCCTCGTCGCCGACGGCGTCATCAAGGGCAGCGGACGGGTCCTGCGCTCGGCGCGGGGCGTGAGCCCCGCCGCCACCTCCGTGGGCCGCACGACGCGGACGGCGAGCCCTGCCCGCGCCCCACGGGCCCTTGACCAGCCCTGGCACGTCACCGCCCAGCAGAGCACGACCCGGCTGGCCGCCCGCAGCCGCGAGCTCGCCGTGGCGAAGGGGACGCAGCTCGCCCGCGACCGGAGCGGCCTCGCCCTCGCCGACGAGCTCGCCGCCGACTGGCGCGCCGTCTCGGGTGCCTCCCGCCCGGTGAAGGTCGTCCAGGGCGTCGCGTCGAGCACGAAGGTCGCCCGGCACGTCGGGCGGACCGCCGACACCGTGGGCACGACGCGGGAGCGGCTGCGCCCGGTGACCGACTCCGACGCGCACGAGCGCGAGCGCCGCGACACCCGGCGCGAGGACCGGCGCCGCGCCGCCAGCGCCCACCGGGTCGAGGAGCCGACGCGGCCCTAGCGCGGGGCCGGACGTATCCTGGCGCGCATGCCCGGACCCCTCGCTGCGCCCATGACGGCGGCGCAGCTGCACTACCCGGAGCAGCTGCCCGTCGTCGCCGTCAAGGACGAGATCGCGGCCGCGATCCGTGAGCACCAGGTCGTCGTCATCGCCGGCGAGACCGGCTCGGGCAAGACCACCCAGCTGCCGAAGATCGCGCTCGAGGTCGGCCGGGGGATGGGCGGCCAGATCGGTCACACCCAGCCGCGACGGATCGCGGCCCGCAGCGTCGCCGAGCGCATCGCCGAGGAGCTGCACGTCGAGCTCGGCGGCCTCGTCGGCTACCAGGTCCGCTTCTCCGACCACAGCAGCGACGCGACGGCGGTCAAGGTGATGACCGACGGCATCCTGCTCAACGAGATGCAGCGCGACCGCGACCTGCGCCGCTACGACACGCTCATCATCGACGAGGCGCACGAGCGCAGCCTCAACATCGACTTCATCCTCGGCTACCTCAAGCAGCTGCTGCCGCGCCGCCCCGACCTCAAGGTCATCATCACGTCGGCGACGATCGACCCGGACCGCTTCGCCGCCCACTTCGCCGACGCCGACGGCACCCCCGCCCCGGTCATCGAGGTCTCCGGGCGCACCTATCCCGTCGAGGTCCGCTACCGACCGCTCGTCGGTGAGGGCGAGGACGGCGAGGACGTCGACCAGATCACCGGCATCTGCCGGGCGGTCGAGGAGCTGTGGACCGAGCCCGACCCCGGCGGGGCGCGGGACATCCTCGTCTTCCTCTCCGGCGAGCGCGAGATCCGCGACACCGCGGACGCGCTCGAGGGCATGCACCTGCCGGGCACGGAGGTCCTGCCCCTCTACGCCCGGCTCTCCTCCGCCGAGCAGCACCGTGTCTTCGGGCGCCACTCCGGCCGGCGCATCGTGCTCGCCACGAACGTCGCCGAGACCTCGCTCACCGTGCCCGGCATCCGCTACGTCATCGACACCGGCATGGCGCGCATCTCCCGTTTCAGCCAGCGCACGAAGGTCCAGCGCCTGCCCGTCGAGCCGGTGAGCCAGGCGAGCGCGTCGCAGCGCGCCGGCCGCTGCGGCCGGCTCTCCGACGGCATCTGCGTGCGCCTGTACTCGCAGGAGGACCACGACGCGCGCCCGGAGTTCACCGACCCCGAGATCCTGCGCACCTCCCTCGCCGCGGTCATCCTCCAGATGACCGCCCTCGGCCTGGGGGACGTGAGCCGTTTCCCCTTCGTCGAGCCGCCGGACTCCCGCCAGGTGAGCGACGGACTGCGTCTGCTCGAGGAGCTCGAGGCCGTCCACCCGGCCGAGCGGGGGGCGAAGGGGTCGGCCCGCCGCCTCACCCCCACCGGCAAGACCCTCGCCCGGCTGCCCGTCGACCCGCGGCTGGGCCGGATGCTCATCGAGGCCGACCGCCGCGGCTGCCTCACCGAGGTCCTCGTCGTCGTCTCCGCGCTGTCGATCCAGGACCCGCGGGAGCGTCCGCTCGAGCGCCAGGCGCAGGCCGACCAGCAGCACGCGCGCTTCCGTCACGAGACCTCCGACTTCGCGACGTGGTGGCAGCTGTGGGTCTACCTCAAGCAGCAGCAGCGCGAGCTGTCCTCGAGCGCCTTCCGCCGGATGTGCAAGCGCGAGTACCTCCACTACGTGCGCATCCGTGAGTGGCAGGACGTCCACGCGCAGCTGCGCCGGGCGGCGACCGACCGTCGTCTCGACACGCGCTCGCGGACCGCGGCGAAGGGGGACGACCCGGACTGGGACACCGTGCACCAGGCGCTGCTGGCCGGGCTGCTCAGCCACGTCGGTGTCCGTGACGAGGACAAGCGCGACTACCTCGGCGCCCGTGGCGCGCGCTTCTCCATCCAGCCCGGCTCGACGCTCCACCGCCGCCAGCCGCCGGTCGTCATGGCCGGCGAGCTCGTCGAGACCACGCGCCTGTGGGCACGGACCAACGCCCGGATCGACCCCGAGTGGGCCGAGCGGGCCGGGGCGCACCTCGTGCGCCGCAGCTACTCCGAGCCGCGATGGTCCAAGCGTCAGGCGAGCGCGATCGCCACCGAGCGGGTGACCCTCTACGGCGTGCCGCTCGTCGCCGGTCGCACCGTGCAGCTCTCGCGCGTCGACCCCGTGCTCGCCCGCGAGCTCTTCATCCGCGAGGGGATCGTCTCGGGGGAGTGGGAGACCCACCACCAGGTCTTCCGGGACAACGCGCGGGCCATCGCCCGCGTCGAGGAGCTCGAGGCGCGCAGCCGGCGACGGATCGCCACGGACGAGGAGGACCTCGTCGCCTTCTACGACGAGCGGATCCCCGCCGAGGTCGTCTCCGGGACCCACTTCGACCGGTGGTGGAAGTCCGCGCGCCGCGAGCAGCCCGACCTGCTCACCCTCACCCCCGAGCACCTCGTGCGCGACGACGCCGAGGCCGTCGACGACGCGCAGTACCCGACGACCTGGCGCGACGGCGAGCACGACCTGCGCCTCACCTACCAGTTCGAGCCCGGCACCGAGGCCGACGGCGTGACCGTCCACCTCCCGGTGCACCTGCTCAACCAGATCGAGGGCACCGGCCTGGACTGGCAGGTCCCCGGTCTGCGGGAGGAGCTCGCGACCGCGCTCATCCGCGGTCTGCCGAAGGCGACCCGCCGCAGCTTCGCGCCCGCGCCGGACCACGCCGCCCGCGCCCTGCGGGCCATCCCGCCCGAGGAGGTGGGGCAGACCCCCTTCGTCGTCGCTCTCGGGCGCGCCCTGCGCAGCCTCACCGGGGTCGCCGTGCCGCTCGAGCAGTGGGACCCCTCGGCGGTGCCGGCCCACCTGCGGATGACCTTCCGGGTCGAGGGGGAGCGCGGTCGCCGGCTCGCCGAGGGCACCGACCTCGACGCCCTGCGCACCGAGGTCGCCGGCCACGTCCAGGCGCGGGTGCGCCAGGCCGGGGCGTCGGTCGAGCGCTCGGGCATGACGACGTGGGATCTGGAGGAGCTGCCGCGCACCGTGACGTCCGGTCGCGGCGCCCGTCAGGTCGTCGGCTACCCGGCGCTCGTCGACGAGGGCGAGACCGTCGCCGTCCGGGTGCTGCCCGACGCCGCGCAGGCCGAGGCGGCCCGTCGACGCGGTGTGCGCCGGCTGCTCGTGCTCGGCACCCCGGCCCCGTGGAAGCGCGTGCTCGCGGGCCTCTCCAACGCCGACAAGCTCGCGCTCGGCGACAACCCGCACGGGTCGGTCCCCGCCCTGCTCGAGGACTGCCTCGGCGCCGCCGTCGACGACGTCGTCGCCGAGCACGTGCCCGGCGAGGTGAGGGACCGCGCCGCCTTCGACGACGCGCTGCGTGCCGTGCGCACCCATCTCAGCTCGCGCACCCTCTTCGTCGTGCGCGAGGTCCAGCCGGTGCTGCAGCAGCGCCGCGAGGTCCTGGGCACCCTCGAGCGCATCACCGCGCCCGCCCTCGCCCCGGCCGTCGCCGACATGCGCGCGCAGGTCGAGAGCATCGCCGGGCCCGGCTTCGTCACCGCGGCGGGCCTGGGTCGGCTGCGCGACCTCGCCCGCTACCTGCGCGGCGTCTCCGTGCGCATCGACCGGCTCGGCGAGCGGCCCGACCGCGACCGGGCGCAGCAGGAGGTGGTCGACGGCGTCGAGGGCGCCTACGCCGACCTGCTCGACGTCCTCGACCCGCTCGAGCGCGACCGCGAGGACGTCCGGGCGATCGGCTGGCTCGTCGAGGAGCTGCGGGTCTCGCTCTTCGCCCAGTCCGTCGGCGTGCCCGTGCCGGTCTCGGCCAAGCGGGTGCGCTCGGCCATCGCCGCCGTGCGCGCCGAGCTGCGCCCCCACGGCTGACCGCGACGCGCCACCCGCGCGGGGGAATCCCGTGCGGCCCGGCGTCGTTGGGGATGATGTATGTACCGATCACCAGGAGGACGACGTGACCGACCCGACCGAGCTCTACCGCTTCGAGGTCGACATCGACCCGAGCCGGCTCACGCCCGGGCCGATGATCGTGGGCTTCGACGGCTTCATCGACGCCGGGGGCACCCAGCGCATCCTCGTCGACCACCTGCTCGCCGCGGGCGAGGCCCGTGTCGTCGCGTCCTTCGACGTCGACAGCCTGCTCGACTACCGCGGCCGCCGACCCGTCATCGTCTTCGAGGCGACCCGCTACGGCTCCTACGACGACCCGGCCCTGCTGCTCTACCAGCTCACCGACCGCGAGGGGCAGGCGTACTACCTGCTCACCGGTCCCGAGCCGGACTACCGCTGGGAGGCGGTCGTCCTGGCGGTTACCGACCTCGTGCGTCGGCTCGGCATCACCCTCGTCGTGCAGGCGCACGGCATCCCCATGGCCGTGCCGCACACCCGTCCCATCGGCATGACGGCGCACGCCACCGACGAGCGCCTCATCGGCGAGCGCAAGCCCGTCTTCGGCACCGTGCAGGTGCCGGGGAGCCTCGGCTCACTGCTCGAGCTGCGTCTCGGCGAGGCCGGTCTCGACGCCATGGGCTTCGCGATCCACGTGCCGCACTACCTCGCGGGCTCGGCCTTCCACGACGGCGCGCTCACCGCGCTCAACGCGGTCGTCGACGCGACCGGGCTCAACCTGCCCAACGACGCCCTCGTCCAGGCGGCCGGCGAGAACCGCCTCGAGATCGAGCGCGAGATCGGCGAGAACGCCGAGGTCGCCGAGGCCGTCCACGGGCTCGAGCGCCAGTACGACGTGCACCTGCGCGGCATCGAGCGCCCCAGCCTCCTGGCCGGTGAGGACGACAAGCTGCCCTCGGCCGACGAGCTCGGTGCGGAGTTCGAGGACTTCCTGCGCACCGTCGACGACGGCGACAGCTGAGCGCTCGTCGCGACGCCGTCCACGCTGGTCCGGGGCCTACTTGGCCTCGGACCAGCGGCGTACGACGGAGGTGTCGGAGACGAAGCGCACGCGGTCATGACCGCACCACCGGCGGGCGCTGAGCCGCAACGACTCGTCGACGAGCCGGGCGACCTCCTCGCCGTGCTCCTGCGGCACGTGCACGAGCAGCTCGTCGTGCAGGCACAGGACGACCTGACCGCCGAGCGGCCGCACGGCCTCGCGCACCGTCACCGCCCACGCCTTGAAGAGCTCGGCGGCCGAGCCCTGGATGACGGCGTTGCGGGCGAAACGTCCCCGTGAGCGGATGAGCGGCCCCGGGTCCTCACCGGGCCCGACGGCGCCGAAGGCGGTGCGCACGAGCCGCCCGCCGAAGGTGCGCACGGGTCGTCCCCCTTCGCCCTCGCGCTGCGCGCGGTCGAGATGCCCCATGGCGACCGGGTAGGCGCGCTCGAGACCGCGCAGCGCCTCTCCGGCGGCCCCGCTGCGCTGGCCGTACATCGCGGCGAGCACGGCGATCTTCGCGACCGGGCGCTCCACCCCGAGACGCTGGGCGACCGGCTCGTAGAGGTCGGCGGCCGTGCTCGCGGCGGCGAAGGCCTTGTCGCCGGAGACGACGGCGAGGACACGAGGCTCGACCTGGCCGAGGTCGGCCCGCACGAGGACATGCCCCGCAGCGGCCGCGACGCCGGGCCGCAGCTCCGCGGGCAGGTTGTGGAGCCCGGCCTGGGCCGTCATCCGCCCGGCCGCCCCGTCGCACGCCGTCCACGCCCCGCGCAGCCGGTCGTCCGCGCCGACGTGCTCGGCCAGCCAGCGCCACCCGTACGTCGTCGCGATCCGCTCGCGCCGACGCCACTCGAGCAGGGCGGGCACGACGGGGTGGCGATGCACGTGCTCGGCGAGCACGGACTTGCGGGTGCTCGGGACGTCGACGCCGGCCGTCGCCAGCAGGCTGCGGACGGCGGCGGGGTTGCGCAGGTCGACCCGGCCGATGCCCGGCACGCTGGCGAGGACCGGCGCGTCGCGCTCGGCGCGGGCGCGAGCCTCGTCGGCCTCGGTGACCGGGCGCGGCCCGGCAGCCCGCATCACGAGCTCCTCGAGGGTCGCCCGGTCGACGGGCAGCCCGTCGCGCTCGAGCTCGACCGCGAGGACGGCAGCCGCCGACTCCGCATGAGCGGTGACGACCGCCCGCGGGCCGAGCCGCTCGAGACGCTCCTGCTGCCATCGGGCGACCTCCAGGGCCGCGCGCCCCCAGGCCAGACCGCGGGCCAGGGACTCGCTCGCCCACACCGCTCCGGCGTCGGCGCGCAGGTACCCGTCGGGTCGCACGAGGTCGTCCGGGTCCCCGTCCTCGGACAGCGCGGCGAAGAGGTCGTCGCCGACCGGCGCCGGCAGGGCGCCGGGGTCGAGGCCCCGGGCGTGCGCCCACGCCGTCGCGGGGTCCGCGCGCCATCCGCCGTGCAGGAGGCGGTGGGTCTCGGCGACGTCCCACGTCCGGGGGAGCGCGGCCCCGGTCGCCAGCAGAGGGACGAGGTCTCGGGCCGACCAGGTGACCCACCGGGTGGGCCCCAGCGCCGCGAGCCCGTCGGCGACGTCCGGGCCCAGCACGACGTGGTCGTCCGCGCCGACGGCGAGCGCCACGCCAGGCGCGAGGACCAGGGCGCGCTCGGTGCCGGGGAGGGGTCTCGTGCTCACCGGGTCACGGTAGGCGGCTGCGGGGCCTCGGCGTGCGCACGATGGGGCAGGATGACCACGCGGCGGGCGACAGGGCCCGGCGCAGACAGACCAGGAGGACCCGTGGGACGCATCTCCGACGCGCTCGGCTTCGGCAAGGACGAGAAGGAGCAGGTGCAGCAGACGCGCACCGCTCTCGAGCAGGCGCAGGACCCGACGGACCAGGGCGCGCTCACCACGTCCGTCTCCCGGGTCGTCGAGAGCCTCCTCGACACCGGCATCGACGGGCGCGGCCCCTTCGACTCGGCCGCCCAGGTCGCCGACGCCGCGCTCGCCAAGCACGGCGGCAACGCCGAGAAGGCCGTCGACGAGGTCATGCGCGACCACCTCAAGCTCGTCGCGGCGAGCGGCTTCGTCACCAACCTCGGCGGCTTCATCACGCTGCCCGTGGCGCTCCCGGCGAACGTCCTGGGCTTCTACCTCCTCGCGACCCGGATGACCGCCGCGACCGCCCGCCTGCGCGGCCACGACATCAGCGACCAGCGCATCCGCAGCGCGGTCCTCCTCGCGCTCGTCGGGGCTGACGCCAACGACCTGCTCGCGAAGGCCGGGATGGCCGCCCCGTCCGGGCGCCTGGCGAACCTCGCCGCGCAGCGCCTCCCGGGGCCGGCCCTCATGGTCGTCAACAAGGCCGTCGGCTTCCGGATCCTGTCGACGGCGGGGCGCAAGTCCTTCTCCCGCTTCGGCAAGTCGGTGCCGGTCGTCGGCGGCGCCGTGGGCGCGGGCATGGACACCTGGCTGCTCAAGCAGCTCGCCGACCACGTGCGCACGGAGTTCCCGCCCGCCTCGTGACCATCGGGCGACCCGGGGGAATCCTCCGGGTCGCCCGCTCGTTCTACTCCTCGCGGCCGGCCCCAGACCGGCCCGACCTCGAGAAGGGGAGCCCGATGGCCCGACGACACCGCATGCACGCCGCCGCGAACCTCGCCGGCGCCGTGCGCAGCGCCACCCGTCCCGGCACGCCCAGCCTGATCCAGCGGGTGCTCGCGCTGCCGCGCCTCGTCCGCGCCGTGCGCAGCGGGCGCTACCAGGGGATGAGCAGCGGGCAGCTCACCCTCATGCTCCTCGGTCTCGGCTACGTCGTCTCCCCGATCGACGTCGTGCCGGAGGGCCTGCTCCTCGTCGTCGGCCTCGTCGACGACGCGGTCATCCTGTCCTGGCTCGCCGTCTCGCTCGTGCGCGAGACCGAGGACTTCATCGCCTGGGAGCGGGCAGGCTCGCCCGCCCCCGGTGCGTACGCCCACGCGTCGGGCCCGACGGCGGGCCCTGCATCCGCCTACGCGACGTCGACGACCGTGCCCTCCGAGGTCGTCCGCGACTGACGGCCCCGTGCGTCGTCCACAGGCGCGCCCGCCGCGCAGCCGTCGTCCACAGGGCGCCCCGACGGCCTGACGGCAGCCCGTGCCACCGGGCAGCGTGCGGTCATGGAGACCGTCCGAGCCCGCACCCCTGTCGACATCGCCGTCATGGCGCCCTATCTCCTCGGCTTCCACCCCGAGGACTCTCTCGTCCTGCTCGCCCTCGACGGGCGACGCGTCGGGCTGATCCAGCGCTGCGACATCGTCCCCGACGAGCACGCCGAGCGCGCCGTGCGCCAGATGGTCGGGCAGGTCGTGCAGACCCGCGCCCGGGCCGTCGTCGCCATCGCCTACGAGACCCGTCCCGGTGCGTCCGCCCGGATGCGCGCAGTCCTCGCGGGTCTCGTCGACCGAGGCGTCATCGGGTGCAGCCCGGTCGTCGTCGTGCGCGACGGGCGGTGGCACTCGCCGGACCGCGACGTCGAGGGGTGGGAGGAGGACGGCGTCGTGCTCCCCGAGGCGAGCAGGGTGCCCGGTGTCGCCGGGCTGGTCGCCCACGGACGAGCGCCCCTGCGGACGCGGTCGGACCTCGCGGAGCAGGTCGCACCTGGCACCCACCCGGGCAGCGCGCTCGTCGAGACGCTCCTCGCGCACCGGCCGACGGGGCCCCGGGGCCGGGCTGCGGCGACGGCCGCCTGGACGGCCGTCCTGCGCGCCCGGGAGCCGGTCGACGACCTCGACGACGACGTCGTCGCCGACCTCGTCGTGTCGTTGCGCGACCGGGCCTGGCGCGACGCCCTCCTCGCCGTCCTCACCCCCGGGCCGGACGCGGTGCCCGGCATCGACCCCGAGGACCTGCGCACCGCCGCCGCGGCGGCGCGCTGCTGCTCGTGGACCCATGAGGCGACGGGCAGCCGCGGGGGAGAGGTCGACGACCCGGCGGCGCTCGACGTCGAGGCCCTGCTCGACCGGCTGTGCGGCGTCGTGCACCGGGTGCCCGAGCCGCGCAGCGCGCCGCTGCTCACCGTCGTCGGGCAGGTGGCCTGGTGGTCCGGCAGCGGTGCCCTGGCCGGCGTCGCGCTCGAGGCGGCTCTGCGGGCCGACCCCCGCTACCGGCTCGCCGTGCTGCTCGACCAGCTCGTCACCCACGGCATCCGGCTGCCCGCCGCCTGAGGGTGAGACGCCCGTGGCCGGGCCCACGGCGCCTCGTTACACTTCGGGCAGGTCATGAGACCCAGCGTCAAGCGCCGGCTTGCTGGGCGGCAACCCTCCTCGCGATGGGGTGCCCCGGGTGATGACCTGGCCGCACCGACCCGGTGCGTGCAAGAGCGAGGCTGCAGGAGCGCATCCGTCATGAGCGTGACGTCATTCGTCCGACCCGGTGCAGATCGACCGGGCACCCCCACCCCCACCTCGGCGCCCGCCCGCGCGGCGGACCCGGCGCGCCCGAGCGCCGCCTGGCGCGAGGGCGACGACCCCGGCGGCCGGCTCTTCGCCGACGTCGGCCCCCTCGACCTCGAGCGCGGCACGAGGCTGCCGGCGGTCCGCGTCGCCTACGAGACGTGGGGCGAGCTCGCCCCGGACGGCTCCAACGCCGTCCTCGTCGAGCACGCCCTCACCGGCGACAGCCACGTCGTCGGGCCGAGCGGCCCCGGTCACCCGACGCCCGGGTGGTGGGAGGGCATGGTCGGTCCCGGCGCGCCGGTCGACACCGACCGCTACTTCGTCGTCGCGCCCAACGTGCTCGGCGGGTGCCAGGGCAGCACCGGCCCGAGCTCGCCGGCCCCGGACGGCGCCCCGTGGGGCTCGCGCTTCCCAGCGGTGACGATCCGCGACCAGGTGGCCGCGGAGGTCCTGCTCGCCGACGCCCTCGGCGTCACCCGGTGGGCCGCGGTCGTCGGCGGCTCGATGGGCGGCATGCGCGCCCTGGAGTGGGCGCTCTCGGAGCCCGAGCGGGTCGAGCGGGCCGTCGTGCTCGCGAGCACCCCGTACGCGACGGCGGAGCAGATCGGGTGGTCGCAGGCCCAGGTCATGGCGATCCGCAACGACCCCCACTTCGCCGGGGGCGACTACTACGGGCAGCCCGAGGGCCCCGACGCCGGTCTGAGCATCGCGCGCCAGGTCGCCCACGTCACCTACCGCAGCGAGATCGAGCTGCACGACCGCTTCGGGCGGCGCGGGCAGGCCGAGGGGGCCGACGCCCCCTTCGCCGTCGAGAGCTATCTCGAGCACCACGGCACCAAGCTCGCCGGTCGCTTCGACGCCAACTCCTACGTCGTGCTCACCGAGGCGATGAACTCCCACGACGTCGGGCGTGACCGGGGCGGTCTCGAGTCGGCGCTGCGGGCCTACCCCGGGCGGCTCACGGTGGCGGCCGTCGACAGCGACCGGCTCTACCCCCCACGGCTCACCGACGAGGTCGCCGCGCTGCGCCCGGGCACGGTCCAGCGGCTCGTCACGAGCCGGTCGGGGCACGACGGCTTCCTCACCGAGATCGAGCAGGTCGCGACGATCGTGCGCGAGGCCCTCGACGGTTGACGCCGAGCCGCCGACGA
Organism: Janibacter melonis; assembly: GCF_003721155.3. Taxonomy (NCBI): domain Bacteria; kingdom Bacillati; phylum Actinomycetota; class Actinomycetes; order Micrococcales; family Intrasporangiaceae; genus Janibacter; species Janibacter melonis. The sequence goes on along the minus strand of NZ_CP044548.2, from coordinate 1,175,767 downwards.
CGGCCTCGACCGGCACCGCTGACGCGTCCGGCGCGCCCCGTCCTCTTGCCCGTGCGGCACCGCGCTCGCGGTGTAGCGTCTGCGGCAACTACCAGCCATGGACAAGGAGTCGCAGATGACGATCGTCGTTGGTTACGTCTCGACCAAAGAGGGACGCGCCGCCCTCGACCGTGCGGTCGAGGAGGCGAAGCTGCGCGGGCGACGCCTCGTCGTCGTGCACTCCGACCGCGGCGGCTCGGGCTTCACCGGTGACAACGCCGCCTCCCAGGAGGCCACCCTCCAGGGGGTGCGCGACGACCTCGCCGGCAGCGGCGTCGACGTCGACGTGCGTGGTCTCGTGCGCGGCAAGGAGCCGGCCGAGGACCTCATCGCCGTCGCGGAGGAGACCGATGCCGAGCTCATCGTCATCGGGCTGCGCCGCCGCACCCCCGTCGGCAAGCTCATCCTCGGCTCCAACGCCCAGCGGGTGCTCCTCGACGCCCCGTGCCCCGTCCTCGCGGTGAAGGCCGACGCCTGACCCGAGAGGCTCTGCAGCCCCGCCGAAGGGCCCACGCGCACGGTCGCGTGGGCCCTTCGCGTGCTCTCGACTTATAATGGTGATCAAGCCCGCGGCCGAGCGCCCAGGCGCCACCTGCTCCGGAGGCAGTCACCCTGCTCCGGATGCATCCTCGGTGGCGCGGGCTCAGCCCGCTCACACGCCACGGAAGGTGCCGGTAGACCCTTGTCGCCCCGCTCGACCACGTCAGACTCCCTGCCCCGCGACTTCGCCCACCCTGCCGTGCAGACCTTGCTCAGCAAGGGCAGCTCCACCGGCCACGTCACGGCAGAGGACGTCGCCGCCGCGGTGAGCGAGGCCGGGATTACCGCCCCTCGGATGCGCGTTGTGCTTCAGACGCTGAAGGAACAGGGAATCGAGGTCCACGTGCCACCGACCACCACCAAGAAGACCGCCACCAAGAAGGCAGCGTCCCCCGCCAAGAAGGCGGCGACGAAGTCGACGACGAAGAAGGCTACGGCCGACGGCGCCGTGACGACGAAGGTGGCGGCGAAGAAGGCCGGCACGACCAAGGCCGCCGCCGCGGGCGCCGCCGCTCCGGCGAAGAAGACCGCCGCGAAGAAGAGCACCGCGAAGAAGACGGCGGCCAAGAAGGCTGCCGCCACCGCCGGTGCCACCGGTCCCGGTGAGGACGTCGAGCCCGATCCCGCCGACATCGCCGACGCCGCCGAGGAGGCCGGCGAGGAGGGCGAGGAGACCACCGAGGCCGCGGTCGGCACCCCGGCCCCCGCGACGACCGCTCCCACGAGCGAGGCCGCCGGCTTCGTGCTGTCGAACCAGGACGAGGACGACGCCCCGGCCCAGCAGGTCGTCACCGCCGGCGCCACGGCCGACCCGGTCAAGGACTACCTCAAGCAGATCGGCAAGGTCGCCCTCCTCAACGCCGAGCAGGAGGTCGAGCTCGCCAAGCGGATCGAGGCCGGCCTCTTCGCCGAGGAGAAGCTCGCCTCGGGCGAGAAGATCGACACGAAGTTCAAGAACGAGCTGTGGTGGATCTCGCAGGACGGCAAGAACGCCAAGAACCACCTCCTCGAGGCCAACCTGCGTCTCGTCGTCTCGCTCGCCAAGCGCTACACCGGTCGCGGCATGCTCTTCCTCGACCTCATCCAGGAGGGCAACCTGGGCCTCATCCGTGCGGTCGAGAAGTTCGACTACACGAAGGGCTACAAGTTCTCCACGTACGCGACGTGGTGGATCCGCCAGGCGATCACCCGCGCGATGGCCGACCAGGCCCGCACCATCCGCATCCCGGTGCACATGGTCGAGGTCATCAACAAGCTCGCGCGCGTCCAGCGCCAGATGCTCCAGGACCTGGGCCGCGAGCCCACGCCGGAGGAGCTGGCCAAGGAGCTCGACATGACCCCCGAGAAGGTCGTCGAGGTGCAGAAGTACGGCCGCGAGCCGATCTCGCTGCACACCCCGCTCGGCGAGGACGGCGACTCCGAGTTCGGTGACCTCATCGAGGACTCCGAGGCGGTCGTGCCCTCCGACGCGGTCTCCTTCACCCTCTTGCAGGAGCAGCTGCACAGCGTCCTCGACACGCTCTCCGAGCGCGAGGCGGGCGTCGTGTCGATGCGCTTCGGCCTCACCGACGGCCAGCCCAAGACGCTCGACGAGATCGGCAAGGTCTACGGCGTGACCCGCGAGCGGATCCGCCAGATCGAGTCCAAGACGATGAGCAAGCTGCGTCACCCGTCGCGCTCGCAGGTCCTGCGCGACTACCTCGACTGAGCAACCCGCCCGACGCGAAGGGGGACCCACCGGACATCCGGTGGGTCCCCCTTCGTGCGTCCGGTGGCCCGGGCGCGGGCCGTTGCTCAGCGGCGGCGCGTCACGACGTCGACGACCCGGCCCGGCAGGGAGCCCCACCACCGGATCGCCGACGGCGGGGCGAGCGCGGCCCGGACCCGTCGCCCGGTGTCGCGCGAGCGTCGCACCCGCGCGAGGAGGTCGTCGACGTCACGCCCGACCTGCTCGACCTCGTCGGGCTCGGGGCGTCCGGGAGGGGCGTAGCGCGCCCCCTCGAGGGTGGTGACGACGCGATGCATCTGCTCGGTGCCGCGGCCGCCGACCCCGCTGCGCTGCACGAGGTGGTCGCCGGAGACCCGCGGCGTGGCACCGGGCGGCGCGTCGATGCCGAGATCGCCCAGACCCTCGACGAGCCGCTCCCACTCGCGCTCGACCTGCTCCTGGGGCGACCCGCGCCGCCGGCGGGCGCGCTCGCGCAGCAGCAGGGCGGTGAGGGGGAGCACGGCGAGCAGGGCGACGACGAGCAGGGTGAGGAGCAGCGGGCGCTGCCACTGGACCTCGGCGCCCGTGTCGGCCTCCTCGACGGGCGCCACGTCCTGCGAGGTGCTCGTCGCCGAGCTCGTCGTGCTCGAGCTCGTCGTCGAGGTCGACGACGTCGTGTCCTGCTGCGGCAGCGAGTAGCCCGGCAGGCTCGCGGCACGGCCGCCGGGGGTGGGCTCGAAGCGCAACCAGCCGACGCCGTCGATCCACAGCTCGGGCCACGCGTGGGCGTCCGACGCCCGCACGACGCGCTCCTGGGTGCTGCCGGTGCCGGGCAGGAAGCCGACGACGAAGCGCGCGGGGATGCCCTCGGCGCGGGCGAGGTGGACCATCGTCGCGGCGAACTGCTGGCAGTAGCCGCGCTTCGTGCGCAGGAACTGGCTGATGGGGTGCTCGCCCGGGAGGCGCTCGTCGAGCTCGAGGCTGTACGTGAAGTCGTTGCCGCGCAGGTAGGACTGGATCGCCTGGGCGCTCTCGAGCTGGCTGTCGCCGGGCTCGACGACCTCGTCGAGCACCTGGGCGAGCTCACCGGCGATCTCGGGCTCGACGGCGAGGTACTCCTCGCGGTCCTGCAGGCCCGCCCCGGTGTCGCCGGCCGCCGCGAGAACCGCCTCGGTCTCGTCGAGCGGCTCGTCGTAGCTGATCGTGTAGCTCTGCGCGTCGTCGGCGACCCGCACGACGCCGTCGGAGTCCATGCTCCACGGCGCCCCGACCTGGACGTCACGGGCGACGAAGGGGGCCGGCAGCTGCGGTGCGCGGACCTTCGACTCCACGACGGTCGTCGTGCGGCGCTCCTGGTCGAAGCGGGTGACCCCCACGGCGTCGTCGTCACCGAGGGGGACCGTGCCGGAGATCTCCGAGCCGATCCGGGCCCGTCCGTCGACGAAGCGGGTCGCCACGCCGACCCGCAGCGGCGGGGGGCTGGGGTCGTCGGTCTGGTAGCGCAGGACGGGGGAGGGGTCGGGGTCCTGCAGCGAGCGCCGCAGGTCGATCTCGCTGGACAGGCTCACCCGGGAGCGACCGCCCTCCGACTGGCCCGTGCCGTCGCGCAGCCCGTCTCCGATGTAGGTGCTCGGCAGGTGGGGCACGACCGTCGGCACGGCGATCGCGAGCGCGATGCCGGCGGCGGCGAGGCCGACCCCCTGGGTCGTGAAGTCCCGGCGGGCCCGCTCCTCGCCGTCCTCGCCCGGGTGCCCCGGGACGTGGCTGACCCACCGGCGCAGCTGGTCTCCGTCCTGGTGGGCGAGGACGAGCAGCCACAGCGCGGCGGGGGCGGCGAAGGCGTGCCACGGCAGGCTGGTCTGGGCGTTCGCGGCGCTGATCGCGTAGAGCGCGAGCACCGGCAGGCCCGCGATGGTCGGCGACTCGGCGGTCGCCGCGGCGAGGTCGGCCGTGAGGGCGACGAGCCCGACGATCGCCGTGAGCGAGAAGGTGACGCCGGCGTCGACCGGGGCCGGAGCGGCGTAGGAGGTGATCGTGTCCTGCGACTGCAGGACGAGCTCGACGGCCCGCTCGACGGTGCGCGTCGTCGGCAGCGCGAACCACAGGGTGTCGCGGGCGAAGAGCCAGGCGAGGGCCAGAGCCAGGCCGAGGGCCTGGACGGGCAGCAGGACGGTGACAGCCCGGGTGCGCGTGCGCAGGGCGACGCCGAGCCCGACGACGACGAGGACGACGAGCGCCGCGGGGCGCATGAAGGAGGAGTCGACGAAGAGGTAGCGCAACGAGGCCGCGGCCGCGAGGACGGCGAGGGCGGTGATGACGGAGGTGATCGCCTGGCGCATCAGGCGGCCCCCGCCCGGGCGGCGACGAGGTGGTCCCACACCTCGGCGATGCGCGACCCCGGCTGCACGTCGACCGCTCGCCAGCCGCCGGCCGTGAGCGCGGCCGCCGTCGTGCTCGGCCGCTCGCCGGCCTGCTCGAAGGAGTCGGGGTCGACGACGAAGGCGATGCCGTGGCCGGTGCGGGTGAGGCGCTGGGCCTGCTCGTGCTCGAGCGGCCCGACGACGGCGACGACCGTGCCCCCGCCGGTCGCCGCGACCTCGGTCGCGGCGTCGACGAGCCCGTCCGGCCCGGGTCGGGAGCAGGTGGCGACGACGGCGAGGGCCTCGAGCGCGTCGTCGACGCCGCCGAGCGGGGCCAGCGGCTCGCTCGTCTCGTCGGCGGTCGCGAGGTAGGTCTCGAGGCCGTGGGCCACGAGGTGGGTGGCGACGGAGGCCGTCGCGCTCACCGACCACTCGAGGGAGCCGCCGCCGCCGGTGCCGGCGTGCGAGCTCGCCCGGTTGTCGAGGAGGACGAGGGCCCGGCGCCGGCCGGGCTGCTCGTCCTGGCGCACCATCATCTGGCCGGTGCGCGCGGTCGACGGCCAGTGGATGCGGCGCAGCTCGTCACCGCTGCGGTACTCGCGCACGCCGACGTCGCTCTCGCCGTGCAGCGCGAGCTGGTGCGAGGAGGACTCGTCGCCCCCGGACCCGGCGCGCATGACGGGCGTGCCGCGCAGGGGCACGGTGCGCGGCAGGACGAGCACGCTGTCGGTGCCGGGGACGACGACCTCGCGATGGGCCATGCCGAAGGCGTCGGTGACCCGCACGCTCAGCGGGCCGACGGGGTGCCGCCCGCGCACGTGGGAGCGCACGCGGTACTGCACCTCGCGCTCCTCGCCGGGGGCCAGGCGGGCGACGAGCATGCGGGGCCGGTCGCCCAGGGCGTACGTCACCTGGTCCTCGGCGACGAGCAGGGGAGAGGTCGTGCGGCCGGTGTTGCGCAGCACGAGGTGGACCGAGGCGGGGGTGCCCGTCGTGACCTTCGGCGGGTCGACGGTGCGCGAGGTGACGAGCCCGAAGGGGCGGGAGACGAGCAGCCGGGCGAGGAGGGGCAGGACGAGCAGGAGCGCCCCGGCCCGGGTGAGGTCGGGCACCCCGAGCAGCACCCCGGCGGCGGCCAGCGAGATGCCCAGGCCGAGGACGACCGCGCCGCGCGAGGTCAGCCTGTTCAGCCGCGATCCCACGACCTAGCGCCTGCCGGGCACCCGCGTGCGGGCGATGACGTCCTCGACGACCCCGGCCGGGGTGAGCCGCGAGACGTGCGCCTCGCTCGTGAGGATGATGCGGTGGGCGAGCAGGGGGACCGCGAGGGCCTGCACGTCGTCGGGCAGCACGTGGTCGCGCCCGGCGAGGGCGGCGCGCGCCCGGGCCGCCCGCAGCACGTGGAGGGTGGCACGCGGCGAGGCGCCGAGCCGGATGGCGGAGTGGGAGCGGGTCGCGGCGGCGACGTCGACGACGTAGCGGCGGGCGGCCTCGGAGGCGTGCACGCGGCGCACGACCCGGATGAGCTCGGCGACCCCCTCGGCGTCGGTGACCGGCCGGACGTCGTCGAGGGGAGAGGTGGCGCCGTGGTGGTCGAGCATCTCGACCTCGGCGCGCGGGTCGGGGTAGCCGACGGACACCCGCGCCATGAAGCGGTCGCGCTGCGCCTCGGGCAGGGGGTAGGTGCCCTCCATCTCGACGGGGTTCTGGGTCGCCATGATCATGAAGGGGTGGGGCAGCGCGTGGGTCTGCCCGTCGACGGTGACCTGGTGCTCCTCCATGCACTCGAGCAGGGCCGACTGGGCCTTGGGCGAGGCGCGGTTGATCTCGTCACCGACGACGACGTTGGCGAAGACCGCCCCGGGCCGGAACTCGAAGACCCGGTTGTCCTGGTTGAAGACGCTCACGCCGGTGATGTCGCTCGGCAGCAGGTCGGGGGTGAACTGCACCCGTCGCACCGATGCGTCGACCGAGCGGGCCAGGGTCTTGGCGAGCATCGTCTTGCCGACTCCCGGCACGTCCTCGACGAGCAGGTGGCCCTCGGCGAGCATGACGGTGATCGCGGTGCGCACGACCTCGGGCTTGCCCTCGATGACCGCGCTCATCGTCGCGGCGAGGCGTTCGCCCACCTCGACGAGGTGCTCCAGCTCCGATGTCGTCGGGGCGCTCGGACGGATGTCGTTGACCGGGATCACCCGGGCTCCTTCCCCCCGGCCGTGCCGACCGGGTCCTCGGTGAGGTCGAGGTCATCCCACCACGCCCCACTGTGCTCCCGACCCTATGGCGAAGGGGTGCCCTCGCGAGGCCTCGGGGGGCGACAGGCCCCGGGATCAGCGGGATCCGTCCCGAAGAGCCGCCCGGTCGAGCCGTCGGCGGGCCGCTCCCGGGCCCCGGTGCGCCGGATCTGCCCCACTTCGCACCACCCCCGAGAAATGGCGGATCTGAGGGCGAGAAATCACGGATCCGTCACGGTTCTGGCTGTCTTTCGGGGGCTGGGTGGAGTAAAGTGGGGGACATCGGGACACGGTGGCGCCCGGAGGGTCGAGCAGAGCGGGAGGTGGGTCGTGTTCCTCGGTACCCACACGCCTCGTCTCGACGACAAGGGCCGCCTCTTCCTCCCCGCGAAGTTCCGCGACCGTCTGGCCACCGGCCTCGTCGTCACCCGTGGGCAGGAGCGCTGCCTCTACGTCTTCCCGCTCGAGACCTTCACGCAGATCGCCACCGACATGCAGAAGGCCCCGACGAGCAGCCGGGCCGCCCGCGACTACATGCGCGTCTTCCTCTCGGGCGCGTCCGACGAGATCCCCGACAAGCAGGGCCGGGTGACGATCCCGGCCGCCCTGCGCCAGTACGCGGGCCTGAGCAAGGACTGCACCGTCATCGGTGCCGGCAACCGGCTCGAGGTCTGGGACTCGCAGGCCTGGACCGACTACCTCGCGGCCACCGAGCAGGCCTTCTCCGACCAGTCCGACGAGGTGATCCCGGGCCTGATGTAGCTGCTGGGCCCTGGCCTCCAGCCGAGCCGATGCCGACGCGTCTTCCCCCGCGCCGGACCGGTCCGGATGGGGACCAGGACCCAGCAGCCCGAGCAGACGCAGCAGTTGCACGAGCACCGCACCACCCCGCACCACCACGACGAAAGAGCAGAGGAGGAGGAGCATGACGACGACGACCGGCCCCGGCGCCGCCGACCGGCACGTCCCCGTCATGCTCGAGCCGGTCCTGGACCTGCTCGGCCCCGTGCTCGTCCCCGGCGCCGTGCACGTCGACGGCACCCTCGGCATGGGCGGCCACGCCGAGGCCGTCCTCGCCCGTCACCCCGGGGTGCGCCTCGTCGCCATCGACCGCGACCCGCTCGCCCTCGACCTCGCACGGACCCGGCTGGCCCCCTTCGCCGACCGGGTCGACTACGCCCACGCGACGAACGACGAGATCGGCGACGTCCTCGACGACCTCGGCATCGAGTGCGCGCAGTCGATGTTCTTCGACCTCGGGGTGAGCAGCTTCCAGCTCGACGAGGCCGAGCGCGGCTTCGCGTACGCCCAGGACGCCCCGCTCGACATGCGGATGGACCCGGGCGCACCGACGACCGCCGCCGACGTGCTCAACACCTACGACGAGCGCGAGCTCACGCGGGTGCTCCAGGAGTACGGCGAGGAGCGCTTCGCCCGCCGGATCGCCCGGTCCGTCGTGCGCGAGCGCGAGGTCGCCCCCTTCGAGACCTCCGCCCGGCTCGTCGAGGTGCTCCGGGCGAGCATCCCGGCCGCCTCGCAGCGCACCGGGGGCCACCCGGCGAAGCGGACCTTCCAGGCCCTGCGCATCGAGGTCAACGCCGAGCTCACCGTCTGGGAGCGCGCGCTGCCCGAGGCGCTGCGCCGGCTCTGCGTCGGCGGACGGCTCGCCGTGCTGTCCTTCCACTCCCTCGAGGACCGCATCACCAAGCGCGCCCTCGCCGCCGGCGCGACCTCGACGACCCCGCCCGGGCTGCCGGTCGAGCTGCCCGAGCACGCCCCCGAGCTGCGCCTGCTCACCCGTGGCGCGGCGACCCCCGACGCGGCCGAGCTCGCCGCGAACCCCCGATCCGCCTCGGTCCGCCTCCGCGCGGCCGAGCGCACCCGACCCGTCCGCGCCCCCGAGAGGACCTCCCGATGAGCCAGCTGCAGACCGCGACCACCGTCGCCCGGCGCACCCCCGCGAAGGGGGGCCAGCAGCGCGAGCTGCGCGTGCTCACCGCCGCGGACGCGACCGGCTCGCCGCTCTTCCCGATGCTCGTCGTCGCGCTGCTCGTCGCCGGTCTGGCCGCCGTCCTCGCCCTCAACGCGAAGATGGCGCAGGACTCCTTCGAGGTCGGGCGCCTCGAGGCGCGCTCCGCCGAGCTCTCCGACACCCAGGAGGCCCTCGTGCACGCCGTCGACGCGCGCTCGGCACCGCAGAACCTCGCGACGAAGGCCCGCGAGCTCGGCATGGTCCCCGCCGACACCGCGGCCTTCGTCGACCTCGAGCGCGGGCGGGTCCTCGGCGTGGCGAAGGCGGCGAAGAAGCCCGAGGGATTTAGCGTGGACGCAGCGGCGCGGGCGACGCCCCGGGCGAGCACGACGAGCGCGCCGGCCTCGGGCGACCAGGACTGACGCCCGACGAGACCGACCGCACCCGACCAGGCAGGAGACGACGTGACGCAGCGCCGCACCCCCGCCTCGAGCACCCGCACGGCGAAGGGGTCGACCTCCGCCTCCTCGAGCACCTCGACCCGGTCGACGGCGAGCTCGTCGTCCGCCGCCCGGCGGGCCGCGGCGAAGAAGGCCGCGGCGTCCCGGACGGGCACGACGAAGCCCACCACCACGAGGGCCACCACCAGGGCCACGACGACGAGGGCAGGATCCTCCACCCCGTCGTCGAGGACCTCTTCGCCGAGGACCTCCTCCACCACGGCGCCCACGTCGAAGGCCTCCTCGGCGAGGGCGTCCTCGTCGAAGACCTCCTCGAAGGCCTCCTCGGCGCGGACCTCGTCGAGCGCCCGCACCCGCGCGACGGCAGCACCGTCCTCTGCCCGCCGCCCGGCCGCACGGACCGGCGCGAGCACGGGCTCCTCCACGCGCGGCGCCCGCACGAGCGCCGCCGGCGCGACCCGGCGCAGCACGACCGGACCGGGCGCGTCGCGCACCGGCACCCGGACCACCCGTCCGACGAGCTCGCGCCGCGGCGGCGGGTCGGCGCCCCCGCGCGGCCCGCGTCGTCGTGGTGGTGGCGGTGGAGGAGACGTGCCCCCGGCCGGCAACCCGCGGATGCGGATGCGCGGGCTCATGGTCGCCAGCCTCTTCGTCCTCAGCCTCTTCGCCGCCCAGCTCATGCGCATCCAGGGCTTCGACTCGGCCGAGGTCGCGGCCGACGCCCTCGCCCAGCGCACGACGACCGAGTCGATCCCCGCGCGCCGGGGCACGATCACCGACGCCCACGGCACGGTGCTCGCCAGCTCGGCCGAGCGGCGCATCGTCGTCGTCGACCAGACCGCGGTCCCCGCCTACGAGAAGGAGGTCGGCGGCACGCGCACCGAGGCCGGTGTCGCCGGCGCCGCCGAGGACCTCGCGCCGCTCCTGCGCCAGGACGAGGACGACCTCGTCGAGGCGATGACCGGCGAGCGTCGCTACGTCATCCTCGCCAAGAACCTCTCGCCGCTCACGTGGCGCAAGATCAGCGCCCTGGGCATCCCCGGCGTGTACAGCGAGCGCTCCTCGCAGCGCACCTACCCGCAGTCGACGACCGTCGCCAGCCTCGTCGGCTTCGTCCAGCCCCAGGACCAGACGGCCGGCGGCGGGCTCGAGCTCATGCTCGACGACACGCTCAAGGGCACGCCCGGCACCGCGACCTACGAGGTCGCGATGGACGGCAGCCGGCTGCCCAACGCCGGGTCCGACGTCAGCTCGGCCAAGCCGGGCAAGGACGTGCGCCTGACGATCGACAACGACGTGCAGTGGTACGCGCAGAACGCCCTGGCCGCGAAGGTCGAGGAGACCGACGCGCTCTCGGGGACCGTCGTCGTCCAGCGGGTCGACACGGGCGAGCTCGTCGCGCTCGCCTCGTACCCGACCTTCGACCCGAACGACATCGGCGACGGCAAGGGCGTCTTCGCCAACCTCGCCTTCAGCGACGCCTTCGAGCCCGGCTCGACGGCCAAGATCATGACGGTGGCCGCCGGTCTCGAGGAGGGCACGATCACGCCGTCGAGCCCGATGGTCCTGCCCGACCACCTCCAGCGCTACGACGCCACCCTGCGCGACAGCCACCCGCACCCCGTCGAGTACCGCACCGTCGGCGGCGCGCTCGCCGAGTCGAGCAACGTCGGCATGATGCTCATCGGCGAGACGATGAAGCCCAAGACGCTCGAGGAGTACTTCCGCAAGTTCGGGCTCGGCAGCAAGACCGGCTCGGGCTTCCCGGGCGAGTCCGAGGGGATCATGCCGCCGTCGGAGAAGTGGGACGGCGTCCAGCGCTACACCGTCACCTACGGCCAGGGCCTGTCGACGACGGCCGTGCAGGTCGCCGGCGTCTTCCAGACCATCGCCAACAAGGGTGTGCGCGTCGCCCCGAGCCTCGTCGCCGAGACCTCCGACGGCGAGGGCGGATGGACCCCGGCACCGGCCGCGAAGCGCGAGCGCGTCGTCTCGCAGAGCACCGCGACCTCGGTGAGCCGGATGCTCGAGGGCGTCGTCAGCGAGGAGGGCACCGCCCCCAAGGCCAAGATCGACGGCTACCGCGTCGCCGGCAAGACGGGCACCGCCGACCGCTACGACGACAAGACCGGCGGCTACTCGGGCAAGACGGCGAGCTTCATCGGCTACGCCCCCGCCCAGGACCCCCAGCTCGTCGTCGCCGTCATCCTCCAGCGCCCCGTCAAGGGCTACTTCGGCGGCCAGGTCGCCGCGCCGGTCTTCAAGGACGTCATGACCCACGCCCTGCAGACCCAGGAGGTCCCGCCGGCCGCGGACGACAAGGTCAAGCCCATCTCGACCCGGCTGAAGAAGGCCCCCGCAGAGGGCACGCCCGGTCTGCTGAAGGACCGGGGCAACCCGGGGGACAGGTAGGCTCGCTCGTCGTGCCATCGCCCCGCCCGCAGACCATCGACCCGGTCGCGCTCCAGGCGGTGTCGGAGGCTGCAGGACGCAGCAGCGACATCGTCGGGGACGCCGACCTCACCGTCACCGGTGTCACCCTGAGCACCTTCTCGGTCCGCCGGGGTGACCTCTACGCGGCCCTGCCGGGGGCCAACGCCCACGGCGCCTCGTACGCCGCCGCCGCCGTCCGTGAGGGTGCCCGTGCCCTGCTCACCGACGGGCGTGGCCTCGAGCTGGCCCGCGAGGCCGGCGTCGACGTGCCCGCCGTCGTCGTCGTCGACCCGCGCTCCGTCCTCGGCCGCGTCGCGGCCGCCGTCTACGGCACCGGGACGCCGGGCGGCCCGGGCGTGCGCTCCTTCGGCATCACCGGGACGAACGGCAAGACGACGACCGCCTACCTCCTCGCCGCCGCTCTCGAGGCCCTGGGGCGCGGCACCGGTCTCATCGGCACCGTCGAGACGCGGATCGGCCAGGAGCGAGTCCCGAGCGCACGCACGACGCCCGAGAGCCCCGACCTGCACGCCCTGCTCGCGGTGATGCGCGAGCGCGGCGTCGACGACTGCGTCATGGAGGTGAGCAGCCACGCCCTCGTCCTCCACCGTGTCGACGAGGTCGTCTACGACGTCGCGCTCTTCACCAACCTCTCGCAGGACCACCTCGACTTCCACGACGGCATGGAGGACTACTTCGCCGCCAAGGCGAGCCTCTTCACCCCCGAGCGCTCCCGCGCGGGCGTCGTCTGCGTCGACGATGCGTGGGGCCGCCGCCTCGCCGCGCAGGCCGGCGTGCCCGTGCGCACCGTCTCCTCCGACCCCGCCGTCCCCGCGGACCTCGTCATCACCTCGGTCGACGGCCCCGCCTTCGTCCTCGAGGGCGACGGGGTGAGCCTGGCCCTGCGCAGCCCGCTGCCGGGCGGCTTCAACCGCACGAACACCGCCGTCGCGGCGGCCGCCCTGCTCGTCGCCGGCCACGCCCCTGCCGAGGTGGCCCGCGCCGTGGGCGCCGAGCCGCGCGTGCCGGGCCGCATGGAGGTCGTCGCGGCCCCCGAGGGTGCCGACGCCGCGCTCCTGCCCCGCGTCGTCGTCGACTTCGCGCACACCCCCGACGCCGTGGCCGCCGCGCTGGCCGCCCTGCGCGAGGGCACCACGGGCCGGCTCGTCGCCGTCCTCGGCGCCGGCGGGTCCCGAGACCCCGGCAAGCGACCCGGCATGGGCCGCGCCGCGGCCGACCACGCCGACCTCGTCGTCGTCACCGACGACAACCCCCGCTCCGAGGACCCCGCGGCGATCCGCGAGGCCGTCGCCTCGGGCGCCCGCCAGGGCGGTGCCGAGCTCGACGTCGTCGCCGACCGCCGGGCCGCCGTCGAGCACGCCGTGCGCGCCGCCGGGCCCGGGGGAGTCGTCGCGCTCCTCGGCAAGGGGCACGAGAGCGGGCAGGAGGTCGAAGGGGTGGTCACCCCCTTCGACGACCGCGTCGTCGCCCTCGAGGCGCTCACCGCCCTCGCCACGGAGGTGGCCAGATGATCGCCCTCACCCTCGCCGAGCTCGCCCAGGTCACCGGGGGCACCGTCCACGGCGACCCCGCCGTCGTCGTCGACGGCCCGGTCGTCACCGACGCCCGTGAGGCCGCCGCCGGCAGCCTCTACGTCGCCCGCGTCGGCGAGCACGCCGACGGGCATGCCTACGTGCCCCAGGCCGCCGAGCGCGGCGCGAGCGCCGCCCTGACCACCCGACCCGTCGACGGGCTGCCGTGCGTCGTCGTCGAGGACACCCAGGCCGCCTTCGTCGCCCTGAGCCGGGCCCTGATCGACCGCCTGCCGCAGCTGCACGTCGTCGGGATCACCGGGTCCTCGGGCAAGACGAGCACGAAGGACCTCCTCGGAGCGGTCCTGGCCGCCGACGGCGAGACCGTCGCGCCGCAGGGCTCGTACAACTCCGAGGTCGGCGTCCCGCTCACGGTCTGCCGGGTCACCGAGCGCACCCGCCACCTCGTCGTCGAGATGGGCGCCCGCGGCGCCGGGCACATCGCCTACCTCACGACGATCGCGCCGCCCCAGGTCGGCGTCGTGCTCAACGTCGGGCACGCCCACGTCGGCGAGTTCGGCTCCGTCGACCACGTCGCCGTCGCGAAGTCCGAGCTCGTCGCCGCGCTGCCCGCGGACGGCGTCGCCGTCCTCAACGCCGACGACCACCGCGTCCGCGCCATGGCGGAGGTCACCTCCGCCCGCGTCGTCCTCGTCGGCGAGGCGCAGGACGCCGAGGTCCGCGCCACCGACGTCGTCCTCGACGAGGCCGGCCGTCCGCGCTTCACCGTCACCGCCCCCTTCGGCACCGCCCAGGTCGCGCTCCCGCTCGTCGGGCGTCACCACGTCGGCAACGCCCTGGCGGTCGTCGCCGCCGCGCATGCGTGCGGTCTGGCCCTCGACGACGTCGTCGTCGCGCTCGCGCAGGCCCGCCCGGCGAGCCGCTGGCGGATGGAGGTCACCGAGCGCCCCGACGGGGTGCGGGTGGTCAACGACGCCTACAACGCCAACCCCGACTCGATGGAGGCCGCCCTGCGCGCGCTCGCCGCGATGTCCTGCCGCGGCCGCCGGGTCGCGGTGCTCGGCTCGATGCTCGAGCTCGGCGAGGAGTCGCCCGCGCTCCACCGCGGCGTCGGCGAGCTCGCCGGCGCGCTCGGGGTCGACCTCGTGCTCGCCGTCGGCGACCTCGCCCGCGACATCGCGGACGGTGCCCGCGACAGCGGCGTCGCCACGGTCGAGACCGTGGCCGACGTCGACGCCGCACAGACCGAGCTGCACGAGCGACTCGCCCCCGGCGACGTCGTGCTGCTCAAGTCCAGCCGTGACGCCGGGCTACGGTGGCTCGGAGATCGGCTCAGCCACAGAGAGGACGCGCAGTGAAGGCGGTGCTCATCGCGGCAGTGGTCTCGCTCGTCGTGGCCCTGCTCGGGACGCCCATGCTCATCAAGGTGCTCGTGCGCCAGGGGTACGGCCAGTTCATCCGTGACGACGGCCCCACCTCGCACCACACGAAGCGCGGGACGCCGACGATGGGCGGGGCGGTGATCATCCTCGCCGCGGTGCTGGCCTACGCCGTCGCGCACCTCGCGACGTGGTCGCTGCCGACGGCCAGCGGGCTGCTCGTGCTCTTCCTCATGGGTGGCATGGGGCTCGTCGGCTTCGCCGACGACTACATCAAGATCAGCAAGCAGCGCAGCCTCGGGCTGCGCTCGCACGAGAAGCTCATCGGGCAGACCCTCGTCGGCGTGATCTTCGCGATCCTCGCCCTGCAGTTCCCCAACGACTCCCTGCGCACGCCGGCCTCGACCCACATCTCCTTCGTGCGCGACACCCCGCTCGACCTCGCCTTCGCCGGACCGATGGTCGGCATCGTCCTCTTCGTCCTGTGGGCCAACCTCATGATCGCCGGGACGAGCAACGGCGTGAACCTCACCGACGGCCTCGACGGCCTGGCGACCGGGGCCTCGGTCATGGTCTTCGCCGCGTACGTGCTCATCTCCATCTGGCAGTTCAACCAGAACTGCCAGATCGAGCCCGGCCTCAAGTGCTACGACGTGCGCGACCCGCTCGACCTCGCGGTGGTCGCCGCGGCGGGCATGGGCGCCTGCTTCGGCTTCTTGTGGTGGAACGGCTCGCCGGCGAAGATCTTCATGGGCGACACGGGCTCGCTCGCGCTCGGCGGCGCGCTGGCCGGGCTGGCGATCACGACCCGCACCGAGCTCCTCATCGTCATCCTCGGCGGGCTCTTCGTGACGATCACCCTGTCGGTGATCATCCAGGTCGCCTCCTTCAAGTCCACCGGCAAGCGCGTCTTCCGGATGGCACCGCTGCAGCACCACTTCGAGCTGCTCGGCTGGCAGGAGGTGACGATCGTCATCCGCTTCTGGATCATCGCGGGGCTCTTCGTCGCCCTCGGCCTGGCGATCTTCTACGCCGAGTGGGTCGTCGGCGCGTGAGGGACCTCAGCACGCTGACGCACCGCGACGCGGACTGGTCGGGCCTGCGGGTCGTCGTCACCGGCCTCGGGGTCTCCGGCTTCGCCGCCGCCGACGCCCTGCTCGAGCGGGGCGCGCAGGTGAGCGTCGTCGACGGCACCGCCCCCGCGGAGGGCTCGCCGATGGCGCAGCGCTCGACGATCCTCGAGGTGCTCGGCGCCCGGATGCTCCTCGGCGACGCGGCCCCGGCGGGCCTGCTGGACGACGGGGTCGACCTCGTCGTCACCTCGCCCGGGTGGCCGCCGACCCAGCCCCTGCTCGCCGACGCCGCCGCCCGCGGCATCACCGTGTGGGGCGAGGTCGAGCTCGCCTGGCGGATGCGCCCCGAGCACGGGGGCGCGCCGTGGATCACACTCACCGGCACCAACGGCAAGACGACGACGGTGCAGATGCTCACCTCGATCCTCACCGCGGCCGGGCTGCGCGCGTGCAGCGCGGGCAACGTCGGCACCCCGATCCTCGAGGCGGTCCTGCACCCCGACCCCTACGAGGTCATCGCCGTCGAGCTGTCGAGCTATCAGCTGCACTGGCAGGACTCGGTGCGCCCGCTCGCCTCCGCCTGCCTCAACATCGCCCCCGACCACCTCGACTGGCACGGCGGGTACGACGCCTACCTCGCGGCGAAGGGCAAGGTCTACGAGGGCACCGAGGTGGCCTGCGTCTACAACGAGGACGACCCGACGACCCGACGCCTCGTCGAGGCCGCCGACGTCGTCGAGGGCTGCCGGGCCGTCGGCTTCACCCGCTCCAGCCCGGGGCTGTCCATGCTCGGTCGCGTCGAGGACCTCCTCGTCGACCGCGCCTTCGTGCCCGACCGCGGCCGTCAGGCCGCCGAGCTCGCGAGCCTGGCCGACCTCGGCGACGAGGGCGACGGGGTCCCTGACCACGTCGTCGCCAACGCCCTGGCCGCCGCCGCGCTCGCCCGCGCCTGCGGCGTCCCGCCCTCGGCCGTGCGCGACGGGCTGCGCGCCTGGCGTCCTGAGCCCCACCGCATCGCCCACGTGCTCACGGTCGACGAGGTCCGGTGGGTCGACGACAGCAAGGCGACCAACCCGCACGCTGCCGCCGCGTCGCTCTCGGCCTACGAGCACGTCGTGTGGATCGCCGGCGGGCTGCTCAAGGGCGCCGAGGTCGACGACCTCGTCGCCGCGAACGCGCACCGTCTGCGCGCCGTCGTCCTCATCGGACGCGACCGCGACCAGATCGCCGCGGCGATCGCGCGACACGCACCCGATGTCCCCGTCCTCGACATCGCCGCCACCGACACTGAGGCGATGGATCTCGTCGTGGGTCAGGCCGCGGCCGTTGCTCAGCCGGGCGACGTCGTGCTGCTCGCCCCCGCGGCGGCCTCCATGGACATGTTCGAGAGCTACGTGGCCCGCGGCGAGGCCTTCGCCACGGCCGTGCGGCGCCACCACGAGCAGGGATGAGCCGATGAGCAGCAACGCGACGAGCGGGGGGCGCCCGGTCGGTCGCACCACCCGTCTGCCCCGGGGCAGGGCCGGGTCCTGGACCCGCCTCGTCGACTCCCCGCTGACGACCTACTACGGGCTGCTCGGCATCGTCGGCATCCTCGTCACAGTCGGGCTCGTCATGGTCCTGTCGGCCTCGATGATCGTCTCGCTCAAGCAGAACGACTCGTCGCTGACGATCTTCTTGAAGCAGCTCGTCTTCGCGGTCCTCGGTCTCGCGGCGATGTGGTTCGCCGCGACCCGGTCCATCGCCTTCTGGCGGCGCAGCGCGATGCTCCTGCTCGCCGGCGGCGTCGGGCTGCTCGCCCTCGTGCCCCTCGTCGGCTACGGCTTCCAGGGCAACAAGAACTGGATCGGCGTCGGGCCCGTGAGCATCCAGCCCAGCGAGATCGCCAAGATCGGGCTCGTCCTCGGCGGTGCGCTCGTCCTCGAGCGCAAACGCGCGGCCCTGGGCGACATCCGCCAGGCCGTCGTCCCCTTCGTCGCGCCCATCGGGCTGGGCATCCTCACCCTCGTGATGATCGGCCACGACCTCGGCACGGCGATGGTCATCGCCGCGATCGTCGTCGGCATGCTCTTCGCCGCGGGCGTGCGGATGCGGTGGTTCGGCCTGGCGCTCGGGGTTCTCGGCGTCCTCGTCGCGATCATGGCCTCGGTGAGCAGCAACCGCATGGAGCGGATCGCGATCTGGCTCGACCCGGCACGCTGCGCGCCCGGCACCGACCTCTACTACGCCATCTGCCGGCAGCCGATGCACGGGCGCTACGCCCTCGCCGACGGCGGCTGGTGGGGCGTCGGCCTCGGCGGGAGCCGCGAGAAGTGGGGCTGGCTCTCCGAGCCGTACAACGACTTCATCTTCGCGATCATCGGCGAGGAGCTCGGCCTCTTCGGCAGCCTCGGGGTCATCGCCCTCTTCGCCGGGCTCGCGGTCGTCGGGATGCGCCTCGTGAGCTCGACCGAGGACTTCTTCGTCCGGGTCGCCACGGCCGGCATCTGCACGTGGGTCCTCGTGCAGGCGATGATCAACATCGGCTCGGTCATCGGCATGCTCCCGGTCATCGGGGTGCCGCTGCCCTTCGTCTCCTCCGGCGGCTCTTCGCTCGTGACGACGATGCTCGCCGTCGGCATCCTGCTCTCCTTCGCCCGCGCCGAGCCGACGTGCGCGGCGGCCCTGGCCTCGCGCCCCTCCCGCCTGCACACCCTCATCCCCGCCCGCCTCACCCGACGGAGCAGCAGCGCATCATGAGCACCACCCCCACCAGCCCACGCAGCGTCCTGCTCGCCGGAGGGGGGACGGCCGGGCACGTCTCGCCGCTGCTCGCCCTCGCCGACTGCCTGCGGCGGCGCGACCCCGAGGTCGCGATCCTCGCGGTGGGCACCGAGCAGGGCCTGGAGTCACGGCTCGTGCCCGCGCGTGGGTACGAGCTCGCGACGATCCCCAAGGTGCCGCTGCCGCGTCGCCCCTCCGGTGACCTGCTGCGCCTGCCCGGCGCGCTGCGCCGCGCGGTCGCCCGCGCGGGCGAGCTCGTCGAGTCCAGCGGCGCCGAGGTCGTCGTCGGCTTCGGCGGCTACGTCTCGACCCCCGTCTACCTCGCCGCCCGGCGTCGCAGCGTCCCGGTCGTCGTGCACGAGCAGAACGCCCGGGCCGGTCTGGCCAACCGGGTCGGCGCCCGGATGACGCGCCACGTCGGCATCACCTTCCCCCAGACCGAGCTCGCGCACGCCACCGTCACCGGCATGCCCCTGCGCCGTGAGATCGCCGACCTCGACCGGGCCGCCCGCCGGGCCGAGGGCCGTGCGCACCTCGGCCTGCACCCCGACCTGCCCACCGTGCTCGTCACCGGCGGGTCGCTCGGGGCCAAGCGGCTCAACGACGCCTTTGCCGCGAGCGTGGCCGACCTCGGCGCCGCCGGCGTGCAGGTCCTGCACGTCACCGGGCGGGACAAGGACTTCGAGCCCGTCGGAGCGGTGCCCGGCGTCCCGTACGTCGTCGTGCCCTACCTCGACCGGATGGACCTCGCCTACGCCGCCGCCGACGTCGCCGCGTGCCGCTCCGGGGCCAACACCGTGTGCGAGCTGACGGCCGTCGGGCTGCCCGGTCTCTACGTGCCCCTGCCCATCGGCAACGGCGAGCAGCGGCTCAACGCCACGGGCGTCGTCGCCGCGGGCGGCGGCACCCTCACCGAGGACTCCGAGGTCACCCCGGCGTGGGTGCGTGACGTCGTCGTGCCCCTGCTCGGCGACCGCGAGCGGGTCGCGACCATGTCGCTCGCCGCCTCCGCCGTGGGCGAGCGCGACGGCGACGAGCTGCTCGCCGACCTCGTCGGCCGGGCCCTCGTGGCCGCGCGCGGGGCGGGGGAAGGCGCATGAGCGTGCGCGACCGCCTGCCCTTCCGTCTCGACGTCGACGCTCCGGTCCCGCCCCTGGCCGAGCTCGGCCGGGTGCACGTCCTGGCCGTCGGTGGCGCGGGCATGTCCGCCGTCGCCCGTCTGCTCCTCGACGCCGGCGCCCGCGTGAGCGGCAGCGACGCCAAGGACGGCCCCGTCCTGGACGAGCTGCGCCGTCGCGGCGCGCAGATCTGGGTCGGTCACGACCCGGCCCACGTCGACGGCGTCGACACCGTCGTCGTCTCCTCGGCGATCCGTGACAGCAACCCCGAGCTCGTCGCCGCCCGCGAGGCCGGCACACGCGTGCTGCACCGCAGCCAGGCCCTCGCGGCCGCGATGGGAGAGCAGCGGCGGGTCGCGGTCGCCGGGGCGAACGGCAAGACGACGACGTCGTCGATGCTCACCTCGGCCCTGCTGCACCTGGGCGCCCGGCCCTCCTTCGCCCTCGGCGGCGAGCTCGCGAGCCAGGGCACGAACGCCGCCCTCGGCGAGGGGCCCGACTTCGTGGCCGAGGCCGACGAGTCCGACGGCTCCTTCCTCGTCTACCACCCCGACGTCGCGGTCGTGACGAACGTGCAGGCCGACCACCTCGACTTCTACGGCGACCTCGCCACGGTCGAGCAGGCCTACGCCGAGTTCGCCCGGACCGTGCGCCCCGGCGGCCTCGTCGTCGCCTGCGCCGACGACCCGGGCTCGGCCCGGCTCGCCGACGCGGTCGGCGACGCCGGCGGTGCGCACCCCGACCGCGGGCAGACGACGCGTGTCGTCACCTACGG
Source organism: Janibacter melonis (assembly GCF_003721155.3). Classification (NCBI taxonomy): domain Bacteria; kingdom Bacillati; phylum Actinomycetota; class Actinomycetes; order Micrococcales; family Intrasporangiaceae; genus Janibacter; species Janibacter melonis. The sequence continues at coordinate 1,155,359 of NZ_CP044548.2, read as the reverse complement.
CTTCTCGCCCGACGCCGACGTCCGGCTCGCCGACCCGGTGCTCGAGGGTCACGGCGCGCGGGCCCAGGTCGCGCTCGAGGGCGTCGTGCACGACCTCGTGCTGCGCGTCCCCGGGCGGCACAACCTGCTCAACGCCGCGGCAGCCCTCGCCGCGGCCGTGCTCGGCTGCGGGCACGACGCCCGCGCGGTGCTCGCCGGTCTCGCGGACTTCGCCGGCACCCGCCGCCGCTTCGAGGTGCGCGGCGAGGTCGACGGCATCACCGTCGTCGACGACTACGCGCACAACCCCGGCAAGGTGAGCGCCGTCGTCGCCACCGCCTCCGAGATCGCCCGGCCGGGCCGCCTGCTCGTCATCTTCCAGCCGCACCTGTACTCGCGCACCGCCGACTTCGCCACGGACTTCGCGGCCGGGCTCGCCCCGGCCGACGACGTCGTCCTGCTGCCGATCTACGGGGCGCGGGAGGACCCGGTGTTCGGGGTGACCTCCGAGGTCGTCGCGGAGCCGTTGCGCGCGGCCGGTCGGGTCGTCGCCGTGCTCGAGCCCGAGGCCGCCGTCGCGCACGTCGTCGCCCGGGCGCGCCCGGGCGACCTCGTCATGACGATCGGCGCGGGCGACGTCACCGCGCTCGGTGCGCCGGTCATCGAGGGCCTGCGGCAGCGATGACGAGCACCCAGCACGCGCGCTTCGAGCAGCGCCAGGCCGATCTCGCGGCCGACCGCCGCCGCCGGTGGGCCTGGGGGAGCGGGGCAGTCGCCGTCCTCGCCGCGGGGGTCTACGTCGTCGGCTTCAGCCCCCTCCTCGCCGTCCAGGACGTCGACGTCGTCGGGGCCGAGCCGGGCGACACCGCGGCCATCGGCGAGCTCGCCGCCGGCGCCCACGGCCGGCCCCTGGCCCGGGTCGACGTCGGCGCCATCGTCGACGGCGCCGAGGCCCGGCCCGGGGTCGAGTCGGCGACCGTCGTGCGCGACTGGCCGCGCACCCTTCGCGTCGAGGTCGTGCCCCGCATCCCTGCCCTCGCCGTGAACCGGGGTAAAGGTCAGGTAGAGGTCTACGACATCGACGGCGTCCGCATCCGTTCGACGGGGTCGGTGCCGAAGGGGGTCCCGACGATCTCCGCGGACCGGGGGGCCGAGGTGAGCGGGCACGGCGTCACGGCCGCGCTGTCGATGCTCGAGGCCCTGCCGCAGGGCGTGCGCGACCGGGTCTCGGCGGTCACCGTCGACGCCGCCGACCGGGTGAGCTTCCGCATCGGGCGCACGACCGTCGTCTGGGGCGACGAGGCGCAACCTCAGCTCAAGGTGCAGGTCATCGACGTGCTCCTCAAGGGGCGTCCGAAGGTGCTCGACGTCTCGGCCCCCGACACCCCCGTCACCCGCTGATCACGCCCGCGCGCAGGTGCGTCCGGGCCCCGTCGAGAGCACAGTCCGGCCACGATCTGCAGACCCGTCCCGACACGCGGGGGACCTGCCTTGCGACGGGCGTCCGTGACGCATAACGTCAGCGGCACACCGGTCGTGATCAAAACGTAACTCTCAAGTTGACGTCGAGATTTCGTCTCGAGAAGTCCAGCACGTCACCCATCCAGGAGAACCCCCGTGGCATCTGCCCAGAACTACCTCGCCGTCATCAAGGTCGTCGGCATCGGCGGTGGAGGTGTCAATGCCATCAACCGGATGATCGAGGTCGGCCTCAAGGGCGTCGAGTTCATCGCCATCAACACCGATGCCCAGGCCCTCCTCATGAGCGACGCCGACGTCAAGCTCGCCGTGGGTCGCGAGCTCACCCGCGGTCTCGGCGCCGGCGCCGACCCCGAGGTCGGCCGCAAGGCCGCCGAGGACCACGCCGACGAGATCGAGGAGGTCCTCAAGGGGGCCGACATGGTCTTCGTCACCGCGGGTGAGGGCGGTGGCACCGGCACCGGTGGCGCGCCCGTCGTCGCGAAGATCGCCAAGTCGCTCGGTGCCCTGACGATCGGTGTCGTCACCCGCCCCTTCACCTTCGAGGGCCGCCGCCGCGCGACCCAGGCCGAGACCGGCATCCAGTCGCTGCGCGACGAGGTCGACACCCTCATCACGATCCCCAACGACCGGCTGCTCTCGATCAGCGACCGCGCCGTGTCGATGCTCGACGCCTTCCGCAGCGCCGACCAGGTGCTCCTCTCCGGTGTCCAGGGCATCACCGACCTCATCACCACCCCGGGTCTGATCAACCTCGACTTCGCCGACGTCAAGTCCGTCATGCAGGGCGCGGGCTCGGCTCTCATGGGCATCGGCTCGGCCCGCGGCGAGGACCGCGCGGTCCAGGCGGCCGAGCTGGCCATCAGCAGCCCGCTGCTTGAGGCGAGCATCGACGGCGCGCATGGCGTGCTCCTGTCGATCCAGGGTGGCTCCGACATCGGTCTCTTCGAGATCAACGAGGCCGCCCGCCTCGTCCAGGAGGGCGCGCACCCCGACGCGAACATCATCTTCGGTGCCGTCGTCGACGACGCGCTCGGCGACGAGGTGCGGGTGACGGTCATCGCCGCCGGCTTCGACGGCGGTGCGCCGAACGCCCGGCCCGACGAGCGGGCCCTCGGCACGATCCAGGGCTCGAGCCAGCAGGGCTCGGGCCAGCAGGGGTCGAGCCAGCGCGGCGCGCAGCAGGGTGGTCAGCAGCGCCCGCAGGGCGGGCAGCCCGTCTCGCAGGGTCAGCGCCCGGCACCGGCCCAGCAGCCGGCCGCCCAGCCCCAGCAGCGCCCCCAGCCGCAGCCGGTCGGCGGCCAGGGCGGTCAGCGCGAGCAGGCCGCCCCCGCGCAGCCCGTCGCCGTGCCGGTGCAGGACGAGGCCCAGCAGGCCCCGGCCGCCCCGCAGGAGCGCCCGCAGGTGCAGCAGCCCCCACGTCAGGTGACCTTCGACGAGGGCGACGACCTCGACGTCCCCGACTTCCTCAAGTGAGGGTGCGCTGAGCACCCTGCACGACGTGAGCGAGCACCCCTTCGCCCCCCTGCCGACGCAGCACCCGCTGCGCTGGGAGAGCCGGGACGAAGGGGTGCTGCGCGCTGTCACCCATCGGCTCGGCGGGGTGAGCGAGGGTCCCTACGACGGGCTCAACCTCGGGGGCCACGTCGATGACGACCCCGCGGCGGTCGCCCGCAACCGCACGCTCGTCGAGGAGGCGGTCGGCACCCCGGTCGCCTACATGGACCAGGTGCACGGCGCCGACGTCGTCCACGTGCGCGCGGCCGGCGGGTCGCCGACGTGCGACGCGATGGTGAGCGACACCCGCGGCGTCACGCTCGCCGTGCTCGTCGCCGACTGCACCCCGGTGCTCCTGCACGACGCCCGGGCCGGGGTCGTCGGCGCGGCCCACGCGGGTCGGCCCGGCATGCTCGCCGGGGTCGTCCCCGCGACCGTGGCGGCCATGCGCGACCTCGGGGCCGAGCAGATCACCGCCACGCTCGGGCCGTCGGTGTGCGGCCGCTGCTACGAGGTGCCGGCCGCGATGCGCGAGGACGCCGCCGCCACCAGCCCGGCGTCCTACGCCATGACCTGGCAGGGCACCCCGGCGATCGACGTCGCGGCCGGTGTCGTCGAGCAGCTGGCCGCCCTCGACGTCGCCGTCGAGTGGCTCCCCGGCTGCACCCGCGAGGACCCGACCCTCTACTCCTACCGCCGTGACGGCACGACCGGCCGGCTCGCCGGGCTCGTGGGGCTGGCATGAGCGCCACCCCCGAGCGCGTCGCCGAGCTGCAGGAGCGGCTCGCCGCCGTCCACGCGCGGATCGACGCCGCGTGCGCGGCCACCGGTCGCCCGCGCGACGAGGTCCGGCTCGTCGTCGTCACGAAGTACTTCCCCCGCAGCGACCTCGACGCCCTCGTCGGGCTCGGGGTGCGCGACGTCGCGGAGTCTCGCGCCCAGGAGGCGACGGCCAAGCTCGCCGAGGGCGACGGCCCGCCGCCGGGCGTGCGCACCCACTTCGTCGGGCAGATCCAGAGCAACAAGGCCGGCGAGATCGCCCGCCTGGCCGACGTCGTGCACTCGCTGGACCGGGCGAAGGTCGTGCGTGCCCTCGCCCGGGGCGCCCAGGCCGCCGGGCGCGAGGTGACCGGCCTCGTCCAGGTCGACCTCGAGGGGTCCGACGCCGGGCGGGGCGGGGCGCAGCCGCAGGACGTGCCCGCCCTGGCCGATCTCGTCGTCGAGAGCGGGCTGCGCCTGGGCGGGGTGATGACCGTCGCCCCCCGGGGTGCGGACCCGGCGCCCGCCTTCGCCCGGCTCGCCGAGCTCGCGGCGCAGGTGCGCGCCGTGCACCCGGGTGCGGTGATGATCTCGGCGGGCATGAGCGGCGACCTCGAGCAGGCCGTGGCCCACGGGGCGACACACCTGCGTGTCGGCAGCGCAATCCTCGGAGATCGGCAGTCCCACCGGTAACTTCGGTCACGACCGGCGAGTGGAGCGGCCCCGTGAGGCTGCAGGCAAGGAAGTAGAGACATGGGACTGCGTGACGCGATGGTGTACCTCGGCCTGGCCGAGGATCAGAAGCGCTACGACGACTACGAGGACCAGTACGTCGACGAGGCGGACGAGAGCTATGACGAGGTCGAGGAGGCGCCCCGCGCCGAGGTGACCCGGCTGCGCCCCGTCGAGCGCCACGACCACGCCGCTGCCGTCCGGGAGGTGCCTGTGGGCCAGCTCAACCGCATCACGACCATCCACCCGCGCACGTACAACGACGCCCGAGCCATCGGCGAGAGCTTCCGCGACGACGTGCCGGTCATCATGAACCTCAGCGACATGGACGACTCCGACGCCAAGCGTCTCGTCGACTTCGCCGCCGGGCTCGTCTTCGGCCTCCACGGCTCGATCGAGCGCGTGACGAACAAGGTCTTCCTGCTCTCGCCGGAGCACATCGAGGTCGCCGCGGAGGGGGCCGACGAGCCTGCCGCGCGCAACCTCTTCAACCAGAGCTGACCGCGCACCGCTCGCCGTCCCGCCCGACGCCCGGCCCCTCGTCCCACGAGGAGCCGGGCGTCGCGTGTCGTACCCGGTGCGGCGAGCTCGCAGGTCGGCAGGTTTAGATAGGGCCCATGGAGCTGATCCGGGCCGTCGTCCACCTCGTGCTGTACGCCTTCTTCCTCGTGCTCATCGGGCGGCTGATCTTCGACTGGATCCAGGTCTTCGCCCGCGAGTGGCGGCCCCGCGGGATCGTGCTCGTCGTCGCCGAGGTCGTCTACTCGATCACCGACCCGCCGCTCAAGGCCATCCGCAAGGTCATCCCGCCGCTGCGTCTCGGCGGCGTCCAGCTGGACCTCGCCTTCCTCGTGCTCATCCTCGGTGTCTCGATCCTGCTGCGTATCATCTAGGGTGACTCGATGCCTGCTCGCGGGAGCGACAGGCGTCTCACGTGTCCGTGCAACGAGGAGAAGAGATGGCGCTGACGCCTGAGGACGTCCTCAACAAGACGTTCACCCAGACCCAGTTCCGACGGGGTTACGACGAGCGCGAGGTGGACGACTTCCTCGACGAGGTGGTCGCCGAGATGCGCCGCATGGTCAAGGACGGCGAGGACCTGCGGGCCCGCGTCCAGGACGGCGACGCCCCGGCGACGACGTCCGCCGCGGCCGCGCCCGCCCCGGCCGGTGACTCCGGCCAGGCCGTCAAGGAGCGCGACGCGCTCATGCGGCGCAACGACGAGCTCAAGGCCCGTCTGGAGAAGGAGCAGAGCGCCCTCGCCGACGCGCAGAAGCGCGCGAGCGAGGCCGAGGCGCGCGTCAAGGCGCTCGAGGAGCAGCAGGGGCGCGAGTCCCAGTCGCGCGACGAGCAGGCCGCCGCCGCCCAGCGCGGCGCCGACGAGCGCGTCAGCACCGTCACCGCCCGCGCCGAGGAGGCCGAGAAGGCCGCCCAGGAGCGCATCGCCAAGGCCGAGGCCGACGCGAAGAAGGCGGAGGCCGACGCCAAGAAGGCCCAGGAGGACGCCCAGCGCCGCCGTGAGGCCGCCGAGCGCGCCGCCGCCGAGGCCGAGGCGAAGGCTCGGACCGCCCAGCAGGCGCCCGCGCCCGCCGCGGCGGCTCCCGGCCAGGGCGACCAGGCCGCTGCCTTCGCCGGTGGTGCCGCCACCGGTGGCGGGGCCAGCGGTCTCATCGCGCTCGCGCAGCGCCTGCACGACGAGCACGTCGCCGAGGGCCAGTCCCAGCACGACAAGCTCGTCGCCGAGGCGAAGGCGAAGTTCGAGGAGCTCGTCGGCCAGGGCCAGGCGCGTCACGACGAGCTCGTGACGAAGGGCCAGACCCAGCACGACGACCTGCTCTCGCGCGGCAAGGCCGAGAACGAGAAGCTCGTCGGCGAGGGCACCTCGCAGCGCGACAAGCTCATCGGCGACGCCACGAGCAAGAGCCAGGGCATGGTCGCGGAGGCCGAGGAGAAGAAGAAGCGCATCCTCGGCGACCTCGAGCAGCGCAAGACCGAGGTCGAGAAGCAGATCGCGGACCTCAAGTCCTTCGAGAAGGACTACCGCTCGCGGCTCAAGGACTACATCTCGGGCCAGCTCGCCGAGCTCGACACCGTCGGGACGACCGAGCGTCCGGCGCAGAAGCAGGGCTGACCCGGCGCCCGAGAGGGCACCACGGCTCCACGACGACGGGGGTGGGCGCGCAGGTCGCGCTCACCCCCGTCGTGCTGTCCTGCGCCGACCCCGGACAGGGCGGGCCCTGCGGTGGCCGCTGCGTCCCCGGGGCGTCTATCCTCAGGCCACCTTCGGCCCGCGATCGGCGGGCCGTGCCAGCTGAGGACGGACATGGCCAGGTCGAGCACCACCGCCGCGGCGAAGACCCCTGCGACGAAGAAGACCGCGAAGAAGAGCGCGGCGAAGAAGTCCGCCGAGGAGTCGGCGGCCACGACGACGAGCACCCGGACCCGCTCCAAGGCCGGCGACGTCGCCCCCACCCTCGTCGTGCGCGACGACGAGGCCGCATGGACCAAGGCCGAGCTCAAGGCCGTGCGCAAGGAGATCGACGACGAGGTCGCCCGCCTGCGCACGGAGATCGAGACCGCCGAGCACGACCTCGTCGACCTCATGCGCGACCACGCCGACGGGTCGGGCGACGACCAGGCGGACGCGGGGGCGAAGACCTTCGAGCGTGAGCAGGAGGTCACCCTGGCCAACAACACCCGGGCGATGCTCATCCAGAACCTCCACGCCCTCGAGCGGATCGACGACGGGACCTACGGGCGGTGCGAGTCCTGCGGGAACGCGATCGGCAAGCTTCGCCTCCAGGCCTACCCACGTGCGACCCTGTGCGTGACATGCAAGACGAAGCAGGAACGACGCTGACCCCTCCCACCGACCCCGCAGCCGACGGGGGCGCCGCCGACGGCGCTCCCGTCGACGCGAGCGGGGCACGACTGCGACCGCGGACCCGGGCGACCCTCGCCCCCTTCGCCCTGCTCGCCCTGGTGACCCTCGGGCTCGACCAGGCGAGCAAGGTGTGGGCGCTGGGCTCGCTCGACGACGGGCACGTCGTGCCCCTCGTCGGCGAGGTCCTCAGCCTGCGGCTCATCCGCAACCCCGGCGCGGCCTTCTCGATCGGTGACTCCTCGACGGTCGTCATGACCGCCCTGGCCGTCGCGATCACGATCGCCGTCGTCGTCGCCGCCTGGCGCGCGGCCAGCCCGCGCTGGACCGCCGCCCTCGGGCTGCTGCTCGGCGGCTCGCTGGGCAACCTCTACGACCGCTTCTTCCGCGAGCCCGGACCGGGCCGCGGCCACGTCATCGACTTCATCGACTACGGCGGGCTCTTCGTCGGCAACGTCGCCGACATCGCGATCGTGCTCGGCGCGGTCGTCGTCGTGTGGCTGACCTTCGCCGGGGTGGGCCTGGACGGCGTGCGCGCCGGCCGGCACGCCCGTGACGAGGACGTCGAGGGCACCGAGGACGAGGCGCAGGAGAGACCGGCCGCCGAGCCGGCCCAGGAGCAGACGAAGGGGGAGCGAGATGCCTGACGTGCGCAACGTCCTCGTGCCGGAGGGCCTGGCCGGCGAGCGGATCGACGCCGCTGTGGCGCGTCTCTTCGGCGTGAGCCGGACCAAGGCCGCCGAGCTCGCCGCGGAGGGCCACGTCGTGCTCGACGGCTCCGCCGTCGGCAAGTCCGAGCGGGTCCACGACGGCAGCCACCTCGAGGTGAGCCTGCCGAGCCCGGAGGAGGTGCCGCGCGTCGAGGTCGTCGCCGAGCCCGTCCCGGGCATGCGCGTCGTCCACGACGACGACGACATCGTCGTCGTCGACAAGCCCGTCGGGGTCGCCGCCCACCCGAGCGTGGGCTGGACCGGTCCGACGGTGCTCGGCGGTCTGGCCGCGGCCGGCTACCGCATCACGACGAGCGGCGCGAGCGAGCGCCAGGGCATCGTCAGCCGTCTCGACGTCGGCACCTCGGGCCTGATGGTCGTGTGCAAGAGCGAGTACGCGTACTCGGTGCTCAAGCGGGCCTTCAAGGAGCGCACGGTCGACAAGACCTACCACGCGCTCGTCCAGGGCCTGCCCGACCCGCACGTCGGCACGGTCGACGCGCCGATCGGCCGCCACCCCGGGCACGACTACAAGTTCGCCGTCATGGACTCGGGCAAGCACGCGATCACGCACTACGAGCTGCTCGAGGCCCACCGGCACGCGTCGCTCGTCGAGGTGCACCTCGAGACCGGCCGCACGCACCAGATCCGCGTCCACATGGCCGCGCTGCGCCACCCGTGCGTCGGCGACCCGCTGTACGGCGCCGACCCGACGCTCGGCCGCCGGCTCGGGCTCGAGCGCCAGTGGCTGCACGCGATGGGCCTGGGCTTCACCCACCCGGGGACCGGCGAGTACGTGCACTACGAGAGCACCTACCCCGAGGACCTCCAGGTGGCCCTCGACCGGCTCCGCGACCTGCGCTGAGCCGGTCGGGGCCGCCCCGCCCGGTCTCGGCGCAGGTCAGTTGACCTGGCGGTCGCGCCCCTGCCAGTACTGCGCACGGAGCTTGAACTTCTGCAGCTTGCCGGTCGCCGTGCGGGCGAGCTCGTCGCGGAACTCCACCGACGTCGGGGCCTTGTAGCCCGCGGCCTTGCCCTTGCACCACGCGATGAGCTCGGCCTCGGTGATCTCCTCGTCGTGGTCGGGGTCGAGGACGACGAGGGCCTTGATCGTCTCGCCCCACCGCTCGTCGGGCACGCCGATGACGGCGACCTCGGTGACCGCGGGGTGGGCGAAGAGGACGTCCTCGACCTCGATCGAGGAGACGTTCTCGCCGCCGGTGATGATGACGTCCTTCTTGCGGTCGCTGATCGTCAGGTAGCCGTCCTCGAGCGTGCCGCCGTCGCCGGTGTGGAACCACCCGTCCTCGAGCGCCGCCGCGCTCTCCTGCGGCTGCTCCCAGTAGCCCTCCATCACCTGGTTGGCCCGGGCGAGGACCTCTCCCTCGGGGGAGACGTCGAGCTCGACGCCGAGGGCCGGCGCCCCGGCGCGCACGAGCCGCGCGGCACGCTCCTGAGGGTCGAGGTCGTCCCACTCCGCGCGGGTGCGGTTGACGGTGAGGAGGGGAGAGGTCTCGGTGAGCCCGTAGATCTGGATGAGCTCCCAGCCCAGCTCGGTCTCGACGCGCGCCACGGTCGTCGTGGGCGGCGGGGCGCCGGCGACGACGATGCGCACCCGCCCGCGGCCGGGGATCTCGCCCTCCCAGTCCTGGGCGGCGGCGAGGACCGAGGCGACGACGGCCGGCGCGGCGCACATGACGCTCACCCCTTCGTCGCGGACCCGGCGCAGGATCTCGGCGCCGTCGATCTTGCGGATGACGACGTGGCGGGCGCCGACGCCCGTCATCGCGAAGGGCATGCCCCACCCGTTGGCGTGGAACATCGGCAGGGTGTGGAGGTAGACGTCGCGGTCGCCCGCCCCGATGTGCATGGCGAAGGTCACCGCGTTGGTCCAGATGTTGCGATGCGTGATCTGGACCCCCTTCGGGCGGGCCGTCGTGCCCGAGGTGTAGTTGATCGTCGCCGTCGCGTCCTCGTCGGGCTCCCAGGGGCGTGGCTGCGGCGGGTCGCCCTCGAGCGGCGCGTCGCCGAAGAGGTGCTCGTCCTCGCCGAGGACGAAGACGTGCTCGGCCTCGAGGTCGGCGAGCTGGTCGCGCAGCTCGGGGTCGACGTAGACGACCCGGGCCCCGCTGTGGCCGACGATGTACTGGACCTCCTCGAGCGCGAGGCGGAAGTTCACCGGCACGAGGACGCGGCCCGAGCCGCACACCCCGAAGAAGCTCGTGAGCAGGCGGGCGGAGTTGTGCGAGACGACGGCGACCCGGTCGCCGACCTCGAGGCCCAGGGAGTCGAGATGGGCCGCCTGGGCGTGCGCCAGGCGCCGCATCGCGGCATAGGTGACGTCCTCGAGCGGGGGAGCGGGCTGGGCCGGCTCGTCGACGACCGCCACCCGGTCGCCGTAGACGAGGGCGGCCCGGTCGATGAAGTGGTTGACGCTGAAGGGGACGCGCATCGTGAGCCCTCCCGAAGGGGTCGTCGAGGTCACCGGGGTGCGGCGACGGGTGCCGTGGACACCCTGACGCTAGCCCCGCCGACCGCTCGCCGCACGGGATCGTGGCGGATGTCCGACGGACGGCTCGGGGCTGTCGGCGAGCGGCCGTAGGATCGACAGCGATGTCCGAGCTGCTGCCCCGCGAGAAGAACTTCGTCCACCTCCACAACCACACCGAGTACTCGATGCTCGACGGTGCGGCGCGGATCGACGAGATGTTCGAGGTGGCCGCCGAGATGGGCATGCCGGCCATCGCGACGACCGACCACGGCTACCTCTTCGGCGCCTACGAGTTCTGGAGCAAGGGCGTCAAGCACGGGGTCAAGCCGATCATCGGCCTCGAGGCCTACGTCGCGCCCGGCACGCACCGCACCGACAAGACCCGCGTCAAGTGGGGCAACGAGCGCACCCGGCCCGGCGACGACGTCTCCGGCGGCGGCGCGTACACCCACATGACGATCCTCGCCCGCAACAACCAGGGCCTGTCCAACCTCTTCCGGATGGGCTCGCAGGCCTCGCTGGACCAGGTCTACGCGAAGTGGCCCCGGCTCGACCGCGAGCTGCTCGGCCGGTACGGCGACGGGCTCGTCGCGACGACCGGCTGCCCGTCCGGCGAGGTCCAGACCCGGCTGCGCCTGGGCCAGTACGACAAGGCCGTCGAGGCCGCCTCGGAGTTCCGCGACATCTTCGGGCGCGAGCACTACTTCCTCGAGCTCATGGACCACGGGGTCGAGATCGAGCGCCGGGTGCGCGAGGACCTCCTGCGCCTGGCCAAGGACCTCGACCTGCCGCTCCTGGCCACCAACGACCTGCACTACGTGCGCCAGGGCGACTCCGTCGCGCACGACGCGCTGCTGTGCATCAACTCCGGGTCGACGCTGCTCGACCCGGGTCGCTTCTCCTTCGAGGGCGACGGCTACTACATCAAGTCGCCGGCCGAGATGCGTCACCTGTGGCGCGAGCTGCCCCAGGCCTGCGACAACACGATGCTCGTCGCCGACATGTGCGAGGTCTCCTTCACCGAGGGCGAGGGGCGCTACATGCCCCGCTTCGACTGCCCGCCCGGCGAGAGCGAGCAGAGCTGGTTCATCTCCGAGGTCGCGACCGGCCTGGCCCGGCGCTTCCCCGAGGGCGTGCCCGACTACGCCCGCCAGCAGGCCGATTACGAGATCGACGTCATCGCGGGCAAGGGCTACGCCGGCTACTTCCTCGTCGTCGCCGACTTCATCAACTGGGCCAAGCGCAACGGCATCCGGGTCGGCCCCGGCCGAGGCTCGGGCGCGGGCTCGATGTGCGCGTACGCGATGGGCATCACCGACCTCGACCCCATCCCGCACGGCCTGATCTTCGAGCGCTTCCTGAACCCCGAGCGCGCGTCGATGCCCGACTTCGACATCGACTTCGACGAGCGCCGGCGCGGCGAGGTCATCCGCTACGTCACCGAGAAGTACGGCGACGAGCGGGTCGCCCAGATCGTCACCTACGGCACGATCAAGGCCAAGCAGGCGGTCAAGGACGCCGCCCGGGTCATGGGCCACCCCTTCTCCGTCGGCGAGCAGCTGACGAAGGCGATGCCGGCCGACGTCATGGGCAAGGGCGTGCCGCTGTCGAAGATGTACGACGAGAGCCACGACCGCTACGCCGAGGGCCAGGAGTTCCGCGACCTCGTCGCCGGCGAGAAGCACCTCCAGGAGGTCGTCGAGACCGCCCGGGGCCTCGAGGGGCTGAAGCGCCAGTGGGGCGTGCACGCCGCTGGCGTCATCATGTCCAGCGAGCCGCTCATCGACGTCATCCCCATCATGCGCCGGCTCCAGGACGGCCAGGTCATCACGCAGTTCGACTACCCGAGCTGCGAGAACCTCGGCCTGGTCAAGATGGACTTCCTCGGCCTGCGCAACCTCACGATCCTCGACGACGCGCTCGAGAACGTGCAGATGAACCGCGGCGAGGTCATCGACCTCGACGCGCTGAGCAAGGACATGACCGACCCGGCGACGTACGCGCTGCTCTCGCGCGGCGACACCCTCGGCGTCTTCCAGCTCGACGGCGGGGGCATGCGCACCCTGCTGCGGCTCATGCAGCCGGACAACTTCGAGGACATCTCCGCCGCGCTCGCGCTCTACCGGCCGGGCCCGATGGGCGTCAACGCGCACACGAACTTCGCGCTGCGCAAGAACGGCAAGCAGGAGATCGTCCCGCTCGACCCCCAGCTCAAGGGCAAGCTCCAGCCCGAGATGGTCGAGGCGCTCGACCCGATCCTGTCGATGACCTACGGCCTGGTCATCTACCAGGAGCAGGTCATGGAGATCGCCCAGAAGCTCGCCGGCTACACGCTCGGCAACGCCGACCTGCTGCGCCGCGCGATGGGCAAGAAGAAGAAGGAGGTGCTCGACAAGGAGTACGTCCCCTTCTCCGAGGGCATGAAGGCCAACGGGTACAACGAGGCCTCCGTCGCCGCCCTGTGGGGCGTCCTCGTGCCCTTCTCCGACTACGCCTTCAACAAGGCGCACACCGCCGCCTACGGCCTCGTCTCGTACTGGACGGCATACCTCAAGGCCAACTACCCGGCCGAGTACATGGCCGGGCTGCTCACCTCGGTCGGCGACGACAAGGACAAGTCCGCGCTCTACCTCGGCGAGTGCCGCCGGATGGGCATCAAGGTCCTGCCGCCCTCGGTCAACGAGTCCGTCGGGCGCTTCGCCGCGGTCGGCGAGGACATCCGCTTCGGTCTCGACGCGATCCGCAACGTCGGGCGCAACGTCGTCGAGGCGATCATCACCGCGCGCGAGGAGAAGGGCCGCTTCACGTCCTTCGACGACTTCCTCGCCAAGTGCCCGGCCGTCGTGTGCAACAAGCGCACCATCGAGTCGCTCATCAAGGCGGGAGCCTTCGACGACCTCGGTCACCCCCGCCAGGGGCTCGTCATGGTCCACGAGGAGTACGTCGACGCCTTCGTCTCGGTCAAGCGCCAGGAGGCCGTCGGCCAGGACAGCCTGTGGGACCTCCTCGGCGGCGACGACGAGGGCGAGGCCGGCGGCATCGAGGGCATGGGTCTGCGTCCCGTGCCCGAGGTCGAGTGGGACAAGCAGGCGAAGCTGAGCAACGAGCGCGACATGCTCGGCCTCTACGTCAGCGACCACCCGCTCTTCGGCATCGAGCACGTGCTGCAGCGCGCCGCGGACACCTCGATCACCTCGCTCACGCAGTCCGAGTCCTCCGAGGAGCGCAAGGGCATGGTGACGATCGCCGGGCTCGTGACGAACCTGTCGGTCAAGCGCAACAAGCGCGGCGAGCTGTGGGCCGTCGCCCAGGTCGAGGACCTCGGCGGCTCCATCGAGTGCCTCTTCTTCCCCCGCACGTACATGACGGTGCAGACGATGCTCACGCAGGACGTCGTCGCCGTCGTGCGCGGCCGGGTCAACACCCGCGACGACTCGGTGTCGATCTTCGCCGAGGACCTCACCCTGCCCGAGCTCACCGACGGCCCCCGCGGCCCGGTGACGCTGACGATGGACCTGCGCCGGGCGACCTCGGCCCGGGTCGAGCAGATCAAGGAGGTCCTCGGCCAGCACCCCGGCTCGACCGAGGTCCACCTCAAGCTCGTCCAGCCCGGTCGGTCGGTGACGATGGCGGTCGACCCCGAGTGGCGCGTCGACGTCTCCGAGGCGCTGGTAGCCGACCTCAAGGTCCTCCTCGGCCCCCGGGCGGTGTCGGCATGAGCACCGTGCAGCCGCCGGTCGCCCCGCACCGGCCGACGCGACGCGAGCACCACGGCGAGGTCTTCGAGGACCCCTTCGAGTGGCTCCGCGACGCGCAGGACCCGGCCGTCGTCGCCCACCTCGAGGCCGAGAACGCCTACGCCGAGGAGCGCACCGCGCACCTGGCCCCCCTTCGCTCGGCGCTCGTCGAGGAGATCCGCTCCCGCACGCTCGAGACCGACCTGTCCGTGCCCGTGGCCGCCGGCCCGTGGTGGTACTACACCCGCACCCGCGAGGGGCAGCAGTACGGCATCCACTGCCGCGCGCCGCTGGCCGACCGCGCGGTCGTGCCGACGCTCGATCCCGAGCACCCGCTGCCCGGCGAGCAGGTGCTCCTCGACGACAACGCGCTCGCCGAGGGGCACGAGTACCTCGCCGTCGGCGCCTACGAGATCAGCGCCGACCACGACCGGCTCGCGTACTCCGTCGACGTCAGCGGCGACGAGCGCTTCGACCTCACGGTGCTCGACCTCACGACCGGCGCGGTGCTCGACGACTCCGTCCGGGGCATCGGCTACGGCGCCGTCTTCTCGCGCGACGGGGCCCATGTCTTCTACGTGCGCGTCGACGACGCGTGGCGCCCGCACGAGCTGTGGCGCCACGAGGTCGGCGGCGACCCCGCCGACGACGTGCTGCTGCACCGAGAGGACGACGAGCGCTTCTGGATGGGCGTCGACCGCAGCCGCGACGACCGGTGGGTCGTCCTGGGTCTCGGCAGCCGCACGACGAGCGAGGTGCACCTGCTCGACGCGACCGACGTCACCGCCCCGATGCGCTGCGTCTCGCCCCGGCGCGAGGGCGTCGAGTACGACGTCGAGCCCGCGGCCGACCACCTGCTCGTCCTGCACAACGAGCGCCAGCGCGAGTGGGACCTCGCCTGGGCACCCCTCGACGCGACGAGCCACGAGCAGTGGAGCCCCCTGCTCGACCGGGCCGACGGCGAGCGCTTCCTCGGCGTCGACGCCTACGACGACTTCGCCGTGCTCACCCTGCGCCGCGACGGCGTCCCCGCCGCGCGCATCCTGCCCCGGACCGGGCGCTCCGCCCCCTTCGCCGCTGTGGACTACGGCACCGGTCGCGACGTCGTCGTCGGCGACGACCCGATGGCCACCGTCTCTGCGCTCGGCGCGGCCGACCCCGACGCCGACCGCATCCGGGTCAGCCACGAGTCGTGGGTGAGCCCGCGCACGATCCTCGACGTCGTCGTCGCGACCGGCGAGCAGGTCGTGCACAAGCAGCACCCGGTGCTCGGCGTCGACCTCGCCGACTACGAGCAGCGCCGTGAGTGGGTCACCGCCCCCGACGGCACCCCGGTGCCGCTCTCGCTCGTCATGCGCCGCGGCACCCAGGCCGACGGCACCAACCCCGGCCTGCTCTACGGCTACGGCAGCTATGAGCTGTCGATGGACCCCTACTTCTCGACCGCGCGCCTGTCGTTGGTCGACCGCGGCGTCGTCTACGCCGTCGCCCACGTGCGCGGCGGCGGCGAGATGGGGCGCGCCTGGTACGAGGACGGGCGCCTGGCGACCAAGCGCAACACCTTCACCGACTTCGTCGCGTGCGCGGAGCACCTCCACGACCGCGGCTGGGTGGCCCGTGACCGGCTCGCGGCCGAAGGGGGGTCCGCCGGCGGTCTGCTCGTCGGGGCCGCCGCCAACCTCGCCCCCGAGCGCTTCCGCGCGGTGCTCGCCGCCGTCCCCTTCGTCGACGCGCTGACGACGATCCTGCGCCCGGACCTGCCGCTCACCGTGGGGGAGTGGGACGAGTGGGGCAACCCGCTCGAAGACCCCGAGGTCTACGCCTACATGCGCTCGTACAGCCCGTACGAGGGCGTGCGCGCCGTCGAGTACCCGGCCGTCCTCGCGACGACCTCGCTCAACGACACCCGGGTCTCCTTCACCGAGCCCGCGAAGTGGGTCGCCCGGCTGCGCGAGGTCGTGACCAACGACCCGCAGGAGCGCCCGGTGCTGCTGCGCACCGAGATGGTCGCCGGTCACGGCGGGCGCTCGGGCCGTTACGCCGCGTGGGAGCAGACCGCGTGGGAGTGGGCGTGGGTGCTTGACCAGATCGGTGCGACGCAGCGTCTCGAGGGCCCGACGGCGGGGTGACGATCCGCTGAACGGTCGGGGCATCTGCGCAGATCAGGCCCGGACCTCTTGACGGGGGCGACACAATGGCGACGGCTCTCGAGCCACGCCACCCCCATCTCCAGGAGACCTCTCGCATGAAGCACACGAAGCGTCTGGCCGTCGGCCTGCCTGCCACCCTCGCCCTGGCTCTGGCCGCCGGCCTGCCGACCGCCGCGGCCACCCCGTCGGCCGCCCCGGCTGCCCCCGCCGCCGCAGCCCCGGCTGCCGACACCACGGCCGCCGCCCCGAGCGCCTGGGGCGACCGCTGGCGCTACGTCAACATCTTCTCCTTCAGCGACTTCCACGGGCACCTCGAGGCCAACGACCCGGCGCTCGCGCCCGAGGTCGACCCGACCCAGACCCCGGTCGGCGGCGTCGCCCACCTCGCGGCGAACATCAAGGCGCGCAAGGGCAGCAACGGCATCACCGTCTCGGCCGGCGACAACATCGGCGGCTCGACCTTCCTGTCCGGTCTCTTCCACGACGAGCCGACCATCGAGGTCCTCGACGAGATGGACGTCAAGGCCTCGGCCGTGGGCAACCACGAGTTCGACGAGGGCACCAACGAGCTGCTGCGCATCCAGCACGGCGGGGCGCACCCCAAGGACGGCACGTACTTCCCCGGCAAGCCCTACCCGGGCGCCGACATGGAGTACCTCGCGAGCAACGTGACGAACACGAAGAACGGCCGCAAGATCCTGCCCGGAACGTCCGTGCAGACGGTCAACGGCGTCAAGGTCGGCTTCATCGGCGTCGTCACCCCCGAGACCCCGAGCCTCGTCTCGCCCGGCGGCGTCTCCTCGATCCGCTTCGACGAGATCGCGGCGAAGGTCAACTCCGCGGCGAGCTGGCTGAGCAGCACCAAGGACGTCGAGACCATCGTCGTGCTCATGCACGAAGGCGGCAGCCAGGACGGCACGATCGACCAGTGCGAGAATCTCTCGGGCCCGGTCGTCGAGCTCAACCGCCGGATCAACTCGCGCGTCGACGGCATCGTCACCGGCCACACCCACTCGTCCTTCAACTGCACGCTCACCGACTGGAAGGGCGGGCAGCGCCCGGTCGTCGCCTCCGGTGACTGGGGCCGCGCCTTCAACCAGATGCGTCTCCTCGTCGACCTCAAGACCGGCGACGTCGTGAAGAAGTCGAGCCGCGC
This sequence comes from Janibacter melonis, assembly GCF_003721155.3. NCBI lineage: Bacteria > Bacillati > Actinomycetota > Actinomycetes > Micrococcales > Intrasporangiaceae > Janibacter > Janibacter melonis. Next base: position 1,137,788 of record NZ_CP044548.2, on the reverse strand, counting down.
GACGAACCACCTCAACGTCCGCAGCACCACCGCCGACCCCGGCGTCCAGGCGATCCTCGACAAGTGGATCGACCGCGCCGGCCCCGAGCGCGCGAAGGTCGTCGGCACCGTCGCCGAGGACATCACCGGCGACGCGAGCGGCAACCGCGGCATCGAGACCCCGATGGCCGACCTCGTCGCCGACTCGATCCTCTGGGGCACCCAGGCCCCCGAGCGCGGTGGCGCCCAGATCGCGATGATGAACGTCGGCGGTGTCCGCTCGTCCTTCGCCCGCGGCACGATCACCAACGGCGAGCAGGTCGGCGAGATCACCTACGAGGAGGCCTACAAGGTCGCCCCCTTCGGCAACCTGCTCGTCACGGTCGACATGACCGGCGCGCAGATCAAGGCGGTGCTCGAGCAGCAGTACGTGCCGACCCGCGGCCGCAAGTACCTCGCGCTCGGCGTCTCCGAGGGCTTCAGCTACACGTGGGACGACACCCAGGCCGAGGGCTCGAAGGTCTCCGGCATGGAGCTCGACGGCACGGCGATCGACCCGGCGAAGACCTACCGCGTCGCGACCCTGAGCTTCCTCGCCGAGGGCGGCGACGACTTCACCGCCTTCGAGGACGCGACCAACCTCACCGGTGGTCCCGAGGATCTCGAGAACCTCGTGCGCTACCTGCAGGCCAACCCCGGCCTCACCGCGCCGGAGGACCGCGTCGCCGGCCTCTGAGCCACGACGAGCGCGAAGGGGTGGTCCCGCCGGCCGGCGGGACCACCCCTTCGTCGTATCTCGCTCCCTGAGGTGCGAGGAGCTCTGGGGTCACCCGACCCTCGCTCCCTAAGGTGCGAAGAGCTCTGGGGTCACCCGAGCTTCGCTCCCTGAGGTGCGAAGAGCTCTGGGGTCACCCGAGCTTCGCTCCCTGAGGTACGAGGAGCTCTGCGACGAGCCTCGAAGGGTGCGTCTCAGCCGGCCGGACGCCTCGAGCGGACGAGGGCGAGCGGGAGGGTGAGCGCGGTGATCGCGGCGGTGACGAGCAGCGCACGCTCGAAGTCCAGGCCCGCGGCGAGCGAGCCGACGAGGACCGAGCCGACCCCGGTGCCGAGGTCGAAGCCGACGTTCCACACGGCACTGGTCGTGCCGTAGTGCCGGCGGTGCACCGCGGCGAAGGACAGCACGAGGGTGAGGTTCTGCAGACCGCCGTACGCGATGCCGAGGGCCGCGGAGCCGAGGACGAGCAGGGGCACCGACGGGCCGTCGAGCGAGAGCGCGATGAGCAGGCTGCCGAGCGCGCCGACGACGACGAGCGGGGCGACGAAGCGTCGCGCGCCGTAGCGGTCGGCGAGCGCGCCGACGCGCCAACGGGCGAGCGCCGAGGTGGCGGTGACGACGACGAGCGCGAGGGTGACGAGGGCGGCCTCGTCGAGCATCTGCGGGGCGAAGGACAGCACGGCGCCGCCGGCGAGGGTGATGCCGGTGAGGACGAGCATGGGCGGCAGCAGCGGCAGGACGACCGTTCGCAGGTCGACGCGGGCGTGCTCCTCGCTCGCGGGCGCGCTGGGGCGTCCGTCGAGGTGGCGACCCAGGGCGAGCGCGGCGGGGATCGCGAGGACCGGCGCGGCGGCGAGGACGAAGACCGGCGCGAAGCCGACCCGGTCGGCCAGCCACGGCGACAGGGGGAGCAGGACGACCTGCGGCAGCGCGATGGCCAGGCCGTAGAGCCCGACGGCACGACCGCGGCGGGCGGCGTCGACGAGCTCGGCGACGGCCGCGCTGCCGGTGACGGTGAGCACGCCGAAGCCTGCGCCGCGCACGGCGGACAGGGCGAGGGTGGGCGCGAGCGCGTCGGAGGTGAGGTGGAGCAGCGACGGGACGCCCATGAGGAGCAGCCCGACGGCCAGGACCCGGCCCCACCCGAGACGGCGCAGGAGACGGGGGACGACGGGCTGGGTGAGGACGGTGCACAGCAGCGCGACGCCGTTGACGAGACCGGCACCCCCGACGTCGGCCCCGCCGCGCACGGCCCACAGCGGGGCCGTGGGCAGCAGCACGGAGAAGCCGGCGAAGCCGAGCAGGGTGGCGACGAGCAGGGCGGGCATGCCGGGCAGGGTGGCGACGCGAGTCGCCGGTGCGGTGTCGGGCGTGGGCTCGCCGGCGTGCGCCGGGGCGTCGAGCATCGAAGGGGTCCTTCCGAGTGGGTGGGCAGCCGTCCATCATGCCCCGCCCCCGCCCCGACCGACGAATTGTGGTGGTCCAGGGCCTGGGCCCTCGGTCCGCTCAGGGGAGACGGAGGCGCACGAAGCGGGGGCGGTAGATGCTCGGGGTGGCGAAGAGCCGGTCGCTGTCGAAGGTGTTGACGTTGTACGAGACGAGCAGCTCGTCGGGGTCGGCGCCGGGCAGGCCGGGGTGCGCGTGCGCGTTGTAGGCGAAGCGCTCGTCCTCGCCGGGCTCGGGCGCGGTGTAGATCAGCTGGGCCTCGCCCCACGGACCGGCCGGGGAGCACGCGGTGCGGGCGACGACGTCGGGGGAGAAGAGCTCGCGGGTGTCGCTCGTGACGAGCAGGAACCCCCCGTCGTAGGGCTGGACCGACAGCTCGTTGGCCACGCCGTCGGTGATCCGGACGGAGCCCTGCGGGTCCGTCGACCACCCGGTGGCGGTGCGGTAGGACCACTGCGACCGGTCGTGCACGCCACCCGGGGGTGCCTTCGCGAGGTGCAGGTGCTTGTCGGAGCCGCGGTCCTCCACCCCGTAGACGTAGGTCGCGTCCTCGCGCTCCATCACCGCCGCGCCCCACGCCACGTCGCCTGCGCTCGGCACGTCGGTGATGCTCAGCAGCCTGAGGTCGGGGAGCGAGACCCGCGCGACCGAGGTCCCGGCCCAGCGGAAGTCGCTGCCGCTGCCCGTCGTCCGGGCGAGGAAGACGGTGAGCTGTGAGCCCTCGACGGTGGCGTCCTGGACCCAGTGGTACGTGCGCTCGTCGACGTCGGGGAAGAAGGCGCTGGGCTCCCCGTTGCGCGTCCCGGTGAGGGTGCGCGAGGTGCCGTCGGGCGACTGGACGACGAGGGCGTTGTGGACCATGACCGTGCCCGGCCCGGGCTGCCCGCGCAGTCCGAGCGAGCCGATGAAGGAGTCGGAGTACAGCCAGAGCACGCGCCCGTCGGGCAGCACGACCGAGTACGTCGAGTCGCCGGCGACCCACCCCGGCCCGGACATGGCGTCGACGCGGGCGTCCTCGTCGTGCGCCGGCTGGGCCGTCGGCAGCTCGGCGTCAGCGGCAGCGCACGGGCCCGGGGCGGGGGACGGGCTGTCGCAGGCCGCGGCGAGCGGCGCGAGCAGCAGGGCGCTCGCGACGAGCGCGGTGCGGGCTCGGATCGTCGGCACGGCACCTCCTCGTCGGCGCGACGGCTCGAACCTAACCCGTCGCCACCTCCAGGATCGTGTCACCGGCGGGTACTGCCGGGTCGCCAGCACGTCCAGCGGGGTGTGGACCTCGGCGCGGGCCCCGGCGAAGATGAGCAGATGGCCGCACCCCTCCACGACCACACCCGCTGATGCCGCAGGACCGCGCCGCACTGGTCGTCGTCGACATGCAGAACTCCTACTTCGAGGACCCGGTGCTCGACGAGCAGCGGGAGTGGCTCCTCCCTCGGGTCAACGACCTCGTCGCCTCGGCCCGTGAGGCGGGCGCCGACACCGTCCTCGTGCGCACCGAGCACGCCCGCGACCGCTCGACGTGGACGCTGAGCATGCGGCGCGACGACCAGGGCTTCGCCTTCCCCGGCACCGAGCAGGCCGCACCCCTCGACGGTCTCGACACCGAGGGCGCGCTGGAGGTCGTCAAGACCCGCGACAGCGCCTTCGTGCGCACCGAGCTCGAGGAGCTGCTGCGCGAGCGCGGCGTCGGTCGGATCCTCCTGTGCGGTGTGTCGACGCACTCGTGCATCGCCCAGACCGCGACCCACGGCTTCGCGCTCGACCTCGACGTGGCCATCGCGCGCGAGGCGTGCGCGTCGGAGAACTTCGAGCTCGCCGAGGCGCTCCTGGCCTTCCTGCGCGACGAGGTCCGTCAGCCACTGCTCCACCAGGACGAGTGCGCCGACTGGCTGTCCGGCCGCGGCACGCCGGGCAGCGGCGGCCCCCGATGAGCGCGGCTCAGGACGAAGGGGCAGTCCTCGCCCGGCTGCTCGGCGACACCGGGCCGAGCGGGGTCCTCGAGCGCTACGGCGACGACCCCGACCAGGTCTACGAGGTCTACGGCCCCGAGCGCGGGCCGCTCGTCGTCGTCGTCCACGGCGGCTACTTCCGCCCGAGCATCGACCGAGCCCACGCCCGTCCGCAGGCCCGGGCGCTCGCCGACGCCGGCTACCGGGTCGTGCTCGCCGAGTACCGCCGCGTCCCCGGTGACCCGGTCGTGAGCGTCACCGACCTCGAGGCCCTCGAGGACCATCTCGGCGAGCTCGGTACCTGGGTCGGTCACTCGGCCGGCGGGACGCTCGTCCTCCTGCGGGGTGCGACGCCGGACCGCCCTCGCGTCCCCGTCCTCGCGCTCGCGCCCGTCGCCGATCTCGTCGCGGCAGCGCGGGAGGACCTCGGCGACGGAGCCGTCGTCGACTGGGTCGGCGGCACCCCCGAGCAGCAGGTGCAGGCCTACGCGACCGTCGACCCGAGGCAGCGGTGGTCGGCCCCCTTCGCCACCGATGGCTACGGCCCCGACGCCCCGCGGGTCCTCCTCGCGCACGGTGACGCCGACGCGACCGTGCCGCTGCACCTGAGCACCGACTTCCCGGCGGAGTCGGTGACGCTGGCGGGTGCGCACCACTTCGACGTCGTCGACCCGCAGTCGCCGTACTGGCCGCGGGTCCTCGAGCTCGTACGCGAGGTCAGCGGCTGAGCAGCTCTTCGATCCGCACCAGCGCGTGCGCGACCTCGGCGTACGAGGTCGACAGGGGAGCCAGCCCGAGCCGGATGCCGTCGGGCTCGCGGAAGTCGGGGACCACCCCTTCGCTCCACAGCTGCTGGTAGATCTCGCGCGAGCGAGGGTGGGCGATCGTCACGTGGCCGCCGCGCTGCTGGGCGTCGCGGGGCGAGACGACGCGCACGCCGTGGGCGGCGAGACGGGCGTCGACCGCGTCGACGACGAAGTCCCCGAGGGCGGCAGCCTTCGCGCGGATCGCGTCGAGACCGACGGACTCGACGAGGTCGACGGTGTCCTCGATGCCGACCATGCCGAGCACCGGCGGGGTGCCCGAGATCCACGACCGCATCCCCGTGCCGGCCTCGTAGCCCGGCCCCATCTCGAAGACCCGCGCGTGACCCATCCACCCCTGGATGGGCTGGCGCAGACGGCCCTGGTGGCGACGCGCGACGTAGGCGAAGGCGGGCGCGCCCGGCCCGCCGTTGAGGTACTTGTAGCTGCAGCCCACGGCGAGGTCGACCTCGTGCTCGTCGAGGTCGACGGGGACGACGCCCGCGGAGTGGCACAGGTCCCACAGGACGAGCGCGCCGGCGTCGTGCGCGACCCGGGTGATGCCGGGCAGGTCGGCGAGCCAGGCCGACTTGTAGGCGACCTGGCTGACGAGGACGACGGCGGTGCGGGGGCCGACGACCGCGGCGACCTGCTCGGGCGTCACGCCCTCCTCGGGCGCGGGCTCGACCCACACGAGACGGGCGCCGGTCTCGGCGGCGATGCCCTCGGCGACGTAGCGGTCGGTGGGGAAGTTCTCGCTGTCGAGGACGATCTCGTCGCGCTCGGGGTCGGCGGCGACGGCGGCGCGCAGCAGCTTGTAGAGCAGGACGGTCGTCGAGTCGGCGACCACGGTCTGCCCGGCGGCGGCGCCGAGGCAGACCTCGCCGAGGCGGTCGCCGAGCCGGGTCGGCAGCTCCATCCACCGCTCGTCCCACGACCGGATGAGCCGGGTGCCCCAGTCGCGGCGGACGAGGTCGTCGAGGCGCTGAGCGGTGGCGCGAAGGGGGCGCCCCAGCGAGTTGCCGTCGAGGTAGGCGGTGACGACGTCGTCGCCCCCGCTGGCGGGGACGAAGAGGTCGCGCGTCTCGCGCAGCGGGTCGCTCGCGTCCAGCTCGGCGGCGCGGGTGCGCAGGTCCATGGCTCTCCTTCGACGGGGCAGCGGTGCCGCGCCCACCCTAGGGGGATCGGCCGACGGCGGCGTCCATGGGTGACAATGACGCCCGTGACCCCCATCGTGCCCATCCGCAACGAGCCCCGCGACTACGCGTGGGGCCAGCGGGGCGGCATCTCGCGGGTCCTCGGGTCGGGGGAGAGCGACGCGGTCGAGGCCGAGCTGTGGCTCGGGTCGCACCCGGGCTCGCCCAGCCGGTGCGTCGCCGCGCCGTGGGAGAGCCTGCTCGACTGGGAGCGCAGCACGGGCCAGGAGCTGCCCTACCTGCTCAAGGTCCTCGCCGCCGCGGAGCCGCTGAGCCTTCAGGCCCACCCCAGCGCCGAGCGGGCCCGTCGGGGCTTCGACGCCGAGGACGCCCGGGGCATCCCGCGCGACGCCCCGCACCGCAGCTACAAGGACCCCCAGGCCAAGCCCGAGCTCGTCGTCGCCGTCGAGGACGGCTTCGAGGCCCTGTGCGGCTTCGCCCCGCTGGCCCGCACGCGTGCGGAGGTCGAGGCCCTGCGCACGCTCGCCGACGACCCGGCCCCCTACGAGCGCTGGCTCGAGCTGCTCGACGGCGACGACGGCCTGCACTGCAGCGTCGAGTGGCTGCTCTCGGACGACCCGGTGGCCGCCGCCCTCGCCGCCGACCTCGGCGCGACCGCGGCTCGCGACGCCGAGCGCTTCGAGGTCGTCGGGCGGCTGGAGGAGCGGCACCCCGGCGACCCGGGTGTCGCGGTCGCCGTCATGCTCAACCACGTCGTGCTCGACGAGGGCGAGTCGCTGTGGCTGCCGGCGGGCAACATCCACGCCTACCTCTCCGGCGTCGCGATGGAGCTCATGGGCCCGAGCGACAACGTGCTGCGCGGCGGGCTCACGGGCAAGCACGTCGACGTCCGCGAGCTGCTCGCCGTGCTCGACTTCGCCGACTGCGAGCCGCCCCGCCTCGTGCCCGAGCCCGAGGGCGACCACGTGCTCGTCTACCGGCCCGCGTCCGTCCCCTCCGGGGCCGACGTCCCCTTCGAGCTGCGCACGGTCACCGGCGACGCGGTCGTCGCGACCGCCTCGCCCGCCGTCGCGATCGTCCTCGACGGGGGCTTCGCGCTCGAGGTCGACGGCGAACGCGCGTCGCTGGGCCGAGGCGACGCGGTCTTCGTGCCCGACCGGGGGAGCCTGCGCCTCACCGGCGCGGGCCGCATGTACCTCGCCTCGGCTCGCTGACGCGGCGAAGGGGGATGCCCCGCCGTCTCCCGAGAAGTTCGCGTCCGCCCGGGTTGCTACCCGGGCGCGCGCCGGCCTCTCTGGCGTACGGGGCTGCTCTTGCGGGTTCGACGAGATGTTGCGACGTCCGCCAACCGGTCACGGCCCTGCGGCGTCTCAGAAGACGTACCGCGGGACGGGGGTCCCGGGACACCAACAGGGAGGTCTCTCGATGTCACGCACGTCCGCCACGCTCACCCTCGCCGTTCTCACCCCGGCCCTCGGCCTGTCTCTCGCCGCGCCGGCGCAGGCCGCCGCCCCGACCGCGTGCACCGGGGTGACGGCTTGCACGGTCGTCTCCCGTGCCGACGTCGACGGTGACGGCCGCCGGGACTCGGTCGGCATCTCGTGGAGCACGGGCTCCGGCGGCGCCGACCGCAGCACCGTCCGGGTCCTCACGGCCGACGGCGAGCGGCTGAGCACGACGACGACGGACTCGCACTGGCGTGGCGCCAACCCCTGGTGGGGTGCCGCAGCGATCAACCGGCGGGCCGGTCACGAGCTCGTCGTCGGCGACGACATGGGCAACCACGGGGCGAGCTTCCGCGTCATCACCTACCGGTCGGGCGCGCTCACGACCCAGCTCGCCCCCGGCGGCGAGTACCGCTGGACCATCGACTCCTCCAACTACGCGAACGCCGGCTACTGGCGCACGGCGAGCACGAACGGCACGATCCGTCTCACCCGCAAGGTCTCCTCGCTCGAGGGGGAGCTGTGGACGCTGTCCACCCGGACCTACTCGCCGACCTGGTCCGACGGCTGGACGAAGGTGTCCGGCAGCACGATCGCGACCACGGACATCCGGAAGGTGAAGGTCGGGGGCTGGCACGTCCCCTACCTCGACAGCTACTACGGCTGATCGACGCGAAGGGCGACCCGGCGGCAGGTGCCGCGGGTCGCCCTTCGTCATGTCTCAGGCGGCGTGGCGCGGGCCGCCCTGGCTGGACCGGATGACGAGGGCCGCGAGGGCAGTGGTGGCGGGGACCGCGAGGACCAGGCCGATGCCGCCGGCCATCGTGCGCACGATCTCCTCGGAGATGTCGGCGCTGGTGAGGATCCGCCCGATCGGCTGGTCGACGAGGCTGATGACGAGGAGCACCGGGAGCGCGGCGCCGGCGTATGCGAAGACGACGGTGTAGACGGTCGAGGCGATGTGGTCGCGCCCGATCCGCATCGCCTGACGGTAGAGCTGTACCGGCGAGAGGTCCGGCGCCGCCTCGTGCAGCTCGTAGACCGCTGACGCCTGGGTGATCGTCACGTCGTTGAGGATGCCCAGGCCGGCGAGGATGATCCCGCAGGTCAGCAGGTTGCGCAGGTCGATCTGCTGCGCGGCCTGCTGGAGGGCGGCGTTCTCGTCGCCGCTGACCCCGGTAAGCCGCGCCTGCGCCACCGCGAGCGCACCGATCCCGGCCGTCGCGGCGAGCCCGGCGAAGGTCCCGAGCAGGGCGGTCGTCGTGCGCGCCGAGACCCCGTGCGCGAGGTAGAGGACGACGATCATGATCGCCGCCGAGCTGACGAGCCCGACCGCGACCGGGCTGCGCCCCTCGAGCAGCGCCGGCATGAGGTAGCCGACGACGACGGCCGCTGCGACGGCGAGACCAGCGAGTGACCGCAGCCCGCGCCACCGGGCGACGAGGACGACGACGAGCGCGAAGGCGATCGACAGCAGGAGCAGGGGCTGGCCGCGCTGCATGTCGTAGTACGTGTACGGCGAGCCCGCGACCTGCCCGGGGATCTTCAGCAGGACCAGGGGTGCGCCGACCCCTTCGCGCACCGCGTCGGGCGGGATGTCGACCTGCACGCTCTCGCCCTGCTCGGCCCCGTCGGTGATGCGCACGCTCGCCCGGCCGCACTCGGCGCCGGCGGGCGCCGCACCCGTCGTCGTCGACGGGTCGGTCCCGAAGGCTCCGCAGTCGAGCGGGGTGACCGACACGACCTCGCCCTCGAGGTAGGTCACGCCGTTCGCACTGCTCTCGCGCACCTCCGGCCGGCCCTCGCCCGTGGGACGCAGCACCCACATGCCGACGACGGTGACGAGCGCGATGACGGCGACGGTCACGGCGAGCGCGATGCGGGTGCCGCGCGGCGTCGACACCTGGGGCGCGTCGTGGGTGTGGCCGTGCCCACCTCCCATTGCCGTCAGGCGCCGATCTCGGTGCGGACGGCGAAGAGCTCGGGGAAGAAGGTGAGGTCCAGCGCGCGCTGGAGGAAGCTCACGCCCGAGCTGCCACCGGTGCCGGTCTTCATGCCGATGGTGCGCTGGACGGTCTTGAGGTGGCGGAAGCGCCACAGCTGGAAGTTGTCCTCGAGGTCGACCATCTCCTCGCACGCCTCGTAGACGTCCCAGTGCTCGTCGGCGTGGGCGTAGATGTCGGTGAAGACCCGGGTGACCTCGGGGTCGGTCGTGTGCGCCCGGGTGACGTCACGGGTGAGGACGTGCTCGGGGATCGCGTACCCGCGCCGGGCGAGGTAGCGCAGGAACTCGTCGTACAGGCTCGGGGCGCGCAGCAGCTCCTCGAGCACGTGGTGCGCCTGCGGGTCGGCCTCGTGGACCGTGAGCATCCCCGGGTGCTTGTTGCCGAGGGCGAACTCGACGGCGCGGTACTGCCAGGACTGGAAGCCCGACGAGTGCCCGAGGAAGGGCCGAAACTGCTGGTACTCCGTCGGCGTGAGCGTCGCGAGCACGGACCACTGGTCGGTGAGGGTGCGCTGGATGTGCTTGACCCGCGCGATCCGCTTGAGCGCCACCCGCATCTCGTCGGCGGCGAGCAGCTCCATCGCCGAGCGCGTCTCGTGCAGCACGAGCTTGAGCCACAGCTCGGAGGTCTGGTGCTGGATGATGAAGAGCATCTCGTCGTGGTGCTCCGGCGAGCTCACCGGCCGTTGCGCGTCGAGCAGCGTGTCGAGCGCGAGGTACGAGCCGTAGCTCATCTCCTCGCGGAAGTCCTCGTGGATCCCCTGCTCGAGGTCGCGGGTGTTGTCGGCCATGGGGCTCCTTCGTCGGGCGGTCGGGCGTCAGCCTAGGGCGAAGGGGGAGAGCGGCCGACCCGACATCCGGAGGTCCCGACGGTCGTCAGGACCCGTCAGCGCCGAGCGCGGTGCCGATCCGCAGCCGGTTGCCGTCGGGGTCGGCGATCTCGAAGTCTCGTCCCCAGGGCATGTCGTCGAGCTCGGTCACACCGACTGCGCGGGCGGCTGCCTCGACGTCGTCGACGTAGAGGTAGACCAGCGTCCCGGGCCTGGCGTCTCCGGCGTGCTCGGAGAGATGGATACGAAGACCCCCACGCGCGATGCCGACGTACAGGGGCAGCCCCGGCGCGAAGCGGTGCTCCCACTCCATGACGAAGCCGAGCTGCGCGTACCACCGCGTGGCGGCGCGTGCGTCCCTCACGTGCAGCACTGGCGCGAGGTGCTCAGTCATCGAAGGAGTCTCCCGCATCCGCCGCCTCCCTCAGAGCTGGGTGGTGAGGTAGCGCTGCAGCTGGGTGACGGTGCGCGAGTCCCAGCCCTTCGAGCCGGAGCGGGCGATGCCGAGGTAGTCCTGCAGCGCGCCGACGCTCGCGGCATCCCATCGCCCGGTGGTCGCCGCGCCGACCCGGTACTGCAGCGAGCGGATCGTCGCGGCGTCCCAGGTCCGCGTCTGGGGCGTGCCGAGCCAGGCCTGCACGCGCCCGACGAGGTAGGGGGAGAAGCGGCCCGTCGGGGTGATCCGCGGGTCGAGCAGCCCAGCGTCCTCCTTGGCCCGGAGCACGCGAAGGGAGGCGGCGTCGACCTTCGCCGCGAAGGTGGGGTCGGACGCGGCCTTGCTGCGCACTGCCGCGACCATCTCGGGCAGGGTGCCGGTGCGGGCGGTGAGGATCATGTCGCCGCCCGCCCCGATGAAGGTCGTCGCCCGCTGCGCCGGCGTCCACGCGGCGAGCTGGCGGGCGTTGCCGACGTCGTCGCTGATGACGACGCCGTCGAAGCCGAGCCGCGAGCGCAGCAGCGTGCGGATGATCGTGGGGGAGAAGAGCGCCGGGCGGTCGGGGTCGATCTTCGAGTAGTACGCGGAGGACACCATGACGAAGGGGGTGCCCGCGTCGACCGCGGCGGCGAAGGGGGCGATGACTCCCGAGGTCGTCGTCGTCACCGAGTCGGTCCCCCGCTCGTCGTGTCGGTGTTGCCCCGCACCCGGCCGAGCCCGGGGAAGTGCTTGACGGCCGTGGCGACGCCGGCCCGGTCCATCCCGGAGCGGAAGGCACCCCCCTTCGCCGTGACGGTGGTGGTGAGGGGTCCGAACTCGCGGTCGTACCGTCCGATCGGCTCGTTCGTCGCCTTGTATGCGGTGGGGACGGTGTCGAGGACGGGCGCGAGGTCGGTGCTGACGCCCGACCGGCTGAGCTGGGTGCCCCAGCGCAGGGCGTCGGCGCGCAGGGCCGAGGTCGACCGGGTGCCCTGGACGAGCGCGGTCGGCATCGTCGAGTAGCCGGGGCCGCGCAGCACCTGGACCTGCCCGCCCTCCTGGTCGGCGGAGACGAAGGCCGGCACCCCGGCGGTCGCGGCGCTCGGCTCGGTCAGCCGCTGCACGGCCGTCGTCACGGAGCGGATGTGGTCGGCCCCGCGGGTGCTGCGGCCCATGAGGATGACGTTGCCGACGTGCTGTCGCGCGACGACGTCTCGCAGGCCGCTGCTCACGGTGTCGGCGGGGGTGGCGACCATGAAGAGCTGGCCGATCCGCTGGTCCCGGGTCATCGCCGCCTGCGCCTGCTCTGCGCGCGACGTCGACGTCGCGCTCGCCGGCCGGGCGGTCGACGGGTGCGCCGACGCAGTCAGGCACCCGCCCCAGAGGAGCGCCACCGTCAGCGGTCCTGCGGCCAGCCGCCGCGTGCGTCTCATTCCTCCACTGTGGACCCGCCGCGGTCACGACGCCAGGTGTCCTGACCTTGGTCACGACCGCGTCATGGGCTCCCCACGAGCCGGTCACGGCTTGGTGAGGGCGGCTGCCGCTGGTCGCGAAGGGCGACCGCTCGCCTCGCTACCGGGCGGTCACCCCTTCGCCCGGATCGACGTCGGGCGGAGCCTGCGAGGACCACCGACAGAGGAGTCGACGATGGACCAGACACCCGAGAAGATCCCCAGCACCCTGCCCCGTCGAGCCTTCCTCGGGGGCATCGGCGTCTCTGCCCTGGGCGTCGCGACCGCCGGCGGCGCGGGTGCCTTCACCCGCTCGCCGCAACCGACGACGACCCTGTCCGGCGCGGCCATCCCGGCCGCCGACATGGACCCGCTCGACCTGCTCCAGCGGATGCTCTCCTTCGACACTCAGAACAGCGGTCAGGGCGGCAAGACCCGGCCCCACGCCGAGATGCTCAAGGCCGTGTGGGAACGCGCGGGTGTGCCGGTCGAGATCATCGACACGCCGCAGCCCGACAACGTGCACCTCATCGCCCGGATCCCGGGGAGCGGCGCGCAGGAGCCGCTGCTCCTGCTCGGTCACTCCGACGTCGTGCCGGTCGAGAGGGAGAACTGGGACGTCGACCCCTTCGCCGGTGAGGTCGTCGACGGTGAGGTCTACGGCCGCGGCGCGCTCGACATGAAGGGCGCGAACTCGGCGATGATCACCGCGCTGCTGCGCCACCTGGACGAGGGCGCGCGCTTCGACCGCGACATCATCGTGCTCACCGACTGCGACGAGGAGGCCGGGTCGTACGGCTCGGGCTGGCTGGCCGAGAACTACTGGGAGAAGATCGACGCGGGCAGCGTGCTCACCGAGGGCGGCTGGTTCATCGCCCAGAGCGACAGGACCTCGCCGATGCTCATCTCGGCGACCCGCCAGGACAAGGTCTACTTCAACCTCGAGCTCGTCGCGACGGGCACCGCCACCCACTCCTCGAAGCCGATCCCGGACGACTCGGCGATCGTCTCGATGTCCCGCGCGATCAGCGACCTCGGACGCTACGAGGCGCCCGTGCACCTCACCCGCGTGACCCGCGACTACTTCGAGGCGCTCGCGAGGGCGACCGACGACCGCCGCTTCGCCGCGGCCATCCGCCTCCTGCTCCGGGCCCGCAACGACCGGGTGCGGGAGCGCGCGGCGAAGCTCGTGGAGCACCTCTCCGACTACCCCTACCTGCACCGGGCGCTGCTGCGCACGACGCACGCCTTCGTCATCCAGGAGGCGGGGTACAAGGAGAACGTCATCCCCTCCGAGGCGACGACGCGGATCAACTGCCGCGGCATCCCCGGTGGAGAGAAGCCGCGCGATTTCGTCGCCTCCGTGCGCCGGCTGCTGCGTCACCGGGACGTCGAGGTCCGGGTCGTCGGCACCCCCGGCGAGAGCGAGAAGCAGACCCTCGCCCGCCTCGACAAGACCTGGGCGACGCCCCCGGCCGACCTCGACACGGACCTGTGGCGCGCGCTGTCGGGTGCGTCGCGGCGGACCTACGAGGACGTGCCCTTCACGCCCGCGCTCTTCGAGGCCGGCACGAGCCTGGGTCCGTGGCGCGAGAAGGGGGTGCCGGGATACGGCGTCTACCCCTACGTCATCAGCAACGAGCAGCTCATCGGCATGCACGGCAACAACGAGCGGATCTTCGTCGAGGCCCTCGAGCAGGGGAGCGACTACATGTACGAGGTCTTCTCGGCCTTCCGCACGAAGGGGTGAGCGCGAGTCCTGGTCGCTGGCTGAGGTGCGAGGGCCCGCCAGGGCCTGAGCCTAGAAGCCACTCCGCAACGCCAGGTCACATCTGCGTCGAGACGAAAACCACGAGCAGCAGGCCGCCGAAGAGGACGGCAGCCAGCAGCGGGATCCACACGAAGAGCATGATTAGGGGCTCACGCTTGTCCTCCAGGTACTGGGCGACCCACCCCTTCCGACTCGGCTCGCTCATCGCTGCTCCTCTCGCTCGGCCAGCTGCGTGTGGGCCATGATGCCCTGGCGGCCAGGTAGGTGCAGTGCTCGCGCGACGCGGTCGGCTACTCGCAAGCGACCCCGTCGTCGTCGCCGTCCATCCTCGAGGCGTATCCGGGATCGCCCCGGTGCAGCGGTGCGGCGCCCGCAGCGCGGGCGGCGTCGCAGTTCTCGTAGCTCACAGCGCCAGTGGGAGCGGGCGTGGAGGTCGGCGCGGGCACGACCGGTGACGGCCGGCGCGAAGGGGAGGTGACCCCCTTCGCCCCGTCCACAGGCGGGACGGCGGTGGAGGCCGCTGTGGGGAGCCGCTGGCCCGGGCAGGTCGTGAGGACTCGTCGCAGCGCGTCCCGTTCGGGAGCGGTGACCCACAGGTGGTGGCGCTGCTTCACCGAGACCTGGCGGGCGGCAAAGGTGCAGCGGAAGGTCTTGCGAGGCGGGAGCCAGGTCGCGGCGTCGCCGTCGCCCTTCTGCGCGTTGAGGCGGCCCTGCACGGCGAGCAGGTTGAGCGGGTCGTTGGCGAGGTCCTGACGCTGCTGCGCGGTGAGGAGCTGCGCGCCGGTCTGCCACGCGTTGGAGAGCGCGACGAGGTGGTCGACCTGGACGAGGCTCGACGTGCCGGGCCCGCGCGCGAAGTCGACGACCGCCCCGCCGAAGGGGTCGCGCAGCGTCCCGGTGAGGACGACGCAGCCGTTGGTGCCCGGCTTGAGCACGGCATCGGCGAGGTCGCGGCGCAGGACGTCGTTGCGGGTGTCGCAGCCGTTGCGTCCGCCGCTCATCGCGTGGTCGTCGCTCCACGCCTGCCCGAACACCGCCCGGTCGTACCCGGTCTTGGGTGCGCGGCCCTTGACCGGGAGTGCCGCGAGGACGGCGAGGGCGGGGGAGGAGGTCGTCGGCGAAGGGGTGGTCCGCGTGGTCGAGGTGGCCGGCGGCGCCGAGACGGTGAGGGTCACCTCGGGCGCCGAGACGGAGCTCAGCGCCCCGCACCCGGTGAGGGCGAGGAGCGCCGAGGTGACGGTGACGAAGGGGTACCAGCGGCGGCGCGTGGTGGGCGCGCCGGGCTGGGTCAGCGCTTCTCGCAGGCCACGCCGTCCTTGTCGCGGTCGTGCTTCTTGTTGGCGTTGTAGACCTTGGTGTTGACCCGGAAGTTCGTCACGGGCTTCGTGCCGCTGCGGGTCTTGTCGCGCGCGCCGGCCTTGCCGACGCCGTGCTTGTAGGTCTTGTTGAGCTCGGTGCAGTTCTTGTAGACCTTCACGCCGGCGGAGGCGGTGGTCGGGGCCGGCGCGGCGAGGGCGACGGCGGCGGGGGTGAGGCAGACGAGGGACGCGGTGAGCGTGGCGAGGGTGCGGCGCATGAGGTGAGAGTAGATGCAGTGTGAACGGTGCGTCTGGCGTTTGGGCAGATGAGGGGTGAGGTGCAGCCGATGCCGAGTCGATCGGTGCTGGGCCGCATGCGCAGCCCAGCACCGCCGCCTCAGACCACCTTGCAGTTCTTCAGATCGACGCCCAGGTCTCCGCCGTCATCGAAGTCGCCGATGACCTTGATGGAGCTGCCGACCTGGAGGGTCGAGAGCACGTCGGTGGGCATGTCGTGACACGTCACGCTGAAGATCTCGAAGTCCCCGCCGTCGGTGATGTTCAGGATGTACTTGTCGTCATCAAGAACTTCGGTGTCGATCTTCTCGACCACTCCTGACACCTCGACCGTCTTGCCCTTGTACTTCTGGTCTCCGGCGAGCTCGTTGCTGTCGAACTCCTCGATGATCTCGCCGGCCGTGACCTTGATGTCAGCCCCTGCAGGCTTCGGCGGAGCCGGCGCCTTGGTCTTGGCCGGGCTCGGCTTCGGCTTCGCCGTCGACTTGGAGGCCGAGGCCTTGCTGGCGGGCGACTTGCTGGACGGTTGTGCTTTCTTCGGGGAGGAGGAGGTCGCGCTGCTCTCCTGCACCTCGGTGGTCGACGAGTCAGCGGAGGTGTCGGTGTCGGAAGCGCCGAGACTCATGAGGACTCCTCCTCCGCAGCAGAGTACGAAGAAGCCACCCACACCGAGGGCGACCCACTTGAACGCCCCACCCTTCTTCTGCGGGGCCGAGAAGTGGGGCACGGGGCCTGTCGGCTGCGTCGCACGGGTGTGATCAGTCCAGCTGTTCCCGTCGAACCATCGCTCGGTGCCGTCAGGCTGGGGGTACCACCCGGGATTGCTCATGTTCGTTCCTTCTGGGTCTGTGGCGATTGAGGACGGTCTAGCAGCCGTGCCACAGCCATGCGGGTTGAACGGTTCATCGCGTGGCCAATCCGTGACCTGTAGATGAGGTCAGTGCGGAGGTCTGTCCAGCGGGACGTTTGTCGGCGTCTGGCAGCTCAGTCCTTCTCCGGCGCTACGCCGGCGACCGACTCCGCGGGGAAGCGATCTCGTGCGGCGGCGAGCTTGCGAGTCGCCGCGTCGAGGACGTCGATGTCGAGCGAGTTGCCGAGGGCGAGGAGGTAGATGAGGACGTCGGAGATCTCCTCCTCAGCACGCCGTCTCCGCGGTTCGCTCGAGTAGGTCCGGCGGGCCTCGTCCGCCGGGACCCATTGGAAGAGCTCGGCGAGCTCACCGACCTCACCCACAAGGGCCAGGACCAGCGATTTTGGGTCGTGGAACTGCGTCCAGTCCCGCTCGGCCGCGAAGCCACGCACGTCCTGCTGGAAGGGCATCAGGGCGGAGGGCGCGTCGACCATCGGACCATGATGCAGGGTCGGCTCCGCCAGGCGCGCCCCACGAACGCAGCGGGGGTGCTGGGGCATACTCGCCGTGACATAGCGGCCCGACGGGCTTCCTTCGCGGACATGCCCCCACCCGCACGAGATTCGTGCTGCCTGGGGACTGTTCGTGCCACTTCTTCGCTCGACCGCTCGCGGCTTTTCCGCGCTCGAGCACCACCTCGCCCAGC
Source organism: Janibacter melonis (assembly GCF_003721155.3). NCBI lineage: Bacteria > Bacillati > Actinomycetota > Actinomycetes > Micrococcales > Intrasporangiaceae > Janibacter > Janibacter melonis. Next base: position 1,120,614 of record NZ_CP044548.2, on the reverse strand, counting down.
ACCTGGCGGAGCAGATGGCCATCCAGAGCGGACACCGACCGTCGCCCGCCGAGATGCGCTCGTGGGAGCGCAGCCTGCCGGCCCTGCGCGCTGACCTCCTGAGCGCGGGCCTGGACGACGTCGAGATGCTCGTCGAGTACCAGCTCCCTCTGACCTCGAAGCGTGCCGACGTCGTGCTCGCCGGGGTGCACCCCCGGACTGGCAATCCGTCCTACGTGGTGGTCGAGCTCAAGCAGTGGAGCGCCGCCGCAGCCTTCGAGGGGTCGGACACGCTCGTCAGCGTCGAGCAGTACGGCGGCCGAGCGGTGACCCACCCAGCCGTGCAGGTGGAGGGCTACGTGGAGTACCTCCGGGACTTCACGGTGGTGCTCGCGGAGCACGACCACTCCCTCGTCGGCGCCGCCTACCTGCACAACGCGACCGACCGCGATGTCGCCGACCTCATGAGACGTCCGGGCTCGCCCCATGGCCGTTTGTTCACCGGCCAGCGCAGAAGCGCCTTCGTCGACTTCCTCACCGATCACCTCGACCCGGGTCAGCCAGGAGCCGCAGCAGCGGATGCTCTGCTGGCCTCGAAGATCGCGCCCAGCCGTCAGCTCCTGACCGTCGCGGCCGACGAGGTCCAGCGACGTGAGATGTTCGTCCTGCTGGACGAGCAGCGCGATGCCTACGAGCACGTGCTTCACGCGGTCGGCAGAGCCCGTCGCTCGAGCACCAAGACGGCTGTCGTCGTGAGCGGTGGACCGGGATCGGGCAAGTCGGTCATCGCGCTGTCGGTGATGGGGGAGCTCTCACGGCAGGGGCGCACGGTCGTCCACGCCACCGGTTCCCGTTCTTTCACGCAGACCCTGCGCAAGGTGGCTGGGCACCGGGACACGCGGGTGAAGGGCCTTTTCAAGTACTTCAACTCGTTCATGGCTGCCGAGCCGAACGACCTCGACTGCCTCATCCTCGACGAGGCACACCGCATCCGGGAGACCTCGGTCAACCGGTACACCAGGAAGGCGGATCGCGACCGCGCCCGACCTCAGGTCGAGGAGCTGCTGTCTGCAGCACGTGTGCCGGTGTTCTTGCTCGACCAGCACCAGGTCGTGCGTCCGGGAGAGCTCGGGACGGCGCAGGAGATCGAGCGCTTCGCTGCGGCGCACGGAGTGGACGTCGAGCACATCGACCTCGACGACCAGTTCCGGTGCGGAGGGTCGCAGCTGTACGTGGACTGGGTCGAGCGACTCCTCGGCCTGGCTGCCGGCGGACCGGTGGCCTGGGCCGGTGACCCGTCGTTCGAGGTAACTGTCGTCGAGACGCCGGGCGAGATGGAGCGGGTCCTGGAGGAAGGGCACCGAGAGGGTCGCACCGCCCGGATGGCGGCGGGGTACTGCTGGCCCTGGAGCGACCCCCGCGCCGACGGCTCGCTGGTGCCGGACGTGGTGATCGACGGGTGGGCGCGTCCGTGGAACCTGCGTGGCGACCGGTCGGTCGGTGGTGCACCGCCCTCGGCGCTGTGGGCGTCGGACCCCGCAGGATTCGGTCAGGTCGGGTGCGTGTACACCGCCCAGGGCTTCGAGTACGACCACGCGGGTGTCATCATTGGGCCCGACCTGGTGTGGCGGGAGGACCGCTGGGTCGCCGTCCGCGAGGCCAACCGCGACCCGGACTTCAAGAGCCGTACCGCCGTCGACGCCGCCGACTTCGACCGCCTGGTCCGGAACGTCTACAAGGTGCTCCTCACCCGCGGGATGCGAAGCGTCACGATCCACTCGACGGACCCCGAGACCCGCGGCTACCTGCGCACGCTGGTCCTCTGACACCTGCCAATCCTTCCCACGAGCCGGGTCTTCGTCATTCGGCCAGCTAGTTGGCGAAGGGCGAGGTAGCGTCAGCGCGCAAGCAGGGCTAGGGGTGGAGGAAGCATGAGGTGGTCACACGCGGCTGGCGCGGTCATCGGAGCGGGAGCGATCGGCGCAGGGGGCATGTCCGTTGCCGCGGCAACGAGCTCGTCGACGTCTGTATGCAGCGGGATCGACTACTGCCGTGTTGTATCCAGAGCTGATGTTGACGGAGACGGGCGGGTGGACCAGGTCGGATTGGTCGAGTACGGGGACGACTACACGACGACGCGGAGCGTCGTCCGGGTGCGCACCGCACGAGGTCGGACACTGACCCGAACGATCGACGGGGAATGGGCAGGCAAGACGTCCTGGCACGGGTCCGCTGCAGTCGACGGTCAACGTGGGTACGAGCTCGTCCTCGGCAAGGACACCGGTGCGCACTCCATGTTCTTCGTGGTGCTTACGTACCGAGGTGGCGGACTGTCCGTGCTGAAGGCACCCGGAGGTCAGTGGACCTGGTACACGGATGGCTCGTACTCCTACAACGCGGGATGGCATCGCACCATGACGAACGGTCTCCAGATGACCGCGGTCGGGTCTGTCCGAGATCATGAGGTTGGCGGCTCGCGGCCCCACCGCCAGACAAAGGTGCGGTTTCGTTGGTCTGGCGGGCGGTGGGTGCAGACGAGCTCGTCAACGGCGTGGGTGTCGAACTCCACGGCATACAAGGCTGCGGGCTGGCACGTGCCCTACCTCAAGCAGTTCCCGAAGTACTGAGCTCACGGCCTCGCTCGCTCAGAGGCTCATCATTAGAGGGGGCTCGCCGCGCCCGGGTCAGGTCTGCCCACCCGGTCAGGGTGCAGGATCCCCGCCAACGCCTCCACCCCGTCGACGACCCGCGGCCCGGGTCGCGCGTACGACCCGTTCGCGTCGACCGCCCACACGGGCACCCCGGGGAAGTGCTCGGCGACGACAGCTGCCTGCTCGGCGGCGCCGCCGAGGTCGTAGCCGCACGGCGCGCAGATGACGACGTCGGGTGCGGCCGCCACCGCGGCTCCCCACGTCGTCTGCTCCGACCTCTCGCCGGCGACCCCCAGCACCGGCTCACCACCGGCAGCGACGACCATCTCCGGGATCCAGTGGCCGGGCGCGAAGGGAGGGTCGGTCCACTCGAGGACGAGCACACGAGGTCGCTCGGCCCCGGCCACCGCATCGGCGACAGCCGCTAGTCGCTCCCGCAACGACCGGACGAGCGCGTCGGCCTCCGCCCGCCGTCCCACGGCATCGCCCACCGAGACGACCGAGGCGAGCACCTCGTCGATCGTGTGGGGGTCGAAGGCCAGCACGTCCGCCTGGCACCCCAGGTAGGCCATCGCCTCGTCCACCGCGGTGACGTCGATCGCGCACACGGCGCACAGGTCCTGCGTGACGACCAGGTCGGGGTCCAGCTCGGCCAGGGCGTCGGCCTGCAGGTGGTACAGGTCGTCGCCCCGCTCCAGCGAGGCCTTGACGAAGTCGTCGATCTCCCGCGGCGACAGGCCCTCGGGCATCGTCGAGGTCGAGACGACCCGCCGCTCACGCGCCTGCGCCGGGTGGTCGCACTCGAAGGTGACCCCCACGACGTCGTCCCCCGCGCCGAGCGCGAAGAGGATCTCGGTGGTCGAGGGCAGCAGGGAGACGACACGCACCCGCCGATCCTAGGGACCGACCACCCGGGTCCCAGCTGCCCGACGTCCCCTCAGGACCTCGCGGGGGCGGTCGGCACCCCTTCGCCCGGCTGCGCCGCCCGACCCGCGCTGCGCACGAGCTCGTCGATCTCGCCCCGGAGGGGAGAGGTGGCCGGGCCACGACGCGTGACCGCGATCGCCGCGGCCGCCGCGGCCCGTCGGACTGCCTCGAGCAGAGGCTCTCCCGCCACGATCCCGGCGCAGAGCACCCCCGTGTGCGCGTCGCCGGCGCCGTTCGTGTCGACGGGCACCATCTCGAAGGCCGGCACGTGCACCGGCTCGGTCCCCGGCGCCGCGACCCAGCAGCCCGCTCGGTTCACCCGGACCACGACCGTGGCGTCGAGCGCCGCAGCCGTCTCGGTGGCGGTCCCGGCGGGGTCGGACGTCGTGCCGACGCCGAGGCGCGTGTGCAGAGCACGGGCCTCCTCCTCGTTCGCCGTCCACAGGTCCGCGCGGGCGGCGACCAGTGCGAAGACCTCCGACGACACCTGGGCGATCATTGGCGACGTGTCGACGACGACCATGACCTCGGCGGGCACCCGGGGGAGCCACGACGTGATCGCCGCCGCGTTGCCGGGGTGGTACAGCCCGTACCCGCTGACGTAGACGACGTCGCCCTCACGGACGTGCACCTCGTCGAGGTGACGCACGTCGAGCTCGCCCTCGGCGCCCACCGTCGAGACGAAGGTGCGCTCGGCCGCCGCGTCGACGAGCGCGACGCAGAAGCCGGTGTCGAGCTGCGTCTCGGCCGCGTTGACGACCACGACACCCTCGTCCGCCATCGCCGCACGCACGATGTCGCCGAAACGGCCCGTGCCGTGAGCCCCGGCGTAGACGACCTCGGCGCCGTCCCGCCGGGCGGCGGCCATGACGTTGAAGCCGCCGCCCGCGGTGAGGGTGTAGGACGAGGCGAAGACGTCCTGCCCGGCGGCCGGCACCTCGTCGACGCTCATGACGAGGTCGACGATGGCCTGGCCGACGTGGACGACACGGCCCGTCATCGTCGGGCGCTCTTCTCGCCGCGGGCCACGGCGCCAGCGCCCCGCGCCCCGCCGAGCGCGAGGTAGATCCCGCCCGCGACGACGAAGGACACGACCCAGCCGAGGCCGTTCTGGCCGATCCACGTGTCGTACAGGGCGCCGGTGAACCAGACCTCTTCGGCGGTGACCTGGGCGCGGGTGAAGAAGTAGCCGAGCACGATGGCCACCGCCCACGCGGTGAGCGCACGCCACTCGACGCCCCCGCGGTACCAGTACGCCGAGCTCCGGCTGAGGTCCATGAGGCCCGCGGAGTCGTAGTCCGCGCGACGCACGAGGTCGACGAGGAAGACCGCGACCCACGCGGTGACCGGCACGGAGAGCAGCGCGATGAAGGTGATGAAGGGCCCGTAGAAGCTCGACGCGAAGAGCATGAAGTAGATCGCCCCGGCGGTGGTCACGACGACGTCGACGACGACGGCGTAGACGCGCTTGATGCGGATGCCGAGGGTCAGCGTCGTCAGGCCGGCCGAGTACACGGAGAGGTGGTTCGACAGCAGCAGGCCGCCGAAGGCCGCGAGCAGGTAGGGGACAGCCACCCACTCGGGCAGGAGGTCACGGATGGCCGCGACCGGGTCGCTCGCGGAGCCGAGCGAGGGATCGCCCACGGAGAGCAGGCTGCCGAGACCGATGAGCAGGACGAGCGGGATCCCCGCGCCCGCCGACGCCGATGCGACGAGCTGACCCGCCCGGACGCGCGGCGCCTGGTAGCGCGACATGTCGGCCCCGGCGTTGGCCCAGCCGATACCGGTGCCGCCGGCGATGATCCCCACGCCGACGACCATCGCGACGGCCGGGCCGGCCGGGGCGGACGTGACCGCCGACCAGTCGACGGTGGCCACGAGGAAGGCGGCGACGAAGACGTTGAGCGCTCCGAAGGCCCACGTGGCGTACTTCTGCACCCGCACGAGGAAGGAGTGACCCATCCCCGACACCGCGACGGTGAGGAAGACGAAGATGAGGATGCAGGCGATGGCGAGGGCGGGCACCTGGTGCGCGTCGGCGTCGGTGCCGAAGAGCAGGGCCGAGAGCGAGAGCAGCGCGAAGGCGGCGGTCGCCGTGTTGACGGTCTCCCAGCCCAGGCGCGAGCCCAGGGACACCAGCGTCGGCAGGACGTTGCCGCGGACGCCGAAGACCGCGCGGCTGAGGGTCAGGCTGGGTGCCCCGCCCCGACGACCGGCGATCGAGATGAGCCCGACGAGCGCGAAGGATCCGAAGGCACCGATGGCCGCGACGACGAGCGCCTGCCAAAGGTTGAGCCCGAGCGCGACGAGGGTGGCGCCCAGCGGGATGCCGAGGATCGAGATGTTCGCGGCGAACCACACCCAGAAGAGCTGCAGCGGGTGGCCGTCACGCTCCTCGACGGGCACCGGCTCGATGCCGCGCTGCTCGAAGGACGCGCGGACGCGAGTGCGCCCGCCGTCGTCTACCGGGGTGCTGACCTCATGAGGCGTGGACATGCGTGTGCTCCTTTGCATACGGGTGTGGCGGGGCGGTCCGAAGGGGGAGTGCGCCCGGGAGAGTCAGGAGGGGCGGGGTGCGGAGTCGCGGAGACGGGTGAGGGCCAGAGCCCTGGAGGCGAGGTCGACCTGCGACACGCGGAGCACGTCGTCGACGACCTCGGCCGGTGCGGGAGGGGCGTCGGCCGTGGCGCCGAGCATGGCGCCGGCGATGGCGGCGACGGTGTCCGTGTCGCCGCCGACGCTCGCCGCCTGGCAGAGCGCCTCGAAGGGGCGGTCGACGAAGTGGTGAGCGAGGACGATCGCGGCGACGACCGACTCCTGGCTGCTCACGGAGGTGCCGATGACGTCGACCACGAAGTCGACGCACTCGTCGTCCGAGCCGAAGGTCTGGGCCAGTGCCCATCGGGCCTTGGCCGGCACCGAGGCGCCTGCGCGCCAGTGGCCTCGCGCGAAGGCCGCCTCTCCCGCCCTCAGACCGACGTCGAGGGCGGCGTCGAGGTCCGCGCCGTCGATCCCGGCGCTGATGACGGCGGCGACGGTGGTGGCCGCCGACAGGGCCAGGCCGGTGTTGTGGGTCGGCCGGCTGGCGGCGACGACCGCCTCGAGCAGGGCGTCCGGCTCGGCGAAGGCGATGCCGACCGGGGCGATGCGCATCGCCGCGCCGTTCGTCGTGCCGAAGCGGCCGCTCTCCTCCGGCGAGGCGCCGGCGGCGAGCTCGACGAGCGCGGCCTTGGTCGACGGCCCGAGCAGGTCCGACGACCCACGGGCGCGCATGTCGTCCTCCCATGCCTGGAGGGCATCGGCGAGGGCGCGGGGCTCGAAGGTGCCCCCGCCCTCGACGAGGAGGTCGGCGAGGAGCAGGGCCTGCTCGGTGTCGTCGGTGATCGAGCCCGCCGGCATGCCCGGGGCGATGGGCTGGTCGGGTGCGCCGTCGAGGAGCCGGTCGACCCGCCCGTAGCGGGCGGCGATGTCCGCCCGGCTCATGCTCTGGGTCGGCATGCCCAGGGCGTCGCCGACGGCGAGGCCGACGAGAGTGTTGAGGGCGCGGGTCATGCACGGTCTCCGAAGGTCGTGTGGAGGCGGAAGTGGCGGGGGTCGAGCGAGGAGACGACGTGCTCGACGACGTCGCCGCGGGCGCTGCGCGAGGTCCTCACGGAGCGCAGGAAGGGCTCGCCCTCGCTCCGGCCGAGCAGCTCGGCCTCGCGGGCGGGCAGCTCGACGAGGCTGACCTGCTGGTCGCCGCCTGTCGCCCGCAGCCCGGCCTGGGCGAGGGTCTTCGTGATCGAGCCGTCGACGAGACCCGTCGTGGGCAGGTCGCGCAGGATCCCGGTGGCGGGGACGGACGCGCACTCGAAGGACACCGCGGTGCCGTCGCCCAGACGTCGCACACGGCGCACCGCGACGGCCTCGGCGAAGCCGATGTCACGAGGTGCGTCGGGGATCTCCTCGACGGAGATGAGGTCGATCGACAGGATGGTCACGTCGAGGTCGACACCGCCGATCGCGAGCGCCTGCGCCCAGCCCAGAGGGCTGTTGAGTGCGACGCCGTCGAAGGTGACGAAGGTGCCGACCCCCATCTGGGTGTCGACGAGGTTCTGCCGCTGCAGCTCGGCGATGGCTTGGCGCACGGTCCCGCGGCTGACCCCGAGATCACGTGCGAGCTCGGCCTCGCCGGGCAGCTTCTCGCCGTCGCTGAGGTCGCCGACGTGGATCTGCTCCCTCAGCAGGGAGGCGACGCGCTGGTACTTCGCGTTCACTGTGCTCCGTCCTGTCCATACCTGTCTATACCTGAATAGTCCTGATCAGGAGCCCCGTTGTCAACGGCATCCCACGAATCGCCCTGCGGACAGCGAAGAGCCCGCCGGTCCTCTCGGACCGGCGGGCTCTCGTGCGCGGGTGGGGTCAGGCGTCGCCCTTCGCACCCTTCCCGGCACGCTGGACGAGGCCGGCAGCCGCCTCGCCGGCGGCCTGCTGGACCCTGCGGGCGCTCGGCGGCGGGGGCGTCGCAGCCGACCGCGAGCCGTTCCCGTTCGCCGAGAGCGAGGGGAGGAGCTGGGCCATGAGCAGCGTCGACAGCGCGGAGCTGTCCCCGCTGCTCCCGTCGGTCTGCACGATGACCGGGCGCGGCGCCTGCTCGGCGAGAGCAGCACCGACGTCGAGCCGGCGACGGGCGAGCTCGTACCCGAGCACCGCGCGGTTGTCGCGGTAGGCCGTGGCGAGCTGCTCCTGGGCCTTCGCCTCACCCTGGGCGGCGACGAGGTTGGTGCGCGCGCGCGTCTCGATCTCGTAGCGCACCTTCTGCGCCTCGGTCTCGCGCTCCTCGAGCATCTGCGCGACGTCCTTGCGTGCCTTGTTCAGCGACGCCTGGACCTCGACGATCTTCGCGTCGCGGACCTTCTTGCTGCGCTCGATCTCCATGAGCAGCGTGTCGATCCGACGCTTGCGGGTGAGCTCCCACTCCTTCTCGTACGCGACGAGCTCCTTGGCCACGCGCTCGCGCGTCGCGAGGTGCTCGCGGTACTGGTCGGGCAGCTGCACGTCGGGGATGTTGCAGCCCATGATCTGCGCGCCGTAGCGCGTCAGCTGACGGTTGAGCAGGTCTTGCATGTCCTTGACGTCGCTGCCGCGCAGGTCGTACGCGCTCTCCGTGCGCACCTGCCGGCTGCGCTGGCGGATCGCGTCCTGCACCGAGTTGCTCAGCACGAGGTCGAAGTTGCCCGCGCCGATCGTCTGGACGAAGCGGATCGCGTCGACGATGCGGAAGCGCAAGAAGAACTCGATCGACTTCAGCGGCACGTTCTCGTGCGTCGGCGAGCTGAGCACCGGTGCGGTGTACGGGATCTCGGTCGTGACGTCGACGACGTACGCGACGCGCGCCCACGGGTGCCACAGGTAGTGCCGGCCGGGGGACAGGCCCGGTCCGTAGATCGCGCCGAACTTCGTCAGCACCCCGACCGTGCCCTCCTCGATCTCGACGATCGAGCTGCGCCACCACCACAGGGCGGCGAGGACGAAGGAGAGCAGCGCGACGAAGATCGCCAGCCCGCCCAGACCGCCGTGGTCGACGGTCGTGAGGAGCAGCCCGCTGATCGCGGCCCACAGCCCGAACCACACGAGCGAGGTCCACCGCAGCCCGCGCTGGTCCTTGGGGATGACGACGGGCACGATCGCGCCACCGTCACCGCCGCGCAGCAGCCGCGCGACGTCGCCCCACCCGGAGACGGCCTCCTTGATCGAGCTCATCCCGCGACCGCGCGCGGTCATCGTGTCCATGATCTGCTGGCTCATCGGGTGCCCCCTTCGTCAGTCGTGGCGGGAGTGGTCGGCGCGCCCTGCGGCGTCGCCGGAGGTGAGACCGGGGGACCGGACGGCGGCGAAGGGGGACCGCCCGCGGCCTCTCCCATCTGGGCCGTGACGGCCTCGTCGGTCACTGACTCGCGGATCTTGGCGATCGCCTCCTCGCCCTCGGGGTCGTCGGTGACCTCCGAGGCCGGGATGATCTCGACGTCCGTCTCCTCGGGCGCCTGCAGCAGGTCGCCGATCTCCCCTTCGCGCTGCGCGACGCGCTCGGCGATGGCGCCGTGACGCTCCCGGATCGCGGCCATGTCCTCGTCGGTGAAGAGCGCGCTGCCCTGACCGCCGACGAGCTCGCGGGCGATCTTCAGGTAGTCCACGCCGTCGCCCTGGTCGCCGACCCGCACGATCTGCGGCAGCGAGTCCGCGACGCTCTCCATCTTGTCGAGCATGTCCTGCTGGTAGCGGTAGTCGAGGATCTCCGGGGCCTGGGCCGCGCTCAGCGCTCGGATGTCGAGCGCCTGGGCCTCGAGCAGCGCGGCGTTGGCGTTGGCCGTCGACTCCGACTCGACGAAGCGCTGACGGGCCAGCGCGTTCGCGCGGTTCGTCTCGCGCTCGAGAGCGGTGTCCATCTGCGCCTGGTAGCGCGCGATGTCGGCCTGGATCGCCGAGAGGCTCTCGTTGAGCGAGGCGAGGTCCTTGTTGAGGTCTCCCTCGTTCTGCTCCTTCTTCAGCCCCAGCTCGTAGTCGTAGGTGTATGCCTCCTTCGCGACCCGGATCATCTCCGGCGCCGCGAGGTCCATGCGGTACTCCTGGGCCGAGGGCTCGGCGTGCGTGATGTTCGCCGTCGTCAGCTCGACCGCGGGCTGGAACTGCGCGTTGAGCTGCTCGAGCAGCCGCGCGGTGCTCTCGCCGACGAGGTCGTAGATGCCGCTGGCCTCCTGGTCGTAGATGAGCGAGCGGGTCGTCTCCGAGATCGCGTTGTTCAGCTTGTCCTGGAAGCCCTGGACGGCACCGAGGACGAAGACGAACTCGCGCGCGTTGGCGATGCGGAACTGGAGGAAGAGGTCGACGCTCGCCTGCACGCCCGACTTCGTCGGGGCCTCGCGGATCGGGGCGTTGAAGGGGTACTCCCGCGTCGTGTTGACGATGTAGGAGACCCGCTTCCACGGGTTGAGCAGGGTGACGCGGCCCGGGCCGACCTCGGCCTCGACCTTGCCGAAGCGGCTGATGAGCGCGGTGCACCCCTCGGGGACCATGACCATGCCCTGGCGCCACCACATGAAGGCGGCGAGCAGGAGCACGAGCAGCCAGTAGTGCGGCCCGAAGATGCCGAGCACGAGCCCGTCGAAGGGCAGGAGCACGATGCTGCCGGCGATGCCGAGGAGCGCGAGGGCGATGACCGGGAGCATCGCGCGCAGGCGGCGCCCCTTCGGCATGACCATCGGCGTGATGACGTGGACCGGGCCGGCCGCGCCGGCCTCGTAGTGACTGCGGCTCAGCGCCTCGGCGGCGTCGTCGAGGCTGACGGAGGCCGAGGTGATGCGCGTGCCGGCCGATGCCCCTTCGCCCCGGGCCGCCGGGAAGTCCGCGGCGTTGAGGTCGAAGCCGTCACCACCCCCGCCCGCGGCACGGCCGACGGCCTGCCGGACCCCTGCGTTGCCGGCTGCCTGCCGGGCCATGTCCATGAACTGCTGCGGTGCGTTGCTCAAACCGTCTCCCCTGAAGGCGGTGGTGGGCTGGTTGCGCCCTACCCAACCACACGGCGACCCATCGATGGTCGAGGTGCGAGGGCCCCCAGGGCCCGAGCCTCGAGACCACGACACCCAGGGGGCACCCGTTGTAGGCGACGCGTTCGCGCGAAGGGGTGACATCGCACGGTCCGGGGTGCGACGTTGGTCCGATGGACGTGCTGCCGATGTTCCCGCTGGGGACGGCCCTGCTCCCCGGGCAGCCGCTGCCGCTGCAGGTCTTCGAGCCGCGTTACGTGGCGATGATGCGAGACGTCGTCGGCAGCGACCGGCGCTTCGGCGCGGTGCTCATCGAGCGAGGCTCCGAGGTCGGCGGGGGAGACCGGCGGTTCACGGTCGGCTGCGTGGCGAGCGTCGAGCAGATGGGCCGGCTGCCCGACGGCCGGCTCGTGCTGCTGGCGCGAGGGCACGAGCGTGTCGAGGTCGAGCGGTGGCTGCCCGACGACCCCTACCCGCGGGCCGAGGTGCGTCGCCTGCCGGACCTCACGTGGTCCGGCGAGGACCACGAGAGGCTCGCCGACACCGAGCGCGTCGTCAGGAGGGCCCTGGCGGTGATGAGCGAGCACCGCTCGCAGGTCTGGCCGGCCGACGTCGAGCTGGCGGACGACCCTGTCGCCCGGAGCTGGCAGCTGGCCTGGCTCTCGCCCCTGGGTGCCCTCGACCAGCTGACGCTGCTGCGCTCGACGTCGCCTGGTGAGCTGCTGGAGACGACGGCGCGGCTGACGAGCGACGCGGTGGAGCTGCTGCACCTGCAGATGCCCGACGACCCGGCCTGAGCGTGGGCCGCGGCCACGGGGCGTCGCCCGGCGACCCTCCCGCACACTGGTGGCACCCCACCTCGAGGAGACCTGGATGGACCGCAAGACCGTCGTCATCACCGGTGCGAGCGACGGCATCGGCGCCGCCGCCGCGCGCGAGCTCGCCGAGCACGGCCACGAGGTCGCCGTCGTCGGGCGCTCCCGGGAGAAGACCGAGGCGGTCGCCGCGGAGGTGGGGGGCACCCCCTTCGTCGCCGACTTCGCCCGCCTCACCGAGGTGCGGGCGCTCGCCGACGCGCTCGGCGCGCAGTACCCGCGGATCGACGTCCTCGCGAACAACGCCGGGGGAGTCCTCGGCAGCCGGCGGCTGACCGAGGACGGCTTCGAGGCGACCTTCCAGGTCAACCACCTCGCCGGGTACCTGCTGACGCGGCTGCTCCTGCCGACCCTCACCGCGAGCCGGGCGAGCGTCGCGCAGACCTCGAGCCTGGCGTCACGGGTCATGGCGCGCTACGACCCCGACGACCTCCAGCTCGAGCACGGGTACTCCGAGCGCCGCGCCTACGGCAACGCCAAGCTCGCGAACATCCTCTTCACCCGCGAGCTGCAGCGACGGCACGGCGGTGACGGCATCTCCGCCGCGGCCTTCCACCCCGGCATCGTCGGCACGAACTTCGCCAGCGAGTCCTCCGTCGTCATGCGCGCCCTCTACCGCACGCCCCTGTCGAAGGTCCTCATGACCTCCCCGGCGAAGGGCGCCGACCAGCTCGTCTGGCTCGCCGAGGGCGAGCCGGGCACCGACTGGCCGGTGGGTCAGTACTTCGACGACCGTCGCGTCTCGCGCACCTCCCGGGTGGCCTCGGACGAAGGGGTGGCCGCCCGCCTCTGGGACGAGTCCGCCGCGATGGTCGGCCTCGAGCCGTAGGCCGCGGCCCTTCGCCGGTCGAGACCACCACCCCTTCGATGGTCGAGGTGCGACGGGCGCTCTGCGCCCGAGCCTCGAGACCACCGCCCTACGCCCCGGCGCGGTCCACCTCCGCGTCCCTCGCCCGGGCCGCCTGGAGCAGCAGGGCGTGGCTCTCCTGCACCTTCGCGGCGAGGACGAGCAACCCGTAGACGAGACCTGCGGCCCCGGCGAGAGCGAGGATCCCGGGGACGACGAGCTGCGAGGCGGTCGTGGTCATCTCGTCGACGGCAACCTGGGCGTAGGCCCACCAGATGACGGCGAGCACGAGCAGCAGGCCCCCGACGACGATCGGTGCCACGGCGCTGCCGGCCGCCAGCGCCGAGGGCGCGCTCCGGGTCCGGTCGAGAGGATGCGTCATCGGTGCCTCCAGGCGTGGTCGGTCGGGTCGACGCACCCATCATCGTGCGGACCGCGCCGACGCGCAGCCCGGCAGAGCCGCCCCGCCCGGCGACCCCACCCCCTTCGCTATGGTCGTCGCTGACGCGGGGTGCCGCCTTCGAGCGGCTGAGAGCACACCCGTGGAACCTGATCTAGCTCGTACTAGCGAAGGGACGTCACCCATGAGCGTCGCCCTGCCCACCACCGCGCCGAGCGCGCACGACCTCGCCGACTGCTGGTCGCGCCTGCGCGCGGAGTCACCGCTGACCCAGTGCCTGACCAACATCGTCGTCGCACCCTTCACCGCGAACGTCCTGCTCGCCGCGGGAGCGTCGCCGGCCATGGTCGACAACCCGCACGAGGCGGGCCAGCTCGCCGCCGTCGCCGGAGCGGTCCTCGTCAACCTCGGGACCCCGTACGACGACACGGCCGCGGGCGCACGCGAAGGGGTGTCCGCCGCCCTGTCGTCCGGGACCCCCTGGGTCCTCGACCCCGTCGCCGTCGGCGGGCTCACTTGGCGCACGGGGCTGGCGCACGAGCTGCTCGCGCTCGGCTCGCCCGCCGTCATCCGGGGCAACGCCTCGGAGGTCCTCGCGCTCGGCGGCGGCAGCGGCGGCCGGGGAGTCGATTCCACCGACGACACCGCGTCCCAGGCCGTCCAGGACGGCGCCGGCGCGATCGCCCGCCGGCACCGCTGCGTCGTCGCCGTGAGCGGCGCGGTCGACCACCTCACCGACGGCGAGCGCACGGTGCGGCTCGCCCACGGCGACCCGCTGATGACACGGGTCACCGGTGTCGGGTGCGCGCTCGGCGCCCTCGTCGCGGCGTGCTGCGCGGCGACATCTGACCCGCTCGTCGCCGCGGCGACCGCGACGGCCGCGCTCACCCTCGCCGCCGACACCGCGGTGCAGACCGCGCGCGGGCCGGGCTCCTTCGCCGTCGGGCTGCTCGACGAGCTCGCGGCCCTCACGCCCGATCAGCTCGAGGAGCGGGTGGGGCTGTGCTGACCCGCCCGGTGCTCGACCTCGGCCTCTACCTCGTCACCGACCCGGTGATGACGCAGCGCCACGGGCTCCTCACCACGGTGAGCGCGGCGATCGACGGGGGAGCGAGCGTGGTCCAGCTGCGTGACCCCGACGCCGGTGACGACGAGGTCGTGGCCATGGGCCGGCTCGTGCTCACCGTCACCCGGCCGGCGGGCGTGCCCCTCATCATCAACGACCGGGCCCACCTCGTCGCCGAGATCGGCGCCGACGGCGCCCACATCGGCCAGGGCGACCTCGACGCGGTCGAGGCACGCCGGGTGGTCGGACCGCATGCGTCGCTCGGGCTGTCGTGTGCGCGGGTCGAGGAGGTGGAGCGGGCCGCGACGCTGCCGCCCGGCACCCTCGACTACCTCGGTCTCGGCCCCGTGTGGGCGACCCCGACCAAGCCCGACCACGACCCGGCGGTCGGGCTCGAGGGCCTGCGCGCGCTCGCCGCCGCGAGCCGGCTGCCGAGCGTGGCCATCGGAGGGATCGACCTCGACCGGGCGGCCGAGGTCATGGCCACGGGGGTCGACGGCGTCGCCGTCGTCAGCGCCGTCTGCGCCGCCGACGACCCACGGGCCGCCGCCGCGCGGCTGCGCGCCGTCGTCGACGGGGGTGCGGCATGAGCGTGCCCAACGTCCTGACGATCGCCGGGTCGGACCCGTCCGGCGGCGCCGGGGTCCAGGCCGACCTCAAGACCTTCGGCGCGCTCGGGGCGTACGGCTGCGCCGTCCTCACCTCGCTCACGGCGCAGAGCACGAAGGGGGTGACCGGGGTCCATCACGTACCGGCAGGCTTCGTGCGCGAGCAGGTCGAGACCCTCGTCGACGACGTCGAGCTCGCGGCGACGAAGATCGGGATGCTCGGCTCGGCCGAGGTCGTCGCCGTGGTGGGCGAGCTGGTGTGCAGGGGCGGGCTGGGCGAGGTCGTCCTCGACCCGGTGATGGTCTCGACGGCCGGCTCGCGGCTGCTCGACGAGGACGCCGTCGAGGGGGTGCGGGCCCTGCTGCCCGTCGTCGACCTCGTCACGCCCAACACCGCCGAGGCGGCCGTCCTGCTCGGCCTCACCCCGCACGCTGCGGCGCGCGACCTCGACGAGATGCACCGGCACGCGCAGGCGCTGCTCGACCTCGGGGCGGCCCGGGTGCTGCTCAAGGGCGGGCACGTCGCCGGGGACGAGTCGGTCGACCTGCTCGTCGACGGCACCGGGGTGCGCGAGCTGTCGGCCCGACGGGTCCCGACACGTCACACCCATGGCACCGGGTGCACGCTGTCGTCGGCGATCGCCGCGCTGCGGCCGCGGGGGGACGCGTGGGCCGAGACCGTGGCACAGGCGAAGGACTGGTTGACCGGCGCGCTCACCCACGCCGACGAGCTCTCCGTCGGTCACGCAGCGGGCCCTGTGCATCACCACTGGGCGCTGTGGCCGCGTGGTTGACTGACGAGGCGGTCGTCGACCGACCCGGTCCGACCGCCACGCGATGACGGGAGTCACCATGGGTTTCCTCGACAAGCTCTTCGGACGGTCCGACCAGACGCAGCAGCACCAGCAGGCGTCGGGAGGCTACGGCCAGCAGGGGTACGGGCAGCAGGGGTACGGCCAGCCCGCTCCGGGGTACGCTCCCGGCCCGCCGGCCCAGGGGCAGCAGCAGGTGAGCGACGAGCAGGCGCTCGCCCGCTACCGCTACCTCCTGCGCACGGCCCCGCCCGAGACCATCGAGCAGACGCACGCCGAGGCCTTCGCGCAGCTCACCCCGGAGCAGCGCCAGCAGGTCCTCGCCCAGCTCTCGCAGGACCTGCCGCAGGGCGAGGCACCGCGCTCGGACGACCCGCGTGACATGGCGCGGGCCGCGACGCGCGCCGAGATGCGCCAGCCCGGCTACCTCCAGTCGAGCCTCGGCGGCATGGGCCGTGGCGGGCGTGGGGGCGTCATGGGCGGCGGCTTCGCGGGGTCGATGCTCGGCACCGTGGCCGGTGTCGTCGTCGGCTCGATGATCGCCAGCGCGATCTTCGACGGCTACGGCGACTCGCCCGAGGCGCAGGAGGCCGGCGACAGCGGCGAGGGCCTGGGGTCCGAGGGCGGCGGCGAGGGCGCCCTGCCCGACGACGGCGGGTCCGGTGACGCAGGTGGGGACGCCGGCGGTGATGCCGGTGGCGATGCAGGCTTCGCGGACGCCGGGTACGACGCCAGCGGTGGGGGCGGCGACCTCGGCGGTGGCGACTTCGGTGGAGGGGACTTCGGCGGTGGCTTCGACTTCTGAGGTCGGGCGCGTCCACTACCGCTGCTGACACCGGCGGAGGATGATCGAGGGACACGACGAAAGGTGTGGTGATGCAGGTGAGCGACGCAGCCATCCGGATCTCGACCGGTGACATCGACCCGGAGCACCTGCGCGGGGCGCAGATCATGCTCGGCGACGTCGAGCTCGGCCGCTTCGACGGCGAGAGCTCGGTGACGTACGACATCCCTGCCGGACGTCACGTGCTCATCATCCGCGAAGGGGTCGGCTGGGTGACGGCGACGAAGCTCGTCGTGCGCCACGGCTACTGCGCGAACCTCCACCTCGCCCGGCGGGACGACCCGGACGGCGTCGGCATCTCGCTCATCGGCGCGCACGTGCTCCGGCGAGACGGGCAGGAGCCGATTGCCGAGAGCGACGAGCCGGGCGCCGAGCTGCTGCCGCACGACGTGGCCTGACCCGTCGCCGGCGGGCACCGCCACGCTCCGGTGGACAGGTCTGCCCCGCAGGAGGAAGGTCGGCGCATGCGCCACCTCGCCGCCGCCGCGTCCGCCCTCGCCCTGGCCCTCGGGGTCACGACCGCGGCGACCGCGTCGCCGGGCAGTCCCCCTTCACCGCCGGGCGCGAAGGGGTGGCAGACCCAGGTCGTCGACACCGACCAGAGCTTCCGCGGGCTGGACGCGGTCGACGGGCGGACCGCGTGGGTCACCGGCGGGAGCGTCAGCGACGGGGGAGCCGGCTCGGTCTACCGGACCACCGATGCCGGCCGGACGTGGCAGGACGTGCGCCCTCCGGGGTCGCAGGGGCTGGCCTTCCGCGACGTCGAGGCGCGTGACGCGCGGACCGCGTCGGTGCTCGCCATCGGCCCCGGCGAGGCGTCGCGCATCTACCGCACGACCGACGGCGGGCAGACCTGGCGCGAGACCTTCCGCAACCGCGAGGAGGCCGCCTTCTACAACTGCATCGCCTTCGCGCCGGGCGGGCGGGTCGGGCTCGGGGTGAGCGACCCGGTCGACGGGCGCTTCCGGATCATCCGCACGACGGACGGCGGGGCGAGCTGGCGGGTGCTGCCGTCACGCGGGATGCCGGACTCGACCGGTGAGGCCAACTTCGCGGCCAGCGGCGACTGCCTGACGATGTCGGGCCGCACCGCCGTCTTCGGGTCGGGGGGAGAGCGATCGCGGGTCTTCCGCTCCGACGACCTCGGCACGACGTGGCGGGCGAGCAGCTCCGGCATCCCCGCCAGCGAGGCCGCGGGGGTCTTCGCCCTCGCGCTGCGCACCCCGCGGCAGGGCGTCGCCGTCGGCGGCGACTTCTCCGACCCGGCGGACGGCTCGCGGGCGAGCTCGGTGACGCGCGACGGGCGCACGTGGCGCACGGCGGGCGACCTGCCTCACCTCGGCGAGGACGTCGAGTGGCTCTCGCGCCACCGCCTCCTCGTCGTCGGCGAGGGCGGCGGCATCGGGGGCACCAGCGCCAGCGACGACGGCGGCCGCACCTGGCGTCTCGTCGACCCCACCGCCTGGCACACCCTCGACTGCGAGCGCGGCACCTGCTGGGCCGCCGGCGGAGGCGGTCGCGTCGGCCGCTGGTGACCCGCCGCTCCTCGCACCTCACGGGCGCTAGCTGGTCGAGGTGCGAGGGCCCCCGGGCCCGAGCCTCGAGACCACCGACCCGGGCCCAGGCGATGATGACCCCATGCGCGTGACTGACATCCGTCTCTACCCGGTGAAGTCCCTCGCCGGGCAGGCCGTGACCTCGGCCGCCGTCGAGCCGTGGGGGCTGGCGGGGGACCGACGGTGGGGGCTGGTCGACGAGAGCGGCCACAAGGTCACAGCGCTCATGGACCCCCGCCTCCTCGCGCTCAGCTCCGAGCCCCTCGCCGGCGGCGGCGTGCTCGTGCGCCACGCCGAGCAGAGCCGCCGGGTCCACCCACCCCGCGGCGTCACCGCCCGGCCGATCGGCGGCGCGGTCGGTGCGCACGCCGTCCCGGCCGACCCGGAGGTCGACGCCTGGCTCACCCGACGGGTGGGGCGCCCCCTTCGCCTCGTGTGGCAGCCCGACCCGGCCGCCCGGGGCATCCCCGCCGAGCGCGGCGGGCAGCCGCCGGACTCGCTGAGTCTGGCCTGGTCCTCCCCGCTCGTGCTCACGACCCAGCGCTCGCTCGAGCGGCTGCAGGAGTGGGTCGACGAGACCGCCGACGAGCGGGGCGAGCGGCGCGCCGAGCGCCTCGTCATGGAGCGCTTCCGGCCCAACGTCGTCGTCGACGGCGACGCCCCCTTCGCCGAGGACGGCTGGTCGCGGGTACGCATCGGCGACGTGGACCACCGGGTGAGCGCGCTGTGCGACCGGTGCGTCGTCACGGGCGTTGACCCGGTCACCCTGCGCACCGGAGCGGAGCCGCTGCGCACCCTCGCCGCCCGTCGACGGTGGGACGGAGCGCTGTGGTTCGGGGTGCGTCTCGTGCCGCTCGGGACGGGCGAGGTGCGGGTGGGGGACCCCGTGCGTGCAGTGGCTGCACGACCGACGCCTACGCTGGATCAGGCCCCCACCACCGTCTGAAGAGGCACGCGCATGAGCACCGGTCCCGCCGATCTCGACCTGGGTGGCCCCGGCGGTCTGCGACCCTCACGACGTACGGTCGTCTCGACCGCGGTCGTCCTCGTCGTCGTCGCCATCGGCCTCAGCTGGGCGAAGTGGTGGCCCTACGCGCACAAGATCGACGGTCTCGTCGGCACCGGTGCGTGGGAGGGCAGCAGCCCGCTCGACGTCGCACGTGACGCGCCGTCGGTGTGGACGGGCGCGTGGGACTTCACCGTCGCCTACACCCAGGCGGTGTGGAAGGCGCTGCTCGTCGGTCTCGTCCTCGCTGCCGGCATCGACGCGCTCGTGCCGCGGCGCTGGGTGCAGCGTCTGCTCACCCGTCGCTCGACGACGTCGAGCGGCCTGCTCGCCGGCGCGCTGTCCCTGCCGAGCATGATGTGCACCTGCTGCGCCGCGCCGGTCGCGGTCTCCCTGCGCCGCAGCGGGGTGCCCGCCCCCTCCGTCGTCGCCTACTGGCTCGGCAACCCCGTGCTCAACCCGGCCGTCCTCGTCTTCCTCGCGCTCGTCGGCCCGTGGCAGTGGGTCGCCGCCCGGCTGCTCGTCGGGCTGGGCCTCGTCGTCGGCGCGGCGGTCCTCGCCGGCCGCCTGCTGCCCGGGCGGGTCATGCCCCCTTCGGGTCTCGTCGAGGAGGCGAAGGGGGAGGACGACCGCCCCGGTGGTCCGGTCACCCGCTTCGCGCGCAGCCTCGGGCGGCTGTCGATCACGCTCGTGCCCGAGTACCTGCTGCTCGTGGCCCTCGTCGGCGCGGGCGCCCACCTCGCCCCGGCCGATCTCGACCTCGGCGCCGGTCCGCCCGCGCTCGTCGCGCTCGCCGTCGTCGCGCTGCTCGTCGTCATCCCGACAGCCGGCGAGATCCCCGTGCTCCTCGCCCTGGCCGCCGCCGGCGCCAGCCCGTGGGTCCTCGGGCTCGCGCTCCTGCTCCTGCCCGCCGTCAGCCTGCCCTCGCTCGCCATGGTCGGTCGCGCGCTCACCTGGCGGGTGACCGCCGCGGTGGCCGGGCTCACCGTCGTCTCGGGCGTCGCCGCCGGGGCCGTCATCGCGGTGCTGTGATGCCGATCTGGGCGCAGGCCGGGCTGTGGGGTCTCGTCGCGGGGGGTGCGCTCGTCGTCGGTGCGCTCGTCGCGTGGTTCGTCGACGTCCCCCGTCGGGTCGTCGCCTCGGTCATGGCCTTCGGTGCCGGGGTGCTCATCTCGGCGCTGTCCTTCGACCTCGTCGACGAGGCGGAGACGACCGGGGGCCTCGTGCCCACCGTCATCGGCTTCCTCGTCGGCGCCGTCCTCTACCTCCTGGCCAACATCGCGCTCGCCCGGCGCGGTGCGCGGCACCGCAAGCGCGCGGGCGACGAGCAGCCCGGCGAGGACGAGCAGGAGGGCAGCGGGTCGGCGATCGCCGTCGGCGCGCTCCTCGACGGCATCCCCGAGTCGGTCGTCCTCGGCCTGTCGCTGCTCGGCGGGGGAGGCGTCGGGGTGCCGGTGCTCGCCGCGATCTTCATCTCCAACCTGCCCGAGGGCCTGTCGAGCGCGGCGGGCATGAAGCGCAGCGGGCGCTCGGCGCGCTACGTCTTCGGGGTGTGGGGCGGGGTGGCCGTCGCGAGCGGCCTCGCCGGGCTGCTCGGGTGCCTGCTGCTCCAGGGTGCCTCGCCCGAGGTCGTCGCCGCGATCACCGCGCTCGCCGCCGGCGCCATCCTCACGATGGTCGCCGACACGATGATCCCCGAGGCCTTCGAGCGCACGCACATGTATGCGGGGCTCATCGCGACGCTCGGCTTCCTCACCGCCTTCGTCATCGGCCGGGCCGGCTGAGACCAGTGCGGTGAGGAGAGCCGGGTCTGTCAGAAGGTGCCGACGGCGAGACCGAGGCCCATGACGGCGAGGAGGCCGACCACCGGCACGACGACCGTCACGACGAAGATGTCCTTGTACGCCTCGCGGTGCGACAGCCCGCAGACGAGCAGCAGCGTGATGATCGCGCCGTTGTGGGGCAGCGAGTCGAAGCCGGTCGACGCCATCGCGGTGACGCGGTGCATGAGCTCCATGGGGATGCCCTGGTCGGTGGCCATCTGCGCCAGCTGCTCGCCGAAGGTCTGCAGCGTGATGGTGAGGCCGCCCGAGGCCGAGCCGGTGAGGCCCGAGATGCCCGAGGTTGACACGGCCGACACGACCACCGGGTTGTCGCTGATGCCGAACATCCCGTCGCGGACCACGGCGAAGACGGCAAGCGAGGCGATGACCGCCCCGTAGCCGACCTCGCTCGCGGTGTTGAAGACCGGGAGCACCGCGTTGCGCGCGCCCTCTGTGATCGCCTTGACGTAGGTCTTCCATGCGGCGACGCGCAGGACGAAGACGAGCGCGATGCCGGCGAGCATGGCCACGGTCACCGACCAGACGCCCGTGAGGGCCTCGACGGTCGTGCCGCCGAACTTCTCGTCCGCGAGGTAGCCGAATTCGAGGGCGGGGAGGACCACGTAGGTGCAGAGCGCGTTGACGAGGACGATCGCGAGGACCGGGCTGAGCCCGAGGAGCCCGGCGGCCGCGCCGGGGGCGGGCTGCGCCGGCGTGGTCGAGGTCGACCGCACGGCCGTCAGCGTGGCCGCAGGGGTCCGCGCCGCGCCGTCGGAGGCGGGCTCGTCAGGGTCGACCTGGGTCGCAGGAGCAGGCGTGGTGCCGCCGCCACGGCGCGCTGCGTCCTCCTCGAGCTCGGCGAGGGTGGGGTCCGAGAAGGACTCGCCGGCGGCGGCGAGCTGCTTCTGACGACGGTCCAGCCACAGCATGCCCAGCCCGAAGACGAGGACCGCGCCGAGCACGCCCAGTCCCGGCGCGGCGAAGGTGTTGGTGCCGAAGAACTTCGTCGGGATCGTGTTGTGGATCTGCGGCGACCCGGGCAGCGCGGCCGTGGCGAAGGTGAAGATGCCGAGCGCGATGGCCGCCGGCATGAGGCGACGCGGGATGTCGGCCTCGGCGAAGAGGGCGGTGGCGATGGGGAAGATCGTGAAGACGACGACCCAGGCGCTCACCCCGCCGTAGGTGAGCAGCGCCGTCGCGAGCACGGTCACGAGGATCGCGAAACGCGGACCGAGAAGCCCGGAGATCCACCCCGCGAGGTCCTGGGCGTACCCGCTGACGGTCATGAGCCGTCCGAAGATCGCACCGACGAGGAAGAGCGGGAAGAAGGCGGCCATGAAGCCGCCGAGCGCGGGCATGAAGATCTGCGTGTAGCTCGCCAGGAGCGGGGCCCCCGACATGATCACCGCGACGGTGGCGGCCAGCGGAGCCACCGCGATGACGGAGTGGCCGCGGTAGGCCAGGGTGATGAGGAGGGCCAGGGACAGCAAGATGCCCAGGAGTGCAAGCGTCATCGGTTGCCTTTGGTCGAAGGGGGGAGAGGGGGAGTCGGGTCAGAGGCCGAGCACGAGGCGGTCGCCCGCGGCGCGAGAGCAGCAGGCCATCATCCGGCTGCACTCCCGTCGCTCGGCGGCGGTGAGGACGACGTCGCGGTGGTCGACGTCGCCCCGCAGGACGGGCACCTCGCAGGTGCCGCACAGCCCCTCCTGGCAGTTCGAGGGGATCTGCACGCCGGCGTCGCGCAGCGTCTGCAGCAGCGTGCGGTCGCGGGGCACGACGAGGTCGACGTCCGAGTCCTCGAGGTGCACGGCGAACTCGTGCTCGTGCTCGGGGTCGAGCTCGCCGAGAGCAGACGCGAAGTGCTCGACGACGAGAGCGTCCTCGGGCCAGGTCTCGGTGCTTGTCGTGAGCACGTCGATCATGCGCTGCGGACCGCACGCGTAGACGTGCACGGCACCGTCGCGGGCGTCGTCGTCGAGATCGGACATGAGGGCCCGCAGGTCAGCGCGTGTGCCCTCTGAGGAGCAGTGCACGTGCAGGCGGTCGCCGTGCTCGAGGAGGAGCTCGTCGAGGAAGGCCATGGCGCTGCGGTCACGGCCGAGGTAGTGGATCTCGTACGGCACACCGTCGCGACGCGCCTGGCCGGCCATCGACCGGATCGGTGTGATGCCGATGCCGCCGGCGACGAAGACGTACCGACGGGCAGCCGAGGGCAGTCGGAAGTGGTTGCGCGGTCCGCGGACCGTGAGCACATCCCCTTCGGCCACCTCGTCGTGCACCCACGCCGAGCCGCCGCGCGACTCGTCCTCGCGTGCGACGGCGATCTCGTAGCGGTCGGGGCGGGGCACGTGAGGCAGCGGGCACCCGGGCGGCTGGACGGGCGACGGGGGCGTCCCGCACAGGGAGTACTGCCGCACGACCCCGGTGTCGCCGCACTCGACGTCGACGTGGGAGCCGGGGGTGAAGGCGGGCAGGGGGGTGCCGTCCGCGCTCTCGAGGACGAGGTGGCGGACGCCCTTCGCGACGTCCGCGACGCGCACGACCCGCATCGGACGGCTGTGGTGCGCGGACGTCGGCTCGCCGATGTTGACCTCGACCCGCGGCTGCAGCACCGTCGGGTCACGGCGTTCGGGGTTGGCCGTCGGGTCCCACTCGACCCAGAGGTGCTCCGGCCCGCGGAAGCTGGTGTTCGGCACGTAGGTGAAGTCCTGCTCTGCCAGCCTCATGTGCGGCAGCCGACCGGTGAGCTCCTCGAGGAAGATCTGCATCTCCATGCGGGCGAGGTTCTTGCCGAGGCACTGGTGGGCGCCGTACCCGAAGGTGAGGTGGTCGGCGGCGTCGTCACGGCGCACGTCGACGAGCTCCGGGTCCTCGAAGCGGCGCGGGTCGTGGTTGCCCGACGCAGACACCATGAGGATGCGCGCCCCCTCGGGCAGAGCCACGCCGCCGACCTCGGTGGGCCGGGTGGTGATGCGCCGCCACGCCGCCTGCGACCCGTTGTGGCGCAGGCACTCCTCGACCGCGTTCGGGATGAGGCTCGGGTCGGCGCAGATCTGGTCCCAGACCTCGCGGTTCTCCAGCAGCAGCTTGACGGCGTTGGCGATGCCGTTGGCCGTCGTCTCGTGGGCCGCGACGATGCCGGCCATCATCATCGAGTGCAGGTAGGAGTCGGTGACGACCTCGGGCAGCTCGCGCTGGGTCCGGATGCCGTACTGCATCCACCCCGTGTCGTCCGGGCGCTCGCGCATACGGTCGAGCACCTCGCCGGCGTACTGCCAGAAGTTGCCGACCGCGTGGGCGACCGCGACCTGCTCCTCGGGCTGCGGGCGGCCCCACGTGTTGACGGTGTGCGCGACCGAGTACTCCCGCAGCGTCGGCTTGTCGTCGTCGGGCACGCCGAGGAACTCCAGGGCCACGGTGAGCGGGATCTCCCAGAACATCTGGTTGACGAGCTCGGCCCGGCCGTCGTCGACGAAGCGGTCGACGTGCTCGCGCACGAGACGACGGACCATCGGCTCGTGGTGGGCGAGGTGCTCGGGTGAGAAGGGGCCCATGAGCGCCCGGCGACGCTCCATGTGCGCCGGCTCGTCCTCGTTCACCAGCGTGCGGGCCATGCCGTAGTCGTAGGACCGCAGGACGTCCTCGGCCTCGCGGCTCGTCGGCGTGATCTTCTCCAGCGCCACGGCCGGCGAGAAGGTGATGTTGTCGCGGAAGATCGCCTTGATGTCGTCGTAGCGCGTGACGACCCAGTAGTCGAGCACGGGGCTGTAGAAGACCGGCTCGCTCTCGCGCGACCACGCGACATAGGCGGGCGGGTCCTGCTGGTAGCCGTCGCCGAAGGGGTCGAAGGCGGCGGCGCGGCCTGAGACCTCCGTCGTGACAGGGCAGTTCGTCATGCGGGCACTTCCTTGTGCGGATATTGCACTTCTGTGTGCGTTCAGCGCACAACGTAGTGCGCGGGGAGTGCACCGTCAAGGGTGGGGACGTGCGGCGGGGGCCTCAGTACAGCCGGGCGATGCGCGCGCTGGCCTCGCGCAGGACCGGGAGCAGGTCGTCGACCGGGAGGTCGTCGGGCGAGCCGAGGGTGATGACGCCGATCGAGCTCTCGACCTCGGTCACCGAGGAGCCGCCGGTACCGACCGCGACGCCTGCGGTGCCGGGCTGCACCTCGCCCCGCGAGATCGCGTACCCGCGCTCGCGGGCCGTGCGCACCGCGACACCGTCGGACGGGCCGGCCGGACGCTGGGCGAGGATGGCCACGCCGTCGGCGCCCTGGGTCAGCGGGTGGCGTCCGCCGACCTGGTAGCTGATGCCGATCGAGCCACGAGCGGCCGGCTCGGCGACCGCGATCGCGACCGACTCCTCACGGTCGGCGATCGCGACGAAGGCGGTGTGCCCTGTGCGGTCCGCGAGGTCCTGGACCACCGGCTGCGCCGCAGACCGGTACTGGCTCATGAAGCGCCCGGCGACGACGAGTGCCCCGCTGCCCAGCCGGTAGAGGCCGTCCTCCCCCTTCGTCACGAGGTGGCGCTGCTCGAGGGTGGCGAGGATGCGGTAGGCGCCGGCGCGATGGACGCCGAGCGCGTCCGCGAGGGCGGCGGGCGAGACGCCCCCGGCCCGGCGCGACACGATGTCGATCGCCTCGAGGCCGCGGTCGAGCGTCTGGAGGGTGCTCATGGTCTGCGTCGTCCTTCCGCCGGCACGAGGCGGAGTCTACGCAGCGGCGTCAGGCGCGCTGCGGTGGTCGTCTCAGGCGCCGGCGCCGGCCTCCTGCGCGAGGAGCTCACGGACGCGGGGAGCGACGCTCGTGCCGAGGAGCTCGATCGAGCGCATCATGTGCTCGTGCGGCAGACGGCCGTGCGAGTACTTGAGGTCGAAGCGCTGGACGCCGAGCAGGCGCACCGTCCGGGCGATCTTCTGGGCCACCGTCTCGGGGGAGCCGACGTAGAGGGCGCCGTGCTCGACCTCGCGCTCGAAGTCTCCCGGCTGGGCGGGCGGCCACCCGCGCTCGGCGCCGATCGTGTCGCGGTTCTTCGTCCAGTGCTCGCGCAGCTCGTCGCGCGCCTGCTCGTCGGTGTCGGCGACGTGGCCGGGGGAGTGCAGACCGACGGGCAGCGCCGGGTTGCCGAGCTGGGCGTTGGCCTGGTGGTAGAGCTGGACGAAGGGGGCGAAGCGCTCGGCGTCGCCGCCGATGACGGCGAGCATCAGGGGCAGGCGGTAGCGCGCGGCCCGCACGACCGACTCCGGCGAGCCGCCGACGGCGATCCACGCCGTGAGCCCGGCGGCGGTGCGGGGGAAGACCTCCTGGTCGACGAGCGGCGGTCGGGTCGAGCCCTGCCAGGTCACCGGGGTCTCCTCGAGCAGCCGGGTGAAGAGGTCGAGCTTGTCGCTGAAGAGCTCGTCGTACTGGCGCAGGTCGTGACCGAAGAGGGGGAAGGACTCGGTGAAGGAGCCACGCCCGAGGATCACCTCGGCCCGCCCGCTCGAGATGGCGTCGAGGGTGGCGAAGCGCTGGAAGACGCGGATCGGGTCGTCCGAGCTGAGCACGGTGACGGCGGTGCCGAGACGGATGCGCTGCGTGGCGGTGGCCAGACCGGCGAGCACGACGTCAGGGGCGGAGATGGCGTAGTCGGGCCGGTGGTGCTCGCCGACGCCGAAGAAGTGCAGCCCCACCCGGTCGGCGAGGACGCCCTGCTCGACGACGTGCCGGATCACGTCCGGGTAGGTCTCGGTGCGCCCCTGCGCGTCCTGCGTCACGTCACCGAAGGTGTCGATGCCGAGCTGCAGCCCGGCCCCCGTCTCGCTCGTCTCAGTCATGGCGGCCAGAACGGCGGCGGGGCGTCGCTCATTCCTCGGCAGACGGCTCCGCTGCGGCGGGGCCACCCCGGCCGGTCGTCCGCGGCCTCTCGTAGCCGCCCTCGGGCGGCACCATCTCGGCTCGCACGCCGAGGAGCCGGATGGGGCGGTCGTCGTCGAGCGCGCGGAGGAGCTCGGTCGCTGTCCGGGCGATGACGAAGGGGTCGTCCGTCGCCTCGGGCAGGGTGCGGATGCGCGTCGTCGTGAAGAAGGGGGCGAAGCGCACCTTGAGATGCACGCGCTGGCACGCTCGACCCTCGGCGCGGATGTCCTCGACGACGTGCTCGGCGAGGGTGTGCAGGGCGGCCTCGACCTCGGCGGGGTCGGTGAGGTCGTGCTGGTAGGTCGTCTCGCGCCCGTGGGCGCGGGGGACCCACGGGGTGTCGTCGACGACGTCAGGTCCTTCGCCGCGACCGAGCCGCCCGTAGTGCGGGCCCATCCGGGGTCCGAACTCGCCGGCGAGCACCGCGTCGTCGGCTGCGGCGAGCTGGTCGACGGTCTCGTAGCCGTGGGTCGCCAGGCGAGAGCCGATCCGGCTGCCGACGCCCCACAGGGCGGTCGTGGGGCGGGCCCCCATGACCTGCGACCAGTTGCTGCGGGTGAGGAGGAAGACGCCGCGCGGCTTGCCGAGGTCGGTGGCGATCTTCGCGCGGACCGTCGTGTCGCCGACGCCGACCGAGCAGTGCAGCTGAGTGGCCTCGAGCACGGCGGCGCGGATCGCCTGGGCATAGGCGACCGCCTCTGCCTCGCCCTCCTCGACGTCCGCCCCCTTCGTCTCGATCCCGACGAAGGCCTCGTCCCATCCGAGGACCTGGACCGTCGCTCCCGGCTGGTCGCGCAGGGTCTCCATGACGACGGCAGACGCGGCGTCGTAGGCGGGCGCGTCGACGGGGAGGAAGACGGCCTGCGGGCAGCGGCGGACGGCGATCTTCAGCGGTATGCCCGAGCGGATGCCGAACTCCCGTGCCTCGTACGACGCGGTCGAGACCACGGCCCGCTCGCTCGGGTCACCTCGCCCGCCGACGACGACGGGCAGCCCCGCGAGCTCCGGGCGCCTCAGCACCTCGACCGCCGCGATGAACTGGTCGAGGTCGACGTGGAGCACCCAGCGCGCCATGGGTGTCAGTGTGCCCCGAGCCCCCCGGCCCCACCCCCTCTCGCGAGGTATGGAGATCGGTCGTCACATGGTCTGGATCTCGACCGATCGCCATACCTCGGCGAAGGGGGAAGCGCCCGGCGCGCCCTCGCCGGAGCACGACGAAAGCCCGGCACCCCTGAACGGGGGCCGGGCCTTCGTCAGCACTGCTCAGATGCTCGACTCAGATGTCGAAGTACATCTCGAACTCGTGCGGGTGGGGACGCAGCTGGAGCGGAGCGACCTCGTTCTCCTTCTTCCAGGTGATCCACGTCTCGATGAGGTCCTGGGTGAAGACGTCGCCCTCGAGCAGGAACTCGTGGTCCGCCTCGAGCGCGGCGAGGACGCCGGGGAGGGTCGTCGGGACCTGCTCGATGGCCTCGTGCTCCTCCGGGGGGAGCTCGTAGAGGTCCTTGTCGATCGGGTCCGGCGGCTCGATCCGGTTGCGGATCCCGTCGAGGCCGGCCATGAGCTGCGCGGCGAAGCACAGGTAGGGGTTGCTCGACGGGTCCGGCACGCGGAACTCGACGCGCTTGGCCTTGGGGTTGCTGCCCGTGATCGGGATGCGGATGCAGGCCGAGCGGTTGCGCGCGGAGTACACGAGGTTGACCGGGGCCTCGAAGCCGGGCACGAGGCGGTGGTAGGAGTTCGCCGTCGGGTTGGTGAAGGCGAGCAGCGCCGGGGCGTGCTTGAGCAGACCGCCGATGTACCAGCGGGCGATGTCGGACAGGCCGCCGTAGCCCTGCTCGTCGTAGAAGAGCGGCTCGCCGTCCTTCCACAGGGACTGGTGGGTGTGCATGCCCGAGCCGTTGTCGCCGAAGATCGGCTTCGGCATGAAGGTCACCGTCTTGCCGAGATCCCAGGCGGTGTTCTTGATGACGTACTTGAACTTCATGACGTCGTCGCCCGCACGGAGCATCGTGTTGAAGCGGTAGTTGATCTCCTGCTGACCCGCGGTGCCGACCTCGTGGTGGCTGCGCTCGACCTCGATGCCGACCTTGGCGAGGTTGACGCACATCTTGTCGCGGATGTCGGCGAAGTGGTCGACCGGCGGGACGGGGAAGTAACCGCCCTTGAAGCGGGTCTTGTAGCCCTTGTTGCCGCCCTCCTCCTCACGACCGGAGTTCCACGCGGCCTCGATCGAGTCGAGGTGGTAGAAGCTGCTCTGCGCGTCGGTCTTGAAGCGCACGTCGTCGAAGGCGTAGAACTCCGCCTCGGCGCCGAAGAAGGCGGTGTCGGCGATGCCGGTCGACTTCAGGTAGGCCTCGGCCTTGGCGGCGATGTTGCGCGGGTCGCGCGAGTACGGCTCACCGGTGAAGGGGTCGACGATGGAGAAGTTCATCACCAGCGTCTTCTCCTCGCGGAAGGGATCCACGAAGGCGGTCTTGACGTCGGGCACGAGCTTCATGTCGGACTCGTGGATCGCCTGGAAACCCCGGATGGAGCTGCCGTCGAACATCTGCCCCTCGGTGAAGAAGTCCTCGTCCACAGTCTCTGCCGGCACGTTGAAGTGCTGCATGATGCCCGGCAGGTCGCAGAAGCGGATGTCGACGAACTTGATGTCTTCGTCCTTGATGTACGACAGGACCTCGTCAGCGTTGCTGAACAATCCATCCTCCTGGTGATGTCGGCTGATCTGTCGGCCAGCCTCGCGTTGATGCGACCACCGTAGGTCGGGGCAGTTACCCGACCATGACTCGTGTGTTTCACAGGTGTTACGTGAGACGGCGGTCCCGATCCGTGAGACACACAGTACCGAGGAGGGGCCTGCGAAGGGGGAGCGGTCCCGTCATCCGGCACGGCTACCCTTCGTAGCCGTGACCTCCTCGACCTCCACGCCCCGGCCTGCGGGCCTCGGACGACGTCTCGTCGGCATCGTCATCGACTGGGCCGCGTGCCTGGCCATCACCTTCGGGCTCATCGGGCAGGTCGTCGAGATCACCCCGACCGGGCAGAGCTTCTACCCGCTGCTCGTCCTCTTCGTCGAGCACGTGCTGCTCGTGACCTTCGCCGGCGGGTCCCTCGGGCACCGGGTGCTCGGCATGCAGGTCGTCCCGGTCGCCCGCCCCCGGATCTCGGTCGTCCAGGGGGTCGTGCGCGCCGCGCTGCTGTGCATCGTCATCCCCGCCGTCGTCACCGACCGCGACAACGTCGGCCTCCACGACCGCGCCGCCGGCACGAGGCTCGTCCGCGTCTGAGTCTTCGATGGTTGAGGTGCGAGCGCCAGCGAGCCTCGAAACCATCCGGACCCGTGGTCTCGAGGCTCTGGCCCTAGCGGGCGCGTCGCACCTCGACCGACGAACGACGAAGCCCCGAGACCAACGGTCTCGGGGCTTCGTCGACGTGCGGTGACGGTCAGCGGCCGCGGAGGGCCTTGCGGTTCATCCGGGCGGAGGTGGGGTCGACGCCGGCGGGGATGCCCTGGCGGATGCCGGGCAGCGACTTCAGGCGCTTGTTGACGACGATGAGCTCCTGCTTGGACAGCGCCGGCTTGAGGCGGGTGAGGGTCCAGCGCATCTTCTGCACGGGGAGCTCGCCCTCGCCGGTGCCCACGTGGTACGTGTACACGGGCACGCCGGGGGCGACGCGCACGACCTTCTTGCGCTCCTTCTCCAGCAGCTTGGCCGCGCGCCCCTTCGGGCCCTCGGCGAGCAGGACGACGCCGGGACGACCGAGCGCCCGGAAGACGATGGCCGCGTTGTCGAGCTCCTGGGCGCGGGCCGCGTCGGCCGCGACCGGCTCCTGGTCGTAGTACCAGCCACGACGCAGCGCGGACAGGCCACCGAGCGCGGCACCCTTCTGGCCCTCCATCTGGCGGAAGGCGGCACGCTCACCACGACGGGCGAGGACGATCATCGCCGCGAGCATCGCTGCCGGCACGGCGACGATCATCGTCAGCCACGGGTGACCGAAGGCGAAGCCGATGAGCAGCCCGACCGCGATGACGAGGACGAAGGCCCCGAGCATCCACAGCGTGATCTTCGGGTCGATCGTGCGCACGGTGCGGTGCACCTGCGCGATGCGCTTGAAGGGGTTGCGGGTCTCGCTCGGAGCTGCCGGGGTGTCCTGTCGTGCCATAGTGCGCCCGATCCTACGCGGTGGCCGCGCCGGTCTTGCCCGCCGCGAGGAGAGACGAGGCCTCCTGGCGAGCGGACCCGGTGTCCTCGGCGAGGTGGGCGAGCTCGGCGGGGATCTCGCGACCCCAGCGGCGCATGGCCCCGACGTAGAGACGGCCGGCGCGGTAGCTGCTGCGCACGAGCGGCCCGGCCATGACGCCCTTGAAGCCGATCTCCTCGGCGAGCTCGCTCCAGTGGACGAACTCCTCGGGCTTGACCCACCGGTCGATCGGGTGGTGGGTCGGGGAGGGGCGCAGGTACTGGGTGATCGTGAGGATGTCGCAGCCGGCCTCGTGCAGGTCGCGGATCGCCTGCTCGATCTCGTGGTCCTCCTCGCCCATCCCGAGGATGAGGTTGGACTTCGTCACGAGCTCGGCCTCGCGGGCCATGGAGAGCACCTTGAGCGACTTGTCGTAGGTGAAGGCCGGGCGGATGCGCTTGAAGATGCGCGGCACGGTCTCGAGGTTGTGGGCGAAGACCTCGGGCCGGGCGTCGAAGACCTGGCTCACGAGCTCGGGCTTGGCGCCGAAGTCGGGCGGGAGGATCTCGACACCGGTGCCGGGGTTGAGCGCCTTGATCGCGCGGATCGTCTCGGCGTACAGGCGCGCGGCGCCGTCGGGCTGGTCGTCGCGGGCGACGCCGGTGACGGTGGAGTAGCGCAGACCCATCTGCTGGACGGACTCGGCGACGCGGCGCGGCTCGTCCATGTCGAGGCTCGTCGGGCGACCGGTGGCGATGTCGCAGAAGTCGCATCGTCGCGTGCACACGTCACCGCCGATGAGGAAGGTCGCCTCGCGGTCCTCCCAGCACTCGAAGATGTTGGGGCAGCCCGCCTCCTGGCAGACCGTGTGCAGGCCCTCGGACTTCACCATCGAGCTGAGCGCGGTGTACTCGGGGCCCATCTTCGCCGTCGTGCGGATCCAGCTCGGCTTGCGCTCGATCGGCGTCTCGGCGTTGCGCGCCTCGACGCGCAGCATGCGGCGGCCTTCGGGTGCGACGGTCAACGCAAACCCTCCTGGGTAGATCGGGTGTGGGCGGCGAAGGGGGTTCGTGGCCCAGGTCACCAGGGTACGCCCGGTGGGGGACGCCCCTTCGCCCCGCGGTCGCGGAGCAGCCCGACAGGTACAGCGTCGACGGGGTCGCAGATCTTCCCTCCTAGTACTACAGTACGTAGTACTAGGAGGGACCCA
The DNA here is from genome assembly GCF_003721155.3 of Janibacter melonis. Taxonomy (NCBI): domain Bacteria; kingdom Bacillati; phylum Actinomycetota; class Actinomycetes; order Micrococcales; family Intrasporangiaceae; genus Janibacter; species Janibacter melonis. The sequence goes on along the minus strand of NZ_CP044548.2, from coordinate 1,088,400 downwards.
GTCGAGGAGGCACCTGAGATGACCGACGTCACCACGAGGCTGAGCAGCCAGGAGTGCTGGGGGCTGCTGCGCCGTCACGAGCTCGGCCGGCTCGCCTTCCACCTCGCCGGCGAGGTCCACATCACCCCTGTGAACTACGCCGTCGACGGCGAGACGATCCTCTTCCGCACCGCCGAGGGCAACAAGCTGCTCGGTGTCGTCATGGACAGCGACGTCGCCTTCGAGATCGACGGGATCGGCGCGCACGAGGCCTGGTCGGTCGTCGTGCGCGGCTCCGCCCGCGTCCTCGAGGGCCAGGAGGGCTACCGGGCCGAGTCGATCCCCCTTCGCCCGTGGGTCGGCAGCGACAAGCACACGGTCGTCGAGATCTCCGCCGACGAGGTCACCGGACGACGCTTCGCGCTCGACAAGCCGTGGGAGCACATCGGGCGCGGCTGACGGTGGTGCGGCATAGCGTGGCCGCGTGAGCGAGCCGATCCCGCTGAGCCGTGTCGTCGAGGTCTCCCGCGCCGTGGGGGCCACCCGGTCGCGCACGGCCAAGACCGAGCTCGTCGCGCAGGTGCTGCGCGAGACGCCGCCCGCCCAGGTGCGCACCGTCGCCTCCTGGCTCGCCGGTGCCCTCCCGCAGGGACGGGTCGGCGTCGGCTGGCGCAGCCTGGCCGACCTCCCCGTGCCCGCAGCCGCTCCCTCGCTCACGGTCGCGGAGGTCGACGACACGCTCTCCGCGCTCGCCGGCACGACGAGCCGCACCACGCGCACCCAGCTCCTCGCCGAGCTCTTCGGCCGGGCGGGCGAGGACGAGCAGGACTACCTGCGCCGACTGCTCCTCGGCGAGGTGCGGCAGGGCTCGCTCGAGGGGGTGCTCCTCGCCGCGGGTGCGCTCGCCGCCGACGTGCCCGAGCCGACGCTGCGCCGCGCGGCCATGCTCGCGGGCGACCTGCCGCACGCCGTCGAGCTCGCCCTGACGACCGGCGCGGAGGGGCTGGAGCAGGTGCGTCTCGAGCCCGGCCGGGCGATCCAGCCGATGCTCGCCGGGTCGGCCGCGGAGATCGAGGAGGTGCCCCAGCTCGTCGCCGGCACCCCCGTCGTGCTCGACACGAAGGTCGACGGCATCCGGGTGCAGGTGCACAAGGACCCCGCGGGCCGGGTGCGGGTCTACACGCGCAGCCTCGACGACATCACCGAGCGCGTCCCCGAGGTCGTCGAGGTCGCCGAGGCGCTCGACGCCACCACCCTTGTCCTCGACGGCGAGGCCATCGCGCTGCACCCCGACGGCCGGGCGCGTCCCTTCCAGGAGACCGGGGCGCGGACCGCGTCGAGCCGCTCCGTAGAGGCGCTGCGCGAGGCGACCCCGCTGACGACCTTCGTCTTCGACGTCCTGCACGTCGACGGCCGCGACCTGCTCGACGAGCCGTACGCGACCCGGCGCGAGGTGCTGCTCGAGCTCGTGCCGGAGTCGTCACGGGTGCCGGGGCTGCTCACCTCCGACCAGGGCGAGGCGCGGCGCTTCTTCGACGAGGCCGTCGCGTCCGGCCACGAGGGCGTCGTCGTCAAGGACCTCGACGCCCCGTACGCCGCCGGGCGGCGCGGCAGCGCGTGGACGAAGGTCAAGCCCCGCCACACCCTCGACCTCGTCGTCCTCGCGGTCGAGTGGGGCAGCGGCCGTCGTCGTGGGCTGCTGTCGAACATCCACCTCGGGGCGAAGGGGGAGGACGGCGAGCTCGTCATGGTCGGCAAGACCTTCAAGGGGATGACCGACGAGACGCTCGCGTGGCAGACCGAGCGCTTCCTCGCGCTCGAGACCGGGCGCGAGGGCCACGTCGTGCACGTCGACCCGGTGCAGGTCGTCGAGATCGCCGTCGACGGGGTGCAGACCTCGCGGCGCTACCCGGGCGGGGTCGCGCTGCGCTTCGCGCGGGTCCTGCGCTACCGCGAGGACAAGACCGCCGAGCAGGCCGACACCATCGAGACGGTCCGGGCGCTGGGGTAGCGCGTCACGGCGAGGGCGGGTGGTCTCGAGGTTCAGGCCTGGCGGCCCTCGCACCTCGACCAGCCAGGCCGCTCAGGACCGGCGGAGGACCGCGCAGGCGTCGGCGGGGACGACGAGGGTCGAGCCCTCGAGGCTCGCCTCCCACGCCGCGAGCAGCTCGACGTCGCCGACCTCGAGGCGCACTGCCTCGGTGCCGAGGTTGACGACGACGTCGCACGCGCCGCGGTGCATCGTCACGACGTCGCCGTCGCGCTCGACCGATCCGCTCGTGAGGTCGGCGTCGGAGAGGTCCGGCACGCCGCGGCGCAGGCCGACGAGGGTGCGGTACCACTCCAGCACCCGGGCATGGGGCTCCTGCGTCGTCTCCTCCCAGCGCAGCTGCGAGTCGCGGTAGGTCTGGGGCGACTGCGGGTCGGGCACGTCACCACCCCAGCCGTGCGCGGAGAACTCCGTCGCCCGACCGCGCGACACGGCCTCGGCGAGCTCGGGCTCGGTGTGATCGGTGAAGTACTGCCACGGGGTCGAGGCGCCCCACTCCTCACCCATGAAGAGCATCGGCGTCCACGGCCCGGTGAGCAGCAGCGCGGCCCCGCACGCGAGGCGACCGGTGCTCACGAGGTGGGTGAGGCGATCCCCCTTCGCGCGGTTGCCGACCTGGTCGTGGGTCTGCAGCGAGGCGACGAAGCGCCAGCCCGGCGTCCGCTCGGGGTCGACCGGGCGTCCGTGCGTCCGCCCGCGGAAGCTCGAGTAGGTCCCGGCATGGAAGAAGGGGGTGGCGACGAGGGTGTCGAGAGCCTCGGGCGCGGCGAAGTCCTCGTAGTAGCCCTGGGTCTCGCCGGTGAGCAGGACGTGCAGGGTGTGGTGCACGTCGTCGGCCCACTGCCCGGCCAGGCCGAGCCCGCCGAAGCCCCCGGCCGACCGCGGCACGACCGTCGCGGGGTCGTTGCGGTCGGACTCGGCGACGAGCAGCAGCTCGCGGCCGAGCTTGTCGGCGAGGTCGTCGACGGCCTCGGCGAGCTGCTCGAGCACGTGCACCGCGCTCTCGTCGACGAGCGCATGGACGGCGTCGAGCCGCAGCGCGTCGACGTGGAAGTCGCGCAGCCACATGAGCGAGTGGTCGACGAGGTAGCGGCGGACCTCGTCGGCGCGGGGGCCGTCGAGGTTGAGCGCCGGGCCCCACGGGGTCATGTGGGTGTCGGTGAAGTACGGCCCGAAGCGGATGAGCGTGTTGCCGCTCGGCCCGAGGTGGTTGTGCACGACGTCGAGGCAGACGGCGAGCCCGCGCGCGTGCGCGGCGTCGACGAAGCGCGCCAGCGCCTGCGGACCGCCGAGGTCGGGGTGCACGGCCCAGATGTCGACGCCGTCGTAGCCCCAGCCGTGGTGGCCGGGGTAGGTCGCGACCGGCATGAGCTCGACGACGGTGACTCCGAGGTCGACGAGGTGGTCGAGTCGCTCGACCGCGGAGTCGAGCGTGCCCTCGGGCGTGAAGGTGCCGACGTGCAGCTCGTAGATCACCGCACCGCGAAGGGGGACCCCCTGCCAGTGCTCGTCGGTCCACGTGAAGGCGGAGGTGTCGACGACCTGGGAGAGACCCATCGGCCCGTCCGGCTGCGCGAGCGAGCGCGGGTCGGGCGAGGTCTCGCCGCCGTCGAGCGAGAAGCCGTAGCGCTCGCCGTCGACCCGGTCGGCGCCGCTGCGCCACCAGCCGCCCTCCTCGCGGGCCATCGGCTCGCGGGTCTCACCGCCGTCGCCCGCCCGCACGAGCTCGACCTGCTCGGCGTCCGGCGCCCACACGCGGTGGGGGCCGAGGTCAGCCGGGGTCTGCTCCTGCGCGGCGGCGGCCGCGGTGCCGATGGTGGCGACGTCCGCGTCGGGCTCCTCGAGCACCAGCAGCGCGACGGGGGCCTGCGCGAAGACGTCGGCGCAGCGCAGCGCACCGCCGTCGTGCACCGCACCGCTCAGCACGTCGGTCCACCGACCGGGGGAGAGGTCGACCCCTTCGTCGCCCCACCCGCCGGCGTCCTGGAGCCGCCCGGGCGCCCGGGTCACGAGGACCGCGACGCGGCCCGAGCGCACGAAGCCGGTGACGTGCTCGGAGCCCGTCGTGACCGGCTCGTACGTCGCCTCGCCGCCGAAGAGCTCGGGGTGGTCGTGCCGCAGCCGCAGGGCGGTCGCGGTGAGGTGCAGCTTCTCGAGGTGCAGGCTCGCCTGCGGGTCGGTCTCGGAGGCGTCGAGGTCCGCGAGGTCGGCGAAGCGACCGGCGAAGTCGACGGGGCGACGGTTGTCGGGGTCGACGAGGGAGAGGTCGACACCGGCGCAGCCCTGGTAGACGTCGGGCATGCCCGGCAGGGTGAGCTGGAGGAGCTTGGCCGCGAGCACGTAGGCGCGCACGTCGTCGCCGAGCTGCTCCTCGGCCGCGTCGAGCGCCTCGCGCACCGGCCCGCCGCGGTTGGCCCGGGTCGCGAAGTCGATGACCCGCGCCTCGTGCTCGGGGTCGCCGTCGACCCACGCGGTGCGCTCCTTGCCCTCGCGCATCGCCTTCGTGAGGTACTCGCCGAGGCGCTCGTCGGTGAGGCCGCGCGCGCCGAGGAGGGTCTGCCACACGAGGTGCGCGGTGGGCCGGTCGACGCCGGCCTCGTCGGCGGCGCTCGCCGCGACCTCGGAGAGCTGGCGCCACAGCTGCGGGCGCCCGGCAGCGGCGAGGACGCGGGCTCGCACGTCCTCGCTGCGCTTCGTGTCGTGGGTCGACAGCGTCGTCATCGTGCGCGGCCAGTGGGCCTGCGCGTGCCGGGCCCAGTCGTGCATGAGCTCGGGAGAGGCGTCCGCGACGACGTCGGGGTCGCTGCCCACCTCGTTGAGCGCGACGAGACGGTGCCAGCGGTAGAAGGTCGTGTCCTCGATCCCCTTCGCCATCACCGGGCCCCACGTCTGCTGCAGGCGCACGCCGAAGTCCGTCGCCGCGGCCTCGTCGTCGGCGAGCAGGGTGAGGGGGCGAAGGGAGTCGAGCTCGGCCGCGAGGTCGGGGCGGGCCGCGAGCGCCCGCTCGAAGGCCTCGTCGATGCGCTCCTGGTCGCTCGGCGCCGGGCGCTCGTCGGGCCGAACGTAGGCGCGGTAGACCTCGCCGGCGACGAGGATCTCGACGACGGCGGCGCGCAGCCGGTCCGGCGCGAGACCCGGCAGGGCCTCACGGGCGCGTCGGGTGAGCCGCTCGACCTCGGGGGCGAGCGAGCGGTCGACGACGTGCCGCTTCGCGGTCTCGACGGCGTCGTCGAGCGAGGCGGTGCCGCCGGTCGCGGCCCACGTCTCGTCGAGCGTCGGCGCCGAGGCGGGGTCGGTGAGCGCGGCCTGCACGACGCGCAGCGCGTCGTAGCCGGTCGTGCCGGCGCAGCGCCAGTCGTCGGGCAGGCGCTCGGTGCCCTCGAGGATCTTCTCGACCCAGATGGGGGTGCCGGGGCGGCACGCGGCGGTCAGCTGGTCGAGGTACCCCGTCGGGTCGGCCAGACCGTCCGGGTGGTCGACGCGGAAGCCGTCGATCGCCCCTTCGTGGTGGAGCTCGAGGAGCAGCGCGTGCGTCGCGTCGAAGACGTCGTCGAGCTCGACGCGCACGGCGATGAGCTGGTCGACCTCGAAGAAGCGGCGGTAGTTGAGCCACTCGTCCTTGTGCCGCCAGTGCTCGAGCCGGTAGTGCTGGCGCGAGAGCAGCTCGGGCAGGTCCTCGGTGTCCTCGCTGCCGAGCACGAGGGGCAGGACGTGGTCGCCGTAGCGGATGACGGGGCGACCCTCGTGGACGTCGCGGGTGATCTGGCCGTCGGCGACGAGCTCCTCGAGCGGGGCGCCGAGGACGGGCAGGCCGAGACGACCGCCGCCGGCCTTCCAGTCGATGTCGAACCAGTGCGCGGTCGGGGCGTCGCGCCCCTCGGTGAGGACCTGCCACAGCGGGGCGTTGAGGTGCTCCGGCGAGGGCAGCGCCATGTGGTTGGGGACGACGTCGACGACGACACCGAGGTCGTGCTCGTGGGCGGTCGCGACGAGAGCGCGGAAGCCCTCGACGCCGCCGAGGTCGGCGCTGACCCGGGTGTGGTCGACGACGTCGTAGCCGTGGGCGCTGCCCGGTGAGGCCTGGAGGATCGGCGAGAGGTAGAGGTGGCTGACGCCGAGCGTCGCGAGCATCGGCACCTGGGTCGCCGCGTCGGCGAAGGTGAAGCCCGCGTGCAGCTGGAGTCGGTAGGTGCCGGTGACGGGCCGGCTCACGCGGCGCCCGTCGCGGAGGCGGTGGCGGTGGGGGCCGACGCGGTGGCGTCCGGCGCGGTGCTGATCTGACTCGACCAGTCGAGGACCTCGGCGAGGTGGCGCTCGACGAGCGGCAGCACCTCGGCGACGGTGATCTCGCGGCCGGCCTCGCGGGAGAGCGTGGAGACGTCGGCATCGGGGATGCCGCACGGCACGATCGACTGCGCCCAGGACAGGTCGCAGTCGCAGTTGAGCGCGAAGCCGTGCATCGCGACGTCGCGGCTCACGCGGATGCCGATCTGCCCGACCTTGCGGTCACGGCCGCGCTCGTCGGCGAGCACCCAGATGCCCGAGCGACCCTCGACGCGGGTCGTCTCGACGCCCACGTCACGCGCGACGCGGATCATCATCTCCTCGAGCCGGCGCACGTAGGCGACGACGTCGACGGGGTCGGGCAGGTGGACGATCGGGTAGCCGACGACCTGGCCCGGCCCGTGCCAGGTGATCTTGCCGCCGCGGTCGACGTCGATGACCGGGGTCCCGTCGAAGGGACGCTCGTGCGAGACGGTCCGCTTGCCGGCGGTGTAGACCGCGGCGTGCTCGAGCAGGAGCACGGTGTCCTCGCGCTCGCCGGCGACGACCTGCGCGTGCACCTGCTTCTGACGCTCCCAGGCGTCCATGTAGTCGACGAGATCAGGGGAGAAGCCGAGGTGCTCGAAGCGCATGTCTCGGAGCCTACGCCGCTACCGGGCGGTCATCTGCCGCCGTCTACCGGGCAAGCTCGACGGTCGGCAGCGCGACCTCGACGGCCGCGCCGTCGTCCCCCTTCGTCACGCGGTAGCAGCGCGCCCCGGGCCGCTCCGTGACGCACCCGACGAGCTCGGTGCCCTCGTAGTGCAGGCCGGCGCCGTCGTCGGTGCAGTGCGTCTCGCCGAAGGTGCCGTCGGCGACGAGACGGTGGATCGTGGGGCGCCGGCGTGCCTCGGAGTCGTGGTGCACGCCGTTGTCGAAGGGGAGCAGCCCGAGACCGTCGCGCACGGCCCGCAGCTCGGGGCCGAAGGAGTCGGTCGTCCCGCCGCGGAACCAGCAGATCGAGCCCGCGCTCACCCCGGCGAGGACGACGCCCGCCTCCCACACCCGGCGGAAGGTCTGCTCGAGCCCGTGGACCCGCCACACCGCGAGGAGGTTGGCGACCGACCCGCCGCCGACCCACACGACGTCCTGCGCGAGGAGGTGGGCCTCGACGTCGTCGAGCGTCGGCATGGGGAAGAGGTTGACGTGGGTGAGCTCGACACCCGCGCGAGAGGCGGCCTCGCCGAGCTGGGCGTTGAAGGAGCGCTGGTCCCCGCTCGCCGTGCCGAGGTGCGCGACCCGGGGGCGCCCCTGCGGGCGGGAGAGCCCGATGGCGTGGTGGACGAGCGGGCCGAGGGCGAGGTCACCGCGCTCGGGACGGGCGTAGCCGCCGGAGGTGGCGAGGATCGTCGGCTCGGCAGCGGTCATGCTCCTGTCCTAGCAGGCCTGTGGATGACTCCGCGGCGAGGTCGGCCCCCTCGGGCAGCCTGGAGGCATGGACGAGTCGCCGCACCCCGTGAGCACGCTCGACCCCACCGCCGACCTGCCGCACGTGCCCGGCTACCGGGTCACCCGCCGGGTGGCGCGGGGCGGCACCTCGACCGTCTACCGCGCCCGGCGCGAGAGCGACGACTCCCTCGTCGCGCTCAAGGTGCTCGACGCGGATGCCGACGAGCGCGCCCTGCGCGAGCACGAGCTGCTCGCGCAGAGCGCCCTGGAGCACTGCGTCGGCGTCCACGGGTGGGCGACGACGCAGGGCGAAGGGGGACCCCGCCCCGTCCTCGTCCTCGACTGGATGGCGGGCGGCAGCCTTCGAGACGTGGTCGGCGCCCGCGGCTTCCTCAGCGCGGGGGAGTGCGTGACCGTGCTCGTGCCGCTCGCCACCGCGCTGGGGCAGCTGCACCGGCTCGGCGTCGTGCACGGCGACGTCAGCCCCGGCAACGTCCTGCTCGACTCGACCGGGCGCCCGGTGTGGTCTGACCTCGGCTGGTCGCGGCTCGTCGGGGTCGACCCCGGTGAGGCCGACCTGTGGGGCACCGAGGGGTACGTCGCGCCCGAGGTGGCCCTCGGCCGGCAGCCCTCGGAGGCGAGCGACGTCTTCGGGCTCGGCGCGATCGCCTGGGCCTGCCTGACCGGCGCGGCTCCGGGCCACCGGGCGACCCGGCCGGTCCTCGCCGAGGTGGCGCCACAGGCGCCGCCGGAGCTGCGGGCGGTCGTCGAGGAGTGCCTCGAGCCCGACCCCGCCGCCCGGCCCGACGTCGACGACGTCGCCGCCAGGGTCTTCGCCGCCGCGGACGCGCAGCCGCTCGTCCTCGTCGTGCCCTGCGACGTCGACAGCTCGCTCACCCGGCGCATCCGCGAGGCGGCGGTGGCCGACACCCACCCCGACGACCTGCCCGTGTGGGAGCGCGACCTCACCCTCGAGGAGCCGCGCCGCTGGTGGCGGCCCTGGCGACGCGACGACGAGATCGACCTGCGCCGCGACGAGCCGGTGCCGACGTCACGGACGGGTGGGCGGCCCGCTCCGGCCGGTCGGCGTCACGCCGCGGGGGAGCGCAGCCGTGGTGCGCACGCGGGTGCCGTGGACCGCTCGACCGTGCGCTCGTGGGTGCTGCCCGGAGCAGCTCTCGCGCTCGCCGTCGTGCTCTCGGTGCTCGTGCCCTGGGAGCGGCTCGCCCAGGCCGAGCAGGCGCCGGGGGCGTCGACGTCGAGCACGTCGGGCTCCGGAGGCGGTGCCGCGGCGGGGGAGCCGGCCGAGGGCGAGGCCGCGCTCGACCCCCGCGCTGCGCGGGAGCGACCGGCCGAGCTCATGACGGAGCTGGCGAGGCTGCGCGCCCGGGTGCTCACCGAGCAGGACACCGACCTGCTCGCCCGTCTCGTCGTGCCTGGGTCGCCGGCCGAGCGGGCCGACCGCGTCGTGCTGCGCCGGCTCGCCGAGGGCGGGCACCGCTACACGCGGCTGGCCCACCGCGTGAGCGGCGTGTCGCTCGTGCGCAGCTCGAGCAGCACCGACGTCGTGCTCCGCGCGAGCATCGCCACCTCGGCGTACTCCGTGAGCGGACCGGCGGCGCGACGACGCCCGGCGCAGCCGGCCGTCATCACCGACGTGCACCTGACCTACCGCGACGGGCGATGGCGGGTGGTCGACCTGCGCCAGCCCTGACCCGAGTCGTCAGCGCTGTCTGGCCCGAGGCCAGTGCCGGGTCAGTCCTGTTCGCGGAGCATCCAGCGAACCAGGGTGGGCAGATCAGGGTGCTCCCACGCGAAGCCGCCGTCGGACAGCCGGGTCGGTAGCACCCGGGTGGAGGAGAGGATCTCGCCGGCGAACTCGCCGAGGACGACCCGCAGGGCCGGCGAGGGGGCAGGAAGCAGGGCGGGGCGGTGCAGCTGGCGCCCGATCTCGCGCGCGACGTCACGCTGGCGGTAGGGCTGCGGCGGGGCGAGGTTGACCGGGCCCTCGACGTCGGAGTCGAGGAGCCACACGAGCGCCGCGACCTCGTCGTCGAGGGAGATGAGCGGCCACCACTGGCGGCCGCGGCCGAGCGGCCCGCCAAGACCGAGACGGCCCAGACGCAGCAGCGGTCCGGTCGCGCCGCCGTCGCGGGTGGCGACGAGCCCGGTGCGGGCGTGGGCGACCCGGACGCCGCCGTCACGCGCGGGGTCGGCGGCCTCCTCCCAGGCCCGGACGACCTCGGTGAGGAAGCCGTGGCCCGGTGCGGAGTCCTCGGTGAGCACCTCGTCGGCGCGGTCTCCGTAGATGCCGATGGCAGACCCGGCGACCATCCGGGGCACGCCGGCCGAGGCGGCGGCCCGGGCGAGGGTGCGGGTGGTCTCGACCCGCGAGGTGAGGATGAGCTGCTTGTACGACGGGGTCCACCGCTGGTCGCCGACCCCGGCGCCGGAGAGGCAGACGACCGCGTCGGCGCCCTCGAGCACGGCTGGGTCGAGCTCACCGCTCGAGGGGTCCCAGCGTCGCTCGTCGCCGGACCTCGGCTCGCGCCGCACGAGACGGACGACCTCGGTGCCGCGCTCGCGTAGAGACGCCGAGAGCGCGCTGCCGATCAGACCGGAGGACCCGGCGACGACGACGCGCTCTCGGACGTGCATGCTGCTCAGGCCTCGAAGCTGCCCTCCTCGAGACGCGCCTTGACGGTCCCGAGGAAACGAGCGGCGTCGGCGCCGTCGACGACACGGTGGTCGTACGACAGGGCCAGGTACATCATCGAGCGCACGGCGATCGTCTCGCCGCCGTCGGCGTCGGTGACGACGATCGGACGCTTGACGATCGCGCCGGTGCCGAGCATGGCCACCTGCGGCTGGTTGAGGATCGGGGTGTCGAAGAGCGCACCCCGGCTGCCGGTGTTGGTGATCGTGAAGGTGCCGCCGGACAGGTCGTCCGGGGTGATCTTGTTGGCGCGGGTGCGCTCGGCGACGTCGGCGATGGCGCGCGCCAGACCGGCGACGTTGAGGTCACCGGCGTTCTTCACGACCGGGGTGAGCAGACCGCGCTCGGTGTCCACGGCGATGGAGAGGTTCTCCGAGCCGTGGTAGACGATCTCCTCGCCCTCGACGCTGGAGTTGACGACCGGGTGCTGCTTGAGCGCCTCGGCCGTCGCGAGCGCGATGAAGGGCAGGAAGGACAGCTTCGTGCCCTCGCGGCGCTCGAAGTCGGCCTTGGTGCGGGCACGGACCCGGGCGATCTTGGTCATGTCGACCTCGACGACCGTCGTCAGCTGGGCCGAGACCTGCAGCGACTCGACCATCCGCTGTGCGATGACCTTGCGCAGGCGGGTCATCTTCTCGCGGGTGCCGCGCTTGCTCGGCGAGACGCTGCTCTCCATGCCGCGGGGCGGGGTGCTCGAGGACGCCGGGGCCTGCGCTGCCGGGGCCTGGGCCGCGGGAGCGCTCGGCTGCTCGGCGGGGGCGTTCTTCGCACGGGCCGCCTCGAGGACGTCCTCCTTGCGGATGCGGCCGCCGACGCCGGAGCCCTGGACGTCGGCGAGGTCGATGCCGTTGTCGGCCGCGAGCTTGCGCACGAGCGGGGTGACGTACTTCGACGCGTCCTGGGGGGCGCTGTCGCCGGAGGCGGGAGCCGAGGTGCTCGAGCCCGAGGCCGGGGCCTGCTGGGTCGCCGCGGACTCGCCACCGGTGGAGGGGGCGGACTGACCGGCCGGCTGGTCGGCGACGTCGCCGCCCTCGCCGTCCTCGGGGAGGGACTCGTCCTTCTGGGCGCTGTCGTCGGTGTCCTCGGAGGAGGCGCTCTCCTGCGCCGGCTGCTCCTTCGGGGCCTCCTGCTTCGGGGCCTCTTCCTTCGGGGCCTCCTGCTGGGGCTCCTCCGCGGAGGCGGAGCCGCCGCCGGACCCGCCGATGACCGCGAGGTCGGCGCCGACCTCGACCGTCTCGTCCTCCTGGACGAGGATCGAGGTGAGCGTGCCCGCGACGGGCGAGGGGATCTCGGTGTCGACCTTGTCGGTGGAGACCTCGAGGAGCGGCTCGTCGACCTCGACCTCGTCGCCCTCGGCCTTGAGCCAACGGGTGACGGTGCCCTCGGTGACGGACTCGCCGAGCGCCGGCATCTGGACCTTCTGGCCCTCGTCGGTGCTCGCGGTCTCGGCCTGGGGCTTCTTGGCGGGCTCGTCCTCGGCGGTGCTCGGCGCGGTGGCCTCCTCCTCCGCCTCGGCCTGCTGCTCCTGCGTGTCGGCGGCGTCCTCGCTCGCGGCGGGGGACTCGGCCTCCTCGTCGGCGCTGTCGTCGGCGCCGCCCTCGTCGGAGCCGGAGCTCGCGGGGGCGTCGCCGTCACCGATGACGGCGAGGTCCGCGCCGACCTCGACGGTCTCGTCCTCCTCGACGAGGATCTCCTGCAGGGTGCCCGCGACGGGCGAGGGGATCTCGGTGTCGACCTTGTCGGTCGAGACCTCGAGGAGCGGCTCGTCCACCTCGACGCTGTCGCCGACGCTCTTGAGCCATCGAGTCACGGTGCCCTCGGTGACGGACTCCCCGAGGGCCGGCATGGTCACGCGCTCTGACATGGCGTTGTTTCTCCTTCGTCGACATCACGCTGGTCGCGGTCGTTGGGTCTCACACTCTCACGCGGACAGGCTCGATGGAGAGCCAGGTCACGTGCTGGCTGCCCATCTTGTCAGGGCGATCAGGCGTGGGCGTGGAGGGGTCGCCCGGCGGCGAGCATCGCCGCCTCGCCGAGGGCCTCGCCCTGCGTCGGGTGGGCGTGCACGAGCGAGGCGACCTCCTCGGGGTGGGCCTCCCAGCCGACCATGAGCTGGGCCTCGCCGACGAGCTCGCTGACCCCGGCGCCGATCATGTGGACGCCGAGCACCGGGCCGTCGACCTCGCGCACAACGGTGATCGACCCGCTCGTGCCGCGGATGATGCTGCGCCCGTTGCCGCCGAGCGGGTAGGTCGAGCTGGCCACCTCGTGACCGGCGGCCTGCGCCTGCGCCGAGGTGAGGCCGACTGAGGCGATCTCGGGGTCGCAGTACGTGACGCGCGGGATCTGCACGTCGACGACGGGCGCGGGCTCCAGGCCCGCGACGTCCTCGGCGACGAAGATCCCGTGCGCGAAGCCGCGGTGGGCCAGCTGCAGGCCGGGGACGAGGTCGCCGACGGCGCGCACCCCGTCGACGTCGGTGCGCAGCCGCTCGTCGGTCGGCACGAAGCCGCGCTCGGTGCGCACGCCGACCTCCTCGAGCCCGAGGTCCTGGGTGCGCGGACCGCGACCGACGGCGACGACGACGAGCTCGACCTCGAGCGGGTCGCCCTCCTCGAGACGCACGACGACGGTGTCTGCGCCGGCCTCGACCGAGGCGACGCGGGCGCCGGTGCGGGTCGTGATGCCGCGCTTCTTGAAGCTGCGCTCGAGCACCTTGCTGATCGCGGGCTCCTCGCCTGCGACGAGGCGGTCGAGCGCCTCGACGATCGTCACGCGCGACCCGAGGCCGGCGAAGACCGACGCGAGCTCGGACCCGATGACGCCGCCGCCGAGCACGGCGACGCGCTCGGGGATCTCCTCGATGCGCAGGACGCCGTCGCTCGTCATGACCCGCGGGCCGAGCTCGACGCCAGGGAGGGTCCGGGCCTGGCTGCCCGTCGCGAGGACGACGGTGCGGCCGGTGACCCGGCGGCCCTCGACCTCGACGGTCGTCGCGTCGACGAGCCGGCCGCGCCCGGGCACGACCTCGGTGCCCGACTGGGTGACGAGACCGACGAGGCCCTTGTGCAGCTGCCCGACGACCTTGTCCTTGTACGCGTGCAGAGCCGGCACGTCGACCCCTTCGAAGGAGGTCCGTAGCCCCATCCCCGCCCCGTGGCGCGACGCCTCGGCGACCTCCGCGGCGTGGAGCATCGCCTTGGTCGGGATGCACCCGCGGTGCAGGCAGGTCCCGCCCACCTCAGCCTCCTCGACGAGGGCGACGGTGAGCCCGAGCTGGCGCGCGCGCAGCGCGCAGGCGTACCCGCCGCTGCCGGCTCCGAGGATCACGAGGTCGAAGGGGGTCGTGGGGTCTGCCACGGTGTGCTCCTTTGCATCAGTGGTGCCCGGGGTGACGGACGGGGCACAGCGTAGAGGCTGCGCCGAGAGCGCCCGACCACGGCCGGGACGCACGGAGCCCGACCACGGCCAGGACGCACGACGCCCCGCACCCGGAGCCGGGTGCGGGGCGTCGTGCTCGGCGGTGCCGGGTCAGGCGAGGTCCTCGAGGTAGCGCAGCATCGTCGCGACGCCGACGCCGGTCCCGCCCTTGGGCAGGTGGTCGCGCGCACCGCCGTCGCGGAAGGACGGGCCGGCGATGTCGAGGTGCGCCCACGGGATGGTCTCGCCGTCCTTCGTGCGGGCGAACTCCTCGAGGAAGATGCCCGCCGTGAGGGCGCCGCCCATCCGGTCGGCCTTGTGCGCGATGTCGGCGACGAAGGAGTCCAGGCCCGGGCGCAGGTCGCGCGGGAGCGGCAGCGGCCACGACGGCTCGTCGGTCGCGGCCGACGCGACGCCGACGGCGTCGCGCACGGACTCGTCGTTGCTCATGACGCCGTAGATGTCCGGGCCGAGGGCAACCATGCAGGCGCCGGTGAGGGTCGCGATGTCGAGGATGACCTCCGCGCCCTGCTCGGCGGCCAGCGACATGCCGTCGGCGAGCACCATGCGGCCCTCGGCGTCGGTGTCGAGGATCTCGACGGTCATGCCGTTGCGCATCGTCACGACGTCGCCGGGGCGCTGGGCGTTGCCGCCCGGCATGTTCTCGGCGAGGCACAGGTAGCCCGAGACGGCGACGGGGACCTCGAGCTCGGCGGCGGCGACGACGGTCGCCGCGACGGCGGCGGCGCCGGCCATGTCGGACTTCATCGTCGCCATCGAGGCGGCCGGCTTGATGCAGACGCCGCCGGTGTCGAAGGTGATGCCCTTGCCGACGAGCCCGACGTGGGGGGCCTTGCGCGAGCGCGACGGGGTGTAGGTCATCTGCACGATGCGCGGCGGGCGAGAGGAGCCCTGGCCGACGCCGACGATGCCGCCGAAGCCCCCCTTCGCCAGGTCCTTCTCGTCGAGGACGGTGAGGCTGATCTTGCCCGGGCTGGCCTTGACGGTCTCCGCGACGCGGTCGGCGAAGGACTGGGGGTAGAGCAGGTTGGGCGCGGTGTTGACGAGGTCGCGCGCCCAGGCGACGGCGCGGCCGAGGACCTCGGCGCGGGCGAGGACGTCCTTGGGGGCGTGCTCCTTGCCCAGGGTCGTGCCGATCTCGACGGTCTCGAGCCCGCCCTCGGCGTCCGCGGACTTGTGCGCGGTGAAGGAGTAGGAGCCGCTGAGCGCACCCTCGGCGATCGCCGCGAGCTGCGCGGGGCCGTCATGGGGGAGCAGCAGGCGCACGGAGCTGGCCTTGGGCAGGGCGCGGGTGGCGGCGCCGGCGGCACGACGCAGGGTCTCGGTGGTCGGCGCGTCGTCGCCGAGGCCGACGAGCAGGAGGGTGCGGGCGCGCAGACCGGCGGGCGCGGCGGCGAGCGTCGTGCTGCCGAGCGCGGTCTTCGGGGCGAGCACCTCGACGAGCGAGGCGATCTCGTCGGCCAGCGCGGCGTCGAGCTCGACGCCGGTGGCGACCTGCGCGGCGGGCGCCGCGTCCTTGCGGCGGCGACCCCCCTTCGGGCTCTCCGCAGGGCGGAGGCCGACGACGACGGTGTCGCCGGAGTAGCCGGTCAGGGAGGTGTTGCCGAGGGCGAGACGGGGCACGGGTGTCCTTCCGGTGGGGTGCGATCCGTCACCACGCTATCCCGGATCCTGAGACGAGTAGCCTTCGCCGCATGACGCAGACCCAGCGCACCTCACCGCTGCACCAGGCCCATGTCGACCTCGGCGCGAAGATGGCCGACTTCGGCGGCTGGCAGATGCCCATCGAGTACCCCGGCGGCGGTGTCGTCGCCGAGCACACGGCGGTGCGCGAGCGCGTCGGCGTCTTCGACGTCAGCCACCTCGGCAAGGCGAGCGTCACCGGCCCGGGGGCCGCCGCCTTCGTCAACCGCTGCCTCACCAACGACCTCGGCCGGATCGAGCCGGGCAAGGCGCAGTACACGCTGTGCTGCTCCGAGACCGGGGGCGTCGTCGACGACCTCATCGCCTACCTGCGCTCGGAGGACGACGTCTTCCTCATCCCCAACGCCGCCAACACCGCGACCGTCGTGCAGATGCTGCGCGACGAGGCGCCCGAGGGCGTGAGCGTCACCGACCAGCACGAGGACTACGCCGTGCTCGCCGTCCAGGGCCCGCTGAGCGACGAGGTCCTCACCGCGCTCGGGCTGCCCGTCGACCACGAGTACATGTCTTTCGAGGAGGCGGACTTCCAGGGCACGCCGATCACCGTATGCCGCACGGGCTACACGGGTGAGCGCGGCTACGAGCTCGTCGCCCCGAGCTCGGCGGCCCCGGCCCTGTGGGCGGCCCTCATGGAGCAGGTCACGCAGCGCGGCGGTCTGCCCGCCGGTCTCGGGGCGCGCGACACCCTGCGCACCGAGATGGGCTACCCGCTGCACGGCAACGACCTCAGCCTCGACATCACCCCCGTCATGGCCGGCTCCGCGTGGGCGGTCGGCTGGGAGAAGGAGAGCTTCTGGGGCAAGGAGGCACTCGTCGCCCAGCGCGTCGCGAAGGAGTCGCGCGTGCTCAAGGGTCTCGTCGTCACCGGCCGCGGCATCCCCCGCGCGCACTGCGCGGTGAAGGACGCCGAGGGCACCGTCGTCGGCGAGGTCACCTCGGGCACCTTCAGCCCGACGCGCAAGGAGGGGATCGCCCTCGCGCTCCTCGACCGCTCGGTGAGCCTCGGCTCCCAGGTCGTCGTCGACGTCCGCGGCCGCGACCTGCCCGCCGAGGTCGTCAAGCCCCCCTTCGTCCAGGTGCAGGTGCGCGCGTCATGACCGAGCGCTGGCGCTTCCGCTACGAGGGCGGCGAGGGCGCACCCTCGTCCTCGACCGACTTCCCGACGCAGGCCGACGCCGAGTCGTGGTTCGCGGGGGAGTGGTCCGATCTCGCCGAGCAGGGCGTCACCGCGGTGACCCTGCTGCACGAGGACGCCGAGGTCTACGGCCCGATGCCGCTCGACCCCGCCTGACCGCCTCGCACCTGCACCGCCCATGACGAAGGGGTGCCCCGGACCGCTCGGTCCGGGGCACCCCTTCGTCGTGCGGGCGAGAGGTCAGGACAGCGGCGCGCCGCGCTCGACCTGGGGCTTGGGCATCCGGGTCCGGCGCATCTGGAAGCTGCGCATCCCCGCGTACATCGGCAGGCCCTTGAGATCGGTGTCCTCGCCGAACTTCGCGAGGATGCCCTTCTTCGTGCGGCGCCACAGCAGGACCGCGTCGAGGACGGCGAGGGCGAAGAGGACGTAGACGCCGAGGAAGAAGAGCGTGGCGATGCTCGGCGCGATGACCGACATGACGAGCACGGCGAGCATGAGGAGCAGGAGCATCTCGCCGAGGTTGAAGCGGCGGTCGACGGCGTCGCG
The DNA here is from genome assembly GCF_003721155.3 of Janibacter melonis. NCBI lineage: Bacteria > Bacillati > Actinomycetota > Actinomycetes > Micrococcales > Intrasporangiaceae > Janibacter > Janibacter melonis. Next base: position 1,071,114 of record NZ_CP044548.2, on the reverse strand, counting down.
CACGTAGCGGCGCACCGGGCCCTTGTCGCGCGGGGGCAGGTTGCGGTCGTCGCCGGTCATCATCGCCTGGCGCATCTTCATGCTCTGCTCGCGGCGCGCGGCCCGGTCGGCGCTCTTCGCGGCCTTGGGGTCGTTCTGCACCAGCGGGCGCCGGCGGGCGGCCTCCTGGTCACGCCGCTTCGGGGTCGGTCGACCCTTCGCCCCGTCGCCCCGCGGGCGATCCGACAGCGCGGCCTGCTCCTGGAGCTCCTGCTCGCTCTTGCTCTTGCGTCCGAACACGACGTGAAGTCTAGGTGCACGCACCACCCGCCCCCCGCCGCCCCTGACGGCGCGGCCCGCTGCGGGGGCGCGTGCACCCCGTCGCGGTAGCGTCCCCCACGTGACTTCGCCCGACGTGCTCAGCCAGGACCAGATCCAGACCATCCGCGACCGCGTGCGTGACCTCATGCCCGGTGTGCGCGCCGACCTCGAGGCGCTCACCCGCATCCCGAGCGTCAGCCTCGACTCCTTCGACCAGGCCCAGGTGCAGCGCAGCGCCGAGGCGACCGCGGAGCTGCTGCGGGCGGAGGGCCTCGACGTCGAGATCGTCAGCGAAGGGGGACGCCCCGCCGTCATCGGCCACGTCGCCGGCCCCGAGGGCTCGCCCACCGTCCTGCTCTACGCGCACCACGACGTCCAGCCCCCCGGGGCCCTCGAGGACTGGGACACCGACCCCTTCGAGCCCACCGAGCGCGACGGGCGGCTCTACGGCCGGGGCGCCGCGGACGACAAGGCCGGCGTCATGGCCCACGTCGCCGCGCTCCGCGCGCACGCCGGCGATCTGCCGTGCAGCGTGCGCATCTTCGTCGAGGGCGAGGAGGAGATCGCCTCGGAGTCGCTGCCGCGGATCCTCTCCGAGCACGGCGACAAGCTCGAGGCCGACGCGATCGTCCTGGCCGACTCGCTCAACTGGGCGATCGGCACCCCGGCGCTCACGACGACCCTGCGCGGCTCGATCCGCGCCGTCGTCACCGTGCGCACGCTCGACCACGGCGTGCACTCCGGCATGTTCGGCGGGGCCTGCCCCGACGCCCTGACCACCCTCGCCCGGCTGCTCGCCACCCTCCACGACGACCAGGGCGACGTCGCGATCGAGGGCCTCAAGGCCACCGACGCCCCCGAGCTCGACTACGACGAGGCGCGCCTGCGCGAGGAGTCCGGCCTGCTGCCGGGCACCGAGCTCATCGGCACCGGCTCGATCCTCTCGCGGCTGTGGACCAAGCCGGCCGCCGTCGTCATCGGCATCGACGCCCCGGCGGTCGACGAGGCGGGCAACGTGCTCAACGCGTCGGCGCGGGCGAAGATCAACCTGCGCCTGCACCCGCAGGAGGACCCGCAGGACGCGTGGGCCGCGCTGCAGCGTCACCTCGCCGACTACGCCCCGTGGGGTGCCACCGTCGAGGTGGAGCTCGACGAGCAGGGCTGGGGCTTCGCCGCCGACGCGCAGGGGCCGGTCTACGACCAGGCCCGCGCCGCCTTCGCCGACGCGTGGGGCACCGACCCGGTCGACGTCGGCATCGGCGGGTCCATTCCCTTCGTCCAGGCCTTCGCCGAGCGCTTCCCCGACGCGGCGATCCTCGTCACCGGCGTCGAGGACCCCGACACCCGCGCCCACGGCGCGAACGAGTCGTTGCACCTCGGCGAGTTCGAGCGCACCTGCGCGGCCGAGGCGCTGCTCCTCGCCCGTCTCGGCGCGATGCCTCGCGGCTGAGCGCACTCGGCCCGCTCGCCCCTCCTCCGGGATCCCACGACATCCACCGGGATCCCACGAGACCCGGGCGCGCACCTCACCCGGCGCGGGGTTGTCCTCAGCCGGCGCGGGGCAGGATCGTCAGCGCCTGGTCGTAGGAGCCGGGGGTGAGGTCCCAGACGACGTGTGGTGGCCCGTTGTCGGGTGGGTCGGTGTCGAGGTGTCCGTGGAGGCGGCGGGTGTGGACGATGGTGTGGTGGCGGGCGCAGAGCAGGGCGGCGTTGCTGAGGTCGGTGGGTCCGCCGTCGGCCCAGTGGTGGAGGTGGTGGGCGTCGGTCTACCGCGCGGGGGCGGTGCAGCCGGGGTAGGTGCAGCCGCCGTCGCGCAGCCACAGCTGGCGGGTCATGGCGGGGGTGAAGAGCCGTATCGCGGTGCCCTGGTCGAGGACCTGGCTGCGGCTGCCCAGGACGACGGGGATGACCTCGGCGTCGCAGGCCAGCCGTCGCACGGTGCCCGGTGCGAGGAGGGTGCCGGTGTCCAGGCCACCGAGGGTACGGGCCGCGCCGGTGCGTGCACGGAGGTCCTCGAAGGTCATCGTCAGCAGGAGGGTGGCTTTGGCTCCGCGTCCGGCCCTGGTGTCCATGCCTGCCACCGCGGTGCGGACGAGGTCGAGGAGGGCGTCGGCGCGGCGCTGGTCGCTGGTGCGCAGGTCGGGCTCGCGGGTGCCGGTGTCGGGGTCGTGGGTGGGTGCTGGTGCGGACAGGGCCTCGATGGCGGCTTCGAGGACGGCGGCGCCCTCGGGGTCGAGGACGAGGCGGTACTCGTGCAGCCCGTCGTCGACGACGGGCCGGGACAGGGCCCGGGCTCGGCGGAGCCGGTCGTGCTCGGTGTCGAGCTCGCCGGGGATGCCGTGGCGGGCGAGGAGCTCGGGGCGTACGGATCGCACGCCGGGGGAGCCGTGCAGGTGGCCCATCTCGATCATCGCGGTCAGGACGCTGTCGCGGGCTCCGTCGACGAGGCGGGACTCGATCCGGGAGATCTCGGTGATGACGGTGCGCGCGACGGGCAGGGTCACGGTGCCGTCCTCGACCGCGTCGCGGAGCAGGGTGTTGGCGGGTCGGGACAGGTCGAGCACGGCCTGGGCGATGGTGCCGCACCCACCTTGGCGGGTGCTCGTGGCGTGCTGGCGGACCCAGGCGGGCAGGGACGGGGCGTCTGACTGGGCGACCTCACCACGCTCGTGGGCTTGCGCGGTGACGACGTAGCGCCCAGCGGCGGCCAGGGTGGTCAGCTCGTCCAGGACGCCCATGACCTCCATGAGCTCGGGTCCGTTGGCCTGGTCGATCGCGCTGCTCAGACCGCGCAGGGCCCGCACCGCGGCGTCGAGCGCGCCGCGGCGCTCAGCCCAGGTGAGCGGGTCGTCGGGCGCGGTGCCGGCACCAGCAGCGGTCGCCTGTCGGATCGGGACGCCGGGAGCCGGACCAGCACAGGTCCAGCCGCCCGCGGCACTGCCCGTGGGCACGGACCACACACCCCTGATCGGGGTGGTCGGAGCCGGCGTCGGTGCCATGGACCAACGCTAGGGGCAACCACCGACAACGGGCGGCGCGCGACCGGCGAGGCGACCGGTCACGACATCTAGGGTGAGCGGCATGGCACAGGGCAGCTACGTCGAGCAGGACTTCACCCGGGACACCAACTACATCGGCGACCGCATCCTCGCCGAGCCCGACCCCGCGAAGGGGCCCGGGAGCGACATGCCGGTGGGGGAGCAGGAGTGGCCGGTCGAGGCCGGTCGCTACCACCTCGTCGTGGCCCGCGCCTGCCCGTGGGCCAACCGCGCGATCATCGTGCGCCGCCTGCTGGGGCTCGAGGACGCCATCTCCATGGGGGTGGCCGGTCCGACCCACGACGCCGACAGCTGGACCTTCGACCTCGACGAGGGGCACCTCGACCCGGTGCTGCAGATCCCGCGGATCAAGGACGCGTACGAGGCGCGGGTGCCCGGCTACCCGCGCGGCATCACGGTCCCGGCCGTCGTCGACATCCCCTCCGGCCAGGTCGTGACCAACGACTTCCCGTGGATCACCTACGACATGTCTGGGCAGTGGCGTGAGCACCACCGCGAGGGAGCGCCCGACCTGTGGCCCGAGGAGCTGCGGGCCGAGATGGACGAGGTCAACAAGCGGGTCTACACCGAGGTCAACAACGGGGTGTACCGCTGCGGCTTCGCCGGCACGCAGGAGTCCTACGACGCCGCCTACGAGCGGCTGTGGACGGCCATGGACTGGCTCGAGGAGCGTCTGTCCACCCGGCGCTACCTCGTCGGCGAGCACATCACCGAGGCCGACGTGCGGCTCTTCACGACCCTCGCCCGCTTCGACGCCGCGTACCACGGTCACTTCAAGTGCAACCGCTCGAAGCTCACCGAGATGCCCGTCCTGTGGGCGTACGCGCGCGACCTCTTCACCACGCCCGGCTTCGGCGACACGACGGACTTCGTGCACATCAAGGCGCACTACTACGGCGTCCACCGCGACATCAACCCCACCGGCGTCGTGCCCCTCGGGCCGGACCTGTCGGGCTGGGCCGAGCCGCACGGACGCGAGACGCTCGGGGGGTCCCCCTTCGCTCCGGGGGCGACCGCCCCCGGTCCGGTGCCCGAGCGCGAGCGGGTGCCGGTCGAGCACAACCCGCACGTCGACCCGGCGACCGGGCTCGTGCGCACCACCTGACGACTTCGTTGTCAACGAGACGTTGACGCTCCGCCGTGCGTCAACTTAAGGTTGACGCATGACTCCTCGGCACGTCTCCTTCCTCATGCGATCGGGCCTGACCTTCGTCGCCCTCGGGGCGCTCACCTTCGTCGGCAGCCTCGTCGTCGACTCGGGGTTTGTCCATGGCGCCTTCCAGGGGGCGACCGTCGCGCTCATGGTCGGCGGCGCCTACCTCCTCGGCCGTCGGCTGTGGTCCTCGGACGCAGACCCGGACGAGGACGGCATGTGGCTGCCCAGCCGTGACGGGGCGGACGAGCGGTGAGCGACCGGGTGCAGGTCGTCGACCCGGGGCTCGCCGACCGGGTCGGGCGGGCCGTCCTCGGCGAAGGGGTCGACCCCGAGCGGGCTGACGACCACCTCGCCATCGTCGGTCGGGCCGCCCAGGCCGACGAGGTGACCCGAGACCTGCTGCGCCAGGCGGTCGCCGCCGCCCGGGCCCACGGGCACAGCTGGGCGGCCATCGGGGGAGTGCTCGGCCTGAGCCGTCAGGCGGTGCAGCAGCGCTTCGGATCCGAGACCGACCCCGGTGGCGGCGCCGCAGAGCCCGGCGCGGGGACGACCGGGCAGCGACGCCGGCTCGGTCCGGTGACCGCGCTCGACGAGCTCGCCGAGCTCGAGATCGCCGGTCGGCAGGGCTGGCGCACCGTCGGCGCGGGCATGTTCTACCACCTCGTCGAGCGCACGGACACGCAGTGGGAGCACCGCCGCGTCGTGTGGAGCCGTCCCGCCGAGCACTACGCCAGGGACGGGTGGCAGGTCGGCTGCCGGGCCTTCCCGTGGCTCTACCTCGTCCGCGACACCGGACGACCTGCCGAGCGCGGCGGCGCCCTGGGGCCGGACGCAGGCTGAGCCCGCTCGGTACAGTCACCTCCCGTGCACGTCCTCATCGCCCCCGACGCCTTCACCGGCACGCTCACCGCGACCCAGGCGGCGGAGGCGATGGCACAGGGGTGGCGCCGCGCCGCCCCTGACGACCTGCTGACCCTGCTGCCCCTGTCCGACGGCGGTCCAGGATTCCTCGACGTCCTCGCCGGTGCCATCGGCGGCGAGAGCGTGCTCGTCACCGTCGGCGACCCGCTCGGCCGGCCGGTGCCCGCGACGGTCCTCGTGACGACCGACGGCGAGCGGCGCACGGCCTGGGTCGAGAGCGCCCAGGCCGTTGGGCTGCACCTCCTCGAGGCCAACGAGCGCGACCCCGCGGTGACGACCTCAGCCGGTCTGGGCGAGCTCGTCCTCGCCGCGGTCGAGACGGGCGCCGACCGGGTCGTCGTCGGGCTCGGCGGGTCGGCCACCAACGACGCCGGCGCCGGGATGCTCGCCGTCCTCGCCGGGCTCGAGGAGGGCACGCTCACCCGTGGGGGGCTGGCCCTCGGCGCGGTGGCGCCCGACGACCTCGTCGACGTCGTGCCCCGGGCCCGTGAGGCCCTGCGCGGCGTCGAGCTCGTCGCGGCGACCGACGTCGACGTGCCGCTGCTCGGTCTCGACGGGGCGAGCGCAAGCCACGCCGAGGACAAGGGCGCCAGCCCGCAGCTCGCCCAGGACCTCGAGGGCGCCCTCGGGCACCTCGTCGCCGCCGTGACCGCGGCGCACCCGGCGCCGACCGACCTGCTGACCGGCCGACCTCGCCGGCTCGACCGCGAGCCAGGGGCCGGCGCCGCCGGTGGGATCGGCTACGCGCTGCTCGTCCTCGGGGCCCGACGCGTGAGCGGCGTCGACACGACGCTCGAGGCGGTCGGGGTCGACATGCTCGTCGGCGCGGCCGACCTCGTCCTCACCGGCGAGGGCTGCCTGGACTGGCAGTCGCGCCAGGGCACGGTCGTCAGCGGCGTGTGCACCGCGGCGGGCCGCCACGGCACGCCCGTCGTCGTCGTCGCCGGCCGGGTGCTCCTCGGTCGGCGCGAGGCGATGGCGATGGGGGCGAGCGGGGTCTACGCCGTCGCCGAGTCGCTCGCCGACCTCGACGCCTCGCTCGCCGACCCGGTGCCGAGGCTCACCGCCCGGGTCAGCCGCGTCGCGGCCACGTGGTCACCGGGTCGCTGACCTCGCGCTGCGACCCCGGGGCTGCCGCCCTCGGCTCGCCCTGACGTACATTGGGGGTGCGGGAAGATCTCCGGCACCGCCGGTGTTCACCCCGCTGACGGGATCTACGCCCGCCCCCCGAGACACGTGAGGATCACCATGAGCGTCCAGGACGAGACGGTCACGACGACCACCGAGCAGGCCACCGCCGAGGAGACCCACGGCGTGCTGCTCACCGACCTCGCGGCTGGCAAGGTCAAGTCGCTCCTCGAGCAGGAGGGTCGCGACGACCTCCGCCTGCGCGTGGGTGTGCAGCCCGGTGGCTGCTCCGGCCTGATCTACCAGCTGTACTTCGACGAGCGCACCCTCGACGGCGACCTCGTCCGCGACTTCGACGGCGTCGGCGTCGTCGTCGACCGGATGTCGGCCCCGTACCTCACCGGTGCGACGATCGACTTCGCCGACACGATCGAGAAGCAGGGCTTCACGATCGACAACCCCAACGCCGGCAGCTCCTGCGCCTGCGGCGACTCCTTCAGCTGATCGAGCGCTGCCGGTGAGCGAGCACGAGCTCACCACGCACGACGGGCCCCTCACCTCGCGGTGAGGGGCCCGTCGTCGTCTGCGGGTCCGGGGCCTCGGCTCGAGCTCTCAGGCCCGCGGGCTGGAGGCCGCGGGCGCGCGGTGGCCCCGGCGCAGCAGCCGCCACGGCTGGGCGACGAGCACGAAGGTGAGCAGCGGCAGCCCGAGGAGGTACCCGCCGATGCCCCCTGCGCCGGCGGAGTAGCTGCGGCCGGGGTCGACCTGGGCGGTGTAGTCGACCCCGAACCACGGGAAGACCGTGCCGCTCACCTCGCGCCCCGTCGCCCCGCTCGCCTCGACGCCCGAGGTGAAGGCGATCGCCGTGAGCACGCAGCCGAAGAGGACGACGGTGAAGACGGCGGCCGCGGCCATCGCGGCCTGAGACCACCGCGGGCGGGTCGGGTCGGTCTCCGTGGCGCCGAAGGCGAGCTCCTTGGGGGAGCCGATGCCGAAGAGCGCGCGGGTCGTGCCGACGTCGGTGCTCGCCTCGGCGAGGTTGGCGCGCAGCTCGCGTCGCAGGTCGCGGCGTCGCGACCCGCGCACGCCGCGCATCTCGAGCCAGAAGTCGTAGCGCAGGATCGCGGACTCGATCCGGGCCCGGTCGATGATCGTCATGCTCTCTCCCCTGAGGTGGGCGACACGGTGGTCGCGGTCTGGACGGACGAGACGAGGTGCTCCCAGGCGGAGCGCCGCGCGACGAGCTCGGCCCGGCCGGCCTCGGTGAGGCCGTAGTACTTGCGGGCCGGGCCGGACTCGCTGCGCACGAGGTGCGACGCGAGGAGACCGGCGCCCTCGAGCCGGGTGAGGGCCGGGTAGACCGTGCCCTCGGCGAGGTCGTCGAAGCCGGCCTCGCGCAGCTGGGTGACGAGGCCGTAGCCGTAGCTGTCGCCGGTCGACAGCACGCTGAGCAGCAGCAGCCCGAGGACTCCCTTGAGCATCTGCGGGTCGTGGGTGGGCATGGCGCAACTGTCCACCCGCTACCTAGCGATGTCAAGTACCAGACGGTGCACAGCACAGAGCGGCGACGGTGGCGGTCCGACGACCCCGGGTGGTGGGCCGTGGGTGCGGCGACCCGCCGGATACAGTGCGGCGGTGCGCATCGCCATCGCCGGATCCATCGCCACCGACCACCTCATGACCTTCTCGGGCCGTTTCGCCGACTCCCTCGTCGTCGACCAGCTCGACAAGATCTCGCTGAGCTTCCTCGCTCACAAGCTCGACATCCGACGAGGGGGCGTCGCCGCGAACATCTGCTTCGGCATGGCGCGCCTGGGCCAGCACCCCGTGCTCGTCGGGGCCGTGGGCGAGGACTTCGCCGACTACCGCTCGTGGCTGGAGCGCCACGGCGTCGACTGCGCCTCCGTGCGCGTCTCCCAGACGCAGCACACGGCTCGCTTCGTGTGCACGACCGACGACGACATGGCCCAGATCGCGACCTTCTACGCGGGCGCGATGTCCGAGGCCCGCGAGATCGAGCTCGGGCCCGTGGCCGACCGCCTCGGGGGCCTCGACCTCGTGCTCGTCGGCCCCGACGACCCCGAGGCCATGCGCCGGCACACCGACGAGTGCCGCAAGCGCGGCATCCCCTTCGTCGCCGACCCGAGCCAGCAGCTCGCCTTCAGCGACGGCGCCTTCATCCGCGACCTCGTCGAGGGGGCCGAGTACCTCATCACCAACGAGTACGAGTCGCACCTCACCGAGCAGAAGACCGGCTGGAGCCAGGACGAGATCACCGCGCGCGTGCGCTTCCGGGTGACGACCCTGGGCAAGGACGGCGTGCGGATCACCGGCGCCGAGCTGCCCGAGCCGGTCGTCGTCCCCGCTGCCCGTGAGGTGCGCAAGGCCGACCCGACCGGGGTCGGCGACGCCTTCCGTGCCGGCTTCATCACCGGCATCGCCATCGGCCTGCCGCTGCGCGAGTCGGCCGAGGTGGGCTCGATGCTCGCGACCTACGTCATCGAGACCGTCGGCACCCAGGAGTACGAGCTGGGGCGCGAGGACTTCGTCGCCCGCTTCCGCGAGGCGTACGGCGACGCGAGCGCCGACCTGCTCGTCGACGCCCTGGCGGCCGCGGCCTGAGCGTCGTGACGCCCGGGGCGAGCGGCTCTGCGCCGCGGTCCCCGCAGGTCCCGTACCCGCCGGTCGACCCCGGCCCCGCCGGGGTCGACCTCGCCTCGGTCCGCGACACGCCGGGGGAGGACCTCGTGGCGATCGGCGCCGACCTGCGCCCCGGCACCGTGCTCGAGGCCTACCGGCACGGTCTCTTCCCCATGGGGGTGGGCGACCTCGGTGGCCCGCCCGTCGGCTGGTGGCGCCCCGAGGAGCGGGGGGTGCTGCTGCCCGGCGCGCTGCGGATGACCCGCTCGCTGCGCCGCTCCTGCCGGCGGCTGCGCGTGAGCGTCGACCTCGCCTTCGACGCCGTCGTCGCCGCGTGCGCCGATCCCGACCGACCCGGTGCGTGGATCACCGACGACGTCCGCCTGTCCTACGGGGCCCTCCACCTCCTCGGCTGGGCGCACTCCGTCGAGGTGTGGGAGGGGGAACCCGGCGAAGGGGATCTCGTCGGGGGTCTCTACGGCCTGGCGATCGGCGGCCTCTTCGCGGGAGAGTCGATGTTCCACCGGGTGAGCGACGCCTCGAAGGTCGCCCTCGTCGCCCTCGACGGGCTGGTGCTCACCCCTTCGCGTCCTGCTGCTCTCGTCGACACCCAGTGGCCCACCGAGCACCTCGAGTCTCTCGGCGTGACGACCCTGTCACGGACCGCCTACGCGAGGCGCCTGGCCGCCGCCCTGCGCGAGCCCCAGCCCGACCTCGCCCGGGCCGTCCTGCCGGCGCCGTGGGGCTCGTGACGGCGCGGCCGACGACCGCTCGGCGACAGGGGGCCGACAGGGGCTCGCCACACCCCTGCGGGCGGCGCCCCCGGTCCCGGACCTCCCAGCCGGCTGGGGTACCTTTGCTGGTGTTCCACTGTCCGTCCCGTCCCAGGTTGGTGTCCCTTGCCTCGTCCTGACCGCCACATCGGTCGAGCTCGTCGCCGGATCGGCGTCGTCGGTCTTGCCGTCGCCGCTCTCGCGCTCTCGGCCTGCAGCGCCGTCGGTATCCACACCGACCCTGCCAACGGCTACCTGCCCCAGGGGGCGACGGAGCAGTCCAAGCTCGTCGAGAACCTCTGGATCGGCTCCTGGATCGCCGCGCTGGCCGTCGGCGTCCTCGTGTGGGGCCTGACGATCTGGTGCATGGTGGCGTACCGCCGTCGCGAGGACGACGACGGCAGCCTGCCCGTCCAGCTCCAGTACAACGTCCCCCTCGAGATCCTCTACACGGTCGTCCCGATCCTCATGGTCGGCGCCCTCTTCTACTTCACCGAGGAGGCGCAGTCCGAGCTGCACGACGTCTCGCAGACGCCCGACGTGACGATCAACGTCGCCGCGAAGCAGTGGAGCTGGGACTTCAACTACGTCGACGCCGACGTCCACGAGAGCGGCCTCATGGCCGAGCTCGACGGCAAGCCGGGTGTCGAGGAGACGCTGCCGACGCTCTACGTGCCGGTCGACAAGCGCGTCGAGTTCCAGCTCACCTCGCGTGACGTCATCCACTCCTTCTGGGTCCCCGCCTTCCTCGAGAAGATGGACCTCAACCCCTCCCTGGTCAACCGCCTCCAGGTCACCCCGACCGAGACCGGCACCTTCCAGGGCAAGTGCGCCGAGCTCTGCGGCGCCTACCACAGCCAGATGCTCTTCAACGTCAAGGTCGTCAGCCAGGAGGAGTTCGACCAGCACATGGCCGACCTCGAGGCGAAGGGCCAGACCGGGCTGCTGCCCACCGACCTCAACCGCGAGAAGCTCGCGCCGGGCGAGGCCGAACTGCTCGAGGAAGGGGCACGCTGATGTCCGGCATCACCGGGATCGTCAACCGGACGACCGACGCCGAGGACCGCCGCGTCATGAGGCGCGAGCGGGCCGGCACGCAGGCCTACAAGTACCTGACGACGACCGACCACAAGGTCATCGGCAACCTCTACCTCGTCACCTCCTTCCTGTGGTTCCTCATCGGTGGCGTGATGGCCCTCGTCATCCGCGCCGAGCTGTGGGCCCCCGGTCTGCAGGTGGTCGACAACCCCGAGCAGTTCAACCAGATGTTCACCATGCACGGCACGGTGATGCTCCTGCTCTTCGCGACCCCGGCCTTCGCCGGCTTCGCCAACGCGCTCATGCCGCTGCAGATCGGCGCCCCTGACGTCGCCTTCCCGCGGCTGAACATGTTCGCGTACTGGCTCTACCTCTTCGGCGGTGTCATCGCCGGCGCCGGTCTGCTCACCCCGGGCGGCGCCGCGAGCTTCGGCTGGACCGCGTACACCCCGCTGTCGAACCCGACCTACAGCCCCGGTCTCGGCGGCGACCTGTGGGTCTGGGGCCTCGCGCTCGGTGGCTTCGGCACGATCCTCGGTGCCGTCAACTTCATCACGACGATCCTGTGCATGCGCGCACCCGGCATGACGATGTTCCGGATGCCGATCTTCACGTGGACCGTGCTCATCACCTCGATCCTCGTCCTCATGGCCTTCCCGGTCCTCGCGGCCGCGCTCATCGGCCTGGGCGTGGACCGGCGCTTCGGCGGGCACATCTTCCAGCCGGAGAGCGGGGGGACGTTGCTGTGGCAGCACCTCTTCTGGTTCTTCGGGCACCCAGAGGTCTACGTGCTCGCCCTGCCGTTCTTCGGCATCGTCTCCGAGATCATCCCGGTCTTCTCGCGCAAGCCGATCTTCGGCTACAAGACGCTCGTCTTCGCGACGATCGCCATCGCGGCGCTGTCGGTCTCGGTGTGGGCCCACCACATGTACGTCACCGGCCAGGTCTTCCTGCCGTTCTTCGCGATCATGACGATGCTCATCGCGGTGCCGACAGGCGTGAAGTTCTTCAACTGGATCGGCACGATGTGGGGCGGCAAGCTCGTCTTCGACACGCCGATGATCTGGACGATCGGCTTCCTCGTGACCTTCCTCTTCGGTGGTCTGACGGGGATCATCCTCGCCAGCCCCGCCCTGGACTTCCACGTGTCCGACACGTACTTCGTCGTCGCGCACTTCCACTACGTGCTCTTCGGCACCATCGTCTTCAGCTTCTTCGCGGCGATGTACTTCTGGTGGCCGAAGTTCACCGGCAAGATGCTCGACGAGGCCCTCGGCAAGTGGCACTTCTGGCTGCTCTTCATCGGCTTCCACATGACCTTCCTCATCCAGCACTGGCTGGGTGTGCAGAACATGCCGCGTCGTTACGCCGACTACATGCCCGAGGACAACATCCAGCTGGCCAACCAGATCTCCACGGTCGGCGCCTTCATCCTCGCGATCTCGTTCTTCCCCTTCTTCTACAACGTGTGGAAGACGCAGACGACCGCACCGGACGTCAACCAGGACGACCCGTGGGGCTACGGCGCCTCGCTGGAGTGGGCCACCTCGTGCCCGCCCCCGCGGCACAACTTCACCTCGATCCCCCGGATCCGCTCCGAGCGCCCGGCCTTCGACCTGCACCACCCGGAGTACGCGCCCCGTGCGCTCACCCCGAGCGGTGCCGGCGACCCGGCGACGGCCACGGTCCGCTCGACCCGTGAGGACAACGCATGAAGCCCGAGTACAAGCTCTTCGGCATCCTCGCCGTCTTCTTCTTCCTCGTCGCCACGATCTACGGCCTGGTGACGCAGTGGGACGAGCCGGTCGGGTTCGTCGGGCTCTACCTCGCCGGTGGTCTCGGCGTGATGATCGCCTTCTACCTGGCCAAGACGGCCGCGAAGCTCCCCCTTCGCCCCGAGGACGACCTCGACGGCGAGATCGAGCAGCAGGCCGGCAGCTACGGCTCCTTCGCCCCGTACTCGTGGTGGCCGCTCTGGCTGGCGCTGTCCGGGTCGATCATCTTCCTCGGTGTCGCCGTCGGCATCTGGGTCGCCGTCCTGGGTGCGGTCTTCGGCGTCTTCGCCCTCGTCGGCTGGGTCTTCGAGTACTACAAGGGCGAGCACGCCCACTGAGCACGCACGCCGGCTGACGCCGCGGCGACCACGACCACCGGGGTCGAGGTCGCCGCGGCGTCGTCGTCCGAGGACCGGGCCTGCAGGGGCCGCACGAGCAGGGGAGAGGGGCACCTCGATGAGCAGGGGAGCGAAGGGCGGCCGCTGGGCCGCGTACGGTGCGGCAGCAGGCCTGCTGCTGGCCGGGTGCACGTCGGGGGCCGAGGGCACCGGGACGGCGGGCGCGACGGGCTCGGGCACGAGCGGGTCGACCGACGGGCAGACGTCCAGCACGACGTCGGCACCCGCCCGGCCCGCCCGGCTCAAGCTCTCACCTGCTGACGGGGCCCGTGACGTCATGCCCGACCAGCCGGTGACCGTCCAGGCGATGACCGGGCAGCTCGACGGCGTGACGGTGCGCACCGCTGGCGGGAGCGCGGTCGAAGGACGCGTCACGGGCTCGCAGTGGAAGAGCACGGGTCGTCTTGCGCCGGGGTCGAGGTACTCCGTGACGACGCGCAGCACCGGCCCGGACGGCGTCGAGCGCACCTCGCGCTCGACCTTCCGCACCCACGAGCCCGCGGTCACCGCGACCTACGGGATGGTCTACGACGGGCAGACCGTCGGCGTCGCGATGCCGGTGAGCCTCCAGTTCGACTCCGCCGTGACCTCCGCCCGCTACCGTCGCGCGATCGAGAAGGCCGTCACGGTGACGACCTCGCCGCGCACGCAGGGGTCGTGGGGGTGGCTCGACGACCGCCAGCTCATGTGGCGCCCGAAGAGCTTCTGGAAGCCCGGCACGACGGTCACCCTCGACGCCCCGCTCACCGGCTTCCAGACCGGCGAGGACAAGTGGGTCGGCAGCGACGTCTCCGGCACGATGACCATCGGTCGGGAGCAGCTGACGACGGTCGACATCGCGAAGCACCGCCTGCGCGTCACGCGTGGCGGCGAGACGGTGCGCTCCTTCCCCGTCTCCAGCGGCAAGCCGGGCCCGCAGACCGAGACCCGGTCGGGGATGAAGGTCGTCATCGGCAAGCAGGCGGAGATGACGATGGACTCCGAGACGATCGGGATCCACAAGGGCGAGCCGGGCTACTACAAGATCGACACCGACTGGAACGTCCGGGTGACCTGGACGGGGGAGTTCCTGCACTCCGCGCCGTGGTCGGTCGGCGCGCAGGGCTCGAGCAACGTCTCGCACGGGTGCGTCAACCTCGCGCCCGCCGCCGCTCGCTGGATGTACGAGAGCTCCATCCCGGGCGACCCGGTGGACTTCACCGGCTCCTCGCGGGAGTTCCAGCCCACCGAGGGCATCGGGGTGTGGCAGTACGACTACGCCGGGTGGCAGGAGCAGAGCGCCCTGCGCTGATCGGGGCTAGCCCCAGCCGAGGGCGTGGAGGCGGGCGTCGTCGATCCCGAAGTGGTGCGCGATCTCGTGCACGACGGTGATCGCGACCTCCTCGCGCAGCTCGTCGAGGTCCTCGCACATCCGGGTGAGCGGCCCCCGGAAGAGGACGACCCGGTCCGGCAGCGACCCGGCCGCCCACCAGGCGTCGCGCTCGGTGAGCGGGGTGCCGAGGTAGATGCCGAGCAGGTCGCCCGCCTCGTCGGGGGGCAGCGTGGGGTCGAGGTGCTCCTCGGTGGGCTCGTCCTCGACGAAGATCGCGAGGTTGTCGGCCATCCGCATGAGCTGCTCGGGCACGGCGTCGAGCGCCTCGTGCACGACCGTCTCGAAGGTCGCGTCGTCGACGGCCTCCACTACGCTGCCGCCTGCTCGGTCGCCGGCTGCGGACGCCGGTCGGGGTCGGCCCACCGGTGCAGCCACCACAGGGCCACCCCGAGGAGCAGCAGGCCGAGGCTGGTCGAGGTGAAGGCGAGCATCGACACCCCGGCCAGCGGCGCGACGAGACCGGCGAGCGCGGAGTTGAGCAGCAGCATGAGGAAGGTGCTCACGGACGCGGCGGTGCCCCGCGCGCGCGGGAAGGCGTCGAGCAGGGCGATCTGGTAGACGGGCAGCGACAGACCGGTCGCGAAGGAGACCATGACGAGACCGACGAGAGCGTAGGGCATCTGCGCCGACGTGCCCGGGGTGGCGGCGAGGACGGCGGCCACGACCGCACCGGTGACGGCGACGACCTGGGCGCTGGCGACGAGCCGGGGGCCGGGCACGCGCTCGGCGAGCCGTCCGCCGACGAAGGAGCCGCTCACCATCGCGACGACCATCGGCACGAAGAGCTGCCAGAAGTCCTGCTCCCCGAGCCCGAGGATCTCCACGACGACGATCGGTGCCCCGGCGATGTAGAGGAACTGCGCGGCGAAGGAGAAGGCGTTGGCACCGCACAGGACGAGGAAGCGTCCGTCTCGGGCGGCCGCGGCGACGTTGCCCAGGACGCTCCCGACGCGAAGGGGGGTGCGCCGCTCGACGGGGTGGCTCTCGGGCAGGAGGAGCACGACCGCGGCAGCGATGAGGACACCGAAGAGCGCGAGGAACCAGAAGATCACCGGCCACGGGCCGAGGTGGAGCAACCAGCCGCCGAGGAGGGGGGCGATCGCCGGGCCGACGCCGAAGACCATGGCGATGACGCTCATCAGCTGCTGGGCCCGGGGTCCCTCGTAGAGGTCACGCACGACCGTGCGCGAGACGATGGTGCCCGCACCCGCCGAGGCGCCCTGGAGGGCGCGGCACAGCAGCAGGACGGGCAGCGAGGGGGAGAGGGCGGCACCGACGGAGGCGAGGGCGTAGACGACCGCCCCGCCGACCATGACGGGCTTGCGCCCCACCGCGTCGCTCAGCGGGCCGTGGAAGAGGCTCATGGCGGCGAAGGAGAGCAGGTAGACGCTGACGACCTGCTGCAGCGCGGTGCTGCCGACACCGAGGTCACGGCCCATCTGGGTGAAGGCGGGGAAGGGGGTGTCGATCGACAGCGGCCCGAACATGCCGAGCACCGCGAGGACGACGACCATGACCGCCACCGGCGCGCTCGAGGCCGCCTGGGCACGACGAAGGGGCCCGGAGGTGGTCACCTCCGGGCCCCCTGCGTCGGGATGGCCGCTCAGCGCTCGCCGGCCTCGACGGTGCGCCGCTCCTGCTCCTGCGCCGGCTCGATGGCCTCGTGGCTGCGACCGTCGTGGTGCGCCGCCTCGAGCTCGGCCGGGGTGACGGGGTTGACCGCACCGGAGTAGTAGAAGCGGGACAGCGCCGCACGGGCCTTGCGCTTGCCCGCACCCTTGCGCTCGACGCCGTTGGCGTCGACGCCGGACTCGAGCTCCAGCGGGGTGGCCGGGTCGTGCTGCACGAGCGTCCAGCGGGTGTACGGGTCGAGCGGCTCGTGCACCTCGTGGAAGTCGCCACCAGGGCCACGCACGATGCGACCGGTCTCGCGACCGTGGAGCACGGTCTCGCGGTCGTGACGCTGCAGCGCCAGGCAGATCCGCTTCGTCGCCCAGAAGGCGATGATCGGGCCGACGAAGACGAGCACCCGCAGGATGTGGGTGATGTCGTTGATCGACATGTGGAACTTGATCGCCATGATGTCGTTGCTCGCGGCGAAGAGGAGCACGCCGTAGAAGGTCAGACCGGCCATGCCGATGCCCGTGCGCACCGGACGGTTGCGCGGGCGGTCGAGCAGGTGGTGCTCGCGCTTGTCACCGGTGACCCACGACTCGATGAAGGGGTAGGCGCCCATGACGCCGTACATCACCGGGATGAGCAGCAGCGCGCCGATGGCGACGTTGAGGCTCCACGTGTATCCGAAGGTCGTGAACTCCAGCCAGCCGGGCAGCAGACGCAGCGCGCCGTCGGCGAAGCCCATGTACCAGTCGGGCTGGGCACCGGCGGTCGTCGCGTTCGGGTCGTAGGGCCCGTGGACCCACACCGCGTTGATCTGCACGAGGGAGGACATCAGGGCCAGGGCACCGAAGACGATGAAGAAGAAGCCACCGGCCTTGGCCGCGTAGACCGGCATGACGGGGAAGCCGACGACGTTGTCGTTCGTGCGACCCGGACCGGGGTACTGGGTGTGCTTCTGCAGCGCGACGAGCACGATGTGCGCCGTGAAGAGCGCGACGAGGATCGCCGGGAGCAGCAGGATGTGCACCGAGTACAGGCGCGGGATGATGTCCTCGCCCGGGAAGCCGCCGCCGAAGACCGCGTAGCTGAGGTAGCTGCCGATGACCGGCGCGCTGAGCATGAAGCCCTGCGCCGCGCGAAGACCGGTGCCCGAGAGCAGGTCGTCGGGCAGGGAGTAGCCGGCGAAGCCCTCGATGAGGGCGAGCATCGACAGCAGGCAGCCGATGGTCCAGTTGATCTCACGGGGCTTGCGGAAGGCGCCGGTGAAGAAGACGCGCAGCATGTGAACCGAGAGCGAGACGATGAAGAGCAGGGCCGCCCAGTGGTGGATCTGCCGGATGAGCAGACCGCCCTTGACGTCGAAGGAGATGTCGAGCGTCGAGGCGTAGGCCCGCGACATCTCGACGCCCTGCAGCGGCACGTACGAGCCGTCGTAGATGACCTCGCCGTGCGTGGGGTCGTACCACAGGGTGAGGAAGACACCGGTCAGCAGGCAGATGATCATCGAGTACATCGCGATCTCGCCGAGCATGAAGGACCAGTGGTCGGGGAAGACCTTCTTCATGAGGTAGCCCACGCCCTTGGCGGAGCCGGTGCGGTCGTCGATCCAGCCGGCGACGCCGCCGACCTTCTTCAGACCGGGTGAGGTGGAGGTGCTGCGGGGGCTGTCGCCTGCACGCAGGGCGTCGGCAGGTCGTGCTGTGGTGCTCATCAGGACTCACGCTCCCAGAAGCTCGGTCCGACCGGTTCCTGGAAGGGCTGGTCGGCGACGAGGTAGCCGTTCTCGACGGTGATCTTCAGCTGCGGCAGCGGACGCTTGGCCGGTCCGAAGATGACTTCGCAGTCATTGGTGACGTCGAAGGTGGACTGGTGGCACGGGCAGAGGAGGTGGTGCGTGGTCTGCTCGTACAACCCGACGGGGCACCCGACATGGGTGCAGATCTTGGAGTAGGCGACGATGCCCTGGTAACCCCACTCCTGTGCCTTGCGGCCCCCAGGGGTGTCCTGGAAGTCCTCCGGCTTGAGACGCATGAGCAAGACCGCGGCCTTGCCCTTCTCGGTGAGCTTCTGCGTCCCGTGCTCCTCCAGCAGGCCTTCCGGCATGACGTGGAAGACCGAGCCGATCGTCACCTCGCCGGGACGGATCGGCTTGTTCTCGGGGTCCGTCATCAGGCGGAGCTTCTTCTCCGGCTTGACGATGAGACCGGTCTGCTCGTCACGGCGGCCGTTCCACCACGTGACGGACAGGTCGTTCTTGGGCAGGGGCCCCAGGCTGCCGGCGACCTGGAGGACGAGCGGCAGCGGGAAGAGGGCCATGGAGCCCAGAAAGGCGCCCTTGAGGATCGGACGACGGGTCAGCTGGGCCTTCTCGCCGCCCTCCATCATCGTCTCGACGAAGCCGTCACGGGCCTCCTGGCTGCTGCGCAGCGGGTGGCGCTCCTCGACGCTCTCCTCGTCGGGCATGAGCGTCTTGGCCCACTGGACGGCACCGAGACCGATGCCGAGCAGCGCGAGCGCCAGGCCCACGCCGAGCAGGACGTTCGACAGGCTCGTGCGGCCGACGACGGGCACGAAGGTCTGGGTCTCGACGTCGACGAGGAAGTAGGCGACGAGGAAGATCAGGGTGCCGACCATCGACAGGCCGAAGAGCCCGGCGACGATGCGCTCGGCGCGGCGAGCGGCTCGGTCGTCGAGGTCGGCGGCGCGGTGGACGTGCGGCGGCAGGCCGGGGTTCTCGAAGCGGTCCGGCACCCCGCCGGTGCCCTGCACGTGGCCCTGGTCCAGGCGCACCGCGGTCCCCGCGGTGTGCTCTGACTCGGGAGTGTGGTCGGTCATCGTCTTGGTCCTTCTCTGATCAGTCGTGGCGGGGGCTCAGGCGGACTTCTGCCCGAGCCAGACGGCGGCGGCGACGAGGCCGCCGAGGCCGATCGTCCAGATGAAGAGACCCTCGGGGACGGGACCGAGCGACCCGAGCGGGTTGCCGCCGGGGTTGCCCGCGTCCTGCTGGGCCTGGATGTAGGCGATGACGTCGCGCTTGTCCTCGGGGGTGAGGTTCGCGTCGTTGAAGACGGGCATCGACTGGGGGCCGGTGAGCATGGCCTCGTAGACGTGGCGACCCTCGACGCCCGCGACGGCGGGGGCGTACTTGCCACGGGTCAGCGCGCCACCGGCGCCGGCGGAGTTGTGGCACATGGCGCAGTTGACGCGGAAGATCTCGCCGCCCTTGCCGGCATCCCCCTTCGAGGCGTCGGTGTACTCCTCCTCGGGCACCGCGGGACCGGCGCCGAGGGAGGCGACGTAGGCCCCCATCTGGTCGATCTCCTCCTGGGTGAACTTCACCTGCTCCACGCGGGGGGCCTGCACACCGGGCTTGGCCAGGGGCATGCGACCGGTGGCGACCTGGAAGTCGACGGAGGCGGCGCCGACGCCGGCCAGGCTCGGGCCCTTCTCGTCGATGCCGAGGCCGTTCGTGCCGTGGCACGTCGCGCAGTTGGCGGTGAAGAGCTTCTTGCCCTCGGCGACGTCGTCGACCGAGCTGCGGCTCGTCGCGCTGGCGTCGGCCTGCGAGGGGGAGACCGCGGCGTACGCGGTGCCGGCGAAGAAGAGGCCGAAGAGGATCAGCAGCGCCAGGGCAGCGGGGTGGCGGCGGTTGATCGAGGGCATGCGTCGTCCTGTCCTGGTGGGGGAGTCGGTCGAGGTCATGGCGCTGCTCAGCCCAGCAGGTAGATCGCGGCGAAGAGCGCGATCCACACGACGTCGACGAAGTGCCAGTAGTACGAGGTGACGACCGCTCCCGTGGCCTGGGAGTGGCTGTAGTGCCTCGTCGTGAAGGTGCGGCCGATGATGAGCAGGAAGGCGATGAGCCCGCCCGTCACGTGGATGCCGTGCAGACCGGTCGTGAGGTAGAAGACCGAGCTCCACGCGTCGGCGGACATCGTCACCCCTTCGCTCACGAGCTTCGCGTACTCCGTCACCTGACCGGCGACGAAGACCGAGCCGAAGATGTAGGTGAGCACGTACCACTCACGCATGCCCCACTGGCCGACCTGCAGCAGGCTGCCGGTGCGCGAGGGGATGCCGTCCTCGGCCTTGAGCACGCCGAGCTGGCACCACACCGAGGAGACCACGAGGA
The DNA here is from genome assembly GCF_003721155.3 of Janibacter melonis. Lineage (NCBI taxonomy): Bacteria > Bacillati > Actinomycetota > Actinomycetes > Micrococcales > Intrasporangiaceae > Janibacter > Janibacter melonis. The sequence goes on along the minus strand of NZ_CP044548.2, from coordinate 1,050,802 downwards.
TCAGGGTGTTGATCGCGGCGTACTGGACGTCGAGGATCGGGACCCGCTCGGCCCAGAGGTCCGGTCGGGTCGCGCGCAGCGTGAAGAACATCGCGAAGAGACCCGCGAAGAACATCAGCTCGCTGGAGAGCCACACGATCGTCCCGACGGAGACCATGTTGGGCCGGCTGACCGGTCCCGTCATGGGGTCCGACGGCAGCGGCGCGGGCGCGGTCGGGGAGAGTGATTGAGCAGTGGCCACGTCGTCATTATGTCCGACGGGGCGGGCCATGTGCGCGCACCCCCCGTGTGACGTGCGGCGAACGGCTCGCGGGTACCATCTGGGCCCATGAGCGCTTCCTCTGCGACGCCCGGCAGCACCGTGGCGACCACCGGTCCCACCGCCGCGGCGCGGCAGGTCACCGTCCTGCTCCACAGCGACGACATCACGGTGCGCGACACCGTCCGCGCGGCGGTCGGCCGTCGACCGGCACGCGACGTCGAGGTCGTCTCCTGGCACGAGTGCGCGACGGCCCCCGCGGTGGTCGAGGCGGTCGATGCCGGCGGCTTCGACCTGCTGATCCTCGACGGCGAGGCGGCCAAGACCGGTGGCATGGGTCTGTGCCGCCAGCTGAAGTCCGAGGTCTACCGCTGCCCGCCCGTCCTCGTCCTCACCGGGCGCCCCCAGGACGGCTGGCTCGCGACGTGGTCGCTCGCCGACGCCGTCGTGCCGCACCCGCTCGACCCGATCGCCCTCGCCGACGCCGTGGCCGCCCTGGCCCGTGGCGGCTCGGACGACGTGGCCCGGCCGGTCGACGGCCCCGACGCGGGCTGACGCGTGACCCAGGTCCCGGCGGCGTCCTCTACGAGCACCGTCCCGGACGAGAGCTGGCCCGACATCCTCACGACCCTCATCGAGGGCGAGGACCTCACGACCCAGCGCGCCCGCTGGGCGATGGACCAGGTGATGGCCGGCGAGGCCGACCCGATCGCCGTCGCCGGCTTCCTCGTCGCGCTGCGGGCGAAGGGGGAGAGCGTCGCCGAGCTCGAGGGTCTCGTCGACGCGATGCTCGCGCGCGCCGTGCGCATCGACGTGCCCGGTGAGACCGTCGACATCGTCGGCACCGGTGGTGACCGGCTCAACACCGTCAACATCTCGACGATGTCGGCCATCGCGCTCGCCGGCGCCGGGCTCACGGTCGTCAAGCACGGCAACCGTGCGGTGTCGTCCTCGTCCGGCTCCGCCGACGTCCTCGAGCGGCTCGGCGTATCGCTCACGCTCTCGCACGACGCGGTCCGTGCGGTCGCGTTCGAGGCGGGCATCACCTTCTGCTTCGCCAACGCCTTCCACCCCTCGATGCGGCACGCCGCACCGGCCCGCGCCGGGCTCGCCGTGCCCACGGCCTTCAACCTGCTCGGTCCGATGACGAACCCGGCGCAGCCGCGCTACTCCGCCATCGGTGTCGCCAACGCGCGCTTCGCCCCGCTCATCGCTGGGGTCTTCGCGGCGCGCGGGCGCGAGGCCGTCGTCTTCCGCGGCGAGGACGGCCTCGACGAGCTGAGCCCCGCCGGGCCCTCCCAGCTGTGGTGGGTGCACGACGGCGAGGTCACCCCCGGACGCGTCGAGCCGGAGGACGTCGGGGTGACCCGGCGCTCCCTGGCCGAGCTGCGCGGCGGTGACGGCGCCGCCAACGCCGAGGTGGCCCGGGCCGTCCTGCGCGGCGAGCAGGTGCCGGCGCGCGACGCGGTGCTGCTCAACGCCGGTGCGGCGCACGCCCTCGCGAGTGCCGGCGGCTCCGCGGTCGAGGACCCGGTCGCTGCCATCGCGCGCTCGGTCGAGACGATCGCCGAGGTCCTCGACGACGGGCGGGGCGAGGCCGCGCTCGGTCGGTGGGCCGAGGCCAGCCGCCGTCTCGCGGGCTGACGAACCCCGCCGGAGCGGGTGCCCGGTGCGCCCGCGGGCTCAGCCCTCGAGGCCGAGGCTGAAGGCCGCGTCGAGGTCGTGACGGCTGTAGGTGCGGAAGGCGATGTGCGTCGACGTGCCGATGATGCCCGTGACCTTGTTGAGCCGGTCGGCGATGACGTCGTTGAGCTCCTCGTGCTGGCTGACCCGCACCATCGCGATGAGGTCGGCGTCCCCGGCGACGGAGTAGACCTCGCTCACGCCGTCGATCTCGGCGATGCTCTGCGCGACCTCGGGGATGCGGTCGACGTCGGCGTTGATGAGGACGATGGCGGTGATCACGACGCCCAGCCTAGGGCAGGGGCCAGCTCGTCCTGCGCCGCCGCGGCGCCCCCCACGGGGCAGGTCCACGTGCCCTCGATGTCGACGACCCGGGTGCCCGGCTCCTCGAGCCAGCGCAGCAGCAGCTCGGTCTCGTCGGGCAGGGCGGAGTCGCCCGGGACGGCCGGCGGGGGCACGACCTCGGCGCTCGCGCGCAGGGCCTCGACGTAGGGCATCGGGTCGGCGCCGCGCGGGGCGCTCGTGCTGCCGGCCAGGCGCCCGTGCCGGATGCACACGAGGTCCCACCCGCCCACCGGCGAGCGCCGGGCGGCGACGAGCTCGGCCGTCGCGAGCAGGGGGCTCGCACGCTGGCTGCGGGCGACGCCGCGCACGAGCGCCGCGAGCCGGTCGCGCACGGTGCCGGCGTCCTCGTAGCGCTCCTGCCCGGACAGCTCGCTCATCCGGGCCTGGAGCCCGGCGAGGACGGGACGGGCGTCGCCGCGCAGCGCGGTGCGGGCCTGGGCGACCGTGCGGCCGTAGCCCTCGACGTCGACCCCGCCGATGCACGGAGCGGCGCAGCGGCCCATGTCGGCGAGCACGCACGGCGAGCTGCGCCGGGTCGGGCTGATCCGCACGAGGCACTGCCGCAGCGGGACGACCTCGTGCAGGGCCTGGACCGCCTCGTCGGCCGAGCTCTTCGAGCGGAAGGGGCCCATCCACTCCTCGTCGCCGGCGTGCACCCGCTTGACGACGGACAGACGGGGGAAGGGCTCGTCGGTGAGACGGACCCACCACGCCCGCTCGGGGTGCCGGGAGCGGCGATTGTAGCGGGGCTTGGCCGAGGCGATGAGACGCAGCTCGCGCACCCGCGCCTCGAGGGTCGTCGCGCACGGGATCGGGGTCACGGACTCGGCGATGCGCACCATCTCCGACATCCGCGAGCGCTGCTCGGAGGCGGTGAAGTACGAGCCCACCCGGGTGCGGATGTCGACGGAGACCCCGACGTAGAGCGGGCGGCCCTGGCCGTCCTTGAAGACGTAGACGCCGGGCACGTTGGGCAGGTCGCGGGCGAGGTGGCGCTTGCGGCGCTGCTCGGGGGTGACCCGGCTCGTGTACGACGCGAGCTCCTCGAAGGTCGTCACGCCGAGCGACCCGAGCCGGCCGATGAGCCCGTGGAGCACGTCGACGGTCGCCCGCGCGTCGTGCAGCGCGCGGTGGTCGGGGGTCGTCGTCGCCCCGAAGGCGACCGCCAGCGTCGAGAGCTTGTGGTTGCGCACCTCGTCGCGCCGCATCACCTGACGGGCGAGGTGGACGGTGTCGAGGACGTCGTGGCGCGGCCACGGCATCTCGGCGGCGGCGCACGCCGCCTTGAGGAAGGAGATGTCGAAGCGCGCGTTGTGCGCGACGAGGACCGCCCCCTTCGCGAACTCGAGGAAGGAGGTGACGGCGGCCGCCGACCGGGGGGCGTCGCGCACCATCGCGTCGGTGATGCCGGTGAGGCTCTGGATGAAGGGCGGGATCGGCTCGCCGGGGTTGACGAAGGTCTGCAGCTCGCCGATCACCTCGCCGCCGCGCACCTTCACCGCGCCGATCTCGGTGATGCCGCAGTCGCGCGGCGAGCCCCCGGTGGTCTCGAGGTCGACGACGACGAAGGTGACGTCGCGCAGGTCGGTGCCCAGGCCGAGCGTCTCCTGCACGGCCAGGGCCGGTGCACGTGTCGCCTCGGTGGTCATGGGTCGAACCGTAGGCAGAGCCGGTGACAACGCCACGGACGACACACGGGACCTAGCCTGATCGGGTGCTGCCGACGAGCGACCTCACCCAGACCGCGGACTTCTACCGCTCCTTCGCCCGCGACCAGGCGACGGGGGAGTCGGCCACCTACGTCGAGTGGGGCGAGGGGGTCGCGGCCGACGAGGAGCTCCTCGGCCGTCTCGCCGAGCTCGAGCCGCCGCGGCGCCAGCCCAACCTGCTCTTCGCCGCGGCCCGCTGGCACGGCGCGCCCGCGCCCGGCGGGTACCGCCCGATGCGCGACCTCGTGCTACGGCAGTGGCCGCAGGTGAGCGCGACGATGCGCCGGCGCTCGACCCAGACCAACGAGCCGGGCCGGTGCGCGACGCTCCTGCCGGTGCTCGCCGAGATCGCCGACGGCGCGCCGCTCGCCCTGCTCGAGGTCGGCGTGAGCGGCGGGCTGTGCCTCTACCCGGACCGGTACGCCTACCGCTACCTCGACGAGGACGGGCACGAGGTCGCCGAGGTCGGCGAGGGCAGCCCGACCTTCGAGTGCGTCGTCGACCCCGTCGCCGCCGCTCACCTGCCGGACGCGTCACCGCACGTGAGGTGGCGCGGCGGCCTCGACCTCTCACCGCTCGACGTCACCGACCCGCAGACCCTGGACTGGCTGCGCGTGCTCGTCTGGCCCGAGGACGTCGCCCGGCGCGCGCGTCTCGACGAGGCGGTCGCCGTCGTCGGCCGTGAGCCCCGGACGACGGTGCGGGGGGACGCGGCCCGCGACCTCGGTCCTCTCATGGCCCGCGCCCGCGAGGAGGCGCCGGATGCCCGGCTCGTCGTCTTCCACACGGCGGTCGCGGCGTACTTCGACGATGCCCTACGGGCGGCCTGGCCGGAGCAGGTGGCGAGGCTGTGCGCCGAGCACGACGCGGTGTGGGTGAGCAATGAGGGGCCGACGGTGCTCCCCGGGGTGGCCGCGTCGGCGGCCGCTCCGCCGCCGAGCGCCCGGCACTTCTGCCTGGGCGTCGACGGGCGGGCCCGGGCGTGGACCCACGGCCACGGGCGCAGCCTCACCTGGGTCTGACCGGTCTGACGAGGTGCGCCGGGTCGGACCGGTGTGCCGGGTCCACCGGGTCCGGTCCGGTCTCGCCCCCTCGGGCAGCGGGCGAAGGGGGTGCCGCCCCCCTCGGGCGGACGTCCACCAACGCTGTCGGTGCTCGCTCGTAGCGTGCGTCGTGCCTGGTCGGACGACCGGGCGAGCACGAGCACACCGGGTCGAAGCGACGCACAGGAGGACACGATGAAGCCAGACGTCATGCGTGTGGACTGCCGCACCTGCCCCGTCCAGGGGATCGGGTGCGACGACTGCATGGTCACCGCCCTGCTCGACCCGCGCTCCGCGGGCGTCGAGCCCGAGCTGGCCGGGCAGGTGCCGCTCGACGCGGCCGAGCGAGAGGCGGTGGGGCGCCTCGTCGCCGCAGGGCTCGTGTCGGCGGGCACCGCCGACCGCGCCGTCGCCCAGCGCGAGCCGTGGTCGCAGTGGGAGCTGCTGCACCGCGGGGTGGGCTGAGCCGGGACGGCCGCCCGACGCGCCTCGACGGGCGAGGTGCGTCGTGACGGGTCAGCCGTAGAGCGCCTCGACCTGGTCCTCGTAGTCGCGCATGACGACGTTGCGCTTGAGCTTCAGCGAGGGGGTGAGGGTGCCGTTCTCCTCGGTGAAGTCCTCCTCGAGGACCGCGAACTTGCGGATCGACTCGGCCTTCGAGACCGCCTTGTTCGCGTCGTCGACCGCACGCTGGATCTCGGCGAGCACCGTCTCGTCGGTGCGAGCCTGGGCGACGGTGATCGCGCCGAGACCGTTGTTCGCGGCCCAGCCGGGGAGCATCTCCTCGTCGATCGTCACGAGCGCGGCGATGAAGGGCTTGCCGTCGCCGACGACCATGCACTGGCTGACGAGCGGGTGGGCGCGCAGGCGGTCCTCGAGCACGGCCGGGGCGACGTTCTTGCCGCCCGCGGTCACGAGGATCTCCTTCTTGCGGCCGGTGATGCGCAGGTAGCCGTCCTCGTCGAGCTCGCCGAGGTCGCCGGTGTGGAACCAGCCGTCGACGACCGCCTCCGCGCTCGCCTGCTCGTTGCCGCGGTAGCCGCGCAGGACGTTGAGGCCCTGCACGAGGATCTCGCCGTCCTCCTCGATGCGTACCGAGACACCGGGCAGGGGCGGGCCGACCGTGCCGATCTTGACCTTCTCCGGGATGTTGACGCTCAGCGGTGCGGTCGTCTCGGTGAGCCCGTAGCCCTCGAGGATCGTCACGCCGACGCCGCGGAAGAAGTGACCCAGCCGGGTGCCCAAAGGGGCGCCGCCGGACACGGCGTACTGGACCCGACCACCCATCTTCGTGCGCAGCTTCGCGTAGACGAGCTTGTCGAAGACGGCGTGCTTGATCTTCAGACCCAGCGGCACCGAGCCCTTGTCGAGCGCCTCGGAGTACGCGACGGCCGTGTCGGCGGCGCGCTCGAAGATCGCGCCCTTGCCGTCGGCGGTCGCCGTCTCGTTGGCCTTGTTGTAGATCTTCTCGAAGACCCGGGGGACAGCGAGGATGAAGCTGGGCTGGAAGGCCTGGAAGTCGTCGAGGATGTTCGCGATGTCGGCGCTGTGGCCCATCTTCGCCTCCGCGGTGACGCACAGGACCTCGATGAAGCGGGCGAAGACGTGCGCGAGCGGGAGGAAGAGCAACGTCGAGGCGCCGTCACGGGCGACGACGTCGCCGAGCTTGGCGATGGCGTTCTCGGCCAGCCCGAGGAAGTTGTCGTGGGTGAGCTCGCACCCCTTCGGCCGACCGGTCGTGCCCGAGGTGTAGATGATCGTCGCGAGGCTGTCGCGCCCGGTCGCGTCGAGACGCGCCTCGAGCTCGGAGTCCTCGATCTCGGCACCGCGCTCGCTCACCGAGGTGAGGTCGCCGTTGTCGATGACCCACGTGTGCTGCAGCGTCGGCACGCCGTCGGCGACCTGGCGCACCGTCGCCGCGTGGGCGGCGGTCTCGACGACGAGGGCGCTCGCCCCGGAGTCGGCGATGATCCACTCGACCTGCTCGGCCGAGCTCGTCTCGTAGATCGGCACCGGCACCGCGGCGGCCATCCACGCGGCGAAGTCGACGAGGGTCCACTCGTAGCGGGTGCGCGCCATGATCGCGACACGGTCGCCCGGCTCGATCCCGGCGGCGACGAAACCCTTGGCCAGACCCCGGACGTCGTCGAGGAACTGCGACGTCGTGACGTCGCGCCACGACCCGTGCTCCTTGATCGCGAAGGCCACGCGCTGCGGCGCGTTGTCGGCGTTGCGCTGGGGCAGCCGGCCCAGGGAGTCACGAGGATCTCCCTCGACCAGCCGGGGCATCACGCTGTCTTGCACGGGATCTCCTTCGTCGACGACGGCGTCAGGGTGTGGGCCTCAACCTAGACCAGTGGGTAGCGTCCTCGACAGCAGACTCGGCAGATGGTGACGAGGTCCACCCCTGGCCGGGCACGTGGCGCACGAGGTGGGAGGACGCGATGCGGGTCGGCCGGGTCGACGTCGTCGACGACACCTTCGTGCGGGGGGCCGCCGAGGACGTCCGCGCCGCCCTCGACGCGCGGGGCCTGCCGGATCCGGGCGCGACGGGTTGGCCGCGGGGGTGCGGGGTCGGCGAGGTCGAGGACCGCGGGCCGAAGGGGGTGCGCTGGGTCTCGACGGGCAGGCTCGTCGGGAGCATGGAGATCTGGCTCGAGCCGGTGCCCGGCGGGACCCTCGTGCACCACTACGTCCGCGGCACGGGCAGGCACCCGTGGCGCTCGCCGGCGACCCTCGCCCGGGACCACACGGTGGGGTGGAAACGGCTCGTCCACGAGGTCAAGGACGAGATCGAGGGACGGGCGCAGAGCGCCGGGTAGTCTCGCCGCCATGGCAGACAGCACCCGCTCGACGATCGTCATCCAGGCCCCCGCGGGCGAGGTCCTCGACGTCATCGCCGACCTCGAGGCCTACCCGCAGTGGGCCAAGGAGATCAGGGAGGTCGAGATCCTCTCCGAGGACGGCGACGGGTGGCCCGACCGGGCTCGCTTCCGCCTCGACGCCAGCCCGATCAAGGACACCTATACGCTCGACTACTCGTGGGACGTCGACGAGGCGGGCCTGGGCGTCGCGTCGTGGACCCTCGTCGAGGCGACGATCCTCAAGGCGATGGACGGCTCGTACACGCTCGAGGACGAGGGCGAGGGCATGACCCGGGTGACCTACGACCTGCTCGTCGACGTCACCATCCCGATGCTCGGGATGATCAAGCGCAAGGCCGCGAAGGTCATCACCGACACCGCGCTCAAGGACCTCAAGAAGCGGTGCGAGGCCTGACCGGGGCCGACCGGGGGTGAGTGCGCTGCACCTCGTCACCGGTGGCGACGAGCCCCGACGACGGGTGCTCGTCGCCGACCTCGTGGCGCGCCGTCCGGGCGCCCGGGTCCTCACCTGGGGCGACGACAGCACCCACGAGGACGCCCGCGACCACGCGCCGGCAGCCCTCGCCGTGCTCACGACGAGCGCCGAGGACCTGCTGCTCGCCGCCGAGCTGCCCGGCGAGGTCGTCCGCGACCTCACCGCCGTGCTGCGCGACGGCGACCTGCTCGCCCTGCTCGGGGCCGCGGCGGTGCTCGCCAGCGCCCCGGGCGAGGACCTCGAGGACGTCGTGCTCCTCGTGCCCCCCGGCAGCGACCCGGCCCGTCTCGTCGCCCTGCCCGACCGCGCAGCCCGCCTCGCGCGCTCCCTCGTGCCCCTCGTCGCCCGCTGGGACGCCGTCGTCGCCCCGGCCGGCATCGGGCTGCCCCGCCCACCGGCCGCGACGATCGACGCGCTGCGCGCCGTCACCCACCTCATGGACCTCCTCGACGCCCGGCTGTGCGGCGACGCGACCGTCCACCACCTGCCCGCCAACGGGCTCGTCGAGGCCGGCCGCACCGCCGAGCTCGCGCTGGCGCTCGCCCTCATGGGCCGCCGGGTCGCCGACCCCACCGCGGCCGTGGACCAGGCCATGGACCCGGCCCGGGACGGCTCGAGACACGACGGGTCGTCACCCGACGCCTCGGCGGCGGGCGCGCCGGACCCTGACGGTGCGGCGGCCGCCGCGCCGGATGCCGCCGGTGCCGCCGGTGCGGCGGGGGAGGCGTCCCCCTTCGTCCTGCGGCTGTCCCTGCCCGGGCTCACCGCGCGCGACATCACCCTCGAGCGCGAGGACGACGACCTCGTCGTCACGGCCGGCCGGCGCAGCCGGTGCACCCGTCTGAGCCCGCTGCACCGCCGGTGCCGGGTCGTCGACGCGAGCATGCGCGCCGGCGTCCTCACCGTCGAGCTCGAGCCCGACGAGAGCGTGTGGCCGCGATGAGCGCGCCCGACCCGCTCGCCGGGATCCTCGAGGCGCTGCTCGAGCAGGTGCGCGCCGCCGACGCCGACGACCTGCTCGACCGCCTGCGGCGCGTCGACCCGGCGAGCGCCGACCGCGTCCTCGCGGGCCTCGTCCTCGCCGGCGAGGGTGTCGCCCACCTCCTCGGCGAGGGCACCGAGCCCCCGCCCCGCCCCCCTCGCGCGCGCGTGGTCGTGCCCGTGCGTGACGAGGACCTCCCCGACCACGGCAGGATGACCTCGTGAGCGAGCACGCACCGACCATCGGCATCGACATCGGCGGCACGAAGATCGCCGGAGCGCTCGTCGCGCCCGACGGCGCCGTCCTCGCCCGGGCGAGGGTCGCGACCCCGGCCGACAGCACCGAGGACATCATCACGGCCACGAGCGGCGTCATCGCCGAGCTCGTCGCGGCCGCCGACGAGCCCGTCTCCGCGGTGGGTCTCGCGTGCGCAGCCTTCGTCGACGGCGCCCGCGGCCACGTGTGGTTCGCCCCCAACATCGCCTGGCGCGACGTCGACCTCGGCGAGCGGGTCGAGCGCCTCGTCGGCCTGCCGGTCGTCGTCGAGAACGACGCGAACGCCGCGGCCTGGGGCGAGCACGTCTTCGGCGCCGGGCGCGACGTCGACGACATGGTCCTGCTCACCCTCGGCACGGGGGTCGGCGGCGGCTGCGTCTCGCACGGGCGCCTGCTCACCGGGGCCTTCGGCATCGGCGGCGAGCTCGGCCACGTCGTCCTCGACCCGGACGGCCCGCGCTGCGGCTGCGGCAACCGTGGCTGCCTCGAGGTCTACGCCTCCGGCAGTGCGCTCACCCGCTCGGCCCGCGAGCTCGTCGAGTCGGCCTCGCCGATCGGCGAGGCGCTGCGCCGACGCTGCGGGGGAGACGCGTCACAGCTCAAGGGCACCGACGTCACCGAGCTGGCCGAAGGGGGAGACCTCGCCAGCGTCGAGCTCCTCGAGGAGGTCGGCACCCGGCTCGGCCACGGCATCGCGACCGTGTGCGCCGTGCTCGACCCCCGCCTCGTCGTCATCGGCGGCGGTCTGTCCGCCGCGGGTGACCTCGTCCTGGCCCCGGTGCGCACGGCCTTCGCCCGCCACCAGATCGGGCGGGGTCACCGCCCGTCGCCCTCGATCGTCCTCGCCGAGCTCGGTGACGACGCCGGGGTCGTCGGCGCGGCCCACCGAGCGCGCACCGTCCTCGCCGAGCGCACCGGGGGAGCGGCATGAGCGGCGGGCTCACCGTCGGCGTCGACATCGGCGGCACGAAGGTCTCCGGAGGGCTCGTCGACGAGACCGGCACGATCGTCGGGCGCACCCGGCGCGACACCCCGCACCGCTCGACCGCCCCGTCGGTCGTCGAGGACGCGATCGTCTCCGTCGTCGAGGAGCTGCTCGCCCAGACCGAGCGCGACGCCGTGCGTGCCGTCGGCATCGGCGCCGCGGGCTTCGTCTCGGCCGACCGCAGCCGGGTCGTCTTCGCCCCGCACCTGTCGTGGCGCGACGAGCCGCTGCGCGAGTCGCTCTCGCGCCGGGTCCACCTGCCGATCACCGTCGACAACGACGCCAACGCCGCCCTGTGGGCCGAGCACCGCTTCGGCGTCGCCCAGGACACCAGCCACGCCGTGATGATCACGCTTGGCACCGGCATCGGCGGGGCGCTGCTCGTCGACGGCGTGCTCATGCGCGGCCGCTACGGCATCGCCGGGGAGTTCGGGCACATGCAGGTCGTGCCGAGCGGCCTGCGCTGCGAGTGCGGCAACCGCGGCTGCTGGGAGCAGTACTCGTCGGGCAACGCGCTCGTGCGCGAGGCGCGTGGCCTCGTCGGCGCCCGCTCGCCGGTCGCGAGCGACCTGCTCGCCCGCGCCGACGGCGACCCCGCCAACCTCACCGGCCCGATGATCACCGAGGCCGCCCGGGCCGGCGACCGCACGTCGGTCGAGCTGCTCGCCGAGATCGGCACGTGGCTCGGTGTCGGCATGGCCAACCTCGCCGCGGCCATCGACCCGGAGGTCTTCGTCGTCGGCGGAGGGGTGAGCGCCGCCCAGGACCTGCTGCTCGGCCCGGCCCGCGAGGCCTTCGGCCGTCAGCTCACCGGGCGCGGCTACCGCCCGCAGGCACGCATCGAGGTCGCGACGCTCGGCCCCGACGCCGGTCTCATCGGCGCGGCCGCGCTCGCCTCGGACTCGCTCGACCACCCCGGCCCGGCGGGCCGGCCGGCATGAGCCTGCGCGTCGCGTCGTACAACCTGCGTGCGCTGCAGGACGACGTCGCGGCGCTGGCCCGCACCGTGCGGGCGGTCGACCCGGACGTCCTGTGCCTGCAGGAGGTGCCGTGGATCCCGCCGGTGGCCACGCGGGTCACCGACCTCGCGCGGCGCTGCGGCCTCGTGTGGTCGGGCCGCGACCACCGCAGCGGGCAGACCTCGGTGCTGACGAGCCTGCGCACGCAGGTCCTCTCGGTCACCCACCACCCCCTGCCCGCCCGCCGCGGGGACCGGCGCGGCTACGCGGTGACGCGGGTCGCCCCCTTCGGCGGTCCGGCGGTGAGCGTCGTCAGCGTCCACCTCTCGCTCGACGCCCCGGAGCGGGTGCGTCACGCGCGCCAGATCCTCGCCTCGCTCGACGCGCTCCCCGGCCCGGCGGTCCTCGCGGGCGACCTCAACGAGCAGGAGGACGGGCAGGCCTGGCAGCTCTTCGGCCAGCGGATGCGGGTGGTCAGCCCGCTCACCCCCACCTACCCGGCGAACCTGCCCGACCGCGTCCTCGACGTCGTCTTCGCGACCCCCGACCTCACGGTGCTGCCGCACCAGGAGGTGCCGTGGCTCTACGAGGACCTCGTCGCCGCGAGCGACCACCGACCCGTGTGGGTCGACCTCGAGGTGCCGGGCGCCCCGACCGCGTCCGGCGCCGGCTGAGCCGGCGCGAGGTCAGAGCCGGGCGCCGTCGTCGCCGTCGTCGCGCTCGCGCGGCAGACGGGTGACGAGCGCGCCGAAGCCGACGACCATGAGGCCGATGCCGAGCCAGGCCCACCACGGCGAGACCCCGTCGCGTCCGAGGACGGCGACGACGAGCATCACCGGGCCGAGGACGAGACCGACGACCGCGAGCCAGAAGGTGCGGTCGGTCGCCGGCGGCAGGGCCGCCGTCGGACCGGGCACGAAGGGCTCGGCGTCGTCGTCGCCGAGCACCGCGTCGACGACCGAGGTGGCGTCGGCACGCCACGGGGTCGGGGGCACGGCGGGCGCTGCCGGCCGGGGCGGCTCGACGTCGTCGTCCTCGCGCGGCTCGCGGGCCGGGGGCGGGCTGCGGAAGCTGCGCGGGTCGACGGCACGGGGGTAGTCGAGAGGTCGCTGCGGGGTGCTGGGGGCGGGGCGCCCGGTCTCGTCGTGCTCGTCGGCGGGCCCGAGGTCGACGTCCTCGTCGGCACGAGGGGCATCACGAGGACCACGCTCGGCCTCCAGCCGGGCGACGATGTCGGCGAAGGCGGCGTCGACCTCGTCGGGTTCCATCGAGGACGGGCTCACGCCTGTCATCGTCGCACGTCCGTCGCGCCGCGTCAGCGGCCGGTAGAGTGCGAGCCGCCGACGAGGAGGGAAGCACCGTTGCTCTACTGGATACTCAAGCGAGTCGTCCTCGGCCCGTTGCTCCGGGCGCTCTTCCGGCCCCGGGTCGAGGGGCTCGAGCACGTCCCCGCCGACGGCGCGGCCATCCTCGCGAGCAACCACCTGTCCTTCTCGGACTCGATCTTCCTGCCGCTCGTGGTCGACCGACGGGTGACCTTCCTCGCCAAGGCCGACTACTTCACCGGCACCGGGGTCAAGGGCCGGCTCACCGCCTTCTTCTTCCGGGCCGTCGGCCAGCTGCCCATCGACCGCTCCGGCGGCAAGGCGAGCGAGGCGGCGCTGCGCTCCGGCCTGCGGGTGCTCGAGCGCGGTGAGCTGCTCGGTCTCTACCCGGAGGGGACCCGCTCGCCGGACTCGCGCCTCTACCGCGGGCGCACGGGGGTCGCCCGCATGGCCCTCACCGCCGGGGTGCCCGTCATCCCGGTCGCGATGATCGACACCGACAAGGCCCAGCCCACGGGCCAGCTCGTCCCGAACATCATGAGGATCGGCGTGCGCATCGGGGCCCCGCTCGACTTCTCGCGCTACGAGGGCATGGAGGGCGACCGCTTCGTCCTGCGCTCGGTGACCGACGAGATCATGTACGAGCTCATGCAGCTCTCCGAGCAGGAGTACGTCGACATGTACGCGACGGCGATGAAGGAGCGCCTGCTCACCCGCGCCCGCAACCGGGCGCGCCAGCTGCAGGAGGCGGCCAAGCCCGGCCGGGCCGCCAAGGAGCTCGAGGAGGCCCTCGACGCGGCTGACCAGCCCCAGGGGACCCCGTCGCCCTGGGCCGAGGGCTCCTGAGGCAGGCAGAGGTGCCCCCCGCCGTGCCGGCCACCCGGTACGCCCCCTCGCCCCTCATCGACTCCGCCGCGGGCCGTGGCCTGGCGATCTACCGGCTGCTGTCCCTGGTCTACGCGAGCGTCGTCGTGTGGACCCACCGCGCCGACCTCGACGCCCCGTGGGTGGCGGTCGCCGTGCTCCTCGTGCTCCTCGCGTGGTCGCTCGTCGCGCCGCTGCTGCCCCGCCCCACCCGCCTGGCGATCGTCGTCGAGACCGCGATCGTCGTCGGCGCGGTCCTCGCGACGAACCTCGCCTACAGCCCCGACGCCGTGGCCGGCGGGGTGCCGACGATCCCCACGAACTGGTCGGCGAGCGCGGTCATGGCCGGTGCCCTGTACTCCGGGATCCGCGGCGGTCTGCTCGTCGCCGTCGTGGTCGCCGTCTCGAACCTCGTGCAGGCCGATCCCGACAGCGCGCTGACCTACCACAACATCGTCCTGCTCCTCCTGCTCGGCGCCCTCGTCGGCCTGGCCGTCAACCTCGCCCGGGAGTCGCAGGTGCGCCTCGAGGCCGCGATCACCGCCTCGGAGCGGCTCGCCGAGCGCGAGCGGATCGGGCGCCAGGTGCACGACGGCGTCCTGCAGGCGCTCGCCCTCATCAACCGGCGGGGCCGCGAGATCGGGGGAGAGTCGCTCGCCCTCGCCGAGCTCGCCGCCGACCAGGAGCGGGCGCTGCGCACCCTCATCACCCGGGTCGAGCCCGCGCTCCTCGACGCGGCCCACCCGGACGTGCGCGGCGGGCGGGGGCACGTCCCCTTCGCCACGTCACCCGCGACCCCGTCCCGTGACGCGCACGACGACCGGGCCGATCTCGCCAGCCGGCTGGCGGAGCGACGCACCGCGTCCGTCGAGGTCGTCCTGCCGGCCCGCACGGTCGTGCTGCCGGCTCACCACGTCGACGAGATCGACGCCGCCGTCGCCGCCGCGCTCGACAACGTCGAGCGGCACGCGGGGGAGGGCGCGCGGGCCTGGGTCCTGCTCGACGACACAGGCGAGGAGGTCGTCGTCACCGTGCGCGACAACGGTGCGGGCATGACCGACGAGCGGCTCGACGAGGCCGCCGACCAGGGCCGCCTGGGCTGCTCGTCCTCGATCGCCGGGCGCGTGCGCGACCTCGGGGGCAGCGCGGGCTGGAGATCACGACCCGGCTCCGGGTGCACCGTGACCCTGCGTGTGCCGCGCCCCGACGTGGCAGGCTCACGGCCATGAGCGAGCAGCCGACCACCGTCCTCGTCGCCGACGACCACCCGCTGTGGCGGGACGCCCTCGTCGCCGACCTCGAGGACCACGGACTGCGCGTCGTCGGCACCGCCGGTGACGGGCCCTCGACGGTCGCGCGCACCCGGGCGACGACACCGGACGTCCTCGTCCTCGACCTCAACCTGCCGGGCCTGCGCGGCGACGAGGTGTGCGCCGCCATCGCCGACCTGCCGACCCGCATCCTCATCCTCTCCGCGTCCGGCGAGGAGCGCGACGTCCTCGCGACGATCAAGGCGGGGGCGTCGGGCTACCTCGTGAAGTCCGCCTCCGGCGAGGAGATCCGCCGCGCCGTGCACGAGACGGCGCAGGGCCAGGCCGTCTTCACCCCCGGTCTGGCCGGGATGGTGCTCGGCGAGTTTCGTGACATGAAGGCCCGCTCGGGGCAGCCCGAGCCGGAGCCGAAGGGGCAGGTCAGCGCGGTCCCCGAGCTCACCGAGCGCGAGACCGAGATCCTGCGCTACGTCGCGATGGGCATGACCGCCAAGGAGATCGCCGCCGACCTCGTCCTCTCGCACCGCACGGTGCAGAACCACGTGCAGAACATCCTCGGCAAGCTCCACCTGCACAACCGGGTCGAGCTCACGCGCTTCGCGATCAGCCGCGGCTTGGACACCCCGGGCTGAGCTCTGCGGCGGTACCTAGACTGTGCCGGTGACCACCGCAGCACCTTCCGCTCAGATCCGCGCGGCCCTGTCCGCAGACCTGCCCGCCGCGCAGCAGCCGACCTGGCCCGACCAGGCCGCGCTCGCCGATGTCGTGGCGACCCTCGAGAGCTACCCCCCGCTCGTCTTCGCGGGGGAGTGCGACGACCTGCGCGACCGGCTCGCGTCCGCGGCCATCGGCGAGGCCTTCGTGCTCCAGGGCGGCGACTGCGCGGAGACCTTCGTCAACGCGACCGCCGACAACATCCGCGACCGCGTCAAGACGATCCTGCAGATGGCCGCCGTCCTCACCTACGGCGCCGGCATGCCCGTCGTGAAGATCGGGCGCATGGCCGGGCAGTACGCCAAGCCCCGCAGCAAGGACACCGAGACCCGCGAGGGCGTCGAGCTGCCGGCCTACCGCGGCGACATGGTCAACGACTTCGAGTTCACCCCCGAGGCCCGTCGCCCCGACCCCCAGCGTCTCCTGCGCGGCTACCACAGCAGCGCCGCGACGATGAACCTCGTGCGCGCCTTCACCCGCGGGGGCTTCGCCGACCTGCGCCACGTCCACGACTGGAACCGCGGCTTCGTCGCCAACGCCGCCAACGCCCGCTACGAGGGCCTGGCGCGCGACATCGACAAGGCGATGAAGTTCATGGCCGCGTGCGGCGTCGACTTCGACGCGCTCAAGGGGACCGAGTTCTGGTCTGCCCACGAGGCGCTCCTCCTCGACTACGAGCGCCCGATGACCCGGGTCGACTCGCGCACCGGCGACCTCTACAACACCTCCGGCCACTTCGTGTGGGTCGGCGAGCGCACGCGCCAGACCGACCACGCGCACCTCGACTTCGTCTCGCGCATCCGCAACCCCATCGGTCTCAAGGTCAGCGACAAGCTCGCCCCCGAGGACCTGCTCGGCATCATCGACCGGCTCGACCCGCGTCGCGAGCCCGGCCGCCTCACGCTCATCACCCGCATGGGCGCCGGCCGGATCCGCGAGGCGCTCCCGCCGCTGCTCGAGGCGGTCAAGACGAGCGGCTCGATGGTCACGTGGATCTGCGACCCGATGCACGGCAACACCTTCGAGTCGGCGTCGGGCTACAAGACCCGCGACTTCGACGACGTCGTCGACGAGGTCCGCGGCTTCTTCCACGCCCACCGCGAGGTCGGCACCGTGCCCGGCGGCATCCACGTCGAGCTCACCGGCAACGACGTCACCGAATGCCTCGGCGGCGCCGAGCGGATCCTCGACGAGGACCTCAACAAGCGCTACGAGAGCGTGTGCGACCCGCGTCTGAACCACCAGCAGAGCCTCGAGCTGTCCTTCCTCGTCGCGGAGATGCTCAGCGCCCGCTGAGCACCCCCCCCGGGGGCTGAGCCCGCTCAGCCCCCGACGAGGCGGCGCAGCGCGCTGCCGGCCAGCGGCCGGTAGATCGCGACGAGCGGCGCCGGGAGGTGCACGTCGGCCCACGCGGTCGTGCCCTCCGGCCCCTCGTCGACGCCGTGGTCGAGGCGCACCCCGACCGGGCCCACCCCGACCCACCAGGACCACCGGCGCAGGGCGTCGTCCCGCTCGAGGATCGTGTACGGCACGAGGCTGACGAGCGGCCCGAGGACGACCCCGCGGTCACCGGGGCGGATCTCGCCCTCAGGACGCACCCGACGGATGTGCGGCGCCCACGTCGGCCACGCCTCGCGGGTCACGTAGCGCGACCACGCGGTGCTCGCCGGGGCCGGCCCGGTGGCGCTGATCCGGGTCACCATCACGCACCCGCCCGTCGCGAGGCCGCGTGGGCCGCGGCGCCGGTCGCGGCCGTGAGCACCCCGCCCCAGACCGTGTCGACGACGGCGAGCCGCACCGGCCACCCCTGCACGATCGCGAGGTCGGTGAAGCCGAAGGTCGCGTACGCGGCGACCCCGAGCACTGCCCCCTTCGCCGCGGCGGTCCCGGTCGTGCCGGTGTCGAGCTCCGGACGCACGACGAGCACGGTGACCGCGACGGCGTAGACGACGTAGAAGACCCCGGCCGCCCAGCCGACGAGCGGGTCGGCGAGCAGGTCACCGAGCCCGTCCTCGTACAGGCCCCGCGCCACGAGCGAGATCCACAGCGCGTCGAGGACGCCGAGGACCACCGCGGTGGCCGCGAGGGGGACGAGCCAGCGGCGGGGCCGGCTCACGGGAGGGCGCGGGTCGGGCGTCATGAGCCCAGTGTGGGGCCGGATCACACGACGAGGATGGTGACGGTGCTCCCCTTCGGCACGCTCGTGCCGGCCCGCGGGCTCGTCGCGCGGACCTGGTCCAGCGGGCTGCCGAAGAAGCGCTGGACCTTCACCGCGAGCCCGGCGCCCTCGAGGGCGCTCTTCGCATCGCTCTCGCTCTTGCCCTCGACGTCGGGGATCGTCACCATGACCGGCCCCTTGGACACCGCGAGCGTCACGGTGTCGCCACGCACGCCGGTGCCGCCGCTGGCGGGGTCCTGCGAGACGACCGACCCCTTCGGCACGGACTGGTCGTTGACGTCCGCCGCCCGCTCGACGACGAAGCCGGCCTCCTCGAGCGTGGTCTTCGCGCTCTCGTAGGGCTGACCGGTGACGGAGGGGATGGCGACGGGCTGCGGGCCCTTCGAGAGCACGAGGGCGACCTTCGCGTCGCGGCGCATCTTCGTGCCGGTCGTCGGGTCCGTGCGGATGACCTGGCCCTGCGGCACGGACTCGTGGTGCTCGCTCGTCGTCGAGCCGACGACGAGGTGGTCGCGGGCCAGGCGGGCGCTCGCCGCGTCCTTCGTCAGGCGGGTGAGGTAGGGCACCTCGTAGCGCTCCGGCCCCTTCGAGAAGGTCACGACGACCTCGTCGCCGCGCCGCCCCTCCTGGCCGGCGGCCGGGGTCGAGCCGATGGCGACGCCGGGGGCGACGTCCTCGTCGAAGGCCTGCTTCGTGCTCAGCCGCAGGTCGGCGCCCGTGAGGCGCGCCTCGACGGTGCTCGCGTCGGCGCCGGCGACCTCGGGCACCGTGGTGCGCTGGCCGAGCGTGCCCCACCACAGACCTCCGGCGAGCGCGGCGACGAGCAGGGCGAGACCGATGAGGGCGAAGGGGGAGCGGCGTCGCGCCGGCGGGTCCTGCGGCCCGGTCGCGAGGTCGGTCGCGGTGGTGGGGCTCGTGCGCGTCGCCTCGGTCGCCCCCGACCGCTCGGCCCGGGCGCCCACGACGTCGGGTCGGCGCGAGCCGCCGGCGGTCGCGTCGAGCAGCGCCGTCTCGTCGCTGCGGGTGCTGCGCTCGTGCGCGCTGCCCGGTGCCGGCCGGGCGTCGAGCTCGGCGTCGCCGAGCTGCCGACGCACGCGGGTCACGAGCCCGAGGTAGGTCGAGGCGTCCCGAGGACGCTCGTCGGGGTCCCGCGCGACCGCCGCGGCGACGAGCTCGTCGAGGGCGACGGGCACGTCGGGGCGGGTGGTGCGCAGGCTCGGGAGGTCGCCGTGCACGTGCTGGAAGGCGACGTGGATCGGGGTCTCGCCGTCGACGGCCTTGCGGCCGGTGAGCATCTCGAAGAGGAGCAGACCGGCGGCGTAGACATCGCTGCGCGGGTCGGCGATGCCGCGCTCGACCTGCTCGGGCGACAGATAGCTCACCGTGCCGAGGAGCACCCCGGTCGTGCCGGTCGCGGTCTGCGAGGAGACGGCCCGGGCGAGCCCGAAGTCGGCGACCTTGACCGTGCCGTCGTCGCGGATGAGGACGTTCTCGGGCTTGACGTCGCGGTGGACGAGGCCGGCGTCGTGCGCGGCGGCCAGTCCGGCGAGGACCGGCTCGAGGAGGTCGAGCGCCGCGCGGGGGCTCAGTGCCCCCTCGGTGCGCAGCACCTCGCGCAAGGTCTGCCCGGGCACGTGCTCCATGACGAGGAAGACGAGGCGGTCGCTCTCGCCCTGGTCGTGGACGCCGACGACGTGCGGGTGCGCCAGGCGGGCCGCGCTGCGGGCCTCACGCCGGAAGCGGGAGACGAAGGTGTCGTCGGCCGCGAGGTCGGGGCGCATGATCTTGATCGCGACATCGCGCTCGAGACGGGTGTCGAGCCCGCGGTAGACCGAGGCCATGCCGCCGTCGGCGAGGTGCTCGAGCACGCGGTAGCGCCCGTCGAGCGTGATGCCGACGAGGTCCTCAACGCCGCTGCGTGCCCCCATGACCTCACATTGTGGCGCGCAGTGCCTGCACGTTCTTCACGTACCCCCGCGTGTCGGCGTACATCCCGTGCTTCTGCACCGAGCCCAGCCCCTGGTAGTACCCGGCGATCGCCTGCGAGTCGCTCGACGCCATCCGGGTCAGCTGCTGCAGGAGCACGACGCCGGCGGTGATGTTGTCGTCGGTGTCGAGCAGGTCGAGGCGGCGCCCGACGAGGCCCGAGGTCCAGTCGCCCGAGGACGGGATGACCTGCATGACGCCGACGGCGTTGGCGACGGAGACCTGGCGCTGGTCCCACCCGGACTCCTGGTAGGAGATCGCGAGGGCGAGCGAGGGGTCGACGCCGTAGCGCTGGGCGGTCGCGACGATCTTCGCGCGGACCTGCGAGCGGCTCGGCACCGGGCGTCCGGCGAGGGTCTGACGGTTGCGGCTGGCGGCGGAGACGATCTCGTTGGGGTAGGTGCGCCCGGCGAAGGTGTTGTGGTCGAAGCCGGCCCCGCCGGTCGTCGTCGCGGCGGGGCGGCTCGTGCCGGCGACGCGCAGGCGCTGACCGGGGTAGATGAAGGAGCGGGCGGACAGCCCGTTGATCTTGGCCAGGCGCGTCACCGACATGCCGTGCTGGGAGGCGATGCCCGACAGCGTCTGGCCGGCGGCCACGGTGTGGCGCGACCCGCTGGTGCGGGCGGCCGGACGCTTCGCGGGGCGTGCGGCGGTGCCGTGCACGCGCAGCGTCTGACCCGGGTGGATGAAGGACTCGCTGGAGACGCCGTTGAGGGAGGCGAGGCGCCCGACCGACATGCCGTGGCGCGCCGCGATGCCGTAGAGGGTGTCGCCGCTGCGCACGGTGTACCCGCGGGTCGCGGCGCTGCGGGCGGGCTTCGCCGCGGGGCTCGAGGCGCCGCCGGAGGGGATGCGCAGGTGCTGACCGGGGTAGATGAAGCCCGCGTCGAGCTGGTTGTGCCGGCGCAGCGCGCCGACGCTCGTGCCGTAGCGCTCGGCGATGTCGTAGAGGGTCTCGCCGCTGCGCACGGTGTGGGTGCGGCCGGCCCGCTCCTCGCTGTGGACGGAGGCCGGCAGCGCGGGCAGGTCGAGCGCGGGCGGGACGGTGGCAGGGGGGACGACGATCGGCAGGACCATGGTGCTCTCCTCGGTACCCGAGGTCACTCGCCGAGGGCGGTGGTCGCGACGTCGGTCGAAGGGGGTGGCGCGTCGCGTCCGCGAGCCGGTGGCGACCGTCGGGACTGTGTGTGGCGGGTGTGGCGTGTGCTGACTCGTGTGAATCATTCGCGCGAGACGCTACCCCAGCTCGGCCGACCTCGCGCGGCGACGCGAGGCCCGGTGCGGCGTGCGGACGGGGGCCCGGGCTCTGGGAGACTGGTCCGATGAGCACCGAGCAGCCCCAGGACCTCGCCCAGCCGGGCGCCCCCGTCTCCGGTCACGACGCCCTCGAGGACCTCGTCGGCGAGTGGCTCGCCATCCCCGACGTCGCGCAGCGGCTCGGTGTCCGTCTCACCGACGTGCGCCGGATGATCGAGGAGGGCGACCTCGTCGCCGTCCGGGTCGGGGAGCGCCGCGTGCTGCAGGTGCCGGCGGCCTTCGTCGACGACGACGGGCCGCTCCCGGCGCTGCGCGGCACCTTCACCGTGCTGCGCGACGCCCGGATGAGCGACGACGAGGTCGTCGCCTGGCTCTTCGCCCGCGACGAGACGTTGCCCGGGGGCGCGACCACCCCGGTCGAGGCCATCCGAGCGGGCTTCAAGACCGAGGTGCGTCGCCGGGCGATGGAAGAGGCGCTCTAGCCGGTCGGCAGGGCCCGCGCCGTCACGGCGCGGGCGAGAGCGACCCGACGACGACCGTGGTCGCGTCGCCCATCAGCTGGTGACCGCCGCGGTCGTGCAGGACCCGCCGCGCGGCCGGGATGCGTGCGCTCAGCAGGTCGAGGTGCCCGGCCGGCACGACCTCGTCGTCGGCGCAGTGGTGCAGGGTGACCCGCAGCGCGGGGTCGAGCCGCTCTGCGGCGTCGTCCGGCAGCGCGTAGTCGGCGACGTCCCACCCCTTCGGCCCCCAGTCCGGCGCGGCGAGCAGCACGAGGTGGTCGACGCCGAGGTCGGCCTGGGTCGCCATGCGCAGCACGGTGGACCCGCCGAAGGAGTGGCCGACGACCGTGCGCACCTGCGGGGTGATCGCGTCGCGGATGCACGCGGCCCACGCGTCGTGGGTCATGTCCTCGTCGGGCAGCCGCGGGGCGAGGACGGGCTCGGCGAGCCCCTCCCGCAGGGCGCGCACGAGGACCTGGTCCTCGTCGTGCCCGCCGGCCCCGTGGAGGAAGAGCAGCGCCACCCCCTCAGGGTAGGGGTCAGGCGGTGCGCGCGGTGGCGAGCTCGACGAGCTCGGCGAGGGCCTCGACCGCCTCGGGTCGCGCGCCCGGCAGGCCCGAGACCTCGTCGAGGGCGGTGCGTGAGGCGTCGACCAGCCGGGTGATCTCGGCCTCGACCTCGGCCACCGCGCCGGTGCTCGTCAGCAGCTCGCGGAAGCGCGCCACCTGCGCGTCCTCGAGATCGGGGTCGCCGAGGTGCTCCTCGAGCCAGGCCCGCTGCGCGACGTCGGCGGCCAGCCAGGCCCGGGCGACGAGGACCGTGCGCTTGCCCTCGCGCAGGTCGTCGCCGGCCGGCTTGCCCGTCTCGTCGGGGTCGCCGAAGACGCCGAGGAGGTCGTCGCGCAGCTGGAAGGCCTCGCCGAGGGCGAGCCCGTGGCGCGAGAGCGCCTCGCGCGTCGCCGGCGAGGCTCCCGCGGCGGCCGCGCCGATGAGCAGGGGGTGCTCGACGGAGTACTTCGCGCTCTTGTAGCGCAGCACGCGCCGGGCCCGCTCGACGCGCTCCGGGCCGTCGGCGGCCGACCACGGCTGCATCGACTCGACGACGTCGATGAACTGGCCGGCCATGAGCTGCGTGCGCATCCGCTCGAGGACCTCCCACGCCGCGGCGAGACGGTCGGCCGGCAGGCCCGAGCGCACGACGAGGTCGTCGCACCAGTCGAGGCAGAGGTTGCCGGCAAGGATCGCCCCGGACAGGCCGAAGCGGTCGGCGTCGCCGCGCCACCCGCGCTGCGCGTGCGCGGCGGCGAGCGCCCGGTGCGCCGCGGGGGCGCCGCGGCGGGTGTCGGAGTCGTCCATGACGTCGTCGTGGAGCAGGGCCGCGGCCTGGAAGAGCTCCATCGCCGAGGCGAGGGCCACCGGCACGTGCCCGTCCTCGCCGCCCCCCGCGCGCCAGCCCCAGTAGGCGAAGGCGGCGCGCAGCCGCTTGCCGCCGCGCACGAGCGAGCTGATCGCGTCGGTGAGGTCGGCGACGTCCGGACCCATCTCGTCGAGATGACGCTGCTGACGGGCGATCTCGGCATCGAGCTGGGCCTGGACCCGGCCCCGCAGGTCGGCGGCGAAGGGGTCGGGCACGTCGGCTCCTCGAGGGTGGGGTCGGGCGGTGCGGTCGGTGCTGCGAGCGGCGACGTCGGCGGCGGTCTCAGCAGCAGGTACGCGCCAGCCTACGGGCAGGCCCGCGGGCTATCGTCGCCGCCATGACGTCGCCCAGCGCACCCGGCGGGACCATCCCGCAGCGGCTCTCCTCGACGCGTCCCTCGATCAGCTTCGAGTTCATGCCGCCCAAGGACGACGCGGGCGAGGCGGTGCTGTGGGAGGCGATCGCGCGCCTCGAGCCCTTCGCCCCCGACTTCGTGTCGGTGACCTACGGCGCGGGCGGCTCGAGCCAGGACCGCACGCTGCGCGTCACCGAGCAGATCGGCCAGCGCACCTCGCTCACCGCGATGGCGCACCTCACGTGCGTCAGCCAGAGCGTCGACGACCTGCGCGAGGTGCTCGCCGGGTACGCCGCCGCCGGCATCGACCACGTCCTCGCCCTGCGCGGCGACCCGCCCGGTGACCCCGGCGGCGAGTGGACCGCCCACCCGCAGGGGCTCGATCACGCCGAGGACCTCGTCGCCCTCGTGCGCGAGGTCGGCGGCTTCGAGGTCGGCGTCGCGGCCTTCCCCGACGTGCACCCGAGCTCTGCCTCGTTGCGCGACGACGTCGAGACCCTCGTGCGCAAGGCCGACGCCGGCGCGAGCTTCGCCGTGACCCAGATGGTCTTCGACGCCGAGTCCTACCTGCGGCTGCGCGACGAGGTCGCCGCCCGCCGCGACCTGCCGATCACCCCCGGTCTCATGCCGGTGACGAGCGTCAAGCAGATCCGGCGGATGGCCCAGCTCATGGGCACGCCCCTGCCCGCGGCCGTCGTCGACCGCCTCCAGGCCGTCGACGGCGACCCCGCGGCGGTGCGGGCCGTGGGCGTCGAGATCGCCACCGAGCTCGCCGACCGGATGCTCGGGGAGGGCGCCCCGGGCCTGCACCTCATCACGATGAACCGCTCGACGGCGAGCCTCGAGGTGCTGCAGAACCTCTCGCACCTGCGCGCCTGAGCGACCGCTCGGCGCACGCCCCGCCCCCGTGCCCCGGCGGGCTTGACCACCTCGACGTCACCCGCGCTAGTGTGGCCACCAGTTCGAACAGGTGTTCGATCACGGGTGACGGCGACGAGCGGAGGACGCGGTGACGACGCGGGTGGCGGGCGAGAGCATCGAGGTGCGAGGGGCTCCGGGCGGTGACTCCTCGGGTGATGGGGGAGCGCCCCGGGCCTTCCTGTGGAGGGGGCGCCTCCACCGGGTGAGCCGGGTCGTCGACCGCTGGCAGGAGGACTGCCGCGGCGAGGTCTGGCGGGTCTGCGCGAGCTCGGGCCGAGGCGCCGACGAGGTCTTCGACCTGCGGGCGGACCGCGAGGACGGCGGGGCGGCCGTCGCCTGGTCGCTCGTGGCGGCGCGGGGCTGAGGGTGGTCGTGCACGGCATGGCAGACATCGAGCAGGTCGGCCGGCTCCTCGCCGACGCCGCCGACGCCCTCACCGAGGCGCACTGGGTGCGCGAGGCCCCCGAGCGGCTCGCCGCCACCCGGCTCGGCACGCTGCGGGTGGCGGCGGCCGTCCTCGCGGCGCGCGGGCGCCCGGGCCAGGCGGCGGGCAGCCCGAGCAGCACGTGGCAGGTGCTCGCGCGGGTCGCTCCCGAGCTCTCGGAGTGGGCGGCGCACCTCGAGCGGGCCGAGCGTCGTCCTCCCGCCGACGTCCGCGGGGTCGACGACCTGCTGCGGGCGGGCGAGGACTTCCTCCTCGTCGCCGCGGCGACGCTCGGGCTACCGGCGCCGAGCCTGCCCGCCACCCTCGTGCCCGTCAGCCTGAGCAGCACCGGTCTGCCCGCGACGGGCCCGGGCGGCGCCGGGCGGGTCGAGGACGCCGAGGCGTCGTGACCCCGCCCGCGGGGTGGTCGCACCCGTGGCCCGGGCCGAACTAGGGTTGGGGCATCCACGTGCCGCACCCGTGGCGCACGAAGGGAGCACCGTGAGCGACGAACGCCGACCCGCCCGCCGCCGGGGGGTCGAGAGCAACCTGCGGACCGCCGCCGTGTGGTCCGAGGTCTCCACCCTGACCGCCGAGCGGCAGCGCGAGCTCGGCCGTGCCCTGCGCGTCCTCGACCTCGGAGGTGGCACCGGAGGGCTGGCCGTGCCGCTCGCCGAGCAGGGGCACACCGTGACCGTCGTCGACCCGAGCGCCGACGCCCTCGCCTCGCTACGACGGCGCAGCGCCGAGTCGAGCGCCTCGGCCCGCATCAGCGCCGTCCAGGGCGACGCCGACACCCTCTCGGAGGTGCTCGCCGCCGGCAGCGTCGACCTCGTGTGCTGCCACGGGACCCTCGAGGTCGTCGACGACCCCGACACCACGCTGTGCCGGATCGCCGACGTCCTCGCGCCCGGCGGCTACCTCAGCCTCGTCACCGCGCAGCGCCTGGCCGCCGTCGTCGCCCGGGCGCTCGCCGGTCGCTTCGACCAGGCCCGGGCCGCGCTCGCGAGCCCGGACGGGCGCTGGGGGAGCGGCGACCCGATGCCGCGTCGCTTCGACCAGGGCGACGTCGTGGCCCGGCTCGGTCGGGCCGGATTCACCGTCGAGGCGATCCACGGCGTGCGGATCTTCAGCGACCTCGTGCCCGGGGCGCTGCTCGACTCCGAGGCCGACCGCGCCGACGTGCTCGCGCTCGAGCAGGCGAGCGTCGCCGACGAGGAGCGCTCGGTGCTCAGCCACCTCGGGTCGCAGCTGCACGCCCTCGCCCGCAAGGACTGACGGCGTGATCCGGGGTGCGCGGCGATGAGCCGGCGGCAGTTCCGGGTCCCCGAGCGCCCGCACGACCGCCCGCTCGACGAGACCGGCTGCGGCGTCATGCACGTCGACATGGACGCCTTCTACGCCTCCGTCACCCTGCGCCACCACCCCGAGCTCGTCGGGACCCCGGTGATCATCGGCGGGGGAGAGCGCGGCGTCGTGCTGTCGGCGACCTACGAGGCCCGCGCCTTCGGCGTGACCTCGGCGATGCCCATGGTCCGGGCCCGCCGGCTGTGCCCCCGGGCGACCGTCCTCGCCCCCGACCACCACGAGTACTCCGTGGTCTCGAAGGGGGTCATGCGGATCTTCGAGGGGATCACCCCCTTCGTCGAGCCGATCAGCCTCGACGAGGCCTTCCTCGACGTCTCGGGGGCCACGCGCCTGCTCGGGGCGCCGACGGCGATCGCGGAGCGGATCCGTGCCCAGGTGCGGGCCGAGCAGGGGATCACCTGCTCCGTCGGCATCGCGAGCACGAAGTTCGTCGCCAAGCTCGCGTCCGGCCTGGCCAAGCCCGACGGGGTCCTGCTCGTGCCGGCGGACGAGGTCGTCGACTTCGTCCAGCAGCTCCCCGTCGGCGCGCTGTGGGGCGTCGGCGACCGCACGGAGGAGACGCTCGCCCGGCTCGGGCTGCGCACCGTCGCCGACATCGCCCGGACCCCGCGCGAGCAGCTGGTGCGCGACCTCGGCGCCGCGACCGGCGCCCACCTGCACGACCTCGCGTGGGGTCGAGACCCGCGCCACGTCCAGCCCGTCCACCGCGAGCGCAGCATCGGGCACGAGCGCACCTTCTCCAGCGACGTCGGGGACCCGGAGGTCGTGCGTCGGGTGCTCCTCGGCCTGGCCGAGAAGGCTGCCGCACGTCTGCGTGCGCAGGCCCTCGTCGGGCGCACGGTGAGCATCAAGGTGCGCTTCTCGGACTTCACGACGATCACCCGGTCGCGCTCGCTGTCCACCCCGACCGACGTCAGCCGCGACATCTACGCCGTCGCCCGCGAGCTCTACGACGGCCAGGGGGTGCAGAAGGCGCGGATCCGTCTCGTCGGGGTCCGGGTCGAGGGGCTGAGCGACTCTGCGAGCACCCCTGTCCAGGGTCTGCTCGACGAGCCCGAGCACGGCTGGCGCGACGCGGACCGGGCGGTGGACAGGGCCTCCGCGCGCTTCGGCACGGGCAGCGTGCAGCCCGCCAGCCTGATCAGGGGTGGCCGGTCTACCACGAGCGGCGAGCGCGACCTAGACTGATCGGTACCGACCAAGGTCGTGGGTCGCAGACGTGCAGGAGGATCAGTGGCTCTGTCAGAGCGCGAGCAGCAGATGCTCGAGGAGATGGAACAGGCCCTCTACGCGGAGGACCCACGCTTCGCGACGAGCATGAAGGGCGGGCCCCTCGGGGGTGACCTGCGCCGCCGTCGCATCATCGGCGCCGTCGGCGTCGTCGCCGGTCTCGGCCTCGTCCTCCTCGGGGTCTCGACCTCGGTGTGGGTCGGCGTCGTCGGTTTCGTCGTCATCGTCGCCTCCCTCGCCGTGGCCCTGGCGCCGCGCCGCGAGGGCGGGCTCCAGGCCGTGCAGGCCGACGGCTCGCTCGGCACCCCGCGCACGCCCGGCGGCCGCGTCCCCCGGGGTGCACGCACCGGACGACCGGCGAAGGGGGCCGCGCGGCCGGGCCGCACCGCCCGCCCGCAGAAGTCCGGGACCTTCATGCAGCGTCTCGAGCAGCGCTGGGAGCAGCGCCGTCACGGCGGCAGCGGGTACTGATCATCAGAAGACGCTGATCATCAGAAGATGCTGATCAGCCAAGGGTGCTGATCGCCTCAGCAGCCTCGACTGCTGCACACGCACGACGAGCCGGGCCCTGTCGGGCCCGGCTCGTGCGCGTCGTGCGACCGGTCTGCCGTGCGGGTCAGACGGAGTGGCTCACGATGCCGACGCCCCAGGTGATCGCGATGAGCATCGCGGCGCTCAGCTCGACACCCATGCTGCGCAGCACGCCCTTGAGGGCGGAGCGGGTCGCGGCCCACGCCCGCTGGCCGTCGCGGTAGCGCGAGAGCTCGACGAGGTAGATCCCGGCGACGAAGAAGAGCGGCGCCCCGACGACCGGGACGACGAAGAAGCCGACGACCGCGGCCGCGAGGCCGAGGAGGATGGTGGCCCCGCCCACCCCTTCGGCCTTCATCTTGCGGCCGGGGATGGTGATCTGGAGCACGACGGCGAGCAGGTAGATCGCGGCGGCGACGCCGAAGGTCACCCAGGCGCGGGTGCCGCCGACCTCGAGGGCCCAGACGAGCACCGTGCCGAGGCAGATGATGAGGCCGGGCAGGATCGGGAAGACGATCCCGAAGACCCCCACGGCGAAGAGGGGGACGAGCAGCCACAGAGCGGCCGGCGTGGCATCAGGTGCCACGCCGGCCAGGTCGAGCAGACCGGTCACGCTCAGCGCTCGTCGTCAGCGGCGAGAGCCGGCGTCACCTCGAGTCGCTCGCTCTGGTCGTCGATGTCGGCCAGGTCGCGCAGCTTGGGCAGGTGCTCACGTCCGTGGTGGGCGCAGAAGAAGAGCTCACCGCCGGCGTGGAGCCGGGCGCGGACGTAGGCCTGAGCCCCGCAGCGGTCGCAGCGGTCGGCCGCGGTCAGGGGAGAGACCAGGGTCGCGTTCACGTCGTTCCTTCTTTCGGTGACACTTGCTCGAGACCGGGGGGTCTCGAGGTGTCCAACAGTCAAGCACGCCGATCCCTTCCCGAGGGGCATCGGCCGCGTGAGGCGCGTCCCTTGTCCAGGCTCCGGGACGGCTCCCGGACGGCCTCGACCCGGCCGAGGTGACCGCAGACGGGTGGCCGAGGGTCCCCCTTCGCGCGCCTGCTCGGGTTGTCAGAGGGCCCGGACTACCCTGCACGTGGCGGGTGCATCCACCCCGCCGACCGAGCCGAAGGACGTACCGACCCCGTGCCAGCCGCGACCAGGACCGCCGCCAAGAGGGCGAGCAGCAAGACCGCCCAGGACTACACCGCGCACCACCTCCAGGTGCTCGAGGGGCTCGAGGCGGTCCGCAAACGGCCCGGCATGTACATCGGCAGCACCGACAGCCGCGGTCTCATGCACTGCCTGTGGGAGATCATCGACAACGCCGTCGACGAGGCCCTGGGGGGCCACGGCGACCGGATCGACGTCGTCCTGCACCGTGACGGCTCCGTCGAGGTCCGCGACCAGGCGCGCGGCATCCCCGTCGACATCGAGCCGCGCACGGGGCTCACCGGTGTCGAGGTCGTCTTCACCAAGCTGCACGCGGGCGGCAAGTTCGGCGGGGGCAGCTACACCGCGTCCGGCGGGTTGCACGGCGTCGGCGCCTCCGTCGTCAACGCGCTCTCGGCGCGGCTCGACGTCGAGGTCGACCGGGCGGGCAAGACCTACGCGATGTCCTTCCGCCGCGGCGAGCCCGGTGTCTTCTCCGACGTCGCGGGCTCGGAGGGCGCGAAGGACCCCGAGCACGACTTCACGCCGTACGAGAAGGGCAGCGAGCTCGCCGTCGTCGGCAAAGCGAAGCGGGGCGCCACCGGCACCCGGATCCGCTACTGGGCCGACCCGCACATCTTCCCCACCGAGTCCGGCTTCGACTACGACGCGCTCGTCGCCCGGGCCCGGCAGACCTCCTTCCTCGTGCCCGGGCTCACCCTCGTCATCCGTGACGAGCGCCGCCTGCCCGGGACGAAGGGGGAGGACGGCCCGGTCGAGGAGGTCTTCGTCCACGACGGCGGCATCGCCGAGTTCGTCGACTTCCTCGCCCCCGACCCTGCGGTCACGGACGTGTGGCGGCTCCAGGGCAGCGGCACCTTCACCGAGACCGTCCCCGTGCTCGACGCCTCGGGGCACATGTCCCCGACCGAGGTCGAGCGCGAGTGCGGTGTCGACATCGCGCTGCGGTGGGGCACCGGCTACGACACCCGGGTGTCGAGCTTCGTCAACATCATCGCGACGCCGAAGGGGGGTACCCACCTCACCGGCTTCGACCAGGCGCTGCTCAAGGTCTTCCGCAAGCAGCTCGAGGTCAACGCGCGAAAGCTCAAGGTCGGCTCGGACAAGGTCGAGAAGGACGACGTGCTCGCCGGCATGACGGCGGTCGTCACCGTCCGCCTCGCCGAGCCGCAGTTCGAGGGCCAGACCAAGGAGGTGCTCGGCACGTCGGCGGTGCGCACCATCGTCGCCAAGGTCGTCGAGACCGAGCTCACGGCGCAGCTGACGAGCACGAAGCGGGGCGAGAAGCAGCAGTCCGCCCAACTGCTCGAGAAGGTCGTCGCCGAGATGAAGTCGCGCATCAGCGCGCGGGTGCACAAGGAGACGCAGCGCCGCAAGAACGCGCTCGAGAGCTCGACCCTGCCGCCGAAGCTGCGCGACTGCCGCAGCAACGACGTCGAGGCGACCGAGCTCTTCATCGTCGAGGGCGACTCGGCGATGGGCACGGCCAAGGAGGCTCGTAACAGCGAGTTCCAGGCGCTGCTGCCGATCCGGGGCAAGATCCTCAACGTCCAGAAGGCCGCGATCGGCGACATGCTTAAGAACGCGGAGTGCGCCTCGATCATCCAGGTCATCGGCGCGGGCTCGGGGCGCTCCTTCGACCTCGACGCGGCCCGCTACGGCAAGGTCGTCATCATGACCGACGCCGACGTCGACGGCGCCCACATCCGCACGCTGCTGCTCACCCTCTTCTTCAACCACATGCGGCCGCTCGTCGCGGCCGGGCGGGTCTACGCCGCGGTGCCCCCGCTGCACCGCATCGAGGTCGTGCACCCCGGGTCGAAGAAGAACGAGCTCATCTACACCTACTCCGAGGCCGAGATGCGCTCGACGCTCGCCGGCCTGCAGAAGAAGGGCCGCTCGATCAAGCAGCCCATCCAGCGCTACAAGGGCCTGGGCGAGATGGACGCCGACCAGCTCGCCGAGACGACGATGGACCCCACCTACCGCACGCTGCGCCGGGTCACCCTGGCCGACGTCGACGCGGTCGCCGAGGTCTTCGAGCTGCTCATGGGCAAGGACGTCGACCCGCGTCGCGAGTTCATCGTCTCCTCGGCCAGCGAGCTCGACCGCGAGCGCATCGACGCCTAGGCCATGACGGACCCGGGGCCCGCGGCGGTCGCCCTGCTCGAGCAGCTCGTCGCCGTCGACAGCGTCAACCCCGGGCTCGTGCCCGGAGCTGCGGGTGAGCGGCGCGTGGTCGCGCACCTGCGCGACCGGCTCGAGGCCGCCGGTCTGGTGACGACCGTCGTCCCGGCACCGGGCCCGGACGACCGGCCGAGCCTCGTCGCCATGCCCCGCGGGGGCGAGGACCTGCCCACCGTCGTGCTCAACGGTCATCTCGACACCGTGGGGGTGAGCGGGATGGACGCGCCCTTCGAGGCGCGGGTCGAGGGCGACCGGCTGCTCGGGCGCGGCGCTGCGGACATGAAGGGCGGCATCGCCGCGGTCGTGGCGGTGGCCGAGCACCTCGTCGCCTCCGGGGCGCCGGTGCGACCCGTCCTCGCGCTCGTCGCCGACGAGGAGGACGCGAGTCTCGGCAGCCAGGCCGTCATCGACGTCCTGCGGCACCGGGACGTCCGGCCGGACGTGTGCCTCGTCGCCGAGCCCACGGACCTCGCCCTGTGCCGCTCGTTGCGCGGCTTCGCCGTCGTCCGGGTCGAGCTGCCCGGGCGCGCCGCGCACAGCTCTCAGGCCGAGCTCGGCGTCAATGCCGTGACCCACCTCGGTCGGCTCCTGCACGCCGTGGACGCACGCGCCGACGCCGTGCGCGCGGCCGGCGGCGACCTCATGGTGACCGTCGTCAGCGGCGGGTCGTCCCCCTTCGTCGTCCCCGATCGTGCGTCGTGCGTCGTCGAGATGCGGCTGCCCCCGGACCGGGGGAGCGAGGAGGCGCTCGACGACGTCCGGGCGCTCCTCGACCCCGCGTGGGGCGCGACCGCCGAGCTCGTCGCGCACCGCGACGGCTGGCGGCTGGACGCCGACGGGCCGGCCGCCGACCTCGCGCGACGGCTGGGCGGGGCGCTCGGCACGGGAGCGACCTTCGACGCGCCGTACTGGATGGAGGCGCCGATGTGGCAGCAGCTGTGCCCGACCCTCGTGTGCGGGCCGTCGGGCGGCGGGCTCCACGCCGTCGACGAGTGGGTCGACCTGCGCCAGGTGCGCGCCCTCGCCACGACTCTGGGCGACGTGCTCGTCGGGTGGGCGCGCGATGCCGGCTGACCCCCGCGGCCTGCGCGCTGACGCCCCCCTGCTCGACGCGTGGCTGCGTCAGCGCGAGCACCCGCCCACACCCTTCACCATCCCGGGCCACAAGCAGCGCACCGATCTCGTCGGTGACGTCGTCGCCGGTGACGTGCCGCTCTACGCCGGTCTCGACACGATGAAGCTCACGACGGGCGTGCTCGTCGAGGCCGAGCGGCGGGCCGCCCGGCTGTGGGGAGCCGACGTGTGCCGCTTCTCCACCGGCGGTGCGACGCATGCCAACCAGGCGGCGGTGCTCGCCGTGGCCGGCGACGGCGACGAGGTCGTCGTCAGCCGGACCCTGCACCGCTCCGTGCTCGTCGGGCTCGTCCTGGCCGGGCTCACGCCCGTGTGGGTGCGGCCCGAGGTCGACGCGGCGACCGGTCTGCCGGCCGGGGTGTCGCCGTCCAGCGTGCGCCGGGCGCTCGCCGAGCACCCCCGGGCCCGCGCGGTCCTCGTCGGCGACCCGTCCTACGTGGGGACGACCGGCGACGTGGCCGGGCTGGCCGCGGTCGCCCACGAGCACGACGTGCCCCTCGTCGTCGACGCGGCCTGGGCCGCGCACCTCGGCTTCCACCCCGACCTGCCGCAGCACGCCCTGCAGCTGGGGGCCGACCTCGTCGTGACGAGCGCCCACAAGACCCTGCCCGCGTGGAGCCAGGCCGCCCTCGTCCTCGCCCGCACCGAGCGCGTCGACCCGGCCCGGCTCGATGCCGCGGTCGAGGCCGGGGCGACGACGAGCCCCGCGGGCGCGGTGCTCGCGAGCACCGATGCCGCCCGGGCGCTGCTGGAGCGCGACGGCGAGGAGCTGCTCGGTCGCGCGATCGAGGCCACCGCGCGGGTGCGCGACCGGCTCCGGGGGGTCGAGGGGCTCGTCGTGCTCGACGGGCCTGGCGTCGACCCGCTCAAGCTCACCCTCGTCCTCTCCGGTGCCGGGGTCGACGGCAACGCGGTCGAGGCCGACCTCATCGCCCGGGGCATGCCCGTCGAGTCCGCCGACCGCGACGTGCTCGTCGCGGTCGTCTCGCTCGCCGACGACGCCTCGACGCTCGAGCCGCTGGGCGACGCGCTCGTCGCGTCGGTGGACCGGCACCGGGGCGCGCCACGCGCCGTCACCGGGCCGGCGATGTACCGCGTCGAGCCGGTCGTCGCGATGTCTCCTCGGGCAGCGTGGTTCGCCCCGGAGGAGGCGGTGCCGCTCGCCGCGGCCGTGGGCCGGGTGTGCGCCGAGCTCGTCGCGCCCTACCCGCCCGGCATCCCGGTGCTCGCCCCCGGCGAGCTCGTGACCCAGGACAGCCTCGACGCGCTCGACCAGGCGCGGCGGGCAGGGGTCCGCATCGCCTACGCCGCCGACCCCACCCTCGCCACCCTGCGCGTCGTGTCCCGCTGAGCCTCGGCGAAGGGGGCCTCGAGACCCCCCTTCGTCAGACCGGTGAGCGCGAATCGCCGCTACGCCTACGTCGTAGCGGCGATTCGCGCTCACCCGCGGCGGTACGTGGTCTCGAGGAGACCGGGGGTCACGAGTGCGACACGCCGGGCGCGACGTTGTTGCCCCGACCGGTGATCTGGGCCACGGTTAGCCACACTCCAGACGTCCGTCTGCGAGCACGCACACCTGGGAGGCCACATGTCCGAGACCGCCACATCGGACCCCGGTACCGGGGAGGAGCGCACCGAGCTGCGCCGGGTGATGGGGCCCAAGCTCCTCCTGCTCTTCATCGTCGGCGACATCCTCGGCACCGGCGTCTACGCGCTGACCGGACAGGTCGCGGCCGAGGTCGGCGGCGCCGCCTGGGCGCCCTTCCTCGCGGCCTTCGTCGTCGCGACGATCACCGCCTTCTCCTACCTCGAGCTCGTGACGAAGTACCCGCAGGCCGGTGGAGCCGCCACCTTCATCCACAAGGCCTTCGGCATCCACTTCGTCACCTTCATCGTCGCCTTCGCCGTCATGTGCTCGGGCATCACCTCGGCCTCCACCGCGTCGAACGCCTTCGCCGGCTTCCTGCGCGACGGGATCGGTGCCGACTGGGCGGCCGGCTCGACGCCGCTGCTGCTCATCGCGCTCGGCTTCATGGCCCTCGTCGCGGCGATCAACTTCCGCGGCGTCGGCGAGAGCGTCAAGGCCAACGTCGTGCTCACGCTCGTCGAGCTCTCCGGTCTGCTCCTCATCATCTTCATCGGTCTCTACGCCGTCACCCAGGGCAAGGCCGACTTCAGCCGGGTCGTCGTCTTCGAGAGCCCGAGCGACAAGTCCACCTTCTTCGCCGTCACGGCGGCCACCTCGCTGGCCTTCTTCGCGATGGTCGGCTTCGAGGACTCGGTCAACATGGCCGAGGAGACCCAGGACCCCGTGCGGATCTTCCCGAAGGTCATGCTCACCGGCCTGGGCATCACCGGTCTGATCTACGTGCTCGTCGCGATCACCGCGGTCGCGCTCGTGCCGGTCGGCTCGCTCATCGACCCGGAGAAGCCCTCGGCGCTCACCCAGGTCGTCGCCGCGGGAGCCCCGGGCATCCCCTTCGACAAGATCTTCCCGTGGATCGGCATGTTCGCCGTGGCGAACTCAGCCCTCATCAACATGCTCATGGCCAGCCGGCTCGTCTACGGCATGGCGCGCCAGGAGGTGCTGCCGCGTCCGCTCGGCATGGTCCACCGCGGCCGCCAGACCCCGTGGCTCGCGATCGTCTTCACGACCGTCCTCGCCTTCGGCCTCATCACCTACGTCGTGCGGGCCAACGGCAGCGAGGAGGGCGCCAGCACGGTCTCGCTGCTCGGCGGCACCACCGCGCTGCTCCTGCTGTGCGTCTTCACCGTCGTCAACATCGCCGTCCTCGTGCTGCGGCGCGACCACGTCGGCCGCGCGCACTTCAACGCGCCGACTGTCCTGCCCGTCATCGGTGCCGTGCTCTGCGCCTTCCTCGCCGGTCCGTGGGCCCGTAGCGAGGAGCAGCAGCAGCAGTACGAGATCGCCGGCGGCCTGCTCGCCGTCGGTGTCGTCCTCTGGGCGATCACCTGGGTGGTCAACCGGGCGGTCTACGGCAAGCGCACCTTCATGCGCGACCCGGAGCACATCGACCACGACTGATCCACCGATCGCACGACGACGGGCCGGGGCATCTGCCCCGGCCCGTCGTCATGTCCGCCCGTCGGGCGCGGCCGTCACCAGCCCCCGGCGCTCACCAACCTCCGATGCCCCGGATGGCGCGCTGGGCAGGCGTGCCCGAGCCGTCGCGGCGGCCGTCGGCCTCGGGCAGGTCGACGGCGACGCCGTTCGACGCGCTCGCGCGCGCGTCGGCCCGACCGGCCCAGGCGAGGAGCAGCGTGTCCTCGCCGCCGCGGAAGCGGTGCGCCCGCACGCCCGCGGTCGCGCGGCCCTTGCCCGGGTACTCGGCGAAGGGGGTGACCTTGATCGCGCCCGGGTCGGTCCCGGGCAGCGCGTCGGAGGACCCGCTCACGGTGACGACGACGTTGTCACGCGCGGGGTCGACCGCCCCGAAGTGGATCACCCGAGCGCCGGACGAGAGGCGGATGCCGGCCATGCCGCCGGCGCCGCGACCCTGCGGTCGGACGGCCGAGGCGGAGAAGTGGAGCAGCTGGGCGTCGCTCGTCACGAAGACGAGCTCCTCCTCGCCGGTGCGCAGCTCGACGGCCCCGACGACCTCGTCGCCGTCCTTGAGCGACACGACCTCCCACAGCGCCCCCTTCGGCACCTCCGGGGAGACCCGCTTGACGACACCGCTCGCGGTGCCCAGAGCCAGGCCGGGGGAGTCCTCGGCGAGGGAGAGCAGCGCGAGCACCCGCTCGTCGGCGCCGAGGTCGACGTAGGCGCCGACGGGCGCGCCGCCGGAGAGAGAGGGGGCGTCGTTCGTCGGGGGCAGCGTCGGCAGCTCCAGGGCGCTCACCCGGGCGACGCGGCCCGCGCTCGTCACGACCCCGATCTCGCCGCGGGCGGTGCTGCGCACCGCGGAGACGACCGCGTCGTGCCGCGAGCGCGAGCCGTCGCGCGACGGCTCCTGCTCGCTCGTCGTGCGGGCGAGCAGACCGGTGCTCGACAGGAGCACCCAGCACGGGTCGTCGCTCACCTCGAGCGGGGTGCTCGTCGCCGCTGGCGCACCCGCGGACTCGAGGAGCACCG
Source organism: Janibacter melonis (assembly GCF_003721155.3). NCBI lineage: Bacteria > Bacillati > Actinomycetota > Actinomycetes > Micrococcales > Intrasporangiaceae > Janibacter > Janibacter melonis. The sequence continues at coordinate 1,014,294 of NZ_CP044548.2, read as the reverse complement.
TGCGGCGCGGGGTGCCGTGCTGCTTGGCGACCTCGGCGAGCTCGGAGGACACGAGGCGGGTGAGCACGCGCTCGTCGCCGAGGATCTCCTCGAGCTCGGCGATCTGGCGGCGCAGGTCCTCCTGCTCCTGCTCGAGCTCGATCCGGGAGAACTTCGTCAGGCGGCGCAGCTGGAGGTCGAGGATGTAGCTCGCCTGGACCTCGCTGAGGTCGAAGACCTCCTGGAGCCGCTGGCGGGCCGTGCCCGCGTCGTCGCTGCCGCGGATGAGCTGGATGACCTCGTCGATGTCGAGGATCGCGACGAGCAGGCCGTCGACGAGGTGCAGGCGGTCGCGCTTCTTGCCCAGCCGGTGCTCGGTGCGGCGGCGCACGACGTCGACCCGGAAGTCGACGTAGACGGTGAGCAGCTCCTTGAGGCCCATCGTGCGGGGCGTGCCGTCGACGAGGGCGACGTTGTTGATGGAGAAGCTCTCCTCCATCGGCGTCAGCTTGTAGAGCTTCTCGAGGACGGCCTCGGGGTTGAAGCCGTTCTTGATCTCGATGACGAGCTCGAGGCCCTTCGTGCGGTCCGAGAGGTCCTTGACGTCGGCGATGCCCTCGAGCTTCTTGCCCTGGACGCCGTCCTTGATCTTCTCGATGACCTTCTCGGGACCGACGAGGTAGGGCAGCTCGGTGACGACGATGCCCTGCCGGCGCGGCGAGACCTTCTCGACGCGCACGGTGGCCCGGGTGCGGAAGCTGCCGCGACCGCGCAGGTAGGCGTCGCGGATGCCGTCGAGACCGACGATGCGCCCGCCGCCGGGCAGGTCGGGGCCGGGCACGAAGCGCATGAGGTCGTCGAGCGAGCACTGCGGGTGGGTGAGCAGGTGCCGGGCCGCGCCGATGACCTCGACGAGGTTGTGCGGCGGCATCTGGGTGGCCATGCCGACGGCGATGCCGGTCGTGCCGTTGACGAGGAGGTTCGGGTAGGCCGCCGGCAGCACCTCGGGCTGGGTGAGCTGGTCGTCGTAGTTGGGGACGAAGGGGACGGTGGACTCGTCGAGGCTGGCGACCATGAGCAGCGCCGCGGGCGCCATCCGCGCCTCGGTGTAGCGCGAGGCCGCGGGGCCGTCGTCGAGCGAGCCGAAGTTGCCGTGCCCGTCGACGAGCGGCAGCCGCATGGCGAAGGGCTGGGCGAGGCGCACGAGGGCGTCGTAGATCGCGGTGTCGCCGTGCGGGTGGTACTTGCCCATGACCTCGCCGACGACGCGGCTGGACTTCACGTGGCCGCGCTCGGGACGCAGCCCCATCTCGCTCATCGAGTACAGGATCCGGCGGTGCACCGGCTTGAGCCCGTCGCGGGCGTCCGGCAGCGCGCGTGCGTGGATGACCGAGACCGCGTACTCGAGGAACGCGCCGCGCATCTCGTCCGCGACGTCGATGTCGACGATCCGCTCCGGGACGGGGGGCGGCGCGGGGGTGGTGGTGCGGCGGGCCATGCGTGCGGGTGCTCCTTCGTCGGGCAGGGGAGGACCTCATCTTCGCCGATCGCACCGTCAACCCCGTGATGACACCCCGACGGCGGGTCGCGGGGTGCCCGCCTGCGCCGCCGGGGGGACTCTGCCAAGATCACCCCGAACCACGCAGGGGGCTGCGGCGTCTCACAGGCATGACCGCCATGAGCATCGTCCTCCCGAGGAGCGAAGGGGTGACGATGGCGCGAGCCCGCACGGACGTCGATGCGGAGCTGCGGGAGGTCTACGACGCGCACTACGGGCGTCTGGCGGGCTGGACCAACCGTCTCGTCGGCGACCCCGATCTCGCCCACGACCTCGCGACGGAGGCCTTCGTCAAGCTCGTGCGCGAGTGGGGCCGGGTCGACGAGCCCAAGGCGTGGCTCTACGCGGTGACCGCCAACCTCGTGCGCGACCACTGGCGCAAGCGCGGGCGGGAGCACTCCGCCTACCTGCGTCACGAAGGGGGAGCCCCGGCCGAGGGGCGGGACGACCCCGACGTCGCGACCCAGGTCTCCGTGCGCACCGCCGTCCAGTCGCTCCCCGACCGGCTGCGCGTGGCGGTGCTGCTCTACTACTTCGCCGACCTCTCCGTCGGCTCCGTCGCCACCCAGCTCGGCAAGTCCGAGGGCGCGGTCAAGCGCGACCTCTTCGAGGCCCGCAAGTCCCTGGCTGCCATGCTGGAGGGCGCCCGATGATCCCCCGTGACGAGCACGACGACCTCGAGACGTTCGGCAGGCTGATGGACGACCCCACGCGGCGCGACGACCCCGTCGACGCCTTCTTCGCCCGTGAGCGCGAGCTCGTCGAGGACCTCCCCGGGCACGACGTGCACCTCCAGGGCGTGCTGCGCGCCGGTCGGACCGGTCGGCGTCGCTCCACCGGCTGGCTCGTCGCCGGGGCCGCCGCCGTCGCCGCCGTGGCGACGGCCGTCGGCGTGGGGATGCTCGGGACCGGTCAGGAGGAGCTGCGACCGGCCGGCGACCCGACGACGGTGAGCCTGCCCGAGCCGAGCGAGGCGACGACCCCGGCCCCGACCGCCTCACGCGCCGAGCCGGCCGACGGCCAGCTCCTCGCCCGCTCGGTGAGCGCCGGCGACGACCGCACCCGCGCGGTGCTCGGCGAGGCGCGGTGCAGCGCCGAGACCACCTGCCCGCTGCTGCTGCGCACGACCGACGACGGCCAGAGCTGGATCAACACCGCCGCCCTGCCCGACCTCTCCGTCGCCCCGCCCGGCGGGATCGCCGTCGCGCCCGACCAGGTGGGCATCCTGCGCTGGGCGAGCGCCGACACCGGCTACCTCGCCGGGTCGGTGCTGCGACGCACGACCGACGGCGGCACGACGTGGGCCGACATGCCCTACCCGGGCGGCACGATCGTCGCCACGGAGGTCGCCGACGGCGTCGTGCACCTCGTGAGCGCGGGGGAGTGCACCGAGCAGGGGTGCGCCGGCCCCCTTCGTGTTTACCGGGCCGGCACCGGTGACAGCAGCGCCGACGTCGTCGTCCTCGACGAGGACGTCTCGGGCATCACCGGGGCACAGCTTGTCGTGCGCGGGCCGCGCGCCTACCTCTCCGTCGGCACCGCCGACGGCAGCCGCACCTACCGGATCGGCGAGCAGGCCGAGCACCTCGAGCCGTGCGACGAGGGCGACAGCGTCTTCTTCGGCACCCCGGCCGACGGCGAGGGCCCGCTGAGCGCGCTGTGCGGCACGCCCGGGGACGACGGCGGCACCTCGATCCGGGTGCGCACCTCCACCGACGACGGGGTCACCTGGTCGCCGGCGAGCCCCTCGGTCGCGGTCGGCGGCACGATCGCCGGGTACGCCGAGACCCAGCCCGGCACGGCGGTCGCCGTCACCCGGGGCGAGGCCGGAGGCCGTGCCCTGCGCACGACCGACGGCGGCGCGAGCTGGCGGGTGGCGAAGGCCGACTCCGTCCAGTGGTCGTGGGTCGCCGCGGGCGGGGACGACCGCGTCTACGGCCTGGCCGACGACTCCGAGGGCTTCCTCGAGAGCACCGACGGCGGCCAGTCCTGGCGGGTCGAGGTCCTCGCGCCCTGAGCGTCGCGCTCGACGGGCGAGGGGCATGGCAGGATCGGACGCATGAGCGAGGCGCTCCCACCGGGGTACCCCCATCTGGCCGAGGCTGACGTCGTGCTGCGCGACGGCACCGTCGCCCGGCTGCGACCCATCCGTCCGAGCGACGCCGAGGGCATCCACCGCTTCCACGCGGGGCAGTCCGAGGAGTCGATCTACCTGCGCTTCTTCGCGCCGATCCGGCGGCTGAGCGAGCGCGACGTCGAGCGCTTCACGAATGTCGACTACGTCGACCGGATGGCGCTCGTCGCGCTCATCCGCGACGAGATCATCGGGATCGGCCGCTACGACCGGATCGCGCCGACGAGCGCCGAGGTCGCCTTCAACATCAGCGACCACTACCAGGGCAAGGGCATCGGCTCGGTGCTCCTCGAGCACCTCGCGGCGATCGCCCAGGAGCACGACATCACCCGCTTCGAGGCGGAGGTGCTCCCGCAGAACCGCAAGATGCTCTCCGTCTTCTCCGACGCCGGCTACGAGGTGAGCCGACGCTTCGAGGACGGCGTCGTCATGCTCCACTTCGACATCGAGCCGACCGCGCAGTCCTTGTCGGTGCGCTTCGCCCGCGAGCACCGCGCCGAGGCCGAGAGCGTGTCGGCCCTGCTCCACCCGCGCAGCATCGCCGTCGTCGGCGTCAGCCGGCGCGAGCGCGCGATCGGCCACCAGGTGATGCGTCACGTCCTCGACGGCGGCTTCACCGGCGAGGTCTACCCCGTGAACCCCGAGGCCGACCGCCTGCTCGGGGTGCCCGCCTACCCGAGCATCACCGACCTGCCCGAGGCCGTCGACCTCGCCGTCGTCGCCGTGCCGGCGAGCGCCGTGCCCGGCGTCGTCGAGGAGTGCGCGGCGAAGGGGGTCCGCGGCCTCCTCGTCATCTCCTCGGGCTTCGCGGAGGAGGGCGAGGAGGGCACGGCGCTGCAGCAGCGGGTGCTGCGCGTCGCGCGCGACAACGGCATGCGGGTCATCGGGCCGAACTCCTTCGGGATCCTCAACAACGACGAGGGCGTCCGGCTCAACGCCAGTCTCAGCCCGACGACCCCGCCCGCCGGCCACCTCGGGCTGTACTCCCAGAGCGGGGCCCTCGCGGTCGCGAACCTCGACTCCGCTGCCCGACGCAACCTCGGGGTCTCGGTCTTCCTCTCCGCGGGCAACCGCGTCGACGTCTCCGGCAACGACGTCATGCAGTACTGGGTCGACGACGACAGCACGCACGCCGTCGGTCTCTACCTCGAGTCGATGGGCAACCCGCGCAAGTTCTCTCGGATCGCCCGGGCGCTCGCGATGACCAAGCCGGTCATCGTCGTGAAGTCCCCGATGGAGGAGGTGCCGGGCCACCGGGTGCGCTCGACGACCGTGCGCCCCCACGCCTTCCGCGCGATCATGGCGCAGGCCGGTGTCATCCACGTCGAGAACGTCCACCAGATGTTCGACGCGGCCCAGCTGCTCCTGCACCAGCCGCTGCCCGAGGGCAACCGCGTGGCCATCGTCTCCAACTCCCACCAGCTCGGCACGATCAGCGCCGGCAGCGCCGCGGCGTGGGGGCTCGAGGTCACCCACGGGCCGGTGTCGGTGCGCACGGAGGCCACGCCCTCGGAGTTCCGGGCCGCGGTCGACGCCGCCTTCGCCGACGAGCAGGTCGACAGCGTCGTCGTGTCCTTCATCCCTCCGATCGGCGCCGTCGAGCACGACGTCGTCGAGGCCGTGCGCTACGCGGCGAAGCGCTCGAGCAAGCCCTGCGTCGGCAACCTCCTCGGCATGCGGGGCGTCGACACCGGGTCGCTCGTCGCCGAGGACCCCGGCGCGAGCTCGGGGGACGTGCCGCGCGAGGCGGTGCCGCTCTACGCGATGCCCGAGGACGCCATCCGCGCGCTCGGCCTGGCCACGCAGTACGGCCGGTGGCGCACGAAGGACAAGGGCGAGCCCGTCGTGCGCGACGGGGTGCGCCGCACCGCCGCCCGAGAGCTCGTCGACTCGGTGCTCGCCGAGTACCCGGAGGGGCGCGCCCTCACCGACGACGAGTCGCACGACCTGCTCGCCGCCTACGGCATCGACCTGTGGCGTCGCATCGAGGTCGCGAGCGCCGACGAGGCGGTCGCCGCGGCGGAGGAGGTCGGCCACCCGGTCGTCCTCAAGTCGCTCTCGCCCCTGGTGCGCGGGCACTCGCTGCTCGACGCCGTGCGCGTCGACCTCACCGAGCCGGAGCACGTGCGGGCGGCCTTCGAGGCGATGGACGCCCGGCTCGCCCCGCTCGACGCGAACTACTTCGTCGTCCAGCGGATGGCGCCGCAGGGCACGTCGTGCGTCCTCGGGACCGTAGAGGACCCGCTCTTCGGCCCGGTCATCTCCTTCAGCCTCGCCGGTGCGCCGACCGAGCTGCTCGACGACATCGCCTACCGCATCCCGCCGCTCACGGACGTCGACGTGCGCGAGATCGTCGACGACATCAAGCTCGCGCCCCTTCTGCACGGTCACAAGGGCGCGACCCCGGTCGACCGGGGCGCGCTCGAGGACGTCCTCGGGCGGCTGTCGCTCATGTCCGAGGACTTCGTCGAGATCGCCTCCGTCGTCCTCGACCCGGTGATGGCCCACGGCAAGGGGGCGAGCGTCCTCGGGGCCCAGATCCACCTCGCCCCGCCGCTGCGCCGCAAGGACCCCGGTCGCCGGGCGATGACCTGAGCCCTGCGGGTGGTCCGGGGTGTCCTCGCCCTGCGGCAGAATGGGGGTCATGTCCCAGGTGCCCACCGATCTCACCAGGATCGTCCTGCCGTCCCCCCTGCTCGACGCGATCGCGCGGGCCGGGTACTACCCCGACCTCGTCGCCGACATCATCCGCGCCGCCGTCGGCGAGGAGGAGGTCATCTCCCACCTCGTGCACCAGGAGACGACCTTCGACCAGGAGTCCGTGCGCCGGCACATCACCGCGCTGGTGACGACGAGCACCCGCCTCGTCATCGCCCACGCCGACGACTTCCCCGACGACGAGACCTCCCGCGAGGACGTCGCGACCGCGACGACCGAGTGCATCCCCCTTCGCGCCGTGCGCGGGGTCATGCTCACCCACGTCGTGCCCAAGCCGAGCGAGTACGTGCCCGGGTCCCTCGGGCGCGAGCTCACCCTCACCGTCGGCTGGGGCACCGTGAGCCGGGTCGACCTGCTCCCCGCCGTGTGCGCAGACCCCTCGTGCGACGCCGACCACGGCTACGAGGGCACGATCGCCGCCGACGACATCTCGCTGCGCATCAGCGCCGAGGCCGAGGGCAGTGGCGCGCTCGACGCTGCGGTGACCTTCGCCCGGGACCTCTCGGCCCGCGTCGGCGTCTGAGCGTGCCCCCCGCCCCGGCCCTGCCGGTCGTCGGCGACGGTCTGCTCGACCGTCTGCTGCCCAGCGTCGCGACGAGCCTCGGGGTCGCCGGTCTCGCCCGCCCCGGTGACCGGGTGCTCGAGCCCGCACGGCGCGCCGTGGTCGTGCTCGTCGACGGGCTCGGCGCCGAGCTCCTCGCCCGGCGGGGCGGTCATGCTCCCTACCTGCGCGGGCTCGCCGCGGCGCCCGGCTCGCGCTCCGTGGCCTGCGGCTTCCCCTCGACGACCGCGACGTCGATGGCGACCTTCGGCACCGGACGGCTCGCCGGGGAGCACGGCCTCGTCGGCTACGAGGCGTACGACCCGGCGACCGGGCGCGCCTTCAACGAGCTGTCCTGGGAGGACGGCCCGGCCCCTCGCGCCTGGCAGCCGCACCCGACCGTCTTCGAGGCCGCGTCGGCGGCCGGTGTCGAGACGGTCCGCGTCGGCCCGGGCTTCTTCGACGGCTCCGGCCTCACCGAGGCCGCCCTGCGCGGCGGCCGCTTCGTCGCCGCCTCCAGCCTCGCGCAACGGGTCGACGCGACCCTCGCCGCGCTGCGCACCCGCCCGCGATCCCTCGTCTACCTCTACTGGGGCGACCTCGACAAGGTCGGTCACGTGCACGGCTGCGCCTCGTGGCAGTGGGGCGAGGAGCTCGAGGCGGTCGACGCCGAGCTGCGGCGGCTCGCCGCCTCGCTGCCGCCCGACTGCGCGCTGCACGTCACCGCCGACCACGGCATGGTCGACGTCGCGATGGACCGCCGTCTCGACGTCGCCCACGAGCCCGATCTCGCGGCCGGGGTGGCCGAGGTGTCCGGCGAGCCGCGCTCGGTGCAGCTGCACTGCCTGCCCGGCGCCGTCGACGACGTGCTCGCCGCGTGGCGGGAGCGGCTGGGCGAGGACGCCGTCGTCGTCACCCGCGACGAGGCCGTCTCGGCCGGGTGGTTCGGTCCCGTCGAGGACCGCGTGCGGCCCCGGATCGGCGAGGTGGTCGCGACGATGACCGGCGAGCTCGCCGTGGGGGACTCGCGCCGTCACCGTCCCGAGCTGCTGGCGCTCGTCGGCCTGCACGGGTCGGTCACCCTCGACGAGGTCGCCGTGCCGTGGCTCTGCGCGCCGGCGCGACGGGCCTAGGCTGTCCGACCGTGGCTGAGCTCGTCTTCTTCTCCGGCACCATGGACTGCGGCAAGTCCACCCTCGCCCTCCAGATGGACCACAACCACCGCGCCCGCGGTCGCGAGGGTCTGATCTTCACCCGGCTCGACCGGGCCGGCGACTCGGTGCTGTCCTCGCGCCTCGGCCTGTCGACGGGCGCCGTCGAGGTCCACGAGGAGCTCGACTTCTGGGAGGTCGTCGTCGCCCAGCTGACGAGCGGCGGCAAGGTCGACTACCTCATCTGCGACGAGGCGCAGTTCTACTCACCGGCCCAGGTCGAGCAGCTCGCCCGCGTCGTCGACGAGCTCGACATCGAGGTCTACGCCTTCGGCATCATGGCCGACTTCCGCACCCAGCTCTTCCCCGGGTCGCAACGGCTCGTCGAGCTCGCCGACCGCACCCAGGTCCTCCAGGTCGCCGCGCTGTGCTGGTGCGGTGCCCGGGCCACCCACAACGCCCGCGTCGTCGACGGGTCGATGGTCGTCGAGGGCGAGCAGGTCGTCGTCGGCGACACGACCGACGGGACCCAGGAGGTCGAGTACGAGGTGCTCTGCCGTCGTCACCACATGCGCCGGATGAGCTCGCACGCGGCCCACGCCGCCGCGCTCTCGGCCGACGTCCTCCCCTTCGACCTCGACGCCTGCCCGGTGCCGCCGCGCGGCTGAGGTCGCCCGAGGTCGCCGCAGAGGCGGTGCCGGCCCGGGGTGGGTCGATCAGATCCAGAAGGCGACGACGAGCCGCATGAAGCTGACGAAGCCGACGAGACCCCCGCCGACGAGGACCACGGCGGAGACGACCCACCAGCCCCACCGCCAGGCGAGCCCGGCGGTCGTGCGGCGGGCCGGTGCGCGCATGACCGCCCAGTGGCGGTTCTGCGCGAGCGGCCCGTAGCGGCCCGCCCCGTCGGGGGCGAAGGGGGCCCACGGGTCGCCGAGGGCGCGTGCGCGCAGCAGCTCGGTGAGGACCGGGCGGGAGAAGACGACGGGCATGCCGACGAGCACGAGCGCGAGGCCCAGGCTGACGACGACGAGCATGATGCGCACGCCCCAGACGAGCGCGGTGAGATCGGTCTCGAGGACGAGCGCAGCCGTCGTGGCTGCGGCGGTCACCGGGTCACTCGCCGCGCTTGGCGCCGAACATCACGTCGTCCCAGCTCGGGACGCTGGCGCGACCCTTGCGGCGACCGCCGGAGCTCTTGGGCCCGGGAGCAGGGGCCTCGGGGGCCGGCTCGGGCTCGGGCTCGGGGTCGGGCTGGGGGGTCGTCTCGGCATCCTCCGAGGCGCCCACCTCGGCGTCGGCCTCGTCCGGACCGGCGGCCGCCGGGGCCTCGGGCTGCGGTGCCTCGGCCTCCGGCGCCTCGGGCCGAGGGGTCTCGGCCTCCGGGGTCTCGGGTCGAGATGTCTCGGCCTCCGGGGTCTCGGGCTCCTCGTCGGCGTCCTCGCCGACCGGCTCGGGCGTCGTGTCCTCGAGAACGCCGGCCTGCGCCGTCGCGTCGGCGGGAGGTGCCCCGCCGTCCTCGACGACCGGCTCGACCGGCTCGGCCGGCTCGACGACCGGCTCGACCTCGAGCAGCTGCTCGCTCTGCTGGGGGCCGGTGGCGTCCTGCGGCTCCACGGCCTCGACCGGCTCGGCGGCCGCAGCCGCGCGATCCTCGTCACGGGGGTGGACCCCCTTCGCCCCGGGCGGGAGCTCGGTCGGCAGCGGGGTGCCGGCCTCGTCGCCCTCGAGGGGGAGCGGGGGCTCGACGTGGTTCGGGCGGCGACGGCCACGACGGCGGCCACGGGCCGCCTCGCGCATCGAGGCCATGAGCTCGTCGGGCTCGCGTCGCTCCTGGGCCTCGACGTCGAAGACGGCGGTCGGCCGGTGGGGGGTCGGCACGGCGCTCTCGGCGGCGTCGGCCTCGGAGAGCCAGCGCGCCTCGTCGTTGGCGGCGACGACGCTCATGCCGGCCCGGTCGAACCACCAGCGCGCGGTGCGCTCCTTGCCCCCTGCCGCGAAGGTCACGGTGACGCTCCACTGCCCCTCGGCGTCGCGCGAGGAGTCCCACAGGACGGCCTCCTCGGGCACGCCGCGCGAGGCCAGCCGGGAGGCGGCCCGGCCGCCGAGGGTCTCGTCGGACCCCGAGCCCTGGCCGCGCACGCGCACTCGCTGGGCGGCGCTCGCGACGTGCTGGCGCTCGTCGAGCACCGGCCCCTCGAAGCGGGCGATCTTCTCCATGCTCCAGCCCGTGCGGGCCGCGACCTCCTCGCTGGAGGCCCCGGCGCGGATCATCGCCTGCACCTCGCGCGGGCGCACGGTGCTGTCCATCTCGATCTGCAGCTGCCCGAGGCGCGGACGGTCGCGGCGCACGGCGGCGCGCAGCTGGTCGTCGATGCGGACGCGGTACTCCTGGCCGTCGCCGTCGGCGACGACGAGGTGCTCACCGTCGCCGTGCACGCCGATCAGTCGAAGGTCTCGCATGACTGTCCTCTCAGCTCTTCGGGGGTCGGGTGCGACTCTGCCACCCCCGTCCCGTGCGGCGGGGCCACCACGCCGCGCGACTACGGTTGGCTCCATGCCGCACGACGCCATCGCCCCGTACGACGCGATCATCCTCCACTCCTTCGGCGGGCCCGAGGGGCCCGACGAGGTCCTGCCCTTTCTGCGCCGTGTCACCGGGGGCAAGGGCATCCCTGACGAGCGCCTCCGGGAGGTCGGCGCGCACTACGACCTATTCGGCGGCCGATCGCCGATCAACGACCACGGTCGCCGTCTCGTCGCCGAGCTCACCGAGGAGCTGCGCCGCCGCGAGATCGACGTGCCGGTCCGCCTCGGCAACCGGCACAGCCCGCCCTTCACCGCCGACGTCCTCGCCGAGCTCGCCGACGAGGGCGCCCGACACGTGCTCGCGATCCGCACGAGCGCCTGGCAGTCCTACTCCTCGTGCCGCTCCTACCGCGAGGACCTCGCCGCGGCCCTCGCCGACGTGCGCGTCGACGGGCTCGACGTCGACCTCGAGTTCGTCCGCCCCTACGGCCAGCACCCCGGCTTCGCTCAGACCAACGCCGAGCTCGTCACGGCCGCCCTGCGCGAGGTGCTCCAGGACGACGAGGCGCCCGCCCTGCTCTTCGTCACCCACTCGATCCCCGAGACCATGGACATCACCTCCGGCCCCGGCGACGCCGAGGAGCGGGCCTACTCGCGCGGCCACGCCGACCTCGGCGCCGCGATCTGCGATCACGCGAGCGAGCAGCTCGGCCGAGAGATCACCGGCGAGCTGACCTTCTGCTCCCGCTCGGGCCCGCCGAGCATGCCCTGGCTCGAGCCCGACGTCGGCGACCGCATCGAGGAGCTCGCGGCCGAGGGCGTGCGGACCGTCGTCGTCGTGCCCATCGGCTTCGTCAGCGACCACATGGAGGTCATCTACGACCTCGACACCGAGGCCGCCGCGACGGCGAAGGAGCACGGCGTGCGCCTCGTGCGGGTGCCGACCGTGGGCACCCACCCCGCCTTCGTCGAGGGTCTGGCCGACCTCGCACAGGAGCGCGCGGCGATGCGCCGCGGCGAGGACGTCGAGCCGCGGGCGTGGGCAGGCCTCGTGCCGGCGGCCACGCCGTGCCGGCCGGGCTGCTGCCCCAACCTGCGCGAGGCGCTGCCCGCCGTGGGCGAGCACGCATGAGCACCGCGCCCGCGCTGCCCGAGGGCACCGATGTCCGCGACCTCGCCGAGGTGGCCCGCGAGGTCGCCGAGGAGGCCGCGACCATGATCGTCCAGCGCCGGCCGGCCGATCTCGGTGTCGCGACGACCAAGTCCTCGCTCACCGACGTCGTCACGGTCATGGACCAGGCCAGCCAGGACCTCCTGCGCTCGCTCCTCGGCGAGCGTCGGCCGCAGGACGCCTTCGCCGGTGAGGAGGAGGGCGGGAGCGCCGGCACCTCCGGGCTCACCTGGGTCGTCGACCCCATCGACGGCACCGTCAACTACCTCTACGGCCTCGCCGCCTACGCGGTCTCCGTCGCGGTCGTCGTCGGCGACCCCTCCCGGCCGGGTGCGTGGCGACCCGTCGCGGGCGCCGTCGTCGACCCGGTCGCCGGCCGCACCTACGTCGCCGCTCTCGGCGAGGGCGCGACCGTGAGCGAAGGGGGAGGCGCGCCGCGCCCCCTTCGCGTCGCCGAGGCGGAGGGGCTGGGTCTGGCCCTGTGCGCCACGGGCTTCGGGTACGAGGCCGACCGACGCGCCTGGCAGGGCCAGGTGCTCGCCCGTCTGCTCCCGCAGGTGCGTGACATCCGCCGCCTGGGCAGCGCCGCGCTCGACCTGTGCCGGGTCGCCGACGGCACCGTCGACGTGTACTACGAGCGCGGGCTCAACCCCTGGGACCTCGCCGCCGGCTGGCTCGTCGCCACCGAGGCCGGGGCGGCGGTCACCGATCTCGACGGCGGCGACCCGAGCAGCGCGATGACGCTCGCGGGCGCCCCGCGGACCCAGGCGGCCCTACGAGAGGCCGTCCTCGAGGCGGTCGACGCCGTGGGCGAGGAGCACGACCGGTCATGAGCGAGGTCGGCGCCCGCGCCTGGTTCGAGCTCGCGAGCACGGGCGTGCTCGCGGTCGCCGACGCGATCTCGTCCGAGCAGCTCGACCGACCGGGGCTGGGGGAGTGGGACGTGCGCTCCCTGCTCGGCCACACGTCGCGGGCCTTCGTCACGCTCGTCGACTACGTGGGCCGCGAGCCCGGGCCGGACGTCGAGCTCGTCGGCACCGCGGGCTACTACGCCGCGGCGCGCGCGCTGCCCTCCGGTGACGCGGCCGTCGCCGAGCGCGGCCGTGCGGCCGGCCGGGCCCTCGGGGACGACCCCTGGTCGGCCGTGCACGCAGCCGCGGACCGCGCCCTGCGCGTCGTGCACGAGAGCGCGGACGGCACCCCGGCGGTCACCCCCTTCGGCACCCTCGTGCTCGCCGACTACCTGCCGACGCGGGCCCTCGAGCTCACGGTCCACGGGCTCGACCTCGCCCGGGCGACCGGGCAGGAGCCGCCCGCCGAGCTCGTCGAGGCGTGCGTGCCCGCTGTCGCGCTCTGCGCGCGGATCTCGCCGGGGCAGGCCCCGCAGGTGCTGCTCGCCCTCACCGGGCGTACTGTCCTTGCTCCAGGTTTCTCCCTCCTGTGAGGGCTCACGGTCTCCCCCTGCGAACCCAGGTGGCGCTCGTGCCCCCCGCTCAGGCACAATCCGCCCCGCCGGGCACAAAACTGCGGGGTCGTGCGTTGCACGACCCGACCACGATCTACCACGCGCGCTGAGGGGAATGACCACCACAATGGCAACCGACTACGACGCTCCACGCAAGACCGACGACGACATCTCCGAGGACTCCATCGAGGAGCTGAAGTCTCGACGAGCCGACCAGCAGTCGAGCAACGTCGACGTCGACGAGACCGAGGCGGCCGAGGGCTTCGAGCTGCCCGGGGCCGACCTCTCCGGTGAGGAGATGTCGGTGCGGGTCCTGCCTCGTCAGGCCGACGAGTTCACCTGCACCAGCTGCTTCCTCGTCCACCACCGCAGCCAGCTCGCCAGCGAGGGCACGTCCGGCCCGATCTGCCGGGAGTGCGCCGCCTGAGCATGGCTGCCCGACCCGAGGTCCTCGTCCGTCGGCTCCACGCCGACGCGGTGCTGCCGACGTACGCCAAGGACGGCGACGCCGGCGCGGACCTCACCAGCGTCGCCGAGGTCACCCTCGCGCCCGGCGAGCGTGCGCTCGTCCCCACCGGGGTCGCGATCGCGCTGCCGCCGGGCTGGGTGGGTCTGGTGCACCCCCGCTCCGGGCTCGCCGCCCGGCACGGGGTCTCGGTCGTCAACGCCCCCGGCACGGTCGACTCGGGGTACCGGGGAGAGATCCTCGTCAACCTCGTCAACCTCGACCGTGAGCGCGCGGTGACCCTCGCCGCCGGCGACCGCATCGCGCAGCTCGTGCTCCAGGAGGTCGGCACCGGCGACTTCGTCGAGGTCGATTCGCTCCCCGGGTCGCTCCGGGGCGAGACTGGTCACGGCTCCAGCGGGGGCTTCACCATCGAGGAAGGTCCAGGACACGATGTTCGGTCGTAAGAAGAAGGCGTCGGAGCAGGGCGACGCCCCGCAGACCCAGGACGCCGACGGCTCGACGACGGCCGACGAGACGTCGGACGGCACCGCCGTCGCGGCGGGCGAGAGCGGTCCCTTCGACCAGTCCCAGGTCGGCGAGGCCGACGGCCGCGTCGACTTCGGCGGGCTGTGGCTGCGCCCCGGCCCCGGCATGGAGCTGCGGCTCGAGGTCGACCCGACGTCCGACGCTGTCTCCGCCGTGCAGGTCGGCGTCGACGACGCCACCGTCCAGCTCCAGGCCTTCGCCGCGCCCCGCTCCAGCGGCATCTGGGACGAGATCCGCGGCGAGATCGCCGAGATGATCGAGAAGAACCGCGGCACCGTCGAGGAGGGCACCGGTCCCTTCGGCACCGAGCTGCGCACCCGGCTGCCCCAGCCCGGCGGCGACGGCCGCACGGTCTTCGCCCCTGCGATCTTCGCCGGGGTCGACGGCCCCCGGTGGTTCCTGCGTGCCGTGTACTCCGGCCGCGCCGCGGTCGACGACGCGGCCCGCGCCCGCCTCGACGACGTCGTCCGCGACCTCGTCGTCGTCCGTGGCGCCGACCCGATGGCGCCGCGCGAGATGCTCGAGCTGAAGATGCCGGCGACCGAGCAGTCATGAGCACCGTCCTGCGCCGCCTGCGCGACATCGTGCGCTCCGACGACGACCTCGTCGACGACGAGCTGCGCACGGGTGCGAAGGACCTCGGCTGCACCGCGCTTGATGAGGCACCCGACCGCGAGGTCGTCACCGTCGCCGGCACGATCCGCAGCGTCACCCTGCGCCCGCGGGTCACGGTGCCCGCGCTCGTCGCCGAGCTCTACGACGGTACGTGCCCCGTCGACCTCGTCTGGCTGGGCCGGCGAGAGATCGGCGGCATCCGCCCCGGCACCTACGTGCGTGCCCACGGCCGGCTGTGCCAGGGGACGCGCAACCGCACGATCTACAACCCGTCCTACGACATCGTCCCCCCGCCCTCATGAGCCGCGACGCGGACGCGCCAGCCGGCACGCCCGAGGCCCTGCGCCCAGTGCCGACGACGGTCGAGGGGCTCATCCGCCAGCGTCTGTCCGACGCCCTCGGCGGCATCCGGGGCTCGCTCGAGACGACGCTGCCGATGCTCGCTTTCGTCATCTCCTGGTCGATGACGCAGGACCGCATGATCTCCCTCGGTGCCGCCGGGGTGCTCGTCGTCGTCCTGCTGCTCGCCCGTCTGGCCTCGCGCTCGAGCGTGCAGTTCGTCGTCTCCGGCGTCTTCGCCGCGGCCATCGCCGCCTTCTTCGCGCTGCGCTCCGGGAACGCCGAGGACGCCTTCCTGCCCGGGATCCTCACGAGCCTGGCCTACGGCGTCGCGGCCGCCCTGTCGGTCGTGCTGCGCTGGCCCCTCGTCGGTCTGATGATCGGCGCCACCGACCCGGCGGCTCGCGAGGGCGACTTCACCCGCTGGCGGCGCAACCCCGCCGCCGTGCGGGTGTGCAGCCGGCTCACCCTCGTGCTCGTCGCGGTCTACGCGATCCGGGTGGCGATCATGGGTCCGCTCTACCTCGCCGAGAACGTCGCGGGCCTGACCGTGAGCAAGGTCGTCCTCGGCTGGCCGCTGTGGGCGGCCGCCGTCGCCCTCATGGGCGTGATGCTCCTGCGTGGCCAGACCCCGATCGAGCCCGGCGACGAGCTCCTCCAGGAGCCGGCCGGCCCGTACCCGCCGCGCTGAGCGCTCCGGCGGCCCCGGTGCTCGGGGAGTCGGGGGGTCGAGAGGGCGTGACGCCCCGGTCGGTCAGGCGGTCGCGCCGCGCCGCGGGCTCATCATGTGCGCCAGCTGGGGCTCGGCCTCGGCCGTGGTGAGGAAGAGCAGCTCGTCGAGCGCCTCGAGGGCGTCGTCGACCGAGGGGTGGATCGGGCGGGCGTCGCGGATGATCCCGGTGAGGACGGTGTCCACGGGGAAGGTGATGTCGCCGACCCGACGCCCGACGTAGGGGTTGTCCGCGGGCAGGGTGATCTCGACCATCGTCGCGCTGCCCTGCTGGAACTCGAAGATCCGCACGAGGTCGCCGACGCTCACCGCCTCCTCGACGAGCGCGGTCATGATGCGCGGGGTCGACACGGCGACGTCGACGCCCCACGACTCGTCGAACATCCACTCGTTCTTGGGGTTGTTGACCCGACCGACGGTGCGCGGCACGCCGAACTCGGTCTTGGCGAGCAGCGAGACGACGAGGTTGACCTTGTCGTCGCCGGTGGCGGCGACGACGACGTCGCAGTCGGCCAGGCCCGCCTCGAGCAGGGTGGAGATCTCGCACGCGTCGCCGGCCAGCCAGCTGGCCTCGGGCAGCTTGGCCACCCGGGCCTCGTCGGCGTGCTTGTCGACGAGGAGGATCTCGTGCTCGTTGTCGAGCAGCTCACGGGCGATGGAGCGGCCCACGCTGCCGGCCCCGGCGATGACGACTCGCATGGTGTCCTCTCAGTCCTGCGCCGGAGGGGCCTTGTCGAGGACGCGCTCGACGTCTCCGACGCGCGTGCGCGGGATGGTCAGGTGGACGAGGTCGCCCTCCTGGTAGACCGTGTCCGGCCCGGGGATCGTGCCCTCGCCGAGCCGGGTGAGGTAGGCGACGCGGGTGCCCGTCGCCGACTCGAGCTGCGAGAGACGACGACCGACCCACGACGGGTCGACCTGCACCTCGGCGATGATGACGGCGCCGGAGGCGTCGGTGTGCTCGGGGGCGTGACCCTGCGGCAGGAGCCGGCGGATCACCTGGTCGGCGGTCCACCGCACCGTCGCGACCGTGGGGATGCCCAGGCGCTGGTAGATCTCGGCGCGGTCCGGGTCGTAGATGCGGGCGACGACGTGCTCGACGCCGAAGGTCTCGCGCGCCACCCGGGCGGCGAGGATGTTGGAGTTGTCACCGCTGGAGACGGCGGCGAAGGCGTAGGCCTGCTCGATGCCGGCCTGCAGCAGGGTGTCCCGGTCGAAGCCGACCCCTTCGACACGTCGCCCGGCGAACTCCGGGCCGAGCCGGCGGAAGGCCGCCGGGTCCTGGTCGACGACGGCGACGTCGTGGCCGCCGCGCTCCAGCGACCGGGAGAGCGAGGCCCCCACGCGACCGCACCCCATGATGACGAAATGCACGGTGCGACGGTACACGCCGGCACGTGCGGCGGCCGGGGGGCGAAGGGGTGACGCGGCACCTCGTCGTCGCGCAGCGGCGGGCCCGGTGCCCGCGTACAGTTCTGCCTCGTGTCCAGGGGTCGTCTGCTCAAGCGGGTGCTCGTCGGCCGAGCGATGCGCAGCGACCGTCTCGGCGAGACGCTGCTGCCCAAGAAGATCGCGCTGCCGGTCTTCGCCAGCGACGCGCTGTCCTCCGTGGCCTACGCCCCGGACGAGATCCTGCTGACCCTCGGTCTGGCCGGCGGCGCCCTCGCCCTCACCCACTCGTGGGAGATCGCGCTGGCGGTCGTCGTCGTCATGGTCGTCGTCGTCCTCAGCTATCGCCAGAACGTCCACGCCTACCCCTCCGGCGGCGGTGACTACGAGGTCGCGAGCGTCAACCTCGGGCCGCGCGCCGGGCTGACCGTCGCGAGCGCGCTGCTCGTCGACTACGTCCTCACGGTGGCCGTGTCGGTGAGCTCGGGGGTGCAGAACGCCGCGTCCGCCTTCTCCTTCCTGCGCGGGCACGAGGCCCTCGTCGCCGTCGGCATCGTCGTCGCCCTCACCGCGATGAACCTGCGCGGGGTGCGCGAGTCGGGCTCCGCCTTCGCGATCCCCACCTACCTCTTCATGGCCGCCGTGCTCGGGATGGCGCTCGTCGGCTTCGCCCGGCGCACCTTCGGCGAGCTGCCGCAGGCCGAGTCGGCCGACCTCACCCTCGCGCCCGAGGCCGGGTACGAGCAGCTCGGCACGCTGGCGATGGCCTTCCTGCTCCTGCGCGCCTTCTCCTCCGGGTGTGCGGCGCTCACCGGTGTCGAGGCGATCAGCAACGGCGTGCCGGCCTTCAAGAAGCCCAAGTCGACGAACGCCGCGACGACGCTGCTCCTCATGGGTGCGGTCGCGACGACGATGCTGCTGTCGATGATGACCCTCGCGACGTGGACGGGGGTCCACTTCGCCGACGACCCGCAGCGCCAGCTGCTGCGCGACGGCGTGCCCGTCGGCGACTCCTACGTCCAGGACACGGTGATGGGCCAGGTCGCGAAGTCGGTCTTCTCCGGCTTCCACCCCGGCGTCGTCCTCGTCTCGGTCGTCACCGGGCTCATCCTCGTGCTCGCGGCGAACACCGCCTTCAACGGCTTCCCCGTCCTGGGGTCGATCCTCGCCAAGGACGGCTACCTGCCGCGCCAGCTGCACACCCGCGGCGACCGCCTCGCCTTCAGCAACGGCATCATCATCCTCGCGGCCGCCGCCGCGGCGCTCATCGTCGCCTACGACGCCGAGGTCACGGCCCTCATCCAGCTCTACATCGTCGGGGTCTTCATCTCCTTCACGCTGAGCCAGACCGGCATGGTGCGCCACTGGAACCGCCACCTCGCGGTCGAGAAGGACGAGCGGGCCCGCCGCCGCATGCGCCGCTCACGGGCGATCAACGCCGTCGGCGCGGCGATGTCGGGCACGGTTCTCGTCGTCGTCCTGCTGACGAAGTTCACCCACGGCGCGGGCTACGCGCTCGCGGCGATGGGCGTGCTCTTCGCCCTGATGATCGCGATCCGACGGCACTACGACCACGTGCGCGAGGAGCTCGCGGTCCGCGAGGACGACACGCAGCAGCAGCTGCTCCCCTCGCGGGTCCACGCCATCGTCCTCGTGAGCAAGATCCACAAGCCGACGCTGCGAGCCGTCGCCTACGCCGCCGCGACCCGGCCATCGCGCCTCGAGGCGATCACCGTCGACGTCGACCCGGACGAGACCGCCCAGATCCAGGCCGAGTGGCTGCGCCGGGGGATCCCCGTGCCGCTGAAGTCGCTCGACTCGCCCTACCGCGAGATCACGCGGCCGGTCGTCGACTACGTGAAGTCGATCCGCTCGGGCAACCCGCGCGACCTCGTCGTCGTCTACATCCCGCAGTACGTCCTCGGGCACTGGTGGGAGCAGCTGCTGCACAACCAGAGCGCGCTGCGGCTGAGGTCGCGCCTGCTCTTCACCCCAGGGGTCATGGTGAGCTCGGTGCCGTGGCAGCTCGCGAGCTCGCAGGGTGCCGAGGAGCGCTTCGACGGACCCGTCGCGGGCGACGTGCGACGAGGAGAGAAGTGAGCATGACGACACCTGCAGGAGACGAGCTGGCCGTCGGCGACGAGATCGAGGTCGTCGTCGGCCCGGTCGCGCACGGCGGGCACTGCGTGGCTCGCCACGACGGGCGCGTGGTCTTCGTGCGCCACACCATCCCGGGGGAGCGGGTGGTCGTGAGGATCACCGAAGGGGGACCCGGCGACCGCTTCGTGCGCGGCGACGCCGTCGAGGTCCTCGAGGCCTCCGAGCACCGCGTGCCGCGGCGCTGCCCCGTCTCCGGGCCCGGGGGCTGCGGCGGCTGCGACCTCCAGCACGTGAGCACCGAGCACCAGCGCACCCTCAAGGCGCAGGTCGTCGTCGAGCAGCTCCAGCGCCTCGGCGGGGTCGAGCGCGAGGTGGTCGTCGAGCCGCTGGGCGACACCGATGGGCTGGCCTACCGCACCCGGGTCGAGGTGGCGGTCGGGCGAGAGGGCGGGGGGACCCCCTTCGTCGGGCTGCGCAAGCACCGCTCGCACGACCTCGTGGCGGTCACCGGGTGCCCCATCGCCCACCCGAGGGTCGACGAGGGCATCGCCGCGGCCGCGCAGGAGGCCGCCGAGGGCGGCCTCGAGGACGCGGTGGCCGTCGACGTCGTCGCCGCCTCCGGCGAGGAGGACGTCGCGCTCGTCGAGGTCGGCCCGCAGGGCCGGGCGCAGCGCATCACCCTCACCGAGCGGGTGGCCACGCCCACGGGGGAGCGCGAGATGAGCGTCGACGCGCGCGGCTTCTGGCAGGTCCACGCCGATGCGCCGCGCGCCTTCGTCGAGGCCGTCCTCGAGGCGGCACAGGTGCAGCCGGGCGAGCGGGTGCTCGACCTCTACAGCGGGGTCGGCCTGCTCTCGCTGCCGCTGGCCGAGGCGACCGGGGCGGACGGCCAGCTGCTCGCCGTCGAGTCGGACCCGCTCGCCCTGGACCACCTCGCCGAGAACCTCGCCGAGCAGCGGCACGCCGTCGTCGTGCCCGGTCGGGTCGACGACCTCCTGGGGGTGCCCCGGCAGGGCCGGCGCCGTGGTCAGCGCGGGGGACGCGCTCCGGCCCGCTCCCAGCTGCTGCCGCCGAGCGCCGACGTCGTCGTCCTCGACCCGCCGCGCACCGGCGCCGGTCGCGGGGTCGTCGAGGCGCTGCTCGCGATGCGCCCTCGGCGCCTCGTCTACGTCGCCTGCGACCCCGCCGCGCTGGGGCGCGACACCGCCACCCTGCGGGCAGGCGGGTACGAGCTCGACGCGCTGCGCTCGCTCGACGCCTTCCCGATGACGCACCACGTCGAGTGCGTCGCGACCTTCGTCCCGGCGGGCTGAGAGCGCCCTGTCCGCCCGCCGACGAGGGCTGCTGCTCGGCGCGCCGAGCGGCCCCGTGTGCGAGACAGTGGGAGCAGAACCGGACCCCGTGACGCACGGGGGCTGTGATAGGTTTATCTTGACGTCAAGATAAAAACCACGACAGAGGAGTCGACAGTGCCCAGTGCGAACACCTTCGGTGCGAAGGGCGAGCTCAGCGTCGGTGACGCGTCCTACGAGATCTTCCGGCTGGCGCAGGTGGAGGGCTCGCAGACGCTGCCCTACAGCCTCAAGGTCCTGCTCGAGAACCTCCTGCGGACCGAGGACGGCGCGAACGTCACGGCGGACCACATCAACGCCCTCGGGCAGTGGGACGAGACCGCGGAGCCCGACACCGAGATCCAGTTCACCCCTGCTCGCGTCATCATGCAGGACTTCACCGGCGTCCCCTGCGTCGTCGACCTCGCGACCATGCGCGAGGCCGTCGCCGACCTCGGCGGCGACCCCTCGAAGATCAACCCGCTCGCCCCGGCCGAGCTCGTCATCGACCACTCGGTGATCATCGACGTCTTCGGCCAGCGTGACGCCTTCGAGCGCAACGTCGACTTCGAGTACGAGCGCAACGAGGAGCGCTACCAGTTCCTGCGCTGGGGGCAGACCGCCTTCGAGGACTTCAAGGTCGTCCCCCCGGGCACCGGGATCGTCCACCAGGTCAACATCGAGCACCTGGCCCGCGTGACGATGACCCGCGAGGTCGAGGGCACGCTCCAGGCCTACCCCGACACCTGCGTCGGCACCGACAGCCACACGACGATGGAGAACGGCCTCGGTGTGCTCGGCTGGGGCGTCGGCGGGATCGAGGCCGAGGCCGCGATGCTCGGCCAGCCCATCTCGATGCTCATCCCGCGCGTCGTCGGCTTCAAGCTGACCGGCGAGATCCCCCAGGGTGCGACGGCGACCGACGTCGTCCTCACGATCACCGAGATGCTGCGCGACCACGGCGTCGTCGGCAAGTTCGTCGAGTTCTACGGCGAGGGCGTCACCGCGGTGCCGCTGGCCAACCGCGCGACGATCGGCAACATGAGCCCCGAGTTCGGCTCCACCTGCGCGATCTTCCCCGTCGACGACGTGACGCTCGACTACATGCGTCTCACCGGCCGCCCCCAGGAGCAGCTCGACCTCGTCGAGGCCTACGCCAAGGAGCAGGGCCTGTGGCACGACCCGAGCCTCGAGGCCCGCTACTCCGAGCGCCTCGAGCTCGACCTGTCCAGCGTCGTCCCCTCGATCGCCGGCCCGAAGCGTCCGCAGGACCGCATCTCGCTCACCGACGCGAAGTCGCAGTTCCGCAAGGACCTGCGCAACTACGTCGTGGACGGCAACGGCATCGACAAGAGCGCCGTCGACGCCGAGCTGGCCGACACCTTCCCCGCCTCCGACTCGCCGTCGCACGACGCCCACGAGGAGTCGCAGGAGGCCGGTCGTCCGAGCCACTCCGGTGGTGAGGCCAACGGGCTGGCGAGCAACGCCGTCCAGGTGAGCATCGACGGTCACGAGGTGAGCATCGACCACGGCCACGTCGCCATCGCCTCGATCACGAGCTGCACCAACACCTCGAACCCCTCGGTGATGATGGCCGCGGCCATGCTCGCCAAGAACGCCGTCGAGCGTGGTCTGAGCGTCAAGCCGTGGGTCAAGACCTCGATGGCACCGGGCAGCAAGGTCGTCACCGAGTACTACGAGAAGGCCGGCATGTGGCCCTACCTCGAGAAGCTCGGCTACCACCTCGTCGGCTACGGCTGCACGACGTGCATCGGCAACTCCGGCCCGATCATCCCGGAGGTGTCCGAGGCCGTGGCCCAGGGCGACCTCGCGGTGACCGCGGTCCTGTCCGGCAACCGCAACTTCGAGGGCCGGATCAACCCCGACGTCAAGATGAACTACCTCGCCTCGCCGCCGCTCGTCATCGCGTACGCGCTCGCCGGGACGATGGACTTCGACTTCGACGCGGACCCGATCGGTCAGGACGGCGAGGGCCAGGACGTC
Organism: Janibacter melonis; assembly: GCF_003721155.3. Classification (NCBI taxonomy): domain Bacteria; kingdom Bacillati; phylum Actinomycetota; class Actinomycetes; order Micrococcales; family Intrasporangiaceae; genus Janibacter; species Janibacter melonis. Next base: position 991,546 of record NZ_CP044548.2, on the reverse strand, counting down.
TACCTCAAGGACATCTGGCCGAACCCCTCCGACGTGCAGCGCACGATCGACGAGGCCGTGAGCACCGAGATGTTCGCCGACAAGTACTCAGACGTCTTCGCCGGTGACGAGCGCTGGACGGGCCTGCCGACCCCCGAGGGCAACACCTTCGACTGGGCCGCCGACTCGACCTACGTGCGCAAGGCGCCGTACTTCGACGGGATGGGCCGCGAGCCCGAGCCGGTCGAGGACATCTCCGGGGCCCGCGTCCTGGCCTGGCTCGGTGACTCGGTGACCACCGACCACATCAGCCCGGCCGGCTCGATCAAGGCCGACAGCCCGGCGGGCCGCTACCTCGCCGAGCACGGCGTGGACAAGAAGGACTTCAACTCCTACGGCTCGCGTCGTGGCAACCACGAGGTGATGATCCGCGGCACCTTCGCCAACATCCGGCTGCGCAACCTGCTGCTGGACGGCGTCGAGGGCAGCTTCACCCGCGACTTCACCAACGGCGGCGAGCAGACCTCGATCTTCGAGGCCTCGGAGTCCTACGCCGAGCAGGGCACCCCGCTCGTCGTCCTCGCCGGCAAGGAGTACGGCTCGGGCAGCTCGCGCGACTGGGCCGCGAAGGGCACGCGCCTGCTCGGCGTCCGCGCCGTCATCGCCCAGTCATACGAGCGGATCCACCGCAGCAACCTCATCGGCATGGGGGTCATCCCGCTGCAGTTCCCGCAGGGCGAGAGCGCCGAGAGCCTCGGCCTCGACGGCACGGAGACCTTCTACGTCGAGGGGATCACCGCGCTCAACGAGGGCACGACGCCCAAGACCGTCAAGGTCACGGCGACGAAGGACGGCGGCGAGCCGATCTCCTTCGACGCGGTCGTGCGCATCGACACCCCCGGCGAGGCGGAGTACTACCGCAACGGCGGCATCCTGCAGTACGTCCTGCGCTCGCTCGTCGCCTGACGAGACCCGCGCCCGACGCCCGACGGCCCGGTCCCCCTTCGTGGGGGCCGGGCCGCCGGCGTCCCTAGGGTGGGGCCATGACCACCGAGCCCACCAGACGTCCCCTCGCCCTCGTCACCGGGGGCACCCGCGGCATCGGCCGCGCGATCTGCGAGGTCCTCGCCCCGACGCACGACCTGCTCGTCGGCGGGCGTGACGAGGCCGCTGTCGCCGAGGCGGTCGCCGCCCTGTCGACGAAGGGGTGCACGGCTCACCCCTTCGTCGCCGAGCTGAGCGACGACGCGCAGACCGCGGCCGCGGTCGATCACGCCGCCGAGGTCCTCGGCGGACGTCTCGAGGTCCTCGTCCACAGCGCGGGGATCGCCCGCAGCGGGACGGTGGAGGAGCTGACGCGCGAGGACTGGCGCGTCCAGCTCGAGGTCAACGTCGTCGCGGTCGCCGACCTCACCCGGCGCCTGCTCCCGGCGCTGCGCGAGGCGCGCGGGCAGGTCGTCGTCATCAACTCCGGGTCCGGCTTCTCCTCGCGCGCCGGGGGCGGGTCGTACTCCGCCTCGAAGTTCGCCGTCCGCGCGCTCACCGACGCCCTGCGCGAGGAGGAGCGCGGCCAGGTGCGGGTGTGCTCGATCCACCCGGGGCGGGTCGACACCGACATGCAGGTCGACCTCCAGCGCTCGAAGGGGCGCGCGTACGACCCGGACGAGCACCTGCGGGCCGACTCCGTGGCCGCGACCGTCCGTCTGGCCGTCGACGCGAGCCCCGAGGCGATGGTCGAAGAGCTGAGCATCCGCCCCGTCCACCCCTGACCCCGCGAGGTATGGAGATCGGTCGCCACGGACCCCGTCCGGGCGACCGATCTCCATACCTCGGCGAAGGGGGGGTGCGAAGGGGGGAGGGGCGGGCGTCGTCGGGGGCGGCGGGTATCGTCGAACGCATGTTCGAGCACGTGCCTCCGGGGTGGCCACCAGGCGTGCGCCCGCCGGGCACGACGGGCTGGCAGGGCGACGTCACCGGGTGGCTGCTCGACCATTGCCCGCCGGACTACCGCGGGCACGACGTGCTGCGCCGCCACCCCGTCGCCCTCGCCTGGCTGGCCCGGCTGCACGTGCGCGCGCAGGTCGACGCGACCCGGCAGGCCTACCGCGAGGCCCGGGTCGCCATGGTCGCCGAGCTGCCAGCGGGCACCCTCGAGCCGCTGCTCGCCGCGCTCGAGGCGGAGGGGCGCCGGCTGCGCACCGCCGAGCACGCGGTCGAGCTGGTGCGCGACGCCCTCGCGGGGCGCACCTACGTGCCGCGGATGTGACGTCGGCGGCACCCGCCACGCCGAGCCCTCCTCGCAGGGAGCGCCCAGCCGAGGACACCTAGACTGGGCGCTCGTGTGCACGCACCCGTGCGCCCACCCCTCGGAAGGACACAGCCGGTGACGGACCTGGAGCGCATCAGCGGTCCTCGCGACCTCGACGAGATGACGCCGGAGGAGCTCGACACGCTCGCCGCCGACATCCGGGCCTTCCTCGTGCGCGAGGTGTCGCGCACCGGCGGTCACCTCGGGCCCAACCTCGGTGTCGTCGAGCTGACCATGGCGCTGCACCGGGTCTTCGACAGCCCGAGCGACACGCTCGTCTTCGACACCGGTCACCAGTCCTACGTGCACAAGATCCTCACCGGCCGCAGCGACTTCTCCGCCCTGCGCGTCAAGGACGGCCTCTCGGGGTACCCGAGCCGCGCGGAGTCCCCGCACGACGTCGTCGAGAACAGCCACGCGTCGACCTCGCTGTCGTGGGCCGAGGGCATCGCGTCCGGCTACCGGCTGCGCGGCGAGGACCGCCACGTCGTCGCCGTCATCGGCGACGGGGCGCTCACCGGCGGCATGGCCTGGGAGGCGCTGAACAACATCGCCTCCGAGAAGGACCTGCCCCTCGTCATCGTCGTCAACGACAACGAGCGCAGCTACGCCCCGACGATCGGCGGGCTCGCCGACCACCTCGCGATGCTGCGCACCAACCGCCAGTACGAGCAGGTCCTCGACTGGGGCAAGGACAAGCTGACCCGCACCCCCGTCGTCGGCCGCACTGCCTACCAGGCCTTCCACTCGATGAAGAAGGGCGCGAAGGACTTCTGGGCCCCCCAGGGGATGTTCGAGGACCTCGGCATCAAGTACCTCGGCCCGGTCGACGGGCACGACCTCGGTGCGCTCGAGCAGGCGCTGCGCCGCGCCAAGGCCTTCGGCGGACCGGTGCTCGTCCACTGCATCACGCAGAAGGGACGTGGCTACGACCACGCCGTCGACGACGTCGCCGACCAGTTCCACGCCGTCGGCAAGATCAACCCCGAGACGGGCCTGCCGCTGGAGATCGCCGGGCGGAGCTGGACCGACGAGTTCAGCGACGAGATGGTCGCCCTCGGCGCCGAGCGCGAGGACGTCGTCGCGATCACCGCGGCGATGATGATGCCGGTCGGCCTGCAGCCCTTCGCCGACGCATACCCCGACCGCATCTTCGACGTCGGCATCGCCGAGCAGCACGCGACGACGATGGCCGCGGGCCTCGCGTACGCAGGCCTGCACCCCGTCGTCGCGATCTACGCGACCTTCTTGAACCGCGCCTTCGACCAGCTCCTCATGGACTGCGCGATGCACCGCGCCGGCGTCACCTTCGTGCTCGACCGCTCCGGGGTCACCGGACCGGACGGCGCGAGCCACCACGGCATGTGGGACATGTCGCTCGCCGCGATCGTCCCCGGCCTGCGCCTCGCCGCTCCCCGCGACGGCCAGCAGATCCGCCGAGCGGTCCGCGAGGCGGTCGACGTCACCGACGGCCCGACCGTCGTGCGCTTCCCCAAGGGCAGCGTCGCCGACCCGATCGAGGCGGTGGCGACGCACGAGGGTCTCGACGTCCTGCTCGGCGACCCCCAGGTCGACCCCGACGTCCTCGTCGTCTCGGTGGGCGCGATGGCGGGCACCTCGACGACCGTCGCCGAGAAGCTCGCGGCCGAGGGGCTGACCACCCTCGTCGTCGACCCGCGCTGGGTGCTCCCGGTGCCGGAGGCGCTCGTCGCGCTCGCCGCCCGCAGCGTCCGCGTCGCCGTGCTCGAGGACAACTCGGTCGCCGGCGGTGTCGGCTCCGAGGTGGCTCGCGCCCTGCAGGACGGCGGGGTCGGCGTGCCCGTGCACCGCTTCGGCCTGCCCAAGGAGTTCATCCAGCACGCGTCGCGCGGCCAGGTGCTCGAGGCCGTCGGCCTCACCCCGGAGCCGATCGTCGAGGAGCTGCTCCGCAGCCGCTGACCGGCGGTCGCCCCACCGGCGACGAAGGGAGGGCCCGTCACCACGAGGTGACGGGCCCTCCCTTCGTGCGGGTGGCGCGGGTGGACCGGGCTCAGATGTCCCGGAAGGGGCGCACGTCGGCGCCCAGGGCGTTGAGGCGCTCGGCGAGGTCTTCGTAGCCGCGGTTGATGACGTAGACGTTGCGCAGGAAGCTCACGCCCGGCGCGGCGAGCATCGCGAGCAGGACGACGACGCCGGGGCGCAGCGCCGGCGGGCAGGCGACCTCGTTCGCGCGCCACCGGGTCGGACCGGTGATCTGCACGCGGTGCGGGTCGAGCAGGGTGACGTGCCCGCCGATCTTCGTCAGCTCGGTGAGGTAGATCGCGCGGTTCTCGTAGACCCAGTCGTGGATCGTCGTCGTGCCCTCGGCGCACGCCGCGATGAGCGCGAAGAAGGGCAGGTTGTCGATGTTCAGACCCGGGAAGGGCAGCGGGTGGATCTTGTCGATCGGCGCCTTGAGCGGCCCGGGGTGGGTCGTGATGTCGACGAGGCGCGTGCGGCCGTTGGCGGCCGTGTACTCCGGCGAGAGCGTGTAGCGCATGCCCATCTGCTCGAGCGTCGCCAGCTCGATCTCGAGGAACTCGATGGGGGAACGGCGGATGGTGATCTCGCTGCCGGTGACGACCGCGGCCGCGATGAGGCTCATCGCCTCGATCGGGTCCTCGCTCGGGCTGTACTCGACGTCGACGTCGATCTCGGCGACGCCGCGCACCCGCAGGGTCGTCGTGCCGATGCCCTCGATGCTCACGCCGAGCTTCTCGAGGAAGAAGCACAGGTCCTGGACCATGTAGTTGGGGCTGGCGTTGCGGATGGTCGTCGTGCCGGTGTCGCGGGCGGCGGCCATGAGGGCGTTCTCGGTGACGGTGTCGCCGCGCTCGGTGAGCACGATCGTCTTGTCGGTGCCGACGGCGTCGCTGACACGGGCCTCGTAGAAGCCCTGGGTGGCCTCGACGTCGAGCCCGAAGTGCTTGAGCGAGGCGAGGTGCGGCTCGACCGTGCGGGTGCCGAGGTCGCAGCCACCGGCGTAGGGCAGGCGGAACTGCGGCATGTCGTGCAGCAGCGGGCCGAGGAACATGATGACCGTGCGGGTGCGGCGGGCCGCGGCCTCGTCCATGCTCGCGAGGTCGAGACGGGCCGGCGGGGTGATCCGCAGGTCGTTGGAGTCGGGCAGCCACTGCGTCTGCACGCCGATGGAGTGCAGCACCTCGAGGATGCGGTTGACCTCCTCGATGCGGGCCAGGCTGCGCAGGGTCGTCGTGCCCTTGTTGAGCAGCGAGGCGCACAGCAGCGCGACGGCGGCGTTCTTGCTCGTCTTGACGTCGATGGCGCCCGACAGCTGCCGCCCGCCCTCGATGCGCAGGTGCACGGCGCCGTCGACGCCGGACTTGCCGAAGGAGAGGAACTCGGTGTCGAGGGCCTCGCTGATCTTGGCCAGGGAGTCCAGCGTGAGGTTCTGCTTGCCGGACTCGACGCGGGTCACGGCGCCCTGGCTGGTCTCCAGGACGCCGGCCAGCTCGGACTGGGACATGCCGCGCTTGACGCGGGCGTCGCGGATCAGCAGGCCGATGCGGTTCAGGTAGTCGTCACTCACGTCGTCCAAGGTAACTCATATATGAGTTAACTCAAGTCGACGTCCGGCGTGGCGCGGGTGCCGTGGCTGTCGGGCCGGGCGACGGGGGAGCCTCAGGGGAGAGGTGGAGGTGCACCTGGGGGACGACGGACGCCCCTTCGCCGGCGGCGGAGGCGACCCGCTTCATCGAGCCGGCGCGGATGTCCCCGACCGCGAAGACGCCCGGCACCGTCGTCGACAGGTCGGCCGGCGGGCGGCCGTCGACCCAGGCGTCGCGGGGCACGTCGCGACCGGTGAGGACGAAGCCGCGCTCGTCGCGGGCGAGGGCGTCGGGCACCCAGTCGCACGCCGTCCGCGCGCCGAGCAGGAGGAAGAGCCCGCCGGCGGGGACGTGCCGGCTCCGCCCGGTGTCGCAGTCGGTGAGCTCGAGCCACTCCAGCCGGGCCGCGTCGTCGGCGTCCTGCGCACCGGCGTCGGTGATCTCGGTGCGCCCGAGGACGGTGATGCGCGGGTTGTGCCGGATCTCGCCGACGAGGTAGGAGGACATCGTCGAGGAGAGGTCGGGCCGTCGGACGACGACGGTCACCGAGCGGGCGTACCGGGCGAGGTGGACCGCGGCCTGCCCGGCGGAGTTGCCGCCGCCGACGACGTAGGCGTCGAGCCCCTCCATCTCGCGGGCGACCGCCATCGCGGCGCCGTAGTGCACGCCCCGACCGACGAAGGCCTCGACCGAGGGCACCCCGAGGCGCCGGTAGTCGACGCCGGTGGCCAGGACGACCGCGCGGGCGGCGATCTCGCCGCCCTCGGTGCGCACGCGGTGGGGCGCGCCGTCCTCGCCGACCTCGATGCCGACGACCGGCCACCCGGTGAAGAAGCGGGTGCCGAAACGGATCGCCTGGCCCCGCGCGCGCTGGGCCAGGCGCATCCCCGAGATGCCACGGGGGAAGCCGAGGTAGTTGCGGATCATCGAGCTCGTGCCGGCCTGGCCGCCGACGACCTCGCTCTCGACGACGACCGTGGCCAGCCCCTCGCTCGAGCCGTAGACCGCGGCGGCCAGACCGGCCGGTCCGGCCCCGACGACGACGAGGTCGACGACGGCGTCGACGTCGACGTCGTCGGGACGGCCGTAGAGCATCGCGGCCACCTCGCGGGCCGAGGTGACGAGCACCGGGGCGACCTGCTGCCCGACGCCGGTGACGACGGGCCACCCGGGCGGCCCGTCGTAGCGGGCGAGCACCTCGCGCCCCCGGGGGCTGTCGGGCGTGTGCACCCCGACGGGCAGACCCGTGCGCTCGACCAGCCCGCGCACGTCGAGGGCGACGCCGGTGAGCGACGGGGCGATGATCGAGACCGTCTCGACGACCGGCGCGCCGACGGTCGCGTTCCAGTCGTTGAGCAGCTCGCCGACCGCGCTGTGGAACTCCTCGTCGCGCACCCCGCGCGGCAGGAGGAGGAAGGCGTCGTACACCCCCTTCGCCAGCCCGGGGCGCAGCGCCGGGGCCTCGGCGCGGAAGCGCTCCCACGGCGAGAGGACGACCCGGCGGGCCGTCGGCACGACACCGCGGAGCTTGACGAGCAGGGCGTGGATGTCGGTGCCGGGGACGAGCGACTCGGTGACGAAGAGCGCGACCGGGGTGCCGGCGTCCTGGAGCGCGCGTCCGTGCGCCTCCGCGGAGGCGAGGTCGGGGGCGACGACGACGGTGTACTCGCCCTCGTAGCGCCGGAACTGGGTACGCAGCTCGTCGCCGTGCTCGGGGGCGATGACGATGATCGCGGGGTCGCTCATGACGTGCCTGCTCTCAGCCGCTCAGCTGGTGGACGAAGCACCACCGCCACGACTCGTCCGGCTCGGCGGACTGCATGACGGGGTGCTGGGTGTGCTCGAAGTGGCGCGACGCGTGCCGCTGCGGCGAGGAGTCGCAGCAGCCGACCTCGCCGCACCCGAGGCAGCGCCGCAGGGTCACCCACGTCGTGCCCTCGGCCTCGCACGCCGGGCAGGTCTGCGCCGTCGCCTCGTCGAGCGCGGGATGGGCGTCGAGGTCGTCGCACGAGGCGCCGGCGGCGACGGTGTCGGCGGTGGGGGCGGGGGCGGGCTCGTCCTGACGCGCGGCCTCGACCATCGACTCCTCGATGTCGAGCATCGCGAGGACCTCGCGGATGACCTGCGAGGGCATCTCGCCCTCGCTGCGGATCTGGAGCACCCGCTCCCGCTCGGCGGCGAGCATCTCCTGGCGCACCCGGGCGTAGAGGGCGGCCGGGCTCTGCGCGCCGTCACGCGTACCGAGCCGCTCCCACGCGGCGAAGCTGCGCTGCTCGACCCGGGTGCGGACCATCTCGGCGACCCCGTGCTCCTCCGGGCCGAGCTCGGCCGGGTCGAGCTCGTCGAGCCGGGCGAAACCGGCCTCGCCGGCCTGCTGCAGGACCGTCGCGCGGGCGAGCGCGTCGGAGGCGGGGTCGGGCGGCGGCACGCCGAGCAGACGGGTGAGCAGGGGCAGGGTGAGCCCCTGGGCGAAGAGCGTGCCGGCCACCGTGGAGAAGGCGATCATGAGCACGACCTCGCGGTGCGGCGTGTCGTCGGGGATGACGTAGGCGGCCGCGAGGGTGACGACGCCGCGCATGCCGGCCCAGCCGACGAGGAGGGCCTGACGGGGCGGCAGGGCGGCGGCCCGCCGGGTGCGGCCGAGCAGCGCCCGGGTGCTGAAGACCCACGCGACGCGCACGACGACGACGGTCGCGAGCACCGCGAGGCACACGAGGACGACCCGGCCGACGCCGATGTCGCTGCGGCGCACCTCGTCGACGAGGGTGCTCGCCTGGAGGCCGATGAGCAGGAAGACCGCGCCCTCCAGGACGAAGGCGATGCTCGCCCACGTCATCTGCTCGGTGATCCGGGAGCGGGCGGTCTGCACGAGGGGTGCCTTGTGGCCGAGGAGCAGCCCGGCGACGACGACGGCGATGACGCCGGAGGCCTCGATCTCCTCGGCGCAGATGTAGGCGGCGAAGGGGGTGACGAGCGAGATCGCCGTGTCGAGGAGGGGGTCGGTGACGCGCCGGCGGACCTTCGCGACGACGACGAACGCGAGCAGCCCGACGAGGGCGCCGCCGCCGGCGGCGATGACGAAGTCGAGGGCGACGTCGAGGACCGCGACTCCTCCCGCCGTTGCGGCGATGGCGGTGCGCAGCGCGACGAGGGCGGTCGCGTCGTTGAAGAGCGACTCGCCCTCGAGGATCGTCACGACCCGGCGGGGCAGGCCGATCCGGCGGGCGACGGCGGTCGCCGCGACGGCGTCGGGCGGGGCCACGACGGCGCCGATGGCCACGGCCGCCGCCCAGGAGAGGTCGGGCACGAGCTGGCGCACGACGACGGCGACGACGGCGGTCGTCGCGAGGACGAGCCCGACGGACAGGGCGAGGATCGCGCCGCGGTTGGCGCGGAAGTCGACGAGCGAGGTCTGCAGCGCCGCCGAGTAGAGCAGCGGCGGCAGCAGGCCGAGCAGCACGACCTCGGGGCTCAGCTCGATGGTGGGGGCGAAGGGGAGCAGCGACCCCAGGGCACCGACGAGGACGAGGAAGAGAGGTGCCGGCACCCGGAGCCGCTCGCTCACCGCGGTGCCGGCGAGGACGGTCACGGCGAGCAGCACGAGGGTGATCGCGGTCTCCACCAGGGGAGGGTAGGCCTGTCCGGGCCGCAGCGCACCGCTGCCGCGTCGTGCGCGTCGTGCGCGTCGCCGCGGACCGCTGCCGGTCGCCCACGCGCCGCCCCCTAAGGTGACCCTTACCTGACGACCCCCGATGGGAGCGCATCACCTCCGTGAGCAGCAGCACGAGCACCCGCCCGCCGCAGACCGCGGCCGACCCGACGGCCGCCCCGCGGCCCGCCGACGACCCGAGCCGCCCCCTTCGCGCGCTGTGGGAGCGCTACCGCGCCTACCGAGGGCGCTTCGTCCTCGCGCTGCTCATGTCGACGCTCAACAAGATCGCCGACGTCGTGCCCGAGCTGCTCATCGGCGCCGCGATCGACGTCGTCGTGCGGGGCGACCGGTCCTTCGTCGGCGAGCTGCTCGGCGTCGAGTCGCGCTACGGCCAGCTCGCGTGGCTGGCGGCGATCAACGTCGTCGTCTGGGTCGTCGAGTCGCTCACCGAGTACCTCGCCGCGGTGCTCTTCCGCGGGCTCTCGCAGGCCGTCGAGCACGACCTGCGGGTCGAGGCCTACGACCACGCGCAGCGCCTCGACCTCGGCTGGCACGAGCGCCGCCCGCAGGGCGCGACCCTGGCGGTCGTCAACGACGACATCAACCAGCTCGAGCGCTTCCTCGACGTCGGCGTGCCCTCGATCCTGCAGACCGCGCTCAACGTCGTGCTCGTCGGGGCGGTCTTCGCGGTCGCGTCGTGGCAGCTGCTCGTCCTCGCCTTCCTGCCCATCCCGCTCGTCATCGGCGGCGCTCTCGTCTTCCAGCGGCGGCTGCAGCCGCTCTACGCCCGCGTCCGCGAGGCCGTCGCCGACCTCTCCGGCGCGCTCTCGGCCAACCTCGCCGGGCTGGCGACGATCAAGGCCTTCACCGCCGAGCCGCGCGAGACCGAGCGGATCAGCGCGAGCTCGGACGCCTACCGCCAGGCGAACATCACGGCCATCCGGTCCTCGGCCGCCTTCGTGCCGCTCGTGCGGATGGCGATCCTCGCGGGCTTCACCTGCACCCTGCTCGTCGGCGGGTGGCAGGTGCTCGACGGCGACCTCGCCGTCGGGCTGTACTCGGTGCTCGTCTTCATGACCCAGCGCCTGCTGTGGCCGCTCACCGACGTCGCCGAGGTGCTCGACCTCTACCAGCGCGGGCGGGCCTCGGTCGTGCGGGTGCTCGGGCTGCTGCAGGAGCCGGTGGGGGTGCGCCCGGGTGCGCAGGAGGTCGAGGGCCCCGCGGAGGGGCGCATCGAGCTGCAGGGCGTGCGGGCGGGCTACGCCGACGGCCCCGACGTGCTCCACGGCATCGACCTCGTCATCCCCGCCGGGCAGACGCACGCGCTCGTCGGGGCGACGGGGTCGGGCAAGTCGACCGTGCTGCGCCACCTGCTGCGCTTCGACGACCCGCGCGCCGGCCGGGTGCTCCTCGACGGCCGTGACGTGCGCGAGCTCGACTGGGACTCGCTGCGCGGGTCCATCGGCTACGTCGCCCAGGACATCTACCTCTTCGCCGGGACGATCGGCGAGAACATCGCCTACGGACGGCCCGACGCGACCCGTGAGCAGATCCGCGCGGCCGCCGACGCCGCCGCCGCGCTCGACGTCGTCGACGCGCTGCCCGAGGGGCTCGACACGTGGGTGGGGGAGCGCGGCGTGACGCTCTCGGGCGGCCAGCGCCAGCGCATCGCCCTCGCCCGGGCGCTCCTGCGCGACCCCTCGATCCTCGTGCTCGACGAGGCGACGAGCGCGGTCGACAACGAGACCGAGGCCGCGATCCAGCGCTCGCTGCGCACCGCGACGCGCGGGCGCACCGCGGTCGTCGTCGCGCACCGCCTGTCCACCGTGCGGCACGCCGACCGCATCTGGGTCATGGACTCGGGGCGGGTCGTCGAGGCCGGCAGCCACGACGAGCTCGTCGAGCAGGGCGGTCTCTACGCCGCGCTGTGGGCGGTGCAGACCGGCGACGCCCCCGTCGCGGGGTAGGCCCGACGGCACGACGAAAGGGGGACCCGCGCGAGGTGCGCGGGTCCCCCTTCGTGCTCCTGCTACGGCGCAGTACTGGTCGTCATCACGACCAGTACTGCGCCGTAGCGCGGGGTCAGGCCGGGACGGAGGCGACGCCCGGCGGCAGGAAGCGCTGCCCGGTGACGCGCTCGGACACGCCCTCGCGGTCGAGCAGCGGGGTGATCCCGCCGTTCCAGAACTGGAAGCCGGCGCCGGTGATCATCGCGAGGTCGATGTCCATCGGGGCCTGCGCGACGCCCTCGTCGAGCATGAGGCGCACCTCCTCGGCGATGACCCCGAGGACGCGCTCGCGGACCTGCTCGACGGTGAGCTCGACGGGCTGCTCCGGCGCGACCTGGGCGGCGAGCAGCTCCGGGTCGGCGACGGGCTTGCCGTCCTGCCACAGGTAGTAGCCCGGCTTCTTCATCTCGACCATGGTCTGCAGGTTCGGCGAGACGTAGAAGCGGTCGCCGAGGGCCCGGTGCAGCGTCTCGCTGTTGTGCAGCGCGATCGGCGGGCCGACGAGCCCGAGCAGGACGAAGGGGGGCATCGGCGCGAGCCCGGCGACGCCGCGCTCGGCGACCTCGACCGGGGTGCCCTCGTCGACGACCCGGCTGAACTCGCCCATGAAGCGGCCCAGCAGGCGGTTGGTGATGAAGGACGGGCTGTCCCCCACGAGGATGCACGTCTTCTTCAGGCCCTTGCCGGCGGCGAAGGCCGTCGCGAGGGTCGCGTCGTCGGTGCGCTCGCCGGGGATGATCTCCAGCAGCGGCATGACGGCGACGGGGTTGAAGAAGTGGAAGCCGACGACCCGCTCGGGGTGCTCGAGGTCGGCGGCCATCTCGGTGATCGACAGCGACGAGGTGTTCGAGGCGAGCACGCACTCGGGGCGCACGACGGCCTCGACCTCGGCCCACACCTGCTTCTTGACGGAGATCTCCTCGAAGACCGCCTCGATGACGAGGTCGGCGTCGGAGAAGCCGTCCTTGCTCGTCGAGCCGGTGACGAGGCCGCGCAGCTGGTTGGCCTTGTCCTGGCTGATCTTGCCCTTGGCCAGCGACTTCTCGATCTCGGCGTGGACGTAGCCGACACCCTTGTCGACGCGGTCCTGGTCGAGGTCGGTCATGACGACCGGCACCTTGAGCGAGCGGATGACGAGCATCGCGAGCTGGCTGGCCATGAGGCCCGCGCCGACGATGCCGACCTTGCCGACGGGACGGGCCAGGGCCTTGTCCGGGGCGCCGGCGGGACGCTTCGCGCGCTTCTGCACGAGGTCGAAGGCGTAGAGCCCGGCGCGCAGCTCGTCGCCCATGACGAGGTCGGAGAGGGCCTCGTCCTCGGCGGCGAAAGCCTCGTCGCGACCGGCCGTGCGGGCCGCCTGGACGAGGTCGATGGCGCGGTACGGCGCGGGGGAGGTGCGCGAGGTCTTCGCGTCGGCGAGAGCCCGGGCGGCGTCGCAGGCCGCGGCCCACACCCCTTCGTCCTCGCTCACCGGGGCGCGCTCGACGGTGGTCTCGCCCCGCAGGACCGAGCCGGCCCAGCGGATCGAGTCCTCGAGGAAGTCGACGGGGGCGAAGAGCGTGTCGGCCATGCCGAGCTTCGCGGCCTGCGGGCCGGAGAGCATGCGGTTCTGGCTGAGGGGGTTCTCGACGACGACCTTGAGGGCCGCCTCGGGCCCGACGAGGCGGGGCAGCAGGTAGCAGCCGCCCCACCCGGGCACGAGACCGAGGAAGACCTCGGGCAGGGCGATCGCGGGGACACCCGCGGAGACTGTGCGGTAGTCGCACGCGAGCGCGATCTCGACGCCGCCGCCCATCGCGGCGCCGTTGACGAACGCGAAGGTCGGCACCGGCAGGTCCATGACCGCGGCGAAGGCGGCGTGGCCGGCTCGGGCGATCTCGCGCGCCTCGTCACGGGAGGTGACGTGCGGGACCCCGGAGAGGTCGGCGCCGACGGCGAAGACGAAGGGCTTGCCGGTGATGCCGACGGCCTGGATCTCGCCGGCCTCGGCGCGGCGCCGCGCCTCGGCGACGGTCTGCGAGAGCTCGGCGAGGCCCTGGGGGCCGAAGGTGCTCGGCCGGGTGTGGTCGAGGCCGTTGTCGAGAGTGATGAGGGCCATCGTCCCGGCGCCTCCGGGGAGGGTGACGTCCTGGGCGGGGGCGTGGGTGACGACCTCGTCGTGCGCGGTCGTCGGGGCTGCGGTGGTCGTCATGGATCAGGCCTCGCTCGTCGTGTCGGAGCCGTAGTCGGCGTGGTGGGGGTTCTCCCAGATGACGGCGCCACCCATGCCGATGCCGATGCACATCGCGGTCATGCCGTAGCGCACGCTCGGGTCCTCCTCGAACTGACGCGCGAGCTGGGTCATGAGACGCACGCCGGAGCTCGCGAGGGGGTGCCCGGTGGCGATGGCCCCGCCGTAGCGGTTGACGCGCTCGTCGTCGTCGGCGATGCCGAAGTGCTCGAGGAAGGCGAGCACCTGCACGGCGAAGGCCTCGTTGAGCTCGAAGAGGCCGATGTCGTCGATGCCCAGACCGGCCTTGGCCAGGGCCTTCTCGGCCGCGGGGACCGGGCCGTAGCCCATGACCTCCGGCTCGACGCCGACGAAGGCGAAGTCGACGAGACGCATGCGCACCGGCAGGCCGAGCTCGGCTGCGGCCTGCTCGGAGGCGATGAGGCACGCGGTCGCGCCGTCGTTGAGACCGGCGGCGTTGCCGGCGGTGACGTTGCCATGGGGGCGGAAGGGGGTCTTCAGCCCGGCGAGGTCCTCGAGCGTGGTCTGCGGGCGGGGCGGCTCGTCGGTCGTCGCGAGCCCCCAGCCCTTCTCGGCGTGCCGGGTCGCGACCTCGACGAGGTCGGGCTGGATCTTGCCGTCCTCGTAGGCCTGCGCGAGCTTGCGCTGGCTGCCCAGGGCGTAGGCGTCGCTGCGCTCCTTGGTCAGGCTCGGGTAGCGGTCGTGGAGGTTCTCGGCCGTCTTGCCCATGACGAGCGCGCTGGGGTCGACGAGCTTCTCGGCGACGACGCGGGGGTTGGGGTCGACCCCTTCGCCCATGGGGTGACGGCCCATGTGCTCGACGCCACCGGCGACGGCGACGTCGATCGCGCCGAAGGAGATCGCGCCGGCGACGTTGGTCACCGCCGTCATCGCGCCCGCGCACATGCGGTCGACGCTGTAGCCGGGGGTGGTCTTCGGCAGCCCGGACAGCAGGGCGGCCATCCGGCCGAGGGTCAGGCCCTGGTCGCCGATCTGGGTGGTCGCGGCGATGGCGACCTCCTCGACGCGCTCCGGCGGCAGGTCGGGGTTGCGACGCAGGAGCTCACGGATGCACTTGATGACCAGGTCGTCGGCACGGGTCTGGGCGTACATGCCCTTCTCACCGGCCTTGCCGAAGGGCGTACGCACGCCATCGACGAAGACGACCTCACGCGGGGTGCGGGGCACGGCGGCCTTCACTTTCGCTCGGGGGTCCCCACCGGGATGGCGGGGTGACGTCAGGCTACTAAGCGAGCGCTCACCGCACGAGGGGTGGTGGGGTGAGTTGTCCCACCCCGCCCCGCCGAGACCCCCGGCTACCACCCCGTCGGTGGGGCGATCACCACCAGTGCGGCGGGGTAGGTGGGGGTCTGGGCGGGTGGGTGGACAGGGATGGGGGACGACGGGGGAGCGCGGGGACCGCCGGGGCGAAGGGGGTGCGGCAGGGTGGACGGATGAGCGGTACCGAGATCTTCGAGGGCTTCGTCGACGAGCGGGCCCGAACGCGCATGGTCGCCGTGCTGGTCATCCTGCGGGCTTTGTCGTGTACCGCTCTCGGTGAGGCCTGGTCGACACGGCAGTTCTTCGCGTGCGGCCGCATTTTCTTGACGCTAGCCGTCGGCAGGCCCTCCGTAAACTGGTTCGCGTGGGTCTAGTTGCGCTGTTTCACGGGCCAGGGCGATCAGAGGTAGGAGTACGGACTCGGCGGTGATGCCGCCGAGGGCGGGTGCACCTGGACCACGTCCGACGTGGGCGAGGAAGTGGTGGATACTCTCTCCGACTTCGTATTCGTCGACCACCGAGAGCGCCCATTTCAGGGTCTGCACGTCGGGGCGCCACAACTTCCCGGATCGGTCATGGTTGGGTAGCTGAAGACTTGGGTCGCTAATTAACGAATCTTAGGAGTGGGCCCGGAGGATTCCGCGGGAGCGGCCGACCACTGACCCACCTTGGGCAGAGCATCGAGACCACCGACCGACCCCATCCCCATATCGACCTCAGACCGTCCGGCACTCCCACGACCGAACCCCACTCCAGACCAACGCATGGGCCCGCCGGGGCGCTGCCCGGGAGAGGGACGGTGCGTTGGCTACTCGAGCATAAATCCGCTGCTGCGCCTCCGTCGTGCTGCTCACCGTATTCACCAGCTCGGGATCACGACCGATAGGCAGTCGTCGGTGCGACCGTGGTCCGGTCAAGAGCGGGGTCCTCGAGCCAGCCGACGTACACGGTCAGCCCCATGTTCGTCAGCCCGTTCCGCAGTCCAAGCACGAGAATCTCGTCCTTGATGCTGTGGTTGAGGAATATGTCGTGGCTGGCGGAGGGTGTCACCGCTGCGTGTGAAAGCCCAAAGCGAGCAGCACATTTCGTCACACCCGCCCGCCTGCTCGCGCAGCTGTGTAGTAGGCGAAGATCGCTCCTCGTGTCGGTCGGTCCGGACTTGCTGCGAGCAGCTCAGCCCGAGAACGGGAACTTCGAATACTGCAATGTCCGGGCGTCGAGATCGGCCAGGACGTACCCACCGCGAGCGTCGTTCAACTGCCGCATCACCGTGAAGCCCTGGCTGATCGCCTCTCGCCACATACGGTAAGGCAGGACACTCACCTCGAGGTCCTCCACCACCAGCGAGATAAGGTCGAGCAACTCTTCGGGGACCAGGCTAACTGCCTCGAAGTGTCGGCTGGTGGTTGCCTGTTTTGCGAGGATGGCAGCGATGCCTTCCTCCGCGAAGATGGCGCGCGCGCCGTCCTGCGTCTCGTCGGTATCGCGGTTGCTCTTCCGCTTCAGTTTAAGCAGTGCTCGCAGATTCGGAGACCAGCCGAGCACCGCTAGGAACCCGAGGTGGATGGCGTCGTGGTACCGGTAGGCGTCTACCCGGCGTGAGTTGTCGGTTACTTCGTCGCCGAGAGATGCCCCGACTGCAAAGCCCTGCACCTTGTCCTCACCGCGGGGGATCGGGCCATCCGGGAACGCGTTCGGAGTCACGCTCAGCAAGGTCATCGCCACCTTGGCCCGGCCTCCTTCAGTGCGTTCTTTGAATTGCAGGTGCAGTTGGCGGGGGAAGCGTTCTGTCAGTACGAAGCCTTCGTCGAAAGCGGTTCTCGAGGCGCTGTCGTCGGTGCTGAGGACGGATGACCTCTGGGCACGCGCGAGATCGTTCATCGCGACGTCTTCGAGCGCCAGGCCGGCATGTCGGGCGACGGCGGTGGCGTACCAGAGCACGTCGCCGAGCTCAACGCTAACGAAGCTGGGCCAGTCGTCGACCACGCCATCCCGACGATACTTTTTCTTCTCCGCCACGAGCAGCGGACCGACCTCGCCGGCCAAGCCCAGGATGGGGATGCTGAGGCTCAGCGGATCCACACCTGCCGTGATCTCCTGGTCGGTTTCCGCGGCAAGGGTGGCGTAGGCCGAGATGTCCAGCGGCACGTCCTGACTCGGCACGGACGAAATGCCGGGAAAGCCGAGGTCGCGAGCACGCCGGTCGATCTTGGCTACGTTGGCCGACGCGATGGCGCTGTAGGCGAGCCCGTGGAGGTGGGCCAGCATCGCAGACCACCGCAGCACCATGCCGAGCTCGCGAGCGATGATCTCCTGACTAGTGTCAGCAACCAGCGACTCGCTTAGGTTGCGCTGGTGAGCCAGCTGTAGCGCCCCCACATGGGCACCGAGGCCGAGCACTGGCACAAGCTCGTGAGCCGTGCTGCTCGGACCGGCCAGCCGTACCGTCTCACGCTGATAGTCGTCGAAGTCCACGGGCAGTCCTCGGCGCTGGGAAGGTCGTTCGATGCCGCTGTCGCGTCAGCGACTGAGCGAGGGTGCTAGGGCACCCACGATGGAGCATGCCGGATGCAGCCCCCACTTGGGGGGGAAGCGCGGTGCCTCCAGCGGTCCGTTGGCCGTGAACTGCTGCTTGATCCTGGTGCGGTTGCCGCGACCAGCGACCTCGGGATGAGCGACGCGCGCGTACTTGTCGGTCTCGCAGAATAGGTTTTGACAATCGATGAGTTTCAGGCGTCGACCGAACAAGTTGTCGAAGTCGATGCCGTAGTGCGCGAGCTGCTCTTCTTGGGTATCGACCATCCACCGGATCAGGTCGGCGGCAGGGATGCCCCGCGCGTGGGGAAAACACTTGGCCAGACCGCTCAACGCGCCCGGCCCAGCGACGACGAAGTCGTCCTCGTCGAAATCTACCAATGTCGAGTAGTTGAGATCGATGGTGAGCTGAAATGCGAGGAACGGCCCGATGGAGGGGAAGGAGGACAGAAGCTTGAACACGTCCTTCAGACCGGCTGCCTGCTGCAGCGCGTGGCTGAGCCCGCTCTCCATCATCGAATCGACCAGCGCAAGGTGGTTTCGATGCTTTCTTGCGTGTCCGAAAGGTGGGGGCGGGACGATGTAGGCGGCCGAGTAAATCTTTTGACCGCTCGCCATCGCATGGTCCAACACGTCGCCACAGAGGTGGGGATTGAAGTCGACGGCCGTGACCGTGCCGAAAGTGGACTCGATGACATCCCATGTCTCAGGCTTGTTGAAGAACCGGTAGAGCAGGACTCGTAGCAATAGGTCATCAGGACCCTGCGGCCCGTCGTAGATCACGCGGATCAAGTCTTGGGACACCCGGTCGGCCGCGCGGTACGCGTTGGTGAAGCGGTACCGAGAGACGACCTCGTCGTCGGTCCACGGAGCGGGCAGCCCCGCCAGGCGCGCGTGGTAAACGCGCTGGCGCTCGGCGGCGAGGGTCCAGTAGCTCGCGAGCACGTCGGAGCCGGTGACTTGCTGCCCGGCGACCGAGCCGGACCATGGACACAACACCATCACTCGTCTCCCGAGCTGCTATCCAGATGGCGGGCAAGACCGAGCACCACGAGGGTAGCAATGTCGGACGGCCGATGTGTCTCGGCGAGAAGCGCGCGTTCTGGGTCGGAGAGCCCGTCGGGTGGAAGGCGCACGTCGAGCGCAGACGCGACCAGATCTCGGACACGGTCCTGGACATCCACGGGGAGTTCGGACGGCAGCCAGTCGTACAGCTCCGGAGCGATGATCGACCCGACCAAGGTGGCCGCGCCGCCGAAGCCACCCGCGACGTACAAGGGCTTCGCCGCGCGGAGCGTGGCGGCGGCTTCCTCGGCGACGCCAGGCATCTCACCAGCGAAGCCGGAAACCTTCCCGCCCACGACTACGCGAGCTGTCGCGATCTCGGACGTGTAGCGGCGCATCGCGCTTAGCGCCTGCTGCTGGTCGGGCGCATTGACATCGAGGACGTCGACACCGCCGTGGCGCACCGGTGCCGGTACGCCGTCGATGTCGAGTAGCTTCACGGTGGACTTCACCCCTAGCGACGCGGTGTAGTCCGTCAGCTGGCTCACGGGCCGGGTGGCGTGCTCACTGTAGGGAATGACGTGCTCGAAGGAGCCAGTCGCGTGACCGTACCGCTCGGCCTGCTCGAGCACTACTGTCGTGAAGCCGACGTTGATGCCGCCTGCATAAATAACGACGCCGCCGGCGATCGCGATTGCTCGGCTGAGCTCGGCGATGGTCAGCTCCAAATGACGTTCGCTGAGCCCGAGCCGTTGCAGGTCGGCACTTTCCGACACCGAGATCACGATTTTTTGCCCCGCAAGCGCGTCGCGAGGCACCAGCTGCGGATCACCCTTCATGGAGCACACCTCCTCGTGCGGCGAATGTCCGCGGGGTGAGGATGTCGATCCGCGTGTCGAAACCGGCCAACGTGCATAAGTCGTCGATCACCGCTCGCTCGGCGGTGCCGAGCGGTGGGTCGGGATGGATGATCAGGACATGGTCGTCATCCGGGAAATCGTTCCGGTGCTGTGTAAGCCATTCCACCGCGGTCACCGGCTCCGGAGCGTGCACCGGGGTCCAATCGAACCCCTCGTCCCCGATGTAGGTGGACTGCGCCGCCCACAGCACCCGCTTGAGCACTTCGTCGACGAGTCGGTCCAGCGCCTGTGAGATCGACTCGACGACAGCGTCGTGGCGCAACGGCACGGTGGGGACGTGGTCCATCAGGAAGGATCCGCGTGCCTCGCCCTCGGCAAGTGCGATCAAGCCCACGATCGGAACATCGTGCTGCTTGGCTGCCCTCACCTCCCGTTGGGTCCACTCACGAGACGCGTAGCGGTCGGTGCGCACCATTAGCATCGCTGACCCGCCGGCGTTCGCCTCGAGGTCGGTGGCCCACTCGTTGCCTGGGAGCAGGTCGTGGGCGTCGAAGAACTCGCCGAGATGGCTCTCGGCAATCGCCGAGCGGACGCGCTCGTATAGCGGGTCACCCTCGAGCGAAGCCTCCTTGCCTGAGAAGTGCTTGGCGTGGCTGATGAAGACGCGCACCGGAGATGTCAGCCCGCCAGCCTTCTGCGCGATGGCCTGGGCGATCTCGCGTTCGAGCAGCCCCGCAGCGCCCAGAGCGTCTCTTGGCAACCGCTGAATGCCGCCGATGACTGACGCGAGCAAGGAGTCCGCCAGGTTGACGCCGGGCACCGTGACCGGGAGCACCACCACCGCAGCGCCGCTGCCGCCGTCGGCCGCAGTGCGTAGGTAGTTAGCCCACCCTTCATCCCGCTCGACCGCGTTCCTCAGAGCCGCGCCCAGAACTGGCACGATCGCGACGAACTGGGCGGGCTTTGGCGCACCCGGACCAGCGCCCGGCAGGAGGAGCGGACGCGGCGGCCCTCCAGCTGCGGTCCAGCTGGCGCTACGCGCGTAGACCTCGACCGCACCACCCGCAAGGCCGGAGTATCCCTGGGAATGAAAGTGCGAGAGGACCCGCTCGAACACGGTGGCGCCGACCTCGTCGTCCGGGTGCCAGACAACGAAGACGTCCAGGATCGGGGGTGCAGGCACGACAACGAGACTAGGCGGTACCGCCCACTTTCGCGCCTGATGCGCCCAATGTCGGTGCGATGTCGGCGCCACGCCCTACTCTCGGCCTAGAGGAGGCGGACCATGCCCGGTACCCACAACCACAACGTGTTCATCAGCCACCGTCATGAGGACGATGCTCTGGTGAGTCAGCTCAAAGATCTGCTCCGGCGCCACGGTTCCGAGGTTCGCGACTCGTCGGTGACCACCACGACTCCCAACCGGGCAAAGGCCGAGAGCTACATCAAGGAGATTCTGGCCGATCGAATCCAGTGGGCAGGAAAGATGATTGTCGTAATCTCGCCCGAGACGAAGCACCACGAGTGGGTTAGCTGGGAGATCGCCCACGCGAACCGCTTCCCCGACAAGCGCATCATCGGTGTCTGGGCGCCCGGGGCCACTGGTGTCGACATGCCGGCCGAGCTCGACGAGTTCGCCGACGCGGTCGTGCCGTGGGACGGCCCTGCCATCGTCGCCGCGTTGGAAGGGGCCGACAACTGGCAGGGTCCTGACGGCACGCAGGTGCCGCCGCGGAGCATCAAGCGTCTGAGCTGCTGACCATGGCCGCACGTGTTTTCAGCTACATCGTGCGCTACGACTTCGGGTTCGCGCCGAACCCCTTCGAGGGCTTCTGCACGATCGCCACGTGCAAGCCCCAGATCCGCGGCGCGGCCGCAGTCGGTGACTGGATCGTCGGCACCGGTTCCTCGCAGAAGGGCCTCGCCGGCCACTTGGTCTACGCAATGCAGGTCGAGGAGGTGCTTACCTTCGATAAGTACTGGGAGGACCCGCGGTTCGCTCGCAAGATCCCCACCGACGGCGGTGCCGTCAAACGTGCGTATGGCGACAACATCTACCGTCACGCCGATGACGGCACTTGGCTTCAAGCCGACTCCCGCCACAGCCTCGCGGGTGGCCTTCCGAACCCGGGCCACATAGAAGTCGACACCTCCGTCGACGCCGTACTCGTATCACGCAACTTCTCATACTTCGGCGGGAACGGACCGGTCGTCCCCGCGAGCCTGCGTAACGACTTCGGGGTGGACCTTGTTCATGAACGCCAGGGGCATCGGTGCCGCTTCCCAAAGCCGCTAGTCGAATCTGCTGTCAAGTGGTTCGACGAATTGGACAAAGGTCTACTCGGCCGGCCTGCTGACTGGTGAACTCCGAGATGACCAGTGGGCACCGAGTCTGCTGCATTTAGTCTCGAGCCGGGTCGGTCGTCGAAGGCGACAAGTATTGACCGCCGTGTTCGATGGTGCTGACGGGCTCGGTCTACTGCTTGATCGGAGTTTGTGACTCCAGGCCGCCTCGCCGGAACACGGCGGGGCCCACGGTCCGAACGTCCCTTCCGCTATCGGATCTCGCGCACGGTGTCGCGGGAGTCCTTGGAGTGGGCGATGGCGCCCGGGAGCGCCCCGGAGGGCCTGGCGGATGCTCTGAGCGCCGCGGAGCCTATAGACGCCCGGCAATGCGCCCAGGCATGGGCGACGATCCTCGACCCCGCGAGCGGGCTTGTGGCGGACCTTCCCGGACGTGCCGGAGGCGGCGATGGTGGGCCTGGCCGATGTGGAGACCCGGGACGCGATCGTGGCGCAGGTGTGGCCGCTGCGTGGGGGTGAGATCCCCGAGCCGTTGCGTGAGGCGGTGGGCGAGGCCCTGGACGTCGTGGCGGAGGTGCTGCCCCCTGCTCGTGCTGCTGACGGCGCGGGTAGGACGCTCATGGTGCACCGGCTGATCCTCTTTGGTCGGGGTTACCCTGGCGAGGGGCTACCGCGATGACGTGGTCGCGGTGGCCGCGACCGGGCGTACTGGGCTGGTCAGGGAGCCGCTGCGGGCATCCTGCTCGAGGAGGCCGCCGGGCACGGTCACACCATGGCCGAGCTCCTGACACGAATGCTCCAGCACAGGCTGCCCATCCGCTCCTAACAGGGTGGGGTCGAGTTGGGATAAGTCGCAGGCCCCGGACTGGCTGAACGGGTGGACCGACAGGCAGGTAAAAGCATCCCATGGATACGACTCGAACCTCAAGATAATTGAGTCGAAGAACACGGGCACCTCGGGCATCAAACTGACTCACAGTAGTGTTAATCCCACCACGTCACTGTCGTGCAGCAACGGCAGTTCTAGCGTGGCGCTACCACTGTGCTCTGGGGCGCCTGCAATCAGCTGAAACTTCTTTTACACTGCTCGGAAAGATGGCTGGATTAGCGCAACTGGTGAGTTTGACTAGGCGTCCAGCACAGAGTCGTTGTGGGGGTCGGCTACGAACTCGCAGGACTCGAATGCGTACAAGTTCGGGTGCTGTTATCGTTTCAACGATAAGGGATTTGGAAAGTTGGCTCCGATTTTTCCCAACGCGGAGGTAGATCTTGACGCCAACCCTGACATCGCAAGGCCGTCCTGCATTGAGAAGTAGCAATCTTACCGCCCCGACGATCGCCGCTTTTGGAGTGGCGGTCGTCGTGGGGGGGGGGCTACCTCAGTCGTGGTGATGTCCGTATCGCTGCCGTTGGCTTTCCCGTTACGTGTGCGGTTCTCGGAGGGTGTGCCCTCACGGGTCACTACGCAGCCCGCGTAGCCACGGCTGGCCCGAAGGGCAGGGCGGGGGGCCTCCTACGCGGCCCCCCGCTGCCTAGTAGGTGCGTTTCCTTTATTGTTGGGTGGGAACCAGGCCTTGTGTCATTGGTCTGCGGCCTTGTATACCTTAGCGTCTGTTTCATCTTGGGCCGCCTATTGTCGGCGCTTAAGAAAACAACCGAAATGTTACAGTAAAACAAGACGCATACGGGTCGCGGCCCTCTAAGGCCCGTGAGGGCCCGAGGCGGCTCCTGGCCGAGCCAGATGCCTTCGGGGCAGCGGAGCCGCCGCCGTCACGGGGGCCTTGTTGGTCTCAGCTGGACCGTCTGACGGCGGGCAGACCGAGGGCGGCACGGGCCGACTTACGCCCCGAGGCCTGAGCGCCGCCCGAGGGGGTAGCGGGCAGACCGTCCGGCACCCCGAGGGACTGACCCCACCCCAGACCGACCCGCGGGCCCGCCGGGGCAGCTGCGCCCCGGTGAGATCTGTCTGCAGTGCGTGGGTTGGGTCGACGACGCCGGGGACGTCCACAACGTCGCCGGCAACCTCCCTGCGGGTACGTCACCGGATCACCGACCCCGCCCGCACGCCGGTGCTCCTCGTCCACGGGCACCCGCGTACCGGCGCGACGTGGCACGAGGTGGCCCGCCGGCTCGTCGAGCGCGGGCACGACGTCGTCGTCCCCGACATGCGCGGCTACGGCGCGTCGAGCGCCCCCGAGCCTCGGCCCGACCACAGCCAGCAGTCCAAGCGCGCCGTCGCGGGCGACCTCGTGCGGCTGCTCGACGTCCTCGACGTGCCTCGCGTCGTGCTCGCCGGGCACGACCGCGGCTGCTACGTCGCGCTGCGGCTGGCCCTCGACCACCCCGACCGCGTCACCGCCCTCGGGGTGCTCGACGGGGTGCCGATCAGCGAGGCGCTGGCGCGGTGCGACGCACGCTTCACCGCCGCGTGGCCGCACTGGTTCTTCTTCGCGATGCCCGACAAGCCCGAGCGCGCGATCCTCGCCGACCCGCTCGCCTGGTACGCGCCGTCCCCGCAGCACATGGGCGCCGTGGCGCTCGCCGAGCTCGAGGAGGCGCTCGTGCGACCGCATGTCGTGCGGGCGATGCTCGAGGACTACCGCGCGGGGCTGGGCGTCGACCGCGCGGACGAGGAGGCCGACCGGGCCGCGGGGAGGCGGCTGCGCATGCCGACGACCTTCGCCCGCAGCCGCGAGGACGACCTCGCCGAGCTCTACAGCGAGCCGATGCGGATCTGGCAGGACTGGGCCGACGACGTCGTCGAGGTCGTCGTCGGGTCGGGCCATCACATGGCCGAGGAGGCTCCCGGCGAGGTCACCGACCTCCTCGCGGACCTGGCCGCCCGCGCCCGCTGACGCGCCCCGTCGCCGGTGGCGGTTCTCCCTTCGCCGCCGACTGGCGGTGGTGCCCCCTTCGACGCGCGCTACGACGCAGTACTGGTCGCGACCACGACCACTACTGCGTCGTAGCGCGCGTCAGAGCGGGAGCGAAGGGGGACGAGCGGCGGCCGAGCGGGGTCAGCCCGTGTGCTCCTCGAAGGCTGCCGCCAGCATCGGGGCGACGACCTCTCGCTGCCAGGGCCGCACGCCGTGCGCGGCGAGCGCCGCCTCGAAGCCGGCGGCGTCGGTCTGCTCCGGTGGCGTCCACACGACGCGACGCAGCGGGTCGGGCGCGCAGACGTTCTCGACCGGGATCGTGTGCGCCTCGGCGAAGGCCGTGAGCATCTCGCGGGTCGTCGCGAGCCGGGCCGCGGCGACGGGGTTGCGGTCGGGCCAGCTGCGCTGCGGCGGCGGGGCGTCGGTGCGCACGGACACCGGGGGCAGCTCGGAGTCGGGCAGCGCCGCGGCCCGCTCGACCGCGGCGAGCCAGTGCCGGCCGTAGCGCGGCACGCTGCGCGGCGAGGTCGGCAGGTCGGCCGCTGTCGTCGGGGACTCCATGGCGATGGCGACGAGCGCCGCGTCCGGGACGACCCGGCCGGGGGAGATGTCGCGCTCCTGGGCGATGGCGTCGCGGGCGTACCAGAGCTCGCGCACGGTCGCGAGGACGCGCGGCTTGCGGATCTTGTGCATCCCCGAGGTGCGCCGCCACGGGTCGTCCTTGACGGCCGGCTGCCAGGTGAGCAGCGCCTCGAACTCCTGGCGCGCCCACTCGGCCTTGCCCTGCACGGCGAGGTCGATGCCCATGAGGTTGCGCACCTCGCCGAGCACCTCGACGTCGAGCGCCGCGTAGCGCAGCCACGGCTCGGGCAGCGGGCGGGTCGACCAGTCGACCGCCGAGTGCTCCTTGGCCAGGCTCAGCCCGAGGTAGTGCTCGACGACGGCGGCCAGGCCGACGCGGGGCAGCCCGAGCAGACGGGCGGCGAGCTCGGTGTCGAAGAGCTGGCGCGGCCGCAGGCCGACCTCGGCGAGGCAGGCGAGGTCCTGGGTCGCGGCGTGCAGCAGCCACTCGCCGCTGCCGATCGCGCGGTCGAGCGGAGAGAGGTCGGGCACGGCCATCGGGTCGAGCAGCCAGGTGCCGGCGTCGTCGCGGCGCACCTGCACGAGGTAGGCGCGCTGGCCGTAGCGGTAGCCCGAGGCCCGCTCGGCGTCGAGGGCCACGGGGCCGCTGCCGCGGGCGATCGCCTCGGCGCACTCGAGCAGACCGCGCTCGGTCGTCACGACGTCGGGCACGCCCTCGGCCGGCTCGGACAGCACGGGCAGAGGAGCAGGGGTGGGCTGCTCGGCGGCCTCCTCGAGGTCACGGACCTCGGAGGGACCGCTCTCGTCCGGTCCGCCTCCGGCGGTGCTCATCGGCGCCTCCCCGGCAGGGCGACGACGCCGTCGGGCAGCGGGGGCAGCCCGCCGATCGTGCACAGCAGGTCGACCCACGCCTCGAGGTGCGCCCCGACCTGGGCGTCCTGCGGGCTCCACGACGCGCGGATCTCCATCTCGACGCTCACCGAGCGGTCCTCGAGGTCGCCGTAGGACTCCGAGACGACGCGCGTCACCGTGCCGGCCTCGGCGACGAGCTCGACACCACGCTCCTCCAGGGCGTCGACGAGCCAGGACCAGCCCACCTCGCCGAGCACCGGGTCGGTCGCGACCTCGGGCTCGAGCTCGGCGCGCGCGTAGGTGACGACCCGCCACGGACCGCCCCACGGCTCGGGCTCGGAGGGGTCGTGCAGCAGCACGAAGCGTCCGGTGGCGAGCTCGTCCTCGCCGTTCGCGTCGAGCACGTCTCCGGTCATCGCCACGGCGTGCGGGGCGATCCGGGTGGGTGCGGGGACCTCGGTGAGCCGCACCTCGGGCCGCACGCTCGCCGCGTGCAGCGCGCTGAGAGCGTGCTCGAAATCGTCCGCGCCCTGCGCGGAGGTCGGTCGGGTGGCCACGTCGCGAGGGTAGGTCGGTCGATGACCCCGCGGGAGTTGCCACGCCGGGGGCTCCCCCTTCGCCTGGCCTCGCGGGATGACCCTCGTCCTCGGCCTTCCCACGCCGGGCCGATCAGTCCCGGCTGACGACCATGCTGGTCACCCGGTCGGCGTCGTCGTAGCGGACGGTCCACACCCCGCCGTCCACGGGTCGCTGCTCGACCCGCTGAGGATCGGAGCGCGCCGGCGCAAGTCCCTGGCGCAGGGCGCGCAGGTCTGCCCGCGTCGGCTGCGGCGGCAGACCGTCGACAGCCGCGGCGAACCGGTGCTCGCCATGGCGCCCGCCCAGCTCGATCTCGTCGACCCGGTTGGCCCGGAACCCGACGCGCACCCCGGGCAGCGCGCGCACCCGGTCGACCAGAGGGTGGTCACGGCCGCGGCCGAGGGTGTCGAGGAAGGTCACCAGGTCGCCGCTCACCCGCCACCGGCGGTCGGGGACCGCGTGACCGCCCCGAGCCCGGACCGAGACCGATCTCGGGGCGACCGCGGTGCCGAGGGCGCCGTAGCCGACCACCACGTCACCGACCGGGGACCGGAAGAGGTCCAGGTCCGCGGTGGTCATCACCGGGTGCCCCAGGGCGTCGGCCACCTCGCCCCGGGACGGCGGTCGGGTCAGACCGGGCAGCAGGGCGGGTCGGCCCTCGTCGGGGTGCAGCGCGGGCGTGCGGACCTCGGTCACGCGTCGGTCGTCGAGCAGCACCTGGACCCCACCGGCGAGCTCGATCATGCGCCGCGACCCCAGCAGCGAGTCGGTCCACCGACGACGCGGCTCGCCGAGCAGGGCGATCAACGCCCCGAGCGGCGCGCTGCCCTCGTCCTGGCCGAGCGCATGGAGCATGGTCCCGATGGCCCCGACGGGTGCCGTGGGCGGAGCCGGACGGGAGAGCCTCAGGCCGACGAGGCCGCCGGCGTCGTCGTAGCGTGCGGTCAGCCGATCGCCCTCGAGACGATGGACGTCGGGCCCCTCGTCGACCGGGTCGCCGAGGATCGCGGCCACCCGCGCGCGATCGGTGCCGGCGTCCAGACCGACGACCAGCGCTCCCGCTCGCGGATGTGCGGCCCCACCGGTCAGGTCGAGCTCGACCCCGACGTGCACGCCGTCGCGCTCGACGGCCCGGGCCGTGCCGCCGGCCAGGGCACGCGACCGGGTGACGGCGTCGTCGTCGACCGCCGCGCCCAGCGCGTCGAGATGGCACCAGATCTCTCCGGCGACCCGGGGCGGCACGGTCCGCTCGGCCCACGGCGACCAGCGCTCGGGACGCCAGCGACCGCCCGACGGGCTGAAGAGCAGCCGGTCCGGGTGATGACCGGACCAGCACTCGCCCAGGAAGGGCCGCAGCGCGTCGGGCTCGGCCAGCCCCGTGCGGTACTGCTCGTCGGTCAGCGCGTACAGCGCGTCGGCCGACCCGTGACCGACCTGCTGGTCCACGCCGACCCACGCTCGCCCGCTGGTCACCTCGACCCCGAGGCTCGGCCGGCGTGCGACCTCGACGAACCACCGCTGATCCGGCTTCCGGCTGGGTCCGGTGCGAGTGCTCACCTGCCGATCCTCTCCTGCCGGGCCTGCGTCAGGGAGCCCGCTCCCGTCGCAGGGACCCCGCGGTGCCAGGCCGGGGCCTCCCCCTTCGCCTAACCTCGCGGGGTGACCCTCGTCCTCGGCCTCCTCGCGGCGGTGGTGTGGGGCAGCTCGGACTTCGTCGCCGGGCTGACGTCGCGGCGCACGCCCGCGGGGGTCGTCCTCGGGTGGAGCCTGGCGGTCGCCGCGGTGCTCACGAGCGTCGCCGTCCTCTCCGCCGGGCCGCTGCCGCCCGGTCGCTGGTGGCTGTGGGGGAGCCTGTCGGGGGTCGTCGGCACCCTCGGCCTGTGCGCGCTGTACGCGGGGCTCGCGGCGGGCCGCATGGGCGTCATCGCGCCGGTCGCCGCGTGCGGCGTCGTCGTCCCCGTCGTCGTCGGGCTGCTCGGCGGCGACCCGGTCGGCGCCCTCGTCGTCATCGGCCTCCTCTGCGCGGTCGTCGGCATCGTCCTCGCGAGCGGTCCTGAGCTGCGGACGGGGGCGAGGGGGGAGCGCGCCGGCCTCCCGGTCCTCCTCGCGCTCCTCGCGGCGCTCGGCCTGGGGGCCTCGCTCGTGCTCGTCGAGCGCGGGTCGCACAGCTCGGTCCTGCACACCCTGTGGTCGCTCAAGGTCGTCGGCGCGCTCGTCGTGCTCCTCGGCGCGCTCGCCGTGCGCCGGGTGGGTGCGCCGCCGCGCGCGACCCTGCCCGGGATCCTGCTCGTCGGTGTCGCCGACCTCGGGGCCAACGTCCTCTACGCGCTCGCCGCGACGCGCGGCCCGCTGTCGGTCGTCAGCGTCCTCGCCTCGCTCTACCCGGTCGCGACGGTGGCGCTCGCGACGCTCGTGCTGCACGAGCGCCTGCGGCCGGTCCAGGGGATCGGGGTCGTCCTCGCCCTCCTCGGCGTCGTCCTGCTCGCCGCCGGCTGAGCCCCGGGCGAAGGGGGGACGAGGGTTTCGCCCCCGGCCCGGCCGTGGGGGAGGATCGGGGCGTGAGCACCGCCGACCCCACCGCCGACGCCCGCGCCGACCGCACCGGTGCCGCACCGGGCCTGCAGCAGCGGCTCGAGGCGGCGACGACGCCCGCCGACAGCGACCTCGTCCGCGCGGCACGGGGGCTGCCCGTGCGCCGCACGCCCGTGTGGTTCATGCGTCAGGCCGGTCGCTCGCTGCCCGAGTACCGCGCGCTGCGCGAGGGCAACGAGATGCTCGCCGCGTGCCGCACGCCCGACCTCGTCACCGAGATCACGATGCAGCCGGTGCGCCGTCACGGCGTCGACGGGGCGATCTTCTTCTCCGACATCGTCGTGCCGGTGCACGCCGTGGGCGTCGACCTCGACATCGTGCCGGGCCGGGGTCCGGTGGTCGCCGAGCCCTTCCGCACCCGCGCCGACCTCGACCGGCTGCCCGAGCTGACGCCCGAGCACGTCCCGGACATCACCGAGTCGGTGCGCCGGCTCGTCGCCGAGCTCGGCCCGGTCCCGCTCATCGGCTTCGCCGGGGCGCCCTTCACCCTCGCCAGCTATCTCGTCGAGGGCGGGCCGAGCAAGAACCACGAGCGCACCAAGGCGCTCATGCACGGCGACCCCCGGCTGTGGCACGACCTGTGCGAGCGGCTCGCGCGGATCGCGGGCGCCTTCCTGCGGGTGCAGGTCGAGGCCGGCGCGAGCGTCGTCCAGCTCTTCGACTCCTGGGCCGGCTTCCTCTCGCGGGCCGACTACGTGACGCACGTGCAGCCCCACTCGGCCGCGGCCCTGGCGATGGTCGCCGACCTCGACGTCCCGACGATCCACTTCGGGGTCGGCACCGGCGAGCTGCTGCGCGACATGGGCGCGGCGGGGGCCGACGTCGTCGGCGTCGACTACCGGACCTCGCTGGCCGACGCGATCGAGCGGCTCGAGGGCCGCCACGCCGTCCAGGGCAACCTCGACCCCGCCCTCCTCTTCGCCCCGTGGGAGCCGCTGGCGGCGGCGGTCGAGCGCATCGTGGCCGAGGGCCACGCCGCACCGGGCCACATCTTCAACCTCGGCCACGGCGTGCTGCCCACCACCGACCCCGACGTCCTCACCCGTGTCGTCGAGCTGGTCCACCAGCAGCCGGTACGAGCGGCGCGCTGACCCGCCGGCGCCGCCACCACCACACGAGCGGCGCGGTGACGAGCAGCCCGAGCGCGACGAAGGGGGTGAGCGCCCCCAGGACCGTGAGCAGCACGGCCGCCGAGCTGCCGAAGGCGTCCCAGCCGGCCGACAGCCCGGCGACGAAGCCCGTTGCGTCCTCGTCCTCACGCTCCGGCGCGCCCTCCTGCGACAGGCTGACCGTCACCGGCGAGGTGCTCGTGCGCCGCTCGAGGTCCTTGAGCTGGGCCAGGAGCGACTCGAGGTCGGCCTGACGGGTCGACAGGTCGCTCTCGAGCGTGACGAGCTGTCGATGTCGTCCGTGCTCGCGATGAGCCGCTGGACGCGGGCGATGGAGGCCCGCATGGTCTTGATGCGCGACGAGGTGTCGGTGTAGGTCGAGCTCTCGTCGCTCGTCGAGGTCGTGCGCCGCTCGACGGTCCCGAGCTCGGACAGCGCGTCCAGGGTCGTGTCGAGACGTGAGCTCGGCACGGTGACGACCACCTCGCCCCACGCGTGACCCTCGTCGGAGGACACCTCCTCCGAGGTCACCGCGCCGTCGACCCGGGCGGCCGCGCTGCGGACCTTCGCCGCGGCCTGGTCGACGTCGGCGACGGTGAGGTCGAGGGTCGCGCTGCGGGCCAGGCGCTGCTGCGAGACGACGGTGCGCTGCTGGGAGCGCGCGCCCGTCGCCCCCTTCGCCCCGGTGGCCGGTCGGCTCGCGTCCTGGTCGTCGGCGACCGAGGAGTCCTCGGCGGCGCCTCCCTCGCCCTGGGCGGTCGCGCCCTCGGACCGCGGGACGCCGGAGTCGGAGGACGACCCGCCGACGCCGCACCCCGTGAGCGTCACCGCCGCCACCAGCGCCGCGGCGGCCGTCCCGACGGCCGGGCGGCGCCACCCCTTCGTGCTGTCCTCGCCGTGCGTCCTGCTCGCCTGCGTGCTCATCGTCTGCCCCCTGCTCTCGCGGCACCGCCGGGCGCGGCGCCGTCGGGGATGGGACGGCGCCGGTGGGGCGGGGGGTTCCGGCCGGGGCGGTCACGATCGGGTCACGCGCGGGTGGCACAGTTGGGGGCATGGCTCGAGTCGTCGTCATCGGGGCCGGGATCGCCGGTCTGACCACCGCGGAGTCGCTCGCCGCGCGCGGGCACGACGTGCTCGTCGTCGAGGGGCGCGACCGCGTGGGCGGCGTCGTCGCACCGGCCGAGGTCGCGGGGGTTCGCCTCGACGTCGGCGCCGAGTCCGTGCGGATCACCGACGACGCGACGGCGGCGCTGGAGCGCGTCGGTCTCGCGCAGCGCCAGGTGCGCCCCGAACCCGTCCCCGCGCAGCTGTGGGACCGGGGCCGGCTCGTGCCGCTGCCCACCCGGACCTACATGGGGGTGCCCGCGGACGCAGCGACGACCGGCGGCGTCCTCACCGAGCAGGAGCAGGAGCGGGCGGCGAAGGGGGGACCGGCAGCCCTCGGCGAGGGGCCCGACGCCGACGTCTCCGTGGCGGCGGGCGTCTCCGCCGAGTACGGGCGCGCCGTCGTCGACCGGCTCGTCGAGCCGCTCCTCGGCGGGGTCTACGCCGGTCGCGTCGACGAGCTCTCGCTCCCCTCGACGATGGGCGGGCTGTGGCAGGCAGCGCGCGAGCACGGGTCGCTCGCCGCCGGCGCCCGCACGCTCGTGCCTCCTGCCGACCCCGCGGCGGCGCCCGCCTCGGGCGCAGGCGGGGCGACAGGCCGGCGCGGACCCGCCCTGCTCGGCGTCGACGGGGGAGTCCACCAGCTGCCGCTCGCGCTCGCGGACCGCGTGCGTGCGCACGGCGGGCAGATCCGTCTCGGCACGATCAGCCGCGGCGTCGAGCGCACCGCGCAGGGCTGGCGCGTCGTCGTCGGCCCGACGACCGCGTCCGAGGCGATCGACGCGGACGCCGTCGTCGTCGCGACCCCCGCACCCGCCGCGACCCGTCTCCTGCGCGACGTCGCCCCCGTCGCCGCCGACGCGCTCGCCGAGGTCGAGACCGCCTCGATGGCCGTCGTGACGATCGCCGTCCCCGCCGGTCGGGACGGGTGGGACGACCTGCCGGGGTCGGGCTTCCTCGTGCCCGCGGTCGACGGGCGGCTCATCAAGGCGAGCACCTTCGTCAGCACGAAGTGGGCGTGGGCGGCGCAGGCGGCCCGCGAGCACGGGCTGCTCCTGCTGCGGGCCTCCGTCGGCCGCGCCGGCGACGTCACGAGCCTGCAGCGCGAGGACGCCGAGCTCGTCCGCGGTGCCCTCGCCGACGTCGCGACCGCGCTGGGTCGGCCCGTGCCGCAGGTCGCCGACAGCCACGTGCAGCGCTGGGGCGGGGGGCTGCCGCAGTACACGGTCGGCCACCGCGCCCGTGTCGCGCGCGTCGTCGCCGGTCTCGCCGACCGGCCCGGCCTGGCCGTAACCGGCGCGACCTACGAGGGGGTCGGCATCGCCTCCGTCCTCGCCCACGCCCGGACCACCGCAGACACCACCCACGACCAGCTGAGCCACACCAAGGAGATCGCATGAGCACCCGTCCGTCCCCGTCCAAGCCGTCGCGCGAGCAGCTCGAGGCGATCAACTCCTCGGTGCACTACGCGATGTTCTCCGTCTTCGCCGCGGTGAGCCCGCTCGGCGAGGACCGCGAGGGCGCGGCGGCCGAGGTCGCGGAGCTCTTCGCCGAGCTCGAGGCGGACGGGGTGCGCATCCGCGGCACCTACGACGTCGCCGGTCTGCGCGCCGACGCCGACCTCATGATCTGGTGGCACGCCGACACGATCGAGCAGCTGCAGGGCGCCTACCACCGCTTCTTGCGCACCGCGCTCGGGCAGCACCTCGAGCCTGTGTGGTCGGTCGCCGCGCTGCACCGCCAGGCGGAGTTCAACCGCAGCCACATCCCGGCCTTCATGGCCGGCGAGGACCCCCGCGCCTACCTGTGCGTCTACCCCTTCGTGCGGTCCTACGACTGGTACGTCATGGACGAGACCGAGCGCCGCTCGATGCTCGCCGAGCACGGCGCCATGGCCCGCGACTACCCGGACGTGCGCGCGAACACCATCAGCTCCTTCGCCCTCGGCGACTACGAGTGGGTCCTGGCCTTCGAGGCCGACGAGCTGCACCGGATCGTCGACCTCATGCGCGAGCTGCGCGCGTCCAAGGCCCGCCTCCACGTCCGCGAGGAGATCCCCTTCTACACCGGCCCGCGGGTGGAGATGGCCGACTTCGTCGACCGCCTCCGCTGACGCCCCACCAGCCCCAAGTTTCTCGGGTCACCCGATAAACCCCGGCTCAGCACGAGTCCCAAACTCCTGCCGAGCCGGGGTTTGTCTTGCTCAGTGCCCTCGACGTGGTTGTCCCCAGGCACCGACCGCTCGGGAACCTTGTCCACAGCCCGGGGTCGACCACGGCGCCGACAGGGCACAGAGCGCGACCGTGACGCATGCATCTCGTCACCCCAGACATCTTCAGCAGCCTGCTCGCGATGCCGGACGGCATCTTCACCCGCCAGGACGCCCTGCGGACGGGCATGAGCGACGAGGTCCTCACCGCCGGGTGCCGCCGCGGTGTCATCGTGAGGATCTGCCGGGGCGCCTACACCCGACCCGGGGAGTGGACGAAGGGGGAGCACCGTCGCCTCCTCGCCCGGGCGGCCCTGCGGGTCTACCCGGACGCCGTCCTCGCGAGCGGCACCGCCGTCGAGGCTCATGGCGTGCCGACCTTCGAGGTGGCGGTGATCCGGACCGACATCTGCCGGCCCATCGCCCGTGAGGCCTTCACCGAGCAGCTGCGCATCCGCCCCCTTCGCCAGGAGCCGGTCGCCACGCCCTGGGGTCCGGCGGTGCCCCTGCCCGACGCGCTCGCCCAGACGGCCGTCGACCACGGGATCCCCGCCGGCGTCGCGTCGATCGACGCCGCTCTCCACGAGCGGAAGGTCTCGATGCACGAGCTCGAGGCCGTCCGAGAGGCCATGGCCGGCACCCCGCGCTCGTCCCGTCTCACGTGTGCCCTCGCGTGGGCCGACGCGGCGGCCGAGTCCCTCGGCGAGAGCGTGACCCGGGTCGCCCTTCGTGGTGCGGGGCTCGAGGTGGAGTCGCAGGTGGACATCGCCGACCAGGACGGGGTCTTCGTCGGGCGGGTCGACCTGCGCATCAAGGGCACCCGGGTGCTGCTGGAGTTCGACGGCAAGGTCAAGTACACGGAGGGCGGCACTGACGCCCTCTTCCGTGAGAAGAAGCGCGAGGACCGGCTCCGCGCCCTCGGTTACGTCGTCGTGCGGCTGACCTGGGCGGACCTCTTCCACACCGATCGCATCATCGCCGCC
The DNA here is from genome assembly GCF_003721155.3 of Janibacter melonis. Lineage (NCBI taxonomy): Bacteria > Bacillati > Actinomycetota > Actinomycetes > Micrococcales > Intrasporangiaceae > Janibacter > Janibacter melonis. The sequence continues at coordinate 956,910 of NZ_CP044548.2, read as the reverse complement.
GTCACGGCAGCCCTCGCCGTCGCCGCGTGACCCGCTGAGCATGACAAACCCCGGCTTCGCACGAGTTTCTTACTGGTGCCAAGCCGGGGTTTATCGGGTCACCCGAGAAACTGGTGACGGGTGGGGCGAAGGGGGATCAGCCCTGGGCGGGGCGCAGGGTCATGGCGATCGAGTTGATGCAGTACCGCTGGTCGGTGGGGGTCTCGTAGCCCTCGCCCTCGAAGACGTGCCCGAGGTGGCTGCCGCAGCTGCCGCAGCGGACCTCGACGCGGGGGCGGCCCGGGAGCGAGTCGTCCTGGATGTACTCGACGCGGTCCTGCGCGAGCGGGGCGAAGAAGGACGGCCAGCCGCAGTGGCTCTCGAACTTCTCCGTCGAGGTGAAGAGCTCTGCGCCGCACGCGCGGCAGGCGTACACCCCTTCGGTCGTCGTGTCGGTGTACTCGCCGGTGAAGGGGCGCTCCGTGCCGGCCTGACGCAGCACCGAGTACTCGTCGGCGCTGAGCTCGGACCGCCACTGGGCGTCGTCCTTGGACACGGAGTACTGCCGGCCGGTGGGCTCCACGATGGTCTCCTTCGCGGGTCGGGGGTGGATCACATCATGCCAACGCCCTCACGTCCCAGATGTTCCCGGGGCGTGAGGGCGTCGGTGCGAAGGGGGGTCGAGCCCTACTTCTTGAGGTCCAGGTGCACGACCTGCGGGTCGTGGTCGCTGTCCTGGTCGGAGAAGGCGGCGTTCGTGTGGACGATGTCGTAGCGGAAGACCGGCTCGCCCGCCTTCGGCTTGCCCGGCCGCCACGGGCCGTTGACCTTCTCCCGCGTCACCAGCGAGGGGCTGAGCAGGATGTGGTCGAGGACCTGGCTGTTGCCGTCGAAGACGTAGGTCCACCGCTCACCGGCGGGCAGGGTGCGCGGCAGGTCGGTCAGCGCCGTCGAGCCGCTGCCCTCGAGCGTGTCGACGAGGATGTCGGCGGTCTGCGAGAACTCGAAGTCGTTGACGTCGCCGGCGACGACGACCTTGGCCTGGCTGTCGGCCTCGAGCAGGTCGTCGACGAAGGAGCGCACCGCGCGCGCCTGGGCGTGCCGGTCGTCCTCGCTGGAGCGCACCGGCTGCTGCCAGCGCCCGAAGAGCGGGTCGTCGCCGCCCTTGCTGCTCAGGTGCACGGCGATGACGAAGACGCTCTCGCCGCGGTAGCGCAGCTCGGTGACGAGCGGCTTGCGCGAGCTCTCGAAGGCGGGGTTCGTCGGGTCGACGCGGCCCGGCGAGGTCGTGAGGTAGGGCTCGGTCCGCTTGCCCTTGCGCCGCGTCTCGACGAGCGCCTCGTGCTCGGGGTCGCCCGCGTCGCGGGTGATGACGTCGACGTCGCGGTCGGCGCGCACGAGCAGGACGTTGCGGATGTTGCCGCCGGGCTGGCCGCCGTCGGCCTTGTCCTTCGGGTTGACCCAGTGCGCCGTGTACTGCGGTCCGCCCTGGGCGAGGATCGCCGCGGCGAGCTTGTCGGTCGTCGCGGTCGAGTCGACGGTGCCGTCGTCGACCGCGCCGTTGTCGTCCTGGACCTCCTCGACGGCGATGACGTCGGGGGAGCGCAGGTTCGTCACGATCTGCCCCGCGAGCCGGTCGAACTTCTCCTGCGGGTTCGTCGGCGCGAGGTTCTCGACGTTGAAGGACGCGACGCTCAGCTCGCGGTCGCGCTGGACGGGCGCGACCTCGCGCTGCGCCGGGCCGTCGACGACCGTCGGCTGCTCCTGGACGTGGAGCTTGAAGTTGCCGAAGTCGTAGTCGAGGACGCCGGTGACGAGCCCCGGCAGGGTGTCGCCCTGGTCGGCCGCCGGGAGGGCGCCGGTGAGGTAGTCGTCGAGGATGACGCGCATCGTGTTGGGCCGGTCGTAGCCGGAGTAGACGACGCCGTCCCACGCGGTGCGGGTGGCCTGGACACCGCTGCCGGGCACGACGGGGAGCTCGCCGAAGGAGTTCGTCGGGCCGACGGCGGTCGCGTCGCGCACCCCGAGGCGCATGCCCTCGAGCGACTCGTAGAAGTCGATGGCGTCGCGCTCGGGCCGGAACTCGGCACCGTCGTACTCGACGTTCTTCGGGTCCGCCGCGTCGACGCTCTGCTGCGGGGCGGTGCGGTCCTCGCCGAGGACGACCGGGGCCGGGACGGGCGCCGTGCCGGTCACGGTGACCCGCGGGCCGACGACCTGCGTCGTCGTGAGGTTGTCCCACCCGCTGGAGCCACCGGGACGGAACTCGTCGACGGCGCCGTCGACGCTCACGGTGTCGCCGACCGTCGCGGTCGGCGCCGTGCGGGTGTACACGAGGATCGCCTCGGACGTCGCGGGGTCGTCGTCCGGGGTGGTCGACTGCATCCAGAAGCCGTTGCGGCTCACCGCCGTGACGACCCCTTCGACGCCGTTGACCCGCTGCCCGTCGAGCGGGGAGAGGTGAGCCGCGCCCTGGATCTGCGCGATGGTCTCCGGCTCGTCGACCGGCGGCTCCTCGCCCCCTTCGCACGTCGTCACCGGGGTCGTCGAGGACTGCGGCGTCGGTGCCCCGACGACGAAATCGCCTGCGTTGTTATCCGTGTCGCTGCAGATGTCCCGGCGCGCGACGGACGTCGTGTTGCTCGTCGCCCCGGCCGGCGCGCCCTCGAAGGTTGTCGCCGAGCCCCAGCCGAGGAGGTCGACCTCGCCCCCGCTCGCGTCGCGCAGGACGACGCGGGCGCCGCTCGAGGACATCGGGACCGTGCCGGTCGCGTCGGGGGTGGGCAGCGCGGGGGCGGTCGCGCTCGCGCCGTCGGCCTGCTTGACGAGGTAGCGACCACCCGCGGCGATGCTGCCGCTCAGCGGCGTCGTCTGCGCGGTCGTGCCGCTCGCGGAGTAGTAGGCCAGGCTCCAGCCGCTGAGGTCGACGGCCGCGCCGGAGCGGTTGGCGAGCTCGACGAAGTCGCTGCGGAAGGGGGCGCCGGAGTTGCCGCCGCCGCCGTAGGCCTCGGAGATGACGACCGTCGTGGAGACGGCGGTGGCGCTCGGCGCGGTGACGGCGAGAGCGGCGGTGACGAGCGGGACGGCGGTGAGCGCCGCGAGCGCGCGACGGCGTCGGGGCGAGGTGTGGCGAGTGGGCACGGGGGTGGCTCCTGAGCTGGAGAGAGGGGGCGAGAGAGACGGTAGGCACCCCTGGGTGACGCCACGCCGCGTCCGGGGTAAACCTCTGGCCAAGACCAGGTCAGGACTTCGTCAGGGGGCGAAGGGGGACCGCGCTGTCCCCTCTCGCCACTACCGTGAGCGCATGGCCAAGACCCCCGCGGGCAGCGTCACCGCCGGTGAGCGCGAGGTCCGCGTCTCCAGCCCGGACCGGGTGATCTACGAGGCGACCGAGCGCACGCCACAGATCACCAAGCTCGAGGTGTGCCAGTACTTCGCCGACGTCGGCGAGGCGATGATGCGCGCGGTCGGCGAGCGACCGACGGCGATGGAGCGCTGGCCCGACGGGTGGCGCGAGGGCATGCGCCTGGCCGTCGGCCCCCAGGACAAGGGAGCCGACGGCTTCTACCAGAAGCGGCTGCCGCGAGGCGCGCCCGACTACGTCGAGACCGTCGAGATCACCTTCCCCAGCGGACGGACCGCGGCCGAGCTGTGCCCCACCGAGCCCGCCACGGTCGTGTGGGCCGCGCAGATGGGTGCGCTGACGCTCCACCCGTGGCCGGTGCGCCGGCCCGACGTCGACCACCCCGACGAGCTGCGGATCGACCTCGACCCCCAGCCCGGCACGACCTTCGCCGACGCGCGGCGTGTCGCCGGCGTGGCCCGCGAGCTGCTCGAGGAGCTCGGCATGCGCGGCTACCCCAAGACGAGCGGCAACCGCGGCATCCACGTCTACGTGCGGGTCGAGCCGACGCACTCCTTCGAGGACCTGCGCCACGCGGCGATCGGCTTCGGGCGCGAGCTCGAGCGCCGTGACGACGGCGTGACGACGGCGTGGTGGAAGGAGGAGCGCGGGGAGCGGATCTTCGTCGACTTCAACCAGAACAACCGCGACCGCACGATCGCGAGCGCGTGGAGCCTGCGCGCCCGCCCCGGGGCGCCGGTGAGCACCCCGCTGACGTGGGAGCAGCTCGCCGAGGTCGACGACCCCGCGGCCCTGCACCTGCTGTCCGTCCCCGAGCGGCTCGCCGACGGCGACCCGTGGGCCGACATGGACACCACGGCCCACCCCCTGAAGCCGCTCCTGCGGCTGTGGGAGGAGCTGCCCGGCGGCGAGCTGAACTTCCCGCCCGACTACCCGAAGATGCCCGGCGAGCCCCCGCGGGTGCAGCCCAGCAAGAAGGTGGCGTCGCACTGGGACGAGGACGGCAACCGGGTCGAGGGCTGAGCGCGACGAGGTCGGCGACGACCGCCGGAGCGACCGGGTCGGAGCCCGACGAGGTCTCAGGCGACGAAGCCGTCGAGCTCGGCGACGGTCTCGCCGTGGGCGGTGACGACGACCTTCGTGCTGCCCAGCGCCGACTGGAGCACGGTCGCGACGACCTGCGTGCCCGTCGACAGCGAGCCGACGAGCTCGCGGGTGCCGGCGAGCACCTCCTCCTCGGCGAGCAGGTGGTCATCCTCGAAGAGGCGCCAGGTCGCGCGGATCGCGCCGGTGGAGCCGACGACGCGCACCGGACGCCCGTCGACGGTGAGGTTGTGGCTGTCTCGGGTGAGGCTCATGGCCAGACGCTGCCGATGAGGACGGCCGATCAGGGCTCGCGCTCGAGGAGCACCTCGCCGAGGTCGTAGGCCGGGGCGCGGTCGATCTGGTCGAGGGTGCACGACTCGGGGTCGCGGTCGGGCCGCCAGCGCACGAGCTGCACGGCGTGCCGGAAGCGCCATCCCTCGAGCTGGTCGAAGGCGACCTCGACGACGAGCTCCGGGCGCAGCGGCACGTACGAGACGTCCTTGCTCGAGGAGAAGCGCGAGCGGTCGGTCTCGGCCCGCACGACCTCGCCCTCCTCGTCGCGGCGCACGTAGGGCTCGAGCTCGTCGACGAGCTCGAGGCGGCGCGCGGTCGTGAAGGCGGCGATCCCCCCGACCCCGATGAGCTGCCCCTCGTGGTGCAGCCCGAGCAGGAGCGAGCCGACGCCCTGCCCCGACTTGTGCACGCGATATCCGATGACGACGGCCTCGGCGGTGCGCTTGTGCTTGACCTTGATCATCGTGCGCTTGCCGGGGGAGTAGGGCGAGGCGAGCGCCTTGGCGACGACGCCGTCGAGCCCGGCCCCCTCGAAGCGGGTGAACCAGTCCGTCGCCTCGTCCGGGTCGCGGGTGACGCGGGTCAGGTGGATCGGCGCCTCGGGAGAGACCTGCGCGAAGAGCCCCTCGAGGCGCGCACGGCGCTCGGCGAAGGGGGAGGACATGAGGTCCTCGTCGCCGACGGCGAGGAGGTCGAAGACGACGACCTCGGCCGGGGTCTTCTGCGAGAGCTTCGTCACGCGCGACGCCGCGGGGTGGATGCGCTGCGAGAGCGCCTCCCACTGCAGCCGCTGGGCTCCCGGCTCGCCGGAGCGCACGACGATCTCGCCGTCGAGGACGACCCGCTCGGGCAGGTGCTCCAGGCAGGCCGCGACGACCTCGGGGAAGTAACGGGTGAGCGGCTTCTTGCCGCGGCTCGCGAGCTCGACCTCGTCGCCGTCGCGCAGGACGACGCAGCGGAAGCCGTCCCACTTCGGCTCGTAGGCGTACCCCCCGTCGACCGCGTCGGCGGCGGGCACCGCGGCGGCGGCCTTGGCGAGCATGGGGTCGACGGGGAGCGCGATGGGTTGCCTCACCTGCCCATCATGACCTGAGAGGATCGCCTCGTGAGCCCGAGCACGACCACCCGACGCGCCGCGACGTACGGCGGTGCCGCCGTGGGCGGCGCCCTGGCCGGTGCCGGCTCGGTGTGGCTCGGCGCCGCGGCCTACTTCGCCCGCCGCGTGCTCACGCCCGACCCCTACCGGCCCGACGACGCGCGGATCCGGGTGCTCCACCACGACTCGGTCACCCTCGACGCGACGCCGGAGACGACCGTGCCGGGCCTGTACGGCCTGTGGGTCGACGGCGACGGTGGCCACGTCCGGGTGGGCGAGGTCCTCGAGCACGACCACCGCCTCCAGCGGGTGCGCCGTCGGCTCGTGAGCGTCGACTGGGGCACCGCCCGGCCGGGTCCGGTGCGGGTCAACGGCTACTACTACGCGCGCAACCCCCGCGAGGACCTCGGCCTGCACCACGAGGACGTCGTCGTCGACGGCGAGGTCGGGCCGATGCCGGCGTGGGTGGTGCCCAGCGAGGGAGCCGACCACTCGCGCTGGGCGGTCCTCGTCCACGGGCGCGGGGCCCGGCGCTACGAGACCCTGCGGGCCGTGCCCGCGCTGCACGCCGCCGGTCTCGACGTGCTCGTGCCGAGCTATCGCAACGACACCGAGGCCCCGCTGGGCCCCGACGGGCGCTACAACCTCGGCCTGTCGGAGTGGCGTGACGTCGAGGCCGCGATGCGCCTCGCCGTCGCCCGGGGGGCCCAGGAGATCGTCCTCGTCGGGTGGTCGATGGGCGGGGCGATCGTGCTCCAGGTGCTCGACCGCTCCGAGCTCGCCCCGCTCGTCAGCCGGGCCGTGCTCGACGGACCGGTCGTCGACTGGGCCGACGTCCTCGCCCACCACGCCCGGCTGCACTCGGTGCCCCGGGCCGTCGGCAGCCTCGGACGCAGCCTCATGGGTCAGCGCTGGGCGCGCGGTCTCGTCGGGCTCACCGAGTCCGTCGACGTCACCCGCACCGACTGGGTGCGCCGCGCCGACGAGTTGCACCACCCGCTGCTGCTCATCCACTCCCGTGACGACGAGTTCGTGCCGGTCGGGCCCTCCGAGCGTCTCGCCGCCGCCCGGCCCGACCTCGTGACCTTCGAGCCGTGGTCGCTCGCCCGGCACTGCAAGGAGTGGAACGTCGACCCGCACCGATGGGACCGGGTCGTCGGCGACTTCGTGCGCTGAGGTCGTCCGGCGCTGCACCCCGCCCCGCGCCCGCACCGGCCGTGTGCTCTGAGCGCGGTGCGTCAGCGGCGCACGCGCCACAGCCCGACGAGGGTGCCGTCCTCCTCGAGGAGGTGCACCGGCTCGAGCGCGACCTCGGCGGCGGGACCGCGCAGGATCCGGGGGTGGTCCTCCGGCGACCCGACGACGAGCGAGGGCGCCCACGACAGGCCGAGCTCGTCGACCAGGCCCGCGGCGACGAGGTCCCCGGCCAGGCTCGGTCCCCCTTCGCACAGTACGTGCGGGCCGAAGGCCGCGCGGCACCGCTGCACGAGGGCCACGAGATCGACCTCGTCCTGCCCGACGTGCCACACGTGCTCGCCCTCGGGCACTCCCGAGGCCGCCACCGTGGCGAGGACGACGGTGCCGTCGCCCTCGCGGACCGATTCGGGCAGCTCGCCGCGGCGGCTGACGACGACGAGCGGTGTCGAGCGGGACCCGTACTCCTCCGCCCGGGCCGTGCCGGCACCGACGAGCACGACGTCGGCCGCCCGGCCCATCGCCCGGTACCCACGGCCGTCGGCCTCGGTGTTGATCGAGCCCGACACCCCGTCGCCGCCCGTCGCGGCGCCGTCGAGGGTGGAGACGAAGCTGAGGCGCAGCAGCTCGCCGTCGTGGGCGTAGAGCGCGTCGACGGCGGCGTCGTCGAGGGTCCCGTCGGGCAGGTCGACGTGCGGGGGAGCGATGAGGGCGCGCATGGCGGCATCCTCGCAGCCCCACGGGCCCGGACCGGTGGGCATGATGGGCCGATGGCGAAGGGGTCGAAGAAGACGAAGACGTCGGCGAAGAGCGCGAAGGACGAGCGCTCGAAGGACAAGCGCCCGAAGGGGCCGGGTCGCACGGGCTCAGGTCCGAAGAAGTCAGCTGCCGACGAGCCCGTGCAGACGACGGTGCCGAAGGGGGCGCCCGTGCCCCAGACCTTCGGCGAGGCGCTGCGCGCCGGTCCGACGACACGGGTCGACGAGATCGACACACGTGGCACGCCGGGCTTCGACGGCGACAAGGCCGCGGCTGCCGAGCTCATGCCCGAGCTCGCCGACGTCGTCAGCGAGCTGCAGGAGCGGCTGTACGCCGAGTCCAAGGGCGGCGGTCAGCGCAGCGTCCTGCTCGTCATCCAGGGCATGGACACCTCGGGCAAGGGCGGCATCATGCGCCATGTCGTCGGGGCCATGGACCCGCAGGGTGTCGCGCTCACGAGCTTCAAGGTGCCGAGTGACGAGGAGCGCCGCCACCCCTTCCTGTGGCGGATCCGGCGGGCCCTGCCGCGGCCCGGCGAGATCGGCGTCTTCGACCGCAGCCACTACGAGGACGTCCTCGTCGTGCGCGTCCACGACCTCGTGCCGCGATCGCAGTGGTCGCGCCGGTACGGCCAGATCGCGACCTTCGAGCGCGGTCTCGTCGAGAGCGGCACGACGGTCGTCAAGGTGATGCTCCACATCAGCAAGGACGAGCAGCGCGCCCGCCTCGCCGAGCGTCTCGCCCGCCCCGACAAGCACTGGAAGTACAACCCCGGAGACATCGACGAGCGCGAGCACTGGGACGAGTACATGGAGGCCTACCAGAGCGTCCTCGAGCGCACCTCGACCGAGAGCGCGCCGTGGTACGTCGTGCCCGCCGACCGCAAGTGGTACGCCCGTCTGGCCGTCATGCAGCTGCTCAAGGAGCACCTCGAGGCGATGGACCCGCGGTGGCCGGCCGCCGACTTCGACGTCGAGGTCGAGCAGGAGCGCCTCGAGCACACCTGAGCGTCAGCGGCGACCAGGCGGGACGCGCACCGTCAGCAGCGTCCGAGCGCGACGGGCGCCGCGAGCGACGCGAGACCGGGATCGATCGACCCGAGCCCGAGACGGGCACCCGCGCCCAGGCGTGACTCGACGAAGGCCTCGGCGAGCTCCGGTGGCGCGTACCGCGTCATGAGGCTGCCCTGGAGCACGAGGGCGAGGTCCTCGACGAGGCGCCGGGCGCCGGCCTGGGCCGCGAGCGGGTCGAGCGCGACGGCGGCGCAGGCGGTCTCGACGGCGTCGAGCGCCCGGTCGAGCGTCGACGAGGTGCCCCGCGCGACGGCGGCCTCCTCGAGCAGGGCCTTGAGGCTCGCGGGCTCGCGGCTGATCGCCCGGACGACGTCGAGCGCGTTGACGTTGCCCGAGCCCTCCCAGATCGAGTTGAGGGGGGCCTGGCGGTAGAGACGGGCCAGACCGTTCTCCTCGACGTACCCCGCCCCGCCGAGGCACTCGAGCGCCTCGGCGACGAGGGTCGGCGTGCGCTTGCACACCCAGTACTTGCCGACGGCGACACCGAGGCGGGCCAGCTCGACCTCGCCGGTGTCGACCGCGTGGGCCAGCCGCATGCCGAGCAGGGTGGCCGCCTCGGACTCGAGCGCGAGATCGGTGAGCACCGAGCGCATGAGCGGCTGGTCGACGAGCAACGCGCCGAAGGCGCGACGGTGCCGGGCGTGGTGCACGGCCCGGGCGAGGGCGGCGCGGGTGGTCGCGGCCGACCCGAGGACGCAGTCGAGACGGGTCGCGGCGACCATGTCGATGATCGTGCGCACCCCGCGCCCCTCCTCGCCGACGAGCGAGCCCCACGTGCCGTCGAGCTCGACCTCGGAGGAGGCGTTCGAGCGGTCGCCCAGCTTGTCCTTGAGGCGCTGGAGGGCGAAGGGGTTGCGCGTCTCGTCGTCGAGGACGCGCGGCACGGCGAAGCAGCTCGGCGTGTCCTGCCCGTCGGTGCGGGCCAGGACGAGGAAGAGGTCGCTCATCGGGGCCGAGCAGAACCACTTGTGCCCGGTGAGCCGGTAGGTGCGCCCGGGCAGCGGCCCGTCCGGCGCCGGCGTCGCGAGCGTGCGGTTGGCGCGCACGTCGGAGCCGCCCTGCTTCTCCGTCATGCCCATGCCGGCGACGAGCCCCGCCTTGAGCGCCGGCGCCCGCAGACCCGGGTCGTACTCGCGCGACGCGAGACCGGGCTCGTAGCGTGCCGCGAGCTCGGGGGAGTGGCGCAGCGCGGGCACGGCGGCATGGGTCATCGTCACCGGGCAGATGTGGCCGGCGTCGACCTGCGACCAGGTGACGAAGCCGGCCGCCCGCCGCACGTGAGCGCCCGTGCCCCGTCCGGCCGCCCAGGTGCCGGCGGTGAGCCCGGCACCGACGGCGACGCGCATGAGGTCGTGCCAGGCGGGGTCGTAGGCGACCTCGTCGACGCGGTGGCCCCAGCGGTCGTGGGTGCGCAGCCGGGGTGCGTTGCGCTCGGCCCGCTCCGCGAGCTCTGCCGCCTCCGCGCTGCCCGCCTGCTCGCCGAGCGCGTGCAGCGCTGCGTGGGCGTCGGCCCGCCCGGTCCCGGGGACCCAGCGCTCGACGGCCTCGGTGAGGGTCGGGTCGCTGCCGTAGACGTCGACCCCGACGAAGGGGGGCGGCTGGTTCGTCACGTCGTGGGTCGGCATGGCGCGAGGATAGGCGGCCGGTCCGGTGGTCTCGAGGCTCGGGCCCAGAGGGCCCGTCGCGCCTCGACCGACGAAGCCCTCGCCGGTCGAGGTGCGGGGGACGAGGCCACCTTCGACGAGCCACTCCTCCCGCGTGGGTCACGCCCGTGGGGCCGCACGGGCTCTACGGTGCAGAGCGTGAGCACACGGGTGAGGGTGCGCGACGGGCTCGAGAGCGTCCCCTTCGCCCTCGCCCTCGTCCGGCTCGTGCGCGAGACGGTGCGCATCTGCCTGCGCTACCGGGTCACCGGGCTGGCCGCGGAGGCCGGCTTCTTCGCGCTGCTGTCCCTCCCGCCGCTCGTCCTCGGGCTCTTCGGCGGGGTCGGCTACGTCGGCAGCGCGGTGGGGCAGAGCGGTGTCGACGACTTCACCGAGCGGATCGCCAGCTATGCCGGCAGCTTCCTCACCCCGCAGGTCATCGACGACCTGCTGCTGCCGACGGTCGACGAGGTCTTCCGCGCCGGGCGCGGCGAGCTGATCTCCATCGGCTTCCTGCTGTCGGTGTGGTCGGGCTCGCGGGTGCTCAACGTCTTCATCGACACCATCTCGATCATGTACGGGCAGTCCGGCATCCGCGGGATCGTGCGCACGCGGGCGATGAGCCTGTCGATCTACACCCTCGGGCTGCTCTTCGGCGTCGTCATGATGCCGCTCGTCCTCGTCGGGCCGAGCGCGATCGGCTCCCTGCTGCCCGACCCCGCGGACTGGCTCGTGGCCCTCTACTGGCCGGTCGTGTCCGTCCTCGTGCTCGCCGGTGTCACGACCCTCTTCCACCTCTCGACCCCGCAGCGCGACCCCTGGCGCCGCGACCTGCCCGGCGCCGCCCTCACCCTCGTGCTGTGGGTCCTGTCGGCCTGGCTCGTGCGCACCCTCGTCGCCGGCTCCCTCGGCGGCACCTCGATCTACGGCCCGCTGAGCACCCCGATCATCCTCATCGTCGGCCTCTACGCGATCGCGATCTCCGTGCTCGTCGGGGCCGCGCTCAACGCCGCCGTGCGCTCCCTGTGGCCCCACTCGGCGGCCGACCGGTCCATCGCGCAGGCCTGACGACGGGGGTGCGAGGACCGCCCCAGGAGTCGGTTTGGAGTTCACCGTCCGTCTGGGCTACTGTCACACCGCACGCAAGGGGCAAGGAAGCCCGGAGCGGAAGTGCGGATGTAGCTCAGTTGGTAGAGCGCAACCTTGCCAAGGTTGAGGTCGCCGGTTCGAGGCCGGTCATCCGCTCGGAAGGTTCACCGCCTCCATTGGTGGAGTGGCCGAGAGGCGAGGCAACGGCCTGCAAAGCCGTCTACACGGGTTCAAATCCCGTCTCCACCTCGACGCAGGACCTAGCAAGACCCCGGGCGATTGGCGCAGCGGTAGCGCGCTTCCTTGACACGGAAGAGGTCACTGGTTCAAACCCAGTATCGCCCACCGCAGACGAAGGGCCCCGACCACCAGGTCGGGGCCCTTCGTCATGCCACCGGGGCTCGTGCCTCGGCGTCCCCCCACCGCGATCAGTGGTGGTGATGGTGGTGCCTCAGGGACACCTTGACGATCGACCCCGGGGCCCGGGGCGTGCCCGTCTCGAAGTCGATGTCCGCGAGCTGGCCGAGGTACATCGTGCGCCCGCTCACCTCGACGGCCAGGGGCCGCTCCATCCGGTAGGCGGCCCAGCGGTGCCGGCCGTGCACGGCCGTCACCTGGCCGCCGAAGAGCTCGGCGACGTAGAGCGTGTCGCCCTGCACCGCGAGGTTCGTCGCCCCGAGGAATCCGGAGGCGACCTTCGTCACCGCGCCGTGGTGCCCGATCGTGAAGACGGCGCCACGGGCACCCAGGCTCGGGTCCTCGGGGCCGCCGGGCAGCGAGCTCATGTAGAGCCGGCCGCGCGGGCCCACCTCGACATCGGTGGGGACACCCTCGAAGGCGTAGGTCACGCCCACGGTGCAGTCGGGCAGCCCGATCGACGCGGCGATCTCCGTCGTGATGAGCAGCGGCCGGCGCGGCGCGAGGGCGAGCGTCGAGATGCGTCCTCGGCGGTCGACCCGCAGCACGGAGTTGCCCGCGGCGTCGGCGACGGCCCAGGACCCGTCGGGCAGGGCCGCGACGGCGTAGGGGTGCGACTCGACGATGCCCGTGTACGTGGCCTGGCCGCCGGTGAGCCCGCCGAAGACCTCCTCGGCGCAGGGGTTGCCGCCGGCGATGATGCCGTAGGTGACCCCCTGGTCCGGGTTGACGGTCTGCTCGTACGCGCCGAGGTCGGCGACGACGTCCGGCCGTCCCTTCGACTGGATCGTCAGGGTGCTGCGCCCGTCGGACGAGGTGCTGGCGTACGCCCACGTGCGGCCCCCCTTCGCCACGTCGACGCCGGCGATCTCGCCACCCTCGACCCGCGCGAGCACGGTCTTGGTGCCCGAGCGGGAGTACTTCGTCAGGGTGCCGAGGAAGCCGTCGGTCGCGTAGACGTCGCGCCCCTCGACGGCGAGCTGGAAGGGTGCGAGGACGCTGTCGTCGATCGTCGAGACCCAGCGCGGGTGCCCCTGGGGGTCCCCGGGGGGTCGTGCTGCGGACGTCGGCGGCGCGAGGCTCAGACCCAGGACGGCTGCCGCGGCGGCGGCGAGGACGGGTCGGAGCCCTCGACGGCGACCCGGGTGCTGGTGACGGGCTCTCAGACGGCTCGATGACATGGGCTGCTCCTCGTGACGTGGGGTCCGACCACGCGCCCGCCCTCCCCGGCGGGCTCGTCTCGCGACGGTGCTCGGATCCCATGAAGGGTCGTGCAGGCCCCCGGGGCCTGCCCATCCCCGAGCCGCGGCTTTGTCCGATTCCGCCCCGGCGGAGGGTGACCTGCCCCACAATGCTGGGGGTCCGGTGACGCCGTTCGGGAGGTGGTCGTCGATGGACAGAGATCTGGTGCGCGACCGCGTGGTGGCAGATGTCGCCGTCCTCGCGCGGGCCCAGGTCGACCTCGAGACCTTCGCGCACGAGGCGATGCAGTCGCTGCAGCGCGCGGTGCCGCACGACGGCTGGTCTCTCGGCACCCTCGACCCGGCGTCGCTCATGCCCACGGGGGTCTGCCTGCGCGAGGGCTGCGCGGTGGCCTGGTCGGCGCACGACCGCGAGTGGGCGCGTCTCGAGTACGGCCAGGACGACCCCACCTCGGTGCTCGCCATGGCGCGCTCCGGCTGCGCCGCGCTCGGCGTGCACGACGTCACCGGGGGAGACCTCTCCCGCTCACCTCGCATGCGTGACCTCATGACCCCCGTCCTCGGCTGCGCCGACGAGCTGCGCGCGCTCGCCACCGACGGGCACCGGTCGTGGGGGGCGGTCTTCCTCTACCGGCTCCGCGGGCACTTCGAGCCGTGGGAGGTCGCGCTCGTCGAGGCCCTGTGCCCCTCCTTCGCGCGCGCCGTGCGCCGCGGGGTCCTCGGGATGTGGGCCGGTCGGCGCACGGTGACCGACGACGCCACCCCCACGATGGTCGTCCTCGACGCGCGGGGCGAGGTCGTGCTGTCCTCGCCCGGAGGCGTCGAGCAGCTCGTCTCGCTCCACCACGGCGACGGGGCCGAGGCGAGCGAGGGGCTGCTCGCGTCGCTCGCCGCGGCGGCCGCGGCGACCCGGGCGACGAAGGGGGCGCACCACCCGACGACGAGGGTGCGCCTGGCCGACGGACGGTGGTGCACCGTGCACGCGACGCCGCTGGGCTCGCCCGACGGGGACCTCGTCGGCGTGACGATCACGGAGTCGCGCCCCCGCGAGCTGCTCCCGCTCGTCGTCGACGCCCTGGGCATGACCCCGCGCGAGCGCGACGTCCTCGTGCTCGTCGTGCGGGGCGCGGACACGCGGTCGGTGGCCGAGCAGCTGCACATGAGCAGCCACACGGTGCAGGACCACCTCAAGGCGATCTTCGCCAAGGCGGGGGTGCACAGCCGCCGCGAGCTCACCGCCCTCGTCCTCGGGGACCAGCTCGACCCCGCGTGGTGAGGCCACCCTGGACAGCCGGGCTCCGCGGAGCCGATCCGTGCACCTGCGCGGATAGCCTGGCCTGACACCGTCGACAAGGGAGTGAAGCGATGACGCAGGACCCACGCCGCGAGGAGCTCGCGGCGCACGACGAGCGCGGGACACGCGACGGCGAGACCGTCGAGGTCGCCCCCACCCACGGCCCCGAGCACGACACCGAGGTGCACCCGCACGTCTCGAAGTCCGGCGAGCGGGTCGTCCTCAACACCATCGCCGGCGAGGACGGCACCGAGGCGGTCCGGGCCCAGGCCGCGGCCCTGCTCCGCGTCGTCGGCGAGGCCGGCGGGCTCACCCAGGACGAGCTCACCGAGCGCGTCCACGAGGCGATGGCCGCGACCGGTGCCGGGGACCAGCCCACGGTCGTCGCCCGCTCGGTCGCCGAGGCGATCCAGCGCGGCATCCGCTCGCGGCTGGTCATCGAGACCGACGACGGCGCCGTCCTCGGCGTCTACGACGCCCCGGCCGACGAGGTCGAGCGCGTCCACCCCAACGTCACCGACCCGGCCCACGAGGACCGACCCTTCTACACCTGAGCGATCAGGACGAGGACCGCGAAGGGGGCGGGCTGCCGGCATGACCGGCGGCCCGCCCCATCCGCATGGGCAGCACGACCCACAGGGCGAGGAAGACGGCGGCACCGACGACGAGCGCGGTGACCGCGGCCGGGGTGCCGAGCAGCACCTCGACGATGAGGTAGAGCACGGCGAGCAGGCTGAGGGCGAGCGAGACCATGCCGCCCTGGGCGCACCGGTTGCCGAAGGCGACGAGCTCGCGCTTCGCGTGCCGGCGGAAGAGCAGCCGGTGCGCGCTCACCGGTGCGGCGAGCAGCGCCGTCGCGAGGAGCGCGAGGCAGAAGGCGACGAGGTAGATCACCCGGTGGTGCGGCTCGAGCACCGTGAAACGGGCCTGGAAGGGCAGGGTGAGCAGGAACCCGGCGAGGATCTGCACGCCGGTCTGGACGACCCGCAGCTCCTGGAGGAGCTCCTCCCAGTTGCGGTCGAAGCGTTCGGTCGCCGTCTCGTCCCGTCCGTCGCCCGGGGCGACGTCCTCGCCGTCGGCGGACCCCTCGTGCTCCCCCTTCGCCATCACGCCACCCGGGTGTCCTGCGCGGAGCAGACCCGCAGCCAGAGGAAGCCGTAGCCGTCGATCGTCGTCTCGAGGACCCCCTTCGGCCCAGGCTCGATCCGACGGGGCGCGCCCGGCGTCAGCAGGTCGACGAAGGAGCACTCGTCCGGCAGGTCGGGCACGGTGACCGAGATCTCGACCGGCTCGCCGGAGAAGTTGTGCAGGGCGACCATCCGCCACTCGTCCTTGCGGCACACGTGCGCGAGGACGGATCGGGGCGTGCCACGCAGCACCTCGACCTGCGACCAGCCGATCTCCGGGCTCTGGCGGTAGCGCTGGATGAGCCGGGAGACGAAGCGCCACAGCGAGTCGACGTCGCCGCGCTGGTCGGCGACGTTGATCCGTTCCGGCCCCCACGGGCCCGAGGTCATCGGGCGGACCTGCTGCCGCTCGGGCGCCTGGCTGAAGCCGCCCGAGGGGTCCCACTGCATCGGGCTGCGCACGGCCAGCCGGCCGGGGATGTCGAGGTTCTCGCCCATGCCGATCTCCTCGCCGTAGAAGAGCACCGGGGTGCCCGGGAGCGAGAACATCAGCGAGTACGCCATCCGGATGCGGCGCATGTCGCCGCCGAGCATCGTCGGCAGCCGGCGGCGCAGCCCGCGGTCGAAGAGCTGCATCTGCGGCTCGGGGCCGAAGGCGTCGAAGACCTCCTGCCGCTCGTCGTCGGTGAGCTTGTCGAGGGTGAGCTCGTCGTGGTTGCGCATGAAGCTCGCCCACTGGCTCTCGTCGGACAGCCGCGGGCGGGATCGCAGCGCCTTGGCCAGCGGGCGGGCGTCGTGACGGGCGAGGGAGAGGTAGGTCGCCTGCATGCCGACGAAGTCGAACTGCGTCGTCAGCTGGTCGGCGTCGGTGCCCCCGAAGAAGAGCTTCTGCTCCGGGTAGGGGAGGTTGACCTCGCCGAGCAGCATGACGTTGCCCCCGCGCCGCGAGACGAAGCGGCGCAGGCTGCGCAGGTACTCGTGCGGGTCGTAGGCGGGGAACTTCCGCTCGGACTCGGGGAGGGTGTCCTCGGCGAAGAGGAAGGGCACGGCGTCGACGCGGAAGCCGCTCACGCCCATCTGGAGCCAGTAGCCCATGGTGCGGGCGATCTCGTCGCGCACGGCGGGGTTGGCGATGTTGAGGTCGGGCTGGGTCTTGTAGAAGTTGTGCAGGTAGTACTCGCCGGTGCGCTCGTCGAGCTCCCAGATCGAGTCCTCCTGGTCGGGGAAGACGACCTGGTCGGAGGTGTCTGGCGGTGTCGACGAGCGCCAGACGTACCAGTCGCGGTAGGGGTTGTCGGTGCTCTTGCGCGACTCCTTGAACCACGGGTGCTGGTCGCTCGTGTGGTTCATGACGAAGTCGACGATGACCCGGATGCCGCGCGAGCGGGCGAGGTGGACGAGCTCGACCATGTGGCCGGGTGTGCCGGCCCGCGGGTCCACGCCGTAGAAGTCGGTGATGTCGTAGCCGTCGTCCCGGTCGGCCGTCGGGTAGAAGGGCATGAGCCACAGGCAGGTGATCCCGAGATCGGCGAGGTAGTCGACACGCTCGGCCATGCCGGTGAGGTCGCCGCAGCCGTCGCCGTCGGAGTCGACGAAGGTCTGCACGTCGGCGCAGTAGAGGACGGCGTGCTTCCACCACAGGTCGGCGGTGTCGGTGAGGTTCACCGGGCTCCCTTCGGGTCGGGCTGGGTCGTGCCGGGTGTCGTCTCGGGGCGGGTCGGCCCCAGGTGCGGGAGCACCTGCTCGGCGAAGGTGTCGAGGTACTCGCGCTGGTCCTGCCCGACGAAGTGGAGGTAGAGCTCGTCGTAGCCGATCTCGAGGTACTCCTGCAGCCACTCGACGTGCTGACCCGGGTCGGCCGAGATGCGCACGGCCTCGGCGACGGACTCGCGGGTGACGTGCTCGCCGATGGCGTCGAAGCCCTCGACGCTGTCGACGTCCCACGCGATCGGCGGCCCGACGGTGTTGCTGCGCCACTGGTCGTGGGCGATCGCCTCGGCCTGCTCCTGCGTGGGCGCCCACGACAGGTGCACCTGCAGCCGGGTCGGGCCGCGGCCGCCGGCGTCGCGGTAGGCGGCGAGCACCTCGCGCAGGCGCTCCACCGGCTGGTTGACGGTGATGAGGCCGTCGGCCCAGTCGGCGTGGCGGGCGGCGGTCTGCGGCGTGACGGCCGGCCCGACGAGACGGGGCACGGGGTCGGCGAGGGTCCACAGCTGCGCGCGGTCGACGACGACGTGGCCGTCGTGGCTGACGACCTCTCCGCGCAGGAGCCGGCGGATGACGTCGACGCACTCGCGCAGCCGCTCGTCGCGGATCTCCTTGCGCGGCCAGCCCTGCCCGGTGACGTGCTCGTTGGCCGCCTCGCCAGAGCCGAGCGCCGCCCAGAAGCGGCCCGGGTACATCTGGCCGAGGGTCGCGATCGCCTGGGCGAGGATCGCCGGGTGGTAGCGCTGACCGGGGGCGTTGACGACGCCGAAGGGGAGGTCCGTCGTCGCGAGGGCGGCGCCGAGCCAGCTCCACGCGAAGCCCGACTCGCCCTGCCGCGCGCTCCACGGCGCGAGGTGGTCGCTCGACATCGCGGCGGTGAAGCCGGCCCGCTCGGCGTGCTGGACGTCGAGGAGGAGCTGGCGGGGGCTGATCTGCTCGTGGCTGCAGTGGTGTCCGATGACCGGCATGGGGACAACCCACCACACGTCGGCCCCGTCGTGGGGCTTAGCGGCGTGCGCCGTCCAGCCTCGGGGGCGCCCCTATGCTGCGGCGGTGGAGTACGCCCGCTTCGGCCGCCGGCTGCTCATCGACCCCGTGGCGGTGAGCACCGACCTCGCCGACCTCGACGACGGCGGCCAGTGGGCGGTCGTCGTGACCTTCGAGGGCGAGGTGACGGCGGTCCGCTTCGCCCGGGCGGAGCAGACCTCCGACGCCCCGGCCACGGGTCCGTGGGTCCCGCCTGGTAGGTGGTCGTCCTCGATGTCGGAGGGGGAGTACCTCGCCGGGGTCGAGCGTGTCCGCGAGCACGTCGCGGCGGGCACGGTCTACCAGGTCAACCTCTGCCGGGTCCTCACGGCGCCCCTGGCGCCGCAGGCCCACCTCCCCGCCCTGGCGGCGGTGCTCGAGGAGGGCAACCCCGCCCCCTTCGCCGGGCTGGTCCACGTGCCCTCCGCCGGGCTCGACGTCGTGTGCGCCTCGCCCGAGGCCTACCTGCTGCGCGACGGCGATCGGGTGGTGAGCCGCCCGATCAAGGGGACCGGGCGGGTGCCCTCCGACCTCGGGGCGAAGGACCACGCCGAGAACGTCATGATCACCGACCTCGTGCGCAACGACCTCAGCCACGTCGCCGTCCCCGGCACGGTCGACGTCGAGGCGCTGTGCGCGCTCGAGGAGCACCCGGGTCTGCTCCACCTCACGAGCGACGTCGCGGCCCGGCTGCGACCGGGTGTCGGGTGGGCCGAGCTCGTCGGGGCGACCTTCCCGCCCGGGTCGGTGAGCGGTGCGCCGAAGTCCTCTGCGCTGCAGGTGATCCGCGAGCTCGAGCCGGTCCGCAGGGGTCCGTACTGCGGCGCGATCGGGTGGGTCGACGCCGACGCGGGACGGGGGGAACTCGCGGTGGGCATCCGCACGTTCTACGCCGAGCAGGGGCCCGCCGGGCGCGTCCTGCGCTTCGGCACGGGCGCCGGCATCACGTGGGGGTCGGACCCGGGCCAGGAGTGGCGCGAGACCGAGCTCAAGGCGGGCAGGCTCGTCGGTCTGTCATCTGGAAGAGTTGGGGTATGAGCATGGGTGTCACGGTCTGGGTCAACGGCGAGCTCGTGGACGGGGGGCAGGCATCTCTCACCGCGCTCGACCACGGTCTGACCGTCGGTGACGGGGGCTTCGAGACGTGCAAGGTCGTCGACGGGGTCGTCTTCGGGCGCACCCGTCACCTGCGTCGCCTCGAGCGCACGCTCGAGGGCCTCGGGCTCACGGGCTTCGACGCCGACCACCTCGACGAGGGGGTCGAGGCGGTGCTCGCCGCCGGCGGCCCCATGCCGCTGGGCCGGCTGCGCTGGACGGTGACCGGGGGAGTCGGGCCGCTCGGCTCGGACCGCTCGGACACCCCGCTCACCTACGTCGTGGGCCTCGTGCCCGCCTCGCCGCTGCCGAGCCACGCCCACGTCGCGACCGTGCCGTGGACGCGCAACGAGCGCGCGGCGACCGCGGGGCTGAAGACGACGTCCTACGCGGAGAACGTCATCGCGCTCGCCCGGGCGAAGAGCCAGGGCGCCGACGAGGCGATCTTCCTCAACACCCGCGGCGAGCTGTGCGAGGGCACGGGGTCGAACGTCTTCGTCGTCCGTGACGGCGTCGTCCTCACCCCGCCGCTCGAGTCGGGCTGCCTGGCCGGCATCACCCGTGCCGTGACGATCGAGTGGTGCCGCGAGGCCGGTCTCGAGGTCCGCGAGGAGACCCTGCCGGCGGACGCGATGGAGACGAGCGACGAGGCCTTCCTCACGAACACGATGCGCGACGTCCAGCCGATCGCGACCGTCGACGGACGTGCGCTGGCCACGCAGACCCCGGTCACCGACCAGGCGGCGGCGATCTTCGCGACCCGCTCCGCCGAGCGGATGGACCCGTGACCTCGATGGAGGCCACGCGGGGGGAGCAGCAGGAGGAGGAGCGTCGGGGCCTCGGGCTCGACGCGCAGGGTCACCGTCGTCCGTACCGAGCCATCCGGCGCGACCAGCACGAGCTCGTGCGCGAGGAGCTGCTGGAGCGCTTCGGCGAGAACCAGACGATCGACCCCGAGGAGGACTCGATCCGTTGGCGGCGCGCGGTGCGCCTCAACCCGGTGCTCGGCCCGGTCTACCGCATCGGGGTCTTCGTCGCCGGGCTCGCGCTCATCGTCGTCGGCATCCCCATGGTCCCCCTCGTCGGCCCGGGCTGGGTCGTCATCTTCGTCGGCCTCTTCCTGTGGTCGACGGAGTACATGTGGGCCCGCCGGGTCACGCAGTTCGTCAAGGCCGAGGTGAAGTCCTTCGAGCAGTGGGCCCGTCACCTGCCCCTCGCCGCGAAGATCCCGCTCGTCATGGTCTCGGTCGCGATCGGCTGGCTGTGCTTCTACCTCGCGCTCCTCGTCACCGGGCTCCCGGGGTGGACCCCGGACGTCGTCGAGGAGTACCTGCGGATGCTCCCCGGGCTGGGTGCGTAGCCCGATGTGACGAAGGGGGAGAGCGCCAGGTACTCTGCACTGGCTTCACCGCCTCACCGCGGCAGCACCACGGACGTATAGCTCAGCTGGTTAGAGCGCTCGCTTCACACGCGAGAGGTCAGGGGTTCGAGTCCCTTTACGTCCACCCTCTTCGTCCCCGAGATCGCGCCCCCTTCGCTGGTCGAGGTGCGAGCGCCGGCGCGCAGGCTTCGGTGGTCGAGGTGCGAGCGCCAGCGAGCCTCGAGACCACCCGCCCCGCCGCTCGGGCGCAGCAGGGCCCGCGGAGCCTTGGTCCTCCCTCCACCCCGGGCGCTGCGCGCCCTCGGCTGCGGTCCGGTCCGCCTGACGCTCCGCGAACCCTCCCGGGCCTGCGCTCATCTCGCCCCGTTCGCTGGTCGAGGTGCGCGCGCAGTTGCTGGTCGAGGTGCGAGCGCCAGCGAGCCTCGAGACCACCTGCCCCGTTCGCTCGTCGAGGTGCGCGCGCCAGCGAGACTCGAGACCACCTGACCCGCCCCCTTCGCTCATCTCCTGCGCTCGACGAGCACCGTGTCGAGCCACGTGCCGGCGAGGGGGCCGTGCGTCATGAGGGCGATCCGCTCCCTCGTGCCCACGGTGCGGAAGCCGTGGGCGTGGTGCAGGGCCAGGCTGGAGAGGTTCTGGGGGAAGAGCGTCGCCTGGACGGTCCAGATCCCGCTCTCGTCCGCCGCGGCGAGCAGGTCTGCGAGGAGGCGCCCGCCGACACCCTGGCCGCGAGCCGCGGACGCGACGTAGATCGAGTGCTCGACGACCCCGCGGTAGACCTCGCGCGTCGACACGGGTGTGACCGCCGCCCACCCGACCACCTCGCCCCGCTCACCGGTCGCCACGAGGCGGGGGGCGGGCAGCCGGTGCTCGTCGAAGCGCTCCCAGGTCGGCGGCTGCGTCTCGAAGGTCGCAAGGCCTGTGGCGATGCCCTCGCGGTAGATGCGCTCGACGGCGGGCCAGTCGGCCGCGGTCATCGGGCGCGTCTGGCTCGTAGCTGCCGGGGTCATCGCGTCATCGTGCCAGCCGCCGCGACGGGGCTCAGCGCTGTCGGTGGTCGCTGGCAGAGTTCCTCCATGGCAGCGATCGCGACGGCGCGGTGGGGCGGAGCAGGTGTCCTCCCCGGGCTCCGCGACGCACTCCGGTCGTTGCAGCTGCAGCATGACCTCGGCGACGAGACGTGGCGGCTCGCCGACGACGAGGTGCACGACGCGCTCGCCCTCGTCGGGCAGCTGCGCCAGCTCGTCGACGTGGCCGAGGTCGCCGTGGCCCGCGAGGGCCTCGAGCGCGGCTTGCCGGCCGAGCGGTCGTGGTCAGCCCACGACTGGGTGGCACGATCCGAGGCAGCGCGAGCACCCGCGCCCGACGTGCACCACGTCGCCCGGGTGCTGCGGGTGGCGAAGGGGCAGACCCGCGTCCCCGAGGTGACCGCGGCCTTCACGGCCGGAGACCTCCCGCTGACCAAGGCCGACCAGCTCGTCCGGCTCGAGACGCAGGTGGCGCCGGTCGCCGAGCCCGAGTCCCTCGCCGAGGCCATGCGCATCCTGCTCGACGGTGCTCGCGACGACGTCGTCCCGACAGGGCCCGACGGGCACGGGCCGCACGAGCGCATCAGCGGGCTCACCGAGCGTCAGCTCGCCCAGGCCGTCACCCGGACCGGGCGCCTGCTGCGGCCGGTCGAGGACCTCGAGCACGACGACCGCCGAGCGCGTGCCGCACGAGCGCTCTTCCGGCACGAGGGACCGGCAGGGCTCACGTCCTACCGGGTCGTCCTCGACCCCGAGGGAGCGGCCGTCGTCGACGCCGCGCTCGCGGCGCTGTCCGGTCCGGTGACCGGGCCCGAGGGCGAGCGCGACGAGCGCAGCCCGGCGCAGCGCCGTGCCGAGGCGCTCCTCGAGATCATCCGTCGCGGCGTCTCCGCGCCCGGCGAGGTGCCCCGCACCGACAAGGCGCAGGTCCACGTGCTGATCCCGCTCTCCACGCTCCTGGGTGACGACGCCCACGGGGGAGCGACGACCGCGACCGGCCAGGTCCTCGCACCGTCGGTGGCCCGTCGGATGGCCTGCGACGCCGGCATCGTGCCCGTCGTGCTCGGCGGCTCCGGCGAGGTGCTCGACATGGGCCGTGTGGTGCGTCTCTTCACCCCGGGCCAGCAGCGTGTCCTGTGGCACCGCGACCAGGGGTGCACCTACCCGGGGTGCACCGTCCCGCCGCAGTGGTGCGACGCGCACCACGTCCGCTGGTGGTCCCGCGGCGGCCTGACGGACGTCAGCAACGCCGCCCTCCTGTGCCAGCGGCACCACACCCGGGTGCACCAGCTCGACCTCATGGCGACGGTGGCGAGCACCGGGGTGACCTGGCACCTCTGACCCGGCCCCGGTCCGGGATGGGTCGGGGAGGCGCGGGTGTCGTGATCGGCCGGGCAAGCTCTGGCTGGTGCGGGGAGGCAGGGTGGGGTCGTCGGGGCGGCTGAGCGTTCTTTCGGTACGGTCGCCCGCGTGAGTCATGACGTCCGGCCAGCGACCCCCGTCGACCTGCCCGAGGCGGCCCTCACCCTCGTGCGGGCCTTCGAGCACTACCCGTGGACGCGGTGGTCGATCCCCGCGGACGACCACCTCGCCCGGCTCGAAGAGCTCCAGCTGCTCTACCTGGCGCACGCGCTGCGCCACGGGGTCGTGCTCGTCGACGACGAGGTGCACGGGGTGGGCGCCTTCCTGCCGCCGGGCGCGCCGGACCCCGACGACGCGACGCAGGGCCGGGTCGTCGAGCTCATGGACGACCGCCTGCCCGTCGTCATGTCCGCGGACCTGCCCCCACGGCCCGCGGGGGCCTGGGATCTCGCCACTCTCGGTGTGCGTCCGGGCAGTGCCGGGCGCGGTCTGGGTTCAGCGGTTCTCGCCGAGGGCCTGCGCCGGGTCGACGGCATGATGTCGTCGGTCGCGCTGGAGACCTCCGACGCGCGCAACGTGCGTCTGTACGAGCGGCACGGCTTCGTCGTCACCGGGTCGACCGAGATCCCGGACGGGCCGGTCGTGTGGTCGATGTGCCGTGAGGCGACCAGCCCGGCGGGCACCGGGACAGGCTCCGGTCCCACCGCGGGCTGATCCGATCAGCCGAGGTCGCGTCGGCGGTAGGCCCACGTCCCCACGCCGACGAGGAGCGCGACGACGACGAGCTCGACCGCCCCGGGCACCGGGTCGAAGGGCTCGACCGGCACCCCCGGCAGCACCGCGAAGGGGGACACCCGCTCGACGCCCTCCGGCAGCCCGAGGCTCTGCCCGAGGAGGGCGAGCACGGCGACCGCTGCCACGACGACCCATGCGAGCGGGACCGCCCGGGGTCGTGCGCCCACGAGGAGGACGGCCACGCCGACGACGACGAGGACGGCCGGCAGATAGCTCAGCTGTCCACCGACGACCTCGGTGGGGCTGACCCCTTCGCCGCCGCCGAGGACGTACCCCACGACGAGGCCCAGACCCGACGTGAGGAGGAGCAGCAGCGAGCCGGCGCACGCGACGGCGACCGTGGCGCCCACCCACCGGGTGCGAGAGACCGCCGCGGCGAGCACGAGCTCGCCGCGGCCGGACTCCTCCTCGCCGTGCAGCCGGGTCACGCAGGCCACCCCGAAGGCCGTCGACACGACCGCGAGGAAGAGCAGGACGTAGCGCACGAAGGCGTCGACGAGCGCCTCCTGCGCGCTCCCGCTCGCTCCGATGTACTGCCCGATCTCGGGGTTCGACGCGAGGAGGTCGGGGATCGTGGGGATGACCGCCCCGTAGATGACGGCCAGGGCGGCGAGACCCACCACCCATCCGACGAGCGCGCCTCGCTGGACCCGCAGGACGAGCGCGAGGGGGGAGGCGAGCCATCGCGAGGCGCGGGCCGGCCCGGGGCGGGGGTGGAGGAGGGCGCCGCCGTGGTCGCGGCGGGTCTCGAGCCAGGCCGCCCCGACGAGCAGGGCGGCCGTCGCGACGGCGAGCAGCCCGGCCGGCCACCACCGCTCGGTGCCGAAGGCCTGCATCTCCTGCGCCCACCCGAAGGGGGAGAGCCACACGAGGGCGTCGTCGCGGATGGCCCCGAGACCGCGGACGAGGTACGCCACGCCGACGGCAGCGCCCGCGAGCGCCAGCGCGGTGCGGGCCGAGGACGTCAGCTGGGCGGCGACGAGGGCGACGGCCGCGAAGCACGCGCCGAGCAGCACCAGGCCCACGGCGTAGGCGACGGTGCCCGTCGTGCCCAGGCCCACGCCGAGCATCGAGGCCGCAGTGATACCCCCGACGGCGACCGCCGCCGCGACGGCGTAGAGGAGGGCGGTGAGGGTCGCGGCGTGGCGGCCGACGACCCCGGAGCGGAGGAGCTCGGAGCGTCCCGACTCCTCGTCGCCCCTCGTGTGCCGGACGACGAGGAAGGTCACCATGAGGCACACGCCGAGCTGGGCCACCTGCGAGATCTCGTTGGCGGTGATCCCGCCGATCGTGTCGATGCCGGCCTGACGCCCGGACATGAGCCGGCTCACCGGGCTCGTCCCGACTGTGGCGGCGTAGCCGGCGACCTTCGCCGGGGTGTCGTAGACGGACTGCACCCCGACCGCGCTCCAGGCGACGAGCCCGCCCAGGCCGAGCACCCACGCGGGCAGGCGCACCCTGTCGCGGCGCAGGACGAGCCGGGCGAGCTCGCCGGTGCCGGTCAGCCCGAGGTTCATGACAGGTCCGAGGGTCGGTCGTCGGGGGCGCCCGGGGTGTCCGTGTCCATGTCCGCGTACTGTCGCAGGAAGAGCTCTTCGAGCGTGGGCGGGTGGGCGACGAGTGAGCGCACCCCGAGCGCGGACAGCGCCTCGAGCACCCCGTCGAGGTGGTCGGGGTCGACGTCGAGGCTCACGCGGTCGCCGTCGACGCGCAGGTGGTGGACACCGTCCACGTCGGCCAGCGCCCCGGGAGGCGACGTCACCTGCGCGCTCACCGTCGTGCGCGTCAGCTGGCGCAGCTCGGCCAGGCTCCCGGACCGCACGAGCCGACCGGCCCGGATGATGCTCACCCGGTCGCTCAGCGCCTCGGCCTCGGCGAGCACGTGACTGCTCAGCAGCACCGTCGCGCCGTCTGCGGCGGCCTCGCGCACGCACCGCTGGAACTCCGCCTCCTTGAGCGGGTCGAGCCCCGACGTCGGCTCGTCGAGCAGGTAGAGATCGGCGTGGCCGGCGAGGGCGGCGACGAGCGCGACCTTCTGCCGGTTGCCCTTCGAGTACGTGCGCGTGCGCTTCGTCGGGTCGAGCTCGAAGCGCTCGAGCAGCTCGTCGAGCCGTCGTCGGTCCAGGCCCCCGCGCAACCGGCCGAGCAGGTCGATGACCTCGCCGCCGGTGAGAGACGGCCACAGCGTGACGTCGCCGGGGACGTAGGCGACCCGCCGGTGCAGCGCGGCCGGGTCCGGCCAGGGGTCGAACCCGAGGAGGCGCGCCCTGCCGCTGTCGACGCGGATGAGGCCGAGGAGCACGCGCATCGTCGTCGACTTGCCCGCGCCGTTCGGCCCGAGGAAGCCGTGGACCTCGCCCGTGCGCACCTGCAGGTCCAGCCCGTCGAGCGCCCGGGCCCGCCCGAAGGTCTTGACGACGTCGCTCAGCTCGACGGCCAGCTCCATGTCTCGATGCTGGCACGGGTCCGGCGCCGCGTCAGCCCGATCGGGGCAGGACCTCCCGGATGCCCAGCGCCGCCCAGAGGGCGGCGGCGCAGCACAGCGCGACGACCATCGTCACGAGACCGCCCCAGCCCAGCGCGCTCCAGGCCAGCCCGCCGAGGTAGCCGAAGATGCTCGACCCGCCGTAGTAGAAGAGCGTGTACAACGAGGTGGACTGCGAGCGGTCGCCGCGAGCGGCCGTGCCCGACCACCCCGACGCCACCGAGTGGGCCCCGAAGAACCCGGCGGTGAGCACGACGAGGCCGATGACGACGACGAGCGAGTCGGCGAGGGTGACGAGGGTGCCCGCGACCATGACCCCGGTCGAGGCGAGCAGGACCGCGCGTCGTCCGAGCCGGGCGACGAGCCCGGCGGCGACACGGGAGCTGACGGTGCCGGCGAGGTAGGCGAGGAAGAGCAGGCTCGCCGCGCCCACCGGCACGAGGAAGGGCGGGGCCTCGAGACGGAAGGTGAGGTAGTTGTAGACGGCGACGAAGCCGCCCATGAGGAGCAGCCCCTGCGCGTAGAGCGCGACGAGGTGGCGGTCGCGCAGGTGCCGGCGCACCGCCTGCAGGGTCGTCCCCACCGACGAGCGCCGTGGGCGGAACCCCTGCGGCGGGGGCGTGACGACGAAGAAGACCGCCGTCGCCACCGCTGCGAGCACGGCGACGGCGAAGGTCCCCACGCGCCACCCCGCGACGTCGGCCACGGGTGCCGCGACGAGCCGGCCGAGCAGCCCCCCGACGGTCGTCCCCGACACGTACGTCCCGGCGGCGACGGCGGCGGAGCGGGCCGAGACCTCCTCGCTGAGATAGGTCACGGCGACGCCCGGGATGCCGCCGAGGGCCACCCCTTCGAGCACCCGCACGACGACGAGCGCCTCGAACCACGGGCACCACGGCATGACGAGCCCGAAGACCGTCGCGCTCACGAGGGCGAGACGCATCGCGCTCACCCGACCGACCCGGTCGGCGAGCACCGACCACGGCAGCACCGACAGCGCCAGCCCGGTTGTCGCCGCGGAGATCGACAGGCTGGCCCGCGCGGGGTCGATGTCGAGGTCGCCCGCGAGGAGGGGGAGCACGCCCTGCGGCGAGTACAGCTGGGCGAAGGTCGCGACACCCGCCCCGAGCAGGGCGACGAGTATGCGGCGGTACTCCCGGCTGCCGCGGTCGTGGCCGCGCCAGGACGCGTCAGGGCTCGTGGACGTCGGCCTCACACCTCGCGCTCAGGGGGTGCCGGGGCGCACCGCGTCCGCAGTCTAGGAGGCGGCGCGGACGCCGCCGTCGACCCGCCCGCGTCGCGCCAGGCCCGCGCGCGCCCCACCGGGCAGGGACCGCCGGTGGGACCCGCGGGTGAAGCGGTCGGGGTGCAGCCACCCGTCGGTCGGCAGGGCGGGGCCGTCGAGGAGCGCCTCGGTGATGAGGCGTGCGGTGACGGGGGCGAGGATCATCCCCCACATGCCGTGGCCCGTCGCGACCGCCAGGCCCGGGGCGACCCGCGAGGTGCCGACGAGCGGCATCCCGTCCGGGGTGCACGGGCGCTCACCGGCCCACCGGTCGAGCACCTCTCGACCGGCGAGGTCCGGCAGCACCCGCGTCGCGACCTCCAGCAGCGCGTCGGCGCGGCGCAGGTCGGCCGGTCGGGACTCGTCGCCGAACTCGATCGACCCGCACACCCGCACCCGGTCCTCGAGCGGGGTGACGACGACGCGGTGCTCCTTGATCCGCACGGGCATGCGCAGGTCCGACTCGGTCGCGGCGACGTCGACGACGTAGCCGCGACCGCCGCGAAGGGGGAGCTCGACGCCGACCTGTGCGGCGAGGACGGAGGACTCGACGCCCGCGGCGAGGACGACGTGATCGGCGTGCACGGTGGTGCGGTCGGTGACGACGTGGTGCCCGCCGTCGGCGTGCGGCACGAGCGCGCGCACGTCGGTGCCGAAGTGCAGCTCGGCGCCGTGCGCGACGGCGTCCTCGAGGGTCGCGCTCACGTAGCTGCGGCTCTCGACGGTCCACTCGTCCTCGTCGTGCGACCCGCCCGCGACCTCACCGAGCATCGGCTCGAGCGCGCGCAGCTGCTCCGGCGAGAGGGCCGCTCCCCGGGCCTCGCGGAGGTAGACGTCGACCGCGCCGGTCCCTCGCAGGGTCGGGCTGAGACCGCGGTCGGCGAGCTCGCGGTGCAGCGTGGTGCTCTCGTGGGCCAGCGCGCGCAAGAGGTGGCCGCCGGGACCGGAGCGGTGCGGCGCGGCGGACGCCGCGAGCCGCCCGAGCCAGGGAGCCAGACCCCGCGCGGGCCGCACGGCGACGGCCGCCGGGCGCCGCAGCATCTGCACCGGGGCCTCGCGCAGCAGCGCGGGCGTCGCGAGAGGCGTCACGTGGCCGGGCGCGAGGATCGCGGCGTTGGCGTAGGAGCACCCACCGCCGATGCCCGGGGCGCCGTCGACGACGACCACCTCGGTGCCGCGCCGCGCGAGGTCACGGGCGACGCTCGCGCCCACCACCCCGGCTCCGACGACGACGACGCCGACCCGACGGGGTCGGCCGGAGATGCTGCTGGGGACGCTCTGCTGGGCCATGCTCCTCACGCTAGGCACCCGCGTGACCGGTGCCATCCTCCCTTCGGGATGATCATCGGGAGCACCACGGCGGTCGTCGTGAGATCTTCGGTGCGCACCGACGTCGACGAAGGGGGTGAGGGCGTGAGCCCGCCGATCCGCGTCCTCCTCGTCGAGGACCACCCCGTCGTGCTGCGCGGGCTGCAGGCGATGCTGCGCGAGCACGACGACGTCGCCGTCGTCGGCGAGGCGGGCACCGCCGCCGAGGCGTTGTCGCAGGCCTCCCGGCTGCAGCCCGACGTCGTCGTCCTGCCGGTGCGGCTCGGGGGCATCCGCGCCAGCATCGAGCTGTGTCGTTCGATCAAGACGGCCTGCACCGCGCGGGTCGTCGTCTTCACGTCCTTCACCCGCACCGTCGACGTGCAGATGGCGATGCTCGCCGGCGCTGACGCCCTCGTCGCGAAGACCGTCTCGGCCGACGCGCTCCTCGCCGCCCTGCGCCAGGTGCGCGCCGGGGGAGAGGTGCTCGACCTCGGACCCGGCGCCGACCGTCCGACCCCGCGTCTCACGCCGGCCGAGCCGCTCACCGACCGGGAGGCGCAGATCCTCCAGCTCGTCCTCGACGGGCTGACCAACCCCCAGATGGCCCAGCGCCTGCGCATCGAGGTGACGACCGTGCGGACCCACATGCGCAGCATCCTGCGCAAGCTCGGCCTGGAGTCCCGGCGCGACCTCGTGCAGCCCGCTCACCCGGGCCTGGACACGGGAGAGGGCTGACCCAGCCTCCTCGCACCCTCGGGCGTTAGCGTCGGCCCATGCCTACCGTCATCACCGACCGGACGTCCCGCCCCGTGAGCTCGCTCGTCGCGATCGTCGTCGCGGTCGTCACGGCCGGCTACATGCTGCCGTGGGCGATCGCCGCGGTGCGGGGCAACCGCAACATGTGGAGCGTCTTCTGGGTGAACCTGCTCCTCGGCTGGACCGTCGTCGGCTGGGTGGTGGCCCTCGTCATGTCGATCCGCGAGCACCGGGTCCTCGGGGTCCGCTGACCTGCGACCGCTGACCTGCGACCGCTGACCTGCGACCGCTGACCTGCGACCGCGGGGCCGGCGCGCACCGGGACGGCGCGCGCCGGGGACCCCGGTCGGTCAGTACGCGACGGTGAAGCGGGCGCGGCGGTGCGCCGGCTGCTCGATCTCGTCGACGACGGCGAGCGCGAGGTCCTCGCCGGAGATGAAGGACTCGCCCTGCTCGTCGGCGAGCAGCACGTCGCCGCCGGTGCGGTAGCTGCCCGTCGCCTCTCCGGGGGCGTACGCGCCGAAACCCGCGGCGGGGGAGAGGAAGAACCAGTCGAGCGCCTCGTCGGAGGCGCGCAGGTCCTGCAGGACCGCGGTGAGCTCGCGAGCCTCCGGGGCGAAGGCCTCCGGGAAGTCCGGGGTGTCGACGAGGAGCGGGCCGCCCTCGGCGACGTGCAAGGACCCGGCGCCGCCGATGACGCCGAGGCGGACGCCGCGCTCCTGGGCCTGCCGCGCCGCGGTCGCGAGGATCCCGCGCAGCGCGCCCTGCTCCGCGAGCTCGCCGCGCGGCGAGACCGCGGAGACGACGACGTCGGCGCCCTCGACCGCGGCGGCGACGACGGCCGGGTCGGAGAGGTCGCCGGTGCGGTGGGTGGCGCCCTCGACCGGCTCGGCCGGGGCGCTGCGGCTCCACGTCGTGACGTCGTGCCCCTTCGCCGCGGCGGTGGCGGCGATGTGGCGACCGGTGTAACCGGTGCCCCCGAGGACGGTGATGCGGGTCATGGGTGTGCTCCTTGGTGGGTCAGCGCGGCCGGGCCTGGTGCCGGGCCGCTCCAATGGTTACCGTAGGTGACCTGGTATCGAAGGGGAAGAAGGCACTTGGCGGTGACCAGGTCACCGGGCGGTCACCGTCGCGCCGCCGTCGCCCCGCTCGAGCCGCACCGACCCACCGCAGCAGCACGCGCAGCAGCAGCACGCAGGGGCCAGAGCAGGCACCGCAGGAGCAGGAGAGACATGACGACACCGCAGGACTACGACCCCTACGTCCAGGGGTGCCCCTCGCGCGCCCTGCTCGACCGCATCGGCGACCGGTGGACGGTGCTCGTCATCGGCATCCTCGCCGACGGGCCGCAGCGCTTCTCGCAGCTGCGGCGCCGGGTCGACGGCGTCTCGCAGAAGATGCTCACCCAGACCCTGCGCGGGCTCGAGGCCGACGGGCTCGTGACCCGCACCGTCTTCGCCGAGGTGCCGCCGCGGGTCGAGTACGAGCTCACCGCGCTCGGTCACTCGCTGCGCGTCCCCCTGCTCGCCCTCGAGGACTGGGCCCGGGAGCACATGGACGAGGTGCTCGGCTCGCGTCAGCGGGTGGCCGAGCGCGTCTGACCCACCATCAGGCGGCCGTGCAGCTGCCCGTCGGCACCGCCTCGGTCATCCCCGGCGCGCGCTCGACGACCGGCGCGGCGACAGATGCCGGCACCGCGTACGCCACCCGGTCGACGGCGACCGCCTTGGCGAAGACGACGCCGATGACGTGCCCGTCGGAGCCGAGGACCGGGCCCCCCGAGTTGCCCTGCTGGATGTCCGAGGCGAGGGTGAGCACGCGACGCAGCCGTGACTGGCCGTCGGTCGTGACGATCGTGCTGCGCTGGCCGACGACCTGCGCGGCCTCGAGCTGGAGCTGACGCACGCCGTGCGGGTACCCCGCGACGACGGCGACGTCGCCGGACCGGGCCCCGGTGCGCAGACTGAGGGCGGGGGCGTCGAGGCCGTCGGTCGCGACGACGGCGAGGTCCTGGCGCTCGTCGACGTAGACGACGCGGCCGGTCACCGGCAGCTCGCCCGGCGCCCGCACGACCGGTGCGTCCACCCCGGCGACGACGTGCGCGTTGGTCATCACCCGGTCGGGCGCGATGACGAAGCCGCTGCCGGTGACGACGCTGCGGCAGGCGCGGGCGTCCCCGCTCACGCGCACGACCGAGGCGCTCGAGCTCTGCAGGGCGGCCGAGTCGACGTCCACGGCGGGGATCGAGGGGGGCTGCGACGGGCTGCCGGCGACCTCCGCGAGCCACGGCTGGCTGCGCTCGAGGGCGCGGGCGAGCGCGGTGCGGTCCTGCAGCTCGTCGGGCACGACGCGGGTGAGGGCGGCGAGCGCCCGCGAGCTCGACACGCTGTCGGTGACGGTCGCCGACCCGACGACCGGCACGAGCGCCGCGACGAGCACCCAGATGACGGCGGTGATGACGGACCCCGCGAGGGCGCCCCCGGCGGCGTCGAGCCAGCCCAGCCTGATGCGGGCGAGCGCACGGTGGAGCAGGCCGCCGAGCGCGGTGCCGAGCGCGGCGCCGGTGACGACGCACAGGATGCCGGCGACGACGACGAGCAGGGTGGGCGAGGTCTGCGGCCCGAGCCGCTCCTCGGCCCACGGGACGACGACGGCGAGGGCGAGGAGCGCGCCGCCGACGGCTCCCGCGAGCGCCCCGACCGTGCGGCCCAGGCCCCGGGCCCACCCGCTGAGCACGGCGGTGAGCAGGGTGACCACGACGAGGAGGTCGACGAGCAGCGCGCCGTCCATGAGGCCTCCTGAGGTCGAGGGCGGTGCTCGGAGCGTAGGTGCCGCGGCTGTGAAAGTGCTGCGCCGGCACGGCCCCCATCTGCGCGGATGCTCCCTAGCCTGAGGTCATGAGCCAGACCACCCCCACCGCGCCGCGCTACGACGACCTGCGCGCTCTGCTGATCAACTGCTCGCTGACCAAGGACTCCACCCAGTCCCACACCGGCGTCCTGCTCGAGAGCCTCGGCGCCATCATGAGCGGCGCCGGCGTCGAGGTCGACACCCTCTACGCCATGGACCACCCCATCGCCCCGGGCGTGCAGCCCGACATGCGCGATGACTTCCCCGACGACGCCTGGCCCGACCTGTGGCCGCGGGTCGAGCGCGCCGACATCCTCGTCATCGGCACCCCGCTGTGGCTGGGCGAGGAGAGCTCGGTGTGCCGCCGGGTGGTCGAGCGGCTGTACGCGATGTCCGGCGAGCTCAACGACCAGGGGCAGTCGGTCTTCTACGGCCGCGCCGGCGGCGCGATCATCACCGGCAACGAGGACGGGGTGAAGCACACGGCGATGTCGTTGCTCTTCGCGCTGAGCCACCTCGGCTACACGATCCCGCCCCAGGCCGACGCCGGCTGGATCGGCGAGATCGGCCCCGGCCCGTCCTTCGGCGACGAGCAGGAAGGTGATCAGCCGGTCGGCTTCGACAGCGACTTCACCGCCCACAACTCGACGATCATGGCGTGGAACCTCATGCACACCGCCGCGATGCTGCGCCGCGCCGGCGGGCTGCCGACGTACGGCAACGACCGCCAGGCGTGGTCCGACGGCGAGCGCTTCGGCTACGTCGCTCCGACCCGCAGCATCCCGAGCAGCTGAGCCGGGTCCCCCTTCGCCCGGTCCCCGGCAGGAGGGCGAAGGGGGATCAGCTCACGTCGCCGAGGTCCTCGAGCAGCTCGGTCTCGCGCCACGCCATGGGGATGGCGAAGGCGTCGACGAGGGTCTGGGCGTGCGGGCGCAGCTGCGCGCACCGCTGGTCGACCGCGCCGAGCAGGTCCTTGGACTGCTGGGCCGACAGGCGTCCGTGCTCGACGAACCACGCGCGGTCCTGCGCGATGGTGCTCAGCGCGTAGAGGTCGCAGACCGTGTCGAGCAGCTCGCGCGCCTCGCCCGGCGGCGTCGCGTCGACGGCCGCGACGAAGGCCTCGAGCACGACGCGCTCGACGTGCGCCCGGGCGGCGAGCAGCAGGTGCGGCTGGGCGTCGTTGAAGATCGCGAAGGAGTCGGCTCCGTCGTCGCCCGCACGGCGCAGCCGCATCGCCAGGGTCTCGAGCAGGTGCTTCTCCCGGTCCTCGAAGAGGTCGAGCTGCCCGCCGCGGTCGGCGAGCGCCGCGTCGCCGTCCCGGCCCGGGCTGCCGCTGATGAGGCGCTGGATGATCGACCCGCCGACGGTGCGCTCGATGACCGCCTCGGTGACCTGGCGCGCGCCGAAGAAGAAGGCCCCACGGGTGTCGAGCTCGTGGAAGGCGTCGGAGTAGCTCGTGAGCATCCCCTTCGCGACGAGCTGGAGGAGCACGGTGTTGTCGCCCTCGAAGGTCGTGAAGACGTCGGTGTCGGCCTTGAGGTCGGCGAAGCGGTTGACCGAGAGGTACCCGGCCCCGCCGCACGCCTCGCGGCAGACCTGGATGGTCTGGGTCGCGTGCTCGGTCGTCAGCGCCTTGATGCCGGCGGCCCGGGCCTCGAGCTCGCGCTGAGCGTCCTCGCCGTCCTCCTCGCCGGTGGCGATGCGGTGCATCTGCTCGACGAGCGCGTTCTGCGCGAGCATCAGCGCGTAGCTGCGGGCCAGGCGGGGCAGCAGCTTGGCCTGGTGGGCGCGGTAGTCGAGCAGGTGCACCTCGCGCTCGCCGCTCGGCACGTGGAACTGCGTGCGGTGCTCGGCGTAGGTGATGGCGAGGGTCAGCGCCGTGCGGGTCGCGGCACCGGCGCCGCCGGCCACGGAGATCCGCCCGCGCACGAGCGTGCCGAGCATGGTGAAGAAGCGGCGCGACGCGCTCTCGATCGGGGAGTGGTAGCGCCCGTCGTCGTCGATCGTGCCGTAGCGGTTGAGCAGGTTGTGCCGCGGCACCCGGACGTGGTCGAAGCTGAGCCGGCCGTTGTCGACGCCGCGCAGCCCCATCTTCGCGCCGCAGTCGCCGACGGTGACCCCTGGGCGGACGGTGCCGTCCCCGTCGCGGATCGGCACGAGGACGCAGTGCACGCCGTGCTGCTCGCCGTCGACGACGAGCTGGGCGAAGACCGCCGCGAGACGGGCGTCGCGCGCCGCGCCGCCGATGTAGTCCTTGCGCGCGGCGAGCGAGGGGCTGTGGATCTCGAGCTCGTCGCTCTCGGGCAGGTAGGTCGCGGTCGTCAGCAGGGACTGCACGTCGGAGCCGTGCCCGGTCTCCGTCATCGCGAAGCACCCGAGCAGCGAGCCGTCGGCCATCCCGGGCAGGTAGGCGTCCCAGTGCCGCTGGGTGCCGAGCCCGGCGATCGCGCCGCCGAAGAGACCGAACTGGACCCCGGCCTTGACGAAGACCGACAGGTCGGCGTGGCCGAGCATCTCGAAGGCGGTGACGGACGCCCCGTGGTCGTCGGTCCCGCCCTGCTCACGGGTCAGCCCGTTGCGCGCGAAGTCGGTCGTCCCGGCGAGCCGCAGGACGGCGTCGAGGGTGCGCTGGCGGTGCTCGTCCATCGGCAGCAGGTCGCGCGGCGGTGCGAAGTCGGCGGGGTCGAGCTCGGTGCGCACCTGCTGGCGCACCTCGCCCCATCGACCGTCGAGGACGGTCCGGATCTGCTCGGCGGTACCCATGAGCCGCATCCTGGCAGGGCGACGGGCGATCTCAGGCCCGGGAGCGGTGTGCCGGTGACCACGCGGTCTTCGCGCCGTGCCAGGCGAGGTCGGTGAGCTGCTCGGTGAGCTCGTCGGCGGAGATCTCGCCGACCTCGCCGGCGAGCCAGGCGTCGGCGGCGGCGCGGACCATGCCGACGAGCGAGAGCCCCCACACCCGGGCGGGGGCGGGGTCGCTGCCGCGGGCGACGAGGCCCTGGGCGATGAGGTCGCCGATCTGCAGGGCCATCCGGCCGGTCGTGTCGGCGGCGACCTCGGCGGCGTTGCCGGTGCGCTCGGCGACGACGATCGGCGCCGAGACGATGAAGCGGTACACCTCGGGGTCGCGCTCGACGAGGTGGAGGTAGGCGCGCACGGCCGCGGCGATGAGCGAGCGGGGATCCTCGTCGAGCTCGGCGAGATCGGTCTCGCGCAGGCTCTGCCCGACGACCCGGCCGACGTCGCGCAGGATGAGCTCGTCGACGCGCTCGGCGACGGCGCGGTAGAGGCCCGAGCGGTCGGTGAAGTGGCGGTAGAAGACCGTCTTGCTCGTGCCCGCCGAGGTCGCGATCTCATCCATGCCGACCGAGGCGCCGTGCTCGCGGATGGCGTGCAGCGCCGCCTCGACGAGCTCGACGCGTCGTTGCTGGCGGTGCGCGTCCCAGCGCGCGCTGCGTCCGTCGGTGGTCGTGCTCACAGCGCTCGACGCTAGCAGGCACCAGAAGTACCTGCTACCGTCCGTATCGCATAAATGACCCGCCCCGGGCAGCCCGGTCGCGGCCCGCTGCACCCCACGACACACCGAGGAGTCCTTCGTGACGTCCACCCCGAACCTCCCGCGTCGCGCCGCCGTCCTCGGTGGCAACCGGATCCCCTTCGCCCGGCAGTTCGGCCCCTACGCGCAGGCGAGCAACCAGGACATGCTCACCGCCGCGCTCGAAGGTCTCGTCGCCCGCTACGACCTCGGCGGGCAGCGCATCGGCGAGGTCGTCGCCGGCGCCGTCGTCAAGCACAGCCGCGACTTCAACCTCACCCGTGAGGCGGTCCTCGGCTCGAGCCTGGACCCGCACACGAGCGCCTACGACATCCAGCAGGCGTGCGGCACCGGTCTCGAGGCCGCGATCCTCGTGAGCAACAAGATCCGGCTCGGCCAGGTCGAGTCCGGCATCGCCGGCGGCGTCGACACCGCCTCCGACGCGCCGATCACCATCAGCGAGCGGCTGCGGACCAAGCTGCTCGCGGTCAACCGCGCGAAGGGGGCGAAGAAGCAGGCCCTCGCGCTGAGCAAGATCCGTCCGACCGACATCGGCATCGAGACGCCGGCGAACACCGAGCCGCGCACCGGGCTGTCGATGGGCGAGCACATGGCGATCACCGCCAAGACGTGGGGCATCACCCGCGAGGCCCAGGACGAGCTGGCGATGAAGAGCCACCGCAACCTCGCGCGCGCCTACGACGAGGGCTTCATGGACGACCTCATGACCTCCTTCGCCGGTCTGAGCCGCGACCAGAACCTGCGCCCGGACTCGTCGATGGAGAAGCTCGCGACGCTGGGGCCAGCCTTCGGCAAGGGCGAGCAGGCGACGATGACCGCCGGCAACTCGACCCCGCTCACCGACGGCGCGTCCGTCGTCCTCCTCGGCAGCGAGGAGTGGGCCGCCGAGCACGGGCTCGCCGTGCAGGCCTACCTCGTCGACGGCGAGGCCGCCGCGGTCGACTACGTCCACGGCGCCGAGGGCCTGCTCATGGCCCCCGCCTACGCGGTGCCCCGCCTGCTGGCGCGCAACGGCCTCACCCTGCAGGACTTCGACTTCTACGAGATCCACGAGGCCTTCGCCGCGACCGTGCTCTCGACGCTCGCGGCCTGGGAGGACGAGGACTTCTGCCGCGACCGTCTCGGTCTCGACGCCCCGCTCGGCTCGATCGACCGCGACCGGCTCAACGTCAACGGCTCCTCGCTCGCCGCGGGTCACCCCTTCGCCGCCACGGGCGGGCGCATCGTCGCCGCCCTGGCGAAGATGCTCCACGAGAAGGGCCCGGGCAGCCGAGGCCTGATCTCCGTGTGCGCCGCCGGCGGCCAGGGCGTCGTCGCGATCCTCGAGGGCGCCTGAGCCTCACCCGGCCCGCGCCGCACACCCCCTTCGCCCCACCACACACGAGGAGACCCCCTCCATGGCATTCGACTACGGCAAGCTCGTCAGCGGCGGCATCGGCAAGCAGCTGGCCACCTCGCTCGGGCTGCCCCGCCCGACCCGGCTGCGGCGCCACCGCGTCGGTGACTCGCTCATCCACGGGGCCGTCCTGCTCGGCGGTCACGGGCAGACGCCGGTTGCCGACCGCGTCCGCGGGCTGCTCGAGGCCGAGGGCATCCCCGTGGCGACGAGCGCCTCGACCTCGGTCGCCGGCGTGGTCGTCGACATGACCTCGGTGGAGAGCCCGGCCGACCTCGAGTCGCTGCGCGCCGTCCTCTCGCCGGCGCTGAAGACCCTCGCCCCGACCGGTCGCGTCGTCGTCGTCGGCCGGCCCGTCGAGGAGGCGACCTCGGTCGCCCAGTCCGCGGCGCGACGCGCGCTCGAGGGCGTCGTGCGCTCGGTCGGCAAGGAGATGCGCGGCGGGGGCACGGCCAACCTCGTGCTCGTCGCCGAGGGCGCCGACGAGGGCGTCGACGCGACGATCCGCTTCCTGCTCTCCGGGCGCTCGGCCTACGTCGACGCCCAGGTCGTGCGCGTCGGCGAGCCCGTCGCGCCGGTCGAGGCCCCGGCCGACTGGGACCAGCCGCTCGCCGGCAAGGTCGCCGTCGTCACCGGTGCGGCGCGCGGTATCGGCGCCTCGATCGCCGACGTCCTCGCCCGCGACGGCGCGACCGTCGTCTGCGTCGACATCCCCGCCGCCGGCGGACCGCTCGCCGAGGTCGCCAACCGCATCGGCGGCACCGCGCTGCAGGTCGACGTCACCTCGCCCGACGCGGGCGCGAAGATCGTCGAGCACGCCCAGGCCCGGCACGGCGGCTTCGACGTCGTCGTCCACAACGCCGGCATCACCCGCGACAAGCTGCTCGCCAACACCGACGCGGAGCGCTGGGCCTCGGTGCTCGACGTCAACCTCACGTCGATCCTCGCGATGAACGAGGCGCTCGTCCCGGCGATCCGGGAGGGCGGCCATGTCGTCAACGTGGCGTCGATCGCCGGCATCGCGGGCAACCGCGGCCAGGCGAACTACGCGGCGAGCAAGGCCGGTGTCATCGGCATGACGACCGCGCTGGCGCAGGACGAGCAGATCCGGGCGAAGGGGGTCACGGTCAACGCCGTGGCACCGGGCTTCATCGAGACCGAGATGACGGCGAAGATCCCGCTCGCCACCCGCGAGATCGGCCGGCTGACGAACAGCCTGAGCCAGGGCGGGCAGACCGTCGACGTCGCCGAGACCATCGGCTGGTTCGCGTGGGACGCCAACCGCGGCGTCACCGGCACCGTCGTGCGGGTCTGCGGCCAGATGCTCCTGGGCGCCTGATGGCGACCGAGACGCTGACCCGCACCCCGCGGCTGGGTCCGGTCTTCCTGCGGTCGGCGATCGGCGGCCGGGCGAAGGGGGAGACCCTCCCCGACGTCTCGCTGCGGCTCGCGGAGCAGCGGGTCGACCGGGGCGACCTGCGCACCTACCAGCGGCTGTGCGGCTTCGCCGCCGACGACACGCTGCCGCACACCTACCCGCACGTCCTCGGCTTCCCGCTGCAGATGGAGCTCATGAGCCGGCGCGGCTTCCCGCTGCCGCTCGTCGGGCTCGTCCACGTGGAGAACGCGATCACCGTGCACCGCCGGCTGACCGCCGACGACGTCCTCGACATCACCGTGCACGCGGAGCGGCTCGCCCCGCACCCGAAGGGGCGCACGGTCGACCTCGTCACGGTGACCGAGGTCGCCGGTGAGGTCGTCTGGGAGGGGCGCTCGACGTACCTCGCGCGCGGCCGCGGCGATGCCGAGGCACCGCGCGGCGACGCC
Organism: Janibacter melonis; assembly: GCF_003721155.3. NCBI lineage: Bacteria > Bacillati > Actinomycetota > Actinomycetes > Micrococcales > Intrasporangiaceae > Janibacter > Janibacter melonis. The sequence continues at coordinate 917,433 of NZ_CP044548.2, read as the reverse complement.
CCTCCGGCCACGCCGACCGGTCACCCCGCCGCGGTGTGGTCGCTGCCCGGCGACCTCGGTCGGCAGTACGCGCGGGTCTCCGGCGACGTCAACCCGATCCACATGAGCGCGCTCACCGCGCGGGCCATGGGCTTCCCGTCGGCGATCGCGCACGGGATGTGGACCTACGCCCGGTGCCTGGGCACCCTCGGGCCGCGGGCGAACGGCCCGTCGACCAGCCACGTGTGGTTCAAGAAGCCGGTGCTGCTGCCGGGCCGGGTCGAGCTCGTCGCGGGCCCCACCGCGCCGGGTGCGACGGCCGTCCTCGCCCTGCGCCGGGCCCGCCACCCCGAGACCGAGCACCTCGTCCTCACGCTCGACTGACCTCCTTCGCCCCGACGGCCGCAGACGGCCGCCTACCGCTCGTGGCGGTCGCCCCCTTCGCCGAGGCCCGGTCGTCGTCCGTCAGGCCCGGTCCTCGCGGGGCCGCGACGACCGGGGCTCGCGGACCAGGAGCGGGGTTCGGCGAAGGGGTGGGGGAGCCGTGGGAGAGGATGGGGGCGGCGGCCGACCGGCCGCGGACCTGGAGGGACCCACGATGATCGAGATCCTCGACCGCGCCGACGTCGAGAGGGCGCGCCGGACCGGTGCGCTCGTCGCCGACATCCTGCGCACCGCACGCGACCGCGCGACCGTCGGCACCAACCTGCTCGACATCGACCGGTGGGCCAAGGAGATGATCCTCGGCGCGGGTGCGACGTCGTGCTACGTCGACTACGCGCCGTCCTTCGGGCGGGGACCCTTCGGGCACTACATCTGCACCTCGGTCAACGACGCCGTCCTGCACGGGCTGCCGCACGACTACGAGCTCGCCGACGGCGACCTCGTCTCGCTCGACCTCGCCGTCGTCCTCGACGGCGTCGCGGCCGACTCGGCGCTGAGCTTCGTCGTCGGCCCCACCCAGGACCCGGCGGACCTCGCGATGATCGAGACCACCGAGCGGGCGCTCGCCGCCGCGATCTCGGCCGCTGCCCCCGGCGCACGCATCGGCGACATCTCGCACGCCATCGGCACGGTCCTCAAGGACGCCGGGTACGAGGTCAACCTCGAGTTCGGCGGTCACGGCATCGGCTCGACGATGCACCAGGACCCGCACGTGGCGAACGACGGGCGCCCCGGTCGCGGCTACCAGCTGCGCCCCGGCCTCATGCTCGCGATCGAGCCGTGGGTCATGGCCGACACGGCCCGTCTCGTCACCGACGAGGACGGCTGGACCCTGCGCAGCGCCACGGGCGCGCGCACCGCGCACAGCGAGCACACGGTCGCCATCACGCAGGACGGCGTGCAGGTCATCACCCTGCCGTCCTCCTGACCGGCCCGGCAGGGACCGACTCCCGCAGCGCCGCGACGACGGCCGCCACGGCGGGCAGGTGCTGCGCCCCGGGGCGGTGCACGAGGTGGTGGCGGCGCGCCCGGGTGCGCCGCGCCGGTCGCACGACGACGTCGGGGTGCCGGTAGGCCTGCAGCGCCGTCTCAGGCAGCAGCGTGACGCCGAGCCCCTGCGCGACGAGCGCCTGCGCGAGCACGTAGTCGTCGGTCGTGTGCCGCACGTCGGGCACGAAGCCCGCCGCGCCCGCCGCCTCGACGAGGTGCGCGCTGCACCGGGGGCACCCGGCGACCCACGTGTCGTCGGCGAGGTCGCCGAGGTCGGCCGGGCCGCTCGCGCCGGCCAGCGGGTGGTCGCGGGGCAGGACGAGGCGCGTCGCGTCGGAGCCGACCGGCACGACCACGAGGTCGCCCGCCGGCTCGTCCGTGCTGCCGTAGTCGAAGACGAGACCGAGGTCGGCGTCGCCCGCCCGTACGAGGTCGAGGGCCTGCGGGGGCTCGGCCTCGACGAGGTCGACGCGCATCGCCGGGTGCGCCTCGGCGAGCCGCCGCAGTGCCGGGGGCAGCACGACCGCGGCGCCGGAGGGGAAGGCCGCGACCCGGACCCGACCCGTCGCCCGGTCGGCGAAGGCCGCGAGCTCGGCGCTCGCGTCGGCCAGCCGGGCCGCGACCGCGTCGGCGTGCGTCATGAGCGCCCGACCGGGCTCGGTCGGCTCGACCCCGCGCGGCCCGCGCAGCAGCAGCGGCATCCCGGCGGCCCGCTCGAGGGCCGCGAGGTGCTGGCTCACCGCCGGCTGGGTCCACCCGAGACGGCGCGCCCCGGCGCTGATCGAGCCGGCGCGGACGACCTCACGGAAGACGAGCAGCCGGCGGGGGTCGAGGTCAGGCACGTCGTCCATGACCCAAGCATGGCTTATGGGCCCTCCTAGGAGATGACGGATTCCGTAGAGCTCGCGGCGTCGGGACGATGGACCCATGAGTGCTCTCACCGCCGCCCCCGACGCCGCGACGGCGTCCCCCTTCGCCGACGACGCCGCGCAGGCGACGCACAAGGTCGGTCTCATCGGCGGGATGAGCTGGTACTCCACGCTCGAGTACTACCGCTGCGTCAACGCCCGGGTGCAGGACCGCCTCGGTGGGCACCGCAGCGCCCGTCTGGCGGTCGAGTCGCTCGACTTCGAGCAGGTGCGGGCCGCCCAGCTCGCCGAGGACTGGGACGGCGCCGGCGACGCCCTCGCCGCGGCCGGTGAGCGCCTCGAGGCCTCGGGCGCCCGCGCGATCGCCATCTGCACCAACCTCATGCACAAGGTCGCCCCCGCGGTGCAGGCGCGCGTCGACGTGCCCGTGCTGCACATCGCCGACGCGGTCGCCGACCGGCTCGTCACGCAGGGCGTGACGACCGCCGCGCTCCTCGGCAGCCGGTGGGTGATGGAGGAGGACTTCTACGCGCAGCGGCTCGCCGCGAAGGGGGTCGAGGTCGTCGTCCCCGACGCCGTCGACCGGGAGCTCGTCGACCGGGTCGTCTTCGACGAGCTGACCCGCGGCGTCGTCACCGACGCCTCCCGCGCCGAGCACGTCCGGGTCATGGGCGAGCTCGCCGACCGCGGGGCCGAGGCGGCCGTCCTCGCGTGCACGGAGATCGAGCACCTCTTCCGCGACGGCCACGCCGCGCCGCTGCCGCTCGTCGACTCGATGCGCGCCCATGCGGACCGGGTCGCCGACTTCTGCCTCACCGGGCGCTGAGCGGTCGGCGGGGCGTCCGCCCAGGTCAGAGGGGGGACGCCGATGCGGTGACCGGGGCGACGGGGGACTACGGTCCCCTCGCATGAGCGATGAACCGACGTCGGCCCAGCAGGCGGCCTGGCGCCGCCGGATGCAGGGCGAGGTCGTCACCCCGGTCGTCGTCACGGCCCGCAACGCCCGCGAGGGCGACCCGTGGGCCCGCGGCACGGTGATGCTGGTGATCAAGGCCGCCGTCGCGGGCACCGCCGCGTGGACCCTCGCCTCCAACGTCTTCGACAGCTCGACCCCCACGTACGCACCGCTCGCCGCGATGCTCGTCGTCGAGCGCACCATCGCCCGCTCGGTGAGCGGCAGCGTGCAGCGACTGGTCGCCGTGCTCATCGGGATGCTCATGGCCGCCGGCGCCGGGCTCGCCGTCGGGCTCCACTGGTGGACGATGCTCCCCGTCCTCGCCGTGGCCGTCGCGATCGGGCGGATCCCGGCGCTCGGCGACCACGGCTCGATGGTGCCGACGATGGCCCTGCTCTCGCTCATCACCGCCGGCGGCACCGACACCGACTTCACCGTCGCGACGATGCTCGAGACCGTCATGGGTGGCGCCATCGGCATCCTCGTCAACGCCGTCGTCGCCCCGCCCGCCCACATCGAGACCTCGCGGCAACGGCTGCGGCGCATCGCGGGAGAGGCCTACGACCTCGTCACCGACGTCGGCGAGGCCCTCAAGGGCGGGTCGTGGACCGTCGAGGAGGCCCAGGAGTGGGCCCAGCGCAGCGAGCGCCTCGCCGACGAGGCGCCGTCGGTGCTCGCCGCCGTCGACCTCGGGCAGGAGAGCACCCGGATGAACCCTCGAATGGTGCTCAAGCGCACCGACGCGGACTGGACCGGGTACCGCGACGCCGTCCGCGCGCTGCGGGCCATCCAGGCCCAGATCGCCGGGATCGCCGCGACGCTGTCGGAGGTGCGCGACCCCGAGCACCCCGTGCAGCCGCCGAGCGAGCGCTACCTCGAGGCCTTCGGCGAGGTGCTCCTCGACCTCGCGAGCGGCATGTCCCTGCTCGACCGGACCGACGACGCCGCCCGTGACGAGCTCACCGAGATCCTCGACCGCTGCCAGGACCGCATCACGACCCTCGGCGACGAGGTGTACGAGGCCGGGGCGGGCGTCTTCGCCTACGGCTCGCTGCTCGTCGACGCGACCCGGATGCTCCAGGTCGTCGACGCCGCCCGGCCGGGCATCGCCCTGCCGGTCGAGGCGATCGGCCCCGAACCCGACGGCGACACCGAGGAGCCGCGGTCGGGGGACACGCTGTGAGCGCGGACGGCACCGGCATTCCGGCGGACGTCGCGCTGCGCGAGGCCGCGGAGCGGGCGCTGCCGCTGCTCGGCATCGACGCCGAGCGGCTGGGCCCGGTGGCACCGGGCGCCACGACCTTCGCCGTCGACCTCGTCGGCGGTGGCCGCCTCGCGCTGCGGCTGCGGCCCGTCGTGGACGCCGACGAGGGTCGGGTCCACGGTCGCGCCGCCTGGGCGCAGGCCCTCGCGATGGCCGGCGTCGACGTCGCCACCCCGTGGACCGGACCGGCGGGGGAGGAGCAGGTGCTCCTGCCCGGCCTCGCGCCCGACGAGCAGCTGCGGGCGAGCGCGACGTGGTGGTGCGAGGGCGAAGGGGTCACCGACCTCGACGCCGACCGGGCTCGGGCGCTCGGCGCGACCGCGGCCCGCATGCACGAGCAGGCGAGCGGCTGGGCGGCGCCCGAGGGCGCCTTCGCCGAGCTGCTCGACCCGCTCGCCGGGTACCCCGAGCTGCTCACCGGTGCGCTCGGCGACCCGCGCGACGTCGCCGTCGTCGAGACGAGCCTGGAGCTGGCGCAGACCGCGCTGTCGCGAGCCCGCGAGCACGAGGTGCACGTCGTCCACGGCGACCTGCGACCCGACGCGCTGCTGTGGCAGAGCGGGCGCGACCGCCCGTGGGTCGTCGACCTCGACGACGCCGTGCTCGCCCCCGCCGCCCACGACCTGGCCGTCGCCACCTTCGCGCTGCGGCGCAGCCCCGACGACGACGCGCCGACCGCGCTCCTCGCCGGGTACGCCTCCGTGCGCCCGCTCCCGCCGCTGGACGACGCGACCTTCGAAGGGCTGCTCGCCGGCCGCCAGCTGCACCTCACGAGCTCGCTGCTCGCGAGCAGCACGAGCGCGCTGCGCCCCGAGGTCGAGGCCTACCTCGCGGCGACCCTCGTGCGGCTGCGGACCTTCCTCGACGACGGGGTCCTCGACCCCCGGCTCACCGCCCAGGGGTGAGCCCCCGGCGAGGTGGGGACACCCCTTCGCCCCGGATAGAGTCGACCCCGGTCCACCGCGCCGTCATCGGCGCCCCCGGACCGCCGACCGAGTACCCGCACACCCCAGGAGCGCCGCCGTGCCAGCCCAGATCACCGTCCACGTCGCCGGAGACGAGCGAGCGGTCGAGCAGGGCACCACCGCCGCCGACCTCTTCGAGGGCCGCCGTGACGTCCTCGTCGCCCGCGTCGGCGGCGAGCTGCGCGACCTCGCCCACGTCCTCGCGGACGGGGACGTCGTCGAGCCGGTGACGGCGCAGGAGCAGGACGGGCTCGACGTGCTGCGGCACTCGACCGCTCACGTCCTCGCCCAGGCCGTGCAGCAGGCGCACGCGGACGCGAAGCTCGGCATCGGCCCGCCGATCCGCGACGGCTTCTACTACGACTTCGACGTCGCCGAGCCCTTCACCCCCGAGGACCTCAAGGCCCTCGAGAAGGCGATGCAGCGGATCATCAACGAGGGCCAGACCTTCGTGCGCCGTGAGATCTCCGACGAGGACGCGCTCGCCGAGCTCGCCGGCGAGCCCTACAAGTGCGAGCTCATCGGGCTCAAGGGCGGCGCCGGCGGCGACGTCGACGAGGCGGCAGAGGGCGCCTCCGTCGAGGTCGGCGGCGCCCAGCTGACGATCTACGACAACGTGCGCCGCGACGGCAGCGTCGCGTGGGGCGACCTGTGCCGCGGCCCCCACGTGCCGACGACGAAGGTCATCGGCAACGCCTACAAGGTGATGCGCAGCGCCGCCGCGTACTGGCGCGGCTCGGAGAAGAACCCCCAGCTGCAGCGCATCTACGGCACGGCGTGGCCGACCAAGGACGACCTCAAGGCCTACCTCGAGCGTCTCGCGGAGGCCGAGCGCCGCGACCACCGCAAGCTCGGCGCCGAGCTCGACCTCTTCTCCTTCCCCGACGAGCTCGGGTCCGGGATGGTCGTCTTCCACCCCAAGGGCGGCGTCATCAAGCGCGAGATGGAGGACTACGTCCGCCGGCGCCACATCGAGGAGGGCTTCGAGTACGTCTCGACGCCCCACATCTCCAAGGACGGGCTCTTCCACACCTCGGGGCACCTGCCGTACTACGCGGACACGATGTTCCCGGCGATGCACATGGAGCACGCGGAGTACCGCCTCAAGGCGATGAACTGCCCGATGCACAACCTCATCTTCCGCAGCCGCGGTCGCTCCTACCGCGAGCTGCCGCTGCGCCTCTTCGAGTTCGGGTCGGTCTACCGCTTCGAGAAGTCCGGCGTCGTGCACGGCCTGACCCGCGTGCGCGCGATGACGCAGGACGACAGCCACTCCTACGTCACCGCCGAGCAGGCGCCGGGCGAGATCGAGCACCTGCTGCGCTTCGTCACGGGTCTGCTCACGGACTTCGGGCTCGACGACTACTACTTCGAGCTGTCGACGCGTGCGACGGAGGGCGAGAAGAAGGACAAGTTCATCGGCTCCGACGAGCAGTGGGAGACCGCGACGCAGGTGCTGCGCGAGACGGCCGAGAGCTTCGGCGTCGCGCTCGTCGACGACCCGGGCGGCGCGGCCTTCTACGGCCCGAAGATCTCGGTGCAGGCCAAGGACGCCATCGGGCGCACGTGGCAGATGAGCACGATCCAGTACGACTTCAACCAGCCCGAGCGCTTCGGTCTCGAGTACCAGGCCGCCGACGGCACCCGTCAGCAGCCGGTGATGATCCACTCGGCGAAGTTCGGCTCCATCGAGCGCTTCTTCGGGGTGCTCGTCGAGCACTACGCCGGTGCCTTCCCCGTGTGGCTCTCTCCGGTGCAGGCGCTCGGCGTGCCCGTGGCAGAGGACTTCGAGCCCTACCTGCAGGAGGTGCTCGACCAGCTGCGCGCCGCCGGCGCGCGGGTCGACATGGACCGCAGCGACGACCGCTTCCCGAAGAAGATCCGCAACGCGAGCAAGTCGAAGGTCCCCTTCACCCTCATCGCGGGTGCCGAGGACCAGGCCGCCGGCGCGGTCTCCTTCCGCTACCGCGACGGCTCGCAGGAGAACGGCGTGCCCGTCGCCGACGCGGTCGCGAAGATCCGCGAGGCGATCGACACCCGCGCCCAGGTCTGACGCGGGCCCCGGCACCGGCTCCGACCGCGGCACCGGCTCCGACGCCTGCTACGGCGCAGTACTGGTCGTGATCGCGACCGGTACTGCGCCGTAGCGCGCCCGGCCCAGGGCCTAGTCTTCGGCGCATGGACGCGACCATCCGCCCGATCGAGCGCCGCGACGCCTTCGCCCTGGCCGCGCTGCGGATCCAGCACGACCGCGAGGTCGGGCGGGCGACCCGTGCGGGGTTCCTCACCGAGTACGCCGACGCCCTCCTCGCCGAGATCGACGGCTACCGCGGGTGGATCGCCGAGCTGGGCGACGGGACGCCGGTCGGGTGCCTGCTCGCCCTGCGCGTGCGCAAGCTGCCGAGCCTCATGGCCGAGGGCCGCCCCGAGTGGTGGTACGTCCAGTCCGTCTTCGTCACCCCGTCGCACCGCCGCACCGGCGTCGGCCGCGCGCTCATGACGGGCCTGCAGCGCGCGGCGCGCGACGAAGGGGTGCGCTGGCTCGAGCTGCGCAGCAGCGACGCCGGTCGCGAGCTCTTCGAGGCGACGGGCTTCGGCGCCCCCTCGCCCCGCGTCATGCAGTGGACCCCGTGAGCGGTCCCTGTCGCGCTCCGTAGGATCGGGCGCATGACGCACGAGGAGCTGCCGACCGAGGACGCGCGCGGCCTCGCCGGGGTGCCCGACGGCTTCGGCCGGCTGTGGACCCCGCACCGCATGGCGTACGTGACGGGGGAGCGGCCGAGCGCCGAGGCCGGGGACGGCTGCCCCTTCTGCGCGGCACCGGCGAAGGGGGACGCCGAGGGCCTCGTCGTCGCCCGCGGCGAGCACTGCTTCGTCGTGATGAACCTCTTCCCGTACAACGCGGGCCACGTCCTCGTCTGCCCCTACCGCCACGTCTCCCTCTACGTCGACCTCACCGACGAGGAGACCGCGGAGTTCACCGCGATGACGAAGACGGCGATCCGGGTGCTCGAGGCGACCTCGGCGCCGCACGGCTTCAACCTCGGGATGAACCAGGGCGAGGTCGCCGGGGCCGGTGTCGCCGCGCACCTGCACCAGCACGTCATCCCGCGGTGGGGCGGCGACATGAACTTCCTGCCGATCATCGCGCAGACGAAGGCGCTGCCGATCCTGCTCGAGGACGCGCGCGACCGGCTCGCGCAGGCCTGGCCCGACCCCGCCTGAGCTCGCCGAGCCGCTCGAGCGGCAGGAAGGCGAAGAGGCAGACCACGAGCGGCAGGAAGTGGATGTGCAGCAGGTAGGCCGTCGTCGCGTGGAAGGCGAAGCAGATGCCGATGCCGATCGCCAGACCCCGCCCGCGCAGCCACAGCAGCACCGGTGAGACGAACTCGAGCCCGAGCAGCGACCACTGGGTGAGGTGGACGAGCGCGGGGTGACCGGCGAGCCACTGCGCGACGTCGTTGCCGCGCCGGCTGAAGGCCCACACGAAGGTCGAGCCGTTGGCCCACAGCCACGTGCCGAAGCGCATCTTCGCCACGGCCGACAGGAAGTACGTCGCGACGACGCCCATCTGGATCATCCGCAGCGCCCAGCCCGCGGCCCGGCTCGGGGTGAGGTCCCCGGCGCGCGCGGCGCCGACGGTCGGCAGCACGAGCAGGGCGACCATGAGCGCGAAGTGGTCGTGGTCGATCTTGCTGTACGAGAAGGCGTTGCTCATCCAGTCGAGCATCCCGAGGCCGCACACCGCGCCCGCGAGCCGCGGCAGCCGCCCGAGGGCCGCGACGAGCGCGCTGAGCACGATGACGACGAGGAGCACCCTGACGTAGCCGGGGGAGGGGGCGGGCAGCCCGAGCAGGGCGCGCACCGGCAGCTCGCGGTAGAGCTCGGCGGGGACGTCGCCGTGGGGGATCGGGTCGGTGACGTTGACGAGGACGTCGAAGATGACGAAGGGGTAGACGAGCCGCCGCATCCAGGCGACCCGGGCGAGCGGCACCTCGGGCATCGCGAGGTCGAGGCCCCTCACAGGCCGCGCTCCGGGTCCTCAGGGTGCTCGACGTCCCACGTGGCGAGCGTCACCTGCTCGTGGCTCGGGTCGTCGCCGAGCACCCGCCGGTCGTCCATGAGCCGTACCTGCGACCACCGGGGCTGCTCGGGCTGACGCCGGGCGTGGAGCACGGCGACGGCCTGCAGCCGGGAGGGCTCGGCCTGCAGGCTGCGCAGCTGGCCCTCGATCTCCGAGCGCTCCATGCCGAGGTTCTCGCGGTCGAGGCGGACCCGGACGTCCTGCCCCTGCACGGTCGTCGCCTCGAGGTACGGAGAGCTGATGACGCCGCCCTGGTCCTGCACGAGGAAGGCGTACTGCGACATCGGCGAGAAGGGCCACCACCGGTCGTCGCCGACGAGGCTGCCGGCGACCACCCCGCCGACGAGGAGACCGGTGACGGCCAGCCGCCAGCCCCTCGACACCCCTTCGCCCATGGCGCCACCCTCGCCGCTGGGCCGCTCGCAGGCAAGGCGACGCGCCCCGCAGGTGGTCGGGCGGCGGGCTGCGGGCCACTACCCTGGCAGGGCCATGCTCAACAAATACGCGCGCGCCTTCTTCACCACGATCTTCACACCCGTGGCCCGGCTGCTCCTGCGGCTCGGCATCAGCCCGGACGTCGTGACGGTCGTGGGGACCCTCGGGGTGTGCTTCGGCGCGCTCTTCTTCTTCCCGCGCGGAGAGCTGCTCGTCGGCGTCCTCGTCATCACCGCCTTCGTCTTCTCCGACACCCTCGACGGGGTCATGGCGCGGATGCAGGGGCGCAAGGGCGTGTGGGGGGCCTACCTCGACTCCACGCTCGACCGCTTCGGCGACGCGGCGATCTTCTCGGGCCTGGCGATCTGGTACTTCACCGGCGGCGAGCACCAGCTCACCGGCTACCTCGCCCTCGCCTGCCTGGTCCTCGGCAGCCTCGTCTCGTACGCCAAGGCCCGCGCCGAGGGGCTGGGCATGAGCGCCGACGTCGGCATCGCCGAGCGGGCCGACCGGCTCGTCACCGCGCTCGTCACCGCCGGTCTCGTCGGTCTCGGCCTGCCCGAGCGCGTCCTCACCGTCGTCCTCGCGCTCCTCGCCGTCGCCAGCGCTGTCACCGTGCTCCAGCGCATGCTCGTCGTGCGCAGCCAGGCGATGGCCGCCGCCGCGGCGCTCGACGCCCGGGGCTGAGCACGGTGCCCGCCCTGCCCCGCCTCCAGGAGCGGGCGAGCGTCCTGGCCTTCCGGGCCGGGTGGCGTGCGTTGCGCCTGCTGCCCGCGCCGCTCGCCTACGCCCTCTTCGACGTCGTCGCGTCCGTCGTCACCCGCCGTGACGGCTCCTCGGTGCAGCGGCTGCGCAGCAACTACGCCCGCGTGCGGCCCGACCTCGGTCCGGCCGAGCTGCAGGAGCTCACGGCCGACGGGGTGCGCCGCGCCTTCCGCTACTACGTCGAGGCCTTCCGCCTGCCGGCCCTGTCGGGCGAGCAGGTCGACGACCTCGTGCACATCACGGGGACCGAGCCGATGCTCGCCGAGCTCGAGCAGGGGCGCCCCGTGCTCGCCTTCCTCGGCCACACGGGCAACTGGGACCTCGCCGGCGCGTGGTGCGCCCGTCATCTCGGGCACGTCGTCACCGTCGCGGAGCGGCTGCGGCCCGAGGAGATGTTCCAGGCCTTTCTCGACTTCCGCGAGGGCGAGCTCGGCATGACGATCCACCCGGCGGAGCGCGGCACCTTCGGCGCCCTCCTCGCGCAGCTGCGCACCGGCGACCCGGTCGTCATGCCCCTGCTCTCCGACCGCGACCTCTCCGCGAGCGGGGTCGAGGTCGACCTCGCCGGCGAGCGCGCCCGGGTCGCCGCCGGTCCCGCGGCCCTGGCCGTCGAGACCGGCGTCCCGCTCTTCCCCGTGACGATGCGTCACGTGCGCCGCGGACGGCACCGGTGGGGCCTGGACATCACCGTCCACCCGGCCGTCGACGTGCCCGCCGAGGGCACCCGCACGCAGCGTGTCGCCGCCGCGACCCAGGCCTGCGCCGACGCGCTCGGCGCGGCGATCCGCGAGCACCCGCAGGACTGGCACATGATGCAGCGGGTCTTCGTCGCCGACCTCTCGGCGCGACGCCGTGCCCCGGACGAGGCGGCCGCATGAGGGTCGGCCTCGTCAGCCCGTACTCCTTCGACGTGCCCGGCGGGGTGCAGTTCCACATCCGCGACCTCGCCGACCGGCTGCTTGCCGACGGTCACCACGCCGAGGTGCTCGCCCCGGCCGACGAGGGCACGGTCCTGCCCGACTACGTCACCTCGGCCGGACGCGCGGTGCCCATCCGCTACAACGGCTCGGTCGCCCGGCTCAACTTCGGCCCGATCACCGCCGCGCGCGTGAGCCGGTGGATCGCCGACGGCGACTTCGACCTGCTGCACATCCACGAGCCGGTGACCCCGAGCGTCTCCGTCCTCGCGCTGTGGGCCGCGACCCAGCCGGTCGTCGCGACCTTCCACACCTCGAACCTGCGCTCCCGGGCGATGCAGGCGGCCTACCCGCTGCTGCGCCCGTCGCTGGAGAAGATCAGCGCCCGCATCGCCGTCTCCGAGGACGCGCGCCGCACGGTGACGACCCACCTCGGGGGCGACGCCGTCGTCATCCCCAACGGCGTCGAGACCCAGACCTACGCGGCCGCCTCGCGCCGCCCGCAGTGGTCGGGCGAGCCCGGTCGTCCGACGATCGGCTTCCTCGGCCGGGTCGACGAGCCGCGCAAGGGGCTGCCGGTCCTCGCGGAGGCGATGAGCGAGGTGCTGCGCGCGATCCCCGGCGCCCGCCTGCTCGTCGTCGGCCCGGGCTCGAGCCAGACCGCGCACGCGCGCCTGCCGCAGGACGTCGCCGCGGCGACCGAGATGCTCGGCGCGCTCAGCGAGGAGGACAAGGCGGCCTTCCTCTCCTCCGTCGACGTCTACGTCGCCCCCCACACGGGTGGCGAGAGCTTCGGGATCGTCCTCGTCGAGGCGATGGCCGCCGGGGCGCCGGTGCTCGCGAGCGACCTGCCCGCCTTCGTCCGCGTCCTCGACGGGGGCCGCGCGGGGGCGACCTTCCGCAACGAGCGCACGCACGACCTCGCCGAGCAGCTCGTCGCCCTGCTGCGCGACCCCGCCCGGCGCGAGGAGCTCGCGGCGTGCGGGCGGGAGCGGGCGGCCGACTTCGACTGGTCGGTCGTCGCCGCCGAGATCACCGCCGTCTACGAGACCGTCCTCGACGCGCGGCCGCTGCGCGAGGTCCCGACCCGGCTGCGGGAGCGCCGATGAGCGTCCTCGAGTGGGTCGCGGTCACCGCGGCCGTCGTCTCCCTCCTCGCCTGGTACCTCAGCTACTCCGCGGCCCGGCTCGACCGCCTCCACGCGAAGGTCGAGGGCGCCCTGTCGGCGCTCGACGCCGCGCTCGTGCGACGCGCCGAGGCCGCCCTCGAGGTCGCCAACTCCGGCGCCGTCGACCCGGCGACGGGCTTCCTCGTCGCGGCGGCGGCGAGCCAGTCGCTCGAGCGCACGACGGAGCGGACCTTCGAGACCGACCTCCTCGAGGGGCAGCACTTCGCCGGGCGCGAAGGGGTGGAGTCCGAGCTCACCGAGACCCTGGGCGCGGCGCTCGGCCCCGAGGTCGTCGCGCAGGTGCAGGCCGACGGGGGAGCGGGCGCCGCGGCGCTCCAGCGTCTCCACGCGGCCGCGCTGCGGGTGCAGCTGGCCCGTCGCTTCCACAACGACGCGGTCAAGGAGGTCCAGCGGGTGCGCAGCAAGCGTGTCGTGCGGTGGTTCCGCCTCGCCGGTCATGCCGAGCTGCCGCAGACCGTCGAGTTCGACGACGCGCTCGCCGCGCGCTGACCCCTTCGCCCCCGTCGCCGTCCCGCCGGGTCGGTCGGGACCGGTCTCAGGACGCCGCGGGGGCGTCGGCCGCGCCCTGGCGGACGCGCTCGGGCGAGGTGACGACGGTGAGCCGGTCGTCGCGGGCGAAGGCGACGAGGGTGAGACCGAGCTGGTCGGCCGCGTCCGCGGCCAGGCTCGAGGGCGCCGAGACGCAGGCGAGCACGCTGACGCCGGCGACGGCGGCCTTCGCGACGATCTCGAAGCTCGCGCGCGAGCTGACGACGAGCAGGGGAGCGGGCGGGGCCTCGTCGAGGACGAGCCGGCCGAGCACCTTGTCGACGGCGTTGTGCCGACCGACGTCCTCTCGGGCGTGGAGCACCTCGCCCTGCGCGCTCGCGACGGCCGCGCCGTGGACGCCGCCGGTCTTGGCGAAGAGGGTCTGCGCCTCGCGCAGCCCGTCGAGGGCCCGGGTGATCGCCGCGGGCTCGACCTCGACGTCGGCGTGCTCGACGCGTGAGCCGAGGAGCACCCGCTCCGCGACGGCGTCGATGGTGCTCGACCCGCAGAGCCCGCAGCCGCCGTAGGAGGCGAGGTTGCGCTGGCCGCTCAGGGGCACGCCGGGGGCGCGGGTGAGCGCGACGTCGAGGACGTTGAGGGTCGTGGTGTCCGAGCAGTACCGCATGACCTGGACGTCCTCGCGCGAGGTGATGACGCCCTCGGAGCGCAGCAGCCCGTGGGCGAGCTCGACGTCGTCGCCCGGGGTGCGCATCGTCAGGGTGAAGGGCTCGCCGTCGACCCGGATCTCCAGCGGCTCCTCGACGGCGAGGGTGTCGACCCGCCGGTCGACCTCACCGGCGCGGTACCGGGTCACCGGGCGTCGTGCGCTGCGACCTGCCATGGGCACCTCCTGTGCTCGTCCTCTCCAGGATGCCATCATCTGGTTGACACCATGCACAGTGATGCACGATCCTCGCCCAGGCGTCGCTCGACGCCACGTCGCAGGGGTTGCAGGGGTTGGGGAAAGTGATGCGTCCGCTCGTCCGGCGGGCGGCAGCTGTGCTGCTCGCCGTGCTCGTCATGTCCACCGGTGCGTGGGGCGCCGCCGCACCCGCGTCCGCGGCCGACCCGGCCCCGCCGGACCGCAACGTCATCGGGGGCTGTCTCCTGCGCTTCGACGGGGCGGGCAAGCCCTTCCTCTCGCCGTCTCTCGGCCGGCCGTGCATCGGCGCCGTCTCCGTGACCCGGACCGGTCTGGGAGATCTCGAGGTCCGGCTGGCCCCGGGGGCGCGGTACCCCCAGACCCGGCTCCTCGTGAGCGCCGACACGACGCTGGCCTCACGGGGGATCACCGTCGGCGCGTCTCGCAGCCCCGGCACCATCGCGCTGCGCTTCTTCGACGCGAAGCGGGGCAAGCGGGTCGACATGCGCAGCGCGGCGCAGCGCGCCCGGGTCGTCCGCGGCGGCGCGTCCTTCGGCTGGCTCGGCCGCAGCGCCGTCGACGCACGACAGCTCGACCCCGGTGTCGACGCGTACGGGCGCTACCACGACCGGCTCGCGACGGACGACCAGACGGTGGCCGGCGGGTGCGCCATCCGCTTCGGCTCCGCCGGGCCGAAGATCCACGCCAACAGCAGCCACCACTGCACCGGGGTGCGCAGCGTCGGGATCAGCAGCCTGGGCCGGGTGCGCATCCGCTACTCCGACGAGCAGCGGGGGAGCACGGTCAACGTCTCGGCCGACCCCGACGAGACCCTCGTGCGCCGCGGCATCATCACCGGCATCAGCTCCTCGCCCACCGAGCTGCACGTCGACCTCTTCGACACGCGCTCGAAGCGGCGGATCGACCTCCGCCACCCCGCCGACCGCAAGGTCATGGCGGGCGCCTACGCGAACATGTGGGTCGCCTGGACCAAGACCACCGCCCGGCCCGGGCTGGCCAACGCGACGACGACACCCGCCCTGGACAAGTACGGCGACTTCGTCCACGGCTCGGCGCCCGCGGGCGGCGTGCGCCAGACCGGGTGCGAGGTGCGCTTCGGCGGCACCGGTGCGCACCCGTCGATCATCTCGACGTCCGCGAGCAGCTGCACGGGCGCGGCGTCCGTGTCCGTGGGCCCCGGGGGCACCCTGCGGGTGGTGGCCGCGGCGGGGACGTCGGGTCCGATCATCACGACGACGACGGTGTCGAGCCGCTCCGCGGCCGACTACGGCATCCGGGCCGGAGCCTCGGGGGGCGTGGGGGACACCGACTACCGCTTCTACAGCATCCGGCTCGGTCGCACCCTGGACCTGCGCAAGGCCGCCGACCGCGACCTCTTCCGACGCACGGACGCAGCGGTCGTCCTCGGCTGGAGCCGGACGGCCCCGGTGCCGGTGGCGGTACCTGCCAAGGGCTAGCCGTGCCACCCGCCGGGAGCTAGCCCGGCAGGGTCATGAGGACGAGGTCGGGCGCGTCGCCGGGCTGCCAGGACGCGCGGGCCCGCGACAGCTCGACCCAGCCGAGGCCGCGGTACATCGCCAGCGCGGCGTCGTTGACCGGCACGACGTCGAGCACGGGCTGGAGGTCGAGCGCACGGCTGCGCGCGACCGCCTCGCCGATGAGGGCGCGCCCGATGCCTCGACGCCGGGCCCGGCTCGCGACGACGAGGACCGAGACGACCGCGAGCTCCCCGGCCGGTCGGCCGGTGCCCTGCGACCACGCCGCCGCGTGCTCGTCGACGTCGGCCCGGGTGAGCGAGACGTGCCCGAGCAGGCCCTCGTCGTCCTCGGCCACCCACGTCTCGATCTCGCCCGGGCGCACGAGGAAGTCCTCGACGGGGAAGGGCAGCGGCCACCGGTAGGGGTAGCGGCTCTGCGGCTGCTGCTCGCCGACGAGGTCGACGAGGGCGGGCAGGTCTGCGGCCGCCCGCGGCCGCATGACGAGGGGTCGGTCCATGGCCGCAGCCTAGGCACGCCCGCCGACGGCGCACCCGGCGACTACAGTTGGCCGTCGATCAGGTCACCGCGAGCAGCAGCAGAGGGAGTCTTAGTGTCCGGCCACTCCAAGTGGGCAACCACGAAGCACAAGAAGGCGGCGATCGACGCCAAGCGCGGCAAGCTCTTCGCCAAGCTCATCAAGAACATCGAGGTCGCCGCGCGCACCGGCGGTGGCGACCCCGCGGGCAACCCGACGCTCTACGACGCCATCCAGAAGGCGAAGAAGTCCTCGGTCCCCAACAACAACATCGACAACGCGGTCAAGCGCGGGTCGGGGGCCACCGCGGGCGGGGCCGACTGGGAGACCATCGTCTACGAGGGCTACGCGCCCGGCGGCGTCGCCGTCTTCGTCGAGTGCCTCACCGACAACCGCAACCGCGCCGCGGCCGAGGTGCGCACCGCGCTGTCCCGCAACGGCGGCCAGCTCGCCGACCCGGGCTCGGTGGCCTACGTCTTCGACCGCAAGGGCGTCGTCATGGTCCCCAAGGCCCAGGGCGAGGGCAAGCCCGACGCGACCGAGGACGGCCTGCTCGAGATCGTCCTCGAGGCCGGCGCCGAGGAGATCAACGACCACGGCGACGTCTTCCAGGTCGTCTCCGAGGCCACCGACTTCATCGCCGTGCGCACCGCGCTCCAGGACGCCGGGGTCGACTACGACTCGGCCGAGGCCTCGTGGGTGCCCAACCTCCAGGTCCCGCTCGACGCCGACGGCGCGCGCAAGATGATCCGCGTCGTCGAGGCCCTCGAGGACAGCGACGACGTCCAGGACGTCTACGTCAACGGCGACATCCCCGACGAGGTCCTCGCCGAGCTCGAGTCCGACGACTGAGGTCGCCCGCCGGGCAGGTCCTCGCACCGGGCCGGACGCGTGTCGCTGACGACGCCGTCCGGCCCGTCTGCGTAGGTTGGTCCCGAACAGGTGTTCGGTCGAAGGGAGATGTCGTGCGCGTCCTCGGGGTGGATCCCGGTCTCACCCGGTGCGGGCTGTCGGTCGTCGACGTCGGCGTCCGGGGCGACCTCGCACCGAGCGGGGCCCGACCGCGGATGATCGCCGTCGGCGTCGTGCGCACGACCTCCGAGCGCGCGACCGGCGACCGGCTGGCCTACCTCGCCGACGAGCTCGACACGTGGCTCGACCGCTTCGAGCCCGATGTCGTCGCCATCGAGCGGGTCTACGTCGCCGAGCACGTGCCGACGGTCATGACGACCGCGATGGCGAGCGGCCTGGTCCACCTCGCCGCCGCGCGCCGCGGTCTCGTCGTCCACGAGCACACCCCGACCGAGGTCAAGGCCGCGGTCACCGGCTCGGGACGCGCCGACAAGGCGCAGGTCACCTCGATGATCACCCGCGTCCTCGGCCTGCCCGAGGCGCCTCGCCCGGCCGACGCGGCCGACGCGCTCGCCGTCGCCATCTGCCACGCGTGGCGTGGCGGGGGGTCGGCCCGGCTCGAGCAGGCCGTCGCCTCCGAGCGGGCCCGGCTCGCGGCGAAGGGGGTCGGCGCGTGATCGCCTCCGTGACCGGCAGCGCCCAGCACGTGGGCCTCGACCGCGTCGTCGTCTCCGTCGGCGGTGTGGGCATGCTCGTGCACACCCCGCCGGCCGTCGCCGCCGCGTGCCGCACCGGCTCCGAGGTGACCCTCGCGACCTCGCTCGTCGTGCGCGAGGACTCGCTCACCCTCTACGGCTTCGACGCCGACGGCACGCGCGACACCTTCGAGCTGCTCATGACGGTCTCGGGCGTCGGGCCGCGCGTCGCGCTCGCGATCCTGTCCGTGCTCACCCCGGACACCCTCGCGACCGCCGTCGGCAGCGAGGACGTGCGCACCCTGACGAAGGTCCCCGGCATCGGCAAGAAGGGCGCCGAGCGCCTCGTGCTCGAGCTGCGCGACAAGATCGGCGTCGTGCCCGGTGCCGTCGCGTCGGCCCCGGTCGAGCCGGTCGTCCCCCCGTGGCGCACCCAGGTGCTCGAGGCCCTCGTCGGCCTGGGCTACTCGGCGTCGCAGGCCGAGGGCGCGCTCGACCGCGCCGCGGCCGGTCTCGACGGCACGCCCGACGTCTCCGCCGCCCTGCGCGCCGCCCTGCGAGAGCTCGCCGGATGAGCCGCGACGGCTTCACCTCCGAGATCCGCGAGGCCGAGGAGCCCGCCGGCGGCGGGCCGGCCGACGGCCCCGTGAGCCCGCCCGGCGGCCCGGCGAGCCTGCCCGACGGGTCGTACGACGCGACGGCGCGCATCGTCGACGCCGCGGCCGAGGACGACACCGCGGTCGAGGCGGCGCTGCGCCCGAAGCGGCTCGTCGACTTCCCCGGCCAGACGAAGGTGCGCGACCAGCTCGGGCTCGTCCTCGAGGCGGCGCGGCGCCGTGCCGCGCCCCCGGACCACGTCCTGCTCTCCGGCCCGCCCGGGCTGGGCAAGACGACGCTGGCGATGATCGTCGGCGCCGAGCTCGGCCAGCCGGTGCGGGTCACCTCCGGCCCGGCGATCCAGCACGCGGGGGACCTCGCGGCGATCCTGTCCTCGCTCGCCGAGGGCGAGGTGCTCTTCCTCGACGAGATCCACCGCATGTCGCGCCCGGCCGAGGAGATGCTCTACCTCGCGATGGAGGACTTCCGCGTCGACGTCGTCGTCGGCAAGGGGCCCGGGGCGACCGCGATCCCGCTCGAGCTGCCGCCCTTCACCGTCGTCGGCGCGACGACCCGGGCCGGGCTGCTGCCCGCCCCACTGCGCGACCGCTTCGGCTTCACCGGCCATCTCGACTACTACGAGACCGCCGACCTCGAGACGATCCTGCACCGCTCGGCCGGGCTGCTCCAGGTCGGCGCGGACGCCGCCGGCATCGCCGAGATCGCCCGCCGCTCGCGGGGGACGCCCCGCATCGCCAACCGGCTGCTGCGCCGGGTGCGGGACTGGGCGCAGGTGCACGGCGACCACGTCGTCGACGCCCGCTCCGCCCAGGCCGCGCTCACCCTCTTCGACGTCGACGACGCCGGTCTCGACCGGCTCGACCGCGGGGTGCTCGAGGTCCTGTGCACCCGCTTCGGCGGCGGCCCGACCGGTCTGTCGACGCTCGCCGTCGCCGTCGGCGAGGAGACCGACACCGTCGAGACGGTCGCCGAGCCCTATCTCGTGCGCACCGGCTACCTCGCCCGCACCCCCCGCGGCCGGGTCGCCACGGCGCTGGCCTGGCGCCACCTCGGGCTCGCCGTGCCTGACGGGCTGGCCCAGGGGATGCTGCCCGTCGACGAGCCCGGGCGCTTCGGCGGCTGAGCCACCGGTCAGCGGGCTCGGCGCGTCAGGTCAGGCGGTCCGCAGATCGCTGGCCTACACTGCGAGATCGGCCCGGGTGTCCCGGGCCGTGCTGCCGTCCGGCGGCGTGTCCTGTCTCCGTCTGCGAAGGTCTGCTGAACTCCCATGAACGACGGCTCGTTCGCCAGCCTGCTCATCCTGCTGCTCCCGCTCCTGCTCATCGTCTTCATGGTCTTCTCGGGGCGTCGGCGCCAGCGGACGATGCAGGACTTCCAGAGCTCCCTCGCCGTCGGCGAGAAGGTCGTGCTGACCTCGGGCGTCTACGGCACCATCACCGGCACCGACGAGGGGGTCCTCCACCTCGAGATCGCCCCCGGGACGGTCATCCGCGTCGACCGGCGTGCCGTCGGCGTGCGCGAGGCCGAGATGTCTCGCGGCCAGGTCGCCGGCACCGCCGCCGCGCGCGGCGAGGAGCCTGCCGACGACCCGGTCCAGGACCCCGTCGTGACCGCTGAGAGCGCCGTGGACGACGAGGGCCAGCGGGGCCGGCCGTGATGGCCGACCGCGGCGCGGCTCGCGCCGCGAAGGCCAAGGACGCGGCCAAGCGCACCCTCATCGCGCTCTTCGTCATGGGCGCCGCTCTCACCGCCGTCCTCGGCTTCGGCGTCGCCCGCTCCGACGCGACGTGGGCGCCCCGTCTCGGCCTCGACCTCCAGGGCGGCACGCAGTTCATCCTCGAGCCCGTCGTCGAGGGCGGGCAGCGGGTGAGCTCGCAGCAGCTCGACCAGGCCCGCGACATCATCGTCCAGCGCATCGACGCCCAGGGCACGAGCGGTGCCGAGGTGACCACCCTCGGCGGCGAGAACATCGTCGTCGCGATGGCCGGTCGCCCCACCGAGGCCCAGCGCCAGGCGATCACGAGCGCCTCGCAGATGCAGTTCCGCCCGGTCCTCGCGACCGCGCCCGGCACGACCGAGCCCACCCCCGGCAGCACCGGGTCGTCCTCGGGCTCGGCCACCTCCGGCTCCGGCTCGTCCTCGAGCAGCACGAGCGGCTCGACGACCCGGTCCAACCCCTCGGCGAGCAACGCCTCGCCGACCTCCGCGTCCCGCGACGAGGCCCGCACGGCTCCCGCCGGGAGCGCCGCGACGACGTCGACCACCCCCTCCGGCAGCGGCTCGTCCTCCGGCAGCGCCTCCTCGACGCCGTCCTCCGGGGGCTCCGCCTCCGGCTCGGCCTCGTCGACCCCCTCGGCCACCGGGGAGCCCACGGCCCCCGCGCAGGGCGGGTGGACCCCTTCGGCCAAGCCCGACGGCCCCACCGACCCGAACAACATCTCGACCGGTCTGTACCGCGAGTTCACCGAGCTCGACTGCGCGCAGCGCTCCGACGAGCGGCCCGCGACCGACCCGAAGAAGGCGATCACCGCCTGCTCCGAGGACGGCGCGACGAAGTACGTCCTCGGCCCGCAGATGGTCGCCGGCGCCGACATCAAGGACGCCTCGGCCGGGTACCAGACGACCCAGCAGGGTCAGGTCACGAACACCGTCGAGATCCAGCTGACCTTCGGCGGCGACGGCGTCCAGCGCTACGCGCAGGTCTCGCGCGACCTCCTCGCCCTGCCGAGCCTGTCGCAGGCCAGCCCGATCAACCCGCCGGGGTCGTACAACGCCCTCGCGACGGTCTACGACGGCACCGTCCTCGTCGCCCCGGGCTTCAACGAGGCGATCCCCAACGGCACCGCCTCGATCACCGGCAACTTCACCATCGAGGAGGCGCGCGCCCTCGCCCAGTCGCTGAAGTTCGGCGCGCTGCCCATCACCTTCGAGACCAACCAGGCCGTGACGATCAGCCCGACGCTCGGCTCGGAGCAGCTGCGCTACGGCATCATCGCCGGGCTCATCGGTCTGCTCCTCGTCATCGTCTACTCGGTCGCCCAGTACCGGGCGCTTGCCCTCGTGACGATCGGCTCGATGGTCGTCGCCTTCGCCTTCACGTACCTCTTCATCGCGCTGCTCGCGTGGGGCTACAACTTCCGTCTCGACATGGCGGGGGTCACCGGGCTCATCATCGCGATCGGCGTCACCGCGGACTCCTTCATCGTCTACTTCGAGAGAGTCCGTGACGAGCTGCGCGAAGGGAGGAACCTGCGGGCCGCGGTCGAGGCCGGCTGGGCGCGTGCCAAGCGCACCATCCTCGTGGCCGACGGCGTGAACTTCATCGCCGCGATCGTCCTGTACGTCCTCGCGAGCTCCGGCGTGCGCGGCTTCGCCTTCACCCTGGGCCTGACGACGGCCATCGACCTCGCGGTCTTCTGGCTCTTCACCCACCCGCTGCTCACCCTGCTCGCCCGCCGCACGTTCTTCGCCTCCGGCCACCCGTGGTCCGGCTTCGAGGTCGAGTCCCTGCACAACGCCGGCGTGCGCTACAAGGGCCGCGGCCAATTCGACGTCCCGGAGGAGCGCAAGCCCGCCCGACCCGGCGTCACGAGCGACGGAGGTGCGGTCGTATGAGCCGCATGGCCGACTTCGGCAACGACCTGTACACCGGCAAGCGCTCCATCGACTTCGTCGGCAAGGCGAAGACCTGGTACGCGATCAGTGCCGTCATCATGCTCATCGCCCTCGCCGGCTTCGGCGTGCGCGGGCTCAACCTCGGTCTCGAGTTCGAGGGCGGCTCGGAGTTCCGCGTCTCGACGACGCAGACGAGCGGCGACTACCAGCAGGAGGCGACCGACGCGGTCCGCGAGGTCGCCGGCCCGACGGCCTCGGCGAACGTCACGCTCATCGGCGGCAACCAGGTCCGCGTGCAGACCGAGAAGCTGCCCGAGACCGAGATGAACGACGTGGGCTCCCAGCTCGCGCAGACCTTCGGCGTGCAGGCCTCCGACGTCACCCAGAACACGATCGGGGCGTCGTGGGGCGCGTCGGTGAGCCAGCAGGCGCTGCGCGCGCTCGTCGTCTTCCTCGTCATCACCGCCGCGCTCATGGCGGTGTACTACCGCAACTGGAAGATGTCGCTCGCGGCGATGGTCGCGCTCGCGCACGACATGCTCATCACCGTCGGCATCTACACGTGGTCGGGCTTCGAGGTCTCGCCAGCGACGGTCATCGGCTTCCTCACCGTCCTCGGGTACTCGCTCTACGACAGCGTCGTCGTCTTCGACAAGGTCCGCGAGAACACCTCCGACGCCTTCGAGACGAGGCGTCAGACCTTCGCGGAGTCGGCGAACCTCGCCGTCAACCAGACGCTCGTGCGCTCGATCAACACGACGGTCATCGCCGTGCTGCCGATCATCGCGGTCCTCGCGGTCGGCTTCGCGCGGGTCGGTCCCGGCACGCTGCTCGACCTCTCGCTCGCGCTCTTCGTCGGCATGGTCGTCGGAGCCTTCTCGTCGGTCTACATCGCGACGCCGCTGCTCGTGCACCTGCGCCGGCGCGACGCCGACGTCGTCGAGCTCGACAAGGTCGCCTCGAAGCACCACGAGCGGGTCGGCGACCGCACGCCGGCCACGGTCGGTGCACCGGCGGGGGCCGGTGCGTCTGACGCGCCGTCGAGACCGCTGCGGTCCTCGAGCGCGACCACGCCGACGCGGGGGGACGGCGCGGACGCGCCGGTCACCCCTTCGCCCGACCCCGACGCCGAGCAGACGGTCACCGGGCGCGCCGTGCACCGCTACGCCCAGTCCGGCCCGCGCAACCAGCCCCGGCGCACGCCGCGGTCGAAGCGATGAGCTCGACGGCATCCGCGTCGCGCGAGCAGACCGCCGAGCTCGTCTCGGGCCTGCTGCGCGACATCCCGGACTTCCCCGAGCCGGGGGTGCTCTTCAAGGACATCACCCCGCTCGTCGCCGACGGTCCTGCGCTGGCCCAGGTGTGCGAGGCGCTCGCCGCCCCGTACCGCGACGCAGGGATCACGACGGTCGTCGGGCTCGAGGCGCGGGGCTTCATCTTCGGCACCGCGGTCGCCCTGGCCCTCGGCGCGGGTTTCGTGCCGGTGCGCAAGGCGGGCAAGCTGCCCGGCGCGACGGTGAGCCTCGACTACGCCCTCGAGTACGGCACCGCCCGGATCGAGGTCCACGAGGACTGCGTCACGCCGGGGGAGCGGGTCCTCGTCGTCGACGACGTGCTCGCGACCGGCGGCACCGCCGCCGCGGCGGCCGAGCTGCTCGAGCAGGTGGGGGCCGAGGTCGTGGCGATCGAGGTCGTCGTCGAGCTCACGGCGCTCGCCGGCCGCTCCCGTCTGGAGGGGCGTGAGGTCGGGGCCCTGCTGACGGTCTAGGCTCTGCGCATGAGCGAGCCGAGAGCGTCGTCGGGGTCTGCCGGAGGGGGCTTCTCCCCGCGTCAGCTCGCGCGCGCCTCGCTCGCCCGGATCGGCACCCGCTCGCAGCCGACGAGCACCCCCGAGCTCGAGCCGCTGCTCCAGGTCGTGCGCTCGACGCACCCGAAGGCCGACCTGTCGGTCATCGAGCAGGCCTACCAGGTCGCCGCGCGCGCCCACGAGGGCCAGCGCCGCAAGAGCGGCGACCCCTACATCACCCACCCGCTCGCGGTGACGACGATCCTCGCCGAGCTCGGCATGACGCCGGTGACGCTCGCCGCGGCCCTGCTCCACGACACCGTCGAGGACACCTCGTACTCGCTCGAGGCGCTCGAGGAGGACTTCGGCTCCGAGATCGCCAAGCTCGTCGACGGGGTGACCAAGCTCGACAAGGTCACCTACGGCGACGCCGCGCAGGCCGAGACGGTGCGCAAGATGGTCGTCGCGATGGCCCGCGACATCCGCGTCCTCGTCATCAAGCTCGCCGACCGGCTCCACAACGCCCGCACGTGGAAGTACGTCTCGCCCGGCTCGGCGCAGCGCAAGGCCCAGGAGACCCTCGAGATCTACGCGCCGCTGGCCCACCGCCTGGGCATGAACACCATCAAGTGGGAGCTCGAGGACCTCTCCTTCGCCACGCTCTACCCGAAGGTGTACGACGAGATCGTGCGACTCGTCGCCGAGCGCGCCCCCGCCCGCGAGGAGTACCTCGCGACGGTGCGCGCCCAGGTCGTCCTCGACCTGCGCGAGGCGCGGATCAACGCGACCGTCACCGGGCGGCCCAAGCACTACTACTCCGTGTACCAGAAGATGATCGTCGGCGGCCGCGAGTTCGGCGAGATCTACGACCTCGTCGCCGTGCGCGTGCTCGTCGACACGGTCCGCGACTGCTACGCCGCGCTGGGCGCGCTGCACGCCCGGTGGAACCCCCTGCCGGGGCGCTTCAAGGACTACATCTCGCTGCCGAAGTTCAACATGTACCAGTCGTTGCACACGACGGTCATCGGGCCGCAGGGCAAGCCGGTCGAGATCCAGATCCGCACCCACGCGATGCACCGCCGCGCCGAGTACGGCGTCGCCGCGCACTGGAAGTACAAGGACGACCCCACCGCCCGCGCCGGCGCCGCCGGCAGCGAGGACACCGGGGCCGTCTCGGAGATGGCGTGGCTGCGCCAGCTGCTCGACTGGCAGCGCGAGACCGCCGACCCCGGCGAGTTCCTCGACTCGCTGCGCTACGAGATCAACGCCCGCGAGGTCTACGTCTTCACGCCGAAGGGGCAGGTCATCGCCCTGCCGGCCGGCTCGACGCCCGTCGACTTCGCCTACGCGGTCCACACCGAGGTCGGGCACCGCACGATCGGCGGACGGGTCAACGGCCGTCTCGTGCCCCTGGACTCCACGCTCGAGACCGGTGACGTCGTCGAGGTGCTCACGAGCAAGGCCGAGGGTGCCGGGCCGTCGCGCGACTGGCTGAGCTTCGTGCGCTCGCCGCGCGCCCGCAACAAGATCCGGCACTGGTTCTCCCGCGAGCGCAAGGAGGAGATGGCCGAGGCCGGCAAGGAGTCGATCGCCCGGGTCATCCGCAAGCAGAACCTCCCGCTGCAGCGCCTGCTCACCCACGAGAGCCTCGCGAGCGTCGCCGACGAGCTGCGCCACCCGGACGTCGACGGCCTCTACGCGGCGGTCGGCGAGGGCCACGTCTCGGCCCAGCACGTCGTCTCGCGGCTCATCGCGTCGGCCGGCGGGCGCGAGGGCGCGACCGAGGACCTCGCCGAGGCGACCATGCCCGGCCCGATCGCCACGCGGCGCCGCAGCGCCGGGGATCCCGGGGTCGTCGTCAAGGGCATGGACGACGTGTGGGTCAAGCTCGCGCGCTGCTGCACGCCCGTGCCCGGCGACGAGATCATGGGCTTCATCACCCGCGGCAACGGCGTCTCGGTGCACCGGACCGACTGCACGAACGCCGGCTCGCTGCGCCGCGAGGCCGAGCGGCTCATCGACGTCGAGTGGACGTCGAGCAGCAACAACCTCTTCCTTGTCCAGATCCAGGTCGAGGCGCTGGACCGCAGCCGGCTGCTCTCCGACGTCACCCGGGTGCTCTCCGACAGCTCGGTGAACATCCTCTCGGCGACGGTCCACACGAGCCGTGACCGCGTGGCCAAGCTGCGCTTCGCCTTCGAGATGGGCGACCCGACTCACCTGGCCCATGTGCTGGGCCAGGTGAAGCGGATCGACGGCGTCTTCGACGCCTACCGGCTGACCGGCGGTCGCCCGGGCGTCGAGGAGGAGTAGCCCCCTCAGCCCCCGAGCTCGTCGGCGCCGGCCTGGGCCATGGCGAGCAGCGAACGGCTCGACTCGAGCTCGCCCTCGAGGCGGCGGCGGCGACCGGCGTCGTCGGTCGCGGCGACCTGCTCCTCGAGCTCGGCGATCTTGGCCTGGAGCTGGCTGACGAGGCTGTTCGCGCGGGCGGACAGCTCGGGGTTGCTCTTCTTCCAGCGGGTGTCCTCGGCGTCGCGCACGGACTGCTCGACGGCGCGCAGACCCTTCTCCATCCGGTCGACGTCGCCGCGGGGCACCTTGCCGGCGGCCTCCCAGCGCTCCTGGATCGAGCGCAGCGCCCCCTTCGTCGCGCCGAGGTCCTTGATCGGCAGGAGGGCCTGGGCCTCGACGAGGAGGCGCTCCTTGACCTCGAGGTTGCCGCGGAAGCTCTCGTCCTCGCGGGCCTGCTCCTCGTCCTTGGCGGTGAAGAAGGCGTCCTGGGCGGCGCGGAAGCGCTCCCACAGGGCGTCGTCGTCCTTGCGGCCGGCGCGGCCGGCGTGGCGCCACTGGTCCATGAGGCGCTTGTAGGCGCCGGCGGTCTGGCCCCAGTCGGTGCTCGTCGACAGACGCTCGGCCTCGGCGACGAGCGCCTCCTTGGTCGCCTTGACCTCGCCACGGCTCGACTCGAGCTCGGCGAAGTGGTGGCGGCGGCCCTTGTCGAAGGAGTTACGAGCCTTCGAGAAGCGCTGCCACAGCGCCGACTCGACGTCCTTGTCCAGGCGCACGCCGGACTTCTGGTGGGTCTTCCACGTGTCGAGCAGCTCGCGCATGCGGGCGGTCGAGGACTTCCACTGGATGCGCTCGACGGGCTGGGCGGCGATGGACTCGGCCTCGGCGACGATCGCCTCGCGCTCGGCGGCGGCGGCCTTCTTGGCCTCGGCGCGCTGGGCGCTCTCGCGGGAGCGCTTGTCGGCCAGCCCGGTCTCGACCTCCGCGACGAGGGCGGCCAGCGCCGGCAGGTCGCCGACGACGTCGGCACCCTCGGCGTGGGTCTTCAGGGCGCCCAGGCCGTCGGCGATCTCCTTGGCGGTGACCTCCGGGGCGTCGAGGCGCTGGCGCAGCAGCGTGGCGGAGGCGTGCAGCTCGTCGTACTTGCGGGCGAAGTAGAGCAGCGCCTGCTCCGGCGTCGCGCCCGGGTAGGAGCCGACGGCGCGCTCGCCGTCGCCCTCGCGGACGTAGACCGTGCCCTCGTCGTCGACGCGGCCGAAGGCGGCCGACGCCGAGTGGTCCGTCTCGATCACCGGGGGGACCGGGACCGCGGCGGGTCGACGGGGCGCCATCCGTGCCATCGCGGCGGGGGAGGGGGCCGAAGGGGTGGGGCTGGGGGCGTCGTGCACCTCGGGCGTGGTGTCCGGGGCGTCAGTCGGCTCAGGGGTCTGCTCGCTCACGAGACGCGAGCCTAGCCGCACGACGCGCGCTGGGTAGGCTCACTCCTCGTGCTGACCGTGACCTTCCCTGCAGCCGCCTTCGGCACCAACTGCTACGTCGTCGCCCCGGGGCCCGGCGAGGAGTGCGTGATCGTCGACCCGGGCATCGGTGTCGAGGAGACCCTGCGCGAGGTGCTCGCCGAGCACCGGCTGCGTCCCGCGGCCGTCCTGCTCACCCACGGGCACGTCGACCACGTGTACTCCGTGACCCCGGTGTGCGGGGGCGAGCTCGCCGCGTACATCCACTCCGAGGACCGCTACCGCCTCGTCGACCCGCTCGGCGGCAGCTCGCTCGGCCCGGGCCTGCTGGGGATGCTCGAGCAGCAGTTCGGCACCCAGGCGGCGTGGCGCGAGCCGGAGCGGGTCGTCGAGGTGCGCGACGCGGAGCGGGTGAGCGTCGCCGGGCTCGAGCTCGACGTCGTCCACGCGCCCGGTCACACCGAGGGCTCGGTGATGTTCGCCCTCGACGGCGTGCCCGTCGGCGTGCCCGACGAGGCGCAGGTCGACCGCACGCTCATCACCGGTGACGTCCTCTTCGCCGGCTCCATCGGGCGCACGGACCTGCCCGGCGGCAGCCACGAGGCGATGATGCGCAGCCTGCGGGACGCCGTCGCGCCGCGCGCCGACTCCAGCCTCGTCCTGCCGGGCCACGGCCCGGCGACCACCCTCGGCCGTGAGAAGGCCACCAACCCCTACCTGCAGGACATCGCGTGAGCACCTCTGGCCCCACCGCACGAGCCACCAAGATCACCCCGCTGTCGGGCTTCCCGGAGCACCTGCCCCAGGACCGGGTGGTCGAGCAGCACTTCATCGACGTCATCCGCTCGACCTTCGAGCTGCACGGCTTCCCGGGCATCGAGACCCGGGCGGTCGAGCCGGTCGAGCGGCTGCTCGGCAAGGGCGGTGACGCCGACAAGGAGATCTACGCGGTCTCGCGCCTCGCCGGCGAGCCGGGGGAGCGCGGCGACGCCGAGCTCGGTCTGCACTTCGACCTCACCGTCCCCTTCGCCCGTTACGTCGTCGAGCACGCGGGCCGGCTGAGCTTCCCCTTCCGCCGCCACCAGATCCAGAAGGTGTGGCGCGGGGAGCGGCCCCAGGAGGGCCGCTTCCGGGAGTTCACGCAGTGCGACATCGACGTCGTCGACGTCGGCGAGCTCTCGCCCCACTTCGAGGCCGAGGTGCCGCTCGTCATGGCGGAGATCTTCGCCGCGCTGCCCGTCCCGCCGATGGTCATCCAGGTGAACAACCGGATGATCCCCGAGGGCTTCTACCGCGGGCTGGGCATCGAGGACGTCGCGGGCACGCTCCGCGTCGTCGATAAGCTCGACAAGATCGGCCCGGCGAAGGTGGCCGCCCTGCTCGTCGACGCCGGGCTCACCCAGGAGCAGGCCGACGCCGTGCTCCGCCTGGCCCAGATCCGCACCGAGGACGCCTCCTTCGTCGAGCAGGTGCGCGCGCTCGGCGTCGAGCACCCTGTCCTCGACGAGGGCCTGGCGGCGCTGCGGGCCGTCATCGAGACCGGGATGGCCAACGCCCCCGGCGCGATGGTCGCCGACCTGCGGATCGCGCGCGGCCTCGACTACTACACGGGCACGGTCTACGAGACCCAGGTCGTCGGCCACGAGGACTGGGGCAGCTTCTGCTCCGGGGGGCGCTACGACACCCTCGCCACCGACGGGCGCACGACCTACCCAGGGGTGGGGATCTCCATCGGCCTGTCCCGCCTGCTCGCGCTGCTCCTGCGCGAGGGGCTCGTCACGGCCACCCGCATGTCTCCGGCGGCCGTCCTCGTCGCGGTCCTCGACGAGGAGTCACGCCCCGCCTCCGTCGCCGTCGCCACCGCCCTGCGCTCGCGCGGCATCGCCTGCGAGGTCGCCCCCTCGGCGGCCAAGCTCGGCAAGCAGATCCGGCACGCCGAGCGGCGGGGCATCCCCTTCGTGTGGTTCGTCGGCGCCGGCGAGGGCGGCGACCAGGTCAAGGACATCCGCTCGGGCGAGCAGGTCGACGCCGACCCCCTCACCTGGCAGTGCCCGCCCGAGGACCTGCGTCCCCGCGTCGTCGCCGCCGGCTGACTCCCCCTTCGCTCAGCACGACTTACCCCGGCTCCGCATGAGTTTCTTACTCTTGCGGAGCCGGGGTTTATCGGGTGACCCGAGAAACCTGGGGCAGGCGAGACGAAGGGGGGAGGGTCAGCTCACGGAGTCGGTGCCGGTGGGGCGGGGCGGGCGCAGGCCTGCGTCGCGCAGCTCGAGCAGGGCGAGGGCTCGCACGACGTCGGGGTCACGGCGGCGCCAGGCGCCGACGGGGTCGGGTGAGATGGCGGCGAGCCGCGGCATCGGCTGGCCGGCCATCGCCCGCAGCGCGAAGAGGTCGAGGTCGGCATCGGAGTCCATGAAGCGCTGGGCCGCCGTCGCGTGCCGCACGAAGCGGTAGCGCAGCGTGCCCCACACGAGCAGGACGAGGACGATCGGGACGACGGCGGTGACGAGCCCGAGCGCGGTGGACAGGCGCTCGACGGCGTCGACGAGGTCGCGTCCCGCGGACTCGATGTCCGTGCCGGCGCCGGCCGCCTCGCGGAAGGGCGTGGCGACCTTGTCGTCGACGAGCGGCAGGTCGTCGACGCCGTTGCCGGCGCTCGTCATCTTCTCGCGGAAGCCCGAGCCGGCGCCCTCGAGCCGTCGTCCGGGCTCGGCGAGACGCATCGTCACGTCGTGCACGGTGCGGCCGGCCCAGACCCAGCCCCACACCCACGCGATCATCAGCAGGTCGGAGACGACCTGGGCGGTGCGGCGGGCCGGCAGGTCGGCGTAGAGCTTCATCGGGGCTCCCGGGGCGGGTGGGGGGCGAAGGGGGACGAGGAGCGTCGGGCCGTGCACGGAGCACCGCGCGCCGTGCATAGAATCCCACCCTGCGGCCACGGCCGCGCCGGCGGACAACGGCGTCCTGCCGGCTTCACCGACGACGAAGGGCTCACATCCCGTGAAGATCGGCATCCCCCGCGAGGTCAAGAACAACGAGTACCGGGTGGGGATCACCCCGGTCGGCGTCCACGAGCTGGTCACGGCAGGGCACGAGGTGCTCGTCGAGTCCGGTGCGGGGCTCGGGTCGGGGCTGCCCGACGAGGACTACGTCGCGCAGGGCGCGACGATCATCGCCGACGCGGACGAGCTCTGGGGCGCCTCCGACATGGTGATGAAGGTCAAGGAGCCCGTCGCCGAGGAGTACCACCGCCTGCGCGAGGGCCTGCTGCTCTTCACCTACCTCCACCTCGCGGCCGACCAGCCGCTCACCGACGAGCTCGTCGCGAAGGGGGTCACCGCCGTCGCCTACGAGACCGTCCAGCTGCGCTCGGGGATGCTGCCCCTGCTCTACCCGATGTCCGAGGTCGCCGGCTGCCTCGCCCCGCAGGTCGGGGCCTCGGCGCTCATGCGCGCCCACGGCGGCCGCGGGGTCCTGCTCGGTGGCGTCGGTGGTGTCGCCAACGCCAAGGTCGTCGTCCTCGGCGCCGGTGTCGCCGGCCAGAACGCCGCGAACATCGCCCTGGGCATGGGCGCCGACGTCACCCTCCTCGACACCGACCTCGACAAGCTGCGGATGAGCTTCTGGCGCTACGACAACCGCGTCCACCAGATCGCCTCCTCGGCGCTCAGCGTGCGCGAGCAGGTGCTCGGGGCCGACCTCGTCATCGGCACGGTGCTCATCCCCGGGGCGAAGGCCCCCAAGCTCGTCACCGACGAGATGGTCAGCCAGATGAAGCCCGGCTCGGTCCTCGTCGACGTCGCGATCGACCAGGGCGGGTGCTTCGAGGGCAGCCGCCCGACGACCCACGCCGACCCCACCTTCGAGGTCCACGACTCGCTGTACTACTGCGTGGCCAACATGCCCGGCGCCGTCCCCTCGACGTCGACCTGGGCGCTGACCAACGCGACCCTGTCCTACGCCGCCGCGCTCGCCGACCACGGCTGGCGCGACGCGATGCGGGCCGACCCGGCGCTCGCGGCCGGCCTCAACACCCACGCAGGTGCCGTGACCTACCAGGGCGTCGCCGACGCCTTCGACATGGCGTGCACCCCCGTCGCGGAGGTCCTCGCCTGACCCAGTCGTCAGCACCGCCCGCGGCCACCGCGATGGCCCGGGCGGTGCGCACCTGGCTGACCCACCTCGACGTCGAGCGCGGGGTCAGCCGCCACACCCTCGCCGCGTACCGCCGCGACGCGCAGCGCTACGTGCGCCATCTCGAGGCGGCGGGCGTCACCGCACCCGACGAGGTGCGCGAGGAGCACGTCGCCTCCTTCCTCGCCGACCTGCGCCGGGGGAGCGAGGAGCACCCGCCGCTCGCGGCGACCTCGGCGGCACGCACCCTCGTGGCCGTGCGCGGGCTGCACCGCTTCCTCGCGCTCGAGGGGCTCGCCGCGGACGACCCCGCCGCCGACGTCGCGCCGCCGCGGCCCCCGTCGCGTCTGCCCAAGGCCATCTCCGTCGCCGAGGTGTCGGCGCTCATCGACGCGACGGGAGCGGGGGACACCTCGTCCTCGCTGCGCGACCGCGCCCTGCTCGAGGTGCTCTACGGCAGCGGCGCGCGGATCTCTGAGGCGGTCGGGCTCGACGTCGACGACGTCGACCTCGACGCCGGGGCGGTCCGGCTCTTCGGCAAGGGCAGCAAGGAGCGCGTCGTGCCGCTCGGCAGCTACGCCACCGAGGCGGTCTCGGCGTGGCTCGTCCGCGGGCGTCCCGAGATGCTGGCGAAGGGGCGCGGCGGCCCCGCCCTCTTCCTCAACCGCCGCGGCACCCGGCTGTCGCGGCAGAGCGCGTGGGCGATCATCAGCGCGACGGCCGGCCGGGCCCGGCTGCGGGGCGAGATCTCGCCGCACACCCTGCGCCACTCCTTCGCCACCCACCTGCTCGACGGCGGCGCCGACGTCCGGGTCGTCCAGGAGCTGCTCGGCCACGCCTCGGTGACGACGACCCAGATCTACACGATGGTCACCGTGCAGCAGCTGCGCGAGGTCTACGCGCAGAGCCACCCCCGCGCCCGGTGAGACGACGCGCCCCCGCGCCGGAGGGGACGGAGCGCCCCGGCGCTCGCCGACCAGGAGACCCACCGGCGCCGCTGGTAGGGTCGCCTCGATCAGCGTGAGGCTGACCGACGTACGGCGATGGAGTGATCAGCACGTGGCACCAGAGGTGACGCCGCCGCTCGAGCTCGAGCACGGCACGGTCCAGGTCGGCCCCACGGGTCGACCTCTCCCCGACTTCCCGGAGCCCGCTCCGCTGACCGCGCACGGCCCGGCGCGCATCATCGCGATGTGCAACCAGAAGGGCGGCGTCGGCAAGACGACGACGACGATCAACCTCGGCGCCGCGCTCGCCGAGCTCGGTCGCAAGGTCCTCCTCGTCGACTTCGACCCCCAGGGCGCGCTCTCCGTGGGTCTCGGCGTGCCGACCCACACCCTCGACGTGACGATCTACAACCTCCTCGTCGAGCGCCGTCACGACATCCGCGAGGTCATCCAGCGCACGAACGTCCAGGGCCTCGACGTCGTCCCGGCGAACATCGACCTCTCCGCGGCCGAGGTGCAGCTCGTCGGCGAGGTCGCCCGCGAGCAGATCCTCGCCCGGGTCCTGCGCCCCGTCCTCGACGACTACGACGTCGTGCTCATCGACTGCCAGCCCAGCCTCGGGCTGCTCACCGTCAACGCCCTCACGGCGGCGCACGGCGTCATCATCCCGCTCGAGACCGAGTACTTCGCGATGCGCGGGGTCGCCCTGCTCGTCGAGACCATCGAGAAGATCCAGGACCGGCTCAACCCGCGCCTGGAGATCGACGGCATCCTCGCGACGATGTACGACGGCCGGACCCTGCACAGCCGCGAGGTCGTCAGCAGCGTCGTCGACCACTTCAGCGAGCGCGTCTTCCACACCGTCATCTCGCGCACCGTGAAGTTCCCCGACGCCACGCTCGCCGCGGAGCCGATCACGACGTACGCGACGGCGCACAACGGCGCCAACGCCTACCGCCAGCTCGCCCGCGAGCTCATCGCCCGCGGTGGGGCTGCCTGAGCCGATGACCGAGCTCCCGGCACTCGACCCGGCGCTGCTCGACCCGCCCGCGGCGGTCCCCGCCGAGACCGAGGCCGTCCCGGGGGGAGTGATCACCCGGCGGGCCGCCTCGCAGGCCTTCACCGTCCACCTCGAGAACTACGAGGGTCCCTTCGACCTCCTCCTCGGGCTCATCAGCAAGCACCAGCTCGACATCACCGAGATCGCGCTGGCCAAGGTCACCGACGAGTTCATGGTGCACCTGCGGGCGATCCGCGAGAGCCAGGCCGAGCTCGACCTCGGCCAGACCTCGGAGTTCCTCCTCGTCGCTGCGACCCTGCTCGACCTCAAGGCCGCCCGGCTGCTGCCGACGAGCCGCGAGGACGACGAGGAGGACCTCGCCCTCATCGAGGCCCGCGACCTGCTCTTCGCCCGGCTGCTGCAGTACCGCGCCTTCAAGGAGGTCGCCGGTCGCTTCGCCGCCGAGCTGAGCCGCAGCGCCCGGATGACGCCCCGTCAGGCCGGGCTGGAGCCCCAGCTCGCCAGCCTGCTGCCCGAGCTCGTCATCACGATCACCCCCGAGCAGCTGGCGATGATCGCCGCCCGTGCGCTCACCCCGCGCGAGGAGCCGACGGTCGGCCTGGCCCACCTCCACGCGCCGACGGTGAGCGTCGTCGAGCAGGCGGGCATCGTCGCCGAGCGGCTGCGAGAGCACGGGTCGGCGTCCTTCCGCACCCTCGTGCGCGACGCCGACTCCACGCTCGTCGTCGTCGCCCGCTTCCTCGCCCTGCTCGAGCTCTTCCGCGAGCAGGCGGTGACCTTCGAGCAGCCCGAGGCCCTCGGCGAGCTCACGGTGCGCTGGGTCGGCGCCCAGGACGGCGACGTGCAGGTGAGCGACGAGTTCGACGAGGCCGACCTCGAGCGGCCCGCCCCCGAGCAGGAGACCCCGGCCGGTGCGGCCGCCGAGGACACCCTGGCCGGCACCACCCCCGAGCAGGACGACGCCGGCCCTCGGCCCGTCGAGGCAGGAGACCCGCGATGAGCACGACCGACGAGATCCCCCCGGACGCACCCGACGAGGGCGGCCAGCTCGCCCTCGACGTCGACGAGCTGCCCGGTGGGGCGAAGGGGGCCGTCGAGGCGGTCCTCATGGTCGTCGAGGAGCCGGTGAGCGAGGTCGCCCTCGCCTCCGCCCTCGAGGTGACCGTCGAGACGGTGCGCGACGCCCTCGCCGAGATCGAGGCAGAGCTCGCCGACGGCACCCGCGGGTGGACGATCCGCTCCGTCGCCGGCGGCTGGCGTCTGTACTCGCACCCCGCGTACGCGTCGGTCGTCGAGCGCTTCGTGCTCGACGGGCAGCAGGCCCGTCTCACCCAGGCCTCGCTGGAGACGCTCGCCGTCATCGCCTACCGCCAGCCCATCTCCCGTGCCCGGATCAGCGCGGTGCGCGGGGTGAGCGTCGACGGCGTCGTGCGCACCCTGCTCACCCGTGGGCTCATCACCGAGGTCAGCCACGACGGCGAGTCCGGCTCGACCCTGTACGGCACCACCGACTCATTCCTCGAGCGGATGGGGCTGCAGTCGCTCGACGACCTGCCGCCCATCGCTCCCTACCTGCCGGAGGCAGACATGATCGACGAGCTCGCAGAGCAGGGCCGGGCATGAGCCCCGCCGACGGACAGCGCCGCGGTGGCGGGGGCGGCGGCCGACGTCAGGGCGGCCCCGGGGGCTCCCGACCGGGTGGTCAGGGGGGCTCTCGCCAGGGTGGCGGCCCCCGTGGGCGACCCGACGGCGGCAACCGCGGCACGACCGGGCGCTCGCGCCAGGGCCAGCCGACGATCGCCCCGCAGCCTCGATCTGCACCTGAGGTCGACGTCCACGCGCCCGACGGCGTGCGCCTGCAGAAGCTGCTCGCCGGGGCCGGCGTCGGATCGCGGCGCGCCTGCGAGGAGCTCATCGCAGCGGGCCGGGTGCAGGTGGACGGCCAGGTCGTCACCGAGCTCGGCATCCGCGTCGACCCCTCGAGCCAGACCGTCCACGTCGACGGGGAGCGGGTCCAGCTCGACGAGAGCCGGGTCTACCTCGCCTTCAACAAGCCCCTCGGCGTCGTCACGACGATGTCGGACGACCTCGGCCGTACGTCGGTGGGCGACTACGTCGCGGAGCGCCCCGAGCGCCTCTTCCACGTCGGCCGGCTCGACGCCGACACCGAGGGCCTGCTGCTCCTCACCAACGACGGCGACCTCGCCCACCGCCTGCAGCACCCCCGCTACGGGGTGCTCAAGACCTACGTCGCCCAGGTCTCCGGCCCGGTGCCGCGCGACCTCGGCAAGACGCTGCGCGCCGGCGTCCAGCTCGAGGACGGACCGGTGAAGGTCGACTCCTTCTCCGTCGTCGCCTCGACCCCGGGCAAGGCGGTCGTCGAGATCGTCCTGCACGAGGGCCGCAACCACATCGTGCGCCGGCTCATGGAGGAGGTCGGGCACCCCGTGCTCACCCTCACCCGGGTGCAGGTCGGCCCCGTCGAGCTCGGGCAGACGAAGTCCGGCCGCTGGCGGGCGCTCAGCCGGCGCGAGATCGGCCAGCTGTACAAGGCGGTCGGCTTGTGAGCAGCGGCGCCGAGGCGCTCCCGCAGGTCTGGATCATCGGCACCGGTCTCATCGGCGCGTCGATCGGTCTCGCCCTGCGCCGGGCCGGCGCCGAGCCGGTCCTGCAGGACCAGTCGGTGACGGCGATGACCCTCGCCCGGGATCTCGGCGCGGGCCGGCTCGGGCCGCGCCTGGGCTACGACGACGACGGCCACCCGGAGCCCGACCTCGTCGTCGTCGCGACCCCGCCGGACATCACCCCGACGGTGGTCGCCGACGCCCTGCGCCGCTGGCCGGGGGCGACGGTCACCGACGTCGCCTCCGTCAAGGGGGTCATCCGGCACGACCTCGTGCGTCTGGGCGCACCCCTGGAGCGCTACGTCGGCTCGCACCCGATGGCCGGGCGCGAGCGCAGCGGGGCCATCGCCGCGCGACCCGACCTCTTCGAGGGTCGCGCCTGGGTCGTCTGCGCCGACGAGGGCACCGATCCCGCCGCGGTGAAGCGCGTCGAGCGCGTCGCCCGGGCCGTCGGGTCCGTCGTCAGCCGGCTCACGCCCGACGAGCACGACGCCGCCGTCGCCGCCGTCTCGCACGTGCCCCAGCTCGCCGCGAGCCTCGTAGCCGCACGCCTCGAGCCGCTGAGCGAGCACGCGGTCGGCCTGGCCGGCCAGGGCGTGCGCGACGTCACCCGGATCGCGGCGAGCGACCCCGGGCTGTGGACCCAGATC
The DNA here is from genome assembly GCF_003721155.3 of Janibacter melonis. NCBI lineage: Bacteria > Bacillati > Actinomycetota > Actinomycetes > Micrococcales > Intrasporangiaceae > Janibacter > Janibacter melonis. Next base: position 880,465 of record NZ_CP044548.2, on the reverse strand, counting down.
CTCGCCGGCAACGCCGGCTCCGTGCGGGCCGTGCTCACCAGCCTGCGCGACGAGCTCGACGGCGTCATCGGCGCGCTCGGAGACCTCGAGCACGGCCTCGACGAGGACGCGCCGGGGGCCCGGGCCGTCCTCGCCCGCGCCATCGCCGACGGCAACGCCGGGCACTCCCGGATCCCGGGCAAGCACGGCGCCGCGCCCACGGCCTACACGATCGTCAGCGTCGTCGTCGACGACCGGCCCGGCGAGCTCGCCCGGCTCTTCGCCGACATCGGCGAGGCCGGCATCAACCTCGAGGACCTGCGCCTCGACCACGGCCTGGGCCTGCCCTTCGGCGTCGCGGAGGTCTCCGTCGTGCCGGCCGCCGCCGGCCCGCTCGAGGACGCCCTGCTGGCCCGGGGCTGGCAGCTGCACTCCTGAGCCCCGCCTAGGATCGACACCCATGAGCGCCCCCTTCGTCGTCGCCGTCGACGGTCCCTCCGGGTCCGGCAAGTCCAGCGTCTCCCGGGCCGTCGCCGCCCACCTCGGGGGCGGCTACCTCGACACCGGGGCGATGTACCGCGCCCTCACGTGGTGGTGCCTCGAGTCCGGGGTCGACCTCACCGACCTCGACGCCGTCGCCGCGGCCGCACGGGACCTGCCGCTCGCGATGAGCGCCGACCCGGCCGAGCCCGGGGTCCTCGTCGGCGACGAGGACGTCACCGAGGCGATCCGTACCTCGCAGATCAGCGCGCAGGTCTCTGCCGTCGCCACCAACCCCGGGGTCCGCGTCGCCCTCCAGGAGCAGCAGCGCGATCTCATCACCGTCATCGGCGACGAGCAGGGCAGCGTCGTCGCCGAGGGGCGTGACGTGACGACCGTCGTCGCCCCCGACGCCGACGTGCGTCTGCTCCTCACCGCGAGCGAGGAGGCCCGACTGCGCCGGCGCACCGTCGAGCTGCACGGCGGCGCCGACGAGCAGACGCTGGAGGCGACCCGCGACGAGGTCGTGCGTCGTGACCGCGACGACTCGACGGTCTCGCAGTTCCTCGTCGCCGCCGACGGGGTGCTCACGCTCGACACCTCCGAGATGACCTTCGAGGAGAGCGTGGCGGCCGCCATCGCCGCCGTCGACGCGGTGCGTCCCGCGGGCTGACCGGGCACCGACGCGCCCGAGGGGACCGCCGAGGTCCGCGGGGCTGCGACAATGGGGGTGGACACGCGCCGACCCGGCCGGTCCGCCCCCTTCGCCTCGACCCGCCAGGAGAGACCCGTGGACAGCCAGAGCCCGAAGCCCGCCGACCTCGGCGCCGCCGACGACGAGGGCGTCGAGCGCGTGCTGCGTGCGGGGCTCGAGGACTTCGAGCTCACGCCCGAGGACCAGGCGCTCGTCGACGGCTTCCAGGAGCAGCCCGACGAGCTCTACGAGGGCGAGCTGCCCGTCGTCGCGATCGTCGGCCGCCCGAACGTCGGCAAGTCGACCCTCGTCAACCGCATCCTGCGCCGCCGCGAGGCCGTCGTCGAGGACGTGCCCGGCGTCACCCGCGACCGGGTCGCCTACGAGGGCGAGTGGTCCGGGCGCCGCTTCACGATGATCGACACCGGCGGCTGGGAGGCCACCGCCACGGGCATCCACCTCAAGGTCGCCGAGCAGGCCGAGGTCGCCATCGACATGGCCGACGTCGTCCTCTTCGTCGTCGACGCGACCGTCGGCGCGACCGACGACGACGAGGCCGTCGTGCGCCTGCTGCGCCGCGCCGGCAAGCCCGTCGTCCTCGTCGCCAACAAGGTCGACGACATGCGCATGGAGGGCGAGGCGGCCGCGCTGTGGAACCTCGGCCTCGGTCAGCCCTGGCCCGTCTCCGCCCTGCACGGCCGCGGCAGCGGTGACGCCCTCGACGCCGTCCTCGAGGTGCTCCCGGACCGCTCGATGGTCGCCGAGCCGATGCCGGTCGGCGGTCCCCGGCGCGTCGCCCTCGTCGGCCGCCCGAACGTCGGCAAGTCCTCGCTGCTCAACAAGCTCGCCGGCGAGGAGCGCGTCGTCGTCGACAACGTCGCGGGCACGACCCGCGACCCGGTCGACGAGCTCGTCGAGCTCGGCGGGCGCACCTGGCGCTTCGTCGACACGGCCGGCATCCGGCGCCGCGTCCACCAGACGAAGGGCGCCGACTTCTACGCCTCGCTGCGCACGCAGACCGCGCTCGAGAAGGCCGAGGTCGCCGTCGTGCTCATCGACGCCGAGGAGGCCATCGCCGAGCAGGACCTGCGCGTCATCAGCCAGGTCGTCGAGACCGGTCGTGCCCTCGTCATCGCCTACAACAAGTGGGACCTGCTCGACGAGGAGCGTCGCTACTACCTCGAGCGCGAGATCGAGCGCGAGCTCGTCCAGGTGCAGTGGGCGCCGCGCGTCAACCTCTCGGCGCGCACCGGCCGCCACGTCGACAAGCTCGTGCCGGCCCTCGACGTCGCGCTGACGTCGTGGGACACCCGCGTGCCGACCGGTCGGCTCAACGCCGTCATGGGCGAGATCGTCTCCGGGCACCCGCACCCGGTGCGCGGGGGCAAGCAGCCCCGCATCCTCTTCGCGACGCAGGCCTCGACCCGTCCGCCGCGCTTCGTCGTCTTCGCGTCCGGCTTCATCGAGGCCGGGTACCGCCGCTTCCTCGAGCGCCGGCTGCGCGAGGAGTTCGGCTTCGAGGGCACGCCCGTCGAGATCTCCGTGCGGGTGCGCGAGCGTCGTCGTCGCGAGCGCTGAGCCGGTCCGCGGCCCCCGTCGTCACGGGCGAAGGGGGCCGGCCCGCGGCCCGACCCGGGCCGATTACGAAGACGCGGGACGGCTGAGTTAGAGTGACTTCGCTCCGGCGACGGGGCGGCTTCACAGCACACCGGGATGTGGCGCAGCTTGGTAGCGCACTTGACTGGGGGTCAAGGGGTCGCAGGTTCAAATCCTGTCATCCCGACGGCGTGCAGAGCACGAGACGAGGCCCGGTGGACCACATGGTCCACCGGGCCTCGTCGTGTCCCCGGGCGCGATCTCAGGACGTCCGCGGCGGCGCGAGGGCGCCGATGAGCCCGACCCCGGCGGCCACGAGGACGGCGGTGCGCAGCCCCGTGCCCGAGGCGAGCGCGCCGAGGGCGAGCGAGCCGGCTGCCTGGCCGAGCGCGAGCACGAGGAAGGCGATGCCGACGCCCGCGGACGGCTCGTCGGAGTACACCCGAGTGCCGCCCAGGAGGAGCAGGCCGGACATCGCGATGTAGGAGCCCCCGAAGACGGCGGCGGCGGGGTGGGTGAGTGCGGGCGTGCCGGGGGCGAGCGCGAGGACGGCGGTGGCGCCCGCCAGCGCGACCGTCGTCGTGGTCCACGCCCTCGCCGGGCCCAGCCGGGCCTCGAGGTCGCCGGCGGCCGCGCCGAGCACCCCGAGGGCGCCGAGCAGCACCCAGGCGAGACGGGCGGTCGTCGGGCCCGTGCCGCCCTCAGTCACGAGGAGGTCGAGCCCGAAGGTCCACACCGCCGCGCTCGCCAGGCCCATGACGGCAGCGCCGAGGAGCAGTCGTCCGGCCCCGACCGGCAGGAGCGGGCGGGGGAGGAGGGAGGGCACCGACGCGCCGTCGTCGCGCGCCGGCGGGACGACCCGGGCCGCCCAGAAGGTCGTCGCCGCGGCGAGGAGGGCGAAGATCGCCCACGCAGCCCGCCAGCTGTCCTGCGCGACGAGCGCGACGGGGCCGGCCACGGCGACACCCAGCCCCGTACCGGCGTTGACGACCGCCTGCGTGCGATCGCGCCGCGCCGCGCGGACGGTGCGGGCGACGGCGTGGGCCAGCGGGGGAGAGGCGACGCCCGTGCTCGCGCCGGCGAGCAGCACCCCGGCGCCGAGGACCGCCGAGGTCGGGGCCAGCGCGACAAGTGCCGTCCCAGCCGTGGCGACCGTCCCGGCGGCCACGGCCACCCTGCGGGCACCGAGGCGCGGGGTGAGCACCGTCGCGGCGACCACGGCGAGGCAGTACGCGACGTAGGAGCCGGACGCGACGGCTCCGGTGGCCGTGGGTCCGAGGTCGAAGTCCTCGCGGAAGGCCGGCACGAAGAGCCCGTAGGCGAAGCGGGCCAACCCGTAGCAGACCCCGACGAGGCACATCCCCACCGCCGCGAGCCGGATCGCCGACGGGGCATCGGGCGCGGTGCGGTGCGCCTCGTCGGTGGGTGACTTCACAGATCGGTGAACCATTGCCCCGACGCTACACCGGTCTGTGAGATGGTGGGGCGGAGGAGAGGACGGTCGGACGGCCGTCGAGCGACGACGAAGGGGGAACGATGTCACCCACGACGAGCCCGGGCGTCGACCTCACACCGGGCGCACGCCGGATCCTCGAGACCGCCTCAGAGCTCTTCTACCGGCGCGGGATCCACGCCGTCGGGGTCGACACGATCGCCGCGGAGTCCGGCGTCACCAAGCGCACCCTCTACGACCGCTTCGGGTCCAAGGACGCGCTCGTCGTCGCCTACCTCCGGGGTCGCCACGAGCAGTGGTGGGGGCGCCTGCAGGAGCGGCTGGTCGATGCCGACGCCCCCCGGGTGCTCGCCGTCGTCGAGGCCTACGCGCACGACCCGCTCCCGGTCGACCGTGGCTGCGGGTTCCTCAACGCCGCGGCCGAGCTGCCCACGGACCACGCCGGTCTGGACGTCGTGCGCGAGCACAAGCGGGCCGTGCGCGACCTCCTCGAGCAGCTGCTGCGCGAGGACGGTCTCGGCGGGGACGACCCGGCCGGCCTGGCCGAGCACGTCTTCCTCCTGCTCGAAGGGGGAGTGGCCCACCGCGGGGTGGACCCGCGGGTGCAGGAGCGGGCCGGCGAGCTCGTCCGCGCACTCGTCGAGCCCGCCGGCTGAGCACACGGGCTGGACTGACCGGCGGAGTCTGCTGGTGAGCCCGGTGGCCCCCGCGTCCCTGGCGTCGGCGCACCGGCTGCGAGGATCGCCCGATGACCGCCGCCGTGCTCGCTGCGATGTGCGCCGCCGTGATCGCCGGCGCCGCGCTGCAACGGATCTCGGGCATGGGCCTGGGGCTCGTGGTCGCCCCGAGCCTGACCCTGCTCGTCGGGCCGGCGGTCGGGGTCACCCTGAGCAACGTCGTCGCCGTCGTCACCGCGGTGCTCGTCCTCGTCGCGATGCGTGGTGACGTCGACTGGCGGCGATGGGGTCGGCTGGCCCCGCTCGTCGTCGTCGGGTCGTGCGTCGGGGCAGCCGCCGTCGGTGCCTTCCGCGAGGCCTGGCTCGACGTCGTCGTCGGCTCGAGCGTGCTGCTCGCGATGGCCGCCAGCGCGGTGCTCGCACGGCGACGTCGTCTCGACGGGCCCGGGGCGGGCGTGGCGGCCGGGCTGGCCGCCGGCTTCATGAACACGACCTCCGGTGTCGCCGCCCCGGCGATGACCGCCTACGCGCTCGCGACGAGGTGGGAGCAGCGATCCTTCGCCGCGACCCTCCAGCCGGTCTACCTCGCCGCCAACGCGACCTCCCTCCTCGTCAAGGCGAGCTCCGGCGCGGTTCCGCTGGGCGCCCTGCCCTCCGTCTGGGTGTGCGGGCTCGTCGTGGCCGCGGCACCGGTCGGGGTGGTCCTCGGCCGGGTGCTCGCCGCACGGGTCCCCGCCACGGCGGCCCGACGGCTGGCCGTCGGGGTCGCCGCAGCGGGAGGGGCGCTCGCCTGCCTGAGAGGCCTGCTCGCCCTGTGACCCCCCTCGGGCCTAGATCGTGATCCCGAGGAACCAGGTGAAGAGGGTGTAGGTGAAGCCCGTGACGAGGACGATCGCGATGAGGTTGAGCCAGAGCCCGCCCTTGATCATCGACCCGATCGTCACGTAGCCGCTGCCGTAGGCCACGGCGTTGGGCGGTGTCGCCACCGGCAGCATGAAGGCGCAGGTGGCCGACAGCGCGACCGGCACGGCGAGCAGCATCGGGTCCAGGCCGGTGCCCAGGGCGATGCCACCCGCCACCGGGAGGAAGGTGGCGGCCGTCGCCGTGTTGCTCGTGATCTCGGTGAGGAAGAGGATCGCGGTGGTCACCAGGGCGACGAGGAGCAGCGTCGGGATCCACCCGAGACCGCCGGCCTGCTGGCCGATCCACTCCGTCAGGCCGCTGGAGCTGAACTGCCCGGAGAGCGCCAGGCCCCCGCCGAAGAGCAGCAGGACGCCCCAGGGCAGCTCGAGCGCGCTCTCCCAGTCGAGCAGCCGGACCCCGGGCTCGGCCCCGGCCGGCAGGACGAAGAGCAGCAGCCCGACGACCATGGCGATGCCGGCGTCGCTGATCGGTGCGGACTCGGCGCCGAGCCAGTCGGAGACGAGCGGCACGAAGACCCAGGACAGGGCGGCGAGGACGAAGATCACGGTCACCCGGATCTCGCCGCGTGACATCGGCCCGAGGGCCTCGAGCTCGTCCCGGATGAGCTCTCGACCGCCCGGGATGTCGTCGATCTCGGGACGGAAGAAGACCTTCGTCAGCAGCACCCAGGTGATGGTGAGGAAGATGACCGCGAGCGGGAGCCCCGCGAGCATCCACTGGCCGAAGCCGATGGAGATGTCGTGGGCGTCCTCGAGGTAGCCGACGAGCAGGGTGTTCGGCGGGGTGCCGATGATCGTCGCGAGCGACCCGATGGACGCTGCGTAGGCGATGCCGAGCACGAGCGCGGTCCCGAAGGGGCTGCTGCGCACCGCCGCGCCGTCCTCGCCCGGGTCCTCGACGTCGTCGGAGAGCGTGGCGACGAGGGCGAGCACGGAGACGCCGATGGGCAGCATCATCACCGCGGTCGCGGTGTTCGACACCCACATCGACAGGAAGCCGGTGGCGATCATGAAGCCGGCGACGACCATCGCAGGTCGGGTGCCCATGAGCGACACCGTGCGCAGCGCGATGCGACGGTGGAGGTTCCAGCGCTGCATCGCCAGCGCGAGCAGGAAGCCGCCCATGAAGAGGAAGATGATGTTGTTGCCGTACGACGCCCCGACGTCGTCGACCGAGACGTCGCTCCCGAGCGTGGGGAAGACGACGAGGGGCAGCAGGGCCGTCGCCGGGATGGGGATGGCCTCGGTCATCCACCACACGCCCATGACGACGGCGACCGCGGCCGTGAGACGCGCCGGGTGGCCCGCGTCCCCGGGGATCGCCAGGTAGACGAGCAGCCCGAGCGCGACACCGGCACCCAGACCCACCCACTGCCGACGCCGGCGGCCCTGTGGCACCCCTTCGGCTCTCTCGCCCGCCGATCTCTGCTCGATCTCGGCGCTCCGGTCGTGGGTCGTCACCGGTCCGCCGTGCCCGGCCTCGTCGCTCGGGTGCGTCATCGGGGGCCTCCTCAGCGCGGCGTGGCGGCGCGCACGGTCGGGGGACCGGCGCTCTCGTCGGTGCTCAGGGCGTCGATCTCGGCGACGAGCCGCTCGAGCTCTGCGGGCTCGACCTCGACCTGCGCCTCGTCGAGGCCCTCGCGCAGCTTGTCGGCGATCTTGGTCTCGCCGGCGCTGTAGTCCCAGGAGGTCGCGGTGTCCACGGCGTTCTGGGCGGCCTCGCGTGCGGCGTCGAGCTCTTCCGCGCTGTACTCGCTCACGTCTGTCTCCTTCGGGTCGGGTGCCCCGGTGGCCCCGGGGCTGCCGACCTTACGGTCGTGCGGCGGCGCAGCGGGGCGTCAGGGGGGACCCCGGAGCCCGTGCTCAGCGGTCGAGCTCGAGGCGGTACCCCATCCCGGCCTCGGTGATCAGGTGGCGCGGGTGCGCCGGGTCGGGCTCGAGCTTCTTGCGCAGCTGCGAGACGTACAGGCGCAGGTACCCGGTGTCGGCGACGTGCTCGCTGCCCCAGATGCTCGTCAGCAGGGTCTGCCGGGTGACGAGGCGGCCGGGGTTGCGCACGAGGATCTCGAGGACCTGCCACTCGGTGGGGGTGAGGCGGACGTGCTGACGGCCGCCCTCCCCTTCGCGCACGACGCTGCGGGCCGCGAGGTCGACCGTCACCTCGCCGAGGCGCACCGCCGGGGTCTCGGCGGCCTGGGGGACGCGCCGGGTGAGGGCGCGCACCCGGGCGAGCAGCTCGTCGACGGCGAAGGGCTTGGTGACGTAGTCGTCGGCGCCCGCGTCGAGCGCCTCGACCTTGTCGGCCGAGCCGGCCCGGCCGGAGACGACGAGGATCGGGGCCTGCGACCAGCCCCGGATGGCGTGGATGACCTCGACGCCGTCGAGCCGGGGCATCCCGAGGTCGAGCAGGACGAGATCGGGCTGCTGGTCGACGGCCGCGGCGACCGCCTGGGCGCCGTCGAGCGCGGTGACGACGTCGTACCCCTTCGCCGTGAGGGTGATGCGCAGCGCGCGCAGGATCTGCGGGTCGTCGTCGGCGACGAGGATCTTCACCGGGCCTCCTGCGAGGGGTCGTGGACGGGGAGGGAGACGACCATGGTGAGGCCTCCGCCGGGCGTGTCCTCCGGCGTGAGCCGGCCGTGCATGCCCTCGACGAAGCCGCGCGAGAGCGCCAGACCGAGCCCGAGACCCGTCGTGTTGTCGGTGTCGCCGAGCCGTTGGAAGGGAAGGAAGACCTCGTCGCGCCGGTCCTGCGCGATGCCCGGGCCACGGTCGGCGACGCGGATCTCCAGCCGCCCGCCGAAGGTGCTCGTCGACACGAGCACGGGCTCGTCCGGCGGTGAGTGCCGCACCGCGTTGGTGAGGAGGTTGACGACGACCCGCTGGAGGAGCACCGGGTCGGCGAGCACCTCGACCTCGTCGTGGGCGAGCGCGAGGCGCACCTGCGCGGGGCCGAGACCGAGCTCGTCGAGCGCCGGCGCGATCGCCTCGGCCGGGTCGGTGGGCGTCGTCGCGATGGTGAGCACGCCCGAGCTGAGCCGGCTGACGTCGAGCAGGTCGGACATGAGCGCCGACAGCGCGGCCAGGCTCTCCTCGGCGGTGTCGAGCAGCTCGCGGCGGTCCTCCTCGCGCAGGTCCGGCCCCGCCGCCCGCACCCCGCCGACCGCGGCGGTGGCCGCCGCGAGCGGGCGGCGCAGGTCGTGGCTCAGGGCCGACAGCAGGGCGCCGCGGACCCGGTCCGAGGCGGCGATGGGTTCGATCTCGCGGGCGGTCTCGGTGAGGCGCTGGTGCTCGAGGGCCGCGGTGAGCTGGGCGGCGACGACGCCGAGCAGGCGGCGCTCGCTCGCGGCCACCTCGCCGGTGAGCTCGAGGGTCGTGCCCGGCGCGAGGTCGAGGGTGCTCACGGGTGCGGTGCCGGCGAGGTCGACCTCTCCGGCGCTCGCGAGCACCTCCTCGCCCGCGAGGACCCGGGCCCCGCGCAGGTGGAGCGCCTCGCGGGTCTGGTCGACGAGGGCCTGGACCGCGTCGTCGCCGCGCACGACGCTGCCGGCGACGGTCTGGACGAGCTCGGACTCCGCCGCCGCCCGTCGCGCCGTGCGCGAGCGTCGGGCGGCGCGGTCGACGACGACGCTCACGAGCGCCGCGATGGTCACGTAGAGGAGCAGCGCGAGGAGGTGCAGCGGGTCGGCGATCGTCACCGTGTAGAGCGGGTCGATGAAGAAGAAGTCGAGCGTGACCGCCGAGAGCACCGCGGCGAAGAGCGCGGGCCACAGCCCGCCGACGAGCGCGACGACGACGACGAGCAGCTGGTAGCTGAGGACGTCGCTCGTGATCGACTCCGGGCTGCGCAGCGCGACGAGCAGCCAGGTGAGCAGCGGGCCGCCCAGGAGCGCGAGGAGCATCCCGAGGGCCCGGCGGCGCAGGCTGAGCGCGCCCCCGACCGGCGGCAGCGCGAAGCGACCACCTGCCGCCGAGTGCGTGACGATGTGGACGTCGATGTCGCCGGACTCGCGCACCACCGTCGCGCCGATGCCCGGGCCGGTGAGCGCAGCGGCGAGCCGGCCCCGGCGGCTCACCCCGATGACGAGCTGGGTGGCGTCGACCGACCGGGCGAAGTCGACGAGCGCAGCGGGCACGTCGTCGCCCACGACCTGGTGATAGCTGCCGCCGAGCTGCTCGACGAGAGCCCGCTGCTGCACGAGCGCCGCGGGGTCCGGGGCCCGCAGCCCGTCCTGGGCCGTGACGTGGACCGCGTGCAGCCCCCCGCCGGACGACCGTGCGGCGATCCGTGCCCCGCGGCGCAGGAGCGTCTCGCCCTCCGGCCCTCCGGTGAGCGCGACGACGACGCGCTCGCGGGCCTGCCAGGTCGCGTCGATGTCGTGCTCGTCGCGGTAGCGGCGCAGCGCCTCGTCGACCTCGTCGGCCAGCCACAGCAGGGCGAGCTCGCGCAGCGCGATGAGGTTGCCGAGCCGGAAGTAGTTCGACAGCGCGGCGTCGACCCGCTCGGCCGGGTAGACGACCCCGCCGAGGAGCCGGTCGCGCAGCGCCTGCGGGGCGAGGTCGACGACCTCGACCTGGTCGGCCCGGCGCAGGAAGGCGTCGGGCGTCGTCTCGGACTGCGGCACGCCGGTGATCTGCTCGACGACGTCGTGGAGCGACTCGATGTGCTGGATGTTCACCGTCGTGATGACGTCGACCCCGGCGTCGAGCAGGGCGTCGACGTCCTGCCAGCGCTTCGCGTGGGGCGAGCCCGGGGCGTTCGTGTGCGCGAGCTCGTCGACGAGGGCGACCTGGGGGGCGCGGGCGAGCACCGCCTCGAGATCCATCTCGGCGAGCTCGAGCCCCCGGTGGGTGACGAGGGTGCGCGGCACGACCTCGAGGCCCTCGACCATCGCGGCGGTCGCCGCGCGTCCGTGCGTCTCGACGAGCCCGACGACGACGTCGCGCCCGTCGGCGCGCAGCCGGCGCCCCTCCTCGAGCATCGTGCACGTCTTGCCGACGCCGGGGGCGGCGCCGAGCAGCACCCGCAGCCGTCCCCGGGTCATCTCACTCCTCCAGCTCGTCGAGGGACAGGTTAAGCGCGAGCACGTCGACGGCGGGGTCGCCGAGATATCCGAGGTCCCGGCCGCGCGTGTGCTCGGTGACGAGGCGTCGTACCTCGGCCTGCGGCAGACCGCGCTCGCGCGCCACGCGTGGCACCTGGATCTGCGCGTACCGCGGGCTGATGTGCGGGTCGAGGCCCGAGGCGGACGCGGTGACGGCGTCGGCCGGGACGGCCGAGGGTGACACTCCTTCGCGCTCGGCGACCTCCGCACGCCGCTCGCGGATCGCCGCGACGAGACCGGGGTCCTCCGGGCCGAGGTTGGAGCCGCCGGAGGCTCTCCCGTCGTAGCCGTCGCCGGCGGCCGACGGCCGCGACTGGAAGTACCGGGGCAGGGCGACCCCCTTCGCGTCGGTGAAGGGCTGGCCGAGCAGGGAGGAGCCGACGACACGGCCGTCGCGGTCGTGCACGAGCGAGCCGTCGGCGCGGCCGGGCACGACGAGCTGGGCGGCCGCGGTGACGGCGCCGGTGTAGCCCAGGCCGAGGACGAGGGTGAGCAGGAGCAGGGCGCGGGTCGCGACCCACAGGGTGCGGGCGGTGCCGCGGGCGAGGAGGGGCATGAGGGGTTCCTTGGGTCTCAGAAGCCGGGCAGGAGGCGGACGAGGTGGTCGATCAGCCAGATGCCGGCGAAGGGGGTGATGACCCCGCCGATCCCGTAGACGGCGAGGTTGCGGCCGAGGACCTCGGCCGCGGGACGCGGTCGGTAGCGCACCCCGCGCAGGGCGAGGGGTACGAGCGCGACGATGACGACGGCGTTGAAGATCACCGCGGAGAGCACGGCGGAGGCGGGGGAGTGCAGGTGCAGGACGTCGAGCGCCTGGAGGCCGGGGAAGACCCCGGCGAACATCGCCGGGATGATCGCGAAGTACTTCGCGAGGTCGTTGGCGATCGAGAAGGTCGTCAGGGCGCCGCGGGTGAGGAGCAGCTGCTTGCCGATGGCGACGATCTCGATGAGCTTCGTCGGGTCGGAGTCGAGGTCGACCATGTTGCCGGCCTCCTTGGCCGCCGACGTGCCCGACGCCATGGCCACGCCGACGTCGGCCTGCGCGAGCGCGGGCGCGTCGTTCGTGCCGTCCCCTGTCATCGCGACGAGCTGGCCGCCCTCCTGCTCGCGGCGGATGTAGGCGAGCTTGTCCTCGGGCGTGGCCTCGGCGAGCACGTCGTCGACGCCCGCCTCGGCCGCGATCGCGGCGGCGGTGAGGGGGTTGTCGCCGGTGATCATCACCGTGCGGATGCCCATCGCCCGCAGCTCGGCGAAGCGCTCGACGAGGCCGTCCTTGACGACGTCCTTGAGGTGCACCACGCCGAGGACGCGGCCTGCCCCCTGGGGCGCGAGGGTCGCGACGACGAGGGGCGTCCCGCCCGAGCCCGAGATGCGCTCGACGTGGGCGTCGAGCTCGGCCCGTGCCGGCCCGACCGGGGCGGAGCCGGCCGCGTCGAGCCAGGCGAGGACCGCGCTCGCCGCGCCCTTGCGCACCTGGGTGCCGTCGGGCAGGTCCAGCCCCGACATGCGGGTCTGCGCGGTGAAGGGGACGACCTCGCCGCCGGGCACGAGGGCGGGGTCGGCCCCGTCCTCGCGGGCGAGGTCGAGGATCGACGCGCCCTCGGGGGTCGGGTCGCCACCGGAGGAGAGCACCGCGGCCTCGACGAGCGCTCCGGGCGCCACGCCGTCGAGCGCGACGAAGGCGCTCGCGCGGCGGTTGCCGTAGGTGATGGTGCCGGTCTTGTCCAGGAGCAGGGTCGTCACGTCGCCCGCCGCCTCGACGGCCCGCCCGCTCATCGCGAGGACCCCGCGCTGGACGAGCCGGTCCATGCCGGCGATGCCGATCGCCGACAGCAGCCCGCCGATGGTCGTCGGGATGAGGCAGACGAGCAGGGCGACGAGGACGGCGACGCTGGCCGGCTCGGCGACGAGGGAGGCGACGGGGTTGAGCGTCAGCACGACGACGACGAAGACGATCGACAGCGAGGCGAGGAGGATGTTCAGCGCGATCTCGTTCGGCGTGCGCTGACGTGAGGAGCCCTCGACGAGCGCGATCATCCGGTCGACGAAGGTCTCGCCCGGGCGCGAGGTGATCTGCACGACGACCCGGTCGGACAGCACGCGCGTGCCCCCGGTCACCGCGGACCGGTCGCCGCCGGACTCGCGCACGACCGGCGCCGACTCGCCGGTGATCGCCGACTCGTCGACGCTGGCGATGCCGTGGATGACGTCGCCATCACCGGGCACGAGCTCGCCGGCGCTCACGACGACGACGTCGCCGACGGTGAGGTCGGCGGAGGACACCTCGCGGGTGGCGGTGCGCTCGGCCCCGGGGTCGGCCGGGTCGTAGCCGGTGACGAGGTGGGCCGTCGTGCTCGTGCGGGTGGCCCGCAGCGAGTCCGCCTGGGCCTTGCCGCGGCCCTCCGCGACCGACTCGGCGAGCCCGGCGAAGAGCACGGTGAGCCACAGCCACAGGGCGACGAGTGCCGCGAAGGACCCGGGCATCGCCGAGCCGCCGGAGCTGGCCGGTCCGCCGGTGAGCGGCTCGACGACCGCGGTGAGGGTCGTCAGGGCGGCACCGACCCATACGACGAGGATGACCGGCGTGTGCCACAGCGTCCGCGGGTCGAGCCGGCGCACCGCGCCGGGCAGGGCGGCGCGCAGCTGGGCCGGGGTGAGGGTGCGCCGAGGGGCGGGCCGTGCCGCGGGGGCGGCCGGGGCGGGGGTGCGGGTCGTGGTGGACATCAGAGCAGCCCTTCTGCGAGGGGCCCGAGGGTGAGGACGGGGAAGAAGACGAGGGCGGTGACGAGCACGGCCGTGCCGACGAGCAGTCCGACGAAGAGCGGCCGGTGCGTCGGCAGGGTGCCCGCGGTCGCCGGGACGGGGCGCTGCGCGCCGAGGGAGCCGGAGAGGGCGAGGACGAGGACGACCGGCACGAAGCGGCCGAGCAGCATCGCGACGCCGAGGGCGCCGGTGAGCCACGGCGTGCTCGCCGTGAGCCCGGCGAAGGCGGAGCCGTTGTTGTTCGCCGCCGAGGCGAAGGCGTAGACGAGCTCGGAGAGCCCGTGCGGGCCGCTGTTGGCCATCGAGGCGGTGACGCTCTCGCGCGCGTCGGGGATGGCCAGGCTGAGGGCGAGACCGCCGAGGACGAGCACCGGCATGACGAGGATGTACAGGCTCGCCAGGGTCATCTCGCGCGGCCCGATCTTCTTGCCGAGGTACTCCGGCGTGCGCCCGACGAGAAGACCCGCGACGAAGACGGCGATGACGGCGACGACGAGCATCCCGTACAGCCCCGAGCCGACGCCGCCCGGTGCGATCTCGCCGAGGAGCATGTTGACCATCGGCACCATGCCGCCGAGCGCGGTGTAGCTGTCGTGCATCGAGCTCACCGCACCCGTCGAGGTGAGCGTCGTCGAGCCCGCGTAGAGGACCGACTGGGCGAGCCCGAAGCGCACCTCCTTGCCCTCCATCGGGGCGCCGGCCAGCTGCGGAGCGGCGCCGCGACCGCTCAGCTCGAGGTAGCCCAGGGCGCAGGTCGAGACGACGAAGAGGGTGGCCATCGCGGCGAGGATCGCGCGCCCCTGGCGCACGTCCCCGACCATCCGGCCGAATGCGCGCGGCAGCGAGAAGGGGATGAGCAGGATCATGAGGACCTGCACCATCGAGACCCATCCGCTGGGGTTCTCGAAGGGGTGGGCCGAGTTCGCGTTGTAGTACCCGCCGCCGTTGGTGCCGAGCAGCTTGATCGCCTCCTGCGAGGCGACCGGGCCGCCGGGGACCGACTGCGTGCCCCCGACCAGCGTCGTCACGTCGGTGAAGCCCGCGAGGTTCTGCACCACCCCGCCGGCGACGAGGACGAGGGCCCCGACGACGGCCAGCGGGAGCAGCACCCGCAGGCAGGAGCGCACGAGGTCGACCCAGAAGTTGCCGACGGTGCTCGCCCGATCGCCGGCCAGGCCGCGCACGAGCGCGACCGCGACGGCGATGCCCGTGGCGGCGGAGACGAAGTTCTGCACGACGAGGCCGAGCAGCTGGACCGTCGGCGAGAGCGTCTCGCCCGAGTAGGCCTGCCAGTTCGTGTTCGTCACGAAGGAGATCGCCGTGTTCCACGCCACGGCGGGGTCGAGGGTGGTCGCCCCCTCCGAGAGCGGCAGCCACTGCTGCGAGCGCAGCAGCAGGTGCAGGCCGAGGACGCCGACGAGCGAGAAGGCGAGGACGGCCCGCAGGTAGGCCTGCCAGGTCTGCCCCTGCCGGGGGTCGACGCCGAGGACCCGGTAGACCGCCCGCTCGACGCGCCAGTCGTGCTCGCTCGTGTACGTGCGGGCGAGGTGGTCGCCGACGGGGCGGTGGAGGAGGCCGAGGACGACGACGAGGGTCGCGACGGAGGCGAGGAGGAGCCAGCCCTGCATCAGAAGCGCTCCGGTGCGAGCAGGGCGAGCAGGAGGTAGCCGAGCGCGGCGACCCCGAGCACGACGGCGAGCAGCTCGACGACGATCACAGCCGCTCCACCGCCCGGGCGAGCAGGCCCACGAGGGCGAAGAGGGCGACCGCGGCCGCCAGGTAGATGAGGTCGAGCACCGTGAGGACTCCGATGGCGAAGGGAGACCGCTCGCCGGGGGGCGGGCGGGCGCCGGTCGGGCGCACCTGCGATGCAACGCCTGCCGGTCGCCCCCGCGCGCCCGTCCTCACGACATCCATACGGCCCAGGGCGGTGGACCCCGGGCGGTGCTCACGGCCTGCTCACACCACCGGCGTCAGCCCGCGGACGCCGCCCGACCCATCCGCTCGACCGCCTCGACGAGGATCTCTGGCGAGGTGGCGAGGTTGAGCCGCACATGGTCGGCGCTGTCCTGCCCGAAGTCGCGGCCACGGTTGAGCGCCACCCGGCCCTGCTCGAGGAAGACGCGCGAGGGGTCGGGCCAGCCGAGCGCCGAGCAGTCGAGCCACGCGAGGTAGGTCGCCTCCATCGGGCGCCACGTCACCTGCGGGAGGTGCTGCGCGAGCAGGTCGCCGAGCAGCGCGCGGTTGGCGTCGAGGTCGTCGACGAGCGCGGCGAGCCAGTCCTGGCCGTCGTCGAGGGCGGCGACGTGGGCGAGGACGGCGACGTGGCTGGCCTGGTAGCCGGCGGAGGCCGGCAGCCGGCGCAGGACGTCGCGCACGTCCTCGCCAGCGACGAGGACGGCCGCCTTGTACCCGGCGAGGTTCCACCCCTTCGCCGCCGAGGTGACGACGAGGGCCCGGGAGCCGCCCGGCACCGCGAGGACGGAGGTGAAGCCGGCGCCCGGCAGCACGAGGGGCGCGTGGATCTCGTCGCTCACGACGTGGCCGTCGTGCTCGGCGGCGAGGGCGAGGAGGGCCTCGAGCTCGGCGGGGGAGTGCACGACGCCCGTCGGGTTGTGGGGGTTCGACAGGAGCACGCTCGAGCCGGGCCCGCCCTCGACGAGCGCGGCGCGCACCGTCTCGAGGTCGAGCCGGCCGTCCGCGTCGAGCGGCGCCTCGACGCGGCGGGCGCCGACGTCGCCGACGACGCTGTGGAAGGGCGGGTAGACCGGGGTGGTGATGACGACCGCGGCGCCGGGCGCGGTGACCGCGCGCAGCGCGTGCGCCACACCGGTCATGACGTCGGCGACGAGCTGCGACGCGCCCGGGTCGACGGCGACCCCGAAGGAGCGGTCGTACCACCGCGCCACCGCCTCGGGGTAGGCCGGGCCCCACGGGTAGCCGTGGTCGCCGGTCTCGGCGACCCGGGCGAGCGCCCGCACGACCGCGGGTGCCGGCATGACGTCCATCTCGGCGACCCACAGCGGCAGCACGTCGGGGTCGTAGGCGCGCCACTTGGCCGAGGTCCGGGCGCGCAGGGTGCGAAGGGGGACGTCGAGGACGGATCGGGCCATGCCTGCACTGTGCCAGCCGGGGCACCGCCTACCCTGGCCAGGTGACGACGGATCCCAGCCCGAGCGCCGCCACTCGCGGCAGCGACGTCTGGACCCTCCCCAACGCCCTGTCGGCGATGCGGCTCGTCGGCGTCCCGATCTTCTTGTGGGCGATCCTCACCCGGCACGACGGCATCGCCCTGGCGACGCTCATGCTGTCGGGGATCACCGACTACCTCGACGGCAAGATCGCGCGGCACTTCGACCTGACGTCTCGCCTCGGCGCCGTCCTCGACCCCGTGGCCGACCGGCTCTACATCTTCACGACGGTGCTCGGCCTGGCCTACCGCGACATCATCCCGTGGTGGCTCGTCGCGATCCTCGTCGGCCGCGACCTCGTCCTCACCCTCGCCGTCATCGGCGTGCGCGACGAGGCCGCCCGCGGCCTGCCGGTGCACTTCGTCGGCAAGGCGGCGACCTTCAACCTCCTCTACGCCTTCCCGCTGCTGCTGCTCGCGGTCGGCGACGGCACGCTCGCGCAGCTCGCCCGGCCGGTCGGCTGGGCCTTCGCGTGGTGGGGCGTCGGCCTCTACCTCGTCTCCGCGGCCGTCTACCTCCTCGAGGTCTGGACGCTCGCGTCGAGGAGGTCCCGTGCCGCCTAGGACCCCCCGCGCCCCGCGCACGCCGCCGCCGGGCCCCGAGGGCTCGCGCCGCCCGGACGCCTCGATGACGCTCATCACCTCGATGCTCGAGCGCCCGCTCGACCCCGGGTACCAGGCCGCGGCGGACGCGCGCGCTGCCGAGGGGCTCCCGCCGAGCACCGGCTGGCGCACCCCGGTCCTCGTCGTCTACCTGCTCATCATCGGTCTCGTCGTCGGCATCGCCGCCGCCGACCTGCGCTCGCGCGAGACGACGCGCACGCAGACCCGCGCCGAGCTCGTCGAGCGCATCCAGGCCCGCCAGGAGGTCGTCGACGAGCGCACCCGCACGGCCCGCGCGCTGCAGGCCGAGGTCGACGCCGCGACCACCTCCGTCGACCCCGACCTCGTCCAGCAGCGCACCGCCCAGGTCGAGCGGCTGCGGGTCGCCGACGGCGGCGTCGCGGTGACCGGCCCCGGGCTGCGCGTCGTCGTCGACGACGCCGAGGGGACCGGCGCGGACGGCGACGGCGACGCGCGCTCGCAGACCTCCGACGACGGTCGGGTGCAGAGCCGCGACCTCCAGGTCCTCGTCAACGCGCTGTGGGCCTCGGGCGCCGAGGCCGTCGCGGTCAACGGGCAGCGCCTCACGAGCCGCTCGGCGATCCGCTTCGCCGGCGACGCGATCCTCGTCAACTTCCGCCCGCTGACCCGGCCGTACACGATCGAGGCCGTCGGCGACCCCCAGGCGATGCAGTCCCGCTTCGCGGCCGGCCCCGGGGGGGCCTACCTCACCGGTCTGCAGCAGAACTTCGGCATCGCCACGAGCAGCGGCACCGTCGACTCGATGACCCTGCCGAGCGTGGTGTCGACGACGCTGCGCAACGCCCGGCCCGCCACCGGCGGGCAGTCCACGAAGGAGACCCCATGATCCCCGCCCTCGGGCTCGTCGCCGGGCTGGTCATCGGGCTGGTGCTGCAGCCCGACGTCCCCCTCGGCCTGCAGCCCTACCTGCCCATCGCCGTCATCGCGGCGCTCGACGCCGTCTTCGGCGCGGTGCGCGCGACCCTCGACGGCATCTTCAACGACAAGGTCTTCGTCGTCTCTTTCCTCTCCAACGTCGTCGTCGCGGCCTTCATCGTCTTCCTCGGCGACCAGCTCGGGGTCGGCTCCCAGCTCTCCACCGGTGTCGTCGTCGTCCTCGGCGTGCGGATCTTCTCCAACGTCGCCTCGATCCGCCGGCACCTCTTCAGCGCATGAGCGAGCGTCCCGGAGACGTCGAGCCCGACGAGCCGCAGGAGCCCGCCGTGGAGGAGGCACCCGTGGAGGAGGCCGCCGCGCAGAAGGCCGCCGAGCCGCAGGAGCAGACCCGAAGCCCGTGGCGTCGCGTCTACCTCATGGCGCGGCCCCGGCCGACCCGGGCCAACCTCTTCGCGCTGCTGCTCGCCGCACTGCTCGGCTTCGCCATCGCCACCCAGGTCAGCGAGACCCAGGAGCAGGGGCTCGAGGACCTGCGCCAGGACGAGCTCGTGCGGATCCTCGACGACGTCTCGCAGAACGGCGAGCGTCTCGACACCGAGATCGCCGAGCTCGAGTCCAGCCGTGACCAGCTGCGCAGCGAAGGGGGGTCCGTCGAGGCCGTCCGCAGCGCCCAGGAGCGGCTCGACGCCCTGGGCATCCTCGCCGGCACCGTCCCCGCGACCGGCCCGGGCGTCACCGTGACGCTCGACGGCGACGGTGACGCGATCTCGGCGACGGTCCTGCTCGACGCGATGCAGGAGCTGCGCGACGCGGGCGCCGAGGCGATGCAGGTCGACGACGTGCGGCTCGTCGCGGGCAGCTACTTCACCGACGCCGACGGCTCGATCCAGGCCGACGGGCAGACCCTGACCCGCCCGTACACCTTCACCGTCATCGGCGACGCGCAGACGCTCAGCTCGGCGATGGAGATCCCGGGCGGCATCACCGAGTCGGTGCGCGGGCGCGGGGGGCAGGTCACCGTCACCGAGCAGGACGAGGTGTCCGTCGACGCGTTGCACCGCGTCTCGAGCCCTCGTTACGCTCGCCCCGTCCCCGAGCCCTCGGCCTCCCGGTAGGGTCACGGCACGAGCGGCCCGCCGCGTCAGCGCCACCGGACGACGACCAGCCCCGCACACGAGCACGCCCCACCACGAGCACCGAGGAGAGCCATGAGCGAGTACCCCGACGACCTGCGCTACACCACCGACCACGAGTGGGTGCGCGAGACCGCCGAGGGCGTGCGCATCGGCATCACCGGCTACGCCCAGGAGGCCCTCGGCGACGTCGTCTTCGTCAGCCTGCCGACGGTCGGCGACGAGGTGAGCAAGGGCGACTCGTGCGGCGAGGTCGAGTCCACGAAGTCGGTCTCCGACCTCTACGCCCCGCTCACGGGCACCGTGACCGCCGTCAACGAGGCGCTCGAGGGCACCCCCGAGCTCGTCAACTCCGACCCCTACGGCGACGGGTGGATGTACGAGATCACCCTCGGCGACGGCGCCGACACCAGCGAGCTCATGGACGCCGAGGCGTACCAGCAGCAGCTCGGCTGAGCCCCGCACCCCCTTCGCCCGGGCGACCGACCGCACCCGCGGTCGGTCGTCTAGGCTGACCCCACGCAACGAGCAGCCAAGGAGGACTCTCGATGACCGGCTCCGACGAGCAGGTGCCCCAGCACCGTCAGGACCCCGTCACCCAGCAGTTCACGGGTGTCGACGCGGTCGCGCCCGAGGCGCACGACCAGGTCGACCACCTGCTGAGCCGCGAGGAGCAGGCGACGGTCGAGGCGCTGCGCGCCGGCACGGCGCTGCTCATCGTGCTGCGCGGCCCCAACACGGGGGCCCGCTTCCTCCTCGACGACGCCGAGGTCACCTCCGGCCGTGGTCCGAGCAGCGACATCTTCCTCGACGATGTCACCGTCTCGCGCAAGCACGCGGTCTTCAGCCGCGGCGAGCAGGGCTTCTCGGTGCGCGACGTCGGCTCGCTCAACGGCACGTACGTCAACCGCGAGCGGATCGACGACGCGCTGCTGCGCACGGGTGACGAGGTCCAGATCGGCAAGTTCCGGCTCGTCTTCTACGCCGGCACCGCGTAGGTGACGTCCGGCCGCACCGTCGGGATCGGGGCGGTCCTCGCGGCGCTGGGCGAGACCTTCCCCGACATCTCGATCTCGAAGATCCGCTACCTCGAGGCGCAGGGGCTCATCACCCCCCAGCGCACGCCGAAGGGCTCGCGCCGCTACAGCGACGCCGACGTCGAGCGGCTGCGCTTCGTCCTCACCGCGCAGCGCGACCGCTTCTGGCCCCTCAAGGTGATCCGTGAGCACCTCGACGCGCTCGACCGTGGCCTCGTCGTCGACGAGGCCACCGGGCAGGCCCGGGCCGCGGCGCCGCCGGCGGGGGAGCGCACCGACCCCGACGTCCTCGCGCCGCGCGCCCCCCTTCGCCTCACGGCGTCCGAGCTCGCCGAGGCGGCCGGCATCGACGGGCCGACGCTGCGCGACCTCGTGAGCTACGGCCTCGTGCGCCCGGCCGGGGAGCACCACGGCCAGGACGACCTCGACGTCGCGCGCGCCGCCGCCGTCCTCGTCGCCGCGGGCATCGAGGTACGTCACCTGCGCCCCTTCCGCACCGCCGCCGAGCGCGAGGTCGGCCTCGTCGAGCACGTGCGCGCCCAGCGCTCGGTGCATGGGCGCGGTCCGGTCGAGCCCGACCCCGGCGCGCAGGCGCGGACCGTCGCGGCCGCGTGCCTCGACCTGCACACGGCGCTCGTCCGCGCTCAGCTGCAGCACCTCGACGACTGATCGAGGTCACCCCGTCGCCCACCCCGCGCGGTCACAGGTCGGCGGACTACGGTGGTCTCGTGATTGCACTCGATGTCCTCGGCGTCAGGGTCGAGATGCCGACCTCCCAGCCCATCGTCCTGCTCCGCGAGCGCGACGGGTCGCGCTACCTGCCGATCTGGATCGGCGCCGCCGAGGCGACGTCGATCGCCTATGCGCAGGAGGGCGTCGAGCCCCCGCGCCCGCTGACCCACGACCTGCTCGTCGACGTCGTCGAGGCGGTCGGGCGCCGGATCACCTCCGTCGAGATCGTCACCCTCGACGAGGGGGTCTTCTACGCCAACCTCGTCCTCGACGACGGCACTCGGGTCGACTCGCGCTCCTCCGACGCGATCGCCGTCGCGCTGCGCTGCGGCGCCGACGTCCTGGCGACCGAGGAGCTCGTCGCCCAGGCCGGGGTCGAGTCCTCGGAGGAGGAGGACGAGGTCGAGCGCTTCAAGGAGTTCCTCGAGGACATCAGCCCCGAGGACTTCGAGACGCCCGCCGGCGAGGGCGAGGGCGACGGGGGAGCCGACGCCGGGCCTGGCGCCGGTCCCGAGCCCGGGCGCTGAGGCCCGCGGCGGTCATCGCCGACACCGTTTCGTGACCGACACGCCCGGGTGCGGGGACGGCTCGGTCGTTGACCCCCTCCCGGGCCCGCCGTACCGTGGACGAGTCGCACCACAGCGGTGTGATTCCCTCGGCGGGCCCGCAGGGGCCCGTCACGCGCAGGAGGCACGGTGGACACCACGTCCCAGGACGACAAGCCGCAGCCCTCCGTGCGCGCGCAGGGCGTCCTCTTCGACGACGACCTGCCGGACCTCAGCGAGGACATCGGCTACCGCGGCCCGGCGGCGTGCAAGGCCGCCGGCATCACCTACCGCCAGCTCGACTACTGGGCCCGCACCGGGCTCGTCGAGCCCTCCGTGCGCGGGGCGCACGGCTCGGGCAGCCAGCGGCTCTACGGCTTCCGCGACATCCTCGTGCTCAAGGTCGTCAAGCGCCTGCTCGACACCGGTGTCTCGCTCCAGCAGATCCGGGTCGCCATCCAGCACCTGCGCGAGCGCGGGGTCGAGGACCTCGCTCAGATCACCCTCATGAGCGACGGGGCGAGCGTGTACGAGTGCACCTCCGCCGACGAGGTCATCGACCTCGTCCAGGGCGGTCAGGGCGTCTTCGGCATCGCCGTCGGCCGGGTGTGGCGCGAGGTCGAGGGCTCGCTCATGGAGCTGCCCTCCGAGCGCTACGACGACGAGACCGGCGAGCTCGCCGAGGTCGCCGGTGACGAGCTCGGCGCGCGCCGCCGCGCGAAGCTCGCCTGACCGCTCGCCCGTGACCCGGGCCGGGTGCCCGCCCGTCCGCGGGGGATCTCCTGCCTCGTCGCACCGCTGGTAGTCTGCGAGGCGCTGCTCACCCCGCGGGGGAGAGTCCCCGTCCACGTCGACGGGGCGCCGAAGGGGCAAACTCCCCGGAACCTCTCAGGCGCCAGGACCCCGCGGATCAGGCACCTCTGGAAGCGCCGTTGCGCGTGACAGATGGGGAGGCTGACCTGCCGTGCCTGACCACCGAGGGAGCCTTCGATGAGCGCACCGTCCCTGCCCGATTTCGCCGCCCGTCACATCGGACCGCGTGAGAGCGACGTCGCGGAGATGCTCTCCGTCGTCGGTCGCCCGAGTCTCGACGCCCTGTGCGACGCCGCCGTGCCGGGGGCCATCCGGATGACCGGTGCCCTCGACGTCGAGGCCGCGACGAGCGAGCTCGCCGTCCTCGAGGAGCTGCGCGAGCTCGCCGGGCGCAACCAGGTCCTCACCTCGATGATCGGCCTGGGCTACTACGGCACGATCACCCCGCCGGTCATCCAGCGCAACGTCCTCGAGAGCCCGGCCTGGTACACGGCGTACACCCCCTACCAGCCCGAGATCTCGCAGGGTCGGCTCGAGGCGCTGCTCAACTTCCAGACGATGGTGAGCGACCTCACCGCCCTCAGCGTCTCCGGCGCGTCGTTGCTCGACGAGGCCACGGCGGCCGCCGAGGCGATGACGCTCATGCGTCGCACGAGCAAGGCTCCCGACGGGGCCGTCGTCGTCCTCGACGAGGCGCTCTTCCCCCAGACCCGCGCGGTCATCGAGACCCGCGCCCGGCCGCTCGGGATCGCCGTCGCCGTCGCCGACCTCACCCAGGTGAGCACCGCGCAGGAGCTGCGTGCCGCCGCGGGTGACCGCGACGTCTTCGGCGTCGTCGTCCAGTACCCCGCGGCCGACGGCCTCATCCACGACTGGAGCGCCCTGGCCACGGCCGCGCACGACGCCGGCGCCCTCGTCACCGCTGCCGCCGACCTGCTCGCCCTCACCCTGCTCACGCCTCCGGGGGAGTGGGGCGCCGATGTCGCCGTCGGCACCACGCAGCGCTTCGGCGTCCCCATGGCCTTCGGCGGCCCGCACGCCGGCTACATGGCGGTGCGCACCGGTCTCGAGCGCTCGCTGCCGGGTCGCCTCGTCGGCGTCTCCGTCGACTCCGCCGGCGCCCAGGCCTACCGCCTCGCCCTGCAGACCCGCGAGCAGCACATCCGCCGCGACCGCGCGACGAGCAACATCTGCACCGCGCAGGTCCTCCTCGCCGTCATGGCCTCGATGTACGCCGTCTACCACGGCCCCGACGGGCTGCGCCGGATCGCCGGACGTGTCCACGCGACCGCCCGTGATCTCGCCGAGCAGCTCGCCGCGCGCGGTGCCGAGGTCGCGGAGGGTCACTGGTTCGACACCCTGCGCGTCAGCGTGCCGGGTCGCGCCGACGACGTCGTCGCCGCCGCCGTCGAGGCCGGGGTCAACATCTGGCGTCACGACGCCGACACCGTCCTCGTGAGCGTCGACGAGACGACCGACCCGGGCGAGGTCGCCGCCGTCGCGTCCGCCTTCGGGCAGGGCTCGACCGACGGCCAGGAGGGTGTCGTCGACAGCTCGACGACCGCGCCGGCCGAGCCGAGCTGGCCCGAGGCGCTCGTGCGCACGAGCGAGTACCTCACCCACCCGGTCTTCCACGCCCACCGCAGCGAGACCGCGATGCTGCGCTACCTGCGCCGGCTCAGCGACCGCGACTTCGCGCTCGACCGCGGCATGATCCCGCTCGGCTCGTGCACGATGAAGCTCAACGCGACGACCGAGATGGCCGCGATCACCTGGCCCGAGTTCGCCGGGCTTCACCCCTTCGCCCCGGACGACCAGACCGAGGGCATCCGTGACCTCGTCGCCCAGCTGAGCGACTGGCTGTGCGAGATCACCGGCTACGACGCCGTCTCGCTGCAGCCCAACGCCGGCTCGCAGGGCGAGCTCGCCGGTCTGCTCGCCATCCGCGGGTACCACGACGCGCGCGGTGACCACGAGCGCACGATCTGCCTCATCCCCTCGAGCGCGCACGGCACGAACGCCGCCTCCGCGGTCATGGCGGGCATGAAGGTCGTCGTCGTCAAGACCGACAGCATCACCGGCAACGTCGACATGGACGACCTCAAGCACAAGATCGTCGAGCACGAGGAGCGTCTCGCCGCGATCATGGTCACCTACCCCTCGACTCACGGGGTGTACGAGGACACGATCAGCGACCTGTGCGCGATGGTCCACGACGCGGGTGGTCAGGTCTACGTCGACGGCGCGAATCTCAACGCGCTCGTCGGGCTGGCCCAGCCGGGCCGTTTCGGCGCCGACGTCAGCCACCTCAACCTCCACAAGACCTTCTGCATCCCTCACGGCGGCGGCGGTCCCGGTGTCGGCCCGGTGTCGGTGCGCGAGCACCTCGCCCCGCACCTGCCCAACCACCCGCTCGCTCCGGCGGCGGGCCCCGAGTCGGGTGTCGGCCCGGTGAGCGCCGCGCCGTACGGCTCGGCGGGCATCCTGCCGATCTCGTGGGCGTACGTGCGGCTCATGGGCGGTGCGGGTCTGGCCCGGGCCACCCAGGTCGCCGTGCTCAACGCCAACTACGTCGCCGCGCGGCTGCGCGACCACTACCCGGTGCTCTACTCCGGGCACGACGGGATCGTCGCGCACGAGTGCATCCTCGACCTGCGCCAGCTGACGAAGGACACCGGTGTCAGCGTCGACGACGTCGCCAAGCGGCTCATCGACTACGGCTTCCACGCCCCGACGATGTCCTTCCCCGTCGCCGGAACGCTCATGGTCGAGCCGACCGAGAGCGAGGACAAGGGCGAGATCGACCGCTTCTGCGACGCGATGATCGCCATCCGCCGCGAGATCGACGAGGCGGTCGCCGGTGACGGCGTCGAGTCCAGCGTGCTGCGCCACGCCCCGCACACGTCCGCGACGCTCGTCGGCGAATGGGACCGCTCCTACGACCGCGCCTCCGCCGTCTTCCCGGGCGACGTCGAGTCGGCCGACAAGTACTGGCCCCCGGTCGGTCGCATCGACGGCGCCTACGGCGACCGCAACCTCGTGTGCTCCTGCCCCTCGCCCGAGGAGCTCGCCGCCCTCTAGCCCCCCGCCCACCTCCCCCTTCCCCTCACCTGCCCCTTCGCCCCACCCGCCCCGAGTTTCTCGGGTCACCCGATAAACCCCGGCTTCGCATGAGTAAGAAACTCGTGCGGAGCCGGGGTTTGTCGTGCTGAGTGGCCGTCGTGAGACTCCGGGGCTCGACGAACGGGGAGACCAGGGCGAAGGGGGCAGCAGGCGCGCTCAGTGGCGCGTTCGGCTCGTCCTGGGTCGAGACGGGCGAAGGGGGAAGCCGCGCGACCGGGAGGGCGGTCGCCCACCCTCCGGCTGCTCCAGTCACCGGCCCCTCGTGCAGCGGTCGACGACGCGCAGGTCAGGCCGCGTCGGCGTCCTCGACGACGGAGACGCTCGACCCGTCGACCCGGCGGGTGACGGTGAGCTGGGTGGGGATGCGGTGGCGCATGTCCGCGACGTGCGAGATGACACCGACGGCCCGGCCCCCGGCGCGCAGCTCGTCGAGGACGGCCATGACCTCCTCGAGCGCGTCGTCGTCGAGCGAGCCGAAGCCCTCGTCGACGAAGAGCGTCTCGAGCTCGCTGCCACCGGACTCCTCGCGCACGGCGTCCGCGGTGCCGAGCGCCAGGGCGAGGGACACCATGAAGGTCTCGCCCCCGGACAGGGTCGTCGCCGCGCGCGTCTCGCCGCTCCACCGGTCGTGGACGAGGAGACCGAGGCCGCCGCGCCGACGGCGGTCGCCGCCACGCCCGTGGTCGACGGCGAGCTCGTAGCGGCCGGTGACCATCGCGTCGAGGCGTTCGTTGGCGATGAAGACGATGCGCTCGAGGCGGGCGGCCAGGACGTACGTCGTCAGCGAGACGCCGTCGGGGTTGTGCGGGCCGCGACCGGAGGTCAGGTCGGCGACGCTCGTCACGAGGTCGCGCCGGGAGGCCAGGTCGCCCGATGTCTGCGCGAGGGCGCGCGCACGTCGGGCTGCGGAGCGCAGCGCGCCGACCACCTGGGAGAGCTCGGCGGTGCGATGCGTCGCCTCGGTCCACCGGGACCGGGCGTGCTGGGCCTGCTCGTCGACGGCCTCGACGTCGGGCCGGGCAGAGGCGAGGGCAGCCACGACTTCGGGCTCGTCGAGGACGGCGCGGGCCGCGGCGAGACGGGAGGCGTAGGAGGCGACGGCCCGCTCGAGCCCCGCCACCTGCTCCGCCTGGAGGAGATGGCTGTGAGCCTCGTCGACGTCCGTCAGGCCCTCGGCCTCGAGCGCTCTCGCGAGCTCCGCGGCCGCGCTGTCGTGACGCCCCGTCGCGGCGTCGTGCGCGTCGAGTGCCGACAGCAGGCGCTCGCCCGCCCGCAGGTGGCGCTCGTGCTCCTGCGCGACCTGGACGGCCGCGCGGACCGTGGTCTCGACCCGGTGGACGAGCAGGTCGTCCAGGACGAGGTCACCGGCTCGCTCGGCGGCGGCGTCCACCCCGCTCGAGGAGCCCGCCGGCGACACCGCACCGCACGGGCACCCCGCGGCATGGGCCGCGAGCGAGGAGACGACGTCGTCGTGAGAGGCGACGAGGGCGGCCAGTCCGGTGTCATGACGGGTGGTCGCGGCGGTGAGGGCCTGCACGAGACGGTCCTCCTCGCCCGCGAGACGCTCCAGGCGCGTGACGAGGCCGGTGACGGCACGGCCCAGCCGCTCGGCCTCGCGGGCATGCTCGGAGCACGCCCGGGCGGCCGCCTCGGTCTGCTCGAGATCGACGGCGATCTTGTCGGCCTCGCGCACCTCCTCACCGAGCGTGGCGACGAGTGCCGCGACCTCGACCTCGACCTCGGTCTGGCGTCCCTGCGCCTCGGCGAGGGCGTCGGCGGCCAGCGTGCTCGCGGTGAGCGCGCGCTCGACGGCGACCGGCTCGACGAGCTCTCCGGTCGCGGCCGGGGCGGGGTGGGCCGTCGAGCCGCAGACGGCGCACGGCGCGTCCTCGACGAGCGCGGCGGCGAGCTCGCCCGCCATGCCGTCGAGCCGGGCCTGGAAGAGGTCGAGGTAGCGCTGCCGGGCGTCCTGCGCCCGGTCGCGCGCGTCGCGGACCACGTCCGCCGCGGCAGGCAGCGCACGCCCCCGCACGTCGTCGAGGCGCCGCCGCACGTCGAGCGCGCGACGCAGCCGAGCCGCCCGGGTGGTGATGGTCTCGAGCTCGGCGGCAGCCGCAGCGGCCGCGTCCCGGGACTGCTGGGCCGCCTCGAGCTCGGCGTGCAGCGCGTCTCGTGCCGGGGCGACCGCCGCCAGGTCGGCGGCAGCACGCTCCCGCTCGTCGACCAGCCCCGGCTGACGGTCCAGCCGTCCGACGAGCGACCGGGCCTCGTGCTGGGCGCTCGCGACGTCGGCCGAGGCGCCGGCGACGTCAGCGACCCAGCGCTCGAGATCGTCGCGGGCCGCCGGGGCGAGCGGTGGAAGCGCCGCGCGTGCGGTGCTGGTCTGCTCGTGCGCCCGGCGCAGGTCTTCCTGAGCCCGGGTCAGCGCCGGGAGGGCCCCGAGAGCGCGACGGGCCGCCGCGGAGCGCGCGAGCGACCGGGACGCGGCGTCGTGCTCGTCGGCGCGGGCGAGCAGCTCGTCGCGGGCCACGACGGCCTGGGTGCCGCGGTCGTGGCTGGCGGCCTGCTGGTGGGCTAGCCGGGCCTGGTGCTCGTGCTGGCGCAGCGCGGCCTCGGCGAGCTCGACCGCCGCCGCGGACTCGGTGTGCTCGCTCTCGGCGGCCTGCTGCGTGCGAGCGAGGAGGTCGGCGAGCCCCGCGGCGTCGAGCTGCGAGAGCGTCCCGTCGGCGGTCGCGGCGCCGGTGGGCTCGGGGTAGTCGGCCCCGGCCCCCACGGCCGGCTCGTCGCCGCCACCGGGCCCGCTCGCGAGCAGGGGGACGGCCTCCTCGCGCAGCCGGTCGAGGTCGCGAGCCGCGTCGCGGTCGACCTGCTCGACGCGGCGCCGCTCCTCGAGGAGCCAGTCCTGCACCCCGGCGTAGGTCTCGACGTCGAAGAGCCGCCGCAGCAGGTCGCCGCGGTCGTCGCTGCTCGCGTGGAGGAAGGAGGCGAAGTCGCCCTGGGGGAGCACGACGACGCGGTGGAACTGCTCGCGGGTCATCCCGAGCGCGTCCTCCATGACGCGGCCGGCCTCGTCGAGGCGCTGCGTGAGCGTCGTCCACCGCCCGCCGAGGTGCTCGTCGAGGACGATCGCGGCCTGGACCGGCGTCTTGCGGCCCGGCCGCTCGAAGGCGGGCCGCCGGGTGATCCGCAGCCGTCGCCCGGAGAGGGTGACCTCGAGGAGCACCTCGGGCGGGGTGCTCGGGTCGGCGTGCTGGCTGTGCAGGGCCTTCGCCCCGCGCACCCCCGGCAGCTGACCGAAGAGCGCGAACGAGATGGCGTCGAGCAGGCTCGTCTTGCCCGACCCGGTCGGCCCGGTGATGAGGAAGAGCCCGGTCTGGCCGAGCGCGTCGAAGTCGACGACCTGCCGCGAGGCGAAGGGGCCGAAGGCCTCGACCTCGAGACGGTGCAGCCTCACGCGACGCCCCGCTCACGGGTCGTCGCGCTGCCCTCGTCGTCGTGCGCCCGCTGCACGGCCTCGACGGCCTCGCGCAGGAGCGCGCGCTCGTCGTCGCCGACGGTGCCGCCGGGGCGCACGTCCGCGACGAAGTCGGTGCACACCTCGACCGCGGCTCGCCCGGCCACCTGGCTGGGGCGCCGGTGCTCGCGCACGACGCCGCCGCGGGGGTCGAGCACGAGCGAGAGGGTGTGCGGGAAGCGGGTGCGCAGCTGCTCCATCGCCCGGCGCGGGGCCAGGGTGTCGGTGAGGGTGGCCTGCACCCAGGCGTCCCGCGCGTCCTCGAGCGCCGGGTCTGCGAGGAGGTCCTCGAGGTCGCCGCGCAGGGTGGCCAGGCGTCGGGTCACCGGGGCCGCGACCCGCTCGACGTGCGTCGTGCCGGTCCCGTCGACCTCGACGAGCAGCGAGCACTTCGTGTGCCCCGCCTCGGAGAAGGACATGGCGACGGGAGACCCGCTGTACCAGGCCCGCTCGCCGACCTGCTGCGCCCCGTGGAGGTGGCCGAGGGCGACGTAGGAGACCCCGTCGAAGACCGAGGTCGGCACGGCCGAGACACCGCCGCAGGCGATGTCTCGCTCGGAGTCGCTGCTCGCCCCGCCCACGGCGAAGCAGTGCGCGGCGACGACGGTGCGCGGTCCTCGGGTCGCCGCGTCCGCGCGCACCCGGTCCATCGCGGCGGAGATGACGGAGGCGTGGCTGCGGGTGCTCACCTCGAGGGCGTCGGTGACGCTCACCGATGCGGGGTCGAGGTAGGGCAGCGCGTAGATCGCGCCGTCGCCGACGAGCACCGGCCGGGCGAGGTCGTCGACGCTCGTGCGGATGTGGACCCCGGCGTGCTCGAGCAGCCCGGACCCGAAGCCCAGCCGGCGCGCCGAGTCGTGGTTGCCGGGGGAGAGGACCACCTGGGTCCCCACCGCCTGCAGCCGGTGGAGCACGTCGGAGAGCAGCTCGACCGCGTCGGGGGCGGGGATGGCCCGGTCGTAGACGTCGCCGGCGACGACGACCGCGTCGACGCTCTCGGAGCGGGCCGTCTCGACGAGGTGGTCGAGGTAGGCGGCCTGCGCGTCGAGCAGCCGGACGCCGTGGAAGGCGCGTCCGAGGTGCCAGTCGGAGGTGTGGATCAGCCGCATGGCACGACCGTACGAGCCCGCGCCGACAACGCCCCGGACCTCGTGGGGCGTGCCGCCGCCGACCTGGCACGAGCGGCCCCGACCGACCCCCGCGCTCGCCCGTCGTGGCGCGGGTCTGACGTCTAGCCTGGGCACCCAGGTCGCGACCGCGGCGGACCGACCCCAGGAGGCCGGAGTGGGCAAGGAAGTATCGGCGCAGAGCTACTCGCGAGAGGAGCGTCAGCGCTACCGGGAGAAGGTCCACCAGGACCTCGACGTCTTCGAGCGGATGCTCGCGCAGTCGAGCTTCGAGGCCGAGCGGCCCCTGACCGGGCTCGAGATCGAGCTCAACCTCCTCGACGAGGCGGCCGATCCCGCCTTCGCCAACGCCGAGGTCCTCGCCGCCATCGACGACCCCGGCTACCAGACCGAGCTCGCGCAGTACAACATCGAGCTCAACGTCGCCCCCCGCCCGCTGCCCGGCGACGCCGCCCTCGCCCTCGAGCAGGACCTGCGCGCCTCTCTCGACGCCGCCGACGAGCGCGCGCGGGCGGTCGGCGCGCGCATCGTGCCCATCGGGATCCTGCCGACGATCCGCCCGGAGCACTTCCAGGGCGAGTGGATCAGCCGCAACAACCGCTACACCGCGCTCAACGACTCGATCTTCGAGGCGCGCGGCGAGGACATCGTCATCGACATCGAGGGGCCGACGGGGGAGCGGCTGGAGACCTTCGCCGACTCCATCGCACCCGAGTCGGCGTGCACCTCGGTCCAGCTGCACCTCCAGGTGAGCCCCTCCGACTTCGCCGACCACTGGAACGCCGCCCAGGCGGTGAGCGCCCCCCAGGTCGCGCTCGCCGCGAACTCGCCCTTCTTCTTCGGCCGCCGGCTGCACGCGGAGACCCGCATCGAGCTCTTCGCGCAGGCCACGGACACGCGCCCCATCGAGCTGAAGAACCAGGGCGTGCGCCCGCGCGTCTTCTTCGGCGAGCGGTGGATCACCTCGATCTTCGACCTCTTCGAGGAGAACGTGCGCTACTTCCCCGCGCTGCTCGCGGAGTCGACCGACGAGGACCCCGTGGCCGTCCTCGAGGAGCACGGCACCCCCGCCCTCACCGAGCTCAACCTCCACAACGGCACCGTCTACCGGTGGAACCGCCCGATCTACGACATCGCCGACGGCAAGCCCCACGTGCGGGTCGAGAACCGCGTCCTGCCCGCGGGCCCGACGATCGTCGACGTCATGGCCAACGCCGCCTTCTACTACGGGCTCGTGCGCACGCTGGCCACCGAGGAGCGTCCCGTGTGGACCCGGCTGTCCTTCGCGGCGGCGCGGGCCAACTTCGAGGCCGCGGCGCGCGGCGGCATGGACGCCCGACTGTACTGGCCGGGCCAGGGGGAGGTCGGGGTCGACGAGCTCACCCTGCGGCACCTGCTGCCGGTCGCGGCCCGTGGGCTCGAGGACTGGGGCGTCTCACCGGCGGTGAGCGACCGCTACCTCTCCGTCATCGAGGGACGCTGCACGACGGGCCAGAACGGCGCCGTGTGGCAGACCGAGGCGGTCCGCCGGCTCGAGGAGCGCGGGGCCGACCGGGCGAGCGCCCTGTCGCAGATGCTCGAGCTGTACGTCGAGCACATGCACACCAACGAGCCGGTGCACACCTGGCCGCTGCCGTAGCGGCCCCGCCGCTGGTGGTGAGACCCACGACCGGCGAAGGGGGCGAAGGGGTGCCGGGCGAAGGGGGTCAGACGAGGGCGTCGAGACCGGTGGCGGGCACGTTCCACGCGACGACCGACGCGTCCTCGCGGTAGCGGCCGAGCAGGCTGAGCGAGCCGGGGGAGAGCTCGAGCTGGGCGGCCAGGCGGGGCGAGTGCCCGAGCCAGACCGCGGTGAGGATGCGCAGGGCGTGCCCGTGCCCGACGAGGCAGACGTCGGCCGGGGCCGCGTGCTCGCCCTCGAGCACCGGCCGCACCCGGGCGAGGACGCGCGAGGCGCGCGCGGCGACCTCCTCGACGGTCTCGCCGGGGGTCTGCCCCGGCGGCACGCCGTCGAAGACGGTCCACCGACCCCCTTCGTCCTCTCGGACCTGCTCGGTCGTGCGGCCCTCGGCCCCGCCGTAGTCCCACTCGCGCAGGTCCGGGTCGACCTCGGGCGTGAGCCCCGCGAGCTCGGCCGTGCGCAGCGCCCGCCCGAGGTCGGAGGACAGGACGAGAGCGAGGTCGAGGCGGGCGAGGTACGGACGCAGGGAAGCCGCGTCGGCCTCGCCCTCGGGCAGCAGCGGCAGGTCGGTGAGCCCGGTGTGGCGCCCGTCGCGGCTCCACTGCGTCTGGCCGTGACGGACGAGGATGAGGCGGCCGTGGCCGTGGGAGGTCATGACGCCACCGTAGGACGATCCCAGCCCTGGTCACCGGGTGGCGCGGGCGACCCGCTCTGACGAAGATGGGACCGCACCCCGATCTCCCCTCGACCCCAGGAGCGCGATGAGCCAGCAGGAAGACGCCGAGACGACCGGCGGGACCGGACCGGGGCATCGTGAGGTCTCGTTGTCCCGCACCGAGCTGGGGCGCTACGAGGCGCGCAACGCGCGTGGCGGCAGCATCGCTCTGGGCAGCGGCGAGGACGACGACTTCACGCCCGTCGAGCTGCTCCTCGCGGCCATCGCCGGGTGCAGCGCCGTCGACGTCGACCACATCACGAGCCGCCGGGCCGAGCCCGAGCACTTCGAGGTGGTCGCGAGCGGCACGAAGACCTCGACGCCGCAGGACGGCAACCACATGGTCGACCTCGACGTCACCTTCACCCTGCGCTTCCCCGCGGGCGAGGACGGCGACCGCGCCCGCGAGATGCTGCCGCGTGCCGTCGCCCAGTCGCGCGACCGGCTGTGCACGGTCTCCCGCACCGTCCAGCGCGGGACGCCGATCCGCATGCAGGAGCAGGCGCCGGAGACGGATGGCTGACCGCGCCGACGTCGTCGTCGTCGGCGGGGGCCAGGCCGGGCTGGCCACGAGCTACTGGCTGCGCCGGCACGGCGTCGACCACGTCGTGCTCGACGAGCAGGAGGAGCCCGGCGGCGCGTGGCGGCGCACGTGGCCCTCGCTGCGCCTCTTCTCCCCGTCGGGATACTCCTCGCTGCCCGGGTGGATGATGCCCGAGCACCCCGACGTCTTCCCGCCCGTCGACCACGTGCTCGCCTACCTCGCCGCCTACGAGGAGCGCTACGACGTGCCGGTCCGCCGAGGCGTCCACGTGAGCGACGTGCGGGCGGACGACGACGGCCTCGACGTCGTCACCGGCGAGGGGAGCGTGCGCGCCCGGTACGTCGTGAGCGCGACGGGGACGTGGCGGGCCCCCTTCGTCCCGCTCGTCGAGGGCGCCACCTGCTTCGAGGGCACGCAGGTGCACTCCGCCCACTACCGCGGGCCCGAGCCCTTCGTGGGGCAGCAGGTCGCCGTCGTCGGCGGCGGCAACTCCGGCGTGCAGATCACCGCCGACCTGCTCGGGCACGCCGCCCGGGTGCACCTCGCCTCCCTCGGTCGGCTGCGCTTCCTGCCCGACGACGTCGACGGGCGCTACCTCTTCGAGCGGGCGAGCGCCCGGATCACCGGTGACGCCCGCGACCTCGAGTCCGAGCTCGCGGGGACGATCGTCGCGATGCCCAGCGTGCGCGAGGCCCGGGCGAAGGGGGCGCTGCGCCTGCGGGCGATGTTCGACCGGATGGACGCGACCGGGGCGGTCATCGGGCGCGAGCACGTCGACCTCGACGCGGTCGTGTGGGCGACCGGCTTCCGCCCGGCGCTGCGGCACCTGCGCTCCCTGCGCCTGCGCACCCGCGACGGCATCCCCGTCGTCGACGGGGCCCGCTCGGTCACGGACCCGCGGGTGGCCTTCGTCGGCTACGGCGACTGGACCGGCCCGGCGTCGGCGACCCTCATCGGCGTGGGGCGGCCCGCCCGTGCCCTCGCGACGACGCTCGCGCAGGAGCTGGCCCGCGACTGATCCGGTGGCGCCCCGTGCGTCCTACCCTGGCCCCATGGCCACCTTCGTCGAAGTGCACCCGGACAACCCCCAGCCGCGCACGATCGGTCAGGTCGTCGCGCGCATCCGCGAGGGCGCCCTCGTCGCCTTCCCCACCGACTCCGGCTACGCGCTCGGCGGGCGGCTCGACGACCAGAGCATCAAGGACCGCATCCGCGACATCCGGCGGCTCGACGACAAGCACCACTACACGCTGCTGTGCCGCGACTTCGCCCAGCTCGGCCAGCTCGTCCACGTCGACAACCACGTCTTCCGCACCGTGCGGGCGACGACGCCCGGGCCGTACACCTTCATCCTCCCGGCGACGAAGGAGGTGCCCCGACGCCTGCTCCACGCGAAGAAGAAGACGGTCGGCGTGCGCATCCCCGACAACCCGGTCGTCCAGGCGCTGCTCGCCGAGCTCGGCGAGCCGATGCTCTCGAGCACCCTGCTCCTGCCCGGTCAGGAGGAGACCCCGGTCTTCGGGTGGGACGTCAAGGAGGAGCTCGACCACGCCGTCGACGTCGTCATCGACGCTGGCGAGGTGAGCACCGCCCCGACGACGGTCGTCGACTACAGCTCGGGCACCGCCGAGATCGCCCGTCAGGGCGCCGGTGACGCACACCCCTTCGTCGAGGGCTGACCGGGACGCCCCGTCGGGAAACAAGCTTCGACCTCGGGAAGGAAAGGTTCCTTCCCGAGGTCGAGCTTTCCCGCCCTGGGCGGGAAAATGAGTCAGGCGGCGGTGACGTCCTCACGGGCCTGGACGAAGGCGGAGACGCACGCCCGCACGTCGTCCTCGCTGTGCGCGGCGGAGAGCTGGACGCGGATGCGGGCCTGCCCCTTCGGCACGACGGGGTAGGAGAAGGCGATGACGTAGATGCCGAGCTCGAGCATGCGGTCGGCGACCAGGCCGGCCTGGCGGGCGCCGTCCTCGCCGGGGAACATCACCGGGACGATGGCGTGCTCGCCGGGCAGCAGCTCGAAACCGGCCTCGCCCATGAGCGCGCGGAAGAGCTCGGCGTTGCGTCGCAGCACCTGGCGCGGCTCGTCGGAGTCGCGCGCGATCTCCAGCGCCCGCAGCGAGCCGGCGACGACGGCCGGCGCGACGGCGTTCGAGAAGAGGTAGGGCCGGGCGCGCTGCTTGAGCAGGTCGACGACGCCCTGCCGGGCCGCGACGTAGCCGCCGCTGCCGCCGCCGAGCGCCTTGCCGAGCGTGCCGGTCATGATGTCGACGCGGTCCATGACGCCGCATGCCTCGTGCGAGCCACGGCCGCCCTCGCCGACGAAGCCGGTGGCGTGCGAGTCGTCGACCATGACGAGCGCGCCGAACTCGTCGGCGAGGTCGCAGATCTGCTCCAGCGGGGCGAGGTAGCCGTCCATGGAGAAGGCGCCGTCGGTGACGACGAGGACGCGGCGGGCCCCCTTCGCCTCCTCGAGCTGGGTGCGCAGGTCGGCCATGTCGCGGTTGGCGTAGCGGCGGCGCTGGGCCTTGCTCAGGCGCACGCCGTCGATGATCGACGCGTGGTTGAGCGCGTCGGAGATGATGACGTCCTCGGGCCCGAGGAGCACCTCGAAGATTCCGCCGTTCGCGTCGAAGCACGACGGGAAGAGGATCGCGTCCTGCGTGCCGACGAAGTCGGCGATCGCCCGCTCGAGCTCGCGGTGCCCAGTCTGGGTGCCGCAGATGAAGCGCACGCTCGCCATGCCGAAACCGGACTCGTCGAGCGCTCGGTGGGCGGCGGCGACGATCTCGGGGTGGTTGGCCAGGCCGAGGTAGTTGTTGGCGCAGAAGTTCAGCGCCTCGCCCCGCGAGGTCGCGATGTGCGCCGACTGGGCGGTCGTGATGAGCCGCTCGTGCTTGGTGAGCCCGGCGGCCTCGATCTCGGCGAGCTCGGCGGCCAGGTCGTCCTCGATGGTGTACATGCGATCAGCTCCAGTCCATGACGACCTTGCCGCACCGGCCCGATCGGGCGGTGTCGAAGGCCGTCTGCCAGTCGGTGGCGGGGTAGCGGTGGGTGATGACGGAGGTGACCGCATCACGAAGGGGGCGAGACGTCGAGAGCATCGCGCTCATGGCGTACCAGGTGTCGTACATCTCGCGGCCGTAGATGCCCTTGATGGTGATCATGTGGGTGATGACCTTGCCCCAGTCCACGGGGTAGGGCTCGCCGGGCAGACCGAGCATCGCGATCCGCCCGCCGTGGTTCATGTGGTCGATCATCGACGCGACGGCCGGGGGAGCGCCGCTCATCTCCAGCCCGACGTCGAAGCCCTCGCGCATCCCGAGGTCGCGCATCACCTGGCTGAGGTCGGTCTGGGCCGGGTTGACGCAGATGTCGGCGCCGGCGGCACGGGCGAGCTCAAGACGCTCGTCGGAGAGGTCGGTCACCGCGATGTAGCGGGCGCCGACGTGCCGGGCGATGGCCACCGACATCACGCCGATGGGCCCGGCGCCGGTGACGACGACGTCCTCGCCTGCGAGCGGGAAGGACAGGGTCGTGTGGGTCGCGTTGCCCAGCGGGTCGAAGACCGCGGCGAGGTCGGGGTCGAAGTCCTCGGGCTGGACCCAGACGTTGGTCGCCGGGATGACGACGTAGTCGGCGAAGGCGCCGTCGCGGTTGACGCCGACGCTCGAGGTGTTGATGCACAGGTGACGGCGGCCGGCCCGGCAGCTGCGGCAGCGGCCGCACACGACGTGGCCCTCGCCCGAGACGAGCGCCCCGACCTCGACGTCGGTGACGTCGGAGCCGACCTCGGCGACGACGCCGCTGAACTCGTGGCCGAGGACGAGGGGGGTCGTGACCGTCGAGGCGGCCCAGCGGTCCCAGTCGTGCAGGTGCAGGTCGGTGCCGCACAGACCGGCGCGCAGCACGCGGATCTTGACGTCGCGCGGCCCGGGCGTCGGCTCGGGCACGTCGACCAGCTCCAGACCTGGTCCGGGACGGGTCTTGACCAGCGCACGCATCGTCGATCTCCTGACGGGTCGGGGGAGGTCTCCGCGTCGAGACCGAGGTCACGGTAGCGCGGCCGGGGGAGATCTCCCCATCGTCGCCCTGACGGCCCCCGCGTAGGGTGCGGGCATGACGCAGGAGAGCAGGGGCGACGACGTCGAGCAGGGGCCGGTCACCGGTCCGGCGGGGGCCGGCACCACGACCGAGATCCCCGCGTCCGGGAGCACTCAGCCGGCACCGCAGCAGCAGGTGCCGGGTGCCGCGGCCGGCCCGTGGGCGCCGCACCCCTTCCCGCAGATGGCGCAGATGCCGCCCGACCACCCCCAGGCGGTGACGATCCTCGTGCTCGGCATCGTCGGCATCATGGGGGTGTGGGTCACCTCGCCGATCGCGTGGTACCTCGGCAACCAGGCCCTGCGCGAGATCGACGCGAGCCCGGGGCGCTACGGCCACCGCGACTTCGTCTCGATCGGGCGCATCCTCGGCATCGTCGGCACGGTGCTCCTCGGCGTCGGCGTCGCCGTCGTCGCGATCTTCGTCCTCTTCTACGTCGGGCTCTTCGCCGCGATGGTCGCCGGGTCCTGACCCGTCACGTCGAGGGGCGGCTGGCGTCGCCCGTCGCCGTCGTCGCCCGCAGGTACTCGGCGAAGCCGGGCATCGTGAAGCGGAGGCGGCCGTGCCCGGCCGGCTCGACGATGCCCTTGTCGATGAGCCGCTCGCGGGGCATGCCGAGCGACTGGGTCGAGCGGCCCATGCCCGCCGCGATCTCGGCGCGGGTCACGCTCGCGCTGCCCGCGTGCGCCATGACGGTCAGCAGGTGCTGCTCGAGCGGGGTGGCCGCACCCCACCGGGCGGCGAACATGGCGTCGAGCTGCGCCTCGACGAGGGGGAGCCCGGCGCGGACATCGGCGACCCCGAGCCGGTCGCCGGCCACCGGCGAGGCGCTCTGCCAGGTCGCGTGGGCGAGCACCTGGAGCAGGTAGGGGAAGCCCTGGGCGCGCTCGACGACCTCGGTGAGCGCCGGGCCGGTCCAGCCGACGCCGAGCTCCTCGGCGGGCTCGCCCACCGCCTGGGCCGCGGCCTCGGGCGCGAGCGGCGGCAGGGTGACGAAGGTGCTGCGCTCGGCGAAGGTCGCCGCCCGGGTGAGGACGGAGACGCTCGAGGGGAGCCCGGCGCAGACGAGGGCGAAGGGGGAGTCCTCCCGCCCGCCCGCGAGGTTCTGCATCGCGTTGAGCAGGACCGCGAGGTCGGTCCGGCTCGGGGCGTGGAGCTCGTCGACGAGCACGAGCAGGCCGGACCCGCCGCGCTCGCGCACCCGGGTCGCCGTGCCGTGGAGGAGATCCTCGAGAGCCGAGACCTGGGCGCCCGTCTCGGCGCCGCCCCCCTCGTCGGGGGCAGCCCGGGCGGAGACCTTGACCCCGGTCGGGACGCCGAGCTCGACGGCGATCTCGTCGAGGCGGAGGGAGCGGCGGTCCCCCTTCGCCACGACGTCCGCCGCCCGCAGGGCGTGGTCGACCCGGCTGACGAGGTCGGGCAGGAAGGGGGCGCCGTGGTGGCAGGAGACCCAGACGGTGAGGAAGCCGTGCTCGTCGGCGTCGCGCTGCGCCTCGCGCAGCAGGGAGGTCTTGCCGACGCCGCGCGGGCCGAGGAAGACGACGGGCGGGCCGCCGGTCTCGCCGTAGGCGCTCACCCGGCTGAGGACGCCGCGGATGCGGTGCTGCTGGTCCTCGCGCCCGGCGAGGACGCGGGGCAGCTCACCGGGCGTGTACGGGTTGCGCATCGTCGCGTCCTCTCGTGACACCTTGTTACACATCGGCCAGATGTCATCGACTGTAGGGGAGGTGTACGACACCCCTGCCGCTTTGCCCCGCTGAGAGCCCGCCTGGTTTAATGTGCAACCACGAGGGGAGTACTTCCCAGCGTGTCGCCGGTCATTCCGCGGGGTCCATGCCCCGCCCGGTGCACGGCCCGGCGTCGGGCGAAGGAGACCTCGCACCGCTCGACGATGCGAGGTCCTTGCTGTGTCTTCCCTGTCCTCGGCCGCCTCGGCCGCTCCCGGTATCGAGTCCATCGCGGACGCCACCTTGTGGTGGGTGACGATCGCCGGCGTCCTGGCGCTCGTCGCCCTCGACTTCCTGCTCACCCGGCGCCCGCACGAGGTCTCCATGAAGGAGGCCGTCGGCTGGTCGGCCTTCTACATCGCCCTGCCCCTCGCCTTCGGGCTGTGGGTGTGGAGCCAGCACGGCTCCCAGATCGGCGTCGAGTACTACACGGGCTACCTCGTGGAGAAGTCGCTCTCCGTCGACAACCTCTTCATCTTCATCCTCATCCTCACGAGCTTCGCCGTGCCGCGGGTGCTGCAGCAGCGCGTCCTGCTCATCGGCATCGTCGGGGCCCTCGTCATGCGTGGTGCCTTCATCGCGGTCGGCGCGGCGCTCATCGCGCGCTTCTCGTGGATGTTCCTCCTCTTCGGCGCGATCCTGCTCTTCACCGCGTGGACCGTCCTGCGCGACGCCCGCTCCGGCGAGCACAGCGTCGACGTCGACGAGCTGAAGATCGTGCGCCTCGCCCGTCGCCTCTACCCGGTGACCGACGACTACCGGGGCACGAAGATGATCGTCGGGGAGCGCGGTCGCAAGGCCCTGACCCCGCTCGCGCTCGTCGTCCTCGCGATCCTCGGCACCGACCTCATCTTCGCGATCGACTCCGTGCCCGCCGTGTACGGCATCACCGGTGACCCCTACCTCGTCTTCGTCACCAACGCCTTCGCCCTGCTCGGCCTGCGCGCCCTGTACTTCGTCCTCGAGGGGATGATCGGCAAGCTGCGCCACCTGGGCTACGGTCTCGCGGCGATCCTCGCCTTCATCTCGGTCAAGCTCATCCTCCACTGGGCGCACGGGGTGTGGGAGTCGGTCCCGACCATCCCGACCCTCGCCTCGCTCGGCGTCATCGTCGGGGCGCTGACGATCACGACGATCACCAGCCTCATGGCCAACCGCCGCGACGCCCGGGACGAGGAGCCGACGACGCAGGAGGCCGGCACCTCGCACTGACCACCTCTCCCACCCCGGTGCCGACCGAGCCGCCCGCACCGATGCCCGGCCCCGTCGCACCTGCTCGTGCGGCGGGGCCGGGCTAGCGTGGCGGGCATGGAGCAGCGCGCGAACTTCGTCACCCTGGCCGTCGCCGACGTCGGGCGGTCGCACGCCTTCTACGTCGACGGGCTCGGCTGGGAGCCGGTCCTCCACGAGCCGGGGGAGGTGCTCTTCCTGCCCCTCGCCCACGGCCTCGTCCTCTCGCTGTGGGACCGCGCGGGCTTCGTCGCCGAGGTCGGCGAGCCGGCCGAGGGGATCGGGCCGATCACCCTCGCGCACAACGTCACCGACGCCGACCAGGTCGACGCGGTGCTCGCCCTCGCGGCCGCGGCCGGCGCGCAGGTCACCGCGGGGCAGCGCCGGGAGTGGGGCGGGTACTCGGGCTACTTCGCCGACCCGGACGGCTACCGCTGGGAGGTCGCCCACAACCCGACGCCGCTCGGTGACTCTCTCGTCGAGGCGAGCCGGCGCTGGCTGGGCACCCGGCGGGCGGAGGCCGCCGGCACCGCT
Source organism: Janibacter melonis (assembly GCF_003721155.3). NCBI lineage: Bacteria > Bacillati > Actinomycetota > Actinomycetes > Micrococcales > Intrasporangiaceae > Janibacter > Janibacter melonis. The sequence continues at coordinate 839,525 of NZ_CP044548.2, read as the reverse complement.
GGCACCACGGCCGGCGAGGGACCGGCCGTCCAGGACCACTACCCCGCCGACGCGGCCCACTGCTACGGCTGCGGGGCGCGCAACCCCTTCGGGCACCACCTGAAGACCCGGTGGGCCGACGGGTCGCGCACCGAGACGATCACCCGATTCACCCCTGGCCCCGAGCAGACGGCGATGCCGGGCTACGTCTACGGAGGGCTCGTCGCCTCGGTCCTCGACTGCTCGGGCACGGGGTCGGCCGCGCTCGCCGGGACGCACGCCGCCGGTCTCGACCTCGAGGGCGACGGGTCGCTGCGCTACGTCACCGGCACGCTCGAGGTGCGCTACCAGCGCCCCACCCCGATGGGCGTCGAGCTCGTCGTGCGCGGGCGGGTCGAGGAGGTCAAGGGCCGCAAGGTCACCGTCGCGCTGACGATGACCGCCGGTGAGGACGAGGTCGCGTCGGGGCGGGTCGTCGCCCTGCAGCTGCCCGACGAGATGAGGTCGTCGTGAGCCGCGACCGCGACGACGAGGGCCGCCCGCGCCAGTCCCGCCCGCGCGACGCCCTCGGACGTCCGCTGCCGTACGGCGCGACCGGGGTCGAGCCGGTGAGCGAGGACCCCCTGCCGCCGCTGGAGACGGTCGAGGAGGCCCGTCGGCTGCTGCGCGAGGGGCGCCCCTTCTCGGCGCACGAGGTGCTCGAGGCGAGGTGGAAGGCCGCCCCGTCGTCGGAGCGCGACCTCTGGCAGGGGCTGGCGCAGGTCTGCGTCGGCGTCACCCATCTCGCCCGGGGCAACGAGACCGGCGGGCGGCGGCTCGTCGAGCGTGGGGGCGAGCGGGTCGAGGCCTACCAGCACGCCGGCGGGCCCACCTACGGGCTGGACCTCGACGAGGTGCTCGCGTGGGCCCGGGGGCCGCACCCGGGCCCGCCGGTCGGCTAGTCGTCCCCGTGCGGCCGGGAGCGGGCGCGCTTGGTCGACGAGCGCTCCCGCTTGGCCGCCAGCCGGCGCTCCTGCGAGCCACGGGTGCGCCGGGTCGCCCGCCGTGGCGGCGGGGGAGGGGCGAGCGCCTCGCGCAGCAGGGCCGCGAGGCGGTCGCGTGCCGCCGACCTGTTCTGGCGCTGCGAGCGGTGCTCGGAGGCGTCGACCGTGAGCACCCCGTCGACGAGCCGGCCGGAGAGCCGGTCGAGCAGCCGGCGACGCTGCGACGCGGTCAGAGCCGTCGTCGTGGACACGTCGAAGGAGAGCTGCGTGCGCGAGTCGGTCGTGTTGACGCCCTGCCCTCCCGGTCCGGAGCTGCGCGAGAAGCGCTCTCGCAGCTCGCCGCCGGGGATGACGAGACCGCCGGGGATCCCAGGCCCCGGCGGCACCCGCAGGTCGGCGTCGCTCACGCCTGCATCATCCCCGACCCGTGCGGTGCCCCGCGTCCGCCGTCAGCTCTTGCGCCGCCGCGGCCTCGGGGTCGGGCGCACGACGAGGACCGGGCACGGCGCCGACGCCTGCACACGGGCCGCGGTGCTGCCGATGAGGATGCTCTCGCTCAGCCCGCGGTTGCCGTTGGCGAGCACGACGAGACCGACGTCACCGAGCTTGGCCGCCCGGATGATCTCCGTCGACGGGGTTCCGCTGCGCACGCTGCGCTTGACCGTCGTGCCCTCCCAGTCGTCGAACTCGGCGGCGACGACCTTGACCGCCGCCTCGGCCTCGGCGCGGAAGGACGCCTCGGCCATCGGCTTGGGCCGGCGCGCGTCGGGCGAGATCTCGTCGTGGAAGGACAGCGCCGCGAGGGGGCGGGTCACGGCGAGGACGGTGATCGTGTCGATCTTCGCGGGGTCGGCGAAGGTCTTGAGGTGGCGGGCGGCCCGCAGCGACTGCTTCGAGCCGTCGGTGGCGATGAGGACGTGCATCTCGGGGGCTCCTCGGTGAGGTGGGTGGCGGGATCGCGCGAGCACCAGCGCGGGGCGACCCGTCCTGCATGTCCCACGTCAGCGTAGCGGCGCCGACGGCCCGGGCGCTGGTCAGCCGCCGCCCTGCTCGCCCGGGCCGCCGGGGACGGGCGTGCGGTGCTCCGGCACGCCGCCCAGCCGGTCCAGCAGCGCGACGGCGTCGTGGGGCGCGTGCCCTCGCGCGTCGTTGTCGAGGTAGACGTGCACGTCGCCCCCCTGGTCGTGCCACTCGCGGCACAGCTCGGCCCAGCGGTCCAGCGAGCTCGGCGGGTACGCGCTCGTGTAGAGCTCGGTCTCGCCGTGCAGGCGCACGTAGTGCAGGTCGGTCGTCGAGTCCTCCATGCGCGGCCACCGGCCGGCGCTGTCGGCGACGACCATGGCGACGTCGTGGGCTCGCAGCAGGTCACGAGCCTCGTCGGTGTCGAAGCTCGGGTGCCGCGGCTCGAGGGCGTGCCGGACCCGCCGGCGCCCGTCCAGTCCGTCGGGCAGGTCGACGAGCGCGCGGCCCTCGCCGAGCTTGTCGTCGTGCCCGCGGGCCAGCTGCGCTGTCTCGTCGAGGGTGCGGGGGAGCATCGCGAGGAAGTCCCCGACACGGCCCGGGTCGAAGGTCGTCCGAGCGGGCAGCTGCCACAGCACCGGTCCGAGCTTGCGGCCGAGCGCGAGCACCCCGGACGCGAAGAAGTTCGCCAGCGGCGTCTCGACGTCGCGCAGCTTCTTCATGTGCGTGATGAAGCGCCCGCCCTTGACGGCGAAGACGAAGTCGTCGGGCGTCTCGTCGTGCCATGTCGCGTACGACGACGGGCGCTGCAGGGAGTAGAAGGAGCCGTTGATCTCCGCCGAGGTCATCCGCTGCGCGACGTACTCGAGCTCGCGGCGCTGGACGAGCCCCTGCGGGTAGAAGTCGCCCCGCCACGCGCGGTAGCGCCACCCGGACACCCCGACGTAGTACGTCATGGCTACGGCACCAGCGAGATCGTCCGGCCGCGCTCGACGACCCGCAGGTCGCCGGGCAGCGCGTCGCGGGCGAAGCGGGCGACGAAGTCCTCGCGCGGCGACCGGAATACCCGGTAGTCGTCGAAGTGCACCGGCACGGTGACCTTCGGGCGGATCGTCTGCACGAGACGGGCGCCCTGCTCGTCGTCCATCGTCACGAGCAGGCCGAGCACGCGGGTGCCCCCGAGGTGGACGACCATGGCGTCGACCGGGCCGCAGCGCTCCACGACCTCGCGCAGCGACTCGCGGTAGAGGGTGTCTCCGGTGACGTAGACCCGCAGGGGCTCGCCGCTGCCGGTGTCGAGGGTGAGCACCGAGCCCATGACCGTCGGCAGCAGCGCCTGCGCGAGACCCGGGGCGTGCCGTCCGGGCGTCGAGGTGATGCTCAGCCCGACCCCGTCACGCTCGAGCTCGTGGCTGCTCCACGTGCTCAGCCCGACCGCGTCGAACCCCCACCGGTCGAGGCGAGGCGCGGCCTGCGGCGTCGTGAGCAACGGCGGGTCCCGCGTCAGCTCGCGGCGGGCCACCCGGTCGAAGTGGTCGCCGTGCAGGTGCGACAGGACGATCGCGTCGAGCTCGGGCAGGCTGGCCGGGGTGCGGGTGGGCTCGGTGAGACGACGGCTGGCGAGCCCCTTGCCGAGGTAGGCCAGCTGCCCTCGGTGCAGGAAGTTCGGGTCGGTGAGGATCGTGAAGGGACCCAGCCGCAGCAGGCTCGTCGCGGTCCCGACGAACTCGAGCGTGGCGTCGGTCATGTCAGCTCCTCTCGGGTGTCTCCTCCTCGGCGGTGGTGCCGGGGCGAAGGGAGCGCAGCGCCTCGTCCTCGAGGCGGATGCGGTGGCGCAGGAGGACGGCGTTGAGGACGGTGAAGACGGTGGCGGTGACGCCCGCGGAGTGCGCGAGGGGGAGGGCCACCCCTTCGGTCGCGACGGCGACGTAGTTCGGGTGCGGGATGACGCGGTAGGGGCCGGAGGTCACCCGCTGCGCGCCCGGGATGACGACGATGCGCGTGCTCCACTGGCGCCCGAGGGTGCGGATGCACCACCAGCGCAGGCCCTGCGCCGCGACGACACCCGCGACCGCCGGCCAGCCGACGGCGGGGACGAAGGGGCGTCGGGCCCTCGACACCTCGAGGACGCACCCGGCGAGCAGCCCGGTGTGGAGGGCCACCATCGCCGGGTAGTGGCCGACGCCGGTCTCGACACCGCCCTGCTCGGCCGCCCAGCGGCGGTTGCGGCGGTCGACGACGAGCTCGACGAGGCGCTCGACCCCGACGGCGGCGACGAGCCCGTAGTAGGCGGTCGTGGACCTCATCGTGACACCTCCGCGTGCAGCAGGACCATCTCGAGGCAGAAGCCGGGGCCCATGGCGAGCAGCATCCCGTGGGTCCCCGGGACCGGGGGACGGTCGCGCAGGGTGTCGGCGAGCACGTGCAGGACCGACGCCGAGGAGAGGTTGCCGATGCGGTCGAGCGAGGACCACGTCATGCCGAGGGCCTCACGGGGCACCTCGAGCGCGTCCTGCATCGCCTCGAGGACCTTCGGCCCGCCCGGGTGGGCGACCCACCAGCCGATGTCCTCGCGGGTCAGCCCGTGGTCGGCGAGGAAGCCGTCGACGTCGCCGCGCAGGTTGGCCAGGACGAGTCCGGGCACCTCGGCGCCGAGGACGATCTTCAGCCCGGTCTGCCCGATGTCCCAGCCCATGGCGCGCTCCGTGCCGGCGTACATCCGGCTGCGCGACTCGACGACGACGACGTCGCTGCCCGGGCTCGTCGACGGCGAGGGCGCCTCGCGCTCGGCGCCGGTGAGGACGACCGCGGCCGCCCCGTCGCCGAAGAGGCCGCTCGCGACGACGTTGGCCATCGACGCGTCGTCGCGCTGCACGGTGAGGCTGCACAGCTCGACGGCCACGAGGACGGCGACGTCCTGCGGGTGCCCGAGGAGGTAGTCGTGCACGCGGGCGACACCCGCGGCCCCCGCGACGCAGCCGAGGCCGACGAGCGGCACCCGCTTGACGTCGGGGCGCAGCCCGATCCGCGCCGCGATCCGGGCCTCGAGCGAGGGCACGGCCAGCCCGGTGACGGTCGTCGACATGACGAGGTCGACGTCGGAGGGGGTGAGCCCGGCCTGAGAGAGCGCGTCGAGCATGGCGGCCGCGCCGAGCTCGACGGCGGCCTCGATGAAGGCGTCGTTGGCCGCCCCGAAGTCCTCGAGCGCGGCGTAGCGCTCGGCGGGGATCGCGAGGTGGCGCTGGCTCACGCCGGCGTTGGCGTGGGTGCGCCGCACGACCTCGGGGTGGATGTCCTGCTCGCCGAGGATGTCGAGGAACATCGTCGTGAGCTCGGTCTGGTCGTAGCGGTACGGCGGCAGGACGGCGCCGACCGAGCGGAGCCTGCTGGCGCGGTCGAGCGGGGGTGCGGTCATCTACGGGGATCCTTCCGGGGTCGGCCCCTGCCGAGCAGGGCGACGTCGACGCCCGCGATCGCGACGACCGCGGCGAGCGAGGAGCGGCCGCGGGTGCGGACCGCCGGGGGCACGAGGGCGAGCGTCGCCGCGAGGGGTGCGAGATCGGCCCCGCGAAGGGGGCGACGCCCGGCGAGCAGGACGAGCGTGGATCCGAGCAGGACGGCGCCGACGAGCTGTCGGGTGCGGCGCTCGCCGAGGCGGTGCGGCAGCCCGGCGACGCCGGTCGCCTCGTCGTCCTCGAGGTCGGGCAGGGCGTTGACGAGGTGGGCCCCGACGCCGAGCAGCGCCGCCCCGGCCGTCGTCGGCCACGGCGCGAGGGCGGGGGAGGGGGCCGCGAGGGTCGCGACGGAGGGCAACGAGCCGAAGGCGAGAGCGTACGGCGCGAAGGACCACCACGTGCTCTTGAGGCCGAGGTTGTAGGCGACCCCGCAGCCGACGAGCCCGAGATGGGTGAGCCCGGCCCGGCGCCCGCAGCTCATCGAGGCGACGACGCAGCTCACGGCGGCGAGGGTGGCCGCCGACCCCACGGCGACGGGGGAGACGTCCCCCTTCGCCAGCGGCTTGTCGGCCCGCGCGACGGCCCGGTCGCGCTGGACGTCGACGAGGTCGTTGGTCCAGCCGATGACGAGCTGACCGCACCCCACGGCGGTGACCACGCGGCTGCCGCGCGAGAGGGGGAGGGAGGCCGCGCGGGAGAGCAGGGCGCTCAGGGCCGTGACCGCCACGGCGGGGCCCGGGTGGGTCGTCAGGGCCAGGCCGCGTGCTGCCCGCAGGACGGGTCGTCGAGGGGTCTGCGGCACCACGCCACGGTAACCGGGCGGGCCGCGCAGGCGCCGTCTGCGAGGTGGGCAGTCATGATGGGTCGGTGCTCGACGTCGTCATCATCGGAGGTGGGCCCGTCGGCCTGGCCACCGCGCTCCATGCGCGGCGTGCCGGCCTGTCGTGCGCCCTCGTCGAGCAGCGCGTCGGGGTCGTCGACAAGGCGTGCGGCGAGGGGCTCATGCCGGCGGGCCTGGAGGCCCTGCGCGCGCTCGGGGTCGACCCCGCAGGGGTGACGATCGCGGGGATCCGCTACGTGGCGGGGGAGCGGTCGGCGCAGGCCGGCTTCGGCAGCGGCCCCGGGCGCGGCGTGCGGCGCACGACCCTGCACGCTGCGCTCGCCGATCGCGTCGGCGCGGCCGACGTCGAGCTCGTCACGGGGCGGGCCGGCGAGATCACCCAGGACGCCGACGGGGTCACCGTGCGGGTGACCCGCGACGGGAGCCAGACCCGGGTGCGCGCGCGCTACCTCCTGGCCGCAGACGGCCTGCACTCGCCGACGCGCCGTGCGCTGGGGCTCGAGCGCCCCGCCTCCGGCACGCCGCGCTACGGCCTGCGCCAGCACTTCGCCGTCGCGCCGTGGAGCGACCACGTCGAGGTCCACTGGGGCCGGGACGCCGAGGCCTACGTCACCCCGGTCGACGGCACGATGGTGGGGGTGGCGGTCCTCACCCGGCGGCGGGCTCCCTTCGAGACCCATCTCGCCGGCTTCCCGGCGCTGCTCGAGCGGGTCGGCGACGCCGCGGCCGCGAGCTCGGCCCGGGGCGCCGGGCCGCTGCGCCAGCGCACCCGAGCCCGTGTCGCCGGTCGGGTGCTGCTCGTCGGCGACGCCTCGGGCTACGTCGACGCGCTCACGGGGGAGGGGACGATGCTCGGCGTCGCCCAGGGCGAGGCGGCGGTGGCCGCGGTCACGGACGACGACCCCGCCTCGTACGACGCGAGGTGGCGAGCGGTCACCCGCCGGCACACCGCCCTCACCCTCGGCCTGGTGACCGCGACCCGGCTGCGACCCGTGCGCCGGCTCGTCGTGCCCGCGGCCGCACGCGTCCCGTGGGTCTTCGGCGCCGCGGTGCGCTCCATCGGCTCGGCCTGACCGGCACGACCGACCTGACCAACCCGACCGAGCCCAGCCCACAGCTCCCACCCCACTACCGCCACCCGCCGAGACCCGCTCGGAGTCCGCGAGACCCGGTCGTCGCGGGCCGGCGGCGACCGGGTCTCGCGGACCACGAGCGGGGCTCAGCGCAGGACGTCGCGCAGGACGGCGGCGAGATCGGCCGGGTCGTGCTGCGGCAGCCCGTGGGTGCCGCCGGGCAGGACGAGCGAGCGCCCGTCCTCGACCGCGGCGGCGAGGTCGGCGCACCACCGGCGGCCCGCCACCGCGTCGCGGCCCCCGCGCAGCACGGTCGTCGGGGCCACGACCCCGGCCATGAGCTCGGTCGCGCTCGTGCCGATCTGCGCGACGAAGGCGGGCAGCAGCGCGGGGCTGGCCCGGACGTAGTCGGTCGCGGCCTGCACGAGCACTCGCGGCCGCTCGCGGCGCGCGTCGCCCACGAGGGCCCGGAGGTGGTCGCGGACGTGCGGCAGGTGCGGGTCGGGGGAGGGACCGACGAGCACGACCCGCCGGGCGAGGTCCGGCCGCGAGCCCGCGAGCCGCGCCACGGTGAGGGCGCCGAGCGAGTGGCCGACGAGGTCGACGCCTCGGATCCCGAGGTGGTCGAGCAAGGCCGCGACGTGCGTCGCCTGCGCGTCGGCGTCGAGACCGCGCTGCGGACGTCCCGTGCGACCGGACGCCGGCGGGTCGACGGCGACGACCACGCGGTCCCGGGGCAGGTGCTCGAGGAGCCACTGGTAGGCCCGCCACGACATCGACAGGCCGGGCACGAGGACGAGCGCAGGAGCCGTCGGCGGCCCCTCGGGCGCCCGCTCGACCCAGGCGGTGGTGGTGCCCATGACGTCGACGCGGTGACGGACGACCCCGTCGTGCCGGCGGCGGTGGACGCGCTCGACGAGCCGGGCGAAGGGGGTCACCCGCGCAGTCTCACACCCCGCCTCGTGCGAGGGTGGCAGCTGCCACCGCTCGAGCGCCGAACCGGCAGCCGAGCCTCCGGGCCCGAGACCCGACGAGGAGGACCGTGCAGACCTTCCTGCCGTACGCCGACTTCGCCGCCTCCGCGCAGGCTCTCGACGACAAGCGTCTGGGCAAGCAGCGCGTCGAGTGCATCCAGGTGGTGCGAGGACTCACCGTGCCGGGCTACGGGTGGCGCAACCACCCCGCCGTGACGATGTGGCGCGGCTGCCTCGAGGCGCTCGGGCGGTACTCGCTCACGTGCTGCGAGGTGTGGGTCGCGCGGGGCTTCGCCGACACCTGCGCCGCGACGATCCGGGCCGATCTGGCGGGATCGGGTGTGGAGGCCGTGCGCACCCAAGACGAGCTCGCCGCGGCGGGCGCGCTGCCGTCATGGCTCGGCGACGAGGCCTTCCACCGCAGCCACCGCTCCTCGCTCCTCTCCAAGCTCCCCGCGCACTACGGGGCGCTCTTCGACGACGTCGAGCCGGGTCTGCCGTATGTGTGGCCGCCCGGTCGAGAGGACGGGGGAGCGGTCATCCCTCCTGGCGGGCCCACCAGCGGCGCACCGCCGCGCTGACCTGCGCTGATCGCGGCGCCCTGACGTCACGGGGTGCGTCGGGCGAGCCGGGGTGGACGCCGGCGATCACCTCGAGCGGCGCAGGGCCCTCAGGCGTCGACATCCAGGCCACGGGCCCGCAGCACGTCGAGCGTCTCGTCGTCCGGGGTGAGCGAGACGAAGTCGAGGCTCGTGAGGTGGGGGAGGAGGTCGAGGTCGGCCCACGACCCGATGTCGAAGGTGTCGTCCTCCCCGTCCCACAGCGGGGCGACCTCGCGGTAGACGTCGTTGCCCGCGTCGATGACGAGCTCGTGCACGAGCGCGGCCTCGCTGCGGTCGATCTGGAGGTCCTGGAGGTAGGCGAGGATCTCCGGGACGGGCCGGTGACCCTCGGCGTCGAGGTCGATGGTCCGCCCGGTGTAGGACCGGGCGAAGTCACGGGCGTCGAGCCGGGGCTGGATCACCTCCTGCTGGTACATCAGCTCGTCGACGACGGCCAGCTTGAGCCCCAGGTCGGTGAAGCGCACGGGGTCGGCGACCCGCCGCGGCGCGTAGCGCTCGACCGGCACGGCCGGGGTCGTCCTCGGCACGGTCATCTCGACGGACTCGAGGTGGTCGCCCTCGTAGCTCGCGTGCAGACGCACGCCGTGACGCTCGGTCGTCGCGGTCCCGGCGACGCGACGTGCGTCGACGCCGGCCCCGGGCAGCTCGTCGGTGACGACCTCGCCGTCGACGACCAGACGGCCGGTGAAGGCCGACCGGGGGACGAAGGCCGGGGCGTCCGCCTCGGGACGCAGCTGCACGCAGAGCGTCTTGACGTGCGTCTCGTCGAGACGGTGCGCGAAGACCCCGAGCTCGTGCCACGTGACGACGGACCCGGCCGTGCCGACCCAGAGCTCGGGCTCGCCCCAGGCCGCGACGAGGGTGCCGATGGGGATGGGCAGCACGACGGGGGTGCCCTCGACGAGGAGAGCGTCTGGTCCGAGCTCGATGACAGGTGTCGACATGCGGGGGACCCTAACCGAGTGCGCTACTTGACATAATGTCGATTATCGGCGAAAGACGAGGGAGCGCCCACATCCTGAAGAAGAGGCTCAGGTGGAAGCGTCCCGAGCCGCCCGGGCGCGCGCCTTGATCGCCTCGATGACCTCGGTCTTCGCGTCGGCGTAGTGGTTCATGCTCGGCCAGTCCCTGCTGACGAGCTCACGCTTCGTGCACTCGTACAGCGCCCGGTCGTCGGCGTCACGGCGCAGGTGGTCGCGCAGCAGCAGGTAGTCGTCGGCGGCCGGGTCGTCCGGCTCGAGCACGTGGATGAAGACGTCGCGCTCCGGCGTGCGGACCAGCCGGTGGCCGGGCTCGCGCACCCGCAGCTGGTACCCGGCGGCCACCAACGCGTCGAGGTAGTCCTCCTCGGCGGTGATGTCGGGCACGGTGACGAGGACGTCGACGATCGGCTTGGCCGCGAGGCCCGGCACGGAGGTCGAACCGATGTGCTCGACCGATCGTGCGACTCCCCCGAGCGCCGTTCGAACACGTGTCTCATGGCGGGCGTACGCCTGCGCCCACGCCGGGTCGTGCTCGACGAGGTGCAGCCGCACCTTCTCCGTCCCGCCGACGAGCTCGACGTCGGTGACGTCGGGGCGTCGGCGGGTGCTGCCTGCTGATGACTCGTCCACGGTCGCAGGCTACGTCGAGCGCGCTCGCTCGAAGCGCGAGCCGCCGTACTTGCGGTGCACCGCCTGCCGGCTGACGCCCAGCTCGTGGGCGATCTCCGCCCACGACAGGCCGGCGCTGCGGGCTCGCCGCACGAGCACGGCCTCGCGCCGCTCGACACCGCGCCGCAGCTCTGCTCCCCCGCGCAGCGCGGCACGGGGGTCCTCGTCGTCCATGAAGGTCACGACCATGTCGACCATCTCCTGGGTCATCGTCCGGCCACCTCGCCTCGTCAACAGATGTTGACACGATGGCACCGCGTGCCCCGAGTGTCAACATGTGCTGACACGCGTCCGCTCGCGCACGAGACGGCGGACCTCGACCTCGTACCGGCTGGCCGCCCCGCCGGGCGTGCGGTAGAAGCGCCGCCGCAACGAGCCCTCGACCTCGACCCGTGTGCCGTCGGCGAGGTGCTGCGCGGCCCGTCGTGAGCGCGCGGACCAGCACGCGAGGTCGATGGTGTCCACCGGCCGCCCGTCGGTGCGCGACACGACGACCCGCAGGGTCACCACCTCGTCGCCGCTCGGCAGCGTGCGCACGGTCGGCTCGCCGCTCACCCGCCCGACGAGCCGGACCTCGTTGACGTCGGTGCCGCTGCCCTGACCCTGCTCGTCCATGTCTGCTCCTCCTGCGTCGGCCTGCTAAGCCCCCACGGTCCGCCGTCGTGCGACCGGGTGCACGGGCCCGGCGGCGGCTGTGGACGGCGACCGCCGCGACGGACGAGCTGTGGACGGGTGGCACGATGAGGGCGTGCAGTGCGACTACTTCGACGCGGGGGCGTGCCGGTCCTGCACCTTCATGGGCATCCCCTACGAGGTCCAGCTGCGGCGCAAGCAGCAGGACGTGCAGGAGCGGCTGGCCCGCGTCGCGCCCGAGGTCGTGTGGCGCTCCCCCTTCGCCTCCCCCGAGGCCGGCTTCCGCAACAAGGCCAAGCTCGTCGTCGGTGGCTCCCCCGGCGCCCTGACCCTGGGCATCCTCGACCGGGAGGGTCGGGGCGTCGACCTCCAGGGGTGCGGGCTCTACCCTCATGCCCTCTCGGCCGCCTTCGGCCCGGTCGCCCACTGGCTCGAGCGGCTGCAGGTGCCGCCCTACGACGTGCCCCGTCGGCGCGGCGAGCTCAAGCACGTGCTCCTCACCGTGAGCCCCGACGAGGAGCTCATGCTCCGTCTCGTCCTGCGCAGCGACCGCCACCTGCCGCGTCTGCGCGACGCGCTGCCCCGCCTGCTCGAGGAGCTGCCCTCCCTCGTCGTCGTGAGCGTCAACCTCCAGCCCGAGCACAAGGCCGTCCTCGAGGGAGAGCACGAGGTGCTCCTGACGGAGCAGGAGCACCTGACGATGAGCATCGGCGGGGTGCCGCTGCACCTGCGACCCGGCGGCTTCTTCCAGACCAACACCGCGGCCGCCGCCGCGCTCTACGAGACCGCCACGGGCTGGGTCCGCGACGTCGCCCCGCGGTCGGTGCTCGACCTGTACTGCGGGGTCGGCGGTTTCGCCCTCCACGCGGCGCGGGTGCTGCCCGCCGGCACGCCGGTCCGAGGCCTGGAGATCTCGGCCGAGGCCGTCGCCGCGGCCCGGACCACCGCGGCCGAGCTCGGCCTGGCCGCGGACTTCGGGACCGGCGACGCCGACGCCGCGACCGCCGACGCCGACCTCGTCGTCGTCAACCCGCCGCGGCGCGGCATCGGTGCGCTGACGCAGGCCCTCGAGCGCTCCTCGGCGCGTCACCTCGTCTACTCGAGCTGCGACGTCGCCTCGCTGGCCCGCGACCTCGCCGACCTGCCGTCGTGGGTCGCGCAGGAGGCGCGCCTCGTCGACATGTTCCCGCAGACCGGCCACCACGAGGTCCTCGTGCGGCTGCAGCGGGGCTGATCCGAGAGGGCTGTCGCAGATGTCTGGGGATCCCCTCCCCACGGGCCCGTGCCGTACGTATCATGGGGGCCGTGCCATCTGGCACCAGCGACAGTCAAGGGGACACACCGAGTGGGGACCATCTCGTGGCGCCGATGCGCTCAGGCCGTGGCCGTGTGCACCGTCGCCGGGTCGCTGACCGCCCCCGCCGCGGTCGCCGACCCCTCCCCCGTCGCGCCGACGAGCACCACCCCCGCCCCGACGAGCACCACCGAGCCGGCACCCACGGGCACGACGGCCCCGACCACCGGTGACCCGGCCGGCGAGCCCGCAGACCCCACCTCTCCCGGTGCGAGCGGCAGCGAGAGCTCGAGCGACCCCTTCGCCTACGACGAAAGCGCGAAGGGGGAGGAGGACGACGCCCTCTCCCCCGCCGAGGTCAGGAAGCAGGTCGACGAGGCCAACGCGCTCGCCGCGAGCATCCTCAAGAACAACAAGGAGATCGGCTCCCTCGTCACCGAGCTGCGCCGTCACTCCACCCGGGCCAACACCCTCCTCGAGCGCTACTCCGAGGCCACGTCGAAGCACCGCGCCGCGAAGAAGGAGGCCGACGAGGCGCGTCGTGCGTCCACCCGGCTGAAGAACCGGCTCGACGCGGGCCGCGAGGACCTGCGCGACTGGGCCTTCGGCACGTACACCGAGGCCGGCGGCTACACCGACACCATGGCCTTCCTCAACATCATGACGAAGTCACCGGCCAAGGCCGGCGACTCCGCCGGTGACCTCAGCTACCTCACCGACGAGCGCATCCACAGCGTCGACCTCGTGCGGGTCGACACCATCACCGCCGCCCAGCTCTCCCGCAAGCGGGCGACGGCGGAGAAGCGCGCCAAGAGCGAGAAGGCCAAGGCCGACAAGGCCCGCAAGGACCTCACCGCCGTCATCACCGAGCGCAAGGCGACGCTGGAGACGCTGCGCAAGGAGTACGCCTCCGAGCTCAAGGAGGCCGGGCCGCTCGTGAAGTCCCTCCTCGGGCTCACCGACCCCGACGCGCAGGACGCCCAGGAGAGCCTCACCGCGGCGATGGAGAAGGCGGGGCAGGACGTCAGCGCCTTCGAGGGCGCCGCACCGTGCTCGGACAACGAGGGCACCTACCCCAACGGCCAGGTGCCCCCGAACGCCCTGTGCCCGCTCATCGGCGCGGCCGGCGAGATGCTGCGGCCCAAGGCCGCGGCCGCCTTCAACGAGATGAGCAAGGCCTACGCCCGCGACACCGGCTCGCCGATCTGCATCACCGACAGCTACCGCTCCTACGCCGAGCAGGTCATCGTCAAGCAGCAGCGCGGCGGCTGGGCGGCCACGCCGGGCCGCTCGAACCACGGGCTCGGGCTCGCCCTCGACCTGTGCGGCGGGATCAACAGCTTCGGCACCGCCGCGCACGCGTGGATGCAGCAGAACGCCGCGCTCTACGGGTGGTTCCACCCGGCGTGGGCGCAGGCCGGCGGCAGCCTGCCCGAGCCCTGGCACTGGGAGTACGCGGGCTGATCAGCCCCGCACCTGCTCCTCGTGCGACTTCACGGGGATGAGCACGACGAGCCCGGCGAGCAGCACGAGCGCGACGCCGAGGATGCCCCAGTACTGGGTGTTGTCATCTCCGGTCACCGCTGCGCCGAGGGCGATGAAGGCGGCGAAGGCGAGCGGGCTGAGGAAGGACACGGCCCGCCCGGTCGTCGCGTACAGCCCGAAGATCTCACCGCTGCGGCCCTCGGGGATGACCCTCGCGAGATAGCTGCGCGAGGCCGCCTGCGCCGGTCCGACGAAGGCGGTCATGACGAGCCCGAGGCTCCAGAAGACGGGCTTGCCGCCGTCGTGGAGGACGAAGATGCCCAGGCCGATGACGACGAGCGCGACGAGGCTGATGATGATGACCCGCTTCGGGCCGATCCGGTCGTCGAGCACGCCCATCGCCATCGTGCTCAGCCCCGCGACGACGTTGGCCACGGCGCCGAAGATGATGACCTCGCCCGCGGTGAGCCCGAAGGTCCCCGCGGCGAGGATCGCCCCGAAGGCGAAGACCCCGGCCAGCCCGTCGCGGAAGAGCGCCGAGGCGAGCAGGAAGTACACGGTGTGGGGCGAGCTCGCGTAGAGCGCCCGCAGCGAGGCGAAGAGCAGCCGGTAGGACTCGGCGATGCCCACGCGCGGGGCCCGCTCGCGCGGCTCGTCGCGCAGGACGAGGAAGGCGGGCACGGTGAAGACCGCGATCCACAGCCCGCAGACGAGCATCGAGACGCGGATGTCGAGGCCGTCGGCGCCGGTGACGCCGAAGAGGCCGCGCTCCGGTGCGATGAGGGTGAAGTTGAGCAGCAGGAGCACGAGGATGCCGCCGAGGTAGCCCATCCCCCACCCGAAGCCGGACACCCGGCCGACGGTGCGCGGCGTGGCCACCTGCTCGATCGTCGCGTTGTACGTCACCCCGGCGACCTCGGAGACGATCGACCCGACGCCGAGCAGGACGAGGCCGAGCAGGAGGAAGCCCGGCTCGGGACGCACGAGGAAGAGCGAGGCGGCCAGGGCCGCCATGAGCCAGGTCTGCACCCGCAGGTTGCGCACGGTGCGACCGCTGCGATCCGCGTTCTGCCCGAGGACGGGGGCGACGAGGGCGACGACGAGGCCGGAGATGCCGGTGGCGATCGCCAGGGCGGTCGACGTCGCGTTCGTCGCGCCGAAGCTCGAGCTCGTGATGTAGACGGAGAAGACGAAGGTGATGATGACCGTGTTGTACGGCTGGGCGCCCCAGTCCCACATCGCCCAGGACACGACCGTGCGACGTGGCGTCCGAGAGTCCCCGTGCCGCAGCGCGGAGCCGGGCGGCGCGAGGGGCAGGTCGGCGTCGACGTCGCTTCGGTGCTGGGTCACAGGGGGACCGTACCCTCGCCCCGTGGGCCGATGTGCGCGACACGGGTACGACGCGGTAACCTGACGGACTGCCGACATCGCTCGCTCGCCGAAGAGCGCAGATCGACCCCCTCATGTGATCTGAGTCGCAGGCGACGTACCTCACGCCTGCCGCGGAGCCGGAACAAACTGGACGCCCCCGGGCGTTCTTCATGTGTGCCCGACAGCAGGGCGGGCGCACCCCCTGATCGACGAGGAGTACTGAGATGGCAGAGCGCACACTTCGCGGCACCCGCATGGTGTCGTTCAGCATGGAGACCACCGCGAACGTCGTCCCCAGCGAGCGGCAGATCACCACCTACGTGTGTGACGACGGCCACCGCACGGAGCTGCCCTTCTCGGTCGAGGCCGAGATCCCCAGCACCTGGGAGTGCCGTTGCGGCAAGCTCGGCAAGCTGCTCGACGGCCCCGAGCCCGAGCTCAAGCCCACGAAGCCCGCCCGCACCCACTGGGACATGCTGCTCGAGCGCCGTTCCGTCCCCGAGCTCGAGGAGCTCCTCGAGGAGCGTCTGGCGCTCCTGCGCGAGCGTCGCGGCGAGAAGCCGCGCAAGCGCTCCGCCTGACCGCACCCTCCTCGCACAAGAGCCGCCCCGGCACGACCGGGGCGGCTCTCGTCGTGCAGGCACGGCACGTCGCGCGGGGGTTGGCGGGCGAAGGGGGACCCCCTCCCCCGTCGGACCGTGCTCGGCGTCTCTCAGTCGACGATCTCGCCCTCGACGACCTCGTCGCCGGGGTCGGGGCCGTCGCGGCGCGAGCGCCCGTCGCGGTGGGTGGCCGTGCGCACCCGGATCACCCCGAGGTCGCCGAAGACGCGACGCCGGATACCCGCCTCGAGCAGCGGCCGGGCGAGGGGGCGGGTGAAGGGCAGGACGAGCAGCAGCCCGACGACGTCGGTGACGAAGCCCGGCAGCACGAGCAGCAGACCGCCGACGAGCACGAGGATGCCGTCGGCCAGCGCCCGGCTGGGCATCTCGCCCGTGCGGGCGGACGTGCGCAGGGCGCGCATCGCCCGGGCACCCTCGCGCCGCAGCAGCCACACGCCGGCGACCGAGAGCGCGACGAGCGAGACGATCGTCCACAAGGCCCCGATCCGGCGGCCGACGGCGATGATCACCGCGAGCTCGAGGACGACGAGCAGCAGCAGCGCCACCGGCACCCACGGCAGGACGCGGCGCCGCCGTCGCGGTGCTCCGGGCTGGCCGTGGATCTGGCTCACAGCCGGTGCCACCGCCGCTCGCGGTGCAGGAGGGAGGCGGCCTGGTCACGGCGGTGGCGCACGCCCCACCCGGTGATGCGCCGCATCGACTCCTTGACGACGTCGCCGTCCATCTTCGACTCGCCGATCTCGCGCTCGACGAAGGTGATCGGCACCTCGACGACGCGCATCCCGGCGCGCACGGTGCGCACGGTGAGGTCGGTCTGGAAGACGTAGCCGGCGCTCTCGACCTGGTGCAGGCCGATCTCGCGCAGGGTGTCCGCGCGGTAGACCCGGTAGCCGGCCGTCGCGTCGTTGACCGGCATGCCGAGGATCGCGCGGATGTAGAGGTTGCCGCCCATGGAGATCGCCTTGCGCGACAGCGGCCAGTTGACGACGCTGCCGCCGCGCACGTAGCGCGAGCCGATGACGAGGTCGGCGTCACGCGCGGCCTCGAGCATCGCCGGCAGGTCCTCCGGGCGGTGCGAGCCGTCGGCGTCCATCTCGACGACGGCGTCGTAGCCGGCGTCGAGCGCCCAGCGGAAGCCGGCGAGGTAGGCCGCGCCGAGACCCTCCTTGCCCTGGCGGTGCAGGACGTGGACCTGGTCGTCGGCGGCGGCGAGCTCGTCGGCGACCGCGCCGGTGCCGTCGGGGCTGTTGTCGTCGAGGACGACGACGTCGGCGCTCGGCACGCTGTCGCGCACGCGCTGCACGACGCGCGGGAGATTCTCGCGCTCGTTGTAGGTCGGGATGAGCACGGCCACCCGGGTGATGGGGGGCCGCAGGGGGGCGTCAGGCACGGGCACTCGACTCCAGCTTCGTCTTCGGTGAGGTGTCGACTTTATCCGCCCGGCGCCCGCGCAGTCGCCCCGCCACGACGAGCAGGACGAGGGCCAGGGCGCTGCCGATCTCCACCCACGGGCCGAGCCGGTCGGAGGGGGTGAGCCCGGTGCGGGCGTCGAAGGTGCCGACGACCTGGGCCGCGGTGAAGAGCTCGGTGGGCTGGGTGACGGACCCGTCGGGGGCGATGACGGCGCTCACGCCGACGGTCGAGACGTGGGCGACGGGTCGGCCGTGCTCGATGGCCCGGATCCGCGAGATCGCGAGCTGCTGGGTCGACTCGGCCGTGTACCCGAAGGTCGCGTTGTTCGTCTGCACGAGCAGCACGCTGGGCAGCCCGCCGTCCTCGGCGTGGTGGACCGCCTCGCGCATGAGCCCGTCGTAGGCCACCTCGAAGCAGATCGTCGGCACGACGGAGAAGCCGCCCGCGGACCCCTCGACGGGGAAGGCCTGCGGCCCGGGCCCCTTCGCGAAGCCGACCCGCACGAGGTCGACCTTGTCGGAGAAGAGGCGGAAGAAGTCCCGGTACGGGACGTACTCGGCGAAGGGGACGGGGTGCTGCTTGACGTAGCGGGCCGTCGGGGCGTCACGGCCGGGCTCGTAGAGCAGGCTGGCGTTGCTCACCTCCGGGCTCGGCTCGTCGAGGATCGCGCCGACGACGACGGGCACGTCGACGGCGTCGAGCGCGCGCTGCACCTGGGCGGCGGCGTCGGGGTTGCGCAGCGGGTCGATGTCGCTGGAGTTCTCCGGCCACACGACGAGGTCGAGGCGCTCACCGGAGCGGCCGAGCTCCTCGGTGCCCGTGACGTGGTTGTCGAGGACCTGACGCCGCTCGGCGTTGAAGTCGAGGCCGGCGCGCGGCACGTTGCCCTGCACCATCCCGATCCGGGCCGGCGTCGAGCCCTCGGGCGCCTCGGCGTGGACCGGGAGGAGCAGGCCGGTGAGCCCGAGGGCGACGGCGACCGGCACGAGGAGGGCGGCGCGCAACGTGCGACGCACGACGAGCAGCACGAGCGGCACCGCGAGGAGCGCGACGACGAGGCTGATCAGCGGCGCCCCGCCGAGCCAGGCCCACCGCGCGAGCGGGCTGTCGGCCTGCCCGAAGGCGAGACGGGCCCACGGGAAGCCGCCGAAGGGGACGGTGCCGCGGACGAGCTCCTGCAGCACCCACAGCACGGGCAGGGCGAGCGCGGCGAGGACCACACGGCCCCGGGCGAGCAGCGGGCGCTGCACGGCCGCGAGGACCGCTCCCATGACGGCGACGTAGAGGGCCTGCACGGTCGACAGGGCCACCCACGGCATCGCGCCGACGAAGATGCCCGACCAGTGCAGCGTCGGCAGGAAGGTCGCCCAGCCGGCGAGCATCCCGAGGCCGAAGCCCACCCGCGCCCGCACGCCCCACAGGGCGAGGCCGACGAGGGCGACACCGGGCACCCCGGCGAGGTGGATCCCGTGGTCGGGGAAGGTGAGCCAGACGAGCAGCCCGCCGGCGACCGCGAGGACGGCGCGCACCCAGGCGGGCGGGGCGAAGGGGGTCTCGGGCACGTCCGAGCCTAACCCGGGGACGTCCACCCCTTCGCCGTCGACCCGGTGCGCTCAGTCCTCCCAGGGGGTCGACAGCACGACCGTCGTGCGGGTCGAGACCTCCGCCTTGGCACGGATGGTCGCGATGAGCGCCTCGAGGTCCTGCGGGGTGCCGACGCGCACCTTGAGCAGGTAGTTGGCGTCGCCGGCGACGCTGTAGCAGGACTCGACGTCGGCGACGTCGCGCAGCCGCTGCGGGATGTCGTCGGGAGCACGGTGGTCGAGCGGCTCGACGGCGATGAAGGCGGTGAGCGGACGACCGGCCTGCGCGTGGTCGACCTGGGCGGTGAAGCCGCGGATCACCCCGCGCTCCTCGAGCCGGCGCACGCGCTGGTGCACCGCCGACGTCGACATGCCGATGGCGCGCCCGAGATCGGTGTAGCTCATCCGGCCGTCGACGACGAGCAGGTCGACGATGCGCTGGTCAGCCTCTTCCATGCGGGTGACGATAGGCGACGGGGCGCCGTGGCGCCGGACGCATAGGCTTCGGCCATGCCGTCTGCGACGCCGCGCCTGCTCCTCCTCGACTCCGCGAGCCTGTACTTCCGCGCCTTCTACGGCGTCCCGGCCCGGGCGGAGGCGCCGTCGGGCATCCCGACGAACGCGGTCGCCGGCTTCGTCGACATGATCGCGACCCTCGTCGGGCGCTACCGGCCGACGCACGTCGCGGCCTGCTGGGACGACGACTGGCGCCCGCAGTGGCGGGTCGACGCGATCCCCACCTACAAGGCGCACCGCGTCGCCGAGGACGCCGCAGAGGGCGAGGAGGTGCCCGACGAGCTCGGGCCCCAGGTGCCGGTCATCGCGCAGTGCCTCGAGGTGCTGGGCGTGCCCAAGGTCGGAGCCGCCCACTACGAGGCCGACGACGTCATCGGCACCCTCGCCCACCACTACCGCGGGGTCATGCCCGTCGACGTCGTGACGGGCGACCGCGACCTCTTCCAGCTCGTCGACGACGCGTCGAGCACGCGGGTCATCTACACCGCACGCGGCGGCGTCCGTGACCCCGATGTCGTCGACCAGGGCTACCTGCGCACGAAGTACGACGTGCCCACGGGCGACGCGTACGCCGACATGGCGGTGCTGCGTGGCGACACGAGCGACGGGCTGCCCGGTGTCGCCGGGATCGGTGAGAAGACCGCTGCCCGGCTCATCGCCGCCCACGGCTCCCTCGAGGGCATCCGCGCGGCGATCGCGAGCGGCGACCCGTCGATCAAGGGCGCGCAGCGTGCCCGGCTCGAGGCGGGCAGCGACTACCTCGACGCCGCCCCGCGCGTCGTCGCCGTGGCGCGGGACGTGCCGGTGACGGACGTCGACCTGACGATCGGCCCGGAGCTGCCCGACCCGGCGGGGATGAGCCGGCTCGCGCTCGACCACGGGATCGCCGGTCCCCTCGGCCGGGCGGCGGCCGCGCTGTACCCGCAGGCCGACTGACCCGGCCCCGCTCCCCCTTCGCCCTGCCCGCGGCGTCCCGGTGCCGGCCGCGTCAGTCGATGCGGTCGGCGGCGACGACGCCGCGCATGACGGCGTCGATCGCCTTGCGCGCGGTGCTGCGCAGCCGGTCCTCCTCGGAGGCCTTCGCGATCTGGTCGAGCAGGTCGACGATCTGCTTGCACCGGCGCACGAAGTCGCCCGCGGTGAGGTCGGAGTCGAGGAGCACCTCGTCGAGCCGGCGGCCGCTCGCCCAGCGGTGCACCTGCCAGGCGATCCCGGCGTCGGGCGGGTCTGTGGGGTCGAGCCCCGCGGTGTGCTCGCGGGCCTCGATGTCGCGCCAGCGCTCCTGCATGTCCTCCCAGGCGATGGCGAGCCCGTCGGTCGGGATCCGGGGCATGAGGTCGGCGTCGTCGCGCCGCGGCTCGTAGACGAGCATCGAGACGGCGGCGGCGAGCTCGGCCGGGGTGAGCTGCTTCCACGTGCCGGCGCGCAGGCACTCGGCGGCGAGGAGGTCCTTCTCGGAGT
The DNA here is from genome assembly GCF_003721155.3 of Janibacter melonis. Taxonomy (NCBI): domain Bacteria; kingdom Bacillati; phylum Actinomycetota; class Actinomycetes; order Micrococcales; family Intrasporangiaceae; genus Janibacter; species Janibacter melonis. The sequence goes on along the minus strand of NZ_CP044548.2, from coordinate 818,606 downwards.
ACAGCCGGCGCAGCCGGGCGCCGTCCGCGCTCACGGCGTCGCCGCCCTCGTCGAGGTAGCCGAGGTCGACGAGCACGGACACGACCCGGTCGAAGCGGGCCGCGACCGAGCCGGTCCGGGAGTCGACGGTGCGCTGCAGGGCGCTCTGCTCGCGCTTGAGGCGCCACCAGCGCTCGGACCACCGCGCGTGCTCCTCGCGGTCCGGGCACGCGTGGCACGGGTGCGCCCGCAGCTCCTGGCGCAGGCGGACCAGCCGGGCGTCCTCTCCCCCGGCGGCCTCCTTCGCCTCGCGCCGGATCGACGGCGCCCCCTCGTGGGGCGCCTTGACCCGCAGCGTCGTCGCGAGATCGGTCCGGTGCCGGGCCGAGCGCGGGTTGAAGGACCGGGGCACCGCGAGCTTGCCGAAGGGGGTGACCGGCCCGTCGAGGTCGGAGGTCGTGAGCCGGCGCACCTGCTTGTGCTCGGTGAGGACCATGGGCTCGCCGGACTGCCCCTTGTAGGGCCGGGCCGGGATGACGACGACGGCCAGGCCGGAGCGGCGGCCCCCGATGCGGATGATGTCGCCGGTCTCGAGGGAGTCGAGGGAGACGGCGGTCTCGGCGCGACGGGTCGCCGAGCGCTGCTTGCGCCCGGACTTCTCGAGGTCGCTGATGCGGTGGCGGATCTGCGCGTACTCGCGGAAGTCGCCGAGCTCGCAGTGCATCGCCTCGGCGTAGCCCTCGAGCGACTCCTGCTGGGAGCGGACCTTCGAGGCCAGGCCGACGACGGCCCGGTCGGCCTGGAACTGCGCGAAAGAGCTCTCGAGGATCTCGCGGGCGGTCTGGCGACCGACGGTGGCCACGAGGTTGACCGCCATGTTGTACGTCGGGGCGAAGGAGCTGCGCAACGGGTAGGTGCGGGTCGAGGCCAGGCCCGCCACCGAGAGCGGGTCCATGCCGCGCGACCACACGACGACGGCGTGGCCCTCGACGTCGATGCCGCGTCGGCCGGCCCGGCCGGTCAGCTGGGTGTACTCGGCAGGGGTGATCTCGACGTGGGCCTCGCCGTTGAACTTCACGAGCTTCTCGAGCACGACGGTGCGGGCGGGCATGTTGATGCCCAGGGCCAGGGTCTCGGTCGCGAAGACCGCCTTGACCCGGCCCGCGGTGAAGAGCTCCTCGACGACCTCGCGGAAGATCGGCAGCATGCCGGCGTGGTGGGGTGCGTACCCGCGCTCGAGGCCGGCGAGCAGCTGGTGGTAGCCGAGGACCGTGAGGTCCTCGCCCTCGAGAACGGCCGAGCGCTCCTCGAGGGTGCGCCGGTTGCGCTCGCCCTCGGCGGCGCTGATGAGCCGGACGTCGTTGCCGAGGAGCTGCCCGACGGCGCCCTCGCAGCCGACCCGGCTGAAGATGAAGGTGATCGCGGGGAGCAGCCCCTCGCGGTCGAGCTGGGTGATGACCTCGGTGCGCGAGGCTCCCCCGCCGAAACGCTGACGCGCGCCGCCCTGGGGCCGCCCGCCCCGGCCCCGCCGGTCGCGGTCACGCCCGCCCCGGCCCCGGGCCGGGCCGTCCTCGCCGGAGCGCGAGGCGCTGCGCACGGCGTCCATGAGCAGCGGGTTGACCCGCCACCGGTCGGCCTCGTCGCTCGGCGTCGCGCCGTCGACGAAGATGTCGTAGACCTCCTTGCCGACCTGCATGTGCTGCCACAGCGGCACCGGCCGCTCCTCGGAGACGACGACGACGTTGCCGCCGCGCACCTCGTCGAGCCAGTCGCCGAACTCCTCGGCGTTGCTCACCGTCGCCGAGAGCGAGACGAGCTGCACGGACGGCGCGAGGTGGATGATGACCTCCTCCCACACCGCCCCGCGGAAGCGGTCGGCGAGGTAGTGCACCTCGTCCATGACGACGAAGCCCAGGCCCTCGAGCGTGCTGCTGCCCGCGTAGATCATGTTGCGCAGCACCTCGGTCGTCATGACGACGACCGGCGCCTCGCCGTTGATCGAGGTGTCGCCGGTGAGCAGACCGACCTGCGCGTGCCCGTGGCGGGCGGCGAGCTCGTGGTACTTCTGGTTCGACAGGGCCTTGATGGGGGTCGTGTAGAAGGCCTTCTGCCCGCGCTGGAGCGCGAGGTGCACGGCGAACTCCCCGACGATCGTCTTGCCGGCTCCCGTCGGCGCCGCGACGAGCACGCCGTGCCCGGCTGCGATGGCCTCGCAGCCCTCGATCTGGAAGGGGTCGAGCGGGAAGTCGACCCCGGCGGCGAAGGCGTCCACGGCGTCTGACATGTCGTCAGGCTAACCGGGCGGGTGGGTCAGATCAGGATGCGCACCGCGCCGGGCACGACGTCGACGTCCACGGGCAGGGGGTAGAGACGCTCCCCGTCGGCGTAGGCGACGACGCCGGGCGCGTCGAGACGCACGGAGCGCGCCCGGTGCACGCTCACCGCGGGGTGCCCGAGATGGGCGCCGCGGAAGACCTTGGGGAAGACGCGCAGGAGCTCCGGGACGCTGATCTCGTCGACGACGAGCACGTCGAGCAGGCCGTCGGCCATGTCGGCGTCGGGTGTGACGCGCATGCCCCCGCCGTAGGCGCGCCCGTTGCCGACGCACACGAGCATCGCGCGCGGGTGCGACAGCTCGCCGTCGAGGGTGAGCGTGTACGGGATCGGGGCGAAGGTGGGCAGCTCCCGGGCGATCGCGAGGTTGTACCGGGCCGGCCCGCGGGGCCACCGCATCGTGTTCGCCCGCTCGTTGACCAGGGCGTCGAAGCCGCCGCACAGGACGCCGAGGTACCACCGCTGCTGGCTGGCGTCGGTGCTGCGCACCCGGCCGAGGTCGACCGCGCGGGCCGAGCCGTGCAGCACCCGCTCGACCGCGGCCTCGACGTCGCGCACCGGCAGCCCGAGCTCACGGGCGTTGTCGTTGCCGGTCCCGACGGCGACGACACCGAGGGGTACCTCGGTCTCCGCGCAGATGTTGACCCCGAGGCCGACGGCCCCGTCACCACCGGCGACGACGAGGGTGTCGACCTCGCCGTCGCGGACCGCACGGCGGGCCTTGGCCTCGGCCCGGCGGGCGTCGAGCCCGGTGAGGTCGACGACCTCGGCACCGCCGCGCTCGAGCAGGTCGGCGACGGTCGTGCCGACCCGGGCGCCGGCGTTCTTGCCGGCCGTGGGGTTGACGAGCAGACCGATGCGGCGAGAGCTCATGACGACAGCCCGCGCCTCAGTCGAGCGCGGAGGCCTGGTCCTCCGGCGTGTCGAGCCAGGCCGGTCGGGCCTGCTCCCGCTTGCGGGTGATGAGCATGCCGATCCCGCAGGCGCCGAAGAAGAGGATGACGAGCGGACCCGCGAGCAGGAACATCGTGAAGGGGTCGGGGGTCGGCGTGATGATCGCGGACGCGACGAAGATGAGGAGCACCGCCGGGCGCCATGCCCGGAGCATCTGGCGCCCGGTGATGACGCCGATGGAGCACAGGGCGACGAGGACGACCGGCAGCAGCCACGACGCCCCGAAGGCGAAGATGAAGCGCATGACGAAGGTGAAGTAGTCCGTCGTGCTCTGGATGTTCGAGCTCGTGTCCTCGTCGGGGGTGAAGCCGTAGAGGATGATGAGGGCCTTCGGCAGCGTGTAGTAGCCGAAGGCGCAGCCCGCCGCGAAGAGCGGCACGGTGGCGCTGAAGAAGGCGCCGGAGATGCGCTTCTCGCGCTTGGTCAGCCCCGGCACGACGAAGGCCCAGATCTGCCACAACCAGATCGGGCTCGTCATGAGGATGCCGGCGAAGATCGAGATCGAGAGCTGCTGACTGAAGGCCGCCGTCGGGTTGGCGAAGTTCAGCGCGATGACGCTCTCGGGGTGCATCCGCTTGTACTCGCGGAAGGGCGAGGACAGGTGCTCGTAGATCGGGTCGTAGTAGATCCACCCGACGACCGTCCCGACGACGACCGCTGCTGCGGCGATGACGAGCCGGCGCCTCAGCTCGATGAAGTGCGCCTTCAGCGGCATCCGCCCCTCGGGGTCCTTGGGCGTGCGTCGTCGGGTGGCCACGGCGGCGTGCGAGAGCGGTGCGAAGGGGGTGTCGTCAGACGGCCGGGCCGGAGGTGTTGTCCGTCCGCGGCTTCGTCTCGTCGATCATGGCGTCGCCCTGGCGGTGGGTGACGTCGTCGCGCACCGGGGTGCCGGCGGAGGTGATGGTGCCGGACTCACGGGCCTTCTTGGCCTCCTCGCGAGCGCGGTCCTCCTCCTTCATCTCGTTGACCTCGGACTTGAAGACACGGGCGGACTTGCCCAGGCTGCGGGCGGCGTCGGGGAGCTTCTTGAAGCCGAAGAGGACGAGGATGACGATCGCGATGACCACGATCTCCATGGGGCCGAGGTTGGGCATGTCGGGCCTGGCCTTTCGAGGGGCTCGGGGTGCGGGTGACTGCTTCGTGCGAGTGTACGCCCGTCAGGCTGGGTAGCCGCTGAGCGCGGCGAGCGCACGGGCGCGCACCGCGTCGACGGCGGGCTGCGGCGCCTCGAGCACCGCGTGCCCCCCGCAGCCGAGGACGAGCCGGGCCAGCCAGGCGTCGTCGCGGGCCGTGAGCCGTACCCGCAGGTCCTCGCCGACCTCCTCCTGCGACAGGGTCGGGTAGTACTCGGCGACCCAGCGGGCGCGGGGCCGCAGGAGCAGGGTGACGACGCGGTCGTCGGGCGCCCCCGAGTACGCACCCTGGGACAGGTCGCGCGAGACCGCCTGCGGCGGCGGGGTGCCGTCGACGTCGAGCAGCTCGATCGCCTCGACGCGGTCGAGGCGGAAGAGGCGTGTGTCCTGGGCGAGGTGGCACCAGCCCTCGAGGTACCAGTGGCCGTCGAGCGCGACGACCCGCATGGGGTCGACGTCGCGCTCGGTGCGCTCGTCGCGCGAGGGCACGAGGTAGGTGAGGTGGACCCGGCGGCGCTGCTGCACGGCGCTGCTCGCGCTCTGGAGCACCTCGTGGTCGCGCTCGCCCTCGGCGACGACCCCGACCCGGTCGATGCCGGGCAGGGACCCGGTCGCCTGCTCGAGGGTGGCCAGGGCGCGCCGCACGGCGTCGGAGGGGCCGACGCCGGAGGCCTCGAGCGCGCGCAGGCCGACGATGATCGTCGTGGCCTCCGCGACCCCGAGGCGCAGCGGGCGGCTGATCGTCTCGGCGTTGTCGATGTAGACGTGGCCCTGCTCGTAGCTGACGTCGATGAGCTCGTCGGTCATCGGCCCGTACCCGCACATGAAGAGCAGGTCGAGGTCGTCGCGCAGCTGCTGCTCGCTGACCCCGAGGCCCTCGGCGGCCTCGGAGAGCGCGATGCCCTGGCGCGAGACGAGCCACGGGACCATCGTCAGCAGCCGCGAGACCCGGGTGGTCGCCGGCTCGGCGGGCGTGCGGGGGCTCATCGGGCTCCTCCGAGGCTGGCGAGCACGCCCTCGAGGCGTGACCGGACGGCGGTGACCAGCTCCTCGGGCGACTCGGCCACGACGTCGCCGCCGTACCCGGCGAGCTCGTCGGCCAGGGCGTGCGTCGAGGAGTGCTCGACCTCGAGACGGTCCCACCCCTCCCCCGCGTCGGTGCTCGCGCGGGCTCGCCGGCGCAGCGCGTGACCGGCGCCGGTGCGCACGCGCACGACGGCCACGGTCGTCGGGCGGTCACCCTGGGCGAAGCGCGCGACCGCGCCCTGCGGGTCGAGGTCCTCGGGGCGCTGGTGGGTGATCTCTCCCCCGGTGCGCACGGCGGACGAGATCCGCGAGAGGCGGTAGATCCGCTGGCCCGCGCGGTCGAGGTCGTACCCGGTGAGGTACCACCGGCCGTGCCACGACGTGAGCGCCCACGGGTCGACCCGTCGGGTCTGCGGCTCCGCGGCCCCGGAGCGGGTGTAGTCGAAGGTCACCGTGCGGGCGGCGACGGTCGCCTCCTGCAGCGCGGGGAAGGAGGGCTCGGAGCCGCCGAGGGTGGGCTCGATGCCGACGAAGGGGTCCTCCGTCGCCCCGTCGCCGGGCTCGAGCGAGGCGACCTTGCGCCAGGCCGTCGCGGCGCTGGGCGCCATCGCCGCGTGGGTCCACACGCGGCTGGCCAGGCCGATGACCGCGAGCTCGTCGGGGGCGAAGGAGAGGTCGGGCAGCGCGTAGTCGCGCTGGTCGATCCGGTAGCCCGGCTCGTCCTCGAAGGCTCCGCCGATCTGCTCGGTGACGAGCGGGATGCCCAGACCGCGCAGCTCGTCCTTGTCGCGCTCGAACATGCGGTCGAAGGCCTCGTCGGACTCGACGCCCTGGTACGCCTCGACCATCGTGCGGATGCGCGCCTTGGGCAGGGCCCGGCGGGTCGAGAGCAGGCACATCGTGAGGTTCATCAGCCGCTCGGTCTTGGCCCGAGGGGTGTTGCTGACGGCCACGCGCTCTCCCTTCGCCGCTTGCGCCGCTGCGGCGCACGCCCGACGCTACCCGAGGGTCGCGAGGCGGGCAGATAGCCTTCGCGCCATGATCCACTGGCGCCGCGGCACGGTCTCGTCCGTCACGGACGGCTGGGGGCCGGTGGTCACCGTCGACGTCGAGCTCGACGGCGGCGGGGTCATGGCCGCGCTCGCCGACACCCCGATCGTCGGCACCCCGCAGGTGGGCGACACGGTGCTGCTCAACGCGAGCGCGCTGCTTAAGGGGCTGGGCACCGGGGGCCAGGCCCTCGTCGTCGCGATCCCCGACGCGCTGCCCCCGGACCCCGTCGCCGCCGACGGCGCCCGACCGCCCGGCCACATCGTCAAGGCGCGCTACGCGCCGCTGCAGACGATGGTCCTCGCGCTCGAGGAGCAGGAGTCGCCCCACCACGAGGCGATGGCCGACCACCCCCAGGTCGTCGCCGGTGACCTCGAGGGCATGCCCGTCGTCGCCGCCGAGCTGCACTCGGCCCTGCCGGCCGTCGTCGCCGGCATCCACGCCGACCGCCCCGGCGCTCGCGTCGCCTACGTCATGACCGACACGGGCTCGCTGCCGCTCGGCCACTCCCGTCTCGTCGCCGCGATGCGCGAGACCGGGATGCTCACGAGCACGACGAGCGTCGGCCAGGCGTACGGCGGGGAGCACGAGACGATCACCCTGCACTCGGCGCTGCTCGCGGCGCGGTACGTCCTCGGCGCCGACGTCGTCGTCGTCGCGCAGGGGCCGGGCAACGCCGGCTCGGCCACGCCGTGGGGGTACTCCGGCATCAGCCAGGGCGAGGTGCTCAACACCGTGCACACGCTGCACGGTCGTGGGGTCGCGGTCCTGCGTGTCTCCGCGGCCGACCCGCGCGGTCGTCATCGCGGGCTGTCGCACCACACGGCGACGACGCTGGGCCGGGTGGTCCTCGGGTCGGCCGACGTGCCGCTCGCCGACGACGACGACCTCTCCCCCGGTCTGCGCGACGCGGTCGAGGCTGTCTGCGCGTCCGCGACCGGTCGCCTCTCCCCCGTCCTGGTGCCCGCCGCCGGGCTCGACGAGGCGCTGCGCGCCTGCCCGGTGCCGCTCACGACGATGGGCCGCGGCTACGCGTCCGAGCGCGCCGCCTTCGTCACCGCCGCCGCCGCCGGCCGCCACGCCGCCGCCCTCCTCTGACCCCCTTCGGCCTCGTCCCCACTTTCCCGCCCAGGGCGGGAAAGTGCGACATCGGGAAGGAAATGTTCTCGCCCGAGGTCGAATGTTCCCGCCCAGGGCGGGAAAGCTGAGACAGCCCCCGGACGCACCACGGGCCCCCGACCGGCGTACCGGTGGGGGCCCGAGGCGTGGGGCGAAGGGGGTGTCAGCCGACTCCTCAGCCGACGGAGACGAGGTCGACGACGAAGATCAGGGTCTCGCCGCCCTTGATCGCGCCGCCGGCGCCGCGGTCGCCGTAGCCGAGGTGCGGCGGGATGGTGATCTTGCGACGACCACCCTCCTTCATGCCGAGCAGGCCCTGGTCCCAGCCCTGGATGACCTGGCCGACGCCGACGGTGAAGGCAAGCGGGGCGCCGCGGTTCCACGAGGCGTCGAACTCCTCGCCGGTGCTGTGGGCGACGCCGACGTAGTGCGCCTTGATGGGGTCGCCGGGGGTGGCCTCGCGGCCGTCGCCGACGGTGATGTCCTCGAGCACGAGCTCGCTCGGCGGGGTGTCGCCGGGGAACTCGATCTCGGGCTTGGTCGTGCTCGGGTCGAAGGGCATGCGGACCTCCTGGGGTCTGGGGTTGCGGGTGGCGTGGCAGGTCGTCGCGGCGCGAGCGCCGGGTCAGACCTTGCCGAGGACGTCGATGACGAAGACGATCGTGTCGTCCTTGGTGATGCTGCCGTCGGGGCTGCCGGTCTTGCCGTAGCCGTCCTTCGGGGGCACGACGAGCAGGACGCGGTCTCCGACCTTCGTGCCGGCGAGCTCCTCGTCCCAGGCCTTGATGACCTGGCCGCCGCCGACCGGCACGGCGAAGGGGCGACGCCCCTCCTGCTTGCTGGAGTCGAAGACCTTGCCGTTCTTCCACAGCGCGCCGGTGTAGCTGACGTAGGCGGTGTCGCCCTTCTTGACCGTCGCGCCGTCGCCCTGGACGAGCGTCTGGGCCGTCGTGGAGCTCGGAGCCTTGCCCTTGGGCATCTCGAAGGTCGCGGCCTTGTCGGTCGAGTAGGTGACCTTCGGCAGGCCGGACTTCGCGGCGACCTCCTTGCCCTCGGCCTCCTTGAGCATGACGTCCTTGACGTCGTAGACCATGACGACGGAGTCGGTCGCGGCGACGCCGAGCTGCTCGTTGCCGGTCTCGCCGAACATCTCCTTCGGCGGGACGACGGCGGTCGCGGTGCTGCCGACCTTCTGGCCGACGATGCCGTTGCGCAGCCCGGGGAAGATCTGCTCGTTGCCGAGGTCGATCGCGATGGGGTCCGCGGTGTAGGTCTCGGTGTTGGGGATCGGCTTGCCGCTGGTGCCGTTGTAGAGGGCGATGTCGACGGTGACGACGTCGTCCTTGCTCACCGGGGCGCCCTTGCCCTCCTTGACCGTCTTGACCTCGGTCTTCGAGGTGGAGACGCTCTTGTCCTCGAGGGCGATCTTCGGGGCGGCCTTCTCGGTGCCGGCGGTGACCTTCACCTGGTCCACCGCCCCCGAGGAGGCGGCCTCCGGGGCCTCGGTGTCGTCACCGCCGCAGGCGGTGAGGGTCAGTGCAGCGGCCGCGGTCAGCGCCACGGTCGCGCGGGCACGTGAGATCACGAGGAGTCCTTCGTCTTGGGGGTGACTTCTCCTCCACCATAACCACAGCCCCCTGAGAGACGCCTGACCGAGCCGTCCGACGGCCCTGGTCGGCGGGCCCTGCTCAGGGCGCGGCGGCGGGCTCCGGCGAAGCGGGGCGCATCGAGGCGATGAGGGCGTCGACCCGCTCGTCGACGGCGGCGAAGGGGTCCTTGCACAGGATCGTGCGCTGGGTCGCGTCGTTGAGCTTGAGGTGGACCCAGTCGACGGTGAAGTCGCGGCCGTGCTCCCGCGCGGCCCGCACGAAGTCGCCGCGCAGCCGGGCCCGCGTGGTCTGCGGAGGGGTGTCGACGGCCGCCGCGACGCGGGCGTCGTCGACGACGCGGGCGACCCGCCCGGCCCGCTGGAGCACGTGGTGCACCCCGCGCTGCGGGTCGATGTCGTGGTAGGCGAGGTCGAGCTGGGCGATGCGGGGGTCCTCCATGCCCACACCCCTGCTCGCGGCGTAGGCGTCGAGCAGCCGGTGCTTGACGACCCAGTCGACCTCGGTCGCGACGAGGTCGAGCCGGTCGGTCTCGATCGCGGTGAGCGTGCGCTGCCACAGCTCGACGACCTGGGTGGTCACCGCGTCGTCGATCCCCTCGCGCTCGACGAGCTCGAGGACTCCGTCGAGATAGGCCTGCTGCAGCTCCAGGCCGCTCATCTGACGACCGTCGGCCAGCCGGACCGTGGCTCGCCCGGTGATGTCGAGGCTGATGTCGCGGATCGCCCGGATGGGGTTCTCGAGACGCAGGTGGTCCATCCGCACGCCGGACTCGAGCATCCTCAAGACGAGCGAGGCGGACCCCACCTTGAGCAGCGTCGTCGTCTCGGTCATCGTCGAGTCGCCGACGATGACGTGCATCCGGCGGTAGCGCTCGGCATCGGCGTGGGGCTCGTCGCGGGTGTTGATGATGGGGCGCGAGCGTGTCGTCGCCGACGAGACGCCCTCCCAGATGTGGTCGGCCCGCTGGCTCACCGAGAAGACCGGTCCCTGGCTCGTCGACATCACCTTGCCCGTGCCGGCGACGAGCTGGCGCGAGATGAGGAAGGGCAGCAGCCCCTCGGTGATCGCCCCGAAGTCGTCGGTGCGGGCGACGAGGAAGTTCTCGTGGCAGCCATAGGAGTTGCCGGCGGAGTCGACGTTGTTCTTGAAGACGTAGATCTCGCCGTCGACCTCGTCCTCGGCCAGACGTGTCTGCGCGTCGTCGACGAGCTGCTGGACGACGAGCTCGCCGGCGCGGTCGTGCGCGACGAGGTCGAGCAGGTCGTCGCACTCGGCGGTCGCGTACTCGGGGTGGCTGCCGACGTCGAGGTAGAGCCGCGCGCCGTTGCCGAGGAAGACGTTGCTCGAGCGGCCCCACCGCACGACCGAGCGGAACATGTACCGCGCGACCTCGTCGGGCGTGAGGCGCCGCCTGCCCTGCGACGTGCACGTCACGCCGAACTCGGTCTCGATGCCGTAGATGCGCCGCTCCATGGCGCCCAGGCTAGGGGCAGCGCCCCCGGCCCGGACCGGGGGCTACTCGCCGCCCTTCTGCACGAAGCTCTTGACGAACTCCTCGGCGTTGGTCTCGAGCACGCCGTCGATGTCGGAGAGCACCGAGTCCAGCCCCTCGTCGCGCGCGGCGTTGCTCGCGCTCACCTGGCCGAAGGCGTCGTCGCCGGGGGTCTCGTCCTCGCCGCCGCCACCGCTGCGCCGCACCTGCTCCTGACCGGCCATCACCGGCTCCTCTCGTCGACGGGTCGAGCCCCCAACCTATGCCCCGAGCGCCTCGACGACCTCGGTGACCGTGTCGTGGGCGAGCGCGGCCGCGGTCGCGTCACGGCCCAGGGCGGTCGGCTCGGGCATCGAGATGCGCGCGACCCCGCGCGGGACGCGCAGCACGACGGAGTCCCAGGACGCGGAGATGACGTCGGGGGCGTGGTCGCGCACGAGCCGCCCGCGCAGCCAGGCACGGGTGTCGGCCGGCGGCGTGGTCACCGCCGCCTCGACCTCCTCGGGCGTCGTCAGCCGGGTGATCCGGCCGGCCGCCTCGAGGCGGGCGAAGACCCCCTTCGCCGGACGGATGTCGCTGTACTGGATGTCGACCGCCTGCAGCCTCAGGTCGCCCCACGCGAGCCCGTCGCGGTCGCGGTAGCCCTGGAGGATCGAGAGCTTGGCGACCCAGTCGAGGTCCTTCGCCGCCGACATCGGGTCGCTCTCGAGGAGCGTGAGGACCCGGTCGAGGTGGGCGAGGACCTCGTCGGTCGCCTCGTCGCTGCCGTGCCGCTCGAGGTGCTCGCCGATGAGCTCGCGGTAGGCCCACAGGAGCTGGACGGCGGTCATCCGCCGACCGTCGGCGAGCTCGACGAGCGCGGTGCACGTCGGGTCGTGCGAGACCTCGCGCAGGGCCCGAAGGGGGTCCCGCAGGGCGAGCCGGCCGCGCACCGCGTCGGCCTCGACGAGGGCGAGGACGAGCGAGGTCGAGCCCATCTTCAGCAGGTTCGCGACGTCGGCGAGGTTGGCGTCGCCGACGATGACGTGGAGACGCCGGTAGCGGTCGGGGTCGGCGTGCGGCTCGTCCCGCGTGTTGATGATCGGGCGGCGGAAGGTCGTCTCCAGGCCCACCTCGGCCTCGAAGAAGTCCGCCCGCGAGCAGATCTGGTAGCCCGCGCCCTCGCTCTCGCGGCCCAGGCCGACGCGGCCGGCCCCGATGACCACCTGACGCGCGACGAAGAAGGGCGTGAGGTCGCGCACGACCCTGGCGAAGGGGGTGGCGCGGTCGAGCAGGTAGTTCTCGTGGGTGCCGTAGGAGGCGCCCTTGCCGTCGGTGTTGTTCTTGTAGAGCGTCACGCCCGGCGGCCGGGTCGACAGCAGCTCGACGGCCTCGCGCATGACGAGCTCGCCGGCCCGGTCGTGCACGACGGCGTCGCGGGGGGTCATCACCTCGGGCGAGGAGTACTCGGGGTGGGCGTGGTCGACGTAGAGGCGCGCGCCGTTGGTGAGCACGACGTTGGCCAGGCCCGGCTGCTCCTCGTCGGTGAGCTGGGTCGGGTCGGCCTCGTCGCGGGGCATCGAGAAGCCGCGGGCGTCGTGCAGCGGCTGCTCGTCGGAGTAGTCCCACGCCCCGTGCGTCGCGCGCAGCCCGTGCTCCCTCGCGTAGCGCGAGATGACGAGACCGGAGGTCTGGACGGGGTCGGCCCACGGCTGACCGGGCACGGAGATGCCGTACTCGGTCTCGATCCCCATGACTCTGCGCACGCTCATGTCCCCCAGCGTAGGAGGGCGCGGTTCAATGGCCGCATGCCCTCCGCGACGCCCTCTGCCTGGATGCCGCTGCGGACGAGGGCGCTGGCCGCCCTGCTGCGCGCGACGAGCGGCCCGGTCGACACGATCAGCCCGGCCCGGCTGGCCCGCACCCGTCGACGGGTGCCCCTGCACCGGCCCCTGACGTGGGCGATCGGCACCCCGACGAAGGGGGTGACGACGACGGTCCGCGAGGTCCCGGTCCGCGACGGGGCCCGCGTGCGGGTCCGGGTGCACCGGCCGGACTACGTCGAGGGGGCGCTGCCGGTCGTCATGCACTTCCACGGCGGCGGCTTCGCGATGGGTCACCCCACCGCCTTCGACCCCGTGTGCACGCGCGTCGCCCAGGTCGCCGGCGCCGTCGTCGTCTCGGTGGGCTACCGCATGGCGCCCGAGCACCGCGCGCCGACCGCCGTGCACGACTGCGCCGACGTCACCCGGTGGGTGCTCGCGCACGCCGCCGAGCTGGGCGCGGACCCCGACCGGCTGGCCCTCACCGGCGACAGCGCGGGCGGCAACCTCGCCGCGGCGGTGGCCCAGGGGCTCGTCGCCGACGGCGTGAGCGCCCTGCGCCACCTCGCCCTCACCTACCCCGCGCCCGACCTCACCGAGCGCGAGGTCGACCTCGTCCTCGAGCAGGAGGACGTCGAGGTGCCGCCGCACGGCTTCCCCGTCATCACCCCCGACATGCTGCGCGCCTTCCGCAGCCTCTACCTCGGCGACCTCGACGGCAGCGACCCGATCGTCTCCCCCGCCCGCGGCGAGCTCGCCGGGCTGCCCCCGACCCTCGTGCAGACCGCCGAGCTCGACCCGCTCCGTCTCGACGGCGAGGCCTTCGCCCAGGCCCTGCGCGACGCGGGCGTGCCCGTGCGGCACACCCGGTACCGCGGCTCGCCCCACGGCTTCCTCTCCCTGCCCGGGCTCACGGCCGCCGGGCACCCCGCCCTCGAGGAGCTCGCCGCCGAGATGGCCCACCACCTGCGCCCGACGAAGGAGCCCGCATGACCGCGCGTCCCCACCTGGCCCGGCCCCGCCCGGCTCGTGCCCCGCGACCGGCGCTGCGCACCCGGGTGGTGACCGACCTCCTCGAGCGGCTGGGGCGCCGCCCGGTCGAGGACTCCGACCTCGACGACATCCGGGCCAAGCGCGAGACCGTCTACCCGACCCGCGCCCCCTTCACGTGGATCACCGGGCCCGTCGGCCGCGGGGTGCGGGTCGAGACGGTGAGCGCCCCCGTGCGCGACGGGGCGCGCATCCCCCTTCGTTGCTACCTGCCCGCGATGCCGGGCCCGCTGCCCCTCCTCGTCTTCTTCCACGGTGGCGGGTGGGTGCAGGGCTCGACCGCGATGTACGACCCGTTGTGCTCGCGCCTGGCCGAGCAGGTCGGGGCGGTCGTCGTCAGCGTCGACTACCGGATGGCCCCGGAGCACCTCTTCCCCACCGCCGCCCACGACGCCGTCGACGTCGTCTCCTGGCTCGTCGAGCACGGGGCGAGCCTGCCGGTGCTCGCCGACGCAGACCTCACGAGGGTCGGTCTCGCGGGCGACAGCGCGGGCGGCAACCTCGGCGCCGTCGTCGCCCAGCAGCTGCGCGACCTGCGCGGTCCCGACGGCGAGCCCGTCCTGCGCCACCAGGCCCTCATCTACCCGGCGACCGACCTCACGATGAGCTCGCCGTCCATCGACGAGCACGCCGACGGCCCGGTCCTCACCCGCGCGGGCATCACGGCCTTCCGCGCGCTCTACCTCGACGGCACCCTCGGCGTGCGCGAGGACCACCGGGCCGACCCGCGCCACCGCGACCCGCTCGCCTCTCCCCTGGCCGGCGACGCGACCGGGGTCGCCCCGGCGCTCGTGCAGGCGGGCGAGCTCGACCCCCTTCGCGACGACGCGACGCGGTACGCGGAGCACCTCGCCGAGGCCGGTGTGCCGGTGCGGTGCACGACCTACCGCCGGCTGCCGCACGGCTTCGCCTCGATGCCCGGCGCCTGCCCGGGGGCCGACGCCGCGCACGCCGAGCTCGTGGGCGAGATCGCGCACCACCTCCACGCGTCGGTAGGCTCGCAGCGCCCGCTCGCCGTCGGCGACGCCGAGGACCAGGAGCACGCGCAGTGAGAGAGATCGTCGTCTTCTCCGGCAGCGCCCACCGAGAGCTCGCCGAGCGGATCTGCGACCAGCTCGGCGTGCCGCTCTCGCCGAGCCGCACGACCCGATTCAGCAACGACTGCCTCCAGACCCAGCTGCTGGCGAACTGCCGCCAGCGCGACGTCTACGTCGTCCAGCCGCTCGTCGCGCCGACGCAGGACCACCTCATGGAGCTGCTCCTCATGCTCGACGCCGCCCGGGGCGCCTCGGCCGCGCGGGTGACCGCCGTCGTGCCGCACTACGCGTACGCGCGCTCGGACAAGAAGGACGCCTCGCGCATCTCGATCGGCGGGCGGCTCGTCGCCGACATGATCACCGCCGCCGGGGCCGACCGCGTCATCACGATGGCGCTGCACGCACCCCAGGTCCACGGCTTCTTCTCGGTGCCGGTCGACCACCTCACCGCGCTCGGGGTGCTCGCCGAGCACTTCCGCGGGCGTGACCTCGACGACGCCGTCGTCGTCTCGCCCGACCTCGGCAACGCCAAGGAGGCGACGCAGTTCGCCCGTCTCCTCGGCCTGCCGGTCGCCGCCGGCAGCAAGCAGCGCACGTCCGACGACACGGTCGTCGTCGAGTCGGTCGTCGGCGACGTGCGGGGCCGGCACGCGATCGTCCTCGACGACGAGATCGCCACCGGCGGCTCGATCGTCGAGCTGCTCGCCAAGCTCGAGGAGCTCGGCTGCACCGGTGCCTCCGTCGCGTGCACGCACGGGCTCTTCGCCGGCCGTGCGGTCGAGCGGCTGCGTGAGCACCCGATGGTCGACGAGGTCGTGACGACCGACACGGTGCCGGCGCCGGACGGCTGGCCGCAGCTCCAGGTGCGCTCGGTGAGCGGCCTCTTCGCCCAGGCGATCTCGCGCATCCACGCCGGGGAGTCGGTCTCGAGCCTCTTCGACGGCGTCGACCCGACGCACGCCCCGCCCCAGCCCTCCCTCTTCGACCGTGCCTGAGCGCGACACCGCGCGCTCCGCCGCGGCCGCGCTCGCGCTCGACGTCCTCGTCGTCGCGGTCTTCGTCGTCGTCGGTCGGCGCAGCCATGCCGAAGGGGTGACCCTCGCCGGGTGGCTCGAGACGGCCTGGCCCTTCCTCGCCGGTCTCGTCCTGGGCTGGGTGGGCGTCGTCGCCGGCCTCGGCCGGGCACCCGTCACCCTCGCCACCGGTCTGCCGGTGTGGGTCGCGACGGTCTTCGGCGGGATGGCGCTGCGCGACATGTCCGGTCAGGGCACCGCGCTCCCCTTCGTCGTCGTCGCGACGCTCTCGCTCGCCCTCGGGCTGCTCGGCTGGCGGGCCGCCGCGACCCTGCTCGGCCGACGGCGCGCGGCTGCTCCCTCGTCTCCGACGTCTCACCGCGGCGTCGCCGTCGGCGAGCCCACCCCCGACCCCCTCGGCCAGCGCGAGCTCGGCGAGCAGGACATCACCACACCGGGACGCGGGGTCGTCCCCCCGCAGGAGCGCGCCCGCTACGGCCGCCGTCCCGACGCCGAGGCGGACCGCCCGGACGCGGACGACTAGCCGGTCTCGGCGAGCCCGCCGCACCCGAGATGTCGGCATCCGCCCTGGTTGCAACCGCCCTGGTTGCAACCCGAGCACCTGCCAACTTCTCGGATGATCTGCCCGAGATGTCGGCATCCGCCTTGGTTGCAACCCGAGCATCTGCCAGCTGCTCGGCAGGGATCCGCTCAGCCGAGGTCGATGGACTTGCCGGCGCTCGTGCCCGAGGCGGTGCCGACGAGGGTGCGGATGTAGACGATCCGCTCCCCCTTCTTGCCCGAGACCCGAGCCCAGTCGTCCGGGTTCGTCGTGTTCGGCAGGTCCTCGTTCTCGCGCAGCTCGGCCAGGCAGCTGGCGAGGAGGTGCTCCTCGCGCAGGCCCTCGACGCCGGAGGTGAGGAACTCCTTGATCGCGAGCTTCTTCGCGCGGTCGACGACGTTCTGGATCATCGCGCCGGAGCTGAAGTCCTTGAAGTACAGGACCTCCTTGTCGCCGCCGGCGTAGGTGACCTCGAGGAACTGGTTCTCGGGGATCTGGGCGTACATCCGCTCGACGACGGCGTCGATCATCGCGACGACCGTGCGCTCGTGCGAGCCGTCGTGGTCGCCGAGGTCGTGCGGGTGCAGCGGCAGGTCGGCGGTGAGGTACTTCGCGAAGATCTCTCGCGCGGCCTGGGCGTCCGGGCGCTCGATCTTGATCTTCACGTCGAGGCGACCGGGTCGCAGGATCGCGGGGTCGATCATGTCCTCGCGGTTCGTCGCGCCGATGACGATGACGTTCTCGAGACCCTCGACGCCGTCGATCTCGGCGAGCAGCTGCGGGACGATCGTCGTCTCGACGTCGGAGGACACGCCCGAGCCCCGGGTGCGGAAGAGGCTGTCCATCTCGTCGAAGAAGACGACGACGGGGGTGCCGTCGCTGCTCTTCTCACGGGCCCGGTGGAAGATGAGGCGGATGTGCCGCTCGGTCTCGCCGACGTACTTGTTGAGGAGCTCCGGGCCCTTGATGTTGAGGAAGTAGGCGTTCGTCGCCGTCGCCGCGTCGCGCCCGTCGCGCTCGGCGACCTTGCGGGCCAGCGAGGAGGCGACGGCCTTGGCGATCATCGTCTTGCCGCACCCGGGCGGGCCGTAGAGCAGGACCCCCTTCGGGGGCTTGAGCTGGTGGCGCTCGTAGAGCTCGGCGTGCAGGTAGGGCAGCTCGACGGAGTCGCGGATCGTCTCGATCTGGCCGGACAGGCCACCGATGTCCTCGTAGGAGAGGTCGGGCACCTCCTCGAGCACGAGATCGGCGACCTCGGCCTTGGGGATGAGCTCGAGGGCGATGTTGCTGCGGGCCTCGAGGAGCACGGCGTCGCCGACGCGGACGCGCTCGCGGCGCAGGGCCGCGCCCTGGCGCACGACGCGCTCCTCGTCCTGGCGGGCGAGGACGAGCAGACGGCCGTCGTCGAGCAGCTCCTTGACGAGCACGACGTCGCCGGCGACGTCGGGGTCGTGGACCGACACGACGTTCATCGCCTCGTTGAGCAGCACCTCGCGCCCGACCTCGAGCGCGTCGGCCTCGATCGTCGGCGAGACGGCGACGTGCATCTTGCGCCCGTTGCTCAGGACGTCGACGGTGCCGTCGTCGTGGACCCCGACGAGCTGCGCGTAGGCCGACGGCGGCTGGGCCAGGCGGTCGATCTCGGCGCGCAGGGTGACGATCTGCTCCCGGGCGTCCTTGAGCGTGCGCACGAGGCGCTCGTTCTGCGAGGACAGCGTGCTCAGCTGCGAGGTCTTCGTGCTCAGCTCGCGCTGGGTGGTGCGCAGCTGCTCCGCGGGGCTCGGCCCCTGCGGGACCGCGCCGGTGGCTCCGGTGCTCATCGGGTCGTCCTCCTAGGTCGCGTCAGCCCCATCCTCGCTCACGACGTCAGCGCGGCGTCGGGGGCACCACACCCCGGACGAGCTTGCGCATCTTCTTCTCCGACGCGACCCGCTCGCCGAGCGCCTCGCTGCTCCAGTCCTGGCCCTCGGGTCCGAGGTGGCTCGTCGCGTCGAGCATGGCCCCCGTGGGAGCGCCGTCCTGGTCCTCCTCGGCCGGCACGTAGCCGCGGCCGGGGCGGCGCTTGCGCAGGGGCGGGGTGGTGCCCGGCGCGAGGCGCCGGGTGGTGATGAGGAAGCCGGTGTGACCGTGCATGCGGTGCTGGGGACGCACCGCGAGGCCCTCGAGGTGCCAGCCGCGCACGAGGGACTCCCACGCCTCGGGCTCGGTGAAGGTCCCGAAGTCGCGCATCGCCTCGGCGACCTTGCTCAGCTGGGTGGCGGTCGCGACGTAGCAGATGAGCACGCCGCCGGGCGCGAGCGCGTCGGCGACGACCTCGAGGCACTCCCACGGGGCGAGCATGTCGAGCACGACGCGGTCGACGGTGCCGGGCTCGACGGCGCCGGGCAGGGACTCGACGAGGTCGCCGACGGTGACGGTCCACGCGGGGTGGTCCTCGCCGAAGAAGGCCCGGGCGTTCGCGACCGCGATGTCGGCGAAGTCGGCGCGGCGCTCGAAGGACAGCACCCGCCCGCTCTCGCCGACCGCGCGCAGCAGCGACATCGACAGCGCGCCCGACCCGACACCGGCCTCGACGACGGTCGCACCGGGGAAGACGTCGGCCATGGTGACGATCTGACCGGCGTCCTTGGGGTAGACGACGGCCGCGCCGCGCGGCATCGACATGACGTAGTCCGACAGCAGCGGGCGCAGGGCGAGGTACTCGGTGCCGGCGGTGTTGGTGATCGTCGAGCCGTCGGGCGAGCCGATGAGGTCGTCGTGCTTCACGTGGCCGCGGTGGGTGTGGAACTGCTTGCCCGGGGTGAGGGTGATCGTGTGCATCCGCCCCTTCGGGTCCGTCAGCTGGACGCGGTCGCCCTCACGGAAGGGGCCGCGGCGGTACTGGGATCCGGTGGCAGTCATAGCCCGCGAGTCTACGGACCCGTGGGCGGTGCTCCGGACGGCGTCACGGGCGGGGCGGTCGTCCCTGGACCTCGTCGAGCGCCGCGCCGAGCTCGTGGACGGACACGACGCCGGCGAGCACCCCGCCCCGCGTCACCGCGAGATGGCTGGCCCGGGTGTCCTGGAAGGTCCGCACGAGAGCGATGAGGTCCTCCTCGGGGTCGCCCTCGAGCGGGACGACCCACTCGGAGGGCTGACGCGCCATGACGGCGGAGACGGGGGTGCGCTCGCGCAGCTCCTCGGGCACGCCGCCCATCGCGGCGGCCGAGAGCAGGGCGAGCGGGCGGCCGAGGG
Source organism: Janibacter melonis (assembly GCF_003721155.3). Taxonomy (NCBI): domain Bacteria; kingdom Bacillati; phylum Actinomycetota; class Actinomycetes; order Micrococcales; family Intrasporangiaceae; genus Janibacter; species Janibacter melonis. The sequence continues at coordinate 799,211 of NZ_CP044548.2, read as the reverse complement.
CGTCGACGACGACGGGCACGCCGTGGGCGGCCTGCGGGTCGACGTCGGCGAGGACGGCGCGCTCCGAGACCGCCCGGGCGGGGCGGATGACGCGGGCCGGGTCGAGGCGGGCGAGCACGCCGAGGGACTGACCGGCGGCGATGGCGGCCGTCGCGCCCTGCCAGAGGAAGGCACAGATGAGCACGGTCCACACGACGCGGAAGAGGTCGGGCCTGGCCCCGGAGAGCAGCGGCAGGCCGATCGCCCACACGACGACCACGACGACGACGGCCCGCCCGCACCATCCGGCGACGACCCGGCCGCGCGGACGGCTGCCGGTGAGCCGCCACACGGCGGCCTCGACGAGCTGCCCGCCGTCGAGCGGCAGACCGGGCAGGAGGTTGAAGGCGGCGAGGAGGACGTTGACGAAGGCGAACGCCCCGAGCAGGCCCGAGGGCACCCCTTCGGGCGCGAAGGGGTGGACCCCCCAGGCGAGCAGACCGAGGACGAGGTTGCTCAGCGGCCCGACGACGGCGATGGCGGCCGCGCTCCCGGGGGTGCCCCGGGAGGGGTCGTACGTCGTGTGCCCGCCCCAGATGTCGGCGACGACGGCGTGGACGCGGTGCCCGACGCCGCGGGCGACGACCGCGTGGGCGGCCTCGTGGACGAGGACGGCGACGAGCAGGCCGACGGCGTAGAGGGCGCCGACGCCGTAGGCGAGGGCCCCGAGGTCGGGGCGGTCCGCGGCGATGCCCGGACCGACGAGGGCGATGACGACGACGGCGAGGATCAGCCACGACGAGCCGACGTAGACCGGCACGCCGCCGACCGACGCGACTCGAAGGCCGGACGGTCGATCAGGGGATGCGGCCATGCGAGGCACCCTAGGCGATAATGAGCACCTCCCCCGATGGCCCTGCCGACAGGACTCCCCCAGACGTGACCTCCCCCGCCCACCGCCCTGATGCCTCCGACGCGCTCGCCGCTCTCATGAGCAAGCGCGTCCTGCTGCTGGACGGCTCGATGGGTGTCTTCATCCAACGCCGGGGCCTGAGCGAGGCGGACTTCCGCGGCGAGCGCTTCGCGGACTGGGAGCGCGAGCTCAAGGGCAACAACGACCTGCTCTCGATCACCGCGCCCGACGTCATCCGCTCGATCCACGACGACTACCTCGCCGCCGGCGCGGACATCATCGAGACCAACACCTTCAGCGCGCAGCGCATCTCCATGGCCGACTACGGCATGGAGGAGCTGTCCTACGAGATCAACTACGAGGCGGCCCGGCTGGCGCGCGCGGCGTGCGACGCCGTCGAGACCCCCGAGCGCCCGCGCTACGTCGCCGGCGCCCTCGGCCCGACGAACCGCACCGCGTCGATCTCGCCGGATGTCAACGACCCGGCGGCGCGCAACATCACCTTCGTCGAGCTCGTCGAGGCCTACCTCGAGCAGGCCCGCGGCCTCGTCGACGGCGGCAGCGACATCCTGCTCGTCGAGACGATCTTCGACACCCTCAACGCCAAGGCCGCGATCTTCGCCCTCGAGACCCTCTTCGACGAGCAGTGCCGCCGCTGGCCGGTCATCATCTCCGGCACGATCACCGACGCCTCGGGCCGCACCCTCACCGGGCAGACGACCGAGGCCTTCTGGAACAGCGTCCGGCACGCCCAGCCGCTGGCCGTCGGGCTCAACTGCGCGCTCGGCGCGGCGGAGATGCGTCCCTACGTCGCCGAGATCTCCCGGGTCGCCGACTGCTTCGTGTCGATCTACCCCAACGCCGGCCTGCCCAACGCCTTCGGCGAGTACGACGAGACGGCCGAGCAGATGGCCGAGGTCGTCGACGGCTTCGTGCGCGACGGCCTCGTCAACATCATCGGCGGCTGCTGCGGCACGACGCCCGAGCACATCGCCGAGCTCGGCCGACGGGTCGAGGGCGTGCCGCCGCGGGTGCCCCCGACCGTCGAGCCGGCGATGCGCCTGTCGGGGCTCGAGCCCTTCACCATCACCGCCGACTCCCTCTTCGTCAACGTCGGCGAGCGCACCAACGTCACCGGCTCGGCCCGCTTCCGCAAGCTCATCCAGGCCGAGGACTACCCGGCGGCGCTGTCCGTCGCCCGCCAGCAGGTCGAGTCCGGCGCCCAGGTGATCGACATCAACATGGACGAGGGGATGCTCGACGGCGTCGCCGCGATGTCGACCTTCGTCAACCTCGTCGGCTCCGAGCCCGACATCTGCCGCGTCCCGCTGATGATCGACTCCTCGAAGTGGGAGGTCATCGAGGCCGGGCTGCAGCGCGCCCAGGGCAAGTGCATCGTCAACTCGATCTCCATGAAGGAGGGCGTGGAGCCCTTCGTCGAGCACGCTCGCCTGTGCCGCAAGTACGGCGCGGCGATCGTCGTCATGGGCTTCGACGAGGACGGCCAGGCCGACACCTACGAGCGCCGTCTCGAGATCGCGCAGCGCGCGTACACGATCCTCACGCAGGAGGTCGGCTTCCCGGCCGAGGACGTCGTCTTCGACCCCAACATCTTCGCCGTGGCGACGGGCATCGAGGAGCACGCGGCCTACGGGACCGACTTCATCGAGGCGACGCGCTGGATCAAGGAGAACCTCCCCCACGCCCTCGTGTCCGGTGGCGTCTCCAACGTCTCCTTCAGCTTCCGCGGCAACAACCCCGTGCGCGAGGCGATCCACGCCGTCTTCCTCTACCACGCGATCGCCGCGGGCATGGACATGGGCATCGTCAACGCCGGCGCGCTCGTGCCCTACGACACCCTCGACGCCGAGCTGCGCGAGCGGATCGAGGACGTCGTGCTCAACCGTCGCGAGGACGCGACCGAGCGGCTGCTCGAGATCGCCGAGGCCCACCGCGGCAGCGGCGAGGTCGAGGCCAAGCAGCTCGACGAGTGGCGCTCCCTGCCGGTCTCCGAGCGGATCACTCACGCGCTCGTCAAGGGCATCGACGACTACGCCGAGAGCGACACCGAGGAGCTGCGGCGCGAGATCTCCGAGCGCGGCGGCAAGCCGATCGAGGTCATCGAGGGCCCGCTCATGGACGGGATGAACGTCGTCGGCGACCTCTTCGGCAGCGGCAAGATGTTCTTGCCCCAGGTCGTGAAGTCGGCCCGCGTCATGAAGAAGGCCGTCGCCTACCTCATCCCCTACATCGAGGCCGAGAAGGACCCGGACGCCCCCGAGCGCAGCAAGGGCAAGGTCGTCATGGCGACGGTGCGGGGCGACGTGCACGACATCGGCAAGAACATCGTCGGGGTCGTCCTCCAGTGCAACAACTACGACGTCGTCGACCTCGGCGTCATGGTCCAGACGCAGAAGATCCTCGACGCCGCCCGCGAGGAGAAGGCCGACATCATCGGCCTGTCCGGGCTCATCACGCCGAGCCTGGACGAGATGGTCGGCGTCGCCGAGGAGATGCAGCGTCAGGGGCTGAGCATCCCGCTCATGCTCGGTGGCGCGACGACCTCGCGCGCCCACACGGCGGTCAAGGTCGACCAGCGCTACGACGGCCCCGTCATCTGGGTCAAGGACGCCTCGCGCTCGGTGCCGGTCGTCGCCGCCCTGCTGTCCGACGAGGGGCGCGAGCGCCTCATGGGCGAGGTCAAGGCCGACTTCGACTCGATCCGGGCGCGGCACGCGGCGAAGCAGAACGACCGCCCGCTGCTGTCCCTCGAGCAGGCCCGCGAGCGGGCGACGCCGATGCAGTGGGACGAGGGCTCGGTCCCGCCGGCGCCCAAGGTGCCCGGGCGCACCGTGCTGCGCGACGTGCCGCTCGCCGACATCGTGCCGTACGTCGACTGGCAGCCCTTCTTCAACGCCTGGGAGATGAAGGGCTCCTTCCCCGACATCCTCAACGCCCCGTCGACCGGCCCGGCGGCCCGCAAGCTCTTCGAGGACGCGCAGGACATGCTGCGCCGCGTCATCGACGAGCGCTGGCTCACCGCGAACGCCGTCGTCGGGCTCTTCCCGGCCAACGCCGTCGGCGACTCCGTCGAGGTCTACACGGACGAGTCGCGCACCGAGGTGGCCCACCGCCTGCACATGCTGCGCCAGCAGGGCCGGCACCGCGAGGGCGTCCCCAACCGCAGCCTGGCCGACTTCGTCGCGCCCAAGGAGAGCGGTCTGCCCGACCACGTCGGCGCCTTCGCCGTGACCGGCGGCCTGGGCTCGGCGGAGCACGTGGCCCGCCTCAAGGCCGAGCTCGACGACTACTCGGCGATCCTCCTCGAGTCGCTCGCCGACCGCCTCGCCGAGGGCCTGGCCGAGATGCTCCACGAGCGGGTGCGTCGCGAGCTGTGGGGCTACTCTCCCGACGAGCAGCTCGACAACCGCCAGCTCATCAAGGAGCAGTACGACGGCATCCGTCCGGCTCCTGGGTACCCCGCGTGCCCCGAGCACACCGAGAAGGCAACGCTGTGGGAGATGCTCGACGTCGACGAGATCGGCATGGAGCTCACCGACCGCATGGCGATGTGGCCCGGGGCCTCCGTCTCCGGCTGGTACCTCGGGCACCCCGACAGCCAGTACTTCGTCGTCGGCCGGATCGGCCGCGACCAGGTCGAGGACTACGCGCAGCGCAAGGGCTGGACGCTCAAGGAGGCCGAGACCTGGCTCTCGCCGAACCTCGGCTACCACCCCGAGGACTGATCGACGATCACGACCGATCTGCCCTCGCTCTCGCCGTCGCGGGCGGCGGACTTCAAGGCGTGCCCGCTGAGGTACCGCTTCCGGGCCGTCGACCGGCTCGACGAGGCGCCGTCGGCCGCGGCGGCCCGGGGCACGCTCGTGCACGCGGTGCTCGAGGCGCTCTTCGACCTGCCCGCGCCCGAGCGGACCCCGGACGCCGCCGTGGCTCTCGTGCCCGGTCGCTGGGCGGCGATGCTCGCCGAGCGTCCTGAGCTCGCGACGCTCGTGGGCACCGACGACGGGCCCGACGAGCAGGCCTGGTACGCCCAGGCGGAGGCGCTCGTCCACCGGTGGTTCACCCTCGAGGACCCGACCCGGCTGGAGCCGCACGAGCGCGAGAGCCGGGTCGAGGTGGAGGTCGACGGGCTGCGGCTGCGCGGCATCATCGACCGGCTCGACGTCGCACCGACCGGCGAGGTGCGGGTCGTCGACTACAAGACCGGGCGGTCCCCCTCGGAGCGCTTCGAGGGCCGGGCGCTCTTCCAGATGCGCTTCTACGCGCTCATCATCTGGCGCAGCACGGGCCGAGTGCCCGACCTGCTCCAGCTCGTCTACCTGCGCGACGCCCAGGTCATCCGCTACTCCCCCGACGAGGCGGACCTGCTCGCGCTCGAGCGCAACGTGCGGGCGGTCTCGGCCGCGATCCAGCGCGCCCACGAGAGCGGTGACTGGCGACCGAGCCCGTCGCGGCTGTGCTCGTGGTGCGACTTCCGAGCGCTGTGCCCCGCCTTCGGCGGCACGCCGCCCCCGCTGCCACCTCGTGACGGCGTCACCGCCGGGTCGGGCGACCTCGTCCTCGACGCCGTGGACCTCTAGGTCCGGCTCAGCGGCAGGTCGCGGTGACGAGCAGGTACTCCCACGGCAGCACCGTCGTGCCGTCGCCGACGTCGAAGCGCTCGACGAGACCGATCAGCTCTGCGTCGAGCGCCGCAGCCCGCTCGGAGCCCTCCCCCAGCGCCCGGTAGACCGCGATGGTCGGCCCGTAGCTGCTCTTGAAGAGGTCGAGGAAGTCCTGCGGGCCGGCGAAGCGGTCGACGACGAGGTCCTGCTGGACCGCAGTGGTGATCTCCGCCCGGTCGCCGAGCAGGTCACGGACGTGGTCGAGGTGCCCCCACAGCGGCGGCGGCTGGGAGCCGGCCGGCGGCGGGGGCGCGTAGGGCCGCATCTTGGCGAACATCTGCCCGATGAAGCCCTCGGGCGTCCAGCTGAGGAGCCCGATGGTCCCCCCGGGCCGCACGACCCGTGCCAGCTGGTCGGCGACCGCCTGGTGGTGCGGGGCGAACATCACGCCGACGCACGACAGGGCGACGTCGAACTCGCCGGTGTCGCACGGCAGGTGCTCCGCGTCCGCGACGACCCACCGGATGTCGAGCCCCTCGGCCTCGGCGGCCGCCCGGCCCGCCTCGAGCAGCTCCGGCGTGAGATCGGTCGCGACGACCTCGGCGCCGGTGCGGGCGGCCGGGATGGCCACGGTGCCGGGACCCGCGGCGACGTCGTGGACGCGCTGCCCGGCGTGCACCCCGGCGGCCTCGACGAGGACCGGCCCCAGCGGGGCGACGACCTCTCGGGCGACGGCGGGGTAGTCGCCGAGCGCCCACATGGCGCGGTGCCGCGCCTTGAGTGCGGTGTCCGCGTCCTCGGCGGGCGGGTCGACGGGTGCGGGCCCGTCGGGTGCGATGGTACTCATGGCGCTCTCCTTCGTGCGTGCCGACCTGACGGGTCGACGCTAGGAGCGCACCGGCGCGCGCCGCATCGGTGCGTGCACGTAGCCCACCGCGGACGCGGACGACCTCGACCGCCGGTCGTGGCGGGGTGCGCGCAGCGGCGAAGGGGGCTCAGCGGCCGGTGAGCAGGCGGGCGACGGCCGCCGTGCGGGCCGACTTCCCGTGCAGGTCGAGCTTGGCGTAGACGTTGCTCAGGTGACGCTCGACGGTGCGGGTGCTCAGCACGAGGGAGCGGGCGATCTCGTCGTTGTCGCGGCCCTGCGCGGCGAGAGCGAGGATCTCTCGCTCGCGGGGCGAGAGGTCCTCGAGCCCCTCCGAGCGGCCCCCACCGGGTGCCGTGCCCCCGCGGACCGGCACGGGCTCGGCGAGAAAGCGGCTCAGCTCGGCCCGGTAGACCGGCCAGGCGTCGTCGTCCTCGAGGACGATGTGGTTCTCGCTCTCGAGCGCCACGAGGCGGGCGTCGGCGACGTGGGCGGCGAGGTAGCGGGCCTCGGAGAAGTCGTTCATCCGGTCACCCCGCGAGTGGATGACGAGGGTCGGCACGTCGAGCTGCGCGAGCAGGTGCGACGCGTCGGCGACGAGCCGCTGGCGGCGCGACTCCCGGGCGGTCTCGGCGCTCGTCGAGGTGCGCTGCAGCTCGTCGAGCCAGACCCGCTGCTCCTCGCTCGCGCCGGGGATCATCAACGAGGTGAAGACCCGGCGGAAGGTCGAGTCGGGCCGCGCCCACCCCACCGCGATGAGGGCGTCGAGGGTGTCGTCCATCGCCGCCTCGGTCGGGTCCTTCGACTGCTGCCCCGAGTAGCTGCCGTAGAAGACGAGCCGCGAGACCCGCTGCGGGTGGCGGGCGGTGTAGCAGATGGCGACCGGCCCGCCCTGCGCCATGGCGAGCAGGTCGAAGCGCTCGAGCCCGGCGTCGTCGACGACCGCCTCGAGGTCGGCGACCCGCACCTCGAGGCCGTGGTCGGTGACGTCGCGGTCGGAGAGCCCGTGCCCGCGCTCGTCGAAGCGCACGACCGTGTGCTCACGGCCCCATTCGAGCAGGTGGTGACGCCACACCGGCGAGGACCAGTCGTGCTGGAGGTGGCTGAGCCAGCAGGAGTCCACGACGAGCGGCGGGCCTGACCCGTGCACGGCGTAGGCGATCTGGGTCCCGTCGACGGAGCGGCAGAAGCGGATCTGCTGACGGGGCGCGGGCGCGTTCGCAGCCACACCCCATCGTAGGACCGGGCGCCCCGCGGGCGCACCGGTCTAGGCGGAGGCGAAGGGGGACCGAGCCCGCGTCACGAGGTCGGCCAGCGACACCCCTTCGAGCGTCTCGAGCTGCACCGAGCCCTCGACCGGCGGGACGGGCACGACGTGCGGGACCGCGATCGTCGGCACGCCGGCGGCGGTCGCCGAGCGCACCCCGGTCGGGCTGTCCTCGACGGCGACGGCATCGGCCGGGTCGACGCCGAGCAGCGCCGCGGCCCGCTCGTAGGGCTCGGGGTGCGGCTTGCCGTGGGTCACCTCGTCACCGGTGACGACGGCGGCGAAGCACCCGGGCTCGAGGGTGTCGAGGACTGCGGTGACGAGGGGGCGCCATGACATCGTCACGAGCGCGTTGGGCACCCCGGCGGCGACGGCCTCAGCGAGCAGCTCCTGCGCGCCCGGCCGCCACGGGACGTGGTCGTGCACCTGGGCGATGACCGAGCTCATGAGCTCGTCGACGACCTCGTGCGGGGTGAGCGTCACCGGGGAGCGCTCGATGATGAAGTCCGCGCTCACGAGGAGCGGGTTGCCGACGAGCTCGTGGGCCAGCTCGTCGCTCCACCGCCCGCCGAAGCGCTCGACGAGCTCGTGCTCGGCGCGGATCCAGTAGGGCTCGGTGTCGACGAGGGTGCCGTCCATGTCCCACAGGACCGCGGCGGGGATGATGCTCACGCCTCGACACTGTAACGAGCGCCGTCCGACGACGAGCACGGCGACATAGGCTGGCGGGTGACCGGTAGGACGAGCGAGCAGGAGCCGACGTGATCGAGCTGCAGGACATCCCCGAGCTGCACGACCCGGTGATGATCCTCGCCTTCGAGGGGTGGAACGACGCCGGTGAGGCGGCGACCTCGACCCTCCTCCACCTCGCCGAGGCGTGGGACGCCGACCCGGTGGCCGCCCTCGACCCGGAGGACTACTACGACTTCCAGGTCACCCGCCCGGTCGTCATGGGCCGACCGGGGCAGCGCCGCGTCGACTGGCGCACGACCCGGGTCCTGCTCGCCTCCCCCGACGAGCTCGACCGCGACGTCGTCCTCGTCCTGGGCATCGAGCCGTCCTTCCGCTGGCGGACCTTCTGCGAGGAGATCGTCGACCTCGCCTCCGACCTCGGCGTGCGCACGGTCGTCTCCATCGGCGCGCTGCTCGCCGACGTGCCGCACACCCGGCCCATCCCGGTGAGCGCGACGAGCGACGACGAGCGCACGATCCACCGCTACGACCTCGAGGCGAGCACCTACGAGGGCCCCACCGGCATCATCGGCGTCGTCGCCGACGCCGCCCGGCGCGAGGACATGGCCTCGATCTCGTTGTGGGCGGGCATCCCCCACTACGCCGGGCACGTGCCCTCGCCGAAGGCGACGTACGCGGTGCTGCGAGCCCTCGAGCGCCTCCTCGACGTCTCCCTGCCCCACGGCACGCTCGAGGAGGAGGCCCGGGCCTGGGAGCGCGGTGTCGACGAGGCGGCCGAGGCCGACGAGGACATCCGCGAGTACGTCGAGCAGCTCGAGCAGGCGCAGGACACCGCCCAGCTGCCCGAGGCGAGCGGCGACGCGATCGCCAAGGAGTTCGAGCGCTACCTGCGGCGTCGGCGCGACGACCCGCCGGCTGCGGGCTGAGCGGCGCCCGGCCCGCGATGATCCTCCCGGAGGTGCGCGACCCACGTCTGGTGACGGTGCGGCGCGGCGGCACCCTCACCGACGCGGACCACCGGTTGCTCGCGCTGTGGGCGGCGCTGTGCGCCGAGCACGTGCTCGGGCTCGTCGAGGAGGAGGTGCCCGGCGACCCGCGGCCCCGGGCGGCCGTCGAGGCGGTCCGGTCCTGGGCCGGTGGCGAGCTGCCCATGATGCGTGCCCGGGCCGTCGGCGGTCACGCCATGGGCGCCGCACGACCGCTCACCGGTCCGGCCCGGCTCGCGGCCTACGCAGCCGGGCAGGCTGCCTGCGTGCCGCACGTAGCGGAGCACGACCTCGGTGCCGCGGCCTACGCGATCCGCGCCGTGCATCACGCTCACCCGGAGGACCCGTCGGCGGGGGTCGGCGAGCGCGACTGGCAGCGCGAGCAGCTGCCCGCCGCCGTCCGTGACCTCGTCCTCGAGGACCAGGCGCGGCGCGACGCGATCTGCTGGGGCGCCTTCGGCGACGCCGGCCCCCGCCGCTGACCTGTGTGCTCCCCCCTTCGCCCGCTCCTCCTCGCCCCACCCACTGACGAAACCCTGCTGGCTGCCTCTTGATGTGGCAGGACCGTCTCGACAGGGTCCTGGCACGTCGAAGGGCTGCTGGCAGGGTCTTGTCGGAGGAGGTCTACAGCTCGACGCCGAGCAGGGCGTCGACGACGTCGACGACGAGCGCGGGGGCGTCCTCGTCGGCGCCCTCGCCGGCCTCCGCCTGCTCGCACCAGCGGTCGACCGCGTCGAGCGCGGCCGCCGTGTCGAGGTCGTCGGCCAGAGCGGTGCGCACCTCGTCGGCGAGCGTGCCGACACCCGGGCCGCTCGGCAGCGAGGTCGCGCGGCGCCAGCGGTCGAGGCGGCGCTGGGCGTGGCGCAGGGAGTCCTCGGTCCACGACCACTCGGTGCGGTAGTGGTGGGCGAGCAGCACGAGCCGGATCGCCGCCGGGTCGACGCCCTCACGGCGCAGGTCGGAGACCCGCACGAGGTTGCCCTTGGACTTGCTCATCTTCTCGCCGTCGAGACCCACCATCGCCTGGTGGGTCGTGTGGGTGGCGAAGGGGGACCGCCGCGTCGCGGCGACCGCCTGGAGCGCGGTCATCGGGTGGTGCGGGAACTCGAGGTCGGACCCGCCGCCCTGCACGCCGACGGTCTCGCCGAGGTGGTCGAGGGCGATCGCCGTGCACTCGATGTGCCAGCCGGGGCGCCCCCGGCCGAGGAGGGTGCTCTCCCACGCGGGCTCGCCGTCACGCTCGCCGCGCCACAACATCGGGTCGAGACGGTGGCGCTTGCCGGCACGGTCGGGGTCTCCCCCGCGCTCGGCGGAGTACTCGAGCATCGTCGCCTCGGGCAGCGGGCTCACCTGCTCGACACCGCCGACCGCGGTGACGTCGAGATAGGTGTCCTGGGCGCCGGTGGCGTCCTCGGTGAGGGTGTAGGTCACCCCGGCGTCGACGAGCCGCTCGACGACGGCGACGATGCGCGGCATCGCCTCGACGACGCCGACGTAGGCCTTCGGCGGGATGACGCGCAGCGCGGCCATGTCCTGCGAGAAGAGCTCGATCTGGCTCGTCGCGAGGTCGCGCCAGTCCACGCCGTCGCGCTCGGCGCGCTCGAGGAGCGGGTCGTCGACGTCGGTGACGTTCTGCACGTAGTCGACGCCGAGCCCGCTGTCGAGGGCGGCGCGGTGGAGCACGTCGAAGGTGACGTAGGTGGCGGCGTGCCCCATGTGGGTCGTGTCGTAGGGGGTGACGCCGCAGACGTAGAGGCTGAGCCGGCCCTGCTCGGGACGCACCTCGGCCACGGCGTCCGTGAGGGTGTCGTGCAGCCGCGGGGTGGGACCGCTGCCTGGGAGAGTGGGGACGGCGGGCGCGGACCAGGACTTCACGCGCCCATCCTAAGGTGGCTCAGACGGGCGGCCACGGCACGCTCGGCCAGCCGTGCCCGGGCCGGGGATGACGACCCGCCCGCAGCAGCCGCTCGCACCGCGCGACGAGCGCGTCGACCTCGGTCACGGTGAGCAGCTCGTCGAGCTCACCGGCCTCCGGCGAGCCTTCGATCGCCTCGACGAGGCGCTCCACACGGGCCCGGTCCGCGTCCGTGAGGGGGTCCCCCGCCCACCCCCACAGGACGGTGCGCAGCTTGGGCTCGACGGACAGGCTCACGCCGTTGTCGATGCCGTAGACGCCGTCGCCCTCGAGGAGCACGTGGCTGCCCTTGCGGTCGCTGTTGTTGATGACGGCGTCGAGCACCGACAGCGACCTCAGCACCGGGTCGTCGGGGTGGCTGAGCACGACGCCCGTGCCGCGCTCGTCCTCGCCCGAGAGCACCCGCAGGTAGCCCGGTGGGATCTGGCCCGGACGGGTGACGGCGACGGGGCTGTCGGCGGGCTCGTCGAGGGTGCCGACCCATCGCTGCACGGAGCCCTCGCCGAGGGGCCCGGCCCGCAGGACGGTCGTCGGGACGCAGTCGAATCCGCCGAGCCGGGCGACGAGGTAGGCCGCCCGCTCGCGATGGGCGAGGTGCCCGTCGGGGTAGTCCCACAGGGGCCGCTCGCCCTGCACCGGCTTGTAGATCGCGGTGAGCGTGCCGCCCTCGTGCTCGACCTCGCAGACGATCGCGAGGTTGCTCGCCTCGGGGTGGGCACCGAGCATCGTCAGCTCGCCCTCGGCGAGGTGGGTCTCGATCTCGCAGGGCTGCGGGGCCAGCCGCTCGGTCAGCGCCGGTAGCCGTTCGCGCGGGGGCAGATGTGCCCCTCGGGGTCGAGCGGGCCACCGCAGAAGGGGCAGGACGGGCGCCCGGCGGACACGACGGTCTCGCACCGGCGGGCGAAGGCGCGGGCCTTCGCGGGCGAGAGGACCACGCGCAGGGTGCTCGGGCCGCCGACGAGCGGCTCGCCCTGCGGGTCGCCCTCCTCGGCGAGCTCGTCGGGGTCGTGGTCGTGGCACTCGATGACGACGACCCGGCGCTCCTCGTCCCAGGCGAGGGAGAGCGCGAGGACGCGGAAGTCCTCGGTGATCGGGGTGTCGAGGGGCGCGTTGTCGGCCGACCCGACGGCCGCGGCCACTCCCCCTTCGAGCCCGCCCACCTCGTCGAGGAGGGTCTCGATCCGCTCCGCGAGGACGCCGACGTGGACCTTCTCGACGGCGATCTGGTGACGGCGATGACCGTCGCTGGCCTGGAGGTAGAACGTCCGGTCCCCGGGAGGGCCGACGGTGCCGACGACGAATCGCTCCGGCGGGTCGTACTCGAAGACGCTCATGACCCGACCCTAGCCCGCTCCCCCGCCGACGACGGCGTCTCCCGGCGGGGTCGTCTCGGGGGTGGTCGTCGAGGGCTGCGGCACCGGTCGCAGCGGCCCGCTGTCGTTGACCCGCAGGACGAAGGGGCGCTCGGGCGTGTAGCGCAGGACGCTCACCGACGCGGGGTCGACGACGAAGCGCTGGAAGTCGTCGAGCGGTGTCGCCGAGGCGTCGGCGACGACCGACTTGATGATGTCGCCGTGGCTCACGGCGAGCCACATCGCATGCGCCCCGTGCTCCGCCTCGACCTGCGCGTCGACCCGGCGGATGGCGGCGACGGCGCGCTGGGCCATCGTCGCGATCGACTCGTGGGCGTGCTCGTCCGAGGGCGGGAAGACGGCCTGGCTCGGCGTGCTCTGCACGGTGCGCCACAACGGCTCCTTCGCGAGCTCGACGAGCGGGCGCCCCGTCCACCCCCCGTAGTGCGCCTCGCCGATATCGGGCTCGACGTCGAGGTCGAGGCCGAGGCGGGCCCGCAGGGGCTCGACGGTCTCGAGGCAGCGGTCGAGGGGGCTGGTGACGACGCGCACGAGCGGCAGCTCGCCGAGCCGGTCGACCACCTCCTGCGCCTGGGCCCGGCCGGTGTCGTCGAGGGAGACGCCCGCGGACCAGCCGGCGAGGAGGCCGGCGGCGTTGGCGCTGGATCGGGCATGTCGGAGCAGCAGGCAGTAGGCCACGACGTCAGGCTACGTGCGCGATGATGACGCGGTGATCGTCGACCAGGCCCGATATCGCGACGGGGTCCGCCTCCCGTGCGAGGACATCAGCACCGAGATCGCCCGGCTGCGGGCCGAGGCGCCAGGTCGTCCGGAGGGCTCGGCGGACTTCGTGTGGATCGGGCTGAAGGACCCGAGCCCGCAGACCTTCCAGCGGGTCGTCGGCGACGAGCTCGAGCTGCACCACCTCGCGATCGAGGACGCCGTCGCCGGGGACCAGCGCGCGAAGGTCGAGCGCTACGGCGACACGTGGTTCGCCGTCCTCAAGCCGCTGCGCTACCTCGACGAGACCTCCGACGTCGAGACCGGCGAGCTCATGGTCTTCGTCGGGCCCGACTTCGTGCTCACGGTGCGGCGGGGCGAGGCGAGCCCGCTCGCCGACCTGCGTCACCGTCTCGAGGAGGACCCGGCCCCGCTGCGGCACGGACCGTGGGGCGTCTTCCACGCCGTGCTCGACACCGTCGTCGACGAGTACCTCGCCATCGAGGACGAGCTGCAGGTCGATCTCGAGGGCATCGAGACCGCGGTCTTCGAGCCGAGCTCGGGGCTGACCTCGGAGGAGATCTACACCCTCAAGCGCGAGGTCCTCGAGTTCAAGCGGGCCGCCCTGCCGCTCGCGCGGCCGATGGGCTTCCTCACCTCGCCGTCGTCGCCGGTGGCGCACGGCGAGCTGCGCCTGCTCTTCCGCGACGTGTCCGACCACCTCACCCAGGCGCTGGAGAGCCTCGAGTCGATGGACCGGCTCCTCACCGACGTGCTGAGCGCCCACCTCGCGCAGGTCGGGGTGGAGCAGAACAGGGTGTCGATGAAGCAGAACGAGGACATGCGCCGCATCTCGGCGTGGGTCGCGATCGCCGCCCTTCCGACGATGATCGCCGGCGTCTACGGCATGAACTTCGAGCGGATGCCCGAGCTCACGGCGAGCGTGCGGGTGAGCGGGCACGAGGTCTACTACGGCTACTACGTCGTGCTCGCCGTCATGGTGGCGGCCTGCCTCGTGCTCTACCGGCTCTTCAAGCGCTCCGGCTGGCTGTAGGTCGCCGGGTCAGCGACGGCCGGGGGTCTGCTCGTCGCCGGCCTTGTCCTCGTCGTCGTACTCCTCGTCGTCGAGACCGGAGTAGCCCTCGTCGTCCTCGTCGTCGTCGTACTCCTCGTCGCCGCTGTCGTCGAGGTCGGCGTCGTCGACGACGATGAGCGGGGTCATCTCGCCGTAGGCCTCGTTGAGGGCGTCGTCGTAGGCCTCGAAGGCGTCGGCGAGGTCCTCGTACGCGGCGACCACGCGCGGGTCGTCCTCGCCGTTACGACCCGAGGACGCCTCGAGGTGCCGCTCGAAGGTGGCGATGAGCTTGGTCAGCGCGGCGCGCGGGTCGGCGGTCATGGCACGACCGTACCGTCAGGGGTGAGAATGGCGCACGATGGTCGAGTACGAGTTCCAGGTCCTCAGCTTCCCCCGCGAGACCACCCGTGGGCAGATCCGCGCTGCGCTCGCCGAGCACGCCGAGTACGGCCGCTGGGAGCTGCACCGCACGGTGCGCTACGTCGGCGGTCAGCAGCGCTCGTGGCTGCGGCGCAAGATCATCCGTGTGCCGCGCCGCGACGACCCGCTGGGGCTCAGCAGGTCTCGATGAGCCGCAGGAGGACCTTCGCCCCGAACTCGAGGGACTCGGTGGGCACGCGCTCGTCGATGCCGTGGAACATCGGGGCGAAGTCGAGGTCGGCGGGCAGCCGCAGCGGCGCGAAGCCGTAGCCGGTGATGCCCATCGTCGACAGCGCCTTGTTGTCCGTGCCGCCAGACAGGCAGTAGGGCAGGATCGCCGCCTCGGGGTCCTCGGCGAGCAGGGCGGCCTTCATCGCGTCGACGAGCGGTCCCTCGAAGGGGGAGTCCAGGGCGATGTCGCGGTGCTCGACCTCGACGACGACCCGGTCGCCGGCGAGCTCGGCGATCGTCGCCATGAGCGACTCCTCGTGCCCGGGCAGGAAGCGGCAGTCGACGGCGGCGACGGCCTCCTGGGGGATGACGTTGTGCTTGTACCCGGCGGTGAGCATCGTGGGGTTGGCCGTGTCCTGGAGCGACCCGCGCACGAAGCCCGCGGCCCCGCCGAGGTGCTCGACGAGCTCCTCGAGGTCCTCGTCGCTGTACCCGGTGCCGGTGATCTCCGACAGCCCGTCGAGCAGGCCGCGCACGGAGGCGATGTACTCGCGCGGCCACTTGTGCTCGGCGATGCGCGAGAGGGCCTGGGCGAGGTGGAGCACGGCGTTGTCGTCGTTGGGCACCGAGCCGTGCCCGGCCCGTCCCGAGGCGCGCAGCCGGAGCCAGACGATGCCCTTCTCGGCGGTCTGCAGCAGGTAGGCCCGGCGGTCGCCGCCCTCGGGCGTCGGCACGGTGACGCTGTAGCCGCCGACCTCGCTGATCGCCTCGGTGACGCCCTCGAAGAGCTCGGGGTGGTGCTGCACCAGCCACTGGCTGCCGTGCACCCCACCGGCCTCCTCGTCGGCGAAGAAGACGACGACGAGGTCGCGCGGCGGCACGGTGCCGGTCCGGGCGAGGTGGCGCACGCACGCGAGGATCATCGCGTCCATGTCCTTCATGTCGACGGCGCCGCGGCCCCAGACGCAGCCGTCCTTGATGACCCCTTCGAAGGGGTCGACCGACCAGTCCTGGGCGTTGGCCGGCACGACGTCGAGATGCCCGTGGATGCACAGCGCGCCACGCTCGCGGTCGGCGCCGGGGATGCGCAGGACGACGCTCGCCCGGCCGGGCTGCGACTCGAAGCGCTGGGGCTCGTAGCCCACCTCGCGCAGCTGCTCCACGACGTAGTCGGCGGCCTCGCGCTCCCCCGGGCCCTCCCCGTCGGGCCCGTAGTTCGTCGTGTCGATCCGGATGAGGTCCTGGCAGAGCCGGACCACCTCGTCCTGCGGCGCGCTGATCTCCATGGACCCACCCTAGGGGCCGGGCGGGACGGGCCCGCCGGAAGCTCGTGACCGACGGGTAGCGAGGCGCTAGCGTCGCGAGCAGGCGACGCAGCCGTCCGCACGAGCGGCCCCGGCGGCGCGCGGACCGGCTGACGAGAAGGAGATCTCATGACCATCCACGGGCACACCGACCCACGCCTGACGGGCCTGCGCGACGCCCTCGCAGCCATGGTCGACTCGGGCGAGGAGCTCGGCGCCGCGATCAGCGTCGACCTCGACGGCGAGACCCTCGTCGACATCTGGGGCGGTCACGCCGACGTCGCCCGCACCCGCCCGTGGGAGCGCGACACGATCGTCAACGTCTGGTCGACGACGAAGGAGGTCACGGCGCTCGCCGTCCTCCTGCTCGTCGAGCGCGGTCTCGTCGACCTCGACGCGCCGGTCGCGACGTACTGGCCCGAGTTCGCCGCGAACGGCAAGGAGGGCGTGCTCGTGCGCCACGTCATGTCGCACACGTCGGGCGTCTCGGGCTGGGACCAGCCCTTCGTCCTCACGGACATGTACGACCGCGAGACGGCGACGGCACGGCTGGCGGCCCAGGCCCCGTGGTGGGAACCCGGGACGGCCTCGGGCTACCACGCCCAGAACCAGGGGCACCTCCTCGGCGAGATCATCCGCAGGACCAGCGGGCGCACGCTGACGCAGCTCGTCGCCGAGGAGATCGCCGGACCGCTCGGCGTCGACCTGCAGATCGGCGCCACGGAGCGCGACGACGACCGGGTCGCCGAGATCGTGCCGCCTCCCCCGCTGCCGATGGGCCTCAGCCAGGTCCCCGCCGACTCCCCCATGGTGCGCACCTTCACCGGACCGGTCGCCAGCGCGGCCGCGGCGAACACCATCCCCTGGCGCCGGGCCGAGCTCGGGGCGCTCAACGCCCACACGAACGCCCGGGCGCTCGCCCGCACCTTCTCCGTGATCTCGCGCGGGGGTGCGGTCGACGACGTGCGGCTGCTCTCGCCGGGGACGATCGAGCAGATCTTCCGCGAGCAGTCCCGCGGCGTCGACCTCGTCCTCGGCGTCCCGCTGCGCTTCGGCATCGGCTTCGCGCTGCCCGAGCCGCAGACCGTGCCCTACATCCCCGACGGCCGGGTCTGCTTCTGGGGCGGCTGGGGCGGGTCGATGACGGTGATGTTCCCCGAGCGCTCCCTCACCGTCTCGTACGTCATGAACAAGATGGCGCCGGGGATCATCGGCTCGGACCGGGCGGCGCGCTACCTCACCGAGGTCCTCGACGCCGTCGGCTGACCGGCGCGGGGACGACGAAGGGCGGACCCGACCGGGTCCGCCCTTCGTCGACCACTCCTGGTCGACCTGTGTCCGAGGGGGGACTTGAACCCCCATGCCCTAATACGGGCACTAGCACCTCAAGCTAGCGCGTCTGCCAATTCCGCCACCCGGACGAGTGGTGCATCCGGCGGTCTGGGGGACCACCGGGGCAACGTCGAGGACTCTACACCGGGTGCGACGCGGACCGAAATCGGGTTCGCCGTAGGCGTGCTCGGGCCGCCGGAGGTCCTCGGCGCGGGCCGTAGGCTGCCGCCGTGACCCCCCTTCGCCACGTCCGTGCCACCCGGTACGCCGTCCCCCTGCGCGAAGGGGGATCCATGCCCGGCCTCGTCGAGGCCGACGACCTCGGCATGTACGTCGTGAAGATGCGCGGCGCCGGTCAGGGCCTGCCGGTGCTCGTCGCCGAGGTGCTCGTCGGGGAGATGGGGCGGGCGCTCGGCGTCGCCGTCCCCGAGCTCGTCGAGGTCGACCTGTCCGGCGAGATCGCCCGCTTCGAGGCCGACGAGGAGGTCCAGGACCTGCTCACCGCGTCGGTCGGGCTCAACCTCGGCATGGACTACCTGCCGGGTGCCTTCGGCTACGACGGCTCGCAGCCCGCGGACCCCGAGGTCGCCGCGCTCGTCCTGTGGCTGGACGCCTGCACCTCGAACGTCGACCGCACTTGGGCGAACCCCAACCTCCTGCGGTGGGGTGGCCAGGTGTGGGCCATCGACCACGGTGCGGCGCTGTGGTTCCACCACGCGTGGGCACGTAAGGCACCGAGCGCGGATCGCTTCGCCGCCCAGCCCTTCGACGCGTCGACCCACGTCCTGCGCGACCTCGCCGGTGACCTCGGCGAGGTGCACGAGCGGGCCCGCTCCGTGCTCACCCATGAGCGCCTCGTCGAGATCGTCGACCTCGTGCCCGACGAGTGGCTCACCCCAGGCGAGCACCTGCCGACGACGCAGGCGATCCGCGACGAGTACGTGCGCCACCTCGTCCAGCGCCTCGCCTCCCCCGACGCCTGGTTGCCGGGAGCGTCCCGATGACCCTGCAGACCTACCAGTACGTCGTGCTGCGCTGCGTGCCGCGAGCCGAGCGCGAGGAGTTCGTCAACGTCGGCGTCGTGCTGCGCAGCCAGGGGCACGACTACCTGCGCGCCGCCTTCGCCCTCGACGAGGAGCGGCTGCATGCCCTGTGGCCCGATCTCGACGTCGCCGCGGTGCACGCGGCGCTCGAGGTCGTCTGCGACGTCGCCCTCGGCCGCACCGGTGGCGGGCGGCCCGACCTCGACGGCGACGGGCGACGCTTCGGGTGGATCAGCGCCCCGCGCTCGACCGTCGTGCGACCGGGACCGGTGCACGGCGGGCTGACGCAGGACCCCGCCGCCGAGCTCGAGCGGCTGCTCGACGAGCTCGTGCGCTGAGGTGGCCACGACCGGCCTCGACGGGGTCCTCGCGTCCTAGGGTCGGGCGCATGGATCTCGACTCCCGCCCCACCGCCCCCGAGCCCTACGACCTCCTGCCGCAGGTGCCCTCCTTCGAGGTGCGCAGCGACACCTTCGCCGACGGGCAGGCGCTGCCCGAGGCGCAGGTCTTCGACGACTGGGGCTTCGAGGGCGGCAACCGCAGCCCCCACCTCGCGTGGTCCGGTGCACCGGAGGGCACGAAGAGCTATGCCGTCTCCTGCTTCGACCCCGACGCGCCGACGCCTGCGGGCTTCTGGCACTGGACGGTCCTCGGCATCCCCGCCGACGTCACCGAGCTCGCCGAGGACGCCGGCGCCGAGGGCGGGTCGGGCCTGCCGGACGGCGCCTTCATGACCGCGACCGACTACGGCACGAAGGCCTTCGGCGGCGCTGCCCCGCCCGCCGGCGACCGTCCCCACCGCTACGTCTTCGCGGTGCACGCCCTCGACGTGGAGCCCGACGCCCTGCCCGTCGACGACTCCGTGACGTGCACGGTCGCCGCCTTCAACTACCTCGGCGCGACCATCGCCCGCGCCGTCGTCACCGGGACCTACCAGACCCCCGCCTGACCTCCCCCTTCGAAACCCTGCTGGCTGCCCTTCGACGAGCCAGGACCCTGTCGAAGGGGTCCTGGCTCGTCAAGACCCTGCTGGCAGGGTTTTGTCGGAGCGAGGGGGCGTGCACGGCGGGGCGAAGGGGGGTCGGCTCGCTCAGGCGCGCAGGGCCCACGCGGCGACGGCGCTGGCCGCCGCGGCGTTGAGCGAGTCCACTCCCCCGCGCATCGGGATCGTCACGGTGAGGTCGGCCTGCGCGAGCGTGCGCCGCGAGAGCCCGTCGCCCTCGGTGCCGACGACGAGCGCCAGCCGGTCCGGCGGGTCGGCGGCTAGGTCGTCGAGCGAGACGGCGTCGTCAGCGAGCGCGAGCGCGGCGACGACGAGCCCCAGCTCCTGCAGCACGCCGACGTCCGCCGGCCACTGGTCGAGCCGGGTCCACGGCACCTGGAAGACGGTCCCCATCGACACGCGCACCGAGCGCCGGTAGAGCGGGTCGGCGCAGCGTGGGGTGACGAGCACCGCGTCGACCCCGAGGGCGGCGGCGGAGCGGAAGACGGCGCCGACGTTCGTGTGGTCGACGAGGTCCTCGAGGACGAGCACCCTGCGGGCGTCGCCGCAGACCTCGGCGACGGAGGGCAGGTCGGGCCGGTGCATCGAGGCGAGCGCGCCGCGATGGAGGTTGAAGCCGGTGATGCCCTCGACGACCTCGGGCTCGCCGACGTACACCGGGACCCCGTCCTCCTCGCACGCGGCGACGACGTCGGCGAGGTCGTCGAGCCAGCGCGGTGACATGAGCAGCGAGCGCGGGCGGTGGCCGGCGGCGAGCGCCCGCCGGATGACCTTCTCGGACTCGGCGAGGTAGAGACCGCCCTCCGGCTCGAGGACGCGGCGCAGCGCGACGTCGGTGAGGCCGACGTAGTCGCGCAGGCGCGGGTCGGCGGGGTCGGTGATCGTCTCGGGCACGGCGCGAGCCTAGGTGAGCAGCGCGCGGCCGGTGACGACGACGCTGGAGACGACGCACAGCGCGAGGACTCCGTGGCGCATCGCCGTGCGCGGCAGGCGGTCCTGGACCGGCCGGGCGAGCAGCATGCCCGCGACGACGAAGGGGACCCACACGGCCGAGGTCGTCATCTGCTCGCGAGTCACCTGGCCGCTCACGGCGAGCGAGAGCAGGGAGGCCGACGAGCCGACGACGAAGAAGGCCGACAGCGTCGAGCGGATCCGTACGGGGTCCTCGTGCTGGAGGACGATCGCGAGGAAGGGCCCGCCGATCGAGGCGGCCGTGCCGGAGACACCGGTGATGGCCCCGGCCCCGAGCGCGGTCGAGGGCCGGGCGGTCGTCTCGACCGTGCGGATGCTCAGCACCGTCGAGACGAGCACGAGCAGGCCGACGGCGACGGCGATGCCGCGCGTGGGCAGGACATGGACGAGCCAGGCCCCGACCGGGGTGAGCGCGAGCCGCCCGCCCAGGGCCCAGCCGAGCAGTCGTCGGTCGACGTCGCGCGGGCCCGAGAGCAGCTGCAGGAGCGGCAGGACGAGACCGAGCACGAGGAGCGAGGCCGGCATGAGCTCGGGCTCGAGCAGGACGACGAAGGGGGCGGCGACCACCGCGATCCCGAAGCCGAGGCTGGCCTGGACGAAGGAGCCCACGAGCACGACGACGCCGAGCAGGAGCGTCGTCGTCACGAGGGGGCGGTCGTCACGGGAAGAAGACCATCTTGACGATGCCGACGACCCCGATGACGACGATGACCGAGCGCAGCACGACGGGCGGCAGGCGCCGTCCGACCCGCGCCCCGACGAGGCCCCCGACGAGGGCGCCGCAGCCCACCGCGAGGACGATCGTCCACGAGACGAGCTCGGGCGAGACGACGACGAAGACGAGCGAGCCGACGGCGTTGACGACCGTGCCCAGGGCGTTCTTCACGCCGTTGAGCCGCTGCAGCGGCTCGGGGCTCAGCGAGCTGAGCAGGCCGATGAGGATGACGCCCTGGGCCGCACCGAAGTAGCCGCCGTACACACCGGCGACGAGGACCCCGGACATGAGGGCGACGACCTGCCAGCGCGGCTCGACGCCGTCGTGGTGCTGGCGGGCGGCCCAGCGCTGCATGCGCGGGCCGAAGATCACGAGCAGCAGGCCGATCCCGATGAGGACCGGCACGATGGTCTCGAAGGCCTCCGCGGGCAGCCACAGCAGCAGCAGGGCCCCGATGACGGCACCGAGGAGCGACATCGGCACGAGGCGCAGGACGAGCCGCTTCGCCCCGCGCAGCTCGGGCAGGTAGCCCCACGTGCCGGTGATGCCCCCGGCGACGAGGCCGATGGAGTTCGAGACGTTGGCGGTGACGGGCGGCACGCCCATGGCGAGCAGCGTCGGGAAGGTCACGAGCGTCCCGGAGCCGACGACGGTGTTGATCCCCCCGGCCCAGACGCCCGCGAGGACGACGAGCAGCACCTCCCACCACGACACCCGGACAGCCTAGGGGGCTGCCCGGGTGTCGTCGGCACGGGGTGGGGCGAAGGGGTGTCGCTCAGAGCGGGGGACGCCCCGGCGACGGGGGCCCGGCCGGTCCGGCGGGCGGGCCCTCGGACTCCGGGGGCTCCGGGGCGACCGGGGGCGGCGGGCTCGCCGGCGCCGTCGCGTCGCTCTCGGCCGGTGCACCTGCGCCCGTCGCGTCCTCGCTCGCCGGACGGGGCTGCGGCAGCCGCACGCCCTGGCCCTGACCGCTCGAGGGCTGCACCCGGCTGGCGGGCGTCGCGTGCTCGCTCGCCTCGCGGCTGGCCTGCCCGGCCTGGCCGCGGGCCTCCTTGAGGGCCTCGGCCGGGTCCTCGAGCGCGGTCTCGGCGAAGGCGTTGTCCTCGGGCCCGTCGACCTCGACGAAGGGCTCGTCGTCCAGCCCGCCGTCGCTGCCGGGGGCCGCGCCGCCGCCGAGCATGCCGCCCATCGCCTTGAGGGCGTCGGTGACCTCCGAGGGGATGATCCACATCTTGTTGCTGTCGCCGCGCGCGATCTGCGGCAGGACCTGGAGGTACTGGTAGGCGAGCAGCTTCTGCGTCGGCTTGCCGCGGTGGATCGCGTCGAAGACCTGCTGGATGGCGCGGGCCTGTCCCTGGGCCTCGAGGATGCGGGCCTGGGCCGAGCCCTCGGCGCGCAGGATCTGGCTCTGCTTCTCGCCCTCGGCGGTGAGGATCGCCGACTGCTTCGTGCCCTCGGCGTTGAGGATGGCCGCGCGGCGGTCGCGCTCGGCCTTCATCTGCTTCTCCATCGACTCCTGGATCGACATCGGCGGGTCGATCGCCTTGAGCTCGACGCGGTTGACGCGGATGCCCCAGCGCCCGGTCGCCTCGTCGAGGGCGCCACGGAGCTGGCCGTTGATCTGGTCGCGCGACGTGAGCGTCTGCTCGAGGTCGAGCGAGCCGATGACGTTGCGCAGGGTGGTCACCGTCAGCTGCTCGATGCCCTGGATGAAGTTGGCGATCTCGTACACCGCGCTCTTGGCGTCGATGACCGTGTAGTAGATGACGGTGTCGATGTTGACGACGAGGTTGTCGCTCGTGATGACCGGCTGCGGCGGGAAGCTGACGACCTGCTCGCGCAGGTCGATGTTCGCGCGGACCTTGTCGACGAAGGGCACGAGGATGTGGATGCCGCCCTCGAGGGTGCGCGAGTAGCGACCCAGCCGCTCGATGATGAGCGCCGTCTGCTGCGGCACGATGCGCACGGTCTTGAAGAGGATGACCAGCGCGAAGGCGACGAGCGCGGCCAGGAAGACGAGGATGGGGATGCTCTCCATGTCGTGTCCTTTGGGTGGGGTGGGTGGCCCCGGCGGTGACCGGGTCCCCCTGCGGTGCCCGTCAGGCGGGCTGGTTGGTGACGACGACGGTGGCGCCGTCGATCTGCAGGACTCGGACCTCCTCGCCGGGCTCGCAGGCGGGAGCGCCGTCGGGGACCCGCGCGCTCCACACCTCGCCGGCGAGCTTGACGCGGCCGTCGGTCTCGGTCACGGTCTCGATGACTCGGGCGAGCCGCCCCTGCAACGCCGCGGACCCGATGGACCCGGACGCCTCGGACGTCGCGAACTGGCGCTTGACGAGGGGCCGGACGAGCCCGATGAGCAGCATGGCCACGAGGACCGCGAGGACGACCTGGAGGGAGAAGACCACCCCGGAGCCGGCGGCCAGCGCGCCCGCGAGGGCTCCTCCGGCGAGCATGATGAAGACGAAGTCGGCGGTGGCCGCCTCGACGGCGACGAAGATCATCGCCAGCGCGATCCAGGCCAGCCACAGGTTGTCGCTCAACCACTCCATGTCAGCGTCCTCTCGTGTGCCCGGCCAGGTCCGGCGCGGTCATCGTCGTGCTCGGGCGGCCCATCGCTCGCCGTGCTGCTCGAGCTCGAGCGGCAGGCCGAAGGTGTCGGTGAGGTTCTGCGCGGTGAGGGTGATCTCGATCGGGCCCTGGGCGACGACCTGGCCCTCGCGCAGCAGGAGGATGTCGGTGAAGTGCGGCGGGATCTCCTCGACGTGGTGGGTCACCATGACGAGGGCTGGCGACGCGAGGTCCTCGGCGATGGCGCCGAGCCGGGCGACGAGATCCTCACGACCACCGAGGTCGAGGCCCGCGGCGGGCTCGTCGAGGAGCATGAGCTCGGGGTCGGTCATGAGCGCGCGGGCGATCTGGACCCGCTTGCGCTCCCCCTCCGACAGGGTGCCGAAGGTGCGCTGCGCGAGGTGGGCCGCCCCGAGCGCGTCGAGCAGCTCGGCCGCGCGCTCGTGGTCGAGCTCGTGGTACTCCTCGCGCCAGCGCCCGGTGACGCCCCACGACGCCGTGACGACGACGTCACGGACGAGCTCCTGGGGCGGGATCGCGGAGGCGAGCGCTGACGACGCGAGACCGATGCGGGGCCGCAGCTCGAAGACGTCGACCGCGCCGAGGACCTCGCCGAGGACACCGGCGACACCGGTCGTCGGGTGGATGCGGCCGGCGGCGAGCTGGAGCAGCGTGGTCTTGCCGGCGCCGTTGGGTCCGAGGACGACCCAGCGCTGGCCCTCCTCGACCTCCCAGTCGACCCCGTCGAGCAGATCGGTGCGCCCACGGCGCACCCCTACTCCGGCGAAGGCGAGGACATCACTCATGACCTGACCCTATCTGCCTACGATGCGCAGGTGTTCGAGCTCCCCGGCAGTGTGCGCGTCGCCCTCTGGGCGACGGTCGTCATCGGCAGCGGCGGCGACCTCGCCGGCGTCGCCCCTCGGGCCCTGCCCGACGTCGACCACGTCGCCGGGCTGCTCGACCGGCTCACCCTGTGGCGCGACCTCGGCGAGGGCGCGGTCCTCGTCGCGCTGCCGAGCGCCGGTCACGTCGCCTCGCTCCCCCGCACCGACGACGAGGCGCGCGACGCCGCCGTCGAGGCCGGCGAGGCGCTCTACGTCGCGGGCATCGGCGGCGTGCTCGTCCCCGAGCACTCGACGTACGGGTCGTCCGGCCGACGGGTCGACTGGCACGCCTTCGACGCCGAGCCGGTGCCGGTGCACCGGGTCGAGGCCCTCTCGCACCGCCAGCTCGAGCGCGACCTCATGGAGCTCGTGACGACCGCCCGCGACGACCTCGAGCGGGTGGGCGGGCAGCCCTTCGCCGACTCCCTCGCCCGCGAGATCGCCGACAACCGGCTCGGCGGCGCGTGGGGCCTGCCCGACGCGCTCGACGACCGTGCCTACCGGGTCATCACGCTCGCGGGCACCGTGGGTGCGGCCGCCCGGATCGGCACGGAGCACTCCGGTGCGATCGACGCGCGGACCGCGGCCGACCGAGACGCGACGCTGCTCGCGCTGGCGCGCGGTGCCGACCGGCTCCTCGCGGACGCGACGAACGCCGCGTGCGCCCAGCTCGCCGGCTGGGTCCCCGCCCGCTGACGCCTGAGCGGACCTAGCGCAGGACCGAGCCGTACACCTCGAGGGTGCGCTCGGCGATGCTGCCCCAGGAGAACTCCTCGACCGCACGCCGACGGCCCGCCTCGCCGCGCTGACGCGCGCGCTCGGGGTCGCTCACCGCGTCGGTGAGAGCCGCCGCGAGGTCGCGCACGAAGCCGTCCGGGTCGACCGGGGTGCCGGTGCCGTCCTGGACCTGCTCGATGGGCACGAGCCAGCCGGTCGTGCCGTCGGCGACGACCTCGGGGATGCCACCGGTCGCGGTGCCGACGACGGGCAGGCCGCAGGCCATCGCCTCGAGGTTGACGATCCCGAGGGGCTCGTACACCGACGGGCAGACGAAGACGGTGCCGGAGGTGAGGACGGCGACGACCTCGTGACGCGGGAGCATCTCGGCGATCCAGACGACGCCGTCGCGCACCTCGCGCAGCTCGGCGATGAGGCCCTCGACCTCGGCCTGGATCTCGGGGGTGTCGGGCGCGCCGGCGCACAGGACGAGCTGGACCTCGGGCGGCAGCAGCCGGGCGGCGCGCAGCAGGTGGGGCAGGCCCTTCTGCCGGGTGATCCGCCCGACGAAGACGACGCTCGGGCGCGCCGGGTCGATCCCGTGCCGGGCGAGCACCGCCTCGTCGGCGCGGGGCTGCCACTGCTCGGCGTCGATGCCGTTGTGCACGACCCGCACCCGGTCGGGCTCGACCTGGGGGTAGGAGCGCAGGATGTCGGCCCGCATCCCGTGGCTCACGGCGATGATCGCGGCGGCGGACTCGTAGGCGGTGCGCTCGACCCACGAGCTGAGGGCGTAGCCGCCCCCGAGCTGCTCGGCCTTCCACGGCCGCAGGGGCTCGAGGCTGTGGGCGCTCACGACGTGGGGCACCCCGTGGAGCAGGCTCGCGAGATGACCGCCGAGGTTGGCGTACCAGGTGTGCGAGTGCACGAGGTCGGCACCGGCGCAGTCCTGGGCCATCGTGAGGTCGACGCCCATCGTCTGCAGCGCGGGGTTCGCCCCCGAGAGCTCGGCGAGGTCCGGGTAGCCGGTGGTCCCCCCTTCGTCCCTCGGGTCGCCGAAGCAGCGCACCTGGACGTCGAGGTCACCCCGCCCCCGCAGGGCGCGGGTGAGCTCGGCGACGTGCACACCGGCTCCCCCGTAGATCGCCGGCGGGTACTCCTTGCTCAAGATGTCGACGCGCACGTGCCCACCGTAGGGCGAAGGCGATAGGTTCGTCACCCGAGCCCACACCCAGACAAGGGAGCCGGTATGTCTCGCCGCGGAGCACCGAAGGTCCTCGTCATCGTCCTCGCCGGCGGGGAGGGCAAGCGGCTCATGCCGCTCACCGCCGACCGGGCCAAGCCCGCCGTCCCCTTCGGCGGCAACTACCGCCTCATCGACTACGCCCTGAGCAACGTCATCAACTCCGGCTACCGGCAGGTCGTCGTGCTCACGCAGTACAAGTCGCACAGCCTCGACCGGCACGTCTCCCAGGCCTGGCGGATGTCGACGATGCTGGGCAGCTACGTCGCGGCGATCCCGGCGCAGCAGCGTCTCGACAAGTCCTGGTACACGGGCAGCGCCAACGCGATCTACCAGTCGCTCAACGCGATCCGCGACGAGCGGCCCGACATCGTCGTCGTCGTCGGCGCCGACCACGTCTACCGCATGGACTTCTCGCAGATGGTCGACCAGCACCTCGAGAGCGGCGCCGGGTGCACCGTCGCGGCCATCCGTCAGCCCATCGGGCTCAGCGACCAGTTCGGCGTCATCGAGGTCGACGCAGCGGACCCGACGCGCATCTCGGCCTTCCGGGAGAAGCCGACCGACGCGATCGGCTTGCCGGACTCCCCCGGCGAGGTCTACGCGTCCATGGGCAACTACGTCTTCACCACCGACGCGCTCGTCGACGCGGTGACACGCGACGACACCGTCGAGGGCAGCAAGCACGACATGGGCGGCGACATCGTCCCCGACTTCGTCAGCCGCCAGGACGCCTACGCCTACGACTTCAACGCCAACGAGGTGCCCGGGGCCACCGACCGCGACCGCGCGTACTGGCGCGACGTCGGCACGCTCGACAGCTACTACGAGGCCCACATGGACCTCACCTCGATCCACCCGATCTTCAACCTCTACAACTACGACTGGCCGATCTACACCCACCAGCAGCCGCACCCGCCGGCGAAGTTCGTCCACGGCGACCAGGGCCGCTTCGGCGAGGCGCTCAACAGCTGCGTCGCCCCGGGTGTCGTCGTCTCCGGGGCCCGGGTCAACAACTCGATCCTGTCTCCTCAGGTGCACCTGCACAGCTACACGACCGTCGAGGACTCGGTGCTCCTGGACCGGGTCGACGTCGGCCGGCACGTGCAGCTCCAGCGGGTCATCGTCGACAAGGACGTGACGATCCCCGAGGGCACGAAGATCGGCGTCGACCGCGAGCACGACGAGGCGCGCGGCTTCGTCGTCACCGAGAGCGGGCTCACGGTCGTCGGCAAGGGTCAGGTCGTCACGCCCTGACGGTCCGGGCCGCGGACGGGCGGTCGGCGCGTGCGGCGGCTCGGCTAGCGTCGCCGCTCGTGGACACCACCGCCCCGATGCTGCTCGTCATGGACGTCGACTCCACCCTCATCCAGGCCGAGGTCATCGAGCTCGTCGCCGAGCACGCCGGCACGCGTGACGAGGTCGCCGCGGTGACCGAGGCAGCGATGCGCGGCGAGCTCGACTTCGCGCAGAGCCTGCACGCCCGGGTCGCGACCCTCGCCGGCCTGCCGGTCTCGGTCCTCGACGACGTCCGCGCCGCTGTGCCGCTCACCCCGGGTGCCCGCACCCTCGTCGACGCCTTCCGCGAGCGCGGCTGGCCGGTCGGGCTGGTCTCCGGGGGCTTCGTCGAGGTCGTCGAGCCGCTCGCCGCGGCGCTGGGCATCGAGCACGTGCGGGCCAACCGCCTCGAGGCCGAAGGGGGCCGTCTCACCGGCCGCGTCGACGGCCCGGTCGTCGACCGGGAGGCCAAGGCCGACTTCCTGCGCGAGCTCGCGGCCGTCTCGGGCGTGCCGATCGAGCGCACGGTCGCCGTGGGCGACGGGGCCAACGACCTCGACATGGTCGCGGCGGCAGGCACCGGCGTGGCCTTCTGCGCCAAGCCGGCGCTGCGCGACGCCGCCGACGTCCGGGTTGACGAGCCCGACCTCGCCCTCGTCCTGGATGCCCTCGGTCTCACCGCAGAGCGGTCCCCCGACGACGAGGGCTCCCTCCCCCTTCGCCGGGTCTGATCACTTTCCCGCCCAGGGCGGGAAAGCTCGACCTCGGGAAAGAAATGTTCCTTCCCGAGGTCGCATGTTCCCGCCCTGGGCGGGAAAGCTGAGGTTCGCGCGCGCGGGGGACTACAGGCCCATCGCGTGGACGCCGCCGTCGACGTGGAGGATCTCGCCGGTCGTCGCGGGGAACCAGTCGGAGAGCAGCGCGACGCACGCACGGGCGGTGGGCACCGGGTCGCCGACGTCCCAGCCGAGCGGCGCGCGGCTGTCCCAGCTCTCCTCGAACTGCTCGAAGCCGGGGATCGACTTCGCGGCGGTCGTGCGGATCGGCCCGGCGGCGACGAGGTTGCAGCGCACGCCCTTCGGGCCGAGGTCACGCGCGAGGTAGCGGTTGGTCGACTCGAAGGCCGCCTTCGCGACGCCCATCCAGTCGTAGACCGGCCAGGCGAAGGAGGCGTCGAAGGTGAGCCCGACGACCGAGCCGCCCGCGCTCATCCGCGGCAGCGCCGCGACGGCGAGCGCCTTGAGCGAGTAGGCGGAGACGTGCAGCGCCGTGCTCACGTCCTCCCACCCGGCCTCGAGGAAGCTGAAGGCACCTTCGGGCGCGAAGCCGATCGAGTGCAGCACCCCGTCGAGCTGCTCGCAGTGCTCGCCGAGGCGCTCGGCGAGGCTGTCGAGGTGCTCCTGGTCGGTGACGTCGAGCTCGATCACCGGCGCGGTCTCGGGCAGGCGCCGCGCGATGGTCTGGGTGATGCGCATCGTGCGCCCGAAGCTCGTGAGGATGACCTTCGCCCCCTGCTCCTGCGCGATCTTCGCGACGTGGAAGGCGATGGAGGACTCCATGAGGACGCCGGTGATGAGGAAGGTCTTGCCGGTGAGCATGGTGCGCCTTTCGCAGGGGGTGATCGGTGACGAAGGGGGTGGGTCGGGTGACGCGGGTCAGTGGCCCATGCCGAGGCCGCCGTCGACGGGGATGACCGCGCCGGAGATGTAGCCGGCGTCGTCGGAGGCGAGGAAGGAGACCGCCCCGGCGATCTCGCCCGGCTGGGCGAAGCGGCGGGCCGGGATGGCCGCCTTGTACTCGGCCTGGGTCTTCTCGGCGAGCTCGGCGGTCATGTCGGTCTCGACGAAGCCCGGTGCGACGACGTTGGCGGTGATGCCCCGGGCGCCGAGCTCGCGGGTGATGGAGCGGGCCATGCCGACCAGGCCGGCCTTGCTCGCCGCGTAGTTGACCTGTCCGGGCGAGCCGTAGAGGCCGACGACGCTCGAGACGAGGACGACCCGGCCGAAGCGGCCCTTGACCATCCCCGTCGTCGCGCGGCGCACGCAGCGGAAGGCGCCGGTGAGGTTGGTGTCGACCACCCGCGAGAAGTCGTCCTCGGTCATCCGCATGAGGAGGGTGTCGTGGGTGATGCCGGCGTTGGCGACGAGCACCTCGACGCTGCCCCCGAGGATCTCCTCGGCCGCGGTGAAGGCGGCGTCGACCGAGCTGCTGTCGCCGACCTCGCAGGCCACGACGTCGAGGCCCTCTACGACGTCGCCGGAGCGCGAGGTGACGACGACGTGGTGACCGTCGGCGACGAGCCGGTCGGCGACCGCCCGTCCGATGCCTCGGTTGCCACCGGTCACCAGGACCCGCCTCGGGGTGGGTGTCGCTGCCATGGCGGCGCTCCGCCTCGCTCTCGTGTCGCGGTCAGGTCGATGACGCACCGTCTGTGCCGTGCGTCACTGCCCGACGCTAGAGCACTACCGCCTGGTAGGTGAAGCCGCCTCGCGCCGTGGACGCCCAGGATCGCGGCGTACGCTGACGAGGTGCCCCACGCCCCCGACGTCGCCTCGGTCACGAGCGCGGCCCCGCCCGCCTCGGTGGACCGGCGTCGCCGCACCCGCAACTACCTGCTGACGATGGCGCTGCGCACCGCGTGCTTCGTCATGGCCTACCTCTTCGAGGGCTGGCTGCGCTGGACCTGCGTCGTCCTCGCCGTGCTGCTGCCCTACGTCGCCGTCGTCATCGCCAACGCCGTCGGCCCGCGCCGTGGCACCCCGATGTCCTCGGCGGGACCGGTCGACCGGGCACAGATCACCCGATGAGCCTCGCGGACGAGCCGCTCGTCTGCAGCGCGAAGGGGTGTCGCCGGGCTGCCGTGCGTGCCGTCGTGTGGCGCAACCCCCGGCTGCACGACGAGACGAGGCGCAAGGTCTGGCTGGCCTGCGAGGAGCACACGAGCACGCTGCACGAGCACCTCTCGGTGCGTGGCTTCCCCGTCCGCCTCGCCGAGCTCGACGCGATCCCGCCCGAGGGGCACCCGTGGGCATGAGCATCACCGAGCACCGGGCCGTGCTGCGCCGGGCCGTCGCCCCGGCGTGGCTGCGCTGGTGGCTCGTCGCGGTCCTCGTCGCCGTCGCCTGCTACTACCTCGGGCAGTGGCAGTGGGGCCGTTACGAGGACAAGGCTGCTCGCGCCGACCGCATCGAGCGCCACTACGCGGCGCCCGCTCAGCCGGTGAGCGAGGTGCTCGGTGCCTCGCCGGTGCCCCTCGAGCGGGAGTGGACCCGGGTGCAGGCCCGCGGCGAGTACCTCGACGGCGACCTGCTCGCCCGCAACCGGCCCCGGGACGGCGTGTACGGCTACGAGGTGCTCTCCCGGCTCGAGCTCGACGACGGCTCGGTGCTCGTCGTCGACCGCGGCTGGATCCCCAACTCCGAGCAGGGGGCCGAGGTGCGTCCCGACGTGCCGGCCCCGCCCTCGGGGCAGGTCGAGGTGACGGGGTGGGTGCGCCAGGGCGAGAGATCCCTCGACCGCGACCCGATCCCCGGCCAGCTGTCGAGCATCAACCTCGCCGAGGCATCGCAGGAGTGGGGCGACCAGGCCCTGCTCGGCGGGTACGTCGTGCGGCAGCAGGAGCAGCCCGCTGCGGACCCGACGCCCCTCGACCTCGACGCCCCCGACACGGGCACGGGCCCGCACATGGCCTATGCGATCCAGTGGTGGCTCGTCATCCCCGCGGTCTTCGTCCTCATCTGGTTCTTCGTGCGGCGCGAGGAGCGCGACGCCGCGCCCGCGCTCGAGGACGAGCAGGTGCCCGACGAGACCGCCCCCGCTCCCCCGCCCCGCCGCGCGAAGGTGCGGATCTGGGACGAGGAGGACGGCTGACCCGCCAGCCCGGTCTGGTCGAGGTGTCCGGACGAGCCCCAGCACCGCCTGACACCTCGACCCGGGCTCAGCCCACCGGCGCGTCGGCCTCGGCGAACTGGGTGCGGTAGAGGTCGGCGTACAGCCCGCCCCGGGCGAGCAGCTCGTGGTGCGTGCCGCGCTCGGCGATCTCGCCGCCGTCGACGACGAGGATCTGGTCGGCGCCGCGGATCGTGCTCAGCCGGTGGGCGATGACGATCGACGTGCGGCCGGCCAGGGCGATCTCGAGCGCCCGCTGGACCGCCGCCTCGGACTCGGAGTCGAGGTGGGCCGTGGCCTCGTCGAGGACGACGACCGCCGGGGCCTTGAGCAGCAGGCGGGCGATCGCCAGGCGCTGCTTCTCGCCGCCGGAGAGGCGGTGCCCGCGGTCGCCGACGACCGTGTCGAGCCCCGACGGCAGCGACTCGACGAGGTGCCAGATCTGCGCGGCCCGCAGCGCCTGCTCCATCTGCTCGTCGGTGGCCTCGGGCCGCACGAAGAGCAGGTTGCCGCGGATGGTGTCGTGGAAGAGGTGGGCGTCCTGGGTGACGACGGCGACGCTGTCGTGCAGCGAGCGCAGCGTGGCGTCGCGCAGGTCGACCCCGCCGACCCGGACCGCGCCCGCCGTCGGGTCGTAGAGGCGGGCGACGAGCGCCGTGAGCGTCGTCTTGCCCGCCCCGCTCGGCCCGACGAGGGCGGTGAGGGTGCCGGCCGGGGCGTCGAGGCTCACGCCGCGCAGGATCTCGCCGGACCCGGCACGGTCCCCGGTCGCCCGGGCCTCGAGCGAGGCGAGCGAGACCTCGTCGGCGGAGGGGTAGGCGAAGTGGACGTCGTCGAGCTCGACGTCGAGGGCGTCACCCTGCGGGAGGTCCCGCGCGCCCTCGCGCTCCTGGATGCTCGGACGCAGGTCGAGCACCTCGAAGAGGCGGGCGAAGGAGACGAGGGTGGTGAGGATGTCGACGCGCACGTTGGAGATCGCCGTCAGCGGGCCGTAGAGGCGTCCGAGCAGGGCGGCGAGCGCGAGCAGCGTGCCGACGGACAACGTGCCGTCGACCGCCATGATCCCGCCGACCCCGTAGACCATCGCCGTCGCCAGCGCGGCGATGAAGGTGAGCAGGACGAAGAAGAGCGCGCGGTTGACGGCGATGACGACGCCGATGTCGCGCACCCGCGACGCCCGGCTGTCGTACTCGGCGAGCTCGTGCTCGGGGTGGCCGAAGATCTTCACGAGCAGGGCCCCGCCGACGTTGAAGCGCTCGGTCATCTGGGTGCCGAGGTCGGCGTTGTGCCCCATCTGCTCGGCGGTGAGCACGGCGAGCCGTCGGCCCATCCACCGCGCCGGCAGGATGAAGAAGGGCACGAGCGCGAGCGAGGCGAGGGTGAGCTGCCACGACAGGAGCGCCATCGCGCCGATGATGAGGACGAGCGAGATGACGTTGCTCACGACGCTCGACAGCACGGAGGTGAAGGCGCTCTGCGCGCCGATGACGTCGGTGTTGAGCCGGGTGACGAGCGCGCCGGTCTGCGCCCGGGTGAAGAAGGCGATGGGCTGGGCGAGCACGTGCTCGAAGACCTGGGTGCGCAGCCGGTAGATGAGCCCCTCGCCGATCCGCGCGGAGTACCAGCGCTGGGCGATCGTCGTCACCGCCTCGACGACGGCGACGAGCGCGACGAGCAGGGCGAGCCCGACGACGACGTCACGTCGCTGGGGGGTGATGCCGTCGTCGACGAGACGCCCGAGGATGAGCGGAGCCGCGACCACCGTGCTCGACGACAGCGCGACGAGCACGAGGAAGGCGGCGATGGTGCCGCTCATGCCCCGTGCGTACGAGAGCACCCGACGACCCGTGCCGGGCGGGAGCGGCGACCGTGTCGCGCCCGCGTCCTGGGTCATCGAGCGCATCAGCTGCCAGCTCGTCATGCTCACCCGCTCATCATCCCTCTCACCACCGACGACGCCGACCAGCGTGCGACCTCAGGTGCGGGTGAGGTCAAGCCGGGGTGGCGCGCAGCGCGACGAGCTCGACGACCGAGCGGGTCCGGCCCAGGCCCCCGCGCACGAAGTCGGCCCCGTGCTCGCCGGCGAGGCGCTCGGCGGCGTCGTGCAGGACGCCCTCGGCGAGGGTGAAGGCGAGGACGACGAGCCGGTGACCGGCCTGCGCGGCCTGACCGACCGCCTCCGCGACGACCTCCGGCTCGCGCAACGTCGTGCCCCGCCACCGGCCCCAGCCGGGCCGCGGGTGGTCGACGAGCAGCTCGTCGAGGGACCGCCTCGCGGTGCCGTCGGAGCTGCCGCCGGCGACGAGCATGACGTCGGTGCCCGGGTCGGGAGCGTGCCCCGCCGAGGCGAGCCGCTCGACGACCGCGTCGAGGAGCAGGGGGTGCGGTGCGAGGGGGTCGGTGACCCGGACCTGGGCACCCCCGGTGGCGAGCTCACGCGCCGCCCGGGGCACGTCGGTGCGCGCGTGGTAGGCCGGGGTGATGAGCATCGGCACGACGACGACCTCGCCGGTGAGCTCGCGGCCGAGCACGGCCGCGGACGGCTCGTCGGTCTCGAGGTAGGCCAGGCGGACCGGCGTGCCGGGCCGCGCCGAGCGCAGGCCGTCGGCGACCGCCTCGATCCCCTGGCGGTGGCGCGGGTCGGGCGAGCCGTGGGCGAGCAGGACGGTGGTCATGCCGTCGAGCCTGCCAGGAGCCGCGCCGCCTGCTCCGGCACGGTGACCACCTCGCCGACGACGACGACGGCGGGGGCTCGCACCCCTTCGGCCTCGGCGTCCGCGGCCGCCCGCGACAGGGTGGTGCGGGTGACCCGCTGGCCGAGCATCCACCCGCGCTCGACGATCGCGACGGGCGTGCCGGGGGCGCGGCCCGCGGCGACGAGGTCGGCGGCGGTCCGGCCCAGCGCGGTGACCCCCATGAGCAGGACGAGGGTCGCGTCCTGCGGCGCGTCGCGCAGCCCGTCGAGCGACGGGCCGGCCCCCTCGTGCGCCGACGCGACGACGAAGGAGGTCGTGATGCCGCGATGGGTCACCGGGATGCCGACGGCGGCGGGGACGGAGATCGCGCTCGTGATCCCCGGGACGACCTCGACGGCGATGCCGTGGGCGGCGCAGTGCAGCGCCTCCTCTCCCCCGCGGCCGAGGACGAAGGGGTCGCCCCCCTTGAGCCGCACGACGTCGAGCCCGCGGCGGGCACGGTCGACGAGGATCTCGTTGATCCGGTCCTGCGGGACGGGGTGGCGGTCGCGGTGCTTGCCGACGTCGACGACCTCGACGTGGGCCGGCAGGTCGTCGAGGAGGTCGACCGGCCCGAGCCGGTCGGTGACGACGACGTCGGCCTGCGCGAGCAGACGGGCGCCGCGCACGGTGATGAGGTCCGGTGCGCCCGGACCGCCGCCGACGAGGGCGACCCGCCCGACCCGCCCGTCCCCGTGACCACGAGCCGCCCGGGGCTGGTGCTCGGCGCGCACGCACCACACGCCCGCCTCCTCGGCAGCCCGGGCCACGGCGCCGTCGGTCGCCGGGTCGCCGGTCGCCGCGTGGACGAGCCAGACGCGGTCCGGCCCGGAGAGATCGGCGGGGTCGAAGGGGGCGGCCCGCCAGGTGAGCCCGGCCCGTCCGGCGAGCCCGGGGTCGACCTCGGGCGCGAGGAGGAGCACCCGGGCGCCCGCCACCAGGCAGCCCTCGGCCTCGCGCACCGCAGCCGGCCCGCCCCCGACGACGAGGACGAGCCGGTCGGTGAGGTCCAGGCCGAGGCGGTAGCCGCCCGCGCTCACGTGTGCAGGCCGCACTCGACCTTGTCGGTGCCCGACCAGCGCCCGGCGCGGGCGTCCTCGCCCTCGGCGACCGGTCGGGTGCACGGCGCACAGCCGATCGAGGCGTAGCCGCTCTGACGAAGGGGGTTGAGGAAGACCCCGTGCTCGTCGACGTAGCGGTCGACGTCGTCCTGGGTCCACCCGGCGATGGGGTTGAGCTTGGCCATGCCGCGGCGGTCGTCCCAGCCGACGAGCTCGATGTCGGAGCGGGTCGGGGCGTCCTCACGGCGCATGCCGGTCACCCAGGCGTCGTAGCCCTCGAGGGCGCGGTTCATCGGCTCGACCTTCCGCATGGCGCAGCACGCGTTGGGGTCGCGGTCGTGCAGCCGCGGGCCGTGCTCCGCGTCCTGCTCGGCGACGGTGAGCCGCGGCAGGATCGTGCGGATCTGCACCGGGAGCATCGCCTCGTAGGCGTCGCGGGTGCCGAGGGTCTCGGCGAAGTGGTACCCGGTGTCGAGGAAGAAGACGTCGGCGCCCGTGAGGGTCGTGCCGAGGAGGTGCACGAGCACCTCGTCGCCCATCGACGACGCGGTCGTCAGACCTGCGCCGTACGTCTCGTGCGCCCAGCGCAGGGTCTCGCGGGCGAGCTCGACGCGGCCCTCGTAGGTGTCCCCGCGCTCGGCCTCGAGCGCGGCGAAGCGGTGCTGCGCCTCGTCGGCGGCACTGCGGGCGGGCGGCTCGGGGGTGCGGACGGGCTCGGTCATGACGGCTCCTCGGGGGTCGAGCTGAGCGGCGCCGCGAGGTCGCGGTCGCTGCCGTGCAGGGTGACGGAGAAGACGCGCACGCACGACCCGCAGACCCAGGCGCCCAAGGGCTCGGGCGCGGGACGCAGGTCCTGCTCGGCGCAGAACGGGCAGTGGTAGACGGGGGTGACCCGGCTCACCGGATGTCGTCCTCGTCGGCGCGGCGCGCCCACAGGGCGAAGGACTCGCCCGGCTCGCGCTGCGCGAGGTAGGTGCGCGAGACCCGCTCGACGTAGTCGGGCAGCTCGTCGGCGCGCACCTTGAGGGCGCGGGTCTTGCGGGCCAGCGCGGGCTCGACGCCGAGCGCTCCGCCGAGGTGGACCTGGTAGAGCTCGACGACCTCGCCGTCCTCCCCCTTCGCCACCATGCCCTTGAGGCCGATGTCGGCGACCTGGCTGCGGGCGCACGAGTTGGGGCACCCGTTGAGGTGGATCGAGAAGGGCACGTCCATCTCGGGCAGACGCTCCTCGAGCTGCTCGACGGTCCACCGGGCGCGTGCCTTGGTCTCGGTGAGCGCGAGCTTGCAGAACTCGATGCCCGTGCACGCCATGACGCCCCGCCGCCACTCGCTCGGCCGCGCGGGCAGGCCGAGCCCGTCGAGGGTCGCGACGAGCTCGTCGGAGGCAGCCGGGTCGACGTCGAGGACGAGCAGCTTCTGGTGCGGGGTGAGGCGCACCCGGCCCGAGCCGGCCGCCTCGGCGGCGTCCGCGACGGCGTGCAGGGTCGTGCCGCTCACGCGGCCGCCGACCGGCGCGACGCCGACCCAGACCCGACCGTCCTGCTGCTCGTGGACGCCGACGTGGTCGCGGCGCAGGTCGCCGGGCACCTCGGGGGCCGGGCCGTCGGGCAGCGCACGGCCGAGGTAGTCCTGCTCGAGGACCTCGCGGAAGCGCTCGGGGCCCCAGTCGGCCACGAGGAACTTCAGCCGGGCGCGGTTGCGCAGCCGGCGGTAGCCGTGGTCGCGGAAGATGCCGCAGACGCCGGCCCAGACCTCCGGGACCTCCTCGAGGGTGACGAAGGTGCCCAGCCGCTGCGAGAACATCGGGTTCGTCGACAGCCCGCCACCGACCCACAGGTCGAAGCCGGGGCCGAGCTCGGGGTGCTCCACCCCGACGAAGGACACGTCGTTGATCTCGTGCGCGACGTCGAGGCTCGGGCTGCCGGAGATCGCGGTCTTGAACTTGCGCGGCAGGTTCGAGTACTCCGGGCTGCCGAGGTAGCGCGAGAGGATCTCCTCGACCGCGGGGGTGCCGTCGACCACCTCGTCGGCGGCGATGCCCGCGACGGGCGAGCCGAGGACGACGCGGGGCACGTCGCCGCACGCCTGGGTCGAGCCGAGGCCGACGGCCTCGAGGCGCTCCCAGATCGCGGGCACGTCCTCGACCCGGATCCAGTGCAGCTGGATGTTCTGCCGGTCGGAGATGTCGGCGGTGTCGCGGGCGAAGTCGGTGCTGATGTCGGCGATCGCGCGCAGCTGCTCGACCGACAGGGCACCCCCGTCGGAGCGGATGCGCATCATGAAGTACTCGTCGTCGAGCCCGTCCTCACCCGTGTGGGTGCCGTCGAGGCCCTGCTTGCGCTGGGTGTACAGGCCCCACCAGCGCATCCGCCCGGTGAGGTCGTCCGGCGCGATCGAGGCGAAGCCCTCGCGGCTGTACGTGTCGAGGATCCGCTGGCGGACGTTGAGGCCGTCGTCCGCCTGCTTGAACTCCTCGTTGTGGTTGAGCGGGGTGCGGTCCCCGTCGGCCCAGGCACCGGTGGCCTTGGTGCGGGTCGGTCGCTCGGGTCGCGTCACAGTCACCGCCTCAGGATAAACCTCGTGTTATGTCACCCATAATCGCGTCTTATGCGCTGGACGGCGTCAGGCGAGGTTGACGAGGTCGCGGTAGTCCGCGCCCCAGAGGTCCTCGACGCCGTCCGGGAGCAGCAGGATCCGCTCGGGCTGGAGGGCGTCGACGGCCCCCTCGTCGTGGGTCACGAGGACGACCGCGCCCTTGTACGTCGAGAGCGCGCCGAGGATCTCGGCCCGGCTCGCCGGGTCGAGGTTGTTCGTCGGCTCGTCGAGGAGCAGGACGTTGGCGCTCGAGACGACGAGCAGCGCGAGCGAGAGCCGGGTCTTCTCGCCGCCGGAGAGCACACCGGCCGGCTTCTCGACGTCCTCGCCGGTGAAGAGGAAGGAGCCGAGCACCTTGCGCACGTCGGTCTCGCCGAGGTCCGGCGCGGCCGACTTCATGTTGTCGAGCACCGAGCGGTCGACGTCGAGGTTTTCGTGCTCCTGGGCGTAGTAGCCGAGCTTGAGCCCGTGGCCCGGCTCGACCTGCCCGGTGTCGGGGGCGTCGACGCCGGCGAGCATCCGCAGCAGGGTCGTCTTGCCCGCGCCGTTGAGCCCGAGGACGACGACCTTGCTCCCCCGGTCGATGGCGAGGTCGACGTCGGTGAAGATCTCCTGGCTGCCGTAGCTGCGCGACAGCCCGCTCGCCCGCAGCGGGGTGCGCCCGCACGCCGCCGGCTCGGGGAAGCGCAGCTTGGCGACCTTGTCCTGCGTCCGCTCCCCCTCGACGCCGGCGAGCATCCGCTCGGCGCGCCGGATCATCTGCTGGGCCGCGACCGCCTTCGTCGCCTTGGCCCGCATCTTCTCGGCCTGCTCCATGAGGGCGCCGGCCTTCTTCTGGGCGTTGGCGACCTCGCGCTTGCGGCGCCGCTCGTCGGTCTCGCGGGCCTGGATGTAGGCCTTCCAGCCCATGTTGTACTGGTCGAGCTCGCAGCGGTTGGCGTCGAGGTGGAAGACGCGGTTGACGACGACCTCGAGCAGCTCGACGTCGTGGCTGATGATGATCAGCCCGCCCTTGTAGCCCTTGAGGTGGTCGCGCAGCCAGGCGATGGAGTCGGCGTCGAGGTGGTTCGTCGGCTCGTCGAGCAGCAGCGTCTCGGCCCCGCTGAAGAGGATCCGCGCGAGCTCGACGCGACGGCGCTGACCACCGGAGAGGGTCTCCAGCGGCTGGTCCATCCGGTGCGCGTCGATGTTGAGGGCGGAGGCGATCGCGCTCGCCTCCGACTCCGCGGCGTACCCGCCGGCGGCGTCGAACTCCGCGTCGAGACGGGCGTAGGCGCGCATCGCCTTCTCCATCGTCTCGGTGTCGGCGCTGGCCATCCGCTGCTCGGCGCGGGAGCGCTCGGTGACGATCGTGTCGAGGCCGCGGGCCGAGAGGATGCGCTGGCGCGCGGTGATGCTCAGGTCTCCGGTGCGGGGGTCCTGCGGCAGGTAGCCGACCTCGCCGCTGGAGTGGATCGTCCCCGCCGCCGCCTGGGTCTGCCCGGCGATGACCTTCGTCAGGGTGGTCTTGCCGGCGCCGTTGCGCCCGACGAGACCGACGCGGTCACCCGCGGCGACCCGGAAGCTCGCCTCCTCGAGGAGGATGCGCGAGCCGGCGCGCAGCTCCACGGACGTGGCGGTGATCATGGGTCTCCTGGCGGGGGCGAAGGGGGACCCGCGCCCCCTTCGTCGGCGGTGCGGGCGGGTCGGCGGACGGCAGGGCTGCAAGCCTCGTCACGGGTCCACCGAGGTCTAGTCTAAGCGGCACTCACGGCGGGCCGACCGGCCTGCCCGCGGCCTCGGAAGGGCACCCTCGATGAGCTTCAACGACAACGCGTCCCTCGACACCTCCCGGATGGGCGGCGGAGGGGGCGGCGGCCGCGGTCCGGTGGTCGCCGGCGGTGGGCTCCTCGGGCTCATCGTGCTCGTGCTCTCGCTCTTCTTCGGCGGCGGTCTGCCCGGGGGCGACGGCGGCGGGACCGACCCCCAGGGCGGCGGCCAGAGCCAGGGCTTCGAGGAGTGCAAGACGGGCGCCGACGCGAACCGCAGCGCGAAGTGCCGGATGGTCGGCGGCGAGAACAGCCTCTACGACTTCTGGAGCAACCAGCCGCAGGTCAAGGCCGCGCTGGACAAGCAGGGCCAGGACTTCCCGCCCGCGAAGCTCAACGTCTACTCCGGCACGACCCAGTCGCAGTGCGGCACCGCGAGCAACCAGGTCGGTCCCTTCTACTGCCCCCTCGACCGCGGCATCTACATCGACACCGACTTCTTCTCGATCATGGAGACCCAGCTCGGCGCCGAGGACGGCCCGCTCGCCGAGCTGTACATCCTCGCCCACGAGTACGGCCACCACGTGCAGAACCTCTACGGGGTGCTCGAGGAGTCGCAGAAGGACCCGCGCGGCGCCGACTCCGGCGCGGTGCGCGTCGAGCTCATGGCCGACTGCTTCGCCGGGATGTGGGTCCAGGACGCGAGCGGCACGAAGGACGCGAACGGCGTCACGCTGCTCGAGGAGCCCACGGACGAGCAGATCCGCAACGCGCTCGGCGCCGCGAAGTCCGTCGGCGACGACGAGATCCAGAAGAAGTCGAGCGGCCAGGTCAACCCCGAGGACTGGACCCACGGGTCGGCCAAGGCCCGCCAGGGCTGGTTCATCAAGGGGATGAAGGCCCAGAGCATCAACGACTGCGACACCTTCGAGGTCAGCGACCCCGAGAACCCGTGAGCCCGTGAGCCCGCGGGGCCGCGGCGCGTGACGCCTCGGCTCAGCTGCCGGTCCGGTGCGACGAGCTCGTGGCCGAGCCCCAGGGCGCCTGGGCCGGCACGTGGAGGCGCACCCGCGTCCCCTTCGGGTAGTACCGGTTCACCGGGAGGTGGACCGACCCGGCCGCGTCGGTGAGCCGGCTGCCCGTGCGGAACTCCTGCTGGTCCGTGCCCGGCTTGCGCACGAGGAGCCAGGCGGGGGTGCCGGCGCGCGGCGAGCCGTCGCGCCGGGCGGTGACGGAGGCGGAGACGCCGACCCCGCGGTCCCAGCCGGTGCGCCACGTCGAGTCGAGGTCGATCGCCGTCGTGTCGGTCTCGACGGCCGCAGCCGTCGTCGTCGCGCTCCCCCAGCCGCCGGCGGACGGCACGTCGACGCGCACGCGGGTGCCCCGGGGGTAGTAGCGGTTGACGGCGAGGTGCACGCTCCCGTCGGCACCGGTGAGCCGGCTGCTCATCGCCCGCTCCGGCTGCCCCGGCAGCCGGGCCATGAGCCGGGCGCGCACCCCGGGCAGACCGCGGCCGCCGACGCCCTCGGTGATCGTGCTCGTGATCCCCTTCCCACGGGCCCACCCGATCGGCCAGGTCGAGGTGAGGTCGACCGGGGCGGGGTCGCTCGTCGACATCGTCACCGTGGTGTCCCACAGGCCGTTGTTGAAGGTCGTGTACGGACCGGCCAGCCAGGCGACGTCGACCGGCCCGTCCTGGGCTCCCCAGGGGGTCGCCGGCGTGCGGTTGCCCTGGGTCGAGCCGGACGTCACCGGTCGTCGCTGCCAGGTCTGGCCC
This sequence comes from Janibacter melonis, assembly GCF_003721155.3. Classification (NCBI taxonomy): domain Bacteria; kingdom Bacillati; phylum Actinomycetota; class Actinomycetes; order Micrococcales; family Intrasporangiaceae; genus Janibacter; species Janibacter melonis. The sequence goes on along the minus strand of NZ_CP044548.2, from coordinate 757,361 downwards.
TCGTCCGCCGTGCGGTACTCGACGAGCTCGCGCTCCCCGACCGACCCGGGTCCCTGGACGAGGAAGACCCGACCGGGGTCGTCGTGGCGCATCGTGATGCCGGACGGCTGCGGGCCGGGGGCCCGGTCGAGGGTCGTCGCGGCCCAGCCGCCGGCGCCGAGGCGGAACCACTTGTAGGTCCACATGTCGGTGGCGACGTCGCCCGTCGTGAGGACGAGCGCCGGCCGCCCCGCGGCGTCGAGGGCGATGTCGTAGATCCGGGCCCGGCCGTCGGCGCTGCGCCCGTCGTAGACGAGCGTGGCCTCGCGCGGGTCGATCGGCCGCGGCGCCGCGCCGCCGGACCCGGCGACCTCGCTCAGCGTGCGGATCGTCGAGCCGTCGCTGCGACGGAAGACCCCGTCGGCGAGCGTGAGGTGGTACATCGAGCTCAGCTGGGTCGGCGTCGCCATCGTGTCGGAGACGGCGACGTGGATGGTGCGCCGCCCGTCGGTGACGAACTTCGGGTAGGGCGCGTTCTCGCGGGTGGGGTGGTCGAAGAGGCGCACCGCGGGGGTCCACCGCACGAGGTCCTTGCTCCGCGTCATCACCCAGGCGTTGTCCACCGCCCGGCGGGTGAAGAGGTGGTAGCGGTAGGCGCCCTCGCTCAGCTGGAGCATCACCGTGTACGTCACCCGGTCGCGCTCCAGCCCGGAGCCGACGAGGCGCTGGGTGGGGCCGAAGGTCGTGACGTCCCCCGCCTGCTCGGTGACCCGGTAGCGCGCCGGCACCGCCGCGTGACCGTTCCAGAAGGCGGCGATGCGGCCGTCCGGCAGCTCGGTGAGCGACGGGGCGTTGTGGTCGTCGGGCTGGAAGCGGGCGTGCAGGACGGCGTGGGAGAGCTCGGCGCTGCCGCGCGCGACGCGAGTCACCTGGATGTCGCCGTTGTTGCGCACGCTCGAGAGGTAGGTCGCCGTCGACGTGCCGAGCACCCGGGGATCCATGTACCACGACCAGGCCGAGGAGGTGACGACCCGAGCGGTCCGCGTCGACGTCGCGGTGCGCCGGGGCGCGACCGTGCGCGCGCGGACGACCGGCTGGCGGGTCGAGCTCAGCGCGCCGCGGGCGACGTCACCTCGGGTCATGTACGGCTCGGGCAGCGGGTCGGGCCCGGCTGCCCGACCGGGCGCCGCCGGCGCGAGGCCGAGCAGCGCGGTGCCGAGCACGGCGACGAGCATGGTGGTGGTCCGACGGCGCACTGCGTGATCTCCCCTGGCTGCGGCCGCGACCGTCCCAGGTCGTCGGCTCCGCAGGGCACGGTAGTGCGTGCCCTGCGGCCCTCGTCGTCAGGGGTCGCGGATCGTGATCCTCACGTGACGTGCCCGGCGCAGGGCGTCCTGCAGGACGGTCAGGCGGGGGTCGGGCAGGTCGGGCAGCTCACGACGTGGCAGCTCGCGAAGGGGGCGCAGCCGCGGGTCCTCGAGGAGCTGGGCGAGCAGCGCCCGGTCTCCCCCGAGGACGAGACCGCGGACCCCCTTCGCACCGTCGGGCAGGGCGGCCAGGACCCGGGCCGCGTGGTCGCCGCAGGCGCCGACCAGCTCGTCGGCCTGGTTGCCGCGACGGCGGGCGTAGCGCTGCTGGGACCACCCGCCCTTCTTCGTGCGGGATTGCACGTAGCGGGTGCCGACCTTGTGCGCGACGAGCTCGGCACCGACGGCCACGCCGACGCCGTAGCCGCCGCGGCGCACGAGGAGCAGCGCGAGCGGGTCGTGCTCGAAGCGCTCGACCGCGACGACCTCCTGGCGCTCGACCTCGGCCCGCTGGGCGTTGCTCTCCTCGAAGCGCTCCCGCCACCGCGGGTAGCGCTGCGCGTCGACCTCGACGACGCGCTCAGGCACGGGGGTCGGCGATCGCGTCGACGTCGCCCAGCAGACCCATGACGGGGGGCGACATCTCGGTCTGGACGAGCGCGACGCCGCACCAGCCCGAGGGGTCGAGCCAGCAGTCGGTGCCCAGCCCACCGGTCCAGCCGAAGCGCCCCGCGCCGGGGCCGGCGGTGCGGATGCCGACGCCCAGCCCCCAGCCGGTGCCCTCCCAGAAGCGCTCGGAGTACGGGAAGCTCTCGGGCGTCTTGGCCCGGTCGGGGACGGCGTCGGTGCGCATGAGACGGCGCAGCTCGTCACCGACGAAGGGGTGACCCTGGGCGTCGCGACCGTCGTGGAGCATGCGCAGCAGCGCGAGGACGTCGGCGGCCGTGGAGACGAGCTCGCCGTGGCTCACGTCGCGGCCGGGGTCGCCGGCGTACGAGCCGGCGTGGAGGGGGTCGGTCTCGACGAGGGCGTCGTCCCACCGGTAGGCGGCGGGGAGCCGGTGCAGCTGGTCCTGCGGCACCCACGAGCCGGTGTCGGGCATCTCCAGCGGGTCGAGGAGGACCTCGCGGAGGTGCTCGTGGAGGGGACGGCCGGCGCGCCGCGACAGCAGCACGCCGAGCAGCCCGAAGGAGTGGTGGTAGCGCCAGACCTCGCCGGGCTGCCCGACGAGCGGGAGCGCACCGAGGCGCTCCACCCAGGTGCTCGCGTCGAGCGCCCACGGCCGAGGGCCGGCGGCGAGCTCGGAGCGCTCCATCGCCGCTCCGAGCGGGCTGGTCTCGTCGACGATGCCGTAGCCGCTCGTGCACGTGAGGAGGTGGCGCACGGTGATCGCGCGCTCGGCCGGGACCGTCCGGTCCAGGGTCGCACCGGGGTGCTCGAGCACCTGGGGGTCGGCGAGCTCGGGCAGCCAGCGGGCGACCTCGTCCTCGAGGCGCAGCCCGTCGGTCTCGACGAGCCGCAGCACGGCCGCCGCGAGGACGACCTTCGTCATCGACTGCACCCTCATGACCGCGTCCGGCGGCATGGGCGGGCCGTCGAGCGCCATCCGACCGGCGCCGACCGGCCGGGCTCCCCCGTCGCGCGTCGGGGCGGCGGGGCCGACGGCCGCCACCGCCCCGACGAGGACGCCGTCGTCGACGTGGCGCTGCAGGACGTCGGCGAGCTCGCTCATCCGCTCAGCCTGCCAGCGCCACGCGCGCGGGGCGAGCCCTCAGATGTTGAAGCCGAGGGCGCGCAGCTGCTCGCGGCCGTCGTCGGTGATCTTGTCCGGGCCCCACGGCGGCATCCACACCCAGTTGATGCGATGCCCGGTGACGAGCCCGTCGACGGCCTGGGCTACCTGGTCCTCGATGACGTCGGTCAGCGGGCAGGCCGCCGAGGTGAGCGTCATGTCGACGACGGCGTGGTTCTGCGGGTCGACGGTGATGCCGTAGACGAGGCCGAGGTCGACGACGTTGATGCCGAGCTCGGGGTCGACGACGTCGCGCAGGGCCTCCTCGACGTCGGCCACGTTGGCGGGGGTCTGCGTCGTGCTCATGCCTGCTCTCCTTCGGTCGCGGTGACGTCGACGCCCGCCTGGGCGAGGGCGTCGGTGAGGGCCATCCAGCCCAGCAGCGCGCACTTGACGCGCGCGGGGTACTTCGCGACGCCGGCCAGGGCGACGCCGTCGCCGATGACCTCCTCGTCGCCGGGGTCCTGCCCCTTGCTCGTGAGCATGTGCCGCATCGCGGCATGGGTGCGCATCGCCTCGGCGATCTCCTCCCCGGTCACCTCGGTGGCCAGGATCGAGGTCGACGCGGTCGAGATCGAGCACCCGGTCGCCTCGTAGGAGATGTCGGCGATCCGGGCGTCGGCACCGGCGCCCTCGACGTGCACCCGCAGGGTGACCTCGTCACCGCACGTGGGGTTGACGTGGTGCACCTCGGCGTCGTGCCCCTCGCGCAGCCCGGCGCCGTGCGGGCGCTTGCTGTGCTCGAGGATCAGCTCTTGGTAGAGGTCCATCAGACGGAGACGCTCCCTGTCGTCGTGTCGAGGCCGAAGACCGCGGGGATGCGGTCGAGGGCGGTGAGGAAGGCCGCGACCTCGCCGGGGGTGTTGTAGACGGCGAGCGAGACCCGCGCGGAGGCCGCGATGCCGTAGCGGCGGTGCAGCGGCCAGGCGCAGTGGTGACCCACACGCACTGCAACACCGGAGTCGTCGAGGATCTGCCCGACGTCGTGCGCGTGGACGCCGTCGACGACGAAGGCCACGGCCGCGCCGCGGTGCATCATGTCCGTCGGGCCGACGACGCGGACCCAGGGGCGCTCGGCGAGACCGTCGAGGACGAGCCGGGTCAGGGCCTGCTCGTGTGCCGCGATGCGGTCCATGCCGATGCCCTCGACCCAGCGCAGCGCGGCGCCGAGACCGATCGCCTGGCTCGTCATGGGCACGCCGGCCTCGAAGCGGGTGGGCGGGGGCGCGTACGTCGAGCGCTCCATGTGGACGGTCTCGATCATCGAGCCGCCGGTGAGGAAGGGCGGCATCGCCGCGAGCAGCTCCGAGCGGCCCCACAGCACGCCGATGCCGGACGGCCCGTAGACCTTGTGCCCGGAGAAGGCGATGTAGTCGGCGCCGAGCGTGCTCACGTCGATGCTCAGGTGCGGCACCGACTGGCAGGCGTCGACGACGACGAGCGCGCCCACGGCATGCGCGGCGTCGGCGACCTCGCGCACGGGGTTGACCGTGCCGAGGACGTTGCTCACGTGCGTGAGGGCGACGACCTTCGTGCGCTCGGTGACGAGCTCGCCGAGGTCGGTGAGGTCGAGCCGGCCCTCGTCGGTGACGCCGATCCAGCGCAGGGTCGCCCCGGTGCGCCGGCACAGCTCCTGCCACGGCACGAGGTTCGCGTGGTGCTCCATCTCGGTGACGAGGACCTCGTCGCCGGGCCCGAGCACGAAGCGCTCGTGACCGGGGATGTCGCTGTGCGCGGCGTTGCTGAAGGCGTACGCGACGAGGTTGAGCGCCTCGGTCGCGTTCTTGGTGAAGACGACCTCGTCCTCACGGCCGCCGACGAAGCGGGCGACGACGCGCCGGGCGTCCTCGTAGGCCTCGGTGGCCTCCTCCGAGAGCGCGTGCGCCCCACGGTGCGGGGCCGAGTTGGCCGTGACGAGGAAGTCGCGCTCGGCGTCGAGGACGGCGAGCGGCTTGTGCGAGGTCGCGCCGGAGTCGAGGTAGACCAGCGGCTTGTCGTCGCGCACCGTCCGCCCGAGGATGGGGAACTCGCCGCGCAGGGCGGCGAGCTCCCGCTCGTCGAGGAGGCCGGTCATCAGGCGCTCGCGGTGATGAACCGGTCGTAGCCGTTCGCCTCGAGCTCGTCGGCGAGCTCGGGGCCACCCTGCTCGGCGATCGCGCCGTCGACGAAGACGTGGACGTGGTCCGGCGTGATGTAGCGCAGGATCCGGGTGTAGTGCGTGATGAGCAGGACACCGGAGCCGGTGGCCTCCTTGGCGCGGTTGACGCCCTCGGAGACGATACGCAGCGCGTCGACGTCGAGACCGGAGTCGGTCTCGTCGAGGACGGCGAACTTCGGCTCGAGCAGCTCCATCTGGAGGATCTCGTGGCGCTTCTTCTCGCCGCCGGAGAAGCCCTCGTTGACGTTGCGCTCGGCGAAGGCGGAGTCCATCTTCAGACCCTCCATCGCGCCCTTGACGTCCTTGACCCAGGTGCGCAGCTTCGGCGCCTCACCGGTGACGGCGGTCTTCGCGGTGCGCAGGAAGTTGCTCACCGTGACGCCGGGGACCTCGACGGGGTACTGCATCGCGAGGAAGAGCCCGGCGCGGGCGCGCTCGTCGACCGACATCGCGAGGACGTCGTCGCCGTCGAGGGTCACGGTGCCGGAGGTGACGGTGTACTTCGGGTGCCCGGCGATCGAGTACGCCAGGGTGGACTTGCCCGAGCCGTTGGGGCCCATGATCGCGTGGGTCTCGCCGCTGCGGATCGTCAGCGTGACGCCCTTGAGGATCTCCTTGGGGCCGTCCTCGGTGTCGACGCTGACGTGCAGGTCGCGGATCTCGAGGGTGCTCATGCGGTGCTCACTTCTCTCGTGTCGTGCGAAGGGGGATGTCGGTGGGCCGCTCAGCGGCGGCCGGTGGCCAGGGCGACGTAGACCGCACCGGTCTCGTCGACGCTGACCTGGTGGACGGCGACGGGGATCGTCGCCGGCAGCCCGGAGGGCTGGCCGGTGCGCACGTCGAAGGTCGAGCCGTGGAGCCAGCACTCGAGCTGGCAGCCCTCGAGCTCGCCCTCGGACAGCGATACGGCCGCGTGGGTGCACGTGTCGTCGATCGCGTGGATCGCGCCGTCCTCGGTGCGGATCATCGCGACGAGCCGGCCGTCGACCTCGGCCTGGGCGGCCCCGGTCTCGGGCAGGTCGTCCCGGTGGCAGACGTGGACGGGCTCGCCGTACGTCGGCTCGGCGACGGCGCTCACGACGCGTCCGCGGGGGCGAGCGAGCTGAGGTCGACCCCGGCGAGCTCGGCCTCGATCGCACCCATGATGCGCTCGGTGACCTCGGGGACGCCGATCCGCCCGATGGTGCTCGCGAAGAAGCCGCGCACGACGAGCTGACGGGCCTCCTCCACCGGGATCCCGCGGGACTGGAGGTAGAAGAGGTGCTGCGCGTCGAGCCGGCCGGTCGTCGAGGCGTGGCCGGCGCCGGCGATCTCGCCGGTCTCGATCTCGAGGTTGGGGACCGAGTCGGCGCGCGCGCCGTCGGTGAGCACGAGGTTGCGGTTGAGCTCGTAGGTGTCGGTGCCCTCGGCTGCCGCGCGGATGAGGACGTCGCCGACCCACACGGTGCGGGCGGTCTCGCCCTGCAGGGCGCCCTTGTACTCGACGTTGCTCGTGCAGTGCGGCGCCTCGTGGTCGACGAAGAGCCGGTGCTCGAGGTGCTGGCCGCTGTCGGCGAAGTAGACGCCCAGACCCTCGAAGCTGGCCCCGGGGCCGGCGTAGGTCGCGTTCGTGCTCAGCCGCACGACGCCACCGCCGAGGGTGACGGCGATGTGACGCACGCGGGCGTCACGGCCGACGACGACGTCGTGCTGCGCCAGGTGCTGGGCGCTGTCGGCCCACTCCTGGGTGCTCACGAGGGTGAGGTCGGAGCCGTCGCCGGTGACGACGCTCAGCAGCTCGCTGTAGCGCGCGTCGCCGGTGTGCTCGACGACGACCGTCGCGCGGGCGAAGCGGCCGACGGTGACGAGGACGTGGCCGTAGGCGGTGCCGCCGTCGCCGGACAGGCGCAGGTGCACCGGCGCGGAGACGTCGGCATCGGCGGGGACCTGCAGGTGCAGGACCCCGTCGGACCCGCTGGCGGCGAGGACCGCGGCGCGGTCGGCCGGCTCGGGCGCGCCGAGCTCGCGGGCCTGCTCCGAGGTGATGACCGAGGTGGTCACGCCCTCGGGCAGCGACTCCTCGCGGGAGAGCGCACCGCCCGTCGACTCGCCGCCGAGCAGCGAGTGCAGGTCGGCGACCGGCGTGAAGCGCCAGTCCTCCTCGCGGCCCGTGGGGACCGCGAAGTCCGCGGGGTCGAAGGAGCGCGTGCGCTCCGCCCGCGACTGGTCGGGGACGACCGGGCCGCCGTGGCTGTGCGCCCTCGGGTTGGGGGTGCTCGGGTTCTGCGTCAGCAGGCTCAACCCACTGCTCCTTCCATCTGCAGCTCGATGAGGCGGTTGAGCTCGAGGGCGTACTCCATCGGCAGCTCCTTGGCGATGGGCTCGACGAAGCCGCGCACGATCATCGCCATCGCCTCCTCCTCGCTCATCCCGCGGGACATGAGGTAGAAGAGCTGGTCGTCGGAGACCTTCGAGACGGTCGCCTCGTGACCCATCTGCACGTCGTCCTCGCGGACGTCGACGTAGGGGTAGGTGTCGGACCGGCTGATCGTGTCGACGAGCAGCGCGTCGCAGACCACGGAGGCCTTCGAGTTCGTCGCGCCCTCGAGGACCTGGACGAGACCGCGGTAGCTCGTGCGGCCGCCGCCACGGGCGACCGACTTGCTGACGATCGTGCTCGAGGTGTTCGGGGCGGCGTGGACCATCTTGCTGCCCGCGTCCTGGTGCTGGCCCTCGCCGGCGAAGGCGATGGACAGGGTCTCGCCCCGGGCGTGCTCGCCCATGAGGAAGACGGCCGGGTACTTCATCGTCACCTTGGAGCCGATGTTGCCGTCGATCCACTCCATCGTCGCGCCCTCGGCGCACGTCGCGCGCTTGGTGACGAGGTTGTAGACGTTGTTGCTCCAGTTCTGGATCGTCGTGTAGCGCACGCGGGCGTTCTTCTTCACGACGATCTCGACGACGGCGCTGTGCAGGCTGTCGGTCTTGTAGATCGGGGCGGTGCAGCCCTCGACGTAGTGCACGTAGCTGCCCTCGTCGGCGATGATCAGCGTCCGCTCGAACTGGCCCATGTTCTCGGTGTTGATCCGGAAGTAGGCCTGCAGCGGGATGTCGACGTGGACGCCCGGGGGCACGTAGATGAAGGAGCCGCCCGACCACACCGCGGTGTTGAGCGCGGCGAACTTGTTGTCGCCGGCGGGGATGACGGTGCCGAAGTACTCGCGGAAGAGGTCCTCGTGCTCGCGCAGCCCGCTGTCGGTGTCGACGAAGATGACGCCCTTCTCCTCCAGGTCCTCGCGGATCTGGTGGTAGACGACCTCGGACTCGTACTGCGCGGCGACACCGGCGACGAGACGCTGCTTCTCCGCCTCGGGGATGCCGAGCCGGTCGTAGGTCGCCTTGATGTCCTCGGGCAGGTCCTCCCAGCTCGTGGCCTGCTTCTCCGTCGACTTCACGAAGTACTTGATGTTCTGGAAGTCGATGCCGGTGAGGTCGCTGCCCCAGCTCGGCATGGGCTTCTTCTCGAACAGGCCGAGGGACTTGCGGCGCAGGGCCTGCATCCACTCGGGCTCGTTCTTGCGCCCGGAGATGTCGTCGACGACGGCCTGGCTCAGACCGCGCTGCGCGGAGGCGCCGGCGGTGTCGGAGTCGGCCCAGCCGTACTCGTAGCGGCCGATGTCCTTGAGGCCGGGGTTGAGGTCTTCGATGTTCGTGGTCATCGTGAGCCCCTCTCTTCAGGGTGGGTGGACGAGCTGGTGGACGGGGGGATGTCGGGGGTGGGCACGAAGGTCGTGCACACGTGGTCGCCCTGCGCGAGCGTGGCGAGCCGCTGGACGTGCACGCCGAGCAGTCGGGAGAAGGACTCGCGCTCGGCCTCGCAGAAGTCGGGGAACTCGGCGGCGACGTGCTGCACCGGGCAGTGACCCTGGCACAGCTGGACGCCGGCGAGACCACCGGCCCCCACCGGACGGGCGGAGGCGGCGAAGCCCTCGCGGCGCAGCGCGGAGACGAGCGCCTCGGTGCGAGCGCGGGGGTCGGGACCGGCCGCGGTGACGTCTGCCTCGTAGCGCTCCTCGACCCGGGTCATCCGGGCGCGGGCGAAGTCGGCGACGGCCTGCGGGCCGGCCGCGGCGGCGAGGAATCGGACCGCGTCGCCGGCGAGGGTCTCGTAGCCCGCGGGCAGGACGTCGTGCCCGGCGCCGGTGACGACCCACTCGCGGGCGGGCCGACCGCGGCCGCGCTTGCTGGCCGCGGGGTCGCGGTCCTCGACGAGACCGTCGAGGGCGAGCTGGTCGAGGTGCCGGCGCACGCCGGGCGGGGTGAGGCCGAGATCGGCGGCGAGACGAGCCGCGGTGATCGGTCCTCGCTCGCTCACGGTCGCGAGGACGCGGTCGCGGGTACGCGCGTCGCTCTCGGCAGGGCCGAGGTCGTGCGGCTGGGCCGCGCGTCGCGTATTAACCACACACCCATGTTACGTAAATCGGGAGAGCGTCACAAAGGAAGGCGACCCTTACCGTCCGCGACCCGGGCAGGGGGTGCGAAGGGGTGCCCCCGACGACCGTAGACTGCCCTCCCGTGACCGCCGTAGCCGTGACCGACCTCCACCGGTCCTTCGGCTCCGTGCGCGCGGTCGACGGGGCCACCCTCACCGCCGAGCTCGGCGAGATCACGTGCGTCCTCGGGCCGAACGGCGCCGGCAAGACGACGACCGTCGAGTGCCTCGAGGGCCTGCAGCGCCCCGACTCCGGCACGGTCCGCGTCCTCGGCACCGACCCCTGGCACGCCGATGCCGCGCACCGCGCGCGGGTCGGCGTCATGCTCCAGGACGGCGGGCTGCCCCAGTCGGTCTCGCCGCAGCGCCTGCTCGCCCATCTCGAGCGGCTGCACGGCAGCGTCAGCCGTCGCGACGAGCTCGTCGAGTCCCTGGGCATCGCCCCCTTCGCCCGCACCGCCGTGCGCCGGCTCAGCGGGGGCCAGCGCCAGCGCCTCGCCCTCGCGGCCGCGCTCGTCGGCCGCCCCGAGGTGGCCTTCCTCGACGAGCCGGCCGCCGGGCTCGACCCCCACGCCCAGCGCGAGGTGCACGCCCTCCTGCGCCGCGTGAGCGACGAGGGCGCGGCGCTCCTCGTGACGACGCACTCCTTCGCCGAGGCCGAGCGCCTCGCCGACCGCGTCGTCATCATGCACGCGGGCCGCGTCGTCGCGGCCGGCACGCTCGCCGAGGTCGGCGGCGACTCCCTCGAGGAGCGCTACTTCGCCCTGACGAGCGGGGAGGCCGCATGAGCACCGCGACGCCGCCGTCCGCGCGTCCCTCTCCCGCCCCGGCGTCCCGCCGGGTGCTCGCCCAGGCCGGCTACGAGGCCGGCGTGCTGCTGCGCAACGGCGAGCAGCTCCTCGTCTCGCTCGTCCTGCCCCTCCTCGCGCTCGTCGGGCTGGTCCTCGCGCCCTACCCCGACCTGCCCGAGCCCCGCGTCGACGCCGTCGCCCCGGGGGTCCTCGCCCTCGTCGTCGTGAGCACCGCCTTCACCGGGCAGGCCATCCAGACCGGCTTCGACCGGCGCTACGGCGTCCTGCGGCTGCTCGGCACGACGCCGCTCGGCCGCGACGGCCTGCTCCTGGGCAAGGCGCTCGCGGTACTCGCCGCGCTCGTCGGTCAGCTCGTCGTCGTCGGGGCGGCCGCCCTGACCATGGGCTGGCGGCCGGCCTGGTCGGGCCTGCCCACCGGCGTGGTCAGCGTCGCCCTCGGGGCCTGGGCCTTCGTCGCCCTCGCCCTCGTGCTCGCAGGGACGCTGCGGGCCGAGGCCGTCCTCGCGCTCGCCAACCTCGTGTGGGTCCTCCTCGCGGGTGCCGGCGGGCTGCTGCTCGCCTCCGAGGTCTTCTCCCCCGGCCTGGCGGCCGTGACTCGCTGGCTCCCCTCGGGCGCGCTCGGCGACGCGATGCGCGTGTCCGCCGACGGCGGGCTGCCGTGGGCGCCGTGGCTCGTGCTCCTCGGCTGGGCGCTCGGCCTGAGCGCGGTCGCCGTGCGCACCTTCCGCTGGGACGACTGAGCCGGGCGGTCGGCACCCGGTCACGGGCGTGAGGACTCACAGGTCCAGCGGGTCCACCGGGTCGGCACGGCCTGGCAGCCCTAGGTTCGAGACGTCCACGGCCCTGCTCCTCGGAGGTCCCCCATGCTCGACACCGTCGCCGGTCTGCCCGTCCACGTCCTCGTCATCCACGCGGTCGTCGTGCTCACCCCCCTGGCCGCCCTCGCGGCCGCGGCCTACGCCCTCGTGCCCCGGTGGCGCTCGGCGCTCACCTGGCCCACCCTCTCCCTCGCGGTCGTCTCCGCGCTGAGCGCCGTCGTCGCCGCCTCGAGCGGCGAGGCGCTCGAGGGCCGGCTGCGGGCGCTGGGGCTGCAGGACCCCGCGCTCGAGACGCACACGCAGGCCGGCGACCTCGCCCGTACCGTCATCGCCGTCTTCGCCGTGGTCGTCGTCCTCGCCGTGCTGTGGCTCCTGCCCTCGCGCTCCGGCCGCGTGCCCCGGCTGCCCGTGGTCGACAGCCCCGCGGTCGCGCTGGCCGTCCGGGTGGCCCTCGTCCTCGTCTCGCTCGCCGCGCTGTGGTTCGTCGTCCGCGCCGGCCACACCGGGGCCCAGGTCGCGTGGAGCGACGTCGTGCAGCAGAGCCAGGGCCTCCCGCACGGCGGGGAGTGAGCCCCCGGTCGGCGGACCCGATGCGGTCCTGCAGCCCACGTCGGCCTACCGTTGGGGGGTGCCCGTGCAGACCGCCCCGATCGCCCCGACCTCCCCGGCGAAGGGGGTCGTCCACCCCCTCCTGAGGGTGCTGCTCGTCGCCAACCTCGTCTGCCAGGTCGGCATCGTCGTCACCGGCGGGCTCGTCCGGCTCACCGGGTCGGGCCTCGGGTGCCCGACGTGGCCGCAGTGCGTCCCCGGCTCCTACGTGCCGACCGTGGAGCAGGAGGAGGGCGTCCACAAGCTCATCGAGTTCGGCAACCGGACCCTCACCGGGCTGCTCGGGTTCGTCGCGCTCGGCCTGCTGTGGGCGCTCTTCCGGTACGCGCGCGAGCGTCGCGACCTGCGCACGGGTGCGCTCGTCGTCCTCGCGGGCATCGCCGCGCAGGCGGTCGTCGGGGGCATCACCGTCCTCACCGGGCTCAACCCGTGGATCGTCGCCTTCCACTTCCTCGCCTCGATGGTGCTCGTCGCCACCGCGTCGTGGATGCTGTGGCGCTCGACCCATCCCGCCGGGAGGGCGCAGGTGCACCCCCTCGTCGACCGGGCCCAGGCCGCGGTCGTCGCCGTCCTCGTCGTCGTCCTCGCGCTCGGCACGGTCGTCACCGGCTCGGGCCCGCACTCCGGTGATGCCGACACCCCGGCCCGCACCGGCTTCGACCCCCGGACGATCTCCTGGCTCCACGCCGACTCCGTCATGCTCCTCGTCGGCCTCGTGGCCGCCGTGTGGCTCGGGGCCGCGGTCACCGGGCGCAAGAGCCGGGCCAGCCGCGCCTGGGGCGTCGTCATGGCGGTGACGCTCGCCCAGGGACTCATCGGCTACGTGCAGTACCTCACGAAGCTGCCCGAGGCGCTCGTGCTGGCGCACATGCTCGGCGCCTCGCTCCTCGTCGTCGCCGTGACCCGCGCCGTCGTGCTCACGCGCACCGCCGTCGACGAGGACTGACCCCACCCGCACCTCCACCCCCGTCGCACCCGGGGAGACCTACAAGATGTCTTGTGCAACGACTCTTGTGGGTTTAGTGTCGGTGACATGGACGACCCCACCCCGCAGACCCGGCGTGCCCGTGAGGGGATCCGCACCCTCACCGAGGCGCGCGCCCTGTCCGCCCTGGCCCACCCCCTTCGCTCCCGCATCCTCGACGCCCTCAAGGCCGACGGACCAGCGACCGCGAGCCGGCTCGCCGAGGCGACCGACCAGGCCGTCGGCAGCGCGAGCCACCACCTCAAGGTCCTCGCCGAGGCGGGGCTCGTCGAGGAGGCGCCGGAGCTGGCGCGCGACCGGCGCGAGCGCTGGTGGCGTCTCGTCGGGCGCGGCACCCGGTGGTCCCGGTCGGAGATCTCGGACCCCGCGGCCCTGGCCGCCGCCGACGCCGCGGAGGCCCTCGTGTGGCGCCGCACGTCCGAGCGGGTCCAGGAGTGGCTCGCCGCCGACGACGGCACCGGCGAGTGGGCCGACGCCGCCTTCGCCACGCAGAACTGGCTGCGCCTGAGCCCCGACGAGCTCCGGCAGGTCGCCGAGGAGGTCATGGACGTCCTCGAGCGGTGGAGCACCCGCGAGACCCCCGACGACGACGTGCAGCGCGAGTCGATCTACGTCGCCGCGCGCGGCTTCCCCAGCCGGCCATGACCACCGAACCCGCACCGGTTGCCCCCGCTCCCCCGCTGAGCCGCAACCGGGACTTCGCCCTGCTCTGGTCCGGCGAGGCGGTCTCCGTCCTCGGCTCGATGACGACCCTCGTCGTCCTGCCCGTCCTCGCCGTCTCCCTGGGCGCCTCGGCGGGCTGGATGGGCGTCCTCACCGCCGCCGTGTGGCTGCCCTGGCTGGTCCTCGGGCTGCCCGCCGGCGCCTGGGTCGACCGCGGCGACAACCGGCGCCTCATGATCGCCGCGGACCTGCTCGGCGCGCTCGTCCTGGCCTCCGTCCCGCTCGCCTGGGCCCTCGGCGTGCTCGGCCTGCCCCATCTCGTGCTCGCCGCGCTCGGCAGCGGGGTCAAGGACGTCCTCTTCCGCACCGCCTACCCCGGGCTGCTCACCCGGCTCGTGCGCCCGCAGGACCTCGAGGCGGCGAACGGGCGGGTCTACGGCACGGAGTCGGCGATGCAGGTCGCCGGGCCCGGTGCGGGCGGTCTGCTCGTCCAGCTCGTCGGCGGCGCGCTCGCCCTCGTCGTCGACGTCGTGAGCTTCCTCGTCTCCGCGCTCTGCCTGTGGCGGATCCGGGGCGGCCGGCCCGAGCGGGCCGCCCCGGACCAGGAGCGCGAGCGGGTCGGGCCGATGGTGCGCGAGGGGCTGCGGGTGACCTTCGGCGACCGCTACCTCGCGTGGTTCACCGTCCAGGGCGGGGCGAGCAACTTCGCGCTCACCGGATACCAGACGCTGCTGGTGCTCTTCCTGCTGCGCGACCTGGAGGCCACCCCGGGCTCGGTCGGGCTGCTCCTCGCCCTCGGGGCGACCGGGGGCCTCGTCGGCGCGGTGGTCGCCGCCCGGGTGTCGCGCCTGCTGGGCAGCGCCCGGGCGATGCTCGTGCTCCAGCTCGCCGGTGGCCCGCCCGCGCTGCTCGTCGGCCTGGCCGGCCCGGGGCACGGGATCTGGCTGGTGCCGCTCGGCTCCGCCCTCGTGGGCCTGGGTCTCGTCGGGGCCAACGTCGTGCGCGGGGCCTTCCGCCAGCGCTGGGTGCCGGCCGACCTGCTCGGTCGCACCTCGGGCGCCGCGGCCGTGGTGAACTTCGGCACCATGCCGCTCGGCGCCCTCGTCGCGGGCGGCCTCGGCGGTGCCGTCGGGCCGCGTCAGACGATCCTGCTCATGGCGGGGCTGCACGTCGTCGCGACCCTGGCGACCCTGCTCTCGCCCTGGGCGAGGCTGCGGGACCTGCCGTCCGGCAGGCTCGACGACCCGGGGCGCCGGGACGAGGCACGAGACCGCGGCGGGGTCAGGCCAGGCCGGGCAGCGGCAGGTGCAGCAGGGGGTCGAGCGCCACGCCGAGGAAGAGCAGCGAGACGTAGGTGATGGAGAAGTGGAAGAGGCGCATCGGGCGCATCTTCGCCTGCGAGAGGCCGGCGCGCGCGGCGGAGAGCAGCCGGTGCGCCTCGCGCAGGAAGAGCGCGCCGGACAGCAGCGCGGCGCCGAGGTAGAGCCATCCCATGTCGGCGACGGGCACGAGGGCCAGCGAGGTCGCGACCATGACCCACGAGTACGCGACGATCTGGCGCGCGACGGTGACGTTGCCCTCGACGACCGGGAGCATGGGCACGCCGGCGCGGGCGTAGTCCTCGGTGAAGCGCATGGACAGCGGCCAGTAGTGCGGCGGCGTCCAGAAGAAGATGACGAGGAAGAGGATGATCGCCGGCCACTGGACGCTGTTCGTCACGGCGGACCAGCCGATGAGCGTCGGCATGCACCCGGCGATGCCGCCCCACACGATGTTCTGCGCGGTGCGGCGCTTGAGGATCATCGTGTAGCCGACGGCGTAGAGGAGGATCGCGCCGAGCGAGAGCGCCGCGGAGAGCGGGTTGACGAGCAGGCCGAGCCACGCGGTGGAGGCGATCGTCAGCAGGACCCCGAAGACCATCGCCGCCCGCGGCGTCACCTCGCCGGTGACGAGCGGACGGTGCGCCGTGCGACCCATCTGCGCGTCGATGTCGCGGTCGTAGACCATGTTGAAGGTGTTCGCCGCGCCGGCGCTCAGCGAGCCGCCGACGAGCGTGGCCACGACGAGCCACAGGTCCGGCAGGCCCCGCTGGGCGAGGAACATCACGGGCACGGTCGTCACGAGCAGCAGCTCGATGATCCGGGGCTTGGTGAGCGCGACGTAGGCCGCTGCCTTGCGTCGACGAGATGACGTCACGGGCACGGGCGCGTGCGTCCGGTCGATCGTCGTCAAGGGGTCCTCGATGAGCGTGGGGAGCAGAACCTCCATGGTATCGCCCGTGCGTCGGGCTCGAGACCGCCGGGTCGACGACGAGACGACGGGGAACGGCCCTGGACGGCACGTGCGACCTGTGTCACCACCCGGTCTAGGCTGGATCAGGTCTGGCAGCCCCCCGAGAGAGAAGGCATCCTTGACCCCCTCGCAGACCGCGAAGAAGGCGGCGAAGAAGACCACGACGAAGGTCACGAGCGTGAGCAGGCGCAGCCCGGAGCTGAAGAAGCCCGTCGCGCGCACGGCCGGCTGGGACGACCTCGACATCGCCGCGGTCGACACCGCGCGCCTGCTCGCCGCCGACGCCGTCCAGCACAAGGGCGACGGCCACCCCGGCACCGCGATGAGCCTGGCCCCCGTCGCCTACCTGCTCTACCAGCAGGTCATGCGCCACGACCCCGCCGACCCGGCGTGGCTCGGCCGTGACCGCTTCGTCCTGTCGTGCGGCCACTCCTCGCTCACGCAGTACGTCCAGCTCTACCTCAGCGGGTACGGCCTCGAGCTCGACGACCTCAGGGCGCTGCGCACCTGGGGCAGCCAGACCCCGGGCCACCCCGAGGTCCACCACACGAAGGGCGTCGAGGTGACGACCGGCCCGCTCGGCTCCGGTCTGGCCACCGCCGTCGGCATGGCGATGGCGCAGCGCCGCCAGCGCGGCCTGCTCGACCCCGACGCGAAGGCGGGCGAGTCCCCCTTCGACCACCACATCTGGGTCATCGCCTCCGACGGCGACATCATGGAGGGCGTGGCGTCCGAGGCGAGCTCGCTCGCCGGCCACCAGGAGCTCGGCAACCTCACGGTGATCTACGACAACAACCAGATCTCCATCGAGGACGACACCGACATCTCCTTCAGCGAGGACGTGCCGAAGCGCTACGAGGCCTACGGCTGGGAGACGGTGACCGTCGACTGGCGCAAGGACGGCGACGGGGCGGCCTACGTCGAGGACGTCGACGCCCTGCTCAAGGCGCTGGAGAAGTCGCGCCGCTCGCGCCGGCCCACGCTCGTCGAGCTGCGCACGATCATCGCGTGGCCGGCCCCCGGCAAGCAGGACACAGGCTCGGCCCACGGCTCGGCGCTCGGCGCCGACGAGGTCGCGGCGACCAAGGAGGTCCTCGGCTTCGACCCGGCGAAGTCCTTCGCCGTCGACCGCTCCGTCATCGCCCACGCCCGCAAGGTCGGGGCGCGCGGCAAGGCGGCGCACAAGGAGTGGGACAAGACGTACGCCGCGTGGCGCAAGGCCCAGCCCGAGCGCGCCGAGCTGCTCGACCGCCTCGTCGCCCACGAGCTGCCCAAGGGGCTGCGCCGTGCGCTGCCGACCTTCCCCGCCGACAGCGAGAAGGGCATGGCCACGCGCGCCGCGTCCGGCAAGGTGCTCACCGCCCTCGCCGACCTCGTGCCCGAGCTGTGGGGCGGCTCCGCCGACCTCGCCGGCAGCAACAACACGACGATGGACGGCCAGCCCTCCTTCGTCCCCAAGAGCAAGCAGACCGACATGTGGTCCGGCGGGCCCTACGGCCGCACGCTGCACTTCGGCATCCGTGAGAACGGCATGGGCATGATCCTCAACGGGATCGCGCTCGAGGGGCTCACCCGCCCCTACGGCGGCACCTTCCTCGTCTTCAGCGACTACATGCGCCCCGCCGTGCGGCTCGCGGCCCTGCAGCAGCTGCCCGTGACCTTCGTGTGGACGCACGACTCCATCGGCCTCGGCGAGGACGGCCCGACCCACCAGCCGATCGAGCACCTCGCGACGCTGCGCGCCATGCCCGGCCTCGACGTCGTGCGCCCCGCCGACGCCAACGAGACCGCGGTCGTGTGGGGCCAGGTCCTCGAGAACGACCGGACCGCGGCCCTCGCGCTCTCGCGCCAGAACCTCCCGGTCCTCGACCGGGAGCGCTACGGCAAGGCCGCCGGCGCCGCGAAGGGTGCCTACGTCCTGTCCGAGGCGAAGGGGGGCACCCCCGAGGTCATCATCATCGCCACCGGCTCCGAGGTCTCCATCGCCCTGGAGGCCCAGGAGAAGCTCGAGCGCTCGGGCACCGCGACCCGGGTCGTGTCGATGCCCTGCCGCGAGTGGTTCGAGCGGCAGTCCCGTCGCTACCGCGACGAGGTCCTCCCCCCGGCCGTCACCGCGCGCGTCAGCGTCGAGGCGTCGGTCGCCATGGGCTGGCACGACCTCGTCGGCGACTCCGGCCGCTGCGTGAGCATCGAGCACTTCGGCGCGAGCGCCGACTACCAGACCCTGTACGAGAAGTTCGGCTTCACGCCGGCCGCGGTCGTCAAGGCTGCGAAGGACTCCCTCAAGGCGTCCCGCAACCGGGCCGTCGTCCCCGACCTCGACGCCACCGCGCCCCGGCGCGACGTCGAGACCGGCACGGACGTCGGCACCCCGGAGCCGGCGAGCACCAAGGCCGACGTCGAGAGCGGAAAGTGAGCGACATGAGCACCTCCAGCAAGCCCGCACCCATCCAGGACCTCGAGGAGGTCGGCGTCAGCGTCTGGCTCGACGACCTCTCGCGCGAGCGGCTGCGCTCGGGCAACCTCGTCGAGCTCGTCGAGACCAAGGGCATCGTCGGCGTGACGACGAACCCCTCGATCTTCCAGGCCGCGCTCGCCCAGGGCGACGCCTACGACGAGCAGCTGCGCGAGCTCGCCGCGTCCGGCACGGACGTCGACGACGCGGTCTTCGCGCTGACGACCGACGACGTGCGCGAGGCGTGCGACGTCTTCCGCCCGATCTACGAGTCCACCGACGGCGTCGACGGCCGGGTGTCGATCGAGGTCGACCCCCGCGCGGCCCGCGACACGGCGCGCACGGTCGAGCTCGCCCAGGCGCTGTCCGACACCGTCGACCGCCCGCAGGTCTTCATCAAGATCCCGGCGACCCAGGAGGGCCTGTCGGCGATCACCGACACCCTGGGCGCGGGGATCAGCGTCAACGTCACCCTGATCTTCAGCCTCGAGCGCTACCGCGCGGTGATGAACGCCTACCTCGAGGGTCTCGAGAAGGCCCTCGCGGCCGGCGAGGACATCTCGACGATCCACTCGGTCGCCTCCTTCTTCGTCTCCCGCGTCGACAGCGAGATCGACGCGCGCCTGGAGAAGATCGGCACCGACGAGGCCCTCGGCCTGAGGGGCAAGGCCGGCGTCGCGAACGCGCGGCTCGCCTACCAGGCCTACGAGGAGGTCTTCTCGACCCCGCGCTGGGAGCGCCTCGAGGCCGAGGGAGGGCGCAAGCAGCGTCCGCTGTGGGCGTCGACGGGTGTGAAGAACCCCGACTACAGCGACACGCTGTACGTCGTCGACCTCGCCGCCCCGAACACCGTCAACACCATGCCGGAGAAGACGCTCGACGCGGTCCTCGACCACGGCGAGGTCCGCGGCGACCAGGTGAGCGGCACCTACGAGGAGGCGCAGCAGGTCCTCGACCGGCTCGCCGAGCTCGGCGTCGACTACACGGAGGTCACCGACCAGCTCGAGCGCGAGGGCGTCGAGAAGTTCGAGGCGTCCTGGGCCGAGCTGCTCGACGGCGTGCGCACCGAGCTCGACAAGGCCGGCACGAAGTGAGCAGCCTGTCCGTCTCCGCCGCGGGCGCGGCGGCGCAGGCGATCGCCTCCGCCGTGCCCGCCCTCGTCGAGGAGCGCTTCGCGAGCCGGCTCTTCGCGCAGGACGCGACCCTGTGGGGTGCCGAGGCCGAGGACGAGGCGTCCAAGCGCCTGTCCTGGGTGGGCCTGGCCCGCTCCTCGCGTCCCCTGGTCGGCGAGATCGCCGCGCTGCGCGACGAGCTGCGCGCCGACGGCGTCGACCGGGTCGTCCTGTGCGGCATGGGCGGCAGCTCGCTGGCGCCCGAGGTCATCTGCGCCACCGCGGGCGTCCCGCTCGTCGTCCTCGACTCGAGCCACCCCGACGTCGTGCGCGCCGCCGTGACCGACCTCGAGCGGACGGTCGTCGTCGTCTCGAGCAAGTCCGGCTCCACCGTCGAGACCGACAGCCAGCGCCGGGTCTTCGAGCAGGCCTTCGCCGACGCCGGCATCGACGCGGCGCGTCGCATCGTCGTCGTCACCGACCCGGGCAGCCCGCTCGAGCAGGAGGCCCGCGACGCGGGCTACCGCGTCGTCTCGGCCGACCCGCAGGTCGGTGGGCGCTACTCGGCGCTGACCGCCTTCGGCCTCGTGCCCTCCGGTCTGGCCGGAGCCGACGTCGAGGAGCTCCTCGACGACGCCGAGTCGGTGACCGACCTGCTCGCCGAGGACGACGAGGCCAACCCCGGCCTGCGCCTCGGCGCGGCGATGGCCGCCACCGACCCGCTGCGCGACAAGCTCTACCTCCTCGAGCACGGCACGCAGGCCGCCGGCTTCGGCGACTGGGCCGAGCAGCTCATCGCGGAGTCCACCGGCAAGCAGGGGCGCGGGATCCTGCCCGTCGTCCTGCCCTCGCCCGGTGACCGGGCCCTGCCGGACGACGCGACGCTCGTGCGCCTCGTCGGCACCGACCACGAGGAGGAGCCGGACAGCTCCGCCCCGTCCGTCGTCGACGTCGGCGGGACCCTCGGCGCCCAGCTGCTCCTGTGGGAGGTCGCGACCGCGGCCGCCGGCCGTCTGCTGAGCATCAACCCCTTCGACCAGCCCGACGTCGAGTCCGCGAAGGCGGCCGCCCGCGGTCTGCTCGAGGCGAAGGGGGACGCCCCCGCCTCCCCCGACGTCACCGACGGAGACGTCGAGGTGCGCGCACTCGGCGGCGACTGGCTCGGCGACGCGAGCACCGTGAGCGACGCGGTCGACGCGCTGCTCGCCCAGCTCGACCCCGAGCACGGCTACGTCGCCGTCATGGCCTACCTGGACCGGGCGGAGCACGCCGGGCTCGCGCAGGTCGCGACGACCCTCGCCGAGCGCACGGGTCGTCCGACGACCTTCGGCTGGGGCCCGCGCTTCCTGCACTCGACCGGTCAGTACCACAAGGGCGGGCCCGCGACCGGGGTCTTCCTCCAGGTCACCGACACACCGCGCGAGGACCTGCCGGTCCCGGGCCGCGACTTCACCCTCGGCGAGTTCGTCGCCGCGCAGGCCGGGGGCGACGCCTCGGTCCTCGTCGACCACGGGCGTCCGGTCCTCGTCCTGCACCTCACCGGTGACGGCGGCGTCGCCGCCGTGACCTCGGCGGTCTCGCAGGGCGACGCATGAAGCCCGCCAAGGTGACCGCGACGGACAACCCCCTTCGCGACCCACGGGACAAGCGCCTGCCGAAGATCGCCGGGCCGTGCAGCCTCGTGCTCTTCGGCGTCACGGGCGACCTCGCCCGCAAGAAGCTCCTGCC
Organism: Janibacter melonis; assembly: GCF_003721155.3. NCBI lineage: Bacteria > Bacillati > Actinomycetota > Actinomycetes > Micrococcales > Intrasporangiaceae > Janibacter > Janibacter melonis. The sequence continues at coordinate 736,180 of NZ_CP044548.2, read as the reverse complement.
GGCGATCTACGACCTCGCCAACCGCGGTCTGCTGCCGCCCGGCTTCAGCCTCGTCGGCTTCGCCCGTCGCGACTGGGAGGACCAGGACTTCGGCAAGATCGTCCACGAGGCGGTGCGAGCCCACGCCCGTACTCCCTTCCGCGAGGAGGTGTGGCGGGCCCTGTCCGAGGGCTTCCGCTTCGTGCCGGGCGTCTTCGACGACGACGCGGCCTTCGACCTGCTCGCCGAGACCGTCCACGAGCTCGACGAGCAGCGGGGCACCGACGGCAACCACGCCTTCTACCTCTCCATCCCCCCGGGCTCCTTCTCGACGGTCTGCCAGCAGCTCGAGCGCAGCGGTCTGACCCACGGCGAGGGCGACTCGTGGCGACGCGTCGTCATCGAGAAGCCCTTCGGGCACGACCTCAAGAGCGCGCGCGAGCTCAACGACGTCGTCGAGTCGGTCTTCCCGGCCGACTCGATCTTCCGGATCGACCACTACCTCGGCAAGGAGACGGTCCAGAACCTCCTGGCGCTGCGCTTCGCGAACCAGATGTTCGAGCCGGTGTGGAACAGCCACTACGTCGACCACGTGCAGATCACCATGGCCGAGGACATCGGCATCGGTGGTCGTGCGGGGTACTACGACGGCATCGGCGCGGCCCGTGACGTCATCCAGAACCACCTCCTGCAGCTGCTCGCCCTCACCGCGATGGAGGAGCCGACGAGCTTCACCGCTGACGCGCTGCGGGCCGAGAAGGAGAAGATCCTCGCCGCGGTGCGCATCCCCAAGGACCTCGGCAAGCACACCGCCCGCGGGCAGTACGCCGAGGGCTGGCAGGGCGGCGAGCACGTCATCGGGTACCGCGACGAGGACGGGGTCGGCGAGTCCTCGACGACCGAGACCTACGCCGCGGTGCGCCTCGACATCGACACGCGGCGCTGGGCGAACGTGCCCTTCTACCTGCGCACGGGCAAGCGCTTGGGCAAGCGGGTGACGGAGATCGCCGTCGTCTTCAAGCGGGCGCCGCACCTGCCCTTCAACGACACCGAGACCGAGGAGCTGGGGCAGAACGCCGTCGTCATCCGGGTCCAGCCCGACGAGGGCATCACGATGCGCTTCGGGGCGAAGGTGCCCGGCAACCAGATGGAGGTGCGCGACGTCTCGATGGACTTCGGCTACGGGCGCGCCTTCACCGAGGTGAGCCCCGAGGCCTACGAGCGGCTCATCCTCGACGTGCTGCTCGGCGACCCCCCGCTCTTCCCCCGGCACGAGGAGGTCGAGCTGTCCTGGCAGATCCTCGACCCCATCGAGAAGTACTGGGCCAAGCAGCGCTCCATCGACCAGTACCCCGCGGGCACGTGGGGCCCGACGAGCGCTGACGCGATGATGCACCGTGACGGCCGCGAGTGGAGGATGCCGTGATCATCGACCTGCCGAGCACGACGACCCAGGCGATCTCGAAGAAGCTCGTCCGGCTGCGTCAGGACGTGGGGTCGATGGCGCTCTCGCGCGTCCTCACCCTCGTCGTCATCGCCGACGAGGCCGACATCGACGACGCCGTCGAGATCGCCAACGACGCGAGCCACCAGCATCCGTGCCGCATCGTCGCGGTTGCCTCGGGCAACACCCGCGGCAAGGCGCGCCTCGACGCGCAGATCCGTCTGGGCGGGGACGCCGGGGCCAGCGAGGTCGTCGTCCTGCGGCTCTACGGGCCGCTCGTCGCCCATGCCCGCAGCGTCGTCATCCCGCTGCTGCTGCCCGACTCCCCCGTCGTCGCGTGGTGGCCGAAGGATCCGCCGAAGTCACCCGCGCACGACCCTGTCGGCGCGATGGCCCAGCGGCGGATCACCGACGTGGCCCAGCTGGAGAGCATCGGGCCGGCGCTGAAGACCCTGGCCCGCTCCTACAGCCCCGGCGACACCGACCTCGCGTGGTCGCGCGTCACCCTGTGGCGAGGGCTGCTCGCCTCGGCGCTGGACCGGGCCCCCTTCGAGCCCGTGACGAGCGCGACGGTCACCGGTGCCGGCGACTCGCCCTCGACCGACCTGCTCGCGGGCTGGCTCCAGCACCGGCTGCGCTGCCCGGTGTCGGTCGTGCGATCGCGCGACCGCAGCGGGATCATCTCGGTACGCCTGGAGCGGCGCTCGGGGATCATCGACCTCGTGCGCCCTCAGGACGGCGAGACGGCGACGATGGACCAGACAGGGCAGCCGCAGCGCGCGATCGCCCTGGCCCACCGCAGCGACGCCGAGTGCCTCGCCGACGAGCTGCGGCGGCTCGACGCGGACGAGGTCTACGAGGACGCCCTCACCAAGGGCCTCCCCCTGGTGACGATGCGTCGTCTGACGATGACCGAGGCCGTGGCGAAGGGGGAGGTCCCCTCCCCCTCGTCGAGCCGCAAGACCCAGGAGCGCCTGGAGAAGCAGGCCCGGGCGACCCGCAGCTCGGCGATGGTCCAGGCCGAGCCCGAGAAGAAGTCGGCAGAGCCGGCAGCGGTGAAGCAGGCCGCACGCCGCAAGCTCGCGGACAAGAGCGAGGGCTCGTGAGCAGCGCGCCGGTCGAGGTCGTCGTCGAGCCCGGCAAGACCGAGCTCGCGGCGGCCGTCGGCCGGCGCCTGCGCGCGGTGGTCGAGGAGGCCACCGCCGCCGGGCGACCGGTCGAGATCGGTCTCACCGGGGGCTCGATGGGGGGCGCGAGCGTCGCGGCCCTCGTGGCGGAGCACGAGCGCGAGCCGCTCGACCTCTCCGCCGTCGGGCTGTGGTGGGGCGACGAGCGCTACCTCCCGTCCGGAGACCCCGAGCGCAATGACACCCAGGCCGACGAGGCCGGCCTGCCGCGGCTCGGGCTGCCGGACGATCGCGTCCATCGCGTGCCGGGGCCGGATGGCTCGGACGACGTCGAGGACGCCGCCGGCCGGTACGCCGAGGAGCTGCGCTCCGTCGGCCGAGGCGGCTTCGAGGTGCTCATGCTCGGGGTCGGCCCCGACGGGCACGTCGCCTCGCTCTTCCCCGGTCACCCGGCCCAGATGGCGCAGGACGCGATCACGGTCGCGGTGCACGACTCCCCCAAGCCGCCGCCGGAGCGGGTCTCGCTGACCTTCGAGGCGATGGAGCGCACCCGCGAGGTGTGGTTCGTCGTCGCGGGCGCGGACAAGGCTCAGGCCGTCCGCGACGGCCTCGACGGCGCCGGCCCCGACGTGTCCTCGGCGGCGCAGGTCCGCGGGACCGTCCGCACCGTGTGGTTCCTCGACGAGGACGCCGCGCAGGCAGCCGGCCTCAGCCGCTGACGCGGCGGGCGACTACTCGGTGCCGCGGCGGCGGCGCAGCTCGCCGAGACGCTCGGCGAGGATCTCCTCGCCCTCGCTGTCGCTGCGGCGCTCCTTGACGTACGCGAGGTGGGTCTTGTAGACCTCGGCCCGCGGCGGGGCAGGAGGGTTGTCCTTGTCCTGCCCGGCGGGCAGACCGCACCGGGTGCACTCCCACTGCTCGGGGATCTCGACCCCGGGCTCGAGGGCGAAGCTCGGGCGCACCTCGTGGCCCTTGCCGCACCAGTACGAGACGAAGGTCCGCGGGGCGATCTCGCCCCGCTCGGCCTCGCCCATCGGTCCGGCGCCCACGCGGCTGCCCCGGATCGCGTTCCCTCCACCAGCCATGTGCTGCTCCTCAGACGTCGAAGCGGTCGATGACGCCGATGCCGACGACGGAGACGAACCACAGCAGCCCCACGACGACCGTGAAGCGCGTGAGGTTGCGCTCGGCCACCGACGAGCTGCCGAGGGACGCGGTCATGCCGCCGCCGAACATGTCGGAGATGCCGCCGCCCTTGCCCTTGTGCATGAGGATGAGGAGGGTGAGGATCAGCCCGGTGATCACGAGGATCACCTGGAGGGCGATGCGTACTGCGTCCACGTCTGTCGGCCTTCGGGTCGGTCGTGCGGTCGGTCTGACACGGCAGGATACCTGCCCACGCCGGATCAGGTGGTGAGGTGCGCCTGGTAGCGGCAGATGGCGGCGAACTCCTCGGCGTCGAGCGAGGCCCCGCCGACGAGCGCGCCGTCGACGTCGGCGCCGGCCATGATCGCCGCGACGTTGCCGGACTTCACCGACCCGCCGTAGAGGACCCGGACCGCGTCGGCGACCTCGGGCGAGGCGATCTGCGCGAGCTCCTCGCGGATCGCGGCGCACACCTCCTGGGCGTCCTCGGGCGTGGCGACCTCACCGGTGCCGATGGCCCACACGGGCTCGTAGGCGACGACGACGGTGGCCAGCTGCTCCTCGCTCAGGCCCGCGAGCGAGCCGCGCACCTGCTCGACGACGTGCGCGACGTGCTCGCCGGCCTGGCGGACCTCGAGACCCTCGCCGACGCACACGACGGGGGTGAGCCCGTGACGGTAGGCCGCGGCGGCCTTCGCCGCGACGACCTCGTCGCTCTCGCCGTGGTGCTCACGGCGCTCGCTGTGGCCGACGACGACGTAGGTGCAGCCGAGGCGCGCGAGGAAGGCGCCGGAGATCTCGCCGGTGTACGCGCCGCTGTCGTGCTGCGAGAGGTCCTGCGCGCCGTAGCGCAGGGCGAGCTTGTCGCCGTCGACGAGGGTCTGCACGGAGCGCAGGTCGGTGTAGGGCGGCACGACGACGACCTCGACGGCCGCGTGGTCGTGCTTGGCGTCGCGCAGCGTCCAGTCGAGCTTCTGCACGAGGTGCGCGGCCTGCATGTGGTCGAGGTTCATCTTCCAGTTGCCCGCCATGAGCGGGGTGCGGCCGGTCATCGCGTGCCCTCCTGGGTCTCGTGGACCTGCAGCCCCGGGAGCTCCTTGCCCTCGAGGTACTCCAGGGACGCGCCGCCCCCGGTGCTGATGTGCCCGAAGTCGGCGTCCTCGAAGCCGAGCTGACGGACCGCGGCGGCCGAGTCGCCACCGCCGACGACGGTGAGCGCGCCGGTCGCGGTGACGTCGACGAGCGCCTGGGCGACCGCCTTCGTCCCGGCGGCGTAGGGGGCCATCTCGAAGGCCCCCATCGGGCCGTTCCAGAAGACGGTGCGGCAGTCGGCCAGACGCGAGGCGAAGAGCTCGCCGGAGCGCGGGCCGATGTCGAGACCCATGCGGTCGGCGGGGATCGCGTCCGCGGCGACGACCTCGTGGTCGGCCTCCGCGGAGAACTCCGTGGCGGCGACGACGTCGACGGGCAGGACGATCTCGACCCCGTCGCGCTCGGCCCGCTCGAGGTACTCGCGGACCCGGTCCACCTGGTCGGCCTCGAGCAGGCTCGTGCCGACCTCGTGGCCCTGGGCGGCGAGGAAGGTGAAGACCATCCCGCCGCCGACGAGCAGGCGGTCGGCGGTGCCGAGGAGGTTGTCGATGACGCCGAGCTTGTCGGAGACCTTCGCGCCGCCGAGGACGACCGCGTACGGCCGCTCGGGCTCGCTCGTCAGGCGGCGCAGCACGTCGACCTCGGTGCGCACGAGACCGCCGACGGCCGCCGGCAGGCGGGTCGCGACGTCGTAGACCGAGGCCTGCTTGCGGTGCACGACGCCGAAGCCGTCGCTGACGTAGGCGTCGGCGAGGGCGGCGAGCTCGTCGGCGAAGGCACCGCGCTCGCTCTCGTCCTTGCTCGTCTCGCCCGGGTTGAAGCGCAGGTTCTCCAGGACGGCGACGTCGCCGTCCTGGAGGTCCGCGACGACCCCCTTCGCCGACTCCCCCACCGTGTCGGTGGCGAAGGCGACGTCCTGGCCGAGCAGCTCGCCCAGGCGCTGCGCCACGGGGCGCAGCGAGTAGCGCTCCTCGGGAGCGCCCTTGGGCCGACCGAGGTGGGCGCACACGACGACGCGCGCACCCGCCTCGGTCAGCTCGCGGATCGTCGGCAGCGAGGCACGGATCCGTCCGTCGTCGGTGATGGTGCTCCCGTCGAGCGGGACGTTGAGGTCGGACCGCAGGAGCACGCGCTGGCCGCGCAGCTCTCCGAGGTCGGCGATGGTCTTCACGATCCGTGCGTCCTTGTCAGCCGAGGTGGGTCAGAGGCTCTGGCCGACGAGCAGGCAGAGGTCGGCGAGGCGGTTGGAGTAGCCCCACTCGTTGTCGTACCAGCCGACGACCTTGACCTGGTCGCCGATGACCTTGGTCAGGCCCGCGTCGAAGATGCAGCTCGCCGGGTCGGTCTCGATGTCCTTGGAGACGATCGGGTCCTCGGTGTAGACGAGACGGCCGGCCATCGGGCCGGACTCCGCGGCCTTGCGCACGATCTCGTTGACCTCCTCGACGGTCGTCTCGCGACCGGCGGTGAAGGTGAGGTCGGTGGCCGAGCCGGTGGGGACCGGCACGCGCAGGGCGTAGCCGTCGAGCTTGCCCTTGAGCTCGGGGAGGACGAGGGCGACGGCCTTGGCCGCACCGGTCGAGGTGGGGACGATGTTGAGCGCGGCGGCGCGGGCGCGACGCAGGTCGCTGTGCGGGGCGTCGTGGAGGCGCTGGTCACCGGTGTAGGCGTGGATGGTCGTCATGAGACCGCGCTCGATGCCCAGACCGTCGTTGAGCGCCTTGGCCATGGGGGCCAGGCAGTTCGTCGTGCACGACGCGTTGGAGATGATCGTGTGCTTCTGCGGGTCGTACAGGTCGTCGTTGACGCCCATGACGATGGTGATGTCCTCGTTCTTGGCCGGGGCCGAGATGATGACCTTCTTCGCACCGCCGTCGATGTGGGCCTTGGCCTTCGTCGCGTCGGTGAAGAAGCCGGTGGACTCGACGACGACGTCGACGCCCTCGCTCGCCCAGTCGATCTTCGCCGGGTCCTTCTCCTCGAAGATGCGGATGCGCTTGCCGCCGACGCTGATGGAGTCGTCGTCGTAGGTGACGTCCTGGCCGAGACGACCGAGGATCGAGTCGTACTTCAGCAGGTGCGCGTGGGTCTTGTTGTCCATGAGGTCGTTCGCGGCGACGACCTCGATGTCGGCGCCGGACGCCAGCACGGCGCGGTAGAAGTTCTTGCCGATGCGGCCGAAGCCGTTGATCCCAACACGAACGGTCACTGTGATGCCTCTCAGGTGGTCGAGTCGGCCGCCTCAGCGCGGCCCAGGGTGCCCCTCCACCCTAGGGGGTCGGGGTGAGGTGCGTCGCACCGGTCGGCGATGCGGACGCCGGGTGGTCGGGAGGTGCTCGGCGGGTGGCCGACAGGGGGTGGGCAGGGGCGCGAAGGGGGTGTCAGCCGTCGAGGAGGTCGGCCGAGAGCGAGGCCTCGGTGTCGGGGATCCCGAGCTCGGCGGCGCGCTTGTCGGCCATGGCGAGCAGACGGCGGATCCGGCCGGCGACGGCGTCCTTGGTCATCGGCGGGTCGGCGAGACGGCCGAGCTCCTCGAGCGAGGCCTGCTTGTGCTCGACGCGCAGAGAGCCGGCCTGCTCGAGGTGGTCGGGGATGTCCTCGCCGAGGATCTCCATCGCGCGCTGCACCCGTGCCCCGGCGGCGACGGCCGCCCGGGCGGAGCGTCGCAGGTTGGCGTCGTCGAAGTTGGCCAGCCGGTTGGCGGTCGCCCGGACCTCGCGGCGCATCCGCCGCTCCTCCCAGGCGAGGACGGCGTCGTGGGCCCCGAGGCGCACGAGGAGGGCGCTGATGGCGTCGCCGTCCCGGATGACGACGCGGTCGACGCCGCGCACCTCCCGCGCCTTGGCCGGCACGCCGAGGCGGCGGGCGGCCCCGACGAGGGCGAGGGCCGACTCGGGACCGGGGCAGGTGACCTCGAGGGAGGAGGACCGGCCGGGCTCGGTGAGGCTGCCGTGGGCGATGAAGGCGCCGCGCCAGGCGGCGACCGCGTCGCACTGGGAGCCGCCGACGACCTTGGGGGGCAGACCACGCACGGGCCGCCCGCGGCCGTCGACGAGACCGGTCTGGCGGGCGAGGGCCTCGCCCTCCCGGGCGACCCGCACGACGTAGCGGGTGCCGCGGCGCAGGCCGCCGGCGGCGAGGACGAGCAGCTCGGACTCGTGGCCGTAGACCTCGGCGATGTCGCGGCGCAGGCGACGCGCGGCGTGAGCGGTGTCCAGCTCGGCCTCGACGACGATCCGCCCGCCGACGATGTGCAGACCGCCCGCGAAGCGCAGCACCGAGGCGATCTCGGCCTTGCGGCAGCAGGTCTTCGTCACCTCGTGCCGGCTCAGCTCGTCCTTGACCCGTGCGGTCATCGCCATGCGTGCGTCCTACCTCTCGCGGCTCCCCCGGGATCTCCGGGGCAGCTCGAGGATGTCACGGTACGCCGCACCCAGTCGCAGCGCATCGTGCTGCCCCGGACGCCCCGGCTGCGCGACCTCGTAGAGGGCGAGCTCGGCGCCGATGCTCGCGCAGGCCCGCTCGAGGCCCTCGCGGTCGTCGACGACCGAGGGGTCGGCGAGCACCGTCTCGACGTGGAGCTCGGGCGCCGTGCTGCGCAGGCGCTCGATGTGCTCGACGGCGGAGAAGCCCTGGGTCTCGTCGGTGCTCATCTCGAGGTTGAGGGTGAGGATGCGGTGCGCGTCGGTCTCGACGAGCGCCTGGCGCAGCTCGGGCACGAGCAGGTGCGTGAGGACGGACGTGAACCACGACCCCGGGCCGAGGATGACGGCGTCGGCCCCGCGGACGGCCTCGACGGCCTCCGGGCGGGCCGGCGGGTCGTGCGGGAGGACGGCGATCGACTCGACGACCCCCGTCGTGCGCGCGATCTCGACCTGACCGACGACGGTCGAGCGGTCGTCGGGGTCGGCCGGGTCGACGCCGCGCACCTGGGCCATGAGCTCGAGCGGGACCGCCGACATCGGCAGCACCCGCCCCCGGGCCTGGAGCAGTCGTCCGACGAGGTCGAGACCGGCGACCGGGTCGTCGATGAGCTGCCAGAGCGAGACGATGAGGAGGTTGCCCAGGGCGTGGCCACCGAGGTCGCCGTCGCCGTCGAAGCGGTGCTGCAGGACCGCCGACCACATGTGGCCCCAGTCGCTGTCGTCGCACAGCGCGGTGAGAGCCATCCGCAGGTCGCCCGGGGGCAGTACGGAGAAGTCCTCGCGCAGCCGCCCGCTCGAGCCGCCGTCGTCGGCGACGGTGACGACGGCGGTCACGGCGTCGCTGATGTGGCGCAGCGCGGTGAGCGAGGCAGCCAGGCCGTGGCCGCCGCCGAGGGCGACGACCTCGAGGTGACGCTCGGGGGTGATGGACGCGGGGAGGGTGAATGCGGCCGTCATCTCACTCCTGCCCGAGGTCGCGGTGGACGACGAAGGTCTCGACGTCCTCGCCGGCGAGCCGGGAGGCCAGCTCCTCGGCGACGGCGACGCTGCGGTGCTTGCCGCCCGTGCACCCGACGGCGAGGGTCACGTACTTGCGGTTCTCGCGCAGGTAGCCGGCGATCACCGGCTCGAGGAGCCGCTCGACGGAGTCGAGGAAGTCGCCGGCTCCCTCCTGACGCAGGACGTACTCGGCGACCGGGGCCTCGCGGCCGGTGTGCGATCGCAGCTCGGGGACCCAGTAGGGGTTGGGCAGGAAGCGCATGTCGAAGACGTAGTCCGCGTCGAGCGGGACGCCGTACTTGAAGCCGAAGGACATGAGCGCGAGGCGCACCTTGTGACCGGCCGTCGTCGTGAAGAGCGGGTGGATCTTGCGCGACAGCTGGTGGACGTTCAGGCCCGAGGTGTCGATGACGAGGTCGGCCGACGAGCGCAGGTCCGCCAGGCGCGCGCGCTCCTGCTGGATCCCGTCGAGCAGCCGGCCCGTGCCCTGGAGCGGGTGCGGGCGCCGCACCGACTCGAAGCGGCGCACGAGCGCCTCGTCGGTCGCGTCGAGGAAGAGCAGCCGCAGGGTCCAGCCGCTCGCCCGCAGCTTCTCCACCGACTCGTGGAGGTCGGCGAAACCTCGCGCGCGGATGTCGAGGACGATGGCGACCTTGCGCGGGCGCAGGCCCTGCGCGCGGCCGTCGTCGGCCTCGGTGGCCAGCTCGACGAGCTGGGGCAGCATGATCGTCGGCAGGTTGTCGATGACGTACCAGCCGAGGTCCTCCATGACGTTGGCGACCGTCGAGCGACCCGCGCCGCTCATGCCGGTGACGACGAAGACCTCCGGCAGCTCGTCGGCGCCCTGGCCCTGCTCCTGCGGCCCGTCGCTGCTCATCGTGCGTCCTCCTGCTCTCGGGTGGGGACCTGCTCTGCCGCGGCCCCGGCGTCGGCGCCCGCCACCGGGGCGGGCGCGTCGTCGAGCACCTCGCCGGTGCGCGGGTCGACGGCCGGCTCGGGGGCCTGCGCGCCCAACTCTGCCGCAATCCGGGCTGCGGTCGCCGGGCCGATGCCCGGCACCTCGGCGAGCTCCTCGACGCTCGCCGCCCGGATCCGCTTCACCGAGCCGAAGCGGCCCAGCAGCGCCGCCTTGCGCATCTGCCCCAGCCCGGGGACCGAGTCGAGCGCGGAGACCGTCATCGCCTTGCTGCGGCGCTGGCGGTGGAAGGTGATGGCGAAGCGGTGCGCCTCGTCGCGCACCCGCTGCAGGAGGTAGAGCCCCTCGGAGCTGCGCGGCAGGATCACCGGGTGCTCCTCGCCGGGCAGCCACAGCTCCTCGAGGCGCTTGGCCAGGCCGACGAGGGCGACGTCCTCGATGCCGAGCCGGTCGACGACCGCCTGGGCGGCGGCCACCTGCGGCGCGCCGCCGTCGACGACGACGAGGTTGGGCGGGTAGGCGAAGCGCCGGGGTCGGCCGGTCTCCTCGTCGATGCCCGGGCGGTCGCCGCCGTGCTCGTCGACGGAGACGAGATGACGCAGGCGTCGCGTGAGCACCTCGTGCATCGCCGCGGTGTCGTCGGTGCGCCCGTCGACGTCGCCCCGCACGACGAAGCGGCGGTACTCGGACTTGCGGGGCAGGCCGTCCTCGAAGACGACCATCGAGCCGACGACCTCCTGGCCCTGGATGTGAGAGATGTCGAAGCACTCGATGCGCAGAGGCGCGTCGTCGAGGCCGAGCGCCTCCTGGACGTCGTGGAGGGCCTGGCTGCGCGCCGTGAGGTCGCCGGCACGGGCGACCTTGTGGCGGGCGAGCGCCTGGGTGGCGTTGCGCTCGACGGTCTCCATGAGCGCGCGCTTGTCGCCACGCTGCGGGACGCGCAGGTCGGCGTGCGAGCCGCGCCGGGTCCGCAGCCACTGCGTCATCGCGTCGGGGTCGTCCGGCAGCACCGGGACGAGGACCTCGCGCGGCACCTCCTCCTCGCCGTAGACGCGCTGCAGGAGGTGGGCGACGACCTCGGGCAGGGTCTCGGCGTCCTTCTCCGCGACCCAGCCCCGCTGGCCGCGGATGCGACCGCCGCGGACGTGGAAGACCTGGATGGCGACCTCGAGCTCGTCGTCGGCGAGGGCGAAGACGTCGGCGTCGGTGCCGTCGGGCAGGACGACCGCGGACTTCTCGAGGGCCTTGGTGAGCGCGCCGATGTCGTCGCGCAGCCGTGCGGCGGCCTCGAAGTCGAGCTCGGCGGAGGCCTCGCGCATCCGGGCCTGGAGCCGGCGCACGAAGCGGTCGGAGCTGCCGGCCATGAAGTCGCACAGCTCCTCGGCGATGGCGCGGTGCTCGTCGGGGTCGACCCGGCCGACGCACGGCGCCGAGCACTTGTCGATGTAGCCGAGCAGGCAGGGACGCCCGACCTGCTGGGCGCGCCGGAAGACGCCGTTGCTGCACGTGCGCACCGGGAAGACGCGCAGGAGCAGGTCGAGGGTCTCGCGGATCGCCCACGCGTGGGTGTACGGCCCGAAGTAGCGGGTCCCCTTGCGCTTGCTCCCCCGCATGACCATCGCCCGCGGGAACTCCTCGGACATCGTCACCGCGAGGTAGGGGTAGGACTTGTCGTCGCGGTACTTGACGTTGAAGCGCGGGTCGAACTCCTTGATCCACGCGTACTCGAGCTGGAGCGCCTCGACCTCGGTCGACACGACGGTCCACTCGACGGAGGCGCCGGTGCGCACCATCCGTGCGGTGCGGGGGTGCAGCCCGGAGATGTCCTGGAAGTAGGACGACAGCCGCGAGCGCAGCGACTTCGCCTTGCCGACGTAGATGACCCGGCCGTGGGCGTCACGGAACCGGTAGACGCCGGGGTCGGTCGGGATCGACCCCGGGGCAGGGCGGTAGGTCGCTGGGTCGGCCACCCGCTCACCCTAGGCGGGCGGGCTGACAGCGAAGGGGGTGACCCTCAGGCGACGGTGACGGTGTCCCCGTCGACCGTGGCCTCCTTCGCGGTGAGCCCCTTCTGCGCGGGCCCGCCCGTGACGTCGCCCGTGCTGGCGTCGAAGGTGCTGCCGTGGCACGGGCAGGTGATCGTGCCGGACTCGACCTTCGCCACGGCGCAGCCCTGGTGGGGGCAGGTCGCGTCGAAGGCCTTGAACTCGCCCTCGGTGGGCTGGGTGACGACGACCCGGTCCTGGACGACACCGCCGCCGACGGGGACGTCCGCCGTCGGCACGGAGACCCCGCCGGCGGCGGCCGCGTCACCGGAGCCGGCCGAGGAGCTCGTGCTCTCGCCCGAGCCCCCGCCGTCACCCCCGCACGCGGAGAGGGCGAGGACGCCGCCGGCGGGCACGACGAGGGCGGCACGACGGGTCAGGGGCTGCTCGTGAATGCTCACGCCGCCACCCTGGCAGTGCTGTCAAGGAACGAGCCCCGAACGGCCTGTGCAGGTCCTGGGAGGACGTCGCTGGTAACAGGTCGGACACGGTGCGTGCATGGGGAGGTCAGCCCGACGACGAACCGCACTACCTTGACGCCAGCCCACGAGCCAGTCGTGGATCACCGGGCACGACCCGGCATCTCTTCATCTGGAGGAAACGTGACCAAGCGATCCGTCATCTCAGCAGGGGCCACGCTCCTCGCGATGTCGATGGCACTGTCCGCCTGCGGGACCCGCGGTGGCGACGGTGGCGGCGACGGCGCGGGCAGCGGCGGCGGTGGCGACGAGAAGGTCGTCAAGATCGGTGTCATCGCGCCCCTGTCGGGCGACCTGTCCGCCCTCGGCAAGGGCATCGAGAACTCCGTCGACCTCGCGGTCAAGGAGGCCAACGAGTCCGGTGAGCTCGAGGGCTGGAAGATCGAGGTCGCGGCCGAGGACGACCAGGCCAACCCCGACGTCGGCAAGAACGCCGCCTCCAAGCTCGCGGGCGACAAGGACGTCATCGGCGTCGTCGGCACGCTCAACTCCTCCGTCGCCGGCACGGTCGCCCCGGTCCTCAACACCGCGAAGATCGTCGAGGTCTCCCCGGCGAACACCGGTGTCTCCCTCACCAAGGGCGAGGACCCCGACAACCCGCAGCGGCCGTACGCGAACTACTTCCGCACCTGCACCACCGACGCCGTCCAGGGCCCCTTCGCCGCGCGCTACCTCTTCGAGAAGGCGGGCATCAAGGAGGTCGCGACGATCCACGACAAGAAGGCCTACGGCCAGGGTCTCGTCGAGTCCTTCACCTCCGAGTTCGAGAAGCTCGGCGGCAAGGTCGTGGCGGCCGAGACGATCAACCCCGACGACGACAAGTACGACGCCGTCGTCACCTCGGTCAAGGCCAAGAACCCCAAGGCCGTGTACTACGGCGGCGAGTACCCCCAGGCCGGCCCGCTGAGCCAGCAGATGAAGGCCCAGGGCCTCGACGTCCCGCTCATGGGTGGCGACGGCATCTTCAGCCCCGAGTTCGTCAAGCTCGCCGGCAAGAACAGCAACGGCGACCTCGCGACCTCGATCGGCGCCCCGACCGAGAAGCTCGACTCGGCCAAGGCCTTCGTCGACGCCTACGAGGCCGGTGGCTACTCCGACCCCTACGAGGCCTACGGCGCCCAGTCCTACGACGCGGCCAACGCGATCATCGAGGCGATGAAGGTCTCCCTCAAGGACGCCGACGACGTCGAGGGCGCTCGCCAGGCCACGATCGACGCGATGAAGGACGTCTCCTTCGACGGCGCGACCGGCAAGGTCGCCTTCGACGAGTTCGGCGACACGACGACCCGCGTCCTCACGGCCTACGAGGTCAAGGACGGCAAGTGGACCGACGTCTCCACCGAGGAGTTCACCGAGAAGTGATCCCGCGCGACGGCATCTCGCCGTCGAGCAGGTGACGGGGCGGGGGCGCACAGCCCTCGCCCCGTCCCCGGGTCGCCACGGCGACCTCGCGGGGCCACCCTCGCCCCCTCCCCCGTCCCTCCCCACACCCAGGAGGCCTCGTGGACCTGTTCCTGCAGCAGCTCGTGAACGGGCTGACGATCGGCTCGCTCTACGCGCTGATCGCCGTCGGGTACACCGTCGTCTACGGCATCGTCCAGCTCATCAACTTCGCTCACGGCGAGATCTTCATGATCGGCGCCTTCGGCGCGCTGAGCACCTACCTCATCCTCTTCCAGGGCCAGACCGCCCTGTGGATCCTGCCGGTCATGGTCATCGGCGCGATCATCGCCTCGGTCGGCGTCGCCGTCCTCACCGAGCGCGTCGCCTACCGGCCGCTGCGCGGCGCCCCGCGTCTCGCCCCGCTCATCACGGCCATCGGCATCTCGGTCTTCCTCCAGGAGTTCGTCCGGCTCTTCTACAACCGGCCGTTCATCGTCTCCGAGGCCAACCCGCTCGACTTCCCGAGCGCGAAGCAGAAGATCCCCTTCCCGCAGATCGACGTCGTCACCGGCCCGGCCTTCGAGATCTTCGGCGTGACGATCCAGCGCGCGGCGATCTTCACCATCGCCTGCCTCGTCATCTGCGGCGCCCTGCTCTACTACTTCGTCACCAAGACCCGCACGGGTCGTGGCATGCAGGCCGTCTCGCAGGACCCCGACACCGCCCGCCTCATGGGCATCAACGTCGACCGCACCATCGTCGTGGCCTTCGCCATCGGCGCCGCGCTCGCCGCCATCGCCGGCGTCTCGCAGGGCCTGCTCAACACGAACATCAACTTCAAGATGGGCTTCATCGCCGGTCTCAAGGCCTTCACGGCCGCGGTCCTCGGCGGCATCGGCAACATCTGGGGCGCGATCGTCGGCGGGCTCGTGCTCGGCGTCGTCGAGACCCTCGTGACCCAGTACACGACCCTCCTGCCCTTCGGCCTCGACCAGTTCGGCGGCTCCAGCTGGAAGGACGTGTGGGCCTTCGCCCTGCTCATCCTCATCCTCGTCTTCCGGCCGCAGGGCCTCCTCGGCGCAAAGGTGGTCGACCGCGCATGAGCACCGCAACCACAGCTCCTCAGCACCCCCAGCACGCCGAGGCCTCGGCCCCGGCGGACCGCTCCGGCCTCGGGGTGATCCTCGGTCTCGTCGGCGGCGCCCTGCTGCTCGTCTCGGGTCTGCTGTCCTGGTCCTACGAGCCGATCTTCGGCGACATCAGCATCCGCTTCTGGCCGGTGAGCCTGCAGATCTTCGCGATGCTGCTCGGCATCACCGTGCTCGTCGTCGCGCTCTCGCGCAGCCTGCTCGCCCCCGTCATCGGCTGGTTCTCGGCCGGGCCGGCGCTGCTGGCGCTCGGCATCGGGTCGACGGCCTTCGCCGCGCTCTCCCTCGTCGGGGTCGCGGTCCAGGCGGGCGGTCTCATCAACGCCAACGAAGGGGTGTACGTCGCCCTCGTCGGTGCCCTCGTCACCCTCGCCGGCGGCGTCCTCGCCCGGCCGCTCGTCGCCACCCGTGACGCCTTCACGGTCAAGGCGCCGAGCACGGTCGAGATCGCGCTCATCGCGATCATCTGCGCGGTGGCCCTGGCCATCGCCGCGTACGCCCTCGGGCGCGACGACGCGTGGGTCTTCGTCCTCTTCCTCGTCACCGTCGGGGTCATCGGGACGGGTCTGGCCAAGGCCGGCTTCTTCGGGTACGTCGGGGCGGCCGCGCAGCGGCACCGCCACGTCCTCACCCTGGGCGCCTTCGCCGCGGCCTTCCTCTTCCCGTTCACCCAGGACGGGTCCGAGATCAACATGTCGATCGCGACGGGCGTGCTCATCTTCGCCACGACCGCCATCGGCCTCAACATCGTCGTCGGCCTCGCCGGTCTGCTCGACCTCGGCTACATCGCCTTCCTCGGCGCCGGTGCCTACGTCGGCGCGATCCTGTCCGGCGCGGCGTCCTCGCAGATCGACTGGCACCCGCCCTTCATCGTCACCGCGCTCATCGGCGGGCTCTTCTCGGCCTTCCTCGGCCTCATCGTCGGCTCGCCGACGCTGCGGGTCAGCGGCGACTACCTCGCCATCGTCACCCTGGCGTTCGGCGAGATCTTCCGTCTGACGATGTTCAACCTCGACGGCAACAACGGCCCCGACCTCACGAACGGGCCCAACGGCGTCACCGCGATCCCGAACCTCAAGATCTTCGGGTTCGACTTCGGGGCGACCCACACCGTCGCGGGCATCGAGCTGAGCCGGGCGGCGAACTACTACCTGCTCATGCTCCTGCTCACCGGCATCTTCATCCTCGTCTTCGCGCGGATGAACAACAGCCGGATCGGGCGCGGCTGGGTCGCCATCCGCGAGGACGAGCGTGCGGCGGAGGCCATGGGCGTCAACGTCTTCGGCCTCAAGCTGCTCGCCTTCGCCGGCGGTGCCTTCCTCGCCGGCATCGCGGGCACGGTCAAGGCGCACTACGACACCTCGGTGACGCCCGACCAGTACCAGTTCCTCGAGTCGGCCTTCCTGCTCGCCGCGGTCGTGCTCGGCGGCATGGGCACGATCGCCGGCGTCATCCTCGGCGCGGTGGTCCTCAAGCTCATGCCGGAGAAGCTGCGCTTCTTCAGCGAGTACCGGCTGTTGCTCTTCGGGCTGCTGCTCGTGCTCATGATGCGCTTCCGCCCCGAGGGCCTCGTCGCGAGCAGGCGCCGCCAGCTCGAGTTCCACGAGGACGACGAGGAGCTGGCCGAGGTCATCGAGGACCGCAATCTCGCGATCGAGGAGGAGACCCGATGAGCACCACCGTGAGCGACACCCCGCAGCGCACCCCCGCCGAGACCGGCGAGGTCGTGCTCGAGGCGCGCGACATCGTCATGAGGTTCGGCGGTCTCACGGCCGTGAACAACGTCTCCTTCACCGTCCACGAGGGCGAGATCGTCGGTCTCATCGGACCCAACGGTGCCGGCAAGACGACCTTCTTCAACTGCCTCACCGGCATGTACAAGCCCACCTCGGGCGAGGTGACCCTCCAGGGCAAGCGGCTCCCGCCGCGACCCCGTGAGGTCGTCACCGCCGGCATGGCGCGCACCTTCCAGAACATCCGGCTCTTCAACAACATGACGGCGCTCGAGAACGTCATGGTCGGGCGGTACTGCCGCACGACCTCGATGGCCTTCACGTCGATCATCCGGGGACCGAAGTTCCGCAAGGAGGAGGCGGAGAGCCTGCGTCGCGCGCACGAGCTCCTCGACTTCGTCGGGCTCGACCACAAGGCGGAGAGCCTCGCGCGCAACCTGCCCTACGGCGAGCAGCGCAAGCTCGAGATCGCGCGTGCGCTGGCGACCGACCCGCAGGTCATCCTGCTCGACGAGCCGACGGCGGGCATGAACCCCAAGGAGACGGAAGAGGCGATGCACCTCATCTTCCGGATCCGCGACCTCGGCATGGCCGTCGTCGTCATCGAGCACGACATGCGGTTCATCTTCAACCTCTGCGACCGGGTGCTCTGCCTGGTCCGGGGCGAGACCCTCATCGAGGGCTCCCCCGGTGAGGTCCAGTCCGACCCGCGCGTCATCGAGGCCTACATCGGCGGTGCGGACGACGACGAGATCGACACGTCCGACCTCACCGACGAGGAGATCGAGGTGCTGCGCGCCGAGGGCGAGCTGCCCGAGCAGAACGAGGGGCACGAGCCCGAGGAGGAGCGCCGATGAGCCCCATGCTCGAGGTCAAGGACCTCAAGGTCGCCTACGGCAAGATCCAGGCGGTCAAGGGCATCTCCTTCACCGTCGACGAGGGCGACGTCGTCTCGCTCATCGGCACCAACGGTGCCGGCAAGACGACGACGCTGCGCACGATCTCGGGCCTGCTGCGCCCGGTGGCCGGCCAGATCCTCTACCAGGGTCAGGACATCTCCACCGTGCCCGCGCACGACATCGTGGGTCTGGGCCTGGCCCACTCCCCCGAGGGCCGGCGGATCTTCCCCCGGATGAGCGTCGAGGAGAACCTCCTCCTCGGTGCCTACGGGCGCAAGGACGACGGCATCCGCAAGGACCTCAAGGCCGCCTACGAGCTCTTCCCCATCCTCGGGGAGCGCTCGAAGCAGCCGGCGGGCACCTTCTCCGGCGGCGAGCAGCAGATGCTCGCCATGGGCCGGGCGATGATGAGCCGCCCCAAGCTGCTCATGCTCGACGAGCCCTCGATGGGTCTGTCGCCGTTGATGATGAAGCGCATCATGAGCACGGTGACGACCCTGCAGGAGCAGGGCACGACGATCCTGCTCGTCGAGCAGAACGCCCGGGCCGCCCTGAAGATCGCGACGAAGGGCTACGTGCTCGAGGTCGGCAAGATCGTCACCGAGGGCACCGGCGAGGAGCTGCTGACGAGCGACGAGGTGCGCAAGGCCTACCTCGGCGAGGACTGAGCACCCGCACCGCTGACGACGGGGCCCCACCGGATCATCCGGTGGGGCCCCGTCGTCGTGCCCGGCGGTCGGGTCAGGGCGGTCGCGACGAGGCGGGTCAGCCGGCCTTGCGGGCGCGACGGGCCGCGGCCTGGGCCCGGCCGGAGATCTCCGCCGGGGCCGGGGTGGCCTTCGTCGTCGTCGCCTTCTTCGCCGCGGCGGTCTTCGACGTCGCCTTCTTCGGGGCGGTCTTCGTGGTCGCCTTCTTCGTGGCCGCCTTCTTCGTCGCGGTCTTCTTCGCCCCCTTCGCCGGCGTCGTCTCGACCGGCTCGGGGAGCTCGCCGACCTCGACGACGTCGTGCCGGGCGAGGACCTTGGCGAGGAAGCGGCCGGTGTGCGACCCGGTGCGCTCGTGCTGCGCCGCGACGCTCTCCGGCGTGCCGGTCGCGACGACCTGCCCGCCGCCGTCGCCGCCCTCGGGACCCATGTCGATGACCCAGTCGGCGTTCTTGATGACGTCGAGGTTGTGCTCGATGACGATGACGGTGTTGCCCTTGTCGACGAGGCCCTGCAGGACGAGGAGCAGCTTGCGGATGTCCTCGAAGTGCAGACCGGTCGTCGGCTCGTCGAGGACGTAGACCGTGCGCCCGTTGGAGCGCTTCTGCAGCTCCGAGGCGAGCTTGACGCGCTGCGCCTCGCCGCCGGACAGGGTCGTCGCCGGCTGGCCGAGACGCACGTAGCCCAGACCCACGGAGTTGAGGGTCTTCATGTGCCGGGCGATGGCCGGGACCGCGGCGAAGAAGTCCTCGGCCTCCTCGATCGGCATGTCGAGCACGTCGGCGATCGTCTTGCCCTTGAAGTGGACCTCGAGCGTCTCGCGGTTGTACCGCCCGCCGTTGCACACCTCGCACGGCACGTAGACGTCGGGCAGGAAGTTCATCTCGATCTTGATCGTGCCGTCGCCCGAGCACGCGTCGCAGCGCCCGCCCTTGACGTTGAAGGAGAAGCGACCGGGCTGGTAGCCGCGGACCTTCGCCTCCTCGGTGTCGGCGAAGAGCTTGCGGACGTTGTCGAAGACGCCCGTGTACGTCGCGGGGTTCGAGCGCGGGGTGCGCCCGATGGGGCTCTGATCGACGTGGACCACCTTGTCGAGGTTCTCGACGAGCCCGGTGACGGTCTTGTGCCGGCCGGGCACGCGGCGGGCGCCGTTGAGCTTGTTGGCCATGACCGTGTAGAGGATGTCGTTGACGAGGGTCGACTTGCCCGAGCCCGACACACCGGTGACGGCGATGAGGTTGCCGAGGGGGAAGGTGACGTCGACGCCCTGGAGGTTGTTCTCGCGGGCGCCGCGCACGGTGACCTCGCGGCCCGGCTGCTGGGGCCGGCGCACGTCCGGCACGGGGATCTGCAGGCGGCCGGAGAGGTACTTGCCCGTGAGCGACTCCTCGCTCTCGAGCAGCCCGGCGACCTCGCCGCTGTGGACGACGCGACCGCCGTGCTCGCCGGCACCGGGGCCGATGTCGACGACCCAGTCGGCGACCTCGATGGTGTCCTCGTCGTGCTCGACGACGATGAGGGTGTTGCCGAGGTCGCGCAGGCGGGTGAGGGTCTCGATGAGCCGGTGGTTGTCGCGCTGGTGCAGCCCGATGCTCGGCTCGTCGAGGACGTAGAGCACGCCG
This sequence comes from Janibacter melonis, assembly GCF_003721155.3. Taxonomy (NCBI): domain Bacteria; kingdom Bacillati; phylum Actinomycetota; class Actinomycetes; order Micrococcales; family Intrasporangiaceae; genus Janibacter; species Janibacter melonis. The sequence continues at coordinate 716,039 of NZ_CP044548.2, read as the reverse complement.
ACGAGACCGGACCCGATCTGCGTCGCGAGCCGGATCCGCTGGGCCTCGCCGCCGGAGAGCGTCGCCGCGGCCCGGGAGAGCGAGAGGTAGTCCAGGCCGACGTCGAGCAGGAAGCCCAGCCGGGCGTTGATCTCCTTGATGACCTGCTCGGCGATGGCCCGCTCGCGCTGGGTGAAGTCGACGTCGTGGAGGAAGGTCGCCGCCTGGGCGATCGAGAGCGAGGACACCTCGGCGATGCTGCGACCGCCGACGAGGACCGCGAGGGCCTCGGGCTTCAGGCGCGTGCCGCGGCAGTGCGGGCAGGGGATCTCGCGCATGTAGCCCTGGTACTTCTCGCGGCTCCACTCGGACTCGGTCTCGCCGTGGCGGCGCCGGATGAAGGAGATCGCCCCCTCGAAGCCCGTCGAGTACGAGCGCTCGCGGCCGAAGCGGTTGCGGTAGCGCACGTGCACCTTGTGGTTCTGGCCGTGGAGCAGCGCGGTGCGCGCCCGCTCCGGCAGGGCCCGCCACGGCGTGCTCATGTCGAAGCCGAGGTCGTCGCCGAGGGCGCTCATCGTGCGCTGGAAGTACTGGGCGGACTGGGTGCCGGCCGCCCACGGGGCGATCGCTCCCTCCTCGAGGGTGAGGTCCTCGTCGGGGACGACGAGCTCGGGGTCGACCTCGAGCTCGGTGCCGATGCCGGTGCAGTGCGGGCAGGCGCCGAAGGGGGAGTTGAAGGAGAAGGACCGCGGCTCGACCTCGTCCATCTCGATGGGGTGGTCGTTCGGGCAGGCCATCCGCTCGGAGTAGCGGCGCTCGCGCGGCAGCGGCTCGCCCTGGGCGTCGAGCGGTGCGGGCCGCTCCCCCGGCTCGTCGGCGTCGACCGGCGCGTCGACGAACTCGACGACGACGATGCCGTCGGCGAGGCGCAGCGCGGTCTCGACGGAGTCGGTGAGCCGACGCTGGGCGGTGCGCTCCGCCCCCTTCGCCACGAGACGGTCGACGACGACCTCGATGGTGTGCTTGACCTGCTTCTCGAGCTTCGGCGGGTCGGTAAGGCTGACGACGGTGCCGTCGACGCGGGCGCGGCTGTACCCCTTCGTCTGCAGCTCGGAGAAGAGGTCGACGAACTCGCCCTTGCGCGCGCGGACGACGGGCGCGAGGACCTGGAAGCGGGTGCCCTCGGGCAGCTCGAGGAGGCGGTCGACGATCTGCTGCGGGCTCTGCCGGGTGATCGGCTCGCCGCAGCGGGGGCAGTGCGGGCGGCCGGCGCGGGCGAAGAGCAGGCGCAGGTAGTCGTAGACCTCGGTGATCGTGCCGACGGTGGAGCGGGGGTTGCGGTTCGTCGACTTCTGGTCGATCGAGACCGCCGGGGACAGGCCCTCGATGAAGTCGACGTCGGGCTTGTCCATCTGGCCGAGGAACTGACGGGCGTAGGCGGACAGGGACTCGACGTAGCGGCGCTGGCCCTCGGCGAAGATCGTGTCGAAGGCCATCGAGGACTTGCCCGACCCGGACAGACCGGTGAAGACGACGAGGCTGTCCCGCGGGATCTCGATCGAGACGTCCTTGAGGTTGTGCTCGCGGGCGCCTCGCACGACGAGCTGGTCGTGCAGGGCAGAGCCGTGCCGGGCGTGGGGTGCGGAAGTCACGGCCACAACTTTATGTCTCGCCACCGACAGCGTTGCGCCTGCGGCCCCCTCGGCGGCCCCCCGTAGGGTGAGCGGATGAGCACACCGATCGAGGAGTACGCCGTCATCGGCGACACCGAGACCGTCGCCCTCGTCAGCCGCGGGGGGTCGATCGACTGGCTCTGCTTCCCCCGTTTCGACTCGCCGTCGTGCTTCACCGCGCTGCTCGGCACCCCCGAGCACGGCCGCTGGCTCATCGGCCCGGTCGGCGAGGCGCGCACCACGCGCAGCTATCGCGGCGACTCCTTCGTCCTCGAGACGACCCACGAGACGGCGTCCGGGACCGTCCGGGTGACCGATCTCATGCCGCTCGGCGACAACCGGGCCGACATCATCCGCCGGGTCGAAGGGGTGTCCGGCACCGTCGAGATGGAGCACGAGTGGGTCGTGCGCTTCGCCTACGGCAAGGTCACCCCGTGGGTGACCCACACGACGCACCACGGCGACGACCTCCTCACGGCGATCGCCGGGCCCGACATGCTCGTCCTGCGCGGCAGCCGGCTGCCGCATCCCGACGACCACCACCACCGCGACCGCTTCGAGGTGCGCGCGGGCGAGACGCTGGACTTCACGCTCACGTGGTTCTCGTCGTGGAAGCAGGTGCCCCCGGCGCTCGACGTCGGCGGACGGGTCGAGGCGACCGTCGCGCGGTCGAGCGAGTGGGCGAGCCGGTGCACCTACGAAGGGCCGCACCGCGAGGCCGTCGTCCGCTCGCTGCTCGTGCTGCGCCTGCTCACCGACACCCGTCGCGGCGGCATCGTCGCGGCGCCGACCACGAGCCTGCCCGAGGACTTCGGCGGGGTGCGCAACTGGGACTACCGCTACTGCTGGCTGCGTGATGCCTCGCTCACCCTCGAGGCGCTCCTGCAGTCGGGCTACGTCGGCACGGCGAAGCTGTGGCGCGACTGGCTCGTGCGTGCCGTCGCCGGCGACCCCGAGGACATGCAGATCATGTACGCGGTCGACGGCGGCCGCGAGCTGCCCGAGCGCGAGCTCGACCACCTGCCCGGGTACGCGGGCAGCCGGCCGGTGCGCATCGGCAACGGGGCCGTCGACCAGAAGCAGACCGACGTCCTCGGCGAGGTGATGATCGCCCTCGAGGACGCCCGCGAGCTCGGGCTCGAGGAGTCGCACCAGTCCTGGGCCATCCAGCGGGCCCTCGTCGACAGCCTCGCCACCCACTGGGACGAGCCGGACAACGGGCTGTGGGAGATCCGCGGCCCGCTGCGGCACTTCACCCACAGCCGGGTCATGGTCTGGGCCGCCTTCGACCGCGCCATCCGCGCCGTCGAGGAGCACGGGCTGAGCGGCGACGTCGAGACCTGGCGGACGCTGCGCGACCGCGTGCACGCCGAGGTGTGCGAGCGCGGGTGGAGCGAGGAGCGCCAGACCTTCACCCAGCACTACGACACCGACGAGGTCGACGCCTCGCTGCTGCTCATCCCGCTCGTCGGCTTCCTCCCGCCGGACGACCCGCGGGTGCACGGCACGATCGCGGCCGTCGAGCACGACCTCATGCGCGGCGGCTTCCTCCTGCGCTACCGCACGGAGACCGGTGTCGACGGGCTCGCCGGCGAAGAGCACCCCTTCCTCGCCTGCTCCTGGTGGCTCGTCAGCGCGCTCGCGGTGACCGGCCAGGTGGAGCGCGCGGAGGAGCTCATGGACCGTCTCGTCGGGCTGCTCAACGACGTCGGTCTCGTCGCCGAGGAGTACGACACCGAGCACGACCGGCAGGCGGGCAACTTCCCCCAGGCCTTCTCGCACCTCACCCTCATCGGCGCGGCCTACCACCTCGCCGACGCGAAGGCCCGGGCCACCGCGACCGCCTGAGGCTCCCCCTTCGCCCGGGTCCTCGGCCCGGCAGGGCGGGCGCCGGACGCCCGGTCCCACGGTCGGGCGGGCGGCGGTAGCGTGCCGCCATGAGCGAGACGCTGACCGAGACCCACGAGTACACCGGCGAGGTCACCCCGGGCGGGCCCGTGCACGTGCGCGAGCTGCCGGCGCTGACGATCCGCAAGATGTCGGTGTCGCAGATGCACAACAACGTCTACCTGCTCACCTGCCGCTCGACCGGCGAGCAGCTGCTCGTCGACGCCGCCGACGAGGCCGAGCGCTGCCTCGCGCTCGTCGCGCTCGGCGGGGGCTCGCTCGGGCACCTCGTGACGACGCACCAGCACTGGGACCACCACCGGGCTCTGCCCGAGGTGGCCCGCGAGACCGGCGCCGAGACCTACGCCGGCGTCGACGACGCCGTCGGGCTGCCCGTGGCTCCCGACCACCTGCTGCGCCAGGGTGACGAGGTGCGCTTCGGTGACGTCGTGCTCAAGGTCTCGCACCTGCGCGGGCACACGCCCGGCTCGGTCGCCCTGGCCTACCGCGACCCGCAGGGGTCGACCCATCTCTTCACCGGCGACACGCTCTTCCCCGGCGGGGTGGGCAACACGAAGATGGAGGGGCAGAGCTTCGAGCTGCTCTACGGCGACGTCGTCGAGCGGCTCTTCGGGGTCTACGACGACGACACGCACTTCTACCCCGGGCACGGCGCCGACTCGACCATCGGTGCCGAGCGGCCCCACCTCGACGAGTGGCGCGAGCGGGGCTGGTGAGCCGCGCCGACGCCGTCCCGGCACCTCTCCTCGTCCTCGGCGGGGTCCTGTCCGTCCAGTTCGGCGGGGCCCTGGCCGCGACCCTCGTCCCCGAGGTCGGCGCGAGCACGTCCGTGCTCCTGCGCCTCGTCTTCGCCGCGGCGATCATGCTCGTCCTCGCCCGGCCCCGCCTGCTCGGCCACTCCCCCGCAGCCTGGCGCACCGTGCTGCTCTTCGGTGTCGCGCTCGGCGGGATGAACTGGGCCTTCTACGCCTCGCTGGCCTACCTGCCGATCGGGGTCGCCGTGACCTTCGAGTTCGTCGGCCCGCTGCTCCTCGCCGCTGCCGGGTCGCGCCGCGTCCGTGACCTCGGTGCGGTCGCCGTCGCGGCGGTCGGCGTCGTCCTCGTCTCCGAGGTCACCCACCTGCCGCTGTCCGAGCTCAGCTGGCGGGGCATCGGTCTCGCGCTGCTCGCAGGGGCTTTCTGGGCGGCCTACATCGTGTGCTCCTCGCGGACCGGCGCCGTCTTCGACCGGCTCGACGGGCTGAGCCTGGCGATGGTCGTCGCCATGGTCGTCGTGCTGCCCGCGGGCGCCCTCGGGTGGCACACCGTCACCGCGGAGCACCTGCTCAAGGGGCTGGGCCTGGCGCTTCTCAGCTCGGTGCTGCCGTACTCGCTGGAGCTGCTCGCGCTGCGACGGATGAGCGCGACGGTCTTCGGGATCCTGCTCAGCCTCGAGCCGGCGGTCGCGGCCCTCGCGGGCCTCGTCGTCCTCGGCCAGGTCCTCTCGGGGCCACAGCTCGTCGGCATGTCGCTCGTCGTCGTCGCCAGCGTCCTCGTCCTCGGCCGGCCTCGGGAGCGCTCCGAGGGCGAGACCCCCGCCCACCTCACCGAGACCGGCGCCTAGATGTACTCGGCGAAGAAAGTGCCCGTCGCCGGGTCGGTCCGCCTGCCCCTTCAGTCGGACAGATGGGCTCGCTCCCCCTTCGGCCGGACAGGTGAGTTCCTTCCCCTTCGCTCGGTCGGGCGGGCCCCTCCCCCTTCGTCCGCTCGACATGACAAACCCCGACTTCGCACGAGTTTCTTTCTCTTGCCGAGCCGGGGTTTATCGGGTCACCCGAGAAACTGGTGACGGGTGAGGCTCGCTGGCGGGTGAGCTCCAGCGTCGGGCGTCCGCACCCACCTCCTCGCGCGCTCGACATGACAAACCCCGGCTCAGCACGAGTTTCTTACCCATGCTGAGCCGGGGTTTATCGGGTCACCCGAGAAACTGGTGACGGGTGGGGCGGGTCAGCTCTCGACGCCCTGGCGCTCGTCCTTGCGGGTCTTCCACAGGCTGGCGATGGTCGTGATGCCGAGGATGACGACGATGGCGCCCAGGGAGACCGAGATCGGGATCTCGGGGACCGGGATGTGCTCGCCGCCGTTGATGAAGGGCAGCTCGTTCTCGTGCAGGGCGTGGAGGATGAGCTTGACGCCGATGAAGGCGAGCAGCACGGCCAGGCCGATGCTCAGGTAGACGAGCTTCTTCAGCAGACCACCGATGAGGAAGTACAGCTGCCGCAGACCCATGAGGGCGAAGAGGTTGGCCGTGAGGACGATGTACGGCTCCTTGGTCAGGCCGTAGATCGCCGGGATGGAGTCCAGCGCGAAGAGCAGGTCGGTCATGCCCAGCGCGAGGACGACGAAGAAGATCGGGGTGGCGACCCGCTTGCCGTTCTCCTTGGTGAAGATCTTCGCGCTCCACTCCTTGGTGGAGGGGATCGTCTTCTCCATGTACTTGAGGAAGCGGTTCTCCTCGAACTCCTCGTCGTCGTCGTCCTTCTGCACGGCGAGCTTGATCGCCGTGTAGATGAGGAAGGCGCCGAAGATGTAGAAGACCCAGGAGAAGCGGTTGATCGCCGCGGCGCCGACGAAGATGAAGATCGTCCGCAGCACGATGGCGATGATGATGCCCCACATGAGGGCGATCTGCTGGTACTTCGCCGGCACCTGGAAGCTCGCCATGATGATGAGGAAGATGAAGAGGTTGTCGATCGACAACGAGTACTCGGTGAGCCAGCCGGCGTAGAACTCACCCGCGCGGGTGCTGCCCTCGGCCCACCAGATGCCCAGGCCGAAGAGGATGGCGGCCGAGACGTACACGGCGAGGGTCGTGCCGACCTCCTTGTTCGACGGCACGTGCGGCCGGCGAGCGATGAGGACGACGTCGAAGATCAGCACCGCTGCGGCCACGCCGAGGGTGAGGAGCCAGACCCAGGTCGGCACGTCCATGGTGCCGCCGCTGATGATGCTCGGTGCGATGCCAGGGATGCTGGCGGGGATCGATGTCACGTGCTGGGGTCGCCTTCCGGACAGGGTTCGGTCATGTCCGGAGGTCTCTCCCACCCAGGGGCCGGTACCCCGGGCCTCCCGGCCGAAGGGGGCCGAGGTGCCGTGCTGACGAGGACACCGCGTGGGGATACTCCCCTCCGCGCAGACCATCGTCGCAGATGCGTCGGGCCCGTGACGACCGGAGCCCACCCCGTGGGCCCGACGGTCGGGCCCGGCTCACCTGTGCGAAGTCCCCTCAGCCGGTCGCCTGCGTCATCTGACGCAGCTCCTTCTTGAGGTCGGAGATCTCGTCGCGCAGCCGGGCCGCGAGCTCGAAGTGCAGGTCGGTCGCCGCCTGGTGCATCTGGTCGGTGAGGTCCTGGATGAGGCTGGCGAGCTCGCCGCTGGGCAGGTCCTTGCCGCGGTTGCCGCCGGCGGGCGCCCCCTTCGCGCTGCGCGAGGTCTTGCCGCGCGACTGGGTGCGACCCGAGCCGATGAGGGCGTCGGTGTCGGCGTCCTCACGGCCCAGGATGTCGGTGATGTCGGCGATCTTCTTGCGCAGCGGCTGCGGGTCGATGCCGCGCTCGGTGTTGTAGGCGATCTGCTTCTCGCGCCGCCGGTGGGTCTCGTCGATCGCGTGCTGCATCGAGTCGGTGATGTTGTCGGCGTACATGTGCACCTGACCGGAGACGTTGCGCGCCGCGCGACCGATCGTCTGGATGAGCGAGCGGCTGCTGCGCAGGAAGCCCTCCTTGTCGGCGTCGAGGATGGCGACGAGCGAGACCTCGGGCAGGTCGAGACCCTCGCGCAGGAGGTTGATGCCGACGAGGACGTCGTACTCGCCGAGCCGCAGCTCGCGCAGCAGCTCGACGCGGCGCAGGGTGTCGATGTCGGAGTGCAGGTAGCGGACCCGCACGCCCTTGTCGAGGAGGTAGTCGGTGAGGTCCTCGGCCATCTTCTTCGTCAGCGTCGTGACGAGGACGCGCTCGTCGCGCTCGGTGCGGGTGCGGATCTCGTCGAGGAGGTCGTCGATCTGACCCTTCGTCGGCTTGAGGACGATCTCGGGGTCGACGAGCCCGGTCGGGCGGATGATCTGCTCGACGACGCCGTCGCTCTTGGCCATCTCGTAGTCGCCGGGGGTCGCCGAGAGGTAGACGGTCTGACCGGTGCGCTCGAGGAACTCCTCCCACGTCAGCGGTCGGTTGTCCATGGCGCTCGGCAGCCGGAAGCCGTGGTCGACGAGGGTGCGCTTGCGCGAGGCGTCACCCTCGTACATCGCGCCGATCTGGGGCACGGTGACGTGCGACTCGTCGATGACGAGCGCGAAGTCCTCGGGGAAGTAGTCGAGCAGGCAGTTCGGCGCGGACCCGGGCTGGCGGCCGTCGATGTGCATCGAGTAGTTCTCGATGCCCGAGCAGCTGCCGACCTGGCGCATCATCTCGATGTCGTACGTCGTGCGCATGCGCAACCGCTGCGCCTCGAGCATCTTGCCCTGGCTCTCGAAGACCTTGAGCTGCTCCTCGAGCTCGTGCTCGATGCCGACGATCGCGCGCTCCATGCGCTCGGGCCCGGCGACGTAGTGGGTCGCCGGGAAGACGTACATCTCCTGCTCCTCGCGGATCACCTCGCCGGTCAGCGGGTGGAGGGTGTAGACGCGCTCCACCTCGTCGCCGAAGAGCTCGATGCGGATCGCGTGCTCCTCGTAGACCGGGATGATCTCGATGGTGTCCCCGCGCACCCGGAAGGTGCCGCGGGTGAAGGCGAGGTCGTTGCGGGTGTACTGCATCGTGACGAACTGGCGCAGCAGGGTGTCGCGGTCGACCTGGTCGCCGACGGACAGGCGGACCATGCGGTCGACGTACTCCTGCGGGGTGCCGAGGCCGTAGATGCACGAGACCGACGCGACGACGACGACGTCACGCCGGGTGAGCAGGCTGTTGGTCGCCGAGTGACGCAGCCGCTCGACCTCCTCGTTGATCGAGCTGTCCTTCTCGATGTACGTGTCCGACTGCGGGACGTAGGCCTCGGGCTGGAAGTAGTCGTAGTAGCTGACGAAGTACTCGACGGCGTTGTTGGGCAGCAGCTCGCGGAACTCGTTGGCCAGCTGGGCGGCGAGCGTCTTGTTCGGCGCCATGACGAGGGTCGGGCGCTGGATCTGCTCGATGAGCCAGGCCGTCGTCGCCGACTTGCCGGTGCCGGTGGCGCCGAGGAGGACGACGTCCTGCTCCCCCGCGTTGACCCGGCGGGCCAGCTCGGCGATGGCTGCGGGCTGGTCGCCGGCGGGCTCGAACTCGGAGACCACCTGGAAGGGGGCCACCGTGCGCTGCAGATCGGTCACGGGACGCATATGGACAACCTAAGCGCACGCACCGACAACGTATTCCGGGACGCCGGGGTCAGGGTCGCGTCGGCACCTCCGACGCCGGCGGGTCGACGCTCACCGGGCGCCCGTCGAAGGTCACCTCGCTGAGCCACATCGTGCGCCCGGGCACCTCGGAGCCCACCGCGTCCGGCGCCCATGCGTGGTAGACCATCCACACCCGCCCGTCGCGCTCGACGAGGGAGTTGTGCCCCGGCCCCGCGGCCACCTCGTTGCTCACGAGGACCGGCTCGTCGTCCTTGACGAAGGGGCCCGTCGGCGCCTCCGCGGTCGCGTGCCCCACCGCGTACCGGTCCGAGCCGAAGTCGTTGGCGGAGTAGAAGAGGTGGTAGACCCCGTCCTCCTCCCGCACGAAGGGCCCCTCGACGAGGTCGCCCTCCCACGCGAGGTCCTGGCGGATGACCCGCTCGGGCTCGCCGAGCAGCGTCGTCCCGTCCGGGCCGAGGCGCTGCACCGAGATCCACGTGTCGACCCCGACGGCGTTGCCGTCGTTCTTCCAGTACAGGTAGGCCTGGCCGTCCGTGTCGACGAAGGGGTGGGCGTCGATCGACCCGCCCGCGTCCTCCTCGCACACGAGGGGTCCGTCGCTGTCGTCGACGTAGGGCCCCTCCGGCTGCGCGGAGACGGCGACGCCGATGCACTGGATCTCGGGGTCCGGGGCGCGGGTCGTGTAGTACATGACCCACTGGTCGCCGATCTGCACGGCCTCGGGCGCCCACACCTTGCCCGGCGACGTCCAGCTCGCGAGCTCGGGCATCGCGTCCGATCCCTGGCTCCAGTCGACGAGATCGGTGCTCGTCAGGGTCTGGACGTTCATCCCGTTGCCGTTCGTCGCGATCGCGACGTACGAGCCGTCCGCGTCGAGCACCTGCGGGTCGGGGAAGTTGCTCGCCCACACGGGGTTGGTGAAGCCGGTCATGCTCTCGCTCTCCTGCCGCGGGGCGGCGTCGGGTGTCGGGGACTGGCACGCGCTGAGGGCGAGGGCCGCGCCCGCGAGGACGGCGGCCGTGCGCCGTCCTCGCGAGCGAGCCCGTCGCACCCCTGACCGGCTCACCCGGCGCCGGGGTCGGAGGGCCACCGGGTGCGGTAGAAGCGCAGGTGGTCGAAGGAGGCCACGGCGGCCGGGGACGCCCCGCCGTGCGAGTAGAGCCCGATCCTCGGCTCGGTGCCGGCGCCGAGCGCCCAGGTCGCGCCCCACGTCCACGTCCGGCCGTCCCGGCTCGTCCCCGCGCGGTAGAGGTGCTCCCCCTCCGCCGTGCGGTGGTGCGCCAGGCGCAGCCACATGGTGGGGGCGGCGGTCCCCACGAGTGCACCGCCGTACGACGTCCGGCCGTCGGGAGCCGCGGCGACCTCACGACCGAACTCCGTCTGCCGGGTGTTCCAGATCGCGACGGTGCCGAGCCGGGCGAAGTCGTCGTCGGTGGCGTGCGCGACGAGGCCCGCCTGCTGGTAGTTGCGGATCTCGTCGGTGCCGAGGTCGAGGTGGACCTTCGTCTGCGCGATCCAGTCGCCGTCGTCGGGCGCGTCGTGGAGCAGCAGCCCGGCCTGGTTGCCCCCGCCGGTGAGGTCGGTGCCCTCTACCGGCCAGCGCAGCTGCCCGTCCTCGACGCGGGCCTGGGGGTTCTCACGCACCCAGGTCAGCGCCGGGGTCGAGGCGTCGTCGAACTCCTCGCCCGTGATGAGGGGACCCGCCTGGGGCACCGGAGCGAGCTCACGGGCGTCCTGCGCCGCCGGGGTCACGACGACGTTGTCGACGACCGTGCCCCCGCTGCTCAGGCGCACCGGGGCGGACCCGACGCGGAGCCGGTCGCGCTCGAGCGTCACCTCGGCGTACGGGTCATGGAGGTCGTCCTCGGACAGCGAGGCCCGGACCTGCCCGTCCGTGGCCCGCACGGTGAGCGTCTGCCACCCGCTCGTGCTCGGCAGCGCGGTCGAGTCGCGCAGCGGTCGGCCGGCGCCGCTCGTGCTCATCCCGAGCGTGCGGCCCCGGGGGTCGACCGTCACGGTGACCCCGGGAGCGCGGCCAAGGGTGACACGCAGGGGTTTGTCCCCTCGGATGTCGAGCCGCACGTGCACGTCGCCGGCGGGCGCGGCCCGCCGGGTGCTCGCCGTGCCGCGCACGAGCCCGGTGGCTCCGCCGAGCCGGTCGCGGGGGCCGACGCGCATCCCGGTGAAGCCACCGGCCGCGGGGTCCTCGGGCGTGATGCCGAGCGAGGAGCCGAGGGTGGGACCGGGCTGCGGGGTGTCGCTCGGCCCGGCGCCGGCCCGGGTGCGGGGGAAGCCGTCGACCCAGTCCAGCCGGTCGGCGAGCATCGGGCGCCGGTTGATGCCGAAGGGCTCGGCCAGCCACGGGTCGTGCCGGTCGATGCCGTGGTAGACGACGAAGTCCGCACCCGTGCTGTCTGTGACGACCGCGTGGTGGCCGACGCCGACGAAGCGGTTGCCGTTCTGGGTGAGCGCGATGGTCCCGCCCACCGCGGAGGTGTCGAGGGAGGTGCCCTCGGCGTCGACGAAGGGGCCCATGGGGCTGCGGGAGCGCCCGGCGAAGACCGAGTAGCCGGTCGAGGGGCCCGCGCAGCAGTTGGCGGCCGAGGCCATGAGGACGTACCAGCCGTCCCGACGCACGACGTACGCCCCTTCGTAGCGGTTGTCCACGGCGACCCGGACCGGCTCGCCGACCGCAGTGAGGCCGTCGTCGGCGACCTTCGTCACCCAGATGCCGCCGAAGTAGCTGCCGTAGTAGAGGTAGCGCTGCCCGTCGAGGTCGGTGAAGCCCGACGGGTCGAAGGTCCACCACCAGCCGCCGCCCGGGGCGGCTCGCGGCGGCACGACCGGGCCGTCCGTGGCCGTCCACGGCCCCGCCGGGGTGGGCGCCGTCGCCGCGCCGATCGCCGAGTCGTCGCCCTGCGGGTGCTGGGTCGAGTCCGTCACGGTGAAGTACATGACGTACCGGTCGCCGATCTTGCGCACGTCGGGCGCCCACAGCCCCGAGGTCCGCGTCGCCCACGTCGGCCGGGTCGCGTCGGTGAAGACCGTGCCGAGGTACTCGAAGGAGGACCAGTCCTTCGTCCGGGCCATGTGCATGAGCCCGGGGGTGCCACCGGACACGAGCGGGTCGGAGGTCGCGTAGGTGTACCACCACCCGTCCTTCCCCCGGATGACCGAGGGGTCGGCGTAGGTGTCGGAGAAGCTGTCCGACACCGCGTTCTGCGCCACGGGTCGCGGCGGGGCGGGGTCGTCCGGCCGGGTGGCGCCGGAGGACGGCCCGGCGACGAGCCCGACGGCGGCGAGCAGGGCGGTCGTGACGACGGCGAGGCGGTGCTTCGTGGTGCGCATGGTGCTCCTGACGGGGGTCAGCCCTTGACGCCGCTGCTCGCGACGCCCTCGATGACGTAGCGCTGCACGAAGACGTAGAGCGCGAGGACGGGGATGGCGGCGAGCATCGCGCCGGCCATGACCACCGGGTAGTCGATCGTGTACGCGCCCTGCAGCCGGCTCAGGCCGGCGGGCAGGGTGAGACGCTCCGGGGAGAAGAGCACGTAGATCGGCCAGATGAAGTCGTTCCAGTTGGTGAGGAAGCTGAGCACCCCGAGGGTGACGAGGGCCGGCCGGGCGTTGGGCAGGACGATGCTCGCGAAGGTGCGGAAGGGGCCCGCCCCGTCGAGCCGGGCGCTCTCCTCGAGCTCCTTGGGCAGCCCGAGGAAGAACTGGCGCATGAAGAAGACGCCGAAGGCTCCCGCCGCCCCGGGCACGACGAGCGCCCAGATCGTGTCGAGCCAGCCCAGCCGGTCGAGGATGATGAAGTTCGGCATGAGGAAGATGAAGCCCGGCACGAAGAGCGTGGCGATGATCATCGCGAAGATCGCCCGCTTGAAGGGGAACTCGAGCCGCGCCAGCGCGTAGCCGGCCATCGCGCAGACGGTGACGACGAGGATCGCGTGCAGGCTCGCCGCGAGCAACGAGTTGGCGAACCACCGCACGACGGGGCTCGCGTCGTCCTGGAAGAAGAGGACGTCGTAGGCCCGGGCGGTCCACTCCGAGGGCAGGTAGGTCGGCGGCACGCTGCGCGCCTCGCCCTGCGACTTCAGCGACGTGAGCAGGACGAGGAGGAGCGGCCCGACGAAGACCAGGCTGAGCACTCCCATGGTGACCCAGAAGAGGGGTCCGCGGCGACGGGTCATCGGGTCACCTCCTCTCTCGCAGGGCCCAGAAGTTCAGCAGCGAGACGAGGCACAGGAAGAGCGCGAGCACGTAGCTCATCGCCGAGGCCTGACCCATCCGGAACTGCGTGAGACCGAGCTCGGTGATGGTGATGATGGCGGTCCGGGTGCTGTCGCCCGGCCCGCCCTGGGTGAGCAGGTAGCTCTGGCCGAACATGTTGGCGCTGGCCAGGAAGGTCGTGACGACGACGAAGATGAGGACCGGCCGCAGGGCCGGCAGCGTGATGTAGCGCAGCCGCTGCCAGGCGTTGACGCCGTCGAGCTCGGCTGCCTCGTAGTGCTCGGCGGGGATGTCGGCGAGCCCGGCGAGGTAGATGACGGCGTTGAAGCCGACCGTCCACCACACGGTGACGCCGATGAGCGAGATCCACGCCCACGGCTGGTCGGTCGTCCACGGGATGTCGTCGGGCAGCCCGATCGCGCCGAGCATGCCGTTGACGAGACCGAAGCTCGGGTCGAGCAGGTAGCGCCACATGAGGCCGACGACCGCGACGCCGAGGACGAAGGGGGCGAAGAAGACGGCCCGGAAGAAGGTCCGGCCCGGGAAGGACCGGTTGAGCGCGATGGCGAGGAGCAGCGGCAGGACGACGAGGAAGGGCACGCTGCCGACGACGAAGATCGCCGTCGCCCGCATGCTCGCCCAGAAGGCCCCGTACTGCACCGAGCTGCTGTCGAAGAGGTCGGCGTAGTTCTGCAGACCGACGAAGGGCTTGCCCGGCAGCAGGAAGTCCCAGTCGTGCAACGAGATCCAGATGCCGAAGACCCCCGGCACGAGGACGAAGCAGACGAAGAGGAAGAGGAAGGGCGCGAGGAAGAGGTAGGGCGTGAGCACCGACCCGTGGATCCCGGAGCGCCGGCGCCGCGGCGCCGCCGCGGTGGGCGGCGCCACGGGCACGGGCTCGGTCGTCGTCGTGGCCATCGCTCAGCCGTACTTCTTCTGGTTGGCCTCCAGGATCTTGTTGGCCCGGCCGGCCGCCTCCTCGAGGGCGGTCTTGGGGTCCTTCGAGCCGAGCACGGCGAGGTTGAGCGCCTTGTCGAACTCGGGCATCGCGTCGCCGATGCCGGCGACGGCCGGCGGGAAGCGCAGGTCGTCGATCTGGGCGGCGAGGGTCGACTGCTCGGGCAGGGCCTCGAAGTCCGCGGACTCGCGCACCTCGTTGCGCACGGGCACCTGGCCCCCCTTCGCCCACTCGAGGCTCTTCGTGCTGATCCAGTTGAGGAAGACCCGGGCGGCGGTGGACTTGTCCTCGTCCGGGGTCTTCAGGGTCGGCAGGACGAACTGGTGCGAGCCCGCCCACGCGGCGGCCTGGCCGCCGATGTTCGGCAGCGCCGCGACGCCCCACTGGAGGTCCTTCTTCTCCTTGAGGGTGTTGATCGTCCAGATGCCGTTCCAGTTGAAGGCGGTCTTGCCGTTCTCGAGCGCGACGATGTCGGCGTCCTGGGCGATCTTGCCCGGCGAGTGGCCGTCGGTGACGAGCTTCGAGAACCACGTGAGGGCCTCGACCCCGGCCTCGTCCGCCCACAGGACCTCGCTGCCGTCCTCGGCGAACATCGAGCCGCCGAACTGGTAGACGAGCGACTGCACGGTGAGCCCGCCGGTGAAGGGGAAGGGGCTGGCCCAGTGGCCCTGCAGCCCCTTGGACTTCATCGACTCCAGCGCCGACATGTAGGACTCGGCGTCGGTCGGCGGCTTCTCGGGGTCCAGGCCCCCCTTCTCCATGACGTCCTTGTTGTAGAAGAAGCCGAGGGGGTGCACGTCGAGCGGGATCGAGAAGCGCTGGTCCTGGTAGACGCCGGCGTCCCACGGGACCTTCGCGAAGTCGGCCTCGGTGAGCTTGAGCGCCGAGGCGACGTCGTCGAGCGGCTGGATGACGCGCCGTGCAGCGTTCGTCGCGACGGAGTCGACGTGCATGATCGCGATCTCGGGGCCCTTGCCGGCCGAGACGGCCGACGGCAGCTTCGCGTAGTAGTCCGCCCACTGCATCGTGTTCATCGTCACGGCGATGTTCTCGTGCTCGCCGTTGAACTCGTCGACGAGCTTCTTCATGAAGGGGCCGTCGCCGCCGGTGAAGCCGTTCCAGAACTGCAGGGTGACCTTCGGGCCGTCGTAGCCCGTGGCCCCGCCCCCGCCGGTGGCCGAGCTGCGGCCCGGCACGCTGCTCGAGCCGCCGCCGCCGCAGGCGGAGAGCCCGAGCGCGGTGCCCGCGCCGAGCGCCCCGGTGAGCAGGCTGCGCCGGCTCAGCGGCGCTCGGCTGGGTCCTCGTGGTGTGAAGCTGGTCATCGCGGTGTCCCTTCGGTGAGGCGGATGCAGTGCCAGGAGATGGCGGGCAGGACGGAGCGCAGGGTCGCGCCGTCGAGGGTGCTGGTGCCGGCACCGGGCACGACCCGCTCGGGGTCGTCCTCGGTGTTGCGGGCGTGGGGGTCCTCGTCGGAGATCACGAGGTGCTCGACGAGGCGGTAGCCCGCCCCGCCCGCGGCCGACCCGGCGAGGCCGACGACGTCGAGGGTGAGCTCGCAGGGCTCCGTGCGCGAGCGGTTGACCGCGAAGATCACGAGGTCGCCGCTGCCCTCGTCGAGGGTCGCGGTGAGCAGGAGCTGGTCGAGCGCGCCGTACTCCGCCGTCTCCACGGCGGTGCTCACCACCGCGGGCCGCAGGACCGTGCCGCGGGCGTGCCGGGCGGTGAGGGCGAAGGGGTAGAAGATGCTCTGCCGCCACGACGCGCCACCCGGTCGGGTGGAGATGGGGGCGATGACGTTGACGAGCTGGGCCTGGCAGGCCATGGCGACCCGGTCGGTGTGCTGCATGAGCGTGATGAGCAGGCTGCCGACGACGACGGCGTCCATGACGTCGTAGACGTCCTCGATGAGCTCGGGGGCCTCGCGGATCGCCAGGCTGCTCTCGCCGTCGAAGCGGGCCTGGAACCACACGTTCCACTCGTCGAAGCTCACGCCGATCCGCTTGTCGCTGCCGCGGACCGCGGCGACGTGGTCGGCCGTCGCGACGACCGAGCGGATGAAGCGGTCCATGTCCTCGGCGCACGCGAGGTAGGAGTCGAGGTCGCCGTCGTGCGGCTCGTAGTAGGCGTGCGCCGAGATGTGGTCGACGAGGTCGAAGCAGCGCTCGAGGACGACCCGCTCCCACGTCCCGAAGGTCGGCATCCCCCGGTTGCTCGAGCCGCACGCGACGAGCTCGAGGTCGGGCTGGAGGCGGCGCATCGCCCGGGCGGTCTCCTCGGCGAGCCGCGCGTACTCCTCGGCGGTCTTGTGGCCCATCTGCCACGGGCCGTCCATCTCGTTGCCGAGGCACCAGACGCGGATGTCGTGCGGCTGCTCGTGGCCGTGGGCGACCCGGCGCTCGCTCACCTGCGTGCCGTCGTCGCCGTTGCAGTACTCGAGCAGCTCGACCGCCTCGGCGATCCCGCGCGTGCCGAGGTTGACGGCCATCATCGGCTCGACGTCGACCGAGCGGCACCAGTCGACGAAGTCGTCGGTGCCCACCTGGTTGGTCTCGATCGAGCGCCAGGCGAGGTCGAGGCGGACCGGGCGCTCCCCCTTCGGGCCGACGCCGTCCTCCCACCGGTAGTTGGAGACGAAGTTGCCGCCCGGGTAGCGCACGACGGTGACGCCGAGCTCGCGGACGAGGTCGGCGACGTCGCGACGGAAGCCGAGGGCGTCGGCGCTGGGGTGCTCGGGCTCGTAGATCCCCGTGTACACGCACCGCCCCATGTGCTCGACGAACGAGCCGAAGAGACGCCGGTTGAGCGGCCCGACGGCGAACGCCGGGTCGACCCTGACGGTGGCATGGCCCATGCGGTGGTCCTCCTCGACCGTTCGGCGACATTGCCGTGACCTGCACCGATGCTCTTGCCGTCGCCTTTGCAACGGTGGAAACGCGGGTGCTGGGCGCCATCTTTACAACGGATGACATGCTTGTCCAGAGGTCGGGACGAAAATGCACCCGACGGGGTGCGCCGGTCCCGAGGGTGCAGGCGCACCCGTGATGCGGTACGAGTGAGGACGGCACGACCACGTGCCGCGGAGGAGGTCGGGCGTGGCAGCACGGTTGCGGGACGTCGCGGAGCGGGCCGGGGTGTCGGTCAAGACGGTCTCGAACGTCGTCAACAATCATCCCCACGTCACTGAGGCGACCCGGGCGAAGGTCTCCGCCGCCATCGAGGAGCTGCGCTACCGGCCCAACCTCTCGGCCCGCAACCTCAAGCACGGGCGTGCCGGCTTCCTCGCCCTCGCCGTGCCGGCGATGGACTCCCCGTACTTCGCCGAGCTCGCCGCGAAGGTGACGAGCGAGGCGGCCGCGATGGGCTTCATCGTGCTCCTCGACGCCACCGGGGGCGACGAGCACGCGGAGCGCGTCGTCCTCGAGGGGATGCGCTCGCACGTCATCGACGGCGTGATCTTCTCGCCGCTCGCGCTCTCGGCCGACGAGATCGCCGGTCGCGACGACGACCTGCCGATGGTCCTGCTCGGCGAGCGGCCGACCCCCACCGGCTACGACCACATCGCCGTCGACTCGGTCGCGGCGGGCCGCGCGGCCACCGAGCACCTCCTGACGCTCGGCCGGCGGCGCGTCGCGGCGATCGGGCGGGAGACCGTGCGCGGCACCGCGTCGGAGCGCCTGCGCGGCTACCGGCAGGCGCTGCGCGCCGCCGACCTCGCCTACGACCCCGAGCTCGTCGTCGGGGTGCCCCACTTCGAGCGGGGCGACGGGTACGCGGCGATGCAGCAGCTCCTCGCCCTGCCCTCGCCCCCGGACGCCGTCTTCTGCTTCAACGACCTCATGGCGGTCGGTGCCGTGCGGGCGTGCGCCGAGGCCGGCGTGCGGGTGCCCGAGGACGTCGCGGTCATCGGCTTCGACGGCATCGCCGAGACGCGGTACGCGAACCCCTCGATCTCGACCATCTCCCCCGACCTCACCCATCTCGCGCGACGGGCGCTGGAGATGCTCGTCTCGCGCATCGACGGCGACACCTCTCCCAGCCAGGAGGTCGCGGTGCCGTGGACGCTCGTGGCCCGCGAGTCCACCACCGGGCGCGCCGCGCAGACCTGATCAGAAGTCGACGGGCACGTCCGGCGGCTCCGGGGCGAACCCCTCGCGCACGACCCGCCAGTGCCCGCCGGGTCCCCGGCGCAGGACCCACCGTCCGAGCACGGCCGACGCCGTGAGATCGGCGACGAGACGGCGCACGGCGTCCTCGGCCTCGTCGTCCTCCTGCCGGTCCGTGCTCGTCTCGACGAGGAAGCGCAGGTGCACCTGCGGCTGCATCCGGACGAGCTCGACCGACCGGTCCTCGACGCGGTGGGTGCGCGCGAGCAGCTCTTCGGCGAGCGGGAGCAGGCTCGGCGGGGAGACACCCGGGTGGGTCTCGTGGACGTCGATCGCGACCCGGTAGGACGGCATGGCCGCAGCGTAGGCGAGCGGGCCGACGACGCCGGAGGTCTACGATCACGTCCATGGCACGGGGGGACGGACGCGGACCCGGTCGGCGGGCGCTGCTCGCCGCCGCACCGCTCGGCCTGCTCGCGGCCTGCGCACCGGTCGCCGCGACGCAGCGGCCGGCCCGACCCACCCTCGGCCAGGTCGACCCGGACTTCCCGGCGATCCCCCGCGGTCTGCCGCCCACGCGTCGCCGCGTCCTCACGACGGCACGGGCCGAGCACGCCGACCAGGGACCCGGCACGAGGTACGCCGAGGGCGTCGTCGAGCCGTGGTGCGCCGACTTCGCCTCGTGGGTCCTGCGCGAGGCCGGGGTCCCGCTGCGCAACCCGGCCTCGGGCGGCTGGCGCATCCCGGGCGTCCTCACCCTCACCGATCACCTGCGCGGCACCGGGCGCTTCCGCGAGGCCGGGAGCGGGTACGTGCCCGTCCCCGGTGACCTGCTCGTCTGGGCGAAGGGGTCGATGCCCGGCGAGCACGTCCACTTCCTCGTCACCCGGCACGGGCACGACGTCGTCACCGTCGGCGGCAACGAGGGCGACGCGATCAAGGTGCGCCACCTCTCGCTCACCCAGCCCGGTCTCGTCGGCTACGGCCTGCCCGGCCGCGGCGAGGGGACGAGCCGCAGCCGCACCGTCTGACCGGGGTCGCACCCGAGGTAGACGTGCTCCTCCGCCGAGGTGTCGTCGCGCACGTATCCTGCGGCGGCCAGCAGGCCGACAAGGTCGCCCTCGGCGCCCCCTGGCCGCAGGGCGGCCTGGAGCTCGACGCCCCTGGTCGACGGCACCGGCACGACCTGCGCGGACCGCTCCCCCAGCACGTGCGCGACGCGAGCGGCGAGCCGGGCACCGCGATGCTCGTCGGGGCTGTCGTGCGCCGGCTGGTCGGTCCGCGCGGCCGGGGTCCCCGTGCGGAGGTTCTCGGCGAAGGGGGCGAGCCGCTCGCGCCAGAGGCGGTCGACCTGCTCCACGAGCTCATGCGGGGTGCCGTCGTTGTCGAGCACGACGTCGGCGGCGGCGCGGCGGGCCTCGTCGTCGGCCTGCGACCTCATCCGGGCGCGCGCGTCCTCCTCGGGCATCCCCCGGTGCTCGACGAGCCGGCGCACCCGCGTCTCCACGGGGGTCTCGACGACGACGACGAGGTGGTACTCGGGCGACATCTGCTTCTCGACGAGCAACGGCATGTCGTGGACGAGCACCGCGGCTCCCGCGCCCGCGGCCTCTTCGCGCAGCAGTGCGGTGCGCTCCCACACGGCGGGGTGGGTGATGCCCTCGAGGGCGCGCAGCGCCTCGGGGTCGGCGAAGACGACCCGTCCGAGCGCCGGCCGGTCGAGCCCGCCGTCGGGGCGCAGGACCTGCGGGCCGAAGCGCTCGACGACCGCGGCGAGGGCGGGCTCCCCCTTCGCCACGACGTCGCGGGCCACCTGGTCCGCGTCGACGACGACCGTGCCGAGCTCCGCGAGCCGTCGCGCGACGCTCGACTTGCCCGACCCGATCCCACCGGTGAGTCCCACGTGCAGCATGGCCGCCACTGTAGGCGGGCTCGCGGGGACGACGAAGGGGGCCACGCACCGAGCGGTGCGCGGCCCCCTTCGCACGGGGTGACCTGAGGTCAGTTGCCGGTGAGCTTCTCGCGCAGAGCCGCGAGCGCCTCGTCGGAGGCGAGGGTGCCCCCGGCGGAGCCGCCGGAGGACGCCGGGGCGGCCTGGCTGCTCGTGGACGGGGCGCTGTCCGAGGAGTACGAGCTAGTCGACTCGCCCGACTCGGCGGCAGCCGCGTCGTCGGCGGCCGACTTCTCGACCTGGGCGCGGTGCGCCTCCCAGCGGGCGTGCGCCTCGGCGTACTGCTTCTCCCAGGCCTCGCGCTGCGTCTCGTAGCCCTCGAGCCACTCGTTGGTCTCCGAGTCGAAGCCCTCGGGGTACTTGTAGTTGCCCTGCTCGTCGTACTCGGCGGCCATGCCGTAGAGCGTCGGGTCGAACTCGGTGAGGTTGGCGCCGTCCTCGTTGGCCTGCTTGAGGCTCAGCGAGATGCGGCGACGCTCGAGGTCGATGTCGATGACCTTGACGAAGATCTCGGCGCCGACCTGGACGACCTGCTCCGGCAGCTCCACGTGGCGCTCGGCCAGCTCGGAGATGTGCACGAGGCCCTCGATGCCGTCCTCGACGCGCACGAACGCACCGAAGGGGACGAGCTTGGTGACCTTGCCCGGGACGACCTGACCGATCGCGTGGGTCCGGGCGAAGTGCTGCCACGGGTCCTCCTGCGTCGCCTTGAGCGACAGGGAGACACGCTCGCGGTCCATGTCGACGTCGAGCACCTCGACGGTGACCTCGTCGCCGACCTCGACGACCTCGCCCGGGTGGTCGATGTGCTTCCAGGACAGCTCGGAGACGTGGACGAGACCGTCGACGCCACCGAGGTCCACGAAGGCACCGAAGTTGACGATCGAGGAGACGACGCCGGTGCGGACCTGGCCCTTCTGCAGCTCCTTGAGGAAGGTGGTGCGCACCTCGGACTGGGTCTGCTCGAGCCACGCACGACGCGAGAGCACGACGTTGTTGCGGTTCTTGTCGAGCTCGATGATCTTGGCCTCGATCTCCTTGCCGACGTACGGCTGGAGGTCGCGGACGCGACGCATCTCGACGAGGGAGGCGGGGAGGAAGCCACGCAGGCCGATGTCGAGGATGAGACCACCCTTGACGACCTCGATGACGGAGCCGGTGACGACGCCGTCCTCCTCCTTGATCTTCTCGATCGTGCCCCAGGCGCGCTCGTACTGCGCACGCTTCTTGGACAGGATGAGACGACCCTCCTTGTCCTCCTTCTGGAGGACCAGGGCCTCGACGGCGTCACCGACGGCGACGACCTCGCCGGGGTCGACGTCGTGCTTGATGCTCAGCTCGCGCGAGGGGATGACGCCCTCGGTCTTGTAGCCGATGTCGAGCAGCACCTCGTCGCGGTCCACCTTGACGATGTGGCCCTCGACGATGTCGCCATCGTTGAAGTCCTTGATCGTGGCGTCGATGGCAGCGAGGAGGTCTTCCTGAGATCCGATGTCGTTGACAGCGATCTCGGGGGCGGTCGCGGGGACCGTGGTGGCAGTCATGTAGTAGGAGCTCCGTTGCGGACAGGTTCGTTGTGCGGACAGGTGGTGCGGGGTGCGCCTGCGGCAGGTGGTGCGTGTGCCACAGTTGCGATGTCCCCGTGGGCTGCGCCGGCGGTCCGAGGAGGATCGGGGCGGAGCACAGGAAAGACCCCTCCATCCTAGCCACACGAGGACCCACCACCAAAAGCCGCCCGAGCGCACGAGGAGAGCGATGACCCACGGCGTCGACCGTCGCCCGTCCGACCCCGACGAGACCTCCGTCGCCAACCGCGGGTGGTGGGACGCCGAGGCCCTCGACTACTACCTCGAGCACGGCGCCTTCCTCGGCGACCGCGACCTCGTGTGGGGCCCCGAGGGCTGGCACGAGCACGAGCTCGGCTGCATCGAGCGCGACCTCGACGGCCTCGACGTCCTCGAGTTCGGCTGCGGCGGCGCGCAGGGCGGGCGCTGGGCCGCCGACCAGGGGGCGCGCGTCGTCTCCACCGACCTGTCGATGGGGATGCTGCGCACGGCGGCGCTCATCGACGCGGCGTCCCCCGAGCGACCCCGACCGCTCCTCGTCCAGTGCCCGGCGGAGCGGCTCCCCTTCGCCGACGACTCCTTCGACGTCGTCCTCAGCGCGTACGGCGCGACCCCCTTCGTCGCCGACAGCCAAGCCCTCGTCGACGAGCTCGCGCGGGTCCTGCGCCCCGGCGGCCGGCTGGCCTTCTCCACGAGCCACCCCGTGCGGTGGGCCTTCCCCGACGTCCCCGGCCCGGAGGGGCTGGTCGCGCACGGCTCCTACTTCGACCGCACGCCGTACGTCGAGAGCGACGACCTCGGCGAGGTGAGCTACGTCGAGCACCACCGCACCGTCGGCGACCGCGTCCGTGAGGTCATCAGCGCCGGGCTGACCCTCGTCGATCTCGTCGAGCCGGAGTGGCCGGCGCGCAACACGCAGACGTGGGGCGGCTGGTCGCCCCTGCGCGGCGAGCACCTGCCGGGCACGCTCGTCGTCGTCGCCGACAAGCCGCTCTGAGACCGACCGGGTCAGTGGCCCGAGAGGATGTGCTCGGTGTCGTCGGGCGTGAGCGGCGGCAGGTCGAGGCCGTGGGCGGCCTCCTGGCGGAACCACTCGATGGTGCGCTGCAGCGCGTCCTCGATCTCGACCCGCGGCTGCCAGCCGAGGAGCTCGACGGCGAGGGTCGTGTCGGGCTGGCGCACGGTGGGGTCGTCGACGGGTCGGGCGATGTGCTCGACGCTCGAGCTCGAGCCGGTGAGCTCGATGACCCAGCGCGCCAGCGCGAGCATCGAGATCTCGTGCGGGTTGCCGACGTTGACCGGACCGGCATGCCCGGAGTCGGCCATCGCGAGGATGCCGTCGACGAGGTCGTCGACGTAGCAGATGGAGCGGGTCTGGCTGCCGTCCCCGGCGACCGTCACCGGCTCGCCGGCGAGGGCCTGACGGATGAAGTTGGGGATCGCCCGACCGTCGTTGGGCCGCATCCGCGGACCGAAGGTGTTGAAGATCCGCACGATCCCCGTGTCGACCCCGTGGGTCGTGCGGTACGCGAGCGTGATCGCCTCGGCGAAGCGCTTGGCCTCGTCGTACACCCCGCGGGGCCCGACGGGGTTGACGTTGCCCCAGTAGCTCTCCGGCTGCGGGTGCACCGCCGGGTCGCCGTAGACCTCGGAGGTCGACGCGAGCACGAAGCGGGCGCCGGTGCGCTGGGCGAGGTCGAGCGCGTGGAGCGTCCCGATCGAGCCCACCTTGAGCGTCTCGATCGGCAGCTTGAGGTAGTCGACCGGGCTGGCCGGCGACGCGAAGTGCAGGACGAGGTCGACCTCGCCGGCCACGTCGATGTCGTCGGTGACGTCGACCTCGACGACCTCGAGGCGCGGGTCGTGCGCGAGGTGGGCGAGGTTGGCCGCCGACCCCGTGACGAAGTTGTCGAGGCAGACGACCGAGTCACCGCGTGCGAGCAGCCGCTCGCACAGGTGGGAGCCGAGGAACCCGGCGCCACCCGTGACGACGACCCGCACGTCAGCCGTCGCGCCGCAGGTCCGAGCGCCGCACGGTGTCCTGGTCGGGGTCGACCGGCGCGGGGGCGTCCCCGTGGGCCGGGCTGTCGTAGTAGGCCGGGGTGCCGGCGTAGGCGGGCTGCGCGTGGGCGGCGTCCTCGCGGCGGCGACGTCCGAGGACGAGCGAGAGGAGCACGCCGGCGAGCAGCAGCAGCACCCCGAGGACGATCATCGCGTAGGACGCCGGGCCGTTGACGGCGGCGAGGAGCGCGCCCTTGGACTTGTACTCCTCGACGTTGGCGTCGACCGTCTCCTGGGTGAAGCGCGACGTCGTGTCGAGCGCGTCGAGAGTCTCCGCACCCGGGGCGCGGAACTCCTGGTGCTGCTCCTCGACGCGGTCGATGATGACGCCGGTCGCGGGCTGGACGTAGAAGGTACGCTTGTTCGAGTAGTAGCGGTCGGCCTGGATGGGGCCGGCGTCCTTGAGACCCAGCGCGTAGTCGGGCAGCTCGCGGGTGGCGTACTTCGTCAGCGGCACGTCGGTCGTGAACTTGTACACGCCCATGCCCTGCACCTCGTCCTCGCCCTCGTACTTCACGGGGTAGGCCGCCTTGGTGTTGCCGTCCCACCAGCGGTAGGTGTCGACCGGCTGGGTGTCGAAGGGGAACTTCACGACGAGGCCCTCGTGGGTCACCTGGGTGCCGTCGACGTTCTCCTCGCAGCAGTTGATCGCCTCGCCGGTGGTCCGGTCGAAGGCGACGCGCTCGGTGCTCGCGGACATCGGGTAGTTGTCGTCGTTGTTGTCCGACTTCTGCCCGAGCTCCCACACCGCGACCTTGCGCCCGGTCTGCTCCGAGGCGTCCTCGGAGGCCTGCGGGTCGCCGATGACGGTGGAGATCGTCGTCAGCTTGCCCGTGGCGGGCTTGACGTTGTCGGCGTCGAAGAAGCTCGCGTCGTCGTCGACGACGACGGCCTGCGTGTTCATGTCGAGGGGGACGACGGCCAGGCGCGGGTAGGCCACGAACTTGAGCAGCAGACCCATCGTCAGCAGGAATGCACCGAGCCCGATGACCACTGCCGGAAGAACCTTGCGCACGTGTGAACCCTCCTTGGTCCGCCAGCAAAACCTACCGGACAGTAGCACTGAGATCGCGCGGCCCGGAACCTGCGCACAGCGTAGGGGACGTCACACCGCCGCACCGGTCGTCGGAGCGGTGCGCCGCCCGCGGGATCACCCGTCGCGCCCCTGGAGGAGGTCGGTGACGACGTCGAGCAACGACGGGGCCGCGCCGGCCGGCCCGACCCGACGAGCCGGGACGCCGGCGGCGCGCGCCGCGGCGAGGTCGGAGCCGCTGTCGCCGACGAGGACGCTGCGCTCGCGCGCGGCCCACGGGGCGCGCCGGAAGGCCTCGTCGAGGAGACCGGGCGCGGGCTTGCGGCACCCGCACTCCCCCGCCGCGTGCACGCAGGACAGGACGGCGTCGAGCGCGGCGCCCCGCGCGGCCAGCTCCTCCTCGAGACGCTCGTGCACGGCGTCGAGGTCGGTCAGCGTCATCAGCCCGCGCGAGACGCCGCGCTGGTTGGTGACCACGACGACCCGGCAGCCCGCGGCACGCAGCCGCCCTACGGCCGCCGCCGCACCGGGCAGCAGGCGCAGCGCCCCCGGCTCCCGCACGTAGTCGTCGACGACCTGGACGTTGAGCGTCCCGTCACGGTCGAGGAGCACGAGGTCGAAGGGGGCGCCCTCCCCCGCCGGCGGGATCGGCGGCCCGTCGGCCGGGTGCGGGCCGGTCACGGACCGCGCGTCCCCGCCTCGTCGGCGAGGACCTCGTCGACCGCCTCGCACCACGCGTGGGCCCACAGCATGTGGACCTCCTGGATGCGCGGGGTCTCGTCCGAGGGCACGACGAGCGTGTGCTCGGCCAGGCCGCGGCGGCCCTCGCCCCGCTCCCCGACCATGAGGACCGTGCGCAGGCCGCGGGCGCGGGCCTCCTCGACGGCGAGCAGGACGTTCGGGCTCGCTCCCGAGGTCGACATCGCGAGCAGCACGTCGCCCTCGCGGCCGAAGGCCTGCACCCCGCGCAGGAAGACCTGCTCGAAGCCGTAGTCGTTGCCGATCGCGGTGAGCGAGCTGTGCGACTCGGCGAGCGAGATCGCCGGGAGCGGGTGGCGGTCGTGGACGCACTTGCCGAGGAACTCCGCGGCGACGTGGCTGGCGATGGCCGCCGAGCCGCCGTTGCCGGCGACGAGGAGGGTCCGGCCCTCGCGCAGCGCCTCGACGACCACCGAGCCGGCCGCCTCGACCTGGGCGACGAGCGCGGGCTCGGCGAGGTCTTCGGCGAGGCGGGACCAGGCGAGCGTCCCGGCCCGCAGCCGGGCGGCGACGACGTCGGCGCTCATCGCCGCCCCCGCCACGTCGTCACGCCGTGCTGGGTGAAGGTGAACTCCGAGACCGAGAGCCCCATGCCGATGAGGGTGTCGGCGACGATGTGCCGCCGCTCGAACTCGCAGATGAAGATCATGTGCCCACCGCCGCCGGCGCCGGTCACCTTGCCGCCGAGCGCGCCGACCTCGAGCGCCCTCTCGACCGCCTCGGAGATGAGAGGCGTCGCGATGCGCGTCGACATCCGCTGCTTCTCGCGCCAGGCCTCGCCGAGGAGGCGGCCCACCTCGTCGACCCGGCCGCGCAGCAGGGCGATCTTCATCGCGTCGGCGAGGTCGCGCTGGGCGCGCAGCCCGGCGACCGCCTCGTGCTCGCCGCTCTCGTAGCGCGTCACCTGGTCCTCGATGATGTGGTCGCTCACGCGGGTGCGACCCGTGTAGGCGAGGAGCATGTTGTGCTCGAGCTCGTGCACCGTGTCGGCCTGGACGCGCAGCGGGTTGACGACGACATCGCCCTCGCCGCGGAACTCCATGAAGTTGAAGCCGCCGAAGGCTGCCGCGTACTGGTCCTGGTAGCCCCCGGGGATGCCGAGGTCGTCGCGCTCGAGCCGGTAGGCCAGGGCGGCGATCTCGTAGGGGTCGAGGTGGATGCCGCAGTGGCGCGCGACGAGGTCGATGACGGCGACCATGACCGCGCTCGAGCTCCCCAGACCGGAGCCGGGCGGGGCGTTCGTGTGCAGGAAGAGGTCGAAGCCCTGGGACTCCATCGCCCCGTCGAAGGCCATGATCCGGCTGATCGCGGCCTTGGGCAGGTCGAGGTGCCCGTCGAAGACCACCGGCCCGCCGACCTCGTAGCCGATGGAGGTGCCGTAGTCGTGGGACTCGACGGTGATCCGCCCGTCCGATCGCGGCCGCAGCGTCGCGTAGGCGTAGCTGCTGATCGTCGCGGAGAGGACCGCTCCCCCTTCGCGCTCGGGGAAGGGGGAGACGTCGGTGCCGCCTCCGGCGAAGGAGACGCGAAGGGGGGCGCGGGCGCGCAGCACCGGCCGGACCGCATCCATGACGTCCCTCTCTCGTAGTCCACACTGGCTCGTGACTACCGAAGAGTAGGTGAGGACGACAGGGTGGTGGGACACGTGCAGCGGCATCGGGTGGTGACCTTGGACGCGCTGCGCGGCGTCGGCGCCCTGCTCGTCCTCGTCTCGCACGTCGGCTTCTGGTCGGGCGCGTCCCGCGACGGCGTGCTCGGGGCGCTCGCCGCCCGCGGCGACAGCGGCGTCGCGGTCTTCTTCGCGATCTCCGCCTACCTCCTGGGGCGCCCCGCGCTCGCCCGGGCGCTGGCCGACGACCCGCCCCCCGCTCGGGTCGCGCGCTACGCCCGCCACCGAGCCGTGCGGATCCTGCCCGCCTACCTGCTCGTCCTCGCGGCCGTGGTCCTCGCCGCGCTCGTCATCGGCGGTCGTGCCGCCGACCCGGTGTCGGTGCGCACGGTGCTCGTGCACCTCGTCGTCGGGCAGGGCCTCGTCGGCCCGACCTTCCAGTCCTTCACCCAGACGTGGTCGTTGACGACCGAGGTGTGCTTCTACCTGCTCCTCCCCCTCGCGGCGGGCGCCCTCGGCGTCCTCCTGCGCCGCCTGCCCGGCGCGGCACGCGGGCGGGCCGTCCTCTGCGGTGTCCTCGTCCTCGCTCTCGTCGGTCTCGCCGTCCAGGCCCTGGCCGCCTCGGCCCCCGGCGCCGGGTGGTCCGGGCCGCTCGCGACGTCGGTCGTCGGGCACGCCGCGTGGTTCGCCGTCGGGCTGGTGGCCGCGGTCGTCTCGCTGGACGGCGCAGCCCTGCCCGCGCGCTGGGGCGCGCTGCGCGAGACGGTCGCGACGAGCCCCGGCACGCTCGTGCTCACGGCCGGTCTCGTCCTGCTCGTCGCGTGCACCCCCCTCGCCGGCCCCCGCGACCTCGCCGCGCCGTCACCGGCCGAGGCCGTCGTCAAGGAGCTGCTCTACGCGGTGCTCGCCGCGCTGCTCCTCGCGGCAGCGCTCGCCCGCGGTGCCGACGAGCGCGTCCAGAGATCTCCCGCCGCCGGGGCCGCCCGCTGGGCCGGCGACCTGTCGTATGGCGTCTTCCTGTGGCACGTCCTCGTGCTGCAGGTGCTCTTCGCCACGCTCTCGCTGCCGCTCTTCGCCGTCCCCGCGGGGTGGTTGCTCGTCGCGGTGCTCGTCATCAGCCTCGGGCTCGCGGCGCTCACCTGGGTGGGGGTGGAGCGTCCGGCCCTGCGGCGCCTGCGGCAGGAGCCGGTCGGGTCGCCCGCGGGCGCAGCAGCCCCGCGCTGACGAGCCCGAGCACGGCGCTGCCGAGGAGCTGGGCGACGAGCGCGCCGAGGGACTGCCGCTCGGCGACCCCGAGCACCGCCAGGGCCACCCCCGCGACGCCGAGGAGGGTGACGACGGCAGCGCTGCGCGCCCGCGCGGGCACGAGCGAGGCGGCCGCCGCCGCGAGCAGGCCGAGAGGCCCGGCGACGAGGAGCCCGACGAGGGCGGCGAGGAGCGGCGCCCCCCACACCGGCGCGGGTCCCGCGGTGGTGCGCCCGTCGGTCATGGGCCGTCCTGGGTCGGGCCCGGCGACCGAGACGTCCGCCGCCGCGGCCGAGACGGACCGGCGACGCCCGCCGAGCAGGCTCGCCGCCCCGGCGAGGAGCGCGACGACGGCGAGCACCCCGCCGACCGCGAGGCCGACCCGATGGGTCGTCGACGGCACGAAGTTCACCCGGACGGCACCGGCCTCCCCTGCCGGCACGACGAAGCCCTGGCGCCACCCGTCCACCGTCACCGGGCGCAGCACCCGGCCCTCCGCGTCGGTCGCTCGCCACCCGCGGTTGGCTCCCTGGTCGGTCGTCACGACGCTGTCACCGCCTGCGCCGAGGGTGATCGTCCGGTCCTCGGCCTCGCCGCTCACGCCCTCGACGGCGCGGGCCGGCGTCGGCGTGGTGCCGGGCTGGGCCCCGGGGGTGCGCAGGAGCACCCGCTCGGGCACGAAGGCCTCGCCGGCGACGGCCTCGACGGCGATGCCCTCCGGGCGCGCGACGGGCGCCGCTGCCGGGCAGGTCCGGGCGGGCAGGACCGTCCCGGCGATCAGCTGGTCCGGGCTCGCCGTCACCTCGAGGTCGACGGCCGCGCCGTCCACGCGCACGCGACCGGCCTGCCCGCACGCCGTCGTCACCGGTCCCGCCGCCGAACGGGCCGGACCGACGAGCTCGACCTCCGGCGCCACCCACTCGCCGGATCGCTCGAAGACGAGCTCGACGCGCCGCGTCGTGCCCGCCGGCACGTCGAGGGCCCCGGCCTGCGCGGGCACGAGCCACGCGCCGGTGTCGGTGGTGACCCGCACGAGGCCACCCAGGCGTGCT
Organism: Janibacter melonis; assembly: GCF_003721155.3. Classification (NCBI taxonomy): domain Bacteria; kingdom Bacillati; phylum Actinomycetota; class Actinomycetes; order Micrococcales; family Intrasporangiaceae; genus Janibacter; species Janibacter melonis. Next base: position 686,533 of record NZ_CP044548.2, on the reverse strand, counting down.
CCGAGCCGGATCTGGCTCACCGGCTGGGCCGAGCCGAGGTCGACGACGAGGCGGGGCCGGTCCTCACCCGGGTCGGGCTGCCACCGCGTCTGCGGGTCGCCGTCGAGAGCCGCCCCCGGCCTGGAGCGCAGCGACGCGCCGACGTCTTCCTGGTCGCCGCGCGTGCTGCCCGCGAGGTCCCACCCGCGGTCGAGGAGGTGCTCGAGGGCCGCACCGGGGCGCGGGCGCAGCCAGGCCGTCACCGCGAGATCGCCGTCGAGGCCGGAGACGCTGCGCCGCAGGCTCGCCGGGTCCTCGCCCTGGGCGGTCGACGCGGCCGCCCGCGGGTCCCGGGTGAGCAGCGCGGCCTCGGCCCCGGGCGCGGCGGGCAGGGTGAGCGCGGTCCCCGCGCGCCGGGTCCACGGGTAGGTCGGCGTCGCACCGAGGTCGACCTCGCTGAGCCCGACGACGGAGCTGCCCGCGGCGCGCTGCGGGGCGATCTCGACGCGCTGCCCGCCGGAGGGCACCGTGAGGGTGACCCGCCGGCCGGTCGCCGGCACGGCCACGTCGTCGCGGTAGCCCGCAGCACCCCCGCCGGGGATGCTCACCGCGAGCCGTGCGGGCCGCGCGGGGCCGTCGGGCACCGTGACGACGACGGGGGTCGCGCCCCCGTCGAGAGGGCGGTCGGGCTCGAGGACGACTCGAGGGTCGGGGTCATCCGGGTCGCTGACCCAGGTCGTCGTGGGGTCGCCGTCGACGAGGGCGCCCGGGCCCGCCGAGGCCGGGGCGCGGGCCCCGGCGAAGGGGTCGGCGCCCGTCGAGCTGACCTCGACGGAGCGGTAACCGGGCCAGGTCCGCGTCGTCGCCCGGCCGAGGACGTCGCCGGGGGGCAGGGCCCGGGCCCCGGTCGTCCCTGGCCGGGGGTCGTCCTGGGCGACGGTCGGGGAGGTCGCGGAGGCCGCGGGTCGCCCGGCGTTGTAGAGCTGCCACCGCAGGGTGTCGGTGACCAACTGCGGGTCCCGGCCCAGCGGCCCGGCGTCGCCGGCGAGCACGACCGGCGCACCGGGGCGGACGACGCCGGTGGCCTCGAGGTCGAGCACGCCCTCGGGCGAGGCGGCGGCCACGGTGACCGCGCCCACGGGGTCGCTGCGCACCCCCTGCGTCACCGCCGGGTCGGGGGCGACCGCCCACTGGGTGAGGGCGGTGCGACCGGCCCCTCGGGTGCGCACGTGCTCGATCCCCGGGCTCGCGACGAGCGCGGCCTCCATGGCGAAGGGGTCGGACGTCGGCTCGTCGGGTGCGCCGTCGTAGCGCAGGACGACCCGGCTCACGCCGAGCCGGCGCAGCGCCGACGCGAGCTCGGGCTGGGCCCGCCCGGAGGACGCGAGCCGGTCGACCCGGTCGACGAGACGGGTCGACCCGGGGTGGCCGAGCGGCGCAGCCGCCCGGACGAGGACCGGGCTCTCGGCGAGGGCGCCGAGCGGCTCGTCGTTCGTGCGTCCCCAGGACAGGTGGGCCATCCGGGCCGAGGGCAGGACGAGGGTGCTCCCCCCGTCGCGCTGCGCGGCCCGGTCGAGGTCGCCCGCCGTCTGGCGCACCTCGAGCGGGATGCGTTCGTACCCCCAGGCGTCGGCCACCCGCCCCTGCCACACCGGCAGCACCGACCCGACGACGGCCAGGGTGAGCGCGACCGCGCCGGCCTGGCGCAGGACCCGCCGGCCAGGGGCCGGCGAGCCGACCCGGGCCGCGAGGAGCGCCGCGCCGAGCGCGAGCGGGAGGCGGACGAGCAGGTCGGCCTTGTGGACGTTGCGCAGCGGCGCCGCCGGCCCGTCGAGCAGGTCCTGCACGAGCGGTGCGAGGGGCCCCGAGGCGGTGCCGGTGCGACCGACCGCCATGACGACGACGCCGAGGAGCAGGCACACGAGCGCCCACCGACGCGAGGCAGCGACGACGGGGTCGCGGTCCGGCGCGACGTCGCGGTCTGCGTCGCGTCCGACGTCCGGCGCGGCCCGGTGGGCGAGGAGCCCGGCGAGCGCGAGCCCGGCGAGCACGCACGTGGCGACGACGGCCACGGCGCTCTGCGCGAGGACCCAGCCCGACTGCCACACCGGGTGGTCGGCGTCGGTGAGGATGTAGGCCAGCCAGTGGTCCGCGCCGCGCAGCACGTTGACGGCGCCGGTCACCCCGGTCGTCGTCGCCGCGAGCTCGATGTAGTCGAGGAAGGGGTAGGAGTACCGGCCGAGCACGAGCAGCGGCGCGAGCCACCAGGCGGACCCGGCGAGCACGGCGAGCAGCCACAGCCCGGCGGCCCGCCGCCGGGTGCGACCTCGCGCGGCGGCGAGGACCCACAGCGCTGCCGGGGCGAGGGCGAAGAGGTCGACCGTCGCGTTGACCCCGCCGAGGCAGACCGTGAGCGCGGAGGTGCGCACCGCCGAGCGACGCAGCTCGGGCCACCCCGCAGCCGGGTCGGCGAGGGGCAGCACGACGAGCACCAGCCAGGGGGCGAGCGCGTAGGGCCACAGCTCGACCGAGCTCTCCGAGAGCATGGTGAGGACCCGGGGCGAGAGCGCGTAGAGCGCACCCCCGAGCAGGGCCGGCACCGTGCCGGGGACACCGAGGCGACGCAGCAGGCGCTCGGCGCCGAGGACGGCGACGACGAGCACGAGCGCCCACCACACCCGTTGCACCCCCCAGGCGGGCATCCCCAGGCTCGTGAGCACCCCGTGCACCGGCCCCATGGGGAAGAGGTAGCCGTACGCCTGGTTCTGCAGCTCGCCGACGCCGTTGTGGGTGCTCCACGCGTGGGTGGAGCGCTCGAGGTAGCGCCACGGCGAGACGGTGAGGTCGAGCTTCGTGTCCGGCTGCACCCGCCCCGGGGCGACGAGCCACGGCAGGAGCGCGAGCCCGGCGACGACGAGCAGGCGGTGCCACCGGGCGCGCAGCACCGCGACGCGCTCGTCGTGGGCGGCGCTCATCGCCGGCGCAGGACGAGCAGGAGGTTCCACGTGAGCACCTCGCGCAGCCCCGGGACGCGCAGGAGGTGACGGGCCGCGTCGGGCAGGTAGCGCGGGCGGGCCACGAGGACCTCGGCGCCGCTCGCGCGCGCCCACCGCAGTCCGTCGGCGACGCTCACCCGGTGCAGGGTCTCGCCCACCCTGTTCTTCGGCGGGTGGCCGTGGCGCCGGGCGTAGCGGCGGACGGCGCGCTCCCCGCCGAGCCAGTGCCACGGCGAGGTCTCGTGACCGCCCCACGGGGACAGCCAGTTCGTGTAGCTGAGGAGGACCACCCCGCCCGGCCGGGTGACCCGCAGCATCTCGTCGGCCACCCCGCGCGGGTCGCGCACGTGCTCCCAGACGTTGGAGGAGAAGACGACGTCGACGCTGCCGTCGGCGAGCGGCAGCCGGGATGCGTCGCCCACGACGCCCCCGTCGCGCACCGAGGCCACCGTCGGGTCGTGGTCGAGCGGGACGTAGCGGGCGCCGGCCCCGCGGAAGACCCGCGCGAAGTCGGCCGGGCCCGCGCCGACGTCGACGAGGCTCGCGCCGTCGAGCTCGACCCACTCGGCGAGGAGGTCGCGCGAGTCGTGCGCGAGAGCGGAGTAGAAGACGTCGGGCTCGCTCTGCTCGAGCAGGAAGACGCGGAAGAGCCGCACCGAGCGGCGCAGGCCGCGCCGGGGCACGGGTCGCCGCACGTCGTCGCTCACGGCGCCATCATCACGCAGGCGCGTGGGCCACGAGCTGCAGGGTCGGGCGCAGCGCCGGGCGCGCCAGCCGGGCGGCGACGACGGCCGGCACGCTCGCCACCGACGCCGCGAGCACCGGGCGCGAGGCCAGGACGCCACCGGGCGCCGGCCGCCCCCGGCGCCGGGCCAGGCTCGCGACGTCGACGCTCAGGCTGTCGAGGACCGGGCGGCGCACCTCGACGTCGACGAGGCCCGCGTCATGAGCGGCCCGGGCGAGCGAGCGCGCCGTGAAGAAGCGGACGTGGGTGGGGTCCTCGAGCATCCACCAGTGCTCGCCGTGCAGGCGCAGACCGCTCGAGTCTCCGGCAGGGGTGATGAGGCTGAGCGTGCCGCCGGGTCGCAGCAGGGCGCGGGCCGTCGCGAAGGTCGCCGCCGGGTCGGCGACGTGCTCGACGACATGGATGCCGTAGACGAGGTCGTGGCGGCCGAGGTCCTCGCCGGCCATCTCCTCGACACCGCCACGGTGCAGGCGTCCGCGGCGGGCCACCTCCGGGTCGACGTGGACCCCCAGCTGGTCGGGGTCGACGCCGGCGACCTGGGCGCCGTCGTCGAGGAATCGGCGCAGCAGGTGCCCGGCGCCGTAGCCGATCTCGAAGACCGACGCGGGGACGCCGCCGCGCACGAGCAGCCGGTAGGTGAGGTCGAGACGGACCCGGTCGAGGGTGGCCTCTCCTCCGTAGGCGAGGTCGCGGTGCGACGCCGGGCAGTGCTCGAGGTCGCGCTCGAGGTGGCCGCACTCCTCGCAGCGCCACAGGACCTGGTCGCGGCCGATCGCCCAGCCCCGGCTCCACGAGCGGCAGATCTCACACGCCCGCGACCGCCCTTCGCCTACCGTCCGGTAACCCACGGGGTTACCCTAACCGTCGCACCGGGGGCGCCCCGGTGGCCGAACGGGAGGACGAGGGCCAGGTGGCACGACGGAGCTCGACGACGAGCCGCGCCGACGGGGCGCTGCGCATCCTCTACCTGTCCTGGCGCGACCGGGAGAACCCCGAGGCCGGGGGCGCGGAGACCTTCACCGAGCGCACCTCCGAGGTCCTCACGGGCCAGGGCCACGAGGTCGTCATCCACACCGCCCGCTTCCCCGGGGCCCGACGCGAGGACCGCCACGGCGACGTCGTCGTGCGCCGCCGCGGGGGCCGTTTCACCTGCTACCTCCACGGGCTGTGGCACGTCCTGCGCCACGGTCACGAGTACGACGTCGTCCTCGACGTGCAGAACGGCGTGCCCTTCTGGTCGCCGCTCGTCTCCCCCGTCCCGGTCATCGACGTCGTCCACCACGTCCACAAGGACCAGTGGTCGGCGGTCTTCGGCCCCCGGCTGGCCCGGCTCGGCTGGGCGCTCGAGTCGCGCCTCGCCCCGTGGGTCTACCGGCGCAGCCGGTACGTCACCGTCTCGCGCTCGACCCGTGACGAGCTCGTCGGTCTCGGCGTCGACCGCGAGCGGGTCGACCTCGTGTACTCGGGCAACGACCGACCCGCGGACCTCGACACCTACGCCGCGCTCCCCCGCACCCCTGAGCCGAGCCTGCTCTTCCTCGGCCGCCTCGTGCCGCACAAGCACGTCGAGCAGGCCGTCGACCTCCTCGCCGAGCTCGAGGTCGACCACCCCGGTCTCGTGCTCCACGTCGTCGGCGACGGCTACTGGGCCGACGAGATCGTCGCGCACGCCCGCGAGCGCGGGGTCGCCGACCGGGTGCACATGCATGGCTTCGTCAGCGAGGAGGACAAGCACCGGCTGCTCGCGACCTCCTGGGTCGTCGTCATGCCCTCGCACAAGGAGGGCTGGGGGCTGACGATCGTCGAGGCCGGGCTGCACGGCACGCCCGCGGTCGCGTACTCCTTCGCCGGCGGGCCGAGCGAGTCGATGGTCCACGGCCGCACCGGCCTGCTCGCGGACGACCGGGCCCAGCTCGAGGCGCACGTGCGCACCCTGCTCGACGACCCGTGCCTGCGCGAGGACCTCGGTCGGGCGGCGCGCACCTACGCCGCGTCCTTCGACTGGCACCGCACCGGGCTGCGCCTCGAGCACGTCATCGCCTCGGTCCTCGGGCTGGCCCCGCGCCACCAGGACGACGTCATCGACCTCGACGCCCTCCTCGCGCCCCGCGACGCGGCGCTGGAGCACCGTCTGCCCGAGCCGGAGCCGCTGCGGGCCTGACCGCCGGGCACGACGAAGGGGAAGGACCGGCACGGTCCTCCCCCTTCGTGATGCGTGGGGCTCAGCTGTCGTACGAGATCAGCCGGGTGTGCTCCTGCGGCGTCTGGGCGCTGCTCTGGACCTGGACGATCGAGAAGATCGCGACGGCGGCGAGCAACGCGCCGATGACAGCGCCGGCGACGTTGTAGGCGACCTTGTTGTCGTTGTTCACTGCACGTCCTCTCGTGGGTTCCGGCGTCAGTGTAGCCGTGGCGTCGCGCCCGCGAGGGCGATGCTCGTCACGATGTTACCCGCGCGTCGCGTCGTCCGCGCGACGCCGTGCGGGCGCCCGCCGGTGCGCCCGCGCCGCGCCGACGAGGACGACGAGCGACCCGAGACCGGCCAGGACGAGGCCGACCGGTGCATCACGTCGCGGCGCGACCGAGGTCGGCCCGAGATCGGTGAGCGTGAGCCCGCCCTCGCGCACGACGACGGCTCCGCCGAGGTCGGTGCTCGTCGTGGGGTCGCCGGGCTGGCTCGCGTCGAGCAGGACGTAGCGCACGCCGAGCGCACGCAGCCGCTCGCGCTGCTCGGCCGCGGGGGCGTCGCCGCGGAGCAGCTCGCCGACCTCGGCCGCCCGCGGGTCCTCCCCGACCACCCGTCTCCCGGACACGGGCAGGTCGTCGCTGCGCACGACGTCCCGCCGCACGAGCCGATCCCACGGGTCGAGCACGACCCGACCTGCGTCCCAGGGGTAGGCCCGGTAGGTGCTCCACGGCAGGACGAGGACGGCGCCCTGCCCGGGTGCGTCGTCGACGGCGGCCGCGGCCGAGACGTACGCGGCCGGGTAGTCGACGCTCCCCCAGGCGCCCGCGCTCCCGAGGGCGAGACCCGGCAGCGTCGCGACCGGCCACACGACCGCGGCGACGACGAGGACGACGCCGGCCCGTGCTCGCACGAGGCCGTCGACGACGGCGCCCGCGGCGACGGCCAGGAGCAGGACGGCGGGGGCGAGGAGCTTCTGCGAGTCGCGGAGCAGGCCGGCGCCGGGCACGTGCTCGACGAGCGCCGTCGTCAGGGCGGCACCGGGCCCGGTGGCCGGGACCACGGCGAGGACCAGCGCGAGCAGCCCGACGAGGGCCGCCGAGCGACGGCGGGGGTCGGCCCACCACGACCGCCGCGCGAGGGCGGCGACGAGCACGGCGAGGGTGAGCAGGAGGGCGACCCCGGAGACGAGCACCCCGGTGCGCTCGACCGGCCACGACGGCTCGTGCCAGATGCCGCCGCCGAGCAGGGCCGAGCCGAGGAGGCCGAAGGGGGTGTCGGCGGTTGTCGCGAAGGCCTCGACCCCGGAGGGGTCGGCGCTCCACGGGGCCGCGGTGAGGAAGGGCCACCACCACGCGGCGGAGACCACGAGGCTCACCACGGCGACGACGGCGAGACCGCGCGCCCGGTCTCGTCGTCCGGTGCCGGCCGCGACGACGGCGACCGCCGCGACGATCGCGGCGAGCAGGTTGGTGGTCGACCCGCCGAGCCCGGCGAGCACGAGGAGGACGGGCAGCGCCCAGCGCTCGCGCGCCGGACCGTCAGCGCGGGCCCGCACGTGGGCCACGGCTCCGCCCAGCACCCACGGGAGCAGAGCGAGGCCGGCGACGTAGACCCAGTGCCCGATGGCCAGCCGCTCGGCCACCCACGGGTTCCACGTCATGAGAGCGGCGGCGGCGACGCTGCCCGGCCGGGTCGTCGCGAGACGCCCCGCACCGGCGCCGGCGACGACGAAGGACCCGAGCAGCACGACCTTCTGCACCACCCAGCCGGGCACGAGCGTCGAGACGAGCGCGACGACGAGATCGCTCGGGACCGCGCGCGGGACCGAGCCGTCCACCCCCAGCGTGCGCGCCGACAGCGGCAGCTGCGGGGTGAAGACCATGTCGTAGTGCAGCGTGTACCCGGGGGCCAGGGCCGGCCCGAGCGCGAGCACCCCGAGGACGAGGCCGACGAGGGCCCCGAGACGGGCGCCGCGCAGCGTGCTCACGAGCGGTGCAGCGCCTCGACCTCGGCGAACGCCTCGCCCATCGCCGCGCACTGGGTCGGCAGGTCGTGCTCGGCGAGCATCCGAGAGCGGTTGAGCGCCCCGACCTCGGCTCGCCGGGCGGGGTCCTCGAGCCATCCGACGAGCGCGTCGGCGATCGCCTCGACGGAGTCCTCGACGAGAGAGTTCGGGGCGTGGACCGCCTCGTCGTTCGTGCCGCACGCCGTCGTGACGACGGGCAGCCCGCTCGCCTGGGCCTCGAGGTAGGCCAGCCCGAGCTGCTCGGTCCACTTCCACGTCGGGCGCGGTGCGGTGACGAAGACCGCGGCCGAGCGCAGCAGAGCCGCGACGCCGGGCGCGTCCAGGGTGCCCACGTGCTCGACCCCCGAGCCGGGTCGCGCGGCCGCCTCGTGGACGAGGTGCTCGAGCGGGCCGCGGCCGGCGACGAGGAGCCGGGCGTCGGGCACCCGCGCCCGCACGACCCGCATCGCCTCGAGCACCCGGTCGATGCCCTTGTTCGCCGCGAGCGGCGAGGCGAAGACGACGACGGGCTCGCTCACGGGCTGCTCGGCGGGCACGAAGAGCTCAGTGTCGACGCCGGGCTTGACGACACGGATGAGCTCGTCGTCGAAGCCGCGCGCGAGGAGGTGGTCTCGCGCCGCGTCGACCATGCACAGGAGCAGGTCGGCGTCACGACAGCTCTCGAGGGCCTGCCGGTAGGGCGGCACCCGGTACAACGGCTGGTCGGGCAGGTTCTCCCACGTGATGACGGCCTGGAGGGGGTGGGCCCCGCGAGCCCGGGCCCGCCGACGCCACGCCGAGGCCTGGCCGGTGACGAGCGAGCACAGCTCGAGCGAGGTCACCCAGTCGTGGTCCTCGGCGCGCTGCTCGTCGAGCCCGCGGACCCAGGCGAGCGCGCCGGCCTCGACGAAGCGGCGCACCGGGCGCACGTAGGTGCTCGGCACCCAGGTGATGTCGCCGACCGGCTCCTGCTGGGCGAGCGCGGTGACGTGCGTGCCGGGCATGCGCGACATCCAGTACAGCTCGCGCCGGGCCCGCTGGTCGGGCAGAGAGACCCACAGGAGGCGACGGGTCACCCCTTCGTCCCCCGCGCCCGGTCGGCCCGCCCGCGGCGGGCGCCGAGGGCGTACCCGACGACCTCGAGCGATCGCATCGCGACCATCCCGGCGGCGTGCCCGGGGTCGCGCAGCAGCCGCCGGTGGTTGCGGGCGTACGAGCGCAGGACGGCGCGGCCCTGCGCCGAGACCGCGCCCTCGTGCTGCGCGGCGAAGGCGGGGATGCTGCGGCCGTAGTAGTAGCGCTTGCGCAGGACGTCGGCGATCGTCAGCCGCCCCTCGTCGTGGTCGACGATCACCGGGGCGAGCTCGATGTGGCGACCTGCGTCGCGCAGCCGCATCCGCAGGTCGGCGTCCTCCGGGCCGGACATCGACAGGTCGAAGCCCGCGTCGCCGAGGAGCAGCTCGCGACGCACGAGACGCGGGTTGTGCAGCCACGGGTCGTCGAGGTAGCACTCGCGCTCCAGCGCGCGGCAGGCCGTCCAGAAGCCCTCGCCGACGGTGCGCTCGGGCAGCGCGACGGCCGACGCACCGGTCGCCAGGGCGGTGTCGACGGCGACGTCGATCGTGCGCGCCGGCAGGACCATGTCGCTGTCGAGCCACAGCACCCACTCGCCGCGGGCCGCCGCGATCCCGGTGTTGCGCTGCGCGCTGCGCTCGGGCCCGGCGACGACGACGGTGCCGGCGAGCTCCCGCGCGATGCGCGGGGTCGCGTCGCTGCTGTGGTTGTCGACGACGACGAGCTCGACGTGCTCGTAGGTCTGCGCGACGACGGAGCTCAGGCAGGCGCGGATCGTGCGCTCGTTGTCCCGGGTCGGCACGACCACGGTGACGAGCGGTCGCTCAGAGCTCGACGGGCTCATCGCTGTCCTCCTTCTCGACGGAGCGCCACAGGGCGCCGGTGACGGCCCACACGAGGCCGGCGGCCACGACGTGGTGGGGCACGAGCGAGCGGGCGACGACGTCGGCGCTCACGGTCGGCCACACGTCGCGGCCGAGGACGACGTAGAGCACGACCCCGGCGAGCACGAGGGCGACGCCGCCGAGGATCAGCATGCCCGACCGGGCCCGGGGGTGCCGGGCGAGGGCGACGGCGGCGAGCCCGCCGAGCAGACCGCCGACGCCGAGGAAGAAGCCACCGACGAGGACGACCGCGACCTCCGCCGCGACCCGGGTCCGCAGCGCGGCCGGCAGGCGCCGGTGCGAGGCCGTCGCACCGGGCGGCGCGTCCCCGACGGCGCGGGCCGAGGGCGCGTCGTCCGCGGCTGCGTCGTCGGGCGTCGCGTCGACCCGCTCCCCCGCGTCCGGGTCCTCGAAGACGTCGTGGTGCTCGCGCGTCACCCCCGCGAGCGCGGGGGCCTCGTCGTCGCGTCGGCGCCACCGGGCGAAGGGGGACCTCTCGCGGCCCGGTCGCACGGCGCGCGGCACGACGGCGCGGTAGAGGAGGACGAGGCAGACGAGCAGGGTGAGCAGGCTCACGCCGAGCGCGACGTTGGCCCAGCGCTGCGGCGCGAAGTCGATGTGCACCGTGTGGGCGGCGTTGTCCTCGACGACCCAGCCGACCGCGTAGCCGTCGACGACGACGGGGTCGCCGAGGTCCTCGCCGTCGATGCTCGCCCGCCACCGCGGGTCGAAGCCCTGCCCGGTGCTCAGGACGTAGGGGCCGAAGGCGGGGCCGACCTCGACGGTCGTGCCGAGGTCGAGGTCGTCGTGGACCTGGGTCACCGGAGGGGGCGTGGGTCGGGCCACCGTGCGGCCCTGGACGTCGCGCAGGGTGAGGTCGTCGAGCTGCCAGCCCTCGACGGGACGCAGCTGGTGCTCGCCGGCGGAGAGCTCGACCCGCTCGCACGCGCGCCACGTCGTGCCGTCCGAGCCGGGGCCGGCGAGCGGGGCTGCCGGGTCGCTCGGGCGCATCCGCACCGGCTCGCCGTCGAGGGTCGCGACGCTCACGCACGAGGCGGAGCCGTCACCGGGCTCGACCCGGACGTCGCGGCCCGTGTCGATCGTCGTGAAACGGGCGGGGCGACCCGCGAGGCGGCCGTCGACCCGGGTGATCGTCACCCGCACGGTCCGGCCCCGCGTGCCCTCGGGCAGGTCGAGACGGGTCCGTCCGCGCCCGACGTCGTAGCGCCCGACGCTCTCGCCGTCGACGCTCACCTCGACCTGCGACGCGTACTGCGTCTCGCCCTCGCCCTCGGCGTCGGCCTCCTGCCTGATGACCACGCGGTCGACTGCGCGGGAGGGCCCGGAGACCTGCCACCACGCGTCCTGCATGTCCTGCGAGGGGACCCAGGCGGTGCCGGCGTCGCCGTCGGCGGCCCGGGACGCCCGCACGAGGGGGTTGTAGAAGTCGTAGGCGCTCGACGTCATCGTCCACCCGCGGGTGTCGTCGAGGAGCTCGTCGTAGACCGGCTCCACGTCCCCGTCGACCCGCACGTGCGCGCTCGCGCGGTACTCGCGGTCGTCGGGCACGGAGAGGTCCCGGACGAGGAAGCGCTCGGTGTCGTCGCTGGCCGACGCGGAGCCCGTCACCCGGCGCAGCAGCACGTCGAGCGGCATCTGCGCGAACTCCGCTCGCTCCGCGCTGCTCAGCTCGCCGTACAGCCGGTCGAAGGTCTGCGGCGTGCGGACGGTGCGCTCGGCGACGAGGTCGTCGCCGAGGTCGATCTCGGAGATCCCGACGAGGCTGAAGCCGTCGCCGGTGATCCCCGTGACCTCGACGCGCACCTCGTCGGCCTCCGCTCCCCCGAGGTCGACGCTCACCGGGCGGGTGCCCTCGACCGGCACCCGACGGGTCGTGCCGCCCGCGGAGACCTCGAGCTCGCTGATCCGCACGTCGCCGAGGGCCGTCGGGGTGATCCGGACCCGGCCGATCTCGCGGGCCTGCGGCAGGCTCGCGGTGAGAGAGGTCCCCTCTGCCCGGCGGAAGTCGCCGAAGAGCCAGGAGGTGCTCGGGTCGCCGTCCACGGCGTTCTGCGGGACGCCGTACGGCAGGTCGAAGAAGGCCCCGCCCTGCGAGGTCGCGCTCACCTGCACCCCGCTCGTCACGAGGACGCTCTGGTCGGCCGGGTCGTCGCCGAGGGTGCGGCTGATGCCCAGGGGCACGTCGGCGGGGAGCGGGGCACCCTGCCCGGCGGTGAGCCGGTTGGGGATCGCGTCACGCCGCTGGTTGGTGTCGGTGAGCACGAGGCGCGAGCGCTCCTGCTGCAGGGTCGAGCGCAGCTCGTCGACGCTCACGTCCTGCGCGTAGCGGAAGCCCGGGTTCTCGTCGAGCAGACCGGCGGCGGCCATCGACGCGACGGCCCACCCGTCACCGGCGACGAGGTACTGCCCGTCGAGGGCCGTCGCGCGCACGACCGGACGGGCGTCCTGGACGCCGTACAGCTGCAGCGGGGGCAGCAGCGCCTCGGCCTGGCTGGCCGGGGTCGACCCGGGCGCGAGGGTGTTCTCGCCGGGGCGGCCGAAGTTCGCCACGCCGCTCAGCCCGGGGTCCCCGGACAGCGCGTCCGCCGTCTGCCCCGGCCGGGCCCCGCCCCACGGCTCCCAGCGCACGTCGTGGCGCAGGAGGACCTGGTCGGCCCCGAGGTAGCGCGCGTAGACCGAGGTCTCGTGGCGCGGCTCGGTCCCGGACTGGAGGGTGTCGTCGAGGGCGGCGAGGAAGTTCGCGCCGGGCGCGGAGGTGTTCGGCGTCGTCTCGGGGATGACGGCGTCACGGGTGAAGAGGGAGTTCGGCAGGTCGTCGGGGCGCTCCAGGCTCCACCGGTAGGCGCTGCGGGTCTGCCCCGGCAGCACGAGCACCCGCCCGCGGTCGTCGCCGGCGTCGACCTGCCGGGCGGCGTCGTGCCAGTAGCCCGGGACGTCGAGGGGCGAGATGTAGAGGTTGCCGGTGAAGGCCGGTGCGGTCCACGCGAAGAGCGCGACGAGCGTGCCCGAGACGGCGACCGGTGCGAGACCGGGCGTGCGCAGCACGCGGGGCACGACCTGGACGGCGGCCAGCCCGAGCGCGAGGGCGAAGAAGAGGGCCAGGCCCGCGCCGATCTTGTTCGTCGTGCGGAAGGCGAGGAGCGCCGGCACGAGGTCGAAGGAGCGGGCGAGCAGCCAGGCGAAGGGGGAGCTGCCCGACGCGGGGAAGAGACCGACCATGACGACCGCGACGAGACCGGTCGTCACGGCGATGAGCCGCTCCATGCGCCGCGGCACCCACCGCAGCGAGGCCAGGGCGGCCGCCGGCCACAGGGCGGTGAGCAGGACGAAGACCGGCTGGGCGACGTAGGCGGCGTACTGGGGCACCCACGGACCGCTCGCGTCCCGGCCGTAGATCGCCCACAGGCCCAGCCCGCGCAGGACCTCGGTGAGCGAGGACACCTTCGCGATGCCCTCGAGGGTCTCCGAGCTCTCGACGATCTGCCCACCGGTGGTCAGGGCGGCGGCGGCCGGCACCAGCCAGTAGAGCGAGAGCAGCACGACGAGCAGCCCGCAGCGAGCGGTGACGGCGAGCACCTGGCGCCAGCGCAGCCCCTGCTCGTGCCGGACGGTGATCGCCAGCGGCAGCAGCAGGAGGAGCTGGAGCACCGGCACGATCGCGACGTTCATCCCGCTCATCGCGGCGAAGACGAGGGCGAAGGCCGCCGGCCAGCCCCACGAGCGGGGGGCGCGCAGGGCGCGCACGTAGGCGACGAGCAGGACGGGCAGGAGGGCCAGCGGCAACGCGATCGCCAGGGTCGACCCGGCCGTCACGGTGTAGGGGTTGGCGACGTACGCGACGCCGGTGACGAGACCGGCCCAGCGCGAGGCGCTCGGCACGAGGGTGCGCAGCAGACGTGACGCGCCCCAGGCGGCGAGCACCCAGAGCCCGAGGTGGAAGAGCTTGAAGGAGAGCTCGGGGTCGAGGCCGAGCGCCCCGAGAGCCGTCGTCACGAGGAGCACCGGGACGAGCCCGACGTTGAAGTTCGGGGAGCCGAGGTAGGGCGAGCTCGTCCACGACGAGAGGTAGTGACGCAGCATCTCGCCGGGCGCGAGGTACACCTCGGGCTTGATGTCGGTCTGGAAGACCCCCCAGCTGTTCGCGAGCACGACCGTCGAGAGGAGGGCCAGGAGGAGCGCCACGGTCAGGCGGTAGCCGGTCACAGCTCGGCGCACTGATGGACTCCACGGGCTGTCGGGGCTCGGACGAACCGTGCGAGCATAACCGACGTCCCCGGGAGGGGTACTGGCGAGTAGCCTCGCCCGTCAGCAGCCCACGCAGCCCGGGAGGAGGGGTCGTGACACGGATCCTGCCCGCCCGGTCGACCCGTGCGGCGAGCGCCCTGCTCGGCGTCGCCATGGGTGCGGCGAACGTCATGAGCTATCTCTTCGTCGCGCTGCTCTCCTCGACGCTCGGGCCGGCCGACTTCGGCGGCTTCTCGGCGCTCAACACCGTGGGGATCCTCTGCGCGATGCCCGCCGGGGCGATGCAGCTCGTCGTCGCCCGGCGTCAGGGCGAGGCCGCCCGCCGCGACGGGCGGGCGACCTCCGGTGCCGCGCTGTCCGCCGTCGTCGGTCTCGTCCTCGCGACCGCCGTCGTGCTCCTCGCGCCCGCCCTGCGCGACGCCTTCCACCTCGAGAGCGCGGCCTCCGCGGTGTGGCTGGGGCTCACGCTCGTCCCGATGACGATCACCGGGGCTCAGCAGGGCGTCCTGCTCGGGCAGGGCCGCCTCGGCCGGCTGTCCGTGCTCTACCTCGTCACCGCCGGCACCCGGGTCGTCGCGGGCGCCGTCGCGGTGCTCGCGGATCTCGCCGTCCACGAGGTCTTCGCCGCCACCTGCACCGCGGCGGTCCTCACCTGGGCGGCGGGGACGCTCCTCCTGCGCGGTCTGGCCACCCCGTCCGGGGCGGGTGCTCGCGAGGTGCTCGCCGAGCTCGTACGCTCCAACGCCGCGCTCGCCGCGCTCATGGCCCTCACGAGCCTCGACCTGCTCCTCGCCCGCCACCTGCTGACCCGCGAGGAGTCGGGGGCCTACGCCCTCGCTGCCCTCTTCGGCAGGGTCGTCTTCTGGGGCACCCAGTTCGTCGCGCTGAGCGTCGTGCCCGTCGCCGCCGGCAGCGGCGCCGGCCGGCAGCGCACCGTCCGGGGCGCGGGTGCGGTCGTCGTCGTCCTCGGTCTGCTCGTCGCCCTCGTGTGCGCCGTCGTGCCGGGCCTGCTCGTGCGGGTGACGGGCGGTGCGCAGTACGCCGACGCCGAGCCGCTGCTCGTGTGGTTCGCCGTCGTCGGCACGATGTGGGCGCTCGTCCAGCTGTGGCTCTTCGCCGAGATCGGCGCCGGGCGCAGCGCCCTGGGCTGGCTCACGCTCGCCGTCGTCGTCGTCGAGGTCGCCGCGATCTGGTTCGTCTGGCACGACAGCCCGGGGCAGGTCCTCCTCGTCGCCGGACTGGGTGCGGGCGTCGTCGCCGTCGTCGGGGCGCTCCTCGTGCCCCGCGACGAGCAGACCCCGGGCCCGGACAGCCCCGAGACGGCCGAGGCCCTCCACGCGACGAGCGAGTAGCCGCTCAGTCGATCGTGCTGGCCTTCTTGCTCGGGTAGAGCTTCTTGGCGAGGGGCACGAGACCGGGGTAGGTGTGGATCGCCTTCCACGCGGCCTTCTGCCCCGGGCCGAGGGCACCGGCGTACGCGAGACGACGCCAGCGCACGTCGAAGGTCTCCGCGCTGCCCCGGGCACTCGCCGCGTCGCGGCGGAAGCTCAGGGCGTGCAGGCCGTTGGCCCACAGCGGGTCGTCGTTGGACCGCGCATCCCAGCGGCGCTCGACCCGCCACTGCGGGTGCCGCGCGATGTACGCGTCGTGGGCGTCGCTCACCATCGGGTAGGTCGCGTCGTCGACGAGCACGAGCGCCTCGTCGGCCAGCCACGGCTCGATCATGCCCAGGGCGAGGTAGTGCGAGGTCGCCGTGTGCTCGCCGTCGTAGAAGTAGACCCCGACCGGGCGGTCGAGCAGCCCCGGGCGGCGCAGCAGCTCGAAGCAGTTGCCCTCGAGCAGCCGGACGTCGGCGTGCGCGGCATGGCGCGCGAGGTTGTCGTGCAGCTCCTGGCGGGCCTGCTCCCCCTGCATGCCGAACTCGAGGTAGTTCTCGAGGACGTAGAAGACGCGGTCGTCGACGCCCTGCACCGCCCCGCACATCGAGCGCCCCTTGTAGGAGCCGACCTCGAGGTAGCACTCGTCGGGCGGCAGCAGCCGGGCGGCGACGTTGAGCACGGCCAGCTCGGCCGCCGAGGTGTACCCCGCGACGTCCTGCACGAGCTGCCCGTAGCGGGGGTCGATCGGCTCGCTGTCCTGCGGGTCGCCGGCGAAGGCCTCCTCGACCCCGTCGAGGAAGCGGGCGAGGTCCATCAGCGGTCCCAGTCGTCGTCGGAGCGACGACGCGCCCGACGGGGCTCGTCGTCGAGGTCGAGCGAGTCGACGTCGTCGTCCTCGTCGCGTCGCCGCGCGGTGCGCCCGCGCGCCGGCTCGTCGCGCCGACGCTCGTCGTCGAACGGGGAGCGCCGGCCCCGCCGCTCGTGGCGGGCCTCACGCTCGTCGCGGCGCAGGCCGTCACGGTCCTCGTCGAGGTCGTCGTCGTGCCGGAGGTCGATGTCGCGCGCCGACTGCGTGCGGCGGGTCGTGCCGAAGAGGACGAGGCCGAGCACCGGCACGCCCAGCCCGGCGCCGAGAGCCGCGGCCGCCTTGTAGCGGTTGGAGGTCTCCGGGCCGTCGCACGTCTTGGCCGCCTCGACGTTCGGGCTCGCCGCCGAGCCGCAGAAGAAGTACCCGCCCTCGCGCCCGCCCTGGGCCAGGGAGATCGGGGTGAGGTAGAAGTAGGCCGCCAGCATGAGGAAGGGCAGGCCCAGGACGATCGACCATCGCGCGCCGTTCGACAGCGAGGTCAGGGTGCGCGATTCGCCGGTGGAGTCAGACATGCCGCGAAGACTACCCATCGGTCACGACCGCTTCGCGCCGGACGCGAGGTGGGTCATACTGGCCGCCACTGACCCGAAGCAGGGAGCATGACCTCGGCCTCTCCAGCGCGCACCCCTCATCCGCACCGGTCCCTGACCTACCGTCCCGCCGTGGACGGCCTGCGGGCGCTCGCCGTCCTCGCGGTCGTCGTCTACCACGGGGTGGAGCGCGCGCTCCCGGGCGGGTGGTTCGGCGTCGACGTCTTCTTCGTCATCTCCGGCTTCCTCATCACCTCGCTGCTGCTCGCCGAGCACCGCCGGTGGGGCTCGATCCACCTCGCCGGCTTCTGGCTGGCGCGCATGCGCCGCCTGCTGCCGGCCCTCTTCCTCGTCCTGCTCGCCGTCGTCGCGCTCACCGCCCTCCTCTCCCCCGTCGGCCAGCGGGCCTCCGTCGGCACCGACGTCCTCGCGACGCTCGGCTACGTCGCCAACTGGCGCTTCCTGCTCGGCGACGAGGCCTACTTCGCCCAGATCGCGGTGCCCTCGCCCCTTCGCCACACGTGGTCCCTCGCTGTGGAGGAGCAGTTCTACCTCCTCTTCCCCCTCGTGCTCTCGCTCCTGCTCGTCTGGACCCGGCGCCGGGTGCGGATCGCCCTCGTCCTCGGCGGTCTCGCCCTCGTCTCAGCCGCTCTGATGGCCGGTCTGCACACCCCGGGCGCCGACGTGAGCCGCGTCTACTACGGCACCGACACCCGGGCCCACGAGCTGCTGGCCGGCGCGATGGTCGCCGCGCTCGTGGCCCGAGGACCCGGGGCCCTGCCGGCCGCCGTCGCCCGCCGCGTCGACCAGGCGGCCCGCGTGGCGGCGCTGCCGGCCCTGCTCCTCGTCCTGTCCTGCTTCTGGTGGGCCACCGCCGCCCAGGACGCGCTGCTCGGCGGGCTCCTGCTGCCGATGTGCCTCGCCGTGGCCGTCGTCGTCCTCGCCGCGGCGAGCAGCACCCCGTCGCCGACCCAGCGCCTGCTCGCCCTCGAGCCGCTGCGCCGGGTCGGCCTCGTCTCCTACGGGCTCTACCTGTGGCACTGGCCGGTGATGATCTTCCTCACCCCCGCGCGCACCGGGCTGCCCGAGCTCGCGACCTTCGCCCTCCAGGTCGTCCTCAGCCTCGCGCTCGCCGCCGCCTCCTACCGGTGGGTCGAGCAGCCGGTGCGCCACCACGGCGTCCGGGCCCTCGTCCCGCGGGTGCCCGCGCTGGGGCGCGCCGTCGCCGTCGCCTCGGTCCCCGCGCTCGTCGTCGGAGCCGCGACCCTGCCTGCCCTCGGCTCGGCCCTGCGCCCGGCGAGCACCGACCCCGCCGACGTCGTGACGATCCAGGCCGGCCCCTACCGACCCGGGCCGGAGCGCCTCGACGTGCTCCTCGTCGGCAACTCGGTGCCGGCGAGCCTGCTCGAGGCCTACGACTCCTCCGCCTACCCCGACCTCGCCGTCACCGGGCACACGCACGTCGGGTGCGACGCCCTGCCGGCCGACAAGGTCAACGGCGGCGCCCTCGTGCGCACCCCCGCCGAGTGCCGCCAGTGGCGCGACGACTGGTCGGCGGCGGTGCTCGAGGCCAAGGCGGACGTCGTCGCGCTCTTCGTGCCGCACACCTTCCTCACAGACCGGTCCGTCGACGGGCGGACGCTGACCTTCGGCAGCCCGGAGTACGAGCGATACCTGCGCGAGCAGCTCGCAGCGATGGTCGACGACCTCTCCGTCGGCGGCGCCCGCGTCGTCCTCGTCGACGTCGCGTGCCACCGCATGCCCGACCTCGGCGGCAACGAGGAGGTCACGCGCACCAACGACGACCGCTACGTGCAGCGGCTCAACGACGTCGTCCGCGACTGGGCGAGCACCCGCGACCTGCCCGTCGTCGACCAGTACGCCCTGCTGTGCGACGGCGGGTACCGCCCGATGCTCGGCGACGACGAGCTCTACGGCGACGGCATCCACTTCACGCAGGACTCCGGCGAGACCTTCTGGACCTGGCTGGCGCCGCAGCTGCAGGCCGTCGGCGAGGACCGCCCGCTGACGACCCTCGCCGGGTCGTGAGCGCCTCCCCCGCGGCCGGTGTCGTTCTCGCCGGCGGGCTCGGCACCCGGATGCGTCCGCTTACCGCGAGCACCCCGAAGCCCCTCCTGCCGGTCGGTGGCGAGCCGGTCGTCGTGCACCAGCTGCGCATGCTCGCCGAGATCGGCGTGCGCGAGGTCGTCGTCGCGACCTCCTACCGTGCTGCGGACTTCGCCGTCCTCGACCCGGTCGCCGAGGACCTCGGGCTGCGGCTGCGCTGCTCGGTCGAGGAGGAGCCGCTCGGCACCGGCGGTGCGCTCGGGGCGGCGCTCGGTGCGCTCCTCCCCGGCGAGCCCGATGACCCGGTCGTCGTGCTCAACGGCGACCTGCTCACCGGTCACGACCTCGCCGCCCAGCTCGCCGTGCTCGCGTGCTCCCCGCGGGAGGTCGAGGTGGTGCTCCACGTCCGCGAGGTGGCCGACGCCCGGGCGTTCGGCAGCGTCGTCGTCGAGGGCGAAGGGGTGGTCACCGCCTTCGTCGAGAAGTCCGACGCTCCCCCGTCACGGCTCGTCAACGCCGGCACCTACGTCGTGCGGCGGCGGCTGGGGCGAGACCTCGGCGCGAGCGGTGACGCGCCGCTCTCGCTGGAGCGCGACGTGCTGCCCGGGCTCGTGGCGCGGCGCACGGTGCGCGCGCACGTCGAGGACGCGTACTTCGTCGACGTCGGGTCCCCCGCTGCCCTCGTCGCCGCGTCGGCCGACGCCGTGCTGCGCGGCAGCCCCCGCACCGAGCGACCGACCGGTGCGACCGCATGGGTGCACCCCGAGGCGCACGTCGACCCTCGCGCGCAGGTCGGGGCGGGGAGCACCGTGCACGCCGGGGCGAGGATCGGCCCCGAGGCGGTCGTGACGGGCAGCGTCGTCATGGCCGACGCGGTGATCGAGGACGGTGCCGAGGTCGAGCGCAGCGCGCTCGGCCCGGGCGCGGTCGTCGCAGCCGGTGCCCGGCTCACCCGGTGCGCGCTCGGCGCCGGGGCGCGGACCGACGAGCGGGCCAACCTCGCCGACGCCCTCGTCGACGGGCCGACGGGCACGCGCTGAGGGCTGCGAGCGGCTAGTGCGCGGCGTCGTGCCAGGAGCGCCCGGAGCCGATGCTCACCTCGAGCGGGACGTCCATCGGCACCGCGCTGCCCATCTGCTCGCGCAGCAGGGCCTCGACCTGGTCGCGCTCGCCGTGGGCGACCTCGACGACGAGCTCGTCGTGGACCTGCAGGAGCACCCGTGAGCTCAGCTGCTGCTCGCGCAGCGCGGTGTCGACGCCGAGCATCGCGACCTTGACGACATCGGCCGCCGACCCCTGGATCGGCGCGTTGAGCGCCATCCGCTCCGCCATCTCGCGACGCTGCCTGTTCGAGCTCGTGAGATCGGGCAGGTAGCGACGGCGGCCGAGCATCGTCTCGGTGTAGCCGGTGGCGCGGGCCTGGACGACGACCTCCTGGAGGTAGTCACGCACCCCGCCGAAGCGCTCGAAGTACTCGTCCATGAGGCCCTTGGCCTCGCCGGCGCTGATCGTCAGCTGCCTAGAGAGGCCGAAGGCGGACAACCCGTAGGCCAGGCCGTAGCTCATCGCCTTGACCTTGCTGCGCATCTCGGAGGTGACGTCCTGGGGCTCGACCCCGAAGACCCGCGACCCGACGAAGCGGTGGAGGTCCTCGCCGGACTGGAAGGCCTCGATGAGCCCCTCGTCGCCGGAGAGGTGGGCCATGATCCGCATCTCGATCTGGCTGTAGTCGGCCGAGAGCAGGCACTCCGCCTCGGGCCCGACGACGAAGACCTCGCGGATGCGCCGGCCCTCCTCGGTGCGGATCGGGATGTTCTGCAGGTTGGGGTCGGTCGAGGACAGCCGGCCGGTCGCGGCGATCGTCTGCTGGTAGGTCGTGTGGATCCGCCCGTCGTCGGCGACGGACTTGATGAGCCCCTCGACGGTGATCCGCAGCCGGGCGGCGTCACGATGACGCAGCAGCGCCTCGAGGAAGGGGTGCTCGGTCTTGACGTAGAGGTCGGCCAGCGCCTCGGCGTCGGTCGTGTACCCGGTCTTCGTCCGGCGCGTCTTGGGCAGACCGAGGGTGTCGAAGAGGACGACCTGGAGCTGCTTGGGCGAGCCGAGGTTGATCTGCTCGTCGCCGATCGCCTCCCACGCGTCCTGCTGGGCCTGCGAGACCTTGTCGGCGAAGTCGGCCTCGAGGGTCGTCAGCGCCTCGCGGTCGGCGGCGATGCCGGCCTGCTCCATCGCCGCGAGCACGTGCACGAGGGGGAGCTCGACGCCGTGCAGCAGCTCGGTGCCACCGGTCTGCTCGACCTGGTCGACGAGCACCGCGGCGAGGTCGACGACCGCCCGGGCCCGGACCATCGAGGCCTGGGCGGCCTCGTCGTCGTCCGCGGAGAAGTCGAGCTGGCCCTGGTCGGCGTCGCCGCTGTCCTCGACGCGCAGCTCACGGCCGAGATGGCGCACGACGAGGTCGCCGAGGTCGTAGGAGCGCTGGTCGGGCCGCACGAGGTAGGCCGCGAGGGCGGTGTCGACGCTCAGCCCGTCGACGACCCACCCGCGGGCTCGCAAGGCGTGGATCGGCCCCTTCGCGTCGTGCATCGCCTTCGGCCGGGCCGGGTCGGCCAGCCAGGCCGCGAGGGCGGCGTCGTCGCGCGGGTCGAGGTCGACGACGTCGACCCAGGCCGCCTCGCCCTCGCCGGTGGACAGCCCGAGCGCGCTCACCTCACCGCTCCCCCGCCCCCAGGACCCGACGACGTCGAGACCGACGAGCGCGTCGGTGCTCGCGTGCTCCTGCAGCCACGGGGCCAGCTCGCCCCCGGCGAGGACGGACCCCTGGACCTCGAGACCGCCGCTCACCTCGTCGGTGGTTGTCTCGAAGGTCTCGAAGAGCCGGTCGCGCAGCACGCGGAACTCGAGGCTGTCGAAGACCCGGTGGACCTCCTCGCGGTCCCAGGACGCCCGCTCGAGGTCGGCGATCTCGACCGGCAGCTCGAGGTCGCGCAGGAGGTGGTTGAGCCGCCGGTTGCGCAGGACGTCGGGCAGGTGAGCCCGCAGGGACTCCCCCGCCTTGCCCTTGATCTCGTCGGCGTGGGCGACGACGCCCTCGAGGTCGCCGTACAGTCCGAGCCACTTCGCCGCGGTCTTCGGGCCGACGCCCGGGACACCGGGCAGGTTGTCGCTCGTCTCGCCGACGAGGGCGGCGAGGTCGCTGTAGCGCTCGGGCGGCACGAGGTACTTCGTCTCGACGGCCGCAGGGTCCATCCGCCACACCTCCGAGACGCCTCGCACGGGGTAGAGCAGCGAGACCTGCGGACTCACGAGCTGGAAGGCGTCGCGGTCGCCGGTGCAGATGACGACGTCCATGTCCTGCGCTCGTGCCATCGTCGTCAGCGTGGCGATGACGTCGTCGGCCTCGAAGCCCTCGATGCCCACGTGCCGGATCCGCAGGGCGTCGAGGATCTCGCGCACGAGCGCGACCTGGCCCTGGAACTCGCCCGGGGTCGCCGAGCGCGTCGCCTTGTACTCGGCGTACTGCTCGCTGCGGAAGGTCTGGCGCGAGATGTCGAAGGCGACGGCGACGTGGGTCGGCTGCTCGTCGCGCAGGACGTTGATGAGCATCGCCGTGAAGCCGTACACCGCGTTGGTGTGCTGCCCGGTGCTCGTGGAGAAGTTCTCCACCGGCAGGGCGAAGAACGCGCGGTAGGCCAGGGAGTGCCCGTCGAGGAGGAGAAGTCGGCTCACGGCCACCACCCTAGGCGGTGGAGGTGACACCCCAGGGTGTCCGGGTCGCGACGGCCCCGGTCGTAGTCTGAGCCGGTCCGACCCGTTGCCGCACCGCCGCCCAAGGAGCCCGACCGTGCCCGAGAACCCCCTCGCCGACCTCCCCCCGCTCACCGACGAGGAGCGCGAGCAGCTCGCCGCCACCGGCCGCGGCACGCTCGTCGAGCGGATGGACATCGAGCTGCTCCAGGCCTCGGCGGAGCGCGTCGTCGGGCGCATGCCGGTCCTCGGCAACACCCAGCCCTACGGCCTGCTCCACGGCGGCGCCTCCGTCGTCCTCGCCGAGACCCTCGGGTCGATCGGCTCGGCGCTGCACGCCGGCGAGGGACGCATCGCCGTCGGGCTCGACATCAACGCGACGCACCACCGCGCCGCCCGCTCCGGCCACGTCGTCGGTGTTGCGACCCCGCTCTCGCTCGGTCGCTCCGTCGCCGCCTGGGAGGTCGTCATCACCGACGACGAGCACCGTCGCGTGTGCACCGCCCGCATCACCTGCATGCTGCGAGACGCCCCTCCCGGCGCCTGAGCCCCGAGATGACCTTCGTCGGTCTCGGCACCGCGCTCAACGTGCTCACCGTGCTCGTCGGCGGGGGGCTCGGCATGCTCGTCGGCGGCCGCCTGCCCGAGCGCACCCGGGACGTCGTCACCGACAGCCTCGGGCTCGTCACCCTCCTCATGGCGGGCCTGTCCACGGTCGAGGTGACCTCACCGGTGCTGCGCGGCGCCCTCGGCTCGGGCGCCCCCGTGCTCGTCGTCCTCGGCTCGCTGCTCGTCGGCAGCATCATCGGCTCGCTGCTGCGCATCGAGGAGCGTCTCGAGCGCCTCGCCGGCACCGTGCAGCGGGCCGTGGGGCGCGGGGGCACGAGCCACGAGTCGAGGGAGCGCTTCGTCGAGGGGTGGCTCACCGCGAGCCTGCTCTTCTGCGTCGGGCCGCTCACCATCCTCGGCAGCCTCGACGACGGGCTCGGCCGTGGCATCGACAAGCTCGCGCTCAAGTCGGTGCTCGACGGCTTCGCCGCCCTCGCCTTCGCCTCGACCTTCGGCGTCGGGGTGCTCTTCTCGGCGGTGAGCGTCCTCGTCGTGCAGGGCGCCCTCACGCTCGCCGGGGTGCTCCTCGGCTCGGTGCTGCCCGAGCCGCACATCCTCGCGCTCACCGCGACCGGCGGGCTCGTCCTCGTCGGCATCGCCCTGCGCCTGCTGCGCATCCGCGAGATCCCCGTGGGCGACATGCTGCCCGCGCTCCTCGTCGCGCCCCTGCTCACCCAGCTCGTCGTCGTGCTGCGCTGAGGCTGCGGGCGGACGCACGAAGGGGGACCCGAGGGTCCCCCTTCGCTCAGGCCTTGTCCATCCCGGCGACGACGGCGTCGGAGACCTCGCGCATGCCCATGCGGCGGTCCATCGCGGTCTTCTGGATCCAGCGGAAGGCCTCGGCCTCGGAGATCTTCAGCTTCTTCATGAGCACGCCCTTGGCCTTCTCGACGGCCTTGCGGGTCTCGAGACGCTCGCCGAGGTCGGCGACCTCGGACTCGAGCGCCTTGAGCTCGGACCAGCGCGAGCTGGCGACCTCGATGGCCGGCAGGACGTCGGAGGCGCTGAAGGGCTTGACGACGTAGGCCATGACACCGGCGTCACGGGCGCGCTCGACGAGCTCCTTCTGGCTAAAGGCGGTGAGCATGATGACCGGGCAGATGCGCTGTCCGCCGACGGCCTCGGCCGCGGCGAGACCGTCCATGACGGGCATCTTGATGTCGAAGATCGCGAGATCGGGCTTCAGCTGCTCCGCGAGCGAGACGGCCTGCTGGCCGTCGCTCGCCTGGCCGACGACCTCGTAGCCCTGCTCGGTGAGCATCTCGGCGAGGTCGGTACGGATCAACGCCTCGTCCTCGGCGATGAGGATCCGCAGGGCGGAGGAGCCGGTGGCGCTGGTCTCGGTGGAGCTCATGGTGACCTCACTCGTCGTGTCTCGACGGACTCGGGGACGGGGTGGAGCGGGTGCCGGGAGCGGGACTTGAACCCGCACGCCCTTACGGGCAAAGCATTTTGAGTGCCTCGTGTCTGCCATTCCACCACCCCGGCGGGGGGCGGTTGGCAGCCTACCGGGGCGCCCGCCGGGTCACATCATGCGGTAGGCGCTCGCGACGCCGTTGCGGGCGTCGCCGATGCGGTGGACGCGCACGGCGTTCGTCGATCCCGGGATGCCGGGCGGGGAGCCGGCGACGATGACGACCTTGTCGCCCTCCTCGACCCGGCCCGCGTCGAGCAGGATCTCGTCGACCATCATCGCGTACTGGTCGGTGCTCGTCACGGGCGGCGTCAGGAAGGTCTCGATCCCCCACACGAGGGCGAGCTGGGAGCGCACGCTCTGGGTGGGGCTGAAGGCGAGCGTCGGCAGGGCGGGCCGCAGCTGGGCCAGCCGGCGCGCACAGCCACCGGTCTGGGTGAAGGCGATGAGGTACTTGACGTCGAGCTCGGTGCCGATCTCCGCCGCCGCGCGGGTGATGACCGCGCCCTGTGCGGTGCCCATGCCGGAGAGGTGGTCGATGCGCTCGAGGCCGTTGTCCTCGGTGCTCTCGATGATCCGGGCCATGACGGTGACGGCCTCGATGGGGAACGCCCCCGCGGCGGTCTCGCCGGAGAGCATGAGCGCGTCGGCGCCGTCGAGGACGGCGTTGGCGGCGTCGGAGGCCTCGGCCCGCGTCGGCCGGCTGCTCTCCATCATCGACTCGAGCACCTGGGTGGCGACGATGACGGGCTTGGCCTTGCGGCGGGCCATGTCGACCGCGCGCTTCTGCACGAGCGGGACCTCCTCGAGCGGCATCTCGACGCCGAGGTCGCCGCGGGCGACCATGATCCCGTCGAAGGCGTCGACGATCGCGTCGAGGTCGTCGACGGCCTGGGGCTTCTCGATCTTGGCGATGACGGGCAGGCGGGCGCCCTCCTCGTCCATGATCTCGTGCACGCGGTCGATGTCACGGGCGCTGCGCACGAAGCTCAGCGCGACGAAGTCGACCCCGAGCCGCACGGCCCAGCGCAGGTCGTCCTCGTCCTTCTCCGACAGCGCGGGCACGGAGACCGCGACGCCGGGCAGGTTGATCCCCTTGTTGTTCGACAGCGGTCCGCCGTAGACGACGACGCAGCGCACGTCGGTCTCGGTGACCTCCTCGACGGTCAGCGAGATCTTGCCGTCGTCGACGAGGATGCGGTCTCCCGCGCTGACGTCGCCGGGCAGGCCCGCGTACGTCGTGCCGACGACCTGCTCGTCGCCCGGCACGTCGCGGGTGGTGATGGTGAAGTGCTCGCCGGGCGTGAGGGTGATCGGCCCGTCGGCGAAGCGCCCGGTGCGGATCTTGGGCCCCTGGAGGTCGGCGAGGGTGCCGACGGCGCGGCCGGCCGCGTCGCCCGCGGCGCGCACGGCGCGGTAGTTCGCCTCGTGGACGGCGTGGTCGCCGTGCGAGAGGTTGAGCCGGGCGAGGTCCATGCCCGCGGCGACGAGCTCCTGGATCTTCTGCGGGGTGGAGGTCGAGGGGCCGAGGGTGCAGACGATCTTCGCGCGACGCATGATCCTCATCCTACGACCGGGGGCAGGACGCACGTGACCCGCACCACAGGGCGTGGTGCGGGTCAGCGGTCGTGCCAAGGGGGGGGTCGCCCCGGCCTGCTCAGGCCATGAGCGGGCGGTCGGTCGGGTTGACCGGGCGCGGGAGCTTCGAGCTGCCCATGAGGTAGCGGTCGACCCCGTGCGCGGCGGCGCGGCCCTCGGCGATCGCCCACACGATGAGCGACTGGCCCCGGCCGGCGTCGCCGGCGACGAAGACGCCGGGCACGGTGCTCATGTACTGGGCGTCGCGCACGACGTTGGAGCGCTCGTCGAGGTCGACGCCGAGCTGCTCGACGAGCCCCTGGGCCTGCGGCCCGAGGAAGCCCATGGCGAGGAGCACGAGCTGCGCGGGCAGCTCGCGCTCGCTGCCGGGCACCGGGGTGAAGCCGTCGGCCCCGCGCTCGACCTCGGTGAGACGCAGCCCACTGACGCGGCCCTGCTCGTCGCCGACGATCTCGGTGGTCGACACCGCGTAGAGACGCTCGCCGCCCTCCTCGTGGGCCGAGGCGACCCGGAAGAGCGAGGGGTAGGTCGGCCAGGGCTGCCCGGCGGCCCGCTCCTGCTCGGGCTGCGGCATGATCTCCAGGCTCGTCACCGAGCGGGCGCCCTGGCGGATGGACGTGCCGAGGCAGTCCGCGCCGGTGTCGCCGCCGCCGATGATGATGACGTCCTTGCCCTCGGCGGTGACCTGACCGGGCGCCTCCTCGCCGACGGCGACCCGGTTGGCGTCGGGCAGGAAGTCCATCGCCTGCATGACGCCCTCGAGCTCGCGACCGGGGACGGGCAGGTCGCGCGGGACGGTCGCGCCGACGGCCAGGACGACGGCGTCGTAGCGGTCGCGCAGCTGCTGGCCGGTGATCTCGACGCCGACGTCGACGCCGGAGCGGAAGCGGGTGCCCTCCGAGCGCATCTGCGCCAGACGGCGGTCGACGACCCGCTTCTCCATCTTGAACTCGGGGATGCCGTAGCGCAGCAGCCCGCCGGGCTTGTCGGCCCGCTCGTACACCGCGACGGTGTGACCGGCGCGGGTCAGCTGCTGGGCGGCGGCGAGGCCGGCCGGGCCCGAGCCGACGACGGCGACGGTCTTGCCGGTGAGCCGGTCGGGGATCTGCGGGGCGACGTCGCCGCGGCCGAAGGCCTCCTCGATCGTCGTCACCTCGACCTGCTTGATCGTCACCGCGGGCTGGTTGATGCCGAGGACGCACGCGGTCTCGCACGGCGCGGGGCACAGCCGCCCGGTGAACTCCGGGAAGTTGTTCGTCGCGTGCAGCCGCTCGATCGCGTCGTGCCACTCGCCCTTCCACGCGAGGGTGTTCCACTCGGGGATGAGGTTGCCCAGCGGGCACCCGGAGTGGCAGAAGGGGATGCCGCAGTCCATGCAGCGGCCGGCCTGGCGCTCGAGCTGCGCGAGCTCCTGCTCCTCGTACACCTCCTTCCAGTCCTTGATCCGGACCTCGACGGGCCGCCGCTTGGGCAGCTCCCGCTCGCGGGTGGTGAGAAAGCCCTGGGGGTCAGCCACGGGAAGCCTCCATGATCCGGTCCCAGACCTGCGCGCCGTCGGCGTCGAGGCCCTCGGCCTCGGCCTCGGCCCGCACGTCGAGGACGCGCTGGTAGTCGCGAGGGAGGACGAGCGAGAAGCGGGCCAGACCCGCCTCCCCCTCGTCGAGGAGCCGCTGGGCCACGACCGAGCCGGTGTGCTCGACGTGGGCCTGCAGCAGCCGGCGCACGACCGGCTCGTCACCGGTGCGCAGCGGGGTGACGTCGACGAGCTCGGTGTTGACGAGCGCGTCGTCGAGGTCGAGGACGTAGGCCTGCCCGCCGGACATCCCGGCGGCGAAGTTGCGGCCCGTGGCGCCGAGGACGAGGACCGTGCCACCGGTCATGTACTCGCAGCCGTGGTCGCCGACCCCTTCGACGACCGCGGTCGCCCCGGAGTTGCGCACGCAGAAGCGCTCGCCGACGACACCGCGCAGGTAGATCTCGCCCGAGGTCGCGCCGTAGCCGATGACGTTGCCGGCGATGACGTTGTCCTCCGCGATGAGGGCCGAGCCCTCCGGCGGGGTGACGACGACGCGGCCGCCGGACAACCCCTTCGCCACGTAGTCGTTGGCGTCGCCGACGAGGCGCAGCGCGACCCCCTTCGGCAGGAAGGCGCCGAAGGACTGGCCGGCGCTGCCGCGCGCGGTGATGTCGACGGTGCCCTCGGGCAGGCCCTCGGGGTAGCGCTTGGTCAGCTCGTGGCCGAGCATCGTGCCGACCGTGCGGTTGACGTTGCGGATCTCGACCTCGCCACGGGACGGGGCGCCGTCCGTCAGGGTCGGCCGGGCGATCTCGACGAGCCGGTGGTCCAGCGCGCGCTCGAGGCCGTGGTCCTGCGCCTTCGTGTGGCGGATGCCGGAGCCGTCGAAGGCCTCGACCTTCGCCAGGACCGGGGCGAGGTCGAGCCCGGCGGCCTTCCAGTGCTCGACGGCCCGACGCGTGTCGAGCATGCCGATCTGGCCGATGGCCTCCTCGACGGAGCGCAGGCCGAGCGCGGCGAGGTGCTCGCGCACCTCCTGGGCGATGTACTCGAAGAAGGTCTCGACGAACTCGGGCTGACCGGAGTAGCGCGCCCGCAGCTCGGGGTTCTGCGTCGCGATGCCCACGGGGCAGGTGTCGAGGTGGCAGACGCGCATCATGATGCAGCCGCTGACGACGAGCGGCGCGGTCGCGAAGCCGAACTCCTCCGCGCCGAGCAGCGCCGCGATGACGACGTCGCGGCCGGTCTTGATCTGCCCGTCGACCTGCACGACGATCCGGTCGCGCAGCCCGTTGAGCACGAGGGTCTGCTGGGTCTCGGCGAGCCCGAGCTCCCAGGGGCCGCCCGCGTGCTTGAGCGAGGTGAGCGGGGAGGCGCCGGTGCCGCCGTCGTTGCCCGAGATGAGCACGACGTCGGCGTGGGCCTTGCTCACGCCCGCCGCGACCGTGCCGACGCCGACCTCGGAGACGAGCTTGACGTGGATGCGGGCCGCCGGGTTGGCGTTCTTGAGGTCGTGGATGAGCTGGGCGAGGTCCTCGATCGAGTAGATGTCGTGGTGCGGCGGCGGGCTGATGAGACCCACGCCGGGGGTCGAGTGACGGGTCTTGGCCACCCACGGGTAGACCTTGTGGCCCGGCAGCTGCCCCCCTTCGCCCGGCTTGGCACCCTGCGCCATCTTGATCTGGATGTCGTCGGCGTTCGTCAGGTACGCGCTCGTCACGCCGAAGCGGCCCGAGGCCACCTGCTTGATCGCGCTGCGACGCTCCGGGTCGACGAGACGCTCGAGGTCCTCGCCGCCCTCGCCGGTGTTGGACCGGCCGCCGAGACGGTTCATCGCGACGGCGAGGGTCTCGTGCGCCTCCTGGCTGATCGAGCCGTAGCTCATCGCGCCGGTGTTGAAGCGCTTGACGATCTCGCTCACCGGCTCGACCTCGTCGACGCTGATCGGCTCGCGCCGCTCGCCGCCGCCGAGCTCGAAGAGCCCGCGCAGGGTCATGAGGCGCTCGGACTGGTCGTCGACGCGCTGCGTGTACTGCTTGAAGATGTCGTAGCGCCGGGCCCGCGTCGAATGCTGGAGGCGGAAGACGGTGTCGGGGTCGAAGAGGTGCGGCTCGCCCTCGCGGCGCCACTTGTACTCGCCGCCGGTGGCGAGGTGACGGTGCGGCAGGGCCATCCCGTCCGGCGGGTAGGCCGTCGAGTGACGGGCGGCGGTCTCCGCGGCGACGACGTCGAGACCGACGCCGCCGAGCTGGCTGACCGTGCCGGTGAAGAACTCGTCGACGAGCTCCTGCGAGAGGCCGAGCGCCTCGAAGACCTGCGCGCCGCGGTAGCTCGCGACGGTCGAGATGCCCATCTTCGACATCACCTTGAGCACGCCCTTGCCGAGGGCCTTGATGAGGTTCTTCACGGCCTGCTCCTCGCTCACCCCCTCGATGACGCCGCGACGGACCATGTCCTCGACGGACTCCATGGCGAGGTAGGGGTTGACGACGGCGGCGCCGTAGCCGATGAGCAGGGCGACGTGGTGGACCTCGCGGACGTCGCCGGCCTCGACGAGCAGACCCACCTGGGTGCGAGTCTTCTCGCGGATGAGGTGGTGGTGCACCGCCGAGGTGAGCAGCAGCGAGGGGATCGGGGCGAGGTCGCGCCCCGAGTCCCGGTCGGACAGGACGATGAAGCGGGCACCCTGCTCGATCGCGGCGGAGACCTCCGCGCAGATCTCCGTGAGCCGGGCGCGCAGGGCGGCCTCGCCGCCGCTGACGTCGTACAGGCCGCGCACGACGAGGGTCGCGTAGCCGGGCAGGTCACCGTCGGCGTTGATGTGGACGATCTTCGCGAGCTCGTCGTTGTCGATGACGGGGAAGGGCAGGATCACCTGGCGCGCGTGGGCGGGCTCGGCCGTCAGGGCGTTGCCCTCCGGGCCGATCGCCGTGCCGAGGGCGGTGACGAGCTCCTCGCGGATGGCGTCGAGCGGCGGGTTGGTCACCTGCGCGAACATCTGGTTGAAGTAGTCGAAGATGAGGCGCGGCTTGCTCGAGAGCACGGCGATGGGGGTGTCGGTGCCCATCGAGCCGAGCGCCTCGCCACCCTGCTTGGCCATCGGCGTGAGGAGGATCGACAGCTCCTCCTCGGTGTAGCCGAAGGTCTGCTGGCGGCGGCGCACGGAGGCCGGCGTGTGCATGACGTGCTCGCGCGGCGGCAGGTCGGCGAGCATGATGCGGCCGGCGTGCAGCCAGTCCTCGTAGGGGTTGGCCTCGGCGAGCCGGGACTTGATCTCCTCGTCCTCGACGATCCGCCCCTCCTGGGTGTCGACGAGGAACATCTTGCCGGGCATGAGCCGGCCCTTGCGCACGACCCGCTCGGGCTCGATGTCGAGGACGCCGGACTCCGAGGCGAGGACGACGAGACCGTCGTCGGTCACCCAGTAGCGGCCGGGGCGCAGCCCGTTGCGGTCGAGGACGGCGCCGGCGAGGCGGCCGTCGGTGAAGGTCACGCAGGCCGGGCCGTCCCACGGCTCCATGAACATCGAGTGGAACTCGTAGAAGGCCTTGCGGGCCGGGTCCATGCTCTCGTGGTTCTCCCAGGCCTCCGGGATCATCATGAGCACGGCGTGCGGCAGGGAGCGCCCGCTGAGGTGGAGCAGCTCGAGGACCTCGTCGAAGGAGGCCGAGTCCGAGGCGCCAGGGGTGCAGATGGGGAAGAGGCGAGAGATGTCGCCGGGGATGAGCGGGGAGGTCAGCTGCGACTCCCGGGCGTGCATCCAGTTGCGGTTGCCCTTGACCGTGTTGATCTCGCCGTTGTGGGCGATGAAGCGCATCGGGTGGCTGAGCGGCCAGCTCGGGAAGGTGTTCGTCGAGAAGCGCGAGTGCACGAGCGCGAGCTCGGTCTCGAAGCGCTCGTCGCGCAGGTCGGGGTAGAAGGGCTCGAGCTGGGTGGTCGTCAGCATGCCCTTGTAGACCATGGTGCGCGAGCTGAGCGAGGCGAAGTAGACGTCGGCCTCGCGCTCGGCGCGCTTGCGCACGCAGTAGGCGAGGCGCTCCAGGGTCATGCCGGTGATCTCGCCCTCCGGGGCGGCCACGAAGAGCTGGCGGAAGAGCGGCATGACCTCGCGGGCCATGTCGCCGACGATGTCGCGCTCGACGGGCACGTCGCGCCACCCGAGGACGACGAGTCCCTCCTCGCGCACGATCGTCTCGATCGCGGCGATCACCTCGGTGCGCTGGTCGTCCTCGCGCGGGACGAAGGCGGTGCCCACGGCGTACGCGCCGGCAGCGGGCAGCTCGAAGTCGACGACCTCGCGCAGGAAGCGGTCGGGGACCTGGGTGAGGATGCCGGCGCCGTCGCCGACGAGCGGGTCGGCCCCCGTCGCGCCGCGGTGGTCGAGGTTGATGAGCGCGAGCAGCGCGTGGTCGACGATGTCGCGGCCTGCGTGCCCCCGCATGGTGGCGACCATGGCGACGCCGCAGGCGTCGTGCTCGGCCTCACGGCGGTAGAGCCCCGTGTCGGCCGGGTGCGCTGAGAAGCGGTGGAAGGGCGAGGTCGTCACCGACGATCACCGTCCTTATCTCTCGAGGGGGACGCCCTGGCGTCGCCGCAGCGATGGGACGTGCAGGCGGGCCCGAGGCGTGCGGGCGGCGTGGACGGCAGCGGCCACGCGGCGAGAGTAGCAGGACAGCGTCTTACCTGGTGACCGCCCGATCTCGAATGGCGAGACGCGGCTCAGCCGGTGGTCGTCGAGGGCGTCTCGACCCGGTCCTCCGGGGCGTCCGGGGCGCCGGTCGCGCCCTTCGCCCGCCGTCCGGCGAGCACCCAGATCACCGCGCCGATGACGACGACGACGAGGCTGGTCCACACGTTGAGGCGCTGCCCGAGGACGATCTGCGCCTCGTCGGTGCGCATCGTCTCCAGCACGACCCGGCCGAGCGGGTAGCCCATGACGTAGGCGCCGAAGAGCTGCCCCGGGTGCAGCGAGCGGCGCCGGTCGAGCAGGAGCAGGGCGAGGGCGAGGAGCAGGCAGAAGATCGACTCGTAGAGGAAGATCGGGTGGAAGGTCCCGATGACCTCGGCCTGGCCGGAGGCGTCGAGGACGGCCCGTCCCGTGGAGCTGTCCCAGCGGTGGATCTCCAGCGCCCACGGCACGTCGGTCTCGCGCCCGTAGAGCTCGTTGTTGAACCAGTTGCCCCAGCGCCCGATCGCCTGGGCGACGGGCAGCGCGGGCGCGACCGAGTCGGCGAGGGCCCCGATCGGCACGTCGTAGCGGCGGGCCGCGATCCACGCGCCGACCGCTCCCCCGGCGACGGCGCCCCAGATGCCGAGCCCGCCGTTCCAGATCTGCAGCGCGGCGACGAGCGAGCCTCCGGGCCCGAAGTAGGGCTCTGGGGTGGTGATGACGTGGTAGACCCGCGCGCCGATGATGCCGGCGGGCACCGCCCACAGGGCGATGTCGAGGACGACGCCCTCACGCCCGCCGCGGGTCTCGATCCGCTTCTGGGCGATCCAGACGGCGGCCATGATGCCGGCGAGGATGCACAGCGCGTAGGCGTGGATCGTCAGCGGGCCGATGCTCCACGCGCCGACCTCTGGGCTGGGCAGCGCGGCCGGGACGGCGACGGTCGGGGGTGCGAGGCTCATCAGGAGACCACCATGTCCTTCGGGACCTCACCGCTGGTGACGATCCGGGTGAATGCGGCGACGTCGGGCCGGCCGTCCGGCACGAGGGCGCCCCAGCTCAGCTGGGTGCCGTCGACGACGATCGTCGGGGTCGAGGTGATCTGGTCCTTGACCGACTGGTCGTCGACGCTGCGCACGTACGCCCGGTAGACGCCCGCGTCGCTGCACTCCTGCCACGCGTCGAGCTGGTCACCGGACAGGCCCCCGGCCTTCGCGCCCTGCTCGAGCTGGTCCTTCGTGAACTCGCCGGGCTCCGTCGGCTGGTTGGCGAAGAGCCACTGGTGCATGCCGGTCCAGCCGCCCTGGTCCGCCGCGCACAACGCGCTGCTCGCGGCGATCGAGGAGCCCTCCTGGCCGAAGTTGGAGTCGATGACCGTCTTGAGGTGGACCCGCAGCTCGATCTTGCCCTCCTGGGCGAGGTCGCCGACGGTCTGCCCGAAGGCCTGCTCGAAGAGCTTGCACGCCGGGCACCGGAAGTCCTCGTAGACGTCGAGCGTCGGCGCGCCCTCGACAGTCGGGGCGTCCGGGTAGGGGTCGAAGGGCTGTCCCATCTGGGTCCCGGGCGGCGGGCCGCCGGTCTGGACGGCGTCCTTCTGGCTCGACCACACGACGCCGGCGACGACGACGACCACCGCGACGATCAGCACGACGCCCCCGACGAGGAGGGGGTTGGCGCCGGTGCGCTGCCCCTTCGCCGCCGCCTGGATCTTGGCCTGCCTGTCCTGGCTCATCACGTGCCTGCCTTGCTGTGCGTCTGGTCGGGTGGGGACGAAGGAGGGTTCAGCGCCCGAGGAGGGCGCGGTCGAGACCGGCGAGGGTGCGCGGTCGCACGACGAGGTAGGCGCCGCACAGGGCCAGGCCGAGGTCACGCAGGATCTCGGTGCCGTACTCGGTCTGGTCGGCGGCGACCTGGCCGCCGCCGCCGAAGCAGCCGCAGTCGATGGTCAGGCCGCGGGCCCAGGCCTGGGCGATGCCGACGACGAAAACCACCATGAGCAGACCCCCGAGCACCGCGCTCGCCCGGGTGAAGAGCCCGAGGACGAGGAGCAGGCCGAGGATCACCTCGACGTAGGGCAGCCCGTAGCCGACGACCCGGGCCACCTCGAAGGGCAGGACGTCGTAGGCCTGGACGGCACGGGCCGAGCCGGAGGGGTTGCCGATCTTCAGCCCGCCGGCGAGCAGGAGCGCCCCGCCGAGGACGAGCCGGGCGAGCAGCCCGAGGACGTCGAGGACGAGCGGGCGGCGCGACGTCGTCGCCGCGTCCGCGGTCGTCGTCCCGGTCATCACCGGCCCTCGCGCACGCCGGCGGCGAGCTCGCGGGTCAGCGCGTCGAGGCGCTCCAGGCCCTCCTGCGCCGGGACGTCCTGGAGGGTGGCGACGAGTGCGGACCCGACGATGACCCCGTCGGCGAAGCGGGCGATCTGCGCCGCCTGCTCGCGGGTCGACACGCCGAGACCGACGCAGACCGGGGTGTCGGTGTGCTCGCGCACCCGCGCGACGAGCTCGCCGGCGGTGTCGCCGACGCTCGTGCGCGCTCCGGTGACCCCCATCGTCGACGCGGCGTAGACGAAGCCACGGCAGGCCGCGGTGACCCGCTCGAGCCGCTCCGGGGTCGAGCTCGGGGCGACGAGGAAGACCCGGTCGAGACCGTGCTCGTCGGAGGCCTCGACCCAGTCCTGGGCCTCGTCGGGCACGAGGTCGGGGGTGATGAGACCCGCTCCCCCGGCGGCGGCGAGGTCGGCGGCGTACTGCGCCACCCCGCGCCGCAGGACGAGGTTCCAGTACGACATGACGAGCGGCGGCGTGCCGGTGGCCCGCACCGCGGCCGTCGCGGCGAAGACGTCGTCGACGTGGACGCCGCGCTCCAGGGCCTCGGTGGCCGCGCGCTGGATGACCGGCCCGTCCATGAGGGGGTCGCTGTAGGGCATGCCGACCTCGACGACGTCGACCCCGGCGGCGCACATGACCTCCATCGCGCGGATCGAGGTCGGGACGTCGGGGTAGCCGACGGGCAGGTAGCCGACGAGCGCGGCGCGCCCCTCGGCACGGCACCGGGCGAGGACCTCGCCGACACCGAGGTCCGTGGTCTGCACGCTCACTCCTGCACCCCTTCGTCCTGCACGGGCGTGACGCTCTCGGCGCCGCCGTCGGCGGTCGCCTCCTCGCTCGGCGGCGGCAGCTCGCCGTCGACGAGCCCGAAGTACTGGGCGGCGGTGTGCATGTCCTTGTCGCCGCGACCGGAGAGGTTGACGAGGACGAGCCCGTCGGGCCCGAGCTCGCGCCCGAGCACGAGGGCGCCCGCGAGGGCGTGGGCCGACTCGATGGCCGGGATGATGCCCTCGGTGCGGCACAGCAGGCGGAAGGCCTCCATGGCGTCGTCGTCCGTGGCGTACCGGTACTCGGCCCGACCGGTGTCGCGCAGGTGGGCGTGCTCGGGGCCGACGCTCGGGTAGTCCAGGCCGGCAGAGATCGAGTGGGTCTCGAGGGTCTGGCCCTCGCGGTCCTGCATGAGATAGCTCATCGCGCCGTGCAGCACCCCGGGGTCGGCGGTGGCGAAGCGGGCGGCGTGCCGGCCCGTCGTGACCCCCGCGCCCGCGGCCTCGATCCCGACGAGGCGGACGTCGGTGTCCTCGACGAAGCGGTGGAAGATCCCCATCGCGTTGGACCCGCCGCCGACGCAGGCGACGACGGCGTCGGGCAGACGACCGGTGAGCCCGAGGACCTGGTCACGCGCCTCCTCGCCGATGATCTTGTGGAAGTCGCGGACCATCTCCGGGAAGGGGTGCGGCCCGGTCACCGTGCCGAGCACGTAGTGGGTGTGCCCGACGTTGGTCACCCAGTCGCGCAGGGCCTCGTTGATGGCGTCCTTGAGCGTCGCGCTGCCGTGCTCGACGGCGACGACCTCGGCGCCGAGGATGCGCATGCGGGCGACGTTGAGCGCCTGGCGCTCGGTGTCGACCCGGCCCATGTAGACGGTGCACTCGAGTCCCATGAGCGCGGCGGCGGTCGCGGTCGCGACGCCGTGCTGGCCGGCGCCGGTCTCGGCGATGACCCGGCGCTTGCCCATCCGCTGGGCGAGCAGGCACTGCGCGAGGACGTTGTTGATCTTGTGCGAGCCGGTGTGGTTGAGGTCCTCGCGCTTGAGGATCATCCGCACGCCGCCGGCGTGAGCGGCGAAGCGCGGCACCTCGGTGATGATGCTCGGACGACCGGTGTACGTGCGGTGCAGCCGGTCGAGCTCGTCGGTGAAGTCGGGGTCGAGGACGGCCTTCTGGCGGGCCTCGTCGAGCTCCTCGAGCGCGGGGATGAGGGCCTCGGGCACGTACCGGCCGCCGAAGCGGCCGAAGCGGCCGGCCTGGACGGGGGCGCTCATCGCACGCCTCGCATCGCGGCGACCGCGGCGGCCGGGTCGCCGCCGGTGACGAGGGCCTCGCCGACGAGGATCGCGTCGGCGCCGGCAGCGGCGAAGGTAGCGGCGTCGGCGACGTCGCGGACGCCGGACTCGGCGACCTTGACGCACCCGTCGGGGACGAGCGGGGCGAGCCTGGCGAAGGTGGAGATGTCGACCTCCAGGGTCTTGAGATTGCGGTTGTTGACGCCGATGACCGAGGCGCCGGAGTCGACGGCGCGGACGGTCTCCGCCTCGTCGTGCACCTCGACGAGCGCGGTCATGCCGAGCCGGCCGGTGAGGGCGAGCAGCTCGGCGAGCTGGAGGTCGTCGAGGGCGGCGACGATGAGCAGGACGATGTCGGCGCCGTGGGCCCGTGCCTCCCACACCTGGTAGGGCGTGACGACGAAGTCCTTGCGCAGCACGGGCACGTCGACCGCGGCGCGCACGGCGTCGAGGTCGGCGAGCGAGCCGCCGAAGCGGCGCTGCTCGGTGAGCACGGAGATCGCGGCCGCCCCGCCCTGCGCGTACTGGCTCGCCAGGGCTGCGGGGTCGGGGATCTCGGCGAGGGGGCCCTTGCTCGGGCTCGAGCGCTTGACCTCGGAGATGACGCTCAGCTCGGGGGCGCGCAGCCGCGACCACGCGTCGCGCGGGGCGGGGGCCTCCTCGGCCCGTCGCTGCACGTCGCGCAGCGGGAGATCGAGCTCCCGGGCGGCGAGGTCCTCGCGCACGCCGTCGATGATCTGGGTCAGGACGCTGGGCATGGGGCCAGGTTAGTCTCCGCGGCTGGGCCCCCGGCACGCTGCCTCACGTCGTGGGGTCCTCGCCCTCGCTGAGGCGATCCCAGTCCGAGCGCGGGGCACCCGTGCCGGAGCCGCCGGCCACGGTCCCGGAGCGCCCGCCGGAGGAGTCGGCGCCGAGCGCGCTCCACCGGCCGCCGGCGAGGAGGACGCCGAGGGCGGCCAGCGCGAAGGGGACGACGCTCGCCGCGGCGACCCACGGCCAGGCCGTCACGGATGCCTCGGCCGGCAGGGTCGCCGTGGTGCCGGAGCGGCCCCCGGCCACCGAGCCGAGCACCGCCGCGGGGTCGAGCAGGACCCGTACGACGAGCACGACGACGACGAGGAGGACGCCGAGGAGGGCCAGCGCGGAGACGACGCGACCGATCCGACCGCTCGTGAGGGCCGCGACGGCGGCGGCCGCGCCGACGAGGGCGACACCGGCCAGGCCCGGGGCGGCCTCTCCCCCGGTCGCCTCGGCGGGGGTGGCCCCGGCGACGTCGGTGACGGTGCCGCTCACCCACACCCCGCGGGTGGCGGCGAGGGTGACGAGCGCCCCGAGCAGGGCGAGGAGCAGGACGACGAGCTTGCGGGTGAGCACGGACCTCATGCCGTGCCCCCGTGGCCCCGCTGCGTCGGGCCCACCGTGCGCATCGCCCCGGCCGTCGCGACCGCCCGCAGGGCGGCCCCGGCCTTGGCCACGCACTCGGCGTGCTCGAGGTGGGGCACGGAGTCGGCGACGATGCCGGCGCCGGCCTGGACGTGCGCCCGCCCGTCGACGACGAGCGCGGTGCGGATGGCGATGGCCATGTCCATGTCGCCGTGGAAGTCGAGGTAGCCGACGACCCCGCCGTAGACGCCGCGGCGGCTGCGCTCGTAGTGCTCGATGAGGGCGAGGGCACGGGGCTTGGGCGCCCCCGACAGGGTGCCGGCGGGGAAGGTCGAGACGAGGACGTCGTAGGCGCTGACCTCGGGGCGCATCCGGCCGACGACCGTGGACTCGAGGTGGGTGACGTGGCTGTAGCGCCGGACGTCCATGAGCTCGAGGCAGTCGACGGTGCCCGCCTCGCACACCCGCTGGAGGTCGTTGCGCCCGAGGTCGACGAGCATGACGTGCTCGGAACGCTCCTTGGGGTCGGCGAGCAGCTCCTCGGCGAGGGCGATGTCCTCCTCGAGGGTCTTGCCCCGGGGCCGGGTGCCGGCGATCGGGTGGGTCAGCGCCTCGCGGCCGGTGACGGTGACGAGCGCCTCGGGCGAGCCGCCGACGACGTCGTAGGTGCTGCCGTCGGCCCGCGGCAGGCGGAAGAAGTACATGTACGGGCTCGGGTTGGCCGCCCGCAACGCGCGGTAGACCTCCGTCGGGTCGGCCGGGCAGTCCATGGAGAAGCGCTGCGAGAGGACGACCTGGAAGACCTCGCCGGCACGGATGTCCTCCTTCGCCTCCTCGACGATCTCCTGGTAGCGCTCGGGGGTCACGTCGCTCGTCACCGAGGCCATGGCGTCGGCGACGACGTCGGGGTCGACGGTGGCGACCGTGCTGGGCGCCGGCTCGGCGAGGGCGAGCACCATCTCGTCGAGACGGGCCACCGCGTCGTCGTAGGCCTGGTCGACCCGCTCGTCGGTGTCGTCGTAGTTGATCGCGTTGGCGATGAGGATCAGCGAGCCGTCGGAGTGGTCGAGGACGGCGACGTCGGTGGCGAGCACCATGCCGACCTCGGGGACGCCGAGCACGTCGGGCAGGGTCGCCGGGACCCGCTCCCAGCGCCGGACCGCGTCGTAGGAGATCGCGCCGACCATCCCGGACGTCAGCGGCGGCAGGCCCTCGACCGGCTCGGTGCGCAGGGCCTCGAGGGTGGCGCGCAGGACCTCGACCGGCGAGCCGGTCGTCGGCACCCCGGCCGGCGGCTCGCCGATCCACAGCGCCTCGCCGTCGCGCTCGGTGAGGGTGGCGCGGCTGCGGGCCCCGATGATCGACCAGCGCGACCACACGCCCTGCTCGGCGGACTCGAGCAGGAAGGTGCCGGGCTCCCCCTTCGCCAGCTTGCGGTAGACCGACAGCGGGGTCTCGGCGTCGGCCATGAGCCGGCGCACGACGGGGATGACGCGCCGGTCGCGGGCGAGGACGCCGAAGGTGTCGGCATCGGGCCACGTACGTCCGTAGCCGAGCTCGGGCAGCGCGGTCATGCCGCTCCCCCGTCACTGACGACGGCGTCGAGCCGGCCCGCGTCGAAGCACGTGCGGTCCCCGGTGTGACAGGCCGCGCCGACCTGCTCGACCTGGACGAGGAGCGCGTCTCCGTCGCAGTCGAGCGCGACGGAGCGCACGTGCTGGGCATGGCCCGAGGTGTCGCCCTTGCGCCAGTACTCGCCGCGGCTGCGCGACCAGAAGGTCACCCGCCCGGTCGTCAGCGTGCGGTGCAGGGCCTCGTCGTCCATCCACCCGAGCATGAGCACCTCACGGGTGTCGTGCTGCTGGATCACCGCGGCGACGAGGCCAGCGGGGTCGCGCGAGAGCCGGTCGGCGATCTCGGCGGGCAGGGGCGAAGGGGTGGTCTCGGGCACCCGCACATCGTGCCTCAGCGACACCCGCGCCCGACAACTCGCCCGTCACCCGGGCCACCCTGACCCTTGGGCCCTGACCGACCCTCAGTGCTGCTGCTGGGCCGCCCACGACGCGTGCAGCGCGGAGTAGGTGCCACCGGCACCGACGAGGTCGCGGTGCGGGCCGCGCTCGACGATGCGGCCCGCGTCGACGACGACGACCTCGTCGGCCGCCTCCGCGGTCGAGAGGCGGTGGGCGATCGTCACCGAGGTGCGGCCCTCGAGCAGCCGGTCGAGGGCATCCTGGATGCGCACCTCCGTCGCCGGGTCGACCGCGCTCGTCGCCTCGTCGAGGACGAGGAGGTCGGGGTCGGCGAGGTAGGCGCGGACGATGGCGACGAGCTGGCGCTCGCCGGCCGAGAGCGACTCGCCGCGCGGGCCGACCTGCGAGGCGAGCCCGGCCGGCAGGCCGGACAGCCACGGGCCGAGCCCGAGGTCGTCGACGGCGGCCTGGATCCGCGCGTCGGTCGCGTCGGGCGCGCCGAGCCGGATGTTGGTCGCGAGGTCGGCGTCGAAGAGGAAGCCCTCCTGCGGCACGAGGACGACGCGCTCGCGCAGGCTGGAGAAGCGCACCCGCGACAGCTCGACGCCGTCGAGGCGCACCTCGCCCGACGAGGGGTCGACGAGGCGGGTGAGCAGCTTGGCCAGCGTCGACTTGCCCGACCCGGTCTCGCCGACGACGGCCACGCGGCTGCGCGGCTCGACCCGCCAGCTGACGTCGGTGAGGACCGGCGGTCCGCCCGGGTAGGCGAAGCCGACGTCGCTCAGCTCGACGGCCACGGGACCGCGCGGGAGCACCTCGCCGTCCTCGCCCGGGTCGGCGATGTCGGCCGGGGTCTCGACGACGTCGAGGACCCGGCGCCACCCGGCGACGGCGTTCTGCAGCTCGTTGAGGATCTCGGTGGCCTGCTGCACCGGCTGGGTGAAGAGGTTGACGAGGAAGAGGAAGGCGAGCAGCTCGCCGAGGGTGAGGTGACCGTGCACGGCGAGCCACGTGCCGACCGCGAGCACGGTGCCCAGGGTCAGGCCGGTGAAGAACTGCCCGACGCCGAAGGCGAGCGAGGAGCGGACGTGGGCCCGCACGGCGGCGGAGCGGTGGGCCTCGACCGCCCCGTCGATCCGGGCTGCCGTGCGGTCCTGGACGTGGTGGGCCCGGATCGTCTCGGCGCCCCCGATCGACTCGGAGATGGCGGCGAGCATGTCTCCGACGCGCTCGCGCACGGCGAGGTAGGCCCGGCCGAGGACCCGCTGCAGCCGCGTCACGGCGACGAAGAGCGGGACGAAGCTCACGAGCACGACGAGGAGCAGCACCGGGCTGTAGAAGGCCATGAGGAGCAGCGAGACGAGGATCTGCCCGGTGCTGACGACGAGGATGATGCCGCCGAACTGGGCGAACTGGCTGATCGTGTCGACGTCGGAGGTCACCCGTGAGGTCATCGACCCGCGGCGCTGGGAGCTCTGGGTGAGCATCGACAGGTCGTGGATGTGCCGGAAGGCCGTCGTGCGCAGCGTCGCCAGCCCCGACTCGGAGGCCGTGAAGAGGCGGACGTTGACGAGGTAGCCGCACCACGCGGTGAGGAGCACGACGACGGCGCACACCGCGACGAGGCG
This sequence comes from Janibacter melonis, assembly GCF_003721155.3. Taxonomy (NCBI): domain Bacteria; kingdom Bacillati; phylum Actinomycetota; class Actinomycetes; order Micrococcales; family Intrasporangiaceae; genus Janibacter; species Janibacter melonis. The sequence goes on along the minus strand of NZ_CP044548.2, from coordinate 644,619 downwards.
CCAGACGTAGCCGGTGTCGACGCCGCCGGGAGCGCCGAAGCCGTGGTCGGTGACCTGCTGGACCGCGACCGGGATGACCACCCGGCCGAGCGTCATGAGCCCGGCGAGCGCGAGCGTCACCCAGATGCCGCGGGTCAGCTCGGGCGAGAGCGCGAGACCGCGGCGCAGGGTCGACCACGTCGACCCCTGCGAGCTGACAAGACCGTGCAGGGCCTCGTCCTGCGCGGGACGGGTGTCGGTGCTCATGCGCTCGCCTCCGCGCGCTCGGCGCGCTCGGCGCGTTCGTCGGCCTGGCGCGCGTACGCGGTGACGAGGTGGGCGTAGGAGGCGTCCCGACCGAGCAGCTCGGCGTGGGTCCCCCGGTCGACGACCCGGCCGCCCTCGAGGTGGACGACCTCGTCGGCGAGCGCGATCGTCGAGAGCCGGTAGGCGACGAGCAGCACCGTGGAGCCCCCGCTGCGCTCCTGCAGGCCGTGGAGGATCGCCAGCTCGACGGAGGGGTCGACCGCCGAGGTGGCGTCGTCGAGGACGAGCAGCCGGGGCTCTCGCACGACGGCCCGGGCGAGCGCGAGCCGCTGGCGCTGCCCGCCGGACAGCGACGCACCGCGCTCGCCGACCTCGGTGTCGAGGCCGTGCGGCAGCCGGTCGACGAAGTCCCACGCCTGCGCCAGGCGCAGGGCGCGCTCGACCGCGTCGTCGTCGATCTCCTCGCCGAGGGTGATGTTGCCCCGGACGGTGTCGTCGAAGAGGAAGGTGCCCTGCGGCACGAGCGCCGCCGCCCGGCTGACCTCGCCCGCGGCGAGCTCGGTGAGGTCGACGCCGTCGTAGCGCACGGTGCCGGCGGTGGTCTCGAGCAGACGGGTGGTGAGCGCGGCGAGGGTCGACTTGCCCGACCCGGTCGGGCCGACGAGCGCCACGGTGCGCCCGGGCGCGATGCGCAGGTCGACGCCGTCGACGGCGAGCGGCCGGTCCGGGACGCCGACGGACGCGGCGACCTCGTCCTCGTCGCGCTCGGCGAGATCGGTGCGCTCGGCGCTCTCGTAGCGGAAGGAGACGCCCGCGAGGGAGAGCTCGACCGGCCCGCGGCCGTCGAGGCGCCGCGGCCCGTGGGTCGTGTGCCCGCTCTCGAGCAGGACGCGCTCGACCCGCTCGTAGGCGACGACGGTGCGCGGCAGCTCGCCGAGCACCCAGCCGAAGGCACGCACGGGGAAGGCGAGGACGGCGATGAGGTAGGCGACCTGGACGACCTCGGCGGGGGTCATCGCCCCGCTGCCCACCCGTGCGGTGCCGGCGGCGAGGACGACGAGCGTGGCGAGCTGCGGGATGGCCTCGATGACGGGGTCGAAGGTGCCGCGGGTGCGACCGACGGCGATGTTGGCCTGGCGCAGCCGGCCGGTGACCTCGGCGAAACGGCGTGTCTCGCGCTCCTCGGCCCCCATCGACTTCACGACGAGCGCCGCCTCGAGCGACTCGTGGGCGACCTCGCTCACCTCGGCGCGCAGCTGCTGGGCGGTCGTCGCCAGCGGCGTCATCCGGCGCTGGTAGACGCCGTTGGCGATCATGAGCAGCGGGAAGCAGGTCAGCCCGACGAGCATCATCACCGGGTCGACGAGAGCCATCTGGACCAGCCCGAAGGCGAGCATGACGAGCACGCCGAGCGCCATGGGCAGCGGCATGAAGACGAACCACGTCGCCTCGACGTCGGCGTTCGCGTTCGACAGGAGCTGGCCGGAGGGGTGGCGATGGTGCCACGTCAGCGGCAGACGCAGGTACTGGCGCGTGACGCGGCGTCGGTAGTCGGCCGCGATGCCGTACATGACCATCGCGCCGAAGATGCGCCGGCCGAGCACGCCGACCGTCGTCGCGGCGACGACGGCCGCGATCGCGCCGAAGATGATCGCCAGGCGGCCCCCGTCGACCTCGCCGGCGGTGACGGCGGGCGTCACGTGGTGCTCGGTGACCCAGCCGACGGCCCAGGCCATGCCCGCGGTGGCCACGCCGAAGATCACGCTGCCGACGACCGCGAGGGCGAAGGTGCCGGGGGTCACCCGTACGCCCCACCCGATGATGCGCAGCGCGCGCAGGATCGTCGCGAGCTGCCCGCGCCGCCGGAGCTGCTGCTCCACCGCGACCTCACCCATCCCAGACCCCTTCCGCCTGCTCCGCCGGGATACCCTCCCACGTCAGGACGACAGCGCAGGACACACACCGGACCACCCCAGTGAGGTAGACCCATGAGCCGACTCGCCCACGACGAGCGCGGAGCGCTCTGCGACACGATGCTCGCAGCCGGTCCCGACGCCCCGACGCTGTGCGGGACGTGGAGCGTCGCCGACCTCGCCGCGCACCTCGTCATCCGCGAGAGCGCCCGTCTCGACCTCGCCGCAGGCATCGTCGTCCCGGCCCTCGCCGGGCGCACGGACGCCGCCACCCGGTCGCTGGCCGCGCGCACCCCCTTCGCCACCCTCGTCGAGCGCGTGCGCACCGGGCCGCCGGCCTGGCACCCCACCCGCGTCGCCCGGGTCGACGAGGCGGCCAACCTCGTCGAGATGTTCATCCACCACGAGGACGTGCGTCGCGGCACCGCCGACGCCAACCCCCGCCACCTGCCCCAGGAGCTGACGACCGCCCTCGGCAAGCAGCTCGCGAAGATGGCCCCCCTGCTCCTGCGCGGGGCGAAGGGGGTCGACGTCGAGCTCGTCACGGCCAAGCACCGCAAGCGGGTCGGCACCGGCCACCCCGTCGTCGAGGTGCACGGTCACCCGGGCGAGATCCTGCTCTTCCTCTCGGGGCGCAAGGGCGTCGCCCAGGTCGAGTTCGTCGGCGAGAAGGCTGCGGTCGCCACCCTCACCGAGGCCGACCTCGGGATGTGAGGTCGGCGGGGCCGCTCAGAGTGCGCGGCCCCGGCGCACCGGGTAGCCGGCGCCCTCGAGGGCGTCCTTGACCTCGCCGATGCCGACCTCGCCGAAGTGGAAGATGCTCGCGGCCAGCGTGGCGTCGGCCCCGGCGGCCACCGCGGGCACGAAGTGCTCGGCGCTGCCCGCTCCCCCGCTCGCGATGACCGGCACGCCGACCTCGGCCCGGACCGCGGCGAGCAGCTCGATGTCGAAGCCGGCCTTCGTGCCGTCGGCGTCCATCGAGTTGAGCAGGATCTCGCCGGCGCCGAGCTCGGCGGCCCGCGCGCACCACCAGATCGCGTCGATGCCGGTCCCCCGACGTCCGCCGTGGGTCGTCACCTCGAAGCCCCCGACGAGCGCCCCGTCCTCGCCCCGGCGACGGCGCACGTCGGCGGACAGGACGAGCACCTGGGCGCCGAAGCGGTCGGCGACCTCGCTGATGAGCTCCGGGCGGGCGATCGCCGCGGTGTTGACCCCGACCTTGTCGGCCCCGACCCGCAGCAGCCGGTCGACGTCGTCGACCGTGCGCACCCCGCCGCCGACCGTCAGCGGGATGAAGACCTCCTCGGCGGTGCGGCTCACGACGTCGTAGGTCGTCGCCCGGTCGCCGCTGCTCGCGGTGACGTCGAGGAAGGTCAGCTCGTCGGCGCCCTCGGCGCCGTAGCGGCGGGCCAGCTCGACGGGGTCGCCCGCGTCTCTCAGCTCGGCGAAGTTGACGCCCTTGACGACGCGCCCGGCGTCGACGTCGAGGCAGGGGATGACACGGACGGCGACGGACACGTCGGTCAGGGTAGTGCCCCGGCTAGGCTCGCCCGTCGTGAGAGCCCAGCCCCCGGACGTCGCGCCCGCGCACGAGGTCCTGCGACGGGTCCGGGCGCTCCCGCCCTCGACCCGCACCGTCGTCGTCGGCCTCGACGGCCGCAGCGGGTCGGGCAAGACCCGCCTGGCCGACGAGCTCGCCGCGACGCTTCGCTGGCCGGTCGTGCGGCTCGACGAGATCTACCCGGGCTGGGACGGTCTGGCCACCGCCCCCGACGTCCTCGCGACGGACGTGCTCCTCCCCCTTCGCGACGGGCGCGACGCCTCCTGGCCGACGTGGGACTGGGTCGCCGGTGCTCCCGGCCCGACCGCCCACCTGCCGTGGACCCCGCACGTCCTCGTCGAGGGCTGCGGCACCGGCGCGCCGCCCGCGGGCGGGCTCGTCGACCTCCTCGTCTGGCTCGAGGCCCCCGAGGGGCTGCGCCGCGAGCGAGCCCTCTCGCGCGACGGGCAGACCTTCGCCCCGCACTGGGAGCGATGGGCCGCTCAGGAGGCCGAGGTCCTGTGCGGCGTGGCCGAGCGCGCCGACCTCGTCCTCGACACGAGCAGACTCGGATGAGCATCCGTGCCGAGATGCGCTCGCTGCGACCCCGGGCGGGCCTGCGCAGCCGCGTGCGCCGCGTGCAGGAGCGCGGCGTGCGCATCCTCACCGCGGCCTTCGGCGCGGCCCTCGCGTGGTGGCTGGCCCGTGACCTGCTCGATCACCCGCAGCCCTTCTTCGCCCCCGTCACCGTCGTCGTCACGCTCGGGCTCAGCTACGGCCAGCGGCTGCGGCGGGTCAGCGAGCTCGTCGTCGGCGTCGCCGTCGGGGTGCTCGTCGGCGACCTCTTCGTCTACCTCTTCGGCAGCGGGGTGTGGCAGCTCGCCGTCGTCGCGACCCTCGCGATGACCATCGCGACCTTCCTCGGCGCCGGGCTGCTGCTCACCATCCAGGCCGGGGTGCAGTCGATCATCATCACAACCCTCGTCGCCGCTCCCGACCAGGCCTTCTCGCGCTGGCTCGACGCGGTGCTCGGAGGCGTCGTCGCCCTCACCCTCGCGATGATCGCGCCGGCCGCCCCCGTGACGAGGCCGCGCCGCGACATCGTCGACCTCGCCGAGGAGATCGGGGCGGTCCTGCACGAGTGCACGTCGGCCGTGCGCGAGCGCGACGTCGAGGCCGCCGACGACGTCCTGCGCCGGGCGCGGGGCACCGAGGCGATGATCGCCTCGCTGCGCGACGGGGCCGGTGCGGCCAACGAGATCGCCGCGATCTCACCGCTGCACGCGCGCCATCGCGCCGAGGTGCGCCTCATCTCCTCGGCGATCAACCCGCTCGACCGGTGCGTGCGCAACATGCGCGTGCTCGCCCGCCGCACAGGTGTCGCCGTCAGGGTCGGCGAGGCCGTGCCCGAGCCCTACCTGCGGGTCGTCGACCGTCTCGCGGTCGTCGTCGAGGAGCTCGCCCGCGAGCTCGACCAGGGGCGGCTGGGCATCGAGGTGCGCGAGCAGCTCGTGCGGGTGGGGCGCGCCGCGGGTCGGGGCGAGCCCGGGGCGACCCTCTCGGCCGAGCTCATCCGGGCGCAGGTCCGCTCGATGGTCGTCGACCTGCTCATGGTCACCGGGCTCGAGTACGCCGACGCCGTCGCGCTGGTGCGCGCGGAGTAGTCGCGCTGGTGCGCGCAGAGTGATCAGCGCTGGTGGGCGCCGACGAGGTCGCTGAGCCGCTGGGCCTGGGCGAGCGAGCCGGAGCCGTCGGCCCGCTGGATCGCCATGACCGCCATGTCGTCGCCGTCGGCGAGGTCGAGGCGCACCCACGGCATGCCGTCGGAGAAGCGCACGGCCTCGATGTCCTCCCACGGCACGACCTGCTGCGGCCCGAGGTTGCGCACGAGCAGGCCGTCGGCCCGCGGCACCGCCCGGATCGTCATGTACCGGCTGAGCAGCCCGGCGACGCCGAGCCCGATGAGGAAGAAGCCGAGCCGGTCGACGAGGTGGAAGCGCTCGGGCACGAAGATCGCGACGAGCAGGAAGATGACGAGCGTGAGGACCGCGAGGACGGTCGCCACGAGGCGACCGCGCCGTGGGACGAAGGGGGCGTCAGTCCCCTCGCCGGGACGACCTCGGCCGTTCACAGCCGGCACGCGGTGATCTCGGTGACGAGGATCGCGCGGGCCCCGATGTCGTAGAGCTCGTCCATGATCGCGTTGGTCCGGCCGCGCGGGACCATGGCCCGCACGGCGACCCAGTCCTTGTCGTGCATCGGCGAGATCGTCGGCGACTCCAGGCCCGGGGTGAGGGTCACCGCCTGCTCGACGATCGTCGTCGGGCAGTCGTAGTCGAGCATGACGTAGTGGCGCGCCGTGACGACGCCCATGAGCCGGCGGTGCAGGACCTCCACCGCGGACTCGGCAGCGTCGGCCCGGCGCACGAGGACGGCCTCGCTGCGCAGGATCGGCTCGCCGAAGACCTCCAGGCCCTGGTTGCGCAGGGTCGTGCCGGTCTCGACGACGTCGGCGATCGCGTCGGCGACGCCGAGGGTGATCGCCGTCTCGACCGCTCCGTCGAGCCGCACGACCTCGGCCTGCACGCCGTGGTCGGCGAGGTGCGCGGCGACGAGCCCGGCGTAGGACGTCGCGACGCGGCGGCCCTGGAGGTCGCCGACGCCGCTCGCCGTGCCGGCCCGACCGGCGAAGCGGAAGGTCGAGCCGCCGAAGCCGAGCGGCATGATCTCGACGGCGGCCGAGCCGGAGTCGAGGAGCAGGTCGCGACCGGTGATGCCGGCGTCGACCTGGCCCTGCCCGACGTAGACGGCGACGTCACGCGGGCGCAGGTAGAAGAATTCGACCCCGTTGTCGGGGTCGGCGACGACGAGCTCCTTGGAGTCCCGGCGCACGCGGTAGCCGGCCTCTCGGAGCATGGCGACGGACGGCTCGGACAGCGAGCCCTTGTTGGGGACGGCGATGCGCACGGAGGTCCTGCCTGATCAGAGGTGGGTGTAGACGTCGTCGAGCTCGAGGTCGTTGGCGAGCATGAGCACCTGGAGGTGGTAGAGCAGCTGGCTGATCTCCTCGGCGAGGCGCTCCTTGCCCTCGTGCTCGGCGGCCATCCACACCTCGGCGGCCTCCTCGACGACCTTCTTGCCGATGGCATGGGTGCCGGCGTCCAGCGCTGCGACGGTGCCCGAGCCCTCGGGCCGGGTCTGCGCGGTCGCCGTGAGCTCGGCGAAGAGGGAGTCGAAGGTCTTCACAGGCGCCCAGTCTAGGCGGCGCCGACGCGCTCCCCGGACCCGGTCGGGGTCGCGGCCGCGCGCCGGGTAGCCGCCACCCACTGGGTGAAGCCGTAGAGGACGAAGGCGCCGTAGCCGATGTACATGACGGCGGTCGGCACGTACCCGGTGGCGAAGCCGAGCGGGACCCCGACGAGGTCGACGGCGATCCAGGCGAGCCAGAACTCGTTCCACCCGCGCGCCATCATGTACGTCGCGAGCATCGACCCGACGAAGATCCACGAGTCGCTCCAGAAGTACCACCACTCGGGCTGCCAGTACGGGTTCGGCGCCGCGGCCCACAGCGTGACGAAGGCCTGGTGCGCGACGACCGTGCCACCGAGCCACACGCCGGCGACGACGAGACGCTCGCGCGAGGTCGCCCACCGCGGGACGATCGCGGCTCCCCCTTCGCTGCCGACCGCGCCCGGCTCCGCCTCGGTGCGCTCGCGCTTGATCTGGGTCCAGCGCCACCAGCCGTAGATGCTCGTGACGATGAAGAAGATCTGACGCCCGGCCTGCCCGAAGAGCGGGATCCGCTCGTCGGCGCCGAAGAGCGCGCCGAGGTAGACGGCGAAGAGCATGATGTTGGCGCTGATGCCGACCGGCCAGGCCCACACCCACCGCTTCATCCCGAGGTAGGCGCTGACGACGCCGATGAGGATCCCGACCGCCTCGAGCCAGTACAGGGCGTAGGGCCCGATCTGCAGGTGCGCGGCGATGATCTCCTGGAAGAGGTTCTGACCCTCTGCAGGCATGACTGTCCTCCCGCAGCGCCTCTCTCGTCCGGACTATGACGGTCGGCCCTGGGGGTCTCACCAGAGTTCACCGACCACCATGGCCGGGTCGCGGGCTCTCACCGCCGGTTCGGAGTTTCACCGAGTCACGAGGCACGTGCTCGGGCCATCGTCGCGTGCCCGGGCACCCGGGGCAAAACCCGCGGCGTGTGATCTCGCCGATGCCGCATCCTGTGGCCGTGGAGATCACCGTCGACCGATTCCGCGCGCTCGCGCGCAGCTCGCCCTGGCGCTGGGCCTCGGTGCACCTCACGTGGCACGGGGCGCAGGAGGGCGCGACGGGTGACGCCGTCGCGTGGCTGCGCGACCGCGAGCTGCTGCGGGTCGAGGTCGACGGCGAGGTCTTCGCCGAGCGGCACGAGCCCCCGGCCATCGCGCGGTTCACGAGCGGCGGGACGTGGTCGCGGCGCCGGGGCGAGCGGGTGCACCTGCCGCGTGCCCGGGAGGTCGAGCCGGTGCGCGACCCGGACGGCCTCGTCGCGGTGCGCCCGAGCCGGTGGGCGGTGGACTACGAGGACCCGATGTGCCAGAGCTACCTCTGGGTCGCGATGCTCGACCCCGTCGAGCTCGCCGACGGCGAGCCCTCGCGCGATCTCGTCACCGGGGTCGAGGAGCAGCTGCCGGTGGGCACGCCGGTGCCGTCGATCGAGCCCGAGCCCTTCCCCGAGCTCGGGTGGCCGACGGACCTCCAGGTGCCCGGCACCTGGCTCGACGACCTGCGAGAGGAGGAGCGCCGCGGACGGCGGACGTGGTGGGCCCGGGCGGTCCCGACCGGCGCCTACGACCCGCGCTGCTCGTGCTGCCCGCTCCTTTGGGGCGAGGTCTCCGAGCGGCTCGAGCACGACGGGTCACCGCCCCCGGACGCCCCGAGGGACTACCCCGATGCGTACGACGTCGCGCTCGACGTCGAGACCGGGATCTGCGTCGCGGTCGACCCGGTGGGCGGGTCGGACGTCGGCCGTCTCGACGTGAGCATCCACGAGGTGGGCGCCGATCACCCGACGTCGCTCTTCGCGCGACGCGGGCGCCGACGGTAGGACGGTCAGACGTGGGCGTGGCGCTGCGCGAGCTCGCGCAGCTCGGCCACCGCGTCGGCCGCGGACTCGGCGCCGTACACGGCCGACCCGGCGACGAAGACGTCGGCGCCCGCCTCGGCGCACTGCTCGATGGTCCGCGCGGAGACGCCGCCGTCGACCTGCACCCAGATCTCGCCGCCGTGGCGACGCACGGCCTCGCGCACCTGGCGCACCTTGGGCATCTGGTCGGCCATGAAGGACTGCCCGCCGAAGCCGGGCTCGACGGTCATTACGAGGACCATGTCGAGCTCGGGCAGCAGGTCCTCGTAGGGCGCGAAGTCGGTGCCCGGCTTGATCGCCATGCTCGCCCGGGCGCCGGCCGCCCGCAGGTCGCGCGCGAGGCGCACCGGGTCCGTCGCCGCCTCGACGTGGAAGGTCACCGACTGCGCGCCGGCCTCGGCGTAGGGCGGGGCCCAGCGGTCGGGGTCCTCGATCATGAGGTGGCAGTCGATGGGGATCGGGCTGACCGCGAGGAGGGACTCGACGACGGGCAGCCCGAGGGTGAGGTTGGGCACGAAGTGCGCGTCCATGACGTCGACGTGGGCCCAGTCCGCCGTGCTGATGGCGTCGAGCTCGTCGGCGAGGTGGGCGAAGTCGGCGGAGAGGATGCTCGGGGAGATCTGCACGGGGTCTGGTGTCCTCAGGCTTCGTGGATGGACAGGACGTTGCCGACGGTGTCCTCGATCTGGAAGTGCAGACCGATGGCGTCGCGGGTGAGCTCGAGGCGGAAGACGAGGTCTGCGCGCTCCTTGAGCCGGCGGTACTCGAGCTCGGCGTCGGGGACCCCGAGCATGAGCACCGGGCGCGCCTCGCGCAGGCAGTGCTGCTGGTAGGCGCGGGTCAGCGGGTCGGTGATCGGCTCGAGGTTGATCTGCGCGCCGAGCTCCCACCCGGTGCTCGGGCCGAGGATGTACAGGTCGCTGCCGGGCACGACGAGCACGTCGCGGAAGCCGAGGACCTCGGTGTAGAAGGCGTACGCCCGGGCGGGGTCGTCGACGTGCACGCCGGTGACGAGGACGCGCATCAGGCCCGCTTGCGCAGCAGGTGCAGGTACATGCCGTCCGTGCCGTGCAGGTGCGGCCACATCTGCGCCGCCGGCCCGTCGCCGAGACCGGCGAGCTCGCTGCTCGCGACCTCGCGCAGGACGGCCGGGGCGTCGAGCGCCTCGACGTCGTCACGCCGGCGGGTCACGTCGCGCACGACGAAGGAGGTCTCGGACAGGTGCGGGCTGCACGTCGCGTAGGCGAGCACGCCCCCGGGCGCCAGGGCGTCGAGCCCGCTGGCGAGCAGGTCGCGCTGGAGCGGGCCGAGACCGGCGAGATCGGCCGGGGTGCGGCGCCAGCGGGCCTCGGGCCGGCGGCGCAGGGCCCCAAGACCCGTGCACGGCGCGTCGACGAGCACCCGGTCGTACCGACCGGGCTCGTCGGCCCCTGCCTCACGCCCGTCGGCGGTGCGCACGGTCAGCTCGAGCCCGGCCTCGCGCGCGGCCTCGAGCGAGGGGCGCAGGGTGGCGCGCACGAGGTCGCTGCGGTGCTCGGAGATCTCGTTGGCCACGAGGTCGGCGCCGTGCTCGCGGGCGAGGGCGGCGAGCAGGCCCGCCTTGCCGCCGGGTCCGGCGCACAGGTCGAGCCAGCGCTCACGGCGCCCGGCCGGGGTGGTGACCGGCGCCCCCGCGAGGGCGAGGGCGAGCAGCTGGCTGCCCTCGTCCTGCACGGCCGCCCGGCCGTCGCGGACGGCGGGGATGCCCGCCGGGTCGCCCCCGAGGAGGAGGACGGCGAAGGGCGAGTGGTCGCCCGGGGCGGTCTCGAGGTGCTCGGCGGTGAGCAGCTCCTCGACGTCGGACAGACCCGGCCGCGCGACGAGCGCGACGGGGGCGGCGGCGTTGTGCGCCTCGAGCAGGCGCTCGAGATCGGCGTCGACGTGCGTGGCGTCGCTCGCCCCGTGACCGACGAGGGCCTGGCGCAGCGCCTTGACGACCCACTCGGGGTGAGACGTCGACACGGCCAGACGGGTGCTCGTCGGCTCGGTCGGCACGACCGCCTCGCGCCACTCCTGCACGGTGCGCTCGCTCACGCGACGCATGACGGCGTTGACGAGCCCGGCGGCGCCCGCGCCGTTGACCTGACGGGCCAGGGCGACGCTCTGGTCGGCGGCGGCGTGCTGGGGCACGCGCATGCTCAGCAGCTGGTGGGTGCCCAGGCGCAGGACGTCGAGCACTCCCCCGTCGAGGCGGCTCACCGGCCGGTCGGCGGCGACGGCGATGATCGGGTCGTAGAGCCCCTGCATCCGCAGGGTGCCGTAGGTCAGCTCGGTCGCGAAGCCCGCGTCGCGGCCCGACAGCCGGCGGCGGCGCAGCTCGTGCGGCAGCTCGAGGTTGGCGTAGGCGCCCTCGGCGACCGCGCGCAGGACCGTGTAGGCAGCCAGCCGGGCCGGGTCGCCCTGACGGGCTCGCTGCGCGGGGGCGTTGCGGGAGCGCTGCCGGGGGCCGCGCCGTCGCTCGTGCTGGTCAGCCATCTGCGAGCCTCTCTCCTGCCTGGACCCGGGCGCCGCGCGCCCAGTCCGCCGCCGCCATCGGCCGCTTGCCGACGGGGGTCACCTCGCCGAGCAGGACCGGCCCGTCGGCCGTGCCGACGAGCACCCAGGACTTGCCGACGGCGAGCTCGCCGGGGACGAGCTGGGGTCGAGGATCGGGCAACCGGTCGGCCGAGCGGTCCAGGGGGCCGACCCGCAGCCGGTCACCTCGGAAGGTCGTCCACGCGCCCGGGTCCGGGGTGCACCCGCGCACGTGCCGGTCGACGGCGAAGCCGGGGTCGGTCCATCGCACCTCGGCCTCCTCGACGGTGAGCTTCGGCGCGTGGCTCACGCCGTCGGCCCCCTGCGGCTGCGGGGTGATCTCGCCGCTGACGAGACCCTCGAGGCTGGCGAGCAGGAGCGGTGCCCCCGCGCCGCCGAGACGTGCGAGCAGGCTGCCGGAGGTGTCGTCGGGACGGACCTGCTCGGTCATCGTGCCGAGCACCGGCCCCGTGTCGAGGCCCTCCTCGATGACGAAGGTCGTCGCCCCGCTCACCTCGTCGCCGGCCATGATCGCCCGCTGCACCGGGGCGGCACCGCGCCAGGCGGGCAGGAGAGAGAGGTGGAGGTTGACCCAGCCGTGCGTCGGCACGGCGAGCAGCGCGGCGGGGACGAGCGCGCCGTAGGCGACGACGGCGACGACGTCGGCCTCCAGCGCCGCCAGCTGCTCGGCGACCCCCTCGTCCCGCAGGCTCCGCGGGGCGAGCACGGGCACGCCCGCCTCCTGCGCGACGACGCGGACCGGCGAGGGGGTGAGGGTGCGGCCCCGACCGGAGCGGGCGTCCGGACGGGTGAGGACCGCGACGACCTCGTGCGGGCTGTCGAGGAGCAGACGCAGGGAGGGCACGGCCACGTCAGGGGTCCCGGCAAAGATCACGCGCACCCGCGGCAGTCTAGGTGCCCTCGTCAGTCGAGCACGTGCGGCCCGACGCGGACGCGGACCGGGTCGGCGACCTTGCGCCCCGACTCGGTGGCCCGCAGCCCGGCGAGATGGGCACGGACCTGCTCGACGAGCCCCGGGTCGGCCGAGCGCGGCACCCGGACGACGAGGTGCTCCTCGCGGGCGGGGGCCGTCGACGCGGCGCCGTGCGGCCCGGCAGCATGCGCTGCCCCCGCTCCGGCCCCGACCCCGGCCCCGGCGCCGGTCGTCGGCGCCGGCCCGCTCACCTCGGCCCCGAGGGCGAGCAGCCCCTCGCGCACCTCGCGCAGGTGGTCGCGGCTGCCGAGCACCTGCGCCGCCCACGCGGCCGGGGGCAGGTCGAGCTCGGCCCGCTCGGCGAGCTCGCGGGCGGCGAACCACGCCGGATCCCACCGCACGAGGGCCTCGACCGCAGGGATGACGGCGTGCTCCGGGGCGCCGGCCAGGACGACCTCTCCCCCGTCGGCCCACGACCGCACGAGCGCCGCGGCGCCGAGCCAGCGCCGCACGCTCTCCTCGGACGCGCGCAACGAGGGGCGGTCGAGCAGGGCCCAGGCGTCGAGCAGCAGGGCCGCGGCGTAGCCCCCCTCGGCGACCGGCTCCGCGCCGGGGGTCGCCACGACGATCGCGGGTCGGGCGGGCACCGAGGCGACGACGTCCGGGGCGCCCGACCGCACGACCGGCACCCCGGGGAAGGCGCGGCCGATCTCCTCGGACGTGCGCCGTGCGCCGACGACGCTCGCCCGCAGGGTGCGCCCGTCGCACTCGGGGCAGCTCCAGGACTCGTCTCGACGGTGGCACCAGCCGCACACGGGCTGACCGCCGGACCCGGGCAGGGACAGCGGGCCGTGGCAGGTCGCGCAGCGCGCCGGGGCCCGGCAGGTCGCGCACCGGGTGGCGGGCACGTAGCCGCGCCGGGGCACCTGGACGAGGACGGGGCCGTGGTCGAGCGCGGCCCGGGCCGCACGCCACGCGGCGGAGGGGATGTGCGCCCGGGCGGCGGGCCCGTCGCGCTCGGCGTCGTGTCCCTCGCCCGCCACCCGCACGCGAGCGGCCGACGTGCGCTCGCCGAGACCGCCGACGGCCACGAGCTCGCCGCGCTCGACGAGGTCGACGACGTCGGTGCTCACGCTCGGGCCCGCGACGAGCGCCGCGGCCCCGGCGAGCTCTGCCCGCGCGAGGAGGACCTGCCGCACATGGTGGTAGGGAGCCCGCGGCTCGACGTGCAGGTCGTCGCCGTCGTCCCACCACGCGACGAGACCGAGGTCGTGCACGGGGGCGAAGGCGGCAGCACGGGTCCCCACGACGACCCGCACGTGACCGCGCAGCACCTTCAGCCACGCGGTGTAGCGGGCCTGAGGCCCTTGGTCGGCGTGGAGCACGACGTGGCGGTCGGGACCCAGGGCGGCCAGGAGCGCGGCGTCGACCCGGTCGAGGTCACGGCGGTCCGGGACGACGAGGACGCTCCCCCGCCCCGACGCGGCCGTGGCCAGGGCGGCGTCGGCCAGGGTGCGGGGCCAGTCGGTGAGCGGGTCGTGCGACGGGGTCGTGAGGAGCGCGGCCCGCGGCGACTGCCCCGTGCTCAGCCGGCTCCACAGCGCCGCTCCTGCCCGGTAGCGAGTCCACGACGCCGGCGGCTCATCCGGGGCGTCGGGCGGGCCCACGGCCTCGGGGGCACGCTCGGTGAGGGAGCGCTCGGCGCGGGCGTGCCGTGGTGGCACGGCGAGGCGGAGCACGTCCATCACCGTGCCGGCCTGCTCGCGGGCGAGCCGCTGCGCGGTCTGCAGCACGTGCGGGACGAGGACGGCCTCGTCGCTGACGACGGTGCGAAGGGGCGCTAGCCGGCCCTCGTGCTCGGCCGCCGGCACGCGCTCTAGGAGGTAGCCGCCGAGGTCCTGCCCGGCGAAGCGGACCTTGACCCGGGCGCCGGGCACGGCGCGCTCGTCGAGCTCGACGGGCACGCTGTACTCGAAGGGGCGGTCGAGGTGCGCCAGCCCGGTGTCGACGAGCACACGGGCCACCGGCAGCGCGGGGCGCGCTCCTGGGTCCTGCTCCACCGGCCCGGCCGGCATCTCGATCTCCAGCACGTGCGTCAACCTAGCGGCCGGCCCCGACAGCCGGCCGCCCGGCGAGGTCAGCCCCGGACGGCTGCCTGGAGGGCCTCGACCTTCGTCGTGCGCTCCCAGGTGAAGGCGTCCTCGTAGCCGTCGGCCTGCGTGCGGCCGAAGTGGCCGTAGGCGGCCGTCGGGCGGTAGATCGGGCGGAGCAGGTCGAGCTCCTCGACGATGGCGAGCGGGCGCAGATCGAAGACCGCGGTCACGGCCGCCTGGATCTTCTCCACCGGCACGGTCTCGGTGCCGAAGGTCTCGACGTAGAGGCCGACGGGCTGCGCGGCGCCGATCGCGTAGGCGACCTGGACCTCGCAGCGGGTCGCCAGACCGGCGGCGACGACGTTCTTGGCCACCCAGCGCATCGCGTACGCGGCGGAGCGGTCGACCTTGCTCGGGTCCTTGCCGGAGAAGGCGCCGCCGCCGTGACGGGCCATGCCGCCGTAGGTGTCGACGATGATCTTGCGGCCGGTGAGGCCCGCGTCGCCCATCGGACCGCCGATGACGAACTTGCCGGTGGGGTTGATGAGGGTGCGGTAGGCCGAGACGTCGAGGTCGACACCGGAGTCGAGCAGGGCGTCCATCACCGGGCCGATGACGTGCTCCTGGATGTCGGCCGGCAGCTGGCGCTCGTGGTCGACCTCGGCGCTGTGCTGGGTCGACAGCACGACGGTGTCCAGCCGTACGGCACGGTCGCCGTCGTAGTCGATCGTCACCTGGGTCTTGCCGTCGGGGCGTAGGTAGTCCAGGACACCGGTCTTGCGCACCTCGGTGAGGCGCTGGCTGAGGCGGTGGGCCAGGAAGATCGGCAGCGGCATGAGCTCGGGGGTGTCGTCGCACGCGTAGCCGAACATCAGCCCCTGGTCGCCGGCGCCCTGCTTGTCCTTGGGGTCGATCCCGCCGGTGCGGTTCTCGAAGGCGGTGTCGACGCCCTGCGCGATGTCGGGGCTCTGCTGCCCGATGGAGACCGAGACCCCGCACGAGCGGCCGTCGAAGCCCTTCTCGGAGGAGTCGTAGCCGACGCCCTCGGCGACGAGCGAGCGCACGAGCTTGGGGATCTCGACGTAGCCCTCGGTCGTCACCTCGCCGGAGATGTGCACGAGACCGGTCGTCACCATCGTCTCGACGGCGACCCGGCTGTGCGGATCCTGCTCGAGCATCGCGTCGAGGATCGTGTCCGAGATCTGGTCGCAGATCTTGTCGGGGTGACCCTCGGTGACGGACTCGGAGGTGAAGAGGCGACCAGCCACGCGGTGCTCCTGGTGTGTGTTGGGCGTGTGTGTCGGGCAGGGTGTCGAGGTACAGGGGTGAGACGCACTGCGGGCAGTGCAGGCCCCGACGACGCGCGGCGTCGTGCGGGGCGCGGTCAGTCTAGGTGGCGGGCAGCAGCTCGAGCAGGAGGTCCAGCACGGCGTGGGCGAGGACGCCCTTGTCCGCGGGTCCGACCGTGCGCTCGGGGTGACCGGGCCGCAGCAGGTGGACGGTGCTCGTGTCCTGGCCGAAGGTCACGCCGACCCCGACCTCGTTGACGACGAGCGCGTCGCACCCCTTGCGGGCGAGCTTGGCCCGGCCGTGCTCGAGGACCGAGCCCTCGTCGTCCCCGGTCTCCGCGGCGAAGCCGACGACGACCGGCGACGTGGGGTCGGCCGAGGCCGCCCGCGACGCGACGAGACCGGCGAGGACGTCGGGGTTGCGCACGAGGGTGATGCGCGGCGCCGAGTCGTCCTGCGGCCCGTCGTGCGACTTCTTGATCTTGCTGCCGGCATAGCTCGCAGGGCGGAAGTCGGCGACGGCCGCGGCCATAACGACGGCGTCGTGCTCGGGCGCGCGCTCGTGCACGGCGGCCTCGAGCTCGAGGGCGCTCTCGACGCGCACGACGTCGACGCCCTCGGCGGCCGTGGGCAGGGGCACCTCGACCGAGGCGGCGACGAGGGTGACGTGCGCCCCCCGCTGCGCGGCGGCGCGGGCGAGCGCCACGCCCTGCTTGCCCGAGGAGCGGTTGCCGAGGTAGCGCACCGGGTCGAGCGCCTCGCGGGTGCCACCGGCGCTCACGAGCACACGGCGGCCGCGCAGGTCCTGGGCTGGCCCGTCGCCACGTCGCGCCTCGACCGCGGCCATCGCCGCGGCGTGGATCGCCTCCGGCTCGGGCAGCCGCCCGGGTCCGGTGTCGGCGCCGGTGAGACGTCCCGAGTCGGGCTCGACGACGACGACCCCGCGCTCGCGCAGGGTCGCGACGTTGGCCTGGGTCGCGGCGTGCTGCCACATCTCCGTGTGCATGGCCGGGGCCATGACGACGGGGCAGCGCGCCGTGAGCAGGACGTTCGTCAGCAGGTCGCCCGCGAGGCCGTGCGCGGCCCGCGCCACCAGGTCGGCGGTCGCCGGGGCGACGACGACGAGATCGGCCTCCTGGCCGATCCGCACGTGCGGGACGTCGGTGATGCTGCTCCAGACGTCGGTCTGGACCGCGCGTCCCGAGAGGGCCTCCCACGTGGGGGCGCCGACGAAGCGCAGCGCCGCCTCGGTGGGCACGACGGTGACCTCGTGGCCGGACTCGGTGAGCAGACGCAGGAGCAGCGCCGCCTTGTAGGCGGCGATGCCCCCGGTCACGCCGAGGACGACGCGCACGTCAGCCCGCTCAGGCCTGGTCGGCGGGAGCGCTGCTGGTAGGAGCGCTGTCGGCGGGGGTCTCGAGCGCCGGGGCGTCCGCCACGGCGGCGCCGGACTCGTCCTGCTCGGGGGTCGGCTCGTTGGTGAGCAGACCCTCGTTGATCTCGCGAAGGGCGATCGACAGCGGCTTCTCGTGCACCTGGGCGTCGACGAGCGGGCCGATGTACTCGAGCAGCCCCTCCTGGAGCTGGCTGTAGTAGGCGTTGATCTGACGCGCGCGCTTCGCGCCGTAGAGGACGAGGGCGTACTTGCTGTCAGCCTTCGTCAGGAGGTCGTCGATCGGCGGGTTGGTGATGCCGATGGGGTTGGCCTGGGTGCCAGACACGGGTGTCCTCACTGCTCGGGGTGGTGGTCCTTCGGTCCCGCGCGCAGGCCGGCAGAGGCCTCGCGCGACGGGGATCTCATCAATGATACGAGTTCCTCGGCCGCACGCCGAACGTCGTCGTTGACGATGACCGCGTCGAACTCGCTCTGGGCGGCCAGCTCGACCTTCGCGGTCTCGAGACGCACGGCCCGCTCCTCCTCCGTCTCGGTGCCCCGGCCGACGAGCCGGGAGACGAGGTCGTCCCACGACGGGGGCGCGAGGAAGACGAACTGGGCCTCGGGCATCGACGCGCGCACCTGGCGGGCGCCCTGGAGGTCGATCTCGAGCAGCGGGAGCAGGCCGTCGGCCAGCGCCTGCTCGACCGGGCCGCGCGGCGTGCCGTACGAGGCGCGGCCGTGGACGACGGCCCACTCGAGCATCTCGCCGGTCGCGACCATGTGGGCGAAGGTCTCGCCGGGCACGAAGTGGTAGTGGACGCCGTCGACCTCACCGGGTCGCGCCGGGCGCGTCGTCGCCGAGACGGAGAGCCAGACCTCGGGGTGGTGCTCGCGGATGTAGGCGGCGACGGTCCCCTTGCCGACGGCCGTCGGACCGGCCAGGACGGTCAGGCGGGCGGTCACGAGCCTTCGAACCGGGCGACGAGGGCGGCGACCTGGTGCTGGCCGAGGCCGCGCACGCGACGCGAGCGGGCGATGCCGAGCTCGTCCATGATCCGCTCGGCCTTGACCCGGCCGATGCCGGGCATCGACTCGACGAGCGCGAGCACGCGCATCTTCGCCACGGCCTCGTTGCCCCGCCGGTCCTCGATGACCTCGCGGATCGACCCGCCGGAGGTCTTGAGCCGCAGACGGATCGCGGCGCGCTCGCGACGGGCCGCGGCGGCCTTCGCGAGGGCCTCGGCACGCTGCTCCGGGGTGAGGGGTGGGACGGCCACGGCGAGACTCCGATTCACGGCTGACGGACGAGGGATGGGTCGGATGCTACTCGCCGCCCGCGTCCAGGACGCCGTCGGCCACCTCGTCATCGGCGACGACCTCAGCGACCGAGGCAGCCACCGAGCGGGCGCGCGCACGAAGGGAGGCGACGTCCGGGCCGGCCGAGAGCACGTCGCGGCTGCTCGACGCGAGCACCTGCCCGAGTGCGCCGGCGAAGACCCGCCGCACGTCCGCGGCGGTCGCGCCCTGGGCCCCGAGACCGGGGGCCAGCAACGGCGCGCCGGACCCGGGCAGGTCGACCCCCAGCTCGCGCACGGCGTCGCCGACGGTGGCGCCGACGACAAGGCCGACGCTGCCCAGCTCGCCGCGAGCGCGCGCGGCCGCGTTGTCCCCGGCCGCGCCCTGCGCGACGCCGGCCGCGACGGAGCGCCCGGCCGCGTCGCGGGCGTGCTGCACGCTCGCGCCCTCGGGGTTGGAGGTGAGCGCGAGGACGAAGACGCCGCGGCCGGTCTGCACGGCGAGGTCGATCGCGGGGCGCAGCGACTCGTAGCCGAGGTAGGGGCTGAGGGTGATCGCGTCGGCCGGCGAGGGGGCGTGCGTGCCGAGGAAGGCCTCGCCGTAGGCGTCGACCGTCGTGCCGATGTCGCCGCGCTTCACGTCGAGGACGCTCAGCGTGCCCGCGGCGCGCAGCTCGTCGAGCACCCGCTCGAGCAGGGCGACGCCCCGGCTGCCGAAGACCTCGAAGAAGGCCGACTGCGGCTTGACCGCCGCGACCGCTCCCCCGAAGGCCTCGACGCAGGTGAGCGCGAAGCGCTCGACGCCCGCGTAGTCGTAGGTGAGCCCCCACGACTCGACGAGCGAGCGGTGCGGGTCGATCCCCGCACAGAGCGGTCCGTGCTGCGCCATCGCGGCCTGCAGCCGCGCCCCGAAGGCCGTGGTCGCTGTCTCGCTCATCCCAGTCCTCCGTCGTGGGCGATGCCGACGACGTCGGCGAGCCGGGTGATCCCACGACGCTCGAGGTCGGCGGCGAGCTCGTGCCCGACGCGCACCGGGGCGGTCGGGTCGTTGAAGGCGGCGGTGCCGACCTGGATCGCGCTCGCGCCGGCGGCGACGAGCTCGAGGGCGTCCGCCCCGGTGCGCACGCCACCGGCACCGACGACCGGCACCGTGGGGATGCGCCCGTCGCGCATCGCCGCGGTGACCTGCCAGATCGCGCGGACCGCGACGGGACGGATCGCCGGCCCGGACAGGCCGCCGGTCGTGCCCGCGAGGTGGGGGCGCAGCCGGACCGGGTCGATGACGACGCCGAGCAAGGTGTTGATCATCGTCAGCCCGTGGGCACCGGCCCGCAGCACGGCCGCCGCGATCTCGGTGATGTCGGTGACGTCGGGGCTGAGCTTGGCGAGCATGGGGATGCCGCGCGGCACCTCCTCGCGCACGAGGGTGAGCACCTTGTGCGAGCTCGCCGGGTCGCACGCGAAGACGAGCCCGCGGTTGGCGACGTTCGGGCAGGAGATGTTGACCTCGATCGCCGCGACCGCCGAGGCGTAGGGCGAGCGGCACACCGTGCGCGCGACGGCGGCGAACTCGCTCGCCGTCGACCCGGCGACCGAGACGACGACCCGCGCCCCGACCGAGTGCAGCCAGGCGAGGTCGCGCTCGACGAAGGCCTGCACCCCCGGGCCCTGGAGCCCGATGCTGTTGAGCATGCCCGAGTCGGTCTCGGCCATGCGGGGCGTCCCGCGCCCGCTGACGGCACCGAGCTTGACCGACTTCGTCACGAAGGCGCCGAGCTCGGCGACGTCGACGAAGCGGTGCATCTCCCGGCCGTTGGCCGCGCAGCCGGAGGCGGTCATCATCGGGTTCGGCAGCCGCACCCCCGCGAGGTCGACGGACATGTCGACGGAGGCACCGGGACGCGCCGTCGCGACCGGCGCGAGCTCCGGCTCGGCGTCCTCGTGGATGTCGTGACCCATCAGCGCGCCACCTCCTGCGGGGCGCCGACGGCGTCGGACGGCACGAGGCAGCGCCCGTCGACGAAGGCGTCCCAGCGCACCCGGTCGCCGCGGAAGACCGGGCCCTCGACGCACGAGCGGACCATCGAGGTGACCCCCTCGTCGTCGCGCACCGGCATGACGCACGTCATGCAGATGCCGATGCCGCACGCCATGGCCTCCTCGACCGCCACCTGGGCGACGGCGCCGTGCTCCTGCGCGATCTCGTGCAGCGAGCGCAGCATGCCCATCGGGCCGCAGCCGTAGACGACCGAGGCGCCCGTGCGCGTGATGATCTCGGGCAGGACGTCGCTCACCCACCCCTTCGTCCCGGCGGAGCCGTCGTCGGTCGTGACGCTCACGCCGTCGGCCACCCGGCGGGCCTGGACGACCCCGAAGAGCCGGTCCGCGCTCGCTGCGCCGAGGACCATCTCGACGTGGCAGCCGCGCTCGCGGAGCACCTCGGCGAGCCAGAAGAGCGGCGCCGAGCCGTACCCGCCGCCGACGAGCACGCAGGCGACCGGGGTGCTGGGCACCGGGAAGGGCCGGCCGAGCGGGCCGACGACGTTGACGTGCGCCCCGACCGGCAGCCCGACGAGCTCCTCGGTGCCGGGCCCGTGCGCGGCGACGACGACCTCGACGGTCGGGCCGTACGTGCCGCGCGGGCTCACCCGGTGGATGGAGAAGCTGCGACGCAGCAGCATCGACGAGTGCGTGCCCCCGACCGCGAGCGCGACGAAGTGCCCCGGCCGGGCGAGCTCGGGCAGCCCGGGCGCCACCACCGTCAGGTGGTGGTACGCCCCGACCCGCTGGTTGGCGATGACCTCGGCCTCGACCTGCACCACCCCGGCGCCCGGACGGGCCGCCTCGGCGCCGATCGAGCCGGTGCTCATCCCTTCGCCCCGTAGAGGTCGAGGTCGGCCGCGTGCTCCTGCAGCGGCTTGACCCGCAGCTCGCCGTGGATGCGCGCCTCGATGGCCTGGACCGCGGCGCCGAGCTGCTGCACGGTCGTGACGATCGGCTTGTCCATCGCGGTGGTCGCCGCACGGATCGCGTAGCCGTCGGCCCGCGCGTCCTGGCCCGAGGGGGTGTTGAAGACCATCTCGATCTCGCCGGCGAGGATCTGCTCGACGATGCCGGGCTCGCCCTCGGTGCGCTCGCTGTGCTTGCGGGCCACCTCGGCCTCGAGTCCGTTGCGGCGCAGCACCTCGGCGGTGCCCGCCGTCGCGACGATGGTGAAGCCGAGGTCGCGCAGGCGCTTGACGGGGAAGATCATCGCCCGCTTGTCGCGGTTGGCGACGGAGACGAAGACCCGGCCCGAGGTGGGCAGCCCGGTGCTCAGCGAGCCGAGCTGGCTCTTCATGAAGGCGGCGCCGAAGTCGGTGTCGATGCCCATGACCTCGCCGGTCGAGCGCATCTCCGGGCCGAGCAGGCTGTCGACGACGTCGCCCTCGCGGGTGCGGAAGCGCTTGAAGGGCAGGACCGCCTCCTTGACCGACATCGGCGCGTGGGCCGGCATCGAGCCGCCGTCGGTGTGCCGGGGCAGCATGCCCTCGTCGCGCAGCTGCGCGACGCTCGCGCCGAGCATGACGCGGGCCGCGGCCTTGGCGACCGGGACACCGGTGGCCTTGGCGACGAAGGGGACGGTGCGGCTGGCCCGCGGGTTGGCCTCGAGGACGTAGAGGACGTCCTGGGCGAGCGCGAACTGGACGTTCATCAGGCCGCGCACCCCGATCCCCTTCGCCAGGGCGAGGGTCGCCTCGCGCACTCGGCGCAGCTCGCTCTCGCCGAGTGTCGCCGGCGGCAGGGTGCAGCTGGAGTCGCCGGAGTGGATCCCGGCCTCCTCGATGTGCTCCATGATCCCGCCGAGGTACATCTCCTCGCCGTCGTAGAGCGCGTCGACGTCGATCTCGATGGCGTCGTCGAGGAAGCGGTCGACGAGGATCGGGTGCTCCGGGCTGGCGATCGCCGCGCGGGTGACGTACTCCGAGAGGGTCTCGTCGTCGTAGACGATCTCCATGCCGCGCCCGCCGAGGACGTAGCTCGGGCGCACGAGGACCGGGTAGCCGATCTCGTCGGCGATCGTCACGGCCTCGTCGGCGCTGAAGGCGGTGCCGTGCTTGGGGGCGTTGAGCCCGGCCTCGGCGAGCACCCGGCCGAAGTGGCCCCGGTCCTCGGCGAGGTCGATGGCCTCCGGCGAGGTGCCGACGACCGGCACGCCCTCGTCCTTGAGCGCCTGCGCCAGGCCGAGCGGGGTCTGCCCGCCGAGCTGGACGATGACGCCGGCGACGGGCCCGGCCTGGGTCTCTGCGTGGATGACCTCGAGGACGTCCTCGAGGGTCAGCGGCTCGAAGTACAGCCGGCTGCTCGTGTCGTAGTCGGTCGAGACCGTCTCGGGGTTGCAGTTGACCATCACCGTGTCGTAGCCGGCCTCGCGCAGGGCGAAGCTCGCGTGGACGCAGGAGTAGTCGAACTCGACGCCCTGGCCGATCCGGTTCGGCCCCGAGCCGAGGATGATGACGGCCTCGCGCTCGCGGGGCTCGACCTCGTCCTCCTCGTCGTAGGCGGAGTAGTAGTACGGCGTGCGGGCGGCGAACTCCGCCGCGCACGTGTCGACCGTCTTGTAGACCGGGCGCACGCCGAGCGCGTGGCGCACGCCGCGCACGACCTGCTCGGGCATCCGGCGCAGGCGGGCGACCTGGCCGTCGGAGAAGCCGTGGCGCTTGGCCTCGGCGAGCACCTCGGCGGTCAGCTGGTCGGCGTCGTGGACCTCCTGCGCGACCTCGTTGATGAGGGCGATCTGGTCGAGGAACCACGGGTCGATCTTCGTCGCGTCGTGGACCTCCTCGACGCCGCAGCCGGCGCGCATCGCCTGCTGGACGAGGACGAGACGGCCGTCGGTGGGCGTGCGCGCCTCGTCGAGCATCTCGCGCCCGCGCTCGAGGCTGGGCTGGTCGCCGTCCCAGTGGAAGGCGGCGCCCGAGCGCTCCATCGAGCGCAGCGCCTTCTGCAGCGCCTCGGTGAAGCAGCGCCCGATCGACATCGCCTCGCCGACGGACTTCATCGTCGTCGTGAGCGTGGGGTCGGCGGCCGGGAACTTCTCGAAGGCGAAGCGCGGCACCTTGACGACGACGTAGTCGAGCGAGGGCTCGAAGGAGGCCGGCGTCTCGGCGGTGATGTCGTTGGGGACCTCGTCGAGGGTGTAGCCGATGGCCATCTTCGCCGCGATCTTGGCGATCGGGAAGCCGGTCGCCTTGCTCGCCAGCGCCGAGGAGCGCGAGACGCGGGGGTTCATCTCGATGACGATGATCCGGCCGTCGGCGGGGTTGACGGCGAACTGGATGTTGCAGCCACCGGTCTCGACGCCGACCTCGCGGATGACGGCGATGCCGATGTCGCGCAGGCGCTGGTACTCGCGGTCGGTGAGGGTGAGCGCGGGCGCGACGGTGATGGAGTCACCGGTGTGCACGCCCATGGGGTCGAGGTTCTCGATCGAGCACACGACGACGACGTTGTCGGCGTGGTCGCGCATGACCTCGAGCTCGTACTCCTTCCAGCCGAGGATCGACTCCTCGAGGAGGACCTCGGTGACCGGGCTGTACTGAAGACCGGCACCGGCGATGCGGCGCAGGTCGGTCTCGTCGTAGGCGAAGCCGGAGCCGAGCCCGCCCATGGTGAAGGACGGGCGCACGACGACGGGGTAGCCGCCGAGGCCGTCGACGGCCGCGAGGCACTCGTCCATCGTGTGGCAGATCTGCGAACGGGCGGACTCGCCGCCGACGCGCTCGACGACGCCCTTGAAGCGCTCGCGGTCCTCGCCGAGCTCGATGGCCTCGACGTTGGCGCCGATGAGCGGGCAGCCGTAGCGCTCGAGGACGCCCGCGTCGTGCAGGGCGATCGCGGTGTTGAGGGCGGTCTGGCCGCCGAGGGTGGCCAGGACCGCGTCGGGGCGCTCGCGCTCGATGATCGCCTCGACGACCTCGGGCGTGATCGGCTCGACGTAGGTCGCGTCGGCGAACTCGGGGTCAGTCATGATCGTCGCCGGGTTGGAGTTGACGAGGATGACGCGGATGCCCTCCTCGCGCAGGACGCGGCAGGCCTGGGTGCCGGAGTAGTCGAACTCGCAGGCCTGACCGATGACGATCGGGCCGGAGCCGATGACGAGGACGCTGCGGATGTCGTCGCGCTTGGGCATCAGGCGTGGGTCTCCTGGTCGGTGGCGGGGGTGGCGTCGCTGCTCGAGCTCAGCAGGTCGACGAAGCGGTCGAAGAGGTAGGCCGCGTCGTGCGGGCCGGCGGCCGCCTCGGGGTGGTACTGGACGGAGAAGGCGCGCAGGTCGCCCTCCGGGGAGCGCAGCTCCAGGCCCTCGACGACGTCGTCGTTGAGGCAGACGTGGCTCACGGTGGCCGAGCCGAAGGGGGTGTCCGTCGCCCCGTCGAGGGGGGCGTCGACGGCGAAGCCGTGGTTGTGCGCCGTCACCTCGACCTTGCCGGTCGAGCGGTCCATGACCGGCTGGTTGATGCCGCGGTGGCCGTACTTGAGCTTGTAGGTGCCGAAGCCCAGCGCCCGGCCGAAGAGCTGGTTGCCGAAGCAGATCCCGAAGTACGGGATCCCCGCGTCGAGCACCTCGCGGAGCAGCTCGATCTCGTGGGTGGCCGCGGCGGGGTCGCCGGGCCCGTTGGAGAAGAAGACCCCGTCGGGCGCGATCTCACGGACCCGCTCGAAGGGGGTCGTCGCGGGCAGGACGTGGACCTCCATGCCGCGCTGCGCCATGAGCTCGGGGGTCATCGACTTGATGCCGAGGTCGATCGCCGCGACGGTGAAGCGCTTCTCCCCCTTCGCCTCGACGACGTAGGGCTCGGCGGTCGCGACCTCGGCGGCCAGGGCCGCGCCGGTCATCTGCGGCGCGTCCTGGACGCGCTGCAGCAGCTCCTCGGTGCCGGCGAGGGACTCGCCGGAGAAGATGCCGACGCGCATCGCGCCGCGCTCGCGCAGGTGCCGGGTCAGGGCGCGGGTGTCGATGCCGCTGATGCCGACGACGCCCTGCGTCGCGAGCTCGTCGCCGAGGCTGCGGCGGCTGCGCCAGCTGCTCGGGCGGATCGCGGGGTCGCGCACGACGTAGCCGCTCACCCAGATCCGGGTGGACTCGTCGTCCTCGTCGTTCCAGCCGGTGTTGCCGACGTGCGGGGCCGTCATGACGACGACCTGGCGGTGGTAGCTCGGGTCGGTGAGGGTCTCCTGGTAGCCGGTCATGCCGGTGGAGAAGACGGCCTCGCCGACGGTCTCGCCCACCGCGCCGTAGGCGTCGCCGGCGAAGGTGCGGCCGTCCTCGAGGACGAGGAGGGCGGGCTGCCGGTCGGTACGGGTCGTCATGCGGTCACCTTCGTGGTCGTGCGGTCGGGACTGGTGCGGGTGAGCGCACCGCGCAGCACCGTCGCGACGACGGAGCCGGTGAGGGTGCGCCCGTGGAAGGGCGTGTTGCGCGAGAGCGAGGCCGTCGCGGCACGGTCGACGGTGACCGTGGCGCCCGGGTCGACGAGCGCGAGGTGCGCCGGCGCCCCGACGACGAGCTCGCCGCCGTGCTCGGCGAGACCGGCGATGCGGGCCGGTGCGCTCGACATGACGCGGGCCAGGCCCGCGAGGTCCATGCTCCCCTGGCGCACCATGACGTCGTGGACGACCGCGAAGGCGGTCTCCAGCCCGGTCATCCCGAAGGCGGCGTCGACGAAGGCGTGCTCCTTGTCGTGCCGGGCGTGCGGGGCGTGGTCGGTGGCGACGGCGTCGATCGTGCCGTCGGCCAGGCCCTCGCGCAGCGCCGCGACGTCCTCGTCGGGGCGCAGCGGCGGGTTGACCTTGTACACGGGGTCGTAGCCGCTCAGCAGGTCGGTCGTCAGCAGCAGGTGGTGCGGCGTGACCTCAGCGGTCATCCGGGCGCCGCGGGCCTTGGCCCAGCGCACGACCTCGAGGCCTTCGGCGGTCGAGACGTGGGCGACGTGCACCCGGCTGCCGGTGAGGAGCGCGAGCTGGGCGTCGCGGGCGATGATGCTCGCCTCGGCCGCCGCCGGCCAGCCGGGCAGCCCCAGCCGTCCGGACAGCTCGCCCTCGTGGCAGCACGCCGACGCCCCGGCGAGCTCCGGGTCCTGGCTGTGCTGCGAGACGACGCCGTCGAAGGCGCGGACGTACTCGAGCGCGCGACGCATGACGCGGGCGTCGGCGACGCACCGCCCGTCGTCGGAGAAGACGGTGACACCGGCCCGGGAGCGGTGCATCAGGCCGAGCTCGGCGAGCTCGTGGCCGTCGAGCCCCTTCGTCACCGCGCCGATCGGCTGGACGTCGACGAGACCGGCGGTGCGGCCGAGGTCGAGGACGCGCTCGGCGGCCTCGGCGGTGTCGGTGACCGGCGAGGTGTTGGCCATGGCGAGGATCGCCGTGAAGCCGCCCGCGGCGGCCGCGGCGGACCCGGTCGCGATCGTCTCGGCGTCCTCGCGTCCCGGCTCGCGCAGGTGGGTGTGCAGGTCGACCAGGCCCGGCAGGACGTGCAGGCCGTCGGCGTCGAGCACCTCGACGTCCTCCGCGGCCCGAGCGGCCTCGCCGGCCCGGGCTCCGAGGGCGGCGATGCGGCCGTCCTCGACGAAGAGGTCCTGGGCGGGGCCGTCGAGCAGACGGGCCCCCGTGACGAGCAGGCTCATGCCGCAGCCCCCTTCGAGGCTCGTCCCTCGCGCCTCAGGACATCGCCCTCCCCCGAGGCCAGCAGGTGGTACAGGACACTCATCCGCACCGCGACGCCGGCGCTCACCTGGTCGAGGACGAGCGAGCTCGCCGCGTCGGCGGCGTCGGCCGCGATCTCCAGACCGCGGTTCATCGGACCCGGGTGGCAGATGACGCCCTCCGGGCTGGCCGCGGTGAAGGTCGCGAGGCGGTCGCGGGTCAGGCCGTAGCCGACGGTGTACTCGCGCGGTGTCGGGAAGTACCCGCCGCTCATCCGCTCGTGCTGCACGCGCAGCATCATGAGCACGTCGGGCACGGGGGCGTGCGTCCCGGCGAGCACCGCGTCGAGGTCGTGGCTCAGCGCGAAGCCGTCGCGCTCGGCCCACGCCCGGGCCCCGCTCGGCATGAGCGTCGGCGGGGCGACGACGGTGACGCGGGCGCCGAGCAGGCGCAGGCTCACGAGGTTGGAGCGGAAGACCCGGCTGTGGGCGACGTCGCCGACGATCGCGACGTGGCGCCCCTCGAGCGAGCCGAGCCGCTGCTCGACCGTGTACGCGTCGAGCAGCGCCTGGGTCGGGTGCTCGTGCGTGCCGTCGCCGGCGTTGATGACGCTCGTCCCGGTGCCGAGCTCGTCGAGCCAGCGGGCGACCTGGTGGGCCGCCCCGGAGGCGTGGTGGCGCATGACGATGGCGTCGACGCCCATCGAGGCGATGGTCATCGTCGTGTCGCGCAGCGACTCGCCCTTGCTCGTCGAGGAGCCCTTGCCGGTGATGTTGATCGTGTCGGCCGACATCCACTTGCCCGCGATCTCGAAGGAGGAGCGGGTCCGGGTGCTGTCCTCGAAGAAGAGGTTGATGACGGTCCGGCCGCGCAGGGTAGGGATCTTCTTGACCTCGCGGCGCTGCACCAGGTGCATCTCGGCGGCCGTGTCGAGCAGCTCTCGCACGCCCGCGGTGTCGAGGTCGGCGACGGACAGCAGGTGACGGGTCATCGGGCTCCTCCTCGGATCGTCACGGAGTCGGCGACGCCGTCGTACCCGCGCAGCCGGACGGCGACGCGCTCGGTGTGCGAGGTCGGCAGGTTCTTGCCGACGTGGTCGGCCCGGATCGGCAGCTCGCGGTGGCCGCGGTCGACGAGCGCGGCGAGACGCACGGTGCGCGGCCGGCCGTAGTCGGCGAGCGCGTCGAGCGCCGCACGCACGGTGCGCCCCGAGTACAGGACGTCGTCGACGAGCACGACGGTGCGCCCGTCGATGCCGCCGGCGGGGATCTGGGTCTGGGCCGGGGCGCGGGTCGGCTGGGCGCGCAGGTCGTCGCGGTACATCGTCACGTCCAGCGAGCCGCAGGCCACGGGGCTGCCCTCGACCTCGGTGACGAGCGCGGCGAGCCGGCGGGCCAGCTCGACGCCGCGGCTGGGGATGCCGAGCAGGACGAGACCCTCGGCCCCGCGGTTGTGCTCGATGATCTCGTGCGCGATGCGCTTGAGGGCCCGGGCGACGTCGTCCTCGGAGAGGACCTCGCGGCCGTCGGGGGGTCCGGGGTCGCTCGCCGGACCGGGTCGTGCGGTGTCAGGACACATCAGTGCCTCAGACCTCCTTGCCTGCCTCACAGGACAGCGGTTAAAGGATGTCGGTCGCGAGCCACTCTAGGACGTCCGGGGCCCTGCCCACGACCTGGTCCGGATCGAGGGACGCCCGGGCCCGGGGCCTACCCTGAGGACATGGCAGGCGAGGACGAGACGGGGCACGTCCAGGTGCTCGCGGGCCGCGAGGTCCCCCTGGGCGGCCAGCGCGCCCTCACCGTGCGCCGTACGCTCCCCCACCGCGACCGCTCCTTCATCGGGGCGTGGTGCTTCGTCGACCACTACGGCCCGGTCCCCGTCGGGCCCGGGGAGCGCGTCATGGACGTGCCCCCGCACCCGCACACCGGCCTGCAGACCGTGTCCTGGCTCT
The DNA here is from genome assembly GCF_003721155.3 of Janibacter melonis. Lineage (NCBI taxonomy): Bacteria > Bacillati > Actinomycetota > Actinomycetes > Micrococcales > Intrasporangiaceae > Janibacter > Janibacter melonis. The sequence continues at coordinate 615,605 of NZ_CP044548.2, read as the reverse complement.
TCGAGGGCGTCGTGCAGCACGACGACAGCGCCGGTGTGAGCGCCCGGGTCCTGCCCGGCGAGGTCAACCTCATGACCGCCGGGTCCGGCATCGCCCACTCCGAGGTGAGCACCGACGAGTCGGAGCGCCTCCACGGCGTCCAGCTCTGGGTCGCCCTGCCCGACGCCGACCGGCACGGCGGGCGCGGCTTCGAGCACCACGCCCCGGAGGCGGTCCCGCTGCCCGGCGGCGCCGGCACGGCGCTCGTCTTCCTCGGCACCTTGCCCGACGTCGACGTCTCCCCCGTGCGCACGAGCACCCCGCTGCTCGGGGCCCAGCTCGACCTCGCCCCGGGTGCCGCGCTCGACCTCGCCGTCGACCCCGCCTTCGAGCACGGCGTGCTCCTCGACGAGGGCGAGGTGGGCGTCGACGGGGTCGCGCTCTCGCCCGCCGACCTGGCCTGCCTCGACCCGGGCCCCCGCTCGGTGCGTCTCGTCGCCGGCGACAGCGGTGCCCGGCTCGTCCTCATCGGCGGCACCCCCTTCGAGGAGGAGGTCGTCATGTGGTGGAACTTCGTCGGGCGCACCCACGACGAGGTCGTCGCCTACCGCGAGGCCTACGAGGCGGGCTCGGAGCAGTTCGGCACCGTCCCGGGGTACGACGGCGAGCGCACGCGCATCCCGGCACCCCCGCTGCCACCCGTACGACTGCGGGCGAGGAACCGCCGGGGCCGTCTGCCCGCCTGAGCACCACCTCCGCGGCGCCGCGCGGCGGGCACCTCCCGACCTACACCCACGGACGAGCGGGCGTGTCAACCCCCGATTTGGTTCTGGAACCCATAACGCCGCATTATGTCTCTCGTGATCGAGACACCCACCCCGAGCCCGACGCCGCTGCTGCGGCTGCGGTCCCTGAGCAAGAGCTTCAGCACCCGGGCCGGGGAGGTCCGGGCGCTCGACGACATCGACCTCACCGTCGACCGCGGCTCCATCCACGGGATCATCGGCCGCTCCGGCGCCGGCAAGTCCACCCTCATCCGCACGATCACCGGTCTGGAGACCCCGACCTCCGGTCACGTCGACCTCGACGGCACGGACGTCGCCGGGCTGCGGGGCGGTGAGCTGCGCGCCTTCCGCCGGCGCTTCGGCATGGTCTTCCAGCACGCGAACCTGCTCTCCTCGCGCACCGCGGCGCAGAACATCGCCCTCCCCCTCGAGATCGCCGGGCGTCCGGCGGCCGAGCGGGCCACGCGGGTCGCCGAGCTGCTCGAGCTCGTCGGGCTCGCGGGCCGCGGCGACAGCTACCCCGCGCAGCTCTCCGGCGGGCAGCAGCAGCGCGTCGGCATCGCCCGCGCGCTCGCCACCCGGCCCGACATCCTCATCTGCGACGAGCCGACCTCGGCGCTCGACTCCGCGACCACCCGCTCGGTGCTCGCGCTGCTGTCCGACCTGCGCGACGAGCTCGGCATCACCGTCGTCGTCATCACCCACGAGCCCTCCGTCGTGCGCGAGATCTGCGACGTCGTCACCGTGCTCCAGGACGGCCGGGTCACCGAGAGCGGTCCCATCGCCGCGCTCGCCGCCGACCCCGCCACGCAGGTCCACCGCGACCTGCTGCCCCTGCCAGTGCCCGCGGCCGACGAGGCCGACCGCGTCGTCGAGGTCACCCTCGGGCACGGCGGGCCCGACGAGCTCGAGCAGGCCCTCACCACCCTGCGCGCCGCGAGCATGCCCGCGCGCGTCCACGCCGCGACGATCGAGACGATCGACGACGTCACCCTCGGCCGGGCTCGCCTGCTGCTGCCCGTCGGCAGCGACCGCGACCTCGCCGAGCGCACCCTGCAGGAGGCCCGGGCATGACCCCCGCTCTCGCCCTCGTCCCGCTCGAGGACGGCCGCTGGCTCGACAACCCCGTCATCCGCGAGGGGCTGCTCACCGCGACGTGGGAGACCCTCGCGATGACCGGTGTCGCCGCGCTGCTCACCGCGCTCGTCGGCATCCCCGTCGGCGTGCTGCTCCACCAGACCTCGCCGGGCGGGATCAGCCCGAGCCCCGCGGTCCACCGGGCCGTCGGCGCGGTCGTCAACGTCGGCCGCTCGTTGCCCTTCCTCATCCTCATGATCTCGATCATCCCGCTCACCCGGCTCCTCGTCGGGACGACCGTGGGCTGGCAGGCCGCGTGCGTGCCGCTGACGATCGGGGCCATCCCCTTCTACGCCCGGCTCGTCGAGACCTCTCTGCGCGAGGTGAGCGGCGGGACCGTCGAGGCCGCGACGATGATGGGCGCCACCCGCTGGGAGCTCACCCGCAAGGTGCTCCTCGCCGAGGCCCGCCCCGGGCTCGTCGCCGGCATGACGACGACCGTCATCGCGCTCATCGGCTACACCGCGATGGCCGGCGCGATCGGCGCCGGTGGTCTCGGCGCCGTCGCCATGACGTACGGCTACAACCGCTTCGAGTCCGACGTGATGATCGCCTGCGTCGTCCTGCTCCTCGTGCTCGTCCAGCTCGTCCAGATGCTCGGCGACGCGCTCGCCCGCCGGGTCGACCACCGCTGACCTGCCCCGGCCCCCGGGCCGGGCTCCCGGGACGCAGCGCCGCGTCCACCCCTTCGCCACACCCATCTCCTCGAAAGGCACGACGATGACCGCCTCCCGCACCACCCGCCTGCTCGCCCTGACCGCCGGCGCCGCCCTGGCGCTCAGCGCCTGCGGCGCGGGCAGCGACGACGCCGAGGGCCCGGCCGCCGGCTCCGACGGCGTCACGACGCTCACCGTCGGCGCGAGCTCGACCCCGCACGCGAAGATCCTCGAGTACGTCGACGAGGAGCTCGCCCCCGACGCGAAGCTCGACCTCGACATCACCGTCTTCGACGACTACGTCCAGCCCAACGTCCAGCTCTCCGAGGGCACGCTCGACGCGAACTACTTCCAGCACCTGCCGTACTACGAGGCGCAGGTCAAGGACCGCGGCTACGACTTCGCGCACTTCGAGGGCATCCACTACGAGCCCTTCGCGCTGTACAGCACCTCGGTCGAGGACGTGAAGGACCTGCCCGACGGCGCCCAGATCGGCATCAACAACGACCCGTCGAACCAGGGCCGCGCGCTCCAGCTGCTCGCCGACGCCGACCTCATCACGCTCAAGGACGGGGTCGACGCGACCTCGGCCACGCTCTACGACGTCGACGAGAACCCGAAGAACCTCGAGTTCAAGCAGACCGACCCGGCCCAGCTCGTGCGCTCGCTCGACGACCTCGACGCCTCGGTCATCAACGGCAACTACGCCATCGAGGCCGACCTCAGCCCGACGAAGGACGCCCTGCTCGTCGAGAAGGCCGAGGGCAACGTCTACGCGAACTTCCTCACCGTGCAGGCCGGCCAGGAGGACAACCCGGCCCTCAAGGAGCTCGACACCCTGCTGCACTCCCCCGAGGTGAAGAAGTACATCGAGGACACCTGGTCCGACGGCTCGGTGCTCCCGGCCTACTGAGCTCCCGGCCTGCTGAGCTCCGGCCTGCTCAGCCGCTAGCTGCTCGCGCCGGACCCCGCGCGGCTCTCGTCCTCGCGCCAGGCCGCGCGGGCCGAGCGCACCGTGCGGGCCAGCCGCGAGCCGACGCCCGACCGACCCCGACGACCCTCGTCCTGGGCCTCACGCGCTGACGTGAGCTCCTCGGCGAGGGTCGTCGCGTCGGGCTGGTCGACGTAGCCCGCCGCGGCGAGCTCGCCCTGACGCGCGGAGATCTCTCCGTCCTTGGTGGCCACGGGCACCTCGTCGGCATGGAGGTCGCCGGTGCGCAGGTCGACCTGCTCGCTGATGTAGCGCATGACGACCGCGACGGTCGCGATGACGGGCACGGCGAGGAAGGCCCCGACGATGCCGAAAAGCGTGCTGCCCGCGGCGACGGCGAGGAGGATGACGCCGGCGTGCAGCTGCATCGAGCGCCCCTGGAGCAGCGGCTGCAGGACGTTGCCCTCGAGCTGCTGGACGGCCAGGACGATGGCGAGCACGACGAGCGCGGTCGTCAGGCCCTGCGAGACGAGCGCGACGAGGACGGCGAGCGCGCCCGCGGTCACCGCACCGATGATCGGCACGAAGCCGCCGAAGAAGGTGAGGACGGCCAGCGCGAAGGCGAGCGGCACCTGCATGACGACGAGCCCGGTGCCGATGAGCACGGCGTCGACCGCAGACACGATGGCCTGGGTGCGGATGAAGCCGCTCAGGGTGTTCCACGACCGGACCGAGACCTCGGTGAGGTGGCGCCCGGCGGTACGGCCGGAGACGCGGCGCACGAAGGGGAGGAAGTTCGGCCCGTCCTTGAGGAAGAAGAAGACGAGGACGAGGACGAGGGCCAGGGTGACGAGGGCGTTGCCGACGACGCTCACCCCGGTGAAGACGCCGGACGCGATGTCGCCCGAGCGCGCCCGCAGCCACTCCTGGGCCTGCGAGACCAGCTCGTCGACCGTCGTGCTGTCGACGTTGAAGGGCGGGGCGCCGAGCCGGTCCTGCAGCTCGGTGAGCCCGCCACTCGCGGCGCTCGCGACCTCGCCGGACTGGTCGACGAGCGAGGGCGCGATGGCCGCGATGACGCCGGCGAAGACCGCCAGCGAGCCGAGCAGCACGATGATGGCCGACAGCGCCGCCGGCACCCCGTGCCGGCGCAACCAGGCGGTCGGGGGCCACAGGACGGTCGTGACGAGCAGCGCGAGGACGAGCGGGAAGACCCCCACCCACACCCGGCCGAGCAGGTAGAGGAAGCCGGCGAGCGCGAGGACGACGACGATGCCGCGCACGGACCAGCGGGCGAGGGCTGCGAGCCCCTGGCCGATGATCACCCCGCGGTCGACGCCGCGGTTGGTCGTGTCCTCCATGCCCGGCAGGGGCGGGCGCTCGGTGCCGGGCGCGGCCATCGAGCGGGTCCGCTCCCCCGCCGTCGCCGCGACCGCGGTGTCGGCGGCGAGATCCGGTGCCCCGGGGTTGCGGCGGGTCTCGTCGTCGGGCGTGGTCTCGGTGACGTCGTCACCATCGTGCTCGGTGGCCCGGTGGGCTCCCATGCGTGCTCCTCGTCGGGTCGGTAGGTCCAGCATGCGCCAGCGCGGTGCCGGGACGCGCCGCAGGCCGCGCCCGGATCGTCGGGCGCGGCCTGCGGCGGGGCTGGCGGGACCCCGGGAGGGGGCCCGCCGGCTCAGATGAGGGTCGGCTTGACCTCGGCGATCCGGGCGAGCAGGCCGTGCACGAAGCGCGGCGACTCGTCGGTGCTCAGCTCGGTCGCGAGCGCCTTGGCCTCGGCGATCGCCACCGACTCCGGGACGTCCGCGGACCACAGCACCTCGAAGGTGCCGATGCGCAGGATCGCGCGGTCGACGTCGGGCATGCGCTCGACGCTCCAGCCCTGGCTGTACGTCGACAGCAGCTCGTCGATGTCCTTCCAGTGCGCGACGACGCCCTCGACGAGCTCACGGGTGTAGTCGGGCAGCGGGTGCTCGGTCACCGGCGTCTCGACCCGCTGCGAGAGCAGGGTCGAGACGTTGAGGCCACGCGACTCGGCCTCGAAGAGGAGGTCGAGCGCGCGCTTGCGGGCCTTGGTGCGAGCCGCCACTCAGCTCACGCGGCCGAGGTAGCTGCCGTCGCGGGTGTCGACCTTGATCTTCGTGCCCTGCTCGACGAAGAGCGGGACCGCGATCTCGGCGCCGGTCTCGACGGTCGCCGGCTTGGTGCCACCGGTGGAGCGGTCGCCCTGCAGGCCCGGCTCGGTGTAGGTGATCTCGAGGACGACCGAGGCGGGCAGCTCGATGAAGAGCACCGAGCCGTCGTGGCGGGCGACGACCGCCTCCTGGTTCTCGAGCATGTACTTCGCGGCATCGCCGACGGTCTCGGGCGGGACCGGGATCTGGTCGTAGGTGTCCGGGTCCATGAAGACGTAGTCGGTGCCGTCGTTGTACAGGTACTGCATCGTGCGCTTGTCGACGTTGGCCGTCTCGACCTTCGTGCCGGCGTTGAAGGTCTTGTCGACGACCTTGCCGGTCGTGACGGACTTCAGCTTCGTGCGGACGAAGGCCGGGCCCTTGCCGGGCTTGACGTGCTGGAACTCCACCACCGACCAGAGCTGGTTGTCGATGCGGAGGACCATGCCGTTCTTCAGGTCGTTCGTGCTAGCCACGTGGGGATGCGCCTTCGTGCTCGGGGTCGCGCGGGAGGAGCCCCCGCGCACGGGACGTCGTGCATCCTATCGGCTGCGGGCCCGGGCCCCGACCGCGTGGGGCGAGGGACGGGCGGGGCGTGCGGGGGTCAGGGCAGGGCGGGGGCCGTCTGCTCGAGCCAGCGGTCGACGGAGGTGCGGGCGTCCTCGAGCACGTCGACGTGCCCCTTGCCGGCGACGCGCCGGTAGGTGAGGTCGACGTCGTCTGCTCGCCACTGCCGGGCGAGGGCGTCGGTGAGGATCACCGGCACCGTCGTGTCGGCCGTGCCCTGGACGACGAGGACGGGCACCTCGGGGGTGAGCGCGCTCGCGTCGTTGTCGGCGACGACCCGCTCCACCGGCGTGAGATCGACGCCCGGCCGGACGAGGTCGCCCGTGCGCACGCCGCCGAAGGAGTCCTGCGCGGACAGCCCCTCGAGGCACCGGTCCTCGAGCTGGGGCAGCAGGGCGACACCCCGGGCGCTGAAGACCCGGTCGCGCGGCACCCCCGCGACCGCGGCGGCGGAGGAGAGCAGCGGGCCGAGGAAGGTCGAGCGGTCGAGGTCGTCCCGGATCGAGGTCGTGAGGGCCCGGCGCAGCTGCGAGGGCGGCGCGATTGCGGCGATGCCCTGCAGGTCGAGGTCGGGGGCGTACCCGTCGACGGACTGCGCGGTGAAGAGCGCCGCCTGGCCGCCCTGCGAGTGCCCGGCCGCCAGCCACGTGCCGGAGACCTGGTCGTCGAGCTCGCGCGCGGCGCTGACGATGTCGGTCATCGCCCGACCCGCGCTCTCGCCGAGCAGGTAGGGGTGCGGACCGGGCGTGCCCAGCCCCTCGTAGTCGCTCGCGACGACGACGTAGCCGCGCTGGAGATAGGTGTCGAGCACCCGCTGCGTCAGGCTCGTGTAGAAGCGGGCCTGGCCCTGCAGCGTGGTGAGCGAGGGCGCGCACGTGTCGGCCGTCCCCGTCGTGCCGTGCCCCCACGAGATGACCGGCCAGCCGCCCTCCGGCGGCTCGCCGGGCGGCAGGGTGACGGTCCCGGACACCGCGACGGGCTCGCCCTTCGCCCCCACCGAGCGGTAGAGGACGAGGTGGGTGCGGGCCCCCTCGAGGCCGGTCCCGGCCTCCTCCCGCGACCAGATGAGGCTGCCGTGCTCGCCGTCGCGGATCTCCTGCGCGTCGGCGCGGTAGAAGTCCGCGCCGGCCGGTGCCCCCGAGAGCCCGGCCGCGACGTCGGCGGCAGTGCCGTCGTCGCGCGCGACCCACCATCCGGCGGCGCCCGCGAGCAGGGCCACGGCGAGCAGCGCCGCGAGCAGGACGCGGGTGCGCGCAGGACGATCGGGGGTCGGGCTCACCGTCGGCTGCCTCTCGTCGTGGAGATGGACCGGCGCATCGTCCCACGCGCACCTGCGCGGGGGCAGACTGCGGGCATGTCACGCACTCCCCTGTGGGCCGGTCTCGGCGGTCTGGGCGCGGTGGCCGCGGTCGCCGCCCGCGACCTCACCCAGCGCACCCATGCGATCCGGCGCAACTACCCCGTCGTGGGCAACCTGCGCTACGCCCTCGAGCGCGTCGGCCCCGAGCTGCGCCAGTACATCGTCACGAGCAACGACGAGGAGCGGCCCTTCAGCCGCGACCAGCGCTCGTGGGTCTACGCGAGCAGCAAGCTCGAGAACAACTACACCGGCTTCGGGACCGACAACGACGTCGAGCGCGGCGAGTCCTACGTCATCATCAAGCACCGGACCTTCTCCGACGTCGCCCCCTCCTCCGCGCTCGCGCACGGGGCGAAGGGGGAGCACGACGACCTCGTCCGTGTCCCGGCCGCCAAGGTCATCGGCCGGCCGCGGGGCCGGCGGCACGCCTTCCGCCCGGAGTCGGTCGTCAACGTCTCGGGGATGAGCTTCGGCTCCCTGTCCGGTCCGGCGATCCAGGCCCTCAACCACGGGGTCGCCCTCGCCGGCGCCTACCAGAACACCGGCGAGGGGGGTCTGTCGGACCACCACCGCCAGGGCGGCGACCTCATGTTCCAGGTCGGCACCGCGTACTTCGGGTGCCGTGACGAGCACGGCCGCTTCGACATCGAGCGGCTCGTCGAGCTGTGCGCCTCGGCTCCCGTGCGCGCCGTCGAGATCAAGCTGAGCCAGGGCGCCAAGCCGGGGCTGGGCGGCATGCTGCCCGCGGCGAAGATCACGCCGGAGATCTCGCAGATCCGCGGCATCCCCCTCGGGCAGGACTGCGCGAGCCCGTCGCGGCACACCGCCTTCACCGACGTCGACTCGATGCTCGACGTCGTCGAGCAGATCGCCGAGCGCACCGGGCTGCCCGTCGGCATCAAGTCCGCCGTCGGCGACCTCGTCTTCTGGGAGCAGCTCGCCGAGGCGATGGTCGACCGGCAGCGCGGGGTGGACTTCGTCACCGTCGACGGGGGCGAAGGGGGGACCGGCGCGGCCCCGCTGATCTTCACCGACAGCGTCGCCCTGCCCTTCCGCCTCGGCTTCGCCCGCGTCTACGCGACCTTCGCGCGGGCCGGGCTCGCCGACGACGTGACCTTCATCGGCGCCGGCAAGCTCGGCCTGCCCGACAACGCGATGGTCGCGATGGCGATGGGGTGCGACGTGCTCCACGTCGCGCGCGAGGCGATGCTGTCGATCGGGTGCATCCAGGCGCAGAAGTGCCACACGGACCACTGCCCCACCGGGGTGGCGACCCAGTCGCCGTGGCTGGCCCACGGCCTCGACCCGCAGCTCAAGGCCGTGCGTCTCGCGAGCTATCTCAACACCCTGCGCCGCGACCTGCTCAAGGTCTCCGAGGCCGTCGGCGTGTGGCACCCGGGGCTCGTCGACGCCGACGACATCGAGCTCGTCAGCGAGGCGCGCACGGGTGTGCCGCTGCGCGAGATCTACGGCTACGAGCACGGGTGGGGCTCGCTCGGGCCGGGCCTGACCGACGAGGTCGTCGACCTCATGCGCGGCCTCGTCGAGCCCGAGGAGCGCCGGCCCCAGGACGCCCCGACCTCCTGACCTGGCGCCGCGACGGGCCACCCCGCGCAGACCCCGTCGGCAGACCCCGTCGGCAGACCCGTGCGCCCGCCGTCCCCCTGTGGACGACGGGCGCACGGGTGGTTCGATGCGCCGGGCCGGCTCCTACTTCACCTCGCGGGTGAGGACCCGCCACGTGCCGAGCGCCATCGGCAGACCCAGCCACAGCAGGCTCGAGGTGGCCAGACGCCCCCAGTCGTCACCGGCCATCTGCCCGGCGAGCAGCGGCTCGGTGACCCGGCTGAGGTCGAGCCAGCTCGCCGCGGTCTCGAAGCGCTCGTTGAGCGTCGAGACGATCGTCCACACGGTCGGCAGGACGAAGGAGGCGACGATCGCCAGGGGCGTGCTGAGGAAGACCATGCCGAAGGCGAGCCCCTGCAGCAGGTAGATCCCCATGGCGAGGACCACCCCGCCGGCCATCGCTCCCGGCAGGTCCCACGCCTGCGGGCTGGTCGAGAAGAGCGTCGCGACCGCGCAGGCGAGCGCGGCGGCGGCGAGGACGACGACGCCGAGGACGAGCGCGGCGAGCGACTTCGCGAGGACGACCCGGCCGCGCCGCGGCTCGAGGGTGAAGGTCACCAGACCCGTGCGCTGCGTCCACTCCTGGGTCGCGGACATGATGCCGAGGACGGGCAGGAGCAGGGCGAGCGGCAGGGCGGCGAAGGAGAGGTAGGTCTGCAGGCTCTGCTCCTGCGCATCGCCCCAGATCGCGACGGCGGCGACGGCCGCCCCGCCGACCGTGGCCATGACGACGAGCAGCCAGCGGCCCGCCCGGGTGTCCACCATCTTGCGCAGCTCGACGTAGGTGGTCGTGGCGAGGGCGCTCACGCCGCCACCTCCGCCCGGTCCTGGGCCGCCTGGTCGTGCCCGGAGCGGGCCTGCGCCGAGGTGAGCTCGAGGAAGATCTCCTCGAGCGCCCCTTCGCTCGCCGCGGCCAGAGACACGAGCGGCACCCCGGCCGCCAGGGCCACCCGTCCGACGACCTCGCTCTCGCCGGCCACCTGCAGCCCCCCTGCGGCTGCGGTGACCTCGAGACCCTGCTCGCGCAGGGCCGCGGCGAGAGCGTCGTCGTCGGCCGAGCGGACCCGGCTCCCGCGCCCGCTGAGCAGCTCCTCGACCGAGCCCTGGGCGACGACCCGGCCGTGGCCGATCATCACGAGCTCGTCGGCGATGACCTGCACCTCGTGCAGCAGGTGCGAGGAGAGCAGCACGGTCCCGCCGTCGTCGGCGAAGTCGCGCAGCAGCGTGCGCATCCAGTGGATGCCCTGCGGGTCCAGGCCGTTGGCCGGCTCGTCGAGGACGAGCACCTCGGGCTCGCCGACGAGGGCCGCGGCCAGCCCGAGACGCTGACGCATCCCGAGCGAGTAGTTGCGCACCCGGCGCGAGGACTCCTTCGGCGTGAGCCCGACGAGGTCGAGCACCTCGTCGACCCGCCCGCGGCGCGCGCCCATCTGGATCGCGGCGAGACGGATGACCTCACGACCGGTGCGGCCGGGGTGCTGCGCGGAGGCGTCGAGCATGACGCCGACGTGGCGCCCGGGCTGCTCGAGCAGCCGGTAGGGCCGGCCGTGGACGAGCGCCCGGCCCGAGGTCGGGGGCGTGAGCCCGACGAGCATGCGCATCGCCGTGGACTTGCCCGCGCCGTTCGGTCCGAGGAAGCCGACGACCCGGCCGGGCTCGACGGTGAAGGAGACGTCGTCGACGGCGGTGAAGGAGCCGTAGCGCTTCGTGAGGTGCTCGATCTGGATCATGGCTCCAGCCTCGCCCGGCACCCACCTGCAGCACATCGGCCGGACGGATGACGCTGTGTCATACCTGGGTATGGCCCGCACGCCCCTCCCCGAGCCCAGGGTCGCTGCCGGCACGGCTTCGGGCTGCCTACTGTGGTGGACGTGCTCAGACCCGCCCCCGTCCCGCAGCCCCGCATCTCGTGGTGGGGCCACACGTGGCGCCTGGCCGTCGTGGCGCTCACCTCGCTCGTCCTCTTCGCGATCCAGGTCAGCGAGCTCGGCCGCACCCTCCCCGACGGGACCTGGACGTGGGACCCCGCGAACGACGCCCGGCTCTGGGTCGACCTCGTCGTCGGCCTGCTCACCGCGCCGCTCGTCCTCTTCCGTCGGCGCTGGCCCGTCGCCGTCGCGCTCGTGCTCTCGCTCGTCTCCGTCTTCTCCACCGTGGCCGCGGGTCCGGCGATGCTCGCGCTCATGTCGCTGGCGACCCGGCGTCGGTGGCGCGAGGTCGTCGTCGTCCTCGCGCCCACGGGTCTGGCGACCTTCGTCTTCGAGGCCTTCTTCAGCAGCATCGAGCTCGGCATGCCGCTGCTCGTGTACGTGGCACTCAGCCTCGTCATCACCGCGCTCTTCGTCGCGATCGGCTTCTACATCGGCGCACGCCGCGAGCTCGTCGGCTCGCTGCTCGCCCGGGCCGAGGCCGCCGAGCGCGCCCAGCACGCCCGCGAGGAGCAGGCGCGCACGGGCGAGCGCAACCGGATCGCCCGCGAGATGCACGACGTGCTCGCCCATCGCATCTCCGTCGTGACGATGCACGCCGGCGCCCTCGCCTCGCGCACCGACCTCACCCCCGACCAGGTGAGGGACGCCGCGCGCGTCATCGAGGACGGCTCGCGCGCCGCGATGCGCGACCTGCGATCGGTGCTCGGGGTGCTCCGCGACGGCGACCCCGGCGTCGGGGCCGCCGAGAAGGAGCCGCCGCAGCCGACCCTCGCGGTACTCGACGCGCTCGTCGCCGACGCGCGCGAGCACGGCCCGGTCGACCTCGTGCTCCCCCTCGGCGGACGGGCGCACGACGACACCCTCGTCGCCCAGGTGCCCGAGGAGGTCTCCCGGGCCGCCTACCGCGTCGTCCAGGAGGGGCTGACGAACGTGCGCAAGCACGCCCCCGGCGCGCCGACCGTCGCGCGCGTCGACGTCACGCCCGGGGAGGATGTCCTCGTGAGCGTCGTCAACATCGCCCCGGCGAGCCCTCCCCCGCCCGGCACCCCTTCGGGGCTGGGCCTGCTCGGCATCCGCGAGCGGGCCGAGCTGCTCGGCGGCAGCGCCCGCGCGGGCGCCCGCCCCGGCGGCGGCTTCGCGCTCGAGGTCCGGCTGCCGTGGCCGGCATGAGCAGCGAGGTGGTCCGCGTCGTCGTCGTCGACGACGACCCGCTCGTGCGCGCCGGTCTCACCCTCATGGTCGGCGGCAGCCAGGGCGTCGAGGTGGTCGCCGAGGCCGCCGACGGGCTCGAGGCGCTCGAGGTCGTGCCCCGGCACGAGCCCGACGTCGTGCTCATGGACATCCGCATGCCGCGGATGGACGGCATCGCGGCGACGCAGGCCCTGCTCGCCCGACCCCGTCCGCCGCGGGTGCTCGTCCTCACGACCTTCGACGCCGACGAGCTCGTCCTGCGGGCGCTGCAGGTCGGGGCGGCCGGCTTCCTGCTCAAGGACACCCGCCCCGACGCGCTCGTCGCCGCGATCCACTCCGTCGCGCGGGGCGAGCCCACCCTCTCGCCCACGGTCACGGCCCAGCTCATCGCGGCGGTGACCGACGGCGAGGGCCAGGGCCCGGTGCGCGACCGGGCCCGCGAGCAGCTGGGCCGGCTCACCGAGCGCGAGCTCGACGTGGCCCGCGCGGTCGCGCGGGGACTGTCGAACACCGAGATCTCGCAGCAGCTCTACCTCTCCGTGCCCACCGTGAAGTCGCACGTCGGGCGGATCTTCACCAAGCTCGACGTCGAGAACCGCGTGCAGGTCGCGCTCGTCGTCCGCGACGCCGGCGACGACCGGGTCTGAGGTCAGCCGGAGATCGCGGCGTAGGCCTCGCGCAGCAGCTGCTCCGAGGGCCCCTCGAGACGCGTCGGGCTCGCGAGCGCGTCGAGCACGACGAAGCGCAGGGTCGCTCCCCGCGTCTTCTTGTCACGACGCATCGCCGCGTGCAGCTCGTCGAAGGTCGCCCCGTCGTACCCGGTCGGCAGGTCGAGCGAGGTGAGCACCTCGCGGTGGCGCGCGAGCACCACGGCGTCGAGCAGACCGCTGCGGTGCGCGAGCTCGGCGGCGAAGACCATGCCGACGGCCACGGCCTCGCCGTGGCGCATCCGGTAGTGCTCGTGGTGCTCGATCGCGTGGCCGAGGGTGTGCCCGTAGTTGAGGATCTCGCGCAGGTGCGACTCCCGCAGGTCCGCGGCGACGACCCGCGCCTTGACCGCGATCTTGCGCTCGACGACCTCGCGCAGCCGCGCCGAGCTCGGGTCGACGACGTCGACCGGGTCGGCCTCGACGAGCTCGAGGATGCGCGGGTCGGCGATGAAGCCGCCCTTGACCGCCTCCGCGAGACCGGCGCGCAGGTCGGCCGGCGGCAGGGTCCGCAGGGTGTCGAGGTCGCACAGGACCCCGACGGGCAGGTGGAAGGCACCGACGAGGTTCTTGCCCTCGGGGGTGTTGACCCCGGTCTTGCCGCCGACGGCGGCGTCGACCATGCCGAGGACGGTCGTCGGCACGTGGATCACCGGCACGCCGCGCAGCCACGTGGCGGCGACGAAGCCCGCGAGGTCGGTGACGCTGCCACCGCCCACGCCGACGACGACGTCGGTCCGGGTCATCTCGGCCTCGCCCATGAGCGACCACAGCCGGGCCGCCACCGAGATGTCCTTGGCCGCCTCGGCGTCCGGGACGGCGGCGGGCAGCACCTCGAGCCCGAGGGAGCGAAGGGAGGAGATCACCGGTCCGGCGAGCTCGGCGAGCGGCTCCGGGTGGACGACGAGGGCGCGCCGCGCCCCCTTCGGCACGAGGCCGGCGACCTGGTCGCTCACGCCGTGGCCGACGAGGACGTCGTAGTCCTGGCCGACGGGGATCGTCGTGACGCTCACGACGCGTCTCGCACGAGGGCCTCGACCTCGGCGACGACGCTGTCGACGTCGCGGCCGGCGGTGTCGACGACATCGGTCGCGAGCCGCTCGTACGTGGGTCGACGCGTCTCCATCATGGCGATCCAGGAGGCGCGGGGGTTGATGGCGAGGAGCGGACGCGACTGGTTGAGGCCGATGCGCCGCGCGGCGTCGGCGATGCCGACGTCGAGCATGACGACCCGCGCGCCGGCCGACGCGGCGGCGGAGACGGCCTCGTCGACCGCCGGGGTCATGACCGCCCCTCCCCCGAGGCAGACGACGGCGCCGGGCTCGGCGAGGGCCGCGGCGGCCGCAGCGGTCTCGAGACCGCGGAAGTACTCCTCGCCCTCCTCGACGAAGATGTCGGCGATCGGGCGGCCGGCGGCCGCCTCGACGTCGGAGTCGCTGTCGCGCAGCGGGGCGCCGACGCGCTCGGCGAGCAGCGCGGCGACGGTGGACTTGCCGACCCCGGGCGGGCCGACGAGGACGACGAGCGGGGCCGTGCTCACGGTGCTCACAGCGCGTCCTGCTCGTCCCACGAGCGCATGAGCTCGGGGATCGAGTCGAGGTAGGCGCGGTGGTTGCGCGAGGTCTCGGCGAGCGAGTCGCCGCCGAACTTCTCCAGGCAGGCCTGGGCGAGGACGAGGGCGACCATCGCCTGGGCGACGACGCCGGCGGCCGGCACGGCGCACACGTCGGAGCGCTGGTGGATCGCCGTCGCGGAGTCGCCGGAGGTGACGTCGACGGTCTGCAGCGCGCGGGGCACGGTGCTGATCGGCTTCATCGCGGCCCGCACGCGCAGCTCCTCGCCGGTGCTCATGCCCCCTTCGGTGCCACCGGCGCGGCCGGTGCGGCGACGGATGACGCCATCCTCGCCGCGCACGATCTCGTCGTGCGCCGCCGAGCCACGGCGACGCGCGGTCGTGAAGCCGTCGCCGACCTCGACGCCCTTGATCGCCTGGATGCCCATGAGGGCGGAGGCCAGGCGCGCGTCGAGACGGCGGTCCCAGTGGACGTGGCTGCCCAGGCCCGGCGGCAGTCCGTAGGCGAGGACCTCGACGACGCCGCCGAGGGTGTCGCCGTCCTTCTTGGCCGCCTCGATCTCGGCGACCATCGCGTCGGTGCCGGGGCGCGAGAGCGAGCGGACCGGGCTCGCGTCGAGCGCGGCCGTGTCGTCGGGGGTCGGCAGGTCGGCGTCCTGGGGCACGGATGCCTCGCCGATGGCGACGGTGTGCGCGACGAGACGGATGCCGTAGGCCTGCTCGAGGAAGCGCTCGGCGATCTCGCCGAGGGCGACGCGTGCGGCCGTCTCGCGGGCGGACGCGCGCTCGAGGATCGTGCGGGCGTCGTCGACGCCGTACTTCTGCATCCCCACGAGATCGGCGTGACCGGGCCGGGGCCGCGTCAGCGGCTTGTTGCGGGCGATCTCCTTCTCGGCACCGATGTCGTCGGAGGCGGCGAGGGCGTCGGCCGCGACCGGGTCGGCGCTCATCACCGTCTGCCACTTGGGCCACTCGGTGTTGCCGATCATCACGGCGACCGGGGAGCCGATGCTCGACCCGTGGCGCACGCCGCCGAGGAAGGTCACCTCGTCCTGCTCGAACTTCATCCGCGCGCCCCGGCCGTAGCCCAGGCGTCGACGGGCGAGCGCACCGGCGACGTCGGAGGTGGTCACCTCGACGCCAGCGGGCAGTCCTTCGAGGGTCGCGACGAGCGCCTGCCCGTGCGACTCACCAGCGGTCAACCAACGCAGCATGAGCCCAATCCTCGCACCCGGTGCGGGGTGCTCCGCGCACGTGTCCGTCAGGTGGGGGGCAGCGGGGGCAGCGCGGCCGACATCGCGGCGAGGACGTCGTCGTCGACCGACCGGCCGGTCATGAGCTCGACCTGGCGGGCGGCCTGGTGCAGGAGCATGCGGGTGCCGGGCACGACCGTGGCTCCTCCCCGCGCCGCCGCGCGGGCAAGGGGGGTCGGCCAGTCGGCGTAGACGACGTCGAGGAGGACGCCGTCGGCGATCTCGCTGACCCGGCCGCGGCGCACGTGGTCCGCGCCGGCCCCCGTGACGACCGACGCGGCCGCCTCGTTCGCCGGCCCCCCGGGAAGCGTGCTCACGACGACGTCGGCCGGTGGCCAGTCGTAGACCCAGGTGTCGAGGCCGCGGATCTCGACGAGCACGTCGAGGTCCATGCTGCGGACGAGACGGGCGGCCTTCATCTCGTCGCGGGCGGCGACCATGACCTGCTGCACGCCGAGCTCCTGCAGCGCCGCGAGGGCCGAGCGAGCGGTGGCCCCGGCGCCGAGCACCCGGGCTCTGCGCGCGCCGGCGGCTCCCCCTTCGCGCAGCGCGGCGACGACGCCGTGCACGTCGGTGTTGTCACCGGACCACCCGGACTGCGTGCGCAGGAGGGTGTTGATCGCGCCGGTGGCCCGGGCGAGCGGGCTCACCTCGGTCGCGACGTCGAAGGCCGCGACCTTGAGCGGCATCGTCAGGCTCAGCCCGGCCCACGACGGGTCGAGGCTCGCGACGAAGGGGGCGAGCCCCCCTTCGTCGACCTCGTGCCGCTCGTAGGCCCAGTCGTCGAGGCCGAGCGCGGCGTAGGCCGCGTGGTGCAGCGCCGGTGAGAGCGAGTGCGAGACCGGCGAGCCGAGGACCGCCGCGCGCCGCGTCACCGGCTGCGTCACTCGCAGCTGCCCGTGTTGCGGCAGAACTCCTGGACGTTGCGCTCGTGCTGCGCGGTCGTCGTGGCGAACTTCGTCTCGCCCGTGTCGGGGTCGACGGTGACGAAGAAGATCCACTTCCCCGGCTCCGGGTCGGCGGCGGCCTCGATGGCCGCGGCGCCCGGGTTGTTGATCGGGCCGGGGGGCAGGCCCTTGTTCTTGTACGTGTTGTACGGGCTGTCGGACTCGCGCTCCTTGTCCGACGTCGTGATCGTGCCGCGCTTCTTCAGCAGGTAGTGGATCGTGCTGTCCATCTGGAGCATCCCGACGGTCGGCCCGGTGGGGTCGGCCAGACGGTTCTCGACGACGCGGGCGACCTTGCCGCGGTCCGCGGCACCGGACTCGCCCTCGACGATCGAGGCGACGGTGAGCGTGCGCTCCCAGCGGGCGCGCGGCACATCGGCCTTCTGCAGCTCCTCCTGGGTCTTGGCGATCATCGTGTCGAGCTGCTGGACGGGGGTGGAGTCCTTGGGGAACTCGTAGGTCGAGGGGAAGAGCCAGCCCTCGATCGAGCCGCCGGCCTCCGTGGGGAGCTTCAGCTGCTCCGACGTCGCCGCGGCCTCGTAGCGGGCGACGGGGATCTTCGTCGCCTTCGACAGCCGCTCGTAGATCTCGATCGCCCACAGACCCTCGGGGATCGTCACGCCCTGGGCGACGCGGTTGGCGTTGTCGGCGAGCCAGGTGAAGGCGTCGGAGGCCTTCATCTCCTTCTTCAGCTCGTAGGTGCCGGGCTGGATCTTCGCGGCCTTGTCGGGCTCGGCCGCGGCGGCCTGGACGAAGGCGCCGGAGGACTTGACGACCCCGGCCTCCTCGAGCACCGAGCCGATGTCGGAGCCGGTGGCACCCTCCTCGACGGTGATCTCGACCTGCCCGGCGCCGGGGCCCGCGAAGTCCTCGACGGCGTCGGAGCCGAAGGAGGGGACGATGCCGCGCAGCGAGCCGAAGGCGAGGTAGCCGCCACCGGCGATGACGGCGACCGCCAGGAGCAGCGCGACGGCGGTCCGTCCGCGCCGCTTCGGCCGGCGGGCGCGGGAGGCGTCGCGACGGCTGCGGTGGGAGTGGTGGTGCCGGTCGTCGTCGAAGATGTCGTCCTCGAGATGGGCGTTCATGCTCGTCGTTCCTTACGTCGCGGCTTGCGAGCAGGGGGTCCGGCGAAGAGCTCCCCGAGGGGCTCGCCCAGGCTGCGCTCGCGATCGATCGCGGCCTGGAGGATGAGGACGGCAGCCGCCTGGTCGACGACCCGGCGGTGCGCGCGCCCCGGCAATCCGCTGGCGTGCAAACCACGGTGAGCATCCACCGTCGTCAGGCGCTCGTCCACCAGGCGGACCGGCGTGTCCGGGATGCCGCCCGGCCCGGAGAGGGCCTGGTGCAGCTGTGCGCACCAGGCCCGGACGTGCTCGGCGGCCGGTCCCTCGCTCCCGTCGAGGGAGCGGGGCAGGCCGACGACGACCTCGATCGCCTCGCGCTCGCGGACGATCTCGACGAGCTCGCGCACGTCGGACCCGCTCTCCATGTCGCGGGCCAGGGTGGCGACCGGGGTGGCGAGCACGCCGTCCCGGTCGCACGCGGCGACACCGACCCGAGCGGCGCCGACGTCGACGCCGACCCGGGTCCCCGGTCGCCAGGCGGCGCTCAGGAGAGCGCCCCGATCTCGCGCTCGACGGCGGCGAGCGCGTCCCCGACCTTCGCCGGGTCCGCGCCACCGCCCTGGGCGATGTCGTCCTTGCCGCCACCGCCGCCGCCGAGGGTCTGGGCGGCGACGCGCACGAGCGCGCCGGCCTTGATCCCCCGACCCCGGGCCGACTCGTTCGTCGCGACGACGACGACGGGCTTCGCGCCGCCGTCACCGGTGAGGGCGACGACGACCGGACGCTCCTCGCCGAGCTTGCCGCGCGTGTCGAGCACCATGCGGCGCACGTCGTCGGCGCCGCCCCCGGCGACATGGGCCGCGACGACCGTGACGCCGGAGATGTCCTTCGCGTCGTCGGTGAGCGAGCCCGCGGCCGCGGTCACCTGGTCACGACGCATGCGCTCGAGCTCGCGCTCGGTCTCGCGCAGCCGTGCGACGAGCTCGGCGACCCGCTCGGGCAGCTGCGGCCCGGGGGCCTTGACGATCTCGGAGAGCTCGGCGACGAGCGCGCGCTCGGTCGCGAGGTAGGACAGCGCGTTCATGCCGACGAAGGCCTCGACGCGGCGCACCCCGGAGCCCACGGAGGACTCACCGGTGAGGGTGATCGGCCCGATCTGGGCGGACCGGCGCACGTGCGTGCCACCGCACAGCTCGCGCGACCACGGGCCGCCGATCTCGACGACGCGGACCTTCTCGCCGTAGGTCTCGCCGAAGAGTGCGAGCGCGCCCTGCTCGCGGGCCTCGGGGAGGGTCATGTAGGCCGCAGAGACGGGCAGGTCGTCGCGCACCGCGAGGTTGGCGACGTGCTCGATCTCGGCGCGGGCGTCGGCCGAGAGCGCCTGGCCCCACGCGAAGTCGAGCCGCAGGTAGCCGGGCTTGTTGTACGAGCCGGACTGCAGGGCCGTGGGGCCGAGCACCTGGCGCAGCGCCGCGTGGACGACGTGGGTGCCCGAGTGCGCCTGGCAGGCGTCGACGCGCCACTGCGGGTCGACCTCGGCGAGCACCTGGCCACCGACGCGCAGCGGACCGGTGACGACCTCGACGGTGTGCGCGACGAGGCCCTTGACCGGGCGCTGGACGTCCTTGACGACGAGGTGGCTGCCGTCGCCGCCGATGACTCCTGCGTCGGCGACCTGGCCGCCGGACTCGGCGTAGAAGGGGGTGCGGTCGAGGACGACCTGGCCGGACTCGCCCGGCAGCAGCTCCTCGACGCTCTCGCCGTCGCGCACCAGGCCGACGACACGGGCCTCGGAGCTCAGCTCCTCGTAGGCACGCCAGTCGGTCTCGCCGGCGGCGCGCAGCTGCTTCCACACCTCGGTGTTCGCGTGACCGCCCTTCTTGGCGCGGGCGTCGGCCTTCGCGCGCTGGCGCTGCTCGTCCATGAGGGCGACGAAGCCCTCGCGGTCGACGGACAGCCCCTGCTCGGCCGCCATCTCGAGGGTGAGGTCGATGGGGAAGCCGTAGGTGTCGTGCAGCCGGAAGGCCTCGCCGCCGGACAGGGTGTCGCCGCCGCCCCCCTTCGTGCTCTCGACCGCCGTGTCGAGGATCTGGGTGCCCTGCGCGAGGGTGCGCCGGAAGGCCTCCTCCTCGGCGTAGGCGATCTGGGCGATCCGGTCGAAGCCGGTGCGCAGCTCGGGGTAGGACGCGCTCATCCGCTCCATCGAGAGGGGCAGCAGGTGCGGCAGCGCCGGCTCGTCGTAGCCGAGCAGGCGCATCGAGCGGACCGCGCGGCGCAGCATGCGGCGCAGGACGTATCCGCGGCCCTCGTTGCCCGGGGTGACGCCGTCACCGATGAGCATGAGCGAGGAGCGGACGTGGTCGGCGACGACGCGCAGGCGCACGTCGTCGGGGTGCGACTCGCCGGCCGTCTTCGCGCCGGTCGCGCCGTAGGTCTTGCCGGTCATCTCGGCCGCCTTGGCCAGGACCGGCCGCACCTCGTCGATGTCGTAGAGGTTGTCGACGCCCTGGAGGATGCTCGCGATGCGCTCCAGACCCATCCCGGTGTCGACGTTCTGCGCCGGGAGCGGGCCCGCGACGTCGAAGTCGTCCTTCGCGCGGACCGCGGACAGCTCGTACTGCATGAAGACGAGGTTCCAGATCTCCATGTAGCGGTCCTCGTCGACCTCCGGACCGCCCTCCTGGCCGTACTCCGGCCCGCGGTCGTAGAAGATCTCCGAGCACGGCCCGCCCGGACCGGGCACGCCCATGTGCCAGTAGTTGTCCTTCTTGCCCCGGCGCACGACGCGCTCGGCGGGGATCGACGTGTGCTCGAGCCACAGCGCCGCCGCCTCGTCGTCGTCCTGGTACACGGTCGCCCACAGGCGCTCGGGGTCCAGGCCGTAGCCGCCGTCCTCGAGGCTCGAGGTGAGCAGCTCCCACGCGAAGGTGATGGCGTCGCGCTTGAAGTAGTCGCCGAAGGAGAAGTTGCCGTTCATCTGGAAGAACGTGCCGTGACGCGAGGTCTTGCCGACCTCCTCGATGTCACCGGTGCGCACGCACTTCTGCACGCTCGTGGCGCGCTGCCAGGCGGGCGTCTCCTGCCCGAGGAAGTAGGGCTTGAAGGGCACCATGCCGGCGTTGACGAAGAGGAGGTTCGGGTCCTCGTGGATGAGCGGGGCGGACGGCACGACCGTGTGCCCCTTGCTCTCGAAGAAGGCGAGCCAACGGCGCCGGATCTCGGCAGTTTCCATCTCGGGTTTCAGTCCTTGTCTGGTGCAG
Organism: Janibacter melonis; assembly: GCF_003721155.3. Classification (NCBI taxonomy): domain Bacteria; kingdom Bacillati; phylum Actinomycetota; class Actinomycetes; order Micrococcales; family Intrasporangiaceae; genus Janibacter; species Janibacter melonis. The sequence continues at coordinate 594,464 of NZ_CP044548.2, read as the reverse complement.
GCGGTGAGGGGTTCGGTGAGGGTGCGAGCAGGGGCGAAGGGGGGTCAGCGGACCGATCCGGGTCCGGCGACCCCCGTCATAGCTCGCGCGGCGCTCGCCGCACCGGGGTGCACAGTCATCCACGACAGGGTACTCGGCGTGCTCGGCCGGGCGGTTGCCCATTCGGGGACCACCGGCCCGACCAGGGTCAGCCGGTGTCCTGCCACCAGGTGTCGGTCCACTCGTCGTCCCACTCGTCCTGCCAGACGTGGGGCTCCGCTCCCTGCTCATCCCCCTCACGCGCCCGGGACTCCTCGTCCCTCCACCGAGCCTCGTCCCTCCACCGAGCCTCGCCACGCCGGAGGTCGTCGTCCTGCCGGTCGCCACGCCACTGCGCCAGCTCCGTGACCGGGGGCACCGGGCTGCGGTAGCGATGTCCTGTCGGGGTCGTCGTCACGACGACGGCCTCGGTGCCCGACGCGGACACCACCGCGGCCCAGTCCGGGAGCGCCTTGACGAGGTTGTGGCGGGCGCACAGACCCTGGCCGTTGGCGGCAGAGGTCGACCCGCCGAGCGCGACACCGACGACGTGGTCGGCGTGGCGGACCGGTGCGTCGCAGAAGGGGAAGCGGCAGACGCCGTCACGCACCCGGAGCAGGCGCTGCACCGCTGCGGGGAAGAGCCGTCGGCGGCTGTCGACGTCGCAGACCCGACCCATGTCGTCCGTGAAGACCCGCCGCAACCAGACCCTGGCTGCAGGACGCCCGCCCCAGACCTCGCCAGGGTCAGCTGCGTCTGCGTCTGCGTCTGGCTCCGCGTCGATCTCTGCGCGGGGGCTAGCGTCGGTACCTGCATCTCTCACCGCGCGGGTGCCTGCGTCTCCCCCCGCGTGGGTACCTGCTCCCCCCGCCTGGGTACCTGCTCCCCCCGCGCGGGTACCTGCTCTCCCCGCGCGGGTACCTGCGTGAGTGCGTGGGGGCACGTCGTCGCCGAGCACGAGGACCCGGGCCACCTCCGCCGGGAGCAGGCCGCGCCCCGGCAGATCGGCGGGGGCGTCGGAGAGACCGAGCAGGGTGCCCGGGGTCATGACGAGCTGCACCTCGACGGGGACGGCGTCGGCCGTGCCCTGCCCGGTCACCCGCTCGACGAGGAGGTCGGCCATGAGCTGGCCGATGCCACGGGCGTCGCCCGCTGCCTTGCGGGCCTCTGCGTCGCGCCGCAGCACCGCCCAGGCGGCGACCCCCTGCTCCATTGGGACGAGCCCGGTGAGCGAGGCCATGGCGTCCGGCTGCGGCCGAAGGGAGACCCGCCGCTCGGCGACCGCGCTAGCGCGTCGGCGGACCACTGCCGCCGCGTCGAGCGCCTGCGCCCTGGCACGAGTGGCCCGCTCGACCTGCCGCGGGGTCATCTCGGGCAGACGACCGGCGAGCTCGGCGTCGACCTGACGTCGGTCGTCGGGCTCGAGCACGGCCGTCTCGCGGGCCATGACGGTCGCCGTCCACTCGCTCGTGGTGCCGGTGGCGAGGTGGTCGAGGGTGCGCGGCAGCTCCTCGACGAGGGCCCGTGCGAGGCCGAGATGACGCGAGCCCCGGCTCGGGTGCTCGCGCCGGGCCAGGGCGATCTCGTCGGCCAGACCCCGGCCGCGCTGGTCGGCCGGCACCCCCGCGTCGGTCTCACGAGCGACCCGTGTCTGCCACAGGGTCGCGGTGACCCGCGCCTGGGCAGCCGCCGCCGCGGACTTCAGGCGCTCGAGAGCGGCGACCTGCTCGATCGCCTCGTCCTCGGGGACAGGCTCGCCGAGGACGCGCAGCGCCTCGCACCACGACGCCACCACGGTCGCGTCGAGCGGTGGCCGCGTCGCCACCGGCACCCTCTCCACCAGGTCCATGTCACGACGCTACGGGTGACCACCGACAACGCTGCGCCGCCGATCCGATGCTGCTCCGACATGGTGTCCGGAGCCTGCTCCGGACACGGGTACGGGTACGGGTACGGGTACGGGTGGAGGTGATCGTCGCAAGCGGTCCGTCGCTCAGCCGGCACCAGATGAACGGTGGTCCTCGGGAGACGACCCCGCCGTCGGTGCCAGCTCGGGACGCTCGCCGGAGACGGACCGCCCGCTCCACCGGTGCCGACCCACGACGGTTGCCGCAGACGGACCACCCGCGCTCCCGCAGCCTCGGACCCTGACGGCGGCGGTCGCCGGAGACGCCCCCGAGCCGCCGCTGCCACCCGACGCCGGGTCAGCGGTGGTCGCCGGAGCCGGCGACGGACAGACCCACCCCGATGATGCAGGCACCGCCGGCTCGACCCACGGTCGTCATCCGCCGCGGTGACCGCGCCAGCCACGTGCGGGCACGACCCGCCGCGAGCGCCCACGTCGTGTCCGTGACGAGCCCGATGAGCATCGGGACGACGCCCAGGACGAGCATCTGCACCGCGGTGCCTCCCGCGGCGGGGTCGACGAACTGCGGCACGACCGCGGTGAAGAGGACGAAGGTCTTGGGGTTGGTCACCCCGACGACGACGCCGGTGCGCACGGCGCCCCAGGTGCTGCGGTCACGGGGGCGGATCGCGCGCCGGTCGTCCTCCGTCAGCGGCCCGGCGTGGCGGATCGCCTGCACGCCGATGTAGAGCAGGTAGGCGATGCCCACCCACTTGATCGCCTGGAAGAGCAGCTCGGAGCGCTCCAGCAGGGGCCCCAGACCGACAGCGACGGCGATGCCGGCCAGGTAGCAGCCGGCCGTGTTGCCCACGACGCTCGCCAGGGCGTTGCCACGGCCATGGCTGAGCGCGCGACCGACGACGAACATCACGGACGGCCCCGGGACGGCGATGAGGACGACGCTCGCCAGCGCGATGCCGACGACCTGCTCGATGGTCACCATCAGCGCACTCTAGGGCCGCACCACCTCGTCAGTCCCCGTCCGTGGCGGTGTGGCAGACCGCCTCGACGTTGTTGCCGTCGGGGTCGCGCACGAAGGCGCCGTAGTAGTGATCGTGGTACTCGGGCCACATCCGCGGGGCATGAAGGCTCTCGGCGCCGTGCCGCAGGGCCGCGTCGTGGAAGGCGCGCACCGTCGCGGCGTCGGGCGCCGAGAAGGCGACGTGCGCCTCACGGCCCGGCCCGTCGCCCCCGGCCCGAGCGACCCAGAAGGCGGGCTGGTGCGTCCCGTACCCGATGGCGACGCCGTGGTCCATGAGCCGGCGGTGACCGAGGACCGCGAGGACCTCGTCGTAGAAGGCAGCCGCGGCCGGGAGGTCCGCGCAGGTGATCCCGAGGTGGTCGATCATCTGCCGACCGTAGGGCGAAGGGGTGACAGCCCGGGCAGGATCGGGTCCATGAGCGACGAGACGGGCACTGACGACACCACCGACCTCGCGCGACGGTGCGCCGAGGCCGCGCAGGACCTCGTGACCAGCCCGCCGACGGACGGCTGCGTCGTCGACGAGGTCCGTGCCGAGGGCGAGCAGGTGGCGATCGTCTTCCGCTGGCACGACGCGCCCCACCCCTTCGTCATCCGGCTGGCCGCTGATGACGGGGTCTACGGGGTGTGGACCCCTGAGACGAGCGTCGAGGAGCCCGGGTGGCCAGAGGCGTGGGCCCTCGATACGCGCTACTGGCTCATGGAAGAGCTCGACACGGGCTACGTCGCCCGCGCCCGCCGACGTCCGGACGGCGACCGGGTCGAGCTGCTGCCGCCCGAGCCGCACGTCGACCTCGCCCCTCGGCCGACGACCGACCTCGACATCTCGCCCGTCCCTCAGTACTCCCCCGCGGTCCCGCCCGAGGTCCTCCAGCGGTGGGCCCAGATGGTCGAGTCCGGGGTAGAGGGGCCGGTGACGATCGCATGGATGGGCGATGCGACCGCAGAGCCAGGTGACGGCCTCACCGACGGAGCCCACCTCGCCGAGGCCGGTCTCGACGCGGCGGCCGCCCGCCGGCTTCGGCAGGAGGGTGAGCTGGGTGCGTGGCTGCAGGCCGCGCCCGACGACGAGCACGCCGGGTGGGCGGGGCACGTCGTCCTCGGCACGGTGCGCGACGGCGTCGTGCCCGTGCTCCTGCTCGAGACGAGCCCGACGCGCCGCAGGGCACGCGTGACGCCCTGCTCGCCGGTGCCGTGGTGCAGGCGGAGATGCTCGGGGGCCGCACCCTCGTCGTCGACGACGAGGACGGCCACCGCGAGATCAGCACCTCACGTCTCGACGGCTGAGCCGGGCGCCTGGGGGCCCTACCGCCCCCGCAGCCGTCCGCGCAGCCAGCTCCACCGCTCCTGCAGCCGGGCCTCGAAGCCCCGGTCGGTCGGCCGGTAGTACGAGCGGTCGGCGAGCTCGGCGTGCAGCTCGTCGGGCAGGTACTGCTGCGTGGCGACGCCGTCGGTCTCGTCGTGCGAGTAGACGTAGCCGGCCACCTTCTGGCCGCCGCTCGCCCCCTTCGCCCGGTCCGACGCCTGGGTGTACCCGCTCCCCCGCAGGTGCGGCGGGACCGCGCCGACCTTGCCGGCGCGCACGTCGGCGATCGCCTCGTTGATGCCGGTGTAGGCGGCGTTGGACTTCGGCGCGAGGGCGTTGTGCACGACCGCCTGGGCGAGGATGATGCGCGCCTCGGGCATGCCGATCTGGGCGACGGCGTGCATCGCGGCGACGGCGGTCTGCAGCGCCGTCGGGTCGCCGAGACCGACGTCCTCGCTCGCGGAGATGACGACCCGCCGCGCGATGAACCGGGGGTCCTCGCCGGCCTCGAGCTGGCGTGCGAGGTAGTGCAGCGCGGCGTCGACGTCGGATCCGCGCATCGACTTGATGAAGGCAGAGGCGACGTCGTAGTGCTGGTCGCCGGTGCGGTCGTAGCGCACCGCCGCTCGCGCAACGGCCTGCTCGACGTGGGCGAGCGTGATCGGCAGAGCGGTGGAGGTGTCGAGGCGCACCCCGGCGTCGTCGAGGGCCACCCCGGCCGCGGCCTCGAGGCTCGTCAGGGCGCGGCGTGCGTCGCCCCCGGCGACGGCGACGAGGTGGTCGCGGGCGTCGTCCTGGAGGACGTACTCGCCCTCGAGCCCGCGCTCGTCGGCCACCGCGGAGTCGAGCACCTCGGCGACCTCCTCGCGGGTGAGCGACTCCAGGGTGACGAGGATCGAGCGCGAGAGCAACGGCGCGATGACGGAGAAGGACGGGTTCTCCGTCGTCGCCGCGACGAGGATGACGTCGCGGTTCTCGACGCCGGGCAGCAGTGCGTCCTGCTGCGCCTTGGTGAATCGGTGGATCTCGTCGAGGAAGAGGACCGTCGCCCGCCCGTAGAGGGAGCGCGACACCGCCGCGTCCTCCATGACCTTGCGGACGTCCTTGACGCCCGCGGTCACCGCGGACAGCTCGACGAAGTCGCGGTCGGCGGCGGTCGCGACGAGGTGGGCGAGGGTCGTCTTGCCCGTCCCCGGAGGCCCCCAGAGGATCGCGGAGATGGGGCCGGCCGACCCGGACGCGCCCTCGATGAGACGGCGAAGGGGGGACCCGGGACGCAGCACCTCGGCCTGGCCGCGGACCTCGTCGATGGAGCGCGGCCGCATGCGCACGGCGAGCGGGGCGCGCAGGTCGCTGCGGCCACCGGTGTCGTCCGCGGCGGCGGCGAAGAGGTCGTCTGGCACGTCCCGCAGGCTATCCGCCGGCACCGACCACCCTGGCGGGCCGCCCCCTTCGCCCTGGCGTCGTCGGACCTCGGGCGTAGCGTCGCCGCATGCCCCGCACGAGCGCCGGACTCCTCCCCTACCGTCACGACGGCGAGCGCACGCTCGTCTTCGTCGCCCGGATGGGCGGACCGCTGTGGACCCGTCGAGAGCGTGCCTGGAGCGTCGTCAAGGGCGAGCACGACGCCGACGAGGATCCGCTGGCCGCCGCCGAGCGCGAGTTCCGCGAGGAGGTGGGCGTCGACGCACCGCCCGGTCCCCGCACCGACCTCGGCGAGGTCCGGCAGTCCGGCGGCAAGCGGGTGCACGTCTGGGCGGTCGAGGCGGGCGCTGAGCTCGCCTTCGTCGCGAGCGAGACCTTCGAGATGGAGTGGCCGCCCCGCTCCGGTCGACGTCAGTCCTTCCCCGAGGTCGACACGGCGCAGTGGCTCGACCTCGACGCCGCCCGCGAGTGCCTCGTCGCGGCACAGACCGACTTCCTCGACCGGCTCCCGCGCTGAGCCACCCCTCCGAGCCACCCGCGCCGGGCGACCCCCGCCCACCTGGCACGATGTCCCGGTGACGCGCACCCCCACCCGCCGCTCGGCGCTCTACCGGTGGGGCGTCCTCACCGGCCGCCGCCCCTGGGCGGTCGTGACGACCTGGCTGGTCCTCGTCGTCCTCTCCTTCGCCACCGCGCTCGGCGCGGTGACGGGCGAGGGGCTCTTCGACCGGCTGCACTCCGGCGACATCGTCGCCCCGGGCGAGGCCGACCGGGCCAGTGCCCTCCTCGACAGCGCGGGCGGCGGCGGCTTCACGACCGACACCCTCCTCGTCGAGGGCGTCGCCGATCTCGCCGACCGCGACGTGGCCCGCGGCAACGCCGACGCGGTCCAGGCCATCGCCGACGTCGACGGCGTCGCCTCCGTCGTCAACCCCTTCGTCTTCGAGGAGGGTCCGCGCGACCCGGCGGCCGCCCCCTTCGTCACCGGCCCGGCCGACGACCCCGACGGCTTCGCCACGGTCGTCACCTACGACGACGCGCTCGGCGACGCCGAGCTCGAGGCGGCCCGCGCGAAGGTGAGCACCCAGCTCGACGAGGTCGTCAGCGCGTCGCAGGCCACCGAGAGCCAGCGCGGCAGCGTCCAGGCCCTCGTGGACGCGATCATCGGCCAGGTCGGCTCGGACATGAAGACCGGCGAGGGCCTGGCCCTGCCTGTCTCCTTCGCGATCATGGTCGTCGTCTTCGGCGGCTTCCTCGCCGCCGGGCTGCCGATCCTCGGCGCGGTCGCCTCGATCGGCGGCGCGCTCGCCACCCTCTTCGGCTTCGCCCACGTCATCGACCTCGACGCGACTGTCGTCAACATCGTCACCGTCCTCGGCCTCGGTCTGTGCATCGACTACGGGCTGCTCGTCGTCTCGCGCTTCCGCGAGGAGGCGCGCGGGGTCCTCGACGGCGCCCCCGCCGACACCCTCACGCCCGCCGACGTCGCCCACATCACCGGGCTCACCCTCGACCGTGCCGGACGGACCGTGATCTTCTCCGCGGTCACCGTGGCGATCTCTCTCACCGGGCTGCTCTTCTTCCCCGTCGTCTTCATGCGCGCGTCGGGCGCCGCCGGCGTCTCCATCGTCGTCCTCGCGCTGCTCGTCGGGGTCAGCCTCATCCCGGCGCTGTGCGCGCTCTCCGCGCGCCGTCTGCTGCGCCGCGGCACCGAGCAGGCCCCCGACGCGGGCGTCTTCTCCCGTCTGGCGAGCGGGGTGCAGCGGGCGCCGTGGGCGGTCATCGCCGTCGTCCTCGCCCTCCTCGTCACCCTCGCCCTGCCGGCCCTGCGCCTGCACCTCACCTCCTCGGGCCCGGAGATGCTGCCGAAGGGGGCGCCCGAGCGGACCTTCTTCGAGACCTTCCGCGAGGACTACCCCGACCTCGCCGGCGCCGACGTCACCTACGTGACGACAGCCCCCGAGTCGGAGGTCACCCGGTGGGCGAAGGGGGCGGCGAGCGAGCTGCCCGGTCTCGTCACCGACCCGGTCGTCGAGACCGTCGGCGAGCAGGGCTCCGGCACCCAGGTGCGCGTCGTCGAGCTGCGCACCGGCGACGGTGGGCTGGGCGACGCGAGCCGCGACCTCGTCGACGCCCTGCACGAGCAGCGACCCCCCTTCGCCGGGCACATCGGCGGCCAGGCCTCGGGGCTGCACGACTTCACCGACGTCATCGCCGAGCGGGCGCCCTACGCGGTCCTCACCGTGGTGCTCGCGACCTTCTTGCTCCTCTTCCTCATGACCGGCTCGCTCGTCGTGCCGCTCAAGGCGCTCGTCATGAACGTCGTCTCCCTCGGCGCCTCGCTCGGCGCGCTCGTGTGGGTCTTCCAGGACGGCCATCTCGAAGGGGTCCTCGGCTTCACCTCGACCGGCGGGGTGGAGGCCTCGATCCCGATCCTCGCCCTCGCCTTCGGCTTCGGGCTGTCGATGGACTACGAGGTCTTCCTGCTCTCGCGCGTCGTCGAGCTGCACGAGCAGGGTCACCCGACGGACGAGGCGGTGCGACTGGGCCTGCAGCGCTCCGGGCGCATCATCACGAGCGCGGCGCTGCTCATGGTCGTCGTCTTCTCCGGCTTCGTCCTCGCGCAGGTGCTCGCCGTCAAGCAGACCGGCGTCGCCCTCGTGCTGGCCATCGTCATCGACGCCACGCTCGTGCGCATGCTTCTCGTGCCCGCGACGATGTCGGTCCTCGGCGAGTGGAACTGGTGGGCGCCGCGGTGGATGAAGGGCCTGCACGAGCGCGTCGGGATCACCGAGTGAGCCGGGTGCAGGACATCGGCTCGAAGTCCGAGCTGCTCGCGCTCACCGACGACCTGCCCTACGTGCGCTGGGACACCGACCCGCGCGTGGAGGCGAAGGGGGTGCGTGCGCCGGCCGGGTGGGCGGCAGCCTTCGTGCGGCCGACCCACGCCCACGGCACGGCGATGAACCTCGTGGCGAGCTGCGACGAGCTCGCCGTCGAGGTCATGACCGACCCGGCGACGAGCCGGTGGCTCGACCGCACGGGCTGCACCGGTGTGACGATCCAGACCGAGCGGGCCGCGGCGGTCGTCGCCGCGCTCGGGGGCGACCTCCGCGACTTCGTGCAGTGGGAGTGGATGGTCACCACCGAGGTGCCCCCGGCGCCGAGGGCGCGGGTCGTCGACCTGCCCGAGGAGGACGCCGCGGAGATCACCGACTTCATCCTGCGCGAGAACCCACGCACCGACGGCCGACCCTTCGCCTGGCCCGGGCAGCGATGGCTCGGGGTGCGCGACGCCGCCGGCGAGCTGCTCGCCGCGGGGTGCCGCGCGCACACCGGAGCCGGCCACCCGCTCCTCACCGGCATCGTCGTGCGGGCCGACGCGCGCGGGCAAGGCCTGGGTCGCGAGCTCACCGGGGCGCTCACCCGCCTCGGGCTCTCGGAGGCGCCCGTGTGCACCCTCGAGCTCTACAGCGACAACGCGGTGGCGCGCCATCTCTACACCGATCTGGGCTACGGGCAGACCGCGGCCTGGACCTCGGGCGCGAGGCCCTGACCTGGGCAGACGCGACCCTGGACAGGGGGCCTCACCCATCCAGGGGCGAGGCCGGCGCCGAACTAGCGTCGTCAGAGCACCGCCCCGCACCCTCTGCCCTAGGAGCACCTGCATGCCCGACATCACCGTCGACAAGCGCACGATCCGCCCCGACGTCTCCGTGCACGTCGAGGACACCGGCGGCACCGGCCGGCCCGTCGTCCTCATCCACGGCTGGCCCCTCTCCGGCGCCTCCTGGTCGGAGCAGGTCCCCGCGCTGACCTCGGCCGGGTACCGCGTCATCACCTACGACCGCCGCGGCTTCGGGCAGTCCGACAAGCCCAAGACCGGATACGACTACGACACGCTCGCCGGCGACCTCGACGCGCTGCTCGCCGAGCTCGACCTGCGCGACGTCACCCTCGTCGGCTTCTCCATGGGCGGCGGCGAGGTCGCCCGCTACGTCGCCAACCACGGCGAGGAGCGGCTGCGCAGCGTCGTCTTCGCGGCGGCGGTGCCCCCGATGATGATGAAGACCCCGGGCAACCCCGACGGGCCGCTCGAGCCCGCCGAGGCGGCGAAGATGACCGCGTCGCTCACGGCTGACAAGGACGCCTTCTTCGACGAGTTCACCACCGACTTCTTCTCGGTCGACGGCGAGCTCAAGGTCACCGAGGAGCAGCGCCAGGAGGCGATCGCCCTGTGCCAGCAGGCCGACAAGATCGCCGCGCTCGAGGCGATGCAGTCCTTCGGCATCAGCGACTTCCGCGAGGACCTGCCCAAGGTCACGGTGCCGACCCTCGTCGTCCATGGCGACGGCGACGGCACCGTCCCCTTCGAGGGCTCGGGCGCCCGCACCCACGCGGCGATCCCGCACAGCGAGCTGCACGTCATCAGCGGCGGGCCGCACGGCATCAACGTCTCGCACGCCGACGAGCTCAACAGCGTCCTCGTGGACTTCCTCTCGCGCTGACGCGACTCGCACGAGGCCCGGTCACCGCTCCCGGTGGCCGGGCCCGCGCGCGTCAGGCTCCCCGTGGACGAAGGGCGGTCGCGACCTCCTCGACACCGCGCACCCCCGCCTCGACGAGGCGGGACGAGCCGCCCCGGGCGGCGAGGTCGACCCGCTCGAGGACGTCGACGTCGTGGGTCGCGCCGAAGAGCCGCTCGACCTCCTCGACGGGCACGCTGAGCGGCGGGCCCTCGAAGGAGCCCTCGTCGTACTCGAAGGTGATGACGAGCATCGGCACCGGGGCGGGGAGCACCGAGCGCAGGTGCTCGGCGTACCGGTCGCGCAGCGTCTCGGGCAGCGCGACGAGGCTGGCCCGGTCGTAGACGGCGGCGACGCCCTCGACGTCGTGCGGCGTGAGCTCGAAGTGGTCGCCCTGGTAGATCGTGATCCCGGGCGCCGCGTAGACCTGCCGCTCCCCCACCTGCTCGACCCGTGGCTCGAGGCCGCGCGAGGCGAAGAAGGAGTCGACGGCGATCTCGCTCAGCTCGGTGCCGACGACCTCGCGGCCGGCCGCGAGCAGGTGGTCGAGGTCGACGCTGCGACCGCACAGAGGCACGAGGACCCGCGAGCCCGGCGCGAGGCCGAGGGCCGGCAGGTGCTCGACGAGCAGGTCGTTCGGGCGCGGCTGGTCGAAGGCCGTGCGGCCCTCGACCCACGCCTGGCGCCAGAAGTCGAGGTCGATCTCCACCGGCTCATGCTCCCACCGCGACCAGCCCCGGCACGAGGGGCTCGAGGTCGCGTCGCAGCCCGGCGGCCCCGGTCGCGGGGTCGTGGTGCACGGCGCGGATGCCGAGCGCGGCCGCCGCCTCGACGTTCGTCACGACGTCGTCGACGAAGCCGACGTCCTGGGCGGGCACGCCGAGCACCTCGAGCACGCGCTCGAAGAAGACCGGGTCGGGCTTGGCCACCCCGAGCAGCGAGGAGTAGAAGGAGCCGTCGACGAGCGCGTCGTACCCCATGACCTCACGCATGTGGCGCACGCGGTGGTCCTGCTGGTTCGTCGCGAGATGGCAGCTCACCCCGAGCGAGCGCACCTGCCGGAGCACCTCGACGGCGTCCCGGTCGAGCTCCACGCTCTCCCACATGGCGAGCAGCTCGGGCACCACGACGGGCCGAGACCCGATCGCGGCCTCGTGCTCGACGAGGGCGGCCTCGAGCGCGGCGGCGAGGGTGGTCTCCCCGCGCAGCGCCGGACCCTCGGCCGCGAAGACGCGGCGGGCCAGACCGGGGCCGCCGCGCTCGGCGAGCGCGGCGCCCCAGTCACGTGCTGTGTGCTGCAGGACCCCGTCGCAGTCCCACAGCATGACCGAGATCACGACTGCGTCGGCGACACCTCGGGCGCACCGAGCGGCGCCTCGTCGCTCTCGGGGGTGGCGTCGATGCCGGCCTCCGCGCGCTGCTCCGGGGTGATCGGGGCGGGCGCGTCGGTCAGCGGGTCGTAGCCGCCGCCGGACTTCGGGAAGGCGATGACGTCGCGGATCGAGTCGGCGCCGAGGAGGAGCATGCAGATCCGGTCCCACCCGAAGGCGATGCCGCCGTGCGGAGGGGCGCCGAACTTGAAGGCCTCGAGGAGGAAGCCGAACTTCTCCTGGGCCGACTCCGCGTCCAGGCCCATGACGGAGAAGACGCGCTCCTGGACGTCGCGGCGGTGGATACGGATGGACCCGCCGCCGATCTCGTTGCCGTTGCACACCATGTCGTAGGCGTAGGCGAGCGCCTCACCGGGGTTGGTGTCGAAGGTGTCGAGGTACTCCGCCTTCGGGCTGGTGAAGGCGTGGTGGACCGCGGTCCAGGCACCCCCGCCGACGGCGACGTCACCGGCGGCCACGGCCTCGCTCGCGGGCTCGAAGAGGGGCGCGTCGAGCACCCACACGAAGGCCCACGCCGACTCGTCGATGAGTCCGCAGCGCTTGCCGATCTCGACGCGGGCGGCGCCGAGCAGGGCGCGGCTGCTCTTCGGGGCACCGGCGCCGAAGAAGATCGCGTCGCCCGGGGCCGCACCGACGTGCGCCGCGAGACCGGCCTTCTCCTCCTCGGAGATGTTCTTGGCGACGGGACCACCGAGCTCGCCGTCCTCGCCGACGGTGACGTAGGCCAGCCCCTTCGCGCCGCGCTGCTTGGCCCACTCCTGCCACGCGTCGAACTGACGACGAGGCTGGCTCGCGCCGCCGGGCATGACGACGGCGCCGACGTACTCGGCCTGGAAGACCCGGAAGGGCGTGCCGGCGAAGTACTCGGTGCAGTCCGTGAGCTCCTGGCCGAAGCGCAGGTCGGGCTTGTCGCTGCCGTAGCGCGCCATCGCGTCGGCGTAGGTCATCCGGGCGAAGGGGGTGCTCAGCTCGACCCCGATGGTCGCCCAGACCGCCTTCGCCACGGCCTCGCCGAGCTCGAGGACGTCGTCCTGCTCGACGAAGCTCATCTCGATGTCGAGCTGGGTGAACTCCGGCTGGCGGTCGGCGCGGAAGTCCTCGTCGCGGTAGCAGCGCGCGATCTGGTAGTACCGCTCCATGCCGGCGACCATGAGCAGCTGCTTGAAGAGCTGCGGGCTCTGCGGCAGCGCGTACCACTCGCCGGGCGCGAGGCGCGCGGGGACGAGGAAGTCGCGGGCGCCCTCGGGCGTGGAGCGGGTGAGCGTCGGGGTCTCGATCTCGACGAAGTCGCGCTCGGCGAGGACCGAGCGGGCCGCGGCGTTGACCTTGCTGCGCAGGCGCAGACCGGCGCCGGCGGAGGTCGCACCAGGGCGGCGCAGGTCGAGGTAGCGGTGCTTGAGGCGCGCCTCCTCGCCGACGGTGACGCGCTCGTCGATCTGGAAGGGCAGGGGCTCGCTGGCCGAGAGGACCTCGATGGTGCTCGCGACGACGTCGACCTCACCGGTCGGCAGGCCGGGGTTGACGTCCTTGGGCTCGCGCGGGGTGACCTCGCCGACGACCTTGATGCAGTACTCGCCGCGCAGGCCGTGCGCCGCGCCGGTGAGCACCTCGTCACGGGCGACGACCTGGACGACACCGCTCGCGTCGCGCAGGTCGACGAAGGCGACGCCGCCGTGATCGCGGCGCCGGGCCACCCATCCGGTGAGGGTGACGGTGGTCCCGGTGTGCTCGGCGCGCAGCGTGCCGGCCTGGTGGGTGCGAAGCATGTCGTCCTTGTCGAGGCGGAGGGTCCTGACCGCGGTCGCGGGCAGCACCGGCCAGTCTACGGACAGCGCGAAGGGGTTTTCGGCCACGCCTGACCGCCCACCGCACGGGGCCGTCCCGCTGCGGCGGGGCGCCGACGCCAGGCCCCGGCCGCATCGTTAGCGTGGGCCCGTGACCTGGCCCGACACCGCATCCCCGTCCGCCCGGCCGACCCGACGAGCCGTGCTCGGCTGGGTCGCCGGTGCCGGCGCGGTCGGCGCTGTCGGCCTCGCCGGCTGCACCTCGGTCGACCTGCCCGGTGGCTCGCCCGACCACGAGGCCGCCGCGGGAGCGGTGCCCGTCCCCGACCCGACGTGGCCCGTCGTCGCCGCCGGCGACGCGGCCGCGAGCGCGATCGCGGTGTCCGCGGCGCTCGTCGACTCCTCCCCCGCCGCCGTCGTCCTCCACCCGGACGCACCGGAGCAGGCCGTCACCGACGCAGCCGCGGCAGCGGTCGCCGCCGGGGTCCCCTGCCTCGTCGACGGCCCCGACCTCGGGGCCGAGCTCGACCGGCTCGGCGTCGAGTCGGTCCTGCGGATGGGTGCGCCGGACGAGGAGGCGGGCGGGACCCCCTTCGGGCCGGCCGTGACATCCCGGGAGGGCGTCGACGACCTGCCCCCGGTGACCCGTGACGCCCCGCTGCGCGTCGTGGTGACGACGCCCGACGAGCCCGCCCACGCCGCTGCGCTCGCCACCGTGCGCGCCGTGCTCGGCCAGCACGGGGACAGCGAGGTCCTCACGGCCGACGATCCGCGCGAGGACGAGGTCATGACCTCCCTTCGCCGCCTCGACGACACCCCCCTCGTCGTCCTCGGCGAGGGAGACGACCTCGGTGGCGACGCGCTCGTCGTCGCCGCGGCGATGGCGACCCGTGCCACCGAGCTGCCGACCGGCGGGGTGCTGCCGCTCGGCGGCGACCGCCGGATGATCGCGCTGTACGGCCACCCCGGTGTGCCCGGCCTCGGGCTGCTCGGCGAGCAGGACGTCGACGCCTCGGTCGAGCGGGTCAGCGACCTCGTCGAGGAGTACGCGCAGACGACGGGCGACACCTTCCTACCGGCCTTCGAGATCATCGCGACGATCGCCGACTCCTCCCCCGGCGCCGACGGCGACTACTCCTCCGAGGGCGACCCGTCGACCTACCGGCCCTGGGTCGACGCGGCCCACGACGACGGGGTCTACGTCCTGCTCGACCTCCAGAGCGGGCGGGCCGACTTCCTCAGCCAGGCGAAGCGCTACGAGGAGCTCCTGCTCGAGCCGCACGTCGGTCTCGCCCTCGACCCCGAGTGGCGCCTCGAGCCCGGGCAGCGGCCGCTCGAGCAGATCGGGCACGTCGAGGTCGACGAGGTCGAGGAGGTCGCCGACTGGCTCGCCGAGCTCGTGCGCGAGCACGACCTGCCGCAGAAGGTCTTCATGCTCCACCAGTTCCAGCTGCAGATGCTGCGCGACCGCGACCAGCTGCGCACCGACCGCCCGGAGCTCGTCACCGTCGTGCACGCCGACGGGCACGGCACCCCCGAGCTCAAGCAGCAGACGTGGGACGCCGTGCGGGCCGAGCTGCCCGACGGGGTCGAGCTGGGGTGGAAGAACTTCATCGACGAGGACACCCCGACCTTCACCCCGCGGCAGACGATGCTCGACGTCCGGCCGCGCCCCCGCTTCGTGTCGTACCAGTAGACGCGCTCGAGTCCTGGCGCGTGCTCACGCGTCGGCGATGAGCCCGCTCCAGAAGTCGACCTGCATCCGCTCGAAGGCCAGCCCGAAGCGCAGCGTGCGACGCGGCCCGGGGTCGAGCCCCTCGGCCTGGCCGGCGATCTCCTCGTACCGGGCGAGCAGCTCCTCGTGGGCGGTGAGCTGCTGGCGGGCCAGACGCTCCGGGTCGGCCTCGAAGTACAGCTTGAGCAGCGCGATGTCGCGCGCCTCGACCTGGGTGTCGACGCCGCTGTCCGCCCAGTCGCGCAGCGCCGCCTGCCCCTCGGGCGTCACGGTGAGCAGCCGGCGGCGGCGGCCGTGCTCCTCCTGCTGCTCGTCGAGGTAGCCCACGGACACGAGCCGCGTGCACTGCACGTAGATCTGCGTGTGCGGCAGGGCGAAGAACGCATTCGTGTGCTGCGCCGCCTGCTTGACGTCATAGGGGGTCGCCTCGCCCAGTCGGTCGATCAGACCCAGGACGAGGTATCCCGCGGTCGAGACCTTCTCCACGCCGTCAGCCTAGGACGGGTGATCCCCTCCGCGTGGCGGGTTTGGACAAAGTCGAGACGACCCGTGACGACGGGCCCGTCAGGCCTGCTCCGCGAGCGCCCCGACGTACACCCATCGCCCGCCGCGGCGGGCGAAGTCCGAGCGCTCGACGAGCTCGCCGTCCTGGCGGTGCTCCCCCTCGCCGGTCGTCCACCGGGCGACGAAGGCGACGACCCCGTGGTCGTCCTGCGGGCCGCCGGCCCGGGTCTGCGTCACCTCGAGGCCGACCCAGCGCAGACCCGGTCCGGGCTCGACGACCTCGGGCCGGGTGCGCGGGTGCCAGGTCCGCCACAGGTGGTCGGCAGCGCGCTGGTCACCCTGCTGCAGCAGGACGTAGGCGGTGTAGCGCGACCGCATGAGGGCCTCGGCGGTGGCCGCGGGCGTGCCGTCGAGGACGGGCCCGCAGTGCTCGGCGAAGGGGGTGCCCGCCCCGCACGGGCAGGCCTGGGCCTGGTCCGCGGCCGGGGTCATCGGCGGCCCGGGTGCTCCGGCCACGGGCTGTCAGCCGGGCGCAGCCCGCTCCAGCCCTGGGCCCGTTGCGCATGGGCCGCGAGGACGGCGATCATGAGCGTCGAGTTGTGCACCGTCCCGGCGAGGACCGCGGCGTGGACCTCGTCGAGGTCGACGCGGCGCACGACGAGGTGGGCCTCTTCGTGCTCGCGCTCGAAGCGCTCGGCCTCGGGCACGGGTCGCAGACCGCGCGCGAGGTAGATGCGGATCGCCTCGCTCATGCCGCCCGGCGAGGTCCACAGGTCGGTGAGCACCGCCCACTCGTCGGCGACGAGGTCGACCTCTTCGGCGAGCTCTCGGCGCGCGCCGACGACGGGGTCCTCGTCGGCGACGTCGAGCAGCCCGGCCGGGATCTCCCAGTCCAGCGCGGCGACGGGGTGGCGGTACTGACGGATGAGGACGACCTGGTCGTCGTCGTCCACGGCGAGCACGGCGACCGCCCCCGGGTGGTCGACGACCTCCCGGGTCAGCTCCTGGCCCTCGTAGACGAAGGTGTCGGCCCGCACGTCCCACACGGCGCCGTCGTGCAGCACCTCGCTGCGCCGGACGTCGGGCGTGACGAGCTCGTCGTGCAGGCCGGGGCCCGCGCCGTCCGTGCTCACGCGGGGGTGACCTCGGCGTCGTCCTCGCGGGCGGCGTCCTCGTCGCGACGGGGGCGCTCGACCTCGACGAGCCGCGCATCGCGCTGCGCCTGGACGGCGGCGCCGACGAGCCCGGCGAAGAGCGGGTGCGCGGCGTCGGGACGGGACTTGAACTCGGGGTGCGCCTGGGTCGCGACGTAGTACGGGTGCACCGAGGTCGGCAGCTCGACGAACTCGACGAGACCGAGCTCGGGGTGCGTGCCGCTGACGACGAGACCGGCCTGCGTCAGCTGGTCGACGTACTCGTTGTTGACCTCGTAGCGGTGACGGTGGCGCTCGGTGACCGACGTGGCGCCGTAGGCGGTCGCCGCGACCGAGCCCTCGAGCAGCTGCGCCGGGTAGGAGCCCAGGCGCATCGTGCCGCCGAGGTCGCCCGCGCCCTCGACGAAGCTCTTCTGCTCCTCCATCGTCGACACGACGGGAGCCGGGGTGCCGGGGTCGAACTCCGTCGAGCTCGCGCCCTCGATGCCGGCGACGTCGCGGGCGTACTCGATGACCATGCACTGCAGGCCCAGGCAGATGCCGAGCGTGGGCACCTGCTGCTCGCGGGCCCAGCGCAGTGCGCCGAGCTTGCCCTCGATGCCGCGCACGCCGAAGCCGCCGGGCACGAGGACGGCGTCGACCCCGCCGAGCGCCTGCTGGGCACCCGCCGGCGTCTGGCAGGTGTCGGAGGCGACCCAGCGGATCGAGACCCGCGCGTCGTGGTGGAAGCCGCCGGCGCGCAGCGCCTCGGTCACCGACAGGTAGGCGTCGGGCAGGTCGACGTACTTGCCGACGAGGGCGACCTCGACCTCGTGCTCGGGCTCGTGGACGCGGCGCAGGAGCAGGTCCCACGACGCCCAGTCGACGTCCTTGAAGGGCAGGCTGAGCCGGCGGATGACGTAGGTGTCGAGCTGCTCCGCGTGCAGGACCTTCGGGATGTCGTAGATGCTCGGCGCGTCGATGCACGCGGCGACGGCATCGGTGTCGACGTCGCACATGAGCGAGATCTTGCGCTTGATGTCGGCGGGGATCTCGCGGTCGGCGCGCAGCACGAGGGCGTCCGGCTGGACGCCGACCTGGCGCAGCGCGGCGACGGAGTGCTGGGTGGGCTTGGTCTTCAGCTCGCCGCTCGGCGCGAGGTAGGGCACGAGCGAGACGTGGAGGAAGAAGGAGTTGTCACGCCCGATCTCGTGGCGCACCTGGCGCGCGGCCTCGAGGAAGGGCAGCGACTCGATGTCGCCGACGGTGCCGCCGATCTCGGTGATGATGATGTCGGGCGCGTCGACGTCGGAGATCCCCGGGCTGCCCGCTGCCGCGGCTCGCATCCGGTCCTTGATCTCGTTGGTGATGTGCGGGATGACCTGCACGGTGTCGCCGAGGTACTCGCCGCGACGCTCACGGGCGATGACGCGGTTGTAGACCTGCCCCGTCGTGACGTTCGCGCTGCCGAGCAGGTCGACGCCGAGGAAGCGCTCGTAGTGGCCGATGTCGAGGTCGCACTCCGCACCGTCCTCGGTGACGAAGACCTCGCCGTGCTGGAAGGGGTTCATCGTCCCCGGGTCCACGTTGAGGTAGGGGTCGAGCTTCTGCATCGTCACGCTCAGACCGCGAGCGCGGAGCAGATGTCCCAGGCTTGACGCCGTCAGACCCTTGCCGAGGGAGGAGGCTACGCCTCCGGTCACGAAGATGTGCTTGGTGAGTGCCGCCACGGGCTTCCACCTTACGGCACGTCCGGGCCGCCCTCGTACCAGGTGTGCCAGCGGGCCGCCCGCTCGTGCGTGCTCGGCCACGTGCGCGCCCGCTCGCGTCCCCGCTCCCCGGCCTCACGCCGGGCCTGCGTGTCTCGCAGCAGGTCTCGGACGCGGGCGGCGAGCGCGTCGACGTCGCCGACGGGGGCGAGCGCACCGACCCCCTCGACGAGACCGGGCAGCCCCCCGGTGCGGGTGGCGACGACGGGCAGACCGGCCGCCATCGCCTCCTGCACGACGAGGGCCCGAGCCTCCCACTCGCTCGTGAGGAGGAAGAGGTCGGCCGCGAGCAGCCAGCCGACGACGGAGTCGCTCGGCCCGAGGAGGTGGACGTCGGGTCCGGCCGTGGACACGAGGCGACGGCGCAGGTCGTCGTCGCCCCCGCCGACGACGACGAAGGGGGACCCTCCCCGACCCCCGGACCGGCGCGCGACGAGGTCGGCGACGGCGAGGACGTCCTCGAGCCGCTTCTGCGGCGCGACGCGGGCGACGGTGAGCACGACGGGCCGGTCGGTCGGCAGGCCGTGGGCACGCAGGAGAGCGTCACGACGGGCCGCCCGCCACTCCCCTCGGTCGGTGGCGAGGAGGCCCGGCACGAGGGGCGAGGGCACCTCGTCGATCGCGGCACGCCGGGCGCCGAGCTGCTCGGCGAGGTCGACGAGGTCGGTGGACGCCCCGGTGACGAGGTCGGCGCGCAAGAGAGCGGTCCGCACCGCCAGGGTGCCGAGCCGGTGCCGGGCGGAGCGCGGGTCGCCCCGCAGCTCGTTGTGCAGGCTCGTGGCCAGCCGTGGCCTGGCACGGCCGACCCCCGCGAGCAGTGCGGCCGCGACGACGCCCGCCTGGTGGCCGTGGGCATGGACGGCGTCGGCACCTGAGAGCAGCCGGCGCACGGCCGTCGTGCTCTGGACGGTGGGGCCCGCGCCCGTCCGGCCGGGCCACCACGGCACGGCACCGGGCAGGTCGAAGACCGCGTGGGTGCTCTCGGGAGCCACGACCCGCACGTCGTCGCCCAGGGCGAGGAGCTCGGCGGCGAACGAGCGCACGTGCGCCCCGATGCCCCCGGCGCTGCGGCCGAGCACGAGGACGACCCGGCTCACGGGCGCCTCCTCACGGCCTCGCGCAGCGTGGGGTCGACCGCGAGGGCCAGCGCCGCGCACACGGCGGCGCAGACGACGCCCAGGCCCGCCGCGGCCCCGACCTGGGCGGCGCCGGTCAGGTCCGCTCGCACGAGCGCCAGCGCGCACACGCCGCCGAGCACGACACCGGCGGCGACGGCACCGGTCAGCCGCAGCAGGCCGCTCGTGCTCTCCTCGCCCCACGCCCGCCGTACCCCGTGGAGGAGCAGCGCGGCCGACAGGGTCATCCCGACGGCAGACGACGCGCCGATGACGGTGAGGGTCTCGGCCGGTCCGTCGGCACGGCTGAGCCACAGCGCGGGCACGACGGCGAGCACGGCCCACCCGGCGGCGACCGACCAGCCGGCGCGCCGGGCGCTGCCGCGCACGAGGAGGGCCCGCAGGGCGAGCGCGACGAGGCTGAAGCCGACGAGACCGACCGCGGTCGTCGCGAGGGCCTGGGGCATCGCCTCGAGCGGCGCGCGACCCGGCTCGCCCCGGCCGGCGCTGCGGTCGAGCATGCCGAAGACCGTGCCGACCCCGGGGGCGCCGGCGACGAGCGCGGCCGCGGCGGCCCCGGACAGCGCGAGGACGACGCGCAGCGCGCGGTTGAGCGTGCGCGCCGCCCCCTCGCCCTCCGGGTCGCCGGCGAGACGGGCGAAGGCCGTGGTGGCGACCGGCACGGCGAGCACGGCGTAGGGCAGGAGGTAGACGGTCTGCGCGTACTGGTGCACGACGAAGGTGCCGTCACCGCCCGAGCGGTTCGCGACGCGCAGGACGGCGAGGAGGGCGAGCTGCTGGGCGACGAGCCCGACGAGCCCGGCACCGGCGAGCTGGCGGGCCCGCGTGCGGTCCTGCGGGGTGAGCGCCCAGCGCGGCCGCAGCCTGATCCCGGCGCGGGCGGCGACGACGAGCAGCGGCAGCGACAGGGCGACCACGCCGAGGGTCGTCCCGATGCCGAGGACCAGCCATCCGGCAGTGGGCAGGACCGCGGTGTCCGCCGGGGTGCTCTCGACACCCCAGGCGTAGGCGAGATAGGTCCCGATGACGACGAGGCTGGACAGCAGCGGCGCGAGCGCGGCGGCGAGGAGGCGCTCGTGCGCCTGGAGCACACCGGCGACGACGACGCCGATGCCGTAGAGCACGACCTGGGGGCTGAAGAGGACGAGCAGCCGGGTGCCGAGCTCGGCGGCCCCGGGCGCCTCGACCCCGTCGAGCAGGACCCTGCTCAGCCACGGCGCGCCGAGCGCGAGGACGAGCGTGACGGGCAGGAGCAGCACGACGGCGAGCGTCAGCAGGCTCGAGCCGACCTCGTCGGCCCGACCGGTGCGTCGGGCGGAGGCGACGAGCGGCACGACGACCGCGGCGAGGACGCCCCCGGCGACGACCTCGTAGACGAGGTTCGGCACGGCGTTGACGCTCTGGTAGACGGTGCCGACGCCGGAGGCCCCGACGGCCAGGGCGAAGGCCACCCAGCGCAGCAGGCCGGCCACGCGAGCGGCGACGGTGACGAGGGCGACCTGCGAGGCGGTGCGCCGCAGCCCCGGGGCCGTCCTCACCTCGGTCACGGCGTGACCGGTGTGACCGGTGCAGGGGTGGGGCGCCCCCACGCGTCGAGCGCCCGCAGCGCGGGCGTGCGGTCGATGACCCGGCTGAAGCTCACCCGCTCCGAGGCCAGGGTGAGCGCTGTCACCGCGGCGAGCACACCGGCGCGTCCGGCGAGCGGCAGCGAGCGCACGAGACCCTGGCCGACGAGGGCGCCGGCGGCGTTCGCGCCGCAGTCACCGAGCATCGAGCGACCCGCGAGGTCGCCCGGCAGCGCTGCGGCCGTCGCGGCGAGACCGGCGACGAGGGCGGGCCGGGCACGGCCCGGAGCGGCGACGAGCAGCGGCGCCCCGATCAGCGCCGCGACCTTGAGCGCCCGGCCGGGGCGCAGGTCGAAGAGGTTGAGGAGGTTCGCGGTGCCCGCGACGACGCCGGCGTCGACGACGAGAGCCGGCAGCCGCGAGGTGAGCGGGGCGTCGTGGTCGTGCTCGACCACCGCGACGACGAGGGCGGTCGCGCCGAGGACGGCGACCTTGACCGCACCGCTCGTGACCCGGCCGCGCCGCAGCGCGCCGAGGTGACCTCGGATCCCCTTCGTCGAGCGGTCGCCCACGAGGTCGTCGACCAGGCCCACCGCACCGGGCACGGCGACGGCGGCCGCGGCCACCGGGTCGGCGGCGAGGAGGGCGCCGAGGGCGACCCCGCCGACCCACGCGGGGCCCTGCGCCAGGGTGACCGGGTCACCCGCGAAGTTCGTGCGGCCGAGCGCGCGTCGCACTCGGGCCGGACCGCGCTCGACCGCGTGCAGCACCCCGTGCACCCCCAGCACCGCCGCCCCGGCGGGCAGGGCCAGGGAGCGCAGGTCGGTCACGGGGCCTCCGGGATGGCGGCGCTGGCGTCGTCGGCGAGGCCGTAGTGGCCCGCGTCGCCGCGGGTCTGCTCGTCGAGGCCGAGGACGACGTCGGCGCGACCCACGGCGCTCTCCGGGGTGTCGACGGTGCTCAGCCCCTCGCTGAGACCGCTGTCGGCGCGTGCGACGGTGACCGGCGAGGCGTCGCCGGAGCCGTAGGTCACCGGACCGGACGTGAGGACCGCCCCCGCGGATCGGGCGTCGAGCGCTGCGGCGAGCTCGACCCACCGGGTCGCCGAGGCGGTGGCTGCTGGATCGGCGTCGGCCGGGGAGTCCTGGGGGTCGCCCGCCACCGGACCGGCGACGACGAGGACGACGTCGGCGGCCGAGGTCGGGGCGTCGCCGCTCACGAGACCGGCGTCGGAGAGCCGCTCGAAGGCGTCGGTGCGCTGGCTGTCGGTCGGTGCGGGCATCCCGTCCTCGCCGCGACCGCCGAGCACGGCGCCGAGCGCCTCGTCCAGCCCCGCGCCGTCGGCGTCGCTGCGCCCGAGCGCGGAGAGCGCCTCGGAGGCGGCGCGCTCTCGCGAGGCCTGGGCATCCTCTCCGCCGGCGACCCAGGAGGCGGCGACGGAGACCGTCGGCTCGACGCTGGCCCCGGAGAGCTCGAGGGTCTCGCGCAGCTCGGCGACCTCGGTGTCGTCGGACTCGGGCAGGCGCACGACGGCGACGGACGTGCCGTCGAGCACACCGGAGACGAGCTGGGGCAGGACCTCCTCGCCGAAGGACTCCTGGGCCTCCCCCGTGCGCTGCTCCTGGGTCAGCTGACGACGCAGGTCGTCCTTGTCCTGGCGCAGCCGCGTGACCTCGTTGGTCAAGGTGTTGCCGATGTCGTCGTTGAGCGGCCCGGCGCCGAGCACGACGCCCATGGACAGCGCGATGAGCACGGCCGCGAGCGAGACCATGTGGTAGCGGAAGTCGATCATGTGACGATCCCCGAGAGTGCGGCCCAGAGGTCGTCCCACCAGGCACCGATGATCTGGAGCAGAGCACGCCCGGTGGGCGTGGCGGACATCGCGACGAGCACCGCGAGCAGCCCGACGAGTGCGAGCCCGACGATCGACCAGGCGGAGATCCTGCTCCGGTAGAGCCGGCTCACCCCCTTCGCGTCGATGAGCTTGCCGCCCACCCGCAGCCGGGTGAGGAAGGTGCTCGACATCCCCGCCCGCCCCTTGTCGAGGAACTCGACGAGGGTGGCGTGGGTGCCGACGGCCACGATGAGGCTGGCCCCGCAGTCGTCGGCGAGGAGCATCGCGATGTCCTCGCTCGTGCCGGTCGCGGGGAAGACGACGAAGTCCTCGACGCCGAGCTGCTCGACCCGCTCGACGCCGGGCGCGCGGCCGTCGCGGTAGGCGTGGACGACGACCTCGGCGCCGCACGTGAGCGTCGCGTCGGAGACCGAGTCCATGTCGCCGACGATCATGTCGGGGCGCAGCCCGAGCTCGAGGAGCGCGTCGGCGCCGCCGTCGACGCCGATGAGCACCGGCTTGTACTCGCGGATGTAGTGGCGCAGCGCCTGCAGGTCTTCCTTGTAGTGGTAGCCGCGGACGACGACGAGCGCGTGCCGGTCGGTGAAGTCCGTGCGCACGTCGGGGATGCCGACGCCGTCGAAGAGGAGGTCGCGCTCCTTGAGCATGTACTCCATCGTGTTCTCGGCGAAGGCCTCGAGCTGGGTGGTGAGGCCGGCGCGCGCGGCGACCATCGCGTCGGCCACCCCGCTGCTCGTGAGGAGCGTTCCGGGGATCTCGACGTCGCCGCAGCGCAGCACCCCGTCGACGACCTGCCCCTCGTCGCCCTCGCTCACCTGGTCGAGCACGTCGCTGCCGACGTCGTCGAGCAGCGGGATGCCGGCGTCGACGATGACCTGGGGACCGAGGTTCGGGTAGCGCCCGGTGATCGACGGCGAGGCGTTGACGACGGCTGCCGGTCGGCACGCGACAAGGGCCTCGCCGCTCACGCGGTCGATGTCCTCGTGGTCGATGACGGCGATGTCGCCGGGGCGCAGCCGCTTCGTGAGGTTCTTCGTGCGGCGGTCGACCCGCACCGTGCCGTGCAGACCGGAGGGGTCCACGTCACGGGAGCGAGATCGGTTCGGGCGCAGCGTCATCCCGGGCATCGTCCCACGAAGGGGGACCGTGCCCGTCCAGGCTCGCGCGCGCGGGGCGAGGGTGTGCGGCCTCACCCTGCGGGACGGCGGCAGGCGTCGAGCAGCTCCTCGGCGTGGCGCAGACCGGCGGAGGTGCCGGCCCCGCCCATCATCCGCGCGAGCTCGGCGAGGCGGTCCTCGCCGCTCACCTCGCTGACGTCGCTCGACGTCACCTCGCCGTCGGTCGACTTGCGCACGACGAGATGGCGGTCGGCGTGGGCGGCGACCTGGGCGAGGTGGGTGACGACCAGCACCTGGGCGTTGCGGGCCAGGGCCTGCAGGCGGGCGCCGACGTCGATCCCGGCCTTGCCGCCGACGCCGGCGTCGACCTCGTCGAAGACGAAGGTGGGCACGCTGGCGCCCGCGTCGGCGACGGCGACCTCGAGGGCGAGCATGATCCGCGAGAGCTCTCCGCCCGACGCGGCCTGGGTGACCGGGCGGGCCGGGCTGCCGGGGTTGGCCGAGAGGCGGATCTCGACGACGTCGACGCCGTGGGCGCCGACGACGACCCGATCCCCCGGCTCGAGATCGGCGGCCGGGACGCTGTCCGGCCCGTCGCCCGTCGTCGGCGTCACCGAGACCTCGACGACCGCCTGGGGCATGCCGAGGCGGCGCAGCTCCTCCTGCACGCGGGCGCCGAGCCGCTCGGCCGCGGCCGTGCGGGCCGCGGTGAGGTGGGCAGCGCGGAGGGCGACCTCGGCGGCCGCGGACTCGACCTGCTCGGCCATGCCACCGAGACGGTCGTCGGCCTGCTGCAGCTCGAGGACGCGGGCGCGGGAGCGGTCACGACGGGCGAGCACTGCGTCGACGTCGCCCCCGTAGCGCCGGGTGAGCTCGGTGAGGGCGGCCCGGCGGGTGTGCACGGCGTCGAGCCGGGCGGGGTCGACCTCGATGGAGGCCGAGTAGGAGCTGAGGTCAGCGGCGACGTCGGCGACGAGCGCGCGCAGCTCGACGAGACGGTCGCGCAAGGGGGCCAGCCCGGGGTCGGCGTCGACGAGCGGGCCGAGCGACTGCTCCGCGGTGGCGAGCAGGGCGAGGGTGTCGGGTCGCTCCGGCAGCTCGCCGTCGGCGAGGGCGGCATGGGCCCGGGCAGAGCCCAGACGCAGGTCGTCGGCGTGGGCCAGGCGCTCGCTCTCGGCGCGGAGCTCGAGGTCCTCGCCCGGGCGGGGGTCGACGGCGTCGACCTGCTCGAGCTGGTAGGTGAGGGCGTCGAGCTCCTGCGCCCGGGCCTGCTCGCTCGTCGTCAGCTCGTCGAGCTCACGGCGCGCGTCGACCCAGGCCCGCCGCGCCTTCGCGAAGGCGGCCGCTGCCTCCCGCACCGGGTCGCCGCCGTAGGCGTCGAGCACCTCGCGGTGCTGGGCGCTCTGGCGCAGCCGCCACTGGTCGGCCTGGCCGTGCAGGGCGACGAGGCCCTGGGTGATCTCGCCGAGCGTGCCGACGGGCACGGTCCGCCCGCCGGCGTAGGCCCGGCTGCGTCCGGTCGAGCGCAGGACACGGCTCACGGTGAGCTCGCCGTCCTCGACCGAGGCGCCGGCGTCGTCCGCGGCGCGCGCCAGCT
This sequence comes from Janibacter melonis, assembly GCF_003721155.3. Taxonomy (NCBI): domain Bacteria; kingdom Bacillati; phylum Actinomycetota; class Actinomycetes; order Micrococcales; family Intrasporangiaceae; genus Janibacter; species Janibacter melonis. The sequence continues at coordinate 568,714 of NZ_CP044548.2, read as the reverse complement.
CGGGGTCAGCGACCTCGAGGACCGCGTCGATCGCGGCCTCCTGCGCCCCGGTGCGCACGAGGGCCGCGTCGGCGCGCGAGCCGAGGAGCAGCTCGATGCTCGAGACGAGCATCGTCTTGCCGGCCCCGGTCTCACCGGTGAGCACGGTGAGCCCCGGATGGAGCGAGACCGTCGCCTCCTCGATGACCCCGAGGTCACGGATGCGGATCTCCTCGATCACTGCGCGCTCTGCCGTCCTCGCCAGCCGGCGACGCTGAGGTCGAACTTCGCGACGAGCCGGTCGGTGAAGGGCGAGCTCGTGAGGCGGGCGAGGCGCACCGGCACGCTGGAGCGGGTCACCTCGACCCGAGCGCCCGGGGGCAGGTCGACGGCCCGACGACCGTCGCACCACAGCACCCCGTGACCCTCGGTGCCGGCGACGAGGTCGACGGCGAGGTGGGCCTGCGGGGCGAGGACGAGCGGCCGGGCGAAGAGGGCGTGGGCGCTGATCGGCACGACGAGGACGGCCTCGACACCTGGCCACACGACCGGACCGCCGGCGCTGAAGGCGTAGGCGGTCGAGCCCGTGGGGGTCGCCATGACGACGCCGTCGCAGCCCCACGTCGACAGCGGACGGCCGTCGATCTCGACCGTGAGGGTGAGCATCCGCTCGCGCGAGGCCTTCTCGACCGTCACCTCGTTGAGCGCCCAGCTGCTGCACAGCAGCTCGCCGTCGAGGGTCCCGGTGACCTCGAGGGCCATCCGCTCCTCGACGGTGTAGGCGCGCCGCACGATGTGCTCGACGGTCGCCTCGAGGTCGTCGCGCTCGGCCTCGGCGAGGAAGCCGACATGGCCGAGGTTGACGCCGAGCAGGGGTGCCTCGCTCCCCCGGGCGATCTCGGCGCCGCGCAGGATCGTGCCGTCACCGCCGAGGACGACGACGAGCTCGACCCCGGCCGCGCAGCCGCCGGGCTGGTCGGCGTCGGCGGGCACGACGTCGTGGTCACGGCCGAGGGGTCCGTCGAGGAGCTCTCCCGTGGGCAGGGCCACCTCGATGCCCGCCTCGCGCAGGCGGTCGATGACCTGGCCGGCGATCTCGAGCGCCTCCGGCCGGCCGGGGTGGGCGACGAGGAGGATGCGGCGCGTGCTCATCGGGCTCCCTTCGTGTCGGTGCGGGTACGGGTGCCGGTGAGGGCGGCGACCTGCTCGAGCTGAGCCTGCCACGGCATGCCGACGTCGGCCCGCGCGCTCAGCCACAGCAGGTACTCGACGTTGCCCACTCCCCCGGCGATCGGGCTCTGCGCGATGCCGAGGACGCCCAGGCCGAGCTCCGCGGCGTCGGTGAGGACGCCGTGCAGGGCGTCGGCCCGTGCTCGCGGGTCGGTGACGACCCCGTGCTTGCCGAGCCGGGCGCGTCCGACCTCGAACTGCGGCTTGACGAGGAGCATCGCCTCGCCCGCGCCGTCGAGGCAGTCACGGACGGCGGGCAGCGCCAGGCGTAGGGAGATGAAGCTGAGATCGGCGACGACCCGGTCGACCCGTCCGTCGATGTCCGCGGGGACGAGGCCGCGCACGGTGGTCCCGCTGAGGTCGACGACCCGGGGGTCCGCGGCGATCTCGGGGTCGAGCTGGTCGTGCCCGACGTCGAGCGCGAGGACCTCGGTGGCACCCTGCTCGAGGAGCACCTGGGTGAAGCCCCCGGTGCACGCCCCGAGGTCGAGGCAGCGGGCCGAGGTCACCTGCCAGCCCTGCGGCCCGAAGGTGGTGAAGGCGCCCTGCAGCTTGTGCGCGGCTCGGCTCACGAGGCGGGCGTCGTCGCCCTCGACGAGGATCTCCTCGTCGGCGCGGACCCGCAGGGAGACCTTCGTGGCGGGCCGACCGGCGACGGTCACGGCGCCGCGCGCGACGAGATCGGCCGCCTGACCGCGGGATCGGGCCAGCCCCCGGGCGACGAGCGCGACGTCGAGCCGCGCGTCGGCTGGGCTTGTCGGCTCAGTCACCGATGTCGCGCAGCCGGTGCTGCAGGGTCGCGAGCACCGACTCGGCGCTCGAGAGCACCGCGTCGAGATCGGCCGGGTCGGCGGCGTCGAGCTCGGCCAGCGCCGCGTCGACGGCGGCGTCGAGCTCGGCCAGCGCCGCGTCGACGGCGGCGTCTCCCTCGCCGGGCGGGGCGACGTCGGCCGGGCTCGGCACGCCGGGCGGCCGTGGCGTCGGCGGCCCCGGGACCGGGTGCGAGCTCATGCCTGGCTGTCGGCACCCGTCGACGGGGCGGCCGACGAGGTCGTGGTCGTGGAGGTGCTGGGGGTGGAGGTGCTGGGGGTGGAGGTGCTGGGGGTGGAGGTGCTGGGGGTGCTGGGTGCGGAGGAGGCCGTCGCCGCGGCGGACGAAGGGGGCGCGCCCGCCCCGGTCTTCGTAGTGGGGGCCGTCGACGTCGAGGCCTTCGTGGAGGTGGCCTTCGTCGAGGCGGCCTTGGTCGCCGGAGCCTTCTTCGCGGGACGGTTCGCCGTGGACGTCGTCGCCGACGCCTTCGAGGCGGAGCGCTTGGCCGGGGTGGACTTCGAGGCGGTGGACTTCGAGGCGGTGGACTTCGAGGCGGTGGACTTCGAGGCGGTGGACTTCGAGGCGGTGGACTTCGCCGGGGTGGTCGCCGACGCCGGAGCCTTCTTCGCAGTGCTCTTCGTGGCAGAGCTCTTCGTCGCGGTGCTCTTCGTCGACGGCGTGGCCGGGCTGGTCGTCGTCTTCGCAGCGCTCTTCTTCGCGGTGCTCTTCTTCGACGACGTGGCCGGGCTGGTCGTCGTCGTCGCAGCGCTCTTCTTCGCGGTGCTCTTCTTCGACGACGTGGCCGGGCTGGTCGTCGTCGTCGCAGCGCTCTTCTGGGCCGTGCTCTTCTTCGGCGCCGTCGTCGTCTTCGGCGTCGTCGTCTTCGGCGTCGTCGTCTTCGCCGGGGTGGTCGCGGCCGCCCGAGCCCGCCGGGGGGTGCTCGAGCTCGTCGTCGTGGCGGCGCGGCGCGCCGGGGTGCGGACCGGTCGAGCCGACGCGTCGGCACCGGCAGAGGATGGCTCGCGGCGGGTCCGCAACGCGGCCGACGCCCCCGCGAGGTCGCCTTGCTCCTCTTCGGGCCAGCGTCGCACGGACTGCTCCCGGGACGAGGCGGCGTTGGCCTGGGCGCCCGAGACGAGCAGGCCGTCGACGAGTCGGACGACGTCGAGGGTGCGGGAGAGCACCCCGTCCGCCACCGTCAGCGAGAGGTGTACGAGCTGTCGAGCGGGATCCACCGGTCATCTCCTTCGTCGGTCGCGGCACCCGGGCGGGCACGTCGTGCGATCACGCTACCCCGCGGTACCGACGAGCTCGGCCATGGAGTCCCGGCACCACTGCTCGCTCGCTCCTGCGTCCCGAGCGGCCCAGATCGCGTCGAGCGCGGCGCGGAGCGCGTCGACCCCGTCGCCCTCGACGTGCAGCTCGCCGCCGTGGACGGCAGCCATCGCCGAGCCCCGGTGGTGCCGGCCGTCCTCCACGCGTCCGTAGGGGTAGGGCTCGAGCAGGCCGCGCAGGTCCTCGACGACGTGGTCCGGCCGGGTGGACGGCCCGGCTGCCGCGGCGTCGGCCCACCCGTGGACACCGGTGAGGACGAGCAGACCAGCCGTACCAGCAGCCACGGCCCCGCCGAGATCTGTCTCGAGCCGGTCGCCGACGGCGAGCACCCGGTCGGGCGAGATCTCGAGGGACCGGGCAGCGATCGTGTACATCGGGGCGGCGGGCTTGCCCATCACCTCGGGCTCGACGTCGACGGCCAGACGGACGGCACCGACGAGCGAGCCGTTGCCCGGGGCGACACCGCGATCGGTGGGCAGCGTCCGGTCGACGTTCGTCGCGACCCAGCGCGCGCCGTCCTGGATCGCGTAGGCAGCCTCGGCGAGGTCCGCGGCCGTGACGTCGGGACCGTAACCCTGCACGACCGCGGCGACGTGACGTCCTGCGCGAGCCGACGGCGCCACGGGGACGAGCCCGGCAGCGGTCAGCGCGTCCGAGACCCCAGGACCCCCGACCGCGAGCACCAGGGCTCCCGGGTCGAGCTCTGCGGCCAGCACTCCCGCGGCGGCGGTGGAGCTCGTGACGACGGCGTCGTCCAGAGCGCTGAGCCCGAGCTCCCGCAGGTGCGCCGCGACGTCAGCCGGTGTGCGCGAGGCGTTGTTCGTCGCGTAGACGACCGGCTGGCGCAGCGACTCGAGGACGTCCACCGCGTGCGGCACGGCGACCGCCCCCTTGTAGACCACCCCGTCGAGGTCGCAGATGAGCGCGTCGTACCGCTCGACGAGGGGACGCGCGTCGGTCATGCCGGCGAGCTGTCCTCGTCGACCTCGCCGCCGTCCTCGATGACCTGGATGCCGTCGAGCTCGTCGAGGCGCTCCGCGGCGTCGGTCTCGCCGTCGGCGTCGGCGACCGCTGCCTTGCCGAACCACTCGCGGGCCTCGTCACGACGGCCCGCGTCGAGCAGGGCGTCGGCGTAGGCGTAGTAGAGACGGGCCGACCACGGGCGGGGCGGTCCGGCGAGCTTGCCCTGGAGGGCGAGCACCGCAGCCTGGGGCGCACCCATGTCGCGACGGATGCCGGAGCCGATGATGAGCATCTCGACCTGGTCCTCGGGTCCGAGCGCACGAGCCTCTGGCGAGCGGAGCAGCTCCAGGGCTCGCTCGGGCCGTCCGAGACCACGCTCGCAGTCGACCATGAGGGGCAGGAGGTGGGAGGACCCGCTGAGCCGGCGCACCGTGCGGAACTCGGTGAGCGCACGGGCGTAGTCGCCGGAGCGGTACGCGACGAAGCCGAGGGCCTCACGAGCCGCGGGCACCCGGCCGGCACGACGCACGACCGTCTCGGCGTGCGCGAGGGCTCCGACGTAGTCCTCCTCCTCGAGGCGGCGGGCCACCATGACGAGGTGCTGGGCCACCCCTTCGGCGTTCTCCTTGCTCAGGGTGCGGAGCTGACCGCGCACGGAGCGGTCGAGCTCGCCACCGGTGACGTCGTCGTCGATCGCCGGCTCGGGCCTGCGCCCCTGCTTGGGCACGAGACGAGGGCCGCTCTCCCGTGCGTCGCGGTCCGCCCCTCCGCGAGAGGGACGACCGTCGCGATCACGCTGGGCGTCACGGCCACCCGGGCGGTCTGCGCCCGTGCGGCTGTCACGACCCCGGCCCTGGTCGTCGCGTCCGCGACGATCCGAGCCCGGTCGGCCGCTTCCGGGACGACCACTGCTGGGTCGACCGCTGCCAGGTCGTCCGCCTCCGGGTCGGCCGCTGCTGGGTCGACCGCCGCCGGCTCCGCGCGGCCCGCCGTCCCGATCGCCTCGACCTCGCTCGGGACCGCCTTCACGCCGCTGATCGCTCACCAGCTCACTCCTTCGTCTACCTGGGGCCCTCAGACTAGCCGTGGCCCGGACATGCAAGAAACGCCCGGCAAGACCATCGCTTCTTCGTGAAGAAGAAGGGGTCTCGCGGGGCGTTTCTTGTCCACCCCACATTGGGGGTGGTGAATGGTTGTCCGGCTGCGTCCTACTCTCCCACACCGTCACCAGTGCAGTACCATCGGCGCTGAAGGGCTTAGCTTCCGGGTTCGGAATGGAGCCGGGCGTTTCCCCTTCGCTATGACAGCCGAAACTCTATGGAGATGTATCGGTTGTTGTTTCCCGACCGTATCTCGGGAACTGGACAGTGGACGCGAAGACTTCTTCTTTTACACCCACCCGCGAGGGGTGGGGGTGTGTATCAAGTTATCGGCTTATTAGTACCAGTCAGCTCCATGCATTGCTGCACTTCCACATCTGGCCTATCAACCCAGTAGTCTACTGGGAGCCTCTCAGAGCTTGCGCTCCATGGAAACCTCATCTTGAGACGTGCTTCCCGCTTAGATGCTTTCAGCGGTTATCACTTCCGAACGTAGCCAATCAGCGGTGCCCTTGGCAGGACAACTGACACACCAGTGGTTCGTCCAACCCGGTCCTCTCGTACTAGGGTCAGCCTCTCTCAAGTTTCCTACGCGCACAGAGGATAGGGACCGAACTGTCTCACGACGTTCTAAACCCAGCTCGCGTGCCGCTTTAATGGGCGAACAGCCCAACCCTTGGGAGCAACTCCACCCCCAGGATGCGACGAGCCGACATCGAGGTGCCAAACCATCCCGTCGATATGGACTCTTGGGGAAGATCAGCCTGTTATCCCCGGGGTACCTTTTATCCGTTGAGCGACGGCGCTTCCACAAGCCACCGTCGGGTCACTAGTTCCGACTTTCGTCCCTGCTCGACATGTCTGTCTCGCAGTCAAGCTCCCTTGTGTACTTACACTCGAAACCTGATTGCCAACCAGGCTGAGGGAACCTTTGAGCGCCTCCGTTACATTTTAGGAGGCAACCGCCCCAGTTAAACTACCCACCAGGCAATGTCCCTGATCCGGATCACGGACCGAGGTTAGACAACCAGAACGACCAGAGTGGTATTTCAACGATGACTCCACACACACTGGCGTGCATGCTTCACAGTCTCCCACCTATCCTACACAAGCCGTCCCGATCACCAATACCAAGCTATAGTGAAGGTCCCGGGGTCTTTCCGTCCTTCTGCGCGTAACGAGCATCTTTACTCGTAGTGCAATTTCGCCGAGTTCGCGGTTGAGACAGTGGAGAAGTCGTTACGCCATTCGTGCAGGTCGGAACTTACCCGACAAGGAATTTCGCTACCTTAGGATGGTTATAGTTACCACCGCCGTTTACTGGGGCTTAAATTCTCAGCTTCGCCACACAAGGTGACTAACCGGTCCTCTTAACCTTCCAGCACCGGGCAGGCGTCAGTCCGTATACATCGTCTTGCGACTTCGCACGGACCTGTGTTTTTAGTAAACAGTCGCTTCTCCCTGGTCTCTGCGGCCCATCATCCTAGTCCGAAAGGACTTCAGAATCCGGGCCCCCCTTCTCCCGAAGTTACGGGGGCATTTTGCCGAATTCCTTAACCACGATTCACTCGATCGCCTTAGTATTCTCTACTTATCCACCTGAGTCGGTTTGGGGTACGGGCGGCTAGAACCTCGCTAGAGGATTTTCTTGGCAGCATAGGATCACCCTGCTTCCCGCTGATGCGGTCACTATCAGGTCTCAGGATATGTGTCAGACGGATTTGCCTACCTGACTCCCTACACCCTTGGACGTGGACAACCATCGCCACGCGGAGGCTACCTTCCTGCGTCTCCCCATCGCTTGACTACTACTAGATCGGGTCGAGCGTTCCACTCACCGATGGCAACCGAAGTCGCCGGTGGTGAGCTTCAGGCTCTTAGCATCACTAGATTCATCAGGGGCGGTTCTTCGCCGGTTCCGGAATATCAACCGGATGTCCATCGACTACGCCTGTCGGCCTCGCCTTAGGTCCCGACTTACCCAGGGCAGATTAGCTTGACCCTGGAACCCTTGGATATTCGGCGGACGGGTTTCTCACCCGTCTTTCGCTACTCATGCCTGCATTCTCACTCGTGTGGCATCCACGGCTGGTTCACACCGCCGCTTCACTCGCCACACGACGCTCCCCTACCCATCAACACGCTTGGACCACAAGTGGCCAGGCAGTGTGTCAATGCCACAGCTTCGGTGGTGTGCTTGAGCCCCGCTACATTGTCGGCGCGGAATCACTTGACCAGTGAGCTATTACGCACTCTTTAAAGGGTGGCTGCTTCTAAGCCAACCTCCTGGTTGTCAATGCAACTCCACATCCTTTCCCACTTAGCACACGCTTAGGGACCTTAGCTGGTGATCTGGGCTGTTTCCCTCTCGACTACGGAGCTTATCCCCCGCAGTCTCACTGCCACGCTCTCACTTACCGGCATTCGGAGTTTGGCTAACGTCAGTAACCTGGTGAGGCCCATTAGCTATCCAGTAGCTCTACCTCCGGTAAGAAACACGTGACGCTGCACCTAAATGCATTTCGGGGAGAACCAGCTATCACGGAGTTTGATTGGCCTTTCACCCCTACCCACAGCTCATCCCCTCAGTTTTCAACCTAAGTGGGTTCGGTCCTCCACGACGTCTTACCGTCGCTTCAACCTGGCCATGGGTAGATCACTCCGCTTCGGGTCTAGACCCAGCGACTCAATCGCCCTATTCGGACTCGCTTTCGCTACGGCTTCCCCACACGGGTTAACCTTGCCACTGAGCACTAACTCGCAGGCTCATTCTTCAAAAGGCACGCTGTCACCCCACAAGGAGGCTCCAACGGATTGTAGGCACACGGTTTCAGGATCTATTTCACTCCCCTCCCGGGGTACTTTTCACCTTTCCCTCACGGTACTTGTCCGCTATCGGTCACCAGGGAATATTTAGGCTTAGCGGGTGGTCCCGCCAGATTCACACGGGATTTCTCGGGCCCCGTGCTACTTGGGATATCTCTTTGAAGTGCGCATCATTTCGTCTACGGGGGTAGCACCCTCTGTGCCGGGCCGTTCAAGACCCTTCGACTATGACACGCGTTTTTGACTCCATGCCAGGATGTCAGTCCTGACCAAGAGATCCCACAACCCCGTACCTGCAACGCCTGACAGCTATCACACAGATACGGTTTGGCCTGATCCGCTTTCGCTCGCCACTACTCACGGAATCGCGGTTGCTTTCTCTTCCTGTGGGTACTGAGATGTTTCACTTCCCCACGTTCCCTCTACCCAGCCTATGTGTTCAGCTGGGAGTGACTGGACTTGCCTCCAGCCGGGTTTCCCCATTCGGAAATCCTCGGATCACAGTCTGGTTATCGACTCCCCGAGGCTTATCGCAGATTCCTACGTCCTTCTTCGGTTCCTGGTGCCAAGGCATCCACCGTGCGCCCTTAAAAACTTGAGCCACAAAGATGCTCGCGTCCACTGTTCAGTTCTCAACATACGGTCGGCACCAACCACAACCGGGCGCCTACCACGCGATCACGCGTGGTGGTTCGTCCCACATGGCCGGCCCGCACCACAACCCCCACAACCGTGGGGGCCGATGGCCTCGAGGCGCTCGCGTCACCACCCGCAACCGAAATCGCGTGGCGGTGAGCCCGAACCCTCAGGACCCAACAACGTGTCAAGCACCCCAACACCCACCCTGCGCGTTCCATCACAACCCAAGAGCTGTGCGTACTAACGGACCAGGCAGGTCCTGCGGTGCCAAATAATCGATGTTCCACCCTTGAGCACCTGCTGCTCGACATTCGCGAGCAGACCAGGCCCTGGACCAGATATCTGGCCAGTGCTCCTTAGAAAGGAGGTGATCCAGCCGCACCTTCCGGTACGGCTACCTTGTTACGACTTAGTCCCAATCACCAGTCCCACCTTCGACGGCTCCCCCCACAAGGGTTGGGCCACCGGCTTCGGGTGTTACCGACTTTCGTGACTTGACGGGCGGTGTGTACAAGGCCCGGGAACGTATTCACCGCAGCGTTGCTGATCTGCGATTACTAGCGACTCCGACTTCATGGGGTCGAGTTGCAGACCCCAATCCGAACTGAGACCGGTTTTTTGGGATTCGCTCCACCTTGCGGTATCGCAGCCCTTTGTACCGGCCATTGTAGCATGCGTGAAGCCCAAGACATAAGGGGCATGATGATTTGACGTCATCCCCACCTTCCTCCGAGTTGACCCCGGCAGTCTCCTATGAGTCCCCACCTTTACGTGCTGGCAACATAGAACGAGGGTTGCGCTCGTTGCGGGACTTAACCCAACATCTCACGACACGAGCTGACGACAACCATGCACCACCTGTATACCGACCAAAAGGGGCACCCATCTCTGGGTGTTTCCGGTATATGTCAAGCCTTGGTAAGGTTCTTCGCGTTGCATCGAATTAATCCGCATGCTCCGCCGCTTGTGCGGGCCCCCGTCAATTCCTTTGAGTTTTAGCCTTGCGGCCGTACTCCCCAGGCGGGGCGCTTAATGCGTTAGCTGCGGCACGGAACTCGTGGAATGAGTCCCACACCTAGCGCCCAACGTTTACGGCATGGACTACCAGGGTATCTAATCCTGTTCGCTCCCCATGCTTTCGCTTCTCAGCGTCAGTAGTGGCCCAGAGACCTGCCTTCGCCATCGGTGTTCCTCCTGATATCTGCGCATTTCACCGCTACACCAGGAATTCCAGTCTCCCCTACCACACTCTAGTCTGCCCGTACCCACTGCAAGTCCGGGGTTGAGCCCCGGATTTTCACAGCAGACGCGACAAACCGCCTACAAGCTCTTTACGCCCAATAATTCCGGACAACGCTCGCACCCTACGTATTACCGCGGCTGCTGGCACGTAGTTAGCCGGTGCTTCTTCTGCAGGTACCGTCACTTTCGCTTCTTCCCTGCTGAAAGAGGTTTACAACCCGAAGGCCGTCATCCCTCACGCGGCGTCGCTGCATCAGGCTTTCGCCCATTGTGCAATATTCCCCACTGCTGCCTCCCGTAGGAGTCTGGGCCGTGTCTCAGTCCCAGTGTGGCCGGTCGCCCTCTCAGGCCGGCTACCCGTCGTCGCCTTGGTGAGCCATTACCTCACCAACAAGCTGATAGGCCGCGAGTCCATCCCAGACCGAAAAACTTTCCAGACACTAACCATGCGGTTGCGTCTCGTATCCGGTATTAGACGCCGTTTCCAGCGCTTATTCCAGAGTCCGGGGCAGGTTACTCACGTGTTACTCACCCGTTCGCCACTGATCCCCTCGAAGCAAGCTCCAAGGTTCACCGTTCGACTTGCATGTGTTAAGCACGCCGCCAGCGTTCGTCCTGAGCCAGGATCAAACTCTCCGTTGATGTTCAACTCCCACCACAACCCCAAAAGGACCGCGGTGAAATACTGATACCCACAAAGGGTTGTCATCCCAGCTGAGCAAGAACAACTAGCAAAAATACTAGATGATCATTGTCAACCAAAGGATTAAAATATCGTTTCATCAGCACCACACACCCACCATCAAGCGAGTGCGCCGCACCTTCTGAAGACGAGGTATTGGCATCGATTTTTGACACGCTGTTGAGTTCTCAAGGTTCGGACGCGCACCGATTGGTCTGCACTTTCGTGCGTCTCGCTCGGGGCTCTTGGTGAAACCTTACCGCATCCAATCTTGGGCGATTTCCGTGATCTTCCTCGTGAGGAAGCCGGTGACTCGCGCTTGGCTTTCTTGCGGTGTGTTTCCAACCGTACCAGGCCTTCCGGACCGGCTCCAACTCGCTCTTTCGCCATCAGCAGTGCTGCGACGAAGACCTTCGTGGTGGTTGATCAGCTCGCGGGACCGGCCTACTTGGTGCAACCCTGCAAGGGCTGCCGCTTGGTGTCCGTTCCTCCCTCTCGGGCTGACATCGAGAACATTAGACGACCATCCGCGGCGATGCCAAATCGCCCGCCACAGGGGGCCGGCTCACCCCTGCTCACCCCCTGCTCACCCCAGGCGCAGGGCCGCGAGGGCCTTCTTGCCACGGCGCAGCAGGGCGGTCGAGCCGTGGAGGAAGTCCTCCTGGGTGAGCACCCGCTCGGGGTCGGTGACCTTCTCGCCGTTCACCGACGCCGCCCCGTCGGCCACCGCACGACGGGCCGCGTTGCGCGACTCGACGAGACCGCTGGCGACGAGGGCGTCGACGACGGTGTCGCCGACCGCGCCCGCTCCCCCGGGCAGCTCGGCCGTCGCGTCGGCGAGCGTCTGCGCGTCGAGGACCCGGACGTCTCCCTTGCCGAAGAGCGCGGCCGACGCCGCCTGGGCCTGCGCGGTCGCCGCCTCCCCGTGCACGAGCGTCGTGACGTCTTGGGCGAGGAGCCGCTGCGCCGCGCGCCGGAAGGGCTCGTCACGGACCTGCCGCTCGAGCTCGGCGACCTCGTCCGGTGTGCGGTCGGTGAAGATCTTCACGAGCGAGACCACCGAGGCGTCCTCGACGTTGAGCCAGTACTGGTAGAAGGCGAAGGGGCTCGTCATCGACGGGTCGAGCCACACGGCGTTGCCCTCGGACTTGCCGAACTTGCGTCCCTGCGAGTCGGTGATGAGCGGGGTGGTCAGCGCGTGCGCCGTCCCCCCCTCGACGCGGTGCACCAGGTCGGTGCCGGCGGTGATGTTGCCCCACTGGTCCTGCGCACCCGTCTGCAGGGTGCAGCCGTGCTCGCGGTAGAGGTGGAGGTAGTCCAGCGCCTGGAGGATCTGGTAGCTGAACTCCGTGTAGCTGATCCCCTGCTCGGACTCCAGCCGGGCGGCCACGGCGTCCTTCTTGATCATCTGGTTGACCCGGAAGTACTTGCCGTAGTCCCGCAGGAAGTCCAGCGCGGAGATCGGCGCGGTCCAGTCGAGGTTGTTGACGAAGAGCGGGGGCTCGCCGTCCTCCGGGGTGAGGATCCGGCGCACCTGGGCGGCGATGCGCTCGACGTCCTGCGCCGTCTGCTCCTTGGTCTTGAGCACCCGCTCGCTCGTGGGCCGCGGGTCGCCGATGAGGCCCGTCGAGCCGCCGACCAGACCGATGACCTTGTGCCCGGCTCGCTGCAGGTGCCGCAGGAGGATGAGCTGGACGAGGTTGCCGAAGTGCAGCGAGGGCGCCGTCGGGTCGAAGCCGCAGTAGACGGTGACCGGGCCGGCGGCGAGCGCGTCGCGCAGCGCCTGCTCGTCGGTGGTCTGGGCCACCAGACCACGCCAGGTCAGCTCGTCGAGGATGTCAGTCACGGTGCGTCGGGCTCCTTCGTCGTCTCGCCGCCCGCCGTAGGCGGCGCACCCAGCCTGCCACGAAGCACGACGACGCCCCGAGCCGGCGTCCGGGCATGGACGCGCGGTGATGGGATGGCCCCATGACCCTCCACGACGGCGACACCCCCGTCGATGCCGACCAGCTGCGCCGGCTGCTCGAGGAGCAGCGTCCCGACCTGGCGGACGCCCCGCTGCAGGTCGTCGAGGGCCCGGGGACCGATCACGTCCTCGTCCGGGTGGGGGACGACCTCGTCGCCCGGCTCCCCCGCAACGCCCCGGCCGCGGTGTCGCTCGGCACCGAGCTGCGCTGGCTCCCCCGCCTCGTCGACCGGCTCACCCTGCCCCTGCCCCGGGTCGAGCACGAAGGGGTGCCCGGCGCCGGGTACCCCTTCGTCTGGGCCCTCCTGGGCTGGCTCGACGGGCACGACCTCTGCGCGGTCGTCCTCGACGGCCAGGTCCCCCGGACCTGGGCCGACGACCTCGCCGACCTCGTGACGACGCTCCGCGCGGTCGACGTCTCGGTTGACGCGCCGCAGGGGGCACGTGGCGGTGACGTGGCCACGCGAGCCGCGGGTGCGGACGACGTGCTCACCGCCCTCGCCGGCCGTCACCGCGTCGGCGTCCTGCGACGGGCCCTCGACCTCGGGCGGGAGGCCGCCCCCTTCGCCGGCCCGCCGGTGCTGCTCCACGCCGATCTCATCCCGGGCAACCTCCTGCACCGCGACGGTCGCCTCACCGGGCTGCTCGACCTCGGCGCGCTGACGACCGGCGACCCCGCGTGGGACCTCACGCCGGCGTGGTGGGTGCTCGACGCGCCCGGGCGCTCGCGGCTGCGCGACCTGCTCGGCGGCGACGACGCGGTCTGGGCGCGCGCCCGTGCTCTCGCGACGGTCCAGGGCGCCCTGGCGACCTGGCACTACACGCCGGGGCGGCACCCCCTGGCCGCCCTCGGAGACCGGGCCCTCCAGCAGGTCGCCGCAGACCTCAGCCGCGCCTGACCCGGGGCCTGGCCGCGCGGTATGGCGAGACGCTCGGCTCGCCGTCGAGCCAGTAGCGCCACGGGTAGAGGACGCCGTCGCCCCCGGCACCGCTGACGCCCACCCGCGGGCCGCTGCGCACGCGCGCCGGGTCCACCGGTGCCGTAGGTGGCAGGACGGCGAAGGGGGCGTCGTCGCCCCCGCACACGTCGGCCCCGTCGTCCTCGCCGGTGATGCCGAGCGCCCGCGTGAGCCGGGCCGGGCCCCGGGCGAGGTCCCGGTCGCGGACGCCGGGTCGGCGCTCCAGCGCCAGCTCGAGTCCGTCGACGACCTCACCGGCCCGCACGAGGACCGCGCCGCAGACGCCGTCGGACGCGCACACGAGGTTGGCGCACCAGTGCATGCCGTAGGTGAAGTACACGTACAGGTGCCCCGGGGGACCGAACATCACCGCGGTGCGCGGCGTGCGCCCCCGGAAGCCGTGCGACCCGGGGTCGCTCTCGCCGCGGTAGGCCTCGACCTCGGTGATCCGCAGCCCGACGCCGCGCACCACGAGGGTGCAGCCGAGCAGCTCGGGCGCGACCTCGAGGGGGTCGCGCCCGAACCACGCGCGCGGCAGGGCCTGCGTCATCGGCTGGGACGGGTCAACGGACCGGCTCAGCGGGCGACGACCCGCGTCGCGGCCCACTGCGAGAGGTCGGCGTGCGTCTCGCGCACCCGCTGCAGCTGCTCGGCCACCCGGACGGGGGCGGTCCCGCCCTTCGCGTCGCGCGAGGCGAGCGAGCCCTCGACCGACAGGACCTCGCGCACGGCGGGCGTGAGGTGGGGCGAGATCTCGGCGAGGTCGTCGTCGGAGAGGTCCCACAGCTCGATGCCGCGCTCCTCGCACACCCGCACGCACGCCCCGGCCACCTCGTGGGCGACGCGGAAGGGGACCCCTTCGCGCACGAGCCACTCGGCGACGTCCGTCGCGAGCGAGAAGCCCTGGGGTGCGAGCGAGGCCATCCGCTCGGTGTCGAAGCGCAGCGTCGCGACCATCCCGGCGACCGCGGGCAGGACGAGCTCGAGGGTGTCGACGGCGTCGAAGACCGGCTCCTTGTCCTCCTGGAGGTCGCGGTTGTACGCCAGCGGCAGCGCCTTGAGCGTCGCGAGCAGACCGGCGAGGTCGCCGATGAGCCGGCCGGCCTTGCCGCGGGCGAGCTCGGCGATGTCGGGGTTCTTCTTCTGCGGCATGATGCTCGACCCGGTCGAGTACGAGTCGTCGAGGGTGACGAAGCCGAACTCCTTCGTCGCCCAGAGGATGACCTCCTCGGACAGGCGGGAGATGTCGACCGCCGCCATCGCGCAGACGAAGGACAGCTCGGCGACGAAGTCGCGCGCCGCGGTGCCGTCGATGGAGTTCTCGACCGACCCGGCGAAGCCGAGGTCGGAGGCGACCGCCTCGGGGTCGAGACCGAGGCTGGAGCCGGCGAGCGCGCCGGACCCGTAGGGCGAGAGCGAGGTCCGGGCGTCCCAGTCGCGCAGCCGCTCGACGTCGCGCAGCAGCGGCCACGCGTGGGCGAGCAGGTGGTGGGCGAGCAGGACCGGCTGGGCGTGCTGGAGGTGGGTGCGCCCGGGCATCGCGGCCTCCGGGTGCGCCGCCGACTGCTCGACGAGCGCGGCGACGACGGCGAGCAGGTGCTCGGCGACGACTCGCGCGTGGTCGCGCAGGTACATCCGGAAGAGCGTGGCCACCTGGTCGTTGCGCGAGCGGCCCGCGCGCAGCCGGCCGCCCACGTCGGCGCCGGCGCGCTCGATGAGACCGCGCTCGAGCGCGGTGTGCACGTCCTCGTCGTCCTCACCGGGCGCGAAGTCGCCCGAGAGGACGTCGGCGAGCAGGGTGTCGAGCCCGGCGAGCATCGCGTCGCGCGTCGTCTCGTCGAGCAGACCCGCCCCGTGGAGCACCCGGGTGTGGGCTCGCGAGCCGGCGATGTCGTAGGGGGCCAGGCGCCAGTCGAAGTGGGTGGACTTCGACAGGGCGGCGAGCGCGTCGCTCGGCCCGCCCGCGAAGCGTCCGCCCCACAGGCTCACCTTCTCGCTGCTCTGCTCGGTACCGCTCACTGCTCCTCCTCGTTCGTGTGGGTCAGGGCGAGCAGCCGGCGCACGAGGTCGCCCGCCGCCCCCGCCCCGGTCGTGATGATCATGATCGTGTCATCACCGGCGATCGTGCCGAGGACGTCGGGGAGCCGGGCGTGGTCCACCGCCGAGGCGAGGTAGCCGGCGGCTCCCGGGGGCGTGCGCGCGACGACGAGCTGCTCGCTCGACGTCGCCGTGACGAGCAGCTCCTCGCACAGCCGGCGCAGCCGGTCGTCGAGCTCGTCGGGGCCGACCGCGGGACGCGGGGTCGGGTCTCCCCCTTCGCCCGGGACCGCGTAGACGAGCGCGCGTCCGACGCGCACCCGCTCCGCCCGCAGGTCGATGAGGTCCCGGCTCAGCGTCGCCTGGGTGACGGTGATGCCGTCGGCCGCGAGCAGCTCGAGCAGCTCGGCCTGCGAGCGCACCGCGTGGCTCGAGAGCAGCTCGGCGATCCGGGCCTGGCGACCCGGCCGGCTGGCGACGATCACGTGCCGTCCCGGTGCTGCTCGAGGAGGAAGGCGAGCACCGCCTTCTGCGCGTGGAGCCTGTTCTCGGCCTCGTCCCACACGACCGAGCGCGGCCCGTCGATGACGTCGGCGGCGATCTCCACGCCGCGGTAGGCGGGCAGGCAGTGCAGGGCGATCGCGTCGGGGGCGGCCTGCGCGAAGAGCTCGGCGCTCAGCGCGAAGGGGGCGAAGGGGGAGCCCTCGCCCTGCCGGCCGGAGCGCTCGTCCTCCTGCCCCATCGACACCCACGTGTCGGTGGCGACGCTCCCGGCGCCGGCGACCGCCTCGACCGGGTCGGCGGTGACGAGGACCGACCCCCCGGTCTGCGCGGCGACTGCCTCGGCCCGGGCGAGGACCCCCGCGTCGGGCTGGTGGCTGGCGGGGGTGCCGATGCGCACGTGCATGCCGGCGGTCGCCCCGGCGAGCAGGTAGGTGTGCGCCATGTTGTTGGCCCCGTCGCCGACGTAGGCGAGGTGCTGGCCGGCGAGCTCGCCGCGGTGCTCGCGGATCGTCAGCAGGTCGGCCAGACCCTGGCAGGGGTGGTAGTCGTCGGTGAGCGCGTTGACGACCGGCACCCCGGCGTGGCGGGCCATCTCCTCGATGCGATCCTGGCCGTGTGTGCGCCAGACGACGGCGCTCACCTGCCGGCCGATGACACGGGCGACGTCGGCGACCGACTCGCGGGTGCCGATCTGGGCGAGGTTGCCGTCGACGACCATCGGGTAGCCGCCGAGCTCGGCGACACCCGTGGTGAAGGACAGCTGGGTGCGCAGGGTCGGCTTGTCGAAGATGATCGCGACGGCCTGGGGCCCCTCGAGCGGGCGCTCGGCGTGGCGGGACGCCTTGAGCGCCAGCGCGCGGTCGAGGACCGCGGCCTGCTCGGCGGGGGTGAGGTCGTCGTCGGCGAGGAGGTGGCGGGTCACGAGCTGCTCCGGGTGGCGTCGTCGAGGATGGAGGGCAGGGCGGAGACGAAGCCGTCGAGCTCCGACGCCGTGATGACGAGCGGCGGCGCGAGACGGATCGCGTCGGGGGCGACGGGGTTGACGATGAAGCCCGCCCGTCGGGCGGCGGCGACGACGTCGGTCGAGGCGAGACCACGAAGGGGGATCGCCCGCAGCAGCCCGAGCCCGCGGACCGGGCCGAGGCGGGGGTCCTCGAGCGCGGCGACCGCGGCGACGAGGTGCTCGCCGAGCTCTCCCGCCCGGGCCACGAGCCCCTCGGACTCGATGGTGTCGAGCACGGTGAGCGCCGCCGAGCAGGCGAGCGGGTTGCCGCCGAAGGTGCTGCCGTGCTGGCCGGGCGCGAGGAGCGCGGTCGTCTCCGGCCCGAAGGTGACGAGCGCGCCGATCGGCACGCCGCCGCCGAGCCCCTTCGCCAGGGTCATCGCGTCGGGGACGACGCCGTGGTGCTGATGGGCGAACCACGCGCCGGTGCGCCCGATGCCCGTCTGGATCTCGTCGAGGACGAGGAGGGCGCCGACCTCGCGGGTGACCTCACGGGCGGCCCGCAGGTAGTCGCCGTCGAGGGGCAGCACGCCGGCCTCGCCCTGGACCGGCTCGACGAGCACCATCGCCGTGCGGTCGTCGACGGCGGCCCGCAGCGCCGCGACGTCGCCCGGGGGCACGTGGACGACGTCGGGGATGAGCGGCTCGAAGGGCTCGCGGTAGGCGGCCTTGTGGGTGAGGGCCAGCGCCCCGGTGCTGCGCCCGTGGAAGGCGCCCTCGAGGGCGACGATGCGGCTGCGGCCCGTGCGGCGCGAGAGCTTGATCGCCGCCTCGACCGACTCGGTGCCGCTGTTGGTGAAGAAGACCCCGGACCCCGCCGGGGCGTCGGCGACCGCCAGGATGCGCTCGGCGGCACCGACCTGGGCGGTCGTCGTGAAGAAGTTCGAGACGTGGACGAGCTCGCCGGCCTGCTTGCTGATGGCCGCGACGAGCTCGGGGTGGGAGTGGCCGAGCGCGTTGACCGCGATGCCGGAGACGAGGTCGAGGTAGCGCTGCCCGTCGACGTCCCAGACCCAGCAGCCCTCGCCGCGGGAGATGACCAGGCCCGGTGCGCCGAAGACGCCGATGTGGCTCGCGCCGTAGCGCTCGAGCCACTCCGCCTGGCTCGTGGTGCGCTCCTGGCCCCCGCTCACGACGGGCTCCCGGAGACGAGCGCCTCGTCGGCCGCCGCCGCGGCCTCGGTGCCGTCGGGCACGAGCATCGTGCCGATGCCCTCGCGGGTGAAGATCTCGAGGAGCATCGAGTGCGGCTGGCGGCCGTCGACGACGTGCGCCTGCGGCACGCCGCCCTCGACGGCGCGGATGCAGGCCTCGAGCTTGGGGATCATCCCGGCGTCGACGCGCTCGAGGAGCCGGCGCGCGCCGGAGACGGAGAGCTGGCTGAGCAGGCTGTCGCGGTCGGGCCAGTCGGCGTAGATGCCCTCGACGTCGGTGAGCACGACGAGCTTGTGCGCGCCGAGGGCGACGGCGAGCGCGGCCGCGGCCGTGTCGGCGTTGACGTTGAGGACCTGGCCCTCGACGTCGAGGTCGGGGGCGATCGTCGACACGACGGGGATGCGACCGGCGTCGAGGACGTCCTGCACCGCGGAGGGCTCGACGTGCTCGACGTCGCCGACGAGACCGATGTCGACGTGCTGCCCGTCGATCTCGACCCCACGGCGGCGCCCGCCGAAAAGACCGGCGTCCTCGCCGGACAGCCCGACGGCGACGGGGCCGTGCTGGTTGAGCAGCCCGACGAGCTCGCGGCCGACCTGCCCCATGAGCACCATGCGCACGACATCCATGACCTCGGGGGTCGTCACCCGCAGCCCGCCCTTGAACTCGCTCTCGAGCCCGAGCCGGTCGAGCATCGCCGCGATCTGCGGCCCGCCGCCGTGGACGACGACGGGTCGCAGCCCGGCGTAGCGCAGGAAGACGACGTCCTCGGCGAAGGCTCGCTTGAGCGCGTCGTCGGTCATCGCGTTGCCGCCGTACTTGACGACGACGAGCGAGCCGCGGAAGCGCTCGAGCCAGGGCAGGGCCTCGACGAGCGTCGTCGCCTTGGTGCGGGCGACGCGCAGCGCGGCCGCGTCGATCGCGCCGCGCAGCGTGGCGCTCGGGTCGGACGAAGGGGGCGGGGTCACGCGCATCACTTCCCGGTCAGGTGGAGTAGGCGGAGTTCTCGTGGACGTAGTCGTGGGTGAGGTCGTTGGTCCAGACCGTCACCTCGTGCTCGCCCGCGTGGAGGTCGACGACGACGCTCACCTCGCGGCCGGCGAGGCTGACGGCCGAGCGGTCCTCGCCCACTCCCCCGGCGCGGCAGACCTGCACGTCGTTCATGCTCACGTCGAGCCGGTCGGGCTCGAAGACCGCCCGGGTCGTGCCGACGGCGGCGAGCACGCGGCCCCAGTTCGGGTCCTCGCCGAAGACCGCGCACTTGAAGAGGTTGTTGCGCGCGACGGACCGGGCGACCTCGAGGCCGTCGTCCTCGCTCGCGGCGCCCCGCACGGTGATCGCGATGTCGTGCTTCGCGCCCTCGGCGTCGCCGATGAGCGCGCGGGCCAGCTCGGAGCACACCTCGCGGACGGCCTCGGTGAGCTCGTCGGGGCCGACGGGCACCCCGCTCGCGCCGGAGGCCATGAGGAGCACGGTGTCGTTCGTCGACTGGCAGCCGTCGGAGTCGACCCGGTCGAAGGTCGTGCGGGTCGCCTCGCGCAGCGCGGCGTCGAGGACCTCGGGGGTCGTCACGGCGTCGGTCGTCACGACGACGAGCATCGTGGCCAGGGCGGGCGCGAGCATCCCCGCCCCCTTCGCCATGCCGCCGACCGACCAGCCGTCGCGGGTGGCCGTGGCGGTCTTGCTCACGGTGTCGGTCGTCATGATCGCCTCGGCGGCGTCGGCGCCGCCGTCCGCCGACAGCGCGGCCGCGGCCGCGTCGACGCCGCCGAGCAGCGCGTCCATCGGCAGCCGCTCGCCGATGAGGCCGGTCGAGCACACGGCGACGTCACCGGCGGAGACCCCGAGCACCTGGGCGACGTGCTCGGCCGTGCGGTGCGTGTCGGCGAAGCCCTCGGGCCCGGTGCACGCGTTCGCACCGCCGGAGTTGAGCACGACCGCGTCGACCCGGCCGTCGGAGAGCACCTGCCGGGTCCACACGACGGGGGCCGCCTGGACGCGGTTGGAGGTGAGGACGACGGCCGCGTGGTGGTCGGGGCCGTCGTTGACGACGACGGCGACGTCGGGGCGACCGCTCGCCTTGAGACCGGCGGTGACGCCGGCCGCGCGGAAGCCGGCGGGGACGGTGGTGCTCATGAGCCCTCCTGGGGGTCCGGGCGCCAGCCCGACAGGGACGTCGGGGTGACGACGAAGCCGTGCTTGCGCCACAGGGTCGCGGCGTCGTCGGCCCGCGCCTCGGGGACGAGGACCCAGTCGGTGTCGTAGGTCGACATCGCGAGGATGCTGATCCGGCCGGCGACGACGGGCGTCAGCAGGTCGTGCATGACCCCGACGAGCTCGAAGTCGAGCGGTCCGGCGACCTCGAAGGGGATGTACGGCCCCTCCTGGCGGACGTCGGCGGGCACGAGGTGCGCGTCGCACATGATCGAGGTCTCGTCGGCGGTGCGGGTGATCGAGGAGAAGGCCCCGCCGAAGACGTCCCACGTCGGCTCCTCGCCGGCGGCGAGCCGGGCGACGACTAGACGGTCGGGGTGACGCATGAGGTGCAGCGGCATCCGGCTCACGGCGCGACCCCCGCGAGCGGCAGCCCCGTAGTCTCAGGCAGGCCGAGGGCGAGGTTCATCGACTGCACGGCGGCGCCGGCGGTCCCCTTCGTGAGGTTGTCGACCGCGGCGACGGCGACGACGCGGCCGACGCGCTCGTCGAGCGTCACCTGCACGTGGACGAGGTTGGAGCCGACGACGTCGCCCGTGCGCGGCCACGCGCCCTGCGGCAGCAGGTGGACGAAGGGCTCGTCCGCGTAGGCCTGCTCGTAGGCGGCCCGCACGGCGGTGGCGTCGACGCCCTCGGCGGCCGACGCGGTCGCGGTCGCGAGGATGCCCCGGGGCATCGGCGCGAGGGTGGGGGTGAAGGACACGCTCGCGTCCGTGCCCGCGGCGAGGGCGAGGTTCTGCTCGATCTCGGGGGTGTGGCGGTGGACCCCGCCGACGCCGTAGGGGGACATCGCCCCCATGACCTCCGAGCCGAGGAGGTGCGCCTTGAGCGAGCGACCGGCACCGGACGTGCCGGAGGCGGCGACGACGACGACGTCCTGGGCGCGCGCGACACCGGCGGACAGCGCGGGGGCGAGGGCCAGGCTCACAGCGGTCGGGTAGCACCCGGGCACCGCGATGCGGTGCGCCGAGCGCAGCTGCTCGCGGGCCTTGGTCCCGTCGTGGGCGACGAGCTCGGGCATGCCGTAGGGCCAGGTCCCGGCGAAGGGGGTGTCGTAGTACGTCGTCCACGCGGACTCGTCGCGCAGCCGGAAGTCGGCGCCGCAGTCGACGACGACGCAGTCCTGCGGCAGCTGGGCGGCGATCGCCGCCGAGTGGCCGTGCGGGAGGGCGAGGAAGACGACGTCGTGCCCGACGAGCTGCTCGACCTCGGTCGGGGCGAGCACCCGGTCGGCGAGCGGGGAGAGGTGCGGGGCGATGTCGCCCAGGCGGCTCCCGGCGTTGCCGGCTGCGGTGACCGCGCCGATCTCGACCTCGGGGTGCGCGAGGAGGAGCCGGAGGATCTCTGCCCCGGCGTACCCGCTCGCTCCTGCGACTGCTGCTGTGACCACGATGTATGAATATACGCTATCGCTAGAAGTTATGCAGACCGGGGTGGTGCACAGCCGCTCGCCCGGGGTCGGCGCCCCGGGCGAGCGACGCGTCAGCGCTGGACGGCGCCGGTGGCCCGGCCCGCCGCGGCGACCGCGCGGTCGCGCAGCGCGCTCACCTCGTCGGTCGTCAGCGTGCGGTCCGGCGCACGGAAGGTCAGCCGGTAGGCGAGCGACTTGCGGCCCGCGTCGAGCTGGTCGCCGCGGTAGACGTCGAAGAGGGCCACCGACTCGAGCGCGTCCCCGGCGCCGGAGCGCAGGGCGAGCTCGACCCCGGATGCCGCGACGTCCTCGGCGACGACGAGGGCGACGTCCGTGCGGGCGGCCGGGTAGCCCGACAGCGTGCGCGCCTGCACGGGCACGCCGCTGGCGTCGACGAGGACGTCGACGTCGATCTCGGCGGCCACCGTGCGCTCCGGGAGGCCGAGCGCGGCGACGACCTTCGGGTGCAGCTCGCCGAGGTGGCCGACGAGGACGCCGTCGGCCGTGGTCACCCGGGCGCAGCGACCGGGGTGGTAGGGCATGACGTCGTCGGCCTCGAGCGTCAGGCGCAGCGCGAGCGCCTCGCCGAGCTGGGTGACGAGCTCGACGACGTCGGCGAGGTCGGCACGACGACCCGCACCCCACCAGCCGGCGCGGTCGCGGTCGCCGGCGAGGACGAGGGCGAGGTGCCGGGGCTGGTCGGGGACGGCCGCGCGGATCGCCGCGAGCGTCTCGGCGTCCGGGTGCACGCCGACGTCGGCGGTCGGCGCGGGCTGCTGCTCGCCCTCGCGCTGCACGACGAGCCCGGTCTCGAAGAGCGCGACGTCCTTCGCCCCGCGGGCGAGGTTGCGGCGCAGCGACTCGACGAGCGTCGTGAGCACGCGGGTGCGCATGAGCGGCTGCTCGTCGGAGAGCGGGTTGGCGACGACGAGGGTGCGCTCGCGCTCGGCCGCTGCGTCGAGCCCGAGGGCCTCGTGCTGGGCGTCGCCGACGAAGGGCGGGTTCCACACCTCGGAGAGACCCTGCGCCGCGAGCACGGTCGCGAGCAGACGGCGCACGCCCTGGCCGTGGGTCAGCCCGCGGCCGCCCGGCGCGGTCGGGACCACGGACGGGATGGCCTCGTAGCCCTCGAGCCGGGCGACCTCCTCGACGAGGTCCTCCCCCGTCGTGAGGTCGGGTCGCCAGGTCGGCGGGACGACGACGTACGTCTCGTCCTCGGTGCTCACCTCGCAGCCGATCTCGCGCAGGCGGCGCTCGACGGTCGGGCCGTCGTAGGGCACGCCGACGACGCGGCCGGGCAGGTCGGCGGCCATGCGCACCGGCTCGGGGCGCAGCGGCTCGCCGACGTCGGTGACACCGGGGTCGGCCGTGCCGCCCCCGTGCTCGACGAGCAGCTCGACGGCCATCTGGGCGGCAGCGGCGGCGAGCTGCGGGTCGACGCCGCGCTCGAAGCGGCGCGACGCCTCCGAGGGCAGCCGGTGACGGCGGGCGGTCCGGGCGACCGACACCGCGTCGAAGTGGGCCGCCTCGAGCAGGACGTCCGTCGTCGACGGACCGACCTCGCTGTCCTGGCCGCCCATGACACCGGCGATGGCGAGCACGCGCTCGCCCCCCTCGGTGACGAGCAGGTCCTGCGGGCTGAGGGCGCGCTCGACGTCGTCGAGGGTCGTGAGCCGCTCGCCGTCCCGGGCGCGGCGCACGACGACCGGCCCGTCGAGGGTCGCGACGTCGAAGGCGTGCAGCGGCTGGCCGAGGTCCAGCATGACGTAGTTCGTCACGTCGACGGGCAGCGAGATCGGGCGCATGCCCGCCTCGGTGAGGCGCGTCGCCATCCAGTCCGGGGTGGGCGCGGAGACGTCGATGCCGCGTACGACGCGGGCGACGTAGCGGTCGCAACCGGGACGGCCGCGCACCGGGGAGTCGTCGCGCAGCTCGACGGGGTAGCCGCCGGCGCCGGCCGCCGGGGCGCGCTCGGCGAGCGCGAGGGCCGGGTCGACGAAGGCGGCGCCCGTCGAGTGGGCGTACTCGCGGGCGACGCCGCGCACGGCGAAGCAGTAGCCGCGGTCCGGGGTGACGTTGATCTCGACGGTCTCGCGGTCAAGGCCGAGCAGCGGGATCGCGTCCTGGCCGGGCTGCAGCGAGGAGGCGTCGGGACGGTCGGTGAGCACGAGGATGCCGTCGTGGTCCTCGCCGATGCCGAGCTCGGCGACCGAGCAGATCATCCCGGCGCTCACGTGCCCGTAGGTCTTGCGCGCCGAGATCTCGAAACCGCCGGGCAGCACCCCGCCGGGGAGGATGACGACGACGAGGTCGCCCGCGTCGAAGTTGTGCGCGCCGCAGACGATGCCCTGGGGCTCACCGGTGCCGTTGGCGTCGCCGACGTCGACCGTGCACCAGTTGATCGTCTTGCCGTTCTTCTGCTCCTCCGGCTCGCGGGTGAGCACCCGGCCCACGACGAGCGGGCCGGTGACGTCACCGGTGTGCAGGCCTTCTTCCTCGAGCCCGACCTGCACGAGGGCGGCGGCGACGTCGAGGCCGCTCACGCCGTCGGGCAGGGTGACGTGCTCGCCGAGCCAGTCGACGGGTACCCGCATCAGATCTCCATCCCGAACTGGGCGTCGAATCGCACGTCGCCCTCGATCATGTCGCGCATGTCGGACACCCCGGTCCGGAACATCAGCGCCCGGTCGATGCCCATCCCGAAGGCGAAACCGGTGTACCGGTCGGGGTCGACCCCGCTCGCCGTGAGGACGTTGCGGTTGACCATCCCGCAGCCGCCCCACTCGATCCAGCCCGTGCCCTTGCACGTGCGGCAGTCCGGGTCCTCGCCCCGGCACACGAAGCAGCGCAGGTCCATCTCGGCGCTCGGCTCGGTGAAGGGGAAGTACGAGGGGCGCAGCCGCGTCGTGATGCCCTCGCCGAAGAGCGAGGTCGCGAGCCGGTCGAGCGTGCCCTTGAGGTGCGCCATGGTCAGCCCCTCGTCGACGGCGATGCCCTCGACCTGGTGGAAGGCCGGCATATGGGTCGCGTCGAGCTCGTCGGTGCGGAAGACGCGGCCGATCGCGGCGACGTAGAGCGGCACGCCGCGCTCGATGAGCGAGCGCGCCTGGACCGGTGAGGTGTGGGTGCGCAGGACGAGACCGGCGTCGGCGGGCTCGAGGTAGAAGGTGTCCTGCATCTGGCGCGCGGGGTGGTCGGCGTCGAAGTTCAGCGCGTCGAAGTTGAACCACTCGGCCTCGACCTCCGGACCCTCGGCGATCTCCCAGCCCATGCCGACGAAGAGGTCGGCGATGCGCTCGGACATCAGCTCGATGGGGTGCCGGCGCCCGAGCGGGCGTCGGGCCGCGCGCTGGGTGACGTCGAGGGTCTCCTCGCGCAGGATCCGCTCGTCGCGCTCGGCCTCGAGCTCTCCCTGGCGGGCCGTGAGGGCCTGGGCCACCCGGCCGCGGGCCTGCCCGACGCGCTTGCCGGCCTCGGCCTTGGCGCTCGGGGGCAGGGCGCCGATCTCTCGATTGGCCAGGGCCAGCGGGCTCTTGTCCCCCTGGTGGGCGGGGCGCACGGCCTTGAGCTCCTCGAGGGAGCTCGCGGCGGCGATCGCGGCGAGGGCGGCGTCGACGGCCTCCTCGACGGCGGCGGGCGCGAGCGCGGCCACCTCGACGGGGTCGTAGCTGGTGTTGGGTCCGGACACGCCTGAGAGTCTAGGTAATGCCCGCGGGAGATCTCACCGCGGTTTCGCTCGCGCTCGCGGGCGGCAGGGGTGACGATGGCCAGGGCCCGACGACGCAGCCGGGCCGACCTGCCCGACCGACGAAGGAGTCACCCCGTGCCCGAGCCCAGCCACGCCGTGGGACGCACCGACCTGCCGATGCCCGAGCGCACGATCGGCGCCGACCTCGACGCGACGGTCGCGGCGCACGCAGACCGGGACGCGCTCGTGGAGATGGCGAGCGGGCGGCGCTGGACCTACGCCCAGCTGCGCCGCGACGTCGACGAGCTGGCCCGCGGCTTCCTCGCCATGGGCGTGCGGCCGGGTGACCGCGTCGGCATCTGGGCCCCGAGCTGCGCCGAGTGGACCCTCACCCAGTACGCGACGGCGAAGATCGGCGCCGTCCTCGTCACCGTCAACCCCGCCTACCGCACCCACGAGCTGCAGTACGTCCTCGCCCAGGCCGGCACGAGCGTGCTCGTCTGCACGCAGTCCTTCAAGGGCAGCGACTACCCGCAGATGGTGGCCGAGGTGCGCGACGAGCTGCCGGAGCTGCGCGAGGTCGTCGTCATCGGCACGCCGTCGTGGGACGCCCTCGTGGCCGGCGCGCGGTCCGTTGACGCCGACGAGCTCGCCCGGGTCGGCGAGGGGCTCGCCCCGGACGACCCGATCAACATCCAGTACACGTCGGGCACGACGGGCTTCCCGAAGGGGGCGACCCTCTCCCACCGCAACATCCTGGGCAACGGGTGGTTCGTCGGCGAGGGCTGCCGCTACACGCACGAGGACCGGATCTGCATCCCCGTGCCCTTCTACCACTGCTTCGGCATGGTCATGGGTAACCTCGCGGCCACCTCGCACGGGGCCTGCATGGTCATCCCCGCCCCCGCCTTCGACCCCGCCCTCACGCTGACCGCCGTGGCGGCCGAGCGGTGCACGAGCCTGTACGGGGTGCCGACGATGTTCATCGCCGAGTGGGCCCTGCCGGACCGCGAGAGCTACGACCTGTCCACCCTGCGCACGGGGATCATGGCCGGCTCCCCCTGCCCCGCCGAGCTCATGCGCCAGGTCCTCGACGCCGGGATCAGCGACATGACGATCTGCTACGGCATGACCGAGACCTCGCCGGTCTCGACGCAGACGAGCCCGGACGACCCCTTCGAGGCGAAGGTCGGCACCGTCGGGCGCGTCGGACCTCACCTCGAGGTCAAGGTCGTCGACCCGACCACCGGCGAGACGGTGCCCCGCGGCGAACCCGGTGAGCTGTGCACGAAGGGGTACTCCGTGATGCTCGGCTACTGGCGCGAGCCGCAGAAGAGCGCCGAGGCGATCCGCGACGGGTGGATGCACACGGGCGACCTCGCGGTCATGGACGACGAGGGCTTCGTGCGGATCACCGGGCGGATCAAGGACGTCGTCATCCGTGGGGGCGAGAACATCTACCCCCGCGAGATCGAGGAGTTCCTCTACACCCACCCCGACGTCCTCGACGCCCAGGTCATCGGGGTCCCCGACGATCGCTACGGCGAGGAGCTCATGGCCTGGGTGCGTCTGCGCGAGGGCGCCGAGCCGATGACCGCGCAGTCGCTGCGCGACTTCTGCACCGGCCGCCTCGCCCACTACAAGATCCCGCGCTTCGTCCACGTCGTCGACGACTTCCCGATGACCGTCACCGGAAAGGTGCGCAAGGTCGAGATGCGCGAGGCGGCCGCGCAGATCCTGCGGCGGGACGGTGCCTGACGACGGGCGAAGGGGTGCGCCCCCTCAGTCGTCGAGCTCGACCTCCTGGAGGGTCCCGTCGGGCTTCACGGGGTTCTCGAGGCCGTTGGGCAGGAAGGGGTTGTCGGAGTCGAGGACGTCCTGGCGGTAGGGCTCGGCGTCGGACTCGTTGCTGATGACGAGCTGCCCGTCGCGGATGACGAGCCCCTGCGACAGCGGGCTGAGGTCGTCGCGGACGACGGTCTGCTCCCCCGTCACCGGGTCGACCTGCACGAGGTTCGACGGGTCGTCCGGGCCACGGGACTGCGTGAAGTAGTAGTGCTCGCCGTCGCTGACGAGCCCCTGGATGTTGTACGGGGCCTCGAAGGTGTGGACCGGCTCGGGCATCCAGGTGCTCGGCGGGCCGGGCGAGTACGCCGGGGTCGGCAGCTCGCCGTCCGGTCCGAGCTCGTACTCGTAGACCGTCGGGGTGTCGCCGTCCGCGTCGCCGCGGTTGAGGTACTCGGCCACGACGAGCCGCCCGTCGGCGACGGTGAGCGTCGAGCCCGTCGGCACCCGCACCGTCTCGACCGGGGCGGTCGGGTCGGCGGAGGTGTCGTCACCGCCGGCCGCGAGCAGGGTGTCGAGCGAGTAGCGCTGGACGTACGAGCCGTCGCTGCCCTCCTCGCCGTTGCCGGAGACGTAGACGTTGTCCCCGTCGACGGCCAGGCCGCCGTAGTGGTCGTTGCCCTCGACGGGCACGTAGCGCGTCTGACCGTCCTCGGTCTGGATCGCGAGGAGCCCCTGCTCGGGGTTGTCGTGGTCGTAGAAGGCCCAGACGTAGGCGCCCTCCTCCTCGCTGTAGCCGAAGCCCTGCGGCACCCACGGGCGCCCGTCGTCGGGATAGGGGATCTCGACGTCCTCGGCGCTGGGCAAGGGGCCGCGGCGACCCCCACCGGGATCGGTGCTCGTGCGGACCGGCCCGGTGCCGCCCGTCCCGGGCGCGCCGCCGCCCCCTTCGCCGCTCGCCGCGCGCTGGTCGGCCGCCTGCTGCCGGGCCCGCTCCGAGACGAGGCGCAGCATCGCCGACGCGTCGCCCAGCGAGCGGTGGGCGCCCTGCCACTGCTGCCCGAAGGACTCGACGTCGGGGCCCGACCACGACTGCCCGAGGACCGCCATCCCCGAGGTGCCCGTCTGCGCGACGACGTCGACCCGGTCGGCCAGCGCCGACAGCGCCACCCCCACCTGCTCGACCCGCTCCGGGTCCTGCCCCTGCGTCACCGTCATCGGCTTCCCCCGTCTCTCGCGCACGGCCTGCTCGTCCCGGGTCAGCGTAGGGGCACCCCCGCCGCTCGCCCATGGGGACGACTCCCCGGCCGACGCCCCGCCGGGCGCCCTAAACTTGACTGGTTCCAGATCATGCGGGACTCTGGACGGATGCACCCCACCCTGTCCCCCGACGACGCCGCGCAGATGCTGCGTGCGCGGTCGCTGCGGGTGACCGCGCCGCGGGTCGCGGTCCTCACGGTGCTCGCCGCGGCACCCCACGCGACGGTCGACGTCATCACGACCTCGACCCGCGAGGTGCTCGGCTCGGTGAGCACGCAGGCCGTCTACGACGTCCTCGCCGCTCTCGCCCG
This sequence comes from Janibacter melonis, assembly GCF_003721155.3. Classification (NCBI taxonomy): domain Bacteria; kingdom Bacillati; phylum Actinomycetota; class Actinomycetes; order Micrococcales; family Intrasporangiaceae; genus Janibacter; species Janibacter melonis. The sequence goes on along the minus strand of NZ_CP044548.2, from coordinate 539,616 downwards.
CGCCGGCCTCGTGCGCCGTTTCGAGCCGGCCGGCCACCCGGCCCGCTACGAGATCGAGCTCGGCGACAACCACCACCACCTCGTCTGCCGCTCCTGCGCGACGATGGTCGACGTCGACTGCGCGACGGGCTCCGCCCCCTGCCTCGACGCCGCCGACGACAACGGCTTCGCCATCGACGAGGCCGAGGTCATCTACTGGGGCCTGTGCCCCCGGTGCCAGGCCGAGCTCGAGCCGGCGCTGAGCGTGGACGCCCGCTGAGCGCACAGGCCCCCCGGTGGGTCATGATCGAGGTGGGCCGCCGCGACGCGGACCGGCCGGCTGAGATCTCGACCGAGGAGCGCAGCGCATGTCCACCCCTTCGCACCCCGCCCCGCACGCAGGCCCTGACGGGACCGTCGACGTCTCCGGGCCGTCCACCACCGCCAGCGGTGCGCCCGTCGCCAGCGACCGCAACAGCCTCTCCGTCGGGGCGAACGGCCCGCTGCTGCTCCACGACCACCACCTCGTCGACACGCTCGCCCACTTCAACCGCGAGAACATCCCCGAGCGCAAGCCGCACGCGAAGGGGTCCGGCGCCTTCGGCCGCTTCGAGGTGACCGGGGACGTCAGCCGGTACACGAAGGCCGCGGTCTTCCAGCCCGGGGCGACGACCCGGATGCTCGCCCGCTTCTCGACCGTCGCCGGCGAGCTCGGCTCGCCCGACACGTGGCGCGACGTCCGCGGCTTCTCGCTGCGCTTCTACTCCTCCGAGGGCAACTACGACCTCGTCGGCAACAACACCCCGGTCTTCTTCGTCCGCGACCCCATGAAGTTCCCCCACTTCATCCGCAGCCAGAAGCGCCTGCCGGACTCCGGGCTGCGCGACATGACGATGCAGTGGGACTTCTGGACCGCCAACCCCGAGTCGGCGCACCAGGTCACCTACCTCATGGGTGACCGCGGGCTCCCCCGCACGTGGCGTCACATGAACGGCTACGGCTCGCACACGTACATGTGGGTGGACGCGCAGGGCGAGCGCTCCTGGGTGAAGTACCACTTCCACAGCGAGCAGGGGGTCGAGGCGCTCACCGGCGAGGCCGCCGAGCGGATCGCCGGGTCGGACGCGGACTTCCACCGCCGAGACCTCTTCGAGGCGATCGAGCGCGGCGACGCCCCACGCTGGACGATGTCGGTGCAGGTCATGCCCTACGAGGACGCGAAGGCCTACCGGTACAACCCCTTCGACCTCACGAAGGTCTGGCCGCACGAGGACTACCCGCTCATCGAGGTCGGCACGATGACCCTCGACGAGAACCCCGTGAACTTCTTCGCGCAGATCGAGCAGGCCGCCTTCGCGCCGAGCAACACCGTGCCCGGCATCGGCTTCTCCCCCGACAAGATGCTCCTCGGCCGGGTCTTCGCCTACGCCGACGCGCACCGCGCGCGGGTGGGTGTCAACGCCGACCAGCTGCCGGTCAACCGCCCCGCGGTCGAGCGCACCAACGCCTCCGTCTTCGACGGGGCGATGACCTACGAGCACTCCGGTGCCGCGCCGACCTACCTGCCGAACAGCTACGGACGCCCGCACGCGGACGAGACCGGCCCGGTGGCCGCGGGCTGGGAGGCCGACGGCGAGATGGTGCGCTCGGCCTACGAGCTGCACCCGCAGGACGACGACTTCGGCCAGGCGGGGCTGCTCGTGCGTGAGGTCTTCGACGACGCGCAGCGCGAGCGGCTCGTCGCCACCGTCGCGGGCACCCTGCCCGACGTCGTCGAGCCCGTCCTGTCCCGGGTCTTCGAGTACTGGCGCAGCGTCGACGGCGACATCGGCGCGCGCATCCAGGCCGCCTACGAGGAGGCGAAGGGGGCCAGCCTCCCCGGCGGCGACGCCGACGACGCGAAGGCCGAGCAGGACGTCATCAAGGAGTGCCGCACCCACGCGGACGCCTGAGCGGCGCCGGCCCTCGGTCTGTCGAGGTCAGGCGCGGGTCGAGGCGTAGAGGCACAGGGTCGCCGCCATCGCGAGGTTGAGCGACTCGGCGCGCCCGTAGATCGGGACGCGGACGACCTCGTCGCACGCGCGCAGGAGCTCGTCGGGCAGGCCCCAGGCCTCGTTGCCCATGACCCAGGCGTGGGGGCGAGTGCGGTCGACCTCGTCGACGCTCGCGCTGCCCGAGCCGTCGGCGGCGTAGGTGCTCACGCCGGCCTCGCGCAGGCGGGCCAGGGTGGTGGGCACGTCGAGACCGGTGACGACCGGGACGTGGAAGAGGGAGCCGACGGTCGAGCGGACGACCTTCGGGGCGGTGACGTCGACCGAGGACCCCGAGACGAGGACGGCGTCGGCCCCCGCGGCGTCGGCACCGCGGATGACCGTGCCGAGGTTGCCGGGGTCACGGACGTTGGTGAGGAAGACGAGGGTGCGGGGGCCGGCGGCGAGGACGTCGTCGAGCCCGGCGGGCTGCCAGCCGACGACGGCGGCCATGCCCTGCGGGTGCTCGGCGTCGCACATCGCGGCGAGGACCTCCTCGCTCACCTCGTGCACGAAGCGACCCGCCTCGCGCGCGTCGTGGACGACGTCGGCGTAGCGGTCGGCCGCCTCGGCGGTGACGTAGAGGTCCACCACGTCGTGGGGGGCGAAGCGCACGGCCTCGCGCACGCCCTGGGGGCCCTCGACGAGGAGGCGTCCCGTGCGGCGTCGCACGGGACGACGAGAGAGCCCTCGCACCGACCGCACCCGGTCGGAACCGGGGTTGGTCAGCACGGGGCTCTCTCGGTGCTGCTCTGCGCTCAGGCGCTGGCCGTCTCGGTCTGCGCCGGGACGTTGGCCCGGGCGATCTCGACGAGCGCGGCGAAGGCGGCCTCGTCGTTGACGGCGAGCTCGGCGAGCATGCGACGGTCGACCTCGATCTCAGCGGCGCGCAGCCCCTGGATGAAGCGGTTGTACGTCATGCCGTTGGCGCGGGCGCCGGCGTTGATGCGCTGGATCCACAGGCGACGGAAGTCGCCCTTCTTGGCCCGGCGGTCGCGGTAGCTGTAGCCCAGCGAGTGGGTGACCTGCTCCTTGGCCTTGCGGTAGAGCCGCGAGCGCTGACCGCGGTAACCGCTGGCCCGCTCGAGGACGACCCGGCGCTTCTTCTGGGCGTTGACCGCCCGCTTCACGCGTGCCACGTGAGTACTCCTTCGTTGTGGGGTGTGTCGACTGGCAGGTCAGAGGCCGAGGAGCCGCTTGACCTTCTTGGTCTCGGCCGGGCTCAGCTCGACGTCGTTCGCCAGGCGGCGGGCGTGCTGCGGGGTCTTCTCGTGGAACTTGTGCACGTGGTTGGCGCGCTGGCGCATGATCTTGCCCGAGCCGGTCACCCGGAAGCGCTTCTTGGCACCGCTGTGCGTCTTGTTCTTCGGCATCTCGCCGTTCTCCTTGCTGATCTGCTCTGCTGGTTGGCGGGGGACGGCGCTCAGGCCTGCGAGGTGCTCTCGCTCGCGGGGGCCTGCTCGACCTGGTCGGCCTGGACCTCGGTGCTCTCGACCTCGGTGGTCTCGGTCTGCGGGGTCTGGGCCTCGACGGCCTCGGCCTGCGCGGCCTCGTCCTTCATCCGACGCTGCTGGGCGCGTGCCTCGGACTTCTTCTTGGTCGGCCCGAGGACCATGACCATGTTGCGGCCGTCCTGCTTCGGCGAGGACTCGACGAAGCCGAGCTCGGCGACGTCCTCGGCGAGACGCTGCAGGAGACGGAAGCCCAGCTCCGGGCGCGACTGCTCGCGACCGCGGAACATGATCGTCACCTTGACCTTGTCGCCGGCGCTGAGGAAGCGCACGACGTGGCCCTTCTTCGTGCCGTAGTCGTGGGCGTCGATCTTCGGGCGGAGCTTGATCTCCTTGATGATCGTGTTGACCTGGTTCTTGCGCGCTTCGCGCGCCTTCATGGCGGCTTCGTACTTGTACTTGCCGAAGTCCATGAGCTTGGCCACAGGGGGCTTGGCCATCGGGGCGACCTCGACAAGATCGAGGTCGGCCTCGGCGGCCAGACGGAGGGCGTCCTCGACCCGGACGATCCCCACCTGCTCCCCGTTAGGCCCGACAAGCCGCACCTCGGGGACACGGATGCGGTCGTTGATGCGAGGCTCGCTGATGTGATGCTCCTTCGTCGGTGGTCCTGGTCCCGGCACGACGAAGGGCTCCTCGCCGTGCGAGGAGCCCACCTGGACACGAGCACCACGACGCCGTCGGCCCCCCGCCGAGACGGCGAGGCCGAGGACGACCGTGACGGTCGCGACCTGAGACCCGGCCGATCGAGTCGGCCCGGGTGGAAGCGGTGAAGCCCCTCTTGCGCTGCACGCGGACGTGCAACCGGTCGAGGTCAAGACTAGCAGCGGCCCCGCGGCCGACGAAATCAGCCCGGTCAGCCCACGCGGGCGGGCGGGCGCGACGCCCGGGCCGACGCGACGGAGCGGCTGCGCCGCCGCGCCTGGAGCACGACGAGAGCCGCTCCCGCGACGAGCAGACCCGCCACGGAGACCGCGACGAACCCCGCCGGGGCACCGGCGTGGTCGATCGCGAAGCCCGCGACGGGAGCACCGAGGGCGCTGCCTCCGGTGATCGCCGACCCGTGCCAGCCGAGGGCCTCGCCGCGCGAGCGCTCGGGCACGATCCGGCTCAGCTGCTCGGTCGTCGCGGTGAGCGTCGGCGCGCAGAAGAAGCCGGCGAGCAGCAGGGCCAGGCTGCTGACGAGCGTCGACGAGGTGAGCGCGACCGGCAGCGTGGCGAGCGCGAGGGCGACGAGGAGCACGTGCGCGGGGACGCTGCGGTGCCACGTGCCGTAGAGCAGACCGCCGACGAGCGAGCCGAAGGCCCACACGGCCATCGCGACCGCGACCCCCGTCTCCTCCCCCACCGCGCGCAGCAGCGCGACGACCGAGACGTCGGTGCCCGAGAGGATCACCGTCGTCGCGGCGGTCATCGCGAGCACGGCGACGGCCGCGCCGGAGAACCACGAGCGCGCCGGGGCGAGGGTCGAGGAGGACTGCGTCGAGTCCTGGGCGGGCGCGTCGCTGACGATCGTCGGGTCCATCCACCACATCGCCGCCGCGCCGAGGACCCCCAGCCACATGAGGACGAGCAGGACGTAGCGGGTGTCGAGGGCGCTCGCGGCGACGACGCCGATGGCGGGGCCGATCATGAAGGAGATCTCCGTCGCGACGGAGTCGAGCGACAGCGCGCTGCGGCGCTGCTGCTCGGGCACGGCGTGGAGGATCATCTGGCGCAGCACCCCCCAGATCGGCACCTGGAAGAGGCCGGCGACGACGACGGCCGCGACGAGGGGCCAGTACGACAGGAAGGGCGCGACCGACCACACGAGCGGCAGCACGACGAGCGAGGGCACGAAGGTGCGACGCAGGCCCTGCCGGTCGACGAGCCGGCCGCGCCACGGGTTGCTCACGGCGAGCGCGAGGGTCAGCGCCATGCTCGCGATGCCGGCCTTGCCGTAGCTCTGCCCGAGGTGGGAGACGACGTGCAGCGTGAGCGCGATGAGGCTCGCCGCCATCGGGGTGCGCAGGATGATGCCGAAGATCAGCGCGTGGCGCACCTGCGGGATCCGCAGCACGTCACGGTAGGGGGCGATGGTCACAACCACCTATGGTGCGGCTGCCCCGCCCTCCCCGGCAAACCGGTCCCGACGGGAGGCGAAGGGGGTGAGCGTGCTCACCGCACCCGGAAGGTCAACGCATCCACCCGCGCCCGCAGCTCGCCGTCGGCGGCGAGCCGCTCGCCCACCCCTTCGACGACGGCCTGCAGCTGCTCGGTCGCCAGGCCGGGCACGATCTGCAGCGACAGGACGAGCTCGCCGGCCTCTGCGCCCGCGACGAGCTCGTGCCCGAGGACCTGGGGCGCACCGGAGAGCGCGGCGTCGACGGAGCGGGCGACGAAGGGGTCCTCGTGCGGCGGCAGCCAGGGCTGACGCTGGACGAGCGCCCACAGCATGCTCGAGCGCACCTCGACGGCGTGCTCGCTCGCGCAGTCGAGCACCATGAGCTGGGCCTGCTCGGAGATCGCCGCCTCGGCGGCCCGCTCGGCCGTGACCGGCACGGGGCGCAGCGAGGTGTCGAAGGCCGCGAGGTCGGCAGCGCTGGAGAAGACGGGCAGCGCGGTGCGCCCGTCGGGGTTGTCGAGCAGGACGACGGCCATGTCCGTCTCCTTCTCGGCGGTGAGGCCGCCCACGCCCTCGGTCGTCTCGGCCGCGACGGCCGTCACCGGCACGAGCAGCCGAGCACCGCGCAGGGCCTCGACGAGCGCCGCGTCGTCGCCCGTGCCGAGCGCGGCGCCCAGGCGAGGGTCGCGCGAGCCGTCGTCGCCCTCGAAGCCCGAGTGCGGCACGGCCCGCCCGCCCCACGGGACCCCGGCCGAGTCGGCCGGGCCCGTCTGCGGGACCTGCTCGGGCTGGTCGGGCTTGTCGGGAGAGGTCACTGGGGCCCGGCCGCCGCGATGGCGTCGGCCATCGTCAGGGTGCCCCGGTAGAGCGCCGAGCCGACGATCGCTCCCTCGACGCCCGCCGGCACGAGCTCGCGCAGGGCGGCGACGTCGTCCGCGGTCGTCACGCCGCCGGAGGCAACGACGGGTCGCTGGGTCGCGGCGCAGACGTCACGCAGGAGCGAGAGGTTCGGCCCGGCGAGCATGCCGTCCTTCGCGACGTCGGTGACGACGTAGCGGGCGCAGCCCTCGGAGTCCAGGCGCGCGAGCGTCTCCCAGAGGTCTCCCCCTTCGCTCGTCCACCCGCGCGCCGCGAGCGTCGTGCCGCGCACGTCGAGACCGACGGCGACCCGGTCGCCGTACGTCGCGATGGCGCTCGCGGTCCACTCGGGGTCTTCGAGCGCCGCGGTGCCGAGGTTGACGCGCCGGCACCCGGTCGCGAGGGCGCGACGCAGGGTCACCTCGTCGCGGATGCCCCCGCTCATCTCGACGTCGATGTCGAGCCGGCCGACGATCTCGGCGAGCAGGTCGGCGTTGCTCCCCCGCCCGAAGGCGGCGTCGAGGTCGACGAGGTGGAGCCAGCGCGAGCCCTGCTCCTGCCACGACAGCGCCGCCTCGACGGGGTCGCCGAACTGGCCCCCGCTGCCGGCGACGCCCTGGACGAGCTGGACGGCCCGCCCCTCGGAGACGTCGACGGCCGGCAGCAGCTCCAGGCTCGGGATCGGGTCGGTCGCGCTGGTCATAGTGAGCTCACCCAGTTCTTCAAGAGGTGCAGTCCCGCGTCCCCGGACTTCTCGGGGTGGAACTGCGTGGCGGACAAGGTGCCGTCCTCGACGGCGGCGGCGAAGGGGTGGCCGTGCTCGGCGACCGAGACCACCCGCTCCCCCAGCGCCGCCGTGTCGGTGACGGCGTAGGAGTGGACGAAGTAGAAGCGCTCGCCGTCGAGCCCGTCGAGCAGCGCGCTGCCCCGGCCGGCCACGACGGGGGTCCAGCCCATGTGGGGCACGACGGGGGCGTCGACCCGGTGCACCGAGCCCGGCCACAGGCCCAGGCCCGGCTGCGGGTCGGGCGAGGGCTCGTCGGAGCCGTCGAGCATGACCTGCATGCCGACGCAGATGCCGAGGGTCGGTGCGCCGTGGGCGAGCCGGGCCCGGACGACCTCGCCACCACCGGCGTCGCGCAGACCGGTCATGCACGCGTGGAAGTTGCCGACGCCGGGCACGAGCAGGCCGTCGGCCCGCTCGGCGCGGGCGAGGTCGGAGGTGAGCTCGACGGCGGCGCCGACGTGCTCGAGGGCGCGGACGACGGAGCGGACGTTGCCGCTGCCGTAGTCGAGGACGACGACGTCGGTCATGGGCGGCCGTCCTCGGCGACGCGCGCGAAGCCGGCGAGCGAGCGCGGGTCGGGCTCGACGAGCGCGCCGGGCTGGTCCTCGCCGCGCACGACCTGCGCACCGGGCAGCTGGAGCACCTCGAGGACGTGCGCGAGCCAGTCGTGCGAGGGCAGCTGGGTCTCCTCGAGCGCGGCGGTCACCTCGGCGGTGCTCACCCCGGCCCCGGCGAAGGGGGCGAGGTCACCCGGGCGCAGCGGCGCGAGGTCGCCCTGGCGCACGAGCGAGCCCCGACGCATCCGGACGGCCCAGCGCTTCATCGTGCGCCAGCCGGTGGACTGGGCGGCGATGACGGCGCGGTCGCCGACGACGCCGAGACCGAGGGAGGGCGCCACGCGCGGCCCGACGGGTCGGGCGAGCAGCACCGACGTCGGGTCGTCGTAGGGGGCCGCGGCCGCGACCCGGCCGGGCGCCGCGGAGACGAGGGTCCAGCCGTGCTGCTCGGCGACGTGGCAGGCCACGACGCCGCGCCGCACCCACGTCGAGGCCGACGCGGCCGACGCGGAGACGAGGACGAGTGCGCTCACCGGGATCGGCTTACAGCGCGCCCTTGGCGCTGGGGATGCCCTCGACCCGGGGGTCGAGAGCCACCGCGGCGCGCAGGGCACGGGCGACGGCCTTGAACTGCGCCTCGACGATGTGGTGCGGGTCGCGGCCGGCGAGCACGCGCACGTGGAGCGCGATGCCGGCGTGGTGGCCGAGCGTCTCGAGGACGTGCCGGGTGAGGGAGCCGACGTAGGCGCCGCCGATGACGACGTACTGCTGCCCCTCGGGCTCACCGGTGTGGACGACGTAGGGGCGGCCGGCGACGTCGACGACGGCGTGCACGAGCGCCTCGTCGAGCGGCACGGTCGCGTCGCCGAAGCGAGAGATGCCGGACTTGTCGCCGAGCGCCTCGCGCAGGGCGTCGCCGAGGCAGATCGCGACGTCCTCGACGGTGTGGTGCGCGTCGACGTCGGTGTCACCGGTGGCCGTGACGTCGATGTCGATGAGGCTGTGCTTGGCCAGCGAGGCGAGCATGTGGTCGTAGAAGCGCACCCCCGTCGAGACCGAGCTGCGCCCGGTGCCGTCGAGGTCGATGCGCAGCTCGACCGAGCTCTCGGACGTGGCGCGCGAGATGGTCGCGGTCCGGTGCTGCTGGGTGGTCACGGGCGGGCCCCTTCGGCAGTGGCGGTCGTGGTGCTGGTCGGCGCGAGGTGCTGCGGGAGCAGGGAGCGCAGGGCGGTGAGGAAGGCGGTGGTCTCCTCCGGCGTGCCCGCGGTGACCCGCAGGTGGCCGGGGATGCCGACGTCGCGGACGAGCACGCCCGCGTCGAGCAGAGCCTGCCAGGTGGCGGGGGCGTCGGCGAGCCCTCCGAAGAGGACGAAGTTGGCGTCGCTGGGCACGGGTCGCAGACCCATCTCGGCGAGCTCGGTGACGAGCCGGTCGCGCTGCTCCTTGATCGCCTCGACCGTCGACAGCAGCCGCGGTGCGTGGGCCAGGGCGACCTCGGCGACGGCCTGGGTGGGCGTCGAGAGGTGGTAGGGCAGGCGCACGAGCCGCAGGGCGTCGACGAGGCTCGGGTGCGCGGCGAGGTAGCCCAGGCGCGCCCCGGCGAGGGTGAAGGCCTTGCTCATCGTGCGCGTGACGACGAGCCGCTCGTGGTGCTCGAGCAGCGCGAGGGCGCTCGGGGTGCCCGGCCGCGCGAACTCGGCGTACGCCTCGTCGACGACGACGATCGCCCGGGGCGCGGCCGCGAGGACCGCCTCGATCGACTCGAAGGGGAGCGCGGTGCCCGTCGGGTTGTTCGGGGAGCACAAGAAGACGAGGTCGGGGTCGCTCGCCCGGACCTGCTCGACCGCCGAGCCCACCTCGAGGTCGAAGCTCTCGGCGTCGCGCTGGCCGTCCACCCACCGGGTGCCGAGGGTCTCGACGATGATCGGGTGCATCGAGTACGCCGGGGTGAAGCCCAGGGCGGTGCGCCCGGCCCCTCCGAAGGCGAGCACGAGGTGCTGGAGCACCTCGTTGCTGCCGTTGCCGGCCCACACCTGCTCGGGACGCAGCCGGGCGCCGGACTGCAGCTCGAGGTAGTCGACGAGCGCCTTGCGCAGCCCGACGAACTCGCGGTCCGGGTAGCGGTTGAGCCCGGCGAGGTCCTCCCCCAGGCGCGCGAGGACGTCGGCGACGACCTCGTCGGGCACGGGGTAGCTGCTCTCGTTGGTGTTGAGCTGCACGGCGACGTCGAGCTGGGGGGCGCCGTAGGCGGTCCGGCCGCGCAGGTCGGGTCGCAGGGCGGCCTCGACCTGGGCGCCGGGGGCAGGTGCGGGCCCGCTCATCGGGCGACCGTCTGCCCGGTGCGCGCCGTGACGGCCTCGCCGTGCGCGGGCAGGTCCTCGGCCTCAGCGAGCGTGACGACGTGCTGCCCGACCTCGGTGAGGGCCTGCTCGTCGTAGTGGATGACGTGGATGCCGCGCAGGAAGGACTGCACGGACAGGCCGCTGCTGTGGCAGGCGCACCCGCCGGTGGGCAGGACGTGGTTGCTGCCGGCGGCGTAGTCGCCGAGCGAGACGGGGCTGTACGTGCCGACGAAGACCGCGCCGGCGTTGCGCACCCGGGCGGCGACGGCGGGCGAGTCGGCCGTGATGATCTCGAGGTGCTCGGCCCCGTAGGCGTTGACGACGGCGAGCCCGGCGTCGAGGTCGTCGACGAGCACGACCCCGGACTGCGGACCGGTGAGGGCGGTCCGGACGCGCTCGGAGTGCTTCGTCGCGAGGGCGCGTCGGGTCACCGCCTCCTCGACGGCGGCGGCGAGCTCGGTGCTGTCGGTGACGAGCACCGACGCGGCGAGCGGGTCGTGCTCGGCCTGGCTGACGAGGTCGGCGGCGACGTGCTCGGGGTCGGCACCCGCGTCCGCGAGCACGGCGATCTCGGTCGGGCCGGCCTCGGAGTCGATGCCGATGAGGCCCTTGAGCAGGCGCTTGGCGGCGGCGACGTAGACGTTGCCCGGGCCGGTGACGAGGCTCACCGGCTCGCAGCGCGGCACGCGCCCGTCGACCGGCTCGGCCGTCGTGTCGTCGAAGCCGTGGGCGAAGGCGGCGACGGCCTGGGCCCCGCCGGTCGCGTAGACCTCGTCGACCCCGAGGAGCGCGCAGGCGGCGAGGATCGTCGGGTGGGGATAGCCGGCGAGCTCCCCGGCGTTGTCGCGCTGGGGCGGGCTCGCCACGGCGAGCGAGGAGACCCCGGCGATCTGGGCGGGGACGACGTTCATGACGACCGAGGACGGGTAGACCGCGAGACCGCCGGGCACGTAGAGGCCGACGCGGTCGACGGGCACCCAGCGCTCGGTGACGGTGCCGCCCGGGCTCACCTGGGTCGTGGTGTCGGTGCGCACCTGGTCGGCGTGCACGAGCCGCGCCCGCTCGATCGAGACCTCGAGCGCGCGGCGCACGTCGGGGTCGAGGAGCTCGAGCGCGCGCTGCATGACCTCGGCCGGCACGCGCAGGCGTTGCGGGCGCACACCGTCGAAGCGCTCGGCGAGCTCGAGGAGAGCCTCGGCGCCGCGCTCGGCGACGTCGGCGACGATGGGGGTGACGGCATGCAGGGCGGCCTCGACGTCGTACTCCGCGCGCGGCAGCGCCGCACGCAGCTCGGTCACCGACAGGTCGGTACCACGCAGGTCAGTCGTCGAGAGCATGGCTCCATCTTAGGTACCGCTCGCGGCACCCCTTCGCCAGGTCTCATCAGGCGGGGGTGCGCTCAGACCTCGCCGTAGAAGACCCGGTCGGTGACGGAGCGGGCGTGCCGCGCCGTGCGGCGGTAGGACTCGGCGAGGGTGAGCCCGGACTGCGGCGGCATGCCGACGATCCGGCCGACCCCGTCGGCCTCGCGCAGGTTCGACGGCACCGAGTCGACGGGCCGGGCGCGCAGCAGCATCCCCGCGTTGCGCAGCCGCGAGGCCATCGACCACGCCTCGCGCATCGCGTCGGCGTCGGCGCGCTCGAGCAGACCGGCCTCGACCGCGGCCGCGATCGCCGGCAGGGTCTGGGTGGTGCGCAGCCCCGGCATCTCGTGGGCGTGCTGCATCTGGAGGAGCTGGATCGTCCACTCGACGTCCGACAGCCCGCCGTAGCCGAGCTTGAAGTGGGTGCGCCGGTCGGCGCCGCGCGGCAGCCGCTCGCCCTCCATGCGCGCCTTGAGCCGCCGCACCTGGCGCACCGCCTCGGGCGGCAGACCGCCCTTCGGCCACCGCATCGGGTCGACGAGCGCCATGAAGCGCTCCCCCAGGGCCTCGTCGCCCGCGCACGGGGCCGCGCGCAGCAGGGCCTGGGCCTCCCAGGGCTCGGACCACCGCTCGTAGTACGCGCGGTAGGACGCGAGGCTGCGCACGAGCGGGCCGGCCTTGCCCTCCGGGCGCAGGTCGGCGTCGAGCCCGAGCGGCGGGTCGCTGCCCGGTGTGCCGAGCAGCGTGCGCAGACGGGAGACGACGGCGGCCGCCGCCTCCTGGGCCTCGGCGTCCGCCACCCCGTCGTGGGGGTCGTGGACGAAGAGGACGTCGGCGTCGCTCGCGTAGCCGACCTCGCGCCCGCCGAGGCGGCCCATGCCGACGACGAGCAGGTCGGTGCCGAGCGGGCGCCCGAGCTCGGCCTCGACGGCCGGCCCGACGACGCCGAGCGCCGCGTCGAGGGTGGCGCAGGTGAGCTCGGTGAGGGCACGCCCGACGTCGTCGAGCCCGATCTGCTCGGTGAGGTCGGCGACGGCGACGCGGAAGAACTCGGCGCGTCGGATCGCCCGGATCGAGGAGATCGCGCTCTCGAGCTCGTCCTTGCGGCCGGCGGCGGCCCGCATCCGGCGCTCGATGTCCTCGCGCGAGCGCGGGACGAGCCCGCCGCTCTCGCCGAGCATCTGCACCGCCTCCGGGCTGGCGAGGAGCAGGTCGCCGGTGAAGCGGCTCGCCCCGAGCACCCGGGCGAGGGTGCGGGCGGCGGTGCCCTCGTCGCGCAGCAGGCGCAGGTACCAGGGGGTCGTGCCGAGGGCGTCGCTCACCTTGCGGAAGGCGAGCAGCCCGGCGTCGGGGTCGGCCTCCTCGCCGAACCACTCGAGCATGACCGGCAGCAGCTGGCGGTGGATCGATGCGCTGCGCGAGACGCCCCCGGTGAGCCCCTCGATGTGCCGCAGCGCGCCCGCGGGGTCGCGGTAGCCCAGCGCCAGCAGGCGCTCGCGGGCGGCTTCTGGCGACAGGCGCACGTCGTCGTCGGAGAGCCGGGCGACCGCCGAGAGCAGCGGGCGGTAGAAGAGGCGCTGGTGCAGCCGGCGCACCTCGAGCGAGGTCTCCGAGCGCAGCGCGGTGACGCCCTTCTCCGGCTCGGAGAAGATGCGCAGGGCCCGGCCGAGGTGGCGCAGGTCGGTGGCCCCGGTGGGCATGAGATGGGTGCGTCTCATGCGGCGCAGCTGGATCCGGTGCTCGAGCGTGCGCAGGGTCCGGTACGCGTGGTCGAGCGTCGATGCGTCACGTCGCCCGACGTAGCTGCCCCGGGACAGGGCGGCGAGCGCGTCGAGGGTGGTGCCCGAGCGCAGCGTCTCGTCGGTGCGCCCGTGGACCATCTGGAGCAGCTGGACGCTGAACTCGACGTCCCGCAGCCCGCCCGGACCGAGCTTGAGCTGGCGCGCGGCCTCGCCGCTGGGGATGTGGTCCTCCACCCGGCGCCGCATGGACTGCACGTCGTCGACGAAGTCCTCACGTGAGCTCGCCTGCCACACGAACGGTCGGATGGCGTCGAGGTAGGCAGCGCCCACCTCGGGGTCCCCGGCCATCGGGCGGGCCTTGAGCAGCGCCTGGAACTCCCAGGTCTTGGCCCACCGCTGGTAGTAGGTGCGATGGCTGGCCACCGTGCGCACGAGCGGACCCTGGGCGCCCTCGGGCCGGAGGTTGGCGTCGACGGGCCACAACGACCCGTGCGCGGTCGACGAGGCGCAGGCCGACATCAGCCGGCTGGCCAACCGGGTCGCGGCAGCGATCGCCTCGCCCTCGTCGTGCCCCTCGGCGGCCTCGGCGACGAAGATGACGTCGACGTCGGAGATGTAGTTGAGCTCTCGACCGCCGGCCTTGCCCATGCCGATGACCGCGAGGCGTGCCGCCGCGGCCTCGTCGGGCAGCTCGTCCTGGGCGATGACGAGCGCGGCCTCGAGTGCTGCGCCGGCGAGATCTGCGAGGGCGGCGGCAGCGACCGGCAGCTCCGAGACGGGGTCGCCGGAGGTGACGTCGAGCGCGGCGATGGCGACGAGCTGACGCCGGTACTCGACGCGCAGCGCGTCCTGGGGCTCGAGGTCACCTGGGTCGCGCACGGCGGCGATCATCGCCCCGGCTCGGGCTGCGGGGTCGAGCCCCTCGGCCTCGACGACCGCGTGCCAGTGCCCGGGGTGCGCGACGAGGTGGTCGGTGAGGGCGGTCGACGCACCGAGCACCCCGAGGACCCGACGTCGGGCCCGGTCGTCGGCGCACAGGGCGCCGAGCAGTCCGTCCTCGCCCTGCTGGGCGGCCGCCTCGACGAGGCGCACCAGGCCGAGGAGCGCGGCGTCTGGGTCGGCACAGCGAGACAGCGTGTCGACGAGCGCGTCGCGGCAGCCCTCGAGCTCGGTGAGCACGGGGTCGGCGAGCAGCTGCTCAGCACGCTCCGCGTCGACCAGGCCGCGCCGGGCCAGGCTCGACGGCTCTCGTCGCCCGGGCGCCATCACAGGCGAGGCAGCAGGCGCTCGAGCTCGAAGGGGGTGACCTGGCGCCTGTAGTCCTCCCACTCCTGCTTCTTGTTGCGCAGGACGAAGTCGAAGACGTGCTCCCCCAGGGTCTGGGCGACGAGCTCGCTGGACTCCATCGCGTCGATCGCCTCCGAGAGCGAGGCGGGCAGGGGCTTGATGCCCATGGCGCGACGCTCGCGGTCCGTGAGCTGCCAGACGTCGTCCTCGGTCTCGGCCGGCAGGTCGTAGCCCTCCTCGATCCCCTTGAGCCCCGCGGCGAGCATCACCGAGAAGGCGAGGTAGGGATTGCACGCGGCGTCGAGCGTGCGCACCTCGACCCGGCTGCTGTTGGCCTTGTTCGGCTTGTACATCGGCACGCGGACCATCGCGGAGCGGTTGTTGTGGCCCCAGGTGAGGTGCGCCGGTGCCTCGCCGCCGCCCCACAGCCGCTTGTAGCTGTTGACCCACTGGTTGGTGATGAGGGTGAACTCGCGTCCGTGGGTGAGCAGGCCGGCGATGAACTGCCGCCCGGTCTTGCTCAGCGAGTACGGCGCGCCGGGCTCGTAGAAGGCGTTCGAGTCGCCCTCGAAGAGCGACATGTGGGTGTGCATGCCCGAGCCCGGGTGGTCGGCGAAGACCTTGGGCATGAAGGTCGCGTAGATGCCCTGCTCAAGGGCGACCTCCTTGATGACGGTGCGGAAGGTCATGATGTTGTCGGCCGTCGACAGCGCGTCGGCGTAGCGCAGGTCGATCTCGTTCTGGCCCGGGGCGCCCTCGTGGTGGCTGAACTCCACGGAGATGCCCACCTGCTCGAGCATGGTGATGGCCGCGCGACGGAAGTCGTGCGCCGTCCCCTTCGGCACGTGGTCGAAGTACCCGCCCTGGTCGACCGGCTCGGGGGCCCCGGAGCCGGACTTGAGCAGGAAGAACTCGATCTCGGGGTGGGTGTAGAAGGAGAAGCCCATGTCCGCGGCCCGCGAGAGCGTGCGCCGCAGGACGTAGCGCGCGTCGGCCAGCGCCGGGTTGCCGTCGGGCAGGGTGATGTCGCAGAACATCCGCGCGGTGCCGGGGCGCTCGCCGCGCCACGGCAGGACCTGGAAGGTCGAGGGGTCGGGCTTGGCCAGCATGTCCGCCTCGTACACGCGGGTGAAGCCCTCGATGGCGCTGCCGTCGAAGCCGATCCCCTCGGCGAAGGCACCCTCGAGCTCCGCGGGGGCGATGGCGACCGACTTCAGCGTCCCGAGGACGTCGGTGAACCACAGCCGCACGAAGCGGATGTCGCGCTCCTCGATGGTGCGAAGGACGAACTCCTGCTGGCGATCCATGGCCCCATCCTGCCCCATGGACGCACGACGCCCGCCGTGACCACGCGGGTCACGGCGGGCGCCGTCGGGGGTGGCGTCAGGCACGCCGGGCCGGGCTCACTTCTTGCGCGAGACCTGGACCTGCATGTTGTCGCCGGTGCCGGAGAGCACCTCGATCGTCGTCCCGGAGCCCGCGACCTTCGTCGAGCCCTGGGGGTTCTTCGCCGACCAGTACTTGTCGACGTTGGTGTCGTCGAACTTCGGGATGGCCGCCTGCCAGCGCAGCGAGGTCGCCGTGCCGTTCTTGTGGAAGGTCACCGGGTCGGTCCGCTCGAGGCCGAAGGTGGCGTCGAAGGGCTGACGACGGTTGCCCAGGAGCGAGCCGTCCGAGAACGTGACCGGGGTGGGCCGGGCGTCGACGGGAAGGACCTGGCCGTAGCCGGGGTGCTGGCTCGTGTTGTTGTCGGTGTACTCGTTGTTGATGTACCAGACGAGCAGGCCGTTCTGGTACGGGAAGCGCTCCACCCAGTCCGGCTTGGTCGAGGACCAGCCGAAGTTGTACGGGCCCGTCTTGAGGTACTTGTCGTACCCGCTGTAGACGCGGTTCTCCGCGAGGTAGTAGCTCTGGACCGTCTCGGTCGTCGTGCCGTCCATGCGCTCGAAGCCCTTGGCGGTCCAGCCGTTGTCACCGGACTCGACGTCGTCGGAGAGCAGGGTCGCGCCGTCGGCGGTCACCGTGATGTCGTCGAGGAAGGGACCGTCCTCGTGGACGCCGCCGTCGGTGGCGTAGCGGAAGCGGAAGTCGACCTTCTGACCAGCCCACTTCGACAGGTCCCAGGTCTTCTGGGTCCACGAGCGGCTGACACCGCTGATCGGGCTGCCGGTGTCGGTCCACGTCGCGCCGCCGTCGGTGCTCACCTGGCCGTAGAGGAAGTCGTAGCCCTCCTCGATGTCGTACCAGGTCCAGGCGGAGACCGAGGCGGTCTTCTTGCCGGTGAGGTCGATGCTGCGGGTCAGCGTGCTGTTGAGGTCGTCCGCCGAGCCGCCCCACCACTGCATGGAGCCGGAGTGCGGGGTGTTGTACTCCGTCGTGTTCGTCTTCTCCGGGAGGAGGACGGACAGCGCCTGCGGCCGCTTCTTGTCGTCGCGGTCGGCCGGGCCGAGCTTGGCCGTGGTCACCCGCTTCTTCGACGGGTCGATGGTCTGGACGTCGAGCCAGCCGAGCTGCAGCTTCTCCCACGCGCCCATGTAGCCGGGCTTGGAGCCGATGTCCTCGGTGCCGTCGTTGAGCCAGCTGCCGGCGGACATGAGGGTCCAGAAGCCGGTGCCGTTGTCGCCACCGGCGGTGTCGTAGAGGTCGGGCAGACCGAGGTCGTGGCCGAACTCGTGGGTGAAGACGCCCAGGCCGCCGTTCTCGGGCTCGGTGGTGTAGTCACCGATCCACAGGCCGGAGTCTCCGATCGGGACACCACCGAGGAGGTTGCCGGAGGGGCCGGCCTTGCCCGCGAGGTTGGAGTAGGCGTACCAGCGGTGGCTCCAGATGGCGTCCTCGCCCTCGGCGCCGCCGCCGGCCTCCTCGCCCTCACCGGCGTGGATGGCCTGGAAGTGGTCGATGTAGCCGTCCGGCTCGTCGAAGTCGCCGTCGCCGTCGTGGTCGTAGCGGTCCCACTGGTCGAAGGTGCGCAGGTAGGCCTTGATCTCCTCGAGGCTCTTGCCCTGGGCGACCTGGTCGTCGTACCAGGCCTGCGCGGTGTCCTTGACGTAGTTCCAGTAGCCGTCGGCCTCGGATGTGCCGTCGCCCTTGACGGGGTTGTGGCCGTAGCGCGCCTCGTTGTAGGGCACCTTCACCCAGTCGGAGACGTCACCGGTGGTGCTGAAGCGACCGTTGGACTGCTTGAGGTAGAAGTCGCGGAAGGACTCCTCGCCCTCGGCGAACATGAGGTCCTGGTAGTGCTCCTGGTCGAAGTCGCTCTGCCAGATCGTCGAGTTGTTGTCCGTGGCGTCGTTGTTCCAGTTGCGGTCCGGCTTCGGGATCCGGTTGTGCACCGGGCCCGGGGCGCCGCCCTGGGGGGAGCTCACCTTGTCGCCGAAGTCGGTGAGGACCGTGAAGACCGAGGCCTCGCGGTTGACGTCGTACTCGACGTACTTGCTCTTCTTGCGGTTGCCCTTGCCGTCCTTCGCGCCCTTGAGCTCGATGACCTTCTTGCCGCCGCGGGTGACGACGTCGGCCTCGCCCTTGACGAGCTTGTCGACGGCGTCCTCGCGCAGGCGGCGCTGCGCGTCGCCCAGCGGGTTGGGCTTGTCGTCCTGCTGGACGTTCTTGCTGGTCCCGTCCTGGGGCGGGACCTCGCTCGCACCGGCGGTCGCGGTCGCGGTCGTGGGGGCGAGGGTGAAGACCAGGGCCGAGGTGGCGATCCCGGCCAGAGCTGTGCTGTGACGTCTCTTCACTAGGGGACTTCTTTCGTGGACGAGCGGCTCAGGGGTGCCGCGTGACGGTCCTCGTAGTTGAGCAAGCCGTCCGGCCGTCCGGAAGAGATCCGAGATCTTCTTGGAGGAATCCTTACTTCTTGCAGTCCGTGCACTGACTGCCGAGCGGTCATCCTGCCCCGTCGGGGCGACCCCCTAGGCTGACGCCATGCCCTCGAGCCCGAACGCCCAGGACGCACCCGGCGAGACCACCGCCCCGTACGGCGGGGGCACCGCCCCGGCCGCCGCCGGCGCCGCCGGCAAGCGCCGCGTGCGCATCCCGCACCTGCAGGCGATGACCGACCGTGGCGATCGCTGGAGCATGCTCACCGCCTACGACATGTACACGGCGGAGATCTTCGACGAGGCCGGCATCGAGGTGCTCCTCGTCGGCGACTCGGCCGGCAACAACGTCTACGGCTACGACACGACGCTGCCGGTGAGCGTGGAGGAGATGGTCTTCCTCACGCGGGCCGTCTCCCGCGCCGCGACGCGCGCGCTCGTCCTGGCCGATCTCCCCTTCGGCAGCTACCAGGCCTCCCCCGAGCAGGGCTACCTCACGGCCGCCCGCTTCATGAAGGAGGGCGGCGCGCACGCCGTCAAGCTCGAGGGCGGGGTCGAGATGGCACCGACGATCGAGCGCCTCGTGCGCGGCGGCATCCCGGTGTGCGCGCACATCGGCTTCACCCCGCAGAGCGAGCACACCCTCGGCGGCTACCGGGTCCAGGGCCGCGGCGAGGAGCAGGCCGAGCGCACGCTCGCCGACGCCCGCGCCGTCGAGGCCGCCGGGGCCTTCGCCGTCGTCCTCGAGATGGTGCCCGCGCCCGTCGCCGCCCGGGTGAGCGAGGAGCTGCGCATCCCCACCGTCGGCATCGGTGCCGGCCCGTCGTGCGACGCCCAGGTGCTCGTGTGGCAGGACATGGCCGGCCTGCGCGGGGGCAAGGCGCCCCGCTTCGTCAAGAAGTACGCCGACCTGCGCGGCGAGCTCTCCCGCGCTGCGGGCGAGTTCGCCCGTGAGGTCCAGGCCGGCACCTTCCCCGCCGCGGAGCACTCCTTCGATGCCTGACGCAGGCGTCCCGACGCGAGGGCTCCACGTCGATGCCTGACGACCTGCCCGAGATCCGCACGCGCTGGTCCGAGGTGAGCGGCGGCATCGACGCGGCCACCGCCTACCAGCGCCGCTTCGACGCGCTCGTCGAGCGCGGCGTCGACATCCACGGCGAGGCCCGCTTCGTCCACGAGCTGCTGCCCGCCCCCATCCGGGTCCTCGACGCCGGCTGCGGCACCGGGCGCGTCGCGTCCGAGCTGACCCGCCTGGGCCACGACGTCGTCGGAGTCGACGCCGACGGCGACATGATCGAGGTGGCGCGCGAGCGCGACGACGTCACCCGCTTCGTGCGGGCCGACCTCGCCTCGCTGGAGCTGCGCGGCCAGACCTTCGACGTCGTGCTCATGGCGGGCAACGTCGTGCCCTACCTCGCCGACGGCACGCTCGTCGACGTCCTGCGCCACCTGCGCGGCCATCTCACCCCCGAGGGCGTCCTCGTCGCCGGGTGGTCGCTGCCCGGGCACGAGCCCGCCGCGGCCGCACCGGTCTCGTGGCAGACCTACGAGCGCGCGACCTTCGCCGCCGGGCTCTCCCTCGTGCGCCGCTACGCCGGGTGGGACGCCCAGGCGTGGCCGGGCGACGGCTCGTACTGCCTCGCCCTCCACCGGCGCAGCTGAGGGCTGGTCCGAGCACGGCGAAGGGGGAGCCACCCGCTGCGGCGGGCGGCTCCCCCTTCGTCGGCCGGAGACAGGCCTCAGCGGCCCTCCTCGTACTCCTCGTCCTCCTGGTCCCACTGCGCGGTGCGCTCGGCGGCCGAGGCGAGGGCGTTGCGGGCCTGCTCCTCGGTGTCGTACGGGCCCATGAGGTTCTCTCCCGCGGACTTGCTCTCGTCGGGCTCCACCTGACCGGACTCGATGTTGTACCAGTAGGTCATCGACAGCTCCTTCTGCGCAGACATGGCGGCCTCGCCGTTGCGTCGCCGACGAGATGCCTAGACTCCACCGTATGCCCGGAGCAGCACCCGCCAGCCCCGCCGCGCCCGTCCGACCCGGCACGGTCTCGCCCCGCCGACCCGTCCCGGCCTCGATCACCCGTCCCGAGTACGTCGACCGCCCCGCGCCCCAGCCGTACACCGGCCCCGAGGTCAAGGACGCCGAGACGATCGAGCGGATGCGCGTGGCCGGCCGGCTCGCCGCGCGGGCCATGGCCGCCGCCGCCGAGGTCATCGCCCCGGGCGTGACGACCGACGAGATCGACCGCGTCGGCCACGAGTACCTCCTCGACCACGGCGCCTACCCCTCGACCCTGGGCTACCGCGGCTTCCCGAAGTCGCTGTGCACCTCGGTCAACGAGGTCGTCTGCCACGGCATCCCCGACGACCGCCCGCTCCAGGACGGCGACGTCGTCAACATCGACATCACGGCCTACCTCGACGGCGTGCACGGCGACACCGACGCGACCTATCTCGTCGGCGAGGTCGACGAGGAGTCGCGCCTGCTCGTCGAGCGCACCCACGAGGCGATGATGCGCGGCATCCGCGCGGCCGTGCCCGGCCGCCAGGTCAACATCATCGGCCGGGTCATCGAGAAGTACGCGGCCCGCTTCGGCTACGGCGTCGTACGCGACTTCACGGGCCACGGCATCGGCAGCGCCTTCCACTCCGGTCTCGTCATCCCGCACTACGACGCGGCCCCCGGCTACGACACCGTCATCGAACCCGGCATGACCTTCACCGTCGAGCCGATGCTCAACCTCGGCACCCACGAGTGGACGATGTGGGAGGACGGCTGGACCGTCGCGACGAAGGACCTGCGTCGCTCGGCGCAGTTCGAGCACACCGTCCTCATCACCGAGGACGGCCCCGAGATCCTCACCCTGCCCTGACCCCCTGACCGCGCACGAGAAGCGAGATCACATGGCCACGACGAGCACCGCCCTCGGCATCGACGTCGGCGGCTCCGGCATCAAGGGAGCCCCCGTCGACCTGCGCAAGGGCGCCTTCGCCGACGACCGTCTGCGCATCCCGACGCCCGACGTCGCGACACCCGACGCGGTGTGCGACGTCGTCGCCGAGATCGTCTCCCAGTTCGGGCTGAAGAAGGACGCGGCGGTCGGCATCACGCTGCCCGCGGTCGTCACCCACGGCGTCGCGCGCAGCGCCGCGAACATCGACCCCTCGTGGGTGGACGTCGACGCCGAGGCGCTCTTCGAGAAGCGGCTCGGCCGCGATGTCGTCATCGTCAACGACGCCGACGCGGCCGGGGTCGCCGAGCGGCACTTCGGCGCGGCGCGCAAGCACGACGGGCTCGTCGTGCTCACGACGCTCGGCACCGGCATCGGCTCGGCCGTGCTCCTCGACGGGCAGCTCATGCCCAACTCCGAGCTCGGCCACCTCGAGATCGACGGGCACGACGCGGAGACCCGCGCCGCCGACAGCGCCCGCGAGCGCGAGGACCTCGACTGGGAGCAGTGGGCCCAGCGCCTCACCCGCTACTACCGCGTCGTCGAGGACCTGCTGTGGCCCGACCTCTTCGTCGTCGGCGGTGGCGTGAGCAAGCACGCCGACCACTTCCTGCCGCTCCTCGAGATCCGCACCGAGATCGTCCCGGCGAAGCTGCGCAACAAGGCCGGCATCATCGGCGCGGCCTACCTGGCGGCGAACGCCTGAGGCCGCCGTCGTCCCCCCGAGGGGCACGGCACCTCGAGCAGCCATGGCAGCCACCGGAGGTCACGACCAGACGCTGAGGCGCAGCCTCGGGCTCGGCGACGCGGTCGTCGTCGGGCTCGCCGCGATGCTCGGCGCAGGGGTCTTCGTCGCCTTCGCGCCGGCGGCCCGCGCGGCCGGGGACCTGCTCCTCGTCGCGCTGGCGATCGCGGTCCTCGTCGCCGGGGCGAACGCCCACAGCAGTGCTCGGCTCGCCGCGCGCTACCCGACGTCCGGCGGCGCCTACGTCTACGGCCGAGACCGTCTCGGGGTGCCGTGGGGGCACCTGGCCGGGTGGGCCTTCATCACCGGCAAGACGGCGTCCTGCGCGGCGATGGCCCTCACCGTGGGCGCGTACCTCATGCCCGACCAGCAGGCCGTGCTCGCCGTCCTCGTCGTCCTCGCGGTGCTGGCGCTCAACCTCGCCGGCGTGCAGCGCAGCGCGAGGGTCGCGTCAGCGGTCGTCGCGCTCGTGCTCGTCGCGCTGCTCGGCTTCGTCGCCGTCATGCTCGCCTCGCCCCCGGCGATCCTGTCCGACCTGCCCGCCCGCGAGAGCGAGCCGGGGCTGCTCGGGGCGGTCCAGGGCGCGGGCTTCCTCTTCTTCGCGATGGCCGGGTACGCCCGGGTCGCCACGCTCGGCGAGGAGGTGCGCGACCCCGAGCGCACCCTCCCTCGGGCGATCGCCCTGTCGCTGGGCGTCGTGACGGTCGTCTACCTGCTCGTCGCCTCGGCCTTCCTCTTCACCGTCGGGCCGGACTGGCTCAGCGCACGGGTCTCCCCCGTCGCCGAGGCTGCGGAGATCTCTGGCCTGCCGTGGCTGGGCCCGGTGATGCGCGTCGTCGCCGGCGTCGCCGCCGGCGGCGCGCTGCTCGCGCTCCTCCTCGGTGTCTCGCGCACGGTGCTGGCGATGGCGCGCGACCACCACCTGCCCCGCGGGCTGGCGCTCGTCGACGCGAAGGGGGTCCCCGCCCGGGCGGAGATCACCGTGGCCGTCGTCGTGCTGCTGCTCGTCGTCCTCTTCGACGTGCGGGCGGTCATCGGCTTCTCCAGCGTGTGCGTGCTCACCTACTACGCGATCGCCAACGCCAGCGCACTGACCCTCCCGGGCTCGGCGGCCCTGCGGGTCGTCCCGGTCGTCGGGCTCGTCGGCTGCGTCGTCGTCGCGCTGTGCCTGCCGGTGCAGAGCGTCGTCGTCGGGGCGGCCGTGCTCGCCGTCGGTGCGGCGGTCGGGTGGTTCCGCCACGTCGCCCGGCACGACGGGCCCGACGCGGGCTGAGCGCGGGCCGGGCCCGGTCCATCGGTGGTCGGCGCGGTGACGCGCCGATGGGTGATCGGTCAGCGACCCATCGGGGTCTTGCCCAAGAGCACCGAGACGCAGGCACCCATGACGACGACGAGAGGCAGCACGGCGATCGCGAGTCCGAAGGTCATGGGGCAAGAGAAGCCGCTGCGCCGCAGAGCTGGCAAAGACCTGTCCAGACTTCTGCGTGAGGTCAGGTGCGGCCGACCCCGAAGGGGGATGAGTCAGCCTGTAAGCCGGGTTCTGTCCACCGCCCCGAGGGGCGGATGGGCGGCCATCCATCTGGGGCCGTCGTCGCCGACGACCTCGTCGCGTCCTACCCGTGCGCTCGGGCGGGCAGCCCTCGGGCGCGCACTGTCTGGACTTGCTCCAGGTGGGGTTTACCTAGCCGGACCGGTCACCCGGCCCGCTGGTGGTCTCTTACACCACCCTTTCACCCTTACCGGTGCGAGCACCGGCGGTCTTCTCTCTGTGGCACTGTCCCGCGGGTCGCCCCGGGTGGCCGTTAGCCACCACCTCGCCCTGCGGAGCCCGGACTTTCCTCGACATCGCTGCCGCGGCCGCCCGGCTGACTCATCCGCGGGACAGCATACGGCTCCTGGCTGCTCCCCCTTCGCCACCGGTCACGACCTCGGGAAGGAACCTTCGACCTCGGGAAGGCAATGTCCCTTCCCGAGGTCGAGCTTTCCCGCCCAGGGCGGGAAAGCTGGGACGACCGGGGAGGCGAAGGCGAAGGGGGTCAGACGACCACGAGGTCGACGGTGCCGGCGGCGACGTCGGCACCGACGACCCGCACGGTCACCTGCGCGCCGAGCTCGGCGCGGCCGGAGGCCCGGGCGATCGCCGGGGGCTCGCTCAGCTGGAGCTCGACGCGCTCCTTGTCCTCGTCGACCTCGACGACGACACCGGTGAGCTCCTCGCCCACCCGACCCCGCAGCACGGCGGCCTCGACGGCGTCGGTGCTCGCGCGCTCGACGGCGCCGGCGAGGCGGTCAGAGGCCGCCATGACCTCCGGCAGCTGCGGGAGCGCATCGCGGGCCCAGGCCGGCACCTCCACGCCGGCGCTCACCGCGGCGCACACGGCGAGGCCGAAGCGGTCGACGAGCCGGCGCAGCGGCGCGGTGACGTGCGCGTAGGGCGCGGCGATGGCCGACTGCTCCGTGTGCTCGGGCAGCTCGCCGTCGAAGGCGGTGTACCCCGCCCCGCGGAAGAGCGAGGTGGCCTCGTGGATGAGCGCCAGATGACGCCCGTCCGTACGGTCCAGGGAGCGCAGCATCTCGCCGTGGGGCACGTCGTCGCGCCACTGCACGCCGAGCGCCCGGGCGGCGGCGCGCAGACGACGCAGCGCGCGCTCGTCCGGCGGGGGCATCGTGCGCAGGATCCCGACCCGGGCGTCGAGCATGAGCCGGGCGGCGCACATGCCGGTCATGAGCGAGATCTGCGCGTTCCAGTCCTCAATGGCGAGGAGCGGGCGCAGCTGGAGGGTGTACGAGCCGTCCTCGGCGCGCTCCACCTCCTGCTCGGGCATGGGCAGGGTGGCCCCGCCGCGGGCCTGCTCGAGGGCGATCCGGAGCTCTCCCACCTCGCGCAGCAGGACGAGGCGCTCGTCGGGCTCGGCCGTCTCGAGCTGCTCCTGGGCGCCCTCGTAGTCGAGGCGGTCGGCCGACCGGACCATCGCGGGGTAGAGCTCGACAGCGGTGACCTCGCCGGTCTCGTCGAGGCGCATGTCCCACAGGTAGGCCGGCGTGGCCTGACCGGGCAGCAGGCTGGCAGCCCCCTCGGAGAGCACCGGCGGGTGCAGCGGCACCCGCTCGTCCGGGGCGTAGATCGTCTGGCCCCGGCGCCGTGCCTCGGCGTCGATCGCGCCACCGGGCTCGACGAAGGAGACGAGGTGCGCGATCGCGTAGCGCACGCGGTAGCCCTGACCGTCGCGCTCGATGTGCATCGCCTGGTCGAGGTCCATCGAGCCGGGAGGGTCGATCGTCATCAGCGGCAGCGAGGTCTCGTCGCGCCCGGGCAGCGACAGCGGCTGCTCCGCGACGCGCTGCGCCTCGGCGACCGCCTCGGGCGGGAAGTCCTGGGGCACCTCGAGCTCGGCGCGGATCGCCGCGAAGCGGGCCACGAGGTCGGGATCGGGCTCCCCCGTCGAGCGGTCGCGCAGGCCGAGGACGCGGTGGGTACCCATGCGACTCACCCTAGGACGGGTCCGCTCAGGACAGCGTGCTGCGCAGTGCCTGGTCGAGGTCGGCCACGAGGTCGGCGCTCGCCTCGAGACCGATCGAGACCCGCAGGGTGCCGTCGGTGATGCCGATCGCGGCGCGCGCCTCCTCGCCCATCCGCCGGTGCGTCGTCGTCGCGGGGTGGGTGATGAGGGACTTGCTGTCGCCGAGGTTGTTGGAGATGTCGACGAGCCGCAGCCCGTCCATGACGGCGAAGGCGTCGTCCTTGCCCCCACCGATCTCGAAGGTCACCACCGTGCCGCCCCCGCTCATCTGCCGGCGGGCGAGGTCGTGCTGGGGGTGCGAGGGCAGCCAGGGGTAGACGGTCGAGACGACACCGGGGTGCGCGTCGAGGTGCTCCGCGACGGCGAGGGCGGAGGCCGCCATCGCGCGCACCCGCAGGTCCATCGTCTCGAGGCCCTTGAGGAGCACCCAGGCGTTGAAGGGCGACAGGCTCGGGCCGGTGTGCCGCACGAGCTGCTCGACGGGCCCGTGGATGTACTCCTGCGGCCCGAGGATCGCGCCGCCGAGCACCCGGCCCTGCCCGTCGATGTGCTTCGTCGCCGAGTACACGACGACGTCGGCGCCGTGGTCGAGCGGGCGGGAGAAGACGGGGGTGCCGAAGACGTTGTCGACGACGACCTGGGCCCCCGCGGCGTGGGCGAGCTCGCACACGGCCTCGATGTCGACCAGCTCTTGCATCGGGTTGCTCGGCGTCTCGAAGAAGACGGCGGTCGTCGGCTGGGCCAGGGCCTCGCGCCACTGCTCGAGGTCGGGCCCGTCGACGAAGACGGTCTCGACGCCCCAGCGCGGGAGGATCTCGTCGAGGATGACGAAGCACGAGCCGAAGAGCCCACGAGAGGCGACGACTCGGTCACCGGCGCCGAGCAGCGCGCCCAGGGCGGTGAAGACCGCGCCCATGCCCGACCCCGTCGCGTAGCAGGCGGGGGCTCCCTCGAGGAGCCGCAGGCGTTCCTCGAACATCGCGACGGTCGGGTTGCCGTAGCGCGAGTAGACGAACTTGCTGCGCTCGCCGGAGAAGGCGGCCTCGGCCTCTCGGGCCGAGCCGTACACGAAGCCGGAGGTGAGGTACATCGCCTCGGCGGTCTCGTCGAAGGCGCTGCGGGCCTGACCACCGCGCACTGAGAGCGTGCGCGGGTCGAGACCGGCGGGGTCGAGGTAGGGCTGGGGGTTGCCGGGGCCGAGGTCGTGCGTCACGGGTCAGTCCTGGCGCCAGGGCAGCCCGGCGACCTTCCACCCGGCGAGGGTGCGGCGGCCGGCGTCGTCGACGCCGCCCTCGAAGCCGTCGAGGATGTTGTACGCCTCGTCCCACCCGGCAGCGGTGGCCTCGTCGGCCGCTGCCACGGAGCGCACCCCGGAGCGGCACAGGAAGTACACCGGCTGGTCGCGGCGCACGCCGAGCTGGTCGAGCTCGGCGACGAAGTCGGGGTTGCGCTCGCCCCCGGGGAAACGGGTCCACTCGACCGCGACGAGCGGGCGGCCGAGCTCGGCGAGGTCGGGCCGGCCGACGAAGGTCAGCTCGGCGCGGGTGCGCACGTCGACGAGGACGGCGTCGGGCTGGGAGCGCAGCGCCTCCCAGGTCTGCTCGGGCGTGACATCACCGGCGTAGGTCATGCGGCGCACCCTAGACCAGCCCCGCGGCGTCCCGCGGAGGCGTGTCAGCCCGCGGCGCGGGAGACGAGGAAGGCCGTGCCGAGGAAGCGCACGAGGCACCCGAGGGTGCCGAAGGTCGCGAAGCGGACGAGGCCGCTGCGACGCACGCCGGCTGCCACCGTGATGACGGCGAAGGGAGGGATCCCGGTGAGCCCGGAGACGAAGACGACGAGCGGGCCGAGGACGGGACGCTCCAGGGTGTCGATGGCCCGGCTCGTCCAGCGCGCGAGGACCCGCTTGACCACGGCCGTCCAGCCCTCGTCCGGGGGTCGCCCCTGCGGGTCGTCGTCGGGCACGACGCTCTGCCGTCGCGCACGACGCCGGGCGAAGAGAGCCATCCCGCGGTCGGCGGCGACGTAGTGGCTCACCTTGCCCACCATGAAGCCGGCGGTCATGAGCAGGATGTGCCAGTGCCAGGTCTCCGGGAAGACGAGCGGCAGCGCGAGGGCGTACACCTCGGCGTTGAGCGGCGGGATGAAGGCCGAGAGCAGCCCGAAGGCCACGGCCCCGACGAGCCCGGAGGTCTGCAGCCAGCCGGGGACGTCGCCGGCGCCGATGAGCTCGACCACTACGTGCGGTTGGTGAAGGCGACGACGGCCTCGCCGCCGGGCCAGGCCTCGACGGCGGTGAGCGAGCCCGGGGCGCCGGCGAGACGCCAGATCCGGTCGTGCGGGATACCGAGCACGTGCGCGAGGACGACGAGGATCGGCTTGCGGTGGCACACGACGACGACGGTGCCCCCGCGGGCCACGACGGCCTCCCAGGCGGCGAGCACGCGCGTCGTCAGCTCCTCGTGGCTCTCCCCGCCGGGCGGGGCGAAGGCGGGGTCGTCGCGCAGCGCGGCGAAGCCCGCGGCGTCCGCGGCGACGAGCTCGCCGACCGAGGCGCCGTCCCACTCGCCGAAGGACTGCTCGTCCCAGTCCGCCACCTGCACCGGCGTGACGCCGAGCGCGTCGGCGACGTGCTCGGCGGTCTCACGGGCCCGCCGCAGCGAGGAGCTGATGACGACGCTCTCGGCGTCGCCGACGAGGGCGCGCACGCCCCGGGCGGCGGCCTGCGCCTGCTCGTGGCCCCTCGGCGCGAGCGCGGGGTCGGCCCCGCCGCGACCGTCGAGGCGGGCCTCGAGGGTGAAGTCGGTGACCCCGTGCCGCACGAGGACGACGCGGGTCGGCTCGCCCTCGCGCCGGGGCGGGCGCACGGGCAGCTGGTCGGTGTCCTTCGTCGGCTCGAGGTCCTCCGGGGACAGGCCGACCCCGGCGTCGGGCGCCTGCGCGCTCGCCGAGACGTCCTCGGACACAGCGCCGTCGTGCCAGTCGGCGACGTGGTCGCCGTCCATGCCCCGGTTCGACAGCGCGTCGGCGTCGCCGTTCTGCGCGCGCGGGATCCAGGTGAAGCGCACCGAGCCGCCGGCCTGCGTGATGTCGGCGAGCAGGTCACGGGCGGTCAGGGCGAGCGCACGCATGTCGGCGTGCTTGATCTTCCACCGCCCGCTCATCTGCTCGACGACGAGCTTGGAGTCCATCGCGACCTCGACGTCGGCCGAGGGGTCGATGCGCAGCACCGCCTCGAGCCCGGCGATCATCCCGCGGTACTCGGCGACGTTGTTCGAGGCCTTGCCCAGCGGGGCGGCGAGCTCGACGAGCAACGCGCCGGACGCGCGGTCCCGCACGAGCGCGCCGTACCCGGCCACGCCGGGGTTGCCGCGCGAGCCGCCGTCGGCCTCGACCCGGAGGCGTCGACCCATCAGGCGGGCAGACCGGACTCGTCGGTGCGCACGACGATGCGCCCGCACTCCTCGCAGCGCAGCACCTCGTCCTCCGGCGCCGCGGCCATGCGGTTGAGCTCGACGGGGTTGAGCTCGAGCTGGCAGCCACCGCATCGTCGAGCCCGCAGCGGGGCGGCCCCGAGGCCACCGCTCTGCGCCCGGACGCGGTCGTAGAGGGCGAGCAGCGGGTCGTCGATCTCGGCGAGGATCGACGCGCGCGGTGCGCTCACCTCGCGCTCCTGGGCGTCGAGGTCGGCCCGCGCGGCGGCGAGCTCGTCGGTGAGCCGGGTGACCTCGGCCTCCGCGGCGGGCACCTGGGCGGTCGCGTCGTCGAGACGTGCGCGGACCTCCTCGGCGCGCTCCATGACCTCGAGCTCGACGTCCTCGAGCGTGGCCTGGCGGCGGGCGAGGGACTCGAGCTCGTGCTGGAGGGCCTGGAGGTCCTTCGCGCTGCCCTGGCCGGACTCGAGCCGCGAGCGGTCCCGGGTCGCCCGGTCCCGGACGAGCTGGACGTCGCCCTCGGCCCGCGCGAGCTCGCGCTCGACGTCGCTCACCTGGGTCTGCGCCATGATGACGGCGTCCTGGACCTTCCCCAGACGGGCGTGCGCGGCCTCGAGCTCGGCCTGCTGGGGGATGCGGGCCCGGGCGTGCGCGATCTGCGAGAGGCGCGTGTCGAGCTGCTGCAGGTCGAGCAGCCGCAGCTGCACGGTGGGGTCGGCCTTCACTGGGGGGCTCCTTCGGGGCCGGTGGCACCGACCGTGAAGGTCCACGGGTCGGTGCGCAGGGTGCTGACGTGGGTCTCCACGGTAGTCGTGTCGTGGCCGTGCTCCTGCAGCACCCGCAGCAGGTCGCGCGTCGCGCGCTCCAGCCACAGCGACTCCGTCGCCCAGTGGCCGGCGTCGACGAGGTAGGGCGTGCCTCCCCGCGCCTCCTCGCGCGCCTCGAGGGCGGGGTGGTGGCGCAGGTCGGCGGTGACGTAGACGTCGGCCCCGCTCGCCCGGACCGCGTCGAAGAGCCCGTCACCGGATCCGCCGAGCAGCGCGACGCGGCGCACGGCCGCGTCGGGCGGCCCGGCGACCCGGACGCCCCCGGCGGCTGCGGGCAGGCGCCCCGCGAGGTCACCGGCGAAGGTCGCAAGGTCCACGGCGTCGTCGAGGTCGCCGACGAGACCGAGGGGCTGGCCCTCCTCGACCGAGAGCGGGCCCCATCGCGTGAGGCCGCACGCCTGCGCGAGCGCGGTGTTGACCCCGGGGTCGGCGACGTCGGCGTTCGTGTGCGCCACGTAGAGCGCGACGTCGCCGACGACGAGCGAGGTGACGCTCTCCCCCTTCGCCGTCGTCGTCGCGACGGAGTGGATGCCGCGCAGGAGGAGCGGGTGGTGGGTGAGCAGGAGGTCGGCGCCGAGCTCGCGGGCCTCGGCGATGACGGCGAGGGTCGGGTCGACGGCCGCATGGACGCGGCGCACGGGCTGCGCGAGGTCACCGGTGACGAGACCCACCTGGTCCCAGGACTGGGCCCCCGAGCTCGGGTACAGCTGCTCGAGAGCGGCGACGACGTCGCCGAGGGTGATGCTCATGTGGGCCCGGCCGGGATCGAACCGACGACATCCACGGTGTAAACGTGGCGCTCTGCCAGCTGAGCTACAGGCCCCTGCCCACCCACGCGGTGCGGGGGACGGACGTCATTCTCGCAGGGCTGGCGCACCCCGCCGCGCACTCAGGAGCGCGCGTCCTCGATGAGGTTGATCTCGTAGAGCACGAGGTCGAGCGCGTCGGCCGCCGAGACCGGGCTGAAGCGCTGGGGCGTCTGCGGCGTGATCGTCGAGGCGACCGGGCTGAGCACGGTCCACGGGGTGGGGTGGCAGAACTGCACGACCGAGTAGCGGTCGCCGCTCTGGCCCGGCGCCGCGACGACGCGGTGGATGCCCGGCTCGACGAGGCCGTTCGTCACGACCTCGAGCATGAGCCCGGTGTTGATGATCGCCCCGCCCTCGGGGGCGACGGCGTCGATCCACTCCCCCGTGTCCTTGAGCTTGACCTGCAGCCCGGAGGCCGTGGCACGGGGCAGCGCGGTGATGAGGTTGATGTCGGCGTGCTCGGCCGCCCACACGTGCGGCTGCTCGGGCGCGGACTCCATCGCCGGGTAGTGGATCGCGCGCGAGAGCGTCGGGCCGTCGACGAGCATCCGCTCGAAGTAGTCGGCGTGCGCGCCGATGCCAGTCGCGATGATCCTCAGGATCCGGCGCTGGAGGTCGGCGACCTCGTCGTGGAAGGTCGTGAGGGTCCGCGTGATGCCCGGCACGGCGGCCTCGGGGAGGACGGCGTCGTGGTAGCGGTGCGGGTAGCGGGTGCGAAGGGGGTGCCCGGCCGGGATGTCGCGGCCCCAGTTGAGCATCTCCTTCCAGTCCGCGACATCGGCGCTGGCCGCGGTCTCGACGAGCAGCCCGGTGTAGCCGGTCTGGCCGTGCGTGCCGGGGGCGACGAAGCGGTCCTTGCTCTCCTGCTTCTGGGTGAAGAACTCCTCGAGCATCCCGTAGGCCTCGTCGACGAGGTCCTCGGACAGGTCGTGGCGCACGAACACGAAGCCGGTCTCCAGCGAGGTCATCATCCCCTCGACGACCGCCCGGGCGCGCTGCGCGTCCCCGGACTCGAAGGCTGCCAGGTCGACCTCGAGGATGTGCTCGCTCATGGCGGGGAGGCTACCGCGCCGCCCGACGCGCGGCGTACCGCTCAGCCGAGCACGACGAGCTCGTACCCCGGTGCGCGACGCGGCAGCAGGGCGGAGACGGCGACGGGGTCGACGTAGGCGGCCGTCGCCCACACGTCCGCCCACAGCAGGTCCGGCCCGACGACGCTCGCCGACCCGGCCGGCGAGATCGCCGTCCCCGACCTCGGGTCGTAGACGTGGGCCCCCCGGGCCGCCGCACCGGACGTCGCCACCGCGCCGCGGGCCACCTCGACGACCCGGGCCACCCGGGTGCGGTCGGCCGGGTCCTCGATGCCCACCCGCCACGGCGGGACCGGACCGGCGAGGCCGGTGCCCGTGCCGGCGACGACGTCGCCACCGGCGTCGACGAGGTGCTGCACCCCGGGGACGAGACGCAGCTGCTCGGAGGCGGTGGCGACGGCCCACCCCTTGACCAGGCCCGTCGGGTCGAAGACCCGGCCCCCTCCAGGAGCCGGCGCCCGGGCGCTGAAGAGACCGTCCGTGACGTCCTCTGCCCGCGCGCAGAGGTCGGCCACCTCGGCGAGCCACGGGTGGGCCTCGTCGAGGCCGATCTCGCCGCGCCGCACCCGCACGAGGTCGGAGTCGTCCCGGTAGGTCGAGAAGACCCGGTCGACGCGGCGCAGCCGGGCGTAGACCTGCTCGACGTGCGGGGCGGCGCCGTCGAGCAGGTGCACGGGCCCGCGCACGGCCACCGACACGGGCATGCCCATGACCTCCTCGACCCACGAGCGACGAGCCTGTCCCGGCGGCGCCCACGGCCGCACCGGCGTGGCGGTCACAGCCCGGCCTCGTCGAGGGCCGACTGCAGGGATCCCGTGTACCCCTGCCAGGTCACCGTCGCCCCGGAGACGGCGTCGATGTCCGCGCTCTGGGCGGTGACGGTCTCGGACTCGTAGACGGGGACGGCGTAGCCGTTGATCTGCTCGTCACGCGGGTTGCCGGTGGGCACCTGGACGGCGTCGGCGGAGGTGACCCGCCCGCCGGAGACGGTGATCTGCACCTGGACCGGCCCCCACTGCGTGCTCATGACGTCTCCGGTGTACGTCGTGCCTGCCCCGCTCGACCCCGCGGAGCCGGTCGTGGCGCCCGCGGCCGGGACGGCCCCGGCCACTGCCGGCGAGCTGATGTGGGTGGCCGCCCGGCCGGTCGACGTGGAGTAGGACAGCAGGACGAGCAGCGCGCCGAGCGTGCTCGCGGACCAGATGACGATGCGTCGCATCTCGCTCCTTCGTGGTGGGTGGTCGGGTCGCACGTGCGGGGCTCTACAGCTCGAAGCTCTCGCGGTGGACCGCGTCGTCGGGCACGCCGAGGGCGCGCAGCGCCGCGACGACGGCGTCGGTCCACCCCGGCGCCCCGCACAGGTAGACCTCGCGCGACGCGACGTCGGGCACGAGGTGGGCGATGGCCGCTGCGTCGTCGAGAGAGGTCGCCCCGAGCGGCAGCCAGCTGCCGGGTGCGCGACGACCGGCGAGGGGCACGTAGCGCGCGCCGACGGCCTCCGCGGTCCGGGCGCTCTGCGCGACGAGCGCGTCGTGCGGGGTGCGCACGCGGTGCACGAGGACGGCGTCCTCGACGTCGTCGCCGAGGTCGCCGAGCAGCGAGCGCAGCGGTGCGACGCCGACGCCCGACCCCATGAGGAGCACCCGCGGGCGGGTCCGGACGCCGTCGTGCAGACGGCCGTAGGGGCCCTCGAGGAGCACCCGGGCACCGGGCCGCAGGTCGGCGACCGCGGCCGACCCGTCGCCGACGTGGGCGACCGTGACCTCGAGGGTGTCGCGACCGGGGGCGGCCGACAACGAGTACGGGTGCGCGCGGGACCACCCCGGCGCACCGAGGAAGCGCCACTGGAAGAACTGACCGCCCCGTGCCTGCAGCGCCGCGACTCCGGGGCCGCCGACGCGCACCGTCGTGGCGCCCGGGCCGGCCGGGACGACGTCGACGACACGAAGGGGGGCCCGCAGCGAGCGGTGCAGCGGCACGGCGACCCGCCACAGGAGCACGGCACCGGCCGCCGCGCCCCACAGCCCCCACCACACGACCGTGGCGAGCCGGGACCCGAGGAGGTCCGCGCCGGTCCACAGCTGGTGCGGCAGGACCAGCCCCGCGCCGAGGTAGCCGTAGAGGTGCAGCAGGTGCCAGGACTCGCGCCGCAGCCGGCGCCGGGCGCGGGCGAGCGAGGTCGCGACGACGAGGCACAGGGCCGCGGTGCCGGCGAGCGCCAGCAGCATGCCCGGGTAGTCGAGGACGAGGTCGGCGAGCGTGCCGAGCAGACCCAGCGGGGAGCGCGCGGCGTAGCCGGCGCTGATGAGGACGACGTGCACCCACAGCAGGACGAAGGAGGAGAAGCCGACGACGCGGTGCGCCCGGGCGAGCGCGTCCTGCCCCCACGCCCGCTCGACGACGGGCACCCGCGCCATGAGCACGACCTGGAGCAGGAGCAGCGCCGAGGCGACGAGGCCGGTGAGCCGCCCGAGGGAGACGAGGGCGCCGCCGAGGTCGCCGAGCTCGCGCAGACCGCCGCCGTACGCCCAGAGGGCGCACACGGCGACGACGACCCCCCAGGCCGCCGTCGCGGTCGCAGCACGCCACCAGCGCGGCGGGCCGGACCGCCGGGCCGCAGGTGCGGGCACGGGCAGAGGGGGTGCCGGGACGGGCAGGGTCGGTGCGCTCACCTCACCGAGGGTCGACGCGGACCCTGTGGCCCGGCTGTGCTCCCCCTTCGCCGCCCGTGTGGGTCTGCGTCAGGTCAGACGCGGTCGAGCGCGGCGACCTCCGCGCGCACCCGGGCGAAGTCGCGACGCTGGCCCTGCTCGTTGACGCCGGACCACACGACGCGGCCGTCCCGGCCGACGAGGAAGGTGCCGCGCACCGCCATGCCGGCCTTCTCGTCTAGCACGCCGTAGCTGCGGGCGACCTCGCCGTGGGGCCAGAAGTCGGAGAGCAGCGGGAAGAAGTAGCCCTGCTGGTCGGCCCACGCGCGCAGGCTGAACATCGGGTCGCACGAGATGGCGAGCACCTCGCTCGTGGAGGTGACGAAGGAGCCGAGGTCGTCGCGGATCTCGCTCAGCTCACCCGTGCAGATGCCGGAGAAGGCGAAGGGGTAGAAGACGAGCAGGACGTTCTTCTCGCCGGCGAACTGCGACAGGCGCACGCTCGCGCCGTTCTGGTCGCGCAGGGCGAGATCCGGGGCGAGGTCGCCGACCGCCGGCGGGCGGGCGCTCCTCGTGGGTGCGGGGACGGGCTGGTGCCGCCTCATCGCCCGCCCTTGGGCGACACGAGCCGGGTCGCCACCCAGTCCGGGCCGCACTTCGTCGTGCCCGAGGTGTGCAGACCGGCCGTGCTCGCGGCCTCCTCGATCTCCGTCGCGTCGACCTCGTCGGGTCGCCCGGAGGTGGGGGTGACGAGCACGATGCTGCCGCCCTCCTCGAGGGTGCCCAGCGTGTCGACGAGCGCGTCGGTGAGGTCGCCGTCGGAGTCACGCCACCACATGAGGACGTGGTCGACCACACCTGTGTAGTCCTCGTCCTCCAGCTCTCCCCCGACGACCTCGACGACCGAGGCCCGGAAGCCCTCGTCGATGTCCTCGTCCCAGCCGAACTCCTGGATCACCTGGTCGTGCTCCAGACCAAGCCGGCTCACGGCGCTCGTGGCGCTCTCCCCGCTCACCTCGTACCACCTCTCGTGCTTCGCGTGATGTCTGTCATCAAGTCCACCCAATCACGACCCGGATGGCAAGGGTCGGCTAGGGGCGCTGGGAGTTGGCCCGGCGCGCCGAGCGCGGGAGCGCGCGCGCATCTCCTCGGCCACCTCCTGCGCGTCCCGGGCGGCGAGGTGCTGGGCGAGCGGGCGGACCGCCCCGACGGTCGAGACGAGCCGCACGTCGGCCAGCCCGAGCCGGCGCGCGAGCGGGCCCTGCGAGACCTCGACGGACTGGATGCGCCCCCAGGGCACGACGGTGACGACGCGGGCGAGCCGCCCGCTGCGCACGACGGCGACCTCGTCGGCGAGCAGGACACCTCGCCGCCGCCAGGCCCACGGGTCGAGCAGCCGGGCCGAGGGCGGGCAGCCGACGGCCTGCGGCGGCAGGCCGTCGCGCATCACCGACCGCGCCGGGGTCGTGTCCATCGTCGTCGAGAGCACGCCGAGCAGGCCCTCGGCCTCGGCTCGGCTCGCGGCGGGCACGATGACGCCCTCCTCGACGACGGCGTCGCCGCCGACCTTGACCCCGGCGATGTTGACGGCCACCGACCACCAGTCCGGGCGACGCCACAGCAGCGGCTGGGTGAGCTCGACCGCCTGCACGCGGTGCAGCGGCACGGTCGACGTCGCGAGCTCGGTGAGCCCGTGCTGCGAGGCGAGGGTGCGACCGCTCACCCGCATCGTGAGGTTGCCCCAGGTCAGCAGGCGGCGGACCTTGCCGACGACGTAGAGCAGGAGCGGCACGACGAAGCCGGTGACCGCGACCTGCCCGAAGAGCGCCCCGACGCCCAGGCCGAGGACGACGAGCACGGTGATGACGAGGGTGTCGAGCGTGAGCACGGTCGAGGTGAGCAGCCGGCCGAAGGGCATCGAGACGACCGGGGGCGGCGGTGGTCCCGCCGGCGAAGGGGGACTCGCCGCGGGTGAGCGGTCGAGCCCGTCCGGCGAGACCTCCGTGCTCTCGTCCCGGGCGTCCCCGTCGACCCCCGCGCCGACCGGGTCGGCCCCGGCGCGCTCGGCCAGCCCGAGGAGCTGGTCGCGCAGCACGGCGGCGGAGCGCCGGTCGAGGTAGGCGAGCGACATGTGCGAGTCGCCGCCGCCCGCGGACTCGACCCGCACCTCCGCGAGCCCGACGAGCCGGGCGAGGAGGGGCTGGGTCGTGCTCACGGCCTGGATCTGCGCGTACCGGGCCTGGCGGTGACGGCGGAAGAGGACGCCCTGGGTGAGCTCGATGGTGCTCGGGCCGAGCCGGTAGCGGGTGAACCACCACGACGCCGCGGCCACGGCGACGACGCCGAGGACGACGAGGGCGACCGCGGCGACGGCCAGGAGGGGGTGCTCCCCCGCCGACGCCTCCCACCCGCCGTCGGGTCCCCCTTCGCCCCGGCCGGTGACCCCGCCGAGGAGGTCCTCGACGAGCTGGCTGGCGAGGTAGCCGACGACGGCGAGGAGGAGCAGCCCGCCGCGCAGCAGCGGGGAGAGGGGGTGGAAGCGCTGCCAGCCCGGCTCGGGCGGGGCGCTCACAACCCCGCCCGGCGGCTCTCGCCCAGCGAGCTGAGGCTCTCGCGCAGCCGGTGGGCGACCGGCTCGGGCAGGCCGGGGATCGACCCGGCGCTCTGGGGGTTGGCGGTGTGCACCTCGACCTCGGCGAGACCGGCACGACGCAGCAGCGGGCCCGCCTCGACGTCGACGTACTGGATGCGGCCGTAGGGGATCGTCACGAGGGTGCGGAAGATCCGCCCCTTGCGGATCACCAGCTCGTCGGGCAGCTCGGCATAGCTCATCGCGCTCACCTGGCGGCCGACGAGCCACCACGCCCAGGCCCACAGCAGGAGCAGCACGACGGCCGGGACGGCAGCCCACCGCCACACCGTCGCGGCGACGACGACCGCGGCGAGCGTCAGGGGGGCGAGGACGACCGAGGTGGCGACCCGACGCACCCCTGCCAGGCCCGGGTCGACCCGCGCCCAGCGCACCGCTCCGTCGTCGTAGAGGTCCAGGGCGGGCGGCTGCTCCGTCATGCGCTCATCCAACCACCACCCCGGAATGTGACCGTGGCCACCTCGGGTGGGAGACTGGTCCCAGCAACCCACCGCGTGGTGGGCCCGGTGCAGCACCCTGCACCCCCGTGCACCGAAAGGACGCAGACGTGACCGTCCCTGACGACCGGCCCGACGACGGCCCGATCCTCAACGGCATCCCCACCCACCTGCCGGACATCGACCCCGACGAGACCCAGGAGTGGGTCGAGTCGCTCGAGGCCCTCGTCGACCAGGCCGGCCGCCGCCGAGCCCGCTACGTGATGCTGCGCCTGCTCGAGCGCGCCCGGGCGATGAACGTCGGCGTCCCGTCGCTGACGACGACCGACTACGTCAACACCATCCGGCCCGAGCACGAGCCCTGGTACCCCGGTGACGAGGAGGTCGAGCGGCGCTACCGCTCGTGGATCCGCTGGAACGCCGCGGTGCAGGTGCACCGCGCGCAGCGACCCGAGATCTCCGTCGGCGGTCACATCTCGACGTACGCCTCCGCGGCGACCCTCTACGAGGTGGGCTTCAACCACTTCTGGCGCGGCAAGGACCACCCCGGCGGCGGCGACCACATCTTCTTCCAGGGCCACGCATCCCCCGGCATGTACGCCCGCGCCTTCCTCGAGGGCCGGCTGTCCGAGGACCAGATGGACGGCTTCCGCCAGGAGAAGAGCCACGAGGTCGACGGCAAGCCCTTCGGGCTGCCGAGCTACCCGCACCCGCGCCTCATGCCCGACTTCTGGGAGTTCCCGACCGTCTCGATGGGCCTGGGCCCGATGGACGCGATCTACCAGGCGCAGTTCAACAAGTACCTGCACAACCGGGGCATCAAGGACACGAGCGAGCAGCACGTGTGGGCCTTCCTCGGCGACGGCGAGATGGACGAGGCCGAGAGCCGGGGGCTGCTGCAGACGGCGGCGACCGACGAGCTCGACAACCTCACCTTCGTCATCAACTGCAACCTCCAGCGCCTCGACGGGCCGGTGCGCGGCAACGGCAAGATCATCCAGGAGCTCGAGGCCTTCTTCCGCGGCGCCGGGTGGAACGTCATCAAGGTCGTGTGGGGCCGCGGGTGGGACCCGCTGCTCGCCGCCGACCACGACGGCGCCCTGGTCAACCTCATGAACCAGACGCCGGACGGCGACTACCAGACCTACCGGGCGAACGACGGCCGGTACGTCCGCGAGCACTTCTTCGACCGCGACCCCCGCACCCGCAAGATGGTGCAGGACTGGAGCGACGAGGACGTGTGGTGGAAGCTCAAGCGCGGCGGCCACGACTACAACAAGGTCTTCGCGGCCTACAAGGCGGCGACCGAGCACACCGGCCAGCCGACCGTCATCCTCGTCAAGACCATCAAGGGCTACGGCCTGGGCACGCACTTCGCCGCCCGCAACGCCACGCACCAGATGAAGAAGCTCACGCTCGACGACCTCAAGGGTCTGCGCGACGGGCTGAAGATCCCGATCAGCGACGAGGTCCTCGAGGCCGACCCGAAGGCCCCGCCGTACTACCACCCGGGGACCGACGACGAGGCCGTGCGCTACATGCTCGAGCGCCGCGAGAAGCTCGGCGGCTCGCTGCCCTCGCGCCGGGTGAAGTACAAGAACCTCACCCTGCCCGGCGACGACGCCTACAAGCAGATGGCCAAGGGCTCGGGCAAGCAGGAGGTCGCCACGACGATGGCGTGGGTGCGTCTCGTCAAGGACCTCATGCGCGAGAAGGACTTCGGCGACCGCGTCGTGCCGATCATCCCGGACGAGGCCCGCACCTTCGGGATGGACTCCTTCTTCCCGACGAAGAAGATCTACAACCCGCACGGCCAGAACTACACCTCGGTCGACGCCGACCTCATGCTCGCCTACAAGGAGTCCGAGCAGGGTCAGATCATCCACACCGGCATCAACGAGGCCGGCTCGGTCGCGGCCTTCATCGCCGCCGGCTCGAGCTACGCCACCCACGGCCAGCCGATGATCCCGCTGTACATCTTCTACTCGATGTTTGGCTTCCAGCGCACCGGTGACGGCATCTGGGCGGCCGCCGACCAGATGACGCGAGGCTTCCTCCTCGGGGCCACCGCCGGTCGCACGACGCTCACGGGCGAGGGCCTGCAGCACGCCGACGGGCACTCGCAGATCCTCGCGGCGACCAACCCCGCCGTCGTCACGTGGGACCCCGCCTTCGGCTTCGAGATCGGGCACATCATGCGCCGCGGTCTGGAGACGATGTACGGCGGCGACGCCCCGCAGGACGACCCGTCGCGCAACAAGATCTACTACCTCACCCTCTACAACGAGCCGTACGTGCAGCCGGCCGAGCCGGAGGGCATCGACGTCGACGGCCTGCTCAAGGGCATGTACCTCTACAAGAAGGGCGACGCCGAGGGTCTGGGCGACACCCCGCCGCGCTGCCAGCTGCTCGGCAGCGGTGTCGGCATGCCGTGGGTCCTCGAGGCCCAGGAGCTGCTGCGCAAGGACTGGGGCGTCGTCGCCGACGCGTGGTCGGTGACGTCGTGGACCGAGCTGCGCCGTGAGGCGATGGACTGCGACGAGCAGGCCTTCCTCCACCCGGAGCAGGAGAAGCGCACGCCGTACATCACGACGGCCCTCGAGCCGGCGGTCGGCCCGGTCGTCGCGGTCTCGGACTACATGAAGCAGGTCCAGGACCAGATCCGTCCCTGGGTCCCCGAGGAGTTCTCGGCGCTCGGCACGGACGGCTTCGGCTTCTCCGACACCCGCGCCGCGGCCCGTCGCTTCTTCCACGTCGACGGCCCGTCCGTCGCGGTCCGCGCGCTGCAGATGCTCGCTGCCCGCGGCTGGGTGGACGCCTCGGTCCCCGAGGAGGCGGCGAAGAAGTACCAGCTGCTCGACGTGCGGGCCGGCACCTCCGGCAACGCCGGGGGCGACGCCTGAGCGCAGGCGAGGTAGCGAAGGGGGAGGCCCGCCGGCCTCCCCCTTCGTCGTGCCGGGGCCTCAACCGGGACTCGACCCGTCCGAGCTCCCGGTACTGCGCCAAGCTCCCGAAGGGGAGGTCCATATGGAGCCTCAGCGAGAACAACCGGACGTACTCAGGTGGTCTCACTGTCGAGGGGGTAGGCCTGTCGGCTGAGGCGGACCGGACGAAGGAGACGAGGATGTACATCAACCCCGGCGCCAGCTCGACGGTGTGCGGAGATGCCGACCGCTACGGCGAAGCCGAACGCCCAGAGATCCACAAGGCCATGTCGTGATCCGGCGGGTCAGCGGTCTCGCGTGCCTTCTGCTCGCGGGGTGCAGCTCGACGGTCGTGGTGAGCCCGAGCCAGGTGGTCGTCACCGAGCCGTACTCCCCGGCTGAGTCCGTCTTCACCGTCGCGACGCAGGACGGCTTCTGCTCCGACGACGAGGTGTCGGTCACCCGGGCACGCTGGGAGATGTCCGAGGGGCTGACCATCACGAAGGTCGGCGTTACCGCGCGACGACCGTCGGACGACTTCACCCCGCGTCCGCTCTCAGAGCTCGGCTCACCCACGTCGAGCGTCCTGCCCCGGTGCGACGGCAGCGAGGGAGCCGTCGTCATCGAGGTCGAGATCACGACTGACGAGATGGCGTGGGGCTCGGGCTTGACGATCGAGACCTCGGCCGGCGAGGCCACGGGTCGCACGGCGATCGGCTTCTGCCCCAAGACCCCAGAGGGCATGGGGTGTACCGAGGAGCAGCATCTCGACATCCCGGTCCCGAGCCAGGACTGATCGCCTTCCTCGCGCTGCCCGCTCCGCTCGCCCGCGAGGGCGACGCACAAGGCCCCCGCCACGCACCTGCGTGGCGGGGGCCTCGTGGGTCAGGGGCGGGGTCAGCCGCGCTCGTGGAGCATCTCGGTGCGGGCCTGCACGCACACGTCGGGCTGGTCGCAGAAGATGCCGTCGACGTCGGTCTCGAGGAAGGCCCGGGCCTCGTCGATCGCGCGGCCGAAGTGCGAGGGGTCGCCGCCGACCCGGTAGTCCGTCGGCAGGAAGGAGTTCTCCGCCCGGAAGGTCCACGGCATGACCGTGAGCCCGACTGCGTGGGCGTCGCGCACGAAGGTCGTCGGCGTCCCCAGGGAGCCGTCTGCTCGGCGCGGGATGACCTGGGACTTCTCCGGGCCGTAGCCGTCGATCCAGCGGGAGAGGTCCTTCATCGCCGCCGGCGTCGTCAGCTGGGCGTAGGTGGTCCCCCGCCCGCTGAGGTCGAAGGGGCCCCCCTTCGCCGTCGTGAGGAAGGTCGTGCGCGCCCGGAAGCCGTGCTGCTCGCGCAGGTCCTTCAGGGCGGTGAGCTCGAAGGACTGGACCCACAGCGGTGCTCGGCGGTGGTCGAGGTGGTGCTTGCGGGCCAGGCGGGCCACCTCGCGCTCGGGGTCGAAGCCCTCCGCGTGGAGGTAGGTCGAGTGCTTGATCTCGGGGATGACGCCGATGACCCGGCCGGTGCGCCGCGAGAGCTCCTCGCGCTGGCGCAGCACCTCCTCGAAGGTCGGCACCTCGAAGCGGCCGTCGTACATCGCCGACTCCTCGCGCAGCTCGCCGAGGCGCTCGGTCGCGCGCAGCGTCTTCAGCTCGGCGAGGGTGAAGTCGTCGACGAACCACCCGGTCGTGCGCACCCCGTCGAGCAGCTTCGTCGTGCGCCGGTCGGCGAACTCGGGGCGCTGCGCGACGTCGGTCGTGCCGCCGATCTCGGGCTCGTGACGGTCGACGAGCACGCCGTCCCTCGTCATGACGAGGTCGGGCTCGATGTAGTCCGCGCCCTGGCCGACGGCCAGCTCGTAGGCGGCGAGGGTGTGCTCGGGGCGGTAGCCCGACGCGCCGCGGTGGGCCACGACGAGCGGGCGGACCATGTCCTTCTCGCGCAGACCGGGGCCGCCGGTGACGCTCTGGGTCTGGGTGTCGAGGGCGGGGGCCGGCGCGGAGACGGCGGCGGCCGCGGGGGCGGCGAGAGCCGCGGCCGCGAGCACGCCGGTGGCGATCTTCGTGGGGGTCATGGCGGCGACGCTAGGGACGCCCGGCCAGCAGGCCGCGACGCGCAGGTGGCGCGCCGGTGACGATCAGATGAGGTCGCGGGGACGGACCGGCGCGCGGTGCGCGCGCGGGAGGTCCTACGCTGACCTCGTGTCCAAGGTCCTCACCTCTCTGCCAGTCAACGAACGCGTCGGGATCGCCTTCTCCGGTGGTCTCGACACCTCTGTCGCCGTCGCGTGGATGCGCGAGAAGGGCGCGGTCCCGTGCACGTACACGGCCGACCTCGGCCAGTACGACGAGGACGACATCGAGACGATCCCCGGCCGTGCCGGGCAGTACGGCGCCGAGATCAGCCGGCTCGTCGACTGCAAGGGCCCCCTCGTCGAGGAGGGTCTTGCCGCGATCGCGACCGGCGCCTTCCACATCCGCTCGGGCGGCCGCACGTACTTCAACACCACCCCCCTCGGGCGCGCCGTCACCGGCACGATGCTCGTGCGCGCGATGGCGCAGGACGGCGTGTCGATCTGGGGCGACGGCTCGACCTTCAAGGGCAACGACATCGAGCGTTTCTACCGCTACGGCCTCATGGCCAACCCCGCGCTGCGGGTCTACAAGCCGTGGCTCGACGCCGACTTCGTCACCGAGCTCGGCGGGCGCCAGGAGATGAGCGAGTGGCTCACCGCGCGTGACCTGCCCTACCGCGCGAGCGCCGAGAAGGCGTACAGCACGGACGCGAACATCTGGGGCGCGACCCACGAGGCGAAGACCCTCGAGCACCTCGACGAGTCCATCGAGATCGTCGAGCCGATCATGGGCGTGCGCTTCTGGGACCCCGAGGTCGCCATCGAGACCGAGGACGTCACCGTCCGCTTCGAGCGCGGCCGTCCCGTGGCGATCAACGGCACCCGCTACGACGACCCGGTGGCCCTCGTCCACGAGGCCAACACCATCGGCGGTCGCCACGGCCTGGGCATGTCCGACCAGATCGAGAACCGGATCATCGAGGCGAAGTCGCGCGGCATCTACGAGGCCCCCGCGATGGCGCTGCTCCACATCACCTACGAGCGCCTCGTCGCCGCGATCCACAACGAGGACACCGTCGAGGCGTACCACACGCAGGGCCGCCGCCTCGGGCGCCTCATGTACGAGGGCCGCTGGTTCGACCCCCAGGCGCTCATGCTGCGCGAGTCGATCGAGCGCTGGGTCGCCTCGCTCGTCACCGGCGAGGTCACCCTGCGGCTGCGCCGCGGCGACGACTGGAGCATCGTGTCGACGGCGGGCGAGAACTTCAGCTACCACCCCGACAAGCTGTCGATGGAGCGCACCGAGAACGCCGCCTTCGGACCGGTCGACCGCATCGGTCAGCTGACGATGCGCAACCTCGACATCGCCGACAGCCGCGCGAAGCTCGAGATCTACGCCGGCCAGGACCAGCTCGGCGGCGGCTACGCCGACCTCATGGGCGAGCTCGAGCCCGGTGGTGCGGAGCAGATCGCCTCCAACCCCGCCGCGGCCGCCGTCGACGACGAGGACGACGCGCTCGACCGCGCCGCCATGGAGTTCGGCACCGACTGACCTCGCACCTCTCCACGCACCCGGCCCCGTCGTCCTCGACGGGGCCGGTTGTCGTCCGCCCACAAAGACAGCCCCTAGAGTGCGCTCGTGCCCACCGCGTCGCCCGTCCCCTCGCGCGCCCAGGCCGCCGTGCGCCGGCGGGCCGGCGAGCTCGCGACCGCGGCGACGAGGCAGCTCGAGGAGAGCCACTCCTGGTACGCCGACCTCAGCGCCCAGGAGCGCGCCTGGGTGGCCCAGGTCGCCCAGGCCGGCATCGCCGACTTCGTCGCGTGGCTGGCCGCCGGCACGCACGGCGGGCCGGCCCGGCCCGGGGCGATCTTCGCCTCCGCACCACGCGAGCTGACCCGCTCGATCACCCTCGCCCAGACCCTGTCGTTGCTCCGCGAGGTCGTCCGCGTCGTCGAGTCACGGGTCGAGAGCGTCGTGCGCGCCGAGGACGTCGTCGTCGTGCGCGAGGCGATCCTGCGCTACAGCAGCGAGGTCGCCTTCGGCGCCGCCCTCGTCTACGCCGAGGCGGCCGAGCAGCGCGGTGCGTGGGACGCGCGGCTCGAGGCGCT
Organism: Janibacter melonis; assembly: GCF_003721155.3. Lineage (NCBI taxonomy): Bacteria > Bacillati > Actinomycetota > Actinomycetes > Micrococcales > Intrasporangiaceae > Janibacter > Janibacter melonis. The sequence continues at coordinate 495,040 of NZ_CP044548.2, read as the reverse complement.
CGTCCTCGACGCGGTCCTGCGCGGCGAGGTCGACGAGTCGATCCGCTCGCAGGCCTCGGCCCTCGGATGGACCGCGACGACCGGGGTGGTCGTCGTCGTCGGCCGCGCCCCGGCGCCCGACGAGAGCGGGATCGAAGGGGTCCTGTCCCACCTGCACCGGGCGGCCGCCCGCCGTCATCTCGCCGTCATCGCCGGGGTCCAGGGGCGCCGGCTCGTCGCGGTGCTCGGCCAGGTCGAGGACGTCACCGCCGAGGTGAGCGCGCTCGCCGACTGCTTCGGCGACGGCCCGCTCGTGCACGGACTCGTCGTCGACGACCTCGTCGAGGGCGCGCTGTCGGCCGCCGCCGCGATGGCCGGCTACGACGCGTCCGGCGGCTGGCCGGCCTGCCCTCGCCCGTGCCCCGCCTCGGACCTGCTGCCCGAGCGGGCCCTCGCCGGCGACGAGTGGGCGCGCCACGAGCTCGTGACGACCGTGTGGGAGCCGTTGCGCGCGCAGCCGGCGCTGCTGCGCACCGCCGAGATCCACCTCGACACGAAGGGGGGCCTCGAGGGCACCGCGCGCGCCCTCTTCGTCCACGTCAACACGGTGCGCTACCGCTTGGGCAAGATCACCGACGCCACGGGCTACGACCTCGCTGAGCCGCACGACGCCTTCACCGTGCGCACTGCCCTGACGATCGGCCGGTTGTTGGAGGTAACCTCCAACAACTGACTGATTTTGCTGTGCCCGTCGCCGTCGCGTCGACGGCCCGATCATCGCGAAGGTGGAGACGTGCTTGCGATCACCTGCCCCGGTCAGGGCTCCCAGACCCCCGGTTTCCTCGCCCCCTGGCTCGAGCTCCCCGGGATGCGCGACCGCCTCTACTGGCTGTCCACCGTCGCCGGTCTCGACCTCGAGCAGCACGGCACCGTCTCCGACGAGGCGACGATCAAGGACACCGCCGTCGCCCAGCCCCTGATCGTCGCCGCGGGCCTGCTCGGCATGCTCGGCCTCTTCCAGCACCCGGCCGACGGCTTCCGCGTCGTCGGCGTCGGCGCGGGCCACTCCGTCGGCGAGCTCACCGCCGCTGCCGCGGCGGGTGTCATCAGCGCCGAGCAGGCGATGGTCCTCGTCGCCCAGCGCGGCCGCGCGATGGCCGCCGCCTCGGCGCGGACCCCGACCGGCATGAGCGCGGTCGTCGGCGGCGACGAGAGCGAGGTGCTCGCCGCGATCGAGCGCCACGGTCTCACCCCCGCCAACGTCAACGGCGCCGGCCAGGTCGTCGCGGCCGGTGCGCTCGACGCGCTCGCCGCCCTGGCCGACGACGCCCCCGCGAAGGCCCGGGTCATCCCGCTCTCGGTCGCCGGCGCCTTCCACACCGACTACATGTCGCCCGCCGTCGAGACCCTCTCGCGCCTCTCGCGCGCCGTCTCCACCCACGACGCGCGCGTGCCGCTGCTGTCGAACTCCGACGGCACCGTCGTCGGCTCCGGCAGCGAGGTGCTGCGGCGCATCGTGCGTCAGGTCTCCTCGCCGGTGCGCTGGGACCTGTGCATGGACACGATGCGCGACCTCGGCGTCACCGGGATCATCGAGGTGCCGCCGGCCGGCGCCCTCACCGGTCTGGCCAAGCGTGGCCTCAAGGGCGTCGAGACGCTCGCGCTGCGCACCCCGGACGACCTCGAGGCGGCCCACCGCATGGTGCGCGAGCACGGCGAGGAGCGCACCGCGTCCGACCCGGCCTGGCGCCTCGTCGTCGCCCCGGTCAAGGGCACCGTCGCCGTCGAGCCGCACGGCCCCGGCGACTCCTTGAGCCCGGGCGACCTCGTCGCCCGCGTCTCCTCCCTTCGCGACACCCACCAGGTCATCTCGGCCTACGGCGGGCAGGTCGTCGAGTGGCTCGTCGAGGAGGGCGACCCCGTCTCCCCCGGCCAGCCGCTGCTGCGCCTGCACCCGACGGGAGAGCTCGCATGAGCAGCATGGTGACCCTCAGCCCCGGCCTGGGCACGACGCCGGGCGGCTACCACTCGCGGATCTCGGGCATCGGCGGGTACCGCCCCGAGCGGGTCGTGCCCAACAGCGAGATCGTCGAGCGGATCGACTCCAGCGACGAGTGGATCCGCCAGCGCTCCGGCATCGAGGCCCGCCACCGTGCGGCCCCGGAGGAGACCGTCGTCGACATGGCCGAGCAGGCCGCGCGCGCCGCGATCGCGCACGCCGGGCTCGAGGTCGACCAGGTCGACGCGGTCCTCGTCGCGACGGTGACCCACCCCTACCAGACGCCCGCCGCGGCGCCCGAGCTCGCGCACCGCCTGGGCCTGACGTGCATGGCCATCGACCTCAGCGCCGCGTGCGCCGGGTACTGCTACGGCATCGGCCTGGCCTCGGACATGGTGCGCTCGGGCTCGGCCCAGAACGTCCTCGTCCTCGGCGTCGAGAAGCTCTCGGACTTCACCGACTACGACGACCGCACCATCGCCTTCATCTTCGGCGACGGCGCCGGCGCCGCGGTCGTCTCCCGCTCCGAGACGCCGGGCATCAGCCCCACCGTCTGGGGCAGCGACGGCGAGCAGAAGGCCGTCATCGCCCAGGACGAGTCGTGGATGGAGGTCCGGGCCAACCCGGACCTGCAGTTCCCCTCGATCAAGATGCAGGGCCAGAGCGTCTTCCGCTGGGCCGTGTGGACGATCGCGAAGAAGGCCCAGGAGACCCTCGACGCGGCCGGGCTCACCGTCGCCGACGTGGACGTCTTCGTGCCGCACCAGGCGAACATGCGGATCATCGACTCGCTGGCCAAGACCCTCGGCCTGCCCGAGTCGGTCGTCATCGCCGACGACATCCGCACGACGGCCAACACCTCGGCCGCCTCCGTGCCGCTCGCGATGAGCAAGCTCGTCGAGTCCGGCCAGATCCGCAGCGGCGACGTCGTCCTGCAGATCGCCTTCGGCGCCGGCCTGGCCTACGCCGGCCAGGTCGTCATCGCCCCCTGACCACCCGCACCACCAGCACCACCCACACAGAAGAAGGAGACACGCATGGCCTACACCGACCAGGAGATCCTCGAGGGCCTCGCCGAGGTCGTCGCCGAGGAGACCGGCATCGACGCTGCCGAGGTCACCGCCGACAAGAGCTTCACCGACGACCTCGACGTGGACTCGCTGTCGATGATGACCATCGCGGTCACCGCGGAGGAGAAGTTCGGGGTGAAGATCCCCGACGAGGAGGTCAAGAACCTCAAGACCGTCGGCGACGCCGTCACCTACATCAAGACCAACCAGGGCTGATCGCCCGCACCACCGCGCTGCCACGCGGCGCCGGTCGTCACCACGACCGGTGCCGCGCGGCCGCCGGGCCCACCCCCTTCGCCGACCCCACCACGGAGAACTCATGACTTCACCCACCGTCGTCGTCACCGGTCTCGGGGCGACCACCCCGCTCGGCGGGGACGTCACCTCCACCTGGGAGGCCGCGCTCGCGGGGACCCCCGGCGCCCGGCCCCTCACCCAGGAGTGGGTGAGCGAGCACGAGCTGCCCGTCACCTTCGCCGCCAGCCTCACCACCCCGGTGGCCGAGGTGCTCAAGAAGGTCGAGACCAAGCGGCTTGACCCCTTCGCCCAGTACGCGCTCGTCGCCGCCCGTGAGGCCTGGCAGCACGCCGGCGCCCCCGAGGTCGAGCCCGAGCGGCTCGGCGTCGCCGTCGGCAGCGGCATCGGCGGGGTGCAGACCCTCATCACCGCGTGGGACACCCTCGGCTCGAAGGGGGCCCGTCGGGTCTACCCGCTGTCGATCCCCATGCTCATGCCCAACAGCGCCTCCGGCACGATCTCGCTCGAGCTCGGTGCCCGCGCGGGCGCCCACACCCTCGTCTCGGCCTGCAGCTCCGGCGCGGAGTCGATCGGCTACGGCCTGCAGATGATCCGCGACGGCAAGGCCGACGTCGTCGTCTGCGGCGGCTCCGAGGCCGCGATCCACCCGCTGCCCATCGCCGGCTTCGCCGCGATGCAGGCGCTGTCGACCCGCAACGACGACCCGGCGACCGCCTCGCGCCCCTACGACACGACGCGCGACGGCTTCGTCCTCGGCGAGGGCGCCGCGATCATGGTCCTCGAGTCCGAGGAGCACGCGAAGGCCCGCGGCGCGACGATCTACGCGACGCTCGCCGGCTTCGGCGTGAGCGCCGACGCCCACCACATGGCTGCCCCCGAGCCCGAGGGCGCCGGTGCCAGCCGCGCGATGGCCGACGCCGTGACCGACGCCGGGGCCACCCCCGCCGACGTCGTCCACATCAACGCCCACGCGACGTCGACGCCCGTCGGCGACGTCGCCGAGGTGGCCGCGATCCGTCGCGCCTTCGGCGACGAGGCCGACCACATGGCCGTGAGCGGCACGAAGTCGATGACCGGTCACCTCCTGGGTGCGGCCGGCTCGCTCGAGGCGATCTTCTCCGCGCTCGCGGTCTACCACCGGGTCGCTCCCCCGACGATCAACATCACCGATCTCGACCCCGCCGTGACGCTCGACGTCGTGCGCGACGAGCCCCGCCCGCTCGGCGACGGCCAGATCATCGCCCTCAACAACTCCTTCGGCTTCGGCGGTCACAACGTCGCGCTCGCCTTCGGGAGCATCTGATGGCGCGCCAGCCCAGCGCCGCGAGCGCTGCCGTGAGCAAGGCCGGCAAGCCCGACCGCCTGCAGGACCCGCGTCACCCGGAGAAGCGCCTGCGGGCCTTCCTCGACGAGGGCTCGGTCGAGCTCCTCGGGCCCGACGACGGCTCCGGCATGATGGCCGCGCGCGGCACGGTCGACGGCCAGCGGGTCATCACCTTCGTCTCCGACGCGACGATCATGGGCGGCGCGATGGGTGTCGACGGCTGCCGCGTCGTCGTCGACGCCTACGAGCTCGCCCTCGCCGAGCAGCTGCCGATCATCGGCCTGTGGCACAGCGGTGGCGCCCGTCTGCCCGAGGGCGTCGTCTCGCTGCACGCCGTCGGCCTGATCTTCGCGATCATGACCCGCGCGAGCGGCAAGATCCCGCAGATCTCCATCGTCATCGGCGCGGCTGCCGGCGGCGCCGCCTACGGCCCGGCGCTCACCGACGTCGTCATCCTCGCCCCCGAGGGCCGGATCTTCGTCACCGGGCCCGACGTCGTGCGCTCCGTCACCGGCGAGGCCGTCGACGCGCTGCGCCTCGGTGGGCCCGAGCCGCACGGGCGTCGTTCCGGTGTCGTCCACGTCCTCGCGAGCTCCGTCGACGACGCCTTCGCCCGGGGCCGCGCCATCGCGCGTCTCATGGACCCGGCGACGCAGGGCGAGTTCGACGTCGACGGCGTCGAGGACCGCGACCTCGCGGCCTCGCTGCCCGAGTCGGCCAAGCGCGCCTACGACGTGCACTCGCTCGTCGACGACCTCCTCGACGAGGGCACGACCGAAGAGCTGCACGCGCGGTGGGCGCCGAACATCGTCACCGCGCTGGGCCGTCTCGGTGGTCGCAGCGTCGGTGTCATCGCCAACAACCCGATGCGCCTGGGTGGCTGCCTCGACTCCGCCTCGGCGGAGAAGTCGGCCCGCTTCGTGCGGATGTGCGACGCCTTCGGCATCCCGCTCGTCGTCCTCGTCGACGTGCCGGGCTACCTGCCCGGTGTCGGCCAGGAGTGGGACGGCGTCGTGCGACGCGGGGCGAAGCTGCTCCACGCCTTCGCCGAGTCGGTCGTCCCGCGCGTCACCGTCGTCACCCGCAAGACCTTCGGCGGCGCGTACATCGCGATGAACTCGCGCTCGCTCGGCGCGACGAAGGTCTACGCCTGGCCCGACGCGCACGTGGCGGTCATGGGCTCGGTCGCGGCCATCCGGATCCTGCACCGCCGACGCCTGGCCGAGGTCGACGACTCAGAGCGCGCCGCCGTCGAGGAGCAGCTCGCCGCCGAGCACGACCGCCTCTCCGGTGGTCTGCCGCGGGCGGTCGAGATCGGCGTCGTCGACGAGATCGTCGAGCCGACGGGGACCCGCTCCGCGGTCGTCGCCACCCTCGCCGCCGCCCCCGCGACCCGTGGGCAGCACACGAACATCCCGCTCTGAGGCCTCAGCTTTCCCGCCCAGGGCGGGAAAGCTCGACCTCGGGAAAGAACATTTCCTTCCCGAGGTCGAAGGTCCTTGCCCGAGGTGACTGGGGCGGGTGACTCAGGGCATGGCGAAGGGGTGCGCCGCGGGGAGGATCCGCGGCGCACCCCTTCGTCATGGGTGGGTGGAGGTCAGCCGACCTTGTGCAGCCAGCGCACGGGCGCGCCCTCGCCGGCGTGGCGGAAGGGCTCGAGCTCGGCATCCCACTGACTGCCGAGGAGCTCGTCGAGCATGTCCTCGACGGCCTCCCCTGCGCCCTGGGCGAGGGTGAGGACCTCACGCAGGCGGTTCTCGTGGATGACGGTGTCGCCGGAGGCAGAGATCGTCGCGTGATGGATGCCCAGGCTCGGGGTGTGCGACCAGCGTGACCCGTCGACACCGGGGCTCGGCTCCTCGGTCACCTCGTAGCGCACGCCCTCCCACCCGCGCAGGGCGGAGGCCAGGGCCGCGCCGGTGCCCGGCAGACCCGTCCAGGAGACCTCGGCACGACGAAGCGAGGGACCCAGCGGCTGCTCGGTCCACTCGAGGGCCACGTCACGCCCGAGAGCAGACTCCAGCGCCCACGTGATGTGGGGGCAGAGCGCCGTCGGGGTGCTGTGGATGAACACCACTCCACGCGTTGCGGTCGACATCCGTTCCTCCTTGTGTGCGATGGACGTCTTCCCCACGGCCAGGGCACTGCTCGGAGATGGATGCGCTCGATGCGCGGTGGTGATGCATAGATATGAGACGGCCGCAGCCGTCTGTTTGGGCTCATCATGCCCCATCGGCACCAGGAGCACCACCCCCCGCACCGGGCACTTCTGATGACTCTGGTAGTGCGAGGTCGCACGGGTCACGACTGCCTCACCCGTCACGGCCCGGGGCGAAGGGATCACGGCCCGGACGACGGGGCGAGCGGACCGGGCCCGGGGGCAGGGGCTCCCGGGCCCGGCCGGCAGGTCAGCTCACGGTGGAGCTGGCGCTCGGCGACGAGTCCTGCTCGCCCTGAGGCGCCGAGGGCGCCTCCTGCTGGGCGTCGTCGGAGTCCTCGCCGCTCGAGCCCTGGGAGCCAGGGGCCTGGCCGGGTGCTCCGTGGCCGCCCGGGCCGCCACGAGGACCGCCCGGACCGCCGCGACCGTCGCGCTCCTCGACACCGGTCACGGTGAAGGAGTCGTCGACCGTGACCTCGACCATCGTGCCGTCCGTGCGGAGCATCATGACGTCGTAGCCGCCGTCACGACCGAGGTGCACGCCCTTGACCGCGGCGTCCGCCTCCTTGCCCTGCGCGGCGGTGATCGCCTTGCTCGCGGCATCAGCGCTCAGCTCCCGGCCGTCGTCGACCGGCGCGGGCCGCTCCCCCTTCGCGCCCTGCTGACCCTGGCTTTCGCCGGAGCCCTGGGTCGAGCCCGTGCTGGACGAGCCGGTCGAGGGGCTGTCGTCCGCCGAGGCGAACGAGGCGCCGGTGACGCCGAGGCCGAGGGCGGCCAGACCGGCCGCACCGATCCCGATGAGCTTCTCCGTCTGCATGTGTGTCTCCTTCCGTCGGGGATGTGGAGATCCCACGCTCGCCGCACGACGTAGGCCCGACCTCGGGCGGACCTGTCAGGAGGCTGTCGGTCGGCCGGCGACCTGTGCGCGGGCAGGGGCGAAGGGGGCGGTAGCCTGCCCGCGTCACCGCCTCGCGGTGCGGGGCGGTAGCTCAGTCGGTCAGAGCAGCGGACTCATAATCCGTCGGTCCTGGGTTCAAGCCCCAGCCGCCCTACGTCACGACTGCTGGCTGCGTCCCGACCGCTCAGGAGTCGAAGCCCACCCCGGCGACGTCGAGCGCGCGCAGGAGCGGCCCCCTTCGCCCGGTCCTGTCCTCACGGGCCATCGCCGCACGGGTCGCCTGGACCGCCGCGTAGCGCAGCGGCTCTGGCGGGAAGGGGATGGGCTTGTCCCGCACCATCGACAGACCGGTGCGCTCGGTCTCGGCACCGGCGAGGAGGTCGAGCGCCACCGCCGCGCCGAAGCGCGTGGACGCGACCCCCAGCCCGGTGTACCCCATCGCGTAGGCCACGCGGCCACCGTGCGAGGTCCCGAAGATCGGGGTGAAGCGCGAGGTCGTGTCGATGACCCCGGCCCACCGGTGGCTGATCCGCACTCCCTCCAGCTGGGGGAAGATCTCGAGCAGGTGCCGGGCCAGCAGGTCGTGCGACGCCCCCTGCTCGAGCTCGGCGTCGATGCGGCCGCCGTAGTGATAGCTCGCGTCGTACCCGCCGAAGAGGATGCGGTCGTCGGCGGTGAGCCGGTAGTAGTGGAACTGGTTGCCCGCGTCGGTCAGCCCCTCGCGCCCGTGCCACCGCAGGGACGCGAGCTGCTCGCCGGTGAGCGGCTCGGTCATGAGGACGTGGTCGTAGACGGGGATGACCCACGCGCCCACCCGCCGCAGCAGCGCGGGGTACGCCCCGGTCGCGAGGACGACCTGGTCGGCGCGGACCGAGCCCTCGTCACCGCGCAGCCGCATCCCCGACCCGTCGCGCACCATCGCCCGCACCGGGCTGCGCTCGACGACCACGACGCCGCGCTCCCGGGCCGCGGTGGCCAGGCCCCACAGCAGCCGCGCCGGGTCGACGAGACCCACCGTCGGGTCGAGCATGCCGGCGCGGTAGCACGGGGAGTCGACGCGCTCGCGCGCCGCTCGGGCGTCGAGCCAGGTCACGTCGGCACCGTGCTGCCGGTGCAGCTGGTAGCCCTCGCGCAGCGTGCTCACCTGGTGCTCGTCGAGCGCGAGGGTCAGCTCCCCCGGGACGTGGAGGTCGCAGTCGATGCCCAGCCGGGCCACGTCGGCCTGCAGACCCGCGAAGTTCTCGGCCCCCATCCGCTCGAGGGTCTCGATCTCGTCGGGCCAGCACCCGACACCCTGGGCCAGCCCGTGGGTGAGCGAGGGAGAGACGAAGCCGCCGTTGCGCCCTGACGCGCCGAAGCCGAGCGGTCCCCCTTCGAGCACGACGACCCTCCGACCCGGGTCCGCCTCCGCGGCCTGCAGGGCCGCCCACAGCCCGGTGAAGCCTCCCCCGACGACCGCGAGGTCGCAGCGCACCTCGCCCCGGAGCGACTCCCCCGGCGAGGGCGCCGGCCGCAGGTCCGGGTCGGTCCAGTAGGGCCGGCGGGCAGCCCCGGCGAGGGACTCGTGCTCGGTCGGGCGGTCGGGCATCGCTGCTCCTCGGTCGGGTGCGCAGGAGACTACGCCCGCGCCCCCGCACCCGTGCCCAGGGCTCGAGACGGCGGGTGACGGTGCGGTCACAACCCCGTCTGACCTGGGCGAAGGGGGAGGCCGTCCCGCACGCGGGGTGCGAGGATGAGGGCCATGCCCAGGGGTCGTCGAGTCGCCGCTGCCCTCGCGGTCCCGGCCCTGCTGCTGGTGAGCGCGTGCAGCCAGGCCGTCGACGTGCCCCCGAGCACCTCGACCCCCACCCCTGGCACGACGACCTCGAGCGACGGGCTGCCGCCGGCGCCCGACCGCCTGCGCGTCGCGATCTCCTTCGACCAGCCCGGCCTCGGCGTCAAGGACGGCGACGACTACTCCGGTCTCGACGTCGACGTCAGCCGCTACGTCGCGCAGCAGATGGGCACCGAGCGCATCACCTTCGTCCAGGCGATCCCCGACCAGCGCGAGACCCTCCTCGCGACCGGTCAGGTCGACATGGTCGTCTCCAGCTACTCGATGACGCCGCAGCGCGCCGAGCAGGTCCGCTTCGCCGGGCCCTACCTCGTCACCGACCAAGAGCTCCTGCTCCCCCGCCGCAGCAGCATCCGCTCGCCGCAGGAGCTCAGGGGCTTCACCGTGTGCGGTGCCGCGGGCTCCTCGGCGACGCAGCGCCTCGTGCGCGACTACACCGGGCTGCACATCGTCGAGGAGAAGAGCGTCGACGCATGCGTCGACCGGCTCCGCGAGGGCGAGGTCAAGGCGGTCACGTCCGACACGACGATCCTCGCCGGCTACCTCGAGGAGGAGGACGGGAGCGACCTGCGGCTGTCCGGTCGCCCCTTCGGCCGGGAGTCCTACGGGATCGGGCTGGCCAAGGACGACCGAGCCCTGTGCTACCGGGTGAGCGAGGGGCTGCGCACGATGATCTCCTCGGGCGAGTGGCGCCGGACCGTCGCCCGCAACCTGCCGAGCGCGAAGGTCATCGGCCGGCAGACCTACCGGCCGCCGCAGGTGCGGTCCTGCACGTCCCCGACCACCCCGTCGCCCTCCGGCTCGAGCACCTCGAGCTGACCCGGCCGGGGCACGACGAAGGCCCGGACGCGATGCGTCCGGGCCTGGTCATGAAGAGCTCCCCCGGTTGGACTCGAACCAACAACCTATCGATTAACAGTCGATTGCTCTGCCAATTGAGCTACAGGGGATCGCGCCTCAGCGCTGCGCCACCATAGCAAGAAGACCGCGAGCGACGAAAACGGCGGTCAGCGCTCGAGGCCGACGTGCTCCGCGAGCCGGGCGAGGGCGTCGTCGACCTGCTCCTTGAGCTCGGGCCGGTCGGGGTCGGCGCCCTCGGAGTAGATGGTCTGCACGCTCAGCGCGCCCGTCGCGAGGTCCTTGCGCAGGACGACCCGGGCCTTGTCGCGACGATCGACGCCGACGTGCTCGGTGAGCACGACGCTGGCCTGGACGCGCTCGCGGAAGGCGTCCGTCACCGGGCCCGGGTCCGGCAGCACCCAGGCTCCCGGCTCACGCCCGTCGACGAAGGTCGCCCAGATCTCGTCGCGCTCGGGACGCCAGCCGCCGCCGTCGACGAGGTGCCACGGGCAGCGCTCGGGCTGCTCGCCGTCGACGACGAGCCGGTAGGTCGTCACGGCGAGCACACCGCCGTCGGCGAGGGCCGCGCTGGCGAGGACCCGCTCCCCCCGCTCGAGACCCTCGGGCTGGGGCTGCTTGTCACGTCGGCGCAGGATGCTCATCGGGTCAGCCCATCACGGATGGCTGCGCGCTGGCGCTCCAGGTCCTGCAGGCGCACCGAGAGTGCGCGCAGCTCGGCCTGGTCGGCCTTGGGGTCGGTGCCCAGGCGCCGCATCGTCGCCATGCCGTCGGCGATCTCGCGGCTCACCTGGCGCTCCCGCACCCGGGCGACGAGCGAGTCGGTGTACGCCCGCGGCGGCAGCCCGCTCGAGGCCTCGAGGACGACGGGCACGGGGGCGACGGCGAGCTCGGCGATGAGCCCGCGCACGGTGAGCGACGCGGCCTCGCCGAGCAGCGCGTGCCAGCCGCCGAGCGAGAGGTCCGGGCGCAGGCCGACCTCACGGATCGCGTCGAGCACGGCCCGGTGCGCCGGGGCGCTGATCGCCTCGGGCTGCCAGTCCTCGATGCCGGACTCGGCGAAGAGGGAGGGGTACTGCAGCACGGACTGGAAGAGCTGGCGCTCGGCGAAGACGACGGGGTCGCGCAGGTCGGGCGCCGGCAGCCCGGCCATCGCCTCCGCGCTCGGCTCTGGAGCGGCGGGTGCGGAGCGCTCCTTCGGGCCGGTGCTCGGCTGTGCCGAGACACGGCCGGCGCGCTGGGTCGCGGTGCGCATCTGCTCGACCTCGACACCGACCCATCCGGCGACGGTGCGGATGTACTCCGGGCGCAGCGCGCTGTCGCGGATCGCGTTGATGATCGGGGCGACCGCCGTCATCGCGCGCACGCGACCCTCCGCGGTCGTGAGGTCGAAGCGCTCGAGCGTCGTGCGCACCGCGAACTCGAACATCGGGACCGCCGACTCGACGAGGTCGCGCACCGCGGCGTCCCCGTCCCGCAGCCGCAGGTCGCACGGGTCCATGCCCTCACGGGCGACCGCGACGAAGGACTGGCTGGCCCAGCGCTGGTCCTCGCCGTAGGCCTTCATCGCGGCCTTCTGCCCCGCCGCGTCGCCGTCGAAGGTGAAGACCACCCGCGCCGGCGACATGTCGGCCTCGTCGCGCATGATCCGCCGGAGCATCTTGATGTGGTCGACACCGAAGGCGGTGCCGCACGTCGCCACGGCCTGCTCGACCCCGGAGAGGTGGGCCGCCATGACGTCGGTGTAGCCCTCGACGACGACGGCCTTGCGCTCGGTCGAGATCGCCTTCTTCGCGAGGTCGAGCCCGTAGAGCACCTGGCTCTTCTTGTAGATCGCCGTCTCGGAGGTGTTGAGGTACTTCGCGTTGATCCGGTCGTCCTCGAAGAGGCGCCGGGCGCCGAAGCCGAGGGTGTCGCCCGTCGTGTCCCGGATCGGCCACAGCAGACGGCCGCGGAAGCGGTCGTAGAGGCCCCTCGAGCCCCGCCCGCTCAAGCCGGCGGCGACGAGCTCCTCGTCGGTGAAGCCGCGTCCGAGGAGGTGGCGGGTCAGCTCCTCGCCCCCGCGGGGTGCGTAGCCGATGCCGAAGCGCTCGGCGTCGGGGCGCATGAAGCCGCGCTGGCGCAGGAAGTCGCGACCGGCTCGCCCTTCGCTCGTGTCGACAAGCATCTGCTGGTACCACTGCTCGGCCGTGCGGTTGGCCTCGATGAGCCGGGAGCGCTTGCCGATGCTCTCGCCGCGGCGCGGCGCACCGCCCTCCTCGTAGCGCAGCTCGAGGCCGAGCTTGCCGGCGAGCCGCTCGACGGACTCGGTGAAGGTGAGGTGGTCGACCTTCTGCACGAAGTCGAGGACGTCTCCCCCTTCGCCGCAGCCGAAGCAGTGATAGCTGCCGACGGACTCGCGCACGGTGAAGGAGGGGGTCTTCTCGTCGTGGAAGGGGCACAGCCCCTTCATCGCGCCGACCCCTGCGGGGCGCAGCGTCACGTGCTCGCGGACGACGTCGGTGATCGACGAGCGCTCCTTGACGGCCGTGACGTCCTCGGCCCTGATCCTGCCTGCCACGCGTGCACCTCCTGCGGTCGAGGTGAGTCTAGGTGCCGCGGCGAAGGGGGCGCTCAGAGCCGACCTCGGCGCACGGAGGTGACGACCCGGCCGCGATGACCCGAGTCCCGCGCTCGGGCCGGGATCACCGCGGCCGACCGGGACGTCTCCGCGTGACCGGGACACGTCTCGGTCATGGGCGGGTGTCCTGGGCCGGGTCCGTCGTCCCGGGCACGGACGGGTTCCCCGGACGCCGTCCCGAGCGGCACCCCTGTCGCGGCGAAGGGGACGCTCAGAGCCGGGCGTGGAGGGCGAGTGCCCGGACGTCGGTGAGCCCGGCGACCTGGTCGACGACGACCCGCAGCCGTGCCGCGTCGTCGGCCGCGGCGGCGTGGTCGGCCCGCAGATCGGGGTCGAGACGGCTCCGTGGGTCGGCGGCGAACCACTCGACGAGGTCGCCGACGACGACCCGCTGGCGCACGTAGACGTCGGCGCGCTCGCTCGCGTGCATGACGAAGTGGGCGGCCATCCCCTTGAGCACCGCGACCTCGGCGCGGCTGTCGTCGGGCACGACGAGCGAGGCCGCGTAGCGGGTGAGCGGGCCGGGCCCGTAGCGCTCGCGGGTGGCCTCCTCGGCGGCCTGGACGAAGCGGCCGACGAGGCGCGAGGTCATGTCCTTGAGCCGGGCGAGCGCCTCGCGGCTGCCGTCGAAGTGCAGCGGCACGAGGCCCTGGTCGGTGAGCCGGGCGAGCGCGGCCTCGACCTCGTGTGCCGGCAGGTCCGCGGCGTACTCGCCGTGGGCGGCGGCGAGCACCGAGTCCGAGCTGGCGGTGTCGCGCAGGGCCGCGGGGTCGAGCTGGCCGGAGGCGACGGCGTCCTCGACGTCGTGCACGGAGTAGGCGACGTCGTCCGACCAGTCCATGACGTCGGCCTCGAGGCAGCGCACCCGTGGCGCGGCTCCATGGCGCACCCAGCCGAAGGCCGCGACGTCGTCGCCGTACGCGCCGTACTTCGGTCCGGGGCGCGGGCCGTCGTCGCGGGTCCAGGGGTACTTCGTCGCGGCGTCGAGGCTCGCGCGGGTGAGGTTGAGACCGGCAGGGCGGCCGTCGGGGTGGACCCGCTTGGCCTCGAGCCGGGTGAGGATCCGCAGGGTCTGCGCGTTGCCCTCGAAGCCGCCGATGCCCGCGGCGATCGCGTCGAGCGCGCTCTCCCCGTTGTGGCCGAAGGGGGGATGCCCGAGGTCGTGCGCGAGGCAGGCCACCTCGACGACGTCGGCGTTGCAGCCCAGCGCCCCGCCGAACTCCCGGCCGATCTGAGCGACCTCGAGGGTGTGGGTCAGCCGGTTGCGCACGAAGTCGTCGCTCGCCGGCTGGACGACCTGGGTCTTCGCCGCGAGCCGGCGCAGGGCGGCGGAGTGGATGAGCCGCCCCCGGTCGCGCGCGAAGTCGTCGCGATCGGCGCGCTTGTGCACGGGGTCCTCGGCCACCCAGCGCTCACGATCGGCCTCGGCATAGGTCACGGGGCGAGCCTATGTCCGGCAGGACCCCGCCCTAGGGTTGCGTCTGTGACGACCCCGGACGAGCCGCCACCTGCCACCCCCGACGACGCGACGATCGATGCCGAGCAGCTGACCGCCGCCGTGCGGGTACGACGGTGGCTCGGCGCCGACGCCGTCGACGTGCTCCTCGGCGCCTCCGGCCCCGACTCGGCGGCTCGTGCCCTCCTCGCGATGCGCCCGCAGGTCACCGAGCACAGCGTGCAGGACGGGCTCGACCTCGTCGCCGACCGGCATCGAGACCACCCCGACGGGCTGCCCGCCGAGCGGTGGGGCGCCCGCATCGCCCGGGTCCGCAACCTCATGGGAGCGCTCACCCTCGTCGTGCTCCTCGCCCTGCTCGTCGCCGGCTTCGTCGCCCGGCAGGACACGGGGGTCGACGACCCCTTCGAGGCCCTCGAGGCGCAGACGTCGCCGGAGGTGCTCCGCGGCGCCGTCCTCGCCCTGCTGGCGCCGCTCGCGGTCGGCGTGCTGCTGCTGTGGGTCACCTCGGTGTGGCGGCACATCATCACCCTCGCCGAGGCGCGGTACGCCGTGCGCTGGGCCGCGAGCCGCGCCGGGCAGCGCGGCCGCGGGATCCCGGTCGCCGATCCCTTCCCGGGGCTCGCGGGTCCCGCCATGGCGTTGTCCGTCATGGGCTGGGTGATCGGCGGGCTCGCGCTGCTGCTCTGCCTGCTCGTGCTCTCGGACCCCGTCCTCGCCCTCGTCCTGCTCGGACTGGCGGCGGCGGTCTTGCTGCCGACCTGGCCGCTCATGCGCTGGCGTCGAGAGATGCGCCGGGCCGGCGCCGTGGCGAGCGCGCACCTGCTGATCCTCGGCACCCGTGACGACGGCGTGCGCCTCGACGTCGCCACGTCGGTGCAGGAGCACGTCCTCGTCGTCGTCCAGCTGCCGCTCACGAGCAGGTGGCACCCGAGCGAGGAGCGCGTCGTCTACCCGCTGACCGCCGTCCTGCCCCGCGACGAGCTCGCGCGTCGCCATGACCAGGTCGACCAGGACCTCGCGGGGCTCGTCGCCGTCGGGCCTCGGCACGAGGCACCCCTCGTCACCGTCGAGCGCAACGCCGAGGACCACCACCTCGACGTCGAGCGCTACTCCGGCGGCTGGGTCGTCGCCCTGGGCACGCGGTCCGGCCGGCCCGCGGCGCTCGTCGTCCCCTCGGACCCGGAACGCTTCGTCGCCGAGGTGCTGCCCACCCTCGGCGACCGCCACGGCCTGGAGAGCGGGTCGTTGCGTGTCCACGAGCCCCGCCAGGTCCCGACCGGCGGTTCGCGCTGGATGCAGGGGTGGGACCCCCGTGACGACGTCGACACGTCGAGGACGACCTAGACCTCAGAGCCCGTCCTGGGCGGCTCGGGCCCGACGCACCCAGGCCGGCTCGGTGCCGTAGCGCTGCGTGCGGATGAGCCGACCGGCCGCGCAGTCGGCGACGAGCTCGCCCATCCGCCGCTCGCGGGTGGCCTCCTGCTTCGCGCCGAGCACCCAGTGGGTGGCCTGCTTGCGGTACCCCGGCGTCGCCTCGGCCCAGAAGGCCCGGGCACGGGGCTCTGCCTCGAGACGGGCCGCGTATCCCTGCGGCAGCTCACCGGCCTCGACCTCGTAGGTGTAGATCGCCGTGCGGTCCTCGCGCCGCCGCTCGAAGGCCGCCTCGCCCGCCGGCGTCATCAGCCCCTGCTCGCGCAGCCGCTCGACGTGAGCGACGTTGACCGCGCTCCACGTGCTGCCTGCACGACGGGGCGTCCAGCGCTGGCGCCGCGAGTCCTCGTCGACCCGCTCGCTCACGCTGTCGATCCACCCGAAGCACAGGGCGACCGGCACGGCCTCGGCCCAGGTGATGCCGCGGTCGGCGACGTGCTTGCCGCGCAGCCCCATCCACAGCTCGCTCGCGCTGTCGTGGTGCTCCTCGAACCACGCGCGCAGCTCGGCCGCGTCGGCGAAGTAGGTCGCCGGTCGCTCCGGCGTCCCCCCGGGGCGACCGGGCGCCCCCTTCGCCCCCGACGTCATCTCAGCCGCCGCTCACCGACAGCTCGGCCTGGGAGACCTGGGCGGCCTGGTCGGCGTCGAGCTCGCGGCTGCGCAGCCAGCCCTCCGGGAGGGCGACGGTGCGCGGGGAGCCGGCGCGGCCCCGGGGCCCGTCGGCGGCCTCGGCGGGCCAGGGCACGTCCGGGTCGAGCGTCGCGATGAGCTCGTCCAGGGCGGCGAGGGAGTCGACGAGCGCGAGCTGGTTGCGCACGCGCGAGCCGGCCGGGAAGCCCTTGAGGTACCAGGCGATGTGCTTGCGGATGTCGCGGCAGCCGCGCAGCTCGTCGCCGTCGTAGAAGTCGACGAGGTGCTCGGCGTGCAGGCGCAGCGTCGCCGCGACCTCGCCGAGGGTCGGGCGGACGCGGGCGTCGGAGCCGGCGAAGGCGGCGGCGAGGTCGGTGAAGAGCCACGGCCGGCCCAGGCAGCCGCGGCCGACGACGACGCCGTCGCAGCCGGTCTCGCGGACCATCCGCAGGGCGTCGTCGGCCGACCAGATGTCGCCGTTGCCGAGGACCGGGACCTGCGTGATCGTCTCCTTGAGCAGCCGGATCGCCGACCAGTCGGCCTGGCCGGAGTACGCCTGGGACGCGGTGCGGCCGTGCAGCGAGATCGCCGCGACCCCCTCGTCGACGGCGATCTGCGCGGCCTCGAGGTAGGTGAGGTGCTCGTCGTCGATACCCTTGCGCATCTTCACCGTCACCGGGATGTCGCGGCGCGAGCCCTCCTCGACGGCGGCGGCGACGATGGAGCGGAAGAGGTCGCGCTTCCACGGCAGCGCCGCTCCCCCGCCCTTGCGCGTCACCTTCGGCACCGGGCACCCGAAGTTGAGGTCGATGTGGTCGGCCCGGTCCTCCGTGGCGATGATGCGGGCGGCCAGCCGGGTGGCACCGGGGTCGACGCTGTAGAGCTGGACGCTGCGCGGGTGCTCGTCCGGGTCGTGCTCGAGCAGCCGCATCGTCTCGGGCGAGCGCTCGACGACCGCACGCGAGGTGACCATCTCGTTGACGTACAGGCTGCTCGCCCCGTCGGCCCCGCCGGCGACGTGACCGGCCGCGCCGTAGCGCCGGCACAGCCGGCGGAAGGCGACATTGGTGATGCCGGCCATCGGCGCGAGGACCACCGGCGAGGTGATCGTGTGGCGGCCGAGGCGAAGGGGTGGCAGCACCGGCGACGCGGCCTGCGTCGCGGGCGGCGCGGTGCGGGGCGAGGTGGTGGTGGGAGCGCTCATGACCACCCCAGTGTCCCACCACCGGCGGACAGCCCCTCCCCGCCGGCTCACAGCACCGGCGAGCCGACCATCTCCCCCACCGCCGGCTGCGACCCCGGCGGTGGCTGCCCGAGGACCTCGGTGACCCGCCACGTCGTGCCGGTGTGGACGTCCCACACGAGGACCCAGGTGCCCAGGGCGGAGCGCGAGAGGAGGAGCAGCTGGTCGGCCGGCCCCCAGTCGAGCGGGAAGAGGCCGCCCATGACGGTGCTGTCGTCGGCCGCGGCGAGCACCCGGGGACGGGGCGAGGCGTCGACCTGCACGGCGTAGACGCCCTGGTAGCTGCCGTCGAGCTGGGCGGTGGCCCACTGCGGCAGCCAGATGCCGGCCGCCGACCACCCGGCGATGTCGCTCACCGTCTCGCCGTGCACACCGCCGACCGGGCCCGGCATCGTCTCGCCGCCGACGAGGTCGCCCGTGCCGGCGTAGGAGGAGCGCTCGAGCCGGCCGTCGGGACGCAGCACGAGCACCTCGGGGGCCGGGCTGACCTGGGGATCTGCCCGCCGCACGCGCGAGCCGGTGATCCGCCACGTCGACTCCCCGCGCACGATGATGTCGCCGTTGCCGGCCCACCCGAGGCTGCTCAGCCGGTCGTCGGGCACCGGGATCTCCTGGGTGCGCCCGCGGGCGACGTCCACGACGACCACCCGACCCGGCTGGGGCACGGCGACCCGGTCGCGGTCGGGGTGGATCATGTCGCCGGTGAGCACGAGCGGCTCCCCGACGACCTGGCTGGTCAGCAGCTCCTCGACCTCGACGTAGGGCGTCGGCGTGCCCGTGAGGCGCAGCACGAGGTGCGCCCGGTGACGACCCTGCACGCGGCGCAGGGCCACGGCGCGCACCGGCTGCGAGAGCCCGCCCTGCGGCAGCCCGGAGATGTCGGCGCCCGCGGTCCAGCCCAGCGTCGCCCCGAGGCCCAGGCTGCCCGGGTCGGGGTGCCGCGGCAGGTCGCCCAGCTGCTCGGCCGGGACGAGCCGGTCGACCTGGGCGCCGCCGAGCACGACCGGGCGGCCCGGGCCCTCGGAGGTCGACGTCGGGGCCGGCACGGGCTCGACCGCCGCGTCGGGCCCGAGGGCGAAGCCGACGCCGAGCACGGCGACGACGGCCGCCGCGACGACCGCCCCGCGGCGCCGCCCGGCCCGACGACGGGTCGTCGCGGTGCGCCACGCGCTGTCGACGAGGGCGTCGAGGTCGGACGTGGCGGGAGGGGGCGTCGTCCGCGAGCCCGGGTGGGTCCGGTGCCGGTGCATGGCGCGCCGCGCGTACGCGAGGGGCTCCTCGTGGCGCAGCACGCCCCAGCGCACGGCCACGAGGACGAGGGCCTCGTGCACGTCGACGCGGGCCTGCTCCTCGTCGACCCGGCCGTGGCCGGCCTCGCGCAGCAGCCCGGCCACGCTGGAGCGCGCCCAGCTGACGAACTCCTGCTCGTCTCGCGACGGCCCACCCATGGCACCGACCTCCCGTCCGCCCTCGTGCGGCGCGACCTCTCGTCGCCAGGATGGACCCTGCACCTGCGCCCGCGCAGCCGGTCCGATCTCGGTCCGGCCTCAGACGCGGCCGCGCAGCAGGGCGTAGCGGTAGACCCTCGGCTCGAGGTAGCGGTCGAAGACCCACAGCCAGGTCCTCGGGACGGTGAGATCGGGTCGGCGCACGGTGGGCTGAGGGGTGCCGTCGCGGTCCATCTCGGCGAGGAGCAGCCGGCGCCGGTCGGTGGTGATCGGGATGATCGTGTAGCCGTCGTAGCGGCGCAACGGCTCGCCGAGACGGCGGCGGGCGATGTTGTCGGCGAGGACGTCGACCTGCCGGCGCAGCGCTCCCCCGGACGGGCGGGTGCGCAGGTCGGCGACGTCACCGAGGGACCACACGTCCGGTGCGCTGCGGTGCGCCATCGTCTCGGGGTCGACGTCGACGAGCCCGTGCTCGCCACCGGCGAGACCGGCCAGCCAGGACGGCCCCCGGTAGTGCGGGACGACGACGGCGTGGTCGACGTCCGCGATCGTCGTCGTGCCCCCGCCGGACGCGACGACGACCTCGCGGGTGGCGCCGTCGAGCGACGCGACCCGGGCGTCGTGGTGCACCTGGACGCCGAGCCGCTCGAGCCGGGTGGTGAGCGTGCCGTCGACGAAGGGGAGGTCGAGGACCGACGCGAAGGGGGTGACGAGATGGATCTCGACGTCGCCGAGGACCCCTTCGCGCCGCCAGTGGTCGGCCGCGAGGAAGAGCGGCTTGAGCGCCGTGCCACCGCACGGCGCCGGCTCGGGCGGGATGCTCAGCACGACCCTGCCGCGGCGAAGGGGGCGCAGCGCCTCCCAGGTGCGCTCGGCCCGTTCTTCGAGGTGCGGGGTGCTCGCCCAGCCCGACGCGAGAGCCGTCTCGAGGCCCTCGACCGCGCCGAGGTCCTCCTCGAGCCCGGTCGCGACGACGAGGTCGGTGTAGCCGACGCGCTCCCCCTTCGCCGTCTCGACCTCGTGGAGGTCGGGATGCACGGCGACCGCCCGGTCCCGCAGCCACTGCACGCCCGAGGGCATGACGGCGTGCGTCGTCAGGGTGAGCTCGTCGAGGCGCGCCTGACCGCCGCCGACGTAGTTGAGCATCGGTCGGTAGAGGTGGGTCGCGGAGGGGGCGACGACGAGGACGTCACGGCAGCCGACCCGGCGCAGCCGGGCGGCCAGCGAGATGCCGGCGTTCCCTCCCCCGAGGACGACGACGTCGTGGTGCCGGCTCATGGGGCGGACGCTACCCGCGCGACCGGCGGCTGCGGGGCCGCAGGTCGGGCCCCGTGCGCGAGGATGGCCGGGTGACGACCGCCGCACCGCCCGCCCGGGTCGACCGGGCCCGTCTGACCCGCTTCGCCTGGCTGGCCATCGCCGCCGCCCTGGTGACGATCGGGATGAAGACCACCGCCTGGCTCGTCACCGACTCCGTCGGTCTGCTCTCGGACGCCGCCGAGTCGGTCGTCAACCTCGTCGCCGCCGTCGGCGCGCTCGTCGCCCTGCGCGTCGCGGCGGCCCCCGCCGACGCGGGCCACCACTTCGGCCACGCGAAGGCGGAGTACCTCTCCGCCGCCCTCGAGGGCGCGATGATCGCCGTCGCCGCGCTCGTCATCATCTGGCAGTCGGTGCTGCGACTGCTCGACCCCCGGCCGGTGGAGGACGTCGGCATCGGTCTGGCCATCTCGGTCGGTGCGTCGGTCGTCAACGGGCTCGTCGCCGTCGTGCTCCTGCGGGCCGGTCGCCGGCACCGCTCGATCACCCTCACCGCCGACGGCCGGCACCTGCTCACCGACGTCGTCACCTCCGTCGGGGTCGTCGTCGGCGTCGCGCTCGTGTGGCTCACCGGCATCGACTGGCTCGACCCCGTCGTCGCGCTGCTCGTCGCGGCCAACATCCTGTGGGCCGGGTGGGGGCTGCTCGACGAGTCGACGAGCGGGCTCATGGACCGCACGATGGACGAGTCCGACAACGTCCGGCTCGCCGAGCTGCTCTCGCGGTGGGCCGACGACGAGGTCCACTTCCACGGCCTGCGCACGCGGGTGGCCGGCCACACCTCCTTCGCCGAGGTGCACGTCCTCGTGCCCGGGGCGTGGGACGTGCGCCGGGCCCACGACCTCGTCGAGGAGGTCGAGGACGCGCTGCGGACGGAGTACCCCGACCTGCGGGTCTCGACCCACATCGAGCCGCGCGAGGACCCCCGCTCCTACGACGACTACGAGCACGAGGTGCCCGTGGCCGGCCCGACACCGACCCCCGGAGGACCCTCATGAGCACGCTGCTCACCCCTTCTGCCCTCGACGCGATGCGTCAGCGCCCCGACGTCGTCGTGCTCGACGTGCAGTACGAGCTGGGCGGCACGCCGAGCGCCCAGCTCTACGCCGCCGGTCACCTGCCCGGGGCGGCGCCGGTCGACCTCGACTCCGTCCTCGCCGGCCCGCCCGGCGCGGGTGGACGGCACCCCCTGCCCGACCCGGAGGTGCTCCAGGAGGGCCTGCGAGCCGCGGGTGTGCGCGCCGAGAGCACCGTCGTCGTCTACGACCAGCGCACCTCGCTGTCGGCCGCCCGGGCGTGGTGGGTGCTGCGCTGGGCAGGCGTCGAGGACGTCCGCGTGCTCGACGGCGGTCTGTCCGCGTGGCGCGACGCCGGGCTGCCGGTGAGCACCGAGCCGGACCCGGTCGAGCCGGGTGACGTCGTCGTGCGCCCCGGGAGCCTGCCGGTCCTCGACGCCGACGGCGCCGCCCGGGTCGCGCAGGAGGGTCTGCTCCTCGACGCCCGCACGCCCGAGCGCTTCCGCGGCGAGAGCGAGCCGATCGACCCGGTCGCCGGGCACGTCCCCGGGGCGACGAACCTGCCCATGGGCGAGCTGGTGCGCCCGGACGGCCGGCTGCTCCCGCCGGAGGAGCTGCGGGAGCGGCTGCACGCCCTCGGGCTGCACGCCTCCGACGCGACACCCGTCGGCACGTACTGCGGCTCGGGCGTCACCGCGGCGCACACGGCGCTCGCCCTCGCCGAGATCGGGGTGACCGCCGTGCCGTACATCGGCTCGTGGAGCGAGTGGGTCTCCGACCCCGAGCGGCCCGTCGCCACCGGCGCCTGAGCGAGGGAACCACCCGCTCCCCCGCCGCGTCCTAGCCCCGAGGTCGACGGCACGGGCCGTCGCACGAGGATCGGGGTGGGGCAGATGAGCGGGATCTCCAGCAGCATGCGCGGGGCGGTCGTGACGCTCGCCGTCGTGGTCGGGCTCGCGCTCGCCTACGTCGTCGGCACGAGCAGCGCGCAGGCCGACGAGCCGGACCCGGCAGGCCCGGCGAGCAGCGAGACGATCACCATCCGTGGCTCGGGGAGCACGAGCGTCGTGCCCGACGAGGTCCACTTCGACCTGTCGGTGACGACCCGGGCCGAGGGCCTCGACGACGCGCTGAGCCGCTCGAGCGCCGAGCTGTCGACGGCCGTCGACGCCCTCGTCGACCAGGGCGTCGCCCGCGAGGACGTGCGGACCACCGGCGCCCAGATGCGCCCGACCTACCGCCGGGTCAAGGGGCAGGCGCCCGAGCCGACGGGCTACTCCGTCACGCAGTCGGTGCGGGTCGAGGTCGCCCTCGAGGACGCCGGCGACGCCATCACCGCGGCGACGAAGGACGCCGGCAGGGCGCTGCGCGTCGGCGGGATCCGGCTCGCGGTGAGCGACGAGACGCGGGCGACGAAGGAGGCTCGCGACGAGGCGATGGCCGACTCGCGCGCGACCGCCGAGCAGTACGCGAAGGCGTCGGGGCGCCGGCTCGGGAGGGCCACGAAGATCGTCGAGCCCGGCGGTGACCGGGGCGTCTTCGAGGCCCAGTCGCTCAGCAGCGCCGACGCGAGCACCGGCAGGGCCTTCGCCCTCTACGCCGGCGAGCAGGACCTCACCGTCCAGGTCGAGGTGGTCTGGGAGCTCCTCTGAGACGACGCAGCGCCCCCGGCCTGGTGGCCGGGGGCGCTGGCTGTCGTGCGGGGAGGGTCAGCAGCCGAGGAGCTTGGGGGCGAGCCAGGACTCGACCTGGTCGATGCTCACCCGCTCCTGGCGCATCGAGTCGCGCTCGCGGATCGTCACGGCGTCGTCCTCGAGGGTGTCGAAGTCGACGGTGATGCAGTACGGCGTGCCGATCTCGTCCTGGCGGCGGTAGCGCTTGCCGATCGCCTGGGCGTCGTCGAAGTCGACGTTCCAGCTGCGGCGCAGCTGGGCGGCGAGGTCGCGGGCCTTGGGCGAGAGGTCGGCGTTGCGCGAGAGCGGGAGCACCGCGGCCTTGACCGGCGCGAGGCGGTGGTCGAGGCGCAGCACCGTGCGGGTGTCGACCCCGCCCTTGGCGTTGGGCGCCTCGTCCTCGGCGTAGGCGTCGACGAGGAAGGTCATGAGCGAGCGCGACAGGCCCGCCGCCGGCTCGATGACGTACGGCGTGTACTTCTCGCCGGAGGCCTGGTCGAAGTAGACGAGGTCGGTGCCCGAGTGCTCGCTGTGGCTCTTGAGGTCGAAGTCGGTGCGGTTGGCGATGCCCTCGAGCTCGCCCCACTCGTTACCGCTGAAGCCGAAGCGGTACTCGATGTCGACGGTGCGCTTGGAGTAGTGCGAGAGCTTCTCCTGCGCGTGCTCGTAGTGGCGCAGGTTCTCGGGCTTGATGCCGAGGTCGGTGTACCAGCGGGTGCGCTCGTCGATCCAGTACTGGTGCCAGTCCTCGTCCTCGCCGGGCTTGACGAAGAACTCCATCTCCATCTGCTCGAACTCGCGCGTGCGGAAGATGAAGTTGCCCGGCGTGATCTCGTTGCGGAAGGACTTGCCGGTCTGCGCGATGCCGAAGGGGGGCTTCTTGCGCGAGGTGCCGAGGACGTTGAGGAAGTTGATGAAGATGCCCTGCGCGGTCTCGGGGCGCAGGTAGTGCAGCCCGGACTCGTCCTCGATGACGCCGAGGTAGGTCTTGAGCATCATGTTGAACTCGCGCGCCTCGGTCCACTGGCCGCGGGTGCCGCAGTCGGGGCAGACGACCTCGGACATCGGCACGTCGTCCGGGTCGAGCTCCTGGCCCTTCTTCGCGGCCTTCTCGGCCACGGCCTCCTGCAGGTGGTCCTGACGGCGGCGCTTGTGGCAGCTGAGGCACTCGACGAGCGGGTCGGTGAAGGTGCCGACGTGCCCGGAGGCGACCCAGGTCTCGCGCGGCAGGATGATCGAGGAGTCGAGGCCGACGACGTCGTCACGACCGGTGACCATCGAGCGCCACCACTGGCGCTTGATGTTCTCCTTGAGCTCGACGCCGAGGGGACCGTAGTCCCACGCGGAGCGGGTGCCGCCGTAGATCTCGCCGCAGGGGAAGACGAATCCCCGCCGCTTGCACAGCGAGACGACGGTGTCGACGGTGGAGGTCTGCTTGGCCATGGCGCAAGGCTATCCGGCCGCGAAGGGGGTGCCGACCACCGCCTACGATCGTCGGGTGAGCCCGTCCCAGCCGTCCCCCGAGGTCCCGCGGGACACCGCCGTCGCCCGCGCCACCGCGCCCCTCGTCCGATGGGTGTCGGGGCTGCCGCCGGTCGTGCCCGTCCTCGGCGTCTTCGCCCTCGTCCTGCTCGGTGCGGTCGTGCCCGGCTGGGGCTGGGTCTTCCTCGCCCTCGCGGTGCTCGTCCTCGTCTGGGTGCTCGCCATCAGCTGGCCGCGCCTCACGCCGTCGGAGAAGATGCTCCGCCTCGCGGTCATCGTCTTGTGCCTGGCGATCACCGTCGTGCGGGCCGTCCCGCGCTGACCCGCCGATTTTGACAACCGTTCTCAGTTGAGATGAGAATGGTTGTCATGAAGCGCACCGCCCTCCTCGTCGCCCCCCTCCTCGCCCTCGCCGCCTGCGGCAGCGACGGCTCCGACGACGCCGCGGGCGGGGGTGACCGCCTCGAGGTGGTCACCTCCTTCTACCCCCTCCAGTACGCCGTGCAGCAGGTCGGCGGCGACCGCGTCGAGGCGACCAACCTCACCCGCCCCGGCGCCGAGCCGCACGACCTCGAGCTCAGCCCGAAGGACGTGCTGTCGGTGGCCCAGGCCGACTCGGTGGTCTACCTCGCCGACTTCCAGCCCGCCGTCGACGACGCGATCACCGAGGCCGACGGCACCGCCTTCGACGTGACGAAGGCCGCCCGGCTCGACCTCGCCGCCACCGACGACGGCCACGACCACGGCGGCGAGTCCGCGGAGGAGCACGCGGGCCACGACCACGGCTCCCAGGACCCCCACTTCTGGCTCGACCCGGAGCGCTACGCGGACGTCGCCGACGCGATCGCCGGCGAGCTCGGCCGGGTCGACCCCGACCACGCCGCGGAGTACGAGCAGAACGCGAAGGACATGCGCACCCGGCTCGACTCGCTCGACGCCTCCTTCCGCGAGGGCCTGAAGGACTGCCAGACGACCGACCTCGTCACCTCGCACGCCGCCTTCGGCTACCTCGCCGACGCGTACGGCCTGACCCAGGAGTCGATCACCGGGCTCACCCCCGAGACCGAGCCCAGCGCGCAGGCGATGAAGGACGTCGTCGAGCACATCCGCGAGCACGACGTGCCGACCGTCTACGCCGAGACCCTCGTGCCCAAGGACATCGCCGAGACCATCGCGAAGGAGGCCGACGCGCAGGTCATGGTCCTCGACCCGATCGAAGGGGTGACCGACGAGTCGTCCGCGCAGGACTACTTCGGCATCATGGAGGCCAACCTCACGACCTTGGAGAAGGGCCAGTCCTGCTCATGAGCTCAGCAGAGCCCACCCCGGTGATCCGGGTGCACGCGGCCTCCTTCGGGTACTCCGAGCGCACCGTCATCACCGGCGTCGACCTCGTCGTGGAGCGCGGCGAGGTCGTCGCCGTGCTCGGGCCCAACGGGTCGGGCAAGTCGACCGTCGTCAAGGGCCTGCTCGGGCTCGCCGAGACCAGCCGCGGGACCGTCGACCTCTTCGGCACCCCGCGCGAGCACCTCGAGGAGCGCACGCGGGTCGGGTACGTCCCGCAGCGCCACACCCTCGCCTCGACCGTCTCGGCGACCGTCGAGGAGATCGTCGCGACCGGCCGTGTCCCCCGCGTGCCGTGGTGGGCGCCGTGGCGGGCCCTGGCTCCCGAGCACCGCACGGCCGTCCGCGAGGCGATCGAGGTCGTCGGTCTCGGCGAGCAGCGCACCCACGAGGTCTCGACCCTCTCGGGCGGCCAGCAGCGCCGGGTGCTCATCGCCCGGGCCCTCGCCGCCGGACCCGAGCTCTTCATCCTCGACGAGCCGACCGCCGGCGTCGACGTCGGCAACCAGCGGGTGCTCGCCGCCGTGCTGCGACGCCTCGTCGAGCGGGGCGCGACCCTCGTCGTCGTCACGCACGAGCTCGACGCCCTTCGCGACCTCGTCACCCGGGCCGTCGTCGTGCGCGACGGCGCGATCGCCTACGACGGGCCACCCTCGGCGCTCGACGACCTCGGCCACGTGCACCACCACCACGACGACGAGCTCGACCACGAGCCCGACCCCTCGCTCACCGGCGAGATCATCGCCCCCAGGAGGCGTGCATGAGCGACCTGCTCTCCCTGGACTTCATGCGCAACGCGTTGCTCGCGGCGCTGCTCGTCGGCGCTGCCGCGCCGCTCGTCGGGGTCTTCCTCGTCCAGCGGCGCATGTCGCTCATCGGCGACGGCCTGGGCCACATGGCCCTGGCCGGTGTCGGGGTCGGCGTGGTCACCTCGACCTCCCCCGTGTGGACCGCGCTCGTCGTCGCCCTCGTCGCAGCGGTGCTCATCGAGCTGCTGCGCTCGTACGCGCGCACGGGCGGCGACCTCGCGCTCGCCGTGATGTTCTACGGCGGCATCGCCGCCGGCGTCGTGCTCATCGCGCGTGCGCCGGCGGGTGCCCCGGTCAACCTCAACGGCTACCTCTTCGGCGCGATCAATACGGTCTCGCGCGCCGACCTCGTCGCCTTCGCCGTGCTCTCCGCCGTCGTCGTCCTCGTGACGACGGTGCTGCGCGGCCGCTTCTTCGCCGTGGCGCAGGACGAGGAGTACGCACGGGCCGTCGGCCTGCCGGTCGTCGGCACCAACGTCTTGCTCGCCGCACTCACCGCCCTCACCGTCGTCGTCTCGATGCGCGTCGTCGGCCTGCTGCTCATCAGCGCGCTGATGATCCTGCCCAACGCGGCCGGTCAGCAGCTCGGGCGCAGCTTCCGCGGGGCCCTGCGGTGGGCCGTTGTCATCGGCATCGGGACGAGCGTCGGCGGGGTCGTCGCGAGCTTCTACGCGGACACCCCCTCCGGTGGCACGATCGTCCTCCTGCTCATCGCGATCTTCGTCCTCGCCGCGGCCGGCGGCGCGGCGGCGCGCACCCTGCGACGGCGCCGGGCGGCTCCTGCCGGGCACCCGCACGAGCACGTGCACTGGGACGAGTGCGGCCACGAGCAGGTGCTGCACGGCGACCACGTCGACTACGTCCACGACGGGCACCGTCACGCCGCGCACGGCGACCACTGGCACGAGCACGGCGACCACGAGCACGACCACCGCGGTGACGACGCCCGCGACCACGAAGGGGCACGATGAGCACACCAGCACGCAGGCCGACCCGCCAGCGGGTCGCCGTCGCCGAGGCGCTGTCGCGCTCCCAGGCCTTCGAGTCCGCGCAGGAGCTGCACACCCGGCTGTCGACCGCCGGCGAGCGGGTGGGCCTCGCGACCGTCTACCGCGCCCTGCAGGCGATGGCCGACGACGGCGACGTCGACGTCGTGCGCACCGATGAGGGCGAGTCCCTCTACCGCCGGTGCAGCACCGGGCACCACCACCACCTCGTGTGCCGTGAGTGCGGTCGGGCCGTCGAGGTCGAGGGGCCGACGGTGGAGCGCTGGGCCGACCGGGTCTCCGCCGAGCACGGCTTCACCCAGGTCGAGCACACGCTGGAGATCTTCGGGCGCTGCGCGGACTGCTCGCGCGGCTGACCCCTTCGCTCATCCGTCGACCGCGTCCACCGCTCCCCCGTAGCGCCGGTCGCGCCGGGCGTAGGTCTCGATCGCCTGCCACAGGTGGCGGCGGTCGTAGTCGGGCCACAGCGTGTCCTGGAAGACCATCTCGGCGTACGCGCTCTGCCACAGCAGGAAGTTGCTCGTGCGCTGCTCGCCGCTGGACCGCACGAAGAGATCGACGTCGGGCATCCCCGGCTCGGGCAGGTAGCGCGCGATGGTGCGCTCGTCGATGCCGTTGCCCTTGAGCCGGCCACGACGCACGTCCTCCGCGATGCGCTGCACGGCATCGGCGATCTCGGCCCTGCCCCCGTAGTTGACGCAGAAGTACAACGTCATCGCGTCGTTGTCCTTCGTCATCTCCTGGGCGATCTCGAGCTCCTTGATGACCGAGGCCCACAGCCGTGGGCGCCGGCCGACCCAGCGCATCCGCACGCCCCACGCGTGCAGCTGGTCGCGGCGGCGCCGGATGACGTCGCGGTTGAAGCCCATGAGGAAGCGCACCTCGTCGGGCGAGCGGCGCCAGTTCTCCGTCGAGAAGGCATAGGCCGAGAGGTGGGTCACCCCGATCTCCAGCGCCCCGGCGACGACGTCGAGCAGCGCGCCCTCGCCGGCCTCGTGCCCCTTCGTGCGGGGCAGCCCGCGCTCGTTGGCCCACCGGCCGTTGCCGTCCATGACGACGGCGACGTGACCGGGCACGAGCTCGGCCGGGACCGGCGGCGCGGTGACCCCGGTGGGGTGCGCGAAGGGGGTCTCGTACCGTCTCGTCGTCATCGCGTCCTCGTCATCGGGTCGTCGAGGGCGGGCGCCCTCGGAGGCTGGGGGGTGCGGTCGACCAGGCCGAGCGAGCGCACGCCCCGCTCGAGGTGCCACTGGAGGAAGGCGGCGGTCAGGCCGCTCGACTCGCGCCGCGCCGGCATCGGGGAGGCGTCGGCGTGGGCCCAGTCACCGGCGAGGAGCGAGGCCATGAGCGCCGTCGTCGCCGGCGCGGGAGCGCTCGCGCCCGGCGTGCGGCACTGCGAGCAGACCGAGCCGCCCGCGGCGATCTGGAAGGCGCGGTGCGGGCCGTCGGCGCCGCACCGGGCGCAGTCGTGCAGGCTCGGCGCCCAGCCCGCGACGGCGAGGGCGCGCAGGAGGTAGGCGTCGAGGACGAGCGAGGAGTCGTGCTCGCCGGCCGTGAGGGTGCGCAGCGCCCCGCACAGCAGGTGGTACTGCTGGACGCTGACCTCGTGCTCCTCCGTGAGCCGGTCGGCGGTCTCGAGGATCGCGGCGGCCGCGGTCCAGTCCGAGTAGCGGCTGGCGAGGGTGTGGCCCCACGAGTCGACCCCGACCGCCTGGGTCACGGTGTCGAGGTTGCGACCCTCGTAGCACTGGACGTCGACGTGCATGCCCGGCTCGAGGCGGGCGCCGAAGCGGGACTTCGTGCGGCGGACCCCCTTCGCCACCGCCCGGACCTTGCCGCGACCGCGGGTGAGCATCGTGATGATGCGGTCGGCCTCGCCGAGCTTGTGCGTGCGCAGCACGACACCGGTGTCTCGGTACAGGGGCATGCGTCCATTGTCCTACGAGCCGCCGACGACGCCCGCCGCCGCGCCGCGCGTCGTCCCCGGTCGGGCGCGAAGGGCGCGCAAGACCTGGTGCTGGTCGAGGTGCGAAGGGCGCCCCGCGCCCGAGCCTCGAGACCACCCGCACCGGGAAGGGGTCGCGCAAGCACCTCGAACACCTGTTCGATGCACTTGCTATCCTCGTCTCGTGAGCGCGCTGCAGCCCAGCCTCTTCGACGACGCGGAGCGGCCGACCCTCGCCCCGGTCGACCCGCGCCGCACGACGCTGGACCGGGGGGCGTGGGTCGACCTGCACCCGGGCTGGGTGAGCGGGGGTGACACGGTGCTCGACGACCTCGTGCGCGAGGTCCCGTGGCACGCCGAGCGCCGCCAGATGTACGACCGCGTGCTCGACGTGCCCCGCCTGACGAAGTTCTACGGCGAGCACGAGCCGCTCCCCCACCCGCTCGTCGAGCAGGCGCGCACCGCCCTCAGCGCGCACTACCGCGACGAGCTGGGCGAGGACTTCGTCACGGCGGGCCTGTGCCTCTACCGCGACGGGCGCGACTCCGTCGCCTGGCACGGCGACCGCATCGGGCGCAGCCGTGAGCAGGACACGATGGTCGCGATCATCTCCCTCGGCGCGCAGCGCGTCCTCGCCCTGCGCCCCCGCGATGGCGGCCCGTCGACCCGGCTGCCCCTCGGCCACGGCGACCTCGTCGTCATGGGCGGCTCGTGCCAGCGCACGTGGGACCACAGCGTCCCGAAGGCTGCCGCCGTGAGCGGCCCGCGGATCTCGATCCAGCTCCGCGTGCGCGGGGTGCGCTGAGCGATACGAAGGGGGCGCGACCGGGTGCCCGGTCACGCCCCCTTCGTCGTCCGCCGACGGGTCAGACGGTGTCGCGCTCCGCGCGGTTGACCGCCGAGAGGATCGCGCGCAGCGAGGCCTTGACGATCGACTCGTGCAGGCCGACGCCCCACAGGACGCGGTCGCCGACGGCGCACTCGACGTACGCGGCGGCGCGGGCGTCGCCACCGGCCGACAGCGCGTGCTCGTGGTAGTCGAGGACCCGCACGTCGATCCCGATGGTGCCGAGCGCGTCGGTGAAGGCGTCGATCGGGCCGTTGCCGCGGCCGTGGACGGTGATCTCGCTGCCGCCGTCGGTGAGCACGGCCTCGATCTGGTCCAGGCCGTCCTCGCTGCCCGAGATCGTCGAGCGCACGGGCGCCAGACGGCCCCAGCGGATCTCGGACTCCTCGGAGTGGAGGTACTCGTCGGAGAAGATGCGCCACAGCTCGGCGCCGCTCACCTCGCCGCCCTCGGTGTCGGTCTTGCGCTGGATGACCTGGCTGAACTCGACCTGCAGACGACGCGGCAGCTCCATGCCCCGGTCCGACTTCAGCAGGTAGGCCATGCCGCCCTTGCCGGACTGGCTGTTGACGCGCACGACGGCCTCGTAGCTGCGGCCGATGTCGTGCGGGTCGATCGGCAGGTAGGGCACGCCCCAGTCGATGCCGTCGGTGTCGGTGCCCGCGGCCTTGGCGCGGCGCTCCATGTCGTCGAAGCCCTTCTTGATGGCGTCCTGGTGGGACCCGGAGAAGGCCGTGTAGACGAGGTCGCCGCCCCACGGGTGGCGCGGGTGCACCGGCAGCTGGTTGCAGTGCTCGACGGTGCGCCGGATCTCGTCCATCTGCGAGAGGTCGACCTGCGGGTCGATGCCCTGGCTGAAGAGGTTCATCCCGAGGGTGACGAGGTCGACGTTGCCCGTGCGCTCGCCGTTGCCGAAGAGGCAGCCCTCGATGCGGTCCGCGCCGGCGAGGTAGCCGAGCTCGGCGGCGGCCACCCCTTCGCCCCGGTCGTTGTGGGGATGCAGGCTGACGACGACCGACTCGCGCCGGTCGAGGTGGCGGATCATCCACTCGATGGAGTCGGCGTAGACGTTCGGCGTGGCCATCTCGACCGTCGCCGGCAGGTTGATGATCATCTTGTGGTCCGGCGTCGGGTCGATGACGTCGATGACCTCGTTGCAGACGCGGACGGCGAACTCGAGCTCGGTGCCGGTGTAGGACTCCGGGCTGTACTCGTAGTAGACGTCGGTGTCGGGGATCGTCTCCTCGAGCTTCTTGCACAGCCGCGCGCCCTGGAGGGCGATGTCGACGATGCCGTCCTCGTCGGTGCCGAAGACGACGCGGCGCTGCAGGACCGAGGTCGAGTTGTAGAAGTGGACGATCGCCTGGCGGCTGCCCGTGATCGCGTCGAAGGTGCGCTCGACGAGCTCGTCACGGCACTGGGTGAGCACCTGGATCGTCACGTCGTCGGGGATGTGCCCGCCCTCGATGAGCATCCGGCAGAAGTCGTAGTCGGTCTGGCTCGCGCTGGGGAAGCCGACCTCGATCTCCTTGTAGCCCATCTTCACGAGCAGCCGGAACATCGTCAGCTTGCGCTCGGAGTCCATCGGGTCGATGAGCGCCTGGTTGCCGTCGCGCAGGTCGACCGCGCACCAGCGCGGTGCCTTGGTCATCACGGCATCGGGCCACGTGCGGTCCGGCAGCTCGACGCGGATCTGGTCCTGGAAGGGCAGGTACTTGTGTGTCGGCATCCCGGAGGGGGCCTGGGAGTGGATCATCGTCTCTTCTCGTCTCGTCTCGGGTGGGTCGGCCGGACGCACCGAACTCCGCGACGAGGGGGGCCGTCTAGACCTCGCCGCGGCAGAGAAGGAGGAGTCGCGCCTGCATGACGACCACCCTAGACCCGCCTGCGCGACGCCACCCAGGGGGTCCCGTACTGCGGACAAACATGGCGAAGGGGGCCCGCCGACATCTCGTCGGCAGGCCCCCTTCGTCGTGGGTGCGGCTCAGGCTCAGCGACGCGCGAGGAGCTCCTCGGCGACCTGGACGGCGTTGAGCGCCGCGCCCTTGCGCAGGTTGTCACCGACGACGAAGAGCACGAGGCCCTTGCCCTCGGGGGCGGCCTGGTCGGCGCGGACGCGGCCGACGAAGACCTCGTCGCGGCCGGTCGCCTCGAGCGGGTTCGGGTGGTCGGTGACGACGACGCCGGGCGCGGCCTCGAGCAGCTCGAGCGCACGCTCGACGTCGATGTCGCGCTCGAACTCGGCGTGGATCGCCAGGGAGTGGCCGGTGAAGACGGGGACGCGCACGCACGTGCCGGAGACCCGCAGGTCGGGCGCGTGGAGGATCTTGCGGGACTCGTTGCGCAGCTTCTGCTCCTCGTCGGTCTCCAGCGAGCCGTCGTCGACGACCGAGCCGGCGACCGGCACGACGTTGAAGGCGACGGGCACGACGTACTTCTGCGGGGAGGGCAGCGTCAGCGCGCCGCCGTCGACGGCGAGGTCCTTCGGGTCGCCGCTGGCGTACCCGGCGCGCAGCTGGCTGTCGAGCTCGTCGAGCCCGGCACCGCCGGAGCCGGAGACGGCCTGGTAGCTCGCGACGTGGAGGCGGACGAGGCCGGCCTCCTCGTGGAGCGGGGCGAGGACCGGCATCGCGGCCATCGTCGTGCAGTTGGGGTTGGCGACGATCCCCTTGGGGATCGAGTCGAGGTCACCGGCGTTGACCTCCGAGACGACGAGCGGGACCTCGGGGTCCTTGCGCCAGGCGCTGGAGTTGTCGATGACGGTCGCGCCGGCCGCGGCGACCTTCGGCGCCCACTCCTTGCTCGTCGACCCGCCGTTGGAGAAGAGGGCGATGTCGAGGCCCGAGAAGTCCGCCGTCGCGGTGTCCTCCACGGTGACCTCGTCGTCCCGCCAGGGCAGGGTCGTCCCCGCCGAGCGGGCCGAGGCGAAGTACCGCATCTCCTCGACGGGGAAGTCGCGCTCCTGCAGGAGGGCACGCATGACGGAGCCGACCTGCCCCGTGGCACCAAATACACCGATTCGCATGGCACCCAGGATAGGTCGGCTCCGTCGTCGAGCTCGTGAGGGACTACCTCGTGGACATCTCCGAGCTGTCGTCGTGCCCGACGCGCTCGTCGACCGGGCGGTCGACGGGCTGGTCGGCGTGGCTCTGCGGCTCCGGCTCGGACGAGTCCGTGGTGTCCGGCGTCGGCACCGAGTGACCGATGCCCTCGCCCGGCTCGGACTGCTGGATGCGCAGGTTGAAGTCGTCACCGTGGTGGGTGACGCCCTCGACGACAGCGGCCTCGACGGCTGCGACGGCGTACTTGCGCCGCACCACCATCGGGTCGTTGCGCAGGTCCTTCATGAGCGACACGGCCATGCCGATCATGATGACGACGAAGGGCAGGGCCGCGACGATGGTGATCGTCTGCAGCCCGGCCAGGCTGTCCTCACCGCCGAGGATGAGCATGATCGCCGCGACGGCACCGGTCGCCACGCCCCAGAAGATCACCGTCTTCTTCGACGGCTCGAGCGTGCCGTTCTCGCTGAGCGTGCCCATGACGATCGAGGCGGCGTCCGCGCCGGAGATGAAGAAGATCGCGACGAGGACCATGACGAGGATCGAGGTGATCGTCGCCAGCGGCATCGTGTCGAGGAGGTTGAAGAGCGTCGCCTCGAGCGACTCGGCGCTCGACAGGCCCGCGCCGTCCTGCTCGGCCTTGATCGCGGCGCCGCCGAAGATGGCGAACCACACGAGCGAGACCGCGCTCGGGACGAGGAGCACGCCGGTGACGAACTCACGGATGGTGCGACCGCGCGAGATGCGCGCGATGAACATGCCGACGAAGGGGGTCCAGCTGACCCACCAGGCCCAGTAGAAGATCGTCCAGCCGCCGAGCCAGGCCTGGATGCCCTCTTCGCCCTGGGCGTCCGAGCGGGCCGAGTACTCCATGAAGTGCTGGAAGTACGTGCCCAGCGTCGTCGGGAGCAGGTTGAGGATGAAGATCGTCGGTCCGACGACGAAGACGAAGAGCGCGAGGACGAGCGCGAGCACCATGTTGGTGTTCGACAGCCACTGGATGCCCTTCTCGATGCCGGAGACGGCGGAGATGACGAAGCAGATGGTGAGGACGACGATGATGCCGACGAGCAGGTTGTTGCCCGTCTCGCCGGTCCAGCCGACGATCTGCGCGCCCGTGGCGATCTGCAGCGCACCCAGGCCCAGCGAGGTCGCCGAGCCGAAGAGGGTCGCGAAGATCGCGAAGCTGTCGATGATCTTGCCGGCAGGGCCGTGGACGCGGCGCTTGCCGAGGATCGGCTCGAAGACCGCGCTGATCGTCAGGCCGCGGCCCTTGCGGAAGACGCCGTAGGCGATGGCCAGACCCGCGACGGCGTAGATGGCCCACGGGTGCAGCGACCAGTGGAAGAAGGTCGTCGCCATGGCGTTGCGGCCGGCGGCCGGGTTGCCCGCCTCACCGGTGCCGGGCGGCGGGGTGACGAAGTGGGTCAGCGGCTCCGAGGCGCCGTAGAACATCAGGCCGATGCCCATGCCGGCGGAGAACATCATCGCGATCCACGACACGGTCCGGAACTCCGGGCCCTCGTCGTCGCGGCCGAGCGGG
This sequence comes from Janibacter melonis, assembly GCF_003721155.3. Taxonomy (NCBI): domain Bacteria; kingdom Bacillati; phylum Actinomycetota; class Actinomycetes; order Micrococcales; family Intrasporangiaceae; genus Janibacter; species Janibacter melonis. Next base: position 459,786 of record NZ_CP044548.2, on the reverse strand, counting down.
ATGCGGCCGTACTTGCTGGCGGCGAGCCAGATGACGAAGAAGACGAAGCCGGTGGCGGTGATGCTGAAGAGCCAGCCGGCGTTCGCGAGGACCCACGCCAGACCGGCGTCGGAGGCGCTCGCCAGCGAGGCGGTGCTCACGGCGCCCCACACGACGAAGGCGATGGTGGCCACGGCGGTGACGCCGAAGACGACGGTGTCGAGGCGACCGGGCTGCTCGTGCTCGGGGGCGTCGATGACCGGCTCGAGAGCGGGGTGGTTCGGCTCGACCGGCAGGTCGAGCAGACCGGCGTCCCCGGTCAGGCGGGCCGCTCCTGCGGGGCCGGAGGTGCCGACGCGGCTGCGTGGCGTGCCCTGCTGGACGACATCTCCCCGGCGGGTGGTCTCGTTCTTGTCTGGTGTCTCTTTCACGTCAGTCCGAGGCGGCCGAGGCCGCCCCTCCCTTCGGTTGCGTAACGGTGGCGACGGCCGAGATCGCGCTCGACCGACCATCCACCATCACCCCTAGGGGTGTCGACGGACAAGTTACGAGGGGGGTCCGTGCAGATCGAGACCCACGTGTGACCTCTCCCCGGGCACTCCCGCAGGGGGCGAGGGGGTCAGAAACCGAGCCGTTGGAGCTGCTTGGGGTCGCGCTGCCAGTCCTTGGCGACCTTGACGTGCAGGTCCAGGTAGACGCGGTGGCCGAGGACCCGCTCGATGCCCTCGCGCGCGGTCGTGCCGACCTCGCGCAGGCGCGACCCGCCACGACCGATGATGATCGCCTTCTGGCTCGGCCGCTCGACGAAGACGTTGACCCGCACATCGGTCATCGGGTCGTCCTCCGGGCGGTCCGCGCGCGGCACCATCTCCTCGACGACGACGGCCAGCGAGTGCGGCAGCTCGTCGCGCACGCCCTCGAGAGCGGCCTCGCGGACGAGCTCGGCGATCATCGTCTCGGCCGGCTCGTCGGTGAGGACGTCCTCGGGGTAGAGCGGCGCGGGGGCGGGCGGCAGCCGATCTGAGAGCAGCGCGAGCACCTCCTCGACCTGGTCGCCGGCGACGGCGGAGCACGGCACGATCGCGGCCCAGTCGCCGAGCTGGTCGACGGCAATGAGGTGCTCGGCCAGGCGCTGCCGGTCGACGCGGTCGCTCTTCGTCGCGATGGCGACGACGGGCACGCGCTTCGCGCGCTGCAGCTCGACGAGCTCGGCGGCGATGTAGCTGTCGCCGGGGCCGATCCGCTGGTCGGCCGGCAGGCAGAAGCCGATGACGTCGACCTCGAGGAGGGTCTCGCGGACGAGGTCGTTGAGCCGCTCCCCCAGCAGGGTGCGCGGCTTGTGCAGGCCCGGGGTGTCGACGAGGATCAGCTGGCTCCCGGGCCGGGAGACGATGCCACGGATCGTGTGCCGGGTCGTCTGCGGCTTGCTCGAGGTGATCGCGACCTTGTCGCCGACGAGGGCGTTGGTCAGCGTCGACTTGCCGGCGTTGGGGCGCCCGACGAGGCAGGCGAAGCCCGCCCGGTAGGTCGTCTCGTCCGTGCTCGTGCCGTCCTGGCTCATGACGCCTCCTCCTGCTCCTGGTCCTCGCTCGGCTCGGCGAGCCGCTCGACGACGACGCTCGCGACGCGGTGGCGTCGCCCGGACATCTTCTCAGCCGTGAGGGCCAGGCCCGCCACCTCGGCGCGGGACCCGACGATCGGCACCCGACCGACGATCTTGCCGATGAGCCCGCCGACGGTGTCGACCTCGTCCTCCTCGATGCTCACATCGAAGAGCTCGGCGAGGTCGTCGACGTGCATCGTCGCGGGCACGCGGACGAGCCCGCCCTCCATCGGCTCGACGCCGGGGGTCTCGCGGTCGTACTCGTCGTCGATCTCCCCGACGATCTCCTCGAGGATGTCCTCGATCGTCACCAGCCCGGCGGTGCCGCCGTACTCGTCGACGACGACCGCGGCGTGGGTGTGGTCGCGCTGCATCTCGCGCAGCAGGTCGTCGACCGGCTTGCTCTCGGGGACGAAGGGGGCGGGCCGCATGATCGCGGTGACCGGCAGGGTCGCGCTCTCCGGGTCGGCCGTCACCCGTCGGATGACGTCCTTGAGGTAGAGCAGGCCGACGATGTCGTCGGTGCTCTCGCCGACGACGGGCACCCGCGAGAAGCCGGAGCGGATGAAGAGGTTGACCGCCTTGCGGGCCGTCTTGTCGGCCTCGATGGTGATCATGTCGGTGCGCGGCACCATGACCTCACGGGCGAGCGTGTCGCCGAGGTCGAAGACGGAGTGGAGCATCCGGCGCTCGGTCGCCTCGATGAGCGAGGACTCCCCGGCGAGGTCGACGAGGTCGCGCAGCTCGGCCTCGGAGCGGAAGGGGCCGTCGCGGTAGCCCTTGCCCGGCGTCACTGCGTTGCCGAGCGCGATGAGCAGCCGGGCCACGGGGCCGAGGACCCGGCGCAGGCCGACGACGACCGGGGCGACGGCCAGCGCGACAGCCGTCGAGTGCTGCCGCCCGAGGGTGCGCGGCGAGACCCCGACGATGACGAAGGAGACGAGCACCATGATCGCGATGGCGATGAGCAGCGGGCGCAGCAGCCCGTCGAGCGCTTCGACGGCCGCCACGGCGACGAGCACGCCGGCCGTGGACTCGGCCATCGCGCGCACGAAGTTGAGCACGGCGACGTAGCCCGTCGAGTCGGCGAGGATGAGGCGAAGGGGGGCCGCCCCCCGTCGGCCCTGCTCCTCGGCCTCCTCGGCGGCGACCCGGGAGGTCGTCGAGATCGCGGACTCCGCGAGGACGAGGACGAAGGCGAGCACGGTCGCGGCGAGGGCCGCGAGGACGAGCGGGAGGTTCACGAGCGGCCGGCAGGCGGGTTCGCGCTGCGTCCGCGGCCGGCGAGGAAGGTGAGCAGGAGGCGGCGCTGGAGGTCGAACATCTCGCGCTCCTCGTCGACCTCGGCGTGGTCGTGACCGAGGAGGTGGAGGATGCCGTGCGTCGTCAGCAGGAGCAGCTCGTCGGCAGGGGCGTGACCGGCCGCGGCGGCCTGCCGCTCGGCGACGCTCGGGCACAGGACGATGTCGCCGAGGATGCCCTGGGCGGGCGCGCCGGGACGGCCCGGGCGCAGCTCGTCCATGGGGAAGGACATGACGTCGGTCGGGCCGGGCAGGTCCATCCACTGCTCGTGCAGCTGGGCCATCGTCGGCTCGTCGACGACGCGGACGTAGAGGTCCGCGCCCGGGTGCACGTGCATCTCCTGCAGGACGTAGCCGCACAGCTCGCGGATCTCGTCGAGGTCGACCTCGTGGTCGGTCTCGTTGCCGAGCTCGACGCTCACCGACGCTCCCCCTTCGCCCGTCGGCCGCCCGTGCGGGCGTCGTAGCGCCCGTACGCGTCGACGATCTGCCCGACGAGGCGGTGGCGCACGACGTCCTCGCTCGTCAGCTCGGAGAAGTGGATGTCCTCGATGCCCTCGAGGACGCGCTGGACGACCTTGAGGCCGGAGTCCATCCCGCCGGGCAGGTCGACCTGGGTCGTGTCGCCGGTGACGACCATCTTGCTGCCGAAGCCGAGACGGGTGAGGAACATCTTCATCTGCTCGGGCGAGGTGTTCTGCGCCTCGTCGAGGATGATGAAGGCGTCGTTGAGGGTGCGGCCGCGCATGTACGCGAGCGGCGCGACCTCGATCGTGCCGGCGGCCATGAGCCGTGGGATCGACTCGGCGTCGATCATGTCGTGCAGCGCGTCGTAGAGCGGGCGCAGGTACGGGTCGATCTTGTCGTTGAGCGAGCCGGGCAGGAAGCCCAGTCGCTCGCCGGCCTCGACGGCCGGGCGGGTGAGGATGATCCGGGTGACCTGCTTGGCCTGGAGCGCGGCGACGGCCTTGGCCATCGCGAGGTAGGTCTTGCCGGTGCCGGCCGGGCCGATCCCGAAGATCACCGTGTGGTCGTCGATCGCGTCGACGTACTCCTTCTGGCCCAGCGTCTTGGGGCGGATCGTGCGCCCCCGGTTGCTCACGATGTTCTGCGTGAGGACGTCGGCGGGGCGCTGACGGCTCGCACCGCGCAGCATCGAGATCGAGCGCTCGACGGCGTCGCGGTTGAGCGGCTGCCCTGCGCGGACGATCTCGACGAGCTCGCCGAGGAGGGCGTCGACGACGTCGACGTCCTTCTTCGGGCCGGAGATCCGGAACTCGTTGCCCCGCACGAGGATCTCGGTGCGGGGGAACTGCCGCTCCATCGTGCGCAGCAGCTCGTCGCGCGGCCCCAGCAGGGCCACGGGGGTGACCGAGTCGGGCAGGACGATCACCTCGTCGACGGTGCGCTCCCCGAGCGTGTCGGGGGCGGGCGCGGCGTCGGGCAGGGAGTCGAGGGCGGAGAGGTCGGGACGAGAGTCGTCAGTCATCAGGCCTGCAGTCTACGGGGGCGGGCAGTGCGGGTGGGCTCGAGCGGGACCGGGTCAGCGCCACCGCGCGCGGGCGCTGAGCACCGCGATCGCGGCCGGTCCGGCGGTCGAGGCGCGCAGCACGCCCGGCCCGAGCCGCACGGGGGTGGCGCCGGCGGCGACGAGCTGGTCGACCTCGACCGGGCTCATGCCGCCCTCGGGCCCGACGAGGAGCAGCACGTCGCCGTCGGCCGGCAGCTCGACGGCGGCGAGCGGGGTCGTCGCGTCCTCGTGGAGGACCAGCGCCACGACGCCCTGCTCAACGCGCGCGAGGAGCTGCCTGGTCGAGACCGGTTGGGCCACCTCGGGGGTGCGCGCGCGGCGGGACTGCTTGGCCGCGGCCGTGACGACGTTGACCCACTTCTGGTGCGACTTGGCGACCTTCGGGCCGCGCCAGCGCACGATCGCGCGCTCGGACTCCCACGGCACGACCTCGTCGACGCCGAGCTCGGTGGCGGCCTCGACCGCGTCCTCGTCGCGGCCCCCCTTCGCCAGGGCCTGGACGAGGACGAGGCGAGGGCTCGGCTGCGGCTCGTCACGGCGGGCCTCCACGCGCACGACGAGCTCGGCGGCGTCGGCCGCCTCGACCGTGCCGAGGACCGCCTGGCCGGCGCCGTCGGCGACGATGACCTGCTCGCCCGGGGCGATCCGGCGCACCGAGACCGCGTGCCTGGCCTCGGCGCCGCCGACGCTGACGTGCGCGCCGGGGGCCAGGTCCTGCAGGCTCCCCCGCTCGACGTGGAAGAGCGGCGCGGTCATCGGCTCAGCGGCCCTTGAAGGCGTGGCGCAGCTTGCCCATGAATCCGGAGTCGACGTCGGCGAGCTGGCCGCTGGGCTCGGTCTCCTCGCGGGCGACGGCGAGGTCGCGCAGCAGCTGCTCCTGCTCGGCGTCCAGACGGGTGGGGGTGCGCACGTCGGCGTGGATGACGAGGTCGCCGCGGCCGCCGCCCCGCAGGTGGGTGACGCCGAGCCCCTCGAGGACGATCGTGTCGCCGGGCTGCGTGCCCCGGGCGATCTCGACCTGGCGCTCGCCGTCGAAGGTCGCGAAGTTGAGCGTCGTGCCGAGCGCGGCGGCCGTCATCGGCAGCTGGACGGAGGCGTGCAGGTCGTCGCCCTGACGCGTGAAGGTCGGGTGCGGGGTGACGCGCAGCTCGACGAAGAGGTCGCCGGCGGGACCTCCGCCGATGCCGACCTCGCCCTCGCCGGAGAGGTGGATGCGCGTGCCGGTGTCGACGCCCGCGGGGATGCGGATGCTCATCGTGCGGCGGGTGCGCACGCGGCCCTGGCCGGAGCACTCGTGGCAGGGGTGCGGGATGACCTCGCCGAAGCCCTGGCAGGCCGCGCACGGGCGCGACGTCATGACCTGGCCGAGGAAGCTGCGCTGGACCATCTGGACCTCGCCGCGACCGCCGCACACCTCGCAGACCTTGCGGCTCGTGCCGGGCTGGGCGCCGTCGCCGGAGCACGTGCTGCAGCGCTCGGCGGTGTCGATCGTCAGGTCCTGGGTACCGCCGAAGACCGCGGTCTCGAGGTCGACGGACAGGGCGACGAGACCGTCCTGGCCGCGGGTCTGCCGCGGACGCGGACCGCGACCACCACCGGCCGCCTGGCCGAAGAACTGCTCCATGATGTCGCTGAAGGAGAAGCCCGCGCCGAAGCCCTCGTGCGCGCCGCCGTAGGGGTCGGAGCCCATGTCGTACTGGCGGCGCTTGTCCTCGTCGCCGAGGACGTCGTAGGCCTGGCTGACGCGCTTGAACTGATCCTCGGCCTCCTCGCCGGGGTTGACGTCCGGGTGCAGCTTGCGGGCGAGCTTGCGGTAGGAGCGCTTGATCTCCTCCGGCGTGGCGGAGCGGTCGACGCCCAGGTCGGCGTAGTAGTCGTTCACAGCGGTGGGGGTCCTGTCGATCAGGGGTCGGGGGACGAAGGGGGTGCCCGGCGTCAGCCGGTCGTGATGATCCGGGAGAGATAGGTGGCGACGGCCCGAACCTGGCTGATCGTCGCCGGGTAGTTCATCCGGGTCGGGCCGAGCACGCCGACATGACCGACGAGCTCGTCGCCGGCGCCGTAGCCGGTCGAGACGACCGAGGTCGTCTGCAGGCCCGAGACGGGGTTCTCGCTGCCGATGCGCACGGCGACCTCACCGGTCTGCTCGGCCTGGGTGCCGAGCAGGCGGAGCAGCACGACGTGCTGCTCGAGGGCGTCGAGCACGGGCTCGAGGGTGAGCGGGAAGTCCGAGGGGGTCCGCGCGAGGTTGGCCGTGCCGGCGAGGGTGACGCGGCTCGCGCTCTCCTCGCGGGCGGCCTCCTCGATGGCGGCGAGCACCCCGTCGGTGAGGCTGGAGCGGGTGCGCTCGTCGTCGTCGAGGGTGCGCAGGGCGGTGACCGCCTCGCCGAGCCGGCGCTCGGTGACGACGGCGTTGATCTGGGTGCGGGCGGTCGCGAGCTCGTCGGCGCCCGCGGGCGTCGTGTAGTCGGTCTCGGTCGTGATGACCCGCTGCTCGACCCGGCCGCTGCCGGTGATGACGACGACCATGAGACGGCTCGAGGACATCGGTACGAGCTCGACGTGGCGCACCGTGCTGCGGGTGAGCGAGGGGTACTGGACGACGGCGACCTGCCGGGTGAGGGTCGCGAGGAGGCGCACGGTGCGGTCGAGCACCTCGTCGAGGGCGTCGGCCCCCTCGAGGAACTGCGCGATCGCGGATCGCTCGGCCCGCGACATCGGCTTGAGCGTCGAGAGCTGGTCGACGAAGGTCCGGTAGCCCGCGTCCGTCGGGATGCGGCCCGCGCTCGTGTGCGGGGCCACGATGAGCCCCTCGTCCTCGAGCGCGGCCATGTCGTTGCGCACGGTCGCGGCGCTCACGCCGAGCTGGTGGCGCTCGAGCAGCGCGCGCGAGCCGACGGGCTCGCTCGTGTGGACGTAGTCCTCGACGATCGCGGAGAGGACGGCCATGCGTCGCTCGGTGCTCACGGGCTCTCCCTTCGCTCATCCGGTCGGTACGGCCCGCCGAGGCGGGCTCCCCCGCCCTGGCACTCTCGGGCACTGAGTGCCAAGTCTACGGGCGCGGACGGTATTCCCCAATCGCGCACGCGTGTTGCGGCGAGCACGGGCGCCGCGGCCGACTAGCCTCGCCCGACGTGAGCGACCGCTACGGATCCGACGTCCTGTCCGGCGACTGGCGCAGCGCGGGCAAGCCCCGCAGCCGCGAGGTCGAGGCGACCCCCGACCTCGTCGTCGAGGACGTCGAGACCGGCTGGGTGGGCGCGGTCGTGCGGGTCGAGAAGGCCGGCGGCATGCACGTCGTGCACCTCGAGGACCGACGCGGGGCGGTCAAGGCCTTCCCCCTCGGGCCGGGCTTCCACCTCGACGGCGCCCCGGTCGTCCTCACCGCGCCGAAGGGGGCCGGGCGGGCCGCCCTGGCCCAGCAGCAGCAGGCCTCGGCCCGGACCGCCTCGGGCTCAGTGGCCGTCGCCGACCGCACCGCGCGCGTCGCCCGCGGGTCGCGGATCTTCGTCGAGGGGCGTCACGACGCCGAGCTCGTCGAGAAGGTGTGGGGCCACGACCTGCGCGTCGAGGGCGTCGTCGTCGAGATGCTCGACGGCGTCGACGACCTCGCCGGGGCGATCCGGGACTTCGCGCCCGGACCAGGGCGCCGGATGGGCGTGCTCGTCGACCACCTCGTGCCCGGCTCCAAGGAGTCGCGGATCGTCGCGAAGGCGTCGGGGATCTCCCCCTTCGCCCCCCACGTCCTCGTCCTCGGTCACCCCTTCGTCGACGTCTGGCAGTCCGTGCGACCGCAGCGTCTCGGGATGGAGGCCTGGCCGACCATCCCCCGCTCCGTGGAGTGGAAGCGCGGGATCTGCGCCCACCTCGGCTGGGCCCACGACGACCAGGCCGACATCGCCCGCGCGTGGAAGCAGATCCTCGGCACCGTGCGCAGCTACGCCGACCTCGAGCCCTCGCTGCTGGGGCGAGTCGAGGAGCTCATCGACTTCGTCACCGCCCCTGACGCCTGAGCCGGTTTATCGGGTGACCCGATAAACCCCGGGTTCGCATGAGTAAGAAACTCATGCGAAGCCGGGGTTTCTCGGGTCACCCGAGAATCTTGTGACTCGGGTCAGTCCCGTGGGCCCCCGGCGACGTAGATGACCTGGCCCGAGACGAAGCCGGCCTCGTCGGAGCACAGGAAGGACGCCGTCGCGGCGATGTCCTCGGGCTGGCCGACGCGCTGGACGGGGATCTCCTTGGCCGAGTACGCGATGAAGTCCTCGAAGGGGACGCCGACGCGCTCGGCGGTGGCCGCCGTCATCTCGGTCTGGATGAAGCCCGGGGCGATGGCGTTGGCGGTGACGCCGAACTTGCCGAGCTCGATGGCGAGGGTCTTGGTGAAGCCCTGCATGCCGGCCTTGGCGGCCGCGTAGTTGGCCTGACCGCGGTTGCCCAGCGCCGAGGTCGACGAGAGGTTGACGACGCGGCCGTGCTTCTCCTGCGTCATGTACGCCTGGCACGCCTTGGTCATGAGGAAGGCACCGCGCAGGTGCACGCCCATGACGGCGTCCCAGTCGTCGAGGGTCATCTTGAAGAGCAGGTTGTCGCGGATGATGCCCGCGTTGTTGACGAGCACGGTCGGCGCGCCGAGCTCGGCGGCGATGCGCTCGACGGCGGCGGCCACCTGGGCCTCGTCGGAGACGTCGGCGCCGACGGCGATCGCCCGGCCGCCGGCCGCGGTGATCTCCTCGACGGTGCCGGCGCAGGCGCTCTCGTCGAGGTCGACGACGGCGACCTGGTGCCCGTCGGCCGCGAGACGGACGGCGACGGCCCGTCCGATGCCGCGGGCGGCTCCGGTGACGACGGCGGTGCGCTGGGTGCTCATGGGCGTGGTGTCCTCCTGGTCGTGGGTGAGTGCACCACGCCACGGGGGCGACGGTGCGCCCTATGCATAACAGACACCGCGGGCGAAGGGGTCAGCCGCGCCGCCGGAAGCGGTTGATCGCCTTGCCCCGGATCTGGGGCACGAGGATCGCGGGCTCGGTCGGCAGGACCCATCCCAGACGGCGGGCCAGCAGGCACACCCCGGCACCGACGAGCACCCCGCCGGGGGCGGAGTAGGGCCCGACCACCTCGCGCAGGAAGAGGTAGACCAGGGCGCCGGCGAGCGCAGCCGTCGCGTAGAGCTCCGAGCGGCGGAAGATGCTCGGCACCTGGCCGAGCATGACGTCGCGCACTGCCCCACCGCCGACCGCGGTGAGCACGCCGAGCAGGACCGCGGGCAGCGGGCTGATGCCGGTGAGCAGCGCCTTCTGCGTGCCGGCGACCGCCCATGCCCCGAGCGCCAGCGCGTCGACGTAGGGGAAGACCTGACGCCATCGCCGCCCCTCGAAGCGGACGAGGAAGGCCAGCCCCGACGCGACGAGCGCGCACCCCAGATAGGCCCCGTCGGTGAGCGCGATCGGGGTCTGGTTGAGCAGCACGTCGCGGATCGCCCCGCCGCCCAGCGCCGAGATCATCGAGATGATCGCGAAGCCGACGGGGTCGAGGTTGAACTGGCGAGCCACCGCCGCACCGAGCAGGGCGTTGGTGACCACGCCGAGAAGGTCGATGCTGCGCAGCACCTGGGCGATGAGCTCCTGCTGCTCGCTCACGCCGCTCCCCCGAGCAGCGTGTGCACGACGGTGTCGGCGAGCAGCCGGCCCCGGCGGGTGAGCACGACGCGACCGCCGACCGCGGCCCGGCCGTCGACGAGGCCGCTCGCGACGAGACCCGCGACGGCACGTCGGGCGCCGGGCTCGAGCGCGCTCGTCGCGACCCCGTCGACGAGCCGCACCCCGAGGAGGAGCTCCTCGTCGGCGCGCTGCGCGTCGGTGAGCACCTCGCGGGCCGCCGCGGGCGAGGAGCCGTCGTCGAGGCGCCCGGCCCACGCGGCGGGGTGCTTGACGTTCCACCACCGCGTGCCGGCGACGTGGCTGTGGGCACCGGGCCCGACGCCCCACCAGTCGTCGCCGCGCCAGTAGGCGAGGTTGTGCCGGCAGCGGTCCTGCGGCGTGCGCGCCCAGTTGCTGATCTCGTACCAGTCGTAGCCCGCGCCGGCGAGCAGCTCGTCGGCGAGCTCGTACTTGTCGGCCTCGTCGTCACCGGTCGGCAGGGGCAGCTCGCCGCGGCGCACGCGCGCGGCGAGCCTCGTGCCGTCCTCGACGGTGAGGGCGTAGGCCGAGACGTGGTCGGGCTCGAGGGCGAGCGCGGCCTCGAGCGAGGCGCGCCAGTCCTCGAGGGTCTCCCCCGGGGTGCCGTAGATGAGGTCGAGGCTCACCGCGAGACCCGCGTCGCGCGCGCCCGCGACGGCCCGGGCGACGCCCTCGGGGTCGTGCGTGCGGTCGAGGGTCTTCAGCACGCCGGGACGGACCGACTGCATGCCGACCGAGACCCGGGTGACCCCGCCGCGGGCGAGCTCGGCGAGGGACGAAGGGGTGACCGAGTCCGGGTTCGCCTCGGTCGTCACCTCGGCGTCAGCAGCGAGCCCGAAGCGCTCGCGGATGCCGTCGAGCACGACGACGAGATCCGCCGACGGCAGCAGGGTCGGGGTCCCCCCGCCCAGGAAGACCGTGCTCACCGGACCCGGCGCAGCACCTGCCGAGCCGAGCACGTCGCGGGCGAGGTCGAGCTCGCGCAGCGCGCCCTGCGCGAAGGTGGCCCGGCTCGACCCGGGCGGGCCGTCCTGGCCGCCGAGCTCGGAGGCGGTGTAGGTGTTGAAGTCGCAGTACCCGCAGCGCACCGCGCAGAAGGGCACGTGGACGTACATCGCGAGCGCGCGCCGCCCGACCGCCTCGGCACTGGCGTCGGGCAGCCGGCCGTCGCGGGGCGCGGGGTCGCCGTCGGGGAGCTGTGGCACGGGGTCCATCGTCCCCCACCGCGGCCGGTGCTCGCGCCCCCGCTCGCCCCTGCGGGTGGTCCGCACCCCGGGCCGGGCGACCTACGGTCGGCAGATGAGGACGGTCAGCCGCTGGACACCCGCCCGGCCGGACGCCGTCTGGTCGGTGCTCGCCGACGGGTGGACCTACCCGGGCTGGGTCGTCGGCGCGTCACGCATGCGGGCGGTCACCCCCGGGTGGCCAGGAGCAGGTGCCCGGCTCCACCACTCCGTCGGCAGCTGGCCCTGGATGCTCGACGACGAGACGTCCGTGCGAGAGGTCGACCCCGGCCGCCGCCTCGTCCTGCGTGCTCGTGCCATGCCCATCGGCGCGGCACGCGTCGAGATCACCCTCCACCCGCAGGCCCAGGGCACCCGGGTCGAGATCCGCGAGGACGCCGAGAGCGGCCCCTCGCTCCTCCTCCCCGCACCAGCGCGCCAGCTCGGCATCGTGCTGCGCAACCGCGAGGCGCTGCGCCGTCTCGCCCTGCTCGCCGAGCGGGCGGGACGGGCCACGGGCTAGCCGCGGCCCGTCCCCGGGGCGGCCTGCCGGCCTGAGGGCGCGGCGCGCTCCCCCCGTAGGGTGGCGGCATGACGCAGCCCCGCTGGATCGAGCTCGACGGTGTCGTCAACATGCGAGACGTGGGCGGTCTGCCGACCCGGGACGGCGGGCGCCTGCGCGAGCGTCGCCTCATCCGCAGCGACAACCTCCAGGACCTCACCGAGAGCGACGTGGCGCACGTCGTCGACGTGCTCGGCGTCACCGACGTCGTCGACCTGCGCACCCACGACGAGCTGGACGAGACCGGCCCGGGGCCGCTGCGGCGCACGGCCGTCGCCCACCACCACCACACCTTCTTCCGCACCGTCGGCGGTGACCTGCGCGACCTCATGGTCCTGCGCGAGGAGGAGCAGCCGGTCAAGGACGCCTCCTACTGGAGCGCCCACTACCGCGGCTACCTCGAGCACCGGCCCGACTCGGTCGCCGGGGCTCTCGGCCGGGTCGCCGACGCGAAGGGGGCGGCGCTCGTGCACTGCGCGGCGGGCAAGGACCGCACGGGCACGGTCGTCGCGCTCGCCCTGTCCGTCGCGGGCGTGCCGGACGAGGAGATCGTCGCCGACTACGTGCTCACCGCCGAGCGCCTGCCCCGGATCATCGAGCGGCTCCAGGGCACCGGCTTCTACAGCCGCCTGCGCGACCGGCCGATGAGCGAGCAGGAGCCGGTGCCGGAGGCCATCACCGGTCTGCTCGACTCCGTCGCGGAGCACGGCGGGGCGCGGGCGTGGTTGCGCGACCAGGGGTGGAGCGCCGAGCAGATCCAGCGGCTGGCCGCCCGCCTGCGCGACTGAGCGCCCCGACGACCGGGAGGGTCACCCCTTCGCGGGCCTGTCCGAGACGTAGATCGGGATGACGCCCTGCACGACGACGACGCCGTCGGTGCGCACGGCCTTGACCCGCACGTCGATGTCGAAGGGGGCCTCGCGCTCCCAGTCCGAGGGCGAGGTCTCGGCGACGCACAGCAGGTCGGTCGTCGACTTCTGCAGGTACTCGACCTGCAGGCCGCGCGGGAGCCACCGCTGGTGGTCCGGGCAGGTCGCCTCGGCGACGAGACCCATCGCCGCCTCGAGCCCGTTGCACACGGCGATCGCGTGCAGGGTGCCGATGTGGTTGTGCACCCGGCGGCGGTTCTTGATCGTCAGCTCGGCCCGGTGCGGACGCACCTCGCGTACCTGCGGACGCACCGTCCAGAAGTACGGGGCGAACCGGGCGTACGCGAGCGAGAAGAGCCGTGTGCCTCCCGGGTAGCGGGTCAGGCGTCGGTAGAGGGCGTAGGTCTGCTGGGCCACGGGGGCACCCTACGTGCTCGCCCGGCGGCTACTTCTTCGCCTTGTCCTTCGTCGGCTCGTCGGAGGACAGCGCGGCGACGAAGGCCTCCGGCGGCACCTCGACGCTGCCGATGTTCTTCATCCGCTTCTTGCCCGCCTTCTGCTTCTCGAGCAGCTTGCGCTTGCGCGAGATGTCGCCGCCGTAGCACTTGGCGAGCACGTCCTTGCGGATCGCGCGGATCGTCTCGCGGGCGATGACCCGGGCGCCGATGGCGGCCTGGATCGGCACCTCGAACTGCTGGCGCGGGATGAGGTCCTTGAGCTTGCCGGCCATCATCGTGCCGTAGGAGTAGGCCTTGTCCTTGTGGACGACGGCGCTGAAGGCGTCGACGCCCTCGCCCTGGAGGAGGATGTCGACCTTGACGAGGTCGGCCGCCTGGTCGCCGGCCTCCTGGTAGTCCAGCGAGGCGTAGCCGCGGGTCTTGGACTTCAGCTGGTCGAAGAAGTCGAAGACGATCTCCGCGAGCGGCAGGGTGTAGCGCATCTCGACGCGGTCCTCGGAGAGGTAGTCCATGCCGCCGAGCTGGCCGCGCTTGCCCTGGCACAGCTCCATGATCGCGCCGATGAACTCGCTCGGGGCAAGGATCGTCGCCTTGACGACGGGCTCGCGGACCTCGGCGACCTTGCCGTAGGGGAACTCGCTGGGGTTGGTCACCTCGATCTCGGTGCCGTCGTCCATCGTCACCTGGTAGACGACGTTGGGCTGGGTCGAGATGAGGTCGAGGTCGAACTCGCGCTCGAGGCGCTCGCGGACGATCTCGAGGTGGAGCAGGCCGAGGAAGCCGACGCGGAAGCCGAAGCCGAGCGCCGCGGAGGTCTCCGGCTCGTAGACGAGCGCCGCGTCGTTGAGCTTGAGCTTGTCGAGCGCGTCGCGCAGGTCGGGGTAGTCCGAGCCGTCGATCGGGTACAGACCGGAGAAGACCATCGGCTTGGGGTCCTTGTAGCCGCCGATGGCGTCGGTGGCCGGCTTGGCCATGTTCGTCACCGTGTCGCCGACCTTGGACTGGCGCACGTCCTTGACCCCGGTGATGAGGTAGCCGACCTCGCCGACGCCCAGGCCGTTCGAGGGCTTGGGCTCGGGGCTGATGACGCCGATCTCCAGCAGCTCGTGCGTCGCCTTCGTGCTCATCATCGCGATGCGCTCGCGGGGGTTGAGGTTGCCGTCGACGACGCGGACGTAGGTGACGACCCCGCGGTAGGTGTCGTAGACGGAGTCGAAGATCATCGCTCGGGCCGGGGCATCGGGGTCGCCCACCGGCGCGGGCAGGTCGCCGACGACGCGGTCGAGGAGGGCCTCGACCCCTTCGCCCGTCTTGCCCGAGACCTTGAGCACGTCCTCGGGGTCGCAGCCGATGAGGCCGGCGAGCTCGGCGGCGTACTTCTCGGGCTGAGCGGCCGGCAGGTCGATCTTGTTGAGCACCGGGATGATCGTCAGCTCGTTCTCCATGGCCAGGTAGAGGTTGGCCAGGGTCTGCGCCTCGATGCCCTGCGCGGCGTCGACGAGCAGGACGGCGCCCTCGCACGCGGCGAGGCTGCGCGAGACCTCGTAGGTGAAGTCGACGTGCCCGGGGGTGTCGATCATGTTGAGGCAGTAGGTCTGGCCCTCGAGCTCCCAGGGCATGCGCACGGCCTGGCTCTTGATCGTGATGCCGCGCTCGCGCTCGATGTCCATGCGGTCGAGGTACTGCGCGCGCATCTGCCGCGCCTCGACGACGCCGGTGATCTGCAGCATGCGGTCGGCCAGGGTGGACTTGCCGTGGTCGATGTGGGCGATGATGCAGAAGTTGCGGATCTGCTGCGGCGGGGTCGCGTGCGGCTGCAGCGCCTTCGTGGCCATGGGTGACACGGGGGAGACTCAACCTCGTCGATGGGCGGCGATGGATCAGCGCTCATCATCGCACCTCCCAGCCGACCCACGAGAACGCGACCTAGGCTCGCGCCCGTGACCGCAGCCGCCGAGCCCGCCGTCGACGGGGTGCCCCCCTCCCCCTTCGGCCGTCGCACCCTCCTCGCCGAGACCGCGCTCGTCCTGCTCGTCTCGCTCGGCGCCAGCGCCATCTGGTCGCTCCTGCGCATCGTCTCGCTGCTCACCCAGGGCGGGCTGTCGGGGGTGACGACGACGATGAACTCCTCGGCCTACCCCGACCGGCCGTGGCTCGACCTCGTCCACCAGCTCGTCGGCGTCGGGCTCGGCGTGGTGCCCGCCCTGCTCGCGCTGCACCTGCTCACCCGGGAGGACCGGGACGCGCCGCACCGGATCGGCGCCGACCTGCGCCGCCCGGGCAGCGACCTGCTGCGCGGCGTCCTGCTCACCGCTGCCGTCGGCATCCCCGGGCTCGCCTGGTACCTCGGGTCGCGGGCGCTCGGCATCAACACGACGGTGGCCGCCGCGGACCTCGCGCCGGTGTGGTGGGCCGTGCCGGTACTCGTCCTCGCCGCGCTGCAGAACGCCGTGCTCGAGGAGGTCGTCATGGTCGGCTACCTCTTCACCCGGTGGACCCAGGCGGGGTGGGGCCGGTGGCGGGTGATCGTCGTCAGCGCGCTCGTCCGGGGCAGCTATCACCTCTACCAGGGCTTCGGCGGCTTCGTCGGCAACGTCGTCATGGGACTGCTCTTCGGCTGGCTCTACACCCGCACCCGACGGGTCGGCCCGCTCGTCGTCGCGCACACGCTGCTCGACGTCGTCGCCTTCGTGGGGTACACCCTGGCCCGCGACCACCTGGGGTGGCTGCGATGATCCTGCCCGGAGCGGCCTGACACCGGCCGCCGACGACAGGGGAATCCCGATGAGCTCGCAGTGGCCACCCGCGCCGGGGACTCCCCCGGCCGCCTACCCGCCCGCCGGACGACGGCCGCGCGGCCCCGCCGACCCCCGCGGTCCCCGGCACGGCCAGCGTCTCGCGGTGCGGCGCGGGGTGCGCCACCCGCTGGAGATCCTCTGCCTCGTCGTGGCGGTCGTCGCCTCGCTGATCTACCTGGGTTTCGCGATCTTCGAGATCGTGCAGGCGATCGGTGACCGGCGCGAGCCGAGCACCTACGCCGTGATCCTCGTGCTCGCCCCGGTACTCGTGTGGTTCGCCCGTGGCCTGCTCTTCGCGCAGATCCGCCTGCGCGGCGTGCAGATCACCCCGACGCAGTACCCCGAGGCCTACGAGATCCTCGTGGAGGCGTCGGCGACCTTCGGGCTCGAGGAGCCGCCGCGGGCCTACGTCGTCGGGGGCAACGGGCTCATCAACGCCTTCGCCTCCGGGCACGGCTTCCGCCGCTTCGTCGTCGTGTACTCCGACCTCTTCGAGGTGGGTGGGCGCGCGCGTCAGCCGGACTCGCTGCGCTTCATCATCGGCCACGAGCTCGGCCACATCGCCGCCGGGCACACGTCGTACTGGCGTCAGCTGGGCACCTTCGCCTCGGCCTACTTCCCGCTCGTGGGGCCGGTCCTGTCACGCAGCCAGGAGTACACGTCGGACAATTACGGGTACCACCTGTGCCCGCAGGGAGCGATGGGCGCGATGGCCACCCTCGGCGCCGGCAAGTACCTCAACGCTTCCGTCGACACGACGCAGTACTTCGGGCGGGTCGGTGACGAGCGCGGCTTCTTCGTGTGGTGGGCCAACGCCATCGCCTCGCACCCGGTGCTGCTGTGGCGCGGGCACGCGCTGCGCGACCGCACCCAGCGTGGGCGGCTGCTGTGGCGCCCGCGGCCGGACCGCTGGGGCCCGCCGCCGGTGAGCCCCTACGTGGGCACCCTCCCGCCGAACGCCGCCGTCGCGGGCGGGACGCACCCCTCGCAGCGCCTGGCGGCGATCGGTGCACCGCAGATCGGCATGCCCGAGGCCCGGCCGACCCCGCCCACGACGCCGCAGGGCGGCCCCACCCCGCAGCCCCCCGGGCAGGCCCCGTCGTGGGGGCCGCCGACGACACCACCGGCAGGCCCGGCTGCGTAACCTCGCAGACATGCTGCGCTCGCTCGTGCGCCGGCTGCTGCGCACGACGCCGCGGCCGAGCACCGCCTCGACGTCGACCGCGCCGTCGACCCCGCCGTCGGCTCCCCCGCCGACGGCCCCGCCTGGGCGGGCCTACCCCGGCGACTTCTCGGGCGAGGCGGGCTCCCCCTTCGCCACCCCGACCGGCTCGGTGGGCGCGGGCGAGGTCGTGTGGGCGTGGGTGCCCTTCGAGGAGGACCACCGGCGGGGCAAGGACCGGCCTGCGCTCGTCATCGGGGCCGACGGGCCGTGGCTGCTCGGGCTGCCCATGACGAGCCAGGACCACGACCTCGACGAGACCCAGGAGCGCCGCGCAGGGCGGCAGTGGATCGACGTCGGCTCCGGCGACTGGGACCGCCGCCGTCGGCGCAGCGAGGCCCGTCTCGACCGCGTCGTGCGGCTCGACCCCGCACAGGTCCGGCGTGCCGGTGGGTCCGTCGACCGCGCGGTCTACGACGCCGTCCTCGTCGCCCTCGAGGCCGTGCGTCGCGGCGAGCCCTACGACGACGACCCGGTCTGAGCGAGCCCAGGAGGGCACCCCGGGCACGCGAAGGGGGCCCGCACCGTCGAGACGGTACGGGCCCCCTTCGCGGGTCAGGCGCGGGTCACTTGGACAGCGCGTTGACCTTCTTCGCCAGGGCCGACTTCTTGTTGGCCGCCTGGTTGGCGTGGATGACGCCCTTGCTGACGGCCTTGTCGAGGCGCTTCGAGGCGGCCTGCAGGGCGGTGCCCGCAGCGGTCGCGTCGCCGGCGGCGACAGCCTCACGGACCTTGCGGATCGAGGTGCGCAGCTCCGACTTGTGCGCACGGTTGCGCTCGGTGCGGGCCGCGTTGGTCTTGATCCGCTTGATCTGGGACTTGATGTTTGCCACGTGTATGTCTTCCTAGAGGTCGATGATGTGCCGTTGAGGGCGGCAGGACGTCTCGGGACCGGCGTGGGGAGACCGTTGGGAGAGACGCCCTGGGTGGTGCTGCGTTGCGCGCACGACCGCAGCGCGCACGCAAGGATCGACGATATCAGCGGGCGGTCGTGCCGGGCAAAACCGGTCAGCCGGACTCGTGCTCGCGCACGACGGTGAGCACCGCGTGCTCGACGGCGTAGACCGGGTCGCGCCCCCCGCCCTTGACCTCCTCGTCGGCCGCGGCGACGGCCTGGATGGCCCGCCCGAGGGCCGGCCCCGACCACCCGCGCAGCGCGCGGCGGGCCTTGTCGACCTGCCACGGGGCCATGCCGAGGTCACGGGCGAGGTCGGCCGACCGGCCGCGCCCCGCTCCCCCGACCTTGGCCAGCTGGCGCAGCTGGCCGGCGAGGACGGCGACGATCGGGACCGGGTCGACCCCGACGGCCACGGCATGACGCAGCAGCCGCAGCGCCTCACCGGCCTCGCCGGTCACGGCCGCGTCGGCCACGCGGAAGCCCGTGGCCTCGACCTTGCCCCCGTGGTAGCGGTCGACGACGTCGTGGTCGACGACACCGGTCGTGTCGTCGACGAGCTGGGTGCACGCCGAGGCGAGCTCGCGCAGGTCCTTGCCCACGGCCTCGACAAGGGCCTGGACGGCGTCCGGGGCGATCTTGCGCCGGGCCCGGCGGAACTCGCCGGTGACGAAGTCGGCCTTGTCGCGGTCGGACTTGATCGCGGGGCACTCGACGACGCGCGCGCGCGACTTCTTCATCGTGTCGAGGACCTTCTTGCCCCGGTTGCCCGAGGAGTGCAGCACGACGAGCGTCACGTCCTCGGCCGGGTGCTCGAGGTAGGCCAGGACGTCCTGCTGCAGCGCGTCGGAGGCCTCGTGCAGCCCGCGCACGACGATGGCCTTGTCCTCGCCGAAGAGCGACGGGCTCGCGTGCATCGCGAGCGCGCCCGCCTCGTAGCCGGCGGTCTCGACGGCCACGAGCTCGATCTCCGGGGAGGCGACGCGCAGGTCGGCGAGCACCTGGTCGACGGCGCGCTCGGCGAGCAGCTCCTCGGGGCCCGTGACGAGCACGAGGGGCGGGACGCCGGAGCGGACGTCGACGAGATCGGTCACCGGGACACCTTCGCACCGGGGGCCGACACCGGTCGCGGGTGCTCCGCCCCGTCCTCGTCCCGGCTGGCGGCGACGGCTCCCTCGACGACGGCGCCGGTCAGGCCGCGTCGGGCGGGGTCGGCGACGGCCACCGGGGGCGGTGCGGTCTCGTCGAGGCGGCGCAGGGCGCCGAGCACGAGGGACTTGTCGGTCGTGGGCCAGAAGGGCGGCAGCGAGCGCTGCAGGAAGCCGGCGTAGCGCGCCTTGACCATGCGGTTGTCGAGGAAGGCGACGACCCCGCGGTCGTCGGAGCGCCGCACGAGCCGACCCGCGCCCTGCGAGAGCCGCAGCGCGGCGTGGGTCGCCGACACCGCCATGAAGCCGTTGCCGCCGCGCCGCCCGATCTCCTCGGTGCGCGCGGATGACAGCGGGTCGTCGGGCCGCGGGAAGGGGATGCGGTCGATGAGCACGAGCTGGCAGCTCGAGCCGGGCACGTCGACGCCCTGCCAGAGCGTGAGCGTGCCGAAGAGGCAGGTCGTCGGCTCGGCGGCGAACTGCCGCACGAGCGTGGTGATCTGGTCCTCGCCCTGGCAGAGCACCTCCATCTCGCCGCCCAGCCGCTCGCGCATCGCCTCGGCGGCCTCGCGGGCGGCGCGCATCGAGGAGAAGAGACCGAGGGTGCGCCCGCCGGCCGCCCGCACGAGCTCTTCGATCTCGTCGAGGGTCTGCGGGGCGAGCCCGTCACGACCGGGCGCGGGCAGGTGCTCGGCGACGTAGGCGATCGCCTGCTCGGGGTAGGCGAAGGGGGACCCGACGTCCAGGCCGCGCCACGGCGGTGCGCCGTCCCCGCGCAGCCCGAGGGTGCCGGCGACCGCGTCGAAGGTGCCGCCGAGCTCGAGGGTCGCCGACGTGAGCACGACCGTGCGGTCGGTGCGGTTGCCGTCCTCGTCGGTCGAGTCGTCCTCGAAGACCTTGTCCCGGACGAGCATCGCCACGCTCATCGGCGCGACCCGCAGGACGGGACCGCGCCGGGGGTCCTTGCTCACCCACAGCACGTCGAGCTCGCGCTCCTCGAGCACACGGCCCGCGGTGTCGAAGAGGTCCTCCATCGCGGCCATGGCGATCTGCCGGCCCCCGTCGACCTCGGCGCCCTTCTCCGGCTTGAGCTCGGTGAGCAGGGTGCGGGTGACCTCGCGCAGCCGCGAGACCGTGAGCGCCAGCGCGTCGGGCATGCCCCCGCGCAGCCGGCCCTCCGGCACGTCCTCGAGCTGGGCCTCGAGCGCCACCGCGAGGTCGTCGAGCTCCTCGGTGGACTGGACGAGGCGCCCGGCACGCTTGCTCGCGCCGCGGACCGCGCCCGGGGTGATGTCGTCGGTGATCGTCGAGGTGACGCGGTCGACGAGCTCGTGGGCCTCGTCGACGACGAGCACGTCGTGCGGCGGCAGCAGGTGGCGCCCCTCGAAGGCGTCGATGGCCATGAAGGAGTGGTTGGTGACCACGACGTCGACCTCCTTGGCCGCCGTGCGCGAGCGCTCGACGAAGCAGTCGCCGAACTCCGGGCACTTGCTGCCGAGGCACTCGTCCGCGCTCACCGACACCTGCCGCCAGGCCCGCTCCGAGACACCGGGCACGAGCTCATCACGGTCACCGGACTCGGTCTGCTCGGCCCACTCGCGCAGCCGCACGACCTCCTGGCCGAGCCGGCCGGCCGCCGCGTCGACCTCGCCGACGTCGAGGAGCCCGTCCTCGTCGTCGGGGAAGCCGCCGACGAGCTTGTGCTGGCAGACGTAGTTGCGGCGGCCCTTGACGAGGGCGTACGTCGGGCGCCGGCCGAGCGGCCCGGTGAGCGCGTCGGCGAGCCGGGGCATGTCGCGGTCGACGATCTGCGCCTGCAGGGCGAGGGTCGCGGTCGCGACGACCGCGGGCCGCCCGCTGCGCATCGCGTGGGCGATCGCGGGCACGAGGTAGGCCAGCGACTTGCCGGTGCCGGTGCCGGCCTGGACGAGCAGGTGCTCGCCCGTCGTCACCGCCCGCTCGACGGCCTGGGCCATCTCGACCTGACCTGGGCGGGTGCTGCCGCCGACCCCGTCGACGGCGGCGTTGAGCAGGTCGGTCAGGGAGGGCACCGGCCCTAGGTTAGCGCTCGATATCCTCGCCGCCGTGACGATCCACATCCGCACCGCCACCGCGCAGGACTGGCCCCAGATCTGGCCGGTCGTCGCCGAGGTCGTGCAGGCCGGCGAGACCTACGCCTACCCCCTCGACCTCACGAGCGAGCAGGCCCAGCAGCTGTGGCTCGAGGCCCCGCCCGGCGAGAGCGTCGTGGCCCTCGACGACGACGGGTCGGTGCTCGGCACGGCGAAGATGGGCCCGAACCGGCCCGGCCACGGCGACCACGTGGGCACGGCGTCCTTCATGGTCGCGAGCAGCGCGCGGGGTCTGGGGGTCGGCCGGGCGCTCGGCGAGCACGTCGTCGCGTGGCACCGCGAGCGCGGCTTCCACGCGATCCAGTTCAACGCCGTCGTGGAGACCAACGCTGCGGCGGTCGCGCTGTGGCGCTCGCTGGGCTTCGAGGTCGTCGGGACCGTGCCGGAGGCCTTCCGCCACCCGACGCACGGTCTCGTCGGGCTGCACGTCATGCACCTCCCCCTTCGCACCGGTCGTGCGCAGGGCTGAGCCTCAGACGGCTCCCGGCTTCTGCATGAGCCCGCCGTCGGCGAAGATCGTCGTCGCGGTGATGTAGCTGGCCGAGTCGGAGGCGACGAAGCAGGCGAGCTTGCCCATCTGCTGCGGGGTGCCGATGTAGCCCAGCGGGATCGCCGCGCGCAGGGCGTCCTGCTCGGCCGGGTCGTCGTCGGCGTTGATGGGGGTGACGATCGCGCCCGGAGCGATGCTCACCATCCGGATGCCGTGCTCGCCGAGCTCGACGCCCGCGGTGCGGGTGAGCATGCGCATCCCGCCCTTGCTCACGCAGTACGTGAGGTCGCTCGGCATCGGCCAGTCCTCGTGGGTGCTCGAGGTGTTGATGATGACCCCGCCGCCGCCCTGCTCGACGAAGCGCTCCGCGGCGACCTTCGCGCCGAAGACCGCGCCGCGCAGGTTGATCGCGAGCTGCTTGTCGAAGCCCTCCTCGGTGAGGGTGAGCAGCGTCTCCTTCAGCTCGATGCCGGCGTTGCTCACCCACACGTCGACCCGCCCGAAGGCGTCGACCGCCGCGTCGCGCAGCCGCTCGAGGTCGGCGACCGAGGAGACGTCGGCCTCGACCGCGACGGCCCGCTCGGGCCCGCCGAGCTCGTCGACCATCGCGTGCGCGTGGTCGGCGTCGCTCACGTAGTCGATGACGACCCGCGCGCCCTGGGCGCTGGCCTCGCGCACGATGCCCTCGCCGATCCCGGAGTTCCCTCCCGTGACGACGACCACCCGGTCCTCGAGGGGCCGGGGCGAGGCCCCGGCGGGCAGGTCGGGTGCGGTCGGGGGCTGCTCGGTCATGCAGGCAGCGTAGGACCGTCCGCCCGGTCGTGGTCGGCTGCGCGAAGGGGGATGAGCGGGTCGGCGACCGCGCCCGTCACCGAGTTGAGGGCCCGCAGTCCGTGGAAGCCGACGAGGGCGGCGATCGTGCCGAGCGCGATGCCGGCGAGCTGGACGTCGCCGATGCTCCACGTGAAGTCGGCGATGCCGATGATGAGCGCGACGGCACCGGTCATGAGGTTGATCGGGTTGCCGAGGTCGACGCGGTTCTCGATCCAGATCTTCACGCCGAGCAGGCCGATCATCCCGTAGAGGGCGGTCGCGGCCCCGCCGAGGACGCCGGACGGGACGGTGTTGATGAGCTCGCCGAACTTCGGGCTCATCGAGAGGAGCACGGCGGTGACGGCCGCGACCCAGTACGCCGCCGTGGAGTAGACGCGGGTCGCCGCCATGACGCCGATGTTCTCCGCGTAGGTCGTCGTGCCGGAGCCTCCGCCGGAGCCGGCGAGGGTGGTCGCGAGACCGTCGGCGATGAGCGCCCGACCCATGTAGGGGTCGAGGTCGTCACCGGTCATCGCCGCGACGGAGCGGACGTGCCCGACGTTCTCGGCGACGAGGACGAGGACGACGGGGACGAAAAGACCGAGGACGGAGATGTCGAAGGTCGGTGCGGTGAGGTCCGGCAGGCCGAGCCAGTCGGCCTCGCCGACCTTGGTGAAGCTCAGCTCGCCGCGGATCGCGGCGGTGGCGTAGCCGGCGGCGACGCCGCCGAGGATCGCCAGGCGCGAGATCATCCCCTTCGTCGCGACGCTGAGCACGACGATGACGACGAGGGTCACGACGCCGGTGACCGGGGAGACGACGAAGTTGGCCTTCGCGGCGGGGGCGAGGTTGAGGCCGATGAGGGCGACGATCGCGCCGGTGACCATCGGGGGCATGAGCGCCCGGAGCCAGCGGTCGCCGGAGAGCTGCACCGCCAGGCCGACGAGCGCGAGCGCGATGCCGGCCATGACGACGCCGCCGAGGGCGGTCGGGATGTCGTGGCTCGCCGTGGCCGCGCCGATCGGGGCGATGAAGGCGAAGGAGCTGCCCAGATAGCTCGGCACCCGGCCGCGGGTGATGAGGAGGAAGAGCATCGTGCCGACGCCGGAGAAGAGCAGCGTGGTCGCCGGCGACAGGCCGGTGAGCAGCGGCACGAGGAAGGTCGCGCCGAACATCGCGACGACGTGCTGCATGCCCAGCCCGATCGTCAGGTCCCAGGACAGACGCTCGCGAGGGCGGACGACCTCGCCGGGGGCGACCCTGCGGCCGTCGCCGTGGAGGGTCCAGCCGCGCTGGGTGTCGTCGAGGTCCGGGGGCGTCGGTGCGGGTGCGCTCACGGACCGCAAGGCTATCGCCGCTCGGGCTCCTCCTGCGCACCTGTCTGGTCCGGGGCGGGCGTCTCGGCCAGGCGACGCCACAGCAGCACGGAGTCGCGGTCGTCGCCGGGCGCGACGCGGATCACCCCGGGCTGGCGGCCGACCTCGGTGTAGCCGACCTTCGCGTAGAACTGGCCGAGCCCGACGCCGTCCCGGTAGTCGAGGGTGAGGATCTCGACCCCTTCGTCCCTCGCGGCCCGGTGCACCCCGGCCATGAGATGCCGGCCGAGGCTGGCGCCGCGGCGCTGCGGGTCGACCATGACGCTCTCGACGCTGCGGATGTGGGCCTGGAGGGGGGTGGTCGGGGTGCGCAGGAAGGCGGCACCGACGAGGTCGCCCGCCGGGGTCATCAGGCCCACCCCGCGCAGGTGGCCGGAGGCCAGGCCGTCCTCGCGGCGCTCGACCTCGGCCTCGACGTCCTCGCGCGGTGCCCCGGCGACGAAGCCGACCGCTCCCCCGGCGTCGTTGACCCGCACCCAGAGGTCGACGAGGCTGCGCCGGGCTCGGGGCGGCAGGGTCGTGAAGGTGCGCACGTAGGGGCTCTCGAGGACCTGCCACCGCGTGCCGCGTGCCTCGTGGTCGTCCTCGGGGACGTGGACCAGGCCCGAGGACTCGGCGACCGCGCGGGTCGTCGGGTCGTCCTCGGCGACACGGAGGCGAAGGGGGACGTCGGGCAGCCACTCGATCGCGTCGGCGACCGCGAGGCGCAGCGCGGCCCGGGCGCGACCGTCGGCCGCGACGGCCGGGGTGGAGCGCACCGTGAGCGCGATGTCGTCCTCGCGGGGGCGCACCCCGACGAAGCCGACCGGCTCGTCCTCGACCGCGACGACCCAGCTGCCGAAGCCGTCGCGCTCCCAGCGCCGGACCCAGCCCGCGACGACGTCGTGCGAGCGGTCGACGTCACCGACGAGCTGCCCGAGCGCGTCCGCGTCCTCGGCCCGCGGCGGCCGCAGGGCGAGTCCCACCCCGGCGATGGTCGTCGGCCGCGTCGTCATCGCCCCATCCTGTCCCACCCCGCCCCTGCATGCTGTGAGGCCACGCGGCCCGTGGTCTCGAGGCTCCTTCATCGCACCTCGACCACCAACGACCCCTTCGTCGCACCTCGACCGCCACGGAGCACCGCACGACCGGGGCACCTCGGGCGGGCTGCGAGGATGGGTCGGTGAGCCAGCCCCAGACCCTCGACGTGCGTACCGGCTCGACCCCCGACGAGGTCTTCGACGCGCTGGAGCGGTGGGCGGCGGGGCGCGGGATCACGCTCTACCCCCACCAGGAGGAGGCAGCGCTCGCGCTGCTCGCCGACGAGCACGTCGTCATCTCGACCCCGACCGGGTCGGGCAAGTCGCTCGTCGCGACCGCCGCCATCGCCCACGCCCTCTCGCAGGACAAGGTCGCCTTCTACACCGCGCCGATCAAGGCGCTCGTCAGCGAGAAGTTCTTCGACCTCTGCGCGACCTTCGGGGCGCAGGACGTCGGCATGCTCACCGGCGACGCGTCGGTCAACCCCGACGCCCCGATCATCGTGTGCACGGCCGAGGTGCTCGCCAACATGGCGCTGCGCGAGGGCCGGGCCGCCGACGTCGGCCTCGTCGTCATGGACGAGTTCCACTACTACTCCGAGCCCGAGCGCGGCTGGGCCTGGCAGGTCCCGCTGCTCACCCTCGTCGACGCGCAGATGCTCCTCATGTCGGCGACCCTCGGCGACACCTCACGCTTCGTCGAGGACCTCGAGGCGCGCACCGGCCGCGACGTCACCGTCGTCTCGGACGCGCCCCGCCCGGTGCCGCTCACCTTCACCTGGTCGACGACCCCGCTGCAGGACACCATCGAGGACCTCGTCGAGTGGGACCGCGTGCCGGTCTACGTCGTGCACCAGACCCAGGCCAACGCCGCCGAGCACGCGCGCACCCTCTCGTCGACGAAGCTGCTCACCCCCGCCGAGCGCGACGCCGTCGCGGCCGAGATCGCCGGCTTCCGCTTCTCCGCCGGCTTCGGGCGCACCCTCTCGGCACTGCTGCGCAAGGGCATCGGCGTGCACCACGCCGGGATGCTCCCGCGCTACCGCCGGCTCGTCGAGCGGCTCGCCCAGCAGGGCAAGCTCAAGGTCATCTGCGGGACCGACACCCTCGGCGTCGGCATCAACGTGCCGATCCGCACCGTCCTCTTCACCTCGCTGACGAAGTTCGACGGGCGTCGCCACCGGGTGCTCCGCGTCCGCGAGTTCCTCCAGGTCGCCGGTCGCGCCGGTCGCGCCGGCTACGACACGCAGGGCTTCGTCGTCGTCCAGGCCCCCGAGCACACGATCGAGAACGAGCGCCTCGTCGCCAAGGCCGGCGACGACCCGAAGAAGCTGAAGAAGATCCAGCGCAAGAAGCCCCCGGAGGGCTTCGTCGTGTGGACCGAGGACACCTTCACCAAGCTGACGACCGCCCCGGCCGAGCCGCTGGCCAGCCGCATGCGAGTGGAGAACTCGACGATCCTCAACGTCGTCGCCCGGCCCGGCGACCCCGTCGCCGCACTGTCGGCCCTCACCCGAGACAACCACGAGGACCCGCGCGGCCAGGCCCGCCTGGCCAAGCGAGCGATCCGCCTCGGCCGATCCCTGCTCGACTCCGGCGTCCTCGTGCGCCTCGACGAGCCCGACGACAGCGGGCGCACCGTCGCCCTCACCCTCGACCTGCCGAGCGACTTCGCGCTCAACCAGCCGCTCGCCCCCTTCGCCCTGGCCGTCCTCGAGCTGCTCGACCGCGACGCCGACACCTACGCCCTCGACGTCGTCTCCGTCGTCGAGGCGGTCCTCGACGCCCCCCGACCGCTCCTGCTCGCCCAGCAGCACGCCGCCCGCGGCGAGGCCCTGGCCGAGATGAAGGCCGACGGCGTCGAGTACGAGGAGCGGATGGCGCGCCTCGACGAGATCACCTGGCCCGAGCCGCTCGCCGAGCTCCTCCGCCCGGCCTACGAGGAGTACCTCGTCGCCCACCCGTGGCTGCCCGTCGACGGTCTCGTGCCGTGCAGCATCGTGCGGCACATGTGGGAGGACGGCATGTCCTTCAGCGACCTCGTGCGCCGCTACGACCTCGCACCGCGCGAAGGCCTGCTGCTGCGCTACCTCTCCGATGCCTACCGCACGATGGCGCACACCGTGCCGGCCGAGCACCGCAGCGAGGCGCTCGAGGAGATCATCTCCTGGCTCGGCGAGACCATCCGCCAGACCGACTCCTCCCTCCTCGACGAGTGGGAGGCGCTGGCTCATCCCGACGCCCACCTCGCCGAGGTCGTCTCGCACCACGACGCGGGCGACCTGCGCCCGCCGTCGCGCCCGATCAGCGCGCAGCCCCACGCCTTCACCCCCATGGTCCGGGGCGCGATGTGGCAGCGGGTCGCTCGCGCGGCCCGCGACGACGTCGACGGGCTCGCCGCGATCGAGCACGCCGCCGCGGCCCTCGCCGACGACGGGCGCTCCGCGGTGATGACGCGCGACGCCTGGGACGAGGCGCTCGGCGAGTACTGGCAGGAGCACGACGAGATCGCGACCGATGCCGACGCCCGTGGGCCGCACCGCATCTCGACCGAGGACGTCGTGGCGCCGGCACCCGGCATGCCCGACGAGGGCGACGAGGCGATCGCCGACGTGCGGGTCCGCCGGGTGCGTCAGGTGCTCGCCGACCCCGCGGGTGACGGCGACTGGGTGGTCGAGGCCGAGGTCGACCTCGACGCGTCCGACCGCGTCGGCGAGGCCGTCGTCCTCGCGACGGCGATGCGGCGGCTCTGAGACCCCGGGGGCACCGCGCCGAGGCCTGGACGCCGCGAGGGCGCCCACCGGGTCACCGACCTAGGCTGTGGGGCATGCCCGTCACCACGCCGCGCCCTGCGCCCGGCCCGCTCGCAGCCCGGCTGCGGGTGCTCGCCGCGCTCCTGCTCGCGCTGCTCCCCGCCCTCGCGCTCGCGGCACCCGCCGGGGCGCAGACGGGCGCCGAGCAGGGTCCGACCGCTCGCCAGATGGCGCAGCAGGCCGAGATCCCCGACCCCCTCCGTGTCGGGACCGAAGGGGTGTACGCCCCCTTCTCGATCCGCAAGGGCGATGAGTTCACCGGCTTCGACATCGAGGTCATGGACGCCGTCGCGGAGCGGCTCGGCGTCGAGGTCGAGTACGTCCCGACCCAGTGGGACTCGATGTTCGCCGCCCTGGACGCGGGTCGCTTCGACGTCGTCGCCAACCAGGTCACCTCCAACCCGGAGCGAGAGCAGCTCTACGACCTCTCCGACCCCTACGTCGAGACCGGCGGGGTCCTCGTCGTCGCCGAGGACAACCCGGAGGGCATCGAGTCCCTGGAGGACCTGCGGGGCAAGCGCTCTGCGCAGAACATCACGAGCAGCTGGGCCGAGGTCGCGGAGGAGTACGGCGCGAAGGTCGTCGGCGTCGACGGCATGACGGAGGCGATGGCCAGCCTCAAGGAGGGCCGGGTCGACGCCCTCGTCAACGACAAGCTCGCCGTGCGCAACTACATCGCGACCAACCCCGACCCGGGTGTGAAGATCGTCGCCGAGACCGAGGAGAAGTCCGAGTCGGTCTTCGCGGCGAAGAAGGGCTCCGGCTACATGCCGGCGATCGACAAGGCGCTCGCCGAGATGGAGGACGACGGCACCACCCAGGCGATCTACGACACGTACTTCGCTGCGGATGTCCAGGCGCCCACGTGGTGGGAGCTGGTGAAGGAGAACGCCTGGCCCATCGCGTGGAAGGGCATCTCGGTGACCATCCCGCTCACCGCGCTCTCCTTCACGCTCGGCCTGGCGATCGCGTTGCTCGCAGCCGTCGGCCGGATGTCTCAGGCCGCCGTCCCGAGGGCCGTGGCCCGCTCGTACATCTCGATCATCCGCGGGACGCCCCTCCTGGTCCAGCTCTACCTCATCTTCTTCGCGCTCCCCCAGATCGGGATCGACCTCAACCCCTTCCCCGCTGCCGTCATCGCGCTGTCGCTCAACGTCGGCGGCTACGCGGCGGAGGTGATCCGCTCGGCGGTCGAGTCGATCCCCCGAGGTCAGTGGGAGGCCGCCCGGACCATCGGCATGAGCCAGCGGACCGCGCTACGGCGGATCATCCTGCCGCAGGCCGCCCGCACCGCGGTCCCACCCCTGTCGAACACCTTGATCTCGCTCATCAAGGACACCTCGCTGACGTCGATCATCCTCGTCGTCGAGATGGTGCGGCAGGCGCAGTTCGCCGCTGCCCCGACCTTCCAGTTCATGGCGATGTACGGTCTGGCCGCCTTCTACTTCTGGGTGATCTGCCTCGTCGTCTCCTTCGTCCAGGACCGCACCGAGGAGAGGCTGAGCCGCTATGTCGCCCACTGAGCACCCCACCACCCCCGTGCTCGCCGCACAGGGAGTGCGCAAGAGCTTCGGCGAGAAGGAGGTGCTGCGCGACATCTCCTTCGAGGTCGGTGCGGGCACCGTCACCGTCGTCCTCGGCCCGTCCGGGTCCGGCAAGACGACTCTCCTGCGCGCCCTCGGCGGGCTGGAGACCCCCGACGCCGGGGTCATCACCATCGGCGACAGCACGGTGGACTTCGCCGAGCTCACCCCCAACCGGCGCGGACGGCTCCCCCGCGCCCAGCGGGAGCAGGCCGACCGGCTCGCCTCGCACACGGGGTTCGTCTTCCAGGGGCACGACCTCTTCGCTCACAAGACCGCGATCGACAACGTCGTGGAGGGCCCGGTCGTCGTCCAGGGCGAGGACCCGGCGGGTGCCCGCGAGCGCGGCATGGCCCTGCTCGAGCAGGTCGGGCTCACCGAGCACGCCGACAAGTACCCCTACCAGCTCTCCGGCGGTCAGCAGCAGCGCGTCGGCATCGCCCGGGCGCTCGCCCTTCGGCCCGAGGTGGTCCTCTTCGACGAGCCGACCTCGGCGCTCGACCCCGAGACGGTCGGCGAGGTGCTCGCGGTGATGCGCGACCTCGCGCAGCAGAGCTGGACGATGGTCGTCGTCAGCCACGAGATCCGCTTCGCGCGAGAGGTGGCCGACGACGTCCTCTTCATCGACGGCGGGGTCGTCGTCGAGCGGGGCGCGCCCGAGCAGGTGATCCTCGCGCCGCGCGAGGCCCGCACCCAGGCCTTCCTCAAGCGCATCCTCGAGCCGATCTGAGCCGATGATCCTCGTCGACCCGCCGACCTGGCCGGGCTGGGACACGGTGTGGAGCCATCTCGTCTCCGACACCTCGTTGGCCGAGCTCCACGCCTTCGCCGAGGGCGTCGGCCTGCCGAGACGGCTCTTCGACGAGGACCACTACGACGTCCCGCGCAGCCGCTACGCCGAGGTCGTCGCCGCCGGGGCCCACGAGGTGAGCGGTCGCGAGCTCATCGTCGCGCTGCGCACCTCCGGGCTGCGGGTCACCGCCGCTCAGCGCCGCCCGCACCGCCGCTGAGCCGGTCGAGCTCACGGCGCAGGTTGGTCCGCGCCGCGTCGGTCCAGCGCTCGTGGGCGAGCGGCGTCGCGTAGAGCCGCGGACGGGTGGCGAAGGGGGCGAGGACAGCCGTCCTCCCCCGCGCGAAGTCCTCAGCCGGGACGTGGGCGTACTCGTCGCGGACCTGGGCGCAGTACTCGTCGAAGCGCTGCGGCGGGGCTGACAGCACCCACAGATCGGCGTCGTGGAGCACCGCCTCGGGCCCGGGCGTCCCCGGCAGGTCGTGCTCGAGCGTGGCCCGCACGAGCCCGGCGACCGCCCCGGCAGCGCTCGGGTCGCACCCGGCCGTGGCCAGCTCGCGCTCGGCGAGGACGGCGCTCGCCTCCTCGTTGGCCCCTGACGCCGCGACGGGGTCGTAGACGGCGTCGTGGTACCACGCGGCGAGCACGACGAGCGCATGATCGCGCGGGTCGAGATCACCGCCGAGCAGGTCGACGGCGGTGAGCACCTCGGCGAGGTGACGGCCGTCGTGGTAGCCGCGCTGGGGCTCGGAGTAGCGGTCGAGCACGGACGTCGCCATGTCCCCCGGGGCGCCCCCGAGCCGAGTCACCGCGTCGTCGTACGAGCTCTTCTCCACCGCGTCATCCTCGCAGCCCGGGGGTCCCGGACCGCCGGGCGTCGGTGCACCGGGCTAGCCTTTAGATGCCCCCTTCGCCCGCCCGCCCTGCCGTCCGCAGACCTGGAGGACCATGCCGACCACCCGCCGCCGCGCCGTCGCGCTCGCCGCGCTCTGCGGCGCTCTCGCGGCCGGCTGCCAGGGCGGTCAGCGCGAGGACGGGGGCACCACCTCGGCCGGCTCGACGAGCCCCGAGGAGCCGGTGCCCTCGCAGACGCGCTCCCCCGCCCCGGAGCAGACCTACCGGCCGGTCCGCTTCGACGACGGGCCGGTCTTCAACGAGCCCCTCGCCGACGACGTGACGGCCGCCCAGCTGCAGCGCCTCGTCGACGAGGAGCGCGTGCCGGTCGCCCCCACGCACGGGGGCGCCTTCGAGACGATGACGAACTCCCTGCGCGCCCTCGACGAGGCCCCCGACGTCATGATCTTCGGCGACTCGATGACCCAGCAGGGCATCGACCCGCAGGTCCTCGGCGAGCAGCTCGCCGAGCGCACCGGGTCGCCGGTGAGCGTCTTCAACGCGGCGAGCAGCCGCGCGCGGTGGGGTGTCAACCGCATGGTCGCGCGCTACGCCCGGTCCGTCGACCGGCTGCCGCGGGTGGCCGTGCTCAGCATCTCGACCCGGGCCGCGGAGGACGACGGCTTCTACACGAGCACGGTGCAGCGCACGCCCTTCTCGCACGTCGTCGAGGGGTGCGAGCGCCCGAGCAGCCCCGTGTGGGACGCCGCGGAGCGCGCGGACTGCGAGGCCGACCGCACCGACCTGCGGCACCGCTTCGCGCTCGGCGGCGGGCAGGTGCGCCGCGCCCTCGAGGGCAGACCGCTCCAGACCACCCTGCAGATCGCGCCGGGCTCGCGGCTGCGGGCCGACGGCATGATCGAGCACCCGTCGATGACCCGGGCGGAGGTCGAGCAGCGCTCTCGCACCCGGCTGGCCGAGCGGGGCTTCCCCGGCTTCCCGACGATCCTCCAGAGCTCGATCGACGAGTACACCGAGCTCGTCGACCTGCTCGAGGCCGAAGGGGTCACCGCCATCTCGACCGAGATCCCCTACAGCCCGGCCCACCAGGCGGGCCTGGAGCGGATCGGGCGCGACTACGACGCGAAGCGGCAGAAGGCCGCGGCCCGGCTCGCCCGCGAGGGCGGGACGCAGCACTTCCCCGTCGCCTCCTACGGCGACTGGTGGGGCGACGGCTCGAGCCGCGACGAGATCCACCTCGCCCCCCAGGGCGCCGCCGACTTCACCGAGCAGCTCGTCGACGACACCCCGGGCCTCGCCGACGCGATCGAGGCCCGGCTGCGCTGAGCCGTCTGCCGTGCCCGGGCGTGACGGCGCGCACGCCCGTGCCGCTCGCGTCGTGGTGCGCCCCGGCGGGGCGCGAATGTGGGACATTGCGAGCATGACCA
Source organism: Janibacter melonis (assembly GCF_003721155.3). NCBI lineage: Bacteria > Bacillati > Actinomycetota > Actinomycetes > Micrococcales > Intrasporangiaceae > Janibacter > Janibacter melonis. The sequence goes on along the minus strand of NZ_CP044548.2, from coordinate 427,221 downwards.
GCACCCCGGTGAGCGACACGGACGGCTCGCGGATCGACGCCGTGCGGCGACGCGGCGTCGAGACCACAGGCATCGAGATCATCGCCGAGTCCGAGCGCACCGCCCGGCCCCGCGACCTCTTCTGGCCGTGGTTCGCGGCCAACGTCAGCGTCTTCGGCATCTCCTACGCCGCCTTCGTCCTCGGCTTCGGCATCTCCTTCGTCCAGGCGGTCGTCGTCACCGTCCTCGGCGTCGTCATCTCCTTCGCGCTGTGCGGCGTCATCGCGCTCGCCGGCAAGCGCGGGTCAGCACCGACGATGGTGCTCTCGCGGGCCGCCTTCGGCGTCACCGGGCAGAAGGTGCCCGGCGTCATCAGCTGGCTGACCTCGATCGGCTGGGAGACCTTCCTCGCGATCCTCGCCACGCTCGCGACGGCGACGATCTTCGAGCGGCTCGGCTGGGGCGGTGGCACCGGGACGAAGGTCGTCGCCGCGGTCGTCGTCGCCGGGCTCGTCGTCGCCGCCTCGGTCGCGGGCTACCACGTCATCATGCGGATGCAGTCGGTGCTCACGTGGGTCACCGGGGCCATCACCGTCCTCTACGTCGTCATGACGGTGCAGCACGTCGACTGGGGCGCGGTCACCTCGCTGCCGTCCGGGTCGATCGGCGCGATGACGGGAGCCCTCGTCATGGTGATGACGGGCTTCGGCCTGGGCTGGATCAACATCGCCGCCGACTGGTCGCGCTACCAGCGCCGTGATGCATCGGGCGCCGCGATCGTCGGGTGGAACACCCTCGGCGGCGCGATCGCCCCGGCCCTGCTCGTCTGCTACGGCCTGGCGCTCGCCGGCTCGGACGAGGCGGTGCTCACCGGCATCGGCGGCGACCCGATCGGCACGCTGGCGACCCTCCTGCCGACGTGGGTGCTCGTGCCCTTCCTCGTCGCGGCGGTGCTCGCGCTCGTCTCGGGGGCCGTCCTCGGCATCTACAGCTCTGGCCTGACGCTGCTCTCCCTCGGGGTGCGCATCCCCCGGCCGGCGGCGGCCGCGGTCGACGGGGTCATCCTCACCATCGGCACCTTCTACGTCGTCTTCGTCGCCGAGAGCTTCATCAACCCCTTCCAGTCCTTCCTCATCACCCTCGGGGTGCCGCTCGCGAGCTGGGCGGGGATCATGATCGCCGACATCGCCCTGCGCCGGCGCGACTACGACGAGGAGGCGCTCTTCGACCCGCGCGGCCGGTACGGCGCGTGGGACTGGACCTCGATCGCGACGATGGTCGTCGCGTCCGTCCTCGGCTGGGGCCTCGTCGTCAACTCCTTCGCCGCGGACGCGAGCTGGAACAACTGGCAGGGCTACCTGCTCGAGCCGCTCGGCCTCGGCACGTGGGACGCGGCCGGGGGCTTCTGGGAGGGCACCTTCGCCTACGCCAACCTCGGCGTCCTGCTCGCGCTCGTCCTGTCCTTCCTCGTCACCCTCGTCGCCCGGCGCGGCACGGTCGCGCGGCAGGAGGGACGGGCGTGACCTCCGCCCCGCTGCCGGACCTCTCGGGGGCCTGGCTCCTCGTCGTCGACCCGCAACGCATCTTCGCCGACCCCGAGTCGCAGTGGGGCTCGCTGATGTTCGGCGACATCATCGCGCCGGTGCACCACCTCGCCGAGCGGCTCGGGCCGCAGCGCACGGTCGTCACCCGCTGGGTGCCCGGACGCTCGCGGGTGGGGTCGTGGGCCGACTACTTCGAGGCCTGGCCCTTCGCCGACCGCCCCGACGACGACCCGATGTTCGCCCTCGTCGGCCAGGCCGAGGAGATCTCGGCGCACCCGACGGTCGACGTGCCGACCTTCGGCAAGTGGGGCGAGGACCTCGTCGACGTCGTCGGCCCGACACCGACCCTGCTCGTCACCGGGGTCTCGACGGACTGCTGCGTCGTCTCGACGGTGCTCGCCGCCGCCGACGCGGGTGCGCGCGTCGTCGTCGTCACCGACGGCTGCGCCGGCTCGAGCCGCGAGCACCACACGGCGGCGCTGCACGTCATGGGTCTCTACCCGCCGCAGGTCGTCCTGGCCACCTCGGCCGAGGTCCTCACCGCGCTGGGCTGACTCCCCCTTCGCCCCCGAGGGGACGGCTCAGCCGCGCCCGCCGCGGCTCTCGGGCACGCTCACCGCGACGGCGACGCTGCTCATCACCCACAAGGTGATGCCGGAGGTCCCGCCGAGCACGAAGAGGGCCGGGCCGAGCCCGGCCCCGACGAGCGCGGCGACCGCGCCGATGACGGACAGGCCGAGCACGACGAGCGCGCGGCGCACGACGGTGCGGCTGAGGTGGCCCTGCGGGCCGCCCAGGCGCAGCGCGTTGGCGACGAGGAAGACGCCGATGCCCACGCCGACGACCGCCCACACCGTGCGGCTCTCGACCGAGCCGCCGGCGAGCGCGAGCAGCCACACCAGTGACCCCGCGACGGCGAGGACGACCCCACCCCGGCGGCCGCCGAGGTCCTCGAGCGCGCGCACGTCAGGCGGTCTTCGCCGCGAAGGGGGCGAGCTCGGCGGCGAGGTCACCCATGACCTTCGCGCGGACCCGGGTGCCCTCGGCGAGGTGGTCCTCGCCGAGGATGTCGGCCTCCTCGTAGATCCGCGAGACGAGGTCGCCGCGGTCGTAGGGCAGGACGACGTCGACCTCGATGTCGGGCTGGGGCAGCTCGACGCTGATGAGCTCGCGCAGCGCGTCGACGCCCAGGCCCGTACGGGCCGAGACGGCGATGGAGTGACGCTCGTGGCGCAGCAGCCGGTCGACGACCTCAGGGTCGGCGAGGTCGGCCTTGTTGATGACGACGACCTCCTTGACGTCGGTCGCGTCGACGTCGGCGAGCACCGCGCGGACCGCGCTGATCTGACCCTCGGGGTCGGGGTGGCTGCCGTCGACGACGTGGAGGAGCAGGTCGGCGTCGGCGACCTCCTCGAGCGTGCTGCGGAAGGCCTCGACGAGCTGGTGGGGCAGCGCCCGCACGAAGCCGACGGTGTCGGCGAGGGTGAAGTCGCGGCCCTCGGGGGTCTCGGCGCGGCGCACCGTCGTGTCCAGCGTGGCGAAGAGCTGGTTGTCGACGAGGACGCCGGCGTGGGTGAGCCGGTTGAGCAGGGTCGACTTGCCGGCGTTGGTGTACCCGGCGATGACGACGGCGGGCACGCCGTGGGCGTCGCGGGCCCCGCGGCGGGTGTCGCGGTGGGTCTTCATCGACGACAGCTCGCGGCGCAGCTTGGCGATGCGCGAGTTGATCCGGCGGCGGTCGAGCTCGATCTTCGTCTCACCCGGTCCGCGCGAGCCCATGCCCTGGCCGCCGGCGGCCTGGCCACCGGCTTGGCGGGACATCGACTCACCCCAGCCGCGCAGACGCGGCAGGAGGTACTGCAGCTGGGCGAGCTCGACCTGGGCCTTGCCCTCCTTGGACTTCGCGTGCTGGGCGAAGATGTCGAGGATGAGGGCGGTGCGGTCGATGACCTTGACCTTCACGACGTCCTCGAGGGCACGACGCTGGCTCGGGGCGAGCTCGGTGTCGCACACGACGGTGTCGGCGCCCTCGGCGATGACGATGTCGCGCAGCTCGAGGGCCTTGCCGGACCCGAGATAGGTGCCCGGGTCGGGGCGCTGGCGGCGCTGCAGGACGCCGGCGAGGACCTCGGAGCCGGCGGTCTCGGCGAGCGCGGCGAGCTCGCGCATGGAGTTCTCGGCGTCCTGGGCGGTGCCCTCGGACCACACGGCGGCGAGCACGACGCGCTCGAGCCGCAGCTGGCGGTACTCGACCTCGGTGATGTCCTCGAGCTCGGTGGAGAGCCCGGAGACGCGGCGCAGCGCGGTGCGCTCCTCGCGGTCGAGCTGGTCCCCGTCGAAGCGGTCTGCGTCGTCGAAGAAGCCGTCGTCGTCGGCCAGGGCGCTCGCCCTGCGGGCCAGGATGTCGTCGGTCGCGGTGCTACGTGGTTCGGTCATGTTCTCCTCAGGGTCTCACCTCAGAACGCCCCGGGGCCACCGAATACTCCCGTCCGCACGATGGGCGGCCGTGGCGCCTCCCCCTTCGCCTCCGGCTACCCCTCCGTATGTGTGGTGATCACGACCACTACGGCGTGGTAGGTGGGTGTCGAGCGGGGTCGGCAGGTGGGTCGGCGGGGCGAAGGGGGCGTGGGCGAAGGGGGCGTGCGCGCGGCGGGTCGGCGGCTCAGCCGTGGGCGCGGGTGCGGATGTCGCTCGCGTGGAGCCGCTCGGCGTCGGCGCGCTCGTCGTCGGTCATCTGCTGGCTGTCGAGCTCGGCCTGCACGCGGCGCCGGTAGTGCTCGACCTCGGCCGCGACCTGCGCGTCGTCCCACCCGAGCTCGCCGGCCATGAGGGCGGCGGCCGTCTCGGCGGCGGCCGCGCCCCGGTCGGGCGTCTCGATGGAGATCCGGGTGCGGCGGGTGAGCACGTCGTTGAGGTGCAGGGCCGCCTCGGCCCGCACGGCGTAGACGACCTCGACGGCGAGGTACTCCTCGGCGCCGACCAGCGGCTCGGCGAGCTCGGGGCGCTGCGCCATGAGCTCGAAGAGGTCGACGACGAGCGAGCCGTACCGGTCGAGCAGGTGGGTGATGCGCCACACCGGCAGCCCGTGCCGACGGCTCAGGGTGTCGAGCTGGTTGACGAGCGCCTGGTAGCCCTCGGCCCCGACGAGCGGGATGTGCTCGGTGACGCTGTCGGGCACGCCCGGCGGCAGGTCCTCACGGGCGGCGTCGACGGCGTCGGCGGCCATGACGCGGTAGGTCGTGTACTTGCCCCCGGCGATCGAGACGAGCCCCGGCTGCGGCCGGGCGACCGCGTGCTCGCGGCTCAGCTGCGAGGTCTCCTCGCTCTCGCCCGCGAGCAGGGGGCGCAGGCCCGCGTAGACCCCCTGGATGTCCTCACGCGTGATCGGGGTGAGCAGGACGTCGTTGATCTCGCCGAGGAGGTAGTCGATGTCGGCCGAGGTGGCGGCCGGGTGCGCCCGCGAGAGCTCCCACGGGGTGTCGGTCGTGCCGACGATCCAGTGCGTGCCCCACGGGATGCAGAAGAGGACGGAGGTCGCCGTGCGCAGGATGAGCCCGGTCTCGGAGTTGATCCGGTCACGCGGCACGACGATGTGCACGCCCTTGCTCGCGCGCACGTGGAAGCGGCCGCGCCCACCGGCCATGCGCTGGATGTCGTCGGTCCACACCCCGGTGCAGTTGACGACGACCGAGGCGCGCACCTCCACCTCCGCACCGGTCTCGACGTCGAGGACCCGGGCGCCGACGACGCGCTCGCCCGCGTGGAGCAGGCCGACGACCTTCGCCGAGCTGAGGACGGTGGCCCCGTAGGACGCGGCGGTGCGCACGACGGTGAGGGTGTGACGGGCGTCGTCGCACTGGGCGTCGTGGTAGAGCAGCCCGCCGTGGTGGCTCTCGGGCTTGAGGGCGGGCGCGATGCGCCGCACGCCCCCCTTCGTCAGCTGCTTGGTCCGCGGGACCGAGCGGGCGCCGCCCATCGTGTCGTACATCGTCAGGCCGGCGGTGACGTAGGGGCGCTCCCACACCGCGTGCTCGAGCGGGTAGAGGAAGGAGACCGGTTTGACGAGGTGCGGCGCGATCCGGGTGAGCATGAGCTCGCGCTCCTTGAGCGCCTCGCGCACGAGGGCGAAGTTCAGCTGCTCGAGGTAGCGCACCCCGCCGTGGAAGAGCTTGCTGCTGCGTGAGGAGGTACCCGAGGCGAAGTCGCGCTGCTCGACGAGCGCCACCCGCAGGCCGCGGGTCGCGGCGTCGAGCGCCACCCCGGCCCCGGTCACCCCTCCCCCGACGACGAGCACGTCGAGCTCGGCCGAGGCGAGGTGCTCCCACGCCGCGGCTCGCTGGGCGGGGTCGAGCTGAGCGGGTCCGCGCATGCCGCCACGATATCCGCCGCCCCTCGCCTGCCAGACTGCCGCCCATGACCCCTTCGCGCACCTACGTCCTGGCCATCGACCAGGGCACGACGAGCACCCGGGCGATGATCTTCGACGCGTCGGGAGAGGTCGTCGCGCAGGACCAGATCGAGCACGAGCAGATCTTCCCGCGGGCCGGGTGGGTCGAGCACGACCCGATGGAGATCTGGGAGAGCACCCGCCGGGTCATCGGCGGGGCGCTCGGCAAGGGCAACCTCAACAGCCGTCACGTCGAGGCGATCGGCATCACCAACCAGCGCGAGACCGTCGTCGTGTGGGAGCGCGCCACCGGGCGCCCGATCCACAACGCCGTCGTGTGGCAGGACACCCGGACCCAGGCGATGGTCGACGAGCTCGCCGCCGACGGCGGGCTCGACCGCTTCAAGGACGTCTGCGGCCTGCCGCTCGCGACGTACTTCGCCGGGCCGAAGATCGCCTGGGTCCTCGACCACGTCGAGGGGGCCCGCGACCGGGCGGCGAAGGGGGAGCTGCTCGCCGGGACGATCGACAGCTGGCTCGTGTGGAACCTCACCGGCGGTGGGGAGCACGACGGCGAGCACGTCACCGACGTCACCAACGCCTCGCGCACGATGCTCATGGACCTGCGCACGCTGCAGTGGAGCGAGGAGCTGTGCGAGGCGATCCGCGTGCCGATGGAGGTGCTCCCCCGCATCTGCAGCTCCTCGGAGGTCTACGGCGAGTGCACCCCCGGCGTCCTCGCGGGCACCCCCGTCGCCGGCATCCTCGGCGACCAGCAGGCGGCGACCTTCGGGCAGGCCTGCCTCGCCCCGGGCACGGCGAAGAACACGTACGGCACGGGCAACTTCATGCTGCTCAACACCGGCACCGAGATCGTCGAGAGCGAGAACGGCCTGCTGACGACGCTGTGCTACCAGCTCGGCGACGACGCGCCGGTCTACGCGCTCGAGGGGTCCATCGCCGTCACCGGGTCGCTCGTGCAGTGGGTGCGCGACAACCTCGGGCTCATCCGCAGCGCCCCGGAGATCGAGCAGCTCGCGTGCTCGGTGGAGGACAACGGCGGCGTGTACTTCGTGCCGGCCTTCTCGGGTCTCTTCGCGCCGTACTGGCGACCCGATGCCCGCGGCGCGATCCTCGGGCTCACGCGGTACGCGAACAAGGGGCACCTCGCCCGGGCGGTGCTCGAGTCGACGGCCTTCCAGACCCGCGACGTCCTCGACGCGATGCAGGCCGACGCCGAGCGGGCCGGCGGCCGGCTCACCGAGCTCAAGGTCGACGGCGGGATGGTCGCCAACGAGACGCTCATGCAGTTCCAGGCCGACGTGCTCGGCGTCGACGTCGTCCGACCGAAGATCGCCGAGACGACGGCCCTCGGGGCGGCCTACGTCGCCGGTCTCGCCGTCGGGTACTGGAGCTCGACCGAGCAGGTCGAGGCCAACTGGTCCGAGGACGAGCGGTGGACCCCACGGCTGGACCGCGCCGACGTCGAGCGGATGTGCCGCAACTGGGCCAAGGCCGTCTCGCGCACCCTCGACTGGGTCGACGAGGACGTGGACTGACGCCGTGACCGAGCACTACTTCAGCGAAGGGGTCCCCGCGACCGACGCCGAGCGGCGCCGGCTGAGCGTCCGCCTCGCCGGTCAGGACGTCGTCGTCGAGACCGCGGGCGGGGTCTTCTCCGCCGGGGCCCTCGACAAGGCCACGCAGGTGCTGCTCGAGGAGGTCGAGCCGCCGCCCACGACCGGGCAGGCGCTCGACCTCGGCTGCGGCTGGGGTCCGATCGCACTAGAGCTCGCCCTGCGCTCCCCCGAGCTCGACGTCACCGCCGTCGACGTCAACGAGCGCGCGCTCGACCTCGTGCGGCGCAACGCCGCGGCCCTCGGGTGCGAGCGCGTGCGTGCGGTGCGTGCCGACGCGGTCGACCCCGACGTGCGCTACGACGTCATCTGGTCCAACCCCCCGATCCGGATCGGCAAGGTCGCGCTCCACGAGCTCTTGAGGACCTGGCTGCCGCGCCTCGCGCCGCAGGGGCAGGCCTGGCTCGTCGTCGGCAAGAACCTCGGCGCCGACTCGCTCCAGCGCTGGGTCGAGTCCGAGCTCGACCTGCGCTGCGAGCGCACCGCCACCGCGAAGGGCTTCCGCGTCCTGCGCGTCTCGCGCTGACTCCCCCTTCGCCCCCCCTTCGTCGAGCCCACCGGCCCGTGCCCTGCGCTCCCCCGGCTCCGCGTCCGCCCCCCTTCGCCCCCCTTCGCCGAGCCCCGCTCGTGGTCCGTCAGACCCGCTCGTCGCGGTCCCGCGACGAGCGTCCTTCGCGGACCACGAGCGGGTCTCGGCGGGCTGTGGATGACGAGGCAGACGGCATCGCCGGCTCTGCCACCGTGCACAGGTGGACGATCTGCTCACCACGATGCGCGCCCTGGCTGCCGACGGACTCCTCTCCGCGGCTGACGCGCGGGCCTGCGGTCTCGATCGCCGGCTCCTCGCTGAGGCCGCTGCGAGAGGAGAGATCGAGCGGCTCGCGCGGGGTCAGTACCTCGTCAGCCCTGCGCCGGACCTGCGTGAGCTGCACAGGTCACGGTCGATCGCGGTCGTCGACGGGCTGGAACGCACGGGGCTGAGCCATGACAGCGGGCTCGTCGTGCGCGGGCTGCCGACCTTCGCCGCCGACCTGTCGCGGGTGCACGTGACGTCGACCCGGCGACGCAAACGGGTCCCCCCGCACGTGCACCACTGGGTGCGCAGGTCTGTGGTGCTCGACGAGGTCGTCGTCGGGTCGACGACGGTGCCGGCACTCCCGGTGGCCGACTGCGTCGTGCAGGTGGGGCTGCTGCGCGGGGGCGAAGCAGCACTCGTCCCCGCCGACGCCGCCATCCGAGAGGGCTCGCTCACCGTCGACGACCTCTCGGCGGCCCTCGACCTCGTCGTCGGTCACCGGGGTGTGCGTTCGCTGCGGCAGATGCTCGCATGGGCCGACGGCCGCCACGAGACGCCGGGCGAGACCCGCACCGGGGTGTGCCTGCACCGACTCGGGCTGGCGTACACGCCGCAGGTCTGGATCGGGCAGGATCGCGTCGACGCGCTCCTGGACGACGAGCCCGTCGTCGTCGAGTTCGACGGCGCACTCAAGTACACGGACCAGGACGCTCTCGTCGCAGAGAAGATCCGCGAGGACCGGATCCGCTCACGCGGGTACGGCTTCGTCCGGTTGACGTGGGCCGACCTCTACGACCTCGGCCTGGTCGCTGCGCGGGTGCGCCGAGCGATCGACGCCCTGCCCCGCCGGTCCTAGCCCCCGCCGCAGACCCCTTCGCCCGGCCCCGTCGCGAGGACGCACCTCGCCCGCACCCGCCCCCTTCGCCGAGACCCGCTCGTGGTCCGTGAGACCCGGTCATCGCAGCCCCGCGACGACCGGCCTTCGCGGACCACGAGCGGGTCTCGGCGGGGTGGGGGGCGGGTTCAGGGGGGCGGGGTGGGCGAAGGGGGGCAGAGGGGTCGGGGAGGTCAGGCGGGGGCGGAGGGGGTGCGGCGGGCCGCGAGCAGGGCGACGACCGCGACGAGCGAGACACCGGCGCCGACGGCGGTCGACCCGACGCGGTCGAGCAGGAGCGGTCCGACCGGCTGCTCGTGGGCGAGCTGGCTCATCATCAGCGCGAGCGGGGTGATGAAGAGCAGGGCGAGCGCGTAGTTGCGCCCGATGAAGAGCTCGGCACCGATCTGCGTCACGCACACGACGGCGACCGCGGCCAGACCGCGGGGGTGGGCAGCAAGGAGGGGCCAGGCCACGAGGACCCCGAGGACGGTGCCGACGGCGCGGTGCACCGCGCGCACGAGACGGGTCCGGTGGTCGGCCCCGCCCAGGGCCGCGACGGCCGCGACGATGCCCCAGTAGGGGTGCTCGAAGCCGACGAGCAGGCAGGCGCTGCCGCCGACGAGGGCACAGCCGAGGACGACGGCGACCCAGCGGCGCCGGGCCGGGGTGCCGAGCGCCGTGCGCACGGACATCGCCGGCAGGGTCGGCACCCGGTAGCCGGTGCGGTCCCGCAGCACCCCGACGTGACCGACGAGCAGCGAGAAGGCCGCGCTCAGCGCAGACACCGCGAGGGCCAGCGGCACGTCGAGCAGACCGAGCCCGGGGATCGAGGCGCACACGCAGAAGGCGAAGACGAGGAAGGTCGACCCGGGCGGGTGCCACGCCAGGGCGTCCGCGAGGACCTGTCCGGCGCCGGCGACGAGCGCCCCGACGAGGACGACGAGCCACGCGTGCTGCCCGGGCAGTACGGCGGCGAGCACGCCGAGCCCCACCGTGGCGGTGAAGGCGGTCGCCGCCCCGAGCTGCATGCCGGACCGGTCGACATGGCCGTGGTGACGGCCGTAGAGCGAGGTCATGGCGCCGAAGGCGGCGTACGGGGTGAGGTCGACCCGTCCGGCGAGCACGAGCACGGCGAGCGGCACGAGGACGGACACCCCGGCGCGAAGGGCGACCCGGTGGGCCCCTGCGTGCGGCCCGATCTCGACGCTCGCGCGGGCGACCTCGCCGGCCGCGGCACCGACCCGGCCGAGCACCTCAGACCCCGGTGAGGAGGTCCGTCTGGCCGTCGGCGACGAGCACGGCGGGGCCGGCGAGCTCGACCTGGTGGTCGGGCAGCGCCCGGACGGTGAGGGTGCCCCCGGGGACGTCGACGCGCCAGGCGCCGGACCCGACGGAGTCGGACCAGATGCCGACGGCGAGCGCGGCCGCGCAGACACCGGTGCCGCACGAGCGGGTCTCGCCGACACCGCGCTCGTGGACGCGCATCGCGAGGTGGCCGGGCCCGAGGACGCGGACGAACTCGACGTTGCTGCCCTCCGGCGGCACCGGGCGCACGACGGGCGCGCGGGTGAGGTCGAGCCCGTCGAGGCTCACCTCGGGCGGGAGGGCGACGACGGTGTGGGGGTTGCCGAGGTCGAGGGAGAGGGCGCTGTACGGGTCGTCGACGTCCTCGGCCTCGTCGACGTGCACGAAGGAGTCGACACCGCGCTCGGCGGCCTCGGTCGGGTGCACGAGAGACCACGTGCCCATGTGGGTGACGACCTCGTCGCCCTCGAAGCGCACGCGCCGGGTGCCGGCGCGGGTCGCGACGACGCTCTCCCCATCGCCGATGAGCCCCTCGCGGCGCAGCCAGGTCGCGAAGACCCGGGTCCCGTTGCCGCACATCTGGGCCTTCGAGCCGTCGGCGTTGCGGTAGTCCATGAAGAACTCGGCCTCGTCGGCCTGCGCCCGCACCTCCGGCTCCTCGGCGTGGACCGTGCGCACGACGCGGATCACCCCGTCGCCGCCGATGCCGGCGTGCCGGTCGCTCAGCCGGGCGACCTGCGCCGCGGAGAGGTCGAGCCGGCCGTCGAGGTCGGCCAGGAGCACGAAGTCGTTCTCGGTGCCATGACCCTTGGTGAAGCGCACGCTCATGCCGCCATTGTGCTGCACGTCTCAGGCGCGGCTGAGATCGCCCCGCGCGACGACCTCGTGCGCTCGCCCCAGCAGGTCCGGTGCCGACGCGTCGAGCCACACGACCCGGGGGTCGGGCCGCAGCCAGGACTCCTGACGTCGGGCGTAGCGGCGCGTGGCCGCCTGGGTCGACGCGACCGCCTCGGCCGTCGTCAGCTCGCCGGCGAGCTCCGCGAGGGCCTGGGCGTAGCCGATGGCCCGGCTCGCCGTCCGTCCTCGCCGCAGCCCGGCCGTCTCGAGCCGGCGGGTCTCGTCGAGCATGCCCTCGGCCCACATCCGCAGGACCCGCTGCTCGATGCGCGTCGTCAGCAGGTCCCAGTCGTCGCGCAGCCCGATGACGAGCGAGGGGCGCACGTAGGTCTTCGTCGGGGCGGTCGCGGAGAAGGGCCGCCCGGTGAGCTCGACGACCTCGAGCGCGCGGATGATCCGCCGCACGTTCTGCTCCTGGATCGCCTCGGCCGCCTGCGGGTCGACCCGGCGCAGCTCCGCGCGCAGGGCGTCGTCCTCGCCGGCGGCGCTCCGCGCCTCCAGCCGGGCCCGCACCTCGGGGTCGGTCGGCGGGATCTCGAGGTGGTCCAGCGCAGCGCGGACGTACAGGCCCGACCCGCCGGCGAGCACCGGCAGGGCGCCGCGCGAGCGGATGTCCTCGATCGCCGACCGGGCGCGCGTCTGATAGGCGGCGAGGGTGGACTCGTCGGTGACGTCGAGGACGTCGAGGAGGTGGTGCGGGACCCCGCGACGCTCCTGCGGCGCCAGCTTCGCCGTCCCGACGTCCATGCCGCGGTAGAGCTGCATGGAGTCGGCGTTGACCACCTCGCCGCCGAGGGACTGCGCGAGGTCGAGCGCGAGCGCCGACTTGCCGGTCGCGGTCGCGCCGACGACCGCGACGACCTCGACGGGCTCCCCCTTCGCGCTCACTCGTCGTCGTCGTGACCGAAGGGGTCGCGGTCCTCCCCCGGCATCCAGCTGTGGCCGGGCACGCCCCAGCCCTCGGCCTTGACGGCCTTGCGGGCCTTCTTCTGCCACCGCTCCCCGAGCCGGTCGACGTAGAGGAAGCCGTTGAGGTGGTCGTACTCGTGCTGCATGCATCGGGCGAACCACCCGGTCGCGGTGAAGTCGAGCTCGTTGCCGTCGACGTCGTAGCCCGTGACGTGCGCGCTCTCGCCGCGGCGCAGCGGGAAGGAGTAGCCGGGCACCGACAGGCAGCCCTCGGACTCGTCGTCGCGGCTGGGCTCGCCGACCGGCGCCTTGGTCGCCCGGACGAAGGGGTTGATGACGTGCCCGCGCGCGGGCACGCCGTCCTCGTTGTCCATCTGCCAGGTGTAGATGCGCAGCCCGACGCCCACCTGGGGGGCGGCCAGGCCGACGCCGTGCGCGGCGTCCTGGGTCTCGTACATGTCCTGCACCAGGGTGCGGATCTCGTCGTCGATCATCTCGACGGGCCGGGCCCGGGTGTGCAGGACGGGGTCGCCGGAGATGACGATGGGGCGGATGGTCATGGCGGGATTCTCTCCCATCACGACCACCCGCCCCATGTCAGGTGCTGCGGCCTCCCGGCCGCGTGTGCTCAGGCCTGCTTGATCGCGGAGATCTCGAGGTTGAGGGTGATCTTCTTGCTGACGAGGACGCCACCGGTCTCGAGCGCGGCGTTCCAGGTCAGGCCCCAGGTCTCGCGGTCGACCTCGGTCTTGGCGGTGAAGCCGACGCGGGTGTTGCCGAAGGGGTCCTGCGCGGTGCCCTCGTACTCGGCCTCGAGCTCGACGGGCTGGGTCGTGCCCTTGATCGTCAGGTCGCCGAGGAGGACGAAGCGGTTGCCGTCGTGGTCCTTGACACCGGTGGAGACGAAGGTGATCTCCGGGTTGGTCTCGGCGTCGAAGAAGTCGGCCGACTTGAGGTGGCCGTCGCGGTCGGCGCTGCCGGTGTCGACGGAGGCGACCTGCATGGTGGCGGTCGCGGAGGACTGGGCGAAGTCGTCGCCGACGACGATCTCGCCGGCCACGTCGCGGAAGTAGCCGCGGACCTTGGTGACCATCGCGTGGCGGGCGACGAAGCCGACCTCGCTGTGGCTGGGGTCGATGACGTAGGTGCCGGGGGTGATGTCGTGGGTCATGAGGGGCTCCTTGTGCGTGATGTCTGTGTCGACCAGGTGGTCGGGACGCCGTGGGGTGCGTCGCTGGGTCCCAACATAGTTGATGGTTTCACTATTCCGCAAGTTGAATCCTCAACTTCTTCGACCCGCCCCCTTCGCCCCCGTTCGCGACCGTCGCGCTGCCACGCTGAGAGCAGGGCCGCCCCCGCGACCCGTCCCCGCAGCAGAGGAGATCGACGCATGAGCATCTTCGACAACGCCAAGGACAAGGCCGGCGAGCTGAGCGAGAAGCACGGCGACCAGATCGAGGAGCACTCGGACACCGGGCTCGACACAGCCGGTGACTTCGCCGAGGGCAAGGGTCTGGGCGCCGACCAGGTCCAGCAGGGCCGCGACGCCGCCGACGGGGCCATCGGCAACGAGTAGCCCCACCGTCGTCTGACGACGGGGGCGTCCCACCCAGCAGGTGGGACGCCCCCCTTCGTCCTGCGCTGGCAGACTCGCGCCGTGATCGCGACGACCGTCCTGCGCCCCGAGGACCTGCGCTCGCCGCACTACGCGCCGCGTCCGCAGCACGCCCGGGTCCGCGCGCACGTCGACCACGCACGGCGCCTCGTGCTCGTCCGGGACCTCGACGGCAACGTCTGCGACTGGGCGTCTCACGGCTCGCTCGACGACGACGTCACGACGATCGGCGAGGTCGTCCTCGCGCTGACCTCCCGCCCCGCCGGGCGGCTCGTGTCGGACCGCCACCGGGCCGAGCAGCGTCTCGGGCTCGCCCCGCGCTCCCTGCACGACGCCTGGGGCCGGGTCGACGTCCAGGTGCACTCCCGCGACCCCCGCACTGCCGGCGGTCAGCTGGTCTCCCGGCTCCGTGCGCTCTACCCGCCGGCCACGACCGACGTCAGCGCCACCGCAGACCGGATGCTCACGGCGTGGGAGCTCGACCTCCGTCCGCGTGAGGACGAGGACGCGGTGCAGCGGTGGGAGCGGGTGAGCTGGCTCGGCCGGCACGTCGAGGCGGAGCCGCTGCTGCGCCTCAGCGCCGACGAGAGCATCCGCGCCCGAGCGGTCGCGGCGAGCCGGGCGATGGCGGACGCGTACGGCGCGTACATGAGCGTCGTGCGCTGAGGCGAGCCGCGGGACGAGGTCTCGAGGCTGCGGCCTGGCGGCCTTCGCCCCTCGACCGCCGACGGGGTCAGGCGCCGCAGACGGGGGCGGCGGGGGTGACCGGGTCAGGGGCGCCGATGCGGGGCATGCCGAGCGAGACCGAGGGCTTGCCCGCGGGCTGGGCCTGGGCCCGCTCCCACGCGTCGCCGCCGGCCGTGCGCCGCACGGAGTACGTGCCGCCGGACAGCGCGCCGTCGGCGAGCAGGTGGTGCGGGGCGCCGTACGTGACGTCCGCACTCACCATGTCGCCCGGCCGCGGGCGCTGCGCCCCCTCGGGCACCGCGACGTGGACGAGCCGGTTGTCGCGGGCGCGCCCGGAGATCCGGTCGGTCGCGCCGTCCTTGCGCCCCTCGCCGGTGGCGACGAGCACCTCGACGGTGCGCCCCTCCTGCGCCCTGTTCTCCTGCCAGCTGATCTCGTCCTGCAGCGCGACGAGACGCTCGAAGCGCTCCTGCACGACCGCCTTGGGGACCTGGTCGGCCATCGTCGCCGCGGGCGTGCCGGGGCGGATCGAGTACTGGAAGGTGAAGGCGCTCGAGAAGCGCGACTCCCGCACGACCCGCAGGGTCTCCTCGAAGTCGGCCTCGGTCTCGCCGGGGAAGCCGACGATGATGTCGGTGGTGATCGCCGCGTCGGGGATGCGGTCGCGGACGCGCTCGATGATCCCGAGGAACTTCGCGCTGCGGTAGGAGCGGCGCATGTCCTTCAGGACCCGGTCGGAGCCGGACTGCAGCGGCATGTGCAGGCTCGGCATGACGTTCGGCGTCTGCGCCATCGCCTCGATGACGTCATCGGTGAAGGCCGCGGGGTGCGGGCTGGTGAAGCGCACGCGCTCGAGGCCCTCGACGTCGCCGCAGGCGCGCAGCAGCTTGCCGAAGGCGAGCCGGTCGCCGAACTCGACGCCGTAGCTGTTGACGTTCTGGCCGAGCAGGGTCACCTCGAGCACGCCCTGGGCGACGAGCGCCTCGACCTCGGCGAGGATCTCGCCCGGCCGGCGGTCCTTCTCCTTGCCGCGCAGCGCGGGGACGATGCAGAAGGTGCACGTGTTGTTGCACCCGACCGAGATCGAGGTCCACCCCGAGTACGCGGAGTCGCGGCGCGTCGGCAGCGTCGAGGGGAAGGTCTCGAGCGACTCGAGGATCTCGACCTGCGCCTCGCGGTTGTGCCGCGCGCGGTCGAGCAGCGCCGGCAGCGAGCCGATGTTGTGGGTGCCGAAGACGACGTCGACCCACGGCGCGCGCTGCACGATCGTGTCGCGGTCCTTCTGCGCCATGCACCCGCCGACGGCGATCTGCAGGTCGGGGTTGCGCTGCTTGTGCGGGCGCAGCTGGCCGAGGTTGCCGTACAGCTTGTTGTCGGCGTTCTCGCGCACGGCGCAGGTGTTGAAGACGACGACGTCGGCGGTGTCGCCGCGCTCGCCCGCGGGCACCGAGGCGAGGTCGACGTACCCCGCCGTCTCGAGCAGGCCGGCGAGGCGCTCGGAGTCGTGCACGTTCATCTGGCACCCGTGGGTGCGCACGTCGTAGGTCTTGGGCGCAGCAGTCATGACCGGTCCAGGGTAGTCGGCCCTCCCGTCGGCGCCGACCGCGCGGGCGAAGGGGGGCGCTGCCCCCTTCGCCCGGGGCGGCCCCGACGCCCGGGAGCCCCCGGTCCTCGTGACATGCTGGGCGCAGCGGCCCGGTCGAGACCGCCCGGCGAGGGTGCGGACCCGGCACAGGGCCGTGACCGACCGGCCCTGCTCTCGCGGGGCCCTGACCCGGTGCGCGGACGCGTGCCGACGAGAGGGCGACCGATGGACGCCACGGCCCCGCAGGACCGCGACGCAGCAGACCTCGTCGTCCTGCTCGACGACGACGGCGTGCCCACCGGCACCGCCCCCCGGGCGGAGGTGCACACGACCGACACCCCGCTCCACCTCGCCTTCTCCTGCCACGTCACCGACGGCGCCGGACGCCTGCTCCTCACCCGCCGCGCCCTGGGCAAGCGGGCCTGGCCCGGGGTGTGGACCAACGCCTTCTGCGGCCACCCCCGACCCAACGAGGACCCGGTCGACGCGGTGCACCGCTACGCCGAGCACGAGCTCGGCCTCGTCCTGGACCACCTCGAGCCGATGCTCCCCGACTTCCGCTACCGCGCCGTCGACGCCTCGGGCGTCGTCGAGCACGAGGTGTGCCCGGTGTGGCTCGCCCGCGCGACGGCCGCCCCGCAGCTCAACCCCGACGAGGCCGTCGAGTCCCGCTGGGTCACCCCGCGCGAGCTGCGCACGACGGCCGAGGTCGCCCCGTGGGCGCTCAGCCCGTGGCTCGTCATGCAGCTCGAGCAGCTGCCCGTCGGCGCCAGCGCCCTCGACGCGGTGGGTGACCACGTATGAGCGCGGGCACCGACCCGGGCCCCACGACCTACGCCGCGCACCTCACCGGGCCGGACCCTCTCGGCCCGGCGGTCGACCTCGGTGACGCCGAGGTCCTCCAGGACGCGCTCGCCTCGGCCGCGAGCGGCGGCAAGCGCTTCCGTCCCCGTCTCGTCCACTCGGTGCACGACCTGCTCGGCGGTGACGCCGGGCCGGCCGTCGGGCAGGTCGCCGACGCCGTCGAGCTGCTGCACACCGCCTTCGTCGTCCACGACGACGTCATCGACGGCGACGACCTGCGACGGGGCGCCCCGAGTGCGCCCGGGCGCTTCCGGGCCGACGCGCTCGAGGGCGGCGCACCGCCGGCCTCGGCGCAGTCGTACGCCACCGCCGGCGCGATCCTCACCGGCGACCTCGCCCTCGGCGCGGCCCTGCGGGCCGTCGCCATGGCGCCCGTCCAGCGCGACCGGGTGCACCACATGCTCGACCTCTTCGACCACGCCCTGGCCGTCTCCGCAGCCGGCGAGCTCGCGGACGTACGGCTCTCGCTCGGGGCGCAGGAGCCGACCCTGCAGGAGGCGCTGACCGTCGCCGAGCAGAAGACGGCCGTCTACTCCTTCAGCCTGCCGATGCAGTGCGGCGCGGTGCTCGCCGGGGCCTCGGGAGCCGTCGTCGACGGCCTCGGGCGCATCGGGCGCGACCTCGGCCTGGCCTTCCAGCTGCTCGACGACCTCATGGGCGTCTTCGGCGCACCGGCCCAGACTGGCAAGGACGTCGTCGCCGGCGACCTGCGCGAGGGCAAGCGCACGCCGCTCGTCGTCCACGCCCGCACGACCTCGGCGTGGCCGGTCATCGAGCGCCACCTCGGTGACCCCGAGCTCGACGAGCAGGGCGTGGAGCAGGTGCGCGCCGCGCTCACCGCCGCGGGGTCTCGCTCCTTCGTCAGCGAGCTCGCGACGCAGCGCCTGCGCTCCGCGACCGGCCTGGCCGCCGACCTCGCCCTCCCGCCGGCTCTCGTCACCTGGGTCGGCGAGCTCTCCGGTGCCCTCGAGCAGGGCGCCGCGTGATCGCGTCCCGCCGACGTCGTCTCGACGAGGGCCCGGCCCACGTGCGCTACGACGCGACCGCCCAGGCGGCCGCAGAGCTCGTCATCGAGCGGTACTCGAGCTCCTTCGGGCTGGCCAGCCGGCTGCTCGAGGAGCCCGTGCGCGCCCAGGTCCGCAGCATCTACGCGCTCGTGCGGGTCGCCGACGAGGTCGTCGACGCACCGCGGCCCGGCATCGGCGCGCAGGAGCAGCGGGTCGTGCTCGACCACCTCGAGCAGGAGGTCCGGCACGCGCTGGAGCGAGGGCTGAGCTCGGACCTCGTCGTCCACGCCTTCGCTCGCACCGCCCGGGCGTGCGGGATCGGGATGGACCTCGTCGAGCCCTTCTTCGCCTCGATGCGCACCGACCTCACCCGCACCACCCACGACCCCGACAGCTTCGCGACCTACGTCTACGGGTCGGCCGAGGTCGTCGGGCTCATGTGCCTGCGCGCCTTCGTCGCCGACGAGCCGTCGCCCGAGCAGTCCTACGAGCAGCTGGCCCCCGGGGCCCGGCGCCTCGGCGCCGCCTTCCAGAAGGTGAACTTCTTGCGCGACATCGCTGCCGACAGCGACGACCTGGGCCGCGGGTACTTCCCCGGGGTCGACCCCCGCGGCCTCGACGACGCCCAGCGCGACCGGCTCCTCGACGACGTCGACGCCGATCTCGCGGTCGCGGCGCTCGCCGTCGACCGGCTGCCCCCGAGCAGCCGACGGGCGGTGAGGGTGGCCCACCGGCTCTTCGCCGAGCTCTCCGCCCGGCTGCGCGAGACCCCGGCGGAGCGGCTGCGGCAGGAGCGCGTCCGTGTGCCCGGGCCGCGCAAGGCCGCCCTCGTGCTCGACACCCTCGTGCGGGGCGAGCGATGAGGCCCCTGCCGTGGACCGGGCGCGCGAGCGCCCCCCGAGAGCCCGGCACCGTCTGCGTCATCGGCGGCGGCGTGAGCGGTCTGGCGACCGCGGCGCTGCTCGCCGCCGACGGCTGGCAGGTCGAGCTCGTCGAGCGCGGCGAGCGACCGGGCGGCCGGGCCGGCCTGTGGGAGCACGACGGCTACCGCTTCGACACCGGGCCGTCGTGGTACCTCATGCCCCAGGTCTTCGAGCACTTCTTCGACATGCTCGGGACGGACGTCCACGTCGAGCTCGACCTCGTGCGTCTCGACCCCGGCTACCGCGTCTTCTTCGAGGACCACGACGGGCCGCTCGACGTCCAGGCGACCCGCGCGGCCAACGAGGCGCTCTTCGAGTCCCTCGAGCCGGGAGCGGGCGAGGCCCTGTCGGACTACCTCGACTCGGCGGAGCACGTCTACGAGCTGGCCGTCGACCGATTCCTCTACACGAGCTTCGACTCGGGTACCTCGCTGCTCAACACCGACGTGCTGCGCAACGGGCCTCGGCTGTCGGGTCTGCTCACCCGCTCGCTGGAGTCGCACGTCGCCGCGCGCTTCGAGGACCCCCGGCTGCGCCAGGTGCTCGGCTACCCCGCCGTCTTCCTCGGCACCTCCCCCGACCGGGCGCCGAGCATGTACCACCTCATGAGCTGGATGGACCTCGCCGAGGGCGTGCTCTACCCGCAGGGCGGCTTCACGACGCTCGTCGACGCGCTCGTGCGAGCAGCCGAGCGTCACGGGGTGCGGATCCGCACAAGCACGACGGCCACGGCCATCCGCACCACCTCCGGACGCAGCCCCCGGGTCACCGGCGTGGGTGTCGTCGAGGCCGACGGCACGACCGCCGAGATCACGTGCGACGTCGTCGTCGGCGCGGCCGACCTGCACCACGTGGAGACCGAGCTCCTCCCCGAGCACCTGCAGACCTACCCGCAGTCGTGGTGGGAGCGGGTCGACCCCGGGCCCGGCGGGGTGCTCGCGATGCTCGGCGTCGACGGCGAGCTGCCGCAGCTCGCCCACCACTCGCTCTTCTTCACCACCGACTGGCGCCGCAACTTCGACGACATCCTCGGCCCCGACCCCCAGGTCCCCGACCCCGCGTCGATCTACGTGTGCCGTCCGTCGGCGAGCGACACCACCGTCGCCCCCGCCGGCAAGGAGAACCTCTTCGTCCTCGTGCCAGTCCCGGCCGACCCGACGATCGGCCGGGGCGGCACGGACGGCGCCGGCGACCCGCGCGTGGAGCGGGCGGTGGACGCGGCGATCGAGCAGATCTCCTCGTGGGCGGGGGTGCCGGACCTCGCCGACCGGGTCGAGGTGCGCCGCACCGTCGGCCCGCAGGACTTCGCGCAGGACCTCGCCTCGTACTCGGGCAGCATGCTCGGGCCTGGTCACGTCCTGCGGCAGAGCGCCTTCTTCCGCGCCGACAACGTCTCGAAGAAGGTCGACGGCCTCTACTACGCCGGCTACTCCACCCGCCCGGGCATCGGGCTGCCGATGTGCCTCATCAGCGCCGAGCTCGTGCTCAAGCGGCTGCGCGGCGACTCCTCGAGCGGGCCCAGCGCCACCGCGGCCGCCACCGACGTCGAGGTGGGCTGAGTGGGTCTGCTGTACCTCGGCTTCGTCGTCGTCTCGACGCTCTGCATGGGTCTCGTCGACCACCGCTGGCGCCTCGCCCTCTTCGACCGGCCCCGGCGCACCCTCGGCGTCGTCGCCGCCGGCACCCTGCTCTTCCTCGTGTGGGACCTCGTGGCGATCGAGTCGGGCATGTACGTGCGCGGCGAGTCCCCGGCGATGACCGGTGCCGAGCTGCTGCCCGAGCTGCCCGTCGAGGAGATCTTCTTCATCGTCTTCCTCAGCTACATCACCTGCGTGCTCCACGGGCTCTTCTCGCGCCTGCTCGCCGGTGGCGAGGCGACCTCATGACGTACGCCGGCCTGGCCGCCTGCTTCCTCGCCGCCTCGGTGCTCGTCCTCGTCGCCGCGACCGTCCTGCGCCGGCCCGACCGGCGCTGGTGGCTCGCGACCGCCGCGACGGCCCTGGCCCTCGTCGTGCTCACCGCCGTCTTCGACAACGTGATGATCGCCGTCGACCTCTTTCGCTTCGACGAATCCCAGCTCTCCGGCATCCACGTCGGCCTGGCCCCGCTGGAGGACTTCGCCTGGCCGGTCGCCGCCGCGACGGCCCTGCCCGCCCTCGCCCTGCTGCTCTCCCCCGACGACCCGCGGGCCACCCGGGGAGCCCGCCGATGACCACCGCGCCCGGCGAGCGGGCGGCGCCGGTCTCCCCCTTCGCCCACGTCCTCGCGTCCTCGCGGCCGCTGTCCTGGGTCAACACCGCCTACCCCTTCGCCGCCGCGTACCTGCTCGCCGGCGGCCGGGTCGACCTCGTGTGGGTCGTCGGTACCCTGTGGTGCCTCGTGCCGTACAACCTGCTGATGTACGGCGTCAACGACGTCTTCGACTACGAGTCCGACATCCGCAACCCGCGCAAGGGAGGTGTCGAAGGGGTCGTCCTCGACCGGTCGCTGCACCGGACCACCCTGTGGGCCGTCGCCGTGACCAACATCCCCTTCGTCCTCGCCCTCGTGCTCCTGGGCGACCTGCGCTCGACCCTCGTGCTCTCCGTGAGCGTCTTCGCGGTCGTCGCGTACTCGGCGCCCCGGCTGCGCTTCAAGGAGCGGCCCTTCGTCGACTCCCTCACCTCGAGCACCCACTTCGTCAGCCCGGCGGTCCTCGGCATCGCGCTCGCCGGAGGGGCCTTCGACCCGGTGACCCTCGCCGCGCTCGGCGGCTTCTTCGCCTGGGGCGTCGGGTCGCACGCCTTCGGCGCGGTCCAGGACATCGAGGCCGACCGGGCCGGTGGCATCTCCTCGATCGGCACCGTGCTCGGTGCCCGGGTGACGACGTGCTTCGCCCTGCTGGCGTACGTGCTCGGCGGGCTGCTCCTGCTCGTCCTGCCCTGGCCGAGCACGCTCGCGGCCGCGCTCGTCCTGCCCTACGTCGCCAACGTCGTGCCGTACCTGCGCCTCACCGACGCGCAGTGCGAGCGGGCGCATGCGGGCTGGCGACGCTTCTTGTGGCTCAACTACCTCATGGGCTTCCTCGTCACCCAGCTGATGATCGTCGTGACGATCGGCCTGCCCGGTCGCTGACCTCGCTCTGCGCGCGCTCGACCCGGTCGCGCCAGCGCAGCCACGGCGGGTGCACCCGCCAGTTGACCACGAGGGTGCGGAAGGCGCGCTCGAAGCGCCGACGCATCTGCGCGGCGCCCCGCAGCGAGCGGGCCGACACCCCGACGTGCAGGCTCGGCGCGAGCCGCACCCGACGCGTCGGTCCGAGGACGAAGGCCAGATCCATGTCGTCGTGCAGCTCGGGGTCGTCGCGGTGCACGTCGTCGCGCACCGCGAGCCACGTGCGCCGGCGCACCGCCATGCTCGACCCCCACAGGACCGTGTGGCCGAGGGCGAGATGGCTGAGCACGTAGTACGCGGCGAGGTAGACGGCGGCGAGGGCACCCCCGACCGGGCGTGGCAGGTCGTAGAAGGTGCCGACACCGGTCACCGCGTCGCGTCGCGGGTCGCGCATCGAGCGGGCCACGCGCTCGACCCATCGGCGCCCGGGCCGGGAGTCCGCGTCGAGGCGGGCGATGACGTCGCCCTGCGCCGCGTCGTAGCCCGCCGCCGCGGCGGACGGGATGCCGACGCGCGGCTCGTCGACGACGACCGCACCGAGGCTGCGGGCCAGCTCGGCGGTGCCGTCGCTCGACCCGTTGTCGACGACGACGACCTCGAAGGGGGCCACGCTCTGGCGGGCGAGGAGGTCGAGGCAGGTGCGCAGGGCCTCGGCGTCGTCACGCGAGGGGATGACGACGGAGACCGAGGGCAGCACCGGGGCGAGCCGTGCCCGGGAGCTCACGAGCGGTCCCGTCGGCCGGGCATGCTCAGCGCGAGCAGGACGGCGGCGACGACGGCCCCGACGACACCCGCGGCGAGATCGCCGATCGTGTCGTCGTAGCCGACCTGGATGCGGTCGTCGAGGTAGGTGTGGCCGAACCACTCGCCCATCTCCCACAGCAGGGCCAGGGTGGTCGCGATCGTCGTGCTCACGACGACGACCCCGGCGCGCGGCACGTCGCGCCCGAAGACCCCGACGCGGTCGAGGGCCGCGTAGCCGACGGCGCCCACGAGGCCGGTCATCGCCGCGTGCACGACGAGGTCGAGCCAGCTCACGGCGACGTACCAGTCGAGCATCGCGGCCCACGCCCCGAAGAGGATCGTCGCGCAGTACGCGAGGTCGAGCGGCGCGGGCGTGCGCAGCGCCCGCGGCACCATCGAGCCGCCGAGGACGAGCATGAAGAGCGCGAAGCCGATGAAGCCCCAGCCCAGCGTGCCGGGCACGAGGCTCACGGCCGCTGCGAGACGCAGCACGTCGACCGGGACGGGACGCAGCAGGTCCCGCAGGCTCTCTCCGCTCGGCGCGGTGACGGGCACCCCCGCCCTCTCAGCTGACCCGGGTGAAGGTGATCTCGACGTCGAGGTCGGCGAGCTCGGGCCCGGCGTACATCCCGCGGAAGGGGGCGACGTCGTCGTAGTCGCGGCCTCGCCCGACGACGACGTGGTCGAGCCCGACCGGGGCGAGGTGGGTCGGGTCATAGGGCAACCAGGCTCCGTCCCAGATCTCGATCCACGCGTGCGAGTCCCCTGGGCAGGACTGGCCGCGCTGCAGGTCGGGCTGGCGGGCCACGTAGCCCGACACGTAGCGCGCGGGGACGCCGATCGAGCGCAGCGCCGCGAGGGTCACGTGCGCGAAGTCCTGGCACACGCCCTGGCCGGTGCTCCACGCGTCCTCGGCGGTGCTGCTCACCTGGGTCGCGCCCTCGGAGTAGCGCATGCGCTCATGGACCTTCGCGGAGATGGCCTGGGCCGCGGCCCGCGGCGTGGGCTCGTCGCGCGCGGCGCGGGCGATCTCGGCGAGGTCGGGCGAGGCCTGCGTGCGCGGGGTGGGCGCGAGCAGCTCGCTGAGCCGGTCGCAGATGCCGGGCTCGGCGAGCGAGTCCCATCCGCTGGCGGACGCCTCGGCGACCGCCTCGGTGCGCTCGACGGTCGAGATGGCCTCGATCTCGAGCACCTCGTGGGCGCCCTGGGACTCGACGGCCATGACGGAGGTGCCCCAGTGGTCGGTGTAGACGTTGCTCCACGAGTGGGGGCGGATCCGGATGCGCGCCTCGAGGGTGGTCTGCCCGGCGTCGGTCAGCGGGGTCATCCGAAGCTCGTTGTGCGAGGCGACGACCTCGCCCTGGTAGCGCATCGTCGAGCGGTGCGTGATGCGGTGCCGGCGGCTGCTCACAGGATCTCCCCCGTCCACTCCTGGACCGGGCCCGAGCGGAAGTAGCGGGCCCCGATCTCGTCCGACGCCCGGGTCACCGAGCGCTGCACCATGCCCATCATCGTCGGCAGGTCCTCGAGCACGTCGTCGGGGTTCGCGTACTCGAGCTGGGTGCGGGTCTGCCCGAGGATGCGACGGGCCTCGTCGGAGAAGCCGACGCGGTCGATGTCGGGCGCGAGCACCGTGAGCCGGTCCTCCGCGTCGCGCAGCGCGGCGAGGACGGAGCGCGGGAAGCGCCGGTCGAGGGTGAGGAAGGCCGCGGCCGTGCGGTCGGTGATCATCCCTCGCATCGTGCGCAGCATCGCCTGCTGGGCACCGCAGCTCGCGAGCACGACACCCCAGCTCGGGCCGCCCTGGAGCGCCCCGGTCGCGACGATGCGCGCCGTCATGTCGGCCCGCTCGAGCGAGCGGCCCAGGCTGAGGAACTCCCAGGCCTCGTCGTGGCTCATCGTCGAGTCGGCGATGCCGGCGACGAGGGCGGCACGCTCGGTGACCCAGCTGAGGTGCTGCTGCGTGGCGGTGCTCGCCCCGAGGCCGTTCCACCGGCGCCACGAGGTGTTGATGACCTCCCACAGCTCGGTCGAGAGGGTCTCGCGGGCACGCCGGGCGTTCTCCCGGGCGGCGAGCCAGGACCCGGAGACGGCGCTGGGGTTGCTCGCGTCGAAGACGAGACGCGCGGCGACGTCGGAGTAGGCGACGTCATGGGCCACGTCGTCGTAGCCCATGATGCCGCCGAGGAGCATCGAGGAGGTGTAGCTCTCGTCCTGGCCCGGGTCCTCGACGAGGGACAGGCGCAGGACGTCGACCATCCGGGCGGTGCCGTCGGCCCGCTCGATGTATCGGCCGATCCAGAAGAGCGAGTCCGCGATCCGGCTGAGCATCAGCGCTCCTCCCGCTCGACGACGGTGACCTCGTCGGGGACGGCGAAGGGGGGTGCGTCCTGCCCGAGGTCGGGCTCGCCCGGCAGCGGGTCGGCCGGGGGCGCGTCCGCGTCCGTCGTCATCGGCCGGTTGGCGCCGAGGAGGATGACCTCGGCGTCGTCGGTCGTCGGCACCTTCGCGTACCGGCCGGCGAGCACCCAGGTGTCCTTGCTGCCGCCGCCCTGGCTGGAGTTGACGACGAGCTGACCCTCGGGCAGCGCGACGCGCGTCAGCCCCCCGGGCAGCACCGTCACCTGGTCGCCGTCGTTGACCGCGAAGGGGCGCAGGTCGACGTGGCGCGGCCGGAGCTGGCCGTCGATGAGGGTAGGCACGGTCGAGAGCTGGACGACCGGCTGGGCGATCCACCCGCGCGGGTCCCGGCGCAGGTTGGCGCGCAGCTGGTCGAGCTCCTCGCCGGTCGCCTTCGGGCCGATGACCAGGCCCTTGCCGCCGGAGCCGTCGACCGGCTTGACGACCATCTCGTCGAGCCGCTCGAGCACCTCGGCGAGGGCCTCGGGCTCGTTGCACCGGTAGGTGTCGACGCTGCGCAGGATCGGGTCCTCGTCGAGGTAGTAGCGGATGAGGTCGGGCACATAGGAGTAGACGAGCTTGTCGTCGGCGACGCCGTTGCCGATGGCGTTGGCGAGGGTGACGCGCCCGGCTCGCAGCGCGGAGACGAGCCCGGTGACGCCGAGCATCGAGTCGCGGCGGAAGTGCACCGGGTCGAGGAAGTCGTCGTCGATGCGCCGGTAGATGACGTCGACGCGCTCCTCGCCCTGGGTGGTGCGCATGCGCACCTCGCCGTCGCGCACGACGAGGTCGCGCCCCTCGACGAGCTCGACGCCCATCATCCGGGCGAGCAGGGTGTGCTCGAAGTACGCGCTGTTGTAGACGCCCGGGGTGAGCACGACGACCGTGGGGTTGCTGCGCCCCTCGGGCGCCGCGGCACGCAGCGCGTGGAGGAGCAGGCGCGGGTAGTCGTGGACGGGCCGGATGCGCATCGTCGCGAAGGCCTCGGGGAAGACGTTGGCCATCGCGCGGCGGTTGGCGATGACGTAGGAGACCCCCGAGGGCACCCGGACGTTGTCCTCGAGCACGCGGAAGTCGCCCTGCTCGTCGCGGATGAGGTCGATGCCGCTCACGTGGGCCCGCACGCCGTTCGCGGGCCGCAGCCCGGCGACGGCGCGGTGGAAGTGGCTCGACGTCGCGATGAGCCGCCACGGGATGATCCCGTCCTCGACGGCGCGCGGCATCGAGCCCTGGCGCGAGTAGATGTCGTCGAGGAAGGCCTCGAGCGCCTGGACGCGCTGGGCCACGCCGCTCTCGACGCTCTGCCAGCTCTCGGCGTCGATGACGCGGGGCACGGCGTCGAGCGGGAAGGGGCGCTCCTCGCCGGCGTGGTCGAAGGTCACGCCCTGGTCGAGGAACATCCGGGCGAGCGCGTCGGCCCGCTCCTTGAGGCTCTCGGGCTCCATCGAGCGCAGGGTGTGATGGATCGGCTTGTACGGCTGCCGCGGCTCCTGCGCGTCAGCCGCGAACATCTCGTCCCACGCCGGGCCAGCCGCGTAGTCGGCGAAGAGCGAACGAGCGGCGGGGCCCTGGGACTGTCGCTGCACCTGGGTCACGGGGTCACCCTCGCACAGCAGGGGGTCGCAGGCCTCACCCTCGCCCACCCGATCCTCGGTGCCGCCACAGCTGCACCGAGGTCGGGTTGAGCGGCAGACCGGCGTCTGCCGAGGTCAGGCGGCTCCCGCCGCCCTCGACCTGCCCCTCGACGTAGAGCGTGAGGCGAAGGGGGTCCGGGCCGAGGGCGTCCGAGAGGGTCTCGAGCGCGGCCCGCAGGACCGCCGATCCCCCGGTCTGCGGCACGACGACCACGCCCTCGAGGACCCGGCCCGCACCGCCGGTCTCGCGCACGTCGAGCTCGACCCCGCGCACGCCGTCGACGACGGCGACCGCAGCGGTGAGCTGCTCGACGTCGAGGTCGTCACGACGCAGCAGCCGGCTCAGCAGGCCCATGGTGGCCCTCCCTTCGTCGGGCCAGCATGCCAGCGGGCCGGCTCAGTCCTCTCGACCGACCTCGTAGTCCGTGCCCGTGACGACCGCGCCGTCCTGGGCGAGGAAGGCCGCGAGGCTCGCCTCGTAGGCCGCGACGGCCGGGTCCTGCGACGCGGCGACCGAGTCGGCGTAGGCGGCGTGGGAGTGGTTGCCCGCGAGGTCGAGGGGGCCCGCCGGGTCGGGCAGGGTCACCGTCGTCGCGCCCGGCCCGTTCCCGTGGGCCAGCTGGTCGGGGTTCGGCAGCGGCACGAGCGGCGCCAGGGGGTCGTAGAGCGAGTCGCCGAGGTCGAGGCGCGGCACCGCGTCGGAGGCGTGCTGGAGGTCCAGACGCAGGACGGAGGGGTCGGTGTCGAAGGTGTCGACGGGTGCGCCGTAGGTCAGGGAGTGGGTGATGTCGTAGCGCGACGTGAAGGCCGGGTCCTCGAGCAGGGCGGTCGTGACGATGCCGCCCTGGGAGTGGCCGACGAGCATGACCGGCGCGTCGGGCGGGATCTGGGCCTGCGCCATCGCCTCCTGCACCGCCTGCATGGCCGCCGACTGCTGGCCGGACATCGCGACGAGGTTGCCGGTGAGGTCGAAGGTGTTGCTCCCCGTCGTCGGGCCCCAGGACAGGGTCCCCGGCGTGGCGACGACGTAGGCGGTGCTGCCGTCCGGCTGCGTCACCTGGGTGACCCGGATCGAGCCGTCGACGGCGTACGCGTCGGTCGTGCCGAGCATGATCTCGGCGAGCGAGGTCGGTCGGCGCAGCGCGGGATGCCCGTCGACCGAGCCCGACGTCGACAGCTCGGTGGAGCCGGTGACGGTGCCGGTGCCGTCGTCGAGGAGGTCGAGGTCCTGCCCGGTGAGCAGCGCCCCGGCGAGGTTGGCGACGCTGCCGCCGAGGAGCAGCGTGCTCGCGACGACCTCGCTGAGCCGGGGCCACCGGCCCTGCGTGAAGACGTCGGTGAAGAGGTCGAGGTGGTGGTCGGCGGCCTCGGCGAGACGGACGAAGGTGTGAGCGACGCTCTCCTCGTACCGGGACAGCCCGACGACGAGATCACTCGCGCGGTCGCCCAGCCAGCGCCCGGTGTCCTCGCCGCGGTCACCGAGCCAGTCGAGCCCCTCCTCGGCACGAGCCCCGAGCCACTCCGCGCCGTCGGCGACGGTGTCGACCACCTCCTCACCCGCGCCGAGGAGGTCGTCGGCGAGATCGCCCGCGCCCTCCCACGCGTCCTGCCACCAGGGCCGGTCGGGCGACTCGTGGGCCACCGGCACCGACGGGGCGCGACCGCCGCTCGCGCCCTCCTGGTCGGCGACCTGGCGCTCGAGGTCGTCGGCGGCCGAGCGCAGCGCGCGAGCCGCGGCCGAGATCGACGGCGCGGCCTGCTGCCACCCCCGGGCGAAGTCCTCGACGTCGCCCCCGGCCCAGCACCCGTCGAGGACGCGCAGCATCGCGGTGCCGCTCGTGCCGACGTCGTCGGCGCGGCCCGCCTGGTCGGCCAGGTGCGCGGCCACCTCGAGCACGAGCGCGGGGTCGAGGCCCTCGGTGACGCTCATGCCCCGACCTGCCCGGTGATCGCCTCGTCGACGAGAGCGTGGGCGCCGGTGACGAGGTAGCGCAGCTGCGCGGCGACATCACCCGGCTCGACCCCGACGACATCGGGGGTCCCGGACGCCGTGCGCACGGCGCACAGGTGCTCGTCGGCGAGCACCCAGTGGCCGCTGCCCACCGGCACGGCGACGTCCGCACCGGTGCGCGCCAGGACGGTGAGAGCGACCTGGGCCTCGCCGCCAGCGAGCACCGCCGACAGCTCGGGGTCGTCGACGGCAGACTCGAGGACGGCGCCGGGGGTGCGCCCGAGCGGGTCAGCCTCGACGCGTCGACGCAGGTCCTCGGCGACACCGCGCGGCGGGGCGAGATGGCGCTCCCGGCTCAGCGGGGTCACGTGAGCGGCTGCCCGCAGCGCTTCGTGGGGAGGCAGCACCCGGCGCACCGCCGCCCAGAGCTGCTCGGGGTCCACCGCGACGAGCTCGACGGCGCCCTCTCGGCCCGCCGGCTCGTAGCCCTCGGCCGTGGCGCGCAGGCGGACCCGCTGGGTGCGCACGAGCGCGATGCCGGGCAGCAGGGCGATGTCGCTCTCGAAGGAGACGAGGTCCTGGCGGGCGACGACCCGCACCTGCACCGGCGCTCCCGGGGCCGCCGCGAGGACACGAGCCCACGACGGGCGCAGCGTCCCACCGCTCGCGATCTCGGCGCGCTCCAGCTCCGCCCATGCTCCCTCCAGCGCCGGCACGTCCTGGCCGGTGGCCGCGGCGAGGGCGGTCTCGAAGGCCGGCAGGCTGACCCGCCGGATGGTCATCGAGCGGGTCCCGCCCCCGCCCTGGTGCTCGTGCTCGTGGTCGTGGTCGTGGTCGTGCTCGTGACCGCTCGTGCCCATGCCCGCTCCCTCGCCGGTGTGCCAGCGACGCTAGGGCGGGCCCCTCGCGGTGGGGAATGGGGAGCGCTCCCCGTGCCGGGGTGCGACAGGGTGCGCGCGCCGGTCAGTCGCGCTGGTGCTCGGGCAGCGCGTCGAGGGACTCGGCGATCACCTGACGGGAGATCTCCGAGGAGTAGCCCTTGCGGGCGAGCATCCCCGCGAGCCGGCGGGTCTGCACGACACGCTCGAGGCCGTGCATCGAGCGCAGCTTCTTCGCGACGAGCTCACGGGCCACGTCGCGCTCGTCGTCGACGCCGATCTGGGCGAGCACCCCGCTCGCCGTCTCGTCGTCGACCCCCTTCGCCCGCAGCTCGTGCTGCAGCGCCCGCCGGGCCAGGCCCCGACCGGTGCGCTTGGAGCGCACGAACATCTGCGCGTACGCCTCGTCGTCGACGAGGCCCACGTGCTCCATGCGGTCGAGCACCTCGGCGGCGACGTCGTCGGGGCAGCCCTTGCGCCGCAGCGTGCGCTCGAGCTCGGCGCGCGACTTCGGCGACCCGGTGAGCGCCCGCAGCACGACGGCCCGGGCCACCGCCCGGGGGTCGGCATCGTCGTCGGGCGCCTCGGGCGGCGGGGGCCCGCTCGGCGCACTCGGCGCGCTCTGCCCGCCCGGGGTCGGCTCCCCCGCCTGGGCACGCGCGACCGCCGCGCGCAGCCGCTCCAGGGTCTGCTCCTGGGGCGTGCCGGGCGCGGCGGTCTCGTCGGTGCTGCTCATCGCGGGCGATCAGCTCTGCGTGACGGCGTCAGCCGGTGCGATCAGAAGTCGACCGGGACGTCGACGCTGCCCTCGGGCTCCTCGACCGGGACCCCGATGCCGAGCTTGGTCTTGATCTTGACCTCGATCTCGTCGGCGAGCTGCGGGTTGTCCTTCAAGAAGTTGCGGGCGTTCTCCTTGCCCTGGCCGAGCTGGTCGCCCTCGTACGTGTACCAGGCACCGGCCTTGCGCACGAAGCCGTGGTCGACGCCCTGGTCGATGAGACCGCCCTCGCGGGAGATGCCCTGCCCGTAGAGGATGTCGAACTCCGCCTGCTTGAAGGGCGGGGAGACCTTGTTCTTGACGACCTTGACGCGGGTGCGGTTGCCGACCGGCTCGCTGCCGTCCTTGAGCGTCTCGATGCGCCGGACGTCGAGACGCACGGATGCGTAGAACTTCAGCGCCTTGCCACCGGTCGTCGTCTCCGGGGAGCCGAACATCACGCCGATCTTCTCGCGGAGCTGGTTGATGAAGATCGCCGTCGTGCCCGAGGTGTTGAGCGCACCGGTGATCTTGCGCAGCGCCTGGCTCATGAGACGGGCCTGGAGACCGACGTGGCTGTCGCCCATCTCGCCCTCGATCTCGGCGCGCGGCACGAGCGCCGCCACCGAGTCGATGACGATGATGTCGAGAGCACCGGAGCGGATGAGCATGTCGGCGATCTCGAGCGCCTGCTCACCGGTGTCGGGCTGGGAGACGAGGAGTGCGTCGGTGTCGACGCCGAGCTTCTTGGCGTAATCGGGGTCGAGGGCGTGCTCGGCGTCGATGAAGGCCGCGATGCCACCGGCGCGCTGGGCGCTGGCGACGGCGTGGAGAGCGACCGTCGTCTTGCCGCTCGACTCGGGGCCGTAGATCTCGACGACCCGGCCGCGGGGCAGCCCGCCGATGCCGAGCGCGATGTCGAGGGAGATCGACCCGGTCGGGATGACGGCGATGGGCGGCCGGACGTCGTCGCCCAGGCGCATGATCGCGCCCTTGCCGTGCGACTTCTCGATCTGGCCCATGACGGAGTCGAGGGACTTCAGCTTCTGCTCGTGGAGCTTGGTGTCGATGGCGGTGACATCAGCCATGCCAGGTACCTGCCTGTTCTTGCTCGGGTCGGGCGCGCCCACCGGCGAACCGTCGCACGGTCGGTCTCGTCGTGCTGTCGGGTCAGACGCTAGGGACCACCACCGACAACGACCCCAGCCGCCGTGAGGCTGTGGATACTGATGCCGTCGGGATGACCGCTGTGCACAAACCTAGCCGAACAGGTGTTCGAGGTCGTGCACCGACGCGCCGGACGGCGTGTCGGGCCGCCGACGGCCGCCACGAGGAGGACACGCGATGACGACCCAGCCCGGGAGCAGGCCCGACGAGGGCGACGAGGTCCCCCTCCCCCGCCTGTGCCAGACCGTCCTCGACACCACCGACGCCCGAGCCCTCGCCGAGTTCTACCGCCGTCTCCTCGGCCTCGTCTACCGACCCGGCGACGAGCCGCCGGCCGACGGCGAGCGCGACGTTGCCGACTGGCTCGTCCTTCGCCAGCCCGACGGCGGCCGGGCGCTGGCCTTCCAGCAGGTCGAGCGGCTCACCCCGACGACGTGGCCCGACGACGACGTGCCGATGCAGCTCCACGTCGACTGCACCGTCCCCGACGTCCCCGCCCTCGAGGCGAACCTGCGCCGTGCCCTCGACCTCGGCGGCCGGCTCGTCCTCGACCGCTCGCAGGACCCCGAGGAGCCCCTCTACGTCGTCGCCGACCCGGCCGGTCACCCCTTCTGCATGTTCGTCGGCTGAGCGTCCGACGACGCCGACCGGGCCTGGAGCAGGTCGAGGTCGCGCACCGCGTAGCGCTGGTGCTCCCACTCCTCGTCGAGGATCGTGCGCAGGCACGACAGCGTCGTCTCCGCGTGCTGCGGCGCCCAGGGGTTGGCCCGCACCTGGGCGAGGTCGTCGGCGACGAGCGTCGCGAGGTGCTCACGGACCATCCGCTGACGCCCTGCCCGCGCCTCGAGCACCTCCTCGTACGTCGGCTGCCGCGTCGTGAAGACCGACATGTCGTAGCCGTCGGCCTCGTACTCGGCGTGCGGCTGGCCGAGGGGGTGGTAGGGCTGATCCAGCCCGAGCACCGCGCGCCCGAGCCACGTGTCGGTCGCCATGACGAGATGGCGCAAGGTCTGCGCGAAGGACCACTCGTCGTCGACGCTCGCATCGACCGTGCCGGCCGGCATCGTCGCGACCCGGTCGAGGACCCGGGCCCAGGAGGCCTCCAGCGCCGCCCACGCCGCCCGCAGCCCCTCGGGGTCGCTCGCGCGTCGCAGCGACCGGCCGGGCATCCGGGCGTCGAGCTCGGCGTCGACCAGCGGGGCCACGTCCACGCCGTTGACGACGAGCGAGGCGCCGCCGCCGAGCAGCCACGGGGCCTCGATCTCGGCACCGTCGACCTCGACCGAGCGCAGCACCGCCCCCGACAGGTCGACCCGCTCGAAGCGGGCCCCGCTGAGATCCACGTCGACGAAGCGCTCGGCCATGCGTCAACCCTCGCGCAGCGCCTCTCCCGGCGGCAACGGGTCCGCTCCGAGCGGCAGGGTCGCGACGACCTCGTGACGGGGTCGCCCCTTCGCCCCTTCGCCGAGGAAGGAGGCGACGAGCTCGACCTCGTCGACGACGAAGGGGTCCGCCTGCCACGCGTCGAGGACCCGCAGCCACCGCGTCGCCTCGACCGGTCGCCGCAGCCGCGCGAGGGTGAGATGGGGCACGAAGGCCCGCCCGTCCGGGCTCGCCCCCGACACCGAGGCAGCGGCCCGGCACCCGCGGGCGAGCCGGGCCAGCGGGTCCTGGGCGGCGTCGTCGACGCCGAGCCAGAGCACCGAGGCGCGACCGGCGTGGGGGAAGGCTCCCGCTCCCCCGAGCGAGAGGGCGAAGGGGGCGGCCCGCCCCGCCGCGTGGGCGAGCCGTTCGACGAGCTCGTCCGCACGGGACGGGGGCACGGACGCCATGAAGGCCAAGGTGAGGTGCCACTGGGCGGGGTCCACCCACGGCATGCCCTCGCGTGGCTCGAGGAAGGCGGCGAGGTCCTCGCGCACCGCCTCGGGCAGGGCCACCGCGACGAACATCCGGTGGCCCACGCCGATCAGTCCCCGATGGAGTCGACGACCCGGCGCGGCACGTCCATCGTCACGTCCTCGCCGAGCCGGCGGGACTCCGGGACGTCCATCGCGTCGCACACCGCCTGCCACACCTCGCGGGCCGGGACACCGGCCTCGAGGGCGTCGACGGCGTTTCGACCGCCGAGGCTGCCGAGGACCTGGTGGCGGGCGAGGGTATGGGCGTACCCGGCACCGAACTCGCCCTCCATGAGCGACCAGAACTGACTCATCCGCACGCGCGCAGTGTAGGCACGCCTCGCCCCTAGACTGCCCGCGTGCGCCTCATCACTGCCGACGCCGTGCCCACCAGCCTCGCCCGCGTCGAGGAGCCGACCCAGGCCCCGCTGCGGGTCGCCCTCGTCCAGCACCGCTGGCGCGAGGACGCCGTCGAGCTCGCCCGCGTGCTCGACGAGGCGATCGGCCAGGCCGCGCAGGCCGGTGCCGAGATCGTCTTCCTGCCCGAGATCACGCTGCTGCGCTACCCGGCCGACGTCCTGCCGGCCGAGGCGCCCGGTCCCGGTGCGGAGTCGCTCGACGACGGACCGACGGTGACCCTCGCGCGCGAGGCCGCAGCCCGCCACGGCGTCTTCGTCCACGCCTCCCTCTACGAGCGGGCGGAGCACGCCGACGGCGCCGAGGAAGGCTCCCCCGTCGACGGCCTGGGCTACAACAGCGCCGTCGTCGTCAGCCCCGACGGCGAGGTCGTCGCCCGCACCCGCAAGACCCACATCCCCGTCACCGCCGGCTACTACGAGGACAAGTACTTCCGCGCCGGGCCCGCCGAGGACGCCTACCCGGTGCACGAGGTGGAGACCTCGGTCCCCCTTCGCCTCGGTCTGCCGACGTGCTGGGACGAGTGGTTCCCCGAGGTCGCCCGTGCGTACTCGCTCGGCGGCGCGCAGGTCCTGTGCTACCCGACGGCGATCGGCTCCGAGCCCGACCACCCCGACTTCGACACGCAGCCGCTGTGGCAGCAGGTCATCGTCGGCAACGGCATCGCCAACGGCCTCTTCATGGTCGTCCCGAACCGCACGGGCGACGAAGGGGTCAACGACTTCTACGGCAGCAGCTTCATCTCCGACCCCTACGGCCGGGTGCTCGTCCAGGCCCCGCGCGACGAGGAGGCGGTCCTCGTCGCCGACCTCGACCTCGCCCAGCGCGAGGACTGGCTGGCGCTCTTCCCCTTCCTCGCCACCCGTCGACCGGACACCTACGGCGTCCTCACCGAGCCGATCCGCGACGAGCACCGCCGCGAGCTCGACGGCCCGACGACGAGCACGGACGTCAGCCTGTGAGCCAGCCCGCCTGGCGCATGCCGGCCGAGTGGGAGCCGCACGAGCGCACCTGGATGGCGTGGCCGAGCGCCGGCTACACGCTCGGCGACACCGCCGCCGACGCCGAGGAGGCCCGCACGACGTGGGCGGCCGTGGCCCGCGCGGTGGCCCGCTTCGAGCCGGTGACCGTCGTCGTCACCAGCCCGGACGTGCGCATCGCCCGTGAGCACCTCGGCACCGACAGCCCGCACGAGATCGACATCGTCGTCGCCTCGCTCGACGACGCGTGGATGCGTGACATCGGGCCGAGCTTCGTCCTCGGTGACGGGCGCCTCGGCGGGGTCGACTGGGTCTTCAACGGCTGGGGCGGCCAGGACTGGGCGAGCTGGGAGGACGACGCGCGCGTCGCCGAGCTCGTCACCGACGTCGCCGGCGGCGCGCACCTGCCCTCGACCCTCGTCAACGAGGGCGGCGGCATCCACGTCGACGGCCAGGGCACGGTCCTGCTCACCGAGACCGTCCAGCTCGACCCGGGCCGCAACCCCGGCCTCACCCGCGAGGACGTCGAGGCCGAGCTCGCGCGCACCATCGGCGCGACGACGGCGATCTGGCTGCCCCGGGGCCTCACCCGCGACTACGACTCCTTCGGCACCCGCGGGCACGTCGACATCGTCGCCTGCTTCAGCGAGCCGGGGACCGTGCTGGTGCACTGGCAGGACGACCCCGAGCACCCCGACCACGAGGTGAGCCGCGAGGCGGAGGCCGTCCTGTCGGCCGCCCGGGATGCGAAGGGGGGCCCGCTGCGGGTCGTCCGCGTGCCGGCACCGCGCACCCTCGCCGACGACGAGGGCCCGGTCGACTGGAGCTACATCAACCACCTCGTGTGCAACGGCGGGGTCGTCGCGTGCACCTTCGAGGACGAGCGCGACGACGAGGCGCTCGACGTGCTGCGCGCCGCCTACCCCGGGCGCGAGGTCGTCGGCGTCGACGCCCGCCCGCTCTACGCCCGCGGCGGCGGCATCCACTGCATCACCCAGCAGCAGCCGGCGGTCCCCGCGGTCTGAGGCGGTCTCCCTTCGCCCCCGCCGCCGGTGCCCGGGGTTAGCGTCGGGCATGACCCTCGCACCGAACCCCCGGCACACCCCGTCGCTGCGCGGACGGCGGGTGCTCGTCACGGGCGGGGCCCGGGGCATCGGTGCCGCGCTCGCCGAGCTGCTCGCCGCGCACGGCGCGCAGGTCGCCGTGCTCGGGCTCGAGCCCGCCCTGCTCGAGGAGGTCGCCGGGCGGTGCGGCGGTCCGTGGCGCGAGTGCGACGTGTCCGACCCCGTGGCGGTGGACGACGCGGTCGAGGGGCTCGTCGCCGATCTCGGCGGTCTCGACGTCGTCGTCGCCAACGCCGGCATCGCCCGGCAGCTGCCCGTCATCGGCGGCCAGCCGGGGGTCATGGAGACCCACCTCGCCGTCAACGCGCTCGGGACCTTCTACACGCTGCGCGCGGCGGGCCCGCACATCAGCCACGAGCGCGGCTACGCCCTGGCGACCGCGGCGCTCGCCGCCGCGATCCACCTGCCCCTCATCGGTGCCTACTCCGCGAGCAAGGCCGCCGTCGAGGCGATCGGCAACACGCTGCGTCTGGAGATCCGGCACACCGGGGCGAGGGTCGGGGTCGCCTACTACTCCGAGATCGACACCGAGATGACGCAGCGGGGCTTCGCCACCGAGACGGCGCGGCTGCTCACCGGTGGGGGGACGATCACGGGCGTGACCCCGCTGCCCACCGCGCTGCGAGCGCTCGAGCGCGGGATCGCCCGGCGCAGCCGGCACGTCGTCGCGCCCCCGTGGCTGCGTCCGGCGGTGCCCGGGCGGGCGGTCGCGCAGCGCCTCGCCGAGCTGCGTCTGCCCGCCACCCTCGCCGACGCGATCGAGCTGGCCCGCACCGAGCGGGTCGGGTGGACGACGGATCAGCCGTCGACTCGCGCGGCCCGGGGCCCTGGCTCGGCGCGAGACTGACGCCATGACGTCCGACGAGCAGCGCACCGAGCAGATCATCACGACCCTGGCGGACGCCTTCGAGGACCTCCAGCGCACCGACCCCGCCGCCTTCCGGGTGAAGTACCGCAAGATGGCCCGGGACCCGCACGCCTTCTACCGGGGCACCGCGTGCCTGTTCTTCCACGACGTCACGCAGCGCGACGACGACTGGGCCGACGAGCGTGCGTCCGCCGTGTGGATCCACGGCGACCTCCACGTCGAGAACTTCGGCACCTACCTCGACTCCGACGGCCGGATGGTCTTCGACGTCAACGACTTCGACGAGGCCTACCTCGGCAGCTTCACGTGGGACCTCATGCGTTTCGCCTCCTCGCTCGCGCTGCTCGGCTGGCAGAAGGCGCTGCCCGACGACGAGATCCGACGGCTCATCGGCCGCTACCTGCGCGCCTACCTCGCCCAGGTCGACCACTACGCCGGCACCGCGCGCGAGGACTTCTCGCTCCACCTCGACAACACCGAGGGCCCGGTGCGCGACGCCCTCGTCGTCGCCCGGATGACCGAGCGCTCCGAGCTGCTCGACTCGATGACGCACCGGGTCGACGGGGTGCGGATGTTCGCGGAGGGCGCCGGGGCACGCCCGCTCGGCCAGCGCGAGCGGGCGAAGGTCATGCGCGCCTTCGAGCGCTACCTCGAGACCATCCCCGAGCACAAGAAGATCGACCGCGAGCTCTTCTACGAGGTGCGTGACGTCATCGGGCGCTCCGGCTTCGGCATCGGCAGCGCCGGGCTGCCCGCGTACACCGTGCTCGTCGAGGGCACGAGCCAGGCGCTCGACAACGACGTCCTGCTGTCGATGAAGCAGGCCAACGTGCCGGCGCTCAGCCGCTTCGTCGACACGGCGCGGATCGACGCGTACTTCGAGCACGAGGGCCACCGCACGGTCGTCAGCCAGCGCGCGCTGCAGGCCCACACCGACCCCCTCCTCGGCCACACGGAGATGGACGGCGTCGGCTACGTCGTGAGCGAGGTCTCGCCCTACGAGGTCGACCTCGACTGGGCCGAGCTCACCGAGCCCTCGCAGATGGCCGCCGTCGTCGACCTCCTCGGCCGCGCGACCGCGAAGATCCACTGCGCCGCCGACGAGGACAGCGACCAGGACCTCGTCGACTTCCAGGTCGAGGAGGCGATCATCGCCTCGCTCGACGGCCGGCGGCGGGCCTTCGGGGGCTTCCTCGCGGACTTCGCCGTCGAGTACGCGCAGGATGTGCGGCGCGACCACGCGCTCTTCGTCAACGCCTTCCGCGAGGGCCGGATCGGGATCTCCGCGACCTGAGCCGGGCAACCCTGGACGTCCGCAGGTCGCACCTCCCACGAGCGGCCGCGCTGTCGGTGCCCGGTGGCAGGCTGTCCCTGCCATGACAGCCGACCCCGCCCCCGCCGAGGACGTCCTCGACCTCTTCTCGCCCGCGACGCGCGCCTGGTTCTCCACGAGCTTCGCCGGGCCGACGACCGCGCAGGAGGGCGCGTGGCGCGCCATCAGCAGCGGCGCGCACGCGCTCGTCGTCGCCCCGACCGGCTCGGGCAAGACGCTGTCCGCCTTCTTGTGGGCCCTCGACCGGCTCGTCGCCACCGAGCCCCCGGCCGAGCGGCTCGCCCGCTGCCGGGTCCTCTACGTCTCGCCGCTCAAGGCGCTCGCCGTCGACGTCGAGCGCAACCTGCGCTCCCCGCTCGTCGGCATCGGCCACGCCGCGACCCGGCTCGGGCTCGAGGCCCCGCAGGTCGGCGTCTCGGTGCGCTCCGGCGACACCCCGGCCAACGAGCGACGCGCCTTCGCCCGGACCCCCACGGACGTCCTCATCACGACGCCCGAGTCGCTCTTCCTCATGCTCACCTCGGCCGCACGCGAGGCGCTCGTCGGGGTCGAGACGATCATCATCGACGAGATCCACGCCCTCGCCGGCACCAAGCGCGGGGCCCACCTCGCCCTGTCGCTGGAGCGGCTCGACGCGCTGCTGCCGCAGCCCGCCCAGCGCATCGGCCTGTCCGCCACGGTGCGCCCGGTCGAGGAGATCGCCCGCTACCTCGCGGGCGGACGCCTCGTCGAGGTCGTCGCGCCCCCGTCGACGAAGCAGTGGGACCTCGACGTCGTCGTGCCCGTGCCCGACCTCGCCGACCTCGGTCAGGAGGTCGAGGACCTCAGCGGCCCGGCGAGCGGCCAGGTCGCCCGCACCTCCATCTGGCCGCACGTCGAGGAGCAGGTCGTCGACCTCGTCACCTCGCACGACTCGACCCTCGTCTTCGTCAACAGCCGACGGCTCGCCGAGCGCCTGACGACCCGGCTCAACGAGATCCACGCCGAGCGGCTCGAGGCGGCGGCGCTCGACGACGGCGCCCCGGCTCCCGCCGAGGGCGCGCCCGTCCGCCCGGCCGGGCCGCCCGCCCAGGTCATGGCGCAGGCCGGCACGTCGAGCGGTGCCCCCGCGATCCTCGCCCGGGCCCACCACGGGTCCGTGAGCAAGGAGCAGCGCGACGAGATCGAGGAGGACCTCAAGGCGGGCCGCCTGCCCTGCGTCGTCGCGACGTCGAGCCTCGAGCTCGGCATCGACATGGGTGCCATCGACCTCGTCGTGCAGATCGAGTCACCGCCGTCGGTGGCGTCCGGCCTGCAGCGGGTCGGGCGCGCCGGTCACCAGGTCGGCGCGGTGAGCCACGGCGTCGTCATGCCGAAGTTCCGCGGCGACCTCGTCCAGGCGACCGTCGTCGTCGAGCGCATGCGTCAGGGGGCGATCGAGTCCATCGCCGTGCCCGCCAACCCGCTCGACGTGCTCGCCCAGCAGGTCGTCGCCATGTGCGCGCTCGACGACTGGTCGGTCGAGGACCTCGGTGCGCTCGTGCGGCGGGCCGCCCCCTTCGCCTCGCTGCCCGACCCCGTCCTCACCGCGACCCTCGACATGCTCGCCGGCGCCTACCCCTCCGAGGACTTCGCCGAGCTGCGCCCGCGCGTCGTCTGGGACCGCGTCGCCGGCACCCTCACCGGCCGGCGGGGCGCCCAGCGCCTCGCCGTGACGAGCGGTGGCACGATCCCCGACCGCGGGCTCTTCGGGGTCTTCCTCGCCACCGGCGAGGGCCCGGGCCGCCGCGTCGGCGAGCTCGACGAGGAGATGGTCTACGAGTCGCGGGTCGGCGACGTCTTCACCCTCGGCACGTCGTCGTGGCGGGTCGAGGACATCACCCACGACCGGGTGCTCGTGAGCCCGGCGCCGGGGCAGCCGGGCAAGCTCCCCTTCTGGCACGGCGACCAGCTCGGCCGGCCTGCCGAGCTCGGCGAAGCCCTCGGCGCGACGGTGCGTGAGCTCGTCGCCCTCTCCCCCGAGGCCGCCCGCGAGCGGCTCAGCGCCTCCGGGCTCGACACCTGGGCGGTCGAGAACCTCCTGGCCTACCTCGGCGAGCAGCGCGCGGCGACCCGGCACGTCCCCGACGACCGCACGATCGTCGTCGAGCGCTTCCGCGACGAGATCGGCGACTGGCGGGTCGCGGTGCTCTCCCCCTTCGGCGGGCAGGTGCACGCGCCGTGGGCGCTGGCCATCTCCGCCCGGATGCGCGAGCGCTTCGGGGTCGAGGTCCAGGCGATGCACGGCGACGACGGGATCGTGCTGCGCCTGCCGGACCTCGAGTTCGACGACGGCGCGGCCATCGGCTCCGAGCTGCTCGACCTCGTCACCGTCGAGCCGTCGATGGTCCTGCCCGTCGTCACCGAGCAGGTGGGCGGCTCGGCCCTCTTCGCCTCGCGCTTCCGCGAGTGCGCCGCCCGCGCCCTGCTGCTCCCCCGGCGCCGGCCCGACCGGCGCCAGCCGCTGTGGCAGCAGCGCCAGCGGGCCGCCTCGCTGCTCGAGGTGGCCAGCCGCTACCCGAGCTTCCCGATCATCCTCGAGACCGTGCGCGAGGTGCTCCAGGACGTCTACGACGTGCCGGGTCTCGTGCGTCTCATGGAGGGCATCGACCGCCGCGAGATCACCCTCGTCGAGCTCGAGAGCCCGCGTCCCTCCCCCTTCGCCGCGTCGCTGATGTTCGGCTACGTCGCGCAGTTCCTCTACGAGGGCGACTCCCCGCTCGCCGAGCGTCGGGCGGCCGCGCTCACCCTCGACCCGGCCCTGCTCGCCGACCTGCTCGGGCAGGGCGAGCAGCTCTCTCTCGCGGACCTGCTCGACGTCGAGGCGGTCCAGCGCACCCAGGGCGAGCTGCAGCGCCTCGCCGAGGGCCGCCGCGCCCGTGACGGCGAGGACGTGGCCGACCTCGTGCGCACCCTCGGCCCGATCACCGTCGACGACCTCGTGGCGCGCTCGGTCGACGAGCTCGACGAGACCGCCGTGCGCGCCGCCCTCGAGGAGCTGCGGGCCAGCCGGCAGGTCATCGCCGTGCAGGTCGCCGGCCAGGAGCGGTGGGCCGTCGTCGAGGACGCCGGGCGGCTGCGCGACGCCCTCGGCGTGCCGCTGCCCGTCGGGGTGCCCCAGGTCTTCCTCGAGCCGGTCGCCGACCCGCTCGGAGACCTCCTGTCCCGCTACGCCCGGACGCACACCCCCTTCGCCGCGACCGAGGCGGCGGCCTGGCTCGGGGTCGGCGCCGCCGTCGCCCGCGACGGGCTGCGCCGGCTCGTGCAGTCCGGGCGGGTCGTCGAGGGCGACCTGCGTCCGGCCGAGCTCGGCGGGGGTGGCGGGAGCGACTTCTGCGACGCCGAGGTGCTGCGGCTGCTGCGGCGCCGCTCGCTGGCCGCGCTGCGCCACGAGGTCGAGCCGGTCGCCCCTGAGCAGCTCGCCGTCTTCGTGCCCGCGTGGCAGGGGGTCGGGGCGACGATGCGTGGCGAGGACGGTCTCGTGCGCGTCGTCGAGCAGCTCGGAGGGGTGCGCCTGCCGGCCTCCGCGCTCGAGTCGCTCGTCCTGCCCTCGCGGGTCGCCGACTACACCCCGGGCATGCTCGACTCCCTCGTCGCGACCGGCGAGGTCGTCTGGGCCGGTCACGGGAGCCTGCCGGGCGACGACGGCTGGGTCTCGCTGCACCTCGCCGACACGGCGCACCTCACCCTGCCGGCGCCCGACCGCGAGGGCCTCTCCCCCGCCCACGAGTCGGTGCTCGAGGCGCTCGACGGCGGCGGGTCCTTCCTCTTCCGCCGGCTGAGCGACGAGGTCGCCTCAATCGACGACGAGGCGCTCGCCGACGTCCTGTGGGATCTCGTGTGGCGCGGGCTCGTCACCGGCGACACCGCGGCCCCGGTCCGCGGTCTGCTCGCCGGAGGGCGCTCGGCTCACAAGACGACCCGCCGACCGGCGGCGCGCACGCGGTACGGCCGGCGCACGAGCCTGGGCCGGGCCGCGATGCCGGCCCGCAGCGGCCCGCCGCGGGTCGCCGGGCGGTGGTCGCTGCTGCCCGAGGCCACGAGCGACGCCACGGTGCGCACCCACGCCTTCGCCGAGGGCCTGCTCGACCGGCACGGCGTCCTCACCCGGGGGGCCGTGCAGTCCGAGTCGGTGCCCGGGGGCTTCGCGGCCATCCACCGGGTGCTCTCCGCCGCAGAGGAGGCCGGGCAGGTGCGCCGCGGCTACTTCGTCGAGGGGCTCGGTGGCTCGCAGTTCGCCCTGCCGGGTGCGGTCGACCAGGTGCGCTCGGCCAGCGGCCGCGGGCAGACCTGGGTCCTCGCCGCCACCGACCCCGCCAACCCCTACGGCGCCGCGCTGCCCTGGCCGCCCTCAGAGCGCGAGGGCAGCCACCAGCCGGGCCGCAAGGCCGGGGCGCTCGTCGTCCTCGTCGACGGCCGGCTCGTCCTCTACGTCGAGCGCGGCGGTCGCACGCTGCTGTCCTGGACCGACGACCCCGAGCCGCTCGCCGCCGCGGCCCGAGGCCTGGCCGGAGCCGTGACGAAGGGGGCGCTCGGCCGCCTCACCGTGCAGAAGGCCGACGGCCAGCAGCTCCTCGGCAGCGACCACCCGCTCGGTCAGGCCCTCGAGGACGCCGGCTTCACCGCCACGCCCCGAGGGCTGCGTCTGCGGCAGCGGCCCCGTGCCTGAGGGCGACACGCTGCGCCGGACGGCCCAGCGGCTCCACCAGGCCCTCGCCGGCGACCCGCTGGAGCGGGTCGACCTGCGCTGGGGGTCGCTCGACGGTGCGGCGCTCGTCGGATCCCGGACCCTCGAGGTCGTCAGCCACGGCAAGCGTCTGCTCCACCGGGTCGAGGGCGGGTGGACGATCCACTCGCACCTGCGGATGGAGGGGCAGTGGCGGGTCGAGGGGCTCGACTCGCCCCAAGGACGCCGCGCGCTGGCCAACCCGCAGACGCGTGCCGTGCTCGACGGCACCCGATGGCGAGCGGTCGGC
Organism: Janibacter melonis; assembly: GCF_003721155.3. Lineage (NCBI taxonomy): Bacteria > Bacillati > Actinomycetota > Actinomycetes > Micrococcales > Intrasporangiaceae > Janibacter > Janibacter melonis. The sequence continues at coordinate 383,911 of NZ_CP044548.2, read as the reverse complement.
CTGCGTCTCGGCGAGCTCGACCTCGTGCGCACCCGCGACGAGGGCACGCTCGTCGGTCATCTCGGGCCGGACATCCTCGCCGACCCGCTCGACCTCGACGAGGTCGTCCGCCGGCTCGAGGGCGACCCGCGCCCGATCGCCGAGGCGCTGCTCGACCAGCGTGTCGTCAGCGGGATCGGCACCTTCTGGGCCAGCGAGATCCTCTTCGTGCGACGGGTGCACCCGTGGCGACCGGCGCGCGACGTGGGCGCCGACGAGCTCAGCCAGATCATCAGCCGTGTCGCGCGCCTCATGCAGCGCGCCGTGGTCACCGGGGTGCAGGGCTCGACCGGCGAGACGCGGCGCGGTCACGAGTCCTACGTCCACGCCCGCTCGGGTCGGCCGTGCCGCCGGTGCGGCGACACGATCCGTGTGGCGATGGCCGGTCGGGCGGGCCAGGAGCGCACGATCTTCTCCTGCCCGACGTGCCAGGGCGGGCTCGCCCCGACCGACGACGGTCGACGCCAGGCCCCGCTGGGACCGCGCGGACGTCGCTGAGGGGACTGCAGACGGCGCCGAGCGGGACCGCTCAGGCGGCGGAGGCGGAGACGCCACCGCCGACGCGCAGCGGCACAGGAGCGCTGGCGTGCTCGGCGCGGCTGACCCGGGTCGCCACCTCGGCGAGGACCTCGGACAGCGGCATGCCGAGCGCGACGCAGACGGAGGAGAGGAGCTCGGAGCTCGCCTCCTTCTCGCCGCGCTCGATCTCGGAGAGGTAGCCCAGCGAGATGGAGGCGTCGGCGGAGATCTGGCGCAGCGTGCGGCCCTGGGTGGTCCGGGCCTCGCGCAGGACCTCCCCGAGCTCTTCGCGCAGCAGGATCACGACCGGCCCTCCTCTCGCTCGACGTGCGGCTGTGGTGCTGACCCCACCGTACCGCGAGCATGCGACGACGCCACGGCGAGGAGCAGGTCCAGCGCGCCGCGCACGCTCGCCTCGCGTACCTCGGCGCGGCCGCCCGGCAGGTCGAGCCGGCGCAGGTGCACCTCCCCGCCCCAGGCGCACGCGAGGTGCACGGTGCCGGCGGGGTGGCCCTCGCTCGGCCCGGGACCGGCGACCCCCGTCGTCGCCAGGGCGACGTCGCACCGCAGGACGCGCTGCGCCCCCTTCGCCATCGCGGCGGCGACGTCCGGGTGGACCGTGCCGACCGCGTCGAGGAGCGAGAGGTCCACGCCGAGCACCTGCGCCTTGACCTCCGCGGCGTACGCGACGACCGCCCCCCGGTGGACGTCCGAGGCGCCCGGCACCGCGACGACCGCCGCCGAGAGCAGACCGCCGGTGAGCGACTCGGCGCAGCCCAGCGTCAGCCCGCGAGCGCGCAGCTCGTCGAGCGCCGCCGCCGCGACCGGGTGCGGGGTCATGGGACCTGGCGGTCGCGACCGGCCCGGGCCCGCTTCATCGCGGCGCGCTCGCTCGTCTCGCGCAGCGTCAGCGCCTTCATGACGTAGTCGGCGGCGGTGGCGATGGTCACGGCGACGGCCGCGGCGAGGATGACGTAGCCGACGACCTCCCACACCCGCGACCACGGCAGGACCCACAGCGGGGCCATGAGGATGAGCAGTGCCTGGGCCTGGAGGAAGGTCTTGACCTTGCCCCCGCGGCTGGCCGGCATGACGCCGTGGCGGATGACGAAGAAGCGCATGAGGGTGATGCCGAGCTCGCGCGCGACGACGACGACGCTCACCCACCACGGGATGACGTCGATGATCGACAGGGTGATGAAGCCGGCCCCGGTGAGGGCCTTGTCGGCGATCGGGTCGGCGACCTTGCCGAAGTTCGTGACGATGCCACGGGCCCGGGCGATGTCGCCGTCGACCCGGTCGGTGACGATCGCGACGGCGAAGACCCCGAAGGCCCACCAGCGCGACGCGGCGTCGTCGCCGCCGCCGCGCAGCAGCAGCCAGACGAAGACGGGGACGAGCAGGATGCGCAGGACGGTCAGCGCGTTGGGCAGGTTCCACGGGCTCGGCTCGGGTGCGGGCGCGGGGACCGGCGCGGGGGTGCTCATCGCCCGACCCGGGCCACGAGGTCGATCCCCTCGGTGCCCTCGACGACCGCGTCGACGAGGTCACCGACGGCCAGGCCCTCGACCTCGCCGAGCAGGATCGTCTCGCCGTCGACGTCAGGGCCCTGGTGCTCGGCGCGTCCGACGACCTCGGGGTGCCCGTCCTCGTCCTCGACCTGCTCGACGAGGACACGGACGTGCTGGCCGATGCGCTCCTCGGCGCGCTGCGCCGAGAGCTCGTCGACGAGGGCCCGCACGCGCTCGACGCGCTCGGCGACGACGTCGGGGTCGATCTTGTCGTCGAGGCGCTCGCCCTCGGTGCCGTCCTCGTCGGAGTAGCCGAAGACGCCGACGACGTCGAGGCGAGCCGCGACGAGGAAGCGCTCGAGCTCGGCGAGGTCGTCCTCGCTCTCGCCGGGGAAGCCGACGATGACGTTGCTGCGGATGCCCGCCTCGGGCTGGCGCTCCCGGATGCCCTCGACGAGCTCGAGGAAGGCCTGCGTCGAGCCGAAGCGGCGCATCCGGCGCAGCAGGGTCGGGCTCGAGTGCTGGAAGGAGATGTCGTACCAGGGCATTACCCCGGGGGTGGCCGCCATCGCCTCGAGGAGGCCGGGACGGATCTCGGCGGGCTGGAGGTAGCTGACGCGCACCCGCTCGACGCCCTCGATCTGCGTGAGCTGGGGCATGAGCGCCTGCATGAGGTCGAGCTCGCCGAGGTCCTTGCCGTACGACGTCGAGTTCTCCGAGACGAGGAAGAGCTCGCGCACGCCCTGCTGGGCCAGCCAGCGCCCCTCGGCGATGACGTCGGTGGGCCGGCGCGAGACGAAGGAGCCGCGGAAGGTGGGGATCGCGCAGAAGGCGCAGCGCCGGTCGCAGCCCGAGGCGATCTTCAGCGGCGCCCAGGGCCGGTCGTCGAGCCGGGCACGGGGCAGGTCGCGCACGGCGGCGGAATCGCCGCCCGGAGCGGCGGAGATGCCGTCGTCGCCGTGGCCGGGCAGGGCCACCGCGGCCGCGGCGTCGGCACGCTGGAGCGGTGCGAGCGGGAGCAGGGTGCGGCGGTCGCCGGGGACGTGCGCCTCCGGCGGGTGCCCGTCGAGCACGGCGCGCAGGTGCGAGGACATGTCGCGGTAGGAGTCGAAGCCGAGCACGGCGTCGGCCTCGGGCAGCTCCTCGGCGAGCTCGCGGCCGTACCGCTCGGCGAGGCAGCCCACGGCGACGACCGCCTGGGTGCGCCCGGTCTCGCGCAGCTGTCCGGCCTCGAGGACGGCGTCGATCGAGTCCTTCTTCGCCTGCTCGATGAAGCCGCACGTGTTGACGACGGCGACGTCAGCCTGCGAGGCGTCGTCGACGAGCTGCCACCCCTCGGCGGCGAGGCGCCCGGCGAGCTCCTCGGAGTCGACCTCGTTACGGGTGCACCCGAGGGTGACGAGGGCGACGCTGCGAGACGGCTCAGACATGGCCCCCACTCTAGGTCTCGCGCGGAGGGGCTCGGTCAGCGGCGCGCCTTGGCCACGGTGAGCGCGACGAGCCGGGAGATGACCATCGCGACGTACATGACGCCGGTGAGCTGCTCGATGATCGTCACAGCCCGGGCGTGCGGGCGGATCGCCCCGACGTCGGAGAGCCCGACGCTCGTGAGGTTGGCCGCGGAGAAGAAGAGCAGCTCGAGGAAGCTGCGACGCGGCCCGGGCACGTGCCCGGTGAAGGAGTCGGGCCAGATGAACTGGACCCCGAGGTAGAGGTAGGCGAAGGCGAAGAGCAGGACGGTGAAGGCCGCGCCCACCGCGAAGAGCTCGTCGCTCGTCACCCAGCTGTCGGAGAAGACGTAGGACACGAGCCCGTACGCGACGTAGAGGTAGAAGGCCGCGAGCCCGAAGTGGCCGACGGCCCCGACGAGGACGTTGTCCGGCGAGAGCACGCTCCACGCCTCGAGCGCCACGCAGGGGAAGCCGATGAGCAGCGCCAGCCAGGTGAGCGAGGGCGTCGAGCGTGTGACGAAGGCGGCGATCGTCACCGCGAAGAAGGAGATGACGACGAAGACGAGCCGCCCCCACAGCTGTGCCTCCAGCCACGGCAGCAGCAGGATCGCGAGCAGCTGGATCGCGAGGAGGATCGCCGACGGCTGCTTGCGCAGCACCGCCACCCAGTAGTCCCGGCCGGACAGGGGCTTCTTCGGGGCGTACCAGACCTCGGGCATGACGTCAGCGTAGAGCCGCGGGGGCCCCGGTCAGCGCCCGGTGAGCGACCACGCGTCCTCGTCGTCCTCGTCGTCGTCGACGGGGATGTCCGTGCCGATGGGGTCGACCGCGTAGCGCCCGGTCGGAGGGGTCGGCTGCGGGTCGCGCTCGACGTCGACGACCTCCTCCTCACCGGCGAAGGGGCGAGGGCCCTCGTCCTGACCCGGCACCTCCTGCGTGTCGTCCGGGGACACCGGGGCGGCGTCCGGCACGTCGTCACCGCGCATGAGCGCCAGGGTCACCGGCAGCTCGTCGGGCGTGATGAGCACGTCCCGGGCCTTGCTGCCCTCGGAGGGGCCGACGACGCCGCGGGACTCGAGCAGGTCCATGAGACGACCGGCCTTGGCGAAGCCGACGCGCAGCTTGCGCTGGAGCATCGACGTCGAGCCGAACTGCGTCGTCACGACGAGCTCGGTGGCCTGGAGCAGCACGTCGAGGTCGTCGCCGATGTCCTCGTCGATCTGCTTCTTCGGCACCTCGACGGCGACGTCCTCGCGGTAGCGCGGGGCGAGCTGGCCGGTGACGTGCTGGACGACCTCGTGGATCTCGGACTCGGTGACCCACGCGCCCTGGACGCGCATCGGCTTGCTCTTGCCCATGGGCAAGAAGAGCGCGTCGCCCTGGCCGAGCAGCTTCTCGGCGCCCGGCTGGTCGAGGACGACCCGGCTGTCGGCGAGCGAGGAGGTCGCGAAGGCCATCCGGCTGGGCACGTTGGCCTTGATGAGGCCGGTGACGACGTCGACGGAGGGCCGCTGGGTCGCCAGCACGAGGTGGATGCCGGCGGCGCGCGCCAGCTGGGTGATGCGCACGATCGAGTCCTCGACGTCGCGCGGCGCGACCATCATGAGGTCGGCGAGCTCGTCGACGATGACGAGCAGGTAGGGGTAGGGCTGGATCGTGCGCTCGCTGCCGGGCAGCGGCTGCACGGTGCCGGCGCGGACCGCCTTGTTGAAGTCGTCGACGTGCTTGTACCCGAAGGCGGCGAGGTCGTCGTAGCGCATGTCCATCTCCTTCACCACCCACTGGAGGGCCTCGGCGGCCTTCTTCGCGTTGGTGATGATGGGCGTGATGAGGTGCGGGATCCCCTCGTACGCGGTGAGCTCCACGCGCTTGGGGTCCACGAGCACCATGCGCACCTCGTCGGGCGTGGCCCGCATGAGGATCGAGGTGATCATCGAGTTGACGAAGCTCGACTTGCCGGAGCCCGTCGCGCCGGCGACGAGGATGTGGGGCATCTTCGCGAGGTTGGCGATGACGTACCCGCCCTCGACGTCCTTGCCGACACCCATGACCATCGGGTGCTCGTTGGTCCGTGCGACGTCGCTGCGCAGCACGTCGCCGAGGCAGACCATCTCCTTGTCGGCGTTCGGGATCTCGATGCCGATGGCCGACTTGCCCGGGATGGGGCTGAGGATGCGCACGTCGGCCGAGGCCACGGCGTAGGCGATGTTCTTGCTGAGCGCGGTGACGCGCTCGACCTTGACGCCGGGGCCCAGCTCGACGACGTACCGGGTGACGGTGGGGCCGCGGTGGAAGCCGGTGACCTGCGCGTCGATGCCGAACTCGTCGAGGACGTTGGTCAGGGCGTCGACGACCTGGTCGTTGGCGGCGGAGCGCTCCTTGTGCGGCGAGCCGGCCTTGAGCGCCGCCGAGTCGGGCAGCGTGTAGGTGACGTCGCCGGCGAGGGCGAGCTGCTCGACGCGCTGCGGCAGCTGGGTCGTCGGGGGCGCCTGCAGCGGGGTCTTGTCCTTGGCGACCGGGGCGACGACGCCGTTGCCGGTCGAGCGCTTCTCGCCGGGGCGCGGGCCCCCCTTCGCCGGGGCCTCCGGGGCGGCGGCCTCCTCTGCCGCGGCGTCCTCGGCCGCCTTCGCGGCGTCGGACTCGGCCTTCGCGGCCCGCCGGCGGCGTGCCTTCTCCGCGGGCGAGACCTGGGCGGCCTGGTCGAAGGCGGTGTCGCCGTCGCGCTCGTCGAGCTCGTCGAAGCGGCGCTTGCGGGCGGCCTGCACGGCACGGGCGGCCGCCGGCGTGCTCTCGACCTCGTCGTGCGGCTGCGGCGGGGCGCCGGTGAAAACGGCCCGCAGGTAGGCGGCCCGGGTGGGGATCTCGTGCAGGGGCGTGCCCGTGACGAGCAGGAGCGAGAAGGTGCCGAGCAGCACGAGGATGATCGCCGTCGGCCACACGGTGAGCCCGGTGGCGAGCGGGTCGGAGGCGAGGAAGCCGACGATGCCGCCGGCGTCGCGCATCGGGCCGGCGCCGTCGGGGGGCTGCGGGATGCCGCGGGCGATGTGCGTCAGACCGCAGACCGACAGCGAGAGCAGGGCCAGGCCGAAGCCGAGCCGGGCGCTCGTCGCGTCGTCGGCGCCGCGCAGCAGGCGCCACCCGGCGAGGACGAGGACGAGCGGGAGGGCGTAGGCGACGCGGCCGAAGGTCCCTGCGGCCACGGCGTGCACGAGATCGGCGAGCCCGCCCTGCAGGCCCCACCACTCGACGGCGGCGACGACGACGGCGAGCGCGACGAGGGTGAAGCCGAGACCGTCACGACGGTGCTCGGGCTCGATCTGGCCGGCCTGGTGTCCCACCCGGCGGGCACCGGCGCCGGCGGCGCCGGCGACCCCCATCCACGTGCTGCGCACGGCGGCGAGCGGGAGCGGGAGACCTCCCCCCTTCGCCGAGGTCGTGCCCGACCCCTTCGAGCCGGTGCGGCCGGAGGAGCGCGAGGAGGACCGGGCCTTGGTGCCCGTGGACCGCCCCGGGCCCTTGGTCGCGGCCGTGCGACCGGGTGCGCGGGTGGATCCCCCACGCGGGCGCGCGGGGGTGCCGTTACGTGTTGCCATGCTCGCAGGCTAGGCGATCGCCACCCCTTTCACACGTGTCACACGCGCACCAGGGGCCGCCGGTTCCGGGCGAAGGGGGGTGTGGACGGCGCCGGGGAGAGCCACCGGCGCCCGCATACCCTGCGTGCGTGCCCCATGTCCTCGTCGCGCTCGCCGTCGCGCTCGTGGGCACGCCCCTCGCGTGGCGATGGGGCCGCTCGGGCACCTATCGACGCCCGGACGAGACGGCTCCCCTGCCCGCCCATGAGTGGCTCGTCCCGGCCGTGCCGGCGCTCGCGGCCGCGCTCGTCTGGGTCTCCCGCGACGAGCCCCTCGCCGCCGCTGCCGCGACCGCTCTCCTCGCCCCCGTCGGCCTGCTCCTGCTCGCCGTCGACGCCGACGTCCACCGGCTGCCCAACGCCCTCACCCTCCCCTTCGCCGCCGCCGTCCTCGCCCTCCTCGCCCTCGCCGCGGCGACCTCGGGGCAGTGGGACGACCTGCGCCGGGCGCTCGTCGCCACGGCGGTCGTCGGCGGCGCCTTCGTGCTCGTCAGCCTCGTCCTCGGCTCGCGCGGCATCGGGATGGGCGACGCCAAGCTCGTGCTCGCTCTCGCCCCGTTGCTCGGCTGGTACGGGTGGAGCACCCTCACCATCGGCGTGTACGCGGCCTTCGCGCTCGGCGGTGCCGCCGCACTCGTGCTCCTCGTGCTGCGCCGGGTGGACCGGGCCACGCACCTCGCCTTCGGCCCGTACCTCGTGCTCGGGGCGGTCCTCGCGCTCCTCGTACGCGCCTGAGCACGCCCCTCCCCCGCCCAGGTCTCAGCAGACAAGACGGGGCCGGACGGGCTCGACGCCGCTCCCCGACCCGCTGCTATCGTCGCGGCCAAGGTCATGAGTGCCAGCGTCAAGCCCCGGCTCGCTGGTCGGCAACCCTCCTCCGCGGTGGGGTGCTCCGGGTGACGACCTGGCCGACGCCAGACGACGCCGGCAAGCGCGGACCCCGGCTGCCCCGAGGTCCCAGACCTCATGGGAGGCATGCCATGTCCACCACCGCTCTCGCCCCGGCCGCTGCGCCGACGCTCCCCCGCCCCGCCGAGCCGACGCTGGCGGCCGTGCACCAGCTGCGACCCCGCCCGAGCGCGCCGTCGACCCCGGCCCTCGTCTCCGACGGGCTCGTCTGCCCGCTCGAGTCCGGCGCCGAGGTCGAGTACGCGAATCTCGACCACGGGGCCTCGACCTCGGCCTTCGTCGCCGTCAAGGCCGCCGTCGACGAGGCGAGCCTCACGTACTCGTCGGTGCACCGCGGCAACGGCTACGCCTCGCGCGTGACGAGCGCGCGCTACGAGCAGGCCCGCGAGGTCGTGGCCCGCTTCGTCGGCGCGCGCGCGGACGACCACGTGATCTTCACGCGCAACACCACCGACTCCTTCAACCTCCTCGCCTCGGTCGTGCCGCAGGACGCGCAGGTCTTCGTCTTCGGCTCCGACCACCACGCGACGATCCTGCCGTGGCGCGCCGAGCAGCTCGTCCGCCTCCCCGTGCCCTCGAGCCCGGCCGAGGCGGTCTCGGTCGTCGACGCGGCGCTGCGGACCTCGCGCACCGCCGACGCGCTCGTCGTCGTCACCGGCGCGTCGAACGTCACGGGCGAGTACTGGCCGGTCGCGCAGATCGCGGCGGTCGCCCGCCGGCACGGCGCCCGGGTCGCGCTCGACGCCGCCCAGCTCGTCCAGCACCGCGCCGTCGACCTCGCGCTCGAGGAGCTCGACTACGTCGCCTTCTCGGGGCACAAGATCTATGCGCCCTACGGCGCCGGCGTGCTCGTCGGGCGCTCGGACTGGCTCGACGCGGCCGAGCCCTACCTCGCCGGGGGCGGTGCGACCGCCGCGGTCTCCGACGAGGACACGACGTGGCAGATCGGGCCCGCCCGCCACGAGGCCGGCAGCCCGAACGTCCTCGGCGCGGTGGCCCTGGCCGTCGCGTGCGAGGTCGTCGAGGAGCACCGCGAGGCCATCGCCGAGCTCGACGAGACGCTCGGGCGGGGCCTGGTCAGCCGGCTCGACGCGATCCCCGGGGTGCAGACGCACTCGATCTTCGGCCCGACGCACGACCGGGCGCCGGTCGTCACCTTCACCGTCGAGGGCCGCTCGGCGCAAGATGTCTCGCGCCGGCTGTCCGACGAGCACGGCATCGGGGTGCGCGACGGACGCTTCTGCGCCCACGTCCTCGTCGACGCGCTCCTCGCGCGGCAGGGGTCGGGCAGCACGAGCGCGGTCCGCGCGAGCCTGGGTCTGGCGAACTCCCCCGAGCACGTCGACCGCCTCGTCGCCGCGGTCCGCTCCCTCGCCCCGCGGGGCTGACTCCCCCTTCGCCCGCCTCCGGCTACCGACCCGGCTACGACGCGAGCTACCACGCAGTGCTGGTCGTCATGACGACCAGTACTGCGTGGTAGCTCGGGGGGTGTGGTAGCTCGGGGGTGCCGGGGCGAAGGGGTGCGCCTCAGGCCTCGACGACCGTCGGGATGATCATCGGGCGGCGACGGATCTTGCCGCCGACCCAGCCGCCGACGGCGCGGCGGATGACCTGCTGCAGCTGGTGGGGGTCGGTGACCCCCTTCGCCGTCGCGTCCTGGATCGCCGCGACGATCTTCGGACGCACCTGCTCGAAGATCTCGTCACCCTCCGCGAACCCGCGGGCGACGATCTCCGGGCCGGCGAGGATCGCGCCGCTCGAGGAGTTGATGACGACCATGACCGAGATGAAGCCCTCGTCGCGCAGGATGCGGCGGTCCTTGAGCAGGTCCTCGTCGGCCTCGCCCACGCTGCTGCCGTCGACGTAGACGTAGCCGCAGGGCACCGCGCCGACGACCCGCGCCCGGCCGTCGACGAGGTCGACGACGACGCCGTCCTCGGCGAGCGGGATGTGGTCGGGGTGGACCCCGGTCGCGATCGCGAGGTCGCGGTTGGCCACGAGGTGACGCCACTCGCCGTGCACCGGCAGGACGTTCTTGGGCTTGACGATGTTGTAGCAGTAGAGCAGCTCGCCGGCGCTCGCGTGGCCGGAGACGTGGACCCGGTCGGTGCCGCCGCTGTGCACGACGTGGGCCCCCAGGCGCATGAGGCCGTTGATGACCCGCCACACCGAGCCCTCGTTGCCGGGGATCGGCGAGGAGAGCAGCATGATCGTGTCGTCGACGCCGACGTCGATGCGGTGGTCGCGGTTGGCCATGCGGTTGAGGGCCGCCATCGGCTCGCCCTGGCTGCCGGTGCAGATGAGGACGACCTGGTCGTCGGGCAGGTCGCCGAGCTTCTTGACGTCGACGAGCACCCGGTCGGGCACGTGGAGATGACCGAGGTCGGCCGCGATCCCCATGTTGCGGATCATCGAGCGACCGACGAAGGCGACCTTGCGCCCGTTGCGCTCCGCGGCGTCGAGCACCTGCTGGACGCGGTGCATGTGCGAGGAGAAGCACGCGGCGATGATCCGCCGCTCGGCCCCGCGGAAGACCTTGTCGATCGCCGCCGAGATGTCGCGCTCGGGCGCGGTGAAGCCCGGGACCGTCGCGTTCGTGCTGTCGGTGAGGAAGAGGTCGACCCCCTCCTCGCCGGCGCGGGCGAAGGCGCGCAGGTCGGTGATCCGGCCGTCGAGCGGCAGCTGGTCCATCTTGAAGTCGCCCGTGTGCAGGAGGGTGCCGCCGGGCGTGCGCACGAAGACGGCGAGCGCGTCGGGGATCGAGTGGTTGACGGCGATGAACTCGCAGTCGAAGTGCCCGAAGACCTCGCGCATGCCCTCGGCGACGCCGAGGGTGTAGGGCTTGATCCGGTGCTCCTTGAGCTTGGCCTCGACGAGCGCGAGGGTCAGCTGCGAGCCGATGAGCGGCAGGTCGGGCTTGAGGCGCAGCAGGTAGGGCACCGCGCCGATGTGGTCCTCGTGCCCGTGGGTGAGGATCACCGCCTGGATGTCGTCGAGCCGGTCCTCGATGTACTCGAAGTCCGGGAGGATGAGGTCGACACCGGGCTGGTGGTCGTCGGGGAAGAGGACTCCGCAGTCGATGATCAGCAGCTGGCCGTCGTGCTCGACGACGGTCATGTTGCGCCCGATCTCGCCGAGGCCACCGAGCGGGACGACCCGCACGGCACCCTTCGCGAGCGGGGCGGGGATGTCGAGCTCGGGGTGCGGGTGGCTCATGCGACCTTCTCTGCGTGCGTGGCGGCGAGACCGGCTCGCAGGATGTCGAGGTGCTCGGGCGGGCTCTCGAGGAGCGGCAGGCGGACGGTCGCATGCTCGATGACGCCGAGCTCGACGAGCGCAGCCTTGGCCATGATCGCCCCCTGCGAGGTCGTCATGATCGCGTCGATGACCGGGATGACCCGGTCCTGGATCTCGCGGGCTCGCACGAGGTCGCCGGCGGCGACGGCCTCGACGAGCGCGGCGTTCTCACGGCCGGTGACGTGGCCGGTGACGGAGACGACGCCGACGGCACCGAGCGCGAGCAGCGGCAGGTTGAGGGCGTCCTCGCCCGAGTACCAGAGGTAGTCGGTCGCGGCCATGACGCGGATCGAGGCGGCGAGGTCCCCCTTCGCGTCCTTAACCGCGACGATCCGGTCGTGGCCCGCGAGCTCGACGAGGGTCTCGGTGGCGAAGGGGACGGCGGTGCGGCCGGGGATGTCGTAGAGCATGATCGGCAGCTCGGTCGAGTCCGCCACCGCCGTGCAGTGCGCGACCAGACCCGGCTGGGTCGGCTTGTTGTAGTACGGCGAGACGAGCAGGAGCGAGTCGGCCCCGGCCTCGGCGGCGCGGGCGGCCATCTCGATGCTGTGCGCGGTGGAGTTCGAGCCGACGCCCGCGACGACGGCGAGCCGGTCGCCGACCTCGTCGACGACCATCCGCACGACCTCGATGCTCTCGTCGGAGGTGAGGGTGGCCGACTCGCCGGTCGTGCCGTTGACGACGACGCCGTCGTGGGCGGTGTCGGCGAGGTGGCGGGCGACCGCGCGCACTCCCCCTTCGTCGACCGCACCATCTGGCGTCATCGGCGTCACCATCGCTGTCAGGACGTGGCCGAAGGGGGTGGTGTCAGGCATGCCTCGAGGGTATCGCGGCGGACGCCGGTAGATTTGCTGCCCATGCGCCAGTACCTCGACCTCCTCCAGCACGTGCGCGACGACGGGGTCGAGAAGTCCGACCGCACCGGGACGGGCACGCGCTCGGTCTTCGGCTACCAGATGCGCTTCGACCTCGCCGAGGGCTTCCCCGTCCTCACGACGAAGAAGCTGCACCTGCGCTCGATCATCGGCGAGCTGCTGTGGTTCCTGCGCGGCGAGACCAACGTGCGCTGGCTGCAGGAGCGCGGGATCTCGATCTGGGACGAGTGGGCCGACGAGGACGGCGAGCTCGGCCCGGTCTACGGGCACCAGTGGCGCTCGTGGCCCACGCCCGACGGCGGCACCGTCGACCAGATCGCGAAGGTCATCGAGTCGATCCGCACGAATCCCGACAGCCGCCGGCACGTCGTCTCGGCGTGGAACGTCGCCGAGGTCGACGACATGGCGTTGCCGCCGTGCCACACCCTCTTCCAGTTCTACGTCGCGCCCGGTGCCGACGGGGGCCGCGGCCGGCTGTCCTGCCAGCTCTACCAGCGCAGCGGCGACGTCTTCCTCGGCGTGCCCTTCAACATCGCCAGCTACGCGCTGCTGACGATGATCGTCGCCCAGCAGTGCGACCTCGAGCTCGGCGACCTCGTGCACACGCTCGGCGACGCCCACCTCTACCTCAACCACCTCGAGCAGGCCGACGAGCAGCTGGGGCGCGAGCCCTACCCGCTGCCGACGATGCGGATCACCCCGCGGCACAGCGTCGACGCGTACGAGCTCGAGGACTTCGAGCTCGTCGGCTACGAGGCGCACCCGAGCATCAAGGCGCCGATCGCCGTATGAGCGGCACCGACCGCGAGCCCCGACCGGTCCACCCCGAGCTGCGGGGACGCATCCCCCTTCGTGCCGCGTCGTACGCGGTGATCACCCGGCCGGCCGCCGGGGCCACCGGGCTCGAGGTGCTCCTCCAGCTGCGCAGCGGCACCCCCTTCATGGACGGGTGGTGGGCCTGCGGGGCGGCCGGCCACGTCGAGGACGCCGGGTCGGCGAGCGCGGCGCTGCGCCGCGAGGTCCGCGAGGAGCTCGGCGTCGACGTCGTGCGGGCCACGCCCCTGACGACGGTGCACCGCGGCTGCCTCGTCGGGACGATCGAGCAGCGGGCCGACTTCTTCTTCCACGTCACCGAGATCTCCGGCGAGCCCCGGCTCGCCGAGCCGGACAAGGCCGCCGACCTGCGGTGGTACCCCCTCGACGAGCTGCCGGAGCGGGTCGTCCCGCACGAGCGGCTCGTCCTCGACGCGCTCGCGGCCGCGACGAGCGGCGGGCCGGCCGTGCCCGCGGTGCTCGAGCTGGGCTTCGAGCAGCACCTCACCCTCGTGGCCGCCGTCGGCGCCAACCGCGCCATCGGCGTCGAAGGGGGGATGCCCTGGCACCTCCCGGAGGACCTGCGGCACTTCAAGGAGGTGACGACGGGCGGCGTCATGGTCATGGGCCGCCGCACGTGGGACTCCATCGGGCGGGCCCTGCCCGGTCGGCGCACCGTCGTCGTCACCTCCGACCTCGCGTGGTCGGCGCCCGGCGCCGAGGTCGCCCACTCGCTGCCGGAGGCCCTCCTCGTCGCGGGCGACCGCGAGGTCTTCGTCGTCGGGGGCGGCGAGATCTACGCCCAGACGATCGAGGTGGCGAGCGCGCTCGAGATCACGCACGTCGAGGCCTCCCCGCAGGCCGAGGTCTTCTTCCCCCCGATCGACCCCGACGTCTGGGTCGAGGTCCGGCGCGCGCCGCGCGAGGGCATGACCTTCGTGCGCTACGAGCGACGCGATCGTGGTGAAGTCTGAGGCTTCATCACGACGATATGAAGGTATGTTCTTCATATGGCTCAGATGAAGGACCGGGCTGTCGCCACCCTCATCGGCGACGTCGTCGGCTCGCGCCGTGCGCGTGACCGCGCCGGTCTGCACGACCGGCTCGCACGGGCGCTGCGGGGGATCGCGCCGGGCGCCGTCGACGCCCCGCTCGTCACCGTCGGCGACGAGTTCCAGGGCAGCTACGCCACGCCCGGGGCGGCCCTCGACGCCGCATGGCGGCTGCGGCTGCGGCTCTCGCCCGACGTCGACGTGCGGATCGGCCTCGGTCACGGGCCGGTCGCCCGGCTCGACGAGACGACCCAGGACGGGCCCGGCTGGTGGGCGGCCCGCGAGGCGATCGACTGGGTGAAGCAGACCCAGTCGCGGGCGACCACCGAGCACCTGCGCACCGCCTACCGCAGCGCGGACGAGGGACCGGAGGTCGCGGCCGTCAACGCCGCCCTGCAGTGCCGCGACCACCTCGTCGGCGTCATGGACGAGCGCTCCCTGCGCATCCTCGCCGCCCTCGTCGCCGGGCAGTCGCAGGCCGCGGTGGCGCAGGCCGAGGGCATCAGCGCCTCCGCGGTCTCGCAGCGGGTGCGCAGCGCGGGCATCGGGGTCGTGCGGCTGGCGGCCGAGCAGCTCGCCGGCGTGGAGGCGTCATGAGCGTGCTCGCCGTGCTCCTCGTCGCCGTCGGCGTCACCGACCTGCTGCGCAGCGCGCTGCCCGTCCGGCCGCGGCGCCCGGTCGTCGCCGCTGCCGCCGGTGTCGTGCTCGTCGTCGCGACCTCGGCTCTGGCCGGCACGCTCGGCACGGCCGCGGGCCGGTGGCTCGCCGTCGCCGCGGCCCTCGGGCTGCTCGCCTGGGTCCTCACGACCGAGCGCACCCTGCGCACCGGGCGCGCCTACCTCCTGCCCCTCGCCGTCCTGCTCGTCAGCGGTCTCGTGCCGCTGCTGTGGGCCGGGGCGGCGCCGGAGGTCGGGGGCCCCTTCGCCCGCTGGCTCGCCTGGGCCGAGCTGCCGTGGGCCGGCGACCCCGCGCGCGCCCTGCTCGTGGCCGGTCTCGTCCTCGTCCAGCTGAGCACGGGCAACCTCGTCGTCCGACTCGTCCTCACGAGCACCGGCGCGATGCGCCCCGGGCACGACCGCGGCCAGGAGGAGCTGCGCGGCGGGCGTCTCCTCGGCCCGCTCGAGCGGCTCTTCGTCCTCGGTCTCGGGCTCGCCGGCGAGGTCACCGCCGCCGGCCTCGTCATCGCCGCGAAGGGCCTCATCCGCTGGCCGGAGCTGCGCTCGCACGCCGACGACGAGGGTCGGCACGACATCGACAAGGTCACCGAGTACTTCCTCGTCGGCTCCTTCGTCAGCTGGCTCGTCGCGCTGGGAGCCCTCGCGCTCGCCTCCTGAGGGCCGCCTATCCTGGCCCCGTGCCCATCCGCAGCCACGTCCACGGCGACGTCCACGTCGTGACGGTCGAGCGCCCGGAGCGGCGCAACGCGATCGACCACGAGCACCTCGACGCGCTCGACGCGGCCGTCCGGGCCGCCGAGCAGGGCGGTGCCCGCGCCCTCGTCCTCACCGGGGCGCAGGGGCACTTCTGCGCCGGCGCCGATCTCACCGAGCTCGAGGACGTCGCCTTCACCGAGCGCCTCGCCGAGGTGCTCGGGCACCTCGCCTCGCTCCCGGTGACGACCGTGGCCGCGATCTCCGGGTCGTGCATGGGGCTCGGCATGCAGCTCGCCGTCGCGTGCGACGTGCGCGTCGCCACCGACGACGCCCGGTACGCCGTGCCCGTCGCCCGGCTCGGGCTCATGGTCGACCACTGGACCCTCGAGCGGGTGGCCCGCTGCTGGGGCGAGGGAGCGGCCCGCCACATGGTCCTCACCGCCGCCGTCCTCGACGCCGACGACGCCTGGCGCCTCGGCTTCGTCCAGCGCCGCGGTGATCTCGACGACGCCCTCGAGCTCGCGACCTCCGCCGCCCGGCTGGCCCCGCTGACCCAGGCCGGCTCGAAGACCGGGCTCGACGCCCGCACCCCCGACGACCTCGCGCGTTACCGCGACGCCTTCGCCACCGCCTGGGCGAGCGCGGACCTCCAGGAGGGCCGCGCCGCCTTTGCCGACCGACGACCCCCCACCTTCGAAGGACGCTGATGAGCACCCCCACCCCCGATGCCGGCGTCCGCACCGCCGGGCCCAACGACCTGCCGGCCCTCGGCGTCGTCCAGGCCCTCGTGTGGCAGGAGGCCTACGACGGCGTCGTCCCCCCGGAGGTCCACGCGCAGTTCGAGCCGCAGGCCTTCGCCGCCGCGTGGCGCCAGGCCCTCGCCGAGCCGCCCGAAGGGGTGCACCGCCTCCTCGTCGCGACGGCCGGCGGCCAGGTCGTCGGCTTCGCCGCCCTCGGCCCGAGCCAGGACCCCGACACCGGTCAGGCGACCGGCGAGCTCACGGCGATCGGCGTGCACCCCCAGGCCCGGCGCACCGGGCACGGCTCGCGCCTGCTCAACGCCGTCGTCGACACGCTCACGGGCGCGGGCGCGGACACCCTCGCCACGTGGGTGCTCGTCCCCCACGAGCAGACTCGTGCCTTCCTCGTCGGCGCCGGTCTCGCGCCCGACGGCGCCTTCCGCGACCGCGTGGTCTCCCCCGACGGGGCGACCGCCCGCGAGGTGCGCCTCGTCGCCTCGCTCGCCGACCCCGAGCCGTGAGCGCGGCCGTCGAGGACGCCGCTGTCGGGACGGCACGGCGTCAGGCCCTGTCCGTCGGCGTGGCGACGGGTGCGTACGGCGTGAGCTTCGGCGCGCTCGCGGTCGCCGCCGGCTTCGACGTGCTGCAGACCCAGGCCCTCTCGCTCCTGCTCTTCACCGGCGGCTCGCAGTTCGCCGTCGTCTCGGTGATGGGGGCCGGCGGCAGCCCGGCGACCGCCGTCGCGACCTCGACGATGCTCGGCATCCGCAACGGGCTGTACGCGCTGGAGACCTCGCGGGTGCTCGACGTGCGGGGGTGGCGCCGGCTCGCCGCCGCGCACGTGACGATCGACGAGTCGACCGCCGTGGGTCTCGCGCAGCCGACGACGCGCTCTCGTCGGGTCGGCTTCTGGTGGACCGGCCTGGCCGTCCTCGCCTTCTGGAACCTCGCGACGCTGGCCGGCTCGGCGCTCGGGAACGCGCTCGGCGACCCGCGCACGTGGGGGCTGGACGCGGCGGCGGCGGCAGCCTTCGTCGGGCTCATCTGGCCGCGGCTGCGCTCGGCCCCGACCGTCGTCACCGCCGCGGTGGCCGCGCTCGTCGCGCTCGTCTCCTACGCGTCGGTGCCGGCCGGCATCCCCGTGCTCCTCGCGGCCCTCGCCGCGCTCGTCGTCGGGCTCACCGGCGCAGGACGCACGGAGCCCGAGCCCGGGCACCTCGACGGAGAGGACCCGACGCCGTGAGCGCCTGGGCCACCGTCCTGCTCGCCGCCGTCCTCGGCTACGCGCTCAAGCTCGCGGGGTACCTCGCCCCGCCGTCCCTCGTCGAGGGGCCGCGTCGCTCGCGCGTCATCACGCTCCTGCCGGTGGCCCTGCTCGCGGGCCTGCTCGTCGTCCAGACGGCCGGCGGCGCCGACACCCTGACCCTCGACGCCCGCCTGCCCGCGGTCGTCGTCGCCGTCGCGCTCTTCGCGCTGCGGGTCAACTTCTTGCTCGTCGTCCTCGCCGCGGCCGCGACGGCCGCCGGGCTGCGCGCCCTCGGCTGGGCTGCCTAGGCCGCGTGCCGGCCGCCGCGGTGACGCCCGCGCCAGGCGGCGAGCAGCTGGTAGGCCGCGTACACGAAGAGCGCGCCCGCGCTCCAGCGCACGACGGTGTCCTTGTCGGTCTGGCTCATGCTCGAGGCGACGTAGCCCACCCACGGCACGTGGTAACGCACGACCCCGCGCAGCTGGGTCGGGGTGACCTCCCAGTCGTCGACGCCGCCGTTGGCGTCCCCCTTCGTCGTCCAGACCGGACGGCCCGAGACGTCCTGCTCCACCGCGACGACGCGGTGGGTGACGAGGGTGGGGTCGTCCGGGCGCGGCATGACCGTGATGATCGAGCCGACGGTGACCTCCTCACGGGCCTGCTCCGCGCTCTCGACAGGGTCGACGAAGACCTGGCTGCCGACCGGCAGGGTCGGCTCCATCGAGCCCGAGAGGATCGTCAGGGGCACGAGGCCGAGCACGCGCGGCACCGCGACGACGAGGACGAGGACCGCGCCTAGCAGCGTGAGCAGGGCGAGGAGCACGAGCCTCAGCGCGCGCGACGCAGGACGCGCAGCGGTCGTGGGCTCGTCCTCGACGACCTCGGCCGGCGCGTCGGCGGGCGGGTGGAGGGTGGCGGTCATGGCAGGTTCACCTGTCCCTGGTCGGGGTTGGGGATGACGCCGGTGCACACGAAGCGGTCGTTGCGGCCGGCAGAGTCGTTGGTGGCCCGCACGAGCCAGTCGGACTCGACGTAGCGGGTGCGGTCGCCGGCGAAGGGGTACCCGCGCAGGACGAGCTCGCGGGTCGCCCCGACCGGGCCGAGGTCGCTGCCCAGCAGCGGACCGGAGAGGCGGGCCGACGCGTCGAGCGGGCCCAGGCTCCGCCAGCTGCCCGCGACCGGTCGGACGAGGACCTCCCACCCACCCGCCATCGCGGGGGTGGGGGTGGTCGCGGTCGTCGAGGCGAGGGGCCAGCCGAACGCGAGCCGGCCGACCGAGCCCGAACCCTGCCCGCCGGAGACCTCGCTGCGGCAGGGGCTCGCGCCCGCCGGCGAGGTCGGCGCGGGGGTGCCGATCGAGAAGCGGGTCATCGTCGTGCGCTGGGTCGAGGTCCACGTGGCCGGCGGCTTGCTCGTCTGCCGCACGACGGTCGTGATGTCGACGGAGCGTCCGGCGTGCGCGAGATAGGTGTCGCGCTCACCTGCGGCCGTCGCGGGGTAGGGCAGGGACAGGGTCGGGCACAGCACCCGGCCAGCGCCCGGTGCGAGGGTCGCGCCGGCCACGGCTCCCTGGGGGCGGGTGTACGTCGTGCCTGCGGTGATCTGGCCGGCCGAGCGGGCCGCCCAGTAGGTGCTCTGGGTCGTGCCGCCGCAGGCTCCCTGGCCGGAGGTGTAGACGAGCGCGGCCCGAGCGAGGAGGTCGTTGGTGTCCCCGGCGTCGACCCGGGTGACCCTCGTGCTGCGCACGTCGAGGTCGGCGCTCTGGCGGCGTGAGAGGTTCGTCAGGTCGACCTGGGGCCCCGACGCGGTCGCGGTCATCTCGAAGACGTCCGAGCTCGGGCCGCTGATCGTGGTCGTCGCGCTCTCCCGCCACTGGGCCTGGGTCTGGCCGCTCGGCGCACTCACGAGGAGCACGCCGGCGAGGGCCACAGCCGCCACGGGCCACAGCCGCGTCGCTCTCATCCGTCGTGCCTCTCGGCTCATGCCCGCGTCTGGGCGAAGGTGTAGGTGAAGGTGCCGCCGAAGAGCGACTGGTCCTGCAGGGCGCTCCCCCAGCCGCCGGCGCTCGCCGTCACGGGCGTGCTGATCGAGATGCGGACCGTCGAGGTCCCCACCCCCGCGCCGGTCGGCACCGAGACGGGGATGCTCACCGAGCTGCCCGACGTCACCGCGCCTCCCAGCGCCGTGATCGTCGTCGTGGTCGTCGCGCTGCCGCTGAAGGCCGAGCGGGCCGCCGAGGTGAGCTCGGTGCTCGACACGGCGAGGGTGCCCCGCAGCGTCGTGCCGCTCGCGGCGAGCGTCACCGGCTGAGTGATGACGACCCGGTCACCGGGGACGAGCGCCTCGGAGGCGAGCGTCGCGCTGATGACCCGGCACTCGACGTAGCCGGGGTCGGGGGTGCACGTCGTGCTCGACGCGTACGTCCTCGACCCCGCGGGCTGCTGCGAGTGCAGCTCGGTGCGCAGCGTGCCCGTCGTCAGGCTCACCCCTCCCGAGGTGATGGTGCCGGGCTTCCGGGCGTCGTGCTCGGCCCAGCTCGCACCGGTCCCTCCGGCCCCGGTGAGGACGACGAGACCCAGGCCGAGCGCGAGCAGCGCGCGCCATGGCGCCGCGTCCCCCCTCATGCCTGCCCCCCTCGTCGTCCTCACCGCTCCCCCCAGGTCAGCGCTGCTGCTGGACGAGCGAGATGCGCAGGGTGTTGAGGTCGAGCGTCTTGTCCTCACCAGCGGTGCCGTTGGTCTTCACGTCGTCGAAGGGCATCGTGACGGTGACCCGGGCGTCGTACGCCTTGCCGCTCGCAGTGTCCTGGGAGGTGACCGTCACGCTGTCGGCGCCGTCGACCTTCGTCGCGATGACGACGTGATCCTTGAGGGTGTTGCTCACGCCCGGGAGGTTCGCTGTGAGCTGGGCCTTGAGGGTGTTGCCGACGAGGTTCGGCCGGACCTTCGCCCGGTACTCGACCTCGTCGCCGGGGACCATCTTGAAGGCGGAGGGCGTGATCGACGTGTCGTCGCCCGTGTCCGAGGTCCCCTTGGTGTCGAACCAGCCGCCGCCGTCGACCTGCATGTCCAGGTGACCGGCGGTGATGCTCCCCGGGGCGACGTCCTTCCCCTCGCTCCACTGGGCGAAGCTGCCGCCCGCGGCGGACAGGAGGATGACACCGGCACCGACGGCGACGAGCGAGGTGGTGGTCCGGGACATGGAGATGGGCATGCGAGATCCAATCGGCTCCGCGCGGGGATCAGCCCGCGCTGGGGTGGGTGGGAGCAGACAGGTCGGCGTCGACCCCGGGCAGTCCCCCTGGACGCCCTCTCCCACCACCGACGTTACTGGAGAGTCTTTACCATTTGCTGACTTTCGCCAGAACTAGTTGAAAGTCGCAGCATGACCCGGGTCACACCGCAGGCATGACGGCCCAGCAGGCCGTCCACGACGACCTGTCCGGCGGGAGGGCCTCACATCTGCAGATACTTCTCCAGACCCACGGTCACGCCGGGGTGCGAGGCGACGCCTCGGACCCCTTCGAGCACCCCGGGCATGAAGGAGGTGCGGTCGAAGGAGTCGTGCCGGATCGTCAGGGTCTCGCCCTCGCCGCCGAAGAGGACCTCCTGGCGGGCCACCATCCCGCGCAACCGCACGGAGTGCACCGAGACGCCGTGGACCTGCGCGCCGCGCGCCCCGTCGGGGTCCTGCGTCGTCGCGTCCGGCGAGGCCGGCAGCCCGGCCTCGTCGCGGGCCGCGCCGATGATCTCAGCCGTCCGCGCGGCCGTGCCGCTCGGCGCGTCGACCTTGTCGGGGTGGTGCAGCTCGACGACCTCGACGGACTCGTAGAAGCGAGCGGCCTGGCGCGCGAAGGACATCATGAGGATCGCGCCGATGGCGAAGTTCGGCGCGATGAGCACGCCGACACCGTCATGGAGCGACACCTGCTCCTCGAGGCTCGCCAGGCGCTCCGGCGTCCACCCCGTCGTCCCGACGACGACATGGATCCCCCGCTCGACGCAGTGGGCGACGTTCGCCGGGCTCGCCTCGGGCACGGAGAACTCCACGACGACATCGGCGCCCGCGAGATCGCCGAGGTCGTCGCCGGCGTCGAAGCGGCCGACGAGCTCCATGCCCTCGGCCCCCTCGACGGCGCGGCAGGCCGCCGACCCCATCCGTCCCGACGCCCCGACGACCGACACCCGCACGATGCTCTCGCTCATGCGCAGCACCTTACGACCGAGCAGCGGTGCCGCCCGGGCGCGTCCCGGCGCGGCACCGTACGCATCTGCTGGCCGCGTGTCGTTCACCTGCCGTTCACCTTGGTGCTACAGTCGTAGATGAACACAGAGTGAACAAGGGGTGTACGACATGACCGTGACTCATCTGACGACGACCGCGCCGGCTCCCGCCGAGCGCCGCCTCACCTGCACCTGGGTGCCCGTCCGCGGCGAGGACGGCCGCACGCGCATGGAGATGCGCTGGGTCGAGCCGGCCCCGCGCCGCGCACGCCACGCCGCCTGAGCGACCGCCTGGACCATCCGCCGCGGCGCAGGCAGACCAGGACGACGCAGACCAGGACGACGAAGGCCCCGCCCCCACGAGGGGGACGGGGCCTTCGTGATGTGCGGCTGGATCAGCCGGCGGCGTCCTCGGAGGACGCGGGGGCCTCGGCGCCCGTCTCCTCGGAGTCGGCGCCACGGCCGCGACCGCCACGACGGCGGCGACGGCCACCCTCGCGCGCGTCGTCGTCGCCGGAGCGCTCCTCGCGCTCGGGACGGCCACCACGGTCGCCACGGTCGCCGCCGCGGTCACCGCGGTCGCCGCCACGCTCACCGCGGTCGCCCGCGCCGGACTCGAGCTCGGCCTGCTGCTCGTCCGAGAGGACGGCGGCCAGGCTCAGCTTGCCGCGGGGGTCGATCTCCTTGAGCTCGACCTGAACCTTCGTGCCGACGCCGAGGACGTCCTCGACCGCGTCGATCCGCTTGCCACCGACGAGCTTGCGCACCTCGGAGATGTGCAGCAGACCGTCCTTGCCCGGCAGGAGCGAGATGAACGCGCCGAAGGTCGTCGTCTTCACGACGGTCCCGAGGAAGCGCTCACCGATCTCCGGCATCTGCGGGTTGGCGATCGCGTTGACGGCGTTGCGCGCCGCGTCCGCGGAGGCGCCGTCGGCCGCACCGATGAAGACGGTGCCGTCGTCCTCGATGGAGATGTCGGCGCCGGTGTCGTCCTGGATCTGGTTGATCATCTTGCCCTTGGGCCCGATGACCTCGCCGATCTTGTCGACGGGGACCTGGACGGTGATGATCCGCGGGGCGGTGGGAGCCATCTCGTCCGGGGCGTCGATCGCCTCGTTCATGACGTCGAGGATGTGCAGGCGAGCGT
This sequence comes from Janibacter melonis, assembly GCF_003721155.3. NCBI lineage: Bacteria > Bacillati > Actinomycetota > Actinomycetes > Micrococcales > Intrasporangiaceae > Janibacter > Janibacter melonis. The sequence goes on along the minus strand of NZ_CP044548.2, from coordinate 361,085 downwards.
CGCGGGCCTGGGTCAGCGCGCCGCCGAGCACCGAGGCGGGGATGCCGTCGAGCTTGGTGTCGAGCTGGATGGCCGTGACGAACTCACGGGTGCCGGCGACCTTGAAGTCCATGTCGCCGAAGGCGTCCTCGGCGCCGAGGATGTCGGTGAGCGCCGCGTACTGCGTCTGCCCGTCGACCTCGTCGGTGACCAGGCCCATCGCGATGCCGGCGACCGGTGCACGCAGCGGCACACCGGCGTTGAGCAGCGACAGGGTCGAGGCGCACACGGAGCCCATCGACGTCGAGCCGTTGGAGCCGAGGGCCTCGGACACCTGACGGATCGCGTAGGGGAACTCCTCGCGGCTCGGCAGCACCGGCATGAGCGCGCGCTCGGCCAGGGCCCCGTGCCCGATCTCGCGACGCTTCGGCGAGCCGACGCGACCGGTCTCACCGGTGGAGAAGGGCGGGAAGTTGTAGTTGTGCATGTAGCGCTTCTTGCTCACCGGGCTCAGCGAGTCGATCTGCTGCTCCATCTTGAGCATGTTGAGCGTCGTGACACCCATGATCTGGGTCTCGCCACGCTCGAAGATCGCCGAGCCGTGCACGCGCGGCAGGACCTCGACCTCGGCCGACAGCGCGCGGATGTCCGCGAGCCCACGACCGTCGATGCGGACCTTGTCGCGCAGGATGCGCTCGCGCACGAGCTGCTTCTGCACGGAGCGGAAAGCAGCGGAGAGCTCCTTCTCACGGCCGGCGAAGGCGGCGGGCGCGTCGGCGGAGCCGGCGAGCTCGGAGGTCATGCTCGCCTTGATCTCGTCGAGGCGGTCCTCGCGCTCCTGCTTGTCGGCGATGGTGAGCGCCTGGGCAGCCTGCTCGGAGACGGCCTGCTGGACCGCGGCGTACGCGTCGTCCTCGTAGTCGAGGAAGACCGGGAACTCCTGGACCGGCTTGGCGGCCTTGGTGGCGATCTCGGCCTGCGCGTCGCACAGGGTGCGGATGAAGCCCTTCGCGGCCTCGAGACCCTCGGCGACGACCTCCTCGGTGGGAGCGGTCTTGCCCTGGTTCTTCACGAGGTCCCACGTGGACTCGGTGGACTCGGCCTCGACCATCATGATCGCGACGTCGTCACCGACGACGCGGCCGGCGACGACCATGTCGAAGGTCGAGCGCTCGATGTCGCTGAAGTTCGGGAAGGCGACCCACTGGCCGTCGATGAGCGAGACGCGCACGCCGCCGATCGGGCCGGAGAAGGGCAGACCCGAGATCTGCGTGGACAGCGAGGCCGCGTTGATCGCGAGCACGTCGTACTGGTGGTCCGGGTGGATCGACAGCACGGTGATGACGACCTGGACCTCGTTGCGCAGGCCCTTGACGAAGGACGGGCGCAGCGGGCGGTCGATGAGACGGCAGGTGAGGATCGCGTCGGTGCCGGGGCGGCCCTCGCGACGGAAGAAGCTGCCGGGGATGCGTCCGGCGGCGTACATCCGCTCCTCGACGTCCACGGTCAGCGGGAAGAAGTCGAACTGGTCCTTGGGCTTCTTGCCGGCCGTCGTGGTCGACAGGAGCATGGTCTCGCCGTCGAGGTAGGCAGCGACGGAGCCGCCGGCCTGCTTGGCCAGTCGGCCGGTCTCGAAGCGGATGGTGCGGGTGCCGAACGAGCCGTTGTCGATGACGGCTTCGGCGGTGGTGATCTCTGGACCCTCCATCGGGCCCTCCTTACTCTCTGCGCTCGCCGAGGGACGTCGTCGTTGCGCCCTGGCGTCTAGCGGTGCACCCGTCACGGGTGCCGGGGCGGTGCCCCGGGGACGCGCCTGGTCAGGCGGCGGCCCCATACGCGAAACAAGCGGTCCCCGTGGCGGGAACCGCTTGTCGCGTAGGTCTTATCGGCGAAGGCCGAGGCGCTTGATCAGCGAGCGGTAGCGCTCGATGTCGGTGCTCTCGAGGTAGCGCAGCAGACGGCGGCGCTGACCGACGAGGAGCAGCAGCCCGCGGCGGCTGTGGTGGTCGTGCTTGTGCTCGCGGGAGTGCTCGGTCAGGTCCTTGATGCGCTGCGTGAGCATCGCGATCTGGACCTCCGGGGAGCCCGTGTCGCCCTCGCCCGTGCCGTACTCGGCGATGATCTGCTTCTTGACGTCAGTGGTCAGCGGCATGCTGGGTCTCACTGCTCCTTCTCTGGGTCGTTGCGCGGCGCGCCCGGGCATGTTCACCGAGGCTCTCTGGATCCGCGGCCGATCTCACGGCGTCGCCCAGATTACCAGTGGCGTGCACGGCAGCCCTAATCGCGGCCGGATACGGTGGCGCGATGAACGAGAGCGTCGTCGCGGTCGTCTTCGGCAGCTGCTGCCTCCTGCTCGTCGTCGGTGGGGTCGCGATCGTCGTCAGCGCCGTGCGCCGGCAGCGACGCGGGTCCCAGCACGCGCAGCAGCAGGGCTGGGAGCGGGTGCCGGACGGCACCGACGTCGTGGCCGGCTGGCAGGACTGGCCCTTCACCGAGGCCATCCGTGGGGGCGGGCGCACCAACGACGTCCTCACCGGTGTCCACGGGGGCGTGCGCTTCATGTCGCTGCGCTGGTCGCAGCTCGAGTCGGGCCGGGGAGACGGCGGCGGCGACTCCGAGACGTACAACGTCGTCGCCGTCGCGACCCGCCACCGCTACCCCCGGCTCAGCGTCGTGCGCGGCAGGCACTACCACGGCGTCCCCGAGGGCCGGTTCGAGACGGGCGACGCCCGATTCGACCGGCGCTTCGACACCTTCGGCGACGCGGCCTTCGGCGCCGACCTGCTCACCGAGCCCGTGCGCGCGGCCATCGACGAGCACGGGCACGCGCTCGTCTTCCAGCCCGGGTGGATCACCCGGGTCACCCCGTGGACCTTCTACTCCGGCGAGGAGCGGATGATCGACGAGCTCGAGGCGCTGCTCGCACCGCTGCGGCTGGTGCCGCCGCAGGTCTGGTCGACCCACGGCGGCCCGCCGGACTTCCTCACGTCCTTCCGGCACTCCGGCTAGGGGCGGGGCACCGTCCCGCGGCGGCGTCAGCCGACGCGCTTGCTGCCCTGCTGCAGACGGTCGATGTGCTCCGAGGCCTGCGCCTTGGTGAGATCGGCCGGCAGCTCCTCGCCCGCCTCCTTCGCCAGGGTGTCGAGGTAGCTGCGCTGGGCGGCGGTCATCGGCTCGTCGCCCGTGACCCACTGCTCGGGGTCGCGCTCGAGGGACCCGTCGCTGCCCGTCGTCGCGTCGGGGGTGGCGCCGATGGTCTCGCCGCCGGCCCCGGCGGTGGAGGTCGTGCTGTCGTCGGTGGGCACGGGGGCCCCGGTCTGCTGGTCGTGCTGGGTGGGCTCGCTCATGTGCCGACCGTAGACGCGGGCACCGACGACGACGGGTGGGACGACCCCCCTTCGTCCAGGGTCGGCGGCACCGCGCCCCGCGACCGTGGTGCACTACAAAGCACCCTCACCCGCACCCGCACCCGAGCGAGGAAGAAGAGAGCATGCTCCCCGAGGTCCTGCGCGACGCGGAGGTCGCCGACGACGTCCTCGCCCTGCGCCCCGACTACCGCGCCCTGCTCCTCGTCGTCGAGGACATCTCCCCCGGTCCCGGTGACGACGCGAGCGAGGCCCTGCTGCTCCGGGCGGAGTCGACGGCGATCGCGCTCACGGCGGGCGCACCCGTCGAGGAGCTCCCCCACGTCGCCGCGTGGCGTGACGCCTACCGCGCCTTCGGCGCCAAGCCGCAGCGCACACGCAGCAGCCTCGAGGCGCTCACCCGGCGGGCCGCCGCGGGCCTGCCACGGGTCAACCGGGCCACGGACGTCTACAACGCGCTGAGCGTCATCCACCAGGTGCCGCTCGGCGGCGAGGACCTCGACCGGTACGCCGGCGCGCCCCGGCTCGTCCGGGCGAGCGGCGACGAGCTCTTCGACACGACCGCCGGTGGTGAGGAGGTCCTCGAGCACCCCTCCCCCGGCGAGGTCGTCTGGCGCGACGACGTCGGCGTCACCTGCCGACGCTGGAGCTGGCGCCAGGGCCGGCGCACCCGGCTGGGCGCCGGCACGACCCGGGCGCTCTTCGTGCTCGACGCCCTGGCCCCGATGAGCGACGACGCGCTCACCGCAGCCGCCGACGAGCTCGTCGCCCACCTCGGACCCCGGGCGCGGTCCCAGCGCCGGCTGCTCGGCGCGGCCGGCTAGGAGACCGAGCGGGCGGCCGAGGTCGCCCAGGTGCTCGCCCGGCCCGACCCGGACCCGGTGACCTTGACGCTCACCTGGCGGCCGCGGTCGGCCGAGGTGAGGCGGTAGGTCGAGGCCGTGGCGCCGCTGATGGCGATGCCGTCGCGGTACCAGCGGATGGTGCGCGTCGACGGCGTGGGCGACCACGTCCCGACGGTGACCCGCAGGCTCGACCCCACGGCGGACGTGCCGGAGATGCGCGGCAGCGGCGCCGAGTACGGACGCCACGCCGTCGTCGCCGCCGGGGCCGGCGCCAGGCGCGGTGCCGGGTCGCTCGTGCGCCCCAGCGAGAAGGACCAGCCCTCCCAGCCGCCGTTGACAACCTGCCGGCCCGCCGCGCCGTACCGGCTCAGCTGCCACGCCCCCTTCGCGCTCGAGGTGTGCCAGTAGCTCCAGTGCGCGCCGGTCGGCGGGGTCGTGCGGCAGGACTCGCGGTAGTCCCTCCCGGCCACGGTGAGGGTCGTGCTCGCCGACGGCTTGCCGGCGAGACGGCACACGACCGCCAGGCCGTAGGTGTCGACGCCGGTGACGTCGAGGCCGGCCGCGCGCAGCGCGTCCAGACCGGTCCCGCGGAAGGCCGTCTGCCCCGGGTCGGGCAGGGCGCACCGACGCAGGGTCGACCCGCCGAGCTCGCGGAAGTCGACGACGACGCTCACCCCCCGGCTCGTCGTGCACGTGCCGGAGTGGCCGCGCGACGACGCGAGCAGCGCCGTGCGCGGTGCCGCGGCCAGGGCCGCAGCACCGTCGGCGCGCGAGGTCGAGATCTCTCCTGCCCGGGCGGCCGGGGCGCCGAGGGCGCCCGCGAGGAGCGCCGCGGCGAGGGCGACGGGCAGGGCACGACGCACGGGGCTCCCCCTTCGCACGGTCAGGTCAGAGGTTGATCATGTGGCCGACGATGCCCTCGACGGACTCCTTGACCGCCTCGGACAGGGTCGGGTGGGCGAAGACGTTGCGGGCGACCTCGTCGGCACGCAGGTCCCACTTCTGGGCGAGCGTGAGCACCGGGAGCAGCTCGGTGACGTCCGGGCCGATCATGTGCGCGCCGAGGATCTCGTTGGTCTTCGCGTCGGCGACGACCTTGACGAAGCCGACCGCGTCGCCCAGGCCCATGGCCTTGCCGTTGGCGCTGAAGGGGAACTTCGCCGACTTCGTCTCGAAGCCCTTCTCCTTGGCCTGCGCCTCGGAGTAGCCGAAGGAGCCGATCTGCGGGTGGCAGTACGTCGCGCGCGGGATGAAGTCGTACTCGACCGGCATCGTCTCGGCACCGGCGATGGTCTCGGCCGCGACGACGCCCTGGGCCTCGGCGACGTGGGCGAGCATGAGCTTGGCCGTGCAGTCGCCGATGGCGTAGACGCCGTCGACGTTGGTGCGCATGTAGTCGTCGATGGCGACGGCGCCGCGGTCGGTGAGCTCGACCCCGATCGCCTCGAGGCCGTAGCCCTCGGTGCGCGGGGCGAAGCCGATGGCCGACATGAGGCGGTCGGCCTCGAGGACCTGCTGGTCGCCCCCCTTCGCCGGGGTGACGGTGACCTTGACGCCGGAGCCGGTGTCCTCGACGGACTCGACCTTCGTGCCGAGCATGACCTTGACGCCGAGCTTCTTGTAGTGCTTGAAGAGCTCCTTGGAGACCTCCTCGTCCTCGGTCGGGACCATGCGGTCGAGGAACTCGACGATCGTCACGTCGACGCCGAAGTTCTTCATGACGTAGGCGAACTCGACGCCGATGGCGCCCGAGCCGGCGATGATGATCGAGCCGGGCAGCTCGGGGTCGAGGATCTGCTCCTCGTAGGTGACGACGTTCTCGCTCACCTCGACGCCGGGCAGCATCCGGGTGACGGCGCCGGCGGCGATGATGAGGTTGTCGAAGGTGATGCTGCGGGTGTCGCCGCCCTCGAGCGCGACGTCCATCGAGGTGGGCGAGGTCAGGGTGCCCCAGCCGTCGATCTCCTCGATCTTGTTCTTCTTCATGAGGAAGTGGACGCCCTTGACGATCCCGTCGCTCACCTGGCGCGAGCGCTTGTGGGTCGGGCCGAAGGACATCGTGGCGTCGCCCTCGATGCCGAACTTCGCCTTGTCGTGGGCGAGGGTGTGCGCCAGCTCGGCGTTCTTGATGAGCGCCTTGGAGGGGATGCACCCGACGTTGAGGCAGACACCGCCCCAGTACTTCTTCTCGACGACGGCGACCTTCTTCCCCAGCTGCGAGGCGCGGATCGCCGCGACGTAACCACCAGGACCAGCACCGAGCACGACCACATCGAAGTCAGACATGATCGAAGACTATCTGGCGCGCCGTGGTGCGGATCACGCCCTCCCGCACTAACGTGCGTGCGTCATCGGCGACGGGTCGGTGGCACGTCCGCCGGGAGGCACCCATGAGCACGTCGCTCGACCCCGAGGTCCGCGAGCTGCGGACCGACCCAGACCGGCCACCGGTCGCGGTGGAGCAGCGCCACCGCGTGACGACCCGCGAGAAGGCGGTCTTCGGCGTCATCGCCGTGCTCGGCGCGATCGGGTGGGTCATGCTCGCGATCGTGCGCGGCGAGCAGGTCAACACCGTGTGGTTCGTCGTCGCGGCCGTCGCGACCTACCTCATCGCCTTCCGCTTCTACGCCCGGCTCATCGAGTACAAGGTGCTCCAGCCGCGTGACACCCGCGCCACCCCGGCCGAGGAGCTCGAGAACGGCAAGGACTTCATGCCGACCGACCGGCGGGTGCTCTACGGGCACCACTTCGCCGCGGTCGCCGGCGCCGGTCCGCTCGTCGGCCCCGTCCTCGCCGCCCAGATGGGCTACCTGCCCGGCACGCTGTGGATCATCATCGGCGTCGTCTTCGCCGGCGCCGTCCAGGACTACATGGTCCTGCACCTGTCGATCCGCCGCCGTGGGCGCAGCCTGGGCCAGATGGCGCGCGACGAGCTCGGCGTCGTCGGCGGCGTCGCCGCGATCCTCGGCGTGCTGTCGATCATGCTCATCCTCATCGCGGTGCTCGGCATCGTCGTCATCGGCGCCCTCGCCGGCAGCCCGTGGGGCGTCTTCTCCATCGCGATGACGATCCCCATCGCCCTCTTCATGGGCGTCTACCTGCGCTATCTGCGCCCCGGCGCGGTCAACGAGGTCTCCGTCATCGGCGTCGTGCTCCTCGTCCTCGCCATCGTCGCCGGCGGCTGGGTCGCCGAGCACCCGACGCTGTCGGACACCTTCACCCTCGAGCCGATCACCCTCGCCTGGCTGCTCATCGCGTACGGCTTCGCCGCCTCGGTCCTCCCGGTCTGGCTGCTCCTCGCACCGCGCGACTACCTGTCGACCTTCATGAAGATCGGGACGATCGTCCTGCTCGCCGTCGGCATCCTCATCGCCCGGCCGGTCGCGCAGATGCCGGCGGTCACCGAGTTCGCGAGCACGGGCACCGGTCCCGCCTTCGCCGGCTCGCTCTTCCCCTTCCTCTTCATCACCATCGCGTGCGGCGCCCTCTCGGGCTTCCACGCCCTCGTCTCCTCGGGCACGACGCCCAAGCTCATCGAGAAGGAGAGCCAGGCCCGTCTCATCGGCTACGGGGGCATGCTCACCGAGTCCTTCGTCGCGATCATGGCGCTCGTCGCCGCGGTGAGCATCGACCAGCACATCTACTTCGCGATGAACGCCCCGGTCGCCCTCACCGGCGGCGAGCCCGGCTCGGCCGCCGACTACGTCAACGGCCTCGGACTGCTCAGCCCCGGCGGCACCCCCATCCCGCCGATCGACCCGAGCGTGCTGCAGAACGCGGCCGAAGGGGTGGGCGAGGAGACGATCATCTCGCGCACCGGCGGCGCGCCGACCCTCGCCTTCGGCATGTCCGAGGTGATGTCGGCCTTCGGCGGCGACTCGATGAAGTCCTTCTGGTACCACTTCGCGGTGATGTTCGAGGCGCTCTTCATCCTCACGACCGTCGACGCCGGCACCCGCGTCGCGCGCTTCATGTTCTCCGACTCCATCGGCAACGTCCCCGGCATGTCCCGCTTCAAGGACCCGAGCTGGCGCGTCGGGGCGTGGATCTGCTCCCTCATCGTCGTCGCGGGCTGGGGCTCGATCCTCGTCATGGGCATCCTCGACCCGCTCGGCGGGATCTACACGCTCTTCCCGCTCTTCGGCATCGCCAACCAGCTGCTCGCCGCCATCGCGCTCACCGTCGTCACCGCGGTGCTCGTCAAGCAGGGCAAGGTCCGCTGGGCCTGGGTGCCGGGCATCCCGCTCGTGTGGGACCTCGTCGTCACGATGTCGGCGTCGTACCAGAAGATCTTCAGCGACAACCCGAAGATCGGCTACTTCGCTCAGCGCGACGCCTTCGTCACCGCGCGTGACGCGGGCGAGGTCCTCGCCCCGGCCAAGAGCGCGGCCGACATGGACAAGATCATCTTCAACTCCCTCGTCCAGGGCACGCTCTCGATCGTCTTCGCCGTGCTCGTCATCATCGTCGTCGCCGCCGCGGCCGTCGTCGTCGTCAAGGCCCTGCGGGCCGGCGGGCTGCCGACGACCGAGGACGAGGACGTCCCGTCGCGGATCTTCGCCCCCGCCGGCTTCGTCCCGACGCCGGCGGAGAAGCGGGTCCTCGAGCAGTGGCAGGAGGCCGGGCTCGACCCGTCGCCCGCCGCCAGCCGGGGGCACCACTGATGGCCGCCGCCCCCGCGGAGCAGGGCCGGCTGCGCTCGGTCCTGTCCGGGGTGGGCTGGTTCGTCGGCGGCGTCACCGGCGGCAGCGCCTACGAGCGCTACGTCGAGCACCTGCGGCGCACGCACCCCGAGCGCCCCGTGCCGAGCAAGCGCGACTTCTGGCGTGAGAAGTACGACGAGCAGGAGCGCAACCCCTCCACCCGCTGCTGCTGAGCGGCACCGCTGATCCCCCTTCGTCCCCCGGGCGGAGGGGGATCAGCGCGTCGTGCGGGCGAGAGAGGCGTGGATCTCGCGGGCGATGCCCGCGGCCGTACCGCCGCCGGTGCCGCCCTGGCCGACGACGACGGCGACGGCGTAGCGGGGACGGTCGGCCGGGGCGTAGCTGACGAACCACGCCGTGTCCTCCTCGCCGAAGACCTCCGCGGTGCCGGTCTTGCCCGCCACCGGCCAGGCGTCGAGGTCGAAGCCCCGGAAGGCGCCGGCGCCGGTGCCCTCGGTGACGACACCTTCGAGCGCGGAGCGCAGGTAGCGCCCCATCGCGGGGTCGAGGTCGACGGTGCGCGCCGGCGCAAGCGGGCGGTCCGTCCGCTCGCCCTGCGCGGTGCGCGTGGCCGAGACGAGCCGCGGGGTGCGCACGCTGCCGCCGGTCGCGATCGCGGCGTAGACCTGGGCCATCTGCAGGGGGGTGACGAGCGTGTCGCCCTGCCCGATGGAGAGGTTGACCTCGTCGCCGGGGCGGAACTGGTAGCCGTTCGCGCAGCTCTCGCGGGCGAGCGCCCTGAGGTAGGCCGCGCGGGTGGCGTCGGCGACGGCGGGGTAGCCGTCACGGGCGCGGCGGCAGGACTCGTCCTTCGTCGCCTCCCAGTACTCGCGCTTCCAGGTCCGGCCCGGCAGGCGTCCGGCGCTCTCGACGGGCAGGTCGACCCCGGTGCGCGCGCCGAGCCCGAGGTCGCGGGCCGTCGCGAGGATCGCGTCGTCGGCGTCGCGGCCGGACAGCCCCCCGGCACGCTCCCACACCCGCTCGGCGTTCGTGTAGAAGACGGTGTCGCACGAGACGACGAGCGCGCGGTGCCAGCTGATCCGGCCGTACGCCCGTGACTCGAAGTTGCGGAAGGTGCGGTCGCCGATGCGCACGCTCGACGCGCAGTCGACCTGCTCGTCGAGCTCGTCGGGGGCGACGACGGCGGGCATCGTCACGACCTTGAAGGTCGAGGCCGGCGGGTAGGCCCCGCCCGTCACCCGGTCGGTGAGCGGTGTCGACCCGGGCCGACCCGTGAGGCGCTCGTACTCGGCGCTGCTGATGCCCCCGGTCCACACGGACGGGTCGTACGTCGGCACGCTCGCCGAGGCCACCACTCCCCCGTCGCGCACGTCGACGACGACGGCGGCCGCCTCGTCGGCCGGGAGCCCGCGGGCCTGCGCGTCGCGCACGCCCTCGGCGAGGGCCTCCTGCGTCGCGCGCTGGACGCGGGCGTCGATCGTCGTGACGACGTCGTCACCCGGCACGGGGTCGCTGCCGGGCTCGGTGCCCGTGACGATGCCGCGTGCGTCGACGCGCACCTCTGCCGAGCCGGGCTCGCCGCGGAGCACGTCGTCGTACTGCTGCTCCAGACCGGCGCGCCCGACGAGGTCGCCGTCGTGGATGCGCCCCGCCGAGGCCTCGACCGTCGCGGCGTCGGCGGGCGTGAGGTAGCCGAGGACCTGGGGGGCGAGCGGCACCTCCTGGTCGCGCCGCACCGCGGTCGTCACGACCTCGGCCGCGGGGTAGCGGTCGCCGCGCTCGCCCAGGCGCAGGGCGAGGCGGGAGGACACCCCTTCGGCCACCGTGACGGGCACGTAGGCAGACCCGGGCCAGCAGCGCGGGGCGGGCGCGGCGTCGGGGGCGCCGCACAGGGTGAGCCGGTCGCGCAGCGACTCCGGCGTCACCCCGAGGTCACGGGCGAGGGCGCGAAGGGAGGAGCGGCCCGCGTCGTCCTCGTCGGCGAGGACCGCGCGGTCGAGGGTGACGTCGAGACGGACCGCGTCGTCGGCCAGCGGCACGCCGCGGCGGTCGAGGATGCGCCCGCGGGGAGCCGGGGTGAGGACGACCTGGGTGCTCGTGCTCGGTCCGGCGTCGCCCGCGGCGACCGGGGCGGGGTCGAGCTGGAGCTGGCCGAGACGTCCGACGAGACCGGCGAGGAGCACCGCGATGACGGCGAGCACGGCGACGAGCCGGGCGTGGAGGTTCGGGCGTCGCGACCCCACCCGTCTCGGCCCTCGCCGGCGTGACGGCCGCCGGCTCACCGGCGGCCGCCTCACCGCAGGTCGCCTCACCGGGGGCGGCGGCCGGCGACCCGGCGGTCGAGGGCGAGCAGGACGGGCGTGAGGAGCACGGCGAGGACGACCGTGCCGACGAGCTGACCGAGCAGCGCGAGCCAGGCGACGGGCGCCCCGGTCGTCAGGGCGCGCACGACCGGGACGGCCGTGACGACCACCCAGCAGGCGGCGGCCACCGCCCCGGGCCACCACAGCGGCCACCCCGACACCCGCCGGGCCGCGCCGGCGACGGCCCCGACGACGGCGTGGGTGGCCGCGGCCAGCCCGAGGATCTCGCCACCGGGCGGCACGAGGTCGCTCATCCAGCCGCCGACGAGACCGGCGAGGATCCCGTCGGCGGGCCCCGAGGCCATGCCGATCGCGACGACGACGAGCAGGACGAGGGTGGGGGGCACGGGCACGCCGCGCGCCGCGAGGACGGCCGAGCCGACGGCCGCGAGGGCGAGGGCGGGCACCCGCCACAGCCACACCGAGCGCGTCATCGCGTCGTCCCCGTGACGACGCCGACGACGTCGAGGGCGGGCAGGTCGGCGACGGGGCGGACCGTCGCGACGGCGGTGAGCCCGGTGGCGTCCTGAGGCGCCGTGACGACCTCGCCGACGGGCAGACCCGGCGGGTAGGGCCGGCCGTCCTGGCTGCCGAGGGTGCGGACCTGCTGACCGGGCTCGAGCCGGCCCTCCTGCACGGCGCGGACGGCGAGCTCGCCGGGCCGCTCGTCGAGGGTCGGCTCGCTGCCGGAGAGCTCGGCCAGCACGCCGGGCGCGGTGCCGACACGGACGCCGACGCTCGTGCCCGAGGCGCCGAGCAGCTCGACGTCGCTCGTCCACCGCGAGACGGAGACGACCCGCCCGACGAGCCCGTCGGGGCTGACGACCGCCCGGTCGGTGCTCACGCCGTCGCGCGAGCCGACGTCGAGGGTGACGCGCACGGCGCCCCGGGCGTCCCGGGCGCCGACGGCGACGACCCGCGCCGGCACGACGTCAACCCGGTGGTCCTGCGCGAGGTCGCGCAGCTCGCTCTCCTGCTCGCCCGCGGAGCGCTCGTCCTCGAGCTCGGCGACACGCAGGCGCAGCCGGGTCAGCTCGGCGTCACGGGGGTCGCCCGCGTCGGTGCTCGTCGCCCGCAGCATCGGGCCGAAGACGCTCGCCCCGACCGAGCGGACAGGGCCGGTCGGCCCCCCGGCCACGTCGAGGAGCAGCAGGAGCACGGTGAGCGTGACGAGCACGGCCAGACCCCGGCGCACGACGTCAGAACCTCCGGCCGTCGACGAGGACGGGCTCGAGCGTGGCGAAGTCGTCGACGCACCGGCCCGCGCCGCGCACGACGGCGCGCAGCGGCTCGTCGGCGACGCGCGTGGGCACCCCGAGCTCGTGCTCGAGCCGGGCGTCGAGCCCGCGCAGGAGGGCGCCGCCGCCGGTGAGCACGACACCTCGTGAGAGCACGTCGCCGACGAGCTCGGGCGGGCTGGCGTCGAGGAGCGAGCGCACGAGGTCGACGACGGCCCGTACCGGGGCGTCGAGGGCGCGGCGGACCTCCGACGAGCCGATCTCGACCGTGCGGGGCAGCCCGGTGACGAGGTCACGGCCGCGGACCCGGGTGCGCCGCTCCTGGCCGAGGGGGAAGGCGGAGCCCGCCTCGATCTTGATGTGCTCGGCGGAGCGCTCGCCGAGCAGCAGCGAGTAGTGCTGCTCGACGTGCGCGGCGATCGCCTCGTCCATGCTCTCGCCGCCGACGCGCACGGACCGCGAGGCGACGACGCCCCCGAGGGCGAGGATGGCCGCGTCGGTCGACCCACCGCCGATGTCGACGACGGTCGAGGCGTCGCTGCCGGTGAGGGGCAGGCCCGCGCCGATGGCCGCGACGACGGGCTCCTCGACGACGTAGACGCGGCGGGCGCCGACCCGCAGCGCGACGTCCTCGACGGCCCGGCGCTCCAGCGGCGAGACGGTGCTCGGCACGCACACGACGACGCGGGGTCGCAGCACCGAGGAGACGCCGACCGTGTCGGCGAAGACGCGCAGCATGCGCTCGGCGACGTCGGGGTCGTGGATGACCCCGCCGCGCAGAGGTCGCACCGAGCGCATCGAGCCCGGGGTGCGCCCGAGCATCTCCTTGGCCGCACGGCCGGCCGCGAGGACCTCGTCGGAGTCCGCCGCGAGGGCGACGACGCTCGGCTCGTCGAGCACGACGCCGCGTCCCTGCTGGTGGATCAGGGTGCTGGCGGTGCCGAGGTCGAGGGCGAGGTCACGGCCGGGGAGCCACCGACGGGACGGCACGAGCGCTGCGGACGAGGTCGCGTCAGGACGCGAGCTGGGGGAACCAGATCGCGATCTCGCGCGCCGCCGACTCCGGGGAGTCCGAGCCGTGGACGATGTTCTGCTGGACCTTCAGGCCCCAGTCGCGCCCGAGGTCGCCGCGGATGGTGCCGGGGGCGGCCTCGGTCGGGTTCGTCGCGCCGGCGAGCGAGCGGAAGCCGCGGATGCAGTCCTCGCCCTCGACGACGACCGCGGTGAGCGGGCCGGAGGACATGAAGTCGACGAGCGGCTGGTAGAAGGGCTTGCCCTCGTGCTCGGCGTAGTGCGCGGCCAGCTGCTCCTGGGTCGCGGAGGTGACGTCGAGGGCGACGAGGGTGTACCCCTTCGCCTCGATGCGGCGCAGGACCTCACCGGTGAGGCCGCGGCGGTAGCCGTCGGGCTTGACGAGGATCAGGGAGCGTTCGGTGGTCACGGGCGCCACCCTATCGGCGTGCGCCGTGGGCGCCGCTCAGGCCCCGCCGGCGGCGCGGGCGCGCTCGGCGTCCTCGGCGTCGACGCGGCGCCCCACCCGCAGGCACAGCAGCCACAGCGCGCCGAAGATCAGCCCGACGACGAACATCGATGTCACGAGGAAGCCGCAGAGCACCGTGGCCAGCTGGACGGCCCAGCCGATGGCGACGCCGCCCGGCCGGCGCACGAGGCCGGCGGCGACGGCGCAGGCGATCGCGAGGACGCACATGACGACGAAGGGGGTGGCCGAGCTGTCGTTGCCGGCGAAGCCCCGCGCGACGAGGGCCCCGAGGAAGATGACCACCGACTGCCCGCCGAGCACGGTGGCGAGCATGCGCCACGTGAAGCGGCCCGACGCGATCGCGCCGGGCCGCCGGGGTCCGTCGATGGTGCTCATGACGGACCAGGGTATGCGAGGTGGGTCAGTGCATCGCCACGTGCACCGGCTCGGCGTCCTCGTCCCCGTCGAGCAGGTGGCTCTCCTCGCGCTTGCGCGGGAGGAAGAGGGCGACGACGAGGGTGAGCGCGCACAGCCCGCCCGAGACCCAGTACGTGCTGGCGAAGGCGCCGGCGAGGTCGGAGCGGACCGCCGCCATGAGGACCTCCTGGGCGCGCGCCGGGTCGGCGACCTGGCCGATGACCCGGGCGACCTCGGGGAAGCGCTCGAGGAGCTGCTGCACCTGGTTCGGGTCGGTGACCCCCTTCGCCGCGTCGCCGTACTTCTGCGCCTGGTCGACGAGCGGACGGGACTCGATGGAGTTCGTCAGCAGCACCGAGATGATCGCGACGCCGAAGGAGCTCGCGACCTGCTGGGTGATGTTGAGCAGCGTCGAGCCGCGGGCGACCTGGTGGGCGGTGAGCGTCTTCAGCGCCGAGGTCATGAGCGGCATCATCGTGCCGCCCATGCCCAGACCCATGACGAAGAGCACCGGGATGATGTAGCCCCAGTAGGAGGTCTCGGCGTCGATCTGGGTGAGCGCGAACATGCCGCCGGTGATGAGGGCGATGCCGAAGGGGACGATCCGCCCGACCGGCATCTTGTCCACGAGCGCGCCCGCGATCGGCATGGTGATGAGCGCGCCGATGCCCTGCGGGGCGAGGAGCAGGCCCGCGGTGAAGGTGTCCTCGCCGCGCACCTGCTGGAAGTACGTCGGGACGAGGAGCAGCCCGCCGAAGAAGGCCGCCGCGAAGAGGAACATCGTCAGCGCCGCGACCGTGAAGTTGCGGTTGGTGAAGAGGCTGAGGTCGAGCAGCGGGTGCTCGGGCTTGAAGGACCACCAGGCGAAGGCCGCCATGAGGACGATGCCGACGAGCGCCGGCGCGAGGACCTTCGTCGCGAGGATGGTGCCGGTGTCGGGGATCGAGCTCACGCCGTAGAGGAAGAGCGCGAGACCGGGCGACATGAGGAGCAGGCCGACGACGTCGAGCGACTCGCTCGGGACGGCGGAGTCCTTGGGCAGGACGACCCAGGCGTAGACGAGGGCCGCGGCACCGATGGGGAGGTTGATGAGGAAGATCCACGTCCAGCTCGGGCGCCCGAGCCAGTGGGCGTTGTCGATGAGCCAGCCGCCGAGGATCGGGCCGCCGATCGGGCCGAGGAGCATCGGGACGCCGAGGATGGCCATGAGCCGGCCCATCCGCTGCGGGCCCGCGGCGCGGGTCATGATCGTCATGCCGAGCGGCATGAGCATGCCGCCGCCGAGCCCCTGCAGGACCCGGAAGCCGATGAGCGCCTCGATGCTCGGGGCGAAGGCGCACAGCGTCGAGCCGAGGGCGAAGAGCGCGACCGCCGTGAGGTAGAGGCGCTTGGTGCCGAAGCGGTCGGCCGCCCAGCCGGTGAGCGGGATGACCGTCGCCAGGGCGAGGGTGTAGCCGGTGACGGTCCACGCGACGGTGGAGTACTGGAGCGGGTCCGGGCCGGTGGCCAGGTCGGTCTGGAAGTGCGGGAGGGCGACGTTGACGACCGTGATGTCGAGGATCGACATGATGGCGCCGAGCACGACGACGCCGGCGACCTTGAGGACGGCCGCGTCGATCTTCTCCGGGTACGCCTGCGTCCTGGCAGGAGCGGTTGAGGACATGCGGTGATGACTCTCTCGTGGCAGAGGGGCCGGTCCGAGGATGCCCGGACGGCGCGAAGGGGGGCCGACCTCGCGGCTGTGCGGAGGTCAGGGCCGACGAAGGTGCACAGGCTGCACCGATACGACCAGGCTACTGCGGGGTCTGGTCGGACGTCCAACCCCTTCGCGCCCCGTCGTATTCCCGCCGGGGCGGGGAGGTCAGTCCTCGTCGCCGTCGCCGAAGACGTCGTCGAGGATGTCTGCGGCGTCGCCGTCGTCCTGCACGGGGGCCGGGGCACCCCGGTCGAAGGTGCGGGCGGGCTCCCCTTCGCCGCCGTGGCCGAGGAGCAGGCGCACCTCGGCAGCGGTGATGACCGAGCCGGTGGCGAGGACGCCGCCGCCCACTCCCCCGTCGTCGGCGAGCTCCGCGGCGCGGTCGAGCGCGTCCGGCAGCTCGGGGACGACGGTCACGCGGTGCTCGCCGAAGACCTCCTCGGCCGCGGCTCCCAGCGCGCGCGGTGACATCGCCCGCGGCGAGGTCGTGCGGGTGACGACGACGTGGTCGAGGACCGGCTCGAGGATCTCGAGGATCTCGGTGGCCTCCTTGTCGGCGAGGATGCCGATGACGCCGACGAGACGGGTGAAGGTGAAGGAGTCGGCGAGCGCGGCCGCGAGCGCCCGGGCCCCGTGCGGGTTGTGCGCGGCGTCGACGATGACGGTGGGGCTGCGGCGCACGATCTCGAGACGACCGGGCGAGGTGACCTGCTCGAGCGCGGGGCGCAGGACGTCCTGCGACAGGCGCTGCTCTCCCCCGCCGACGAAGGCCTCGACGGCGGAGACCGCGAGCACGGTGTTGTGGGCCTGGTGCTCGCCGTGCAGCCCGAGGAGCAGGTCCTCGTGCTCGCCGGCGAGCGAGGTGAAGGAGATCTGCTGGCCGCCGACGGCGACGTCGCGGGCGGTGATGCCGAGCTCTCGGCCGGAGAAGACGATGCGCGCGCCGACCTCCTCGGCCCGCTCGCGCAGGATCTCGGCGACGTCCTCCTCCTGCTCGGCCGAGACGACGATGGCGTCGGCCTTGATGATCCCGGACTTCTCGCCGGCGATGTCGAGCACGGAGTCGCCGAGGAAGTGCTGGTGGTCGAGGTCGACGGGGGTGATGACGGCGACGGGGGCGTCGATGACGTTCGTCGCGTCCCACGCCCCGCCCATGCCGACCTCGACGACGGCGACGTCGACCGGGGCGGCGGCGAAGGCCGCGTACGCGACGGCGACGACGACCTCGAAGTAGGTCATCCGCGGGCCGCCCTCGGCGACCGACTTCGTGTCGACGGCCTCGACGAAGGGCAGGACGTCGGCGTACGCGTCGAGGAAGTCCTCTCGGCTGATCGGCTCGCCGCCGATGCTGATCCGCTCGCGGATGTCGTGCAGGTGGGGGCTGGTGAAGCGCCCGGTCTTCAGGCCCATCTCGCGCAGGACCGCCTCGATGATGCGCGCGGTGCTCGTCTTGCCGTTCGTGCCGGTGACGTGGATCGCGGGGAAGGTGCGCTGCGGCTCCCCGAGCAGGTCCATGACCGCCTGGATCCGGTCGAGGCTGGGCTGGAGGTCGTGCTCGGGCGTGCGGGCGAGGATCGCCTCCTCGACCAGACGCATCTGCTTGCGGATCTCGAGCTGCTGGGCGGCCGCCTTCTGCGCGGCCTGCGGGTCACCACTGGGCATGCCCGCCATCCTCCCACCGCCGCGACCCCCCTTCGCGCCACCTCCCCCTCCCCCCTTCGCGCGCCACCTCCCCCTTCGCGCCACATCCCCCTCCCCTTTCGCGCTGAGCACCGCTCGTGGTCCGCGAGACCCGCTCGTCGCGGCCCGGCGAGGAGCGGTGCTCACGGACGAGGAGCGGTGCTCGGCGAAGGGGTGGGCGGGGTGGGCGAGGGCGAAGGGGTGGGCGAGGGCGAACGGGTCAGACGGCGAGGTAGGCCGCGAGGGCCGGGACGCTGACGAGGACACCTGGGGGCAGGAGCCACCACGCGACGACGCGGGGGATGACCGACTGCGGCATGACGGTGACGAGCGGAGGGGCGGCGCGGTGGGTCGTCCACGTGACGACCCACAGGTGCAGCGGCACGAGGACGACGACGAGGGCCGTCGTCACGCCGGGGTCGCCGAGCCCCGTCGCCGCGGCGACGGCGACCAGGCCCCCGACGAGCGCAGCCACCCCCGGCAGGACGAGATGGCCGAGCGTCTCGCGCCGCGGTCCCCACCCGAGCACGGGCACGAGAGGCGCGGACTGCCCGCGCAGGCCCGTCGCCCACGCGACGACGCCCTGGTAGAGCACGAGCGATGCGAGCACCCCGAGGACGGCCGAGCGGGGCGTGAGCAGACCGACCCCCAGCCCCCCGAGGGCGAGGAGCAGGGCCGCGCGCACCAGCCCCGGGCCGCGCCGCACGGCGAGGAGGTCTCGGCGCAGGAGCATCGCCCGACCAGGGCGCAGCCGGCCGAGGTGGCGCGGCGGTCGCCCCCCGAGCTCGCGCACGAGCGCCGTGCGCTGCCCGGACAGGAAGGACCCGTAGACGCCCTCGCCCCGGTCGCGCTGGCGACCAAGCCCCTGCTCGGTGAGCCGGCGCAGCGCGTCGGCGGGACGAAGGGGGTGCCCCCCGCCGTCGGCGGCGACCTGACCGGCCAGCCAGGCACGGGCGACGACGGCCCCGAGGAGCACCGAGGCGGCGGTGACGCCGAGCGCGCCGAGCGGCCCGACGACGGCGGCCGACCACAGCGCGAGGGCGAGCAGCAGCCCGAGCGCCGCCGCAGCGGCGAGCACCGCACCGCCGAGCAGCAGCCACCAGCGTCGCAGCGACACCGCCCGGTCGGCCGGGCCGGCGACGACGTGGCGCACCCACAGCATCGGGGGCGCGACGGGACCGCGCACCCGGCCCACCCGGTGCGCGACGACGGGCGCGGCGACGACGGCGAGGACGAGAGCCCCCGCCCCGACGGGGTCGGTGAGCACGTCGACGAGCCCGGAGCGGCCGAGCGCGGCGAAGACGACGTGCCCGTAGGGGAAGAGGTAGACGGCGCCGAGGAGGACGACGACGTAGACGACGTAGGCGACCGAGCCGAGGCTCGTCAGCTGCGCGCCGCGACGCACGACGGCGAGCGCGTCCGACACGAGACGTCGGGAGTCAACCGCGGGCTCACTCCCGGGCCCGCCATCGGGCGGCGCGGAGGCCGCCACCGGCTCGCTCACGCCTCGGCCGGGCGCAGGACGAGCTCGTCGTCGGCGACGATCTCGGCGAGGAGCGGGTCGTGCGTCGCGAGGAGCATCGTCGTGCCGGCCCGGACCCGCTCGCGGAGCAGCTCGGCGACGACGCGGCGCCGGTCCTCGTCGAGGCGCTGCTCGGGCTCGTCGAGGACGAGCAGGTCGGCGGGGCGGAAGAGCACCAGTGCGATGTCGGCGAGCTGGCGCTGCCCCGAGGACAGCTCGGTGACGAAGCGGTCGGCGAGCCCGCCGATCGTCAGCCCGTCGAGCACCTCGTCGACCCGCTGCTCGACGGTGGCCGGGTCCCCGCCCCACGACGCGTCGACGAGCAGCAGGTGCTCGTAGACGGTGAGGTCCGGGTAGATCGCGCTGGGCCCGAGCAGCCCGCCGAGACGGCGGCGCAGCCCGGACGACCGGGCGTCGACCCGCGTGCCCGCGACGCGCACCTCGCCGGTGCTCGGGGCCTGCGCCCCGGCGACGACCCGCAGCAGGGTCGTCTTGCCGGTGCCGTTGTCGCCCCGCACGGCGAGGCAGCGACCGGGCTCGACCGTCGCGCTCACGAGGGCGAGCAGCGGGCGCGGCCCGATGCTCACGCCGACGTCCTCGATCTCGACCCGCGCCGGAGCATCCATGGGCGGCAGGCTACCCAGGGGGGCGGCTCCCCCCTTCGCCCCGTTGACACGTGACCTTTTGGTCACCTAATCTCGACGCATGGCCGATGACGACCTCGTCTTCCGAGCGCTGGCGGATCCCACCCGCCGGCTGCTCCTCGACGCGCTGCACGAGCGCGGCGGGCGGACGCAGTCCGAGCTGGAGCAGGTCGTGCAGGGCCAGGTGGAGATGACGAGGTTCGGGGTGGCCAAGCACCTGCGGCTGCTCGAGGAAGCGGGTCTCGTCGTCACGCGCAAGGAGGGACGGAGCAAGCACCACTTCCTCAACGCCGTCCCGATCCAGACGATCCACGAGCGCTGGATCGGCAAGTACACGGCGGCGCGGGCCTCCGCGCTGCTCGACCTCAAGAGAGCCCTGGAGGACCAGCCATGAGCCAGACCCAGATGTACCGCATCTTCATCGACGCCACCCCGGAGCGGGTGTGGCAGGCGATCACCACCCCCGAGATGAGCCGCATGTACGGCTACACGGGAGACGTCTCCTACGACCTGCGGCCCGGCGGCGACTTCCGCCACCACGCGAGCGAGCAGATGCTCGAGATGGGCATGCCGGAGGTCGTCGTCACCGGCGAGGTCCTCGAGAGCGACCCGCCGCGCCGGCTCGTGCAGACCTGGGCACCCGTGTGGATCCCCGAGGAGCCCGCGGGCACGCTCACCTGGGACATCGAGGTCACCGCCGACGGCGCGACCCGCCTCACCCTCACCCACGACGTCACCGACCGGCCGCAGACCGCCGAGCAGGTGGCCGGCAACCCCGACCCGTCCGGTCTGGGCGGCGGCGGCTGGCCGTGGGTGCTCTCGGGCATCAAGACCGTCCTCGAGCGGGGCGAGCCGATGGAGCGCGGCGTCTGGGAGCGCCAGGCCTCCGCCTCCTGACCCGCCCCTCCCCCTTCGCCTCCTCCCCCTTCGCCGAGGTATGGAGATCGGTCGTGACGTGGCCCACCACCCCGACCGATCGCCATACCTCGGCGGGGGGCGAGGGGGGGGTCAGCCGGTGAACTCGCGGACCGGCAGACCTCGGACCCCGGGCGAGACCCGGAAGAGCGAGCCGGCGAGCGGGTCGTCGCCCTCCTCGAGCCCCTCGCGCGAGGTCGTGACGTACAGCTCGTCGAGAGCGGGCCCGCCGAAGGTGCACGCCGTCACCTGCCGCGCGTCGACCTCGACGACCTCGTCGAGCCGGCCCGCCCGGTCGTAGCGGTGCACGACGCCCTGGTCGAAGATCGCGGTCCACACCCCGCCCTCGGCGTCGACGGTCAGGCCGTCGGGGTGCCCGCCGTCGCCGACCTGTACGAAGGGGCGCCGGCCGGTGAGCCCGCTCTCGCGGTCGTAGTCGAAGACGTCGACCCGCCCGGTCTGCGTGTCGTTGTAGTAGGCCAGCGCGCCGTCGGGGCTCCACTCGAGCCCGTTGGAGATCGTCACGCCCGTCAGCTGCACGCTCGTCGACCCGTCGGGGTCGAGGCGGTGCAGGCTCGCGGCCCCCTCGCCCTGGTCGTAGGCCATCGAGCCGCACCAGAAGCGGCCGTCGGGGTCGCATCCCCCTTCGTTCATCCGCACCGGTCCGGACCACAGGTCGCGAAGGGGGGTCACCGTCCCGTCCGCGTCCTCGAGGGCGAAGCCGCGCTCGAGCGCGAGGACGGCGCCGCCGCGGGTGCGCGGGCGCAGGGCCGCGACGACGGTGCCGACGTGCCGCCGGGCGACCGAGCCGTCGGGCGCCAGGCTGAGCACGTCGCCGGCGACCATGTCGACCCAGCGCAGGCCGCCCCACCGGGGCGACCACACCGGGCCTTCTGCGTGATGGGCGACGGGGTCGGTGATCTGCTCGGCCTGCATGCCCGCCATCCTGCCGTCAGGCGGAGCCGAGGTCGCGCTGCGGGGCCTCGGCGAGATCGGCGAGCCGGCGCAGCGCCAGCGTGCTGCGCACGACGACCGCGCCCTGCCGGGCCAGGCGCGGCACGACCCGACCCGGCCCGTCGACGACGTCCTGGCGGATCGTCACCGTGCACGACGGCCCGTCGTCCGGCTCGACCTCGACCCTGAGTCGGGTCGGCCCGGCGGCTCCCTGCGCGCCGAGGACGAGGTGGCGTCCGTCCTCGGCCTCGTGCACCCGGGCGCCGGGGAGCCACTGCTGGAGACGGGCGGGGTCGGCGAGGACCTCCCACACCCGGTCGGCCGGTGCGGCCACGGTGCGCCGGACCGGCAGCGAGCCAGGCGGGTCCTCCACCTCGGGCGGGACGTCGCGCGGCTCGAGCACGTTGCCCGCCGTCGGCTCGACGCCCCGGCCGGCCTGCTGGGCCACGCGTGAGGCGAGGGGCCCGACGGCCGCGTCGTAGAGCCACGGCAGGAGCCGCGAGCCCAGGACGATGACGTGGTTGGTCCAGGTGAGGTCGACCTCGCGCCTGGGTCGTTCGAGGCAGGCCATCACCGCGTCGGCGGCCTTGTCCGGACCGGCGACCGGCTCGGGCGGGCGGCCGTGGCGGCCCGAGAAGGTGCCCGAGCTGCGGTAGATCGGGGTGTCGACCCCGCCGGGCGAGACGAGCGAGATCTCGACGTCCGGGTCGCCCCGGTGCTCGACCTGCAAGGTGCGCACGAGGCCGTGCAGGCCCCACTTCGCGGTGACGTAGGACGACATCTCGGGCACGACGACCTTGCCGAGGACGGACCCGACGACGACGAAGCGACCGCCGCCGCTGCTGCGGAAGATCCGCAGCGCCTCGCGGAAGACGCGTGAGGTGCCGAGCAGTGTCGTGTCGATCGCGGCCTCGAAGACCTCGGCCGGCACGTCCTCGAAGCGCCCGTAGGTGAGCACCCCGGCGCTGTGCACGACGGCGTCGAGGCGGCCCAGGCTGGCCGCGGTCTCGAAGGCCGACCGCACCGCCTCGGCGTCGCGGACGTCGGCGGGCACGACCATGGCGGAGCCGCCGACCCGCTCGCACGCGGCCCGGGCCCGCTCGAGCGCGGGCACGCCGCGACCGACGAGGACGACGACGTGGCCCTGGGCCGCGAGCCGCTCGGCGACGGACAGGCCGATGCCGCTGCCCGCACCGGTGACGAGAGCCACCCGGGCGGTCATGACCGGTCCCCCGTCGTGAGCACGCGCGACCAGGCGGTGCGCACCACCGCCCGGTGCACGGCCCCGAGCCGGCCGTGGGCGGACAGCGCAGCACGAGCGGCGTTCGAGCCGCACGTCCCGTGCACCCCGCCGCCGGGGTGGGCCGACGCGCTCGCGAGGTAGAGACCGGGGACCGGGGTCTCTGAGCGACCCAGACCTGGGGTGGGGCGCATGAAGAGCTGCTGGTGCAGCGCCGAGGTGCCGCCGTTGACCGAGCCCCCGACGAGGTTGGGGTCCCAGTGCTCGAGGTCGCTCGGCGACTGGACGTGCTCGCCGACGACATGACCGGCGAAGCCCGGGGCGACCTGCTCGACCGCCTGGCGCATGCGCTCGACGTGCTCGTCGACGACCGCCGGGTCGTGCGTGCCGACGGGCAGGTGGGTGTAGGCCCAGGCCGACTCGGTCCCCTCGGGCGACCGGGTGGGGTCGGCGGTCGTCATCTGCCCGAAGAGCAGGAAGGGGCGGCGCGGGACCCGGCGCAGGGCGAGGTCCTTCGAGACCTCGAGCAGGCCGTCGTCGTCGACGCCGAGGTGCACCGTGCCGGCGCCGGCGAGCCCCGGGGCGGCCCACGGCACCGGTGCGTCGAGCGCCCAGTTGACCTTGAGCGTGCCGGCGTCGAGCTCGAAGCGCTCGAGGTCGGCGAGGAGCCGGTCGGGCACGACGTCCGGGTCGAGCATTTCGCGGTAGAGGTGGGGCGCCCCGACGTCGGCGAGCACGGCGCGACGCGCCCGCACCGTGCTGCCATCACGCAGCCGCACGCCGCTCGCCCGGCCGTGCTCGACGAGGACGGTCTCGACGGTGCTGCCGGTGCGGATCTCGACGCCGCGCGCCGTCGCCCGGCGGGCCATCGACAGCGCGAGCTCGCCCGCGCCGCCGCGGGGCACCGGGAAGCCGACGTCCTGGCCGAGCATCGCGAGCAGCCACCCGAAGAAGCCGCTGCCCGCGCCGTCGGGCGGCAGGTCGCTGTGCATCGCGTTGCCGGTGAGCAGCACGCGGCCGCCCTCGCCGGCGAAGGACTCCTCGCCGAGCCGGCGCACCGGCACGGTGGCCAGACGGGCCAGCTCGACCAGACCGGCGGCCCGCTGCTGACGCGCGAGGCGCAGGCCCGCCCGCACGGGCGGGAAGGGGGTGAAGAGCGCGTCGAGCAGGGGGTCGCGCACGGAGCGCCAGTGCTCGACCATCCGCAGCCAGGCGGCGCCGTCGCCCGGCGCCTCGGCCTCGAGACCGGCGGCGGTCGCCTCGGCGTCGCGCTCGATGACGGCGGCCCGGCC
The DNA here is from genome assembly GCF_003721155.3 of Janibacter melonis. Taxonomy (NCBI): domain Bacteria; kingdom Bacillati; phylum Actinomycetota; class Actinomycetes; order Micrococcales; family Intrasporangiaceae; genus Janibacter; species Janibacter melonis. The sequence continues at coordinate 336,791 of NZ_CP044548.2, read as the reverse complement.
GTCGGGCAGGGCGTGGCCGACGACGGACGGCGCGTCCACCCACTCGAGGCCGTGCTCCTCGAGGTGCAGCCCGGAGATGACCGGGCTCGCCGCGGCGAGCGGGTAGAAGGCGCTGAAGAGGTCCGAGACGAAGCCCGGCGCGGCCACCTCGGCGCTGCGCACCGCTCCCCCGACCTCGTCGGCGCCCTCGAGGAGGACGACGTCCCAGCCGGCGTCGGCGAGGAGGTTGGCGGCGACGAGCCCGTTGGGCCCACCGCCGATGACGACGGCGTCGGCCACGGCTGAGGTCATCGCTGCGCTTCTGTCATGCGGCGACGCTAGCAACGCGCCTGCTCCCCGGGGCCGTGAGCGCCTCCCCCCGAAGGGAGGCAGTCAGGCCCCGGGGCGGGCTGCTAAAGGCGGGTCACCTTGATGCGCACCGTCTCTCCCTCGGACAGGGTCGTCTCGACGACGCCCTCGCCGACGGGCAGCGCCTCGAGCTGGGGAGCGGCGCCGAACTGGGCGGCGAGCGTCTCCTCGACGACGAGGCCCTGGTGGGCCAGGGTCGCCTCCCACAGCCGCTGGCTGCCGGTGACGGTGAGGCTGATCCGGTCCGAGACCTCGAGCCCGGCGCGCTTGCGCGCGTCCTGGACGGCGCGCACGACGTCGCGGGCCAGGCCCTCGGCGGCGAGCTCCTCGGTGACCTCGGTGTCGAGGACGACGAAGCCGCCCCCGGGCAGCATCGCCGTCGCGCGGCTGCTCGAGCCGTCGTCGGCGACGACCGACTCGAGGGTGTACTCCCCCTCGACGAGCGCGAGCCCGCCGGAGGTGACGGTGCCGTCCTCGGCCACCGACCAGTCGCCCGTCTTGCTGCCCTTGATCGCGTGCTGCACCTCGCGACCCAGGCGCGGCCCGGCGGCGCGCGCGTTGACCGTGAGGCGCTGGGTCACCCCGAAGCCGTCGGCCGCGGGGTCGTCGAGGTCGAGCAGGCTGACCTGGCGCACGTTGACCTCGTCGGCGACGATCGCGCCGAAGGGGGCGAGCGCGGCCGCGCCCGGGACGACGACCGTGAGGTCGCGCAGCGGCAGACGGGTGCGCAGCTTGTTGGACTTGCGCAGCGAGGACGCGGTCGAGCAGACCTGGCGAGCCGTGTCCATGGCGACGACGAGCGCGTGGTCCTCGGGCAGGTCCGCGGCGTCCGGGTAGTCGGCGAGGTGCACCGAGCGCCCGCCGGTCAGGCCCCGCCAGATCTCCTCGGTCGTCAGCGGCAGCAGCGGCGCCGCGACCCGGCACAGGACCTCGAGGGTCGTGTGCAGCGTGTCGAAGGCGGCCTGGGCGTCGCTCGTGTCCTCGCCCGTCGCCCAGAAGCGCTCGCGCGAGCGCCGGATGTACCAGTTCGTCAGCACGTCGGTGAAGCCGCGCACGGCGTCGCACGACCCGGCGATGTCGTAGGCGTCCATCCGCTCGCGGACGTCCACGACGAGCTCGCGCAGCTTCGCCAGCAGGTAGCGGTCGAGCGGGTCGGTCGACGCCGTGGACCAGCGCGCCTCGTACCCGCCCGGCATGGCGTTGGCGTAGAGGCTGAAGAAGTACCAGCTGCTCCACAGCGGCAGGAGGACCTGGCGGACCCCTTCGCGGATGCCCTCCTCGGTGACGACGAGGTTGCCGCCGCGCAGGATCGGGCTGCTCATGAGGAACCAGCGCATCGCGTCGGCGCCGTCACGATCGAAGACCTCGCGGACGTCCGGGTAGTTCCGGAGACTCTTGCTCATCTTCGCGCCGTCGTTGCCGAGGACGATGCCGTGGCTGATGCAGCTCGAGAAGGCCGGCCGGTCGAAGAGCGCGGTCGCGAGCACGTGCAGGGTGTAGAACCAGCCGCGCGTCTGCCCGATGTACTCGACGATGAAGTCGCCCGGGAAGTGCTCCTCGAACCACTCGCGCTGCTCGAAGGGGTAGTGCACCTGCGCGTAGCTCATCGACCCGGAGTCGAACCACACGTCGAGGACGTCCTCGACGCGGCGCATCGTCGAGCGGCCCGTCGGGTCGTCGGGGTTGGGCCGGGTGAGGTCGTCGACCCACGGGCGGTGCAGGTCGGGCTCACCGGCCTCGTTGCGCGGCAGCCGGCCGAAGTCGCGCTCGATCTCCGCGAAGGAGCCGTAGACGTCCAGGCGCGGGTAGGCCGGGTCGTCGGACTTCCACACCGGCACCGGGGAGCCCCAGAAGCGGTTGCGGGTGATCGACCAGTCGCGGGCGTTCTCGAGCCACTTGCCGAACTGCCCGTGCTTGACGTGCTCGGGCGTCCAGGTGATCTGCTCGTTGTTGGCGAGCATCCGCTCCTTGATCGCCGTGACCTCGACGAACCACGACTCGACGCCCTTGTAGATGAGCGGCTGACGGCAGCGCCAGCAGTGCGGGTAGGAGTGCTCGTAGGTCTCGCGGCGCAGCAGCACCGTGCCGGGGGTGACCCCGCCGCTCGCCTCGCCGCGCGTCGTCGCGCGCAGCGCGTCGATGATCGGGCCGTTGGCGTCGAAGACCTGCAGGCCCTCGTAGTCGGCGACCGGCGCGGTGAAGCGCCCGTCCTTGGCGACCGGCATGACGGCGGCGATGCCCTCGCGGTCGGTGACCTCCTTGTCGACCTCGCCGAAGGCGCCGGCGGTGTGCACCAGGCCCGAGCCGTCGGTCGTCGTCACGGCGTCGTCGGCGGCGACGACGCGGAAGGCCCGCTCGTGCCCCAGGTAGTAGGCGAAGGGGGGCGTGTAGGTCCGCCCGAGCAGCTGGGCACCGGTGTACCGACCGAGGACCGTCGGCTCCTCGCCGAGCTCACGGGCGTAGTGGCCCAGGCGCGCCTCGGCGAGGACGAACCTGCCCGTCTCGTCGGTCCCGGGCACCGGGGCCTCGACGACCACGTAGTCGATGCTCGAGCCAACCATGACCGCGAGGTGGCTGGGCAGGGTCCACGGGGTCGTCGTCCACACGAGCAGCCGGGCGCCGTCGAGCACCGGGTCCTCGCCCGTGGAGTCCATCGTCAGGCCGACGGTGACGGCGGGGTCCTGACGCTGCTGGTAGACGTCGTCGTCCATCCGCAGCTCGTGGTTCGACAGCGGGGTCTCGTCCTGCCAGCAGTAGGGCAGCACGCGGAAGCCCTCGTAGACCAGGCCCTTGTCGTGCAGGCTCTTGAAGGCCCACATGACCGACTCCATGAAGTCGGGGTTCATCGTCTTGTAGTCGTCGTCGAAGTCGACCCACCGCGCCTGACGGGTGACGTAGTCGCGCCACTCCCCCGTGTAGCGCATGACCGACTCGCGGCATGCGTCGTTGAAGCGCTCGATGCCGAGCTCGCGGATCTCGTCGGTCGTCTTCAGGCCGAGCTGGCGCATCGCCTCGAGCTCGGCGGGCAGCCCGTGGGTGTCCCAGCCGAAGCGTCGCTCGACCCGCTTGCCGAGCATCGTCTGGTAGCGCGGGACGACGTCCTTGACGTAGCCAGTGAGCAGGTGGCCGTAGTGCGGCAGGCCGTTGGCGAAGGGGGGCCCGTCGTAGAAGACAAACTCGTCGGCGCGCGTCGTGGAGGCGCGCTGCTCGACGGAGGCGCGGAAGGTGTCGTCGCCCTCCCAGTACGCGAGCACGCCCTCCTCGATCGCGGGGAAGGAGGGGCTCGCGGGCACGCCGAGGGCGGCGCCGGGGTGGGTGGAGGCCTTGGGGTAGGTCATCGGCTGTGGCTCCAGCGGGTCGTCGCGGTCGTCGTCGACGAGGACGACGTCGCCGCGACCTCCCGGTCTCGGCGGCACCGCGGTACCACCTCGCTTGCCGTCACCACCCCTTCGCGGGCGAAGGGGGTGCTGCCGACCGCTCATGAGGGCTGTGACGGGCCCACCCGTCCGGTTCTAGTGAGGAGCGACACCTCGGGCGAAGGGGTCGCGTCCCGTTCTTCCGGACAGCTCGCCGCTGATGACGGCTCAGACGCTACGAGCAGTGTAGTGGGCACCGCCGCGACCGGCGTACCCTGATGGTGCCCACCCCGTCGCCGGGGCGGGACGCGCAGCCCCAGGGGAAGCCGGTGAGATCCCGGCACTGTCCCGCAGCCGTGACGGCACGTCGTGCCGAAGTCGGAACGCCTGGCCTGCGCGGGCTCAGCACACCACCCGTCGCGGACCACGGGTCGAGCCCGTCATCTCGGTGCCGGGTGCAGACCAGCTCGCCACCCGACCGAGAGAGACCACCGTGCCCCTCACGTCACGCCGTCCCCCCTTCGCCACCCTGCTCACCGGCTCTGCCCTCGCTGCGGCCGCCACCCTCGCGCTCGCCCCCGCCGCGCAGGCCGCCGAGCAGCCGAGCGCCACGACCTCCGCGGCCTACCTCGCCGCCCAGCTCGAGGCGAACGACGACCGGCTGAGCGTCAGCTACGGCGACCAGTCCTACGACGACCCCGGCGTGACGATCGACGCGATCCTCGCGATGCAGGCCACGGGCACCGCCGGCGACCAGTCGCAGGCCTCGACCGACCACGTCCTCGGTGCGGCCGGCACCTACACCGGCAGCGCCGGTGACGAGCTCTACGTCGGCGCGACCGGCAAGCTGCTGACGCTCACCGCCTCGCGCGGCCTCGGCGGGACCGTCGGCGGCACCGACTACCTGGGCGCGCTGCAGGCCCGCGAGCAGGCGAGCGGGCAGTTCACCGACGACTCGCAGTACGGCGACTACTCGAACACCCTCGGCCAGTCCTTCTCGATCATCGGGCTCGAGCGCCACGGCGTCGACGTGTCCGACGAGGCCGTGGACTTCCTGCTCACCCGGCAGTGCGCCGACGGCGGCTTCGCCCTCGAGAACGCCGGCGCGTGCACCTCGGACCCGGACGCGACCTCCGTCGCGGTCCAGGCCCTCTCGGGCGCCGGCGGCCAGGACGCGGCGATCACCGAGGCGGTCGACTACCTCCAGGCCCGTCAGGGCGGGGACGGCGGGGTCGGCGGCGGCACCTCGACGAGCGAGGAGAACTCCAACTCCACCGGTCTGGCCGCGGTCGCCTTCCGGCTCGCCGGTCGCACCGACGCGCTGACCTCCGCGCGCGGCTTCCTCGACTCCGTGCGCCTGGGCTGCGAGTCCCCGGACGTCGCCGGCGCCCTGGCCTACACCCCGGCCGACGCCGCGGCCGCCGACGCCTCGACGCAGCCGAGCGACCAGCTCAACCGCTCGACCGCCCAGGCCCTGCTCGGCAGCACCGACGTCTCCTACCTCGACGTGACCTCCGACGGCGCGGCCGCCGCTCCCGTCGCGCTGGACTGCGCCGACGAGCCCACCCCGGGCGACCCGAGCACGACCGACCCGAGCGACGAGCCGTCGACGAGCACGACGACGGTCACCGCGACCGCACGCCCGACGACCCCCGGCCAGGAGCCCACCCGACCCGAGGTCGTCCAGACCGACGACGCCCGTGACGGCGGCCTCGGCGCCGCCGGCTGGGTCGGCGCCGGGCTGCTCGCCCTCGTCGGTGCCGGTGCCGTCATGGGCTCGCGCCGCCGCGGGGCGCACCGCTGAGGCCCGGGACCACGATGTCGACGACCACCCGCCTGCTCGCCCGCGGCGCCGCCGCGACGCTGCTCGTCGCCCCGGCGCTCGCGGTGAGCGCCGCTCCGGGGCAGGCCGCGGCCTGCCAGGGCACCTCCGGCGTCACGGTCGTCGTGCAGTACTCGGGCGGCGTCGACGTGCGCTGCGCCCCGGGCGACCCGACCTCCGGGGCCGACGCCCTGAAGAGGGCGGGCTTCACCATCACCGACGTCCAGACCCAGCCCGGCTTCGTGTGCCGGATCAGCGGGCAGCCGAGCAGCGACCCGTGCGTGCGCACGCCCCCGGGCAGCGCCTCGTGGTCCTTCTGGCGGGCCGAGGCCGGCGGGTCGTGGGCCTACAGCAGCTACGGCGCGTACAGCCCGCAGAGCGACCCGGCGCCCGGCAGCTACCAGGGCTGGCGCTTCGGTGCCGGGTCGGCGCCGGCGTGGTCGGTGCCCGCGGCTGCCCCGGCGCCCACCCCGAGCGCGGCGCCCTCGTCGAGCGGGGGCGTGGGTGGCGGGTCCAGCGGCTCGGGCTCCGGCGGCTCGAGCTCCGGCGGCTCGGGCTCCGGCTCGAGCACCCAGGGCTCCGGCTCGAGCGCGCAGGGCTCTTCTGGCTCGGGTGCTGGCGGCTCTGGCACGAGCGGCTCGGGTGCGGGTCGCTCGGGCGGGGCGACCGGCAGCGGCGCGCCCGCTCCGGGCTCGACCCCCTCCGCGCCTGCACCCGGGGCGACCACCGACGGCTCCGGCACGGCTCCCGGGGCGACCTCGACCCCCTCCGCGTCCTCGAGCGGTCGCCCGAGCGCCACTGCCGGGTCGACGCGATCGGGCTCGACCCGCGAGCGCACCCCGTCGGCGTCCCGCAGCAGCTCCTCGGGCTCGGCCGGCGCGACGGCCGGCGCCCCCCAGGACGTGCTGCCGACGAGCACCCCGGTGCGCGAGGAGGACGGCTCCTCCGCCCTGCCGGCGCTCGCCGGCCTCGGGCTCGTCGCCCTCCTCGGCGCGGGCGCGGTCGTCGCCGCCCGTCGTCGACGCGCGTGACCCCACCCCTCCCCCGGGCGGTGCACCCCGGGGCCTGGTGGCTGTGGGCCATCGCGCTCGCGGTCGGCGTCTCGGCGACGACGAACCCGCTGCTGCTACTCCTCGCGATCTCGGTCGTCACCTTCGTCGTCGTGTCGCGTCGTCCGAGCACCCCGTGGGCCCGGGCCTTCCGCCTCTACGTCTGGCTCGGCGTCCTCGTCGTCGTCCTGCGTCTCGTCCTGCACGTCCTGCTCGGCCTCAAGTGGGGCGAGACCGTGCTGCTCGAGCTGCCGAGCGCGACCCTGCCCTCGTGGGCCGCCGGCATCGACCTGCTGGGCACCGTCCGACTGGAGGGGCTGCTCGCCGCGGGCTTGGAGGGCCTGCGCCTGGCGACGATGATCCTGTGCGTCGGCGCGGCCAACGCGCTGGCGAACCCCAAGCGGCTGCTCGCGGCGCTGCCCGGCGCGCTCCACGAGATCGGGGCCGCCGTCGTCGTCGCGATCACCGTCGCCCCCCAGCTCGCCGAGTCCGTCCAGCGGGTGCTGCGGGCGCGGCGACTGCGCGGTGACGCCGGGCGGGGTCTGCGCGCCTTCCGCCGGGTCGCGATGCCGGTCCTGCAGGACACCCTCGACCGCTCCCTCATGCTCGCCTCGGCGATGGACTCGCGCGGCTACGGCCGGCGCGGCGACGTCCCCCTTCGCCGCCGGCGGCTCGTCAGCGGGGTCACCCTCGCGTCGCTCCTCGCGATCTGCCTCGGGGTCTACGGACTGCTCGACACCCGCAGCCCGGCGTGGATCGGCACGCCGATGCTCGTCGGCGGGATCGGTCTGGGCGCCCTCGGGCTGCGGCTGGGCAGCGCCGCGGTGCACCGCACCGTCTACCGGCCCGACCCGTGGCGGGGCGCGGAGTGGCTCGTCCTCGCGTGCGGCGTCGCCGGGGCCGCCGGGGTGCTCGCCGCCCAGGAGCTCGACCCCCTCGGCCTGTCGCTGCCCCTGCAGCCCCTCGGGGCGCCCGCGCTGCCGTGGACGGCCGCGCTCGGGCTCCTCCTCGCCGCGCTGCCCGGGGTGCTCACCCCGCTCCCGCCGGTCACCCGGGCGAGCGCCGCCCGCCGCGCGTCCGGTGCCCCTGCCCGAGCCGTCGCGACCCCGCAGGAGAGCGCATGAGCACGGGCAGCCACCACGGGCCGGCCGTGGTCCTCGAGCACGTCGGGGTGACCTACGCCGACGCGACGCAGCCGGTGCTGCGCGACGTGGACGTCGAGATCGAGGAGGGCGAGCTCGTCGTCGTCGTCGGTCGGACCGGCTCGGGCAAGAGCACCCTGCTCGGCACGATCAACGGCACGGTCCCCCACTTCACCGGCGGCACCCTCTCGGGGCGGGTCGTCGTCGCCGGGCGCGACACGCGCACCCACCGGCCGCGCGACCTCGCCGACGTCGTCGGTGTCGTCGGGCAGGACCCCCTCGCCGGCTTCGTCACCGACACCGTCGAGGCCGAGCTCGCCTACGGCATGGAGCAGCTCGCGCTGCCGCCGGCGACGATGCGCAAGCGGGTCGAGGAGACCCTCGACGTCCTCGGCATCGCCGACCTGCGCGACGCCCCGCTGCGCGACCTCTCCGGGGGCCAGCAGCAGCGGGTCGCCATCGGCGCCGTCCTCACCTGCCACCCGCGCGTCGTCGTCCTCGACGAGCCGACGTCGGCGCTCGACCCGACGGGCGCCGAGGACGTGCTCGCCGCGATCACCCGGCTCGTCCACGACCTCGCGACGACGGTGATCATCGCCGAGCACCGCATCGAGCGGGTGCTCCACCACGCCGACTCCGTCCTCCACGTCGTCGACGGGCGGGTCGAGCACGGGTCGCCCGCGAGCGTCATGCGCACCGCGACCGTGGCGCCGCCCGTCGTCGAGCTCGGCCGCGTCGCCGGGTGGGACCCGCTGCCGCTGTCGGTGCGTGACGCCCGCCGCGCCGCCGTCTCCCTGCGGCGCGAGCTGCCGCCCCGACCCGCCCCGGTGCCGCCGACCGCCACCGAGCCGGTGCTCGAGGCGGGCGGGGTGAGCGTGCGCTACGACGACCTCGTCGCCGTCCAGGACGTCGACCTCGTCCTGCCCCGCGGCAGCGTCACCGCCCTCATGGGCCGCAACGGCAGCGGCAAGTCGACGCTGCTGTGGGCCCTGCAGGGCTCCGGCCCGCGCACCGCCGGGCGGGTGCGCGTCGACGGGGCCGACACGGCCGACCTCGGCGCGGCGCAGCGTCGCGCCCGGGTGGGGCTCGTGCCGCAGACCGCGAGCGACCTGCTCTACCTCGACACCGTCGACGCCGAGCTCGCGCAGGCCGACCGCGAGAGCGACGCCGCGTCCGGCACGGCTCGCGCGCACCTCGACGCCCTCGCCCCGGGCATCCCCGGCGAGCGCCACCCCCGTGACCTCTCCGAGGGGCAGCGCCTCTCGCTCGTGCTCGCGGTGCAGCTCACCGCCGACCCGCCGGTCCTGCTCCTCGACGAGCCGACGCGCGGGCTCGACTACACCGCGAAGGCCGCCCTGCGCGACGCCGTGCGCCGGCTCGCGCGCAGCGGGCGCGCGGTGCTGTGCTCGACCCACGACGTGGAGTTCGTCGCCGAGAGCGCCGACCGGGTGCTCCTGCTCGCAGCCGGCGAGGTCGTCGCCGACGGCCCGACCGCCGACGTCGTCCTGGCCTCCCCCGCCTTCGCCCCCCAGGTCGCGAAGATCACGGCGCCGGCGGGCTACCTCACCGTCGCCGAGGTGCGCGCGCAGCTCGAGGCTCGGCGATGAGCCCGACGAGCCCGCCGCGCCCGGTCGTCGACGGCCACCGGGTCCGGGCCGTGCAGCTGCGGCCGTGGTCGACCGCCGCGGTCGTCATGTCGAGCGTCGTCGGGCTGCTCGCCTTCGGCTGGCCGCTCCTGATCTCCCCGGAGATGGCGAGCGAGCACAGCGCCGACGCGCCGCTCGTGCTCGCCCTCCTCCTCCCCTTCGTCCTGGCCGTCGTCCTCGCCGAGGTCGCCGAGGGCGGGCTCGACGTCAAGGCCGTCGCGATGCTCGGGGTCCTCTCGGCCGTGGGCGCGATCCTGCGGCCGATGGGCGCGGGCACCTCGGGGGTCGAGACCGTCTTCTTCCTCCTCGTGCTGGCCGGGAGGGTCTTCGGGCCGGGCTTCGGCTTCGTGCTCGGCACGACGACGCTCTTCTCGTCGGCGCTGCTCACAGCCGGCGTCGGCCCGTGGCTGCCCTTCCAGATGCTCGGCGCCGCGTGGGTCGGGCTCGGCGCCGGGCTGCTGCCGCGGGCGAGGGGGCGCGCCGAGATCGCGCTGCTCGCCGGGTACGGCGCGCTCGCCGCGCTGCTCTACGGCGTCGCGCTGAACTTCGCCTTCTGGCCCTTCACCGTCCAGGGCGAGAGCGCGATCACCTTCGTGCCCGGGGCGCCGGCGCTGGAGAACCTCCAGCGCTTCCTCGTCTACTCCGTGTCGACCTCGCTGGGGTGGGACATCGGGCGGGCGCTGACCACCGTGCTCCTCGTCTGCCTCACCGGTCGGGCCGTCCTCGGGGCCCTGCGGCGGGCCTCGCGCAAGGCGGCCTTCGACGCGCAGGGACGCTTCGAGGGGCCGCAGGACCAGCCCGGCTGACGCCGTGCGTCGGGGCGCCGCCCGCTCTGGCAGGATCGGGGCCATGTCGACCGAGACCCACCGCCAGGAGGCCTGGCTGCCTCGCGAAGAGCTCGAGTCGGTGCGGGGCCGTGTGCCGATGCTCTACGTCGTCGCCGTGCCCGTGCGCGTCGACCAGAGCGGCGAGATCACCTCCGTCGGGCTGCTCCTGCGGGCCACCGACACCGGCCGGATGGAGCGCGAGCTCGTCGGCGGTCGGGTCCAGTACCACGAGCGGATCCGCGACGCGCTCGTGCGCCACCTCGAGAAGGACCTCGGCCCGATGGCCCTGCCGCAGGTGCCGCCGAGCCCCCAGCCCTTCACCGTGGCGGAGTTCTTCCCCACCCCCGGGGTCACGCCCTTCCACGACCCGCGCCAGCACGCCGTCGCGATGGTCTACGTCGTGCCCGTCGGCGGCGACTGCGCCCCCCAGCAGGACGCGCTCGACCTCTCCTGGCTCACCCCGAGCGAGGCCTCCGAGCCGGGCCTGCTCGCCGACATGGGCGGCGGCCACGGCGTCCTCCTGCGCCAGGCCCTCTCCCACCTCGGTCACCCGGTCTGACCACTTCGCCGGGTCCCCTTCGCCCCTAGTCCCCCGGGGGGGCTCGCCACACCCGCCACATGTTTATCGGGTCACCCGATAAACACCGGCTCAGCAGGAGTTTCTTACTCGTGCTGGGCGGGGGTTTATCGGGTGACCCGAGAATCTTGGGGCTGGTGGGACTCAGCCGCGAAGGTCCACCCACGACCCAGCCACCTCACGACCCAGCCCTGCGGGGGCGAAGGGGTCAGCCGGTGAACTCGTCGCGGGTGCGGCTCATGTCGGAGAAGTCCTTCGAGTACGCGGCCTCGTAGGTCGGGGCGGTGCCGCCGAGGCGGGCGGGGAGGAAGCGCAGGTCGTCGCCGGTGAGCTCGGGGTAGCCCGCGATCGTCTCGTCGAGGAGGCGCTTCATGATCTCGCGCAGCTCCTCGGTCTTGGCCGTGACGTCGTCGTCGGGACCGACGTGCAGCGGCTCGCCGATCGTCACGTGGATCGGGGTCTTCGTGCGCCCGATGCGGCGGGGCGCGTCCTTGGTCCAGATCCGGTGCGAGCCCCAGACGATCGTCGGGAGCACGGGGACGCCGGCCTCCTGGGCCATGCGCACCGCGCCCTTCTTCAGCTCCTTGATCTCGAAGCTGCGCGACATCGTCGCCTCGGGGTAGACGCCGACGACCTCCCCGCTGCGCAGGGCCTCGACGGCCAGGCGGTAGGACTCGGTGCCCGCGCGCCGGTCGACGGGGATGTGCTTGCACCCGCGCATGATCTTGCCGGCCTGGGGGTGCCCGAAGATCGACTTCTTGGCCATGAAGCGCACGAAGCGGTGCTGCTTGCGCGCGGCGACACCGGCGAAGAGGAAGTCGACGTAGGACGTGTGGTTGACCGCCATGACGGCGCCGCCATGACGGGGCACGTTGTGCCGGCCGCGGTAGCGCAGCTGGTAGCCCAGGGCGAGGAAGGTCGGCCGGCCGACGGCGATGATCGTGCGGTACGTCGGCTCTGCCGAGAAGCGCGGGGGCGTCATGCGCCCAGCCTACGACGGCACCCTCGACAGGGCCCGGGTCGATTGGGTCGCGAGGTCGCCGTGATGGGAGGATCGGGCCCATGACGAACGCCCCCACCACCCCTTCGCCGATCCCCGATCGACCGTCCCTGGACGGCCTCGAGGACAAGTGGGCGCAGGTATGGCGCGAGGAGCGCACCTACGCCTTCGGCGGCACCGCCGACCGCTCGAAGGTCTTCTCCATCGACACCCCGCCGCCGACCGCCTCCGGCTCGCTGCACATGGGGCACGTCTTCAGCTACACCCACACCGACTGCATGGCCCGCTACAAGCGGATGGCCGGCTTCGACGTCTTCTACCCGATCGGCTGGGACGACAACGGCCTGCCGACCGAGAAGCGCGTCCAGAACTTCTACGGCGTGCGCGGCGACGCGACCCTGCCCTACGAGCCCGGGTACGTGCCCCCCTTCGCCGGGGACACCAAGAGCATCAAGGCCGCCGACCAGCAGCCGATCAGCCGGCAGAACTTCATCGAGCTGTGCGACGAGCTGACGGTCAAGGACGAGGAGGCCTTCGAGTCCCTCTTCCGCCGGCTCGGCTTCAGCCTCGACTGGGACATCCAGTACCGCACCATCGACGACCGCTCCCGCGCGACCGCGCAGCAGGCCTTCCTGCGCCAGCTCGCCCGCGGCGAGGCCTACACGGCCGAGGCGCCGGGGCTGTGGGACGTCACCTTCCAGACCGCCGTCGCCCAGGCCGAGCTCGAGGCGCGCGACTACCCGGGGGCGTACCACCGCGTCGCCTTCCACCGCGTCGCCGCGGACGGCACGACCGGCGAGCCGGTGCACATCGAGACCACCCGCCCCGAGCTGCTCCCCGCGTGCGTCGCGCTCGTCGCGCACCCCGACGACGAGCGCTACCAGGGCCTCTTCGGCACGAGCGTGACCTCCCCGGTCTTCGGCGTCGAGATCCCCGTCGTCGCCCACCCGGCCGCCGAGATGGACAAGGGCGCGGGCATCGCGATGTGCTGCACCTTCGGTGACCTCACCGACGTCATCTGGTGGCGCGAGCTGCGCCTGCCGACCCGCTCGGTCATCACCCGCGCGGGCCGCGTGCAGGCCGAGGTCCCCGCATGGGTCGCCGACGCGAAGGGGGACCGCGGCACCGAGGTCTTCGAGGAGATGGCGGGCAAGACCGTGCACTCCGCCCGCGAGGTGGTCGTCGAGGCGCTGCGCGCGTCCGGCGACCTCGACGGCGAGCCGCAGAAGACCCAGCGCAAGGCCAACTTCTACGAGCGGGGCGAGAAGCCGCTCGAGATCGTCACGAGCCGTCAGTGGTACATCCGCAACGGCGGGCGCGACGTCGAGCTCAACGAGGCGCTGCAGGCGCGCGGCGACGAGATCGACTTCCACCCCTCCTTCATGCGCTCGCGCTACAAGAACTGGGTGGCCGGGCTCAACGGCGACTGGCTCGTGAGCCGTCAGCGCTTCTTCGGGGTGCCGATCCCCGTCTGGTACCGCCTCGACGCCTCCGGCGAGCCCGACTACGACGCCCCGATCGCCCCGGCCGAGGACACCCTGCCCGTCGACCCCGCCGCGCAGACGCCGCCGGGGTACACCGAGGACCAGCGCGACCAGCCCGGCGGCTTCACCGGCGACCCCGACGTCATGGACACGTGGGCGACGAGCTCGCTCACCCCGCAGATCGCCGGCGACTGGCGCGGCGCCGAGGCCGGGACGAGCGACCTCTTCGGCAAGGTCTTCCCCATGGACGTGCGCCCGCAGGGGCACGACATCATCCGTACCTGGCTCTTCGCGACCGTCGTGCGCTCGCACTTCGAGCACGGCAGCGTGCCGTGGACCGACGCCGCGATCAGCGGCTGGATCCTCGACCCCGAGCGCAAGAAGATGAGCAAGAGCAAGGGCAACGTCGTCACCCCCGAGGACGTCGTCGTCGAGCACTCCGCCGACGCGGTGCGCTACTGGGCTGCGAGCGGGCGTCTGGGCACCGACGCGGCGTACGACACGGGTCAGATGAAGGTCGGCCGGCGCCTGGCGATCAAGCTGCTCAACGCGAGCAAGTTCGCCCTCGGCTTCGGCGAGCCCGAGCTCGAGCCCCGTCAGGGTCTGGCCTCGGTCATCACCGAGCCGCTCGACCGCTCGATGATCGCCGCGCTCGCCCACGTCGTGCGCGACGCGACCGCCGGCTTCGAGGGCTGGGACTACACCCGCTCGCTCGACGTCACCGAGACCTTCTTCTGGACCTTCTGCGACGACTACATCGAGCTCGTCAAGGACCGTGCCCACGCCGGTGACCCCTCCGCCCGCGCCGCCCTGCGGCTCGCGCTGTCGGTGCTCCTGCGCCTGCTCGCCCCCTTCCTGCCCTACGCGACCGAGGAGGTCTGGTCGTGGTGGCAGCAGGGCTCGGTCCACCGCTCGACGTGGCCGCTCGTCGACGAGCTCGCCCTGGGCCAGCCCGGCGACCCCGAGGTCCTCGCGGCCGTCGGCGCGGCCCTGAGCCAGGTGCGCAAGGCCAAGTCCGACGCGAAGGTCGGCATGCGCTCCGAGATCACCTCGGCGACGCTGCAGACCCCCGCCGCCCTCGCCCCGCTCGTGCAGCAGGGCGAGCCGGACCTGCGCACCGCCGGACGTCTCACCGGCACGCTCGACTACGCCGAGGGCGAGGCCGTCGCCCTCGTCGACGTCGAGCTCGTCCCCTTCGTCAAGCCCCCCAAGCAGACCTGACCCCCGACCGCCCCCGAGGCAGGAGCGACCCGTGATCAACCCCGTGACCGAGGTCTCGAAGTTCCTCCATGCCGCGCTGCTCACCCCCGTGGAGCGCGACCACGCCGAGTCCGACGCCGCCTTCCGCCGGCGCCGCGTCGTCGCCGTCATCACGCTCGCCCTGGGGGCGGTCCTGCTCGCGTCCGCGCTGCGGATCGAGCCCGGCGACCCGCTCTTCTACGGGGCGACGCTCGCGCTCGCCGCGGTGTGGACGATCGGCGCCTTCGCCTCGGGCCGGCTGTGGCTCGGGCGCGGGCACACCCGGGCGGGGACGACGGCCCGCCCGGTGGTCCAGTCCTTCTCGCTCGGGCTGCTGCTGCTCGCGATCTTCCTCGCCGGCGGCTTCGTCGTCGCCGGGATCCCCGCTCTGTCCGAGCCGGTCCGTGGCCTGCTCGCGCACGCGACGGTCGGCTCGCTGCCGGTCGTCGCGGCGATCACCGCCGTCAACGGCATCGCCGAGGAGCTGTACTTCCGCGGAGCCCTCTACTCCGCCGCGGGGCGGCGGCACGCCGTCGCCATCACCGCGGTGATCTACACGCTGGTCTCCTTGGCCAGCGGCATCGCCCTGCTCGCGCTCGCGGGACTGGCCGTCGGCGTCGTCACGGGGCTGCAGCGCCGTGTCACCGGCGGTGTGCTCGGCCCCATCATCACCCACCTCACGTGGTCGCTCGGCATGCTCTTCCTCCTCCCGCCGACCCTCGACCTCTCCTCGTCGATCGGACTCTTCTCATGAGCACCACCACCGCTGCGCCCGGCACCGTCCTCATGACCGGCTCGACCGGCTACGTCGGGTCCAACCTGCTGCCCGAGCTGCTCGACCGCGGGTGGCGCGTGCGGGTCCTCACCCGCTCCGCCGCGCGCCTGCCCAGGGAGTGGGCCGACCGGGTCGACGTCGTCGAGGGTGACGCGACCGACCGCGAGAGCGTCGCGCGTGCGCTCGAGGGCGTCGACGTCGCGTACTACCTGCTGCACTCGATGGACGGCGAGGGCGACTTCATCGAGCGAGACCGCGAGATGGCCCAGCTCTTCAGCGACGAGGCCGCGGCGGCCGGCGTCGGGCGCATCGTCTACCTCGGCGGGCTGCACCCCGACGGCGAGCTCTCGCCCCACCTGCGCTCGCGGGTCGAGGTCGGCGAGATCTTCCTCGACAGCCCCACGCCCAGCGTCGTGCTCCAGGCCGGCATCGTCCTCGGGGACGGGTCCGCGAGCTTCCAGATGCTGCGCCACCTCACCGAGCGGCTGCCGGCGATGATCACCCCGAAGTGGGCGCTCAACACGATCCAGCCCATCGGCATCGTCGACGTCGTCTACTTCCTCGCCTCGGCCGCCGGGCTCGAGGGCGACGTCAACCGCAGCTTCGACCTCGGCGGGCCGGACGTGCTCACCTACGCCGAGATGATGAAGCGCTACGCCGAGGTCGCCGGGCTCGTCCCCCGCGTCATCGTCACCGTCCCCGTCCTCACCCCGTCGCTCGCGAGCCACTGGATCGGGCTCGTCACCCCCGTCAAGGCCGGCATCGCCCGCCCGCTCATCGGCAGCCTCGTCCACGACGCCGTCTGCCACGAGCAGGACCTCCTCGAGCTCGTCGGCCCGCCCCCCGGCGGTCGGACCGGGTACACCGACGCCCTCAAGGCCGCCATGGAGGGCTACGACCCGCTGCGCTGGCGCCGTTCGCTCCAGGTCGCCGGTCTGGCCACCGCTGCGACCGCGGTCGTCGGGAGCCTCGCGACCGACCCCGGCTCGCGGTGGTACCGCCGTCTCGACACCCCCGGCTGGCAGCCGCCGGCCATCGCCTTCCCCGTCGTGTGGACGGCGCTGTACACCGGCATCGCGCTGAGCAGCGCGGCGACGCTCGCCGAGACCGAGGACGACCCCAAGGCGGCGAAGGGGTACGCGGCCACCCTCGCGGCGAACCTCGCCCTCAACGCGGGGTGGAGCGCGCTCTTCTTCAAGGGGCACCGTCCCGGTCTCGCCGCGATCGACTCCGCAGCGCTGGCGGCGACCGCCGCCGAGCTCACCCGCCGGGCCCGCCCCCACGGGCGGCTGCGCACCGCCGCACTCGGCACATACACGGGCTGGTGCACCTTCGCCACCGCCCTCACCGTCGCGATCTGGCGCCGCAACCGCCGCTGACCCGCCCCTCCCCTTCGCCGGGGTCGCCACCCCCTTCGCCGGGCTGCCGCCCCCTTCGCCCTCGCCTGCCCACCCGGCTACCACGCCGTACTGGTGGTGATCACGACCACTACGGCGTGGTAGCCGGCGTCAGGCGGGGTCGGGTCAGCGCACGGGCTCGCTGCGCACCGCGTCGGGGGCCGGCGCCGTCCCTGCCACGAGACGGGGCACGGGGACCCGGCGAGGGTCGAAGGCGGGGCGCGACCCGGCTCGGGCCGGACGCTCCCCCGTCGGGCGCACGAGCAGCCACGCACGGTCCCAGCCACCCAGGCCCAGCCGGGCCTCGACGACCTCGGTGACGGTCACCTGGCGCACGTGCCCCGACGCCGGCTCGTAGACGTCGACGACGTCGTCGAGCTGGCCGGGCAGCACGAGCGTCACGTGGCGCGGCAGCATGTCCGAGCCGACGTAGAGCAGGGCGGGCTCGCCCTCGTCGACGACCCGGTGCAGACGCTCGAAGGCCGCCCGCAGCCCGTCGTCGCCGAGCGGGCGCAGGACGTCGACCTCGTAGCGGGTGCCGACCCGGCTCGCACCGGCCTCGAGCTCGGCCCGCGCGCCCCACGGCGGGGTGCCGAGCGCGCGCGGCCACGGCGGCCGGAGCCCGGCGCGCGAGACCTTGAGCCCGTTGGTGCGGCGGTGCACGGTGCGCTCGTAGCTCGCGAAGCGCTCGACGGGCGTCGAGCCCTCGGCCCCGAGGACCGGCAGGCCGCTGCCCGTCGTCACCCACCGGGCGAAGGGGTCGTCGACGAGCATCCGCGCGACCGTGAGGCAGGCCGCGCCGCACGTCACCGGTGACTGCTGGGTCGGGCCGGTGTCACCGGCCCGCAGGAGGTACGCGCTCACGCCTCCATCCAACCGCGAGAGCGGGGCGCACGCCACACCCCTGGGCGGGCCTGCACGCCCGGACGAACGAGGCCGGCTAGAGCAGGACGCCGGGGTTGAGCAGACCGAGCGGGTCGAGGGCGTCCTTGACCCGCCGGCTCGCGGTCATGACCTCCGGGCCGAGCTGCGTCGGCAGGGCGTCGCGCTTGAGCCGGCCGATGCCGTGCTCGCCGGTGATCGTGCCGCCGATCTCGACGGCCGCGGCCATGACGTCGACGAAGGCGGCCTGCGCCTTCGCCTCGCCGTCCGGGTCGTCGGTGTCGACGACGATGATCGGGTGGGTGTTGCCGTCGCCGGCGTGGGCGACGACGGGGATGGCGACCCCGTGCCGGGCGGCGACCGCCTCGATCCGGGCGAGCAGGTCGGGCAGCAGCGGCACCGCCGCGCCGACGTCCTCGAGCAGCACCCGCCCGCGCTGCTCGAGCGCCGGCAGCGCGAGACGGCGGGCCTGGATGAAGAGCTCGCCCTCGTCGACGTCGTCGGTGGAGAAGACCTCGAGGGCCCCCGCCGCCTCGAACGCGCGCTCGACGAGCTGGACCTCGGCGGCCCGGGCGGCGCCCGGCGCGTCGGACTGCGCGAGGAGCAGCGCCCCTGCGTCGCGGTCCAGACCCATCGGGGCGTAGTCCTCGACGGCGTTGATCGCGGCCTGGTCGAGCAGCTCGAGCATCGAGGGCTGCACGTCACGACCGACCCGCACGACGGCGTCGGCGGCCGCCGCGACGGTCGGGAAGGTCGCGACGAGGGTGGCGGCCGGCCGCTGCGCCGGCACGAGGCGCAGGGTGGCCGAGGTGATGATGCCCAGGGTCCCCTCGCTGCCGACGAAGAGCGGCATGAGCGACAGGCCGGCGACGTCCTTGACGTGACGCCCGCCCAGACGCAGCACCGTGCCGTCGGCGAGGACGACCTCGAGCCCGAGGACGTAGTCGGCGGTGACGCCGTACTTGACGCAGCACAGACCCCCGGCGTTCGTCGCGAGGTTGCCCCCGATGGAGCAGATCTGGACCGAGCTGGGGTCGGGCGGGTACCACAGGCCGTGCTCCGCCACGGCGGCCTTGACCTCGGCGTTGAGCAGACCGGGCTGGACGACGACGGTGCGGCTCGCCGGGTCGACCTCGACGGCGCGCATGCGCTCGGTCGACAGGGTGATCGCCCCGGACTGCCCCGACGCGCCACCCGACAGCCCCGTCCCCGCACCTCGCGGGACGACGGCGACGCGGTGCTCGGTGGCCCACCGCATCGTCGTCACGACGTGGTCGGTGGACTCCGCGCGCACGCACGCCAGGGGCAGCTGCGCGGTGGGGTCGTTCGCCCCGTCGTGGCGGTACTTCTCGAGCGTCTCCGCGCGGGTGGCCACGACCCCCTCGGGCAGCGCGGCGACGAGCCGCTCGAGGGCCTCGGGCGAGAGTGCGCTCACGTCGACCTGCTCAGGCCGAGCGCTTCTGCTTCGGCTTGCGCTTGGTCTCCTGCTCGTGGCGCACGATGGTCGGCAGCACGTTGTCGAGGACGACCTCGCGGGTGACGACGACCTGCTTGATGCCCTCGTCGCTCGGGACGTCGAACATCACCGGCAGGAGGACCTCCTCCATGATCGCGCGTAGACCGCGCGCGCCGGTGCCGCGAGCGAGCGCCTGGTCGGCGATGGCCTCGACTGCGTCGTCGGTGAACTCGAGCTCGACGTCGTCGAGCGCGAACATCTTCCGGTACTGCTTGACGAGGGCGTTGCGCGGCTCGGTGAGGATCTTCGTCAGCGCGTCCTGGTCGAGCGGCGAGACCGTCGTGATGACCGGCAGACGACCGATGAACTCGGGGATGAGCCCGAACTTCATGAGGTCCTCGGGCATGACGTCGACGATGGAGTCGGCGAGATCGGTCGGCGTGTGCAGCTCGGAGCCGAAGCCCAGGCCCTTCTTGCCGCTGCGCGACTCGATGAGCTTCTCCAGCCCGGCGAAGGCCCCACCGACGATGAAGAGCACGTTCGTCGTGTCGATCTGGATGAACTCCTGGTGCGGGTGCTTGCGCCCGCCCTGCGGCGGCACGGAGGCCGTCGTCCCCTCGAGGATCTTCAGCAGGGCCTGCTGCACCCCTTCGCCCGAGACGTCACGGGTGATCGAGGGGTTCTCGCTCTTGCGGGCGATCTTGTCGACCTCGTCGATGTAGATGATCCCCTGCTCGGCCTTCTTGACGTCGTAGTCCGCGGCCTGGATGAGCTTGAGCAGGATGTTCTCGACGTCCTCGCCGACGTAGCCGGCCTCGGTGAGCGCCGTCGCGTCGGCGATGGCGAAGGGGACGTCGAGCATCTTCGCGAGGGTCTGGGCGAGGTAGGTCTTGCCGCAGCCGGTGGGACCGATGAGCAGGATGTTGGACTTGGCGATGTCCACGTGCTCCTCGTCGCGCTTGCCGGCGGTGCTCGCGGCCTCCTGGGCCTGGACCCGCTTGTAGTGGTTGTAGACGGCGACGGCGAGCGACTTCTTCGCGCCCTCCTGGCCGATGATGAACTTCTGCAGGAAGTCGAAGATCTCACGCGGCTTGGGCAGCTCGTCAAAGCCGAGGTTGCTGCCCTCGGACAGCTCCTCCTCGATGATCTCGTTGCACAGGTCGATGCACTCGTCGCAGATGTACACCCCGGGACCCGCGATGAGCTTCTTGACCTGCTTCTGGGACTTGCCGCAGAAGGAGCACTTGAGGAGGTCTCCGCTCTCTCCGACTCGTGCCACGTCCAGATCCTCTCGCTCGCCCGGTGCCGCCGGTCGCCGCCGGCCGACGTGCCCGACGGTACCCGTCGGCTCGTCGCTGTCCTGCTATTGGACACCGCGTGTGGGGGGCGCGTCGCGCCTGTCCGCTGTCAGCGCAACGCGGTGAGGGCGACCGATCCGGTGACCGCGAGGACGAGCGAAGGGGTGGCCCGTCGCGTCCCGCTGCACAGCGTCGTCATGAGTGCGCCGCGTGCGTCCTCCTGCGCGTAGAGGAGATATGTCCGGCCCCTCATGAGGCGCACGCCGCACCCGTCCGAGACGGTGTAGGCGCGGACGGTGGCAGTCCGCGAGACGTCGCCGCCGACGCGCTGGTCCACGTCGAGCCGGTAGTACGCGTAGCCCGCCCCGCCGCCGCCGGGTAGTGCCACGTCGGTGACGGTGACGACGGCGAGGACATCGGCGCGCTCGGCCTGCTGCTGAGGGGTCCCGCGCACGCACGAGCAGGTCTGGGAGCACGGGGCAGCACGGGCGGTCGGCGTGCTGCCGAGGACGCCGAGACCCACGAGCACGGACGCGAGGAGGAGCCTCATCCCCCTTCGACGTCCCGACGATCCCCCCGGTTCCCTCCCCCGGGCACGACGACGGCCGCCGTCCCCGTGGGGGGCGGCGGCCGTCGGCGGCGGTCCTGCTCAGTCCTCGAGCGAGGCCTTGCGCGGGGTGAGCACGAGGTCGATGAGCCCGTAGTCCTTGGCCTCGGCGGCCGAGAGGATCTTGTCGCGCTCGATGTCCTCGCGGACCTGCTCGGGGGTCTTGCCCGAGTGCTTGGCCCAGGTCTCCTCGAGCCACTCGCGCATGCGCAGCACCTCGTTGGCCTGGATCTCCAGGTCGGAGGCCTGACCGCCCGCCCCACCGGCGAGAGCCGGCTGGTGGATGAGGATGCGCGAGTTCGGCAGGGCGAAGCGCTTGCCCGGGGCGCCGGCGGCGAGGAGCACCGCGGCGGCCGAGGCGGCCTGGCCGATGACGAAGGTCTGGATGTCAGGACGGATGTACTGCATCGTGTCGTAGATCGCCGTCATGGCGGTGAAGGAGCCGCCCGGGCTGTTGATGTACATGAGGATGTCGCGCTCGGGCTCCATCGACTCGAGCACGAGCAGCTGGGCGATGATGTCGTCCGCGCTGGCGTCGTCCACCTGCACCCCGAGGAAGATGATGCGGTCCTCGAAGAGCTTGGTGTACGGGTCCATCCGCTTCATGCCGTAGGAGGTGCGCTCCTCGAAGTTCGGCAGGATGTAGCGGCTCGACGGGCCGGGGCGCATCGGGGCGTCACCGGGCATGGACGTGCGGGCCTGGGGGTCGAAGTACATGTGTCTCTCTCCTGGTCTCTCGCGCGCTCAGTCGGTGACCGGGTTGTCGCTGCGCGGCCCGGCCTGCGCCGCGCTCTCGAAGACGTGGTCGATGAAGCCGTACTCCTTGGCCTCCTCGGCGGAGAACCACCGGTCGCGGTCGGAGTCCTTCTCGATCCGCTCGAGGTCCTGGCCCGTGTGCTGGGCGATGAGCTCGGCCATCTGCTTCTTGACGAAGAGCATCTGCTCGGCCTGGATCTTGATGTCGGACGCGGTGCCGCCGATGCCGCCCGAGGGCTGGTGCATCATGACCCGCGCGTGGGGGGTCGCGTAGCGCTTGCCCGGGGTGCCGGCCGACAGGAGGAACTGGCCCATCGACGCGGCCAGGCCCATGGCCACGGTCGCGACGTCGTTGGGGATCCACTTCATCGTGTCGAAGATGGCCATGCCGGCGGAGATCGAGCCGCCGGGGCTGTTGATGTACAGCCAGATGTCCTTCTCCGGGTCCTCCGCCGCGAGGAGCAGCATCTGGGCCGCGATGGCGTTCGCGTTGTCGTCGCGCACGTCCGACCCGAGGAAGATGATCCGCTCCTTGAGGAGCCGCTGGTAGATGTGGTCGTCGAGTCCGAGGCCGCCCTGGGGGCCTGCCGCGACGATCTCGCTGGGGTTGCTCACGCTCGCTCGCTCTCGTGTCGTGATGGCGTTGTCAGTGACCCTAACGTTGAAGGGTCCGGCGCTACTCCCGACCCATCTGCGTGTTCGCCGTGGGCGCAACCGGGCGCGAAGGGGGAGCCGCGCGCCCGCTCAGAGCACGAGGTTGAGCAGCACCGTGAGCAGGACCGACAGGAGCAGCGAGACGACGATCATCGTCAGGCATCCCGCGGCACCCCCGAGGGGGCGGACCTGGACGCGTCGGCGAGGGGGCTGGGTCATCACCTCACGCTAACGGCGGCGACGGGGGCTCGACCGTGTCAGCTGTCGTCGTCCTCGCCGCCGTCGTCGTCCTCGCCGTCGTCGCCGCCGTCCTGACCGTCGTCACCGTCGTCGCCCTCGTCCTGACCGTCGCCGCCGTCCTCCTCGGTCTGGCTCGACCCGGGCTCGTCCTCTCCCCCGAGCGGCAGCACGCAGGCGGAGAGACCGAGCGGGAGGGCGGCGGCGAGCAGGACGGCGGTGAGGGTGCGGCGCATGCACCCACCCTGGACGACGTGGATGAGACGGCGATGAGAGAGCGGCCCGCCGGGGCGGCCCGCCGGGGCGGTCCGCCCCGCCTCAGGAGCGCACGAGCAGCGCCAGCGCCGCGTGCGCCTCGAGCTCGACGTGGAAGCCGTGCAGCTGGTCGACCTCGCCGAAGGTCGACCCGTCGCCCATGTCCATGAGCCGGGCGCCGGGGACGAGGTGCTCGCTGATGACCGTGCCGGAGATCGGCTCGGCGGCGAAGTTGAGCACCGTCACCTGCATCTGCCCCTCGATGCTCTCGTAGTCGTGGACCATGACGAGCATCGCCGGGTGCGCGACGTCGGGCACGTCGACCTGGCTCGTCGTCGCGATCTGGAAGTACCCGCGCAGGTGGAGGATCTGCTTGAGCCGGTAGACGAAGGACGTCTCGTCCTCGAGCTGCTCGGGCAGGGTGCCGTAGAGCGAGCGGGCCCGGGGCATGCCGGACATCGAGCGCTGGGCGGAGGGGTCGACGCCGAGCAGGTCGTAGGCGCCGCGGTGGATCCAGCGGGTGTCTCCCCCGTCGAGCAGCGGCGCGACGTCCGGGTGGTCGGCGGGCAGCGGCAGCGCGCCGGTGAGGTCCCACCCGGAGAGGGCGAAGACGCCCGGCTGCAGCGCGTTGTAGCTCGCGAGGAGCAGGTGCGCCTGACGGATCCGGGCGACCTCCTCCTCGCCGATCGCCTCGAGGTCGGTGATGCCGAGCGACCCGGCGATGATCGACGCCGTCGTCGAGGCGATGCCGTTGGTCGTGAAGACCTGGTTGTATGGCGCGGCGTCACCGGTGAGCCGCTCCGTGAGCTCGCCGCGGATCGTCTCGGCGAGCACCTCGCCGCTCACCTGCTCGCCGCGGAAGGTGAACTCCTCCTCGCGGTGCTCGCTGGCGAAGTGGACGAGCTCGTAGGTCATCTCGTCGTGGTTCTGCAGCGCGTGGACGAGCCCGACCGCGTGGACGCCCCGAGCCATCGCCTCGCGCATCGTCAGCCGGAGGAACTCCGTGTCGGCCGTCGCGAGCGCGTGCTGGTAGGCGGGCCGGTTGACGAAGTCGTAGGACAGGTCGGCCCCGGCCTCGGAGGTCGTCGCGATGTCGTCGATCGAGAGGTTGAGCTCCTGGAAGGTGAAGCCGCCGATCTTGCGCACCATCGACCCGATGAGCTGGTTGGCCGCCTCGGACAGGGGGTGCCCCTCGGACCAGGCGGGCGAGCCCTCCGCGGACTTCTCGACCCCGAGGAAGCCGTTGGCGTCGAGCCGCAGACCCCCGGAACCGAGGTCGCCGAGGCTGTGCAGGGCGTCGCCCATGACCATGCGCATGCCGGCGAAGGTGGGGTCGAGCCAGTTGATCGAGGGCTGGCCCTCCTTGAAGTAGTGCAGGTAGACCCAGCGCCGCCGGATGCCGTCGGGACCGGTGACCGCCGAGGTCGCGCTCCAGTTCGTGTCCTTGACCCCGGGCACGTGGAAGATCACCCGCTGGAGCCGGCCGACGATGTAGCCCGCCTCCGACAGTGCGGCCTCGGCCTCCTCGTCGAGGTTGACCGAGTCGCGCCCCTCGGGCACGTCGGGCAGCAGGTGCCAGTCCTCCTCGGGCACGAGGACCATGTGGTAGATCCCGGGGTAGTCGTCGACCCCGAGCTCGGCGAGGCGGAAGTCGGCGCCCTTGCCGGTGTGCCCGGGCACGATGTCGTCGATGACCGTGCCGTCGTGCGCGGCGGCGGTGACGCACATCTCGCGGAACTCGTCCTCGGTGCCGAAGGCGGTGTCGATGTGGGTCGAGATGCGGTCGAAGTGCCCGTCGATGCTCGGCGTGGGGCTCCACCCGGAGATCCCGCCGGCCTGCTTGACCGGGCCCGTGTGCAGGCCGTGGATGCCGATGTCGGCGAAGGTGCGCCACAGCTCGTCGTCGCCGAGCGCGGCGAGGAAGGAGCGCCCGGGCGGGGTGATCATCGAGATCGGGTAGGCGGTGAACCACACCGACGCGGTCTGGACCGCGAGGCGCGGGTCCGGGGTGGCGTAGGGGTTCTGCCACATCGAGCCCACGGCCGAGAACTGCCGGGCGATGGCCTTCGCGTCGGCGAGCATCGACTGGTCGCGCAGCCACTCGACGTAGACGGGGTTGTCCCCGAGCGGCTCACCGGAGCGCAGCTCGGCCGGCGAGGGCGACCCCTGGGGCCGCAGCCGGCCCCGCGGACGAAGGGCGCGGGGTCGGGCGGGGTAGAAGACCTGGGCGAAGTTCGGCTCGTGAGGGTCCTGCTCGAGCAGGTCGGACTCCACGGCGGCCTCGAGGAGCTCGTCGTCAGGGGAGACGTCCGGCGAGATGTCGGTCATGACGCACAACCCTAGGGTCCGACCCGCCCGGATCGCACACCGCGCCGCACCTAGAGCCAGCCGTTGTCCTGGGCGACCCTCGCCGCCTCCATCCGGGTCGTCGTGCCCGTCTTGCCGATGGCCGAGGAGAGGTGGTTGCGCACCGTGCCCGGCGAGAGGTATACCTGCGCGGCGATGCTCGCGACCGGTGCGCCCGTGAGCGCCTCGCGCAGGACCTCCCGCTCGCGCGGGGAGAGCGGGTTCACCCCCTCGTAGAGCGACTCCGCGGCGAGCGTCGGGTCGATGACGCGCAGACCCGAGTGCACCCGGCGCACCGCCTCGGCGAGCTCGCTCGCCGGGGTGTCCTTGACGACGAAGCCCCGCGCACCGGCCTCGAGGGCCCGGCGCACGTAGCCGGCCCGCCCGAAGGTCGTCACGACGAGGGCCCGGCAGGACGGCTCCTCCCGGGAGAGCTGCTCGGCGACGTCGATGCCCGACATGCCGGGCATCTCGATGTCGAGCAGGGCGACCTCGGCCCCGGTGCGCCGCACCGCGGCGAGGACCTCGTCGCCGCGGCCGACCTCGCCGACGACGTCGATGTCGCGCTCGAGACCGAGCAGGGCCGCGAGGGCGCCCCGCACGAGGGCCTGGTCGTCGGCCAGCAGCACCTTGATGCTCACAGCGTCACCTCCACGCGCGTGCCCGGCTCGGCCGCCTCGACGACGACGCTCCCGCCGGACGGCTCGACCCGCTCGCGCAGCCCGCGCAGGCCGTTGCCCTCGCGTCCCGAGCGCGGCCCCCGCCCGTCGTCGACGACGACGAGGCGGTCCTCGCCCAGGGTGACGACGCACCCGGTGGCGCCGCTGTGGCGCACGACGTTCGTCGCGAGCTCGCGCAGCGCCCAGGCGAGGGTGATCCGGTGCCGCGGGTCGACCTCGGCCGGGTCGCCGTCGACGACGAGCGCGATGCCCGCGTCGGCCATCGCCCCGCGTGCCGAGTCGATCTCGTCCGCGAGGCGGGCGACGCGCAGCCCCGCCACGGTGGCCCGGATCTCGGCGAGCGACTGGCGCGCGATGGAGCGCAGCTCGGCGAGCTCGGCCTTGGCCCGCTCCGGGTCGACGTCGACGAGACGCTCGGCGAGCTCGGCCTTGACGGTGACGACGGTCAGCGAGTGGCCGAGGACGTCGTGCACGTCGCGGGCGACCCGCTCGCGCTCCTGGCTGATCGACAGGCGCTGCTCGGAGGCGCGCCGCCGCGACGAGCTGCGGTCGAGGCCGCCGACGAGGATGAGCGTCAGCGTGACCATCGGATAGACGAGGTAGACGAAGGCGAGCTGCTCGATGCCCACCTGGGACACGACGACCGAGGCGATGCCCAGGGCCAGGGCGAGCGCGACGAGGGCCTGCCAGGGCCGCAGGGCGATGCCGGCGAGGGCCAGGACGAAGGGGACGAGCCCGAGCGAGGCGATGCCGGCGGTGGGGATCGTCGCGAGGGTGAGGGCGACGAGGACCGCGAGGTAGGTCCACACGCTCCAGCTCGTGCCCTCGGGCCGGTCTTCCGCCCGCATCGCGTGGAGGTAGACGACGCAGAAGGCGAGGACGACGAGGATCCCCAGCGCGCGCCACGGCCACGGCGCGTCGTCCTGGACGATGGAGACGACCGGGAAGACGATGAAGACGAGCCAGACCGCGCCGAGCAGCCAGCCGAAGCGGGCCCAGGGGTCGCGCTCGACCTCCTCCCCCACCACGTCGCCGCGTCGTCGCTCCATGGGCCGCAGGCTAGCGCCGGGCATCGCCGGGGGTCACTGACGGCCGCGGCTGCGGCGCACGAGCATGGTGGCGACGACGGCGAAGATCGCGCCCCAGACGAGCAGGTTGGTCACCGGCACCCACAGCGGCTCCTGCACCATCGCCGCACCGTCCTGCGTGCTCACGAGCCAGCCCTCGGTGATGGGGTAGCGCGCCAGCGAGATGTAGCCGTAGAGCGGGGTGAAGCGGGCGATGTCGAGCAGCGTGCCCGACAGGGGGGTGAAGACGTTGCCGAGGAAGGCGAAGATGACGAGCGTGCCCGAGGCCGCGCCGACGGCGCTCTCCGAGCGGAAGGCGAGCCCGACGCACAGCCCGTAGAGTGCGAAGACCCCCGCACCGGCCAGGACGACGAGCGCCGAGAGGACCCACGCCTGCACGGTGCCCTCGGCGCCGGTGAGCGCCCCGATGAAGTAGATGAGACCGATCGGCACGCACGCGACGGTGAGCGCGGTGACCGCCTTGCTGAGGACGAAGGAGGCGTCGCGCATCGGGGTGAGGCCGAGCTGACGGCCCCAGCCCTGCATCTTCTCGACCGCCGCCCCGCCGCCGATGGAGGTCGTGGCGGTCACGGCGCCGTACGCGGCCATCGAGACCATGATGTAGAGACCGACGTTGCCGTTGCCGGCCGACTCGTCCTTGAAGGACTGGGTCGCGCCGAAGATGACGAAGAGGAAGGCCGGCAGCGCGGCGGTGAAGAAGAGCCCGACCGGGTCGCGCACGATCCGTCGCAGCTCCATGCCCGTGTACGTGGGGTTGATGCTCATGCCCGGCTCCCGCTCGTCTCGTGCTCGGTGGTCTCGTCGGTGGTGCGGTGGCGCTCGTGGGCGCCCTGCCCGGTGAGGGCGAGGAAGGCCTCGTCGAGCGAGCCCGTCGTGATCTCGAGGTTGGACCCGCCGAGGTCGAGCAGGGTGCGGGCCAGCGCGTCGGAGTCGGCGGCGAGCACCCGCACCCGCGGCCCCTGCCGCTCGAGCGAGTGCACCCCCGCAGCGGCCTCGAGCCGTGCGTCGAGCTCGGGGGCGAGGTCGGCGCTCACGACGCGCCCGGTCGCCCGGGCGCGGATGGCCTCGGTCGTGCCGTCGGCGACGACGACGCCACCGGACATGAGGACGATCCGGTCGGCGAAGGTGTTGGCCTCCTCGAGGTAGTGCGTGGCGAAGATGATCGTGCGGCCCTGCGCGGCCTCGGCGTGCATCGCCGCCCAGAAGTCGCGCCGGGCGCCGACGTCCATGCCCGCCGTGGGCTCGTCGAGGACGAGCAGGTCGGGGTCGGGCAGGAGCGCGAGGGCGAAGCGCAGCCGCTGCTGCTCGCCGCCGGAGCACTTGCTCACGCGGCGACGGGCCAGCGCGGTGATCCCGGCCCGCTCCATGACCTCGGCGACCGGCTGCGGCGAGGCGAAGGTCGAGGCGATGACCTCGACGGTCTCCTCGACCGTGAGGTCGCGGAGCAGGCCGCCGGTCTGGAGCACCGCCGACACCCGCCCGGCGTCGACCGCGGCGCGCGGCACGGTGCCGAAGACCTCGACACCGCCCGACGACGGCTGCGTGAGACCGAGCACCATGTCGAGGGTCGTCGTCTTGCCGGCGCCGTTCGGCCCGAGCATCGCGACGACCTCGCCGTGCCCGACCTCGAGGTCGACGCCGCGCACGGCCTCGACCCGCTGCCGGGCGAGCGTGAAGTGCTTCGTCACCTGCCGCAGCCGCAGCGCCGGGGGCGCCCCCTGCTCAGTTCGCGTGTCCTGGTCCATGCCCCCACCCTGCCGCGGCGGGCGGAGGGGGCGCTGCCCCCTTCGTCATCGGGGCCGCATGACACCTGTCATGCGCCCCGCACGGGCCGAGGGGCGCGGTCGTCGTCGGGCTCGACGACGGCGGGCAGGGTGACGAGGGCGAGGAGGATCATCACGGCGACGAGCAGCAGCGCGCGCAGGATGCCGACATGGTCGCCGAGCAGGCCGAGCACCGGAGGGCCGGCGATGAAGGCCGCGTAGCCGATCGTCGCGACGACCGACATCCGCGCGGCGGCGCGGCGCGGGTCGTCGGCCGCGGCGCTCATGCCGACGGGGAAGCCCAGGCTCACGCCGAAGCCCCACAGCAGCGTGCCGACGTAGGCCGTCGCGGGCGGGGTGAGCACGACGAGCAGCGAGCCGACCGCGGCGACGACAAGCATCGGCAGGAGCACCCGCCGGCGGCCGTAGACGTCGAGGAGGCGGGTGCCGAGCACCCGTCCGAGGGTCATCGCGCCGAGGAAGCACGCGAAGGCGACGACGCCGGCCCACGTCGGCACGCCGTGCCCGTCGACGAAGGCGACGGCGATCCAGTCGTTGGCCGTGCCCTCGGTGAAGGCGGCGACGAGGACGAAGACGCCGATGAGCGCCGTGCGCGGCTCGCGCCACGCCGAGCGGGCGACGCCGGTCGTGCCCGGCTCGTCGGGCAGCCGTGGGTCGGCGAGGAAGTGGCGCTGGGTGCGCAGCGCGAGCGTGGCGGCCAGCGCGACGACGACGACGAAGTGCACGAGCAACGAGACGTCGAGGGCGACGAGACCGGCGCCGACGAGGGCCGCGAGGACCGTGCCGCCGCTGAAGAACGCGTGGTAGAGCGGCATCGTCGAGCGTCCGAGCGCGCGCTCGACGGTCGTGCCCTGGAGGTTCATCGACACGTCCCACAGGCTCACGCCCGCCGAGGTGACGAAGAGGCCGGCGGAGATGAGCGGTCGGGAGCCCGCGACCTGGGCGCCGAGACCGACGCCGAGGATCCCGACGGAGGCGAGGACCGCGCCGACGACGACGGCCTGGCCCGTCCCGACGCGCTCGGCGAGACGACCGGCGACCGGCAGCGCGAGCAGGGAGCCGACGCTGCCCGCGAGCAGGGTGATGCCGAGCTCGCCGCTCGTCAGGCCGAGCATCGACTTGATGTCCGGCAGCCGGCTCGCCCAGGTCGCGAAGACGACCCCGGCGAGGGCGAAGACGAGCAGGAGCGCGCGGTGGGCGCGCTCCTGGGGCACGGCGGACGTGCGGGCGGCGGTGGTCACGCCGGGCTCCTTCTGCGGTGGTGCGTGCTGCGGTGGTGCGTGCTGCGGTGCTGCGGCAGCGACGAAGGGGGGACCCGACCGCGTGGTCGGCTCCCCCCTTCGTCGCGAGGTGCGGTGGATCAGGCCTTGGGGGCGTCCTGCTCCTGCGTGGCCTCGGCCTCGGGGGCCTCGGTCTCGGTCGACGCGCTGTCGTCCTCGGTCACCTCGGGGGCCTCGGACTCGAGCGACTCGTCGCTCTCGCCCTCGGCGTCCGGGACGAGCTCGTCGAGGTCGATCGCGTTGCCGTCGGTGTCGGTGATGCTCGCCTTGTCGAGGACCGCGGCGAGGGCCTTGCGACGGCCGACCTCGCCGACCATCGCCTGCACCTGACCCTGCTGGTCGATGAGCTGGGCGAACTGGTTGGGGTCCATGCCGTACTGCTGGGCCTGCATGACGAGGTACTCGACGAGCTCGGGCTGGCCGACCTCGACCTGCTCGGCCTCGACGATCGCGTCGAGGAGGAACTGCGAGGTGAGCGCCTTGC
Organism: Janibacter melonis; assembly: GCF_003721155.3. NCBI lineage: Bacteria > Bacillati > Actinomycetota > Actinomycetes > Micrococcales > Intrasporangiaceae > Janibacter > Janibacter melonis. The sequence continues at coordinate 306,322 of NZ_CP044548.2, read as the reverse complement.
GGGTCGACTCGTCGACCTCGGCACGGTGCTCGTCGTCCTCGAGGCGACCCTCCTGCTCGAGGTGCTGGTGCACCTCGCCCTCGACGATGCTCTCCGGGAGGTCGATCTGGACCTGCTCGAGGAGGGTCTCGAGGACCTTGTCGCGGGCCTGGATGCCCTGCTCGAACTTCTTGGCCTGCTCGGCCTGCTTCGCGACGTCGGCGCGCAGCTCCTCGGCCGTGTCGAACTCGCTGGCCATCTGGGCGAAGTCGTCGTCGACCTCGGGCAGCTCGCGGACCTTGACGGACTGGACCGTCACGGTGCACGAGGCGTCCTGACCGGCCTGGTCGCCACCGGCGAGCGGCGAGGTGAAGTCGGCGCTCTCGCCCTTGCTCAGACCGACGAGCGCGGCGTCCATGCCCTCGAGCATCGTGCCGGAGCCGACCTCGTAGGAGATGCCCTCGACGGCGTCGATCTCCTGGCCGTCGATCTCGGCGCGCAGGTCGATGGAGACGAAGTCGCCGTCCTCGACGGCACGGTCGACACCGGTGAGGGTGCCGAAGCGCTCGCGCAGCTCGGTCATGCGGGCCTCGACGTCCTCGTCGCTCACGGTGACGGGGTCGACGGTGACGGCCAGGCCGTCGTAGTCGGGGAGGGTGACCTCGGGGCGGACGTCGACCTCGACGGTGAACTCGAGCTGCTCGCCGTCCTCGAGGGGCAGCGAGGTGATCTCGACCTCGGGCTGGCCCAGCGGCTTGAGCTCCTCGGCCTCGACGGCCTGGCCGAAGAACTCCGGCAGGGCCTCGTTGACGGCCTCCTGGAGGACGGCGGCCTTGCCGACGCGCTGCTCGATGATGCGGCTCGGGACCTTGCCCGCGCGGAAGCCCGGGACCTGGATCTGGGAGCCGATGGTCTTCAGGGCGGCGTCGACGTGCGGCGCGAGCTCCTCGCTGGTGACCTCGACGGTCATCTTGACCCGGGTCGGGTTGAGCTTCTCGACGGCACTCTTCACTGCAGGCACTCCAAAGGATCTCTGGCGGGTGGTCAACGGTTGACGCCCACGAGCCGTCTCCGACCCCGCAGGGACCGGTCCCGGCTGCTCCTTGAGGTGGACGCAGACGTAGGTCGTCACACTACCGTCACACCGGCCGCGCGACCCAAACGAGCCCGCCGGGCCCTAGGGTGCCAGCCATGTCGCAGCCATCGGCCACGCCCGCCACCGCCCTGCAGCCCGTGAAGATCGTCGTCGCCGCGATGTGCAGCGGTCTCGTCCTCGTCAGCCTCGTCGGGCTGGTGAGCGCCGGCACCGACGGCGGCGCCGACCCGCTGTGGCTGGCCGTCTTCGCCGTCGTCGCCCTCGCCGGCGTCGGCGCCGCGACGACCGTCGGCTTCCGGGTCCCGCCGGTCGACCCGGCCGACCGCGACCCCGGTCGCACCGCGGTCGCCGCTCTCCAGTCCTCGACGATCGTGCGCTGCGCGCTCGTCGAGGCGCCCGGGATCGTCGCCGTGATGCTCGCCTTCGTCAGCGGGTGGGGCCCGCTCGCCCTGCTCGGGCTCGTCATGGTCCCCGTCATGCTGTGGCTCGCCTGGCCCACCCGCTCCAACGTCGCCAAGGTGCAGCGCGCGCTCGAGGCGAAGGGGGCCCGCACGGGCCTGACCGAGCGCCTCTTCGGCGCCGGCACCGGTGGCCCGATGCTCCCGACCTGAGCGGTCGGACGCACGACGGGTCGGGGTAGCCGGATTCGAACCGGCGGCCTTCCGCTCCCAAAGCGGACGCGCTACCAAGCTGCGCCATACCCCGTCACCCGGGAGCCGATTCGGTCGGCGTCCGAGCGCGCATTAGGCTAACCCGTGCTCCTCGCGCAGCAGAGCCCGCACCTCGCGGGCAGGCCGCGAGAGGTGTGCGGGCGTAGCTCAATGGTAGAGCCCCAGTCTTCCAAACTGGCTACGCGGGTTCGATTCCCGTCGCCCGCTCCCCCGTCCGTCCACGGACGCCACGAGACCCCCGCACCGACCTGGTGCGGGGGTCTCGTCGTCCCGGCTCGCTCAGATGAAGTCGGCGGGGTCGTACTCGGAGATCGGGATGATCCGCACGCGCGGCAGCGCGGAGGTGAAGGCGCCGATCTCGTACTCGAGGTCGACGACCTCGAGGCCGGGCACCTGCCGCAGCCCGGTGGAGACGAACTCGGTGAAGCCGGCGACGGCGAGGCGGCGGTCCTCGTCGCGCGAGAGCGCGGTCATCTGCGGGGTGAAGTCGCCGTCGTGGCTGACGAGCATGACGTCGGCGGCCCGGTCGAGCAGCGCGTCCGCGGTGCGCTGGATGGCGATGTCGACGACCTTGCCCGGGCCGCTCAGCGGGACCGGGGTGTAGCCCATGGCGAGCAGCGCCTGGACGAAGGACATCGGCAGGTCCTCGTCGACCGCGAGGAAGAAGAGGGCCTTGACCGGCTGCTGCCAGCGCCGCTCGAGGTGGCCGAGCAGCTTGTTCCAGCGCGGCCGCTCCTCGGGGTGGGGACGTCGGCCGAGGACGGAGGTGCCGAGGGTGGCGTCGATGTTCTCGCCGTCGACGAGGAGATAGCTGGTGCGCTGGGACATGTCGCGACCCTATCCGCGTCCGCGCGGCGTGAGGCGCAGCTCGTGGATGACGCGACCGGCGCGGGTGCCCTTGTCCTCGAAGCCGTCGGTGGGCCGCCAGGACGGCCGCTCCCCCTCGACGACCTCGTACCCGCCGTGCTCGGCGAGCTGCTCGCGCACGTGCTGGGCGTAGAGCTCGTGGTCGGTGGCGACGAGGACGTGGCCGCCGGGCCGCAGCCGTCGCGCGAAGAGGTCGAGGGTGTGCTGCTGGACGAAGCGGCGCTTCGCATGCCGCGCCTTGGGCCACGGGTCGGGGAAGAAGAGGTGGACCGCCTGGAGCGAGCCGTCGGGCACTGCGTAGTGGAGCAGGTCGAGGGCATCACCGCGGTGGACCCGCAGGGTGGTCAGGCCCTCCTCGTCGGCGGCCGCGAGCATCCGGGCGATCCCGGGCACGTGCACCTCGACGGCGAGCACGTCGTGCTCGGGGTGCGCGGCGGCGTAGGCGCGGGCCGCGGCGCCGTGGCCCGACCCGATCTCGAGGACGAAGGGGGCGACCCGCCCGTAGATCCGGGCGCGGGCGGCCTCGTCGAGCCGCTGCGACTCGACGCCGTAGCGGGGCATGAGCGCAGCCATCCGCTCGTCGGTGAGCGGCGAGCTGCGCCAGCGGGGGGTGAAGGTGCGCACCCCCGAGGAGGGCCGGCCGTTCGGGGCGGGCGGGCGGTCGTGCGCGGGGCGGCGCAACGGGTCGTCGTGGGGCTGGTCAGGGGTCATCGGACGCCGATCCTACGGCGCCCCCGCCCCGGTCCGGACGGCCCGGTCAGCTGCGCCGGATGAGGATTGCGGCGCGGTCGTCGGCCTCGCCGGCGCGACCCTGGCGCACGAGCTCGGTCGTCAGCCCGCTCAGGCCGGCGCCGACGGAGGCCTCGGCCCGGCCGAGCATCCAGTCGATGCCGTCGGCGACGTCGGCGGTCGGCGACTCGACGACGCCGTCGGTGTAGACGAGCAGCGCGTCACCGGGCTCGAGCACTCCCTCGACGCGGGGGTACACCGCGTCGGGCAGCAGGCCGAGCGCCGGCCCGAGGGCGGCGGTGACGGTCTGCCACTGGCCGGTCGCCGCGACGAACTGGACGGCGGGCGGGTGCCCGGCGTGGGCGAGGTTGAAGCAGCCGTTCTCGAGGTCGACGTCGAGGTGGACCGCGGTCGCATAGCCCTCGTCCCAGTTCGCCCGGGCGAGGTAGCCGTTGGCCGCGGTGAGCACGCCCGCGGGGTCGACCTGCCCGACGAGGCCGGACAGCGCGCCGGAGAGGGCGAGCGAGCGCGTCGCGACCTTCTGCCCGTGGCCGGCGACGTCGACGAGGATCACCTCGAGCCGGCTGTGGTCCTCCTGGAGCACCGCGACGTCGAAGTCACCGGAGAAGGCCTGGTGGTGGGCCGTGGCGAAGGCGCGCTCCGCGTGCCACCCGGCGGGCAGCGGCGGGATCTCGCCGATCGCGAAGAGGCTGTCACGCAGCTCCATGATCATCCGGTCGCCGGTGAAGGCGCCGACCCCGTGCTGGGAGCGCGAGTACGAGGTGGCGAGCAGGGTCCCCATGGTCGCCGCGCAGGCGAAGGGGGCGATGTAGTACGGGCCTCCGGTGCCGAAGGCGACGACCCAGATGATCATCGTCGTCACGGCGACGTAGGTCGCCGCGAGCGCACGGACCGGCAGCACGACACCCGCGAGGAGGATGACGGGGACGAAGGCGGAGACGGGCAGGTACTGGGGTGCGTAGGGGTTGCCGAGGGTGATCGCGAGCGCCGCCGTGAGGAGGACGACGACGCGCGGCGCTGAGCTCGAGTGCGCCAGCGTGCGCACCAACGATGCCCCCAGCTCGGGCAGCGCGAGGCGCCCGCTCTGGGAGGTGGTGGTCGACATCGCGTGTCCCTTGGTCGTCGGGCCGCCGCTCGGAGGAGCGGTGACGTCTCGACACTAGGTCCCAGCCCTCGTGGGACACGATTCCTTGACCAAGTCTTGAAGAAAAAGACTTCACTGTCCAGGGTTGGGCGTTGTATATGGGCCAATCGCCCACCTTCGGGTGGGTCGATCCCCCGGCGTTGCCTAGAGCTCGGGCAGCTCTCGGGTCTGCTCGTAGCGGGTCACCATGTCGATCCGCCGCTGGTGGCGGGGCTCGCCGGTGAAGTCCGTGGAGAGGAAGACGCGCACCATCTCGGTGGCCACCTCGACCGGCTGCATGCGCCCGCCGATGCTGATGACCTGGGCGTCGTTGTGCTCGCGGGCCAGGCGCGCGAGCTCGACGTCGTAGCACAGCGCCGCACGGATGCCGGCCACCTTGTTGGCCGCCATCTGCTCGCCGTTGCCGGACCCCCCGAGGACCACGCCCCGGCTGCCCGGGTCCGCCGCGACCGCCTCGGCGGCGCGCAGCACGAAGACCGGGTAGTCGTCGACGGCGTCGTAGTCGAAGGGGCCGTGGTTGACGACCTCGTGGCCCTCGGACTGCAGGTGGGCGATGAGCTCCTGCTGGAGCTCGTAGGCGGCGTGGTCTCCGCCGATGTGCACGCGCATGGGGTGGTGATACCTCTCGGGTGGGTGCTGCTGGGTGGTGAGGTCCGGGAGCGGACCGGGTCAGACGTCGAAGATCGGGTCGCGGGTGCGCGAGCGCTTGAGCTCGAAGAACCCGTCGGTGCCCGCGACGGCCACGCAGCCGTCCCACAGCCGGCCGGCGGCCTCCCCCTTCGGGGCGGGGCTGACGACCGGGCCGAAGAAGCTCGAGCCGGCCACGGTGATCGTCGGGGTGCCGACGTCGTCGCCGACGAGCTCGCTCACGGCCTGCTTCTTGGCGCGCAGCACGTCGTCGAGCGACTCGTCCTGCGCGGCGTCGAGGAGCGAGGCCGGCAGCCCGACCTGCTCGAGCGCCTCGGCGGTGATCGCGTCGAAGTCGCTGCGGCCCTGGTGGTGGATGCGCTCGCCGAGGGCGTCGTACAGCGGCTTGGCGACCTCGTCGCCGTGCGCGTCGAGCGCCTTGGCCAGGACACGCGACATGCCGTGGATGCGCTCCTGGAACTCGCGGTAGCCCTCGGGGATGTCGCGGCCCTCGTTGAGCGCCCACAGGCTCATCTGCCGCCAGTGGACGTCGACGTCGCGGACCTGCTCCACCTCCATCATCCAGCGGGATGCCATCCATGCCCACGGGCACGCGGGGTCGAAGTAGAAGTCAACGCTCTCGGTCGCCATGGCGGCATCCTGGCAGAAGCCCGGGCCGGTGAGCCCCGCAGGCCCTGTGTCAGCATGAGGAGGATCACCCGACGGCGCCGTGACCCGGCCGCCGTCCCCAGGACGACACCGATGGAGGCCCCGTGCCCGGCACGAACCTGACCCGCGAGGAGGCCGCGACCCGCGCCGGCCTCGTCCGGGTCGAGAGCTATGACGTCACCCTCGACCTCACCGTGTCCGAGGAGACCTTCGCGACGACGTCGACGATCACCTTCTCCGCGACGACCCCGGGCGCCGAGACCTTCGTCGACTTCATCGGCGAGTCGGTCGACTCGGTGACCCTCAACGGCACGACCCTCTCCCCCGGCGAGCTGTACGCCGACTCCCGCCTGCGGGTGCCCGGCCTGGCCGAGCACAACGTCCTGACGATCGAGGCGACCGGGCGCTACATGCACACCGGCGAGGGGCTGCACCGCTTCGTCGACCCGGTCGACGGCGAGGTCTACCTCTACACGCAGTTCGAGGTGCCGGACAGCCGGCGCATGTACCCGGTCTTCGAGCAGCCCGACCTCAAGGCCTCCTTCACCTTCGACGTCACCGCGCCCGCGCACTGGGTGCTCATCTCGAACTCCGCGACGCCGGAGCCGTCGCCCGTGCGCGAAGGGGTCGCCCGCTGGGCCTTCCCCGCGACCGAGCGGATGAGCAGCTACATCACCGCCCTCGTCGCCGGCCCGTACGACGTCGTGCGCGACAGCGTGATCACCCGCGCCGGCGAGGTGCCGCTCGGCATCTTCTGCCGCCGCTCGCTGAGCGCGCACCTCGACGCCGACCACCTCTTCGACCTCACGAAGGCCGGCTTCGCCTTCTTCGAGGAGGAGTTCGACCAGGCCTACCCCTTCCACAAGTACGACCAGGTCTTCACCCCCGAGTACAACGCCGGGGCGATGGAGAACGCCGGGTGCGTGACGCTGCACGAGATGTACGTCTTCCGCTCGAAGGTCCCCGACAGCCTCGTCGAGCGCCGCGCGCTCACCGTGCTCCACGAGCTCGCGCACATGTGGTTCGGCGACCTCGTGACGATGAAGTGGTGGAACGACCTCTGGCTCAACGAGAGCTTCGCCGAGTGGGCGAGCACGACGTGCCAGGCCGCGGCCACCCAGTGGGCCTCGGCGTGGACGACCTTCTCGACGCACGAGAAGTCGTGGGCCTACCGCCAGGACCAGCTGAGCACCACCCACCCGATCGTCGCCCCGATCCGCGACCTCGCCGACGTCGAGGTCAACTTCGACGGCATCACCTACGCCAAGGGCGCCTCGGTGCTCAAGCAGCTCGTCGCCTACGTCGGCCGCGAGGCCTTCCGCGACGGCCTGCGCGCCTACTTCGCCAAGCACGCGTGGGGCAACACGACCCTCGGCGATCTCCTCGACGAGCTCGAGGCCACCTCGGGCCGCGACCTGCGCTCGTGGTCGGCGCTGTGGCTCGAGACCGCTGGCGTGGCGACCCTGCGCCCCGTCGTCGAGGTCGACGACCGCGGCGCGATCACCGCGGCGCGCGTCGAGCAGAGCGCGACGGACGAGCACCCGACGCTGCGCCCGCACCGGCTCGCGATCGGCTGTTACGACCTCGTCGACGGCGTCCTCACCCGCACGGACCGCATCGAGCTCGACGTCGACGGGGCGGTGACCGAGGTGCCCGCGCTCGTCGGCCGTCAGCAGCCCGACCTGCTCCTCGTCAACGACGACGACCTCGCCTACGCGAAGATCCGGCTCGACGCCCGCTCGCTGGCGACCTTCCGCAGCAATCCGCGCGCCTTCGCCGACTCGCTGCCCGAGTCGCTGTGCCTCGCGAGCGCGTGGGACATGACGCGCGACGCCGAGCTGCCCGCGCGCGAGTACGTGCCCATCGCCCTGGCGGCCCTCGAGGGCCAGGACGACTCCACCCTGCTCAAGACGCTCCTGCAGCAGCTGCGCACGGCGGTCCTGTCCTACTCCGACCCGGCCGCGCGGGCCGGGCTGCGCACCCAGGTGCGCGACCGGCTCGAAGAGCTGGCCCGGACCGCCGAGCCCGGCAGCGACGCCCAGCTCCAGCTCGTCACCGCGGTCGCCGACCTCACGGCCCCCGGTGACGACACGTCCTTCGTCGCCGGTCTGCTCGACGGCTCGCAGGACGCGCGCGGCCTGGCCGTCGACACCGACATGCGCTGGACCCTGCTCACCGCCCTCGTCGCCGCCGGCGAGCGCGCCGCGCAGGACGTCGACGCCGAGGCCGGTCAGGACAACACCGCGACCGGTCGCGAGCGCGCCGCCCGGGCCCGGGGCGCGGCCCCGACGCCGGAGGCGAAGGAGGCCGCCTGGCACGCCGGTGTCGAGGACGCGACGACGTCGAACTCCGTCGTCGACGCCCACGCCCTCGGCTTCGGCCGGGTCGGCGACCCGGCGCTGCTCTCCCCCTTCGTCGCCCGCTACCACGACGCGCTGACGCGCGTGTGGTCCGAGCGCACGCACGCGGTCGCCGAGAGCATCGTCGTGCTCTTCTACCCGATGGCCCTCGCCGGCCCCGAGCTGCTCGCCGCCTCCGACGCGTGGCTGGCCGAGCACCCGGACGCCCCGGCCGGGCTGCGCCGCACCCTCACCGAGCAGCGCGACGCCGTCGCGCGCGCGGTGGCGGCCCAGCAGCGCGACGCGCAGAGCACGGGGGCCTGATCTGGTGCGGACGAGCTCGACCCTGTCCCCCGTCAGCGAGGGCGCGAGCAGCATGGCGGCGGTGACCGCCCAGGACGCCTGGGGCTGGTTCTCCGGCGTGCCGCTGCAGATCCTCGTCACCGTCGTCGCTGCGGTGGTCGCCCGGGCCGTGCTGCACCGGGCGATCCGCGGCTTCGTCGACACGACCGTCTCGCGTCGCGAGGGCCGCATCGTCGACCGCGGGCGCTCCGCCGTCGGCATGGTGGCGACGAAGGCCGGCATCAACACCGAGCGGCACCGTCAGCGCACGCTGACGCTCGGCTCGTTGCTGCGCTCGGTCGTCACCTTCGTCATCTCGCTCATCACCCTGCTCACGGTGATGGCGCTCCTCGGCATCCCGCTCGCGCCGCTCCTGGCGTCCGCGGGCGTCGGCGGTGTCGCGCTCGGCTTCGGCGCGCAGAGCCTCGTCAAGGACTTCCTCTCCGGGGTCTTCATGATCCTCGAGGACCAGTACGGCGTCGGCGACCTCGTCGACACCGGCGAGGCCATCGGCACCGTCGAGGAGGTCACCCTGCGGATCACCCGGCTGCGGGACGCGCAGGGGGTCGTCTGGTACGTCCGCAACGGCGAGATCATCCGGATCGCGAACCGCTCGCAGGGGTGGTCGACCGCGACGGTGGACCTGCCCTTCTCCTACCGCGAGGACGTCGACCGGGTGGGGCGGATCATCCGCGAGGCGATCTCCGGTCTCGAGGACGAGCCGGAGTGGTCCGGCGCGGTGCTCGACCCGCCGCAGCTGCTCGGCGTCGAGTCGATCACCGGCGGCACGGTGACGATGCGCGTCCTCGCGCGCTGCGCGCCCGACGAGCACTGGGGCGTCCAGCGCGAGATCAGGCGCCGGGTCAAGGACGCCTTCGACCGCGAAGGGGTCAAGGGCCCGCCCTTCCCCCCGGTCGCCACGGTCTGAGCCCGGCGCACCTCGGGCACGGCACGGGGGCGGGCTCGGCCCGCCCCCGTGCCGCCTGAGAGACTGGACGCATGTTCGTCCAGCCCGGCGAGACCTTCTACTCCCAGGTCGGTGGTCACGAGACCTTCGTCGCCCTCGTCCACGCCTTCTACGAGGGGGTCCGTGAGGACCCCGAGCTGCGCGCCCTCTACCCCGAGGAGGACCTCGGTCCAGCCGAGGTGCGCCTGCGGATGTTCCTCGAGCAGTACTTCGGGGGGCCCTCGACGTACAACGAGCTGCGCGGGCACCCGCGCCTGCGGATGCGGCACGTCGGCTTCGCCGTGACGCTCGACATGCGCGACCGCTGGCTGCGCCACATGTACGCGGCGATGGACCAGGTCGACCTGCCCGAGGCGCACGCCGAGCAGATGCGCGACTACTTCTTCCGGGCCGCGCACATGCTCGTCAACTCCGACGACGAGGGCAACCGGCTCTGAGCACGGCGCCGCCCTGAGCACGACGAAGGGGGACCCCCGACCGGCCGGTCGGGGGTCCCCCTTCGTGCGTGGTGGGTCAGGCGACGGCGGGGTCGCTGACCGAGAGGACGATCTTGCCGGCCGCCGAGCCGTCACGGCTCGCGGCGAAGGCGTCGGCGGTCTGCTCGAGCGGGACCACCCGGTCGACCTCGACGTGCAGACGCCCGGCGGCGACCTCGTCGAGCAGACGGGCCAGCCGGGGGCCGTCGGGGCGCACCCAGACCCAGCGGCCGCCGTGCTCCTCGACCGAGGCGTCCGCGATCGAGGCCAGCCGCCCGCCGTCGCGACGCAGCGCGAGGCTGTCGTCGAGGACCCCGCCGACGAGGTCGGCGACCGCGTCGACGCCCTCGGGCGCGAGCTCGCGGACGCGCTCGACGAGGCCGTCGCCGTACTCGACCGGCTCGACGCCCAGGGCGCGCAGCCGCTCGTGGTTGCGGGCCGAGGCGGTGCCGATGACCCGGGCGCCGGCCCCGACGGCGAGCTGCGAGAGCAGGTGACCGACACCGCCGGACGCCGCGTGGACGAGGACGACGTCGCCCGAGCCGATCTCGAGGGTCTCGAGGACGCGCTGGGCGGTCAGCCCCGCGAGCGGCAGCGCCGCGGCGTCGTCGTCGCTGACGCCGTCGGGCACGGCGGCCACGTCGTCGACGGCGACGGTGACGTACTCGGCGTAGGTGCCGCCGGAGACGACCTGCTTGCGCGCGTACGCGGCGACCCGGTCGCCGACGGCGTGCTCGGGGGTGTCGGGGCCGACGGCGTCGACGACGCCCGCGACGTCCCAGCCGGGCACGACGGGGAAGTGCGCGTCGAGGAGCGGGTCGAGCCCGCCGGACATGACCTTCCAGTCCACGGGGTTGACGCTCGCCCGGGTGACGCGGATGCGGACCTCGCTCGGTCCCACCTTCGGCGTCTCGCGCTCGGTGAGCTGCAGGACGCTGTCGTCGCCGTACTGGTCATAGGTGATCGCTCGCATGCTCATGCCAACCCGGCGGGAGGCCGAGCCATTCCGCCGGGTCGACGGCCCGGGCGCCCGGGGCGGCTGGGCCGTGGGATGAGGGTCCGACGCCCTTTTGCACCGACGGGTCCCGCGCTGCGACGATCTGCGCATGACTGCGTCCCCGACGACGACCCTGCAGACCACCCCCCTGCACGCCGGTGCCCCGGCCGACGCCGCGTGGTGGCGCGACGCCGTGATCTACCAGGTCTACCCCCGCAGCTGGGCCGACGGCGACGGCGACGGCGTCGGCGACCTCGCGGGCATCACGGCCCGCCTGCCCCACCTGCGCGCCCTCGGGGTCGACGCGGTGTGGTTCTCCCCCTTCTACGTCTCGCCGCAGCGCGACGCCGGGTACGACGTCGCCGACTACCGCGACATCGACCCGCTCTTCGGCGACCTTGACGACGTCGACGCGATGATGGCCCGCGCCGCCGAGCTCGACCTCAAGGTCGTCGTCGACCTCGTGCCCAACCACACCTCGGTCGACCACGCGTGGTTCCAGGCCGCCTTGGCCGCCGCGCCCGGCTCCCCCGAGCGGGCCCGCTACATCTTCCGCGAGGGGCGCGGCGACGGCAGCGAGGCGCCGAACGACTGGACCTCCGTCTTCGGCGGGCCCGCGTGGACGCGTGTCACCGAGGCCGACGGCGAGCCCGGCCAGTGGTACCTCCACCTCTTCGACACCGGTCAGCCCGACCTCGACTGGACCAACCCGCAGGTGCGCGCGGAGTTCGAGTCCGTGCTGCGCTTCTGGCTCGACCGGGGCGTCGCGGGCTTCCGCGTCGACGTCGCCCACGGCCTCGTCAAGGCCGAGGGGCTGCCCGACTACGCGCCGCGCGAGCACATGCTCCAGCAGAACAACACCGCCGACAGCCCGTATTGGGACCAGGACGGCGTGCACGAGATCTACCGCGACTGGCGCCGGGTGCTCGACTCCTACACCGAGGGCCCCGAGCGGATCCTGTGCGCCGAGGCGTGGGTGCGCCCGCCGGAGCGTCTCGCCCGGTACGTGCGTCCCGACGAGATGCACCAGGCCTTCAACTTCGACTTCCTCGACACCCGGTGGGACGCCGGCGCCCTGCGCGAGGTCGTCGAGACCTCGCTGCGGGTCTACGACGAGATCGGCGCGCCCTCGACGTGGGTGCTGAGCAACCACGACGTCGTGCGTCACGCGAGCCGCTTCGGGCTGCCGCAGGACGGCCCGCGACCCAACGGCATCGGCGCCGAGGACCCCCAGCCCGACGCCGAGCTCGGTCTGCGCCGGGCCCGCGCCGCGACGACGCTCATGCTCGCGCTGCCCGGCGGGGCGTACGTCTACCAGGGCGAGGAGCTCGGGCTGCCCGAGCACACGAGCCTGCCCGACGAGTACCGCCAGGACCCGACCTTCCGCCGCACCGGCGGCGAGGAGCTCGGTCGTGACGGCTGCCGCGTGCCGATGCCGTGGGAGGGCGACGCCCCCGGGTACGGCTTCGGCCCGAGCGGGCGCACGTGGCTGCCGCAGCCGCCGTCCTACGGCGAGCTCGCCGTCGACCGCCAGACCGGCGTCGAGGGCTCGACCCTCGAGCTCTACCGCCGGCTGCTGTCGGTGCGCCGCGAGCGCGCCCTCGGCCGCGGCTCGCTGGCCCACGTCGACGGGCTCGGCGAGGACGTCGTCGCCTTCGTCGTCGGCGAGAGCACGCTCGTCCTGGCCAACCTCGGTGACGCGACCGTCGCGCTGCCGGCCGGCGCCGAGGTGCTCGTCGCCTCCGGGCCGCTCGCCGACGGCCAGGTCCCGAGCGACACGGCCGTGTGGGCCGCCCTGGCGAGCGAGGGCTGATGCTCTCGGCCCGGGTGGCCCGACCGGCGTCGGACTACCCGTACTTCCAGGCGCAGACCCCCATCGGGCTCGCGCACCGCGGTGGGGCCGGGTACGAGCCGAACGTCGGGCGCGAGAACACGGCGGCAGCCTTCGAGGAGGCGGTCGCCATGGGCTACCGCTACCTCGAGACCGACGTGCACGCGACGTCCGACGGGCGGCTCGTCGCCTTCCACGACGCGGTGCTCGACCGGGTGACCGACGGGGTCGGCTCGCTCGCCGAGCTGCCGTGGTCGCGCGTGAGCCGGGCCCGCACGCCGGCGGGTGACGCGGTGCCGCTCATGGACGAGCTGCTCGAGCGCTTCCCGACGATCCGCTTCAACATCGACGTCAAGGCGCCCGGCGCGGTCGCGCCGCTCGCCGAGGTCGTGCGGCGTCACGGGGCGATCGACCGGGTGTGCGTCGGGTCCTTCTCCGACGAGCGGCTGCGCGCGGCGCGGCGCCTGCTCGGCCCGCGCCTGGCGACGTCGGCCGGCCCGGCGGGGGTCGCCGGCATGCGGCTGCTGCCCGGGGTGCTCTCGCGCCTGCTCCACTCCCCTGCGCAGGCGCTGCAGATCCCCGTCCAGCACCTCCTCGGGCGCCGCCCGATCACCCTCGTCACCCCGGCGCTGCTGCGCGCGGCCCATGCGACCGGCAAGCACGTCCACGTGTGGACGATCGACGACGCCGACGAGATGCACCGCCTCCTCGACCTCGGCGTCGACGGCATCGTCAGCGACCGGATCGAGGTCCTGCGCGACGTCCTCGCCGAGCGCGGCACCCCCCTCACCGACGACTGACAGACGGGCTCCCCCCCTTCGCACTTTCCCGCCCAGGGCGGGAAGGTTCGACCTCGGGAAAGAAATGTTCTTGCCCGAGGTCGAATGTTCCCGCCCTGGGCGGGAAAGCTGGGGCGGCGCGTCAGCGGGTGAGGGCGGAGAGGACCTGCTCGACGGCGGTGGGGCGGCCGGCGACGCTCCATGTCGTGCCGCGGACGTCGACCTGGGCCGTGCGCCCGCCCGCGCCGAGGACGAGGGCCTCACCGGGCAGCCAGTCCCACGCGGGCACGAGGGGCTGCGCCCACACGCCGACGCGGCCGGCAGCGACCGCGGCGAGGTCGCACGAGCCCGACCCGAGCATGCGCACCGTCGCCGCCCCCTCGCACGCGGCGAGCCACGGCTCGCGCAGGGCGGGGTCGGCCAGACGCGTCGGGTGGAGGTAGGTCGCGAGGCACACCTGCTCGAGCGGCAGGTCGGCGAGGGCCTCCAGCGGTGCGCCGTCGAGGGTCGTCGGCAGGTCGCGCCCGCCGAGCCACCGCTCGCCCGTCACCGGCTGGTGCACCGCGCCGAGCACGACGCCCGTGTCGTCGCGCAGCGCGAGCGCGCTGCACCAGTAGGCCATCCCGGCCAAGAAGTTGTACGTCCCGTCGACGGGGTCGATGACCCAGGTCCGCCCACTGCGCGAGGGCGCCTCCGCGCCCTCCTCGCCCACAATGCCGTCGTCGGGCCGCAGCCGGGCCAGGACCGAGACGACAAGCTCCTCGGCGGCGTGGTCGGCGGCCGTGACGACGTCCGAGACCGACGTCTTGCGGGCCCCGGTGAGGCCCTCGGCGCGCATCTCCGCGGCGAGCGCGCCCGCGCGGTGGACGAGCTCGGAGGCCAGGGCCGCGTCGTCGAGGTCGGCGGGGACGGTCGTGGGGTCGGTGCTCACGGCACCAGCCTACGAAGGGGGGTCAGCGCGCGAGGACGTAGCCGGCCCGGGAGGTGAGCCGCACCCACGGGCCCTGCGCGTGGACCGTCACCGGGTCCTCGCCGAGGAAGCCCAGGACGTGCATCCCGAAGGCTGCGCCCGCCGGGACCGACGCGCCGTCAGACCCACCGGGGACCTCGACGCGACGATCCCAGACGCGCGAGCGCAGGTCGGCGACGGCGCTCGACCCCGCGCCCTGCGGGGTGCCCGTCGCCACCTCGACGATGCCTGCGGTGGCGGTGTCGTAGAGCCGCGAGGCCGGCAGCGACCCGACCGGCTCCCAGCCCCCGCGGGGCGGGCTGACTGCCGCCCACGAGGCGGCGACGGTCGTCGGCGGCACGGCGAGCTCGGCGGACGTGCCGGCTCGGGCCAGCCGGTCGGTGAGGGCGGCGAGCGCGACGACGGTGTCGAGGGGCTCGGGAGGGGCCCCGAGAGGCAGGGTGCGCAGGCCGAGCACGAGGCCTGAACGCGTCAGACCGGCCCCGGGCAGCACGCACGTCCACACGGCGAGGACTCCGGCGTCGCCCGCGGGCACGGCCTGCAGCCGGGCGGCGCCGTCCTCGTCGTGACGCTTCGCGCGGCCGACGTAGGTGGCCAGGTCGGCGCCGACCTGCTCGTCGGCGAGCACGAGGGCGCTCATCGCCGACCCCGCAGCGCGACGGGGGCCTCGAGCTGCGCGCGCAGGGCGTCGCGCTCGGTCTGCGGCAGGCGCCGCGGCCGCTCGGTGGCGAGGTCGAAGGCCGCGAGCGTCGTCTCGGCCCGGGCGTACACCGCGTCGCCGACGTCCTGGGGGTCGCCCACCTCGTAGCCCACCTCGAAGCTCGCGCCCCCGATCTGGCTCACCCGCAGGTCGATGCGCACGGGGGCGAGGCGGTAGACGAGCGGGCGCAGGTACTCGATCTCCTGGCGCGCGACGATGACACCGCCCTGGAGCATCTCCTCCGACCCCGACCCGAACCACTGCGCGAAGGCGGTGATCCGCGCCTCCTCGAGCAGGCGCAGGTACTGGACGTTGTTCACGTGCCCGTACGCGTCCATGTCGCTCCAGCGAAGGGGGACGAGGGTCGTGGTGATCGGCATGGCGTCATCCTCCCAGCCCGGCCCGCAGCCGGGCGGCGCTGCCCAGCGCGCGCCCGGGCGGCGCCGTCGCACCCCTCGCCTACGGTGGAGGACATGAGCTCCTCCCCCGCTCCCACCGACCTCGCGAGCACCGACGGCACGCACGTCGACGTCGACCCCCAGGTCGCGCAGGCCGCCCGTGCCGCCCTGCGCCGTCTCGTCGGGCGCGAGGACGTCGACTTCCGCGACGGGCAGCTCGAGGCGATCGCCGCCCTCGTCCAGCACCGGCGCCGGGCGCTCGTCGTGCAGCGCACCGGGTGGGGCAAGTCGGCGGTCTACTTCGTCGCCGCCTCGCTCATGCGTGCCCGGGGCGCGGGCCCGGCGCTCATCGTCTCGCCCCTCATCGCGCTCATGCGCGACCAGGTGGCCGCCGCCCACCGCGCCGGGGTGCGCGCGGTGTCGATGAGCTCGGCCAACGCCCAGGAGTGGGACGACGTGCGCTCGGCGCTGGCCGCCGACGAGGTCGACGTGCTCCTCGTCAGCCCCGAGCGGCTCAACAACCCCCGCTTCCGCGAGGAGCAGCTGCCCGACCTCGTGCGCCGCTGCGGCCTCGTCGTCGTCGACGAGGCGCACTGCATCTCCGACTGGGGCCACGACTTCCGACCGGACTACCGGCGCATCGCCGACCTGCTCGAGCGCCTGCCGCAGGACACCCCGGTGCTCGCGACGACCGCGACCGCCAACGCGCGGGTCGTCGCCGACGTCGCCGAGCAGCTCGGGGCCGGGGGCCACGACGTGACGACGGTGCGCGGGGCGCTGGCCCGCGACTCCCTGCGCCTCGGCGTGCTGCCGGTCGCCGGTCCCGACGAGCACCTCGCCTGGCTGACGACGCACCTGCACGACCTGCCCGGCAGCGGCATCATCTACACCCTCACGGTCTCGGCCGCCGAGGACGTCGCCCGGGCCCTCGGCGACGCCGGCCACACGGTCGCCGCCTACACCGGCCGCACCGACGCCGAGGACCGCGCCCGGCTCGAGGAGGCGCTGCGACGCGACGACGTCAAGGCCCTCGTCGCGACGAGCGCGCTCGGCATGGGCTTCGACAAGCCCGACCTCGGCTTCGTCGTGCACCTCGGAGCACCCTCGTCGCCGGTCGCCTACTACCAGCAGGTCGGTCGTGCCGGCCGCGCCACCGACCGCGCCGACGTCGTGCTCCTGCCCGGCCACGAGGACAGCTCGATCTGGAGCTACTTCGCCTCTGCGTCGATGCCGCGCGAGGACCAGGCCGAGGTCGTCCTGCGCACCCTCGCCGAGGCCGGCCGCCCCCTCTCGACCGCCGCCCTCGAGACCGCCGTCGACATCCGACGCACCCGTCTGGAGCTGCTGCTCAAGGTCCTCGACGTCGACGGTGCGGTGAGCCGCGTCCAGGGCGGGTGGATCAGCACCGGGCAGCCGTGGACCTACGACGGCGAGCGCTACGCCCGGGTCGACCAGGCCCGTCGCGACGAGCAGGACGCGATGCGGCGCTACCTCACCCTGACGACCTGCCGGATGGCCTACCTCCAGGCCTGCCTCGACGACCCGAGCGCGCAGCCGTGCGGGCGGTGCGACGTGTGCGACCCCGGCTGGGTGCCGCAGGGCGTCGCCGCCGATGCCCGCACGAGCGCGAGCCAGGCGCTGCAGCGTCCGGGTGTGCCGCTGGACCCGCGGGTCTCGTGGCCGACCGGGATGCCGCGGCTCGGCGTCGAGGTCAAGGGCCGGATCCCGGCCGAGGAGCAGGTCGAGGAAGGCCGGGCCCTCGCCCGCACGACCGACCTCGGGTGGGGACCCCGGGTGCGCGAGGTGCTCGCCGCGCCCGACGCGCCCGTGCCCGAGCCGATGACCCGCGCGCTCGTCCAGGTGCTCGCCGCGTGGCCGTGGGCGCAGCGCCCGGTCGGCGTCGTCGCGATGCCCTCGCGGCGACACCCCCTGCTCGTCGGGTCGGTGGCCGAGCACCTCGCGCAGGTCGGTCGGCTGACGATGCTCGGCACCCTCGACCTCGTCGAGGACGGACCGGTCGGCGAGCCGGGGGGCAACAGCGCCTTCCGGCTCGCCGGGGTGTGGGACCGCCTCTCGGTCGGGCCCGAGCTCGCCTCCGCCCTAGCGACGGCAGGCGGCCCCGTGCTCCTCGTCGACGACGTCGTCCACTCGCGCTGGAGCCTGACCGTCGCCGGCCGGCTGCTGCGCCGCGCGGGTGCCGAGGCCGTCCTGCCCCTCGCCCTCGGGCTCGAGGGCTGAGGCGACCGGCTCGAGCGGGGCGTCGGCCGGCTGCGCGCCCGCGTGCGCAGGACGGCGCCGTGACGCCGAGAGGTCGACGGTGACGAAGGGGAGGAAGAGCTGGATCGTCGGTCCGATGAGGACGGCGTAGAGGACGGTGCCCAGACCCACGACCCCGCCGAGCAGCCAGCCGAGCGCCAGTACGGTGAGCTCGAGCGAGGTGCGCACGAGGCGGATCGACCCGCCGGTGCGCCGGGCGATGCCGGTCATCAGCCCGTCGCGCGGCCCGGGGCCGTACTGGCTGCCGATGTACAGGGCCCCGGCGAAGCCGTTGACGAGGATGCCGCCGAGGAGCAGGACCCACCGCCACACGAGGCCGTCGGGGGTGTCGAGCAGCGACAGGGTCGCGTCGGTGGCCAGGCCGATGACGACGGCGTTGGCGACCGTGCCCAGCCCCGGCCACTGGCGAAGGGGGATCCACAGCACGAGCACGAGCACCCCGACGCCGATGACGATCGTGCCGAAGCTCAGACCCGTGAGACGGCGCACGCCGTCGTGGAAGACGTCCCAGGGGTCGAGGCCGAGCTCGCTGCGCACGAGCATGCCCATCGCGGCGCCGTAGAGGGCCAGACCGACGAAGAGCTGCGGCAGCCGCCGGGCGGTCTGCCCGGCACGGAGCTGCTCGAGAGGGGTCATCGCCTCGAGGGCGACACGGCGTGGTGCGTTCATGAGACCGATGGTGCCGTGCCGACCCCTGCCGCAGAAGAGCCAATCATGACAAAGTGGCTCGCATGACCCGCACGATCTCTCCCACCCGGCTGGCGACCCTGCTCGGCCGCGCACCGGAGCGCCACCCCGCCTACCGCTCCGTCGCCGAGGCCCTGCGCCTGCTCGTCGACGACGGCCGGGTCCCGGCCGGCACGCGGCTGCCCAGCGAGCGCGCGCTCGCGGAGACCGTCGGGGTGAGCCGGGCGACGGTCACGCGGGCCTACGCCCTGCTCACCGAGCAGGGGTACGCGAGCTCCCGGCGCGGGTCCGGCACCGTCACCGACCTGCCCGACGCCGCGAGCCGCGACGGCCGCGGCGCCCTCATGCCGCGCATCGAGGGCGGCGACACCGGCGTCGTCGACCTCACCTGCGCCGTCATGCCGCCGCCGGTGCAGATGCACACGGCCTACGAGCAGGCCCTCACCCGCTGGCCGACCTACCTGCAGGGGTCGGGCTACTACCCGCTCGGGGTGCCCGCCCTGCGCGAGGCCGTCGCCGCGCGGTACACCCAGCGCGGTCTGCCGACGAGCGCGGACGAGGTGATGATCACCAGCGGCGCGGTGGGTGCCCACGCCATCGCGTCGCGCGCCTTCCTCCGGCCCGGCGACCGGCTGCTCCTCGACAGCCCGACCTACCCCAACGGCATGGAGGCCCTGCGCGCCGACGGCGCCCGGCTCGTCGCCATGCCCGTCGACGAGACCGGCTGGGACCTCGACGCCTGGGAGGCCGCCCTGCCGCGCACCGGCGCTCGCGCCACGTTGCTCCTGCCCGACTACCAGAACCCCACCGGGCACCTCATGGGCGAGGGCGAGCGGGCGCGGCTGGGTCGGGCACTCACCCGCCACGACGTGCTCGCCGTCGTCGACGAGACCCTCGTCGAGACCCGGGTCGACGGGCCGGGGGTGCCCTCCCCCTTCGCCGCTCACCACCGCCGCACGATCACCCTCGGCGGCGCGAGCAAGAGCCACTGGTCCGGCCTGCGGGTGGGCTGGCTGCGGGCGCCCGCCCGTCTCATGGGGCCGCTCGCCGCGGCGCGCACGACCCTCGACCTCGGCTCCCCCGTGCTCGAGCAGCTCGCCCTGCTCGAGCTCATGGCCCACGACGACGAGATCACCGCCTCGCGCGCCGAGGTCGCCCGCTCCCGGCGCGACACGCTCGTCGCCGCCCTGCACGAGCACCTGCCGCAGTGGCGCACCCGCGTCCCGCACGGCGGGCTGTGCCTGTGGGTGACCCTGCCCGAGCCGGTGTCGACTCCCTTCGTCGTCGCCGCGGAGCGGCACGGGGTGATCCTCGCCCCCGGGCCGCGCTTCGCCCCCGAGCCCGGTCTCGAGCGGCATCTGCGCATCCCCTTCACCCTGCCCGAGCCGACCCTGCGCGACGCCGTGCACCGGATGGCCCGCGCCTGGGCCGAGCTCGACCCGGGGGCGCACGCCCGCCACGACCTCGCCACCCCCCTCATCGCCTAGTCTTCGCCCAGCGCCCCCGACCCGAAGGACCCCCGTGACCGACCAGCGTCCCCTCGCCGAGCGTCAGGCCGCCACCCTGCGCGAGCTGCTCGACGTGCTCACCCTGCGCCCCCTCGGCAGCGCCCGCATCGAGGTGACCGGCATCGACGGCGAGCGCTCGACGAGCCTGGGCACCGAGGGCGCCGACGTCTTCGAGGGCGCGAGCATCAAGCAGCCGCACAACCGGGTCTTCGGCGGCCAGGTGCTCGCCCAGGCCCTCGTCGCGTCGAGCCTCAGCCTGCGCGAGGAGCACCCGCAGCGCCTCCCCCACTCCCTGCACGCGTACTTCATGCGCGCCGGCGACGACACGATGCCCATCCGCTTCGTCGTCGAGCGGATGCGCGACGGCCGCTCCTTCTCCACCCGCCGCGTCCACGCGATCCAGCACGGCCGCCCCATCCTCTCGCTCACCGCGTCCTTCCAGGACCCGGCCGGCGGGCTGGACCACCAGGACCCGATGCCTCAGGTGCCCGGACCCGACAGCCTGCCGTCGATGAACGCCGTCTACGACCAGTACGACGTCCCGCAGGCCAAGCGCCTGGCCGAGCGGCCCTTCGACCACCGCTACCCCGCCGGCGACCTCGCCGGGCCCGCCCGCGAGCCGGGCGAGGCGGTCCAGCAGGTGTGGGTGCGGATGATCTCCGAGCCCGTCGAGGACCCCTACCTGCGCTCTGCGCTGCTCGCCTTCGTCTCCGACTTCAGCCTCCTCGAGCCGGTGCTGCGCCGGCACGGCCTCGCGTGGGGCGACCGTCGTCTGCGCCCGGCGAGCCTCGACCACGCCATGTGGTTCCACCGCGACGTCGACCCGACGCAGTGGATGCTCTACGACCAGACCTCGCCGTCGGCGCAGGGCGGGCGCGGGCTCGGGACCGGTCGCTTCTTCACGCAGGACGGCCGGCTCGTCGCCTCCGTCGCGCAGGAGGGCATGATGCGGGTCAAGGGTGAGTGAGCCCGTCGGCCCGTCGCTGCCGGGCTGGACCCCGCGCGAGCCGCTGCGCCCGCAGCGTCTCGCCGGACGCACCGTGACGCTGCGCCTGCTGCGCGTCGACGACGCCCCCTCGCTGTGGTCCGCCCTCGGAGGCCCGGCCGCCCCGCCGGCGCTCTTCACCTACCTCAAGACCGACCCGCCCCGTGACGAGGACGAGCTGCGGGCCGTCCTGCAGGACGCGCTCTGCGCGCCCGCGTCCTGGGCCCTGGCGATCTGCCGCGACGACCTCGTCGTCGGCATGGCGAGCTATCTGCGCACCGACACCGCGGCCGGCAGCGTCGAGGTCGGCAACATCCTCTTCGCCCCGCCGCTGCAGCGCACGACCGCCGCGACCGAGGCGATGCACCTCATGGCCGAGCACGCCTTCGCCGCCGGCTACCGCCGCTACGAGTGGAAGTGCGACTCGCTCAACGCGCCCTCGCGCGCCGCCGCCGCTCGGCTCGGCTTCACCCTCGAGGGCACCTTCCGCAACGCGCTCGTCTACAAGGGGCGCAGCCGCGACACGACGTGGTTCTCCATCACCGACGACGAGTGGCCCGCCGTCCGCGACGCCCACCGCCGGTGGCTCGACGAGGCCGTCGCCGGCTCGCCCCGCACCTCGCTCACCGAGCTCACGGCGGCCCTGCGCCCGTAGCGCTCGACCGGCCCGGACGACGCGGCACGCCTCGCGCCCGGACGACGAAGGGGGTCCCGACCGGCTGGTCGGGACCCCCCCCCTTCGTGCCCTCGGGTCAGCCGAGCGGGTTGGCGCCGGTCGGGGTCACCCCGGCGTCGCGCCGGTTGCGCAGCACGACGACGCTGCGGCCGTCGACCTCGACCTGGGCGCCGGCGTCGTGCTCGCCGCCGTCGACGACGTCGGCCGCCGTGTCGATGACGCAGACCCAGCACTGGCCGTACGCCTCGCCGGGGAGCGTGAAGGTCACCGGGTCGGGGCTGGAGTTGAAGAGCATGACGAAGTCGTCGTCGACGAGCGGGTTGCCCCGCTCGTCCGGCTCGGGGATCGCCTGGCCGTTGAGGAAGACCATGATGGCCCCGGAGGCCGAGTCGCCCCACTCCTCGTCACCCATGTGCTGGGCGTCGGGACGGAACCACTCGATGTCGCCGATCGCGGACTCACCGCCGTGGTCGGCCCGGCCGGCGAAGAAGCGCCGGCGACGGAAGACGGGGTGCTCGCGGCGCAACGAGACGACCGCGCGGGTGAACTCGAGCAGCTCCTGGTCGGGCAGCTCGAGCTCCCAGTCCATCCACGAGGTCTCGTTGTCCTGGCAGTAGACGTTGTTGTTGCCGTCCTGGGTGCGACCGAGCTCGTCGCCGTGGGCGATCATCGGCACGCCCTGGCTGAGGAGCAGGGTCGTGAGGATGTTGCGCTGCTGGCGGGCGCGCAGGGCGAGCACCTCGGGGTCGTCGGTCGGCCCCTCGACGCCGCAGTTCCACGAGCGGTTGTGGCTCTCGCCGTCACGCCCGTCCTCGCCGTTGGCCTCGTTGTGCTTGTCGTTGTACGAGACGAGGTCGCGCAGGGTGAAGCCGTCGTGGGCGATGACGAAGTTGATCGACGCGAAGGGGCGGCGGCCCGAGTGCTCGTAGAGGTCGGAGGACCCGGTCAGCCGCGATGCGAACTCGCCGAGGGTCGCGCCCTCGCCGCGCCAGTAGTCGCGCACGGTGTCGCGGTACTTGCCGTTCCACTCCGTCCACAGGGGCGGGAAGTTGCCGACCTGGTAGCCGCCGTCACCGATGTCCCAGGGCTCGGCGATGAGCTTGACCTGGCTGATGATCGGGTCCTGCTGGATGAGGTCGAAGAAGGCCGAGAGCTTGTCGACCTCGTGGAACTGCCGGGCCAGCGTCGCCGCGAGGTCGAAGCGGAAGCCGTCGACGTGCATCTCGGTGACCCAGTAGCGCAGGCTGTCCATGATGAGCTGGAGCACGTGCGGGCTGCGCATGAGCAGGCTGTTGCCGGTGCCCGTCGTGTCGTAGTAGTGCTGGGGGGCGTCGTCGACGAGGCGGTAGTAGGACGCGTTGTCCAGACCGCGGAAGGCCAGGGTCGGCCCGAGGTGGTTGCCCTCGGCGGTGTGGTTGTAGACGACGTCGAGGATGACCTCGATGTCCGCCTCGTGCAGCGCCTTGACCATCGTCTTGAACTCGGTGACCTGCTGGCCGCGCCCGCTCGAGGCGTAGCCGTTGTGCGGGGCGAGGAAGCCGATGGTGTTGTAGCCCCAGTAGTTCGACAGGCCCTTGTCCTGCAGGCCGGTGTCGTTGACGAACTGGTGCACCGGGAGCAGCTCGATCGCGGTGACCCCGAGATCGGTGAGGTGGCCGATGATCGCCGGGTGGGCGATGGCCGAGTACGTGCCGCGGATCTCCTCCGGCACGTCGGGGTGAGTCATCGTCAGGCCCTTGACGTGGGCCTCGTAGATGACCGACTCGTGGTACTCGTGGCGCGGCGGGCGGTCGTGGCCCCAGTCGAAGAAGGGGTTGATGACGACGGAGAGCATCGTCTTGCCGGCGCTGTCCTCCTCGTTGCGCACCGAGGGGTCCTCGAAGTCGTAGGAGAAGAGCGCCGGGTCGGTGACGACCTGGCCCTCGATCGCCTTCGCGTACGGGTCGAGGAGCAGCTTGCTCGGGTCGCAGCGGTGGCCCTGCTCGGGCTCGTAGGGCCCGTGGACGCGGTAGCCGTAGCGCTGGCCGGGCTGCACCTGCGGCAGGTAGCAGTGCCAGACGAAGGCGTCGACCTCGGTGAGCTCGACGCAGGTCTGCTCGCCGTCGTCGTCGATGAGGCAGAGCTGGACGCGCTCGGCCACCTCGGAGAAGACGGCGAAGTTGACTCCTGACCCGTCGTACGTCGCTCCGAGGGGGTAGGGGGCGCCGGGCCAGATCTCCACGCGTGTCTTCTCCTGTGCTGTTGCGGTCGGGGTCGAGGACGCCCTGAGCCTACGGTGCGCAGGCCCCGATCCCGACGACAAGGGCCGCCCGTGCGCTCCCGCACGGACGGCCCCTGCCCCCTGTCCTGCCAGGTCAGCTCTTCTTCGGCGCCCCCGGGCGGGCGTAGCGCCACCACGTGATGGCGATGCACATGAGCGCCCAGGCGATGCCGATGCCGTAGAAGGCGAGCGCCCCGAAGGTCGTCACGCCGACCCCGAAGAAGAAGGGCCCGAAGGCCGCGATGGCGGCGGTCCAGCCGATGACGCCACCGGCCTGACGGCGCTCGAAGATCATCGGCATCTGCTTGAAGGTCGAGGCGTTGCCGATGCCCGAGAAGAGGAAGATCGCGAGCATCCCCCACAGGAACTTCGTGAAGCCGGCCTCAAGGGTGGCCGCCGAGGTCGTGTCGGGGGTGAGGGCCGTCATCGTGAAGGCGATCGAGGCGACGAGGCCGATGCCCGAGACGAGCGTCCAGACCGCCCCGCCCATCCGGTCGGTGAGCGGCGCGAAGAGCACGCGCGCGCCGGCGCCGACGAGCGGGCCGAGGAAGACGTACTTGACGACGTCGGGCACCTCGTAGCCCGGGACGAGGAGCTGGGCGCTCGCGCCCGCCCCGGTGACGATCGCGTCGTTGCCGCTGCCGTAGAGGTTGGCCATGAGCAGGCCGAACTGCGCCGACAGGCCAGAGAAGGTGCCGAAGGTCATGATGTAGAGCAGCGTCATCCACCAGGTGTCCTGGTTGCCGAAGATGTCGAACTGCTGACGGATGTTGGCCTGCACCGGCACCGAGCGCAGCATCGTCCACGCGAGGACGGCGCCGAGCACCATGAGCGGGATCCACACGAAGGCGGCGTTCTGGAACCACACCTGCGTCGGCTCCTTGCCCGGCGCCGAGAGCATCTGGCTGCCACCGAAGATCGCCAGACCGCTGAGCGCGATGAGGTAGGGCGTGAGCAGCTGCACCAGCGAGACGCCGAAGTTGCCCAGCCCGGCCTGCAGCCCCAGGGCGGTGCCCTGCATCCGCTTCGGGAAGAAGTAGCTCGTGCTCGGCATGAAGCCCGAGAAGGCGCCGCCGCCGATGCCGGCGAGGAAGGCGAGGGTCATGAGCTCCCAGTACGGCGCGGTGGGCTGCTGGACCCGCACGCCCCAGCCGAGCGTGGAGAAGACGAGGAGCAGCGTCGTGAGCGCGACCATCTTGCGGGTGCCCATGATCGGGGGCAGCACCATCCACACGAGCCGGAAGAGCCCGGCGGCCAGACCCGGCATCGCGGCCATCCAGTACAACTGCGAGGCGCTGAGGTCATAGCCGAGCGCCGTGAGCTTGGGGATGATCGCGCTCGGCAGGAACCACGCGACGAAGGCGAGGGTGAGGCAGAAGGTCGTGATCCACAGGGTGCGCCAGGCCAGCGGCTTGTCCCAGCTCTGCTCGTCCTCGGGATCCCAGGACTGGAGCCACTCGCCTCCGGTGCGACCTGCTCGGGCGGTGGGGGTCGTGCTGCTCATCGGTGGTGTCCTTGTCTGCGCGAAGGGGTGAGGATCAGCGGGTGGCGAGGGCGCCCTGCGGCGCCTCGAAGTGGTCGGCGAGCTCGGGCGACTCGTCGTGGAGCATCCGTACGACCGTGAGGTGCATCCACGCGAGGCAGACGGCCGTGAGGACGAAGACGACGAAGAAGGTGCTCGTCGGGAAGCCGCTCCACTGCTTCGTGTAGGCGAAGAGCAGCGGGAGGAAGAAGCCCCCGAGCCCGCCGAGCATCCCCACGAGCCCGCCGACCGAGCCGACGTTGTCGGGGAAGTACTCGGGGATGTGCTTGAAGACGGCGGCCTTGCCGATGCCCATCGCGCACCCGAGGAGCACGAGGAGGGCGGTGAAGGGGGCGATGCCCAGGCCGTAGGCGAGGTGCTCGCTCGTCGAGCCGTCGGCGTGGACGACGACGAGGTGCCCGTTCGGCATCATGAGGACGCCGCTCGCGAGGAGCATGACGACGAAGGTCGCGTACATGACCCGCCGGGCCCCGACCCGGTCCGAGACCCAGCCGCCGAGCGGGCGAAGCAGCGAGGCCGGGAAGATGAAGAGCGCGGTGAGCAGGGCTGCGGTGCGCAGCTCGACCCCGAATGTGCTCACGTAGTAGTGCGGCATCCAGGCCGACAGCGCGACGTAGGCGCCGAAGACGGCGGCGTAGTAGAGGCTGAAGCGCCACACCCGCAGCTCGCGCAGCGGCGTGAGCATCGCCCGCAGCGGCTTGCCCTGGCCGGCCATCCGGTCCTGCCGGGGCACGACGAGGTAGGTGAGCAGCGCGACGACGACGAGCGCGACCGAGTAGATGGCCGGGATGACCCGCCACCCTCCCTCGACCACGCCGAGATAGGTCGCGCCGGCGGTGGCCGTGAGCAGGCCGGGGACGAGGACGAGCAGCAGCTTGGTCACCGACGCGCCGACGTTGCCCGCGCCGAAGACGCCGAGCGCGAAGCCCTGGTGCTCCTTGGGGGTCCACGCGGAGTTCCACGCGACGCCGACGCTGAAGAGGTTGCCGGCGAAGCCGACGAGGAAGGCGAGGACGAGCAGGGTGGCGTAGCTGCCCGCCTGGGTGACGAGGAAGCACGGGATCGCGGTGAGCAGGAGCATCGCGATCGTCACGACCCGGCCGCCCACCCGGTCGGCGAGCATGCCGGCCGGCAGGCGCCACATCGAGCCGTTGAGCACCGCGACCGCGGAGATCCACGCGAGCTGGGGCTCGCTGAGACCGAGCTCGGCCTGGATCGGCACGCCGAGGACGCCGAACATCAGCCACACGGCGAACATCAGGGTGAAGGCCGTGCTCGACATGACGAGCACGCGGGTCGCGCCGCGGTAGCCGGCGCCGCCGGTCTGCTCGGGTGCGGGACGTGCTGCTGGCGCTGCCGCCATGGGGTGCTCCTCGTGAGCCCGGACGCCCCCTTCGGACGTCTCCTTTTAATCGCTTAAAAATGACCCTACACCCGGCGCAGACCCCCTTCGACCACGTCTACGACGGCCCGGTCGCAGATGGTTGAACGCGTGACAAACCCTGCCGTAGCAGGGAATTACGACCTCTCAGCGTTGCCGAATAGGGCCGCGGTCGACGCGCCGGACCAGGTGTCCGGTCATTGCTTTTTATCTGCCAGACTGAGCGCGTGAACGTCACCCGACTCCCGTCCCAGCCCCCGGTCCCGCCGGGGGACGAGGGCGCCGGCCTGCTCCGGTCGGCGGTGCGTCGCGACATCGTCGACACGCTCGCCAACCTCGAGCCTGCCGTCCGTGAGGACGGCCTCACCGCCAAGGAGCTCGGTGAGCTCGTCGGCCTGCACACGACGACCGTGCGCTTCCACCTCGACCAGCTCGTCGGGGCCGGCATCCTCACGAGCCACTTCGTGCGCTCCTCGGGCGCCGGACGCCCGAGCAAGCGCTACGCCGTCGCGCCGGGCGAGCTCGAGCCGACGAAGGACGCCGAGGGATACAAGGTCCTCGCCGGTCTGCTCGCCGAGATGTTCGTGCGCAGCGACGGCGCGCCGATGACGCCTGAGGAGGCCGGCGCCGCGTGGGCGCACACCCACGCGCCGTCGCTGGTGCACCACTCCCCCTCGAGCGAGCCGGCTCGCAGCCCCGGGGTGTGGCTGAGCAAGGTCGGCCTGATGATCGACGTCCTGCGCGAGTGGGGCTACACCCCGAACCTGCGCACCGACAGCTCCGGGCGCACCGCCGAGGTCACCCTCGAGAGCTGCCCCTTCCTCTCGCTCGCCCGCACCAACCCCGAGGTGGTGTGCGGGGTCCACCGAGGACTCATGCGCGGCACCCTCGAGGTCTTCGGCGAGACCGAGACCGAGCTCTCGCTCGAGCCCTTCGTCGAGCCCCACCGCTGCCTGGCCCACGTGACGACCCGGGCCCCCTTCTCTCGATCTGGAGGCACCGCATGACCCCTTCGCCCACGCCCTCGACCCCGACGCCCCCGCGCTCGGCCGGTCTCGACGGCCCGATCTCCGAGGCGCTCGTCGGCACCCGCCGCTTCTTCACCCGGGCCGGCATCTCGCCCGACCAGCGCGCGATGTTCGTCGAGGGCGGACGCAGCGGCGACTCCTTCTACCGCGACCGCTGGAGCCACGACAAGGTCGTGCGCAGCACCCACGGCGTCAACTGCACCGGGTCGTGCTCGTGGAAGGTCTACGTCAAGGACGGGATCATCACGTGGGAGGCGCAGCAGACCGACTACCCGAGCACCGGGGCCGACCGTCCCGAGTACGAGCCGCGCGGGTGTCCCCGCGGTGCCGCCTTCTCCTGGTACACGTACTCGCCCACCCGGGTGCGCTACCCCTACGTGCGCGGCGTGCTGCTCGAGATGTACCGCGAGGCCCGGGCCCGCTACGGCGACCCCGTCGTCGCGTGGGGCTCGGTCGTGCAGGACGAGGAGGCCGCCCGACGCTACAAGAGCGCGCGCGGCAAGGGCGGTCTCGTGCGGGCCACGTGGGAGGAGGTCACCGACATGGTGGCCGCCGCGTACGTCTACACGATCAAGCGCTGGGGCCCGGACCGGATCGCCGGCTTCTCCCCCATCCCGGCGATGTCACCGGTCAGCTACGCCTCCGGCGCCCGCTTCAACGAGCTCATCGGCGCCCCGATGCTCTCCTTCTACGACTGGTACGCCGACCTGCCCAACGCCTCGCCGCAGATGTTCGGCGACCAGACCGACGTCCCCGAGTCGGGTGACTGGTGGGACGCCGGGTACCTCATCATGTGGGGCTCGAACGTCCCGCTCACCCGCACGCCGGACGCGCACTGGATGGCCGAGGCCCGGTACCGCGGTCAGAAGGTCGTCGCGGTCGCCCCGGACTACGCCGAGAACGTCAAGTTCGCCGACGAGTGGGTCGCCGCCGCGCCCGGCACCGACGGCGCCCTCGCGATGGCGATGGGGCACGTCGTGCTCAAGGAGTACTTCGCCGACCGTCAGGTCGACTTCTTCACCGAGTACAACCAGCAGTACACCGACCTGCCCTACCTCGTCAGCCTCGAGGCGGTCACGACGGACGGCGCGACCTCCTACCGCCCGGGCAAGTTCCTCGTCGCCGGCGACATCGACTGCGCCGAGAGCACGAGCGAGAACGCCATGTGGAAGACGGCGGTCATCGACGAGCGCACCGACGAGGTCGTCATCCCCAACGGCTCCATCGGGCACCGATTCGGTGACGAGGGTGCCGGCCGGTGGAACCTCGAGCTCGGCGACATCCGCCCGCGCCTGTCCCTCTACGGGTCACCCGACGCGGTCGAGGTCGAGCTGCCCCGCTTCGACAACGTCGCCGGCGCCGTGCGCGAGGAGCGCCGCGGCGTCCCCGTGCGACGGGTCGGCGACCACCTCGTGACGACCGTCCTCGACCTCATGCTCGCCCAGTACGGCGTCGCCCGCGACGGCCTGCCCGGCGCCTGGCCGACGGGCTACGACGACCCGGGGGTGCCGGCCACCCCCGCGTGGGGCGCCGAGATCTCCGGCGTGCCGCTCGAGCAGATCGTCCGGCTGGCCCGCGAGTGGGCGCAGAACGCCATCGACACGACCGGTCGCGGCATGATCCTCATGGGCGCCGGCACCAACCACTGGTACCACTCCGACCAGATCTACCGCGCCATGCTCGTCCTCACGACGATCACCGGCTGCCAGGGCCGCAACGGCGGGGGCTGGGCGCACTACGTCGGGCAGGAGAAGGTCCGCCCGATCATGGGCTTCCAGCACATGGCCTTCGCGCTGGACTGGATGCGCCCGCCGCGCCACATGAACCAGACGGCGTACTGGTACGTCAACACGAGCCAGTACCGCTACGACACCTTCACCGCCGACGAGGTCAACGGCAGCACCGGCGTCTTCGCCGGCCGCTCGACGATGGACCTGCTCGTCCAGTCGGCCCGCCTCGGGTGGACCCCCTCCTACCCGCAGTTCGACCGCAGCTCGCTCGCCGTCTCCGACGAGGCGAAGGAGGCCGGGGTGCCGGTCGGCGAGTACGTCGCCTCCGCGCTCAAGGCCGGCACCCTGCGCCTGGCCGTCGAGGACCCCGAGGCCCCCGACAACCACCCCCGGGTCCTCTCGCTGTGGCGGGCCAACCTCTTCGGCTCCTCGGCGAAGGGCAACGAGTACTTCCTCAAGCACCTCCTCGGCACCGACAACGCCGTGCGGGCCGCCGAGGCGCCAGAGTCGATGCGCCCCGAGGGGGTCGTCTGGCCCGAGCGGGCACCGGAGGGCAAGCTCGACCTGCTCCTCACCCTCGACTTCCGGATGACGAGCTCGACGCTGCTCTCCGACGTCGTCCTCCCGGCCGCGACCTGGTACGAGAAGCACGACATCAACACGACGGACATGCACCCCTTCGTGCACTCCTTCAACCCCGCGATCGCTCCCCCGTGGCAGTCCAAGAGCGACTGGGAGACGTGGAAGACGATCGCCAAGCGCTTCTCCGAGCTCGCCGTCGACCACCTCGGCACCCGCACCGACGTCGTCGCCAAGCCGCTGTGGCACGACACCCCCGAGGCGATGGCGACCGTGCACGGCCGCGTCCAGGACTGGGCGAAGGGGGAGTGCGACCCGGTCCCCGGGAAGACCATGCCGGTCCTCGTCGAGGTCACCCGCGACTACCCCGCGACCTACGAGAAGATGACCTCGATCGGCCCGCTCATGGAGAAGGCCGGGATGCTCACCAAGGGCGTGCGCTACGAGGTGGGGCGCGAGATCGACCTGCTGCGCGGGCGTCACGGAGTCGCCCGCACGGGCGCCGGGGCCGGCCAGCCGCGGATGGAGACCGACATCCAGGTCGCCGACGCGATCCTGCACCTCTCGGGCGTGAGCAACGGCCACCTCGCCACCCAGGGCTTCCGCTTCCTCGAGAAGCGCACCGGGACCCAGCTGCACGACCTCGCGTCGGAGCACGAGGGCAAGCAGATCACCTTCGCCGACACCCAGGCCGCGCCGGTGCCGGTCATCACCTCGCCGGAGTGGTCGGGCAGCGAGTCCGGCGGACGGCGCTACTCCCCCTTCACCATCAACATCGAGCGGCACAAGCCCTTCCACACCCTCACCGGTCGCCAGCAGATGTACGTCGACCACGACTGGATGCTCGGGATGGGCGAGGCGCTGCCGGTCTACCGGCCACCGCTCGACATGACCCGGCTCTTCGGCGAGACCCCGCTCGGCGAGCAGGTCGAGGAGGAGGGCCGCGGCATCGCGCTGTCGGTGCGCTACCTCACCCCGCACAACAAGTGGTCGATCCACTCCGAGTACCAGGACAACCTCTTCATGCTCAGCCTGAGCCGCGGCGGTCAGACGGTGTGGATGTCGGATGTCGACGCGGCGAAGATCGGCGTGCGCGACAACGACTGGATCGAGGCGGTCAACCGCAACGGCGTCGTCGCCGCCCGGGCCGTCGTCAGCCACCGGATGCCCGAGGGCACGGTCTACATGCACCACGCCCAGGACCGGCTCATCGACGTGCCGCTCACGGAGACCGACGGCAAGCGGGGCGGCATCCACAACAGCCTCACGCGGATCCTGCTCAAGCCGAGCCACATCATCGGCGGCTACGCGCAGCTGTCCTACTTCTTCAACTACATCGGCCCGACGGGCAACAACCGCGACGAGGTCACGACGATCCGCCGCCGCACCGACCAGGACGTGGAGTACTGACATGCGAGTCATGGCCCAGATGGCGATGGTGATGAATCTCGACAAGTGCATCGGGTGCCACACGTGCTCGGTCACCTGCAAGCAGGCGTGGACCAACCGAGCCGGCACCGAGTACGTGTGGTTCAACAACGTCGAGACCAGGCCCGGTCTGGGCTACCCCCGCGGGTACGAGGACCAGGACGAGTGGAAGGGCGGCTGGGAGCGCGCCGCCAACGGCCGGCTGCGCCTGCGCGCCGGCGGGCGGCTGAACAAGCTGCTCAACATCTTCTCCAACCCCAAGATGCCGAGCATCCAGGACTACTACGAGCCCTGGACCTACGACTACGAGACCCTCCTCGACGCCCCGGCGCAGAAGACCTTCCCCGTCGCCCGCCCCTACTCGCTCATCTCGGGCAAGGCGATGAACGTCTCGTGGTCGGCGAACTGGGACGACGACCTCGGCGGCAGCATGGAGCACGCCGTGAAGGACCCGATGCTCAAGGGCATCGAGGACAAGGTGAAGTTCGAGTTCGACCAGACCTTCATGTTCTACCTGCCGCGGATCTGCGAGCACTGCCTCAACCCCAGCTGCGCGGCGTCCTGCCCCTCCGGCGCGATCTACAAGCGCGAGGAGGACGGAATCGTCCTCGTCGACCAGGACCGCTGCCGCGGCTGGCGGATGTGCGTCACCGGCTGCCCGTACAAGAAGGTCTACTTCAACCACAAGACCGGCAAGGCCGAGAAGTGCACCTTCTGCTACCCCCGGGTCGAGGTCGGCATCCCCACGGTGTGCGCCGAGACCTGCGTCGGGCGGCTGCGCTACATCGGGATCATGCTCTACGACGCCGACCGCGTCCTCGACGCGGCCTCGGTGGAGGACGACCACGACCTCTACGAGGCGCAGCGCTCGGTCTTCCTCGACCCCTTCGACCCCGAGGTGCAGCGCGAGGCCGAGCGGGCCGGCATCCCCGGTGACTGGGTCGAGGCCGCGAAGGCATCGCCCGTGCGGCGGCTCATCATGGACTACAAGGTGGCCCTGCCCCTGCACCCGGAGTACCGCACGATGCCGATGGTCTGGTACATCCCGCCGCTGTCGCCCGTCGTCGACGTCGTCGCCGAGACCGGGCACGACGGCGAGGACGCGGACAACCTCTTCGCCGCCATCGACACCCTGCGCATCCCCGTCGAGTACCTCGCCAACCTCTTCACCGCCGGCGACGTCCGGCCCGTCGACGAGGTCCTCAAGAAGCTCGCGGCGATGCGCTCCTACATGCGCGACATCAACCTCGGGCGCGACCCGCGCGGCGAGATCCCCGCGGCCGTCGGGATGGAGGAGGAGGAGATGTACGAGATGTTCCGCCTGCTCGCCCTGGCGAAGTACGACGAGCGCTACGTCATCCCCACCGCCCACGGCGAGCAGGCGCACGGGCTCGAGGAGCTCGCGACGGACTGCGCGGTCTCGGGCTACGACACCGAGCTCGACGACCTCTCCGGCCCCTTCGGCGAGGGCTCCGGGCGCGGTGGCACGACCCCGGTCGCGGTGGAGAACTTCCACATGCTCGCCGAGCGCCAGACCTCCGACCAGCTCGTCGGCGGCGGCAGCAAGTCCGGGCGCGTCAACCTGCTCAACTGGGACGGCAAGGGCACCCCCGAGGGCATGTTCCCGACCCGAGGGTCCGGTGATCGGCCGTGATGCCGTGGCGGCGCCACCGCCGCAGCGCACCCGCCCTCGACGAGCGCGCCCAGGCCGACGCGTGGCAGATCATCTCGCTGCTCCTCGACTACCCCGACGAGCGCCTCCTGACGCTCCTGCCCGTCCTGCGGGAGAGCGCGAAGGGGTTGCCCCCCGGCGTCGGCGACCGCCTCACCGGCGTCGTCGACCACCTCGAGAGCACTCCCCTCGGCGAGCTGCAGGCGCAGTACGTCGACACCTTCGACGTCACCCGCCGGTGCGCCCTGCACCTCACGTACTTCTTGCACGGCGACACCCGCAAGCGCGGTGCCGCGCTCGTGCAGTTCAAGCAGGCCTACCGCCGCGCGGGCGTCGAGCTCGCCGACGAGGGCGCGGAGCTGCCCGACCACCTGTGCGTCGTCCTCGAGCTCGGCGCGACCGTCGACGCCGCCACCGCCTGGCGGCTGATCAACGACCACCGCGTCGGCGTCGAGCTGCTGCACACGGCGCTCAAGGGCAAGGCCTCGCCGTGGCTGCCCGTCGTCCAGGCGCTGCGGGCAACCCTGCCCGCGCTCGGCGACGACGACGAGCAGGCCCTCGCCCGGCTCATCGCGCAGGGCCCGCCCCAGGAGGACGTCGGCATCGACCAGTCCCCCTACACCCACGACCCGGCGGTCGAGGAGCACCTCGCGCGCACCTCGGGCACCACCTGCGGCAGCGCCGCCGCGGACCCCCTTCGCCCGACCCCGCCGCAGGCGCTCACGCCCGGCCCGACCATCCCCGTAGGAGCACCCCGGTGAGCACCTTCCTCTGGGTCATCGTCCCGTACCTCACCCTCGCGACCTTCGTCGTCGGGCACGTCTGGCGCTACCGCTACGACAAGTTCGGGTGGACCACCCGCTCCTCGCAGCTCTACGAGGACCGGCTGCTGCGGATCGGCAGCCCGCTCTTCCACTTCGGGATGCTCGGGGTCGTCGCCGGCCACGTCATCGGCCTCGTCATCCCGAAGGTCGCGACCGACGCGCTGGGCATCAGCGCGCACACGTACCACGTCGTCGCGCTGGCGGGCGGCATCCCGGCGGGGCTGGCCGCCGTCGCCGGGCTCGTCATCCTCGTCTACCGCCGCCGCACCACCGGGCCGGTCTTCAGCGCGACGACGCTCAACGACAAGGTCATGTACCTCTTCCTCGGGCTCGTCATGGTCCTCGGGATCTGGAACACGATCGCGGGCTCGCTCCTGCGCCTCGGCGGCGAGTACGACTACCGCGAAGGGGTGTCGGTGTGGTGGCGCAGCATCTTCACCTTCGCGCCCGAGCCCGATCTCATGGCCGCCGCACCGCTCGGCTTCCAGCTGCACGCGCTCACCGCGATGATCCTCTTCGCGATGTGGCCCTTCACCCGGCTCGTCCACGTCTTCAGCGCGCCGATCGGCTACCTCACCCGGCCCTACCTCGTCTACCGGTCGCGCGACAGCCGTCCGGGCCGCGGCACGGGCAGCCGGGCACCTCGCCGGGGGTGGGACAAGTCCGAGCTGACCCGCCGCTGATCACCACCCCGAGCACCGCGACACCCGCGACGACGACGTACCGTCGACCCATGCCCTTCCCCGCCCTCGTCGAGCCAGGACCGCCCCTGAGCCCGGAGCAGCTGACCCGATACGCACGGCACCTGCTGCTGCCGAGCATCGGCGAGACGGGCCAGCGCCGGCTGCTCGCGGCGCGGGTCGCGGTCGTCGGTGCGGGCGGCCTGGGCTCCCCCGCCCTGCTCTACCTCGCGGCCGCCGGGGTCGGCGCGATCACCGTCGTCGACGACGACTCCGTCGACGCGACGAACCTCCAGCGCCAGGTCATCCACGACGCCATGTCGGTCGGACTGTCGAAGGTCGAGAGCGCCGTCGACCGCGTGCGCGGGCTCAACCCCGACTGCGACGTCGTCGGACGGCACGTGCGCATCACCGACGAGAACGCCCGCGACGTCCTCGCCGGGCACGACCTCGTCCTCGACGGCAGCGACAACTTCGAGACGCGGTACGCCGTCGACGCCGCCTGCGCCGAGCTCGGCGTGCCGCTCGTGTGGGCCGCCGTGTACCGCACCGCCGCGCACGTGACGACCTTCTGGACCGCTGCGCCCGAGGGGCTGCCCGCGGTCGGCCTGCGCGACCTCTTCCCGGACCCGCCCGAGCCGGGGTCGGTCCCGGCCTGCGGCGACGCCGGGGTGCTCGGTGCGCTCGTCGGGCAGATCGGGTCGATGATGACGAGCGAGGCGATCAAGCTCGTCACCGGGTCCGGGGAGCCGCTGCTGGGCCGCGTCCTGTACGTCGACAGCATGGCGAGCACGCAGCGCTCCATCCCCCTCGCCCCGTCGGGTCGGTACGACGCCGCGGTGCGGCGGCAGGCCGCGACCGCTCCCCCGGCCGCGCCGGAGACGACGACCGTGAGCGCGACCGCCCTCGCCGCCCTCGTCGAGGCGCCGGGCTCCCCCTTCGTCCTCGACGTGCGCGAGCCGGCCGAGATCGCCTTCGGGATGGTGCCGGGCTCGGCGCACATCCCCCTGGCCACCCTGCGCGACGGCGACCCCGACGCGCTCGGCGTCCCGCGCGACCGCACCGTCGTCCTCGTGTGCAAGGCCGGGCCGCGCGCGACCCTGGCCGCCGCGACCCTGCGAGCCCACGGCTACGAGCAGCTCGAGGTGCTCGACGGCGGCATGCTCGCGTGGGTCGACGAGGTCGACCCCTCTCTCCCCCGCTACTAGGAGCAGGCACCCGTGAGCACCACCCGCGAGCTGTTGACGCTCGAGCAGTACGTCGCCGAGGTCCTGCGCCTCGTGCCCGGCCCGACCCCGGTCGAGGTCGTCGCGCTCGACGACGCCCACGGCCGCGTGCTCGCGGGCGCGGTCACCGCGCGCGGCCAGGTCCCGGCCTTCGCCAACTCGGCGATGGACGGCTACGCCGTGCGCTGGGCGGACGTCGCGGACGCGCCCGTCGAGCTGGCCGTCGTCGGCGAGGTGCCCGCGGGCTCGCCGCACGACCCGGCGATCGGGCCGGGCGAGTGCGTGCGGATCATGACCGGCGCACCCGTGCCGGGCGACGCCGACACGATCGTGCCCGTCGAGCTCACCGACGGCGGCGAGCAGCGGGTCCACGTCACCGCAGCCCCCGAGCGCGGGCAGGGCGCCCACGTCCGCGGGGCCGGCGAGGACCTCCAGGCCGGCGACCTCGTCGCCGAGCCCGGCACCACGCTCACCGCACGGGTCCTCTCGTCCGTCGCCGCCGCCGGGCACGCCGAGGTGCCCGTGCGCCGCCGACCGGTCGTCGCCGTCGCCGCGACCGGCGACGAGCTCGTCGCCCCCGGTGGCGAGCTGGGGCGTGGTCAGGTCTACGAGTCCAACGCGACGCACCTCGCGGCGACCGCCCGCGAGCAGGGCGCCGACGTCGTCGTGCCGCCCACGGTGCGCGACGACGCCGCCCTCGTCGTGCGGGCCCTCGACGAGCTCGCCGCGCAGGCCGACGTCGTCGTCCTCACCGGTGGGGCGAGCGTCGGCGCCTACGACGTGGCCCGCGACGTGCTCACCGAGCACGCGGGCGCGACCTACCGTCACGTGCGCGTCCAGCCGGGCAAGCCCCAGGGCTGGGCGCTCTGGCAGGGCACCCCGGTCGTCGCGCTCCCGGGCAACCCGGTGAGCGCGGCCATCTCCTTCGAGGTCGTCGTGCGGCCGCTCCTCGACGCGCTGCTCGGCCGGGCGCCGCGCCCGACCACCCACGCCGTCGCCGCGACCGGGTGGCGCTCGCCGCCCGGTCGGCGCCAGCTCGTCCCGGTGCGCATCACCCAGGGCGAGGACCTGCGCCCTCTCGCCACCCCGTCGCACCGCCGGGGGTCGGCGTCGCACATGGTGACCTCGCTCGCCGGTGCCGACGCGCTCGCCGAGGTGCCCGAGGAGACCACCGAGGTCGCCCCGGGCGACCTCCTGACGATCAGGAGCCTGGCATGAGCCACCCCCTCACCCATCTCGACGAGGGCGGGCACGCCCGCATGGTCGACGTCACCGAGAAGTCGCCGACCGTCCGGGCCGCGACCGCCGCCGGGTCGGTGCGGGTCGCGCCGGAGGTCGTCGCCCTGCTGCGCGACGGCGCCGTGCCGAAGGGGGACGTGCTCGCCGTCGCCCGCGTCGCGGGCATCCAGGCCGCGAAGAAGACCCCGGAGCTGCTCCCCCTCGCCCACGTCATCGGCGTGCACGGGTGCACCGTCGACCTGACGATCACCGACACGGGGGTCGACGTCGTCGCGACGGTGCGCACCGCCGACCGCACCGGTGTCGAGATGGAGGCGCTGACGAGCGTGAGCGTCGCAGCGCTCGCCGTCGTCGACATGGTCAAGGGCGTCGACCGCACCGCCCGCATCACCGACATCCGCGTGCTGAGCAAGCAGGGCGGGCGCTCCGGGTCGTGGACCCGCCCCGAGACGCAGGACCACGCATGAGCGCCGTCGAGTACGACGTCGTCGTCGTCGCCGGCGGCGCCGGCTCGCGCCTCGGAGGAGCGGTCAAGGCGGACCTCACCGTCGACGGCGAGCGCCTGCTCGACCGCGTCCTCGCGGCGACCGGGTCGGCGTCGACCCGCGTGCTCGTCGGGCGAGGCATCGACGCCCCCGACGACGTGGTGCGCACGCTCGAGGACCCCCCGTCGGGCGGCCCGGCGGCCGGCACCGACGCCGGGCTGCAGGCCGTGACGAGCCCCGCGCGGTGGACCCTGCTCCTCGCGAGCGACCTCGCCGACCCCGCCGCCGGCATCGCCACCCTGCTCGAGGCGGCGGCCCGCGCGGACGAGGACGGAGAGGACGACGTCGACGGCATCTGCCTGGCCGGTGACGCCGAGCACCCGCAGTGGCTCTTCGGCATCCACCGCACGGCGGCGCTGCGCGGCGCGGTCGAGTCTCTCGACACCGTGCGCAACCGCTCGATGAAGGCCCTGCTGTCCTCGCTGCGCCTCACCACCGTCGCCGTCGACCCGGCCGCGGTCGCCGACATCGACACCCCGACGGACGCCCGGACCTGGCAGGCGCAGCGCCCGGCCGACGCCCCCCGCGAGCCGCGGCTGCGCGGCGACGCCGCGACCGTGCAGCGCTGGCGGCAGTGGGTCGAGATGGCCTGCGAGGCGGTCGCGGTCGACCCCGATCTCGTCGACGTCGCCGGCATCCACGTCCTCACCAAGCAGGTCGCCCACGGCTACGACCGGCCGCTCGCGCCGGTGTCGTCCTACGTCCTCGGCCTGGCCGTCGGTGCGGCGCAGGCGCGCGGCGAGGAGGTCGACCAGGTCGCCCTGCGGCGGGCCATCGTCGCGACGATCGAGCAGGCACCCCCGGTGCCGGAGGAGCAGTCATGAGCGTGCAGGTCAGGTGGTTCGGCGGGGCGGCGGAAGCCGCCGGCGTCGAGGAGGAGCAGGTGCCCGAGGGCCTGCTGTCCGCGGTGCTCGCCGCGACGGTCGAGCGTCACGGCGACGCCGTGGCGCGCGTGCTGCCGCGGTGCGCGGTGCTCGTCGACGGGCGCAACGCCCAGGGCGAGGACCCGCAGGTGCCGACCGGCTCGGTCGTCGACGTGCTGCCCCCCTTCGCCGGGGGCTGATCAGCCGCCGATCGCGCTCATCGGGCGCGGTGGCTGAAGGAATCCGGGCTCGTCGATGCCGTGACCGGGGCGCTTGCCCGCGAGGCACGAGTGGAGCAGCGCGGTGACCTCCTCCTCGGAGGACCCGTCGCGAAGGGGGGTCCTCAGGTCGGTCTCGCCGCGGGCGAAGAGGCACGAGCGCAGCTGGCCGTCGGCGGTGAGGCGCAGCCGGTCGCACGCCCCGCAGAAGGGCATCGTCACCGACGCGATGATCCCGACCGTGCCGGGGCCGCCGTCGACGACGAAGCGCTCGGCCGGGGCCGCCCCGCGACCGGGCATCTCGACGAGGTCGAAGTCCTCGCGCAGCCACCCGAGGATCTCGGCAGCGGTGATCATCTCCGAGCGCTGCCACGTGTGACCGCCGTCGAGCGGCATCTGCTCGATGAAGCGCAGCTCGTAGCCGTGGTCGAGGGCCCACCGCAGCAGGTCGCCGGCCTCGTCGTCGTTGACGCCGCGCATGAGCACGGTGTTGATCTTGATGGGGGCGAGGCCGGCCGCGTCGGCCGCGGCGATGCCGGCCATCGTGTCCTCGAAGCGGTCGCGCCGCGTCATCGAGGCGAAGCGGTCCGCCCGCAGGGTGTCGAGGCTGATGTTGACCCGGGCGAGGCCGGCGTCGGCGAGGGGCTGGGCGAGCTTGGGCAGGCGCAGGGCGTTGGAGGTCAGCGAGACCTCGACCGGGCCGTGCTCGCCGCTCATGGCGGCCACACCGCGGACGACGTCGACGACGTCGGGGCGCAGCAGCGGCTCGCCCCCGGTGAGCCGGACCTCGGTGATGCCGGCCGCGACCGCGACCTCGATGACGCGCAGGAGCTCGTCGGTCGTCAGCAGGTCGGGGGTGGGCAGCCAGGGCATGCCCTCGGCGGGCATGCAGTAGGTGCAGCGCAGGTTGCACCGGTCGGTGAGCGAGACCCGCAGGTCCCGGTGGACGCGTCCGTGGCCGTCGGTCAGCACGAGAGCCCGCTCCACTGGTGGCTGCCGTCGACCTCGTGCTGCTTCTTCCAGATCGGCACGCCGTGCTTGACCGCCTCGACGACGTCGCGGCACAGGGTGATCGCGAGGTCGCGGTGCGCGCTCGCGACGAGCACGACGAGGGCGAGGTCGCCGACCTCGAGGTGGCCGACGCGGTGCACGGCGACGACCTGGGCCTGGCCGTCGGGATCACCGGCGGCGACCGCGGCGGAGACGACGTCGTCGATGACACGGCCCGCGTCAGGGTGCGCGGAGTAGTCGAGCGAGACGACCTCGCCGGACGCCTCCGGGTCGTGGTCGCGGACCTGCCCGACGAAGGTGGAGACAGCCCCGTGCGAGGGACCGCCCACCTCGGCCATGAGGGCCGTCAGGTCGATCGGGTCGGTCGCGATCTGGGCGCGCCAGGTCATCGGTGATCGCCTCCGTGGAGCTGGTCGAGCAGGTGGGCCAGCAGCGGGACGACGACCTCGAGGCCCTCGCGCACCGCCTTCGGGCTGCCGGGCAGGTTGACGACGACGGCACCGGGGTGGTCTGCCGTCGCGTGGACGACGCCGGCGAGACCACGGGTGAGGACGGCGTGCGGGGTCTTCGTCGCGCCGTGGGCGCGGATCGCCTCGGCGACGCCGGGCAGCTCGGCGTCGAGGACCTCGCGCGTGCCCTCGGGCGTGCGGTCGCGCGGGCCGACACCGGTGCCCCCGGTCGAGACCACGACGCGCACCCCCTCGGCGAGCACCCGCCGCAGCTCGTCGCGCACGCTGTCGGCGCCGTCCGGCACGACCGAGGTCGTCACGACGAAGCCGGCGCCCTCGAGGGCCTCGCGACCGGCCGGACCGGACAGGTCCTCGCGTTCACCACGGGCCGAGCGGTCCGACACGGTGAGGACATGGGCGCCCACGGGCGCGGTGGTCGGGGCTGGCTGCGTCATCACCCCCATCCTCTCACCACGCCCTGCGGCCCCGACGCCCCCTGGGGGGTGCGGGGACGGGAGCCGGCGGGACCGGACCAGTCGTTGACCACTTGGTTAATCAACCGCTAGGTTAAGCACATGGCAGACGAGCTGAGCACCACCTTCGCCGCCCTGGCCGACCCGACCCGGCGCGCGATCCTCACGCGCCTGGGCGACGGCGAGGCCACGGTGAGCGAGCTGGCGCAGCCCTTCGCCATGTCCCTGCCCGCCATCTCCAAGCATCTCTCGGTGCTCGAGCGGGCCGGGCTGATCTCGAAGACCCCCGACGCGCAGCGACGCCGCTGCCGCCTGGAGGCCACCCCGCTGCAGGACGCGACGACGTGGCTCGAGCTCTACCGGGAGCACTGGGAGCGACGGCTGGACGACCTCGGCGACTACCTCGCCACCATGAGCACGCCCTCGACGCAGGGCACCACCCAGGAGAAGCCATGAGCACTGCACCCCGAGGCGCCCGCGAGCGCGCCACCGTCACCACCGACGGCCCGGAGCTGGTCGTCACCCGCACCTTCGACGCCCCTGCCGATCTCGTCTTCGAGGTCATGACGACCCCCGAGCACGTGCGGCGGTGGTGGGGAGCCGGGCACGGCGAGGTCACCGTCTGCGAGATCGACCTGCGCGAGGGCGGGGCGTGGCACTTCGCCCAGCGCGCCGGCTCCTCGGGTGACGAGGTGTCCTTCTCCGGTCACTACCGCACGATCGAGCGACCGGGCCACCTCGTGCACACCGAGCGCTTCGACAACCTCGAGTCGCCCTACTCGCTCGTCGACACGACGTACACCGAGAGCGAGGGACGCACCCACCTGCGCGCGGTCATCACCTACGACTCCCCCGAGACCGTGCAGATGGTCGTCGAGTCGGGC
This sequence comes from Janibacter melonis, assembly GCF_003721155.3. NCBI lineage: Bacteria > Bacillati > Actinomycetota > Actinomycetes > Micrococcales > Intrasporangiaceae > Janibacter > Janibacter melonis. The sequence continues at coordinate 264,554 of NZ_CP044548.2, read as the reverse complement.
ATGGAGGGCGGCCTTCAGAGCTCCTACGACGCCGTCGACGACGTCCTCGCCGAGCTCGCCTCCCGCTAGCCCCTTCGATGGTCGAGGGACGAAGGCCCCCCAGGGCCTGAGCCTTGAGACCACCGCCGCGAAGGGGGACCGCTCCCGTCATGGGGGTGGCCCCCTTCGCCCGCCGAGCGGGACACTGCCTGGTCGGGGGGCCGACGGGGAGGGGATCGCCATGCAGCACGTCAGCGACGGGGGTCTGGAGACCGACCTCATCTACCACCACGGGGTGGACCTGCCGCACTTCGCGGCCTACGTGCTGCTGCGCGACGCGCACGGCCGCGACCTGCTCCGGCACTACTACGAGGGCTACGCGCAGGTCGCGGAGCGGCACGGCGTCGGGCTGCAGCTCGAGACGCCGACCTGGCGGGCGAGCAGCGACTGGGGCGACCTCCTCGGCGACGACGCCTCGGCCCTCGCCGCCGCCAACGCCGACGCGGTCGCCCTGCTGCGCGAGATCGGCGAGCAGTGGTCCGACCGCGTCCCGGCCGTGCGGGTCGTGGGGCAGCTCGGCCCGAGGGGCGACGGCTACCGGCCGGGGGCACGGGTCGACCCGGACGAGGCCGCGGAGTACCACCGCCCGCAGGTCGCGGCTCTCGCTGGGGCGGGCGCCGACCACGTCGAGGTGCTCACGCTCACCGACGTCGGCGAGGCCGTCGGCGTCGTGCGCGCGGCGCGCGACGTCGGGGTGCCCGTGTGGGTGGGCTGGACCGTCGAGGTCGACGGGCGCCTGCCCGGTGGGACGAGCCTGCAGGAGGCGGTCGAGGCCACCGACACCCAGGCCGCTCCGGACGCGTACATGGTCAACTGCGCCCACCCGCAGCACGTCGCCGCCGGGCTGAGCGGGCCGTGGGACCGCGTGCGTGGGCTCAAGGTCAACGCCTCCGAGCGCAGCCACGAGGAGCTCGACGCGATGACGAGCCTCGACCCCGGCGACCCGGCCGAGCTCGCCGCGGCCCACGTCGAGCTCGAGCGCTCGCTGCCGGCGCTCGAGGTCGTCGGGGGGTGCTGCGGCACCGACGCGACCCACGTCGGCGCGATCTGGGCCGCGCGGACCAGGGACTGACCCCCCTTCGCCGGTGATTCGAAGAAGGACCGTCACCTCGAGGTGACGGTCCTTCCTCGAATCAGGAGGCCTACCTCCCCTGCGCCCTCCTCAGAGCCCGAGTCGTTGCGGGCTCTTCGTCGACTCCGGCTCGGCCGCGGGCTCGTTCCTCGCCCACGACCTCCCCTGCGCCCTCCTCAGAGCCCGAGGTCGCGGCCGATGAGCTCCTTCATGATCTCGTTCGTGCCGGCCCAGATCTTGTGGACGCGGGCGTCGCGCCAGGCGCGGGCCACGCGGTACTCGGTCATGAAGCCGTACCCGCCGTGCAGCTGGACGCACTCGTCGAGCACGCCGCACTGGACCTCGGCGGCCCACCACTTGGCCTTCGCGGCGTCGACGGCGGTGAGACGGCCCTGCGCGTGCGCGGTGACGCAGTCGTCCACGTAGGCCTGCGTGACCTCGACCTTCGTCACGAGCTCGGCGATCTTGAACTTGTTGTGCTGGAAGGTGCCGATCGGCTGGCCGAAGGCCTTGCGCTCCTTCGTGTACGCGATCGTCTCGCGCAGGATCTGGTCGGCGCCGGCGATGTTGGCGATCGCGTTGCCGAGGCGCTCCTGCGGCAGCTTCTGCATCATCGCGACGAAGCCCATGCCCTCGGGGCCGAGGAGGCGGTCGGCGGGCACGCGCACGTCGTCGAAGAAGAGCTCGGAGGTGTCGGACTCGGGCTGACCGATCTTGTCCAGCGGGTTGCCCTTGGTGAAGCCCGCGTCGCCGGCCTCGAGGACGAAGAGCGAGATGCCCTTGGCCCCCTTCGTCGGGTCGGTCCGCGCGGCGACGACCGCGAGGTCGCACTGGTGGCCGTTGGTGATGAAGGTCTTGCTGCCGTTGATGACCCAGTCGCCCGAGCCGTCGTCGGCGCGCACGGCGGTCGTCTTCAGCGCGGCGAGGTCGGAGCCGCCGGAGGGCTCGGTCATGCCGATCGACAGGATCGTCTCGCCGGTGACGACCGTCGGCAGCCAGCGCTGCTTCTGCTCCTCGGTGCCGAGCGCGACGACGTACGGCGCGGTGATGTCGGAGTGGATGCCGAAGCACGACGCGGTCGCGGCGTTGAAGGCTGCGAGCTCCTCGGCGAGGACGGCGTTGAAGCGGTAGTCGTCGATGCCCGCGCCGCCGAACTCCTCGGGGATCGTCAGGCCGAAGAAGCCCTGCTTGCCCGCCTCGAGCCACACCTCGCGCGGGATCCGGTGCTCGCGGATCATCTCCTCCGCACGGGGGACGAGCGTTCGCTCGACGAACTCCTTGACGGAGGCGCGGAAGGACTCGTGGTCCTCGTCGTAGATGTTGCGGGGCATGCCTGATGGCCTCTCGCTCGCGGTGGTCGGGACGCGCCCAGCATGGCTAAGCGCTTGCTTAGCGTAGGCGTCGCCGGGCATGCTGGGCAAGTGACGAGCACCTCATCCGCGACGCCGTCGAGCGAGTCGCCCACCGTGTCCCGCCTCTACGAGGCGGCGGCAGATGCCTTCGGCGCGAAGGGGTTCCACGCGACGACGACCCGAGACATCGCCTCTCGGGCCGGGCTGTCCCCCGCGGGCGTGTACGTCCACTTCGCCTCGAAGGAGGACCTGCTCTTCCAGCTCTCCCGCGAGGGGCACACCGTCGCCCGCGACGCGCTGGCCCGCGCCGCCGCGCGCTCGAGCGCCCCGGCCGAGACGCTCCGCTCGATGATCGGCGCCTTCGCCCGCTGGCACGCCGAGCAGCACCAGGTGGCCCGGATCGTCCAGTACGAGTTCCGCCACCTCTCCCCCGAGCACCAGCACGAGGTGCTCACCCTGCGTCGTGAGATCGACGCGGTCGTGCGCGGGGTCGTCGACGAAGGGGTGGCCTCGGGCGACTTCGAGGTCGAGGACACCCACGCGGCCGCGCTCGCGCTGCTCTCGCTCGTCGTCGACGTCGCCCGCTGGTACCACCCGGGCGTGCAGCAGACCCCGGAGCAGATCGAGCAGACCTACGGCGCGCTCGCCCTCCGGCTCGTCGGCGCCTCGCCCCACCCGGGCTGATCGCGCCCGACCGGCGCGCCCGGCCCACCTCTGCCATCATCACCGCATGACCAGCCGGGGCGGCGCGATCGCGCGCGGGAGCGCGGCCGCCGCGCTCGCCACCGCGGTCGCCCTGTGCTCGCACGTCCTGGCCGGCGGCGCCGTGCCGCACGTGCTCGGGGTCGTCGTCCCGCTAGCCCTCGCCGTGCCCGCGTGCACCCTGCTCGCCCGGTGGCGCCCGGCCCTGCCGCGCCTGGGCTCCTCGGTGGCCGTGAGCCAGCTGCTCTTCCACACCCTCTTCTCGCTCGGCGCGGCCCCGGGCGGTGCCGGTCACCTCGAGCACGTGCGTCAGACCGGGCACCTCGGCCAGCTCGGGCTCACCGCCCAGGGCGAGGCCCTGCTGACGACGACCACGACCGGCGCGCACACGATGCCCTCGAGCTCGATGTGGCTCGCGCACCTCGTCGCGGCCGTCGTGACGACCGCGGCGCTGCACCGCGGCGAGGAGGTGTCGCGCCGGCTGCACGTGCTCGCCCTGGCGGTCGCGGCCTTCCTCGCCCCTCCCGCCCCGGTGCACCTCGCCCGACCTGGCACCGACGTGCGACCGGCCCCCGCGCCCCGCGCGCTGCCGACCGCCCGGCTCGTCGAGCTCGCGCAGGAGATCAGCCGCAGGGGCCCGCCGTCGGGCCTCGCCGACTCCTTCGCCTGACCCCCGCCTCCGGCGAGGGGTCGTCGGCGACACCTGCCGTGCCCAGCATGGACGGCCGGTCTCGCCACCCGCGCACCGCGACGGCCTCTCGTCGCGCGAGCGCTCCCCCTTCGTCATCGCGCCGACCCGGCAGCCCGGGCGGCGACGTACCAGGAAGCGACCCCCCATGTCGACGACCACGTCGAGCACGACCTCCCCCACCCCACCCCTGCCATCTGCCGCGCCACCCGGGCGCGACCGCCCCGCCCGCGGATGGCTGCCGCAGCTGCTCCTGCGGCTGCACTTCTACGCCGGGCTGCTCGTCGGCCCCTTCGTCCTCGTCGCCGCGCTCACCGGGGCGATCTACGCGCTGACGCCGAGCATCGAGCGCGTCGTCTACGCCGAGCAGCTGAGCACCGACGGCACCGGCGTGCACCGCCCCCTGTCCGAGCAGGTGGCGACGGCCCAGGCGTACACGGGCGGCGAGCGCGTCGCCGCCGTGCGCCCCGCCCCCGACGCCGGGTCGACGACGCGGGTGATGTTCGCCGCCCCCGGTCTCGGCGAGAGCGAGAGCCGGGCGATCTTCGTCGACCCGTACACGAACGCCGTGCGCGGCGACCTCACCGTCTACGGCACGAGCGGCGCGCTGCCCGTACGCACCTGGGTCGACCAGCTGCACCGCGGGCTCCACCTCGGCGAGCCCGGGCGGCTCTACAGCGAGCTCGCCGCCTCGTGGCTGTGGGTCGTCGCCCTCGCCGGTCTCGGCCTGTGGGTGCGCCGGCTGCGGCGCACCCGGCGGCTGCGCGAGATGCTCCTGCCCCCACGAGGACGGGCCGGCTACCGGCGCACCCGCGACCGGCACGCCGCGGTCGGCGCGTGGGTGCTCGTCGGGGCGCTCGGGCTCTCCGCGACGGGCATCACGTGGTCGCAGCTCGCCGGCGAGCGGGTCACCGACCTCCGGGCGCAGCTGGGCTGGTCAGCACCGGCCCTCGACACCGAGCTGTCGGGCGGGACGGCCGCGGCGGGTGCGCACCACGCGGGCCACCACGGCGACGGCGGGTCCGGTGAGGCCCCGCGCGTCGCACCGGTGAGCTTCGACACGGTCCTCGGGGCGGCCCGGCAGGCGGGCATCGACGCCGGCCAGGTCGAGGTCTCCGCCCCGGCGGCGGAGGGCAGCGCGTGGGTGGTCCGTGAGATCCGGGCCGCCTACCCCACCGAGGTCGACACCGTCGCCGTCGACGGCGACACCCTCGAGGTGACCGACCGGGTGACCTTCGCCGAGCACCCCTTCGTCGCCAAGCTCGCTCGCTGGGGCATCGACCTGCACATCGGCGCCCTCTTCGGCGTCGCCAACCAGGTGGCACTCTTTGTCCTCGCGTGCGGCATCGCGGCGAGCGTCGTGTGGGGCTACGCGATGTGGTGGCGACGGGGGACCACCCGGCCCGGACGGGTCGGCGGACGCGCCCCGGCGCGCGGCGCTCTCGCCCGGGCCCCGTGGTGGGGGCTCGCGGGCGTCGCGGCGGTGGCCCTCGTCGTCGGCCTGGCCCTGCCGCTCGTCGGGATCTCGCTGCTCGTCTTCGTGCTGATCGACGCCGGTCGGGGGCTGCTCGCCCGGCGACGAGAGGCCCGCACGACCTGACCAGACGCGGCGCCCGTCGCACGGCTCGGCCCGGTGAGCGCGGATCGCCGCTACGTCATCGGCGTGACGGCGATTCGTGCTCACTCGATGCGAGGGCCAGATGTGCCCGACGCTCAGGCGATGAGGAGGACCGCGCCGGCCACGGCGACGAGCGCACCGGCGGTGCGCACGTGGTCGGCGCGGGCCAGCCGGCGCAGCAGACGCGCACGCTCCTGCTCGTCGGCCCCCCGGCCCAGACGACCGTGGGTCGGGGCCGCGACGAGCGCCGTCGTGACGACCGCGACGAGCGTCCCGGCAGCCGCGAGCCAGCCCGCCGCGACGGCCGGGTGGGCGACGAGCTGCCACGCGACGACGAGGACGAGCGGCGGGTAGATCACGGCGACGACCGGGGTGATCCGGCGCGAGTGGGCGGCGTGGGCACCGGCCCACTGCTCGTGCCCGACCTCGACGAGCGCCGGGTAGACGACGCGGTCGACCGTCAGCTGGAAGCCGAGGTGCGCACCGGCGAGCAGCACGAGCCACGGGGTCGGCTCGAGCAGGCTCATCGGGGCGTCCGCGGGGGCATGGCTGGAGGCTATCCGGCCGCTCGGCGCACGGGGTGGACGCGAGGTTGACCACGCCAGTCGAACAGGTGTTCGATGACGTCATGCCCGAGATCGACATCGCCGCCCTGAGAGACCGGGTGCGTGCGATGGAGCGTACGACGAGCACCCGAGAGCCGCTCTCGCGCTCCGCGGTCGTCGACGCGCTCGTCCCCGGCGGGCTCGTCGCGGGCTGCACCTACGCGGTGCACGGCTCGCACACCCTGCTCCTCAGCCTCCTCGCCGGCGGCTCGGCGCAGGGCCGCTGGTGCGGGCTCGTCGGGCTGCCCGACCTCGGCGTCGAGTCGGCCCGCGGGCTGGGTCTCGACCTCGAGCGCACCCTCGCCGTGCCCTCCCCTGGCGAGACCTGGGTCGAGACGACCGCGACCCTCGTCGAGGCCCTCCCCCTCGTCGCCGTCCGCCCGCCGCACACGCCGTCGCGCGCTGACGTCACGCGGCTCTCCGCCCGGCTGCGCGCCCGCTCCGCCGCCCTCGTCGTCCTGCTCGACGACGCCCCCGGCGAGCAGACCCGGTGGCCCGGGGTCGAGGCGAGCGTGCGCGTGCTCTCGCAGTCGTGGACCGGTCTGGCCGACGGCCGCGGCCGGCTGCTCGGCCGCGAGCTCGTCGCCGAGGTCCGCCCGCGCAGCGCCCCCGTCCGTCAGGTGGCGCTCGTCCAGCGGCCCGACGGCCTCGTCGGCCTGCCGGGCGCGAGCGACGACGCCACGCGGCGCGACCGACGCGGGCTGCTCGAGGCGGCCAGCTGATGGCCCGCGCCGCCGTGCGCACCGGCACGACCGCGCTCGCCACCGGCGGCCGCCGGCTCGTCCTGTGGTGCCCCGACTGGCCGGTCCGCGCGGCCGTCTGGGACGCGGGCGAGGGCTCCCCCCTTCGCCTGAGCGAGCCGATCGGCCTCGTGGCGAAGGGGGAGATCCACGCCTGCTCCGCCGCGGCCCGCGGGCTCGGCGTGCGGCGCGGGCTGCGCGTGCGCGAGGCGCAGTCCCGCTGCCCCGAGCTGCTCACCCTCACCCACGACCCGGGCGCCGACGAGCGGCTCTTCGCCAGCCTGCTGCCCGACCTCGAGGAGGTCGTCGCCGGGGTCGAGGTCGTCCGTCCGGGCACGGCGACCCTCGTCGTCGACGGCCCGGCCCGCTTCCACGGCGGCGAGGTGCCGGTCGGGGCGCTGCTGTGCGAGCGGCTCGTCGGGCGCGGGGTCGAGGACGTGCGGGCCGGTGTCGCCGACACCGTCTTCGCCGCCGAGCAGGTCGCCCGCGTCACCGACGCCCAGGACTGCGCGGCGCTGCCCGGCGAGCAGACCGCCGACTTCCTCGCGCCGCTGCCCGTCACCGCCCTCGGCGAGCCCGATCTCGCCGACCTGTGGCGCCGTCTCGGGCTGCGCACCCTCGGCGACCTCGCCCTGCTCGACGAGGCCGACGTGCGGGCCCGCTTCGGCGAGCGCGGGGTGCGCTGCCACCGCACGGCGCGGGGTCTCGAGGACGCGACCTTCCTGCCCCGGCGGCCACCGGCGACCCATGAGGAGAGCGCGCACTTCGAGCACGCGCTGCGGCGCGCCGAGCAGGTCGTCACCGGTGCCGGCGCGGCCGCGCAGCGGCTCGTCGACTCCCTCGAGCGCGAGCACCTCGTGTGCACCGCGGTGTGGGTCGAGGTCGTCACCGACTCCGGGCGCACGCTCCAGCGACGCTGGGCCCATCCCCGGTTCTTCGACGCCGCGGCGCTGCTCGACCGGCTCGCGTGGACCCTCGACGCCGAGGCCCCCGGCGCCCCGGTGAGCGAGGTGCGTCTCGTGCCCGACGAGACCGCCGACGTCACCGCCGTCGCCGACGGGCTGTGGTCGGACCCGGCCGGCGAGCAGGTGCGCCAGGCCGCCTCGCGCATCCAGTCCGCCCTCGGGCACGACGCCGTCGGTCGGCCCGAGCCCGTCGGCGGGCGGGGGCCGGCCGAGCGGCAGCGGCTCGTCCCGTGGGGCGTGGCCGCGCCACGTGTCGACGACGCGCCCTGGCCCGGGCACCTGCCGGCGCCCGCGCCGGCGAGCGTCTACACCGCCCCCGCCCCCGCCGAGCTGCTCGACCGCGGCGGCCATCTCGTCGGTGTCACCGAGCGCGGGGCCGTGAGCGCCTCGCCCGCCACGGTCCGGGCGACCCCGGGCGGCCCGGCCCGTCCGGTCCAGGGGTGGGCCGGGCCCTGGCCCGCCGACGAGCGCTGGTGGGCGCCCGACGGGCGGCGCACCGCGCGCCTGCAGGTCGTCGACGTCACCGGTCAGGCCTGGCTGCTCCTGCACGCCGACGGGCAGTGGTGGACCGAGGCCCGGTATGACTGACATCTCGCCCGAGGTCTCCTGATGGGCTGGCACAACCCCCAGCAGAGCTGGTCGCAGCTCGAGCGGGTCCTCTCCGACACCCGGCTCACCCGCGAGGGCCTGCCGTGGCCCGACGGCGGCGACGCGCCGGGGTGGTCGCGCAAGCGCGAGGCGTACACCCCTCCCCCGCGCATCGACCGGCCCCGTCCCGGGTCGACCCGGCCGTACGCCGAGCTGCACGCGCACTCGCACTTCTCCTTCCTCGACGGCGCGAGCAGCCCCCAGGAGCTCGTCGAGGAGGCGGTGCGGCTCGGGCTCACGGGGCTGGCCGTCACCGACCACGACGGGCTCTACGGCGCGGTGCGCCTCGCCGAGGCCGCCGAGAGCCACGACCTCGGCACGGTCTTCGGCGCCGAGCTCTCCCTCGGGCTGCCCGAGCCGCAGGCCGGGGTCGCCGACCCCGTCGGCGAGCACCTCCTCCTCCTCGCCCGCGGGCCCGAGGGCTACCACCGCCTCTCCGCCACCCTGACGACCGGGCAGCTCGCCGGAGAGAAGGGCCGGCCCGTGCACGACCTGCGCCGGGTCGCCGACGAGCTGGCCGGTCATGTCGTCGTGCTCACCGGCTGTCGCAAGGGCGCGGTGCGCCGGGCCCTCGCCGGACCGGGCGGGGGCGGGTCCCCCGTCGGGCCCCTCGACCTCGACGCCGCCGAGCGGGCGCTGCGCGCCCAGCAGGAGACCTTCGGGCACGACGCCGTGCTCGTCGAGGTGAGCCATCGTGGGCTGCCCGGCGACGACCACCTCGCCGACGCCCTCGCCGAGGTCGCCCGTCGGGCCGGCGCCCCGGTCGTCGCGACGACGGGGGCGCACGTCGCCCGGCCCGACGCCGCCCGGCTCGCCCAGGTCGTCGCCGCGGTGCGCGCCCGGCGCAGCCTCGACGAGCTCGACGGCTGGATCGCCGGCACCGGCGCGGCCCACCTGCGCTCCGGCGAGGAGATGCACCGGCTGCTCGGGCACATCCCCGGCGCGGTCGAGCGCACCGTCGACGTCGCCGCCGAGTGCGCCTTCTCGTTGCGCCGGGCCACCCCGCGGCTGCCGCAGCACCACGTGCCCGAGGGCCACACGGCGATGTCGTGGCTGCGCGAGCTCGTCGCCCGGGGCATGCCGCGGCGCTACCCCCACGCGACCGCCGCCCACCACGAGCGGATCGAGCGCGAGCTCTCGGTCATCGAGACCAAGGACTTCGCCGGCTACTTCGTCATCGTCCACGACATCGCCGCCTTCGCCCGCGAGCAGGGGATCCTGCACCAGGGCCGCGGCTCGGCGGCCAACTCCGCGGTCTGCTACGCCCTGGGCATCACGGCGATCGACTCGATCTACTACGACCTGCCCTTCGAGCGCTTCCTCGCGACGACCCGCGACGAGGAGCCCGACATCGACCTCGACCTCGACTCCGACCGCCGCGAGGAGGTCATCCAGTGGGTCTACGCCCGCTACGGCCGGGTCAACGCCGCGCAGGTCGCCAACGTCATCACCTACCGCCCCCGCTCGGCGGTGCGCGACGTCGCCAAGGCGCTCGGCCACTCGACGGGCCAGCAGGACGCGTGGAGCAAGACCATCGACGGGTGGGGTGAGGTCCTCGACGGCCACCACGACATCCCCGCCCCCGTCGTCGAGCTCGCCGAGGAGCTGCTCGGCGCCCCCCGCCACCTCGGCATCCACTCCGGCGGCATGGTGCTCACCGAGCGACCGGTGAGCGAGGTCTGCCCGATCGAGCCGGCCCGGATGGAGGACCGCACCGTCCTGCAGTGGGACAAGGACGACTGCGCGTGGATGGGACTGGTGAAGTTCGACCTGCTCGGGCTGGGGATGCTCGGCTGCATCCAGCACACCTTCGACCACCTGCGTCACCACCTCGGCGAGCAGTGGAGCCTCGAGCGGATCACCAAGGAGGAGGCGGCCGTCTACGACATGCTGTGCCGCGCCGACTCCATCGGCGTCTTCCAGGTCGAGAGCCGGGCGCAGATCGGCACGCTCACCCGGCTGCTGCCGCGCCGCTTCTACGACCTCGTCGTCGAGATCGCGCTCATCCGGCCCGGCCCCATCCAGGGCGGCGCGATCCACCCCTACATCCGCCGGCGCACCGGTGCCGAGCCGGTCACCTACCTCCACCCGAAGCTCGTGCCGGTGCTCGAGCGCACGATGGGCGTCCCGCTCTTTCAGGAGCAGCTCATGCAGATGGCGGTCGCCGTCGGCGGGTGCACCGGTGACGACGCCGACCTGCTGCGCCGGGCGATGGGCTCCAAGCGGGGGGTCGAGAAGATCGCCAGCCTGCGCGAGCGGCTCTACGAGGGCATGGCCGCCAACGGCATCACCGGCGAGGTCGCCGACGACATCTACGCCAAGATCGAGGCCTTCGCGAACTTCGGCTTCGCCGAGAGCCACGCCCTGTCCTTCGGGCTGCTCGTCTACGCGAGCAGCTGGCTCAAGCTGCACTACCCCGCGGCCTTCCTCGCCGGGCTGCTGCGCAGCCAGCCGATGGGCTTCTACTCGCCGCAGACCCTCGTCGCCGACGCCCGCCGGCACGGCGTCGAGGTCGCCCGCCCGTGCCTGCTCGCCTCTTCGGTCCACGCCGATCTCGAGGCGGGCGGCGAGGTGCCCCGGTGGGCGGGTGAGGAGGACCTGCCAGGCGAAGGGGGACCCGCCCCTGCCGGCGGGTACGTCCGCCCGAGCGGGATGGAGAGCTGCCTCGAGCGCGAGCAGCCGGCGATCCCTCCCTTCGACCCCGACGCCCCCGAGCCCGGTGCGGCCCACCGGCGCGACGCCCACCTGCGGGTGCGGCTCGGGCTGAGCGACGTCACGGGCATCGACGTGCCGACGGCGGAGCGGGTCGTCGCCGAGCGCGAGGCGAACGGCCCCTTCGTCTCGCTCGTCGACCTCACCCGGCGGGTCGAGCTCACCGCGCCGCAGGTCGAGGCGCTGGCGACGGCCGGGGCCTTCGACGCGCTCGGGCTGACCCGTCGCCAGGCGCTGTGGGGCGCCGGGGCGGCGGCGCGCGAGCGGCCCGGCCAGCTCGAGGTCGTCACCCCCCACGTCGGGGCGCCGGAGCTGCCGGAGATGAGCGCGCGCGAGAGCACCGTCGCCGACCTGTGGTCGACGGGCATCGCGACGGGCGACCACCCGATCGCGCACGAGCGCGGCTTCCTCGACAGCATGGGGGTGCTCTCCGCGCAGGAGCTGCGCACCGCCGAGAGCGACCAGCGGGTCACGGTCGCCGGTCTCGTCACCCACCGTCAGCGGCCCGCGACCGCGCAGGGCGTGACCTTCCTCAGCCTCGAGGACGAGACGGGGATGATCAACGTCATCTGCTCGGTCGGGGTCTTCCGCCGCTACCGACCGCACTCGCGCACGGCCTCCGCGCTGCTCGTGCGCGGCACGCTCGAGCGGCGCTCCGGCGCGATCAACGTCGTCGCCGACCGGCTCGAGCGCCTGCCGGTCGCAGCAGCCACCCGGTCGCGGGACTTCCGCTGACCGGGTGGCCGGGTGATGCTCGGAGAGGGCCGGGCCCTAGACGCGGTCCTCCATGGTGCCCTCGGACGCGACCTCACGTTTGCGCGTGGCGCGGGCGACGAGGAAGAGCACGACGCCGACGACGAGGTAGCCGGCACCGACGAGCCAGACCGTCGACTCCATCTGGGTCAGCAGGAGCAGGCTGGCGAGCAGGGCGAGGACCGGCACGACGCTGGGGATGGTGAAGTGGTCGTGGTCGACCGAGTCCTTCTTCTTGAGGACGAGCACCGAGACGTTGGCCGAGATGAAGACGAGGACGAGCAGGAGCACCGTCGTGTCCGCGAGCTGGCTGACGTCGCCGATCATGCTCATGGCCATCGTCGCGCCGCCTACCACGAGGATCGCGACCCAGGGGGTGCGACGGCCCTCGAGCACCTTGCCGAAGACGCTCGGCAGCAGGCCCACCTCGGCGAGCCCGTAGGTCGCGCGGCTGGCCATGACCATGAAGAGCAGCGCGCCGTTGGTGATCGCGACGAGCGCGATCGCCGAGAACAGCCAGGACGGGACGCCGATGCCCGATGCCTTGACGACCTCGAGCAGCGGTCCGGTCGACTCCGCCATCGTCGTGGGGTCGACGACGATCGCCGCTCCGAGCGCGATGAGCAGGTAGACCGTGGCGGCGGTGAGGATCGCGCCGAAGAGGGCCCTCGGGTAGGCCCGGGTCGGCTCCTTGACCTCCTCGGCCATGTTGGCGGCGGCCTCGAAGCCGAGGAAGGAGAAGAAGGCGGTGATCGACGCCGCGAAGGCCCCGCTCAGCAGCGGCGTGTCCGAGGCCGGGGTGAGGATGCGGCTGGGGTCGCCGTCGCCGCTGCCGAAGACGATCGCCGCGAGCACGATGACGAGGACGAGCCCGGAGACCTCGATGCAGGTGAAGACGACGTTGGCCGACAGCGACTCGCGCACCCCGCGCAGGTTGACCGCGATGAGGACAGCGAGGAAGACCAGCCGCACCGGGATGGCGACCGACGAGGGCAGGCTCTCGTCGCCGAAGAACGAGGCGAGGTAGTCGCCGGCGAAGGCGTTGGCCAGCGCCGCCGACGTCGTGATGCCCGAGGACAGCATGAGGAAGCCGATGATGAAGGTGACGAAGGGCTTGTCGAAGGCCCGGTCGGCGTACCGCGAGGCTCCTCCGGCGTGGGGGTACTTCGTGATGAGCTCGGCGTACGTGCCGGCCGTGAGCAGCGCCAGCACGAGCGCGATGACGAGCGGGAGCCAGAGCATCCCGCCGACATCGGTGGCCATCGTGCCCACGAGCGTGTAGATGCCGGCACCGAGGGTGTCACCGACGATGAAGAAGAAGAGCAGCGTCGTCGTGATGCTGCGACTGAGCCTGGTGTCGTGCTCGGAGCTGTCCGGGGCTGTCGTCGTCGCCATCAGGCGAGCATGGCAGAGCGGAGCGCCCTGATCCGGGTCGCGAAGGGGGGTCGACGAGGTCACGGTATGGGGCCGGTCACGACTTCACCCGGACTTGGCAAGGGCTCGACCGCAGCCGCCGGGGCTGCCCTACGGTGCGACGGAACCCCGCGTCGAAGGAGATGCCGTGCGCCCTGTCCGTACCCTCGCCACGCTGGCCAGCCTCACCCTCGTGAGCACCCTGGCCGTCACCGACGCCGGGGCCGCGGCCACCGGTGGCTACGTCGCCCTCGGCGACTCCTACTCCTCGGGCACCGGCACGCGCGACTACCTCGCCGACGGCACGTCGTGCCAGCGCTCGGCCCGGGCCTACCCCTCGCTCATCGCCTCCGCACGCGGTCTCGACCTCAACTTCCGGGCCTGCTCGGGGGCGACGACGGCGGACGTCACGAGCACCCAGCTCTCCGCGCTCAGCACGACGACGAGCCGGGTGAGCATCTCCGTGGGCGGCAACGACGCGGGCTTCGCCGACGTGCTCACCGAGTGCGCTCTGCCGGCCTGGGCGAGCAGCTGCAACGCCGCGATCGACAAGGCGACGACCTTCATCAACGGCACCCTGCCCGGCCGGCTCAGCACGCTCTACGGCTCGATCCGCGCCAAGGCCCCCGACGCCACCGTCGTCGTCGTGGGCTACCCCCGGATCTTCATGGGCGAGGACTGCAACGCCCTCACGTGGTTCTCCCCCACCGAGCAGAGCCGCCTCAACGCGACCGCCGACCTGCTCAACTCGCGCATCCGCACGGCGGCGAGCGCGCGGGGCTTCGCCTTCGCCAACCCCACGAGCGCCTTCACCGGTCACGCCGTGTGCGACGACGTCGAGTGGCTCAACGGGCTCTCCAGCCCGATCAGCGAGAGCTACCACCCGAACGTCGCGGGCCACCGCAGCGGGTACACCCCGCTCGTCAGCACGCCGCTCACCGGCACGACGGTGCGCGCCACCAGCACGACCGTGCAGCGCGCCGACTCCCTCGCCGGCGAGCAGGCGCAGCGCCAGCGCGGCTATGCCGAGCAGGACCGCACGATCACCCCGAAGCGGATGCGGCTGCCCGACCTCGACTCGCCGAGGGTGCGCCGGGCCGCCGAGCGCGCCGGTGTCGACCTGGGCTCGCGGCGCAGCATCGACGCCGCCGACCGGACGTGGTCGGCGCGGCAGTCCGCAGCGCTCGTGCGCCGCTGACCGCTCCGGTACAGGTCGAGACCACGCCCCTCAGCTCGAGACGGGTCCCTCGTCGAGCAGCGGACCGAGGTAGAGCTGGAGCAGCGACGGCACGCGCCGCACGTCGAGCCCCGTGATCGTCTCCACGCGGGACAGCCGCAGGCGCAGGGTGTTGCGGTGCACGTGGAGGTCCGCCGCGCACCGGGCGACGTCGAGGTCGTGCGCGAGCCACGAGCGCACCGTGCGCTGCAGCTCGCCGTGGCGGTCCTGCTCGACGAGGCGTCGCCACGGCGCGGCGACACCCGCGCCGCGCCAGTCGCCCCGCAGCCCGACGAGCAGGGCGAGGAGGGCGAGGTCCTGGGGGTCGTAGCCCCCGCCCGGCAGGGTGGTCACCCGCAGGGACTCGTGCGCGGAGACGAAGGCGCGGTGCACCCCTTCGCCACCGCTGTGCTCCTCGCCCGTCACGACGGCGGTGCCCGGCAGCGCCCCGAGGGCCGCTACCGGTGACGGACCCGCCGGCCACCACACCGCGAGCTCCTGGTCACCGACGGCGCCGACCCGCGCCGCGCCCGCCTGCTCCGGGAGCAGACCGGCGACCCTGCGCTGGAGCGCCAGGAGGTCGACGTGGGCCTCGCCCGTGGGCCGCAGGACGGTGCACCTGCGGGGCAGGGCGAGGTCCCAGCCGAGCGTCTCGGCCATCTCGGTCGTCGCGTCCTCGTCGAGCAGGCCGCCCGCGGCCGCGACGAGGAAGTCCTCCCGCCGTCGCTCGCGCCACCGACCGACCTCGAGCGCCGCGGCCTGCTCGACCATCAGCTCGGCGGTGACGCGGATGAGGTCGCCGAGGACCTCGACCTCCTGGGGCGGCCCGGAGATGCCGACGACCCCGACGACGGCGCCGCGGTGGTGCAGGGGCAGGTTGACCCCCGGCTGCACCCCGCGGAGCAAGAGCTCGTGGACGTCGTCGATGACGACCGTGCGGTCCTGCTCGGCGGCGAGCAGCGCGCCCTCGTGCCGGGTGTGCACCCGGTCGGGCTGCCCGCTCGCGAGGATGACGCCCCGCTCGTCCATGACGTTGACGTTGCGGGCGACGACCGCCATCGTCCGCTCGACGATCCGGGCGGCGAGGGCCGCGGTCAGCGTGGTCACGAGGAGACGCTAGCCGTCTGGTGTGCAGATGCATCGCGAAGGGGTCATCAGATCACCGATCCCTGTGCAGTCGACCATGGTCGACGCGAGCGGTGTCCGCCACGCTGTCCGGGTCCGGTCACCCGGACGTCCCGACGCCCGCCGTGCCCCACGGCCCGGGCGCGACTCAAGGCAAGGAGGCCTCCCATGGTCGACGTCGTCATCCTCGTCGGCGTGGTCGTCGCGCTCGTCGTGGCCGCCAGCGTGCTCAAGCTCCACCCCTTCCTCGCGCTGCTCCTCGCGGCCCTGCTCGGCGGGCTCGCCTTCACGCTGCCGCTCCTGCCCGTCGGTGAGGACCCCGGGCTCATCGGGATCATCAGCACCGGCTTCGGCACGACCCTGGGCAACATCGGCCTCGTCATCGCGCTCGGCACGATCATCGGGGTCGTCCTCGACAAGTCGGGTGCCGCCATCACGATGGCCGACCTCGTCGTGCGCAAGATCGGCGAGAAGCACCCGACGATCACCGTCTCGGTCATCGGCTACATCGTCTCGATCCCCGTCTTCTGCGACTCCGGGTACGTCATCCTCAACTCGCTCAAGGAGTCGATCGCCACCCGGGCGCGCACCTCGCCGGTCGCGATGTCCGTCGCCCTGGCCACCGGCCTGTACGCGACGCACACCCTCGTGCCGCCGACCCCCGGACCGATCGCCGCGGCCGGCAACCTCGGTCTCGAGAGCCAGCTCGGGCTCGTCATCCTCGTCGGCCTGCCCATCGCCGCGGTCTCGGCTGTCGCGGGCAACCTGTGGGCGACCCGCTTCCGCCACGAGACCCCGGACGGCGTGAGCTCGGCCGAGGTCGAGGAGAAGATCCGCGAGTTCGAGAGCATGCGTGAGTCCGCCGGACGGCTGCCCAGCCCCGGCGCGGCCTTCGCCCCGATCTTCGTCCCGCTCGTCCTCATCATGCTCGGGTCGATCGCCGCCCTGCCGAGCGCGCCGCTCGGCAGCTCCACCGCCACCGGGGTCCTGCGCTTCGTCGGCCTGCCGGTCGTCGCCCTCCTCATCGGGCTCGTGTGCTCCCTCGCCCTGCTGCCGCGGCGCGGCTTCATGGCGGCCTTCGAGGAGCGCGTCGGCGAGGGCATCGTCGCCGCCGCCCCGATCCTGCTCATCACCGGTGCGGGCGGCGCCTTCGGCGCTGTCATCACCGCGACCGATGTCGGGACCTACCTCGGCGAGCAGCTCTCCGAGCTCGGCATCGGGGTCCTCGTCCCCTTCCTCGTCGCCGCGGCGCTCAAGACCGCGCAGGGCTCCTCGACCGTGGCCCTCGTGACGACCTCGGCGCTCATGGCACCGCTCGTCGGAGACCTCGGTCTCGACACCGACCTCGGCCGCGTCCTCGTCGTCATGGCGATCGGCGCCGGCGCGATGACCGTCTCGCACGCCAACGACAGCTACTTCTGGGTGGTCAGCCAGTTCAGCCGGATGAGCGTCAAGCAGGCCTACCGGGCGCAGACGATGGCCACCCTCGTGCAGGGTCTCACCGCCATCGCGGTCGTCTGGGTCCTCTCGCTCGTCGTCGTGTGAGCAGGCGGCCCGTGAGAGTCGTCATCGCCCCTGACTCCTTCAAGGAGAGCCTCGGCAGCCCCGCCGTCGCCGCAGCGCTCGCCCAGGGCTGGCGCGAGGGTGACCCGTCGGCGACCGTCGTCGAGGTCCCCATGGCCGACGGCGGCGAGGGCACCGTCGAAGCGGTGCTCGGCGCCACCGGTGGCACGCGGCGCGCGCTCGAGGTGCCCGACCCGCTCGGGCGCCCGGTCGCCGCGACCTACGCGCTGCTGCCCGACGGCCGGACGGCTGTCGTCGAGGTCGCCGCCGCCACCGGCCTCGCCCTCGTCGAGCCCGGGCTGCGCGACGCCGGACGCGCGTCGTCCTACGGCACCGGCGCGCTCCTCGCCCGGGCCCTGGACGACGGCGTGAGCAGCGTCGTGCTGGGGCTGGGCGGGAGCGCGTCGACCGACGGCGGTGCCGGTCTGTGCCAGGCGCTGGGCATCCGGCTGCTCGACGACCGGGGCGAGACGATCCCGCCCGGTGGCGACGGGCTCGCCGAGCTCGCGACCGTCGACCTGTCCGGGGCTCATCCGCGTCTGCGGGAGGTCGACCTCGTCGCCGCGTGCGACGTGGACAACCCGCTGTGCGGGACCCGCGGTGCCGCGGCGGTCTTCGGCCCGCAGAAGGGTGCTGACCCCGCGGACGTCGACCGGCTCGACGACGCCCTGCGTCGTCTGGCTGACGTGGTGCAGCGCCACCACCCTCGCGCCGATCCCGAGGTCGCCGGTGCAGGGGCCGCGGGCGGCATCGGCTTCGCGGTCGTCGCGCTGCTCGGAGGGCGCCTCGCGACCGGAGTCGACCTCGTCGCGCAGGCCGTCGGGCTCGAGGACCATGTGCGTGGCGCCGACCTCGTCGTCACCGGCGAGGGACGGCTCGACGGGCAGAGCCTGTCGGGTAAGACCCCCGTCGGGGTGCTGCGCGTCGCGCAGCGGCACGGGGTGCCCACGATCGCGGTCGCCGGGCAGCTCGGCCCGGACGTCGACCGGCTCGTGGGCGCCGGTGTGACCGCCGTCTTCGCCGCCGCCCCCGGCCCGGTGACCCTGGAGCAGGCGATGGCGGACGCCCCGCAGGACCTGCGTCGGCTCGCCCGCCAGCTCGCCGCGACCTGGGCCGCGGCCAGCAGGTCCTGACCGGGTCGGGTCAGCCCACCTCGATGCCGAAGGGGGTGAGCAGCCCCACCGCGCCGACGAGGTCGACCTGCAGCCCCGCGACCTCGTTGTCGCGCGGGTCGAGGACGTAGCCGTGGCTGCCGCGCAGGTCGGCCTCGCGCAGATCGGCCCGGATGACCCGGGTCCCCCGCAGGTCGCAGTCGTCCAGCCGGGCACCGCGCAGGACCACGCCGTCGAGATCGGCCTCGACGAGCGAGCAGCGCTCGAACCGGGCGCCGGTGAGGTCCGCGCCACCGAAGGAGCCGAGGTCGAGCCGGCAGCCGGTCCACGTGCTCGGGTCCGGCGGGATGGTCGGGCGGGCCAAGGAGCTCCAGGCGGCGCCGAGGGCCCGGACGTCGACGAGACGGCAGCCGTCGAGGACGGTGTCCGGCAGACGGGTGCCCGAGAGGTCCACCCCCTCGAAGGTGCAGTCCTCGAAGCGGCACCGCGCGACGACCGCGTGCGCCCAGACCGAGCCGGTGATGGTGCACCCGACGAAGGTCACCCCTTCGAGCCGCTCCTGCTCCGCGAGGTCCCCACGGAGCTCCTCGTCCTCGACGAGGTCCCGTCCTGCCAGCAACTCGTGCAGCCCGCTCATGCCGGCCACGCTACGGCGTGGGACAGGATGGCCGCATGGCGTGGACCCGGACGACCTCAGCCCAGCTCGACCTCCCCCCCGCCCAGGTCTGGTCGGTGATCTCGGACCTCTCGCGCTGGTCGCGGTGGCAGCCGGCGGTGTCCGGGGCCAGGCTCGACGGGCCCGTCGCCGTGGGTGCCACCGGCTCGTACTCCCTGAGCAGCCGGGCCTTCCGCGCCCTGCACGAGCGCACCGCGCCGCCGCTGCAGGTCACCGCGCACGAGGAGGGCCGCGTCCTCGAGATCAGCCAGCCCAACCCGACCGGGGAGATGCGGGTGCGCTGGACCCTCGACGCGGTCGACGACGCGACCCGGCTCGAGCAGGTCGTCTCGGTGCACGGGGCGATGACCCCGGCCGTCGTGCTCGGCGTCGCCGGCGCGCTGGCGCAGGACTTCTCGACGACGTCCGCCCGCCTCGCCCTCGAGTGCGGCCTCTCCCCCGACCCGTCGCGGGTGAAGGTCGTCGTCGCGGGCGGGTCCGGGGCGCTCGGCCGGCTCCTCGCCGGTGACCTGCTGCGCCACCGGCACGAGGTCGTCCTGCTCACCCGGTCGCCCGACGCCTCCCTCCCGTACCGGCAGGTGCAGTGGGACGGCCGCACCGTCGGTGCCTGGGCCGACGAGCTCGAGGCGACCGCAGATGCCGGCGTGGCGCTCGTCAACCTCGCCGGCCGTCTCGTCGACGTGCGTCCCTCCCCTGCGAACATCGCCTCCTTGCGCACCTCCCGCGTCGAGCCGACCCACGCCCTCGTGAGCGCCAGCCAGCAGCTTCAGCGCCCGCTCGTCAGCTGGCTGCAGGCCTCAACGACCGCCATCTGGTCCGACAGCGGCGAGGAGCGCATCACCGAGACCACCCCGCTGCCCGCCGACGGCGGCCTGCCCCAGATGACCGGGGTGGCCCAGCCGTGGGAGGCAGCCGTCGACGGAGCGCGCGCCGAGCACGTGCACCTGCTGCGCACCTCGATCGTCCTCGACCGCGACGCCCCGGCGCTGCAGGTCCTCGCCCGCCTCACGCGGGCCGGTCTCGGCGGGCGGGTCGGGTCCGGGCGGCAGTGGTTCAGCTGGATCCACCGCGACGACTGGGTGCGGGTCGCCCGGGCCGCGCTCGGCCTCGAGCCCGACACGACGCTGCCCGACGGGCCGGTCGTCGCCGCCGCGCCGGAGCCGGTGCGCAACGCCGAGCTCATGGCCGCCCTGCGCCGGGTGCTGCGCCGGCCGGCGGCTCCCCCGACCCCGGCCGCCCTGCTGCGCGTCGGGGCGGTCGCCCTCCGCTCCGACCCGGCGCTGGCCCTCACCGGTCGGCACTGCACCTCGCAGGTGCTCGCCGACGCCGGTTTCGTCTTCGAGCACCCGCATCTCGACGACGCCCTCGGCGAGCTCTACCGGGGCTGACGCCCCTTACCCCGCCGCACGACGACGGCCGCCGCTGCCCGGGTGGGCGGCGGCGGCCGTCGTCGTCGTGAGGCGGGTCAGTCGCGCGTCAGTCGACGGTAGGTGACCCGGTGCGGGCGGGCCGCGTCCTCGCCGAGGCGCTCGACCTTGTTCTTCTCGTAGGCCTCGAAGTTGCCCTCGAACCAGTACCAGCTCGCCGGCGACTGCTCGGTGCCCTCGTAGGCGAGGATGTGCGTCGCGACGCGGTCGAGGAACCACCGGTCGTGGCTGATGACCACGGCGCAGCCCGGGAACTCGAGCAGGGCGTTCTCGAGCGAGCCGAGGGTCTCGACGTCGAGGTCGTTGGTGGGCTCGTCGAGGAGCAGCAGGTTGCCGCCCTCCTTGAGCGTCAGCGCGAGGTTGAGACGGTTGCGCTCACCACCGGAGAGCACCCCGGCCTTCTTCTGCTGGTCCGGGCCCTTGAAGCCGAACTGGCTGACGTAGGCGCGGCTGGGGATCTCGACCTGGCCGACCTGGATGTGGTCGAGACCGTCGGAGACGACCTCCCACAGCGACTTCTCCGGGTCGATGCCGCCGCGGCTCTGGTCGACGTAGCTGATCTCGACGGTGTCGCCGATGTCGACGGTGCCGGAGTCGGGCTGCT
Organism: Janibacter melonis; assembly: GCF_003721155.3. Classification (NCBI taxonomy): domain Bacteria; kingdom Bacillati; phylum Actinomycetota; class Actinomycetes; order Micrococcales; family Intrasporangiaceae; genus Janibacter; species Janibacter melonis. The sequence continues at coordinate 243,524 of NZ_CP044548.2, read as the reverse complement.
CGAAGCCGACGATGGTCTTGAAGAGCGTCGTCTTGCCCACGCCGTTGGGGCCGATGACGCCGACGATGCCGTTGCGCGGCAGGGTGAAGCTCAGGCCGTCGATGAGGACGCGGTCGCCGAAGCCCTTCGTGAGGTCGTGGACCTCGATGACCTTGCTGCCCAGGCGCGGGCCCGGCGGGATCTGGATCTCCTCGAAGTCGAGCTTGCGGGTGCGCTCGGCCTCCGCAGCCATCTCCTCGTAGCGCTGGAGACGGGCCTTGCTCTTCGTCTGCCGCGCCTTGGCGTTGGAGCGGACCCACTCGAGCTCGGAGGCGAGGCGCTTGGCGAGCTTCGCGTCCTTCTTGCCCTGGACCTGCAGACGCTCCTGCTTCTTCTCCAGGTAGGTCGAGTAGTTGCCCTCGTAGGGGTAGAGCCGGCCGCGGTCGACCTCGGCGATCCACTGCGCGACGTTGTCCATGAAGTACCGGTCGTGCGTCACGGCGACGACGGCGCCGGGGTAGGCGGCGAGGTGCTGCTCGAGCCACAGGACCGACTCGGCGTCGAGGTGGTTGGTGGGCTCGTCGAGGAGCAGCAGGTCGGGCTTGGAGAGCAGCAGCTTGCACAGCGCGACGCGACGGCGCTCACCACCGGACAGGACGGTGACGTCGGCGTCCGGCGGCGGGCAGCGCAGCGCGTCCATCGCCTGCTCGAGCTGGGAGTCGAGGTCCCACGCGTCGGCGTGGTCGATCTCCTCTTGCAGCGAGCCCATCTCGGCCATGAGGGCGTCGAAGTCGGCGTCGGGCTCGGTCATCTCCTCGGAGATGGCGTTGTAGCGGTCGAGCTTGGCCTTGATCTCGCCCAGGCCCTCCTCGACGTTGCCGAGGACGGTCTTGTCCTCGGTGAGCGGCGGCTCCTGCAGGAGGATGCCGACGGAGGCACCCTTGGCCAGCTGCGCCTCGCCGTTGCTCGGCTGGTCCAGCCCGGCCATGATCTTGAGGATCGTCGACTTGCCGGCGCCGTTCGGGCCGACCATGCCGATCTTGGCGCCGGGGTAGAACGACATCGTGACGTCGTCGAGGATGACCTTCTCGTTGTGCGCCTTGCGGGCACGGGTCATGGTGTAGATGAACTCGGGCATGGTGCCAGGCTATCGGCCTGGCACCCCGCGCCCGAATCCGCCGACCGCCCCGCTCACGCGCTCCGCGCGACCGGCTCCTCGAGCACCTCCTGCTCGTCCTCGCCCTCGGGCCCGGAGCCCTCGTGCTCGTGCCGCGCATCGCCGATCTCGCCGCTCAGCCGGTCGACGAGCCCGACGCCGGGGACGGCTCCCTCGCCGCCGAAGCCGGCCTCGACGACATCGCTCTCGTCGCGCACCGGGCGGGAGAAGACCGTCTGGCCCCACAGCAGGTCGTGACCGACGTGCATCGCCTCGACCTCGACGGAGGTCCCGTAGCTCTCGTCGGAGCGCTGGTACTGACGCACGCGCTGGCGGCCGACGACGACCACCGGCTCGCCCTTGTGCAGCGCCGTGCGCGTGTTGACGCCGAGCGCCCGGTAGGCGGCCACGTTGTAGAAGGAGGTCGGCCCGTCCTCGAAGACTCCGTCGCGGGTGCGCCGCCGCTCACTCGTCGCGAGCCGGAAGGTCGTGAAGACCTGGCCCGCTCGCGTCGTGCGGGTCTCGGGGTCGGCGACGAGCCGGCCGGTGATCGTCACATAGGTCTCGTACATGTCGTGCCCTCACTGCTCGAAGTGGTCCGTGCACGCCCACTGTCCGGCGGTGCACCCGGACGCACCACGGGCCGCCGTCCGGCTGTGGACGGCGGCCCGGGCGAGAGCGGGGCTGTGGACGACTACCGGGCGTGGGCCCGGGCGACCGCCTCGCGAGCGCGGCGGTGGCGGGCGAGCACGGCTCGCACCGGCTCGACGACGACGCGGTCGGCGACCTCGCGGATCGCCTCGCGCAGCCGCTTGTCCGCGGCGGCACCACGCCGTCGGGCCCCGGCCCGGGCCATGACCCGCCCGAGACCGGCGACGAGCAGGCCGCCGATCAGCCCCCCGACGAGCAGGACGAAGGGGGTGGCGAAGGGCCCGATGTCGTAGGTGGGCAGGTCCGGCAGCTGGAGCCAGCCGGCCACCGCGATGACGACGAGCCAGAGCAGCCCGACGACCGCCGCCGCGGCGAGGAGCAGCTGCAGCGCCCCGAGCAGCCCCCACCACAGCGGGTCGCGCCCGCGCAGCGAGGTGCGCAGGACCGACTGGTCGAGCTCGTCGGCGAGACGCTCGTCGTAGGGTGCCGCGGCGTCGGCGACGGCGTCGGCCCAGCGCGTCGGCAGGCCCTGCCCGGCGTGCTCGCCGAGCCGGCGCGCAGCGAGGTCGACGGCGGCGCGGGCCGAGCGGGTGGGCGGCGGGATCGAGGAGCGGCCGAGCACGGCGCGCACGTCGGCATCGGTGATGCCGGCCTCGGCGCGGTCGAGGCGCAGCCGCTTCAGCGGCGCGGCCCGCAGCCCCTGCACCCACCGGGTGAGGGGCCAGCCCGTGCGAGCGGCGGACTGCATGAGGTAGTCGCGCTCGACGGCGGCGACGACGGTGGGCACGCCGGCGGCGCGGGCCAGCGCGTCGACGAGCTCGCCGGAGCCGAGCCGGTCGACCTCCACCTCGCGCTCGCCCACCGAGCGGGCGAGACGACGGGCGCTGTCGGCGAGGTCGAGACCGAGGCGGTGGCGGCTCGCGTCGGCCGCGGCGACGGCGACGTGGAGTCGCTCGCCGAGGGCGTCGATGCCCTCACCGGTGCGGGTCGAGGTCGCGATGACCTTCGACCCCGGGATGCCGTCGCGCTCGAGCAGCCGGGCCAGGTCGGCGGTCACCCGGGCGACCCCGTCGCCGCGCAGGCGGTCGGCCTGGTTGAGCACGACGATCGTCACGGCGCCGTACTCGCGCAGCACCGCGACGTACTCGTCGTGGAGCACCGCGTCGGCGTACTTCTGCGGGTCGGTCACCCACACGAAGACGTCGACGAGCTCGAGGACGCGGCGGGCCTCCTCGCGGTTGGCCGACTCCCGCGAGTCGAAGTCGGGCAGGTCGAGCAGCACGAGCCCCTCGAGGTCGTCACGCCCCTGCACCGTGTGCCGGCGGCCGACGCCGAGCCAGTCGAGCAGGTCGCCGACGGGCTCCTCGCCCCAGACCGCCGCGGTCGGCGTCGAGGTCGTCGGGCGGCGCATGCCGGCCTGGGCGACCTCCTCGCCGACGAGCGCGTTGAAGAGCGAGGACTTGCCCGAGCCGGTCGCCCCGGCGAGCGCGACGACAGTGCGACCGCCGACGAGACGGGTGCGCTCGTCGACCTTGTCGCTCACCTCGCGCGCCCGCGCCGACGCCGTCGGGTCGAGGAGGTCTCCCCCTTCGTCCAGCGCCTCGCGCAGGCTCGCCGAGCGGTCGCGCAGCTCCTCGACCGACAGCGCCCTCGCCTTCGACCGGCCCGGCAGCAGCGGGCTCATCGCGCCGCCCGCACGGCCTCGGCGGCCTGGCCCAGCCGGCGGACCTGGCCGTCGGAGATCGTCATCGCGCCGAGCGCCTGCTCGTAGCGCTCGCGCTCGGCTGCGTAGATGCCCTGGACGCGCTCGAGGAGGAGGGCGCGGGCCTTCGTCGACATCTCGCGGACCGCCTGGTCGCCGAAGATCGCCTCGAGGACCTTCTGCGCGACGGCGGTCGTCCCACCGGCGATGGCGACCTCGGGGGCCACGAGGACACCGCCGGTGTGGGCGAAGCTCACGAGCATGAGGAAGAGCCCGATCCCGTTGACCCCGTAGGCCGCGATCCGGGCGTTGGTGCGGCGGTTGCTGCCCTCGGCGCGCACGATGTCGAGCACGTCGCCCTGCCAGTCGCGCACCGCCCGCTCGATCTGCTCCTGCAGGTCGGCGGAGGAGCGGGCGAGGTCGGGGCGGGCGTCGAGGAGCGCGGGCCCGGCCTCGGTGCTGCGCCAGCGCCGGGCGACCGTCGCGGCGGCGGCGTCGGCCTCGGCCTGCACGAGGGTGGCGACCCCGTCGTGGAGCGCCTCGTCGAGCGGCTTGGACGGGGCGGGCGCACCGCGGAAGGCTGCGCCGATGCGGTCGCGGACGCGCGAGACGCCGGCCTCGACCTTCTTGAAGAGCTCGCCGGTGCCGACGAACTCCTGCCAGCGCGCGAGGACCTCGCCGCGCAGCAGCTGGCCGTCGCTCATGCCGTCCTTGACCTGCTCCTCGGCCTTGTCGTACGCGGCGAAGGCCGCTCCCTTGAGGTCGAAGACCGCGCTCTGCTGCGTCGACAGGGCGGCCACGAGCTCCCCCGTGCGGGTGTCGAGCGAGCGCAGCGCGCCGTCGAGGGTCTGCCGGATGACGATGGTGCGCGCGCGCTGGTCGCCGGCGAGCGCGCCGAGCCACGAGCGCAGCCGCGCGATGTCCGGCTCGGGGATCAGGCCCGCACGGTCGAGGTCGACCTCGGGCACGGTGAAGACCGGCGAGGTCTGCAGACCCTGCTCCCGCAGCATCTCGACGAGATGGCCACGCACCTCTCCCATCGCAGCCGGGTCGACGCGGTCGAGGACGATCGCGACGGCGGTGCCCCGCTCGGAGGCCTGGCGCAGCAGCTCCCACGGCACGGCGTCGGCATAGCGGGCGGCGGTCGTCACGAAGAGCCAGAGGTCGGCGGCCTGGAGCAGCTGGGTGGCCAGGCTGCGGTTGGCGGCGACGACGGAGTCGATGTCGGGGGCGTCGAGGAGCGCGAGCCCCGCGGGCAGGGTGTCGGAGGGGACGAGCCGCACGGTGCCCGGCTGCGGGTCGGAGGGCGAGCCGGTGACCCGAGCGAGCGACGGCAGGACCCGGGCGTCGCGGAACCACCGCTCGTCACCGGGGTGGTGGATGAGCACCGGACTCGTCGTCGTCGGCCGGATGACGCCGACGGCGCTCACCTCGCGGCGCAGGACGGAGTTGACGAGGGTCGACTTGCCGGCGCCCGTCGAGCCCCCGACGACCGCGAGCAGGGGCGCGTCGATCGAGGCCAGTCGCGGGATGACGTAGTCGTCGAGCTGGGCGAGCAGCGCGGCCCGGCCCTCGCGGGCGGAGTCGGTCGAGGGGATGTCGAGGGGGAGCTCGGCGCGCTCCACCTCGTCGCGCAGGACCCTGACCTGAGAGAGGAGGTCGCTGCTCGGGAGCCCCTGCGCAGGGGGTGTGGCGGCCATGGCCCAAACCTAGCCCAGCGGCCCCCCTTCGCCCCGCACGGCACCGTCGCTGACCTGCGCGAAGGGGGACGCCGCCCGGCGTCTCCCGGCTCGCCCCCGCGAGCGGGTGGGCGACGCGGTCGGTCCGGTGCGCCCGCGTCGGGGACACTGGGGTGACAGCAGTGGCAGCACGAAGAAGGAGTCAGCCATGACCGAGGGAACCGTCCGCTGGTTCGACACCGAGCGAGGGTTCGGCTTCATCGCCCTCGCAGACGGGGGCGAGGACCTCTACGTCCACGCCTCGGAGATCGTCGGTGGCGACGGCACGAGGGTGCTCCGAGAGGGGCAGGTCGTCGAGCTCGAGATCGGCGAGGGCGACCGCGGCCCGCAGGCGCGCCGTGTCCGGGTGACCGCAGACCAGGACGCAGACGCGCTCGGCGTCCTCGGCACCGTGGCCTGGTACGAGCCCGCGAAGGGGTACGGCTTCGTCACGCCCGACGGGGAGAGCACCGAGGTCTTCGTGCACAGCTCGGCCGTCCTCGGGGGCGGCGTGCTCTCCGAGGGCATGCGGGCTGCCTTCTTCGTCGTCGAGGGCGAGAAGGGCCTGCAGGCCGAGAACCTCATCCCCCTGGGGGCGCAGGCCGGTCGCGAGGCCGCGCCGTCCGACGGCGCCGACGGGACCGTGTCCTGGTACGACGACGACAAGGGCTTCGGCTTCATCGAGCCGGACACCGGCGGCGACGACGTCTTCGCGCACGTCCGGTCGTTGGCCGACGGGCTCCCCGGGCTCGTCGAGGGCGACCGCGTGGCCTACGAGGTCGTCGAGGGCGACCGGGGCCCGCAGGCCCGCGACGTGCGCCTCGTGCGCGAGGCGCCGCGCAGCGCACCCCCGCGCAACGCACCCCCGCGCAACGCCCCGCCGTCGCGTGGGCGCTCGGACGACCGGCGCGGCTCGGACGGTCCCCCGGCACGAGGTGGCGAAGGGGTCGTCGCCCGCTACGACGACGAGCGCGGCTTCGGCTTCATCACCCCCGACGCGGGAGGCGCGGACCTCTTCGTGCACGTCTCGGTGATCCGTGGCGCCGACCCGCTGCGCCCCGGTGACCGGGTGCGCTACCAGGTGCGCCAGAGCGACCGCGGGCCTCAGGCCGACCGCGTCGAGCTGCTCTGACCGAGTCGGCGGCCCGGGCAGAGATGCCCGGCCGCCGACCCTCGCTGGCTGGCGCGCCCCCACGGACTCGGGGCTTGCGCCCAGCGCCCCCGCGGCGCTCTCACTCCGTTCGAGCACCTGTTTGCTTCTGCCCCGCGCGCTGGGCGCAGCCCGCGGAGCGGGCTTGCGCCCAGCGCCCCCGCGGCGCTCTCACTTCGTTCGAGCACCTGTTTGCTTCTGCCCCGCGCGCTGGGTGCAGCCCGCGGAGCGGGCTTGCGCCCAGCGCCCCCGGCAGGACTCGAACCTGCGACCTCGGGATTAGAAGGCCCTTGCTCTGTCCAGCTGAGCTACGGGGGCTCGCGGGCGTGCCCGCGCGAGGGTCAGTGTACGAGCGCGGACGACCTGCCATGATGCGAGCCATGGTCCTGCGTGTGAGCCTCGCCGAGACGGAGGTCGTCGACGACCCCGCCCTGCGGGACCTCCTCGACGACGCCGAGCGCGCGCGGGCCGACCGCAAGCGCGCGCCCTCCCCCTTCGTCACCGCCCACGCGCACGTGCGGCGCGTCCTCGGCGACCTGCTCGGCGTGGACCCTTCGAGCCTGGCCTTCGACCGGCACTGCCCGACGTGCGGCTCGACCCAGCACGGCAAGCCGACGATCGTCGGCCACCCGCAGTGGTCGTACTCCTTGTCCTACACGGACGCCCTGGCCGTCGTCGCGGTGGCCCAGGGGCCAGAGCTCGGCGTCGACGTCGAGCACGTGACGGAGGCCGACTTCGGCGGCTTCGCCCAGGTGACGCTCGCACCGGAGGAGGCCGACGGCTTCGCCGGGCACGAGGGCGAGGCGCTGCTCGCCGCCCGCGCCCAGGTCTGGGCGCGCAAGGAGGCGATCCTCAAGGCCACCGGCCACGGTCTCGTCGTCGACCCCACTGAGGTCGTCGTCACCGGGCCGGACGAGGCCCCCGCGCTCGTCGACTGGCGGGCCCGCGAGGAGCGACCGACGGCCGTGACGCTCGCCGACGTCGTCCTGCGCTGCCCGGACCACCGGGCGAGCGTCGCCGCGCTCACCGACGAGCCCGTCGAGGTGGTCACCCTCCCCTGACCGAGATCAGCGGGATCGGGCCCTCTGCGATCAGCGGATCGACATCCCGGCGAACTCACGACGGCGGGCGGTCATCGAGTCCAGGAGCACGCGCTCTTTCGAGATCGACGCGTCGTCGACCCGGTGGTTGTGCATCCGGGCGCGCAGCAGCGCCAGCTCGGAGGCGGTGTCCTGGAAGGCGCGCATCGAGCTCAGGCTCTGCGGACCGCCGTTGAGCTTGGCCCACGTGCGCGCCTCGCGCCGCTGACGCATCGAGGACAGCATCGTCACCTCGCCGGGGGCGAGCCAGCCGGTCTGCACGTAGGGCTGGAGGAAGTGGCCGATGATCCGGCCCTCACGACCGCGCGCCCACACGATGAAGATGATGAAGGCGATGAGCAGCAGGAAGCCGACGCCGTAGCCGAGGACGAAGCCGATGAGCCCGTTGCTCGCCGAGAGGTTCCACCCCGCGTGGAGGAGCACCGCGGCGCACCAGCCGACGAAGGGGGCGACGACCTTGACGGCCGTGCTGCGGGTCGACGCGGCCAGGCCGACGCCGATGCCGGTCATCGCCGTGAACATCGGGTGGCAGAAGGGGGACATGACCCCGCGCAGCACGAAGATCGTCGCGAAGGCCTCGCCGCCCATCTCGGAGTAACCACGGGCGAGGTAGAGGATGTTCTCGGTGAAGGCGAAGCCGGCCGCGCACAGCCCGGCGTAGGTCACGCCGTCGGCCAGGCCGTTGAGCTGGTTGCGCCGGAAGAGCAGCATGACGACGAGGAAGAGCCCCTTGAAGGTCTCCTCGACGAGGGGTGCGACGACGACGGCGCCGACCGTGTTGGCCGAGGTCGCGTCGAGCGAGGACGCGACGACGACGGTGGCCGCCGTGTTGAGGACGATGGAGGGCAGCGTGGCGGCGAGCGCTCCCCAGAGGAAGGCGACGAGCAGGTAGCGCCACGGCTCGGCCTCGAAGCGGTCGAGCCACAAGAAGATCGGGATGACGATGCCGAGCGGGATGATCGCGAAGAGCAGGCCGAGCAGGGTCGCGATGACCCCGAAGCTCAGCGAGAAGTACGCGGCGAACATCAGCGCGATGACCGAGAAGGCGGTGGCGATCAGCCCGCCGATGACCCAGCGCCGCACGCCCGGGCGCACCGTGGGGTTGTGCTGGGCCTGCGCGGTGACGTACTGCGGGTCGTAGTGCTGCTGCACGGGCTGCTGGTGGCCGCGCTGCTCGTAGCCCCACGCCTCCTTGAGCGGCTTGCTCCAGTGCTCCTGGGGCTCGGAGTACGGCTCGACCCAGTCGTGCTGACCGTGCTGGGGCGCGGGCGGGCCCGGGCGCGACGACACCGGCGCGGGGGGACCGCTGCGGGCGGGCGGGCCGCTCGGAGCGGGCGGGCCGGAGGGCGCGGGCGGTCCGCTGCGGGCGGGGGCGCCGGGGGCCGGGGGCTGCCCGGTGGGGGGCTGGGGGTGCCCGCCCGACGGGGGCTGCTGCGGCCAACTCATGCGCGAAGGGTAGTCGAGCCCGCCGACGGCGCCCCGGGCCGCGCCGACCCCAGTGGCTAGAGTCGTCGCGTGACCTCCGATACGCCCGCCCCGTCCGCCCGGTCGACGAACGACCGCATCGTCTGGATCGACTGCGAGATGACCGGGCTGTCCCTCGAGCACGACGCGCTCGTCGAGGTGGCGGCGCTCGTCACCGACTACGAGCTCACGGTGCTCGGCGAGGGTGTCGACGTCGTGGTCCGCCCGCCGGAGGCGGCCCTGGCCCAGATGGGTGACTTCGTGCGCGAGATGCACACGAGCTCGGGCCTGCTCGACCAGCTCGCGGAGGGTACGACCCTGCAGGACGCCCAGGAGCAGGTCCTCGCCTACGTCCGCGAGCACGCGCCCGAGGCCCGCAAGGCCCCGCTCGGCGGCAACACCGTCGCGACCGACCGCGGCTTCCTCGCCCGCGACATGCCCGAGCTCGACGGGCACCTGCACTACCGGATCATCGACGTCTCCTCGATCAAGGAGCTCGCCCGCCGCTGGTACCCCCGCGCCTACTTCGCCTCCCCCGAGAAGCAGGGCGGCCACCGCGCCCTGGCCGACATCACCGAGTCGATCGCCGAGCTGCGCTACTACCGCGAGGCCGTCTTCGTGCCCCCGCCCGGCCTCGACAGCGAGACCCTGCGCGGCATCGCCGCCCGCCACCAGGTCGGCTCGCCGCAGGCCTGATCGGTCGGGCCCGCCGGCGTCGGGCGGGATCTGCACGAGACGCACGAAGGGGACCCGGTCGGCTCGACCGGGTCCCCTTCGTCATTGGGGTGAGTGACGGGGCTTGAACCCGCGACCCCCGCGACCACAACGCGGTGCTCTACCAGCTGAGCTACACCCACCACGACCTGCTGGGCGGAGCGCCCAGCACGACGGCGACGATCCTACCTGCTCGTCAGGGGTGCTCCGACCACCCCCTCGCAGGCGCCTGTCAGGGGCCTCGGGCAGGATGGACACGTGACCTCAGCTCGCGCCGTCATCTCGCCCACCAGCGCCCTGCGCGCCTCCCTCGTCGCCTGCGTCGCCGCGGTGCTCGCCCTCGCCGGCGCGCTGCCCGCGTCGGCCCACGCGGCGCTGGTCCGCTCGAGCCCGACCTCGGGCTCGACCCTCACGGCGGTGCCCCCGGAGGTCGCGCTGACCTTCAACGAGTCGATCGACCCCCAGTTCACCTCGGTGACGGTGAAGTCCGGCAGCACGACCGCGAGCACGGGCAAGCCCACGGTCGAGGGCCCGACCGTCTACCAGTCCCTCGACCCGCGCATGGACGAGGGCACGTACACCGTCTCCTACCGCGTGACGAGCGCCGACGGCCACCCGGTGTCGGGGTCCTACACCTTCACCTACACGTCCTCGGGCGGCGAAGACCCGGAGCCCTCCGGCAGCTCGACCTCCGAGCCGTCGACGACGTCGAGCACCAGCGAGCCCTCCACCTCCTCGACGAGCGAGCCGTCGAGCAGCTCGACGAGCGAGCCCTCCTCGACCTCGACGACGACCTCGAGCTCGTCCTCCACCAGCTCGACGTCGAGCACGTCCGACACCCCGAGCAGCAGCTCGACGACCACCCCGAGCGAGACGACGACCGAGCCGAGCACGACGAGCTCGAGCCCGTCGACCGACGAGCCCGTCGAGAGCACCGCGGACGGCGCCCAGGACGGCAGCCCGTGGTGGGTCTGGCTGCTCGTCGCCCTCGGCGGACTGGCCCTCCTCGGTGCCCTCGTGGCCTACCTGCGAGGTCGCAGCGAGCGCCAGGACGACGAGTTCGACTTCCGCGACGACGACCTGCGCTGACCGCGAGGAGGCAGGGCCCGCAGCCGATTTCACCCTCCGCTGCACCGGTGCTACTGTCTCTTCTCGCGCGCCATTAGCTCAATTGGCAGAGCAGCTGACTCTTAATCAGCGGGTTCGGGGTTCGAGTCCCTGATGGCGCACCACAGCAAGGGCCCCGGTCGACGACCGGGGCCCTTCGTCGTCCCGCCCGAGACGTCCCGCCCCGAGGAGCCGACCCGATGAGCACCGTCACCGCCGTCCCCTTCGCCCCCGGCCTGGTCCGCGGTCACGACCACCTCGAGACGACCTCTCGCGGGCTGCGCCCGCACCGCCTGCCCGAGGACGTCACGACGCGCTTCCCCGACCCGCAGCTTCTCTCGATGCAGGCGCAGCCGAGCGGGGTCCGGGTGGCGATGACGACGACGGCCGGCGTCGTCGAGCTCGTCACCCACCCGACGCGGACCGCCTACCGCGGACTGTCGCGCCCGCGCGGTCAGGTCGATCTCGTCGTCGACGGCGCTCTCGTCGCCTCTGACGAGCTCACGGGCGGCGACACCGTGCTCGTCGACCTCGCGACGCGCAGCACGCAGACGAGCGCGGGCGAGGCGCACGTGTCGCGCTTCGAGGGGCTGCCGGCCGGGGAGAAGCGCGTCGAGCTCTGGCTCCCCCACAACGAGGTCGTCGACCTCGTCGAGCTGCGCGCCGACGCCCCGGTCGCCCCGGTCGAGCCCGTCGGGCCGCGCTGGCTGCACCACGGCAGCTCGATCAGCCAGGGGTCGAACGCGACCTCCCCCGCGCGGTCCTGGCCCTCGCTCGTGGCCCGCGGCGCCGGGGTCGAGCTGCGCAACCTCGGCCTGGGCGGCAGCGCCCTCGTCGACCCCTTCATGGCCCGCGTCATGCGGGACACCCCGGCCGATCTCCTCAGCGTCGCGGTCGGCATCAACGTCGTGAACGGCGACGTCATGCGGCTGCGCTCCTTCGTGCCCGCCGTGCACGGCTTCCTCGACACGATCCGCGACGGCCACCCCACGACGCCGCTCGTGCTCGTCACCCCGATCCACTGCGGGATCCACGAGGACGCGTCCGGCCCGGGTGCCTTCGACGTCGAGCGGCTGCAGCGTGGTGAGGTGCGCTTCGTCGCCACCGGTCCGGTCGGCGGCGACGAGCTCGGCCGGCTCACCCTGCGCCGCGTGCGCGAGGCCCTCGCCGAGGTCGTCGCGCGCCGGGACGACCCCCACCTGCACCTCCTCGACGGGCTCTCGCTCTACGGCGAGCAGGACGAGACCGAGCACCCGCTGCCCGACGCCCTCCACCCCGACACGCAGACCCACGAGCTCATCGCCACCCGCTTCGCCGAGCGGGTCTTCGGCGAGGGAGGCCCCTTCGCGGGCGAGCGCTGACCCGAGCACGACGAAGGGCCCCGGTCGGCTGACCGGGGCCCCTCGCGCTCCCCCTTCGCGCTGGTGGGCGAAGGGGTGAGCTCGCCTACCAGCGGTTGCGGCGGCTCGAGATGATCTTCAGCGCGACGACGCCGACGACGAGGGCGGCGGCGATCGCGACGCGGTCGGTGCGCAGCTGCCCGTCGGGGGTTCGGGTGGCGTTGTAGAACGACGCCTTCGCCGACTCCTTCTGGCGGGCCACGACGTTCTTCGGGGCGGCGCGGTCGGCCAGCTCGTCGATCGAGCGGGCGAGGCGGTCGCGCAGCGCCGAGATGTCGTTCTCCAGGGCCGTCTGGCTCGGGGTGGTGTTGCTCATGTCAGGCTCGTCCGTCCTTCTCGCGGTGACTTGCGGTCAAGTATGGGGGCTGCGTCAGGCGGTCTGGAGCCCGAGGTCACGCTGGATCTTCGCGACGTGACCGGTCGCCTTGACGTTGTACATCGCGTGCGTCACCTCGCCCTGCTCGTCGACGACGACGGTCGAGCGGATGACCCCGGTGACGGTCTTGCCGTACAGCTTCTTCTCGCCGTAGGCGCCGTACCGGGTCATCACCTCGCGGTCGGGGTCGGAGAGCAGCGTGATCCGCAGGTGCTCCTTCTCACGGAAGGTCGCGAGCTTGTCCGGGCTGTCCGGCGAGATGCCGAGGACCGTGTAGCCCTGGTCCTGAAGGACGTCGATGCGATCGGTGAAGTCGCAGGCCTGCGTCGTGCAGCCCGGCGTCATCGCGGCCGGGTAGAAGTAGACGATGACCTTGCGACCGCGCAGGTCGGACAGCGTGACCTGCTCGCCGCGGTCGTCGGTGAGGGTGAAGTCGGGGGCGGTGTCCCCGGGGCTGAGTCGTGCGGCCATCGGCCGTCTCCCTTCGCTAGGTGCAACAGAACTGCAATAAGATCTCGAGGTCCACCTGCCAACGTACCCAACGCGACGGAGCGACCCTGTGCACGTCCCCGACGGCTTCCTCGACATCCCGACCTCGGTCGGGACCGCAGCGGTCGCGGCCGGCGCGATCGCCCTTTCGCTCGCCCGGTCCCGGCGCGAGCTCGACGACCGCGCCGCCCCGCTCGCCGGGCTCGTCGCGGTTTTCGTCTTCGCCGCGCAGATGCTCAACTTCCCCGTCGGCGTCGGGGTGAGCGGGCACCTCCTCGGCGGCGCCCTCGCCGCCGTGCTCGTGGGGCCCTGGGTGGCGACGCTCGCCGTGACGGTCGTCCTCGTCGTGCAGGCGCTCGTCTTCGCCGACGGCGGCATCACCGCGCTCGGCACCAACGTCCTGCTCATGGCCGTCGCCGGCGTGTGGATCGGCTGGACGGTCTTCGTCGCCGTGCGCTCGGTCCTCCCCCGCCGCCTGGCCATGGTCACCCCCGCGGCCGCCGTCGCCGCGGCCGTCTCCGTGCCGGCGACCGCCCTCGTCTTCACCCTGCTCTTCGCCGTCGGCGGTCAGGCGCCGGTCGACCTCTCCACGATGGTCGGGCTCATGGTGACCTGGCACGCCGTCATCGGCATCGGCGAGGCGGTCATCACCGCGCTCGTCGTCTCCGCCGTGCTCGCCACGCGGCCCGACCTCGTGCGCGGCGCCGTGCCCGCGCTCGCCCGGCAGCGCGAGCAGCGCCTCGCCCCGACGACCCCGGAGGCCACCCGATGACCCGTCCCGCCGTGCAGACCCAGGGCACCGGCCGCCGCGTCTCGACCCGCACCCTCGTCGTCGTCGGCCTCCTCGTCTCGCTCCTGCTCGCCGGGGTCGTCTCCGGCTGGGCCTCCTCGCACCCCGACGGCCTCGAGCACGTCGCGAGCCAGGTCGGCTTCGGCGACACCGCGCAGGAGAGCCCGACCGCCGACTCACCCATGGCCGAGTACGAGACCCGCGGCGTCGAGGGACGACTCGGCGGCGCGCTCGCCGGCGTCGTCGGCGTCGGGCTCACCGCGGTCCTCATGGGCGGGCTGCTGCTCCTGCTGCGCCGCCGGCGGGAGGAGTAGGTGGGCGGCCCCCACGGCCACACCCTGCACTTCCACGGCCACTCCCTCCTGCACCGCGCCCCCGCGCACGTCAAGGTCGTCGCCACCCTCGGCTTCGTGCTCGCCGTCGTCGGCACGCCGCGCGAGGCGGTCTGGGCCTTCGCGGTCCACCTCGCGCTGCTCGTCGGCGTCGCCGTCGTCTCGACGGTCCCTCCGCGCTACCTCGCCCGACGGCTCGTCGTCGAGATCCCCTTCGTGCTGCTCGCCGTGACGATGCCCTTCATCGCCACGGGCCCGACGGTGCCGGTCGGCCCCCTCGAGCTCTCGCAGGCCGGCCTGTGGGCCGGGTGGGGGCTCTTCGCGAAGGGGTCGCTCGGCGCCCTCGCCGCGGTCCTGCTCGCCGCGACGACCGAGGCCGGCGACCTCGTGAGCGGGCTGGCCCGGTTGCGCGTCCCGCGCCAGCTCGTGCTCGTCCTGTCCTTCATGATCCGCTACCTCGACGTCGTGAGCGGCGAGATGCGCCGGATGCGTGTCGCCCGCGAGAGCCGCGGCTTCCGCACCGGCGGGCTGCGGTCCTGGCCCGTCCTCGGCTCAACGGCGGGCGCGCTCTTCGTGCGCAGCTACGAGCGCGGGGAGCGGGTGCACCTCGCGATGCTCTCGCGGGGCTTCCAGGGCCGGGTCGACCTCGACGACGGCGTCGCCGTGCGGGCGACGACCTGGTCCGCAGCGCTCGTCGTGCCCGCCGCGGCCGTCGTCGTCGCGACGACCGCGTGGGCGCTCACCGGCGGGGGCGTGCGATGAGCGCGCCGGTGCTCGACCTCAGCGGGGTGCACCACGCCTATCCCGACGGCCACCACGCGTTGCGCGGCGTCGACCTGCACGTCCACGCCGGCGAGCGGGTGGCCCTCCTCGGCCCGAACGGCGCCGGCAAGACGACCCTCGTGCTCCACCTCAACGGCATCCTCGTGCCCGAGGCGGGCAGCGTGCGCGTCTCCGGGCTGCCCGTCGACGGCGAGCACATGCTCGAGGTCCGTCGCCGCGTCGGCGTCGTCTTCCAGGACCCCGACGACCAGCTCTTCATGCCGACGGTGCGCCAGGACGTCGCCTTCGGCCCGCGCAACCTCGGGCTGCGCGGCGACGCGCTCGACGCCCGGGTGCACGCGGCGCTCGAGGCGGTCGACATGGGCGACCACGCCGACCGCGCGCCCCACCACCTCTCCTTCGGGCAGCGCCGGCGCGTCGCGGTGGCGACGGTGCTCGCGATGGAGCCGGAGATCCTCGTGCTCGACGAGCCGAGCAGCAACCTCGACCCGGCGTCGCGGCGCGAGCTCGCCGAGATCGTCGACGCGCTCGACGTCACCGTGCTCATGGTCACCCACGACCTCCCGTACGCCCTGCAGCTGTGCGAGCGATCCGTCGTCCTCGCCGCGGGCCAGGTCGTCGCGGACGGCGCGACGGCGCAGGTGCTCGGCGACGACGCGCTGATGACGCGTCACCGTCTCGAGCTGCCCTACGGCTTCGACCCCTCGTCGGTCCCCGCCCGCACCCGTCGGGCTGGCTGACTCCCCCTTCGCCCCCCCTTCGCCCCTGCCCGACCGCCCCGCCACGACCCCCGGCTACCACGCAGTACTGGTCGTGATCACGACCAGTACTGCGTCGTAGCGGGCGGTCTAGGTGGCGCGGACGACGGTCGCCTCGATGACGACCTCGCTCGTCAGCGAGCGGGCGACGAAGCACTCGCGGTGGGCCACCTCGAGCAGGTGGTGGATGCGGGAGTCGGGCACGTCGCCGCGCACCGTCACCTCGGGGCGAAGGGTGATCCGCCCGACGCGAAGGGGTGGGTCGGCCTCGTCCATGACGGCCTGCGCCGCGTCGCGGTAGCCGACGACGTCGAGCCGCGCCCGCGCGGCGACGGCGAGGAAGGACAGCAGCTGGCAGCTGCTCGCCGCCGCGAGCAACAGCTGCTCGGGGTTGAGCCGCGCCGGGTCACCGCCGAAGGAGGGGTCGGCGCTCAGCTCGAGCTGCTCACCGCCGACCCCGGCGGCGTGGCCGCGGTCGTAGTGCTCGTAGCCGAGCGCCGTGGATCCCTCCCAGACGAGGGTCGCGGTGTAGTCGTGGGTCGTCACCCCCATAGACTCCCACCGCGCCCACGACGGGCGTCGCGCCGAAGTGGTGGAACTGGCAGACACGCGAGATTTAGGTTCTCGTGCCCTCGGGTGTGCGGGTTCAAGTCCCGCCTTCGGCACCGGTGAGATCAGGCGAGGTGCTCGCGCAGCAGCGGCACCATCGCGCGGAAGGCCGCGCCGCGGTGGCTGATCGCGTTCTTCTCCTCGTCGGAGTGCTCGGCGAGCGTGCGGGTCCCGCCGTCGGGCACGAAGACCGGGTCGTACCCGAAGCCGTTCTCTCCCACGGGCTCTCGCACGACGACCCCCTCGACCCGACCTTCGGTCGACACGACGTCCTCCGCACCGGGCAGCGCGAGGACGGCGGCGCAGCGGAAGGCCGCCCGGCGGTGCTCGTCGGGCACGTCGGCGAGCTGGTCGAGGAGCAGCTGGAGGTTGCGGCGGTCGCGCTCGGCGCGGGGCAGGTCCTCGCCGCCGTGCAGACCGGACCAGCGCGCGGAGAAGACCCCCGGAGAGCCGCCGAGCACGTCGACGCTGAGGCCGGAGTCGTCGGCGAGAGCCGGCAGACCGGTCGCGGCAGCCACCGCGCGCGCCTTGAGCGTGGCGTTGCCGACGAAGGTCACCTCGGTCTCGGGCACCTCGCCGACCTCGGGGTAGGCGGCCATCGAGACGACCTCGAGACCGAGGTCGCCGAGCGGGCCGGAGAGGATCTGCTGCAGCTCCTCGACCTTGTGCTCGTTGTGCGTGGCGAGGACGACCCTCATCGCACGCGCTCGCGCGCCGGGGCCTCGAGGGCCTGCTGCTGCAGGACGGTGAGCTGGGCGCAGCCGGCCGCGCCGAGGTCGAGCAGCTGGTCGAGGAGCGCACGGTCGAAGGGGGCGCCCTCGGCCGTGCCCTGCACCTCGACGAAGTCGCCGGTGCCGGTCATGACGACGTTCATGTCGGTCTGCGCGGTCGAGTCCTCGGGGTAGTCGAGGTCGCACACGGCGCGGCCGTCGACGACGCCCACCGAGACAGCGGCGAGCGAGCCGGTGAGCGGCTGGGCGGAGGCGGGGATGAGACCGCGGGCGCGGGCGTCGGCCACCGCGTCGGCGAGGGCGACATACGCGCCGGTGATCGCCGCGGTGCGGGTACCGCCGTCGGCCTGGAGCACGTCGCAGTCGACGACGACGGTGTTCTCGCCGAGCGCCGAGGTGTCGATGACGGCGCGCAGGCTGCGCCCGATGAGCCGGCTGATCTCGTGGGTGCGGCCGCCGACCTTGCCGCGGCGCGACTCGCGGTCGCTGCGCGTGTTCGTCGAGCGGGGCAGCATCTCGTACTCGGCGGTGACCCAGCCGGTGCCGCGGCCCTTGAGCCAGCGCGGCACCCCTTCGGTGAAGCTCGCGGCGACGAGCACGCGGGTGCGCCCGAACTCGACGAGCACCGAGCCCTCGGCGTGGTCGAGCCAGTTGCGGGTCATGCGGACCTCGCGGAGGTCGCCGGGGGCGCGGCCGTCGTGGCGCGCAGGTGCTGCGGAGGTGGCGTCGGTCATGCCGTCCAGGCTAAGGGGCCCGTGAGGCTGGACGTGACCCGCCGTGGGTAGCCCCACCGCCCCCTTCGCCCCCTGAGCGACGCCCCACGAACCACAAGTTTCTCGGGTCACCCGATAAACCCCGGGTGAGCATGGGTAAGAGACTCATGCTGAGCAGGGGTAAGTCTTGCTGAGCGCAGCCCGCACCGACGCGGCGTCACATGCGTCACACGATTCTCGGGTGACCCGATAAACGTGGGGCTGGTGGGACGTGCCAAGAGGCTGGTAACTCGACGTGCCTGGGGCTCGCGCTCGTGCGACTCGAAGCGGGCCGGTGCGGCTCGTCCCGTGGACCCGCCCGAAGGGGGCCTCAGACCTCGTAGGTCGCGTCGGGCTCGGCGAGCTCGACCTCGCGGCCCTCGCCGCACCACACCGCGGCGGCCTGGGCGCGGCAGACCTCGGGGTCGTTCCACGCGGGGATGTGGGTGAGCACGAGGCGCCCCACTCCCCCGGCGTCGACCGCGGCCTGCGCGGCCCGCGACCCCGAGAGGTGGATGTCGGGGATCTGGTCGCGCCCGTCGACGAAGGCGGAGTCGGCGAGCACGAGGTCGGCGTCGCGCATGAGCCGCGTCAGCGCCGGGCACGCGTCGGTGTCGCCCGTGTACGCGAGCACCCGACCACCGCTCTCGACGCGGAAGCCGTACGCCTCGACGGGGTGGTTGACGCGGTACGGGGTGATGACGAAGGGGCCGATGTGCACGGGGATCGTGTCGGAGAGCCGGCGGAAGTCGAGCTCGCGCGTCATCCCGACGTCGTCGATGCCCTCGTACGCCGCGGCGAGGCGGTCGGCCGTGCCGGCGGGGCCGTAGACGGGCAGGCGCGTCGGCAGCGGCCCCTGCGGGCGGTAGCGCCGGGTGACGTAGAGACCGGTGACGTCCATGCAGTGGTCGGGGTGCAAGTGGGTGAGCAGCAGCGCGTCGAGCGAGGCGGGGTCGACGTGGCGCTGCAGCGCACCGAGCGCGCCGTTGCCGAGGTCGAGCGCGACCCGCCACGTCCGCTGCCCGTCGTCGGCGCTCAGCAGGTAGCACGACGCGGGCGAGGCCGGGCCCGCGAAGGACCCGGAGCACCCGAGGACCGTGAGCCTCACGCGACACCTCTCATGTTGCCGAAGACGCTGCCGACCTCGGGCCCGAGGAAGCGACGGGCCAGTCGCCGGAACTCCTCGGCGTCACCGGTCGTGGTGAAGCCGTGCCCCGGCGGCGGGGCGTCGTCGGGTCGCAGCAGGTCCCTGTCGGCAAGCACACGGTAGACGTCCTTGGCCGTCTCCTCGGCCGACGAGACGAGCGTCACCCCGTCGCCCATGACGTAGGAGATGACACCGGTGAGCAAGGGGTAGTGCGTGCAGCCGAGCACGAGCGTGTCGACCTCCGCGGCCCGCAGCGGCTCGAGGTACTCGCGGGCGACGGCGATGAGCTCCTGCCCACCAGTCGTCCCCGACTCGACGAACTCGACGAAGCGGGGGCACGGCTGCGAGAGCACCCGCAGGTGCGGCGCCGCCGTGAAGGCGTCGACGTACGCCCCGGACTGGTGCGTGCCGACGGTCGAGATCACCCCGACCCGGTCGGTCCGCGTGGCGAGCACCGCGCGGCGCACCGCCGGGCGGATCACCTCGACGACCGGCACGTCGTAGCGCTCACGGGCGTCATGCAGGACGGCGGCGGAGGCGGTGTTGCACGCGATGACGAGCACCTTGACCCCGTGCTCGACGAGCCGGTCGAGGCACTCGAGCGCGTACTGGCGGGTCTGCGCGATCGGCCGCGGGCCGTACGGCGCCCGGGCGGTGTCGCCGAAGTAGGTCGTCGCCTCCTGCGGCAGCTGGTCGAGGACCGCCCGCAGCACGGTGAGGCCGCCGTACCCGGAGTCGAAGATCCCGATCGGCGCGTCCACGGCGCTCACCCTACGCAGCACCCCCGGCGCGCCCGGCGCCCCCGCGCGGCGGCCCGGCCGGCAGCGTGCGGCCGAGCGACTCCTGCAGCCAGGTGAGGAAGTCGTAGAGCATGAGCGCGAAGGCCGCCGGGTCCTCGTCGTCGAGGTCGGCGACGACCCGCTCGAGCCGGTCGGCGTCGTCGTCGGTGCGCAGGCCGAGCCGCTCGCCCATGACGAGCCGGATGTCGGTGAGCGCGACGAGCACGGCGACGGCCTCGCCCCGGTCGAGCACGACCGCCTCGGGGTCGCCCGGGTCGGCCGAGGGCCGCAGGACCGCCTGCGCGAGGGTGCGCAGGTTGCCCGCCTTGCGCTGGCGCAGCCCGCCCTCGGTGAGCCGGCGGAACTCGCGGGCCTCCTCGGGGTCACCGCGGTGACCCGCGGGGAAGAGCCGGTCGAGCGCGGGGTCGCGCTCCTCGTCCAGGCCGGCCGAGCGCTCGGGGTCGGGGGTGCCCGTGTCGGTGCTCAAGGTCCCCAGGCCCGCGACGATCGCGTCGAAGGGGTCGACCTCCCCTTCGCCCGCCGTCACCGGGCCGTCGTCCTGCGGCGAGACGACGTCGAGGACCTGCTCGGCGAGCTGGGCGAGGACCTCGCGCTCGTCGGCGTCGAGCCAGGCGACGACGTCCTCGCCACGGCGCTGGAAGGCGCGGGCCATCAGTCGTCCTTCTGGTAGGTGGCCCACAGGCCGTAGCCCTGCATCGCCTCGGTGTCGAGCTCCATCTGCTCCTTCGGCCCGGTCGAGACGACGGCGCGGCCCTTCGTGTGCACGTCCATCATGAGCTTCGTCGCGTGCTGCTCGGTGTAGCCGAAGTGCGTCTGGAAGACCCAGGTCACGTACGACATGAGGTTCACCGGGTCGTTCCACACGAGCGTGATCCACGGGACGTCGGGGTCGACGACGAGATCGGGCTCGTGCACCTGCTGGTCCACCGGCGCTGCACTCACCCGCACAACCATAGAGTGACGCCGTGACGACGACCGACCCCAGCACCGGCCTGCTCACCGACCACTACGAGCTGACGATGCTCCAGGCGGCGCTGCGCAGCGGCGCGGCGAGCCGTCGCTGCGTCTTCGAGGTCTTCGCCCGCCGCCTGCCCGACGGTCGGCGCTACGGCGTCGTCGCGGGCACCGGCCGTCTCCTCGACGCCATCGAGTCCTTCCGCTTCGACGAGGCCGAGATCGCCGACCTGCGCTCGCGCGGCGTCGTCGACGAGGCGACGCTCGACTTCCTCGCCGGCTACCGCTTCGACGGCGACGTGTGGGGCTACGCCGAGGGCGACGCGTACTTCCCGTACTCGCCGATCCTCGTCGTCGAGGCCGACTTCGCCCACGGGGTCATCCTCGAGACGGTCATCCTCTCGATCCTCAACCACGACAGCGCGATCGCCTCCGCGGCCTCGCGGATGACCGGCGCCGCCGGCACCCGCCCGTGCATCGAGATGGGCTCGCGGCGCACGCACGAGGAGGCCGCCGTCGCCGCCGCGCGGGCCGCCTACATCGCCGGCTTCGCCTCGACCTCCAACCTCGAGGCCGGCCGGCGCCACGGCGTGCCGACGGTGGGCACCTCCGCGCACGCCTTCACCCTCTTGCACGACGACGAGCGCGCCGCCTTCCAGGCCCAGGTCGACGCCCTCGGTGCCAGCACCACCCTGCTCGTCGACACCTACGACATCACCGAGGGGGTGCGCACGGCCGTCGAGGTCGCCGGCACCGGGCTCGGGGGCGTGCGCCTGGACTCCGGTGACCTCGTCGTGCAGGCCCAGGAGGTCCGCGACCAGCTCGACTCCTTGGGCGCGACGAGCACCCGCATCACCGTGACCTCCGACCTCGACGAGTACGCGATCGCCGCCCTGGCCGCGGCGCCGGTCGACGGCTACGGCGTCGGCACCCGGGTCGTCACCGGCTCGGGCCACCCGACGGCGTCGATGGTCTACAAGCTCGTCGCCCGCGAGGACGAGAGCGGCGAGATGATCGGCGTCGTCAAGAAGAGCAAGGACAAGCAGTCCGTCGGCGGGCGCAAGTACGCCCTGCGCCGCCTCGACGCCCATGGCATCGCCTCCGCCGAGCTCATCGGCGTCGACGAGCTCCCCGAGGACGACGGCGAAGGGGTCGGCGACCGCGAGCTGCTCGTCCCCCTCGTGCGCGACGGCGTCGTCATCGGCCGCGAGAGGTGCACCGTCGTCGCGGCCCGCGAGCGCCACGAGGCCTCGATGGCCGAGCTGCCCCGATCCGCCCACCAGCTGAGCGCCGGCCGCCCCGCGGTCGAGACGGTCTTCGTCACCGAGACCCCCTGAGCCGGGCGGTAGCGTCGGTCGCATGGCCCGTGCGCTCGTGCTCGTCGACATCCAGAACGACTTCTGCGAAGGGGGATCCCTCGCCGTGACCGGGGGCGCCGAGGTGGCCCGCCGGGCCGCCGAGCGGGTCCTGAGCACGAAGGGCGAGTACGCCGCCGTCGTCGCGACGGCCGACTGGCACGTCGAACCGGGCTCGCACTGGGCCACGCCGGGCACCGAGCCGGACTACGTCGACAGCTGGCCCGTGCACTGCGAGGTCGGCACGGCCGGCGCCGACTTCCACCCCGCCCTCGCGCCCGCGCTCCCCCACGTCGACGCCGTCTTCCGCAAGGGCCGCCACGAGGCCGCGTACAGCGGCTTCGAGGGCACGAGCGAGGACGGCACCGGCCTGGCGGCGTGGCTGCGCGAGCGCGACGTCGACGCGGTCGACGTGTGCGGCATCGCGACCGACTACTGCGTGCGCGCCACGGTCCTCGACGCCGTCGGCGCCGGTCTGCAGGTCCGCCTGCTCGAGGACCTGTGCGCCGGCGTCGCCCCGGAGAGCACGCAGCGGGCGCTCGCCGAGATGGCCGCCGCGGGCGTCGCCCGCGCCTGACCGCGCCCCCGCGCGCCCCCGCGGCGCGACTTCTCACACCGGCGCGCCCGCCGGTGTGCACGCAGCGTTACGCCCCTTTCACCGCGGCACGCGTCGGCCGGTAACACCGGCTCGGCAGTCTCGGCGAGGACAGCCCGCACGACGACGAGGTCAGGTGGGCCCCCCTTCGCACGAGAAGTCGAGGCCAGCATGTCCACCACCGCACTGCCTGGGAGCGCCGCTCCCGACGAGGCGCTCGCGCCGCCGCAGACCTCGCCCGCCCCGACCGGCCCCGTCGTCGGACCGGGCCGGTGGGTCGAGCACTGGGACCCGGAGGACCCGGTCGCCTGGGAGCACGGCGGCCGCCGGCTGGCCCGGCGCAACCTCGGGCTCTCGGTCTACGCCGAGTTCCTCGGCTTCTGCGTCTGGGCGCTGTGGAGCGTCGTCGTGCCCCAGCTGCCGGCGGCCGGCATCCCGGTGACGCTCGGCGAGCAGTTCTGGCTCGTCTCGCTCCCCGCGCTCGTCGGCGCGACCCTGCGCGTGCCCTACTCCTTCGCGGTGACGAAGGTCGGCGGGCGCAACTGGACCGTCGTCTCGGCGCTCCTGCTCCTCCTGCCGACCCTCGCGCTCGCCTGGTCGGTGAGCACCCAGCAGGGCTTCGGGGTGCTCCTCGCGTGCGCCGCGCTCGCCGGGCTCGGCGGCGGCAACTTCGCCTCGTCGATGACGAACATCTCCTTCTTCTTCCCCGAGGCCGCGAAGGGCCGGGCGCTCGGCATCAACGCCGCAGGCGGCAACCTCGGCACCGGCATCGTCCAGATGGTCATCCCCGCCGTCGTCGCCGTCGGCGCGGGCATCCACCTCGAGTACGCGGGGCTCGTCATGGTGCCGCTCGTGCTCCTCGCCGCCGTCCTCGCCTGGCGCGGCATGGACAACCTGCGCGAGGCCCGCTCCGACCTCGGCTCCTACCGCGACGCGTGCCGCCGGCGCGACACGTGGGTCATCTCCGTGCTCTACATCGGCACCTTCGGCTCCTTCGTCGGCTACTCCGCCGCCTTCCCCACGCTGCTCGTCAGCCAGTTCCCCGAGCAGTCGCCCTACGTCGCCTTCGTCGGCGCGGTCGTCGGTGCGCTCACCCGACCGCTCGGCGGGTCCGTCGCCGACCGGCTCGGCGGCGCCCGGGTGACGATCGCCGCCTTCGCCGTCATGGCGGCCGGGGCGGTCGGGGCGGTCCTCGCGCTCGCCCAGCACTCCTTCGTCCTCTTCGTCGCGAGCTTCGTCGTGATGTTCGCCGGCTCGGGCATCGGCAACGGCGCCACCTACCGGATGATCCCCGCCGTCTTCCGCGCCGGGGTCTCGGCCGCCGACCTGCCCCGGGCCCGTCGCGCCGCCGCCGCCTGCATCGGCATCGCCGGGGCGGTCGGCGCGTACGGCGGCTTCCTCATCCCGCAGGGCCTGCGCCTGGCGCGCACCGAGCTCGGCTCGCTCGTGCCCGCGCTGTGGGTCTTCGTCGCCGCCTACGTGCTCATGGGCCTGCTCACCTGGGCGCGCTACGCCCGCCGCGGCAGCGCCCTCGCCGAGCACACCGTCTGACATGACCGGCACCCGAGCCACTGACACCCACTGCCCCTACTGCGCGCTGCAGTGCGCGCAGCGGCTCACCGTCGGCGCGGACGGCGCCGTCGAGCCCGCCGGGCGTGCCTTCCCGACGTCGAAGGGAGGGATGTGCCAGAAGGGGTGGACCTCGCCGGCCCTGCTGCGGGCCCCCGACCGTCTCGTCGAGCCGCTCGTGCGCGGCGCCGACGGCGTGCTGGCACCGGCGTCGTGGGACGACGCGCTGGACCTCGTCGCCGACCGGCTGGCGGACCTGCGCCGCGAGCACGGCGCCGACAGCGTCGCTGTCTTCGGCGGCGGCGGTCTGACGAACGAGAAGGCCTACGTCCTGGGCAAGCTCGCCCGGGTCGCCCTCGGCACGGCGATGGTCGACTACAACGGCCGCTTCTGCATGAGCTCGGCGGCGGCGGCCACGAACCGCAGCCTCGGTCTCGACCGCGGCCTGCCCTTCCCCCTCGCCGACCTCGCCGGCGCCGACGCGGTCCTGCTCCTCGGCTC
Organism: Janibacter melonis; assembly: GCF_003721155.3. Taxonomy (NCBI): domain Bacteria; kingdom Bacillati; phylum Actinomycetota; class Actinomycetes; order Micrococcales; family Intrasporangiaceae; genus Janibacter; species Janibacter melonis. Next base: position 218,842 of record NZ_CP044548.2, on the reverse strand, counting down.
CAATCTCGCCGAGACCTCGCCCCCCGCGGTGGCCCACCTCACCGGGGTGCGCCGGCGGGGTGGCCTCGTCGTCGCCGACCCGCGGCACAGCGCGACCGCCGCGCTCGCCGACGACGGCGCGGGCATCCACCTGCAGCCCCTGCCGGGCACCGACCTCGTCGTGCTCCTCGCCCTGGCCCACGTCGTCCTCGCCGACCGCCTCCTCGACGAGCGGTACGTCGCCGAGCGCACGAGCGGGCTCGACGCGCTCCGCTCGGCGGTCGCCCCGTGGTGGCCCGAGCGGGCCGAGCAGGTCTGCGGGGTGCCGGCCCGCACGCTGCGGCGCACCGCGCACCTGCTCGCCGCGGCCGCTCCCCACCGCGGCGGCGCCGGCGCCTACGTCCTCACCGGGCGCGGCGTCGAGCAGTCCCGCCAGGGCACCGACACGGTGAGCGCGGCGATCGCGCTCTCGTTGCTCCTCGGTCTCGTCGGCCGGGTCGGCAGCGGCTACGGCGCGATCACCGGGCAAGGCAACGGCCAGGGCGGTCGGGAGCACGGCCAGAAGTGCGACCAGCTGCCCGGGTACCGCTCGATCACCGACCCCGCGGCCCGGGCGCACGTCGCCCAGGTGTGGGGCGTCGACCCCGACGAGCTGCCCGGTCCCGGCATCCCCGCCGTCGCGCTCCTCGACGCCCTCGGGCGACCGGGCGGACCGCGCGCCCTGCTCGTGCACGGCTCGAACCCCGCGGTCAGCGTGCCCGGCAGCTCCGGCGTCCGCGAGCGCCTCGCCGCGCTCGACCTGCTCGTCGTGTGCGACCTCGTGCCGTCCGAGACCGCGCTGCTCGCCGACGTCGTCCTGCCGGTGACCCAGTGGGCCGAGGAGGAGGGCACGATGACGAGCCTCGAGGGCCGGGTCCTGCGGCGCCGGGCCGCGGTGCGCCCGCCGGCCGGCGTGCGCTCCGAGCTGTGGGTGTGGGCCGAGCTGGCCCGCCGGCTCGGGGCGCCCGGCACGTGGTCGAGCGACCCCGCCGAGGTCTTCGACGAGCTGGCCCGCGCCTCCGCCGGGGGCGTCGCCGACTACTCCGGTCTCAGCCACGCCCGGCTCGACGCAGCGGAGGCGAGCGGCGCGGACGACGGCGGCACCGCGCTGCACTGGCCGTGCCCGGCGACGCCGGACGGCACCCCGGACCACCCGGGCACCCCGCGTCTCTTCCTCGACCGCTTCCCCACCCCCGACGGGCGGGCCCGCCTCGTGCCGGTCCGCCACCGCGGGCCGTCCGACGACCTCGGCCCGACCACCCCGGTCTACCTCGTCACCGGTCGCGTGCTCGCGCACTACCAGTCCGGCGCGCAGACCCGTCGGGTGCCCGAGCTCGTCGAGGCGGCCGGTGACCCCTTCGTCGAGGTCCACCCCCTCCTCGCCGAGCGCACCGGCGTCGCTGACGGCGACCTCGTCCACCTCGACGGCCTGCGCGGGCGGGTCACCGCCCGGGTGAGGGTCGACGCCGGGACCCGACCGGACACGGTCTTCATGGCCTTCCACTGGGCCGGGCCGGGCGGCGTCAACGAGATCACCTCGCCCGTCGTCGACCCCGTCTCCTCGATGCCCGAGCTCAAGGTGTGCACGATCTCGCTCACCCCGGCCGCCGACGCCCCCGGCACGGCCGACCTCGCGGGGGCCGTGCGATGACCCGCGTGCTCGTCGTCGGCGCCGGCATGGTCGGGGCGCGGGTCGCCGACGACCTGCTCGCCGCCGACTCCGCCGGCCGGCTCGACGTCACGGTCCTCGGCGCCGAGGCGACGACCCCCTACAACCGCGTCCTGCTATCCGACGTCGTCGCCGGGCGGTACGCGGCGAGCGAGATCGGCCTGCCGCCGCTGCCGCACGACCGCCTCGCGGTGCACGAAGGGGTCGCGGTCGCCTCGGTCGACCGGGCGGACCGGTCCGTGACGACGTCTGACGGCCACCGGCTGCGCTACGACTTCCTCGTCCTCGCCACCGGCGCGCGGGCCCGCGTGCCCGACCTGCCCGGTCTGCGTGGCGGCGAGGGCGGCACGCTGCCCGCCGGTGTCCACCCGCTGCGCACCCTCGGCGACGCGACGGCCGTCGTCGCCGCGAGCCGCACGGCCCGTCACGCCGTCGTCCTCGGCGGTGGGGTCCTCGGGCTCGAGGTCGCGACCGGTCTGCGACGCCGCGGTCTCGCGGTCGTCGTCGTCCACCCCGGCGCCGGTCTCATGGACCGCCAGCTCGGCAGCCAGGCCGCCGACGTGCTCGCCCGCTCCCTGCACGACCTCGGCGTCGGGCACCGGCTCGGCCGGGGCGCGACGGAGGTCGTCACGACGGCGAGCGCCGACGGCCGGCGCGCCGTCGAGGGAGTGCGCCTCTCCGACGGCGAGGTCGTCCCCGCCGACCTGCTCGTCGTCACGGCGGGCACGGTCCCCGACACCGACCTGGCCCGCGGCGCCGGGCTCGCCGTCGGGCGCGGCGTGCTCGTCGACGAGCACAGCCGCACGGCCGACCCCCGGGTCTTCGCCGTCGGCGACTGCGCCGAGCCGCCCGAGGGCGGCACCGGCCTCGTCGCCCAGGGCTGGGCGCAGTCGGCGCGGCTCGCCGAGCTCCTCACGAGCGGGACGAGACCCCCGGCCCCGGCTCCCACCCCCGCTGGGGACGACGTCGTCCGGGTCAAGGCCCACGGAGTCGACGTGGTGACGATGGGGGTGAGCGGCGGCGCCGACGCGCGCACGGTCGCGCTCAGCGACCCCGCCGCCGGGCGGCACGTCGAGGTGAGCGTCGTCGGCGACCGTCTCGTCGGCGCCACGTGCATCGGCAGCCCGGACGTCGCCGCCGACCTCGTCGTCGCGTACACACGCCGGACCCCGCTGCCCACCGACCCCGCGCGGCTCCTCCTCACCGCCCTCGCCGGCGAGCCCGTCGCCCGCGTGCCCGTCACCGAGCTGCCCGACGAGGGCGTGGTCTGCCGCTGCTCGAGCGTGACGAAGGGGGCGATCCGCGCCGCCGTCGCCGACGGCGCTCACGACGTCGCCGAGGTCGCCGCCCGCACCCGCGCCAGCACCGGGTGCGGCTCCTGCCGCGCCGACGTCTGCGCTCTCCTCGCCGCCCTCACACCTGCCGACGCACCCGCGTGAGCACACCGTGACGACGGCGAAACCGCGACCGACACCCGACGACACGTCCGACCGAGAGGCTCCTGCCATGACCCACCACCCGAAGCAGCTCGTCGTCGTCGGCGGCGGCATGGTCGCCCGCCGGCTCGTCGACGCCCTGCGCGAGCGCGACACCGACGGCCGCTGGGCGATCACCCTCCTGTGCGAGGAGCCCCGTGCGCCGTACGACCGCGTCGCGCTGACGTCGTACTTCTCCGGACGCGACCCCGACGACCTCTCCCTCGGCGGCGCGGAGATCTGGGACGACCCGCTCGTGACGATCCGGCGCGGCGTGGCCGCGACCCGGGTCGACCGCGAGGCGCGCGAGGTGACGTGCAGCGACGGCAGGGTCCTCCCCTTCGACGAGCTCGTCCTCGCGACCGGCTCCTCGGCGGCGGTGCCCCCGGTGCCCGGCACCGACCTCCAGGGCTGCTTCGTCTACCGCACCATCGACGACGTCGCGGCGCTGCGGCAGTGGGTCGAGGCGCTGCGCGAGCGCCACGACCGGCCGCTGCGCGGTGCGGTCGTCGGCGGCGGCCTGCTCGGGCTCGAGGCCGCCGGCGCCCTGCAGGCGCTCGAGGTCGCCAGCCACGTCGTCGAGTTCGCGCCGCGGCTCATGCCGATCCAGGTCGACGACGGCGGTGGCGAGGCCCTGCGGCGCCTCATCACCGGGCTCGGCGTCGACGTGCGCACGGGCACGGCCACGTCACGCATCAGCGGAGAGCGCGGACGGGTGCACCGGATGCACTTCGCCGACGGGCCCGCCCTGCCCGTCGACGTCGTCGTGCTCGCGACGGGGGTCAGGCCCCGCGACGAGCTGGCCCGCGCGTGCGGGCTCGAGATCGGCGAGCGCGGCGGCGTCGTCGTCGACGACGCGTGCCGGACCACCGACCCGGCGATCTCCGCGATCGGCGAGGTCGCCTGCATCGAGGGCCGGGTGTGGGGCATCGTCGCCCCCGGCTACGCGATGGCCGAGGTCACCGCCGACCGCCTCCTCGGCGGAGCCGCGACCTTCCCGGGCGCCGACACGGCGACGAAGCTCAAGCTGCTCGGTGTCGACGTCGCGAGCTTCGGCGACGCCTTCGGCACCGAGCCCGGCAGCCTCGACGTCGTCGTCTCCGACCCGGTCGCCGGGGTGTACAAGAAGCTCGTCCTGTCCGACGACGCCCGCACCCTGCGCGGCGGGATCCTCGTCGGCGACGCCTCCGCCTACGCCGGGCTGCGCCCGATGCTCGGCCGCGAGCTGCCCGGCGACCCCGTCTCCTACCTCCTGCCCGAGGGCGTGGGCGCTGCTCCCTCGGCCGAGCTGCCCGACGACGCGACGGTGTGCTCGTGCAACAACGTCAGCGCCGGCACCGTGCGCGGGTCGGTCACCGAGCACGCGTGCACCGACCTGCCCGCGGTCAAGGCCTGCACGCGTGCCGGTACGAGCTGCGGGTCCTGCCTGCCGCTCGTCAAGCGCCTCATGACGACCGAGCTCGAGCGCTCCGGCGTCGAGGTGAGCGACGCGCTGTGCGAGCACCTGGACCTCTCGCGCGCCCAGCTCTTCGACGTCGTGCGGGTCGGGCAGCTGCGCTCCTTCACCGAGGTCCTCGAGCGGCACGGGCGCGGGCGGGGCTGCGACATCTGCAAGCCGGTCGTCGCCTCGGTGCTCGCGTCGCTGTGGAACGAGCACCCGCTGACGCAGGGGCGGGCCGGTCTGCAGGACACCAACGACCGCTACCTCGCGAACATGCAGAAGGACGGCTCCTACTCCGTCGTCCCGCGCATCCCCGGAGGCGAGATCACCCCCGAGGGGCTCATCGTCATCGGCGAGATCGCCCGCGACTTCGGCCTCTACACGAAGATCACCGGCGGCCAGCGGATCGACCTCTTCGGGGCCCGGCTCGACCAGCTGCCCGACATCTGGCGCCGGCTCGTCGACGCGGGCTTCGAGTCGGGTCACGCCTACGGCAAGTCGCTGCGCACGGTGAAGTCCTGCGTCGGCTCGACGTGGTGCCGCTACGGGGTGCAGGACTCGGTCGGCCTCGCCATCGCCCTCGAGGAGCGCTACCGGGGTCTGCGCAGCCCGCACAAGATCAAGCTCGGGGTCTCCGGCTGCGCCCGGGAGTGCGCCGAGGCGCGCGGCAAGGACGTGGGCGTCATCGCCACCGACCACGGCTGGAACCTCTACGTCGGCGGCAACGGCGGCTTCACCCCGCGCCACGCCCAGCTGCTCGCCGAGGACCTCCCCACCGACGAGCTCGTCCGCGCGATCGACCGCTACCTCATGTACTACGTGCGCACGGCAGACCGCCTCCAGCGCACCGCGGCCTGGCAGGAGGACCACGAGGGCGGTCTCGACGCGATCCGGGCGGTCGTCCTCGAGGACTCGCTGGGCATCGCCGCCGACCTCGACGCCGCGATGGCCCAGCACGTCGACACCTACGTCGACGAGTGGGCGGCGGCGCTGGAGGACCCGCAGACCCTGGCGCGCTTCACGACCTTCGTCAACGCGCCCGACGCGCACGACGACACCCTCGCCTACGTCGCCGAGCGCGGCCAGGCCCGGCCGGCGACGCCGGCCGAACGATCCGGCCCGGTGCTCGTCGCCGGCACGACCCTGGAGGTGCGCTCATGAGCTGGACGACGGTGTGCGACGTCGAGACCATCGGTCTCGACGAGGCGGTGCTCGCCCTCGTCGACGGCGAGCAGGTCGCCGTCGTGCGCACGGCCAGCGGCGAGGTCTTCGCCGTCGACCAGCGCGACCCGTACAGCGGCGCCCACGTCATGGCTCGCGGCATCGTCGGCACGTGCGGCGACCGGCCGTGCCTCGTGTCGCCGATGTACAAGCAGGTCTTCGACCTGCGCACCGGGGTCTGCCTCGACACCGTCGGCGGGGAGGAGCGGGTGCTGCCGACCTGGCCGGTGCGGGTCGAGGCGGGACGGGTCCTCGTCGGGAGCGGCCGAAACACCGGCGCAACACCGACGTCATCGCCGGAGCCGTCGCCCGTCGGAGCATGAGGTCATGGCACCTCGACACACGCCGGGCCGCGTCGTCCTCGTCGGCGGCGGACCGGGCGACCCCGACCTGCTGACCGTGCGCGCCCTGCGCCACCTGCGCAGCGCCGACGTCGTCGTCGCCGACCGGCTCGGCCCGACCTCCGTGCTCGACGACCTGCCGCTGCGGGTCGAGATCATCGACGTCGGCAAGGCCCCGGGCCAGCACGCGATGAGCCAGGAGCGGATCGACGAGCTCATCGTCGAGCGGGCCCGGCGCGGTCAGGTGGTCGTGCGGCTCAAGGGCGGCGACCCCTTCGTCTTCGGGCGCGGGGGCGAGGAGGTCCTCGCCTGCCGCGACGCGGGCGTCGAGGTCGAGGTGGTGCCCGGCATCTCCAGCGCCCTCGCGGTCCCCGCGCTCGCCGGGGTGCCGAGCACCCACCGGGGGGTCGTCGGCGCCGTCCACGTCACCCACGGGCACGAGCCCCTCACCGCGACCGCGACGAGCGCCGTCGTCACCGGCGAGGCCACGCTCGTCGTCCTCATGGGCGTCGCCCGCCTGGCCGAGCACGCCGCCTCGCTGCTCGCGGCCGGTGCCGCGCCCTCCACCCCCGTCGTCGTCGTCGAGTCCGGCAGCACGCCCGACGAGCGGGTCACCCGCGCGCCCCTGTCGCAGGTCGCCGCCGTCGCCGCGCAGATCGGTGTGCGCTCCCCGGCAGTGGTCGTCGTCGGGGCGGTGGCTGCGGAGGGCTTCCTCGACGCGCGGGCCCTCGTCGAGGCCGTCGCGTGAGCACCGCGCTCCCGGCAGTCCTCGCCGGCTGCGTCGTCCTCGTCACCGCGGACCGCCGCTCGGCCGACCTCGCCGCCGCGCTGGAGCGTCGCGGCGCGAGCGTGCGGCACGCCCCGGCGCTGACGATCGTGCCGCACACCGACGACGCACAGCTGCTGCGTGCCACCCGTGACCTCGTCGCGGCCCCGCCCGACGTGCTCGTCGTGACGACCGGGGTCGGCTTCCGCGGCTGGCTCGAGGCCGCCGACGCCGGCGGTCTGGGCGCCGAGCTGCACGACGTGCTCGCCGGCACGCGCGTCGTCGCCCGCGGCCCGAAGGCCAAGGGCGCGATCATGGCCGCCGGCCTCACCCCCGACTGGGTCGCCGAGTCCGAGACCTCGGCGGAGATCCTGCGTCTGCTCCTCGACGAAGGGGTGAGCGGCCTGCGCGTCGCGATCCAGCACCACGGGGCGGGCGCGGACGGGCTCGACGTCGCGCTCGCCGACGCCGGGGCGGACGTCGCCCCCTTCGTCGTCTACCGCTGGGGACCGCCGCGCGACCCCGAGGCGGTCGCGGCCTCCGTGCGCGACAGCGCTGCCGGGGCGATCGACTGCGTCGTCTTCACCTCTGCCCCGGGGGCGCAGGCCTGGCTCGACGCGGCCCGGGGCGAAGGGGTCCTCGGCGACCTCGTCGCCCGGGCGGCGAGCGGCGACCTCGTCGCCGCGGCCGTCGGGCCGGTCACCGCCGCACCCCTGCGCGAGGCGGGCATCGAGCCCGTCGTCCCCGAGCGGGGCCGCCTCGGCGCACTGGTGCGCGCCGTGCTCGCCCACTACTCCGGCGCCCGGTGCCCGGCCGTGACGACCGTCGCCGGCGAGCTGCAGGTGCGCGGCACGGCGGCCATCCTCGGCGAGCGCGTGCTGCCGCTCTCGCCGAGCGGGCTGGCCGTGCTGCGCGCCCTCGTCGACGCCCAGGGCGCCGTCGTCTCCCGCGAGCAGCTGCTCGGTGTGCTGCCCGGCGACTCCACCGACCCGCACGCGGCCGAGGTCGCCGTGTCACGGGTGCGCGAGGCCGCCGGCCGGCGCGACCTCGTGCAGACCGTCGTCAAGCGGGGCTACCGGCTCGGCGTCCCCGTCTGAGCGCGACCGGGACCGGCCGAGCGGTCAGCGCCCGCCGGTCCAGCTCCAGGCGTACCGGCCGTCGTCGCAGGCCAGTCCCCCTTCGCCGATCTCGAGGGGCCGGAAGGTGTCCACCATGACGGCCGTCTCGTCGAAGTACTCGATGCCGATCGACTTCTCGTAGGCGCCCGGCTGCGGCCCGTGGGCGTGCCCGCCGGGGTGCAGGCTGATCGAGCCGCGTCCGATGCCCGAGCCCTTGCGCGCCTCGTAGTCGCCGTCGACGTAGAACATCACCTCGTCGCTGTCGACGTTCGAGTGGTAGTACGGCACCGGGATCGACAGCGGGTGGTAGTCGACCTTGCGCGGCACGAAGTTGCACACGACGAAGTTCCACCCCTCCCACACCTGGTGCACGGGCGGCGGCTGGTGGACCCGGCCGGTGATCGGCTCGTAGTCGGCGATGTTGAAGACGTAGGGGTAGAGGCAGCCGTCCCAGCCGACGACGTCGAGCGGGTGGAAGGGGTAGGTGAAGCGGGTGCCGACGACCCCGCCGGGCCCGTTGCCACGATGGCGCACGAGCACCTCGGTGCTCTCGCCGCGCTCGGCACCGACGTCCTCGGCGAGCAGGGGCCCCTGGGGGCCGCGCAGGTCGCGCTCGCAGTACGGGGCGTGCTCGAGCAGCTGGCCGTGCTTCGAGAGGTAGCGCTTCGGCGGCTGGATGTGGCTGCTCGCCTCGCAGACGTACAGGCGCAGCACGGACCCGTCGGCCGCGTCGGCCGAGGACGCGGGCAGCCAGCGGTGGGTCGTCGCGCGGGGCATGACGACGTAGTCGCCCTTCGCCACCTCGAGCGAGCCGAAGACCGTCTCGACGCGTCCGGCGCCGCGCTCGACGTAGACGAGCTCGTCGCCGACAGCGTTGCGGTACCAGGGGCTCACGGCGCCGGCGACGACGTAAGAGATCCGCACGTCGCCGTTGCCGAGGAGGAGGCGGCGGCCCTGCACGGCGTCGACCGCGGCCACCGCGGCGTCGTCCTCGCCGAAGAGGCGGTGCGGCTGCAGGTGCATGGGCTTGAGCGGGTGGTTCGCCGTGAGGGTCTGGTCGGGCAGCTCCCAGATCTCGCTCGCGGTGATCTCGCTGGGGATCTCGCGGTGGTAGAGCAGCGAGCTGTCGCTCGAGAAGCCCTCCTCGCCCATGAGCTCCTCGTAGTAGAGCCCGCCCTCGCCGTCCGGGTGCTGGGTGTGCCGCTTGGGCGGGATGCTGCCCGTCGCGCGGTAGTACGCCATCGCAGACCTCCTGAGCCACCGTCCGACTATCGGACGACTATGTCCTTCTTCCGGACTCATGGTCGCGAGGTCGCCCGGCCCTGTCAAGACGGGGGCGAAGGGGGGGTCAGCCCAGTCGCGCGGCGACCTCGGCCGCCGCGGCGACGATCCTCGGGCCGACCGACGCGAGGTCGAGCTCGCCGAGCGAGACGACCCCGACGGAGCCCTCGACACCGCACCCGGGCGGCAGCGGCGCGGCGACCCCGACGGCCCCCGACTGCAGCTCCCCCTTGGTCATCACGGCCCCGAGGTCACCCGCCCGGCCGGCGAGGACCGCCCGGCCGGCGGCGCCCTCGTCAAGGGCGTGCCGGGTGCCGACGCGGTAGGCGACGTGCAGATCGGTCCACGACGGCTCGACGACGACCGCGGCAGCCGCCTCCCCGCTCTCGAGGAGGGTGAGGTGGGCGGTCGCACCGACCTCGTCGGCCAGACGGCGCAGGGTCGGGGTGGCGCTCGCCCGGATCCGCGGGCCGAGCGAGCCCGCGAGCTGGGTCAGCCCCATGCCGAGCCGGCAGCGCCCGTCTCCTGCCCGTCCGACGAGGCCGTGGTCGGCGAGGGTCTCGACGAGGCGGTAGACGACGGTGCGCCCCACGCCGAGCTCACGGGCGAGCTCGGCGACGGTCAGGCCACCGGCCACCTCTGGACGGGCGAGGACCTCGAGCACGCGCAGCCCCCGGTCGAGGGTCTGGACGGACTCGCGCGGCCGCACCGCGCCCTGGCTGTGCTCCGCGTCGGGCATGGGGGCACCCTATGTCCGTGACGGAGGTCGTGCGCTTGACATCGACCCGGGCGGCGCACCACGGTGGAGTCCGCTGCACGGATGATCTCGACCGATAAACGGACACCAGGAGACGCGATGACGCCCGCCCCACCCGCCGCGCTCTTCGCCGGGCTCGTCGACGACGCCGCCGTCTTCCCCCCGGGTCAGGCCCCCCTCCCCCGCGCCCTCGCCGAGCACCACGAGCACCGCGCCGCCTGGTACGCCGCGATGGTCGGGCCGCTCCTCGTCCCCGCCTCCGGCGTCGGCGAGCTCGTGACCCTCGCCGGCGGCACCCCGGTCGGGGTCGTCGTCGTCGCCCGGCCGGGCACGCCCGCCGCAGACGTGAGCGCCGCGCTCGACGCCACCCACGGCACGGCGCTCGACGTGCGCGGCGTCGAGATCGGCTGGCAGGCCGACTGGCGCTCCCTCCCCTTCGCCGACCGCCCCCTCGTGCTCGAGATCCCGCGTGGCGCCGACCGCGACCGCGCCCTCGCCGACGTCCGCGACGGTCAGCAGGAGGGCCACGCCGTCCAGGCGAAGCTGCGCACCGGCGCCACCCCCACGTGGGAGTGGCCCGACGAGCACGAGCTGGCCCGGCACATCACCGACGTCGTCCAGCTGGGCATCTCGACCAAGCTCACCGGCGGTCTGCACCACGTCGTGCGCGGCGACCACGACGGCGGTCCGCAGCACGGGCTGCTCGACGTGCTCGTCGCCGTCGACGCCGCGATCACCGACGCCCTGGCACCCGACACCGACCGGCTCGCCGAGATCCTCGCCGAGCGCGACCCCGCCGTCCTCGCCGCCGCCGTGCGCACCTGGGACGCCGACCGCACCGACCGCGTCCGCCGCACCCTCACCGCCTACGGGTGCTGCGGCGTCACCGACCCCATCACCGAGCTCGCCGAGCTCGACCTCGTGGCAGGAGCAGCATGACCACCCACCCCTGGCTCGCCGTCGGCACCGACCACCCCTTCGGCCCCCACCACCTGCCCTACGGGTCCTTCTCCGTCGGAGCCGGTGCACCCCGTCTCGGCGTGCGCATCGGCGAGCAGGTGCTCGACGTCGCCGCGGCCGCGCAGGTCTGCCACCGCGACGCACGGCCGTACTCGGGCGGGGACCTCACGGCCCTGCTCGAGGTGCCGCAGGAGTGGGAGCCGACCCGTGCGTGGCTCACCGAGCTCGTCGCCGACGAGGACCGCGCCCCGGTGCTCGCCGAGCACGTGCACGACCTCGACGACGTGACCCTGCACCTGCCCTTCGCCGTCGCCGACTACGTCGACTTCTACGCCAGCGAGCACCACGCCTCGAACGTCGGGCGGATCTTCCGCCCCGACTCCGAGCCGCTCACCCCGAACTGGCGTCACCTGCCGATCGGCTACCACGGCCGCTCGAGCACCGTCGTCGTCTCCGGCACCGACGTGCGTCGCCCCCACGGCCAGCGCAAGGCCCCGGGCGACGCCGCCCCGACCTTCGGCCCGAGCATCAAGCTCGACATCGAGGCCGAGCTCGGTCTCGTCGTCGGCGGGAGCACGCAGATCGGGCAGAGCCTGAGCGTCGACGAGGCCGCCGAGCACCTCTTCGGCGTCGTGCTGCTCGACGACTGGTCGGCCCGTGACATCCAGGCCTGGGAGTACGTGCCGCTCGGCCCCTTCCTCGGCAAGTCCTTCGCGACGACGATCTCGGCGTGGGTCACCCCGATGGTCGCGCTCGAGCCGGCTCGCGTGCCGCTGCCCGCGCAGGACCCGCAGCCGCTGCCCTACCTCACCGGAGCCGCGGCCCGCGGCATCGACATCGAGTACGAGGTGGAGTGGAACGGCACCGTCGTCTCCCGCCCGCCGTACCGCACGATGTACTGGGCGCCCGAGCAGATGCTCGCCCACCTCAGCGTCAACGGCGCGAAGGTGAGCGCGGGTGACCTCTTCGGGTCGGGCACCATCTCGGGCCCGGAAGCCGGCACCCGCGGCAGCTTCCTCGAGCTGTCGTGGAACGGCACCGAGCCGGTCACCCTCGACGACGGGTCGAGCCGCACCTTCCTTGAGGACGGCGACACGGTCACCCTGCGTGCGAGCGCCCCGGGCGCCGGCGGCCGGATCAGCCTCGGCGAGTGCACGGGGACCATCCGCGGCTGACCGGCCCTCCCCCGTCGCCCCCGCATGCCGGGCGGCGACGGGGTGGCGCGGCTCAGCGCTGGACGACCTCGGTCCCCGCAAGCTTGTCGTGGATGGTCTGGCGCTGCGGGTCGCGCGCGGCCCACACGTGGTCGACGACGAGCGCCGGCACCGCGAACCAGGAGATGAGCGGCACGCTGCACAGCAGCCACAGCAGGACGACGAGGCTCGTTCGGCGGATCGCCGCGCTCGCCGGGAGCGGGCCGACCGGCTGGCCGACGACGCGCACGGTCGTGCTCGTCGCGAGCTTGCCGACGGTCCCGCCGCGCCGGGTGAGCATGAGCACGTGATAGATCCAGGCGGTGAGCGCCATGAGCCCGATGGCGATGGTGAACCAGCGCCAGTCGAAGAACGCGACGAGGTCGTCGGGGTCGAGGCGCTGCACCGCGTCGGGGTCACCGACGTTGTCGACGGCGAAGGCGACGTAGTCGGCCATCCACAGCCAGAAGGCCCAGCCCGCGGTCACGACGCCGATCGCCCACACGACGAGCAGGTCGATGAGCCCCGAGGCCAGGCGCAGCCCGAAGCCCGCGAGCGGGCGGCCGTCGGCGGCCACCCCGCCCGCGCCGGGCGCGGTGCGGGGGCCGTCCTGCCACGAGGCCTGCGGGGCCGGCTGGCGCGGGAAGCCGACCGGGGTCTGGTCGACGTGACCCGGGACGGGCGAAGGGGTGGGCTCGGGCTGCCGGACCGGGGCGCGCTTGGGCACGACCCGCTGCGACCACACGATGCCGTCGAAGTAGCGCAGCTGCTCCGGGTCCTCCGGGTCGTCGTACCAGCCGGCGCGCTCGGGGCTCTGCGTCATGGGCACAGGTTCTCACGACGGCCTGCAGGCCTCCGGCCCGGGCGGCGTCCGGGTGGGGCAGCATGGGCGCGTGACTGACGCGATGCACCTGTGGATGCGGCACGAGACCCGGAGCACGGAACGACGTGCCCCCCTCACCCCGGCCGACGCGGCTCGCGTCGTCGCCGCCGGGCACGCCCTGACCGTCGAGCGCTCCCCGCAGCGGGTCTTCGCCGACGACGAGTACGCCGACGCGGGCGCGACGCTCGCCGACGCGCTGTCGTGGGTGGACGCGCCCGCCGACGCCGTCGTCCTCGGGCTCAAGGAGCTGCCCGACGAGCCCGCCGAGCTGCGCCACACCCACGTCTTCTTCGGCCACGCCTACAAGGGCCAGACCGGGGCCCAGGAGCTGCTCGCCCGCTTCCGTCGCGGCGGGGGCCGCCTGCTCGACATCGAGTACCTCACGGTCGAGGGCCGGCGGGTCGTCGCCTTCGGCTACTGGGCCGGCTACGTCGGAGCGGCCCTCGCGGCGCTGAGCACCCGAGGTGCGCTCGAGACACCGCTGCACCCGATGGAGCGCGAAGAGCTCGACGCGCGCCTGCGCGCGAGCACCGGGCAGGACGAGCGCTACCTCGTGACCGGGGCGCTCGGGCGCAGCGGCACCGGCGCGCGCGACGCGATCGCCGTCGCCGGCTCGCAGGCCACCGCCTGGGATCTCGCGGAGACGGCCGTCCTCGACCGCGAGGCCCTCCTCGCCCACGACGTGCTCGTCAACTGCGTCATGGTCACGGCGCCGGCTCCCCCCTTCGTCACCGACGCAGACCTCGACGACCCGGCACGACGCCTGCGCACGGTCGCCGACGTCACCGCCGACTTCACCAGCGAGCTCAACCTCGTGCCCGTCGTCACGCAGGAGACGACGTGGGAGCAGCCCGTGCGACGGGTCCGCGACGACGGCGCCGGACCGGCCGTCGACGTCATCGCGATCGACAACCTGCCCTCACTGCTGCCCCGCGAGGCGAGCACGACCTTCTCGGCCGACCTCCTGCCGACCCTGCTGCAGCTGCCCGGCGGCAGCCCGGCGTGGACGGCGGCGCAGCGATCCTTCGACGAGGCCATGGGCGCGCGCGCCTGAGCGGGCTCACGGGGCGCCGCGGGGCTCCTCGCCCTGGAGCGTCTCCGTGAGGTCGTCGACGACGAGCAGGTCGGAGCGCACCTGACGGGCACGGAAGGACGCGCGCCCGACCATGTGCGAGGCGATGGGCGCCGTGACGCCCTGGAAGACCGCGACGAAGACGAGCAGGACCGCGACGGGGATGCTGCGCAACGACAGCGCGAGCCCGAGCAGCGCGAGACCGAGGCCCACGACCTGCGGCTTGGTGCCCGCGTGCATCCGGCTCAGCAGGTCGGGGAAGCGGAACATGCCGATCGCGGAGACGAGGGCGAAGAAGCACGCGAGGACGAAGCACACCGAGGCGAGGACGTCGAGGACCTGGGTCATCGCATCTCCCCTCGGGCCACGCCCTCCACGGGCGAGTCGTCGAGCGCCTCGCCCTCCGCGTCCCGGCCGTCGCCGGCCGGCTGCTCCTCGCCGTCGTCGTCCACGCTCGTCGGGTCGATGAAACGGGCGACGCTCACCGAGCCGATGAAGCCGACGAGGGTGAGCACCACGAGCAGGACGAGGCTGTCGGTCGAGCGCAGGACCGCGGCGTGCAGGCAGATGCCGATGATCGCGAAGGCGACCATGACGTCGAAGCTCACGGTCCGGTCGAGCACTGTCGGGCCGATGGTCATCCGGGCCAGCAGGAGCAGCAGCCCGACGCCGAGCATGGCGACGCAGATGCCGACGACGACGGTGCTCATGAGGGCTCCCGCGGGGTGATGGTCTGGCCGAAGGCCCGGATGAGCTGCTCCTCGGTGCGCAGCACGCGCTCGCGCTCCCGCTCGACGGCCTCGTCGTCGTCGACGCCGAGGGCGTGGATGAAGAGGCTGTGCGTCGAGCGCCGCGCCTCGACGACCACCGAGCCGGGGATGAGCGAGGTGACGATCGCGACGAGCGTGAGGATGAAGTCGGACTCGCTGCGCAGGTCGACCTCCATGACGGCGTTGCGCGGTGTCGTGCGCAGGCTGAGGACGTGCCGCGCGACGACGACGCTCGCGACGAGCGTCTGCCAGACGAAGCCGACGAGGAAGGCTGTCAGCGCCACCGGGTGCACGCGTCCGTCGATGCGCAGCGGGGGCAGCGGCAGGAGCACCTGGACGCCGACGGCGACGAGCAGCCCGGCGACGACGTTGTAGACGTTGAGCTCGCCCCACAGCGCCACCCACAGCGCCGTGAGGACGACGAGGAGGAAGGGGTTGACGCGGGTGCGCCGCGAGGGCGTCTTCGCAGAGGTGGCCACCGCGCCGTGGTCTCGGGTGCTCATCGCGACTCCACCGTCGGCAGGACCGCCTGGACGTAGTCCTGGGGGTCGAGCAGGTCGGCCGAGGCGCGGTCGGCGAGCCCGTACAGCGGCCCGCCGATGACGCTGAGCATGACGCTCGCGGCGACGAGGGCGACCGTCGCCCCCACCATCGAGCGCGGCAGCTGGTGGCTCGCGCCACGCAGCTCGCGCTCGTAGAGCGTCTCGTCGTCCTCGGTGTCGAAGGCCTCGGGCCCCGCCTCGGAGTCCTTGCGACGGCGCTCGTCGTCGTCGGCCTCCTCGCGCTGGAGGGTGAAGGACTCGGCCTCGACGAGGGCGTCGGACTGCCACCGCCCGCTGGTGCCGACCGGGACCGAGGTCGTCTCGACCGCGTCGTCGGTGGTCTGCTCGTGCGCGACGATGGCCAGGGCGAGCTCGTGCGCCTGGGCCGGGGTGCGCCAGAAGGCCAGGCTCCACGCCTTGGCGATGGCGTAGAGGGTGAGCAGCGAGGTCACGGCGCTCGCCGCGACGAGGACGTAGGCGAGCGGGGTGCCCGTCTCGACCCCGGCGCTCATCAGCCCGATCTTGCCGATGAAGCCCGAGAGCGGCGGGATGCCCGCGAGGTTCATCGCGGGCACGAAGAAGAGCACCGCGATGAGCGGGGCGATCCGGGCGAGACCGCCGAGGCGCACGAGCGAGGTCGAGCCCGCCCGGCGCTCGAGCAGGCCGAGCACGAGGAAGAGCGCGGTCTGGATGGTGATGTGGTGCGCGACGTAGAAGACGGCGCCCGACACTCCCCCCTTCGTCGCCAGCGCGATGCCGAAGATCATGTAGCCGATGTGGCTGACGAGGGTGAAGGACAGCAGTCGTTTGAGGTCGCTCTGCGCGACCGCGCCGAGGATGCCGACCACCATCGTCAGCACCGCGACGACGAGGAGCAGGTCGGTGAGCGGGCGGTCGGGGAAGAGCAGCGTCTGCGTGCGCAGGATCGCGTAGACACCGACCTTCGTCAGCAGGCCGGCGAAGACCGCGGTGACCGGTGCGGGGGCCGTCGGGTAGCTGTCCGGCAGCCAGAAGCCGAGCGGGAACATCGCCGCCTTGACCCCGAAGGTCGTGAGGAGAAGCAGCTGCAGGGTGAGCGCGACGGGGTCGGGCAGCTGGGCGAGGCTCTCGTGCAGCCGGGCGAGGTTGACCGACCCGGTCGCCCCGTAGACCGCGGCGATGGAGATGAGGAAGAGCATCGAGCTGAGCATGTTGACGACGACGTAGATCGTCCCGGCGCGGATCCGGCTCTCGGTGCCGCCGAGGGTGAGCAGCACGTACGAGGCGAAGAGCAGCATCTCGAAGCTGACGAAGATGTTGAAGAGGTCGCCGGCGAGGAAGGCGTTGCTCACCCCGGCGACGAGCACGAGGAAGGTCGGGTGGTAGATCGAGACCGGCGCGCTCTCGTCGTCGTCGATCATGCCCTGGCCGATCGAGTACACGAGGACGGCGAGCGCGACCGAGCTGCTCACGAGGAGCATGAGCGTCGAGAGCCGGTCGGCGACGAGCGAGATGCCGAGCGGCGCCTCCCAGCCGCCGACCCAGACGGCCATCGTGCCGTGCTCGTCGACGGCCCACAGCAGGTAGGCCGCGAGGGCCACGACGGCCACGAGCACCGCAACCGAGACCGCGCGCTGGGCCCGCGGCCGGTGCACGAGCACGAGCGTGAGGCCCGCTCCGAGCAGCGGCAGCAGGACGGGGACGGGGATCAGGGAATTCATCGGGTCTCCTGGGCGGTCGCACGCGGACCGGCCCCGTCGTGGTCGGGCCCCTCGGGCTCGTCGCCCTCCTCGTCGAAGACCTCGAGGGCGTCGTCGGTCGTCTCGCCGGCGGCGAGGTCGTAGCCGTCGGACATCTGGTCCTCGTGGGCGAGGCGGCGGATCGCGGCGTCCTCGACGTCGTCCTTGACGTCGTCGTTGCCGCTCAGCTGCCAGCTGCGGTAGGCCATGGCGAGCAGGAAGGCGGTCGTGCCCAGGGTGATGACGATCGCGGTGAGCACGAAGGCCTGGGGCAGCGGGTCGGAGATCTCGGAGACGTCGTAGCGGTCGACGAGCGGGGGGCGTCCGCTCGGCCCGCTGACGACGAGGAAGCCGAGGTTGACGCCGTTGCTCAGCATGACGAGCCCGACGAGCACCCGGGTCAGCGAGCGCTCGAGCATGAGGTAGACGCCGCAGCCGACGAGGATCATCGTCGCGAGGACCAGCGTGAGGTTGACGGTCATGCTGCGGCCTCCTCCTCTCGTTGGCGCTGCTCTCGTCGGATGTGCCGGTCGATGCCGGAGCCGAGCGAGCGCAGCAGGTCGAGCACGAGCCCGATGATGACGAGGAAGACCCCGATGTCGAAGAAGAGCGAGCTGACGAGCTTGACGTGGCCGAGGAGCGGGACGTCGGTCTCGAGCACGAAGGACTGGAGCACCTGGCCGCCGAAGGCGAGCGGCGACAGCGCCGAGATCGCGGCGACGAAGAGCCCGGCACCGAGGACGACACCGGCGTCGACCGGCATCGCCTCGTCGAGCTCGTAGCGGCCGCCGGCGAGGTAGCGCACGACGAGCGCGAGCCCGACGACGATGCCCCCGGCGAAGCCGCCGCCGGGGTTGTTGTGCCCGGCGAAGAGCAGGTAGACCCCGATGAGGAGCATCGGGTGGAAGATCAGCCGGGTGACGACCTCGAAGAGGATCGAGCGGTTCTCCGGCGCGAGGGTGCGCGGGGCCGGCAGCCACGCGCGGCGGCCGGGCTGGCTCGGCAGCTTCTTGACCCCCTTCGGGTAGGGGATGTCGGCGACCCGTCGGATGCCCGCGCTGCGGGTGTCGATGAAGAGCAGCGAGGCGACGCCGGTAGCGGCGACGAGGAGCACCGAGATCTCGCCGAAGGTGTCCCACGCGCGCACGTCGACGAGGGTGACGTTGACGACGTTGTAGCCCGCGCCGAAGTCGATGGCGCCCGCGACGAGCTCGGGGGTGAGCGGGGCCTGGGTGCGGTACATCGTCGCGGCGGTGAGGATCGCGCCGACGACGACGGCGACCGCGGTGGCCAGCGCCATCCGCCAGTAGCGCGTGCGCGTCAGCGGGCGGTCGGTGAAGTGCTGCGGCAGACGGCGCAGGACGAGGACGAAGACGACGAGGCTGATCGTCTCGACGAGCACCTGGGTCAGGGCGAGGTCGACCGCGCCGTGCAGGAGGAAGAGCAGGGCGCAGCCGTACCCGGTGACGCTCACGAGGATGACGGCGCGCAGACGACGACGAGAGCGGGTCGTCACGAGCGCCGCGAGGACGATGACGAGGGCGACGAGCAGCTGCGCCGGGGTGTCGTAGGCGATGACCCCGCCGCCCTGCTCGACGGTCCACACGACGGTGCCGGGCACCGCGACGACGACGACGAGGGCGACGGCGAGGTAGATCGCCACCGAGCCCCGCTGGGCCAGACCGGTCGTCTCGACCGCGGCCCGCTCGAGACCGCGGATCGACCAGCCGTACGCGCGCTCGGCGCTCCAGCCGAAGGACAGCGCGCCTTGCAGCTGGCCGAAGGTCTTGCGCCCGAGGAAGAGCAGGACGCCCCCGAGGGTCGCGAGGACCGACAGCAGGAGCGGTCCCCCGACGCCGTGCCACAGGGCCAGCTCCTCGGGGTGCAGGGCCGGCTCGAGCTGCTCGGCGTAGGGCCAGATGTGCTCGCTGAGCACGGCGCCGCTGAAGCCGAGACCGAGGCTGAGCAGGGCGAGGACGCCCGGGACGGCCCAGTAGCGCGGCGAGACGTGGGTGCACGGCGTGTCCTCGTCGGCCGGGCCACGGCCCCAGAAGGCGCCGTGCAGGAAGCGCAGGGTGTACGCGACGGTGAGCACCGTGCCAAGGACGAGGGCGACGACGACGGCCCACCCGGCCCACCCGCGAAGGGGGGTCCCGTCCCCTTCGGTCGCGACGGCGAGCAGCGCCGCCCAGATGCTCTCCTTGCCGATGAAGCCGATGAGCGGGGGCAGCCCGGCCATCGACATGCTCGCGAGCACCGCGAAGGCGAAGACGAGCGGCATGCGGTGCCGCAGCCCGTGCAGCTTGCGGATGTCGCGAGTGCCGGCGTGCTTGTCGATGATGCCGACGACGAGGAAGAGCGTGGCCTTGAAGAGCGCGTGCGCGAGCACCATCGCCATGCCGGCGAAGGCGGTCATCTGCGAGCCGACCCCGAGGACGGTGAGCAGGAAGCCGAGCTGGGAGACCGTGCCGTAGGCGAGGAGCAGCTTGATGTCGTACTGGCGAAGGGAGCGCCACCCGCCGATGAGCATCGTCAGGGCGCCCAGGGGCAGGAGCAGCTCGCGCCAGCCCGGGACGTCGGCGAAGGCGGGGACGAGCAGCGCGACGAGGAAGACGCCGGCCTTGACCATCGCGGCGGCGTGGAGGTAGGCGCTCACCGGGGTCGGCGCGGCCATCGCCCCGGGCAGCCAGAAGTGGAAGGGGAAGAGCGCCGACTTGCTCAGGGCGCCGAGGAGGAGCAGCACGACCGCCGCGGACAGCGCGCCGGAGCTGGCCGGCGGCGAGGCGAGGATCCCGCTGATCGAGTAGGTGCCCGCCAGGCCGCCGAGGACGAGGATGCCGACGAGCATCGCGAGCCCGCCGAGGGTCGTGACGACGAGGGCGGTCGTCGCGGCGGCGCGCGCGGAGCGCTTGGCCGGGTCGAAGCCGATGAGCAAGAAGCTGAAGACCGTCGTCAGCTCCCAGAAGACGTAGGTGATGAGCAGGTTGTCGGCCCACACCAGGCCGAGCATCGCGCCGGCGAAGGCGACGAGCGTGCCGGCGAGCAGACCACGCCCGGCCTCGCCCTCGCCGAAGTAGGCGGCGCAGTACGCGAGGACCAGGGCCCCCACCCCGGCGACGACGAGCGTCATCAACCACTGGAGCGGCCCCATGACGAGCGTGACGCTCATGTCGAGGGCCGGGACCCACGTCAGCTGCTGGGTGACCTCCCCGCGCATCGCGACGTCGGTCTGGGCCAGGGCCCACACCGTCGTGGCGGCCGGTCCGAGGGCCAGCACGTAGAACGCGCGACTCCCCATCCGGCCGATGAGCACGGGCGCCAGCACGGCGAGGACGACGTGCGCGGCGAGAAGGGGGAGCAGAAGGGGCCTCCGGCTGTCGTGCAGATGCAAGCATCGGCGGTCGGTGGGTCAGCCCAAGTTTACGTCAGGGACGACGGCGCCCCGTCGGCCGTGGGGGCCGACGGGGCGTCGAGGTCTCCTGGGGGCCGCGCGGCGGCGCCTCAGAGGTTGCCGCGCTTGTCCTGCTCGCGCTCGATGGACTCGAAGAGCGCCTTGAAGTTGCCCTTGCCGAAGCCGAGCGAGCCGTGACGCTCGATGATCTCGAAGAAGACCGTCGGGCGGTCGCCGAGCGGCTTGGTGAAGATCTGCAGCAGGTAGCCGTCCTCGTCGCGGTCGACGAGGATGCCGCGCGCCTTGAGCTCCTCGATGGGGACACGGACCTCGCCGATGCGCGCGCGCATCTCGGGGTCGTCGTAGTACGCGTCCGGGGTGTCGAGGAACTCCACGCCTTCGGTGCGCAGCTCGTCGACCGTGCGCAGGATGTCGTTCGTCGCCAGGGCGAGGTGCTGGGCACCGGGACCGGCGTAGAAGTCGAGGTACTCGTCGATCTGGCTGCGCTTCTTGGCGATGGCCGGCTCGTTGAGGGGGAACTTCACGCGGTGGTTGCCGTTGGCGACGACCTTGCTCATGAGCGCCGAGTACTCGGTGGCGATGTCGTCGCCGATGAACTCGGCCATGTTCACGAAGCCCATGACCCGGTTGTAGAAGCCGACCCACTCGTCCATCCGGCCGAGCTCGACGTTGCCGACGATGTGGTCGAGGGCCTGGAAGAGGCGCTTCGGGGCGCCGTCGCGCTTGACGAAGCCGGAGGTCCTCGCGACGTACCCGGGCAGGTACGGGCCGGCGTAGGTCTGGCCGTCGACGACGCGCTGCACGAGGGTGTGGCGGGTCTCGCCGTACGTGGCGATGGCGGCGACGCGGATCGCGCCGTGCTCGTCGGTGACGGTCTCCGGCTCCTGGAGCACGGTCGCCCCGGCGGCCTTGGCCTGGGCGATGCACCGGTCGACGTCGGGCACCTCGAGCGAGATGTCGACGACGCCGTCGCCGTGCGTCGCGTGGTGGGCGATGAGCGGGCTGTCGGGGCTCACGGCGCCCTTGACGACGAAGCGGATCGAGCCGGACTTCAGGACGAAGGCCTTGTGGTCGCGGTTGCCGTTCTCCGGGCCGGAGTAGGCGACGAGCTCCATGCCCCACGCGGACTGGTAGTAGTGCGCCGTCTGGGTCGCGTTGCCGACGACGAAGACGATGGCGTCCCACCCGGTCACCGGGAAGGGGTCGGTGCTCTCGTCGTACTCGACGAGACCGACGAGCTGCTTGAGCTGGTCGAGATCCAGGTCGGCCTGACGCTCCTGCTCGGTGAGGTCGAGGGGCGGGGTCGACGTCGCTGTCGTGTCAGTCATGAGCCGAGGGTCCAACCGACATGCAGTCTGCGCAAGGGAAGCATCCGACACTGGACAGGCTGTCCAGGACCTTGCGACATACATCGGCACGCGAGCACAATGTGACCATGGCCAGACCCGACGGCATCGACGAGCTCGACGCCCGCCTGCTCGACCTGCTGACGCAGCAGCCGCAGATCGGCGTGCTCGGCGCCTCGCGCGAGCTCGGGGTCGCCCGCGGCACCGTGCAGGCGCGTCTGGACCGGTTGCAGACGACCGGGGTCATCGCCTCGCTCGCACCCCAGGTCGACCCGGAGGCGCTCGGCTTCCCCGTCACCGCCTTCTGCACCCTCGAGATCAACCAGCGCCAGGGTCACGGGCCGGTCGTCGCGCACCTCAGCGGGCTGCCGCAGGTCCTCGAGATCCACTCGACGACCGGTGACGGCGACCTCATCGTGCGGGTCGTGGCGCGCGACAACGCCGATCTCGGCCGCGTCATCGACGAGATGATCGACGACGTCCACGTCATCCGGGCGAGCACCGCGATCGCGCTCGTCACCCACCTGCCGATGCGCACCGGCCCTCTCGTCCACCGGGCCGCCGGTCTCGTGTGAGCCGGGCCCGCACGAGCCGCTAGGACGCGAGCAGGTCGCCCAGCACGAAGGCGGCCCAGATCGACCCGACGACGAGCAGCCCGCCGAGCACCGAGACCGCCATCCCCCGCGCCCCGTCGGTGCGGCGGCGGCGCTGACCGCCGACGACGACGAGCGCCGCTCCCACGAGGTCCATCGGCACGGCGACGAGCCACGCCCAGGTCCCCGTCGCCACGGCGCCGGCGGTGAAGGCCGTCGCCAGCAGGACCGCGATGACGACGAGGGCGACCTGGGTGACGGCGATCTTCGCCTCGAGCACGCTCACCGACGGCCGACGAACCAGCGCCGGATGGTCTCGATCCGCTCGGTGACCTGCTCGCTCGTCGCCGTGGCCAGCTCCGGCCCGCCGCACGCCCGGCGCAGGTCCATGTGGACGTTCGCGTGGGCGACGGACTTCTTGGTCGCGTAGGCCGAGACGAGCGAGTTGAGCTCCTTGCGCTGGCTGGCCAGCGCCCGGTGCGCCGAGACCGTCTGCGGCTCGGCCGGGCGCTTCCGACCGGTCTTCGCTGACTGCTTGCTCTGCCGCTCGGAGAGCAGCGCGTGCACCTGGTCGGGCTCGAGCAGACCGGGCAGGCCGAGGTAGTCCTGCTCGTCGTCGGAGCCGACGTCGGCGTGCAGGCCCCACTGCTTGCTGTCGTAGAGCACGTGGTCGAAGTGCGCGTCGGACTCGAGCGCCTCGAAGCTGCCGAGCAGGTCGTCGCTCGCGCCCTCGTCGCGGTTGGCCTCCTCGAGCAGGCCCTCCTCCTCGGACCAGATCTGCTCCTCGCCGGCCTCGGGCTCGGGGCGGTCGAGGGCGTGGTCGCGCTCGACCTCCATCGTCCCGGCGTGGGCGAGGATCACCGGCACGCTCGGCAGGAAGACCGAGGCGGTCTCGCCGCGCTTGCGCGCCCGCACGAAGCGCCCGACGGCCTGGGCGAAGTACAGCGGCGTCGAGGTCGACGTCGCGTAGACCCCGACGCACAGGCGCGGGACGTCCACCCCTTCGGACACCATGCGCACGGCGACCATCCACCGCGAGCTGCTCGCGGCGAAGGTCTCGATGCGCGCCGAGCTGCCCGGGTCGTCGGAGAGCACGACGGTGGGCTTCTCGCCGGTGATCGACTCGAGGATGCGCGCGTAGGCGCGGGCCTGGGTCTGGTTGCTCGCGATGACGAGCCCCCCGGCGTCCTCGACGTGCCGACGCACCTCGGTCAGCCGCTTGTCGGCGGCCGAGAGGACCGAGGGGACCCACTCCCCCTTCGGGTCGAGCGCGGTGCGCCAGGCCTGCGCCGCGAGGTCCTTGGTCATCGGCTCGCCGAGACGGGCCGCGACCTCGTCGCCCGCGCGGGTGCGCCAGCGCATGCCGCCGCCGTAGGCCATGAAGAGCACGGGGCGCACGACGTGGTCGGCGAGCGCCTGGGCGTAGCCGTAGGTGTAGTCGGCCGAGGAGCGCAGGATCCCGTCGTCGCCGTACTCGTAGGTGACGAAGGGGATGGGGTTGGTGTCGGAGCGGAAGGGCGTGCCGGTGAGCGCGAGACGGCGGGTGGCCGGCTCGAAGGCCTCGCGGATCGCGCTGCCCCACGACTTGTTGTCGCCGCCGTGGTGGATCTCGTCGAGGATGACGAAGGTGCGCCGCGACCTCGTGCGGGCCTCGTGGACCGAGGCGCGCGAGGCGACCTGGGCGTAGGTGACGGCGACGCCGTCGTAGTCGCTGCTCGTCGAGCCGACGGAGTTCGAGAACTTCGGGTCGAGGTGGATGCCCACGCGGGCCGCGGCGTCGGCCCACTGCGTCTTGAGGTGCTCGGTGGGCGCGACGACCGTCACCGCCTCGATCTCGCCGCGGGTCAGCAGCTCGGCGGCGACCCGCAGGGCGAAGGTCGTCTTGCCCGCTCCCGGGGTCGCGACGGCGAGGAAGTCGCGCGCGCCGCTGCCGAGGTACTTCTCCAGCGCCTCGGCCTGCCAGGCCCGCAGCGCCCCGGCGGTCCCCCAGGCTGCCCGCTCCGGGAAGGCGGGGGGCAGGTTCGACGCGGCGTGCTGGCTCATGACGCCGACCAGGGTAAGCCGCCGCACCGACTGCGACGAAAGCGTGCCCGGCGAGACTGCCGACGGCACGGCGGGACGGCATGACGAAGGGGGCGCCGCACGACCTCGTGCGACGCCCCCTTCGTCGGGGTCGGGTCAGCTCGCCCGGTAGGTCACCCACTGGTTCTGCATGCGGGTCACCTGGTTGGCGGTGAAGTGGTCCATGCACGCGTCGTCGGAGTAGTCCATGAAGTTGCGGATCGGGTCGAGACCGGGCTTGGCCGGGCAGGTGTCGGCGCCGGTCGGGCAGCCGGAGGCGGGCTGGGCCTCGGCGGGGGTGTCGGCGACGTAGTCGCCGTCCTGGCAGCCGCCCTGGAAGGTGTGGTACAGCCCGAGCCAGTGGCCGACCTCGTGGGTGCCGGTGTCGCCGAGGTTGTACGGCGCGGCGTTGCCGCCGGGCACCGAGCCGTCGAGGATGACGACGCCGTCGTTGCTGCCGATGTTGCGGGTGGGGAAGGTCGCCCAGCCGAGCAGACCGCCGGCGAGGTCGGCGCTGTAGACGTTGAGGGCGTTCTTGCCGCCCTTGCGCAGGGCGCTCTTCATCTGCGACTCGGCGGTCGAGCCGTGGTCGAGGCCGTTGTACCAGGCGGAGTTCACCGTGGTGTCGGTGCCGGCGAGGGTGAAGGAGAAGCCCGAGCCCGCGTAGGCGTCGTTGAGGACCTTGACCTGCGAGCTGATCTGGGTCGAGGTGAGCTTGCCGTTCGTCCCGTCGGTGATGACGTGGAAGTACACGGGGACGTTCGTCGAGGCGAACTGCGCGGTGCCGGGCTTGCCCTTCGCGGCGACCTTGCCGGTCGGGCTGAGCCGCAGGCCCTTGTCGACGAGCGCGTCCTGGAAGGCGTCCTCGCGGATGTCGACCTGGGCCTGGCTCAGGGTGTGCGGGTCCTTGACCTTGCCGCCCTTGCCGGTGCTGCGGGCGGTCGCGGAGACCTCCTCGTCGCAGTGCTCGTCGGCGTGCGAGGCCGAGACGCGGGAGGTGCCGGCGTCGGCGGCGTCCGCGCCGGCGAGGGCGGGCAGAGCGGGGGCGGACCCGGTCAGGGCCAGGGCGAGCAGGGCGGGGGCGACAAGGGCGCGCGTGGACTTCACAGGCTCTCCATCAGGGGTGACGGGCCGGGTGTGTCCCGGCCGTTACCTCGGACGCTAGGAGCCCGATGGTCAGGGCGGCACCCCGTCTGCACCCAGGAGTTGGCAAAGGTTCGGCCAAGCGCTCCCGGGTGCGAGAGGGGTCAGTCCTCGCCGTCCTGGGGGTCGCGCAGGCCCTGGTAGATCTCCTTGCAGATCGGGCACACCGGGAACTTGTCGGGGTTGCGACCGGGGATCCACTTCTTGCCGCACAGGGCCGTCACGGGCTCGCCGGACAGCGCCGACTCGAGGATCTTCTCCTTGCGCACGTAGTGCGAGAAGCGCTCGTGGTCGCCCGGCTCCTGCAGCTGCGGGGTGACCTCAGTGCGCTCGAGCAACCCGGTGGAGGTCCCCGGAGAGGTGGGGTCGGCGTCGGGCCCGCTCGGGGGCAGTGGCTCGCTCATGGGGCGAGTCTAGGACGAGGCGCGAAGGGGGTCAGCCCCGCGTCGGCGCCGCGTCAGTTCTGGGTCGGGTCCTCGGGGTAGGTCGAGACCCAGGCCATGACGCCGCGCTGACGACGCAGGACCCGACGCCACAGCGTCGCCGGGTCCGCGTCGAAGACGTCGCCGATCTCGGCGTCGCAGACGAACCAGCCGCCCCGCTCGATCTCGCCGGCGAGCTGCGGGGCGGTCCACCCCGAGTACCCGGCGAAGATGCGCAGCGCGCTGATCGCGGGCCACACGCTCTCCTGCGGGGCGTCGAGGTCGACCAGGCCGATCCCGCCGAAGAGGCGCTTGACCCCCACGGGGGGCTCCCCGTCGCCGGGGACCCCGACGAGCCCGACCGCCGAGTCGGTCTGGACGGGCCCGCCCTGGAAGACCTTCTGCGGCTCGCTCGCGCCGTCCTGCCACCCTGGCAGGACGGCGTCGATCGGCGCCTGGACGGGCTTGTTGATGACGACGCCCTCGGCGGACTGCTCGTCATGGGCCAGCACGAGCACGATGCTGCGGTCGAAGACCCCGTCGGTGATCTCAGGGGTGCTCACGAGCAGACGTCCGGCCAGGCTGTCCATGCCTACATCATCACCCGTGACGCGGCCCGCGGCGCTGGCCGCCGCCCCGGTACTGCCCACCGGTGCGCGCACCGCGCGGGCCGCCGGTGCCACCGTGGCGCCGTGCAGGCCGGGGGTCGAGCAGCTTGCGGAAGTCGGCCTCGTCGATCGGCACGCCGCTCACGGGCGCCGCACCGGCGGCCTCGAGGACCTCGTCACCGGGGGCCGCCTTGACCGGACGGGCCTCGAGACCGGCGTCGGTCGCCATGCGCTCCATCATCTTGCGCTGGTGCGGCAGGGCGAGGGTGACGACGGTGCCGCGCTCACCGGCGCGGGCGGTGCGGCCCGCGCGGTGGAGGTAGTCCTTGTGGTCCGCGGGCGGGTCCGCCTGCAGGACGACCGAGACGTCGTCGACGTGGATGCCGCGGGCAGCGACGTCGGTGGCGACGAGCACGGGGATCCGACCGGTGCGGAAGGCCCCGAGCACCTTGTTGCGGGCGCCCTGGGTCAGACCGCCGTGGAGGGCCGCGGCGCGGACACCGGACTCGCGCAGCTGGAGGGCGACGCGGTCGGCACCGAGCTTGGTGCGGCAGAAGACGACGGTGCGGCCCTCGCGGTTGGCCACCTCCGCGGTGATGACCTTCTTGTGCTGCGGGTCGATGACGAGGATGTGGTGCTCCATCGTGTCGACCGACGCGGTGGCGTCGTTCGTCGAGTGGGTCACCGGGTCGACGAGGTAGCGCTGGACCAGGGTGTCGACACCCTTGTCGAGCGTCGCCGAGAAGAGCAGGCGCTGCCCGCCCTCGGGGACCTCGTCGAGGACGCGGGTCACGGCCGGGACGAAGCCCATGTCGGCCATGTGGTCGGCCTCGTCGAGGATCGTCACCTCGATGGAGTCGAGGATGACGGCCTCGCGGTCGAGCAGGTCGACGAGACGGCCCGGGGTCGCGATGAGCAGGTCGACGCCCTTGTCGAGCGCGGCGATCTGACCCGTGTAGGACAGGCCACCGGCGACGAGCTTGTGACGCAGCCCGGCGACGTGCACGAGCGGCTCGAGCGAGTCGCTCACCTGCATCGCGAGCTCACGCGTCGGCACGAGGACGAGGGCACGGGGGCGGCGGGGCTTCGAGCGCTCGCCGGAGAGGCGGGCGATCGTCGGCAGGCCGAAGGCGAGCGTCTTGCCCGACCCGGTCTGGCCACGGCCGAGGACGTCCTTGCCGGCCAGGGCGTCGGGGATCGTCGCCTCCTGGATCGGGAAGGGGCTCGAGATGCCCTCGCGGGCGAGCCGCTCGACGAGGCGCTCGGGCAGGCCGAGCGCGGCGAAGCCGTTGTCCTCGGCGACCGTCACGGGCTCGGTGGTCGTCGTGCGAGCCGCGGAGACCCAGCTGTCGGCCTCCATCCGCTCCGCCTCGGCGTCCTGGTGGTGGTCCTGCGAGGTCTGCTCGCGGTCGAAGCGGGGACGGTAGCCCTGGCGCTCGTCGCGGGGACCGCGACGGAAGCCCTCGCGGGACCCGCCCCGGCGGTCGTCGGAGCGGAAGCCACCGTCACGGCGGTCGTCGCCGCGGTAGCCGCCACGGCGGTCGTCGGTGCGACGGTCGTCGGAGCGGAAGCCACCACGACGGTCATCAGTACGACGGTCGTCCGAGCGGAAACCGCCACCACGACGGTCGTCACTACGACGGTCGTCGCTGCGGAAGCCACCGCGACGGTCATCTGTACGACGGTCGTCGCTGCGGAAGCCACCACGGCGGTCGTCGGTACGACGGTCGTCGCTGCGGAAGCCGCCACGGCGGTCATCGCTGCGACGGTCGTCCGAGCGGAAGCCGCCACCGCGGCGGTCGTCGCTGCGGAAGCCGCCGTCACGACGGTCATCGCTGCGGAAACCACCACCGCGGCGGTCGTCGCTGCGGAAGCCGCCGTCACGACGGTCATCGGAGCGGAAGCCACCACGACGGTCGTCGCTACGACGGTCGTCGGAGCGGAAGCCGCCACCGCGACGGTCGTCGGAGCGGAAGCCACCGGGGCGGGTGTCCTCGCGGCGCTCCCAACGACGCTGGCCCTGGTCCTCGGCGCCGTCCTTGCGGACGCGACGCGGGCGGTCCTCGGCGGCGCGCACGGGACGCTTGGCGCCGCGGGGGGCGTCATCCGCCGGCTTCTGGCCGCGGTGGTAGGGCTTCTTCGGCCCCTTCGTGCTGGCAGCAGCCTTCTCGGCAGCGCTCCAGCGGGCCTTCTTGTTCGGGTTCTTCGCGGGCATGTCAACATCACCTTCTGGCTCGAGCAGACACGTCTCGAGCCACCGCGAAGGGGTGACCGCACCAGACGAGTCTCAGGCGCTCTGCGGCGCCCATGGACCGGGCGGCATCCGTGCGGCCCGGCGGTCGTCACGGGTGAGGGATCATCAGCGACCGGGAGCGATCGCGGGGCGCAGCAGTGCGCAGTCCGTGACGACGAAGGTCCGAGTCTACCAGCGCGCGGACGGTGCTCCTGACACACCGCTCAGCCGGCGGGCGACGAGCGCACCGAGCACCACGCCGACGAGGTCGGCGACGACGTCGAAGGGATCGCCGCTGCGGGCGGGCAGCGCCAGGCCCTGGACGATCTCGCTCACCGGGGCGTGCACGGCCATCAGCGCGGCCACCCACACCCACCGCAGCCGGGCCCAGCCGGCGAGGGCGACGGGCACGCCGAAGACGAGGGCGTGGACCACCTTGTCGGCGAAGGGGATGTCCCCTCCCCCGGCGGGGCTCGGGTCGTAGAGCACGACCAGCTGGACGAGGACGGCGACCACGGTGAGGACGACGGCCAGACGCCGCCGACCGGTCTGGACGGGGCGTCCCGTCGTCGAGGTGCTCACGGGCCTCATCCCAGCACACCGGGCCACGCCCCCTTCGCCCTCCCCCGGGCATGCCGACGGCCGCCCGCTCGATAGATCTCGTGCGGGCGGCCATCGGCTGCTGACGTGGGTCACGGTGGTGGAGGTGGCGGGAATCGAACCCGCGTCCACTGGTAGACGAGCAGGACTTCTCCGGGTGCAGTGCGCTATGGATTTTCTCGGCCTCAGGGCTCGCACGCACACGTCCCCTGACAGGCCCAGTCGAGAAGGAGTCCCGCGCAGCGTCCCGACACCGCTGCGCAGCAAGATCTCTAGCTGACGCTGGTTACTGAGCCGAGATCGAGCTCAGACCAACGGACTTCGGGCTCGCTCAGGCGGCGAGGGCGAAGTCGGTGCGCTTGGAATCGGCACCTATTGATGTGCACGGGGCGTTGACGAGATGACCGTGCATCCTCGACCCGCTTCTCCTGCAGGACCGACCAATGTCGAAACCGATCACCCCCGTGAGGGTGTCCACGTCACGCTGTTGAGTTGTGGGGTGAGACTACCGTCCTCAACCGCGGGGCCGCCAACCGCATTCCCCTCCCCCGCTGCCACCAAATGCCCAGGCAGGCCGCCTAGTGTCGAGGAGCACGGACCACCACACCCCAGGAGGCACATATGGGTATCGGCGACAAGATCGAGAACGCGAAGGACCAGCTGGCCGGCAAGGCCAAGCAGGCTGCGGGCGACGCCAAGGACGACCCGGAGATGCAGGCCGAGGGCCAGGCTCAGGAGAGCAAGGGCAACCTCAAGGCCGCTGGCGAGAACGTCAAGGACACCTTCAAGTGACCCTCTGACCCTGATCAGCGCGAAGGGGTGGCCCGCCGACTCGGCGGGCCACCCCTTCGTCGTGCTCGACCCGGTGCGACCGGGCGCGGGTCACTCCCCGCGGTGCCGCCCGAAGACCGCGCGCTCGGTCTCACGGCGGTCCTGGCGCTCGCGCAGGGCGTGGCGCTTGTCGTAGTGCTTCTTGCCGGTCGCGACGGCGATCTCGACCTTGACGACGCTGCCGGAGAAGTAGAGCGAGAGCGGCACGATGGTCCGCCCGCTCGCGTGGACGGCGGCGTGCAGCTTGTCGAGCTCGCGGCGGTGCAGGAGGAGCTTGCGACGGCGCCGCGGGGTGTGGTTGGTCCACGAGCCGTTGAGGTACTCGGGGATGTGCACGCCCTCGAGGTAGAGCTCGTCGCGGTAGAAGGTCGCGTAGCCGTCCACCAGGTTGGCCCGGCCCATGCGCAGCGCCTTGACCTCGGTGCCCATGAGCGCCAGCCCGGCCTCGTAGGTGTCCTCGATGAGGTAGTCGTGCCGCGCCTTGCGGTTGCTGGCGATGACCTTGCGGCCCGCCTGGCCCTTGTCGGCCACCGATCTCACCCGTCCTCGCTCGCTGTACGTCGTGCCCCTGCCGGGGAGCATCACGCTACCTGGCGGCGCGGGCGGGACCTACTCGGTTGTCCGGGGCTCAGAGCCAGCGGCGCGGGTCGACCGGGGTGCCGTTCTCGTAGGTCTCGAAGTGCAGGTGGCAGCCGGTCGAGGTCCCGGTCGTGCCGACGTAGCCGATGAGCTCGCCGCGCTTGACCGTGCCGGAGGTGCGGGCGAAGGCCTGCAGGTGGTTGTACGTCGTCGAGAGCAGCACGCCGCGCTTGACCCCGTGGTCGACGGCGATCTGGTTGCCGTACCCGCCGGCGACGCCCGCCGAGACGATCGTGCCGTCGGCCGCCGCGCGCACCGGGGCGCCGCACGCGCCGCCGTAGTCGCGACCGGCGTGCAGGCGCCAGTAGTTGAGGATCGGGTGGAAGCGCAGCCCGAACTCCGAGGTGATCGGCGCGTTGACCGGGGCCGCGAGGACCCCCGAGCTCGTCGCGGGAGGCGTCGGGTTGGGGTCGGCGGCCTCGGGCTCGGGGGCTGCGGCGGCCCGACGACGGGCCTCGGCCTGCCGGGCCTGCTCGGCCTCGCGGGCGGCCTTGATCTTCGCGGCCTTGACCCGGGCCTTGCGGGCGCGCTCCTCGAGGATCTTGCCGAGGCGGTCGGACTCGGCGCGCAGACCGGTGAGCCGGCCCTGCTCCTTGGCCCGCTCGGTGCGCAGCGTCTTGGCCTGGCTCGTCTGGTCGGCCTCGAGCGACTCGAGGTCGGCCTCGGCCTCGTCGGCCTCGGTCTTGGCGACCTTGGCGTCCGACAGCGCGGTGCTCGCGTCGTCGCGGGCCTGCTGGGTCTTGTCCTTGAGCGCCTCGAGCCGGTCCTGCTGGGTGACGAGGTCGGCGCGCGAGGTGGTCAGCGAGTCCAGCGAGTCGGACTGGGCGCCGCCGGCGGAGTCGGCGATGACCATGCGGTCGATGACCTCGCCGGGCGACTCGGCCCCGAGCGCGACGGAGAGGTCGCCCAGACCCTGCTGCTGGTAGACCTCGCCGGCGAAGCCCGCGACGTCGGAGCGGGCGCGGGTGATCTTCGTGCTCGTCGTGCGGATGTCCTTGCGCGCCTTGGCCTCGTCGGCCTTGGCCACGCGCAGGTCGGCGGCTGCGTCGTCGTACTTCGTCTGCGCGGCGGTCTCGACCTCTTCGGCCTGCTTCGCCTTCGAGCGCGCGGCGGGCAGCTTGGCCCGGGTGCTCTTGAGCGAGTCGTAGGCCTCGACGAGCTCGGCGGAGGTGTCGCTGAGGTCGGCCTTCGTCGCACTGATGCTGTCGTCGACCTTGCGCTTCTTATCGGCGGGGTCGGGGTCACCGGCGGCCCACGAGGCCGTCGCGAGACCCGCGGCGAGGCAGACTGCCAGGGCCGAGCTGGTCGCGGCCCGGCTCGTACGGCCGGCCCGGGGTGCGAAGCGCTTCATCGCGTCGAACGATAGCGGCGCCGCCTGGGAGGCGAAGGGAGGTCACCGAACCCCGCGTGTCACACGGGTCCCAGAGGTCCCACGCCGACCTAGACGCGCAGATATCTCCACAGCGTGATCGTCGAGGTGCCGATGGCGAGCACGCCGACGAGCCCGAAGAGGGCGGGCGCGATGACGAGGACCTCGGAGCTGCTGATGAGCGCGGTGCCCGTCGTCTCCTGGATGAGGTACTCGTCGAAGAGGCTCCACGCCGAGAACCACAGCATGCCGACGGCCAGACCCGTGCCGACGAGCCCGGCGACGAGGGTCTCGATGATGAAGGGCGTGCGGATCGTGCTGTTGCTCGCGCCGACGAGCTTCATGATCGCGATCTCTCGTCGCCTCGTGAAGGCGGCCTGGCGGATCGTCGTCGCCATGAGCAGCACGGCGCTGACGAGCGTGAGCAAGGACAGCGCGACCATGACGGCCGAGGCGATGTTGATCGCCTGGAAGAGCTTGCTGAAGACCTGCCGCAGGTCGGGCACGCTCGCCACCCCGGGCGCGTTCTCGAAGGCCGAGGCCACGGTCTCGTACTGCTCGGGGTCGCTCAGCTGCACGCGATAGCTCGGCGGGATGTCGCCCACGCGGATGTTCTTGCTGAGCGGCGAGTTCTTGTAGTCCTCGCGGAAGCGGTCGTAGGCCTCCTGCTCGCTCTCGAAGTAGACCTCCTTGACGAGCGGGCGGGACTCCTCGAGCTGGGCCTCGATCGTCTCGCGCTGCTCGTCGGTCACCGCGCCCTCGGCGCAGTTGGGCTGGCTCGAGCTGTCGGTGCACAGGTAGATCGAGACCTGGACCCGGTCGTACCAGTAGCCCTTCATCGTCGTGACCTGGCGCTGGGCGAGGACCCCGACGCCGAGGAGGTACATCGAGATCATCGTCACGAGGACGACGGAGATGGCGATCGACTTGTTGCGACGCAGGCCCTGCCATGCGTCGACGAGGACGTTGGTCGGCCTCATCGCGCCTCCTCCTCGTCCCAGTCGTCCCACTCGGTGCTCTGCACCGCCACGGGCTCGGCGTCCTGCTCGGCCCGGCGCTCGGCCTCGGCCTGCTCCTCGTCGGGGTCGCGGCGCTCCTCGAGCGGGTCGTCGTCGTCACGCTCGGCCACCCGCTCCTCGCGGTCGACCGAGTCGACGACCTTGGGCACGTAGCCGCCGGTGGCCTCGTCGCGGATGATGACGCCGTCCTCGATCTCGACGACGCGCTGCTGCATGCTGTCGACGATCGTGTTGTCGTGGGTGGCCATGAGGATCGTCGTGCCCGAGTCGTGGATGCGCTTGAGCAGGTGGACGATGTCGAGCGAGGTCGCCGGGTCGAGGTTGCCGGTCGGCTCGTCGGCGAGCAGCACCGGCGGGCGGTTGACGACGGCCCGGGCGATGGCAACGCGCTGCTGCTCACCGCCGGAGAGCTCGTGGGGGAATCTCTTGGCCATGCCGTTGAGCCCGACGAGGTCGAGGGTCTCGGGCACGAGCGAGCGGATCGCGCGGCGCGGGCGGCCGATGACCTGCAGCGCGAAGGCGATGTTCTGCTCCACCGTCTTGTTGGGCAGCAGGCGGAAGTCCTGGAAGACCGAGCCGATCTGACGGCGCAGCTGGGGCACCTTGCGGCCCGGCAGCCGGCTGAGGTCGTGGCCGCCGACGAGGAGGCGGCCCTTGGTGACCTGCTCCTCGCGGATGGCCAGCCGCAGCATCGTCGACTTGCCCGAGCCGGACGCGCCGACGAGGAAGACGAACTCCCCC
Source organism: Janibacter melonis (assembly GCF_003721155.3). Lineage (NCBI taxonomy): Bacteria > Bacillati > Actinomycetota > Actinomycetes > Micrococcales > Intrasporangiaceae > Janibacter > Janibacter melonis. The sequence goes on along the minus strand of NZ_CP044548.2, from coordinate 184,600 downwards.
CGGGCGATGTCGAGGCTCACCCCGTCCAGCGCGGGGTGCTGCTGGCGGGGGTAGAGCTTGGTGACGTCTTCGAAGCGGATCATCGCGTGGTACGAGCCTCAGGGGTCGAGCGGGCAGGCCGTCATCGAGGATAGGTGGGGGTCCTGGGGACCCCGCCGCACCTCGGGGACCTCGGCGCGTTCACCCGCGCCGGGTCCCCCTTCGCTCAGTCCTGAGCCTTCGACTGCTCGATGCGCCAGCGCACGCCGGCCTCGATGAACTCGTCGATCTCGCCGTCGAAGACGGCGGTGGGGTTGCCGGTCTCGTGCTCGGTGCGCAGGTCCTTTACCATCTGGTACGGGTTGAGGACGTAGGAGCGCATCTGGTCGCCCCAGCTGGCCTTGATGTCGCCGGCGAGCTCCTTGCGCTCGGCGGCCTCCTCGGCCTTCTTGAGCAGCAGCAGGCGCGACTGCATGACGCGCAGCGCGGCGGCGCGGTTCTGGATCTGGCTCTTCTCGTTCTGCATCGACACGACGGTGCCGGTGGGGATGTGCGTCATGCGCACGGCCGAGTCGGTCGTGTTGACCGACTGACCACCGGGGCCCGAGGAGCGGAAGACGTCGATCTTGAGGTCGTTCTCCGGGATGTCGATGGAGTCGGTGCCCTCGATGAGCGGGATGACCTCGACCGCGGCGAAGGAGGTCTGGCGGCGCCCCTGGTTGTCGAAGGGGGAGATCCGCACGAGCCGGTGGGTGCCGCCCTCGACGGACAGGTTGCCGTAGGCGTAGGGCACGTTGACCTCGAAGGTCACCGACTTCAGGCCGGCCTCCTCCGCGTAGGAGGTGTCCATGACCTTCGTCGGGTAGCCGTGGCGCTCGGCCCAGCGCAGGTACATCCGCATGAGCATCTCGGCGAAGTCGGCGGCGTCGACGCCACCGGCGCCGGCGCGGATCGTCACGACCGCGGAGCGCTCGTCGTACTCGCCGGAGAGCAGGGTGCGGACCTCGAGCTCGCCGACGGCCTTGCGCACGGCCTTGAGCTCGCGCTCGGCCTCGGCGAGGGTCTCGGCGTCGTTCTCCTCCTGACCCATCTCGACGAGCGCCTCGACGTCGTCGATGCGGCTGTCCATGCCGGTGATCCGGTCGATCTCGGCGCGGGCGCGCTGCATGGCCGAGGTGACCTTCTGCGCGTTGTCCGGGTCGTCCCAGATCGAGGGGTCCGAGGACTGCCGCTCCAGCTCCTCGACCTGCGCCTGGAGCCTGGGGACGTCGCTCACCTCGCGCACCGAGCTCATCGTCGTGCGTAGGTCTTGGATCTCCTGGGTGAAGTCGACAGCCACGATCAGCAAGAGTACGGCAGCCCCGCCGGGCCGCTCGCCGCTACACCGGTTGGGCGGACGAGGACTGGTCGGGGTTGGAGGCGATGAACTGGTTGAGCCAGCGCGCGTCGGGGTCGCGGTCGATGAGCAGGCTCTTGACGAGCAGGGTGAAGGGGATGGCGAGCAGGGCCCCGAGCGCGCCGAAGACGTAGCTCCAGAAGATGAGGGAGAGGAAGGCGGTCGTCGCGTTGATGCCCACGGCGTCGCCGGTGAACTTCGGCTGGAGCACGGTCTGGATGACGAAGTTGACGACGCTGTAGACGACGACCACCCAGATGAGCTTCTCCACTCCCCCGTCGAGCAGGGCGAGCAGCGCCGGCGGCACGAGCCCGATGACGAAGCCGATGTTGGGGATGTAGTTCGTCACGAAGGCGAGCAGCCCGAAGGTCAGCGGCAGCGGCACGTCGAGGGCCATGAGCGCGAGCGCGTCGATGACGGCGACGACGATGCCGAAGGTCGTCGAGACGACCCAGTACTTGCGCACCCGCTCGGCGAAGTCGGCCAGGGCGTCGGCGATATCGGGCTTGACGACGTGCACCCGGGTGAGCCGCTTGGGGAAGCCGCCGGCGTCCATGGTGAGGAAGAGCATCACCGTGAGCAGGAAGAGCATCGAGGAGGTCAGCCCGGTGAGCGCGTTGGCCAGGCCGCGGGCGATGCCGGAGAGGTCGCGGATGTCGAAGTTCGTCATCGCGTTGTCGATCTGGTCCTGCCCGACGCCCCACCCGATGAGCGTGCTGCGGCCGGACTCGACGAGGTCGTCGAAGGTGTCGCCGTACTTCGGCAGCTCGGTCGCGAGCTTGCCCGCCGCGAGCCCGATCGAGCCGACGAGCAGGAAGAGCAGACCGTAGAGGAGCAGGAGCATGACGACGGCGCCGAGGGCACGGGGCAGCACGGCGGCGATGGCCCGGTAGACCGGGTAGACGGCCATGATGAGGGTGATCGCGAGGAAGGTCGGCGCGATGATCGACGCCACGGACTTCAGCCCGCCGATGGCGATGACCGCCCCGGCGATGCCGATGAGCAGGGTGAGCGTCGGGGGCAGGACGGTGCGGATCTCGCGGCGCGGTGGGGCAGGGTGCTCGTGCTCCCGGTCGACCGTGGCGACCTCTGCGACGGGGACCGTGTCCTCCCCCTTCGCCGGCTCGGTCTCGACGCTCCCGTCCGTCCGGTGGGCGACCTCGTCCGCCGGCTCGGCGGGCTTGTCGGGGTCGGGCGTGGTCGTCACGGGGCGCCTCACAGGTCGGGTCAGGGCGAAGGGGTGTCCGCCACGGCGATTGTGACCGACACCCCCGACCGCGCGCACCCGGGTCCCGGAGGGACGCTGGTTCGAAGAGGATCTGTCACCTCGACGTGACTCTTCTTCTTCGAGTCAGTGGTCCCGGACGAAGGTCCACTCCCCCGGCAGGTCGCCGAGGTCCCGCTCGAGCTCGAGCACCGAGTACACCCGCTGCATGACGAAGCTCATCCCGTCAGCACCGCGGTGACCGAAGGCCCCCCTGGCTCCGGGGCCGGCGTGGCGCACCGCCTCGCGCAGCTCGTCCTCGCTCACCACCCACCACGCGTACGGCACCCCGTCGCGCTCGAAGACGACCCGTCTCCCGACGTAGCGGGCCTCCCGCTCGCCGTCCTCCTCGAGACCCTCGAGCAGGCGGTCGATCGTCGCCCTTCTCATCCAGACCTCAGTTCGCGTTGAGACCGAAGGTCCGGGTCATGAGCGCCCTCTTGTAGTGGGACTCGGCTTCATCCACCTCGGATGGAGACGTCGAAGGGCCAAAGACACGCAGGATGCTGAAGGCGAAGTGCCGCGCGTGCCCCTCGGGCCCAGCGTCGTCCGCGACGAGAGCCCGCAGCTCGACATTGCCTCCGTGGCCCGATCGGGAGTACTCCGCCCACCGTCCGAAGATCCGTTCGCTCCCGTCGGCCTTGCCCACGTACTGCCGCCCGTCTGCGGAGTCGGTGATGAGGTAGATCCCTTGCACCTGTGACAAGGCGGACCGCCAGTCGGCATATCGGGGGCTGCTGACCATCTCCTTCAGCTCGTGCATCGAGAGGAAGACCTTGTCGAACCCGGGGAAGGGGATCTTGTCTCGATCCGCGATCTCCAGGACGGGCAGGCCCCGGGCGCGTGTGGCTGTGCGATGCCAGTTCCGTGGGCTCGTCCAGTCCACGACGAGGCGGTCGACGAGCGAGCCCATGAAGTCGCTCTCGACGAGGTCGAACATCCTCTCGACGTCCGTTCGCTCGGCAAGCACCTCCCCCCTGTTCTCGTAGACGCGCAGCAGGCGTGACCGACGCTTCCCGTCGGCGATGAGCACCACCCACCACCGGCCTGGCTCCGCAGGGAACCTCCTGGTCAGGAGGTCCTGCGACCGCGTGTATGCGAGAACGCGCTCGCTGGTGAGGTCCTCGGGCCCGCGAAGCCCGTCCGGCTTGAAGGCGTGGCGGATGACATGGATGTCCTCGAGCAGGATCGGCGGGGTGTGCTCTGATCCAAGAGCCGTGAGGACATGACCGAGGGTGAGGTGGGGCGAGACAGACGCCCCGGTGCTGGTCCCAGCTCCTGACTGAGGTCTGCTTGCCGTCACGGCGCAGCCACCGGGACGCGCGCCCGCGCCCTGGACTCGACGGTCACGGTGACGGAGCCGCCGAGCCCGCGGATGAGCCCGCCGACGAGCGGGAGGTCGGCTTCGCCGGTGAGTCGCACGACGGCAGTCTGCCCGTCTGCTGCGCCGGTGCCCGGCGCGACCTGCCACGACCTCAGCCCAGGCGGCATCTCTCGGCCCGCGAGCGTCTCGGCCGCGGTGCGCTGCACCGCCTCGTCGCTCACCGGGACGACCTGGTCGATGCCCTCGGCGTAGATGCTCGCCTCGTCCTCGTCGGCCGCGTCGAGGGCGGCGGTGTCCGCCGCGTCGAGCAGGCGCATGCGGGTGACCTGCACCGACGTGACGGCCATGGCGCCGAGGATCAGCGTCAGGGCGATGACGGTGAGGCCGAGGACGAGGAGCGAGAGCTGGCCGTCCTCCCCCTTCGCCCGGCGCGCCGAGATCTGCCACAGCCCGCTCATCCGGTCCGCACCTCGTAGCGCGGCACGACGGAGACCTGGGTGGCGCTGACCGGCACCTCGAGCGGGATGACGTCACGGGCGAAGGCGGGGACGAGCGGGAGCGGGACGCTCACCGAGGCGGTGGAGCGGATCTCGCCCTCGGGGGTCAGGCAGGGCGTCTGCGTGCACGTGACCTGCAGCTGCCCCTCGCCGGCGAAGCCCTGGTCCTCGAAGGCGATGTTTGCCGCGGCCGCGGCCCGCGCAGGTGCAGCGTCCTCTGACGTCGAGGTGACGAAGGCTCGGCCCGACTCGCGCGCTGCCTGGGTCACGGCGTACGTCCCGGCCTGCAGCCGCGCGAGCATGAGGACGAGGTAGATGAGCGGGACGAGCAGCACGACGGCGAGGGTGACGAACTCGACGACGGCCGACCCCCTGTCGTCCGTGGCCCGGTCGCGCAGGACACGTCCGACCGCGCGGAGCCGGCATCCCGGTCTCACTGGTCCTCCACGAACGCACGACCGGTGACGTCGAGGGCGCCGTCGGGTCCGAGCGGTCCGATGACGGGCAGGGGGGCACTCACCCGCACGACGACCACCTGCACCCCGGCGGCGGTCTGCTCGGTCGTCACGCTGACGTCGTCGGCGTAGCCGTCGGAGATCGAGCGCCGGATGAGGTCCCGGGTCCGGTCGGCGCCTGCGTCAGGGCTGGAGCCGATCTTGGCCCCATGACGTGCGCCCTCGGACGCGCACGAGATGAGGGTGTTGCGGATGTGCAGCGCTGCACCCAGCTGGAGGACCGCGACGAAGACGAGCGCGAGCAGGCCCGACGTCAGCGCGAAGTCGACGACGGCCGCACCGGTCTCGTCGCGCAGCCGTCTCATCGGGGGTCGTCGGGACCCGTGACGCCGCTGAGCGCGTCCTCGAAGATCGTCTGCAGCTGGTCACCCGCGATGGCCCACAGCCCGACGACGAGCGCCGCTGTCATGAGCGTGATGAGGACCCAGCCGGGCACGTCGCCGCGCTCGCTGCGGGTCGCGGCGGCAGCGCGGGCCGCCGAAGCGCGCAGGGCCTGGTGCCCGCGGATGAGGTGTGCGGTCATGATCTGTGCCTCCCTGTCGGTGCCCGGTCGGGCGGTGGTGCTGTCGTGCATGCCTGGGTCACATCTCGAAGCGGAAGAACTCGATGCCGGGGAAGATCGCGAAGAGGATGGTGATGGGCAGGACGAGGAAGACGACCGGCACCATCATCGCGATCTCCTTCTTGCCGCCCTCCTCCATGAGCTGGCGCCGCCCCTCCTCGCGGACGTCCTGCGCCTGGGCCCGCAGCACGTCGGCCAGCGGTGTGCCCCGCTCGACGGCGATGACGATCCCGTCGACGAAGCGGGCCAGGCTCGTCAGGCCGGTGCGGTCGGCCAGCCCCTGCAGCGCCTGCGGCAGGTTGGCCCCCGCGCGTGCGTCGGCGAGGCAGGTCCGCAGCTCGTCGGCCAGCTCGCCGTGCGACATCCGGCCGACGCGCTCGAGCGCCCCGACCGCGCCCTCCCCGGCACCGACCGCGAGCGCCAGGAGCTCGGCCACGGTGGGGAACTCGGTGAGCATGCGCTGCTCCCGACGGGTGGCGGCGCGGGTGAGCATCGTGTCCCGGGCGAGGACACCGATGCAGAAGCCGAGACCGACGAGGGCGACGAGCACGACCCACGACGAGCCGCGAGCCGCCACCGACAGGACGCCGAGGGCTCCCCCGCCGACGGCGAAGACGACACCGGTGAGCACCTGCTCGGCCCGGAACTGGTCGGTGTCGGGCTCTCGCCCGGCCCGCAGCAGCCGCCGGCGCACCGACGCGTTGCCCCCGACGACCCGCTCGACCCGCCCTGCCGCGGAGATCACGAGAGGACGCAGCAGCGCCGGGACGGCCCCGGTGACGCCCACCCCCTTCGGCATGAGCAGGCGCGACGGGCGCGGCGTGTCCCTCAGGTAGGGCGCGATCCGGTCGTCGAGGGTCGCGCGCCGGTGACGCGGCAGCCCCTGGTGCACGAGGAGCACCCCGAGGGCGAAGACCAGGCCGAGCAGGGCGCCGCTGCGCCCCAGCCCGACGTCGTGGAGCAGCTCGCTCATCGCAGCACCCGGGCTTCCTCGGGCAGCCGTCCGAGCCGCATCATCAGCCGGTACGCGAGCACCGACGAGATCGCGCCGAAGGCGAGCACGACGGCACCGGCACGGCTGTCGTACGCGGCGACCGACTCGGGCCTCGTGCACAGCAGCGCGAGGACGACCCACGGGGCGGCCACCGCGAGGCGGGCCGCGTTGACCGTCCACGACTGCCGTGCCTCGAGCTCGGCACGGGTGCGCGCGTCCTCGCGCAGGAAGGTGCTCAGGGTCCGCAGCAGCGACCCGAGATCGGTGCCGCCGACCTCGCGCGCGATGCGCAGCGACTCGACGATCCGGTCGCCGACGGGGTCGGCGAGACGGTCCTTGAGACGGTCGAGGGCCTCGGCGAAGCGCCCGCTCGTGCGGTAGTCGTTCGCGAAGTCGGCGAAGGCGGGACGCAGCTCCTCGGGACCGCGGTGAGCGAGCTGAGCGAGGGCCTCCGGCAGCGCCATCCCCGCGCGCACGGCTGACGTGATGTTGTCGACGACGTCGGGCCACAGGTCGCGCAGCTGGGCGCGTCGTGCCCGGGCCCGCATCCGCACCGTGGCGAAGGGGACCCACGCGGCCATCGCGGCGAAGCACAGCGAGACCGTGAGCACGGTGGTGAGCACGAGGACGAGCAGCAGGGCGGCGCCGCCGAGGAGGAGGCAGGACGCGACGAGCACCTGCGGGGACACCGTGTGGTACCCCGCCTGGGCGAGCTCGTCGCGCAGCCGGTCCATGACGACCGACTCACGACGTCGCCGCGGCGTGCGCGGCCAGGTCGACCACCAGATGCAGAAGAGCCCGCACCCGAGGAGCAGGCCGACGAGGACCCCGGTCATGTCTCGCTCCTGGCGAGGATGCCGGCGATGTCGTACCCGGCACGCTCGAAGCGGTCGCGGTGCGGCGGGAAGCCGTCGGCGCGCACGAGCCGCCCGTCACGCTGGGTGAAGATGTCGGCGGTCTCGACGACGTCGGCCTCGACCCGGCCGGGCAGGGCGACGATCTCGCGGACGCGCCGGACCCCGTCGCCCTCCAGCGCGGCGTGGACGACGACGTCGATCGAGGAGGCCACGGTCGGCACGACGAACTTCGCACCGACGTTCTCCCCGGCGAGGAGCGGCAGGGTGCACATCTTCGTCACCGCCTCGCGCGCGCTGTTCGCGTGGATCGTGCACATCCCGGGCAGCCCGGAGTTGAGGGCGATGAGCAGGTCGAGGCTCTCGGACTGGCGGACCTCGCCGACGATGATCCGGCTGGGCCGCATCCGCAGGGCCTCCTTGACGAGGCGGCGCAGGGGCACCTCGCCGGTGCCCTCGAGGCTGGGCTGGCGGCACTGCATCGCGGCGACGTCGCGCAGCGGAAGCTTGAGCTCGAAGACCTCCTCGCAGGTCACGACCCGCTCGCGGGCGGGGATCGCCGCGGCGAGGCAGTTGAGCAGGGTCGTCTTGCCCGCCTGGGTGCAGGCAGAGCATCACACGGCATGATGAATGGATGACCAAGCGCGTCGCCCTCTATGCCCGGATCAGCGTCTCCAAGGAGGAGTCGGTCTCCGTCGCGCGTCAGCTGGACGCCGGCCGCAAGCTCGCGGAGGCGCGCGGCTGGGAGGTCGTGCTCGTCGAGAAGGACGACGGGGTCTCGGCGTCGAAGAGTAGGCCCGAGGATCGCGATGGATGGGGCCGAATCCTCCACTCCGACGAGCCCTACGACGCCGTGGTCATATGGAAGTTGGACCGGCTCGCCCGACGGACGATCGACTTCCTTCATGCCGACGGAGCCCTGCAGGCGCGCCGGCGGCCCGCTGCGGTCGTCTCGGTCGAGGAGTCGATCGACATGACGACCCCGATCGGCCGGGTCGTGGCGACAATCCTCGCTGCCTTCGCCGAGCTCGAGGCGTCCTCGATCTCGGCGCGCGTCTCGGCGGCGAAGTCGTACTTGGCGGAGGTGGGTCGCTGGCCCGGCGGGACCGCTCCGTACGGCTGGCACGCCGTCCAGCGCGAAGGCCTGCCGGGCTGGTACCTGGAGAAGGACCCCCGGACGACCGAGTACGTCGAGGGCGCGGCCCGGCTCGTCTTGTCAGGGGCCTCCGTCTACTCGGCCAAGCAGTGGCTCGAGGCGCAGGGCGCCCCTCTGCCCGAGGCGTCGCAGGGCACCCGCGTCCGGACCGGTTGGTCGTACCGGACCGTCGAGCGAGTCCTCAGGTCGCCGCTTCTCGCCGGGATGACGCGGAAGGGCGACGACGTCGTCCGGGGAGCGGACGGCCGACCACGGGTCGACGAGTCGCTGGCTGTTCTGACGGAGGGCGAGCGCAGGTTGCTGCTCGCGCTGCTCGACGACAAGACCGACCCGCGACGTCAGCCCAGGTCGTCCTCGGTGACAACGCCGTTCCTCGCGGGCGTGGCCGTGTGCGACGACTGCGAGAAGACGATGACCCGCGGCACGACCTCCAAGCGACCGGCACTCATCTGCACGGCGTGCCACATGACCATCAGTCGCGTGCAGCTCGAGGAGCACCTCGTCGCGCGCCTCCTCGACGAACGAGGGGACGAGCCGGTCATCGAGGTCACCCGCGAGGCACCGTCGATCGACGAGGCGGCGCTGGCGGACGTGGAGGCCGAGATCCAGGGGGCGACCGACGCGATGCGAGAGGATGACGCCGACGTCGCCGCCCTTGCCGAGCGGCTCGTCGCGCTCAAGAAGGCCCGCACGAAGATCAAGAGCATGCCCTCGAACTCCCCAGATGACTTCCCCTGGACGTTCTCGGGACAGACCGTGAAGGAGGCCTGGGCGGCCGCCGGGGACAACCATCTTGCCCGCCGACAGGTGCTCGTCGGTCAGCTCGACGGCGACCGGTTCCGCATTCGGCGCGGCAAGGTCGGCCGCTACCTTGACACGTCGCGAGTCGTCATCGCCTGGAACGAAGGGTTTCCGGCTATGGCTTGAGTGCGACACGAGACTCCGGTCAGGCTCGTGCACCGCGCGCGCGCTCAAACCACGCGCTGCCGCGCTGAAAGGGGTAGGCCCGGCCTCCGGTGGAAGCCGGGCCTACCGCGAACCCTCATACAATCTCCTAATGACGGCCCCGGACTCAGACCTTCAAGGCAGCCCTTCACCTCGCCAGTGGCGTCCCGATGTCCGAACCCTGCAATGGGCACTGGCGGTGGTCGACGAGGACGAGGTCGGTGAGAGCATCGACTCCTTCTACGCCAACGTGGGACGAGGGCCGGGTGCGCCCGCTCTGGGCGGAATAGCCGCAGAATCGGTGCTTCTCCCTCTCATCTCACTCGCGGAGGAGGCAGGCAAACTTGACCCGAGCCTACCCGTCCACGGATCAGACCCGGAGATCAGTAGCAGTTAATCCCGGTGAAGCGACGCTTCTGGCGCCACCCGTCGTCCAAGCCATTCACGACCATCTTGCTGTCGGCAACCCACGTCCGGGTCGCCGTGCGGCGGGTGGTGTCCTTAGTCGGGGGAAGGTAGAAGGTCGAGGCCTTCGTAGCGTTGACCCACAAGGTCTGACTCGGGGTATTGTCCGACCAGGAGTTCTGCGGCGGACCGGCTACGTACGTGTTCGGGCTGCACTTCCCTCCAATGATGTGCCCCAGTCGGCCGGAGAAGTAGACAGTGACCTTCCCGGGCGTACCCACGCAGTGGACTCGCACCTTTGCGATTACACTCCCCCGACCTTGCGCGGATCCCTTGCTGTAGTGAGGGCTCTCCGGCGTACCGTTGCAAGTAATGTCTTTCGGGGCGGCCTCGACTGCGGAGCTCCGATTCCCGGCCTTGGCCTTCTTCGAAGGCACTTCGACCACAAAGTCGTCCGACGAGACCTTCACCTCGAACTGGTCGCTCGCGGTGGTGGCGTCACTCCCGTTCCCAGGCCCGCCCACGGCGGCACTTCCACTAGGGAGAAGACCAAGAGCCACTGCACCTGCAGTAGCAACAGATAGAACGATATTCACTGAGACCCCTTCAGCCTTGTAATGGATTCTCCGGCGGAGAACAGGGCGACCATAGACGTGATCTTGTCGGAGCGCACTTTCGATATCGAGTACGCAACTGATCTCGCAACACGACGTCTGATTGCGGGCGGGAGTGTATGTTGTTCCGCTCGCATGACTCGCCCCTGCCTACAGGTAGTCGACTCGAAGGTCGTGCAGCCTGCGCTCCACCCCTACCAGTGCCTCACACACTTCGCCCAGCGACCTCTGCTGCGCGCGGACCACGTCGTAATACGCCCTCCACGGGTCTTCCGGATCCCGGGCAGCCCAGGGCCCCTCGGGCGGTTGTACCAACATGAGATCGCCCGTGCCTGGGTCATGGGGTCGACGAACGAAGATCAGACCAGACGTCCCGTCGTGGAACTTCGCGAGGGCGTCGAGAAGGGCGGCGAGCCGGTCTCGGAGCTCCCGATCCTTCAGGCGCACAAGCGCTTCCGACGCCTCGTGCCGAAACTCGTCCAGCGGGCGCAAAAAGTCGCGGTCGAAGTACTTGCACTCGTGCTGGCCGTTGATGATGGTGTCGCGAACTCGCCCGCCCACCGCCAGGTCGCCAAGCGTCTTGTTGACCAGTTCGACATCGGCCCTCATGCGCTTCGGCTCGACGAGCTCTGCGACCTGGCGCTGGAGTGTTTCGACCTCGCCCTCGGCCGCCTGCGCCCGGACGGTCAGCTCTGTCTCGTCGACCTCCCAGCCAATCCGAGCCTTTTCTAGCTCCTCGAGCTTGAGCCGGTGCTTCTCCTTCAACCCTGCGATCTCGTCCGCGTGCTCCTTCTTCAAGGCAGCGGCCTGGCGCTCGGCCTTGGCCGTCTCGCTCTCGCGCTCGGCCTCGGCCTCATCCCTCACCGTTTGAAGGTTCGTTGCGTGCCGAGTCTCTTCCTGCCCCCGCAGATGGGCATCGCTTCTTGACTGCCAAAGCACCAGGAACCCGGCGATCAACACGACGACCGCCAGCAGCACCCAACCGGTCCGGGCCTGGCCGTCAGCCATCTCGAAGTACCAATCCCGGACAGACAGGAGGTTGGCTACAAGGCCGAGCAAGAACACCGCGGCACCCAGCACGGCGATCGCCGCCCCAAGCACGACCGACCGTGACTGCCCGCTCGCCTTGCTCATAAGATCCGCTGCCCCACCCGTCCGTTTACGAAGCCGCCTCAAGTCTCGCACCCCACGGCAGCGCGTCGGAGGAAGCCTGCACGGCGTGCCGCGCGACGAGCTGGCGGCCAGGGCACGGGTGCTGCGATGGTGGCGCAGCAACGGCTGACCCGTACGTAGGCCCGCTCGACGACCGCTCGACGCACGCGATTTGACATCAGCACGCGTGTGCTACTCTTCCCTCCGCCGCTCTCCCGGGCCTTGAGCCGGGGATTGACGGATCTCCTTGAGAGACATACCCAGCGCAACCCTTCGCCGCGACCGCGTTCTCACGCAGTTTCGGCCAGCGAGCACATGCAGCTCGCCCTGTCAGCGCCCCTTGTCCCGGCTTCGGCCGTTCCTCAGGAGACCCGTCATGTCCGAGCAACCCCTCCATAGCGCCGTCCTCGACCGCATTGCCGACGCGGCGTTCGACCGCTGGAGGCGCGACCCGCGGGACCTGCTGTGCCCGCACCTCGACGACGACTACGACGGCCCGACGGTCCTCTCACAGGGCCACATGCGCTGCCCCGCGTGCGCCGAGAAGGCGGCGCCGGTCGAGTGCGACGGATGCGGTGACTCTCTCCTCGGCCGTACCGAGGTGTGCGCCGTCAGCGTCGAGTACGGCGACGGCGGGTTCGTCGTCGACATGCGGCTCTGCGCCGGCTGCCGGCGCGCGGTCACGTCGTGAAGTCCGCGCCGAAACATCGGGGTGCGGGCACGACCGGCGGCGACATCGTCATGGCGACGACCGGACCAGCCGGTCGCCTTCGAAAGGATCCGCCATGACCCACCTCTTCGCCTTCCACGAGGCCGCCCGCCGGCTCTCGGTGACCGCCGAGGTCCTGCACCAATGGGCCGAGCTCGGCCTGCTCCACGTCACGGAGGACGGGCTCGTGCTCGACTCCGACGTCGAGCGCATCGTCCGCGAGCGCGAGCTCGCGCGGCTCAGGCACCCGAGCTCGCGCTGACTCGGAGCGAAATCTTCGCCGAAAGTCATCTCCGCGAACCGTAGTGACGGCGCCTTCGGCGAAGATTCTCCGCCGCTCGGCATCGACTGCGCAACGACGTAAGAAAACCTCGGACATCTACACCCGATATCCCCGCTGTCGACGTATTCTCTTTACACCGAGCACGACCTGGGAACCGCACCCTAACGGGGACGAATATCAGGGTTTATCGTGCTCGCGGCTTCGACCCGGGGCAACTGGGAATCACGGTTGGGCAACACGCTCGACCCACCTTGCTCTTGATCGGAGAAACATGAGTTATCGAACTGTGGAACCCGGAGACCTCCTCACGGTGAGGGACGTCGCCGAACGGCTCTCGCTCACGCCCAAGACAATCTTCCGGCTCATCGCCGATGGCCGACTGCGGGCGTTCAAGGTCGGCGGGCAGTGGCGGATCGACCGAGAAGACCTGGGCACCTTTGTCTACGGCGAAGCCGCGAAGGAGTGCGCCGCCAGCGTCAACGGCCTTCGCGACCAGGCCGTAGACCTCGCCGACGACCCGACGCTCCCGGATACCCGTGAGGAGCGGAAGCGCGACGCCGATCCTTCGATGGTGCACCTCTGGTTCGACCCGTCACATGAAGAGGGCACCTATGAGATGGCCAAAGATTGGTCCCACATGTTCCTCTTCGACGTGGACTGCATGAACTACGGCTCGCGGACCTGTCTTGATTTCGCGGGCACGGACGAGCCGATGTGCTCCATCTGCAGCCATTGGGCCGGGGCCGACTGCCTGGAGCTGAACGACCTTGACCGGGCGCTCGACGACTACGGCATCTCGGCGAACACGATCCTCGCGCTGATTGCCAAGAAGGTCATCCCTGCTCAGCGGAACGGCGACCGTCTCATGTTCCACATGGGCGACATCCACCAAGTCATCGACGTGCCGCGCCTCGGACGTGCCACGAGGGCTGACCGATGAGCGCCGTCCCGGTGGTCTACCTCGTCCGTCGGGGAGGCCGCGCCGTCCTCGGCCGCGCGGTGATCCCGACGGAGCACCCGCGCTGGAAGGTCGAGTACGCGCTCACCAAGCTTGGCACCGAGCCGAGCTGGGTGGCTGCCGAGGGCGTATGGCGGCTCGACCGGACCCGGGCAGCGAAGAAGCTCGCCCGCACGCTCGCCGACCACTACGGCAGCACGTGGCTCGTGACGATCTCGAACGGGCCGGCCAAGCTCTGCACGGGGCCGTGCCTGCGGGCCAACCCTGACTACTCCGCGCTGTGCGAGTGCGTGTGCCAGGGCCTGTTCCACGGCGAGGGCGAGGGGGCGTCCCTCCGCCGCGTCGGGGACGACCTGCACGTCGTGCAGCACGGCACCGAGTTCAGGACCGGCATGCTCATCCACGGGAGCTCGTCATGACCCCGGACCTGCTCGCGACCAACGACATGACCGTCGGCGAGGCGGCGGCGCAGTACATGCGGCTCGGGTTCCCGGTCTTCGCGGTCAAGCCGGGCGGCAAGCAACCGGACACCCCACACGGATTCAAGGACGCGATCGTCGCGCCCGAGCAGAAGCTCCCGGGCGTCGCGCTGCTGTGGGACCGGGCGTCGTGGAACATCGGCCTGCCCACCGGCTCGGTCTTCGACGTGCTCGACGTCGACGTCAAGGACGGCAAGCCGGGTCGCTTCTCCCTTCGCAAGCTCGAGAAGGAGGGGCTGCTCAACGGGGCCGTCGCCCATGCCGAGACGCCGTCGGGAGGGTTGCACCTGTTCTTCCCGGCGTCAGGTGCCCGGGGCGGCTCGATCCCGTCTGCCGGCCTCGACTTCAAGGCGCTCGGCGGCTACGTCGTCGCCGCGCCGAGCGACGTCCTCGACATCACCGACTCCGGCGCCCTCGACGTCTCCCGATACCGGTGGACGTGGGCTCGGGGGCTCGGCGAAGGACACCCGATCGACTGGGACGCCTGCCGGCAGACCCTCGGCGCGCCGACGTCGGATCGCACCTACCGCGCCGCGCCGTCAGGCCTGCCGGTCGAGGACACGGTCGCCGGCCTGTCGCGATGGCTCGTCAGCCAGCCGAACAACCGGAACAGCGCCCTCTTCTGGGCGGCGAAGAGAGCAGTGGAGGAAGGCGCATGCACCGAGGACCAGCTCAAGCCCCTGGTGGCGGCGTCGCTGACGCTGTCCACGCCCGGTGAGACGAGGGAGGAAGAGCTGTGGAAGACCGTGCGATCGGCGCTCCGGCACTGACCACCGAGGCCGACGAGAACCCGTATGCCGCGCTCCCGTCGCGCGCGGTCAGGGCATCCGCCTGGACGCCCCGCCCGATGCCGTGCCTCGTCGAGGGCCTGCTCCACCGGAGCGGCCTCGGGCAGCTCGCCTCGAAGCCGGGGGTCGGCAAGAGCCCGCTTGCCGCAGACCTCTGCATCGCCGTCTCGAACCCCACGATGGACGGGGACCCGGCCTACTGGGCCGGGCTCCGGGTGCTCCGTCACGGCGCGGTCGTGTACGTCGCCCTCGAGGCCTCCGAGACCGTTCATGGCTACCTCGCCGAGCAGGAGGCCGCGCGGTTCGGCACCGTGGACGGGAGCGCGCGACGGGACGTGTGGCTCATCGAGGAGCCCGAGCTGCTCCTGGCCGAACCGGACGGCTCGATGTCGGCCCTAGAGCGCATCGGCCACGACGTCGACAGCGCTGGCTTGAACCCTGTGCTGTACGTCTTCGACACCCAGGTGGACATGCTCGGCGGCGTCGACGACTACAAGGGCACGGCCGTCACGCCGCTCATCGACAAGCTGCGCCGCTGGTGCGTCGCCCGTGACGCCTTCGGCCTGCTGCTGCACCACACGACGCACTCGCAGGACCGCGGCTCCGGCTCGATCAACATCCTCGGCAAGGTCGACACGGCGATGGTCGTCACGAAGGACCGAGACGAGGTCCTGAGCCTCGAGGTCACCAAGAGGAAGGGTCTGGGCAAGCCCCAGGGCGTCGCGACGGCCAAGTTCGACACCGGCCCGGCGGTCGGCACCGCGCAGCTCCGGTGGGTCCTCACCGGCGCCGACGCGGCTGATCTGAAGGTCGCCGAGGACGCCGAGAGGGACGTGCAGAAGGACACGCGCACCGCGGAGTGGCTCGAGCACCTGATGCCGAAAGAGGGCGAGTTGTGGACCGACTCGACCGGCAAGGACAGGGATCTGGTGTGGTCGAACGCCGACGCGGTCCGCTCCATGCAGGCTCTGGCCGAGCGTCCCACTGCCGAGGGAGGGCCGGTGGAGGTCCACGTCGACCGCCGATACATCTCGCCGATCCTCGACCGCCTCGCCTCCGAGGGCCGCATCGTCGACCTCGTCCAGCAGTGGAAGAGCGGCATGGGGCACAAGTGGCAGTCACGCGGGTCGTCGGAGCCACCCGAGGCGGACGTCGTCGCCTGACTCCCCTCCCGGGCCCGTGCGGTTGCTTCGGCAGCCGTGCGGGCCCTTCTCGTGCGGCCGGCCGACCGAAAAGCGGTACGGAGGGCCTCGTACCGCTTCGAGCGGGGCGGAGCGTCCGTACCGCTTCCCGTACCGCTTGCTCGGCAGGTCTGGACGGCGAAGCGGTACGTGGCCCTCGACGGTCCAAAACTGGTGCGGGCAGGTCATCGGGTGGCGGGTAAGCCTTGGAAAACCAACCTTTTCGCTGCGCGCCGCGACTTCGTGTACTTGTAAAGCGGAGCGGCGCATGCACCGCTTCTCGTACCGCTTTTCCGGTGACCCGCATCCGCAGAGTGAAAGCGGAGCGGTACGGGTTACATCTATATGCCCCGCGTACCGCTGCACCGCTTTGACCGTAGAGAAGCGTTTGAACTTGACAGAACTTCAGAATCTATTAACACGTTGGAGAAACAGAACTTTCAGAACCCGACAGAGAACGAAGAGTTGCGAGCCGCTCGCGAATCGCCCTGGACGCGACAGCATCGTCCCCATGAAAACCCCGGGCAATCCCCTGCCGGCCTTTCGTGAACCGGAGCTTCCTGGAGCGTCGAAAGAGGCCCGGGGTGGGAATGTCCTCCCTTCTGGCACGGGGAGTCCAGGGGCGCCTCCGTGGGCTCCTGAGCACGTGCTTGACCCCTTCTCCCCTGGGCCGTCGTCCCGCGAGGAGCTGATCGGCCTGATGACGAGACGCGACGGGGCCGAGCGATGAGCTACGACCCGCCCACCGAGGCCGAGACGAAGGAGACCTGGCGCCGGATCGGCGAGGCACTTGCCGAGGTGCACCGCACGGTCAAGCCCGTCATCGACCGCCTCGAAGCCCAGGAGCACGAACTCACCTCGGGAGACGCGATGTCCACCCGCAGGCACCGCCCCAGGAGGACCAGATGAGTACCCGGCCCCGCGTCACCGCCACCTACTGCCTCGACGCGTACAGCCTCGAACGGGCAGGCGTCGGCACCGTTCGCACCTCCCCGGGCGTGTCCATCGACCTCAGCTTCGACCTGCACGACCACGAGGCGGCGCAGAAGGCGCTCGACTGCGCGGTCGCCGACGTCCGCGCCCAGATCGAGGAGACCAGATGAGCGGCTCGGAATGTCGATGCTCGCGCCCGATCCAGGACGACGGCGCGATCTGCTGGACCTGCGCCCGCTCGGCGGCCGACGACCTCGTGACGCTGCGCTGGCTCGTCGACGAGCTCGACGTCACCGCCTCGCGCCAGTCCCGGGTCGGGACGGGCGGCGGCGGCGGACGGCGAGGCGGCGCGGAGCGGCCGCTGCCCTTCGACCCCCGCGCCTCCGAGCTACGGGCGACGATCCGGGCCGGGCTCGACTGGCTCGAGGTCGAGCTGCGGGGCGAGCTCGGACCGGCGGCGCTGCGGGCGCACGAGGACGCGGAGACGATCGCCTCGACCGCCGGGAGGTGGGTGGCCGACGCGACCCGAGCCGTCGACCTGCCGCCCGAGCGCCGCTATGTCGGGACCTGCGACGTCGCCGGCTGCGCCGGCCATCTCTTCGCCGAGCGGTGGCAGCCCACGGTCGTGTGCGGGCTGTGCGGGGCGCAGCACGGGGTCGAGGAGACGACCGCCCGCATGCTCGAGCAGATCCCCGACCGCCTGATGACGGCCGCCGAGATCGAGCGGCTCTCCGACGCGTCGGACTGGCTCGGGCCTGAGCCCGTGACTGCGAAAGAGGTCCTCCGCTGGCAGGACGAGGGCCGACTCCTGCGGCACGGCACGACCCGCCTGGTGCTCGGCCGGCAGCGACCTCTGTACCGCCTCGGCGACGTGCAAGAGCTGGCCGCCGAGCGCGACCGCCGACGCCACGACCGGAAGACGCGGAAGATCTCGGCGTAGGGGGGGCTCCCGACGTCGCGGAACCGCGACAGGGTGTTCTTCGGACGGCACGCCCATCTCGAAATGCGTCAGCGAGGCGAAGCATGGCGACACCGCGCGGCACGTCCCATCAGACCCGGCAGCGCAACAAGGCGCTGCTCGCGGCGTCGAGCGGCATCTGCCATCTCTGCGGCCACCCCGGCGCCGACTGCATGGACCACGTCGTGCCCCTCTACCTCGACGGCGAGGACGAGCCGCACAACATGCGGCCGGCGCACCACTTCGCCGAGTGCGAGACCTGCGGCGTGAAGTGCAACCGCGCGAAGGGACGACGCCGCGTCGCGCCCGTCATCCGATCCTCGGGATCGTTGCGAAGCTGAAGCGCCCCAGGGGGCGAATCCCCCCGTTCGTGCTCCCGGAACCATTCTCGGCGTAGCCCATTTGTGCGTGAGGGTCCCTACGCCACAGGACAACT
This sequence comes from Janibacter melonis, assembly GCF_003721155.3. NCBI lineage: Bacteria > Bacillati > Actinomycetota > Actinomycetes > Micrococcales > Intrasporangiaceae > Janibacter > Janibacter melonis. The sequence continues at coordinate 166,218 of NZ_CP044548.2, read as the reverse complement.
TGTATAGCGAAGCCCTCCGCGGGCCCGGCAGGAGGCGACATGGACCTGTCCGTCGTGGCCTCAGGGACGACCGTGGAGGCGCTGAAGGCGGTCCGAGACGCGATCGTCCGAGACCTCGAGACCTGCGAGTCCATGCGAGACCGCGCAGCGCTCTACCTGCGCCTGTCCGACGTCCTCGGCCGGATCGAGATCCTCGACCCCGCCGCCCCCGCAGCGGACCCGATCGACGAGGTCGCCACCCGACGACGGAAGCGGCGTGGCGCCGCTTCTTGAGCCGGGCGCGATCGCCTGCGCTCCCCCGCGAGTTCGCTACGCGCCCCCCTCCGTCGAGAACTCGACCCCCGAGGTGGTCGACCTCTGCGCCGGGCTTGGCCTGCATCTCGACCCCTGGCAGGTCGAGGCGCTCGAGGTCATGCTCGGCGAGAAGGAGAACGGCGACTGGGCCGCCCGGACGTTCGGCCTCTCGGTCGCACGGCAGCAGGGCAAGTCGTCGGTCGCCGTCGCCCGCATCCTCGCCGGGATCCTCCTCTTCGACGAGCAGCTCGTCGTCCTCTCGGCGCAAGCGACCGACACCGCGAAGCAGGTCTTTCAACGCCTGATCGACGTCGTCGAGGACAACCCGTCGCTCAAGGCCCGGGTCGACAAGGTCAACCAGGCTCCCGGGCGCGAGGTCATCCGCTTCAAGACCGGCCAGCAGGTTCTGCTCAAGGCTCGCTCCACGCAGGGCATGCGCGGCTTCTCGGCCGACCTCGTCATCTGCGACGAGGGCCAGATCCTCACCGCCGACTCCTGGGCGGCGCTGCTGCCGACGCTCTCGGCGCGGCCGAACCCTCAGGTGCTCGTGCTCGGGACCCCGCCCTCGGACACCGCCGGGGCCGGGGCTGTCTTCGCCAAGATCCGAGCTGCCGGCATGCGCGGCGCGGCCGGCGAGCCCGTCGAGGGCACGGCCTGGCTGGAGTGGTCCGCCGAGGCCGAGGACGACCTTGACGACGAGGACACCTGGCGCAAGGCGAACCCCGCCTACCCGTACCGGATCCCCCGCGAGGCCGTGCTGGCCGAGCGGGCGTCGATGTCGGACCACGAGTTCCGTCAGGAGCGCCTCGGCGTGTGGGCGTCCGCCGCGTCCCGCGGGGTCGTGCCGACGCTCGCCTGGGAAGACGCGGCCGACGAGCACTCGCGCGCCGTCGACCGTCTCGCCCTCGGGGTCGAGGTCGGACCCGACCTCGCCTGGGCCTCCGTCTCCGTCGCCGGCCAGCGAGCCGACGGCGCCTGGCACGTCGAGCTCGTCGCCGACCAAAACACGAAGGGCCGTGGCGTCGGGTGGGTCGTCCCGCTCGTCGAGCAGCTCCTGTCCGCGAACCCTGAGATCAGAGCCGTCGTCGTCGACGTCGCCTCCCCCGTCAGCGCGCTGCTCATCCAGCGCGGGCCGAGGTGGTTCCTGAAGCGCGACGGCGCGGGCGACCGGCCCGGCGTCGCCGTTCACGCCCTGAAGGTCAAGGAGCTCGGCGCCGGGTGCGCGGCTCTCCTTTCAGGAGTCGTCACCGGTGACGTCCACCACATCGACCAGCCCCAGCTGACCGCCGCGGCCCTGGCCGTCGGCAAGCGGCCCCTCGGCGACACCGGCATGTGGGTCTGGAACCGACGGTCCGCCGACTCCGACGTCACGCCCATCCAAGCCGCCACGTACGCCCTCGTCGGCGCCGTCGCCGACCGGCCGACCAAGCCCGGCGCCGCCCGCGTGCTCGCGTCCGAGCCCGGCGCCCCGTCGTCCCGCGGCTCCCGACGAGCCGGGTCGCGGCGCCACTCCACCCGCCGATAGGAGGCCCTGATGACCGTCGAGCCCGTCAGGGTCAGCGGCCTCTCGGACGACGAGAACCGGCTCGCCAACGCCCTTCTCGCCCAGCTCGACGCCCGGGCCCCGCGGAACCGCGTCCGGTCCGACTACTACGACGGCAAGCGCGCACTGCGTCAGCTCAGCGCCGTCATGCCGGGCCACTACGACAACCTCGGGCTCGTGCTCGGCTGGGCAGCGAAGTCGGTCGACGCGCTCGCCCGGCGCTGCCACCTCGACGGCTTCACCTGGGCGGAGGGCGACCTCGACTCGCTCGGCCTCCGCGAGTTCGCCGACGACAACATGCTGCTGTCGGAGCTCTCCGGCGCACGGGTCAAGGCCTTCACCCACGGCGTCTCCTTCCTCGTCGGGACCACCGGCGGCGACGGCGAGCCGAAGGCGCTGCTTCACGCCAAGGACGCGCTCAACGGCACCGGCCGGTGGAACAGCCGCACGCGGCGGCTCGACTCCTTCCTGTCGGTCACCGAGCGCGAGAAGGACAAGGTCACCGGCTTCGTCCTGTACCTCGACGGCCTGACGATCCCGGTCTTGAAGGTCGACGGGCGCTGGGTCGCTACCGACCGCCACGAGCACGTCTACGGCGTCCCGGTCGAGCCGCTGATCTACAAGCCGCAGGGCCGCCCGTTCGGGTACTCCCGCATCTCGCGGCCGATCATGGGCCTGCAGGACGCCGCCGTCCGTGCGCTCATCCGCACCGAGGGCCACATGGACGTCTACTCCTGGCCCGAGATGGTCATCCTCGGAGCCGACGGCGGGGCCTTCCAGGACGAGGACGGCAACACCCTCGCGGCCTGGCAGGCCATGCTCGGGCGGGTCAAGGGCATCCCCGACGACGAGGAGCAGACGGACCCGTCGCTCGCGCGGGCCGAGGTGCTCCAGTTCCCGGCCGCCAGCCCCGAGCCGCACCTCGCCCAGCTCAATGCCTTGGCGAAGATGTTCGCCCGTGAGGCGTCGCTCCCCGACTCCGCCGTGGCGATCACCGACATGGCCAACCCGACCTCCGAGGGCGCGTACGACGCGTCTCAGTACGAGCTCGTCGCCGAGGCGGAGGGCGCGGTCGACGACTTCGACCGTCCGATCCAGCGCGCGATCCGCCGCGGCCTGCTGATGCAGAACGACCTTGACGAGGCACCCGCCGCCTGGTCCTCGATCTCGACGCAGTGGCGCAACCCGCGCTTCGAGAGCCGCGCCCAGGTCGCCGACGCCGGGACGAAGGTCGTCGCGGCGGTGCCCGGCCTTGCCGAGACCGACGTCGGCCTCGAGCTGATGGGCCTCACGCCCGACCAGATTCGCCGGTTCAAGGGCGAGCGCAAGCTCGCCGCTGGCCGGTCGCTCGTTGAGACGCTCGCGCCGTCCAAGGAGGCCGAGACGGCCGCCGAGCTCAAGGCTCGCTTCGACGCCCTCGGCGCGGCCATCAGATCGGGCGTCAGCCCGAACGACGCCGCGGCACGCCTCGGCCTGCCCGGGATCGAGTTCACCGGTGCCACCCCGGTGTCGCTCCGTCTCCCTGAGGCGGACGCGGCCGGTCTCGAGGAGAAGTAGTGCCGGTAGCCAGGCAGCGCGACGCGCTCCAGGAGCTCACGAAGGCCGCCCTGGACGACCTCGGTGCCGTGTGGGACCGGATGTCCGCGGCCGACGCGGTCGAGGTCCGTGACGCCCTCATCGAGGTGCTGCCCGCGCTCGGCGATCGCTACGGCGCCGCCGCCGCCGCCCTCGCCGCCGAGTACTACGACACGGAGCGCGAGCGCGCCGAGGCCAAGGGCCGGTTCGAGCCGGTCGTGCCCCAGGACCTGCCGCCCGCCCGGTGGGAGGCGCTCGCCCGCTGGGGCGTCGACCCGCTGTTCGCCGCCGAGCCCGACACTGCCGCGGCGCTGTCGCTCGTGTCCGGCGGGCTGCAGCGCTCGATCGCCGACCAGCACCGGCTGACCGTCGTCGAGTCGTCGGTCGCCGACCCCGCGGCCAGCGGATGGAGGCGGGCGACCCGAGCGGGGGCGTGCGGCTTCTGCCGGATGCTCGCCGGTCGCGGCGGCGTCTACAGCGAGTCGTCGGTCGAGTTCAAGAGCCACGACAACTGCCACTGCACCGCGAAGCCCGAGTTCGCCTCGAACGTCACGAAGGTCATCGGGGTGCCCTTCAAGTACAGCGAGCGAAAAGCGAACTGGTCTGAAGATCGCAAGCGGCAAGAAAATCAGCGCGTTTACGACTACCTGAAGAACGCGGCAGATTAACAAGAACTAGAAGTGCCCGCCAGGAGTTGCACCTCCTGACGGGCTGACGATGTGGAGGCATCGCCATGAGCGACATTACCGTCCAGACCAAGAGCTGCAACAAGTGCGGCGAACTCAAACCTCTCGAGGGTTTCTGTAAGAACCGCGCTTCCCAAGACGGCCGCAACTCTCGGTGCCGGGAGTGCGTCTCCCTCTACAACTCCGCTCGGTACACCGATCCTGCCTACCGAGCTAGCGAACTGCAACGGTCTGCGGCGCGGAGAGCCACGAGTCCGACCCGAAACGCCAGGCCAGACAACCCTTATCCCGGCTATCAGCACGGATTGGTGCTTGGCGAGTACGAGCTGTTGGCAGCAAGTCAACAGGGTCTATGCGCTATTTGCAGAGAGCCTGAAACTGCTATCGACCATCACACGGGTCGCCCTCGCCGTCTTGCTATCGACCATGACCACAAGCACTGCCCCGGAAGGTTCGGGTGCCAGCAGTGCATTCGTGGACTGATTTGCGGTCGTTGCAACAACGGCCTAGGTCGTTTCAGGGACGACCCCGACCGCCTTCGTGCGGCCGCCAAGTACCTCGAGTCCTTCGAGCGAAGCTAAGACTTACCCGCTCAGCGGGGTCGCGTTTACCGGTGCGCTCAAACCGGGGCTTTACACACGGAAGAGAGAGCACGCGATGAGCGGCAACCCTGGCACCGACGCCAACGAGTCCACCGAGGCCCAGGTCGAGGCCCCCGAGGCAGCTGACGAGACCTCCGTGGTCGAGGAGCAGCCAAAGACCTTCACGCAGGCCGAGCTCGACCGCGTCGTCAGCGACCGCCTGAGCCGCGAGCGCTCGAAGTTCGCCGACTACGACGACCTTCGCACGAAGGCCGCACGGGTCGACGAGCTCGAGACCGAGCTGACGACCTCCCGGCACGAGGCCACCAGAGCACGGGTCCAGGCCCGGCACGGCCTGACCGACGAGGACGCCGAGCTCTTCCTCACCGGCTCGGACGAGGCCTCCCTGACCGCTCAGGCCGAGGCGCTGGTCGCACGGACGTCGCAGCCCCGTCGCACGAACCCGGTCCCCGGCGAGGGGACCAACCCCGCTTCCCCGCCCGACCCGACGAGGGACTTCCTTCGCACCGTCCTGAACAAGGGCTAGGGCGCTCAACCCACCTCTTAGGAGAACGTCATGACCGTCAAGACCACCGACACGGTGCTCCCCTCGAACATCGAGGCCGGGATCATCGAGCGAGCCAAGACCGGCTCCACCGTCGCCGCCCTCTCCGGCCAGGTGCCGCAGCGCTTCGGCGCGACCACCATGGTCACCTTCGACGACGACCTGACCGCGGAGTTCGTCGAGGAGTCCGGCTCCAAGTCGAGCGACGAGGCCAAGCCGTCCACGGTCCTCGCCGTCCCGCACAAGGCCGTCGTCCAGCTTCGCACCTCCGACGAGTTCGTCTACGCCGACGAGGAGTACCAGCTCGGCATCATGGCAAAGTACGAAGAGAAGTGCAGCCGCGCTCTCTCCCGTGCTCTCGACCTCGGCCTGTACTTCCGCATCAACCCGCGGACGGGCAACGAGATCACCGCCTGGACGAACTACCTCAACTCGACGACCAAGCGCGTCGAGGTCGGGGCGGACGCCGACATGGACTTCGAGGCCGCGGCCGGTCTCGTCATCGGCGACGGCTACTCCGTCAACGGCGTCGCCTTCGACCCGACCCACGCCTGGACCCTGTCCACCGCCCGCTACGCGGACGGCCGGAAGAAGTACCCGGAGCTCGGCCTCGGCAGCAACGTCACCTCCTTCGAGGGCGTCAACGCCGCGGTCTCCAGCACCGTCTCGGGCAAGCCGGTCGACGGCTCGTCGGCCGACAACAAGGTCCGCGCGATCGTCGGCAACTTCCAGGGCGGCGTGAAGTGGGGCGTCCAGCGCTCGCTGCCGTTCAAGGTGATCGAGTATGGCGACCCGGACAACACCGGCCGCGACCTTCAGGGCCACAACGAGGTCGTCCTCCGCACCGAGATCATCTACGCCTGGTACGTCGACGCCGACCAGTTCGCGGTGATCGAGGACAAGGTCGCCTGATGCCGCGCCTCCGCAACGAGGCGAACGGGGTCGTCGTCAACGTCGACACCGAGACGGCGGCACGACTCGTCGGCTCGTGGACGGACCTCGAGAGCACCTCGAAGCCGACGCCCAAGCGCGCGGCCAAGAAGGCAGCTGCGGCTCCCTCCGGGGACGCCGACGGCTCCGAGGACAACTGAAGAAGGCAGGGGGCGACGTGTACCTGACACCCGACGACCTCGTCCCGTTCGCGGACATCGACGCGGCGAAGGCCGCGGCGATGATCGAGGACGCCGAGGCCATGGCAGCCACGGCCGCCCCCTGCCTCTCCAGCCCTCAGTTCGCCGAGGACGACACCCGGTCGAAGGCCGTCAAGGCGGTCCTTCGCGGGGCCGTTCTCCGGTGGCACGAGGCCGGGTCGGGCGTCCTGAGCCAGCGCCAGGAGTCCGCAGGCCCGTTCGGCCACTCGGAGTCCTTCGACACCCGCGTCCAGCGCCGGGCGATGTTCTGGCCCTCCGAGATCCGCCAGCTCCAGGACCTCTGCTCGACCTTCGCGGGTCGGCAGGGGCGCAAGGCGTTCGGGGTCGACACCGCCCCCGGCCGACAGGCGATCCACTCGGCGACCTGCTCCGTCCACTGGGGCGCGCCGTGCTCGTGCGGCTCCGTCCTCAACGGCGGCCGCGGACCGATCTTCGAGACCGGAGAGACCACGCCGTGAGAGCCGCACGCCCGATCGGCCACGAGGTCTACTCCGGCACGACGACCGACCCCCGCGGCAACGACGTCGAGACGTGGGCCGACCCCGTCGAGGTGCTCGTCTTCGGGTGGTACACCGGCAACCCTTCCGAGCCGGGAGTGGCCGGCCACGAGCGCACCGACGTCGACGCCGTCGTCCTCGCGCCCACGACCTTCCGACCCGGCCCGAACGACCGTGTCGTCCTCCCCGGCTTCGGCGCCTTCGACGTGACGGGCCCGGTCGAGGACTTCGCGCACGGCCCCTTCGACTACGAGCCGGGCGTGCAGGTCAACCTGCGACGCACCACGGGCTGAGGGGAGAGGAGAGCCATGGCACGCGTCGTCCACCACTCTCGCGCCTACTCCGAGCTCCTCACCTCCCCCGCCGTTCAGGCGCTCGTGCACGGCCATGCCGAGCGCGTCGCCGAGGCAGCCGGTGACGGGCACGTCGCGCGGCAGACCGAGAACCCGCACACCCGCGCCCGGTCCGCCGTCATCGCCGTCACCCGTGACGCCCGCGAGGCGAACAGCCGGTCCAACGCGATGATCCGCGCGCTCGGGGGCAGCTGATGACCGAGCTGCTCGCGCCGCCGGACGTCGAGGTCGGCGTCGTCGGCGTTCTCCGCGACGCCCTGCCCGACGCACGGGTCGGCACCCGATACCCGTCCTCGTCGCCCGAGCCTCCCCTGGTCGTCAGGGTCTCCGCCGTCGGCGGGCAGGCCCCGCGCCACCTCGTGCTCGTCGAGCCGCGAGTGCTCGTCGAGTGCTGGGCCGACGACGAGGGCGACGCGTTCGGGCTCGCCGGCCGCGCCCACGCGCACCTCTCCGAGACCCAGGGCCAGCTGCACGGGATGACCTTCCGCAAGGTGCTCGCCCAGCTGCCGGTCAACCACCCGGACGTCGGACGGCCCGGGCGCTTCCGCTTCCAGTTCGTCGCCACCGTCTACTCCCGAATGGAGCCCCTCGCATGAGCGACAAGACCCCTGCCGCCGCCAAGGCCGCCGACGAGGCAAAGCCGACCACCCGCCGCGTCTACCACCCCGTCTTCCCCGACGTGTCGCACGAGGTGCCGACTGACCAGGCGAAGGCATGGCAGAAGTCGGGCTGGCGCCTGACCGAGCTCCCCAAGGACGCGTAGTCCTCCAGACCACCCGCTGACGGCCGGGCACGCCGTCGACCTTCCGGGCTCCCCGCAGAACCCGAAGGAGGCCGCAATGGCCAAGGCAGACATCCTCGCCGGCGCCCCGCTGACCGGCACGGGCGGCGTCCTCGTCGCCCCCACCGGCACCACCCCACTCCCGACCGACTCGTCCACCGCGCTCCCCCCGGCGTTCAAGGCGACCGGCTATGTCGGCGAGGACGGCGTCACCATGTCGACCGAGCGCTCCGTCGAGACCATCAAGGCCTGGGGCGGCGACACCGTCCGCACCCTGCAGACCGAGCACGACGTCACCTTCTCGTGGTCCTTCCTCGAGACCAACGCCGACGTGCTCAAGGAGGTCTACGGCGCGGCCAACGTCACCACCACCGCCGCGTCCTCGACCAAGGGCACCCTCCAGGCGATCCAGGTCAAGGGCGACGCCCTGCCCGAGCGGGCGTACGTCTTCGAGATGCGCGACGGCGCGGCCCGCCTGCGCATCGTCGTGCCGAACCTCCAGATCACCGAGACCAGCGACGCGACGTTCGTCCACTCGGACGTCGTCCGCTACGAGGTCACCGCGCAGGCCATGCCCGACGCGAACGGCGTGAAGGCCTACATCTTCACCGACAACGGCGTCACCACCGCCTGACCTCCCCCAGACCCCCGGCCCCGGCGTTCTTTCATCGCGGGGAGCCCACGCCGGGGTCGGGGCTTCACCAGGGCTCCCCCGAACGAACGAGAGGCACCCCGCATGTCTGACACGAAGACCGTCCCGGCCGGCGCGAAGAAGCCGCAGGACCACAAGCCGAAGACCGAGACCGAGGACGGCAAGCGCGTCGTCGAGGTCCGCGGCGAGAAGTTCACGATCGAGGCCGACGCCTTCGACGACTTCGAGCTCCTCGACGACCTGAGCGCCCTCGAGGACGGCGACGCCACCAAGCTGCCGGGCGTGCTGCGTCGGCTCGTCGGCAAGGACCAGTACGCGCAGGCCCTCGACCTGGCGCGCGACGAGGACACCGGGCGCGTCTCGATCGAGGCCGGAGCCGAGCTCGTCTCGGACATGCTCGGAGCGGCCGCCCCAAACTGACGCGGCTCTCGTGGCTCCTGGCAAGCCACCGAGAGCCACTGACCGCCGACCTGCTCCGTACCTACAACCTCACCCCTCGCGAGGCCAGAGAGCGCCTCACCCTCCTCGAATACGCCTCCGCGGTCGCCTACCTCCCGAAGGACGCAGCCGTCTGGGCCGCCGCATTTCCCGACGACGTCGCCGAGGCCGCATGGGGTCTCTCCGAGCAGCTGCTCGCAGCCATCCTCGACGTCGTCAACTGGCTCCAGTGGTCGAAGACCGAGGACGGCCGCAAGAACCGGAACCGGCCACGGCTGGTCAAGCGGCCGGGTGTCGAGGACACCTCGCGGTCCGCCGAGACCCAGCAGTTCGGCTCGGACGCGATCCCGCTCGACGAGCTCGCCGACTTCCTTCAGTGGGGTCGCGAGATCGACGGCTGACCACCCGCTCTCTCCCACCTCAAGGCCCCGTCACCGGCGGGGCCTTTCGCATGCCCGAAGGAGGACGTCGTATGGCTGACGCCCCCGCGCTGGAGCTCGCGACCGCGTACATCTCGATCGTCGCGTCGACCAAGGGCATGCGCCGCGACATCGACCGCGAGCTCGACGGCGCGGGCAAGGACGCCGCGAAGACCGGCAAGAGCGCCGGCGGCGTCTTCGGCAAGGGGCTCCTCGCCGGCATCGGCGCCGCCGGGGTCGCGCAGGGCATCCGCTCGATCGTCTCCGAGGCCTCCGACCTGGAGCAGTCGACCGGCGGGCTCGAGGCGGTCTTCAAGAAGTCCTTCGGCGAGATGGACAAGGCGAGCAAGGGCGCCGCCCAAAACCTCGGCCTCTCGCGGAACGAGTACAACGAGCTCGCATCCACCCTCGGCGCCGGGCTGAAGAACAAGGGGATCAAGGACTACGCCGACCAAACGCGAAACCTGCTCGGCCTGTCTTCTGACCTGAGCGCGCAGTTCGGCGGGCCGACGAAGCAGGCTGCTGAGGCGCTGGCCTCTGCGATGCGCGGCGAGACCGACCCGATCGAGCGGTACGGCGTCTCGCTCAACGCGACGATGCTCGAGGCGGAGGCCTACTCCACCGGCATCGTCAAGCGGACGAAGGACACCGAGGCGATCAAGGTCGCCCAGAACAAGGCCATCCTCGCCCAGCGCGACTACAACGAGGCGCTCCGCGAGCACGGCAAGGGCTCCAACGAGTATCTCCGCGCCGAGGCCGCGCTGGCCGGTGCGAACTCCCGCCTCTCGAAGGCGATGGAGGGCAAGAAGACCCAGCTCACGGACCAGGAGAAGGCCCAGGCGGCCCTCTCGCTGATCCAGAAGCAGACCACCGACGCGCAGGGTGCGTTCGGGCGTGAGTCCGAGACCGCGGCCGGCCAGCAGCAGCGTCTCAAGGCCCAGCTCGACAACGTCAAGGCCAGCCTCGGCGAAGGGCTGCTGCCCGTCCTGACCGACGGCGGCAAGGTTCTCAACGACACGGTCGTGCCCGCGGTCCAGGGCTTCGTCGACGAGTGGAAGGCCGGGACCGGCGCGGGCGGCGAGGCGCGGGACGTGGTCTCCAGCCTCGCCGACAAGCTCAAGAGTGCGGCCGGGTTCCTCGTCGACCACAAGCAGGTCGTGCTCGGCCTCGCCGGCGCGTACGCGACGTACCGGGTCGGGATGGTCGCGTACACGACCGCGACCAACGTCGCGACCGCCGCCACGAAGGCCGCCGGAGTCGCCAAGAAGATCTACCACGGCGTCGAGAAGGCCTTCCACGCCGCCCAAGCCGCCTGGAAAGCTGGGACGTACTCCTACGCCGCGGCGCAGCGGGTCTACACCGCGACCGTCAATGGTGGTACCGGTGCCGTCAAGGCGCGCACCGTCGCGGAGAAGGCCGGGCTGGCGTTCGCCAAGACCCGGCTCTTCTTCACGAAGGCGCAGACCGTCGCCCAGCGTGCTCTCAACGCGGTGATGAACATGTCGCCGATCGGGAAGGTCATCCTCGCGATCACGGCGCTCGTCGCCGGACTGGTCCTGCTATACAAGAAGAACGCGACGTTCCGCAACTTCATCAACAAGCTGTGGGCCTCGATCAAGGTCGCCGTCGGCAGGGTCGTCGCCTGGTTCCGCAACACCGCCCTGCCGTGGATGCGCGACGCGCTGACGAAGATCGGCGCCGCTGCGTCGCGACTGTGGACCAACCACATCCGGCCCGCGTTCTCGAAGATCAAGAGCATCGCGGCCAGCGTGTTCGGCTGGATCCGCAGCACCGGCCTGCCGTGGGTGCGTACCGCTATCGGCGCGATCGGCAAGGTCGTCTCCTGGCTGTGGACGAACGTCTACAAGCGTTACTTCACGTTCATCCTCAACCGGGTCAAGTCGGTCTTCGGGTGGATCAAGAACACCGGCGTACCCGCCGTACGCGGCGCCTTTCAGGTCATCGGCGACAAGGCGTCGTGGCTGTGGAAGAAGGCGAAGAGCGCCTTCGACAACATGCGCACCGGGATCGGCAAGGTCAAGGATGCGTTCAAGACGGCGAAGGACGGCATCGGGCGGATCTGGTCTGGGCTGACCTCCACCATCTCGCGTCCGATCGGCATCGCTCTCGGCTGGATCGAGAACAACTTCCTGTCGAAGGTACGCTCGGTCCTGAACGCTATCGGCGCGGGTGACCTGGCGAAGAAGATCCCGACGCTGGGGTCGAACCCGAACGGCGGCAAGGGCGGCAAGGGCCGCTACGACGCCGGCGGCTTCTACACCGGTGGCCGCCCCGGTGGCCGCGCTCGCGGCGGCATCCTGCCCGGCTACACCCCCATGCACCGCGGTGACGACCAGCTCACCCCGATGCGCTCCGGTGAGGGCGTCCTCGTCTCCGAGGGTCTGCGCGACCACCACTCGCGGTCGATGTTCCTTGCCGCGAACGAGGCGGCCAAGCGAGGCGTTCCCTTCGCGAAGTTCATGGGTGGTGGGTACGCCAGCGGCGGCATCGTCGCTCTCGGCAAGCGACTGCAGGGCATGGGCTACCACGTCTCGGAGCACCCCGCCTTCGGCGGGGTCGCCCCGGGCGCCCATTCCGCGACGGGCTGGCACTACAAGGCCGGTGCGCTGGACGTCAACGCTGACCCGTTCAACTCCAAGTTCAGCAACGAGATGGCGGCGCTGGACAAGCTCAACGCGATGCTGCGCCGGGACGGCTGGAACACGATCTGGCGGGCGGCGAACCACTTCGATCACCTTCACGTCGACATCGGCAACGGTCAGGGTGGCGGTCTCCCGGGTGGCGGCGGCATCCTCGGCGGTCTCGCCGGGAAGGTCATCGACCAGGGCAAGTCCGCGCTCAACGCGCTGCTGTCGAAGGCCCCGGGTGACTTCTGGACCCAGGCTGGGGTCGGCGCGATGCGCAAGATCACGGGCGTCATCGCGGAGAAGGCCCGCAGCATGTTCGGCTCGAGCGACACGGGCGACATGCCCGGCGGCGCCCCTGGTGGCGGCGTGGATCGCTGGCGGACGACGGTCCGCAAGGCGCTCTTCATGACTGGGCAGTCGCCGTTGCTGGTGGGCACGGTCCTGCGCCGCATGATGCAGGAGTCCGGTGGCAACCCGCGGGCGATCAACAACTGGGACATCAACGCCAAGCGCGGCGACCCGTCCAAGGGCCTGATGCAGGTCATCGGCAGCACCTTCCGCGCCTACGCGATGAAGGGCTACGACCGGGACATCTACGACCCGCTGTCGAACATCCTGGCGTCCTTCCGGTACGCGATCGCGACATACGGGTCGCTGTCCAACGCCTACAACCGCGCCGGCGGCTACGCCCGCGGTACCCGAAGCGCTGCCTCCGGTCCTGCCTGGGTCGGCGAGCGCGGACCCGAGCTGCTGTGGTTCCGGGGCGGCGAGCGCGTCATGCCCCACCGGCAGTCGATGCGCCTGGCCGCTAGCGACGGCCCCGGTCGCCTGCTCGTCACCGGCGAGCTGAAGCTCCGTGACGGCCGGGCCTACATCGAGGGCATCGCCGAGGACGTCTACTCCGACCTCTCGACCGGCGCTGCCGCGCTGGGAAGGACCGCCTGATGGGCTACGCCGAGACCCGCAACGCGTTCGACACCTACGTCAGCAGCGCGTACCCCTCGAAGAACTACTCCGAGGCATCCGTGCTGCGGGTCAAGTCCGGCGCGATGCTCGCGTACGTCTCACCCGCCCGCCCGTTCAATCCGCGGTCGACGATCACCAGGGCTCAGCTCGTGCTCCGCGTCATGGGCAACTACCCCTCCGCCACACGGACGTTCACCGCGAAGCGCCAGGGCAACCGGACCGCGCTCTACAAGAACCTGACCTGGGCCAACAAGCCTGCTGCGCACAGCGACGGCGTCACCGTCACGACCACCGGCGCCCTGGCTGCTGGCACCGAGCTCGTCTTCGAGGTCGCGTCCCATGTCCAGAAGTGGTCGGACGGCGCCGACTTCGACGGGTGGGAGATCTCGACCAACTCGACCTCGGAGATCAAGCTCTACTCCACGGACTCGACGGCGTCCTGGGCGCAGAAGCTCGAGCCCGAGCTGCGCGTGTGGGTCGCGGACGCGCCCGCTGCCCCGTCGGACCTCGCGCCGTCCGGCAACCGGGTCGTCTCCGAGCCGAAGCCGGTGCTGCGATGGGCGCAGCTCGACGTCAACGGGGACACCTCGATCGTCGCCGCGCAGGTGCAGATCTCGAACACCGCGTCGTTCGCCGCGCCGGCGTTCGACTCCGGCGAGCAGCCCGTCGACGACGCCTCGCTCAACCTCGCCGCACTCGCGAACGGGATGACCTACCCGGGGCTGCCCTCCGACGGGTCGTCCCGGTACTGGCGGGTGCGCGTCAAGGACGGCGCGGGCCTGTGGTCGGACTACTCCGCCTCGGTGTCGACCCGCTACCTGCCCAAGGGGACGCAGACGCTCGTCTCGCCGTCGGCCGCGTCGCCGAAGGTCAGCGACCCGACCCCGCCGATCGCGTGGACCCTGACCGGCGCGACACAGCGGGCATACCGGCTCGAGCTCTTCCGCAAGCACAAGACAGCCGACGTCTGGTTCGACGTCTGGGACTCCGGGAAGCGGACGTCGACGGCGCAGACCGTCACGCTGCCCGCCCGCAAGCTCACCTACGACGACCGCCGGTACAAGATCCGGCTGAGCCTGTGGGACACCCTCGACCGGCAGACCACCCCCGGCTCACCCGCCGCGTACGTCGTCGAGCGTGAGTTCTTCTTCAACGACAACGCCGCGACGACCCCCACGAAGACCGTCTCAGTCTCGCAGGTCGGGCTGTGGCCCTACGTCCGGGTGCGCTTCACGACCGACTCGGTCCCCGACCGCACGATCATCTCCCGCGACGGGAAGATCGTCGCCGACATCGAGGCCGCTGACCTCGCCGCGCTGCGGCAGGGCGACGGCTCGTATATCTGGCTCGATCGCGCGCCGAGGACCGGGCGGCTCAACACCTGGACCGTCCGCCCGCTGAGCAACGGGCAGATGGGCTGGGGAAACCCGTCCGCCTCGCTCAACCCGGTCGTCAAGGGCCGATGGCTCGTCACCGACGACTTCGAGGTGTTCCTCGCCGGGACCGACCAGGACCTCGCGATGGTCGAGGTCGCGACCGATCACGAGGTGCTCGGCGACGCGCCGGCGGTCCGCATCGTGCAGGGGCTCAAGGGTTGGTCCGGCTCGGTCAGCGGCCAGCTCGTCCGCACCCGGACCGGCTCCGACCTCGACGACGTCTCCTCGGCGACGTGGCGGGACCGTCTCCTGCGCATCAAGCGTGACCAGCTCCGCGCAACTCTCCTCGTGGGCGACATCGCCGTGCCGGTCACCGCGAAGAACATCTCGGCCCCGCCGACCCCCGTCGCCAAGGACACCCGCGGCGACCTCGTCTACGCCTTCTCCTTCGACGTCGAAGAGGCCGGCGCGCACGACTGGGAGGCCTACGGGTGATCGAGCTCGGCCTCACCACCGCGCAGCGGGCGCAGTACTTCGAGACGCTGCGTCGCCCGCACCGCATGCGGGTGCTGACGACGCTTCTCGACTCCTCGGAGAACTACGTCGGGTCCATCTCGGGCCGGGTGACCGCCGGCCAGGTGGTCGGGGACCTCGCCTCGTCCGTGCAGATGTCCGCCCAGCTCTCGATGCGCGTCGACGACCTGCAGCGCACTCCCCGGCGCGGCGACGTCGTGCGCCTGCGTCGCGAGGTCCTGACTCCGTTCGGCTGGTACGGGCCTCCCCTGTTCACCGGGCCGGTCGACAAGGCCGTGCTCGCCGGTGACGTCCTCGACCTTGACCTGCTGTGCAAGTCCTCCCTGTTGCGCTCCCCCGTCCGCGGGGTCAAGACCTACCGCAAGGGCCTCACCCGGGTCGGCGTCATGCGTGACCTCGCGTATGACTGCGGCGAGCGCCGGTTCGACCTGCCCGCGTGGACCGCGACCCTCGGCGCCCCGCTGCAGATCCGGGCGGGCAAGCAGCGCTGGTCCTACATCGTCATGCAGGGCCGGTCGATGCGCGGCCAGGTCTTCTTCAACGGTGCCGGCGCGATGCGGCTGCGAGAGTGGCCCACCGGCACGTCGGCCTGGTTCAACGAGTCGACCCTGACGTCGGTGCCCCAACGGGTAGAGGACGACGCGGACGTCGTCAACGCGGTCATCGTCAAGGGCAAGCCCCCTGCCGGGAAGAAGACCTGGCGGATCGAGGGCCGCGCGTACATCCCCGCGTGGCACCGGCTCTCCCCTCAGAAGTACGGCCGCAACGGCGTGCCGCGCTTCGTGTGGGAAGAGATCGTCGACGAGACCATCCGCACGAAGAAGGACGCGCAGGCCGCTGCCGACCGCCGTGTCCGCGAGCTCCTCGCGGCAGACGGCTCGGTCACCTTCACCGCTCTCCCGATGCCCGGGATCGAGCTCGGCGACGTGCAGCAGGTCAGCGCCGACGGCGTCGTCACCGGGTACCGCCTCTCCGCTTTCACCATCCCGCTCACCCACGACGAGCCCATGACGGTCGGCTACACGAAGCCGCTGCGAAGGAGGTCCTTGAAGCGATGAGCGACACCGAGATCGGCCAGGTCCAGGGCGTCGAGGTCGAGGAGGCCGGCGGCAACGCCGTCGGCGACCACCCCGTCGGCACCACCGTGCTCCAGCTCGACGACGCCTCCGAGTTCGCCGAGATCGAGGGCAGCGCCCGGATCGGCGACACGGTCGTGGGCGTGCTGTCGGCCGACCACGAGGCGAACACCGTCACCCTGGCCGCCGGCGGGCTCCCTGTCGCGCTCGAGGACGGCGACCGGGTGTTCGTCGACCCCCCGGCCGTCACCACCTACGCGCAAGTCATGACCGAGGTCGGCGAGGACGCGCTCCTCGTCGAGATCCCGTTCGGCATGAAGGCGTTCAACGGCCTCACGGAGGGTGACCTCGTCCGCTTCACGGAGGACACCGAGACCGGCGCGCTCCGTGTCGTCGAGGTCCTGGGCGCCGACCCGACGGTGCCCGCCGAGCGAATCCCCGACGCGGACGAGCTCCTCCTGCAGGAGCGCATGAAGACGCTCGGCCAGGTGCTCGACGAGAACGAGGCGGCGGTCACCGATGCGGGTACCCGTCTCGGGCAGGCGGAGGCCGAGCTCGCGGAATCTCAAGCGGCTCTAACCAGAGCAGAGGCGAGCCTTGCCGAACTCGAGACTGGCCTGGACACCAACACCGGGGCCATCAACGACGCGAAGGGCGAACTAGCGGACGCCAAGGTCGACATAGAGCGTGCTCGCCTCGACCTATCCAACCTAGCTGGCGTAGACCAAACCGTCGGAGTCAACATCCTCATAGATGGCGCCGCTGAGCGGACCGGAACTGGCTCTGTAGTTATCCCTGTTGAGTCTGCTCTTGCCGGTGTTGGTGAGGCTCTGACGCCAGCAGCACCGGCTGTGGGTATTGATCCTCAGTTCGACACAGTTGCGACAGATCGCACTCAGGTCACGGGTACATGGTCCGGTGTCACACCGGCAACTGGCTACCAGGTGAAGGTGTATTCGCGCCTTGACACCGACTATCTACAGGGCACGTTCAACCTTGCTGCAAACGGAACCTGGACCTCAGGCACGACCCGCATCAGGACTGGCGAGAAGATCGTCAAGTTGGTTCGCAAGTCTGACGCCGAGGTCATCACGACCAACAAGGACCCCAAGAATCCCTACAAGGACGTTTCTGTCCAGGTGTACGCGGTTCTTGATGTTCCTTACTTGATGGACACCGTTCCGCTAGGTGCAGATGGAGCATTCAAGGCCAATGTCACCGGAGCCGGTGAGAAGATGGCACGCGTCATTCGTACCAGCACGGGAGAAGTCCTTGCATCTAGCGAATGGTCGCAGAAGAACCTCGTGCGTTCATTCAACGTGGAGAAGGACGACCCTGCATATGATCCCCGCCTGAACCGCCGATCCGCGGTTTATGACGATGGTCTAGCGGCTCTGGCGTTCCTTGACTATGGCGAGATTGAGCGTGCGGAGGCAATCCTACGAGCCTTGGAGAAGGTCCAGAACCCTTCCGGCTCATGGTGCTTCAACTATGACACTCAGTCACTATCGTTTGACGATCCTTACATCAGGACCGGCGCGGTGGCATGGGTGGTCATGGCAGCGATCCACCACAAGCGCGTAACAGGTCTAGACACCTTTCAGGCTATGGCTATCAAGGGTTCCGATTACTTGATTGCACAGCAGGACAAGAACGCTTCTGCACCCACCTTCGGCCTAGTCCGACTTGGTGAGGGACGTTATCTAGCCAACGGTGACTTCGTAGAGGGTCAGATTGAAGGCGCGGGAACTGAGCACAACATTGATGCTTGGTTCGTCTTCCGTGACATTTACGAGCAGACTGGTCTAGCACGCTTCAACACAGCACGTCAGCAGGTCGAGAACGGCATGTTGACAAGGCTGTGGAATGAGCAGGAAGGGCGCTTGAACCAGGGCTACAACGATGACGCTGAGGCCCTTGACTGCGATTCATGGGGTGGAATGTTCCTCAACGCCGTTGGCGAGAACTCCAAGGCTGTTAGCGCCCTGGCTCACCTTGGTGTCTACAAGGTGAAGAACGCGAGCATCGAGAAGAACTCCACGACGGAGCACTGGAACAAGCATTATGAGAACTCAGGCCCGCTAAACGGGTACAAGCCGTATGGCAGGGGATACAACAACCCACCAAGCCTTGTGTGGTTTGAAGGAACTCTTGGAGTTCTTCTGTTCAAGAAGCGCATGGGTCTGGATTACTCCGAGGAAATGAACACCATCCTGAGGATGCGCAACACCACAGGAAGGAACGGGCAGTGGGTCCAGGTGTCCTACACGCAGGCACCGTGGCCTTACGAGTTCCAGACCTGGCCTGCTGTCGCTAACGCGGCATGGACGGCTCTAGCCGTATCTGACGCACCCGGTGTCTTCCGACACTCCGCAACGCAGGTGAACGGCACCACAGCGCCTCCAAAGGGCTTCTCCGAGTCTCAGGCGCAGTTGGTGGCATCCCAGGCCATCGACTTCTTGAAGGAGTCTCAGGACGCGCCTAATGGGCAGTCTGTCCAGTTTGACCAGGCGTACACCAGCGAGTACACGGGTGCGGTTTCAGGAACGGTGTCTAACTTCACTGATCCTGCATTCACGCCAGTCACCATCACCATGTCATTTGACGTCAAGGGCGGTACAGCGGGTGACCTGACCATCAGGCCATACCAGAATGCCGGTGTATCAGTTGCTGACACAGCGGTTGTTCCGGTTGACGACGTTTGGTCAAGGCAGAGCATCACGACAACTGTGAAGCGATGGTCGGCGGCAAGCGCAGGAGCCGTGGAACTGGCCGGTGCTACGGGTCAGGCCCTCACGGTGAAGAACATCAAGATTGAGTTCGGAGCCAAGGCCACGCCGTACTCGCCTTCCATGACGCTTGACTTGTCCAAGCTGGTTGCGAGCAACGCAGTCATGGGCAAGGCGGTTACTACGAAGTTGGTTGCTGAGATTGCCGACATTGTGACGGCGCGTATCGAGAACCTGACGGTGACCGGTACGTCTCACCTGAGCACCGTGGTTGCTCAGCGCATCGCTGCAGATACCGCTCAGTTCATCAATCTGACGGTGGAGCAGCTGACGGCTACTGGCACCAGCAATCTCAACAGTGTTGTCGCTCAGCGAATCGCTGCCGGTGTGTCTGATCTTGTGGAAGCCAACATCGGGAAGTTGGTCGTCACAGGTGATGCTCACCTGAACACCGTGACTGCCCAGCGCATCGGCGCAGATGTGGGTACCTACGTCCAGTTAACGGTTGATCAGCTGCTTGCCGGGAACCTTGATGTCGTCATGAACATCTCTACCGGGGGGGCAATCGTCGCCGGCAACTCGCTAGGTCGAGCGGCGGAGCTGAACGAAGAAGGCCTCTCTCTGTATGACGTCGACGGCGACGGCGGGCGGTACGTCTCGACGAGCATCGGCGGCAGCGGCGCCGACACGTTCTGGATCACCGATGCGAACGGCGACAGGATCGCGGGCTTCGCCGAGGACGGCACCGTCACCGGCCAGAGCGGCTACTTCTCCGGCGACGTCTTCGCTGCCGGCCTGCCCCTGCTCGGGACCCTGGCCGATGCCGAGAACGGTTCCCTCGATCCTGGTTGGCTCGACCAGCTGCCGTGGGGCGTCATCGCTCGGCAGCGCTTCACGGTCACCTCCTCGACCCGGGCCGCCGGTGAGGAGTGGGGCTACGCCTCCCTCGGCGCGACGATGATCAAGGGGCGCGTCTACCGCCTCGGGGCGACGTGCATGACGAAGTCGAGCACGAACTCCGGCGCGATCACCGTCCGCCTCCGCCTGGCGACCGACGGCGACCCGATCACCATCAGCTCTCCGATGGAGGCTCAGGGATCGGTCTCAGGGCCGACGATCGGCGAGTACTACTACCAGGGCATCCTGGAGGGCTTCGCCGGCGTCGACTCGACGACCGACGTCGAGATGCTCCTGACGTACTACGGCGCGAACGGCGGCACCGCGACGATGTCCGAGGCCGAGTTGTGGATCGAGGACGTCGGCCCAACTGGCTCCTACGGCGGCGGGTCCTACAACACCGGCGGCCAGACCTCCGGAGGCGGAGGCGGCGGTAGCACCACGGTGACGGAGCGGACCTACGTCTCGACGTGGACAGCGACGAGCTCGGTCACCTACAAGGGGGACGGCACGCAGCGCGGGTCTGACGCCCAAGGCGACATCATCCAGGGCTACAACAGCTACAACGGGTTGCAGAAGGGCGCGTTCCTCTTCAGCGGCAGCGCGACCTCGGGAGAGACGACGAAGACCATGAGCGCGGCGCTGTCCGGCGCCACGGTCAAGAAGGTCGAGATCTACCTCTACGCCAACCACACCTACTTCGGCGCGGGAGGCACGGTCAGCCTGATGCGGGCGACTCAGACCTCGATGCCGTCGACGTGGTCCGGCGTCACTCGAACGGGCACGGCCAAGACGTACAACCTGAAGTCCGGAGAGGGCAAGTGGGTCACGGTCGACACGAGCTTCGCGAGCT
Organism: Janibacter melonis; assembly: GCF_003721155.3. Classification (NCBI taxonomy): domain Bacteria; kingdom Bacillati; phylum Actinomycetota; class Actinomycetes; order Micrococcales; family Intrasporangiaceae; genus Janibacter; species Janibacter melonis. The sequence continues at coordinate 145,604 of NZ_CP044548.2, read as the reverse complement.
CGCGCCTCTTCACCGTCGCGATCGACTCCACCTCCGGCACCTACTACCTGCGCTTCAACGGCCACACGGACTCCCCGAATTACACCCGCCCCAAGATCCGCGTCACCTACGAGAGGTGAGGTCATGGACCTGATCTTGTCCTCCGTGCCGTGGTCGGGCCTCGGCTGGGGCGGTCTCATCTTCCTCGCCGTGCTCCTGATCATCCGCGGCGACCTCGTCCCGCGGCGTGTTCACGAGTCCATCGTCTCGACCTACAAGGAGACGATCGGCGACCTGCGTGACGCGAACCGCGACCTACGCCGTGCCCTCGAGCACCTCGCCAACGAGCACGGCACGACGGCGGACAAGGTGCTCCTCGCGCTGCCGGTCGTCGGGACGGAGGACTCCGATGCGACGTCCTGATGTCCTCGCCCTGCTGGCCAAGATCCTCACCCGTCCCTCCGACCGGGTCGAGATCGCCGAAGCCCAGAGAGTGCGGGACCTCGCCCGGGTCGAAGCAGCAGAGGACCACATCCTCGCCTCTGAGGCGCGCGAGGTCGCCGAGCGCCTTCGTCGGCACCGCCAGGAAAACCACTTCGCGCAACGGATGCGCGCCGCCTACCGAGGAGAGCACCCCGCATGAGCGACCACGCCCAGAACCTCCTCGAGGCCGTCACCGCGCTCGCTCTGCTGTCGGTCTCCGTGTTCGTCGCCGTCTACGCCTACCGCGCCAGGTCCTCGTGGTGGAGAGACCCGCTCGGGCGGATGCTCATGCTCGGCGGGGCCGCGATGACTCTCCTCGTCGGCGTCGGATCGGCGCGCCGCATCGACTCCCGGATCGACTCCGTCGACCTCACCGACTGGCTGACGTACGGCTCCATCGTCGCCTACCTCGCCGTCGCCGTCGTCTGGGCGTACAAGACCGTCACCGTCTGGCGGGAGACAGAACCGCCCGAGGACGACGGCCCGGCCGGAGGCACAGGATGACCGCCGCCGCCGGGTCGCTCGTCGTCGTCAACGTCGTGGCGTTCGTGCTCATCGCCGTCGCGCTCGTCCGGGCTCTGGGACGGCGGATACCCCGGACGGACACCGAGCGCGCGCTGCTCTTCACCCTCGGCGCGATGGTCGTGCTCCTCTCCGTCGGCCTCCTGCGCCGCATCCGCTTCGAGTACGCCGACCAGGCCGCGTTCGTGGCCTTCGTCGTGACCGCCGCCGTCGGCTGGTGGCTGCTGCAGCGCACCACCCGCCGCTGACTCACCCCTCTCGAACCCGACCGTCCTGGCCGGGCGATTTGTCACGTCCAAGGAGAAAAGACATGAACGTCATCGACCGACGCCGCGCCGCCTGGCACCTCCGCAAGCTCGGCTGGAACACCAGCGGCCGGGCCCGCCTCGACCAGGCCATCAGAGACTTCCAGGGCGGCTACACCCGCACCACGCTCAAGGCCGACGGGGTTCTCGGCGCCAAGACCATGGCCGCGATCCTCGAGTCCAGCTCGTTCCGCAGCTCGAAGAAGCGCGGCGGCACCGCGTCCCCGAACTTCAACTTCACCGAGTTCGCCTGCAAGTGCGGCGGCAAGTACGCCGGGTGCCGACGGATCGTCGTCGACCGCGACCTGGTGCGCGGCCTCGAGAAGCTTCGCGCCAAGCACTACCCCCGTGGCCTCAACGTCGTCTCGGGCTATCGCTGCCCGGCTCACAACAAGGCGGTCGGCGGCGCGACCGCCTCGCAGCACATGAGCGGCAAGGCCGCCGACATCCCGTCGATCGTCAAGGCCGAGTCCGTCCGCGCCCTCGGCGTCTTCGGCGGCGTCGGCGTCACCGCCCGGACCGGCACCGTCGCGCACGTCGACGTCCGGCCGGGCTCCGCGACCTGGCTCTACAACTGAGGGGGCCGGTCATGTCCACGGTCGACCTCACCGCGCTCCCGCCCAAGACACGCGCCGTCATCTACTACGCCTACGGCGCCGTCGGCCTGTGCCTCGGCGCCACCCAGGTCGGCTACGCATCTGCGCAGGCAGGTCAGCCCACCTGGCTCACCGTCGCGCTGAGCGTCTTCTCGTTTCTCGGCGTCGGCCTGGGACTCACCGCCGCCTCGAACACCGTCACCGGACAGGACGACGACACCTGACCGTCGCCGCGCACCAAGGGCCCGCTCTCCTCGGAGGGCGGGCCCTTCGTCGTCAGGATCCTTCGATGGCTAGCGCGGCGGGCCGCAGGGACCGGCTCACTCAGCCGCTCGGCGCTCACGCCGCCTTCGTCGCTTGTCCTGCCGAGACTTTTCGTTACGAGCCTCGTGGCACTCGTCACAGCGACAGCCCACCTGATAGCGGTACGCAGTCCCGTGCTTGAGCTCCGCCCCGGTGAGCTGACCTGAACTTCTAACCCGCTCCACGTACGCCTGGTGGTTCTTTCGGTGAGCCTCCCGGCAGGCGTCGCACCGGCAGCCCCGATTGCGGTAGCCGTTGGTGGTGCCGTGCCGGGGATCGTCCGGCGCTAGAGGACCCTTCACGCCGTGAAAGTGTAGGCGGCCACCGCTCGGCATTCTTCAAGGTCGAAGGACATCACCGCGCTCTACCCGTACGCTCGGCCGGGTGCCCCTCACCTTCCGAAAGCAGCCGTCCGGCGGTCGCGGCGAATACGAGCTCGTCGGCAATTCTGGCGGCGTCTCAGCCGCCGACCTCATGGACCACCGGTTCGAGTGGGACACGCCTTTCGGCGTCAAGGACTCAGAGGTCATGCTGGGCCCTCAGGGCGGCAAGCGACGACTCCGAATCACCGGGAACGGGGTGCACGTACAGCGGCAGGCGGCAGCCTTGGCACTTCTGCCGAGGAGCATTCGAGACGAGTCGAAGGTCTCCCACGGCCAGCCGATTGTCCTGAAGAATGGATACATCTTGGACATCGAGGTGGACCTCGTGTCCACCGACGGCGGGGCGGCTGTCGTCACGCCGACGTACTTCATCGCTCGATCAGGACCCGCGTCTCAGGCGGCAACCCGGACCGTCATCGACGCAAAGGACCGCCTGACGCGCCTCCAGCGGGTGTGGGAAGCCGACGGGATCCTCCCGTCGAGGATCCGAGACACCGTCAATGGTCACCGCACGCAGGTCATCAACAGCACCGCCATTGGCATCCCAGCGGAGGCGGCGGTCGGAGACGTCATCGACGCTCTCACTGCCTATCGCGCCCCTGGTTACCTGCCCGGCGCTGACCCCCTGCCTGCGCTCGAGGTTCTCTGCGGGCTCACCGACGAGGTTCAGCTGCCCACGCCTGACAAGGCACCGCCCGAGTTGCCCGAGGTGAAGCTTCGGCTGGAGTCCGAGTTCCGGCAGCGGCGGGTTCGAGGCGCATCTCACACTCAGTTCAAGAAGGCCGTGCAGCGCGCGTACGGCCACCGGTGCGCCTTCTGCGGGATGCTCGCACTCGACATCCCAGGCCTTGCTCGTAGCGGCGTAGACGCCGCGCACATCCTGCCGTGGGGGCAGTTCGACCTGGACGTTGTGCAAAACGGCATTCTTCTCTGCAAGAGAGATCACTGGCTGTTCGACTCGCACGTCGTACTGCTTCGTCACGACGCCGGTCGTTATTTCGTGGACCTCAACCCCGTGTACAGCGATGTCATCGACCCTGACACGGTCAGGGCTCTTGACGAGGCGACCGGAGAGATCCCGGCTGATCACCTGCCAGCCCGGGCAAGCGAACGCCCGGCCCCTCAGTACATCGAGAAGCTGTACGAGGAGCCGGGCGAAGAGGCCTGAAGTTAGGCGACGCCGGCCTGAGCATCACCGGTCGCGTAGTCGCTCATCACTTCGGCGAGGCGTCCGCCGATCCACTCGGCGACATTCACGGTGACTGCGTTGCCGCAGGCGTGGTACCGGGCCGAGTCGAGCTTGTCGACGTTCCCTCCGAACGAGTCGACGTTGGTCCAGCCGTCGGGGAACCCCTGGAGACGCTCCGTCTCCAGCGGCGTCAGCCGACGCACCCGGCCCTCGGGGTACGAGACGTAGTTCCGCGACCAGTCGGTGCCGGTGTGGCGAGCGCTCTCGGCGTAGAGGCAGTGAGCTAGCTTCTTGACGAAGCCCCGCTGAGGATCTCCAACGCTGATCTGAAAGGGGGAAACAGGTTTCGGCCCATCCTGTCGGCCCTTCTCAAGATCCCGGTCGCCGCGTTCGGGCTCAAAAAGTATTGATCCGGCACGGGCCGGACCTCCAAGAGTTCCGACAATGAAGACTCGGGTGCGTGACTGGGGGACGCCGAAGTAGCGACTGTCAAGTACTCGCCACGCCACGCCATACCCGAGGTCGGCCAGCGTCCGAACGACGAGTCCGAAATCTCGTCCTTCGTGGGAAGAGAGGAGACCCGCAACGTTTTCGAGGACGACAACAGGGGGGCGAGCTTCTTCAAGTAGTCGAGCAAACTCAAAGAAGAGCCCCGACTGCTTACCCCGGAGTCCACTGCGCGGGCCCATTCGAGCAAGTGAGACGTCTTGGCAGGGGAACCCACCTGCCCAGATGGTTGCTTCCGGGATGTCACTTGCCTTCACCTCTCGAATGTCTGTCGCCTTGGGCACGTCCGGCCAGTGATGCTTGAGCACGTCCTGGCAGAACGACTTGATCTCGCACTGCCACACGGTGCGCATGCCGGCGCGCTCGAAGCCCAGGTCGAACCCGCCGATCCCGGCGAAGAACGAGGCCACGGTCAGGGCCGGCTCGCTCGCTGCGGTCGCGTTCGTCGTCAACGTCTCTCCTCTTTCGTAGACGCTGCTGGACGGTAGCCGTGGCCACCGACAACCGAAGTTCGAGGCGTCTGGCAGCATCGTAGCGGCGAATGACACGCGTGTAAGTACCGGCCACGAGCGGTGCGCCCGGTGGTCACCCGCGCGCCTCGGACAGCGGCTTCGGCTCCCACGACAGGTCGCGCTCCACGATCACCGGGTAGCCGGGGCGGGGCAGGGCGACGAGGTCGGCGAGCTCGCGCAGGGAGAAGTAGCCGAGCTCGGGGTGACCCAGGTCGGCCAGCCCGAACGCGACGCCGGTCGAGGGCTCGTACTCCAGCACGAGCCACTCGAAGTCCGGCGCGCAGAAGTAGCGGATCCAGACGAGACGCTCGCGCTCGGGCAGGTTCTCCGTCGCGTACAGCGGCGGGACCTGCCCGAGGAACGAGGGGGGCGGCAGGAAGTCGTGGCCCCGCAGCTCGTCGGCCTTCACTCCCCCTCCCCCGCCTTCTTCTTCGCGTAGGCCCGAGCACTCGCCTCGCGAGCCTTCTGCCGGACGGCCGGGTCGAGACGTCGGGCCGCGGCGTAGTGAGCGCTGCACTTGGACCGCGCCGTCGCCGGCTTCGTGCAGCCCTTCTCGGAGCACAGGAGCCCCTTGTTCGCCGTGCGCTCGCCGTCGACGGCGGGCTTTGCCTTCTTGCTCATGACCGCTCCTCCTGCGCCGCCCGGTCGTTGGTTGGTGAGGCGGCGCAAGTCGAACATGTCGCGGTTTCGTGCGGCCGGGAGCGCCCTAACGGGCGGGCGTATTCGGCCAAAGGCGCTGCCTGTCGAGGCCCGGCTACCTACGATCGGTCGATGGACTTCGATGCGATCCACCGCACGGCTCTCGAGTCGCCAGAGGTGATGGCCCTGATCCGCGCGGGGCACGAGTCAGCTGCGTGGCAGCTGCTCGAGGCACGGACCGGGGCCGATCTGACCTTGATCATCTCGGTCGTCAAACTCATCTCGGTCATGCCCGACTCCGCACCCCCGCAGTCCTCCGCACCCCAAGCAGGGCAGTACGCCTCTCCTTTCGCCAACCCCTGGCCGGCCGCGCCTCCGCCTCACCCTCCGGCGCCCGCGGCAGGTCAGTACCCGCAGCAGCAGCACCACGGCTATGCCGCCCCGGCACCGGCCGAGCAGCCGCCGGATCGCGTGCGCCTCGACAAGAACCCCCCACCCCCGGGGTCGGCCTGGCTCGGGAAGTGGAAGGGCAGGAAGTTCAAGACCAAGAAGCAGGTGCTCAACGCGGTCTGCCAGCACTGCGGCTGCTCGTACCAGATCGACGGGCGGGCGCTGAACCGCCTCCTCAACGAGCGGGGCGCCCTGTCCACCTTCTTGCGCGGCGCAGACGCGGTCTCGATGATCGGCTCCTCGGGCAACCGCTACTCGAATCGGGCGGGCAAGCAGGCCCGGCTCAACAGGGCCGAGGCGGACTTCGACGAGTCCTTCGGCTCTGCGTCTGAGGCGTGGGCTGCGGTGCTGTGCCCGAGCTGCGAGTCCGATCAGGTGCTGGTCGAAGCTCCCTGACCGGGGACTAGTGCGCGTATCCGACGAAAGTGAAGTCCCACTGCCAACCGTCTCGCGAGTGCCAGGAGGACATCTCGTATACCGCGACTCGGCCACTCTCAAGGCGAAACTCCATCTGAGCTCGATCATGAAGTCTGTGGTGTTCGATCGCGAGAGGCTCGCCCTTCAAGGGCCCGTCGACAAAGTGCACACGCGTCCGCATAGAGCGAAACTACAGCCGCACCAACTTTCGGCGCTGGTGATCGAGCAAGTAGTCCGTAGTCGCCATAGGACTCTTTACCTGTCTGCCTGCGTGCCGCCGGCGACGAGGACGTTGAGCCCCGACGCGACGGCGGCCTGCAGGAAGGTCGACGCGTGCTGCGTCAGCGTGCCGAGACGGACGAGGTCGTCGAGGTGGTCGGCCTTGACGACGAACTTGCGCACGTTGACGAGCCAGTGCTCGCGGCTGATGTCGGGGATCGTCACGTGGAGGCGGCTGCCGTCGGGCAGCACCGCGTCGACGAAGGGGGACGACAGGTCCACCCGTCGGCCGGAGGACTTCAGCATCTTCTCGACGAGGTCTCGCACCCCGTCGGCGGTGAGGATCGTGCTCGTCAGCTCCGCGATCCCCTGACGCGCGACGAAGACCTGGCTCGGCGCGTTGATCCAGATCTCCTCGACCTCCGGGTCGTCGAAGTACTGCTGCAGCGGGCCGAAGCCGGCCACCGCGTCCATGACCTGCTTGACCGCCGCCTCGAAGTTGCCGAGCAGCGGCAGGCCCCCGTGCATCGAGCGCTCGTCGTAGTCGGTCACCGCCTCGCGCACGAGCTCGCTCACGGACCGGTGGTCGCGCACGGGGTCCACCCCGCTGCGCCGGATCAGCTCCCTGACCTCCGCCTCGACGACCGCGTGCGCCTCCACGCCATCCCCTTCCGCTGCGTCCCCGTCTCCCCATCGCCCCCCGGCCGATCACAAGAAGGTAGTGCTTCGAGCCTCACCTGGCGCGGCGAGATCCACAGGTCACCCTCGCGGACGGTGCGCCAGGGCACCTGTGGACAGCGCAGGTCGCCGGTCGACCGACCTCGTCTACCGTCCCCGCACATGCACCTCGGCCTCACCCTCTCGACGACCGACGGCCGCACCCACGAGGTGACGGTCGACGTGGCCGGGGCTCACGACGGCCGCTGCCTGGCCGACGCGCTCCTCGAGGCGCTCCACCTCGACCCCGCGAGCGAGGTCTGGGTCGGCGAGGAGGTCGTCGATGAGCAGATGGCGGCGGGCTCTCCCCCGCTCCTCCACGGCGCGCACCTCCTCGTCCGGCCGGCCGGCCACGTCCCGCACGGCGGGGCGCGCGGCTCCCCCCTTCGCCTCGCGGTCGTCGGGGGGCCGGACGCCGGTCACGACATCGCCCTGACCCACGGCAGCTGGACCGTGGGCCGCTCCCCCTCGTGCGACCTGACCCTCGACGACCCCTCGCTCTCCCGGACCCATCTCGTCGTCGAGGTCGGCTCCTCGGGGGTGCACGTGCGACCCGCGTCGACGACCAACCCCACGCGGCTCGACGACCACGACCTCGACGACGCGGGCGAGACCCTCACGGCAGGCTCCGTCCTGACCGCCGGGGCTCACCGGCTCGCCGTCCGGGGGACGCACGGACGACGTCTGGCCGTCGTCCCGACCGGGGACGGGACGCTGCGGGTGAGCACCCAGCCGCTCCCGGCTCCCCCGGAGCCGGCCCGGGCCGTCGCCTTCCCCGCCGAGCCACGAGCACCGCGAGCCCGACGTCTGCCGTGGGTCATGCTCGTGGCACCGCTGCCGCTGGCCGGCGCGATGGCCTACCTCTTCGGTCCCCGCATGCTGCTGCTCGCGCTGCTGTCGCCGGTGATGATGCTCGGCACCCACCTCTCGGACCGGATCGGCTCCCGCGCCGACGCCCGCCGCGAGCGCGCCGACTGGGTGGACGCCAGCCGTCGCGCCCGCGCGCGGCTCGAGGCGGCGCTGCAGGACGAGGCATCTCGGCTCGAGCGGTCCTCGCCCGACCCCTACGAGCTGCGGCTCGTGGCCGCCGGGCCGGGCGCACGGCTCTGGGAGCGACGACGCGACCACGCCGGTGCGTGCCTGGTGCGCGTGGGCGTCGGGGAGACCGCGGCGCACCTCCAGGTCACAGCTCCCGGCGCCGACGCGACGCACCCCCGTCTCACCGGTGTGCCGGTCGCGCTCGACCTCGACGCGCACCCGGTCCTCGGCGTCGAGGGCGACCCGGCCGAGGTGGCCGGGGTCGCCCGCTGGGTGGTCGGGCAGGTGCTCGTCCTGCACCCTCCCTCCGAGGTCGAGGTGCTCGTGCTCGGCCGGGTGGGGTGGATGGGCGGGCTCGCCCGCGCCCCGCACGTCTCGTCGGCGGGCGCCGACGGCCTGCACTCCCTGGCGGAGGAGGTACGTCGCCGCGACCCACGATCCACCCACGACCTGACCCTCGTCGTCGTCGACGACCCCGGGCCGTGGCGCCGCTCCGAGGCGTGGCGCACCGTGGTCGACGACGGCCCTGCGGTCGGGGTCCGGGTCCTGCTCGCCCCCACCGCCGGGGGCGAGCTGCCCCACGAGTGCCGCACCGTGCTCGCCCTGCGCGACGGGCGGGGGGTCGTGCGCGGCCCCGGTCGGCACGACGCGGTCGTCGCGGACGGGGTCGGCCTGTCGTGGGCGGAGGAGGTGGGCCGCGCGCTGGCGCCCCTGCGCGACGCGGCACCCGGTCGTCGTCGGTCACGGCTGCCCGCCGTCGTCGCCCTGACCGACGTCACCGACGTCCCGACGGGCCCCGGCGCCCTCCTCGAACGATGGCGGGCCCCGTCGTCGGGCCTCGCGGCCGTCCTCGGCGCCGGCGAAGGTGGACCCCTCACCGTCGACCTCGTGACGGACGGCCCCCACGTCCTCGTCGGCGGCACCACCGGCTCGGGCAAGTCCGAGCTCCTCCAGTCCTGGATCTGCTCCCTCGCCCTCGCGCACGGACCGGATCGGCTCACCTTCGTCCTCGTCGACTACAAGGGCGGTGCCGCCCTCGCCGCCTGCGCCGAGCTGCCCCACACCGTCGGGGTGCTCACCGATCTCGACCCCGACGGCGCGCAGCGGGCCCTCGTCAGCCTCGGCGCCGAGCTGCGTCGGCGCGAGGCCCTGCTCGCCGAGCTCGGCGCAGCCGACATCATCGCCTACCGCGAGGCCGGGGGCGCCCTGCCCCGGCTCGTCGTGGTGGTCGACGAGTTCCGGGTCCTCGCCCAGGAGCAGCCCGACGTCCTCAGCGGCATGGTGCGTCTCGCCGCGGTCGGGCGCTCGCTCGGCATCCACCTCGTCCTGGCGACGCAGCGGCCGGGCGGCATCATCACGCCCGAGATCAAGGCCAACGTCAACCTGCGCATCTCGCTGCGGGTCCGCGACCGCGTCGACAGCGACGACGTCATCGGGTGCGCCGACGCCGCGAGCATCCCGGAGGGGATGCCCGGTCGCGGGCTGCTGCGGACCGGGGACGGCCCGCCGACCGCCGTCCAGGCCGCGTACGTCGGCGGGCGGAGCGGTGGCGGTGACCATCTCACCGTCCGCGGCGAAGGGGGCGAGCTCCTGTGGTCTCGAGCAGACCAGGTCCCGGCGGGAGCAGGCAGCGACCTGCGCGAGGCGGTCGACCTCGCGCGCGAGGCGTGGGAGTGCACCGGCGCACCCCCGCCGCACCGGCCGTGGCTCCCCCAGCTGCCCGCGGTCGTCGACACGGTGCCGTCGGCACCGCCGGACGTCGTCGTCTGGGGGCTGACCGACCACCCTGACGAGCAGCGGCAGGACCCGCTCACCTGGGCGCTCGGCGACGGTCATCTGCTCGTCGTCGGCGGCCCGAGGACAGGTCGCACGACCGCGCTGCACTCCCTCGTGAGCCGGATGGGCTCTGCCCTGCGCTCTCACGTCGTCGTCCACCTCGTCGCGCCGCCGTCCCCGGCGACCGACCGCGCCCGGGGGCAGCCGCACGTGGCGTCCCTCGTCGACCCCGGCGACCGGTCCACGACTCGCCGGCTGGTCGCCCGCCTGCGCGAGGACATCGGCTCACGGCGCGAGGCGCTGCGGGCGAGCGGCCGTCCCGGGTACGAGCAGTGGTGGGCTGACTGGCGGCGGGGCGAGGCGGACCCGCCCCCGCCCGTCCTCGTGGTCGCCGTCGACGGCTGGTCGCTCGTCTCCCGGGCGCCCGACCAGCCCGACCTCGAGAGCGCCGACGCGCTCGAGTCCGTGGCTCGTGACGGCACGTCCCTGGGCATCCGTCTCGTCGTGACCGGCGGACGGGAGCTGTCCTCGGGACGGCTCGGGTCGCTGGCTCGTCGGCGTCTCGTGCTCCACCTGCCCGATCGAGGCGACGTCCTGGCCGCCGGTGCGCCGCCGTCGCTGGTGCCCGCCGGTGCGGTGCCCGGCCGTGGTGCCCTCCTGCCCGACGGCGTCCTCGCCCAGGTGGCACTGCCCGTGCCGGCAGGACGACCGTCCACCGACTCCTGCGACCCGTGGCGGTGGCGTGTCGTCGACCTGCCGGCGAGCGTCGCGCTCGACGACCTGCCGCACGCGGAAGGGCTCGTGCTCGGCCACTCCGGCGACCCGGACCGTCCCGTCGTGGTCGAGGTCGACGGCGGGCCCTGGGTGGTCGTCGGGCCCGGCCGGTCGGGACGCACCACGGCTCTGCGGCTCCTCGGCGAGCAGCTGGCGAAGGGGGGTCGGCCCGTCCTCGAGGTCTCCTCACGGGCGACGCGGCTCGTCTCGTCGTCGCTCGCCGTCATCGGTCCCGGGGAGGTCGATCCCTTCGTGCGCGCCGTGCAGTCGCACGAAGACCTCGTCGTCCTCGTCGACGACCTCGACACGCTCGACGAGACGCCCCTCGACCCGGTCCTGCGCAGCTACGCCAGTCACTGCTCGCGCTCGGGCGACGTCCTCCTCGCCGCGAGCAGCTCGACGGCGGCCACGTCCTTCAGGGGGCTGACCGCGACGATGTGCCGGTCGCGTCGGGGCCTGCTGCTGCAGCCCCAGGCCCGCTCCGACGGTGACGTCCTGGGCGTCCGGGTCTTGGCCTCGCCGCGGGTCCCGGGCCGGGGCCACCTCGTCGACCGCGGGGTCGCCGTCGAGGTGCAGGTCGCGCTCCCGGCTCGGGCAGCGGGTCAGTCACCTGCTGCGACACAACCGCGGTGATCAGGTACCACCCCCGCGCTCCCGCGTCGTTCGAAGAAGATCTGTCACCTCGACGTGACGATCCTTCTTCGAACCACCGCCTCAGTGGACGGTGTCCTCCGGCAGGTCGGCGGCGGGCGAGGACATCGCGGCGAGCAGACCGGCGATCGACAGCACCGCGAGCGGGGCGGCGACGAGCAGGCCGTTGGAGGTGTTGAGGGTCCAGATCGCCGGCAGGGTGAGCAGGCACCACACGACCGTCGCGGTCCGGGGCCAGCGGCGGCCGGTGAGCCACCCGCGGGCCATGGCGGCGAGAAGCACGGTGAAGATCGCGGTGACGACGAGCGAGAGCGCCGCGGCGGAGGCGACGTCGGTCGTACCGGTGACGAGCTCGCGCAGGTACAGGCCGGCCGCGACGAGCAGGGCGAGCGCGTACACCGCGCACACCGCCCCCGCGACGAGGGCAGCGGGGGCCAGGCCCGTCCGGGCGCCGTCGGGTCGTGGTGCGGTGCTCACAGGCCGCACCCTACGACTCCGCCCCGGCATCAGCCCCGGGTGCGCGTCGGCCGCCCTTCGCGGGCGACCCGGTGGGCGCGTCGTCGGACCCCCGTGATGGGGTGGGACGACCACGGGGCCGAGACCCGCCGGCAACTCACCGGCCGCTACCCCTAGCGGGACATGCCCGTCCCCGGCTAACATCGAGGGTCGCCCCCGATACAGGCTCCTGCCTGCCCTCACGCGCCCCGGCCCGGAACAATCGAGCCTGCGTGGATCGTTGGCACAGGGTGTCCCCGACCGGGACTCCCGAGCGAGCACCGTCCGTCAACGCCGATCGACTGGTGATCCACCCCTGACCCCTGCCCGGGTCAGGATCCCAGGCCACCACCGCTAGGCCCCACAGACAGACAAGGAGCACGACTACATGGATTGGCGCGACCGGTCAGCCTGCCTCGACGAGGACCCCGAGCTGTTCTTCCCCATCGGCAACACCGGCCCCGCGATCGCTCAGATCGAGGAGGCCAAGAAGGTGTGCCGCCGCTGCGAGGTCATCGACACCTGCCTCAAGTGGGCCATCGAGTCCGGCCAGGACGCCGGCGTCTGGGGCGGTCTGTCCGAGGACGAGCGCCGCGCGCTCAAGCGTCGTAACGCCCGCGCCCGCCGCGCCGGCTGAGACGCCCACCCACCTGCACGACCCGAGCCGGCGGCCAGCTCCTCACGGAGCGGCCACCGGCTCTCCCGTCGCCCGGGGTCAGCTGCGCTGACGCAGCCGGGCGCTGAAGCGCACGGTCGTCCCGCCCTGGGGGTTGTCCTCCCAGCGGATCGTGCCACGCAGGTCCTGCACCATCGAGGTGACGATCCGGGTGCCGAGCCCGGCCCGGCTGGGCCGGAAGCCCGCCGGCAAACCCGCCCCGTCGTCGGTGATGCTCACCCGCAGGATGTCCTCGCCGTCCGCCGCGGTGCGCTCGGCCCGCACGACGATCGCTCCCCCGTCGGGCACGCCGTGCTCGACGGCGTTCTGGATGAGCTCGGAGAGGATGAGCGCGACGGAGGTCGCCTCGTTCGGGCCCATCCAGCCGAAGCTGCCCTCGACCCGTGAGTCGAGCGAGCCCTGGGTGCGCGCGACCTCGATGATGCCGCGCAGCCCGCGCACGGCGATCTCGTCGAAGTCGGCCTCCTCGGAGAAGCCGGTGCTCAAGGTCTCGTAGACCATCGCGATGACCCCGACCCGGCGCTCCGCCTCGCGCAGCGCCTGCCGGCCCTCGCCGTCCTCGACCCGGCGCCCCTGCATGCGCAGCAGCGCCGCCACAGTCTGCAGGTTGTTCTTCACCCGGTGGTGGATCTCGCGGATCGTCTGGTCCTTGCTGAGCACCTGCTCGTCGCGGTGCCGCAGGTCCGAGATGTCGCGGATGAGGACGATCGCGCCCTGACGGGCGCCACCCCGTGTCAGCGGGAGGGCCCGCAGGGTCGCGGCCTGGCCGCCCGCCGTCACCTCGGCGCGCCACGCGGCGCGACCCATGACCACGATGGCCAGGCCCTCGTCGAGCGGGCCGTCGAGACGCGGCAGACCGCCGATCGCCTGCGCGAGCACCGCACCGAGGATCTGGCCGTCGTGGCCGAGACGACGCATCGCGCTCACGGCGTTCGGGCTGGCGAAGAGGACCTCGCCCCGCTCGTCGAGCTGGATGACCCCGTCGGCGACCCGGGGCGCACCGCGGCGCTGACCCGTCGGGGCCGACGCCGAGGGCCACTCCCCCCGCACGAGCATCTCGCTCAGCGTGTCGGTGAGCTCGCCGTAGGTGCGCTCGAGCGGGCTGGTCGAGCGGTCACGACCACCCGGCTGGTGCCGGGTGACGACGCCGACCGTGCGCCCGCCGAGCCGCACGGGCACGGCGGCGACCTTCGTCGTGCCCTCCAGGCCGTCGGCGTCGATGCACTGACCCGCGTCCGCGGCGGCGTCGATGACCTCGCGCAGGTCGTCGAAGGCGTGCCGCCCGATCATGTCGTCGACGAAGGCCATCGGCCCCGTCATCGGGCGGGCGTGGGCCACGGCGACCCAGCCCTCGTCGAGGCACACCCACATGACGAGGTCGCAGAAGCCGAGGTCGGCGAGCAGCTGCCAGTCCTCGAGGACCAGCCGCAGCCGCTCGACCTCGGCCTGCGTCAGACCGCTGGCCGCGAAGACCTCGGTCGTCGTGCGGACTGGGGTCACCGCGTCACCGAGCGCAGCATCCTCAGCGCGACGGACAGGGCGGCGACGGTCGGCGCCGACAGCGCGCGGATGCTGGCGAGCGAGGTGCGCACGCGCTCCCACGACTCGTCGTGCCCGTCGAGCCAGCTCTGCCACCGCTCCTCGGGCGTCGGGTCGCTGAGCTCCGAGCTCGACTCGAGCACCGAACGGGTGAGCGCCTGCAGCGTCGCGTAGAGGTCGTCGCGCAGCGCGCCGCGGGCCAGGCTGTCCCACCGCTCGACGCGCGGCAGCGCGGTGACGCGCAGCAGCAGGTCGTCGATGCCGAAGCGCTCCGAGACGAGGTAGTACAGCTCGGCGACCTGCTCCGGCGTCTGCCCCGAGTCGGCGGCGATGTCGGTGATGTCGAGCAGCGAGTAGCCGTCGAGCAGCGACGCGGCGCGGGCGGCGAGCTGCTCGGGGACGCCCCGCTCGACGAGGTCGGCGGTGTTGTCCTCGAGCCGCTTCGCCTCCGAGCCCTGGAGCATGCCGCCGACGCTCGAGCCGAGCTCGGCGACGACCGGCGCGAAGCGCTCGATCTCCTCGCGGATCGCCAGCCGTCCCGGGCGCGCGGCGAGGAGCCAGCGCACCCCGCGGTCGAGCAGCCGGCGGAACTCGAGGTAGAGCCGCGTCTGCACCTCGGTCGGCACGACGGCGTCGAGCGCCTCGACCTCGGCGACGTAGTCGTCGAGACCGAAGACCTCGCGGATGACGACGTAGGCCCGGGCGACCTGCTCGGGCGTCGCGCCGGTCTCGGTGACCGCGCGGTGCACGAAGGTGATGCCGCCGCGGTTGACGACGTCGTTGGCCAGGACGGTGGTGACGATCTGGCGGCGAAGGGGGTGCGCGAGCACCTGGTCGCCGTACTCGTCCCGGATGCGCTGCGGGAAGTACGAGAGCAGCATGTCCTCGGTCGCCGGGTCGTCCGGGGTCGCGGACTCGAGCAGGTCGACCTTGAGCGCGAGCTTGCTGTAGGCGAGGAGCACCGACAGCTCGGGCGAGGTGAGCCCCTGCCCGGCCTCCTGACGGCGGGCGACCTCGGTCTTGCTCGGCAGGAACTCGAGCTCGCGGTCGAGCTCGCCGCGCTCCTCGAGGTCGGTCATGAAGGTCTCGTGGACCGAGAGCATCGAGCCGCCCTGGGCGCGCGCGTTGCCGAGCAGGACGTTCTGCTCGTAGTTGTCGCGCAGGACCATCTCGCCGACCTCGTCGGTCATCGAGGCGAGCAGGTCGACGCGGGCCGGCTCGTCGAGACCGCCCTCGCGCACGACGTCGCCGAGGAGGACCTTGATGTTGACCTCGTGGTCGCTCGTGTCGACGCCGGCGGAGTTGTCGACGGCGTCGGTGTTGATCCGCACGCCGCTCTGCGCGGCCTCGATGCGACCGCGCTGGGTGGCGCCGAGGTTGCCGCCCTCACCGACGACCTTCGCCCGCAGCTGGGCGCCGTCGACGCGGTAGGCGTCGCCGGAGCGGTCGCCGACCTCGTCGTGGCTCTCGCTCTGCGCCTTGACGTAGGTGCCGATGCCGCCGTTCCACAGCAGGTCGGCCGGCGCGAGGAGGATCGCGCGGATGAGGTCGTTCGGCGCGAGCGAGGTCGCCCCGTCGAGACCGAGCGCGGCCGCGGCCTGCTCGCTCACGGGGATCGACTTCGCCGAGCGCGGCCACACGCCGCCGCCCTCGCTGATGAGGGAGGTGTCGTAGTCGGCCCACGAGCTGCGCGGCAGGTCGAAGAGGCGCCGGCGCTCGGCGAAGGAGCTCGCCGCGTCGGGGTCCGGGTCGAGGAAGACGTGACGGTGGTCGAAGGCCGCGAGCAGGCGGATGTGCTCGGACAGGAGCATCCCGTTGCCGAAGACGTCACCGGACATGTCGCCGATGCCGACGACGGTGAAGTCCTCGCTCTGGGTGTCGACGCCCATCTCGCGGAAGTGCCGCTTGACCGACTCCCACGCGCCACGGGCCGTGATGCCCATGCCCTTGTGGTCGTAGCCGATCGAGCCACCGGAGGCGAAGGCGTCGTCGAGCCAGAAGCCGTACTCCTGCGCGACCGAGTTCGCCAGGTCGGAGAAGGTCGCCGTGCCCTTGTCGGCCGCGACGACGAGGTAGGGGTCGTCGCCGTCGACGCGGACGACGCGCTCGGGCGGGACGACCTCGGAGCCGACGCGGTTGTCGGTGATGTCGAGCAGACCTGAGATGAACTGCCGGTACGCGGCCCGGCCGGCCTCCATCCACGCCTCGCGGTCGGCGGAGGCGTCGGGCAGCTGCTTGCCGTAGAAGCCGCCCTTGCTGCCGGTCGGCACGATGACGGCGTTCTTGACCATCTGCGCCTTGACGAGGCCGAGCACCTCGGTGCGGAAGTCGTCGCGCCGGTCGCTCCAGCGCAGACCGCCACGGGCGACCGCGCCGAAGCGCAGGTGCACGCCCTCGACCATCGGCGAGCACACCCAGATCTCGTAGGCGGGCCACGGCTTGGGCATGTCGGGCACCTTGCGCGGCTCGAGCTTGAGGCTGATCCGCGGCAGCGGCTCGCCCTGCTCGTCGTGCTGGAAGTAGCTCGTGCGCAGCGTCGCGGCGATCACGCCGACGAAGGAGCGGATGACCCGGTCGTGCGCCAGCGAGGCGACGTCGTCGAGCAGCTCGTCGATCCGGCCGCGGATCTCGGCCTGGGCCGCCTCGCGCGCCTGCGCGTCACCCTCGACGTCGGGGTCGAAGCGGGCGTCGAAGAGCGCGACGAGCTCGCGGGCGATCTGGGAATGCTCGGTGAGCGCCTCGGCGAGCGAGCGCAGGCTCCACGTCGTGCGGGTCTGGCGCAGGTAGCGCGCGACGGTCCGCAGCAGGGCGACCTGGCGCCAGGTGAGACCGGCGGAGACGACGAGCGAGTTGAGCGCGTCGGACTCGGCGCGACCCGACCAGACCGCGGTGACCGCGCTCTCGACGAGCTCGCGGAGCTCCTCGTGGGTGTGCTGATCCCACAGCCCCGCGTCGTCGACCCGCAGGCCGAAGTCGTAGACGCCGATGCGCTCGCCGTCGGAGCGGGTGACGATGTACGGCTCCTCGTCGACGACCTCGAGACCGAGGTCGTGGAAGAGCGGCATGACGCGGGCCAGGGAGACCCGGTCGATGCTGAAGAGCTTGAAGCGGCGGACCGTCGCGCCGTCGTCGCGACCGTGGCCGCGACGGGGGTCGTACAGGACGCACTCGAAGCGGTGGTCCTCGTCGATGGAGACGAGGTTCTTGAGATCGGCGACGGTCTGCGCGGCGTCGAAGTCGTCCTGGTAGTCGACGGGGAAGCCGTGGACGAAGGGGGCGAGCATCGCCTCGGCGCGATCGCCCAGGCGCTCCTCGGCGGCGGCGGCGAGGTGCTCGGTCCACGTGCGCGAGGCGGCGGCGACCCGGTCGCCGAGCGACCCGGCCTCGTCCGAGGACGGGGTGTAGACCGGCTTGCCGTCGGTGCGGCGCAGGACGTAGTACAGCCGCGCGAGGGAGTCCTCGCTCACGTGGGCGGTGAAGGTCGCCTCGTCGGCCCCGATCGCGGTGAGCAGGACCTCCTCGATGCGGTGGCGCACCGTCGTCGTGTAGCGGTCGCGCGAGAGGTAGACGAGGGCGGTGACGTACTGGCGCTGCGCGTCGCCGCGCAGGTAGAGCGAGGTCTGACGCAGGGTCTCGATGCGCAGGATCGAGTGCACGACCTGGTCGAGGTGCTCGACGTCGTCCTGGAAGAGCTCGTCGCGGGGGAAGGTCTCGAGCAGGCGCAGGACCCGGTTGCCGGAGTGCGAGTCCTCGCTCCACCCGGCGGTGTGCAGGATCGAGGTGACCTTCGCCGAGACGACGGGGATCGTGATGACCGGCTCGGTGTAGGCGCTCGAGGTGAAGAGCCCGACGACGCGGGTCTCGCGCAGCGAGCCGTCGCTGCCCTGCCAGCGCACGGCGACGTGGTCGGGGTAGGCGGTGCGGTGCACGGTCGAGCGTGCGCTGCCCTTGCCGATGCGCACGCCCACGCGGTCCTGCGCCAGGCGCTGCTCGGCCTCGCTGAGGGTGTACGCGTCGTCGGCGAGCAGACCGAGACCGGACCCGGCGACGGGCTCCATGCCGGCGTCGGTCACGGTGTAGTCGCGGATGCCGAGGAAGGTGAGGTGGTCGCGGGTCAGCCAGCGCAGCAGCTCGGCGGCCTCGTCGAGCTCGTCGTCGTCACCGGACGCGGCGATCTCGTCGGCGCGCTCCAGCGCGCGCTGCTGCATCGCCTCCCAGTCCTGGACGGCGCAGCGCACGTCGTCGAGGACGTCGCGCACCGTCGTCGTCAGCACCTCGTCGTCGGCGGCGGACGCGGAGGTCTCGACGTGCATCCACGACTCGGCGAGCTCGCCGGCGGCGACGCCCTGGCCGCCCGTGGGGGCGTCGCGCAGGTCGACGATGCGGCCGTCGTCGTCGCGGCGCACGGCGAACTGCGGGTGGATGACGAGCGTGACCCGGTGGCCCAGGCGCTCGAGCGCCCCGACGACGGAGTCGACGAGGAAGGGACGGTCGTCGGTGACGACGTCGACCGAGCCGTTGCTCACGTGGAGGTGGGACTGCCCGGCCGAGCGCCGCTCGGCGGCGGAGCGGTGCCGGCTCGCGAGCGCGAGCAGGTCCTCGGGTGGTCGGCCGGAGACCTCGGCCGGGTCCACGTGCCGCAGGTAGCGGCGGACGAAGGTGGGGTCCTCACCAGCCGCGGCGGCCGCCGTGGCGGCCCCCTCGGCGACGGTGGAGGACGAGTCGGCGGAGAGCGGAACCATGTGCTCGGGCATCCTTGATCTGCGGTCTCGACGGCGGGTGGCCGACGTCCTCGTCGGCTCGCAGCACCCAGCCTAGCGCCGTGCCGTCACGCGCCGAGACGCCGCCTGACCGCGCGTGCCTCGCTGTCGACGAAGCCCCCGATGACCTCGGCGATCTGACCCTCGAGAGAGCGCCCGACGAGCGGGATGGAGCACGTGAGGTCGCCCTCGACGACGAGGCTGCAGCCCTGCCCCTCGGGCGTGAGGGAGAGGGTGCCGTCCATCGTCACGGGGGCGCCCTTGACCCGCACGACGACCGTGCCGCGTCGGGCGCCGTCGGACGCGGCGTCGCTCTCCCAGCGACGGTCGTCGGTGACGGTGAGGGAGTCGCCGAGGAACTTCTTCGCCGGGCCGGGCGCACCGTCGGTGGGCAGGTTGAGCACGATGCTCACGACGTCGGCGTCGGAGCCGCGGGTGACCTCGGCGCGGGGGTCGGTCCCGGTCCGGGCGACCCGCTCGCGCTGGAAGCCCTCGTCCATCAGCAGGTCGTAGACCTGCTCGCAGGGGGCGTCGAAGCTGTAGGCACGGTGGAAGCGCATGGCCTCACGGTAGCCATCTCGAGACCTCCTCGGCGCGGTGGGCCAGGGCCGCTCGGCGGCGCTCGAGCAGGACCGCGCTGCGCTGCAGCCGTCGGCCCAGCCGCTCGGCCGTCTCGGCACGCTCGGCGTCCGCGCTGCCGTCGGCCTCGCCGGAGATGCCCCACCCGGGCAGCACCTGCCCGTCCTGCACGACGAGCCCGTGCGAGCGGGCCTCGTCGCTCGCGCGGCGCAGGTCGTGCTGCGCCTCGCCGAGCGCTGCGGCGAAGTCGTCGAGCGCGTCGGAGAGCTCTCGCATCCGCGCGGCCGCACCGCGGCTGGTCGCCGTCACGGCGTCGACCCGGCGACGGTGCCCGACGGCCACGCGACCGGTCCACCCCGCAGCGGCAGCCGCGTGGGCTGCGTCGGTCTCGTCGGCGCGGACCTCGAGGTCGCCGGCCCGTCGTCGCAGCGACGCGACGAGGGCCGAGACCGACGCGGCGTCACCCAGCAGCGCGGCGCTCATCGTCCCTCGCGGGCGTGGTCCTCGGCGGGTCGCGCCGCGCTGGAGGGAGCGCGGCGCGCCGCGCCCCGGGCGCCGGTGCTGCCGAGGACGTAGGCCAGCTCGGCGCACTCGGCGTCAACCCCGCGCAGCGCGCTCACGAGGGCGTCGACCGCGTCGTCGACGACCCGCTGGGTGCCGTGGTCGCCCACCATGACGAGGCTGTCGAGGAGCTCGTCGCCAGCGGCCCGCGCGAGCCGTCCGAGACCGCCGACCTCGGTGGCGAGCTCGGTCAGACGCTGCGGCTCGGGGTGTCCTGGCATGGTGCCGTCAGCGTATCCGTCACGTCGCCGGCGGCCGCCGGGTCGCCCACAGGGCCGCCGGTCAGCCCGCCTCGGCCACGAGCTGGTCGAGCTCGGTGACGTCGTACCAGAGGAGGTCGTCGTAGCCCTCGCCGAGCGCGGTGCCGGTGCTCTCCTCGACGTGGAAGGACACGACGTCGGACAGGGCGACGGGGGCCTCGACGACGACGGTCCACGCGTCCTGCTCGACCACCGACGCGACGTCGGCGGCGACGACGACGCGGCGCTCACCCTTCGTCCGGCGGCGGTCAGCGGCGCTGTCGAGCGCCTGGCAGGTCGCCTCGAACTCGAGGTCCTCCTCGTCCTCGCCCGGGTGGTCCGCGCGGTCCCCCGCCGTCACGGCGTGCACGGTGCGGCGGGAGGAGAGCGGGACCTCGCCGGAGGTCTGCACGGCGGCGAGGTCGGACATGACCAGCGGCAGGTAGACGCGCACGCTCACGACCGACCCCCGCCCCGCGGGCTCTCCCGCAGCTCGGCGAGGGCCTCGTCGACCGCCTGGGCGAGCACGTCGAGGTCGGGCATCGCGAGACGGTCGGCGTTGAGCCCGAAGTAGACCGACCCGTCGTAGGAGGTCAGCCCCACGGCGAGCGCCTGCCCGCGCGAGAGCGGCATGACGGGGTAGGTCGCGAGCAGCCGCGCTCCACCGGCGTACAGGGGCTGCTGGGGGCCGGGCACGTTGGTCACGACGAGGTTGAAGAGGCGCCGGGTCATCGCCGCTCCGGTCCGCGCGCCGAGCGAGTGCAGGGTGGGCGGCGCGAATCCGCCGAGCGAGGACAGCGAGGCGGCGTCGACCGCCTGCGTGGTCTCCATCTGCTGGCGCATCGAGAAGGCGATCTGGTGCAGGCGCATCGACGGGCTGGCCTCGCCGACGGGCAGGTCGACGAAGCACGCGGTGAGGCGCGAGCCGGAGCGGTGGTCGCCGGACTCGTCGTAGACGCTCACCGGGACCATCACGCGGATGACGGCGGTCGAGCCCAGGTGCTCGCCGCGGTTCTGCATCCACGTGCGCAGCGCACCGGTGATCGTCGCGAGGACGACGTCGTTGATCGTCACGTCCTCGACGTAGCGCCCACGGGTCAGGCTGGTCCGGATGCGGCGGTAGTCCGCGAGGTCCGTGCGCACCATGACCCACCGACGGGTGCCCGACACGGTGACGTCGAGCGGCGACTGCGGGGCCGGGCGCGTGCCGACCTGGGCGAGGGTCGAGACGAGCCCGCCGGCCAGGCCGAGGGCGCGCCGCCCGGTCTCGGAGACGTCGCGCAGACCCCCGCGGACGTTGTCGGCGACCTGGCTGGGTCGGCGCACCGAGTCCATGACGGCGTCGGCGACGAGGCGAAGGGGGCTGGGAGACCCGGTGGGGCGGCGGGTCTCCTCGTCCGGGTGGACCCCGTCGGGGTCGAGGAGGAGGTGCCCGACGTCGACGGCGTTGATGCCGTCGACGAGCGACTGGTGCGCCTTGCTGACGATCGCGAAGCGGCCGCCGGTCAGCCCCTCGACGAAGTAGAGCTCCCACAGCGGACGGCTGCGGTCGAGCGGGCGCGAGGTGATCCGCGCGACGAACTCCTCGAGCTGCTCGTCGTCACCCGGACGCGGGAGCGCGGAGCGGCGCACGTGGTAGGTGAGGTCGAAGTCCTCGTCGTCGACCCACACGGGGTTCGCGAGCCGCGCGGGCACGCTCTGGACGCGCTGGCGGTAGCGCGGCGAGCTCGCGATGCGCTCGGCGATGAGCTCGACGAGGCTGTCGTAGTCGAAGCCGTCACGTGGGGGCTCGAAGATCATCACCGACCCGACGTGCATCGGCAGCGTGGCGTCCTCGAGGTAGAGGAACGACGAGTCGAGGGCGGACAGTCGTTGGCTCACCGGGTCATCGTCGCACGGGGCCTGCCTGCTCACCTGCTCCTCGTGCGGGCCCGCCGCAACCCACGCCGCTCGTGGCGCTCGGCCCGCGGCACCTCGACGTCGAGGAGGTCGGCGGCCAGCGCCCGCAGGGCCAGACGGACCGGGCTGCTCGGGGCGCTCTCGGCGAGGGTCGCACCCGCGAGCATCGCCGCGTCCGTCGCCGCGGGGTCGTCCGGGACGAAGACGAGCCCGGTCAGGCCGGCGAAGCGCTCGAGCGACTCGGAGATCCGTCGCTGCGGGTCGGGCCCGACCGCGGCGGCGCGGACCCTGTTGACGACGGTGCGTGGCTGCGGGCTCGGCACCAACGCCAACGACTGCACCGCCCGGACGAGCCGTTGCAGGCCGACGGGGTCACCCGCACCGACGACGAGGAGGTCGTCGGCGACCGCGAGCGCGGTGAGGGTCGTCGCGTTGCGACGCGGCGCAGCCGTGTCGTAGGAGAGCTCCTCGTCCTCCTCGACGCAGAAGCCGAGGTCGAGGACGACGAGCGGGGCGAGCCCCCGCGCCAGCTCGAGGACCTGCTCGACCGCCGAGGCACGCAGCTCGGGCCATCGCTGCGGGCTGACGACGCCGGAGACGACCCGAAGCCCCGGGGCGACCTCGGGGGCGAGGCGCGCGAGCGAGACGAGGTCGAGGGTGCCCAGCTCGGACGCCCGGGCCGCCGCCGCGATGCCCGGCGACTCGTCGAGCATCGACAGCGCCTGGGCGACCGAGGCACCGTACGTGTCGAGGTCGAGCAGCACGGTCGGCACCCCGAGCGCCGCCGCCTCGCTGGCCACCCCGACCGCCACGGTGGTGCGGCCGGGCGCACCGGTCGGGCCCCAGACCGCGACCACCCGGCCGCGGACCGGCTCGGCGTCGGTCACGGTGTCGTCGTCGCCCGCCCCGCCGGGCCCTCGCGCGTCGATCTGCGTCTCGTCGGCGCGTCGGGCCGTGCTGCGGGCTGCCGTGCCCAGGCGCTCGCGCAGCTCGTCGCGGTCGAGACCCGGGTGGACGACGGTCTCGACGCCGAGCTGGCGCAGGACGCGCTCCGAGGGCTCGTCACCCTCCGTCGACGCCCCGACGACGGCCACGCCGTCGCCCGACATCCGGGCGACGGCGTCGCGTCCGACGCCCCTGAGGTCGGCCGAGACGATGGCGACGTCGCCGTGCCCGGCGGCGACGGCGGCGAGCAGGTCCGCCAGGTCCGGGCACCGGCGTGCCACCCGGACCCCGGGGACCTCGTCGATCGCGGTGACCAGCTGGCTCTCCCAGCCGTGGCCGACCGCGACGAGGACGTCGATCACTCCGCGACCTCGGCGAGGGTGCCGCCGTTGGCCACGACGCGGAGGGGTGGGTCGGCGTCGGTGTCCGCGGAGAGCACCCGCTCGACCTCGTCCTCGGGGATGAGCAGCTCGACGGACGAGTCCGCGCTGCTGCCGCCGATGACGGTGCCGCCCTGCGTCGGCACGCGGTGCACCGTTACCGGGCTGAGCAGCTCGGTGTACTCGGGTCGCCTGCCAGCCTGCTTGTCCTGCGAGCTGAGGGGAGCGGCGGCGTAGATCGCGACGCGCGACCCCTTCGCCAGGCCGCTGAGATCGGTCGCGGGGACGTGGACGACGGTCGGGAAGACGGTGAGGTCGCCGCGGTCGATGAGGGCGGAGCGGGGCACGAGCTCGCCCTGGCGCAGCTCGCGGTCGATGGTCGCGCCCTGGGGGAACTCACGCCCGGTCTGCAGGTACTTGCCCGCCTGGTCACCGAGCGAGACGTCGACGCGCACGAGGTCGCTCTCGCGCACGGGGTCGCCCGGGGTCATGTCCGAGGCCGCGGCCCACACCCCGACCCGCTCGTCGGCCGCGCCGATCGCCAGGGCCCCGACGACGACCGAGGCGAGGACGAGCACGACGCCGACGAGCAGACGGCTGTCCTTCCAGCTCGGCGCGGAGAGTCGTCGGGCGGTCGGTGCGGGCAGATCGGCGCTCACGGTGCTCCCCTGGCTCTCGTCGGTGACGGGCGGGTGTCCTCGGCGACGCCCGCAGGCTGCGTGCCCCACTATGGCCCAGGTCGGGGCCCCGCGGCACGCGGTCTCCACAGGCTCCGGCGCACCCCGCGCGAGCAGTGGCAGACTGACGGCTCCCGTCCTGCCCGTCGTGCGAGAGACCATGGCCAAGAGATTCGTCCCGCTGAGCGAGGTCGCCGAGACCCTCGACATTTCCGCTGCCCAGGCGTACGCCCTCGTGCGCAGCGGAGAGCTGCCGGCGATCAAGGTCGGCGGGCGCGGCCAGTGGCGCGTCGAGCTCACCGAGCTCGACGCCTACATCGAGCGGATGTACTCGCAGACGAAGGCCTTCGTCGACTCCCAGCGCGACGGCTGACCCCGCCTCGCCCAGGGGCTGAGCCGCCTCACCCCGCGTCGGCGACGGCCGCGAGGGCCGCCAGCGGCAGGACCCGCACCGAGCGCACGTCGCCCGCCCGCCGCGGCACGTCCACGGGGTGCTCGCCGACGTCGACGACGTCGGCCCCGACCCCGTCGATCGTGCCGGTCGTCAGCCCTCCCCCGACGTCGTGCACGTGCACGACCCGGCGGTCCCGGCTCACCCCTCGCAGCGCGTAGCCCAGGGTCAGCCGCCGTGCGCTCGCCGTGCTGCGCGGCCGCCGGGCCAGCCCGGACAGGGAGACGACGGCGCCGGTGACGACGAGTGTCGGGCGCGAGCGCGCCTCGAGCACGAACCACCCCGACCCCACGTCGACGAGCACCCCCTCGAGCCGCCGCCCGCCGAGAAGGTGCGCTCCGACGACGGCTCCCGTCGACCCCACGAGCCGGTCGGTGAGCGTCACCTTCGAGCGCTCGACGCGGGTGCGCTCGGCGACCTCGCTGTCGAGCTCGAGACGCTCCTGGGCGGCGAGCTGCGACTCGAGGTCGTCGAAGAGACGGTCCCAGCGCATGGGCGACATCCTGCCCGCGCGCCGGCTCCCCCGCCGGGCGCGCGCTCAGCGGCGTGGGCCGCGCGGCGTGATGACCGCTCGGCGACCACCCTGTTGCTCGATGTCGTTTGATGTTATTTGCTGTTGTTTGACGGCATTAGATGATCGTCGCAGACCGGCAGCCCGACGACGCAGAGGTGAGGACGATGACCACGACGACCGGCCGAGGAGCGCTCTTCGGCTTCTTCGTCACCGCCACGGCGGTGACGGTCGCACTCGCCGCCGCCTGCCGGACGGCGGTCGCGCAGCTCGAGCGCTCTGACCCCGGCTCGGTCCTGCTCGCCCTGTGCGCCGTCGCTGCCTGCGCGGGTGCCGGATGGCTCTGCGCGCTGAGCGGGCTCCACCTCGTCGCCACGCTGCCGGGCCGGCTCGGGCGTCTCGTGACGCGCCTGGCCGACCGGGTCACCCCCGCCGTCCTGCGCCAGGGTCTCGCCGTCGTCGTCACGACGAGCAGCGTCGCCGTGGTCCTGCCCGGTGCGAGCGTGTCCGCGAGCGCCGCGACGACCGGCACGCCCGGTCGTGGCAGCGGGGACCTCGCAGGCCCGTCCTCGGCCCCCGCTCCAGACCCGGGGTGGCGTGCCACCGCGCCCACCTCGGTCCCCGACGCCTCCTGGCGGGCGACGGCGGTGCCGCACGAGAGGTCGGCCGCTCCCCCCGGCGTCGCACCGTCGGCGGGCTGGACCCCCCACCGCCCGCGGCCGGTGCAGCAGCCCTCGCTCGAGGTCATCGGTGGCCGAGCGGCCCCGGCGCACGAGCCGCGCGTGAGCCACGTCGTGCGCCGCGGCGACTGCCTGTGGGACGTCGTCGAGCGTCACCTCGGGTCCCGCGCGACCCCGGAGGAGGTCGCCGCGACCCTGCCGCACTGGTACGAGACCAACCGGGCCGTCATCGGCGACGACCCCGACCTCGTGCTGCCGGGCACCGTCCTGCACGCACCCGACCCGCTGCCCGCCGCGGGGTGGACCGCGCGATGAGCACGCCCATCCACATCGTCCCCGCGCCCTCGGCGCGGCCGGTCGGCGTCCCGCTCCCCACCCGCGACGAGGCGGACCGGCGCGACCCTCGCACCCCCTACGTCCAGGACGCGCTGGCCGTCGACTTCCGGATGGCCAGCGACGAGGCCGTCTTCGGCATCCAGCCGACCCCGGCCGACGAGCTCCCCGACGCCCAGGCCTGGGCGGCCCACGTGGGCCAGGCCGTCGTCGAGGTCATGCACGGAGCGCGGCCGCCGGCACAGGTGCTGCGGTGGACCTCCCCCGAGGTCTACACCGTCGTCGCGCGCCGCGGCGCGCTCGCCGCCCGACGGGCGGGTCACCCCCTTCGTCAGGGCGAAGGGGTGGTCCGCCGCGTCCGGGTCCGCACCGCGCGGGTCTGCCACCCGCGCGACGACGTCGCCGAGGCCAGCCTCGTCGTGCACGACGGCGGGCGGCTGCGCGCCATGGCGATACGGCTGGAGGGCCGTGACGGACGCTGGGTCGTCACGGCCCTCCAGGTGGCCTGAGGGCGGGGGCTCACAGCCCGTCGCGCTTGGTCGTCACCGCTTCTTGCGCTGCTTCTTCGCGGCGGCGCGACGCTCCGAGCGCGAGCTGCCGGCGGTGACGGTCTCGTCGTCGTCGCGCTCCTCGACGCTGCCGTCCTCGGACGGGGCCGAGTAGTGCAGGTTGCGCGCGCTCGGCTCGTCCTCGAGCCCCTTCGCCCGGATCGCCGGACGCTCGTGGGCGACGTCGCCCTCGCCCTCGCCCGAGCCGGAGCCGATGAGGTCGGAGACGCTCATCGGGGCGGCGCCGACGCTCGTGCGCTGGTCGACCTCGACCTCGGCGTTGAAGAGATAGCCGACGCTCTCCTCCTTGATCGCCTCGTTCATCGCCTCGAAGAGCTGGAAGCCCTCGCGCTGGTACTCGACGAGCGGGTCGCGCTGGGCCATCGCCCGCAGGCCGATGCCCTCCTTGAGGTAGTCCATCTCGTAGAGGTGCTCGCGCCACTTGCGGTCGAGGACCGACAGCACGACGCGTCGCTCGAGCTCGCGCGCCACCGGCGGGGTGAGCTCGGCCTCGCGGCGGTCGTACGCCTCGTGGATGTCGGTGACGACCTCCTCGCGCAGGTTCGTCGCCGTGAGCTTGGTGAGGCCGCCGGCCCGCTCGAGCAGGTCCTCCTTGGTGAAGGAGATCGGGTAGACCGCGCCGAGCGCCGTGAGCAGTCGGTCGAGGTCCCAGTCCTCGGCGAAGCCCGCCGAGGTCTCCGCGTCGACGTAGCCGCCGGCGACGTCGGTCATGAAGTGACGGACCTGCTCCTCGAGGTCCTCGCCCTTGAGCACCCGGCGCCGCTCGTCGTAGACGACGGTGCGCTGGCGGTTGAGGACGTCGTCGTACTTGAGGACGTTCTTGCGGGTCTCGAAGTTCTGCCCCTCGAGCTGGCTCTGCGCCGACTCGATCGAGCGCGAGAGCAGCTTGCCCTCGATGGGGGTGTCGTCGTCGATCTTCGCCGTCGCCATGACGCGGTCGACGAAGCCGGCGTTGAAGAGCCGCATGAGGCTGTCCTGCAGCGAGAGGTAGAAGCGGGACTCGCCCGGGTCGCCCTGACGGCCGGAGCGACCGCGCAGCTGGTTGTCGATGCGGCGCGACTCGTGCCGCTCGGTGCCCAGGACGTACAGGCCACCGAGCTCGGTGACCTCCTCGTGCTCGGACTCGACGGCCTTCTCGGCGGCGGCGAGCGCGTCGTCCCACGCCGCCTCGTACTCCTCCGGGGTCTCCTCGGGGTCCAGGCCGCGCTTCTTCAGCTCGGCGACCGCGCGGAACTCCGGGTTGCCGCCGAGCATGATGTCGGTGCCTCGACCGGCCATGTTCGTCGCGACGGTGACGGCGCCCTTGCGCCCCGCGTCGGCGACGATCGCGGCCTCGCGCTCGTGGTGCTTGGCGTTGAGGACCTCGTGCTTCACGCCGCGCTTGGTCAGCTCGGCGGAGAGGTACTCGCTCTTCTCGACGCTCGTCGTGCCGACGAGGACCGGCTGGCCCTCCTCGTACTTGTCGGCGATGTCGTCGACGACCGCGCGGAACTTCGCCTCCTCCGTGCGGTAGACGAGGTCGGCCTGGTCCTTGCGGACCATCGGGCGGTTCGTGCGGATCGGCACGACACCGAGCTGGTAGATCGAGTGCAGCTCGGCGGCCTCGGTCTGGGCGGTGCCCGTCATGCCGGAGAGCTTGTCGTAGAGCCGGAAGTAGTTCTGCAGGGTGATCGTCGCCAGGGTCTGGTTCTCGTTCTTGATCTCCACACCCTCCTTGGCCTCGATCGCCTGGTGCATGCCCTCGTTGTAGCGACGCCCCTTGAGGATGCGACCGGTGTGCTCGTCGACGATGAGGACCTCGCCGTCGATGACAACGTAGTCCTTGTCGCGCTTGAAGAGCTCCTTGGCCTTGATCGCGTTGTTGAGGTACCCGATGAGGGGGGTGTTGACGCTCTCGTAGAGGTTGTCGATGCCGAGGGCGTCCTCGATCTTCTCGATGCCCGGCTCGAGCACGCCGATCGTGCGCTTCTTCTCGTCGACCTCGTAGTCGCCGGTCGCCGCGATGCCCTTGAGGGTGTCGGCGGCGGTGCCGCGCTCGAGCTTCGTGACGAGCTTGGCGAACTCGACGTACCACTTCGTCGGCTGGTCGGCCGGCCCCGAGATGATGAGCGGCGTGCGCGCCTCGTCGATGAGGATCGAGTCGACCTCGTCGACGATGCAGAAGTTGTGGCCGCGCTGCACGAGGTCGTCGACCTTGTTGGCCATGTTGTCGCGCAGGTAGTCGAAGCCGAACTCGTTGTTCGTGCCGTAGGTGATGTCCTTCGCGTACTCCGCGCGGCGCTCCTCCGGCGTCATGTGCGACAGGATGCAGCCGGTCTCGAGCCCCAGGGCGCGGTGGACTCGACCCATGAGGTCCGCCTGGTACTGCGCGAGGTAGTCGTTGACGGTGATGACGTGCACGCCCTTGCCCTCGAGCGCGTTGAGATAGCTCGGCAGGGTGGCGACGAGGGTCTTGCCCTCACCGGTCTTCATCTCCGCGACGTTGCCCAGGTGGAGCGCGGCGCCACCCATGACCTGCACGTCGAAGTGGCGCTTGCCGATGGTGCGGCGGGACGCCTCGCGCACGGCCGCGAAGGCCTCGGGGAGGATGTCGTCCAGCGTCTCGCCGTCGGCGAGGCGAGCGCGGAACTTCTCCGTCTCACCTCGCAGCTCGGCGTCGCTCATCGCCTCGAAGTCCTCCTCGACGGCGGCGACCTGCGCGGCGATGCCCTCCAGCCGCTTGACGACCCGGCCCTCACCGGCACGCAGCAGCTTCTCGACGATCTTCACGGGTATGTCTCTCCTGACGACGACATCCGACCCGCGGCGAGACCCTGCAGCCTCGGGGGTCGTGGACTGTGGGTCAGGTTAGTCCCTCGCCACAGCAGCGCCCAACGAAGAGGGTCGCGCGGCGGTTCCCCCTTCGCCCGCAGGGCAATTGACTTGCCCCCCACGGGGATGGGCGGCGAGGGTGACGCCATGACGAGCAGCTACCCGCAGTGCGTGCCGGTCCTCGACGACGGGCGCGTCCGGCTGCGCGCGATGACGCCGGCCGACCTGCCGGCCGTCGTCGAGCAGAGCACCGACCCCGAGACCCTGCGGTGGACCACCGTGCCGAGCCCGTACGGCCCGGACGACGCCGCCGAATTCCTCGAGCACATCGGCTCGCAGTGGGAGGACGAAGGGGGTGTGCGCATCTTCGTCGTCGAGCTCACCGGGGGCGACGGCGAGGAGGAAGCCCCCTTCGCCGGGCTGCTCGACCTGCGCCCCGGCCCCTCGCTGCAGCACCCGTGGGAGGTCGGCTTCGCCACCCACCCGGCGGTGCGCGGCCGCGGCGTGATGACGGCCGCGATGCGTCTCGGGGCGGCATGGGCCTTTGAGCAGGGCGCGCCGAGCCTGTACTGGTACGCCAACGTCGGCAACTGGGGCTCGCGGCGCGTCGCGTGGCGGGTCGGCATGACCGACCACGGCACGCTCCCCCAGCGCGTCCCCGGCCGCGACGGGGCGGTGATGGACGCGTGGTGCGCCTCGCTGCTCCCCGGGCAGGAGATGAGCCCGCGCACCCCGTGGGTCGTCCCGCCGGTGCTCACCGACGGCTCAGTCCGGCTGCGCCCGTGGCGGGACGACGACCGGGCGAGCGTCCAGGAGCCGGACCACCCGAGCCACCACGTGCCGGCCCGCGCCCTGCCGACGGCGCAGACGTGGGACGCGTGGCTCGACCGCCGCCGGCACGCCATGGCGAGCGGGTCGGGGGTCAACTGGTGCGTCGCCGACGCGCAGAGCGACGTCGCCCTCGGCGAGGTGCTCGTCTTCGTGCACGGCGGCACCCTCGCCGACGGTGACACCGCCGAGCTCGGCTACTTCCTCTACCCCCGGGCCCGAGGTCGCGGAGTGGCCAAGGCCGCCGCCGCCCTCGCCGCGGAGCACGCCCTGACCCCGCGCGAGTCCGGCGGGCTCAGTCTGCGCCGGCTCGTCGCGCAGACCGCCGCCGACAACGCGGCGAGCAACGCCGTCCTCTCCTTCGCCGGGTTCTCCCGCTGGGGCCACGAGGCGGCCGCCACCGCCCCCGACGGGTCGGTGGGACCGGCCGACCACTGGGAGCGGGTCCGCCCCTAGGCCACGCCGGCGACCGCGCCGAGCTCGAGCCAGCGCGCCATGAGGTCGAGCTCGGCGTCGAGCTCCGCACGGTCCTGCACTCCCCCGCGCCCGCTCTCCCAGCCGACCCGGTGCACCCGCAGGACGCCCGCGGCGCGGTCGGCCTTGAGGTCGACCCGCCCGACGAGGGCGTCGCCGAGCAGGAAGGGCAGCACGTAGTAGCCGTGCACCCGCTTCGGAGCCGGGGTGTAGATCTCGAGGCGGTAGTGGAAGTCGAAGAGCGCCTCGAGCCGGGGGCGGTGCCAGACGGCGGAGTCGAAGGGGGACAGCAGCGCGCGCCCGGAGACCGACCGGGGGCGCCGCGCGGCGGCGTGGAGATAGGCCGGGGCGGACCAGCCCTCGACCCGCACCTCCTCGACCTCGCCCGCGGCGACGAGCCGCTCCAGCGCCGGCAGCGCGTGCTCGCGCCGGATGCGGAAGTAGTCGGCGATGCTCGCGACGTCCGCGACGCCGAGGGCGCGCGTCGAGATGCGCACGAGCTCGTCGTACGCGTCCTGCGGTCCGAGCCGCTGCGAGGGGTCGAGCCACCGGGCGGCGTCCGCGGGCGGCACGACGCGGGACAGGCCGGCGTAACGCCGCTCGAACTGGCGGGTGCGGCCGGCGCTGGAGATCCGTCCGGTCCAGAAGAGGTGCTCGAGCGCGTTCTTCACCAGCGACCAGTTCCACCCCCAGCCGCCCTCGGCGCGGGGGGCGTCGTGCTCGAGCGCGGCCTCGATCTCTCGGGCGGTGCGGGGGCGGCCGGCCTCGACCTCGGCGAGGACCGCGGCCACGAGATCGGGGTGCTCCTGGGCGACCCTGCGCATGCCGCCCCACGAGTCCTCCTCGCCGCGCCGCATCCGCGGGTGCTCCATGAGCGGCCAGGTGCTCGGCGGCAGCAGGCTCGCCTCGTGCGCCCAGTACTCGACCATCCGGCGGGGCGCCCGGTCGCGCATGCGGTCGAGCAGCCCCGTGTCGTAGGGGCCGAGCCGCGAGAAGAAGGGCAGGTAGTGGCTGCGGGTGAGGACGTTCACGCTGTCGATCTGGACCAGGCCCACGGTGTCGAGCACCCGACCGAGGTCGCGCACGGTCACCGGGCGCTGCGGACGCGGTGCCGCCAGCCCCTGCGCGGCGAGCGCGACGCGGCGGGCAGCGGGCAGGCCGAGGCGGCGGGGGCCGGGGACCGTGCTCACGCGCGCCGGGCGTCGCCGGGGCGCTCACCCGTCACGCCGTGGCGCAGGGCGTACGTCGCCGCCTCGACCCGCGAGGTGAGCACGAGCTTGTCGAGGATGTTGCGCACGTGGTTCTTCACGGTGTTCTCCGCGATGAAGAGCTCCTGGGCGATGTCGCGGTTGCGCCTGCCCAGGGCCAGCAGGGCGAGGACCTCGCGCTCCCGGGCGGTCAGCTCCCGCTGCTGCACCGGCTCGCGGACCGGCTCTCCGTGGCTGACCATCGTCAGCTTCATCGAGTCGTACGCGGCGAGCAGCAGCGGGCCGAGGTCCTCGGCGGCCACCGGCTCGCCCGCGTGCACGGCGCACACCGCGGCGAGGAGCTCCTCGCCGGTGCACTCGCGCAGCAGGTAGCCGGCCGCAGGCGGGACCCCTTCGCCGAAGACGTGCTCGTCGGTCACCGAGACGAGGACGAGCACCCGGGCCGAGGGGCAGGCCTGCTGCAACCGCAGGAGCAGGTCGGCCAGGAGCATGCCGACGACGTTGCTGTCGACGACGACGACGTGGGGCTCGAGCCCGGGGGCGACGGCCAGGGCCTCGGCACCCGTGGCGGCGTCGACGACCTCGTCGAAGGCGTCCGCTCCACCGAGCGCGGCGCGCAGGCCCAGGCGGTACAGGGGGTACCTGCACACGAGGAGCACCCGGATCGGCTCAGTCATGCAGGACATCATGCAGGAGCGGGGACGCGCCGACCGGCGTCGTCCCCGCCCCTTGTGCGTACAGGCTCTCGCTCGCGCTAGCCGCGGGCCCCCTGGCCGGCGGTGGCTGGCTCGGGCGCGGGCGCTCCGTCGGCGGCGGCCTCGAGGTGCAGGACGCCGTACGACCAGCCGCGGCGGCGGTAGACGACGCTCGGCCGATCGGTGTCGCTGTCGTGGAAGAGGTAGAAGTCGTGGCCGACGAGCTCCATCTCGCGCAGCGCGGCCTCGAGGGTCATCGGGGCGCTGACGTGGACCTTCTCGCGGACCTCGATGGGGCTGTTGCCGACCGCGCCGAAGAGGTCGGGGCCGTCGTCGGTCGTGCTGTCCCCGTCGAGCACGGGCTCGGGGGCCTGCAGCCCGGCCGTCGCCTCCGCCACTGAGACCGGGGCCTTGCGCCCGCGGTGCACCTTGCGGCGGTCGTGCGCGCGACGCAGCCGCTCCATGAGCTTGTCGGTCGCGAGGTCGACGGCTGCCTGCCGGTCGTCATGACACGCCTCGGCTCTGATCACCGGACCCTTCGAGCGACAGGTGATCTCGACGCGCTCCGAGGTCTTGGACTGCCGGGGGTTGGTCTCGTGGCTCACGAGCACCTCCACCCTCTGCATCCGTGGCTCGAGCTGGGTCACCTTGTCGAGCTTCTCGGCGACGTACTCGCGCAGTCGGTCGGAAACGTTGACGTGCCGTCCGGTGACGACGATCTCCATCGGTCCTCCTTGGGACGAGGGGGTACGTGGTGGTGGCGTGCTAGGCCTGACGCGCTGGGTCCCACCCCCTTCGCCGCCGCCGCCGACCACTGGTCGGGGCAGACGCAGAGAACCCCCGTGGTCCGCGGTCGCCGCGTGCCTGGGGGTCCATGACGACACGTTAGACCCCAACGGGTGCACTCGCCAGGGCGGGTCCCTCCCTGTCTGAGCGCAGCGGGGTCGCGAGGGCGCAGGCAGCGACGACACGGGCCGCCCCGGCTCGCCGCAGGGCCCGCGTCGCCTCGGCCAGGGTGCTGCCGGAGGTGACGACGTCGTCGACGAGCACGCACGTCGCGCCGACGAGCAGCCCTGTGCCGCAGGGGCTCACGTGCATCGCCCCGTCGAGGTTGGCTCGGCGCCCGGCTCCGCCGAGGGTCGCCTGGTCACGGACCCCGCGGCGCAGCCGGAGCAGGTCGACGACGCGCGCCTCCTCGGGTCGCAGGCCGGCGACCGCACGTCGTGCGAGCGCCTGGACCGGTCGGTCGCCGCGGGCGCGAGCGGTGCCCGGCGCGCTCGGGGCCGGCACGACGAGGAGACCCCCGCCGGCCGCGGTTCGGGCGGTCGTCGGGTCGGCTCGCAGCACCGCGTCGAGCGCACGGGCCAGCGGCAGGGCGAGGACCGGCGCGAGGTCACGCCGGTCACCGTCCTTGTAGGCGCGCACGAGGGCCGCGGCCACCCCTTCGTAGGCCCCGCCGGCCCAGCACGGCGGCCACCCCGGTGGCATCGGCCGGGGCACGACGACGCGCGGACGCGGCGAGAGCGCGGCGGCGCACGACGCGCACAGCGGGGCGCCGGTGTCCCCGCAGCCCGGGCACGCGGCGGGCAGGACGAGGTCGAGGGCCGCGGCGAGGAGGTCTCTCACCCCGCCATCCTCGTGCGGCGCTCCTCCGCCGCGGGAGCGGACGACGGCGGTGTGGACGACGGCTCGGCGCAGCGAGGTCCTGTGGACGGACCCGTGGTGGGGGGTACCGCGGTCAGGGGATGCTGCGAGTCAGGACGACGGGACGACGACGGTGCCGGTGACGCCGAGCGCGCTCCAGCTCGCCCCGACCCGGCTGTACGTGCGACCCGACGAGGTCGTCACGTAGAGCTCGCGCTCGCCACCGGTCGTCGCGATCGAGCGGGCCGATGTCACCGCGGCGAGGGCCTCGATCTGGCCGCCGACCTCGACGATGAGCGGGCGCACGGCCTTGTCCGTCGACCGGCGTCCCAGGACGCCCAGCGTCGTCGGGGTGATCCACGTGAGGTCTCTCGCCTGCTCGACCGACGCCGCGACCTGCAGCGACTGGGTCGCCGTCGACGTCGGCAGGCCGTTGGGCTGGCGGGCGATGCCGCTCACCTGGATCTGCACGTCGCCACCCCCGTCGTCGGTCGAGATCGCGGCGAGGCAGGTGCTGTCCGGGCTCACCGAGATCGCGATCGGCCGGCGGCCGGTGAGCCACGGCGCAGGCACCTCCGCCGGCTCGGCGTCGGGCTCGGAGGGGTCGACGGCGGTGTTGATGACCCACAGCCGCGAGGAGTCGAGCTCGCCGCGCCCGGCGACCCACAGCACCCCCGACGCGTCGTAGACGGGGCGGGTCATGTGGGTGGCGAACTGCTCGACGGGCACCGAGGTCTTGTCGTCGAACCAGCGCACGAGCTCCAGGCCCGAGCCGCGGACCCCGGCGATCTCCTTGCCGTCGAGGCTCACCGCGAGCCGGGCCCAGCGGGTCGGCACCTCAGAGAAGGGGCTCTCCCGGGCGGCGACGTCGGTGTCCGTGGCTGCGCCCACCTGCCGCAGCGGCACGGGCACGGCCCGCTCGTCCTCGCGCACGATCGCGTACTGGCCGTCCGGCAAGCCCACCTCGACGAAGCCGAACTGCGCCGGGCTCGTGAGCGGCGGCTCGATGCCGGGCAGGTCGAGGGTGGAGCCGGCGACGCTCAGGGCGACCTGGGTGACGGCCGGCAGCTGCATGAGCGAGGCGACGAGCTGGGCGGCGAAGTTCTTGCGCACCGTCGGGTCGCTCGACAGGTCGGTCTTGAGGTCGACCTGGGCGACGCCGTCGATGACCGGCACCGCGTCGACGGTGAGGCGCGCGTCGGCGTCGGTCTGGACCGCCCCGGCCAGGTAGCCCGGCACGTCGCCGAGCTGGGCCCGCACGAGACGGGTGGCCTCCTGGTCGCTGGGGATCCAGCGCAGGTCGGGCACGAGCCTGTTCCACCCGATCGCCGCGTAGTGCACGCGGTAGCGCCGGTACATCTGGTCGACGCGCGAGGAGGGCAGCAGCCGCCCGAAGTCCTGCTGGACCTTCGAGATCCGCCACTCCCCGTCGACCCGGCTCACCCCGAAGCGCACGATCGCGCCGTCGCTGGCCTTGGCGAGCGAGTAGCGGCCGTCGGCGTCGATGCGGGCGGCGACACGGGTCTGCACGTGCATGGTGCCGTCGCCCTCGGAGCGGATCTGCGGCAGGTCCTGGGCCTGCACGATGGTCTGCGCGTCGTCGGGGTTCCACGCGCTCGACGCCTCGGGCGTGAGATAGCTGCGGGCCACCGACAGCCCGCTGCCGGTCGACGCGCCGGCGAGCAGGAAGCCCTGGACGAGCTCGGCCGGGGTCATGCCCGCGCGCGGGGGCTCGGGCTGGTACTGGATCTCCTCGCGGTCCTGGGCCGCGTCGACCTCGAGCCCCGGGCGCACGGTGTCGTCGACCGACAGACCGCACGCGGTGAGCGCCCCGACACCGCCCGCGCCGAGCGCGAGGCGCAGGACGGCCCGGCGGGGCAGGCCCGGCCGCTCGACAGGGGTCACGAGGTCCCCCCTTCGCTCCTCGCCAGACGCGGCGAGGGGTCCGCCGCCATCTCCGTGGGGGTGAGCGGGAGGGCGGCGGTCTGGATGCGCGACTCCGGGGTCTTGGGCAGGGTGAGGCGGAAGCGCGAGCCCTGGCCCGGCTCGCCCCAGGCCTGGAGCCAGCCGTGGTGGAGGCGGGCGTCCTCGAGCGAGATCGCCAGCCCGAGCCCGGTGCCGCCCGTCGTGCGGGCGCGGGCCGGGTCGGCCCGCCAGAAGCGGTTGAAGACGAGCGACGCCTCGCCGGCGCGCAGGCCGACCCCGTGGTCCTCGACGACGACGCTCACCGAGTCGTCGTTCTCGCCGACGTGCACCGTCACCGGGCGGCCCTCGCCGTGCTCGACGGCGTTGACGACGAGGTTGCGCAGGATCCGCTCGATGCGACGGCTGTCGACCTCGGCGATGGCCGTCGTGCCGGTCCGCACGACGCCCACCTCGGACCCGCGCACGCGGGCGATCGGCTCGGCAGAGGCGATGGCGCGGTCGACGACGGCGTAGATGTCGGTGGGCTCGAGCTCGAGCACGGCGGCGCCGGCGTCGTGACGGCTGATCTCGAGCAGGTCGGCGAGCAGCGCCTCGAAGCGCTCGAGCTCGGTGACGAGCAGCTCGGCCGAGCGGGCCGCGACGGGGTCGAGCTCGTCCTTGCTCGACATGAGGACGTCGGCCGCCATGGTGATCGTCGTCAGCGGGGTGCGCAGCTCGTGCGAGACGTCGGAGACGAAGCGCTGCTGGACGCGCGAAAGCCCCTCGAGCTGACGGATCTGGGCCTGGAGGCTGTCGGCCATGTCGTTGAAGGAGCGGCCGAGCTGGGCCAGGTCGTCGTGGCCGCGTGCGCTCATCCGCTCGTTGAGGTGGCCCGAGGACAGGCGCTCGGAGACCGCGGCCGCGCGACGCACCGGCGAGACGACCTGCCGGGTGACGACGAAGGCGACGGCCGAGACGAGCAGGACGAGCGAGAGCGCGCCGAGGACGAAGGAGCGGGTGATCGTCGCGAGCGTGCGCTCCTCCTGCTCCATCGGGTAGACGAGGTAGACGTCGTAGGCACCGGCGGTCGGCACGGTGATCTGCGAGCCGACGACGACGGCGGGGATGGTCTCCTCGCTCGACAGCCCCGTGAGCGCACCCGCGCTCTGCCCCTCGCGGCGCAGGTCGATCGTCGTCGTCTGCTGGCGCTCCGGGTCGGCGGCGACGGCCTGGCGCAGCTCGGGCGGGATGTCGTTGAGGTCGACGCCGCTGCCCTTGATGAATCGCGTCTCGAGCGCCGGTCCGGGCTCGTCGTTGTTCTGCGAGCGGGCGAAGACGAAGTAGCGCGAGCGGTCGTCGGCCGGCGGGGCGAGGGTGGAGTTGACGATGTCGTTGACCGCCTGCGACAGCTTCGCCGGGGTTTCCGTCTGGTCGGTCTGGTCGAGCGTCTCCTGCGCGTCCCCGGCGAGCTGACGGGCCTGGGCCTGCGAGGCGCTCACCCGGTCGGCGATGAGCCCCTCGGCGATGGAGCGGTACATCGCCGCGCTGATGAGCGAGACGGTGATGATGCCGAGGACGACGGTCGTCGTCACGACGCGCAGCTGGAGGCTGCGCCGCCACAGGGCGACGATCCGGCGGACCGCTCGGACCGGCAGCGCCGGACGGCTCGGCGGCTCGGGGAGGAGACCCCCGGCCATGGTCAGGCCGGGCCCGCCTTGTAGCCGACGCCCCGGACGGTGACGACGATCTGCGGGTTCTCGGGGTCCTGCTCGATCTTGCTGCGCAGGCGCTGCACGTGGACGTTGACCAGACGGGTGTCACCGGCGTGCCGGTAGCCCCACACCTGCTCGAGGAGGACCTCGCGGGAGAAGACCTGCCACGGCTTGCGGGCGAGGGCGACGAGGAGGTCGAACTCGAGCGGGGTGAGCGAGAGCGGGGTCTCGCCGCGGCGCACGGAGTGGCCGGCGACGTCGATGACGAGGTCGGCGATCTGCAGGCGCTCCGGCTCGGGCTCGTCGCCGCGACGCAGGCGGGCGCGCAGCCGGGCGATGAGCTCCTGGGGCTTGAAGGGCTTGACGACGTAGTCGTCGGCACCGGACTCGAGACCGACGACGACGTCGACGGTGTCGGTACGCGCGGTGAGCATGACGATCGGGACGCCGGACTCCTGGCGGATGCGGCGGCAGATCTCGATGCCGTCCATCCCGGGGAGCATGACGTCGAGCAGCACGAGATCGGGACGCACGTCGCGGAAGACCTCGACAGCCTTCGCCCCGTCGGCGACGTGGCTGACCTCGAGACCTTCCTTCTGGAGCACGATGCCGAGCATCTCGGCGAGCGCCTGGTCGTCGTCGACGACGAGGACACGTCCCTTCACGTCTGTCCCTCCTACGGGTCCCTGCTACCTGTATGGGTCGGCCCCATGGTCGCACAACGGCGGGCCCGGGACTCCCAGGCCCGCCGTCGGCGGAGGCGTCGAAGGGGGACCCGGCGGGGTCCCCCTTCGCGCTCAGTAGCGGTAGTGCTCGGGCTTGTAGGGGCCCGCGACGTCCACGCCGATGTACTCGGCCTGGGCCTTGGTCAGCTCGGTGAGCTCGGCGCCGATGGCGTCGAGGTGCAGCCGCGCGACCTTCTCGTCGAGGTGCTTGGGCAGCACGTAGACCTGCTTGTCGTACTCCCCCGGCTTCGTGAAGAGCTCGATCTGCGCGATCGTCTGGTTCGCGAAGGAGTTGCTCATGACGAAGCTCGGGTGGCCCGTCGCGTTGCCGAGGTTGAACAAGCGCCCCTCGGACAGGACGATGATCGAGCTGCCGCTCTCGAAGGTCCACTCGTGGACCTGCGCCTTGATCTCGGTCTTGACGACGCCGGGGACCTTCGCCAGCCCGGCGATGTCGATCTCGTTGTCGAAGTGGCCGATGTTGGCGACGATCGCCTTGTTCTTCATCTTCTGCATGTGCTCGGCAGTGATGATGTCGAAGTTGCCGGTCGTCGTGATGTAGATGTCGGCGGTCTCGAGGAGGTCCTCGAGACGGGCGACCTGGTAGCCCTCCATCGCGGCCTGCAGCGCGCAGATGGGGTCGACCTCGGTGACGATGACGCGGGCGCCCTGGCCGCGCAGCGCCTCGGCGCAGCCCTTGCCGACGTCGCCGTAGCCGCAGACCACCGCGACCTTGCCGGCTATGAGCACGTCGGTGGCGCGGTTGAGGCCGTCGATGACGGAGTGGCGGCAGCCGTACTTGTTGTCGAACTTCGACTTCGTCACGGAGTCGTTGACGTTGATCGCCGGGAAGAGCAGCTCGCCGGCGCGGGCCAGCTCGTAGAGGCGGTGCACGCCGGTCGTCGTCTCCTCGGTGACGCCCTGGATCTCACCGGCGACGGTGGTCCACTTCTGGGCGTCCTGCTCGAGGGTGCGGCGCACGAGCGCCTTGAAGACGGAGAACTCCTCGGAGTCGTCCTCGGTCGTCGGGGGCACCTGACCGGCGGCCTCCCACTCGCGACCCTTGTGGACGAGCATCGTGGCGTCGCCGCCGTCGTCGAGGATCATGTTCGCGCCCTCGCCGGGCCAGGTGAGGATCTGCTCGGTGCAGTCCCAGTACTCCTCGAGGGTCTCGCCCTTCCAGGCGAAGACCGGCACACCCTGGGGGTCGTCGGCCGTGCCGTGCGGGCCGACGACGACGGCCGCGGCGGCCTCGTCCTGGGTGGAGTAGATGTTGCAGGAGGCCCAGCGGACCTCGGCGCCGAGCGCGGTGAGCGTCTCGATGAGCACGGCGGTCTGCACGGTCATGTGCAGCGAGCCGGCGATGCGCGCGCCCGTGAGGGGCTGGCTGTCGCCGTACTCCTCGCGCAGGCTCATCAGGCCGGGCATCTCGTGCTCGGCGAGACGGATCTGGTGGCGGCCGGCCTCGGCGAGGCCCAGGTCGGCGACCTTGTAGTCGAAGGACACGGGTGTGCTCCTTGGGTGTCGGGTACACGGACCCGGCGCGCCCCTCTGGACTCCACGGGTCATCACCCACGCCGGCCCCTCCAGTGTAGGACCGGCGACGGGGTGCCCCGTCCGCCCGCGGGCGAAGGGGGGAGTGAGCGGGCGACGGGGGGGGTCCCCTTCGCCCGACCCCTCCGACAACACCCTGCTGGCTGCCTTTCGGCAAGCGAGGACCCTTTCGAGACCCTGCTGGCTCATCAAGACCCAGCCAGCAGGGTTTTGTCGGCGCGGCCGATGACGGACGAAGGGGGTCAGCGCACCATCCGCAGCTCTACGGCACCGAGCCCGGGGTGGCGGCCCCGCGACGCTGATGCGCCGGGTCGACGGAGAGCGACCACATCTCGAGCAGGGCAGGTGCGTCCTCGTCGCGGGGCGATCCGGTCGTGCACCACCCCACGGGCCGACCGTCGAGGCGGGCGACGAGGGTCCGGGCGCCTGCGGGCGGCAGGGAGCGGGCGACGGGGGGTCCCCCTTCGCCGTGGTTCGAAGAAGGACCGTCACCTCGAGGTGACGATCCTTCTTCGAACCACGTGGCCGGCGGGAGCCGGACCGCCGTCAGTGCGTGCGGGGAGTCTTCGACTCGGCGGGGGCGTCGTGGCCGGCGTCC
The DNA here is from genome assembly GCF_003721155.3 of Janibacter melonis. Taxonomy (NCBI): domain Bacteria; kingdom Bacillati; phylum Actinomycetota; class Actinomycetes; order Micrococcales; family Intrasporangiaceae; genus Janibacter; species Janibacter melonis. The sequence continues at coordinate 104,696 of NZ_CP044548.2, read as the reverse complement.
TCGCCCTTGCCCTTGCCGAAGGGCAGGACGTGCATGACGGCGACGATGACCGCGCCCCACGCGACGCCGAGGAGGAAGGAGAAGAAGGTGTTGGTCAGCCAGCCGAGCACACCGCCGAGCGCGCCCGTCGCCTCGTGGACGGCCTCCTCGAGGTGGTGGACCCACTCGTAGGGCGCCGCCCACCAGCCCGACTCCTCGAGCCCGACGAGGATGATGTGCCCGCCGACCCAGAGCATCGCGACGGTGCCGATGACCGAGATCGCGGCGAGGACCTTCGGCATCGCGGCGACGAGACCGCGCCCGAGACGCTCGGAGCTCGGGTTCTTCGCCAGGCGCAGGCCGATGTCGTCCATCTTGACGATGAGCGCAACGACGCCGTAGACGACGAGGGTGATGACGACCGCGACGACGGTGAGGATCACCGCGCGCGAGACGAAGCCCTCGGAGGCGACCTCCTTGAGCGCGATGATCATGATCTCGGCCGAGAGGATGAAGTCGGTGCGGATCGCGTTCGAGGTGACCGCGGCCTCCTGGGCCGCCGCGTCCTCCCCCTTCGCCGCGACCGGGTCGCCGTGACCGCCGGAGTGCCCGGAGACCTTCTCCCAGATCTTCTCGGCGCCCTCGTAGCAGAGGTAGGAGCCGCCGAGCATGAGGATCGGGCTGATGATCCACGGCACGAACTGGCTGAGCAGCAGCGCCGCCGGGAGGATGAAGAGGATCTTGTTGCGCAGCGAGCCGATGGCGATCTTCTTGATCATCGGCAGCTCGCGGCTGGGGTCGACGCCCTCGAGGTACTGCGGGGTGACCGCCGTGTCGTCGACGACGACGCCGGCCGACTTCGCCGAGGCACGGCCGGCCGCCGCCGCGACGTCGTCGACACTCGCCGCGGCGAGACGGGCGAGGGCCGCGATGTCGTCGAGCAGGGCGAAGAGGCCGCCGCTCATCGCCGCGCCCCCGGGGTCAGCCGGCGGGCCGGCGAGAGGGGCGCGATGACGAGCGGGTCCGTGAGCACGCTCGCAGGGTACTGCCGAAGGGGGATCAGCCCGGGGTCTGCGCGGAGGCGATGCTCTCCGGGTCCTCGGTCTGCATCGTCTCGAGCAGCCCGAGCGCGGCGTTCTCGACGACCTCGGTGAGCGCCGGGTGGATCCAGTACTGCCCACGGGCGAGGTCGAGCAGCGAGCTGCCGAGCGCGAGGGTCTGCACGACCGGCTGGATGAGGCTCGAGGCCTGCGGCCCCACGACGTGCCCGCCGAGCAGCGCCCCCGTGCGGCGGTCGCCGACGAGCACGCATCGGCTGGTCCGGTCCTCGAGGGCCCACCCGTACGCGGTCGAGCCGTACTCCTGGACCTTGACGACGACGTCGTGACCCGCGTCGCGCGCCTCCTGCGTCGTCATCCCGACCGAGGCGACCTGCGGGTGGGTGAAGACGGCGTACGGCACGGCGTCGTGGATGAAGCAGTGGAGGTCCTCGGGGTGGGCGAGGTTGTGCGCGACGACCCGGGCCTCGTGGTTGGCGACGTGCTTGAGCATGTACGGCGACGAGACGTCGCCGAGCGCCCACACGCCCTCGGCCGTCGTGCGGCCGTGCTCGTCGACGACGACCCGGCCGTCCTGGCGCAGGTCGACACCGGCGAGCTCGGCGCCGAGGTCGTCGGTGCTCGGGCGGCGGCCGGTCGCGACGAGTACCTCGTCGACGACGACCTCGGCGCCGTCGGTGAGGGTGGCGTGGATGCCGTCGTCCTCGCGCCGCAGCGCGGTGACGCTCACCCCCGTGCGCACGTCGTAGCGCTCACGCGCAGCGGCGGTGACGACGGCGCGCACGACGTCGTCGGCCTCACGCAGCAGGTCCTCGCCACGCACCGCGAGGGTGACGGCCGACCCGAAGGCCTCGAAGACGTGGGCCATCTCGAGCGCGATGTACCCGCCGCCGACGACGAGCAGGCGCTCGGGGAGCTCCTCGAGACGCATGATCGTGTCCGAGGTGTGGGTCTCGACGTCGCTCTGCGCGATCTCCGGCGGCACGAAGGCGTGCGACCCGGCGGCGATGACGACCTGGTCGGCGGTGACCTCGACGGCCCCCTCGGGCAGGTCGACGACGAGGCGCCGCGGCCCGACGAAGCGCGCGTGCCCGCGGTAGAGGGTCGTGCGCTCCCCGTCGCGGCGGTAGGCCTCGCCCGCGGCGGCGATGGGGTCGATCCGCCCGAAGACCCGGTCACGGATCGCCGGCCAGTCGGCGCCGTCGAAGCGCGTGCGCACCCCGAGACGCTCCCCCGTCTGCGCGTCGATCGCACGGTCGGCGGGCAGGACGAACATCTTCGTCGGGATGCAGCCGACGTTGAGGCAGGTCCCGCCGAACCACGGTGCGCCCTCGATGATCGCGATGTCGGCGTCGGCGAGCTCGGGCGTGACGAGCGAGTTGCCCGACCCTGACCCGATGATGACGATGTCGTGGTGGGGCATTCAGGCCCTCTCTCCTGTGATGTCGTCCAGACCGGGCACCCGGCCTGGGTCGAGCCCGTGACCGAGCGCGATGTAGGCGGTGGCGAGGTCGAGCATCGCCGCCAGCGAGGCGACCCGCACGAGGTCGGCGCCAGGGCGGGCGTGCTGCTCGACGACCCGGACCCCGCTGCGCTCCGCCGCCCGGCGCACCGAGCGGGTGAGGCTGTGGTCGACGCCCTCGGCCTCGACGCCCTCGGGCTCGCGCAGGAGCACCAGGGCCAGCGGGCGGGCCGGGGCAGCACCATCGAGGTAGGGGTCGGCGAAGACCCCTCCGCCGGACCCGTCGGGCGAGCCCGCGGCCGGCCCGGACAGGCAGGCGACGATCTCACCCGCGTCGTCGGGCAGCCGGCCCCAGGAGGCCGGCACCCGTGAGGTGCGGTGGAGCATCGCGGCCGCCCGGGAGGCGGCGACGGAGGTCACCGGCCCGTCGGCGAGGACGAGCGGCGAGCGGTCCGCGAGGTCGAGCGCGAGGGTCTTGGCCGGGTTGACGAAGTACTCCGCGTCCGGGCGCGCGCGCTCGGCGACCTCGTCGAGGGTGTCGGCGAGCTCGTCGAAGGGGGTGGCCCCCGCCTCGAGCAGACCGGCCAGCTGGAGGGCGCGCAGCACGGGCACGGCGGCGGCCCAGGCGGCGGTGCGCGAGCGGGCGACCCGATGAGTGTGGTCGCTGCGGCCGGTGACCTCGACGTGCACGCCGCGGGCTCGGGCGGCGGCGTCGGCGAGCGGGCCGCCCGGCGCACCGACGGTGAGCACGCTCGCGCCGCGGCGGGCGGCCTCGTAGGCCTGGGCGACAGGTCCGTCTGCCGCGCCGCTCAGCGAGATCGCGACGACGAGGTCGAGCGGGCCGATCCAGCCGGGCAGGGCGCTGCCCGCACCCGTCGTCACGAGGACACCGGAGTGCCGGGTCAGCGAGCAGGCGAGGTCGGCAGCCAGCCGGGTGCCCCCGACGGCGACGACGTGCACGGCGCGCGGACGGTCGGCCGCGAGACGCCGCAGCGGCTCGGCGAGGTCGCCGTCGACACGACCGGTGACCTCGCGCACGAGCGCACCTGCCCCGGCGAGCGAGCGCAGGTAGTCCGTGCGGTCCACCTCGTCACGACGACCGGGGTCGTCGAGGAGGGTCTCGTCGAAGGGGTGCACGGCCGGGGGCCTAGGAGCCGTCGGTCCCGGGTCGGCGGGCCTCGTCGACGAGCAGCACGGGGATGCCGTCCTCGACCCGGTAGGCCAGGCCGCACGTCGGGTCGACGCAGACGAGCTCGGGCCCGGCAGGCCCCTGCTCGTCGCGCAGCTCGCTGCGGCAGGCGGGGCAGCGCAGGATCTCGCGCAGCCAGGGCTCGATGGTGGTGCTCATGGGTCGTGCTCCCTTCGTCGGTCGGGGCGCTCGCCCCGCCGCAGGTCAGGCCCGGACGCGGGCCAGGACCTCGTCACGGATCTGGGTCATGGTCGCCTCGTCGGCGGCCTCGACGTTGAGCCTCAGCAGCGGCTCGGTGTTGCTCGGGCGCAGGTTGAACCACCACATCGGCTCGCCGTCGTCCTCGCGGTGGGTGACCGTCATGCCGTCGAGCTCGTCGATCTCGACCGTGCTGCGCTGCTCGACCCAGGCGCGCACGTCAGCGGCGACCGCGGCCGCGTCGTCGACGGTCGAGTTGATCTCGCCCGAGGCCGGGTAGCGGTCGTAGGGCGCCATGACCTCGCTCAGCGGGGCCGGCGTCTCGCCGAGGGCGGCGAGGACGTGCATCGCCGCGAGCATGCCGGTGTCGGCGAAGAAGAAGTCGCGGAAGTAGTAGTGAGCCGAGTGCTCGCCCCCGAAGACCGCGTCGTGCTCGCTCATCTGCGCCTTGACGAAGGAGTGCCCGACCCGACCGCGCACGGGCTGGGCGCCGTGCTCGGCGATGATCTCGGGCACGGCCGCCGAGGTGATCGCGTTGTGCACGACGCGCACGTCGGCGGCGGAGCGGCCGGCGGCGACCTCACGGGCGATCTCGCGCGCGGCGATCATCGCCGTGATGGCGCTCGGCGAGACCGGCTCGCCGCGCTCGTCGACGACGAAGCACCGGTCGGCGTCGCCGTCGAAGGCGATGCCGATGTCGGCGCCGTGCTCGCGCACAGCGGCCTGCAGGTCGACGAGGTTCTTCGGCTCGAGCGGGTTGGCCTCGTGGTTGGGGAAGGTGCCGTCGAGCTCGAAGTACATCTCCTCGACGCGCAGGGGCAGCTCGGGCAGCCCCGCCGCGGTGCCCAGGACGGCGGGCACGGTGAGCCCGCCCATGCCGTTCGCCGCGTCGACGACGACGTGGAGCGGGCGGGACCCGGACAGGTCGACGAGCGAGCGCAGGAAGCCGGCGTAGTCGGCGAGCACGTCGCGGTGGCTCACGCGGCCGTGCGGGCCGTCGAAGCCGGACCGGCCGGCGTCGAGGTGCCCCTGGGCGACCTCGCGGATGCGGTCGAGACCGCTGTCCTGGCCGACGGGGCGGGCGCCCGCGCGGCACAGCTTGATGCCGTTGTAGCGGGCCGGGTTGTGGCTCGCGGTGAACATCGCGCCGGGCATGTCGAGCGCGCCGCTGGCGTAGTAGAGGCCGTCGGTGCTCGCCAGGCCGATGAGGACGACGTCGACCCCGCGGGCGGTGATGCCGGCGGCGAGGGCCTCGACGAGCTCGGGCGAGGAGGGCCGCATGTCGTGGCCGACGACCACCGTGGACGCACCCTCGGCCTGCGCGACGACCTCGGCGAAGGCCGCGCCCAGCGCCCACACGACGTCGACGTTCAGCTGGTCGGGCACCGTGCCCCGGACGTCGTAGGCCTTGACGAAGGCCCGCAGGTCGATGCTCACGTCGACAGCCTAGACGGCGGCCGGAGCGCCTCCGGCACGCGCCTCAGCCCTGGTCGCGCAGGACCCGCAGGTGACCGCGACGGCCGGTCTCGCGCAGACCGCTCGCCTGCTCGCTCGCCTGCGAGGTCGGGCGGGCGGTGGCGGGTACGGAGGCGGCGACGGGGCCGCGCGACGACGGCGCAGCGCCAGGCCGACGGCGCACGGCCTCGGCGATGGCGACGAGGTCGTCGTGCGAGTCGGGGGCCGGGGCGCCGGAGTCCAGGCGCACGACGTCCCACCCGCGCGGTGCGGTGAGCCGGGCGGCGTGATCGGTGCACAGGTCGTAAGCGTGCGGCTCGGCGTAGGTCGCGAGCGGTCCGAGCACGGCGGTCGAGTCCGCGTACACGTAGGTGAGGGTCGCCGTCGCCGGGAGGGAGCAGGCGGCTCGGGAGCACAGACGGGAGACACTCACGCCGGTCAATGTAGGCCACGGCGGCGACAGCCGTGGGCGGCGCGCCGGGAGCACCCGGCGCGGGACCTCCCCGGGGGCGCCGTGGCGACCTAGGGTGGCCCGGTGAGCACGGGCAGGGACCGACGCGGTCGTGGGCGACGCGGACCCCTCGCGTGGCCGGCGGTCCCGGCCATGGTGAGCCGGGCCGTCGCCTTCGACGAGCTCGTCCTCGACTGCGCGCAGCGCTACGAAGGGGTCCTCGGCGCCCGGTGGGCGGACGTCGAGCTGGCCGTCGCGGACGTGCCCCCGACCGACCCCGCACCGTGGGAGGACGGCCCCGCGCTGGCCCGGATCTTCCCCGCCGAGGGCGCGCACCCGCACCGGGTCGTCGTCTACCGCCGTCCGGTCGAGACCCTCGCCGCGCGCGAGGGCGACCTGGCCAGCGTCGTCGAGCTCGTCGTGGCCCGTCAGCTCGCCGAGCTGCTGGGCGTCGACGTCGAGGACATCGACCCCGAGCTCGGCTGAGCCGGGCTCACGGGACGGGCAGCACCTCGACGGTGCGGTCGGCCACCCGGGCGCGCAGCAGCGGCGTCACCGAGAGCACGGGGGTCCCGGGCCCGGTCTCCCCCTTCGTCAGCAGCGACGCGTGCACGTCGCCGGAGACCCGCCGCACCCAGACGGCGTCGACGTCCTCGAGCGGCACGACCGTGCTGCGGTCGCGCTCGAGCGAGACCGTCCTCGTCGTCGCCTCGCCGGCGTACACGCTGACGACCTCGGCCTCGGCGGCGCCGGACGGCGCGGTGAGCTGGACGTGGCGCGGCAGCCCCGCGACGGCGTTCGGCACCACTGCTCCGACGAGGTCGCGCACGGCCGGGGTCGCGGTGCTCCACGACATGTCCTGGCCGCCCGTGCGCGACGCGGAGCCGACGACCTCGGCCGCGGCGACGACCGGCTCGTCAGAGGTGACGGTGTAGGCGACGACGCCGCTCTCGACGTCGACGTCGACGCTGCGGCTGGTGCCGGCGGGCACGGTCGCCACCGCGACCGAGCGGGCGCGGTCGGAGCCGACGGCACGCACCTTGACGACGGCGTCCCGGCTGCCGGGGGCGCCGACGACGACGCGGGCCGACTCCCCCTTCGAGATGGCGCCGAGGACGTGCTCACGGCTCGGACCGCCGGTCGCGGGCACGACCTCGAGACCGCGCGGCTCGAGGCCGTCGACCCAGTGGTCGACCACCCAGGCGGCGACGGGCCCGCCGGTCGCGCGGACGCGGACGACCTGCGAGGCGCTCGCCCCGGTGATGCCGTCGAGGAGCAGCGCGACCCGCGAGCGCGGCGGCACGGTGACGTCCTGGCCGGCCGGCGGGGTCTGCATGCGTCGCTCGCCGAGACCGGTGACGTCGACGGAGACGGGGTTCTCGCCCGGGTTGCTCACGAGGAGGCGCTCCTGACGGCCCGCTCCGGAGCCGCCCGCGACGAGCCACTGGTCGGCGTTCGTCACCACGCACGGCGCGGTGCTCGCACCGCGCACCTGGTCGTTCGACGCGACGACCTCCTCCGCGCCGACGAGACCCGGGGCGTGGTCGCCCGTGCCGGTGATCGTCGCCCCCTGGGCGAGGGACCCGCCCCGGGCGACGCGGTCTCGCTCGACGGGTCGGTCGGCCTCGCCGCCGCCGAGCGGGCTCACCTGGAGACGGCCCTGCTCGTCCGGCGGGCGCACGAGCCGGCGCACGAGGTCGTCGGGGGCGACCTGACCGGCGACGACACCCGACGTGCGCACGTCCTCGACGCCGTCGACCCCGGCCAGCGGCGAGCCCGGGCAGACGAGCTCGGCCTGCGTGGCCGGCACGCTCGCGCGCGGCGCGGCCCCCGACGGGCCCGTGGGCTCCGGGCGGGTGGCGGCCTGGGCACCGGCGACGGTGCCGCCGGCAAGGACGGCGACGAGGACGAGCCGCAGCGGCTTCACTGCTCCTCCTGCGGGTCGGGTCGGCGCTCCGTGGGCAGGGCGAGGTAGAGACCGACGACGAGCGAGCCGAGGACGAGCCACTTCCAGGCCGCGTGCCCGGTGCGCACGTCGATCTCGACCTCACGGGTGCCAGCGGGCACGGCGTAGGTGGGCACGCTGCTGCGGGTGTCGAGGACGAGCGGCGCGCCGTCGCCGGTGACGACCGCGTGCTCGGTCCAGCCGATGGGCTCGCCGACGACGACCCGGCCCTGGCCGGGTACTCGCAGGCCCCCGGTGCTCTCGCTGTGGTCGCGCAGCCCGACGAGGTTGCGCGCGCCGTCGGCTCCCCCGACGTAGCGCACCCGCGAGGGCGTCGTCGACCCGGTCGACTCCGGGCGCACGGACCACGTCGTCGTGCCGGCACTCGTCGACAGCCGGCGCAGACCGGGGGTGGCGTCGACGGCGACCTGGTCGTCGCTCGAGGGGTCGTGCATCGTCACGAACCCCACGCCCCACGCCCCGAGCGCGGCGTCGACCGGGGTGCGACCGGACGGCCCTACACCGAGCAGCGCCGCGACGTCGTCGCTCAGCCCCTCGTCGACGAGGGGTGCCGGCAGGTCACGGACGAGATCGGGTGCCTCACGGCCGACGAGGCGGTAGGTGATCGCGCCGTCGTCGGTGCGGCCGAGCGAGAGGGTCCGGCCGGCGAGCGGGCCCTCGGCGGCGTCGACGGCGATCTGCGGCCGGTCGTCGCGCCAGGTCGTCAGCTCGTCGCCGAAGCCGGTGTCGGCCACGAGCGCCGCGCTGCCGACCACCCCGCCGGCGAGGACGAGCACGGGCAGCACCTGCAGGGCGCGACGGGCGCGTGAGGTCGCGGCCGGCAGGGCCGCGAGGCCGAGCCCGGCCAGCGAGAGCACCCCGAGCGCGACGATCAGCCCGCCGACGCCCGGCCACGGGTGCACCTCGGCGCCCGCGTCCGCCAGCCCGGCCGGGACCTCGCCGAGGACGACGAAGGGGGATCCGACCGCGGCGGCCGCCCCGAGGACGACGACGAGACCGGCCGCCCAGGGCACCGGGCCTCGGGCGAGCAGGAGACCGAGCAGCGCGAGGAGGGCCACGGGCAGGTACCACCACAGCGGGATCTCGCCGGGGCCCCCGGGCGCCGCGGCGGCGAGCCGCCAGGCCTCCGGGAGGGGACCACGGGCGGTGGCCCCCCAGCCGGCGAGCAGCCGCTCGGGCTCGGCGCGCAGGGAGAGCAGCCAGGGGCCGGCGAGCAGGAGCGGGAGCGCGAGGAGGACGACGCCGCGCCCGCGCCGGCCCGGTCGGCCGAGGAGGAGCAGGGCGACGCCGACGAGGAGCACCGGCACGGCGAGGGCGGGCACGAGAGAGCCGAGGACGGCGGCCCACAGCGCGGTGCGCACGGCGTCGCTGATCCCCGGGCCACGGCGGGCGGCCCGGACGAGACCGGCGGCGACCCGCGGCAGCAGGACGACGGCGAGCAGCGGGCCGACCCGGCCCTCGCCCGCGGCGGCCGCGGCGGCGGGGGTGCTGATCCACCCGAGGGCGAGCAGGGCGCGCACCCACCGGGCGGACGTGACGACGCGGGCGCTGCGGTAGGCGACGACAGCACCCAGGGGCAGCGCGGCGAGGACGAAGAGGCTGAGCGCGACGCCTGCGGGCGAGTCGGCGTCACCGCCGCCGGGGACGTGCTCGACGACCCAGCTGGCCGCCGCCAGCAGCAGCACCGCCGGGCTGCGCTCGACGTCCGACCCCGCGCCGGCACCGGACCACGCGTCGCGCCAGCTCGCGAGGAGGGACCCCGAGGTCGCCCGGCCGCCGAGCAGCTCTCCGCCGACGAGCCCCGCGTCGAAGCGGTGGCGCAGCTCACCGGTGATCTGCCGACCGGCCCAGGCAGACATCGCGACCGCGGTGAGGAGCAGGAGGGGCACCGGGCTGCGCAGCACCCCGGTGGCCTCGGCACCGGACGCGGGGGCGTCGACGCCGGCGCCGGGGTGATGACCGCGGATGTCGTCGACCAGGCGCTGGCGGGCCTGGGCGGTCGGCACGAAGAGGGTCGCGAGCTCGCGCCGGTCGACGGTGGCGCGCCCGCCGCGGCGCCGCAGCGAGGTGAGGGTGCGGGGGTCGAGCGAGCCGCGCACGAGCGCGAGCTCCTCCCGGGCGAGCCCGGGGCGCTTGAGCAGCAGCAGGGCGAGCGAGGTGAGCAGCGCGAGCAGCGCACCGCCGAGCGCCCGGACGGGTGCCGCCCACAGCGGGCCGCGAGCCAGGGCGACGCGGCGGGCCTGGGCGCGGTGGCGCAGCCCCGGCCGGCGCTCGACCGGCCACGGGCGGACGGCGAGGACGGCGGTCGGGACGGCGACGACGCGGTGCCCGCACCGCTGGGCCCGCCAGCCGAGGTCGAGATCGCCCCCGAGGTCGCCGAGGGCGGGGTCGTGACCGCCGAGCGCGAGGTACTCGTCGCGGTCGAGGAGCAGACCTTCGAGGGGGCCCGCGAGCACGTCGACGGAGTCGTCGTGCTGGCCCTGGTCGCGCTCGCCGCACACGGGTGTCGGGACGAGGCGCCCGGCCCGGGTCACCTGCAGGCCCTGGCGCACGAGGACACCCTCGTCGGCGACGTCGACGACCTTCGGCGTCGCCATGACCACCCCGCGGCTGACGGCGGCGACGAGCGCGTGGAGGGCGTCGGGGCGGGGCCGGCAGCGGCTCGTGAGGACCCACACGAGGTCACGGCGGTCGGCGTGGGTCGGCAGGCTCTCGACGAGCTCGGGCAGCGAGCGCCGCAGACCACGCCGGGGGTCGAGCCGGGTGGACAGGGCGGGCAGCCCGGCCTCGCGCACCGGGGCGAGGACGGCGTCGACGTCGAGCCCTGAGGGGCTGGCGTCGACGAGGAGCACCGTGTGCTGCTGACGGTCGGCGGCCCCGGGGGCGTCGCCGAGGTGCGACTGGGCCAGGAGGGCCGTGACGGTCTCTGCGGCGTCGTCCACGGACCGTGCGAGCAGGACGGTCGCGACGGCAGGGGGCGCCTCAGGAGCGCGGCGGGAGGGGGCCGCGGTGGTCTCGGGCGCGTGCTGGGGTGGTGCCGGTGTCACGAGGAGCGCGTCAGACGGCGCGCTTCTTGAGCTTGCGACGCTCACGCTCGGACAGACCGCCCCAGATGCCGAAGCGCTCGTCGTTGGCCAGGGCGTACTCGAGGCACTCCTGGCGCACCTCGCACCCGACGCACACCTTCTTCGCCTCGCGGGTGGACCCGCCCTTCTCCGGGAAGAAGGCCTCGGGATCCGTCTGAGCGCACAGGGAGCGCTCCTGCCAGGACATCTCCTCGGCCTCGTCGTCCTGGATCGGGTTGAGCATCAGCAGGTCGTGCATCCGGATCCCTCCTCGACATATCGCACCTCGACCCACGCGATCTCGCGCGTGCGATGTCCACGACCTGCTCGCAAGCAGAAAGACATCACCGAAATTACACGCGTGTCATCCACGATTAGTCAAGCCGAAGGGGTTATACGGTCCCCCTGTCCAGGGTCTGCGGCACGGATAGGGTCGATCCGCGCGGACAGCCGGTCTCCAGGGCCCTGTGCAGTGCTGCGACGTGGTACTGGGCGCCCCGCGCGTCGGGAGAGACTGGACCCATGCACGTCGTCGTCATCGCCCCCTCGCCCACCAGCGCACCGGTCGTCGCCGCCCTCGTCGAGGGTCTCCTCGCGCGCGACGAGAGCACCGCGGTCGACGTCGTCGTCGCGACCGCCGAGGACGTCACCGCGCTCGGCCTGCGGGTCAGCGCGACGAGCGACGCGGTCCTCGACGCGCTCGCGGGTCGTCCCGAGCCCGTCGGCACGACCGTGCAGGACGGCCTGCGAGAGACCGGGTCGGGTCCGGGCTGGCTCGAGCTGCCCGACACCGCCGTGGCGACCCACCTGGCCCGCAGCGCGTGGCTGGCCCGGGGTGCGACGCCGAGCGAGGTCCTCGCCCGTCTCTGCGAGGCCGCGGGTCTGCCCGACCGCGTCCGGGTGCGCCCGGTGACCGACGTGCCCGTCGAGACCCACGTCGTCCTCGACGTGCCGGACGGCGAGGCGCCCCAGAGCGCCGTCCACGTGCGCGAGTGGCGCGAGGGGCTGGGCGGGCAGCCGACCCCAGCCCGTGTCGTCGTCGCCGGCCTCGACCGGGCCCCTGCGGCGCCGGGCGTGCTCGACGCCGTGCGCTCCGCCGACGCCGTCGTCGTCGCCCCGGGCGACCCCGTCCTGCAGGTCGGCCCGGTGCTCGGGGTGCCCGGCATGTCCGACGCGCTGCGCGGCACCTCGGCCGACGTCGTCGTGCTCGACCCGCGCCTGGGCCCCGGCACCACGCTCGTCGGTCTCGAGGTCGCCGGGCTGCCCGCGACCGGGCCGGCCGCCGCCGGCATCTACCGCGACATCGCCGACGTCTGGGTCACCCCGGTGCCCGAGACGGGCTACGCCCGCGCGCTGCGCGTCGTCCCCACCGCCGCCTCGGACGCCTTCGCCCTCGCCGACGAGGTCCTCTCCCTCCTCTGAACGCGCCCCGCCTCAGCTTTCCCGCCCAGGGCGGGAAAGTGCGACCTCGGGAAGGAACGGTTCTTGCCCGAGGTCGAAGCTTCCTTCCCGAGCTCACCGCACCCGGCGCGAAGGGGGATCAGAAGCGGGTCGGGAGGTGGGTCGGCAGCGAGCGGCGGGGGCCGCGGCGCGGGGGTGCTCCCCCGACGGCGCTGATGATCCGGCAGGCGCGGAAGCGGTGCCCGGCGTAGGGCGCGACGAGCTCGGCGAGCTCGGCGTCGTCGCCGATCCGACCGGTGAGCGACCACGTGACGTTGCGGGCGAGGTGGTAGTCGCCGAAGGACACGGCGTCGGCGTCGCCGAGGGCGCGCTGGGCGACCTCGGCGGTCGTCCAGACCCCGACGCCGGGCAGCGCCCGGAGCCGGCGGGTCGCGGCGTCCCGGTCGAGCTCGGCGCACTCCTCGAGCCGGCCGGCGACCTTCGCGGCGTTGACGACGACCCGGCTGCGCGCGCCCTCGACCCCGGCCTGCAGCCAGGCCCACGACGGCACGTTCCCCCACCCCGACGCCGTCGGCGGGCAGATCATGCCCTGCTCCCCCGCCGGCCCCGGCGCCGGCTCGCCGAAGCGCGTGACGAGCTGGCGGTAGGACGAGAAGGCCTCGCGACCGGTGACCCGCTGCTCGATGACGGCGGGCACGAAGACCTGGAAGACCAGCCGCGACGCGGGCACGCGGTAGCCCGACCACGACGGCCAGCCGGCGGCGACGAGATCGTGGTGGGGCTCGAAGCCCGTGGGGTCGTCGCGCCCGCCGAGCAGGTCGGGCAGCGCGTCGAGGAACCACTGCGCACCGGCGCCCCACGCGTGAGCGGTGACCTCGTCACCGGGCACGAGGTGAGCCCCGACGGGGCCGTCGGGAGTCGTCCAGGCGAGCCACCAGTCGCGCCCGACCCGGCGCGAGGTCGGGTCGCCGGCGCCCCGGCGGAAGGGCCCGAGCACGCGGTCCAGCGACACCGGGGCGTCCAGCCCCGGCGGCTGGTGGCGCCGGGTCGCGGTCATGCTCAGATCTTGCGGAAGGTCAGGAGGACGAAGGTGTAGTCGAGGTCGACCCGGGTCCAGTGCACGGGCCGCTCGTCGTGCGCGAGGAGCTCGTCGCTCAGCTCGCCGACGAGCTCGAGGCCGTGACGGCGGGCGGTCGCGACGAGCTCGCGGATCTCCTCCGGCGAGAAGATGTGCACCTGCGAGCCGTAGATGTGCTTGCCGGTCGTGTCCGGCGGGCTCTGGTCGTAGTCGGTGGACAGGACGAGGACGCCGCCGGGGCGCAGCACCCGGGCGGACTCGGCGAGGAAGCCCTCGACGGGGACCCCGTGCTCGATGACCGACATGCACGTGATCGCGTCGAGCGCCCCGTCCGCGAGCCCCGTCGCCGTGACGTCGCCGTAGCGGAAGACCACGCCGTCGCGGGTGACGACGTCGCCGAACTCGAGGTTGATGCCGAGGAGGGACTCCGGCTGCTCGCCGAAGCCGTAGAGGCGCAGCCAGGGCAGGACCGGCGAGTACCGGGCGCTGCCCGCGTCCATGATGCGCGCCCGGCGCGAGCCGTCGTCGACGAGCGAGAGGATCGCGCCGACGGCGCCAAGGGCGTCCCAGTTCTTCGGCAGGTCGCGGTGCAGCGGCAGGCGCAGCGAGCGGGCCTCGGCCGTCGCGCGCTCCCACGTCGCCTTGTCGCCGAGCACCGCCGTCGGCGCCACCGAGGTCGGCGCCGGGCGTCCGCCGCCGACCCCGCGCCGGCCCTCGAGCCGGCGCTGCCCCGCGACGCGGCCCCACAGCGCGAGCTCGGCACCGCGCTTGGCGACGGCGAGCAGACGACCTCCGGGAGGTGCGGCCACCTGGCCGGTCGGCTCCGCGGCAGGGGTGCCGGTGGGTCGGTCGGGGTGGACGTCAGACATGGGTATCAACCTTCGAGTCGGGCAGGAGGTGGTGCGCACGTGCCCAGAGCCAGCCGATGCCGGCCCAGGCGACGTCGGCGACGACGCTGTAGAAGCGTGCCACGACGACGACGGCGGTCGCCGCGGCGACCGGCATCGACGTCGCGAGGAGGACGACGAGGACCCCGTCGCGCACGCCGACACCGGCGGGCACGACGAAGGAGAACATGCCGATGCCCGCGGCGAGGAGGTAGCCGCAGATGCTCACGAGCGCGAGGTGACCGGGGTCGGCGCCGGCGTCGGCGAGCGAGGTCGCCATGACCCAGATCGACGCGCCACCGGCGAGCCACGACAGCGTGAACCACATCGTCGACAGCGCGACCGCGGCGAGCGAGAGGTCGTGCTCGAGCGGCTCGCGGCGCAGGAGGCGGAAGAGCAGGGCGATCGCCCGGTTGAGCACCGGGGGCCACAGCGCGACGAGCAGCCCGCCGACGACGAGGACGAGGAACCACGTCGGCAGGTTGGCCTGGCCACGGGTCAGCAGCGCCGGCAGCGCGGGCAGACCGACGACGATGCCGCACAGCGCCGACAGCGCGATGGTGATGAGCCCGACGACCGCGGTGCGACGGCGCGGGACCCCGAGCCGCCGGGCCATGTCGGCCTGGGCGACGACCGACCACACCGAGCCGGGCAGGTACTTGCCGAGCTGGCCGACGAAGAAGACGCCGCTCGCCGGGGCGAGGTGCAGCCGGGAGCCGAGGTCGGCGAGGAGCACCCGCCAGCCGAGCACGGTGAGGGCGGGCGACACGAGGGCGAGGACGAGCCCGAGCGCGAGCGACCCGGCGCCGATCCGTCGGAAGGACGCGGAGACGTCGTCCCAACCCCGGGTCAGGGCGTACCCGACCGCGAGGAGGACGAGGGCGAGGAAGGCGACGCGCACGGCGTCGACGACGCGCTTGCGGGTCGACCGGGTGGTGGGCGGGGGCGGCTCGGTGACGGGCGCGGCCGCTTCGGGAGCACCCGGCTCGGGCGCGACGGGCTCGCTCATCGGCGGCGCAGGGTCAGCCGGACGACGGCGTAGGCGTCCTCGGCGTCGCGGCCCGAGGTGCCCGCGGCGACGTCGGCGGCCCGGCGCAGCCGCGCGGTGAGATCGCCGTCGAGGTCGCCGACGAGCGCGAGACCGGCGTCGTCGGCCCGGGCGATGACGCCGCGCAGGTCGGCGGGCCCGACCGCGTCGTCGTCGGAGCCGCCGACCGCGAGGGTGAGCACGAGGATCCCTCGGGCGCGCAGCGCCCACGACGCGACGGTGACGAGCTCGTCGACGTCACCGGCCGCGGCCCCACCGGGGTGCAGGGCGGTGATGACGTCGAGGCTGGCCGTGTCGAGGTCGAGCAGGTCGAAGGGCGAGCGCCCGCCGGACAGCTCGACCTCGACCGGTGCGTAGCCGAGCGATCGGGCCCACCGGGCGAAGGGGGACCTGGGCCCGGAGAAGTCGAGGACCGTCGCGGAGCGGGCGGTGTCGCCGCCGACGGACAGCAGCGCCGACACCGCGCCGAGCGCGGCCCAGCCGGCGATCCGGTCGCCGCGGCCGGGCAGGCCGAGCGAGCCCGCGAGCTCGTGGGCCGCCTCGGCCTCGTCGTCGACGCCGAGCACGTCGGTGGGGCGCACCCAGTCGGGCAGGTCGCGGTCGCGCAGGTCCAGGCGCGGCTCCCGCCGGCGCCGGGCCGCCCGGGCGAGGTCGCGCACCGCGCCGAGGCGACGGGCGAAGGGGGCGGCCGAGGGTGCCTCGTCCGGCCCGTCGGAGGCGTCGGGGATCGCGACGGCGCCGTCGGCGGCGACCGCCTCGAGGGTGCCGACGTAGCGGGCCCACGGGCCGGAGAGGTCCGGCGGGCGGACCCCTGCACGCAGCCGCTCGACCTCGTCGGGGTCGGCGAGGCGCTCGAGAGCGGTGACGAGCGCGTCCTCGTCGTCGGGCGCGACGAGCAGCCCGTCGACGTCGTCGCGGACCTGCTCGGCGAAGGTCCCCACCCGCGAGGCGAGCGCAGGCAGCCCGTGCTGGTGAGCAAGCAGGACGTTCTGCGAGGCGGTCGCGCTGCGGTAGGTCAGGGCGAGGACGTCGTGGTCGGCGAGCAGGGGCGCGATCCGCTCGGCGGGCACGTACCCGCCGTGGATCTCGACCCGCCCGGCGAGCCGGGGGTCCTGCGCGAGCTCACGGATCTGTGCGCCCGCGTCGCCCCACATCTCCCCGGCGACGGTGAGGCTCACGCCCGGCACCCGGGTCATCGCGCGCATGAGGACGTCGATGCCCTTGTAGCCGCGCACCAGCCCCAGGGCGAGGATGCGGGCCGGGCCCCGGTGGGCGGGCCGCTCGACGGGCGCTCCCCCGGGCAGGTGCGGGGGCAGCTCGGAGACGACGACGTGCGAGGCGCCGAGCTCGCGCGCGAGCCGCGCCTGCTCGCCGGAGTGCACGACGACCGCGTCGACCCGGGCGAAGAGCCCGCGCATGATCGCGGCGTCGCCGGGGTGCGGCTCGTGCGGCAGCACGTTGTGGCAGATGACGACGCTGCGCGGGCCGCGACCCGTGCTCGACGTGCGCCCGGCGCCCGCCGCCCGCAGGAGCAGCAGGTGGAGCGGCACGACCGGCGGGATGACGTGGACGACGACGACGACGTCGACGTCGCGCAGCGCTCGACCGGCCCGCACGAGCGTGTCCGGGCGCGCCCACGACAGCGAGTGCTCGGTGCCCGGGAAGGGCTCGACGTCGGGCGCCCCGCCCGCGGGGACCGACTGCTCCCCCGGGTAGAGGAAGCTCGGGTACAGGTGCCGCCACGAGACGAGCCGGACGTCGTGCCCGGCGTCGCTCAGCTCGTGGGCGAGCGTCGTCGTGTGGCTGGCGACCCCGCCCTTGTACGGGTGGGTCGGCCCGACGACGGCGACCCGCAGGCGCGCCTGGTCGCTCACGGGCTAGACCGCGTCGCGCGAGCGGACGAGCAGGTCGGCCATGAGCGCGAGGGACCCGATGAGGATGCCGCTCACGACGAGCAGGATCGTGCTCGCCGGGACGTAGAAGGGGTGGCGCACCATGTCGACGACGAGCTTGAGCCCGCCGATGAGCACGAGCCACAGCGCGGGCGGCATGAGCACCCGCAGCGGGTCGAAGTACATGACCATGCGCAGCACCTGGAGGATGTAGCGGTAGGCGTCCTTGAAGAACTTGAACTTCGAGGTGCCGGCCCGCTTCGCGTACGACGTGTAGACGTACTTGATGTCGTGCTGGTTCATGAGGAAGGCCAGCGTGATCGTCGTGACGCACGAGAAGCCGGGGGGCAGCAGGCGCAGGTAGGGCAGCGCGACGGAGCGGCGGATCGCCCGCAGACCGGAGTTGAGGTCCGGGATCCGCTGGCGCGAGAGCCACTCGGCGATCTTGCGGATGACGAACTTCGCCGGGACGCGCGCCCACTTGTGGGTGCCCTCCTCGGTGGTGCGCGCGCCGACGACCTGGTCGTAGGACGGGTCGTCGAGGAGCACCTGGACGAGCTCGGGGATGCGCTCGTTCTCGTAGGTCATGTCGGCGTCGGTCCACACGACGATCTCGCCGCGGGCCTGCTGGGTGCCGATGCGACGCGCGGTGCCCGAGCCGCCGTTGCGGCGGAAGGCGAGGATGCGGATGGCCGGGTAGTCCACGGCCGCGGCGGTGAGCACCTCGAGGGTGTCGTCCGTCGACGCGTCGTCGATGCACAGCAGCTCGTAGCTCAGCCCGCTCTCGTCGAGGACGCGGCTGATCCGCTCGATCTCGAGCATGACGTGCTCGGCCTCGTTGTAGCAGGGCAGGACGACGGTGACGAGCGGGTCGCCCGGCTCGCGCTCGACCGGCTCGCCGGCCCCGACGTGCTCGACGACGGGGTTGCGCCGACCGGGGTGACCGGCGACGGCCGGCGTGACGACGTGGTCCCCGTCGTCGCGCACGGCACCGCTGCGCCCCGGCTGCGGGACCGGGACGGTCGGGTCGGACGACGGGACGGGGGTGGGCCCGGGGCCCTGCATGTGCTCGCTCATCTCGTGAGCGAGGGTATCGCCCGCCGGGTCGGCGGGCCGCATCGTGCCCGAAGGGGTGGTCGGCCCGCCGTGCTCAGCCGGCCGGGGCGAGCCAGACCTGGAGGGGCAGCGGGGTCGTCCCGTCGGGGCGGTCCTCGAGGATGCGCATGTCCTCCTGCACGGTGACGTCGAGGACGAGCTCGCCCGCGGGCAGACCGAGCTCAGGCAGCGACTGCGGACCGCGCGAGGCGACGAGGACGAGTCGCCCGCCGGAGGCCTCGACCCGCTCGGCGAGGTCGTCGACGGCGGCCCGCAGCTCCTGCGGGTCGTCGCGCAGCAGGCCCTGGGTGGCGACGGCCGGCACGTCGCACATGCCCCGCGTCACCTGGGCCCACTGGTTGACCGCCCAGTCGTCCGCCGCGAGCACGAGCGTGGCCCCGCTGTCGTGCACGGCACGGCAGTAGGTGTCGACCGCGGCCAGCTCGCCCTGCTCGATGCGCTCGGAGCGGTGCGGCCAGGTCGCCGCGGCGGTGGGGACGGCGGCGGCGAGGAGGACGACCGCGACGGCCGCTGCGGCCAGCCGCCGACCCCCGGCCCCCGGGGCAGTCGCGAGCAGCCGGCGGCCGAGCCAGGCGGCCGCCACGACGACGAGGAGGAGCACGAGGGGCAGGACGACGAGGAGCCTGCGGTCGGCCCACGGGTGGTCGGGGGTGATGCCGGGTCGCCACAGGGTGAGCAGGCTCGACCCGGTCGCGACGAAGAGCGGGCCGGCCCACGACGGGTAGGGGTCCCCCTTCGCCCACGTCGAGCCCAGCCGCCCCCACAGGGCGGCGAGCGCGAGGAGGGCGACGACGAGGGCCACCGGGCCCACCCACCACGACAGCCACTCGACGGAGTGCTCGGCGTAGGTGCGTCCGCCGTCGACCGGCAGGCCCTGCGCGGCCTGCATCCGCGCGACGTACATCGCGCCGGGGTCGCTCGGGTCCTGGCGCACCGTCATGACGAGCGGGCGCAGCGCGAGACCGACGCCGACGAGGACGACGAGCGGCGCGAGCACGCGCGGCAGGGTCGTCGTGAGGCGCGCCGGCAGCGACCAGCCGCGCGCCGAGCGGCGCAGCAGGTACCAGCACAGCAGGCCCATGAGGACGACGAGCCCGACGAGGGGCAGCAGGGAGGCGCCGATCTCGCCGAGGTAGCGCCAGCTCATGACGCCCGCGACGGCGAAGCCCGCGAGCGTCGCCCCGACGGAGCCGACGAGCAGCGGCCGCCCCCACGAGCGCCCGCGCGCGAGGAGCAGTGCGGCGACGGGGACGAGCAGCATCGTCTCGCGCAGGGCGTCGATGCGCACGATGCTCGTGCCGCCGACGAGCACCCCGGCGAGCAGCGCGGTGCGCGCGACGCGCACCGCCACCGGGCCGGAGGCCCCGCGGCCGTCGTCTCGCGTCGCGAGAGCCAGGGCGAGGAAGCCGCCGGCGAGGGTGAGCGCGGCGAGCGGCTCGGAGTACGTGCTGCGCGAGGTGTGCAGCCACGGGAAGCACGCCCCGACGAGCAGCACCCCCGGCGTGGCGAGCCAGGCGCCGGCCCGGCCCCGGATGCCGAGGGCCAGGAGCAGCCCGAGCCCGAGCAGCGCGGGACCGGCGAGCACGGCCGGCGCCCACATCGCGAGGTCCGGCCCGCCGAGACGAAGGGGAATCGAGTACGTCAGGGCGGGGCCGGGCATGAACTGCGGCTGGACCGAGGGGTCGTCCGGCGAGCCGATCTCGTAGAAGGCCGGGGACTCCAGCGTCAGCCCCGGCACCGCGAGGGTCTCCGGGCCGCCGATGTCGGCCGGGTCGACGGGCACGGGCCGGCGCGACTCACGGGCCAGCTGCTCGGTCGCCTGGTAGTAGCTCGCGGAGTCGCGGCGGGGCAGCACCTGCTCGCTGCGTGTCGTACCGGTCCACACCGTGATGGCGAGGACGGCGAGGACGAGGAGCGCCGCGGGGGCCGCCGGCATCGCGACGGCGGGCAGGTCACGGGTCCCCCGCACCGCCGCGGCCGCGGCGACGACGGCGGTGACGACGCCGACGAGCGGGGTCCAGGCCCCGACCCAGGCGAAGACCGCTCCGACGAAGCCGAGCAGCACGAGCCACAGGGCCGTGGCGAGCACGACGCGGGTGAGCACGCCACCGGCGTCGGCCGTGCTGCGGGAGGCGGTCCGCTCGCGGTCGTCAGGAGCGGTCGCGGCGGCAGTCACGCGCGCCACGGTATCCCGACCACCTCGACGCGACGTGGCACGGTGGTGCCATGCCAGCCCCCTCCCCCGCCGACCTCCTGCCCGCCCTCCTGGCCGACGACCCGGCCCGCCCGCGGATCACCTGCTACGACGACCTGCCCGGCGCGACGGCCGGCGAGCGGGTCGAGCTGTCCGCCCGCGTCCTCGACAAGTGGGTCTCGAAGGCGGCGAACGCGCTCCAAGAGGAGTGGGACGTCGCCCCCGGCTCGGTCGTCGTGCTCGCCGCCCGGCCGCACTGGCGCGCCACGTACTGGGCGCTCGCGACATGGGCCGTCGGCGCGACGCTCTCGCTCGTCGAGGTCGACGACGCCGAGGTGGCCGTGAGCGACACCCTGCCCGGCCCGGACGCGACGACGAGCGTCTACCTCACCCGCGCCTCGCTCGCCCGCTCGAGCGACGTCGCGCTGCCCCCGGGCGTCGTCGACGAGGCGGCCGACGTGTCGGGCTACGGCGACTTCTTCGCCCCCTGGGCGACGCCCGAGCCCGACGGCACCGCGCTCGTCACCGGCTCCGGCGAGATCACCTACGGCGAGCTCGTCGACGCGGCAGCGCGGCGCTGGCCCGACCTGCCCCGTGGCGGCCGGGTCGACGTCGCGCCCGCGAGCACGCAGGACCTGCTGCTCGCGCTCGTCGCCGCGTGGTCCGCCCGAGGCTCTCTCGTCGTCCACGTCGGCGGCACCGACCCCGCCGTGCGGGCGCGGCGGGCCCAGGACGAAGGGGTGGACCACCAGATCGAGGTCGACCCGGCCTGAGCCGGGTCGACCTCGTCGTGGGTACGGGGGTGCGTCAGCCCGCGCGGCGGGCGCGCAGCTCGTGCTCGAGGGCCTGCCACGTCATGCCGCCGACGACACCGGTGCGGGCCATGCCCCGTCGGCCCTGGAGCGCCTTGACCGCCTCGACGGTCTTCGGCCCGTAGGAGCCGTCCGCCCGGACGCCGAGGTAGCGCTGCAGGGTGGTGACGGCATACCCCTTCGAGCCGGGCTTGATGACCGTGGTGCGGTACTTGAGGAAGGGGTAGTCGCGGGCCTCGAGCGCGTCCCACGTCTTGGCGTCGACGACGCCGGTGACCTTGAGCTTGCTCGCCCACTGGAAGGAGCGGACGGCCTTCTCCGTGGCCTTGCCGTAGGCACCGTCGACGCCGATGGCGAGAGCGCGCTGGAGGGTCTTCACCGCGGCACCGCGAGCGCCGGGGGCCAGGACCGTCGACTTCAGGCCGGAGTACTCCGTCGTCGAGCGCACGGTCGGGGTGACCGGGGTCGGCTTCGGCGTCTGGACCGAGCCGTTCTTCTTGTACGGCAGCCCGGCGAGCGCGCGCCAGGCGTTCTCGCCGACGACGCCGTCGACCTTGAGGGTCATCTTGCGCTGGAAGGAGCGCACGGCGGTCGCGGTCTTCTCGCCGTAGCTGCCGTCGGCGGCGATCCCGAGCTTCTTCTGCGCGGCCTTGACCGCCTCACCGGTCGAGCCGAGGCGCAGGGTGGTCTTGAAGTACTTCGCCAGGCTCTCCATGCCCCCGCGAGCGGGGATCTCGCCCAGCGCCACCATCCGCTCCCACGTGCGGGTGTCGAGGACACCGGTGACCGGGATGGACTGCGCCGACTGCCAACGGCGCAGCGCGGTCTCCGTCGCGGGGCCGAAGGCGCCGTCGGCGGTGACGCCGATGACCTTCTGCGCGAGCTTGACGTCGTCCCCCTTCGCGCCGACCTTGAGGGTCGGGTAGCTGTCCGGGGTGGCGACCGGGGGCGTGACGGGGGTCCCGCTCGACCCGCCGGGGGTGCTCGTGACGCTCGTCCACGCCTTGCCCGTCCACCACGACGTGCGCTGCATCGCGCCGTCCCAGCTGAAGGAGAAGTGAATGTGGTCGGTGTGCGGGCTCGACCCGTAGTACGGGCGCCAGCCGACGCCCATGTTGTACGTGCCCCAGATCTTGCGGTCCCAGATGATGTACATGACGCCGAAGCGGCGGGCCATCGCGCCCGGGCGGCCCTGCGCGTCGGGGGCGACGAGCCAGGCGACGACCGAGTCGGCGATCTCCTGCTGACGGGGGTCGTTCTTGTTGAGCATCCAGTCCAGCGCGCGCCCCTCGGAGTGCTCCGTCAGACCGGCGTTGCAGTTGCGGCTGATGCCGTAGTTGAGCTGGCTGTAGTGCTGGGACATGAGACGGGCGAAGGCGGTGACGCCCGGCTTGGCCACGGGGTCGCAGACCGTCTGCGGCAGGTACGGCGAGGCGACGTCGAGGTCACCGGGCAGGTTGTTGTTGACGGGCGGCCTCGGGGCGTCCGCCGCGGCGAGCGGGGCCATGACGGGGATGGTCACGGCGGGGACGACGAGGGCACCAAGAACGCGGGCGCTGAGGGACACGCCGGATCCTCCGTTTCAGCAGGCAGATCCGCTGGGCCAGGGGGAGCCCAACGGCGTCTGGCATCAGGTGTCACAGAGGTCCCTGGCGCCACAACGTGCACAGATATCTCACGGGGCTCTCCCGACGCGCCAGACCCCGGAGGTGAATTACGTCCCTGTCGTTCCGTGGACGAGCACACCGTGCGCTGCCGCGGGAGGACACTGCTGACCGGCCCGTCGGGCCCGCGCACCCCGCCCGGGACCGTCCGTCGACGGCCACTAGCCTGGCGCCATGGACAAGGTCGTCTCCACTGCTGCCGAGGCCGTCGACGGGATCCGTGACGGCGCCTCCCTGGCCGTGGGCGGGTTCGGGTTGTGCGGCATCCCGAGCGTGCTCATCGCCGAGCTGCGACGGACGGGGGTGAAGCACCTGCGCTGCGTGAGCAACAACTGCGGCGTCGACGACTGGGGGCTGGGCCTGCTCCTCGCCGGTGGTCAGATCGACCGCATGACCTCCTCCTACGTCGGGGAGAACAAGGAGTTCGCCCGCCAGTACCTCTCCGGCGAGCTCGAGGTCGAGCTCACCCCTCAGGGCACGCTCGCGGAGAAGCTGCGGGCCGGTGGCGCCGGGATCGCCGCCTTCTACACCCGCACCGGGGTCGGCACGCAGATCGCCGACGGCGGTCTGCCGTGGCGCTACGACGCCGAGGGCGGCATCGCCCTCGCCTCGCCGCCGAAGGAGGTGCGCCCCTTCGCCGTGACGAGCCGCGACGCCGAGGCCGAGGACGGCCGCCGGGTCGAGGAGCACGAGTTCGTCCTCGAGGAGGCGATCTCGACCGACTTCGCCCTCGTGCGCGCCTGGAAGGGCGACCGCCACGGCAACCTCGTCTTCCGCACGAGCTCGCGCAACTTCAACCCGCTGTGCGCCATGGCCGGCCGGCTGACGATCGCCGAGGTCGAGGAGCTCGTCGAGCCCGGCGACCTCGACCCCGACGAGGTGCACCTGCCGGGCATCTACGTCCAGCGGGTGCTGCCGCTGACGGCCGAGCAGGCCGCCGACAAGCGGATCGAGAAGCGCACGGTCACCCCCACCCCCACGACGCAGGAGGCCTGAGATGCCGCTGACCCGTGTGCAGATGGCCGCACGTGCCGCCCAGGAGCTCGCCGACGGCGACTACGTCAACCTCGGCATCGGGCTGCCCACGCTCGTGCCGAACTACGTGCCCGACGACGTCGAGATCGTCCTGCAGTCCGAGAACGGCATCCTCGGCGTCGGGGCCTACCCCGCCGAGGACGCCGTCGACCCCGATCTCATCAACGCGGGCAAGGAGACGGTCACCCTGCGCAAGGGGGCGAGCATCTTCGACTCCGCGACGTCCTTCGGGATGATCCGCGGCGGCAAGGTCGACGCGGCGATCCTCGGTGCCATGCAGGTCGCCGCCAACGGCGACATCGCCAACTGGATGATCCCCGGCAAGATGGTCAAGGGCATGGGCGGCGCGATGGACCTCGTCCACGGGGCCCGCAAGGTCATCGTCCTCATGGAGCACGTCGCCAAGGACGGCTCGCACAAGATCGTCGCCGAGTGCGACCTGCCGCTCACCGGCAAGGGCGTCGTGCAGCGGGTCATCACCGACCTCGCCGTCATGGACCTCACCGAGGACGGCGTCGTCGTGCGCGAGCTCTTCGACATCTCCCCCGAGGACCTCCAGGACAAGACGGGCGTGGCGCTGACCTTCGACCTCGAGGGCTGACCCCCCTCGCCGGTCGAGGTGCGACGAAGGAGCCTCGAGACACCCAGCCACCTTCGCTGGTCGAGGTGCGAGACCACCCAGTCCTCCTCGCTGGTCGAGGTGCGAGGGCGCTCAGCGCCCGAGCCTCGAGACCACCCGGCGGCTCACGACTCCCGCGCGGCCCACAGCCAGGCCGTCGGCACCTCCTGCGTCGTGCCGACGGCCCGCACGCGGGTCCACGACGGGGCGCGCTGCAGGGCCGCCGCCGTGGCACCCGGCAGCGGAGCGGCCCCGACGAGCACGACCTCGCCCAGCCCCCCGGCCACCGCCCGGTGGAGGACCCGAGCCGAACCCGCCGGGGCGAGGACGACCTCGGTGCCGCCGACGGAGCGCACGAAGTGCTCACCGACCCGCCCGGCGACCTCGGCGTCGTCGTCACCCGGCAGACGGACCGTGCTCAGACCCGCCCCGGTGAGCGAGTCCTCGACGGCCTCCGAGACGTGCGCGATGCCGCCGAGCAGGTGCGCCGACGTCACCCCCGCACGGCCCACGGCCGCCCGCGTGCGCCACGGCAGCTGCGTGCTGCCCGCGACGACGACCGGCTCGCGCAGACGGCGCGCCGTCCCGGAGAAGGCCGCACCGGCGGAGCGTCCCGTCGTCGTCGTCACCGCGACGGCCCGCACGGTGCGCCGCGCGGAGATCTGCTGCAGGACCGCGGCGGCCACCGAGTCGACGTCCGAGCCGCCGAGGCGCACGACGACGAGGCCCCGCGAGCGCAGCGCGCGCAGCACCCCGTCCTCGACCGTCGTGGGCCCGCCGACGACGTAGGCGGTGCGTACGCGGCTCCCCCGCCGGTCCAGCTCCGCCGTCGTCGCAGACCCCAGGCCGCGGCGACCGGTGAGGAGCAGCGGGGCGTCGAGGGTGCCGGCGAGCGGCTGGGCGACGAGGGCGTGCAGCGCGTCCTGCTCGTACTGGCTGGCGAGGACCACGCTCGTCGCGCTCGTGGGGACCGACCGCGCGATCGCGACGGCCAGCCCGGGGGCGCCCGCGCCCGACGTCCGCGCGTCGGCGCGGCGCAGCGCCGTCGACGGGAGGCCGAGGGCCTGTCGCAGCGCGACCCCGGTCAGCGTCGCCGTCGTGCCGCCCGAGGAGGTCGCCCTCGCGGTGGCCACGGCATGGCCGGTCGCCCGGTCGGAGAGGTCGAGGCGCACGACGTCGGGCAGGCCAAAGGCCGCCGCGAGGCTCGACTGCGAGATCGTCCGGGTCCACGAGCGGTAGGGGTTCTCCGCGCCGAGGCTCGCGGGGTCGTAGCGGCTGCGCAGGTAGGGCCGGGCCGCCCCGAAGACCTCTCCCCCGTCGAGCGACCACCCGCCGTTGCTCGACGAGTACAGCGCCTCGACCACCTGGCCGCCGTAGCGCGGGACGTACCCCGTCGAGGACGAGCCGGTCGCCCGCACGGCCGCCTGCCAGCGCGGCCAGGCGGCGAGCTCGCCGCCCGTGGGCACGGGGTGGAAGACCTGGTCGGCGACGGTGTCGGTGACGTGGCACGCGCACTCCGGGCGCAGCCCGCCGGAGATCTTGCGCATCGCGTAGGCCCGGGCGGCGGCGGCCTGCGCCTGGAGGGCCGACGAGGGCCAGCTCCACGGCACCTCGCGGATCTGGTCGAGGTACTCGTCGTGCAGCCGGACCCAGAGGACGGCGTGCACCCCAGAGCCGGCCGAGGGGGTGAGGACGAGGCGGCCGTAGCGGTAGAGCGACCCCGAGACCTCGAGATCGGTCCGGGCCGCCCAGGTCGTCACGGTGATCCTCGACCCGGTGAGCGGCGCCCAGGAGCAGGACGAGCAGCTCGCGACGACCGACGAGCCGCTGCGGGTGACGACGACCGTCGCCCCGCCCGGGGCGCTCACGGTGCGCGAGCCGGCGGTGAGGGTGAGGGTGCCCCCTCCGCTCGCCGTCGCGCGCCCGACGAGCCGCGACTGCGCCACCGACTGCTCGAGCGAGACCGCGACCTGCTGGGTGTCCGGGACGGCGTCGTAGGTCGTGCCGGCGTAGTAGTGCGCGAGGATCTGGCGCGCGCTCCAGCCCTCGTCGGCGAGGTGCTTCGCCCCGTACTGGCTCATGCCCACGCCGTGACCGAAGCCGGACCCGCTGATCTGCCACTGCGTGGGCACGACGACCGCCGCTTCCGTTGCCGGCGCACGGCCCGGTGGCGCGGCAGAGGTCGGCGCCGCCATCGGCACGAGGAGCACGGCGGCGAGGAGCAGGGCGGGCAGTGTGCGAGGCGAGATCATGGCGGGACCGGCTGCTCGAAGGGATCTGCGGGGCATCGATCGTAGTCCCGCGGGCCGCCCCGCGACAGGGCCTCAGCGGGTCTGGTCGTCCCCGTCGGCGGCGAGCGAGGCGGGGCTGGTGAGGAAGCCGATCCCCCACGCCCAGTGCATCGTCGCGATCGCCAGGGGCACCCGGGCCCGCACGGCGGGGGTCTCCCCCTTCGCCACCACCCAGCCGCCCACGGTGACGGCCGCGGCGTAGCCGAGCGGTACGACGAGGGCGGGCCTCCAGCGCAGCCCGACGACGGTCGCGGCGAGGGTGCCGGCGACCATGACCGGCGGGGCGAGGTAGCGGGCATTGGCCGTGCCCGGGTGGCGACGGGCGACGACCCGGCGCCACCGGCCGTACCCGCGGTACTGCGCGGCGAGCCGGCGCACGGTGCTGCGCGGGCGGTAGGTGACGACGAGGTCGGGGGTGAACCACACGCGGCGGCCCTGCTGGCGCAGGCGGTGGTTCATCTCCCAGTCCTGGGCCCGCGAGAAGTGCGGGTCGTAGCCGCCGACGGACTCCAGGGCCTCTCGCCGGAAGACCCCGAGGTAGACCGTGTCGGCCTCGCCCGCGCCCCCGCCGACGTGGAAGCGGCTGCCGCCGACGCCGAGCGGGCTGCGCATCGCCGTCGCGACCGCCCGCTCGAAGGGGGTCGTCCCCCGGGCGTCCATGATCCCGCCGACGTTGTCTGCGCCCGTCTCGTCCAGGACGCGCACCGCCGTGGAGATGTACGACGGGGGGATCTCGGCGTGGGCGTCGACGCGGGCGACGACGTCGCCGGAGGACGCGGCGATGGCGGCGTTGAGGCCGTCGGGGGTGCGTCCGCTGGGGTTGGGCACGGAGAGCACCCGCGGGTCGGCGGCGGCCAGACGCGCGGCGAGCTCCTCGGTCCGGTCCGAGGAGGGCCCGACGGCGAGGACGACCTCGACCCGTCCCTCGTAGTCCTGCTCGAGGACCTGGCGCACGGAGGCCTCGAGGTGACGCTCCTCGTCGAGGACGGGCATGACGACGCTGACGGCGGGGAGGGGGTGCGGCACGGGCCCAGTATGGCCGTCCACGGTGTTGCTGCGAGCGAGCACACGGCTGCGCCTCGTACCCTGTCCGGCATGCCTGAGCACCCCCGCCGGCCCCGCCGCCCCGAGGACGGACGTCGCGACGACGACGCGATGACCTTCGACGTGCGGCGCGGCCGCTCCCGCTCCACCGGGGGTTCGCCGACCCCGCGCGAGCGGCCGCAGCGGCCTCAGCGCCCCGCCCAGGGCGCGGCCAAGCCCGCCCCCAAGCCTGCGCCGAAGCAGCCCGCCGACCGCCCGCGCCGCCGTCCTGAGCCGGGCTCAGCACGCGCCGACGACACCGCCCGCGCCATCCCGACCGGCAGCCGCGCCGCCCGTCCGGCAGGGTCACGCCCCCAGGGGCAGTCCCGTCCCCGCCAGCAGGCCCGGCCCGACGAGCGGGCCGAGCCGCGCACCCGGGTCATGCCGGTGGCCGGCCAGGGCCAGTCGCCGCGCCCGGAGCGGCCCCGCCGTCCGGAGCGGCCCGCGACCGACGACCGGGGTCGTCCCGGGGGCCCGACCGGCCCGACGCGCACCGGTGGGGGCCGGCGCCGCCGCCCCCTTCGCACCGCCGGGATCGTGCTGCTCTGCCTCGCCCTCGTCTGGGGCGGGGCGACGTACTGGGCCGTGAGCTCGGCGTGGGGCGAGGTCAACAAGGTCGACGCGACCCCGAGCGGCGAGCGCGTGGCCGAGGGCGACGGGCGTAACGTCCTGCTCGTCGGCAGCGACTCCCGCGAGGGCATGACCCGCGAGGAGCGCAACCGGCTGGGCACCGGCCAGGCCGAGGGCAAGCGCACCGACTCGATCATCGTGCTGCACACCGGCGGCGACCGGCCGGTCCTGCTGTCGATCCCCCGTGACTCCTACGTCGAGATCCCCGGCCACGGGATGAACAAGATCAACGCCGCCTACTCGATCGGCGGGGCCAAGCTGCTCGGCGAGACGATCGAGGCCAACACCGGTCTGCACATGGACGGGTACATGGAGATCGGCTTCGGCGGCTTCGCGCAGGTGGTTGACGCCGTCGACGGGGTGTGGATCTGCGTCCAGCGCGACATGGACGACCCCAAGGCGCACATCGACCTCAAGAAGGGCTGCCAGACCCTCGACGGCAAGACGGCCCTCGGCTATGTCCGGGCGCGCTACTCCGACCCCGAGGGCGACATCGGCCGCGCGAAGCGTCAGCGCCAGTTCCTCGGCTCGCTCATGGGCGAGATCGCGACGCCGGGCACCCTGGTCCAGCCGTGGAAGCTGCGCTCCCTGGGCCAGCAGTCGGGCGGCGCCCTCACCGTCGGCGAGGACGACTCGATGATCGAGACCGGTCGCGCCTTCTGGGCGATCCGCTCGGTGTCGAAGGGGGAGGGCGACTCGATCGTCGTCCCGATCTCGAACAGCAACCTGCCCACCCCCGTCGGCTCCGCCGTGCAGTGGGACACCGAGAAGGCCCCCCAGCTCTTCGACGACCTCAACCACAACCGCCCCCTGAGCATCGACCCCTCGAAGGGCTGAGCCGTCAGACCCCGGCGGGCCGTCGCACCTCGACCACCACGGCCCCCTTCGGTCTCCACCCGATGCGCTCCGCGCCACGACTGCCCGGTAGCGTCGCGCCCATGCAGAAGATCGGTGTCGTCGGGTGCGGACTCATGGGTGCGGGCATCGCGGAGGTGTGCGCGCGAGCAGGCAGCGAGGTCGTCGTCGTCGAGTCCGACGACGCGCGCGCCGAGTCGGGCCGCGCCCGCCTCGAGAAGTCCCTGCGCCGGGCCCAGGAGCGCGGCAAGCTCGACGACGCCGGCGCCGTGCTCGAGCGGATCCGGGTCGTCACCGATCTCACCGAGCTCGCCGACCGCGACATGGTCGTCGAGGCGATCCTCGAGGAGGAGTCGGCGAAGGTCGCCCTCTTCAAGCAGCTCGACGAGATCGTCACCAGCCCGGACGCGATCCTCGCCTCGAACACGAGCTCGATCCCGATCATGAAGCTCGCGACGGTCACGAAGCGCCCCAGCCACGTCCTCGGCGTCCACTTCTTCAACCCGGTCCCGGTGCTCAAGCTCGTCGAGCTCGTCCCCTCCCTCATGACCGACGCGCAGACGACCGAGCGCGCCCGCGACTACGTCGACAACACCCTGGGCAAGCAGGCCATCACCTGCCAGGACCGCGCCGGCTTCGTCGTCAACAGCCTGCTCATCCCCTTCATCCTCAGCGCGATCCGGATGTACGAGTCCGGCTTCGCGACCGCCGAGGACATCGACTCCGGCCTCGTCCTCGGCGCCGCCCACCCGCAGGGCCCCCTCGCCCTGGCCGACCTCATCGGTCTCGACACGACGATGGCCGTCGCCCAGTCGCTCTACGAGGAGTTCAAGGAGCCGCTCTACGCTCCCCCGCCGCTGCTCGCGCGCATGGTCGACGCCGGCCTCCTCGGTCGCAAGACCGGCCGCGGCTTCTACACCTACGAGCAGTAGACCGAAGAGGACGCCCCCAGGTCGCGCAGGAGCCCCCGCCGGTCTCGGCGGGGGCTTCTGCGATGTCCGACGAAGGGGTGTCGGGCACACCGGGGTCTCGGCTGGGCGGGGAGGACGCCGGTCACGCGCGAGCCGGCTCCACCGGGCTCTCGATGCTCTCCTCCGCTGCGCGTGCGGCGCGCTGCGGGATGAGCAGGGCGACCCCCGCAGCGAGCGCGGCCGCCGCGGCGCCGAGCAGCAGCCCGACGCGGAAACCGGACTCGCTGGGCAGCGGCACACCCCCGAGGTCGGTCGTCATGTGCGACAGGACGACGCCGATGACCGCGGACGACACGGTGGTGCCGATGGAGCGCATGAGCGTGTTGACGCTGTTCGCCGACGCGGTCTCGGAGATCGGGACCGAGCCCATGATGAGCGCGGGCATGGCGCCGTATGCGAAGCCGACACCGGAGCTCATGAGGCACACGGCGACGAGCAGCCCCCACGTCGAGCCCATGAGCGCGATCGCGCTGAGGTACCCGAGCGAGACGATCAGCGCACCGAGGGCAAGGGTCGTGCGCGGGCCACGGGCGTGCGAGAGCCGGGCGCCGACCGGCGAGACGAGCATCATGACGATGCCGCCCGGGGCCATCCACAGCCCCATCTGGAGCATGTCCTGGCCGAGCCCGTACCCGGTCTGGGTGGGCAGCTGGAGCAGCTGCGGGACGACGAGGCCCTGGGCGTACATCGCGAAGCCGACGACGACCGAGGCGAGGTTGGTGAGCAGCACGACCGGCCGGGCGGTGACCCGCAGGTCGACGAGCGGCTCGGGCGTGCGCAGCTCGTAGGCGCCCCAGACGAGCAGGACGACGATGCCGACCACGAGCGGGACGAGGGTCCGGCCGCTCGCCCAGCCCCAGTCCGCCCCCTTCGTGATCGGCAGCAGCACGCAGATGAGGCCGACGCCCAGGCCCAGCGCGCCGACGACGTCGAAGCGACCGCCCGCGGTCACCCCGGACGCGGGCAGGAAGCGGTGGACGAGGAAGGCCACGACGAGCGCGAGCACCGCCGCGCCCCAGAAGAGACCGCGCCAGCTGCCGTACTCGGCGACGGCCGCGGCTGCCGGCAGGCCGAGCGCTCCGCCGATGCCGAGCGAGGCGCTCATGAGGGCGATCGAGCTGCCCAGCCGCTCCGGCGGCAGCAGGTCGCGCATGACGCTGATGCCGAGCGGGATGAGACCCATCGCGGCCCCCTGGAAGGCACGCCCGACGATCATCGGCACGACGCTCGAGGCGGTGGCGCACACGAGGGACCCGACGACGAGCAGCGCGGTGCACCCGAGCATCACCGGTCGCTTGCCGTAGAGGTCGCCGAGGCGTCCGCTCACCGGCGTGACGACCGCGGCGGCGAGCAGCGTCGCGGTGATGACCCACGTCGCGTCGGTGGCCGTCGTGCCGAGCAGCTGCGGGAGGTCACCGATGAGCGGCACGACGAGGGTCTGCATGAGGGCGGCGACGATGCCGGCGAAGGCGAGGACGGGGACGATCGCGCGCGGCGACGCCGCGGGTGCGGGGAGGGTCTGTGACACGGATGTGTACCGTACATATGATGTGCACGATGCACAAAGCCGGCGGGTGCACCCGCACCCGCACCCGCTCCGACGACGAGGGACGAGGCCATGACGCACGACGGGCGCCACGAGGCGCTGGAGCTCGAGACGATGCTCCTCAGCCGCTACCTCCTGCCCGGACGGCGCCCGCCGAAGCGGGTGCGCCACCTCGAGCGCAGCGCCTACACGCTGCTGCGACGCCTCCAGTCGCAGGGCCCGATGACGATCGCCGAGCTGAGCGAGGCCCTCGACCTCGACGTCTCCACCCTCAACCGGCAGACCGCCGCGATGCTGCGCTGCGGCGACCTCGAGCGCGTGCCCGACCCCGACGGCGGGGTCGCGCGCAAGTTCCGCCCCACGCCGGCCGGCGAGGAGCACCTGCGGCACGACCTCGGCGCGAACGTCGACGGCCTGCGCCGGGTCGTCGGCGACTGGCCCGAGGAGGACCTCGACGACCTCGTCCGGTTGCTGCGCCGCTTCAACGGCGACATCGAGCGCCTCCACGGGCGCCCCTGGCCCCGCGGCTGACGCGGCCCACGCAGGACGGTCTCCCCCGTCAGGACGGCGAAGGGGTGCCCCCTCGCCTCAGGCGAGGGTGAGGAAGAGCTTCTCCATGGCCTCGCGGTCGGCAGGGTCCACGCCCTCGGGCGCCGTGAGGCACTGCTCGAGACCGGTGGCGACGATCGCGAAGCCGGCGCGGTCCAGCGCGCGGCTCGCCGCGGCGAGCTGGGTGACGACGTCCTTGCAGTCGCGCCCCTCCTCGATGAGGCGGATGACCCCGCCGATCTGCCCCTGCGCTCGCCGGAGCCGGTTGATGACCGGACCCATCTCCTCGATGTCCAGCACGACCATGTCAGCCCTCTTCTCTCGTCCGCCTCGCCTGTCGCCAGGCCTGGTCCGGACCGTACCCGCCGGGGACCGGCGGATCGATCTGCGTTTTGACAACTATACCCCCTGGGGTATCTACTCGTCGGCATGACACCGCAGATCGTCACCATCGAGACCCCGAGCCTCGGCGACCGCTCCTACCTCGCCCACGACGGGCAGGTCGCGGTCGTCGTCGACCCGCAGCGCGACATCGACCGCGTGCTCGCCGCCGCCAAGGAGGCGGGTGTGCGCATCACCGACGTCTTCGAGACGCACATCCACAACGACTACGTCACCGGCGGTCTCGCGCTGGCCGAGCAGGTCGGCGCGCGCTACCACGTCAACGCCGAGGACGAGGTCGCCTTCGAGCGCGAGCCGATCGGCGACGGCGACGTCGTCGAGGTCTCGCCGTCGATGCGGGTGCGCGCGATCTCCACACCGGGTCACACCTACACGCACCTCTCCTACGCGCTGGAGTCCGTCGACGAGACCGGTGAGGTCGCCACCGCGGTCTTCACCGGCGGGTCGCTGCTCTTCGGGGCCACCGGCCGGCCCGACCTGCTCGGCGCCGACCACACCCACGACCTGGTGCACCACCAGTACGCGTCCGCGCAGCGCCTCGCGCAGGAGCTGCCCGACCAGACCGAGGTCCTGCCCACCCACGGCTTCGGGTCCTTCTGCTCGGCCGGCTCGACCGGGGGATCCACCGAGTCCACGATCGGGGTGGAGAAGCGGCAGAACCCCGCGCTCACCCAGGACGAGGAGGCCTGGGTGGCGAGCACTCTCGCCGGTCTCGACGCCTACCCGACGTACTACGCCCACATGGCGCCGTCGAACAGCGCCGGTCCGGACGCCCCCGACCTCTCTGCGCCGGAGACGGCCGACAAGGAGACGCTCGCGTCGCGGATCGCGGCGGGCGAGTGGGTCGTCGACCTGCGCACCCGCACCGCCTTCGCCGCCGGTCACGTCGGCGGGACCCTGAACTTCGGCCTCGACGGCCAGCTCGCCACCTACCTCGGCTGGCTCATCCCCTGGGGGACCCCGCTCACCCTGCTCGGCGAGAGCCCGGAGCAGGTCGAGCAGGCGCAGCGAGAGCTCGTCCGGATCGGCATCGACCAGCTCGAGGGCGCGGCCACCGGCACCCCCTCGGACTGGACCGACGAGCCGCTCGGCAGCTTCGAGCGCGCGGTCTTCGCCGACCTCGCCCAGGTGCGCCACCACCGCCCGGTCCAGGTCCTCGACGTGCGCCGCGCGAGCGAGCACGCGGGCGGGCACGTCGACGGTGCGCTGAACATCCCCCTGCACGAGCTCCTCGACCGCCTCGACGAGGTCCCGGCCGGCGAGCTCTGGGTCCACTGCGCGGGCGGCTACCGCGCGTCGGTCGCAGCCTCGGTGCTCGCCGCGCACGGCAGCACCGTCGTCGCGGTCGACGACAGCTTCGACGAGGCCGGGCCCGCCGGGCTGCCTGTCGTCACCAGCTGACCCAGCACCACCCCTCATCCCATCGAAGAAGGAGATCCACCATGTGCCGACAGGCCACCTGCCGTGTGTGCAGCAAGACCACCTGGGCCGGTTGCGGCCAGCACGTCGACCAGGTCATGGCCGGCGTCCCCCGCGCCGACCGCTGCCCCGGCCACGCCGCCGAGGCCAAGACCACCACCCCCGGCGCCGGAGTCCTCTCCCGCCTGCTCGGCCGCGGCTGAGCCCACCCGAGACCCCGTCGGGGGCGTGTCCCCCCTGTCGCGCCTCCGACGCCCCCCCCCTCGACCCCGCCGGGGGCGTGTCCCCCTGTCGCGCCTCCGGCGGCCTCTCCCCCAAGGAGCCACCCCATGCCCCTCGTCGTCATCCCGCTCGGGCTGCTCGTCGGGCTCGCCCTCGGCGCGCTCGGCGGGGGCGGGTCGGTGCTCACCGTGCCCGCGCTGGTCCAGGTGCTCGGCGTCGAGCCGGCCGTCGCGACGACGAGCTCGCTCGTCATCGTCGGCATCACCGCGCTGCTCTCGCTGCCCTCGCACCACCGCGCCGGCCGCGTCCGGGTCGGGCAGGGTCTGACCTTCGGGCTGCTCGGCACCGCCGGCTCGCTCGCCGGGTCGACCGCCGCCCGGTCGGTGCCCCCGGCGGTGCTCATGACCGCCTTCGCGGCGCTCATGGTGCTCGTCGCCACCCTCATGCTGCGCCGCAGCGGACGACCGGCCGGGCAGGCCGACGCCTCCCCCTTCGAGCCGATGATCACCCTGCGCCCGCTCACCTGCGCCTGCCCCCGGGTCCTGCAGCTGCTCGCGGCGGCCACGCTCGTCGGCCTGCTCACGGGCTTCCTCGGCGTGGGCGGGGGCTTCGTCCTCGTGCCGGTGCTCGTGCTCGTCCTCGGCTTCACCATGCCCGTGGCCGTCGGCACCTCGCTGCTCGTCGTCGCCGTCAACAGCGCGACCGCGCTCGCCGCCCGCCTGCACCAGGGCGCCGGCGACCTGCCGTGGGGCGTCGTCCTCGGCTTCTCGGCCGTCGCGGTAGTCGGCAGCGTCCTCGGCAGCCGGGTCGGCGACCGCGTCCCCGCCGGCCGCCTCTCGCAGGCCTTCGCCGTGCTCGTCCTGGTCGTCGCGGCGATCACCGCGGTGCAGCACGTGCCCGACCTCATCGCCTGACCCGCTCCCCCTTCGACCCCTCCTCGGGAAGGACACCCATGACCTCCACCGACACCCGTCCCACCACGCTCGACGCCGCCCAGGTCCGCACCTGGCTCGAGCAGCCCGACGGACCGCGCGTGCTCGACGTGCGCACGCCCGGCGAGTTCGCCGCAGCGCACATCCCCGGCTCGTACAACGTCCCGCTCGACCTCGTCACCGAGCACCGCCGCAAGCTCGCCGAGCAGATCGACGAGGACGTCGTGCTGGTGTGCCGCTCCGGCGCACGCGCCACCCGGGCCGGTGAGGCCCTCTCCTCGACCGGCCTGCCCCACCTGCACGTCCTCGACGGAGGGGTCCAGGCCTGGGAGGCAGCGGGCGGCGACCTCGTGCGCGGCGACGGCACGTGGGACCTCGAGCGTCAGGTCCGCCTCGTCGCCGGCGGCATCGTCCTCACCGGCGTGCTCGCCAGCACCGTGCTCCCCGCCGCGAAGTGGGTCTCCGCCGGGATCGGCGCGGGCCTGACCGGAGCAGCCCTCACCGACACGTGCGCGATGGGCATGATGCTCTCGCGGCTGCCGCACAACCGGCGGCACTCCCCCGAGCTCGAGGACGTCCTCGCGCAGCTGCGGGGCTAGGGGCTCAGGCCTTCGGCAGGCCCTGCAGCAGCTGACGGGCCATGACGACCCGCTGGATCTGATTGGTGCCCTCGTAGATCTGGGTGATCTTCGCGTCGCGCATCATCCGCTCCAGCGGGAAGTCACGGGTGTAGCCCGCCCCGCCGAGGAGCTGGACCGCGTCGGTCGTGACGCGCATCGCCATGTCCGAGGCGTAGGCCTTCGCGGCCGCGCCGAAGAAGGTGAGGTCGGCGTCGCCGCGCTCGGACTTCGCGGCCGCGACGTAGACCATCTGCCGAGCGGCCTCGAGCTCCATCGCCATGTCGGCGAGCATGAACTGGATGCCCTGGAAGTCGGCGACGGCCTTGCCGAACTGCGAGCGCTCCTTGACGTAGGCCAGCGCGTGGTCGAGCGCGCCCTGGGCGATGCCCACGGCCTGCGCGCCGATGGTGATGCGGGTGTGGTCCAGGGTGCGCAGGGCGATCTTCAGCCCCTCGCCCTCGGCGCCGACGATGCGGTCGCCGGGCAGGCGCACGTCGTCGAAGTGCAGCTCACGGGTCGGGCTGCCCTTGATGCCGAGCTTGCGCTCCTTCTCGCCGAAGGTGAAGCCCTCGTCGGACTTCTCCACGACGAAGGCGCTGATGTTGCGCCCGCGCTCGCCGTCGGGGTCGGTGACCGCGAGCACCGTGTAGTACTCCGAGACGCCGGCGTTGGTGATCCACGCCTTGCTGCCCCGCAGCACCCAGTCCTCGCCGTCCTTCGTGGCCCGGCAGCGCATCCCGGCGGTGTCCGAGCCGGCCTCGCGCTCGGAGAGCCCGTAGGAGAAGAAGCCCTCACCGGAGGCCAGCTTGGGCATGTACCGCGCGTTGATCTCCGGCGAGCCGCCGAGGATCACCGGCAGCGACCCGAGCTTGTTGACGGCGGGGATGAGCGAGGAGCTCGCGCAGACCCGGGCGACCTCCTCGATGATGATGCAGACCGCGAGCGCGTCGGCGCCGACGCCGTCGTGCTCCTCGGCGACGTGCGCCGCGTGGAAGTCGGCCGCGACGAGGGCGTCGTGCGCCTCCTGCGGGTAGCGGCTCTCCTCGTCGACGGCAGCGGCGAAGGGGGCGATCTTCGCCTCGGAGACGGCACGCACCGCCTCGCGGAGGGCCTCGTGGTCCTCGCTCGTGCGGAAGAGGTCGAAGTCGGCGTCAGCGCTCACGAGCCCGATGCTACGTCCGGCCGGCGCGAGACCGGCACGCCCCCCGCCCGGAGGTGAGCAATCGCTCACTCACCGGGTCGAAGAAGGAGCGTCACCTCGAGGTGACGCTCCTTCTTCGAACGAGGGCGGGTCGGCTCAGGAGTCGGAGCCGAAGAGGTCGCGGGTGTAGATCTTGTCGTCGACGTCGGCGAGGTCGTCGGTGCGGCGGTTGGCGACGATGACGTCGGACATGGCCTTGAACTCGTCGAGGTCGCGGATGACGCGCGAGCCGTAGAAGGAGTCGTCGGTGAGCTCGGGCTCGAAGACGACGACGTCGACGCCCTTGGCCTTGATCCGCTTCATGATCCCCTGGATCGAGGAGGCGCGGAAGTTGTCCGAGCCGGCCTTCATGATGAGGCGGTGGATGCCCACGACGCGGGGGCTGCGGGCCAGGACGTCCTCGGCGACGAAGTCCTTGCGGGTGCGGTTGGAGTCGACGATCGCCTGCATGAGGTTCTGCGGGACGTCCTGGTAGTTCGCGAGCATCTGCTTGGTGTCCTTGGGCAGGCAGTAGCCGCCGTAGCCGAAGCTCGGGTTGTTGTAGTGCGTGCCGATGCGCGGGTCGTGGCCGACGCCCTCGATGATCTGGCGGGTGTTGAGCCCGTGGGTCGCGGCGAAGGTGTCGAGCTCGTTGAAGTACGCGACGCGCATCGCGAGGTAGGTGTTGGCGAAGAGCTTGATCGCCTCGGCCTCGGTGGAGTCGGTGAGCAGCACCGGGATGTCGCTGTCCTCGGCGGCCTCGACGAGCAGGTCGGCGAAGCGGCGCGCACGGTCGCTGATCTCGCCGACGACGATGCGCGACGGGTGGAGGTTGTCGTACAGGGCCCGGCCCTCGCGCAGGAACTCCGGCGAGAAGATGACGTCGGGGGTGCCCAGGCGCTCGCGCACGCCGGCGGTGAAGCCGACGGGGATCGTGGACTTGATGACCATCGTCGCGCCCGGGGCGTGCTCCATGACGTCGGCGATGACGCCCTCGACGGTGGAGGTGTTGAAGTAGTTGGTCTGCGGGTCGTAGTCCGTGGGCGTGGCGATGACGACGTACTCGGCGCCGGCGTAGGCCTCGGCCTTGTCGAGCGTGAAGCGCAGGTCGAGCTCGCGGTGGGCGAGGAAGTCGACGATCTCGGGGTCCGCGATCGGGCTGCGCCGGTCGTTGAGGGCCTCGACCCGGTCGGGCGCGATGTCGAAGCCGACCACCTCGTTGTGCTGCGCGAGGAGGACGGCCATGGACAGGCCGACGTAACCGGTGCCGACGACGGCGATGCGAGTGCTCACGGGGTCCCTGTCTACCTGGGGGTGCGGACACGGCATTATCACCCGCCCCCCGACCCGCTCCGAAATGGCCCGGCGCGCCCCTCCCCACGACCGGGTCGGAAGGCAGAGACTGACCCGATGAGCCTGACCCATCAGAACGACGACGACCTCATGCGAGAGCTCATGGCCGACCCGGGCATCTGGGTGGTCGTGGGGCTGTCCAACAACACCGAGCGTGACGCCTACCGCGTCGCCCGCTGGCTGAAGTACGAGCTCGGCAAGGGCATCATCCCGGTGCACCCCGACGCCGAGGACGTCGACGGCGACACGGGCTACGCCTCGCTCGCCGACATCCCGGACGGCACCGACGTCAAGGTCGTCGACTGCTTCGTCAACAGCACCGAGGTCGGGTCGGTCGTCGACCAGGCGATCACGCACAAGGACCGGCTGCAGATCGACGCGATCTGGATGCAGCTCGGCGTCGTCGACGCCGCCGCGGCCGACCGCGCCCGCGCCGCCGGTCTCGACGTCGTCATGGACACATGCCCGAAGATCCAGGCCCGTCGGCTGCGCACCATGGGCTCCCACCGCTAGGACACCGGCGGCGAAGGGGGGTCAGCGCTGCGCGCGCAGCGCCTCCCCCTTCGCCCGGGCGGACGCCTCGAGGTCGGCGGCGAAGTCGACGAGCGCCGAGCGCAGCCGCGCCGCCTCCTCGCCCTCGCCCGC
Organism: Janibacter melonis; assembly: GCF_003721155.3. Classification (NCBI taxonomy): domain Bacteria; kingdom Bacillati; phylum Actinomycetota; class Actinomycetes; order Micrococcales; family Intrasporangiaceae; genus Janibacter; species Janibacter melonis. Next base: position 65,429 of record NZ_CP044548.2, on the reverse strand, counting down.
CCCGAGGATCCGCGCGGCGAGCAGGCCCGCGTTGCGGGCGCCGCCGACGGCGACGGTCGCGACGGGGATGCCCGCGGGCATCTGGACGATGGAGAGCAGGCTGTCCATGCCGTCGAGGTACTTCAGCGGGACCGGCACGCCGATGACCGGCAGCGGCGTCACCGACGCGAGCATGCCCGGCAGATGAGCCGCTCCCCCGGCGCCGGCGATGATGACGCGCAGCCCGCGCTCGGCGGCCTGCTGCCCGTACTCGATCATCGCAGTCGGCATGCGGTGCGCCGAGACGACGTCGGCCTCATGGGCGACGCCGAGCTCGTCGAGCACCTCGGAGGCGGCCCGCATGACGGGCCAGTCGCTGTCGCTGCCCATGACGACCCCGACGACCGGCTGCTGCTCACTCACGGATGGCTCCTTCGATGTAGTCGGCGGCATGCCGGGCCCGCTCGCGCAGGTCGGCGAGGTCCTCGCCGCTGAGGTTGACGTGCCCGATCTTGCGGCCCGGGCGGACCGCCTTGCCGTAGAGGTGGACCTTGAGCTCGGGGTCGCGGGCCATGACGTGGCGGTAGGTCGGGTAGAGGTCGGCGTCGACGCCCCCGAGCACGTTGGCCATGACCGTCCACCTGGCGCGGGCGCGCGGCGAGCCGAGCGGCAGGTCGAGGACGGCCCGCAGGTGCTGCTCGAACTGCCCCGTCGTCGCGCCGTCCATGCTCCAGTGGCCCGAGTTGTGGGGGCGCATCGCGAGCTCGTTGACGACGACGTGGCCCTCCGCGAGCTCGAAGAGCTCGACGGCGAAGACCCCGGTGACGTCGAGCTCGGCGGCGATGCCGAGCGCGACGTCGCTCGCCCGCTCGGCGAGCTCGGGCGTGAGCCCCGGTGCCGGGGCGAGCACCTCGGTGCAGATGCCCCCGGACTGCACGGTCTCGACGACCGGCCACACGCTGGCCTGGCCGGAGGGCGCGCGGGCGACGAGGACGGCGAGCTCGCGCACGAAGGGGACCCGCTCCTCGACGAGCAGCGGCTCGCCGGCGGCGGCCGCCCGGGCGAGCCACTCCGTGGCGTCCTCGGGCTGGGTCGCGACGAGCACGCCGCGGCCGTCGTAGCCGCCGCGCGGGGTCTTGAGCACGACCGGCCAGCCGTGCTGGTCTGCGAAGGCGAGCAGCCCCCCTTCGTCACGCACCTCCGCCCACGCCGGGCACGGGATGCCGGCCCGAGAGAGGCGCTCGCGCATCGCGAGCTTGTCCTGCGCGTAGCGCAGCGCGGAGGGGCGCGGGTGGAGGGTCGCGCCGTCCGCCTCGAGGGCCGCGAGCACCTCGGCAGGGACCTGCTCGTGGTCGAAGGTCACGACGTCGCAGGACCGGGCGAAGGCCCGGACGGCCTCGAGGTCGGTGTGCTCGCCGACGGGCGCGCTGGGGACGACGAGGGCGGCGCTGTCGTGGGCGTCGGCGGCCAGGACGGACAGCGTCACGCCCAGCTCGACGGCCGGGCCCGCGCACATCCGGGCGAGCTGACCACCACCGATGATGCCGACGACGGGGAAGCCTCCAGGAGCACGGCGCGGTGATGTCACGAATCGCAGAATAACGAGGTCACGCACTAGGCTCCCCCGGTGCCCACCACGCCAGACACCCCGACAGGGGACGCACCGGCGCCGGGCCCTGCCCGCACGGGTCTGCGTGGCTTCGTCGACACGATCTGGCACGAGGTCGCGAAGTTCGGGGTCATCGGCCTCATCTCCTTCGTCATCGACCTCGGCGGGATGAACCTGCTCACGCACACCGTGCTCGAGGAGAAGCCGACGACGGCCCGCATCCTCAGCGGTGTCGCGGCGACGATGTTCGCGTGGTTCGGCAACCGCAGCTGGACCTTCGCCCACCGGCGCAGCCGCCCGGTCGCCCACGAGGTCACCCTCTTCTTCGTCGTCAACGGCATCGCGCTCGTCATCTCGACGCTCACGCTCGTCATCTCGCACTACGTCATGGGCCTCGAGTCGCGCCTCGCCGACAACATCTCGACGATCTTCGGCATCGGCCTCGGCACGCTCTTCCGCTTCTGGGCCTACCGGCGCTTCGTCTTCGCCAACGAGCCGCTCGACGTCGACACCTCTCCCCTGGCGGAGGACGAGCCCGTCAGCGGGTGACGTGCCCGTCTGAGAGGTAGACCTCGAAGACCGCCGGCTGGGTCTGCACGAGCTGGAGGCGACCCCCGTTGCGCTCGGCGAGATCGCGCGCGAGCGCCAGCCCCAGGCCCGTGCCCTGCGAGGTCACCGAGCGCTCGAAGATGTGCGGCGCGATCGCCATCGGGATCCCCCGGCCCTCGTCGCGCGCCTCGACGACGATGCTCGGACCGCTGCGCCGCGGCACGACCGAGACGGTGCCCGCACCGTGCTTGAGGCCGTTCTCGACGAGCGCGCCGATGATCTGGCTGAGGTCGGAGGGACGCACGCGGACCATGAGCCCGCGCTGGCCGGCGACCCGGATGCTGCGCTGCTCCGCGGCGAAGGCGGGCAGGTACTCGCGCTGGATCGAGGCGAGCACCGAGTCCAGCGAGATGACCGGCAGCTCGACCTCGTCGGTGCGTGTGCGGGCCCGCAGGTCCTCGACGACCCCGCCGAGGCGCACCACCTGGGCGATGGCGACCTGAGCCTCCTCGTGCACCTCGTCGACGTCGTCCATGATCGCCAGCTCCTCGAGCCGCATGAGCAGCGCGGTGAGCGGGGTGCGCAGCTGGTGCGCGGCGTCGGCGGTGAAGTCGCGGTCGGTCGCGGTGCGCCGGCTCAGCTCGACGTCGCGCGCGGTGATGACCTGCGCCAGCCGGTCGATCTCCGCGACGTCCGAGCGGGGGGCGGGCGCTCCCCCTTCGCCCAGGGTCCGCACACGCTGCGTGAGCTCGCCGAGTGTCCCGGCGAGCTCCTCGGCGAGGCGCTCGCTCGCCCGACGGGCGAGCATCGCGCTGCCGGCGACGACGAGGGCGACCCAGGCCAGGCCGACGGCGGCCCACCCGGCGAGGTGACCGGGCTCGACCTGCAGGGCCCGCTCGGGGTCGCTCGCGGCGACGAAGAGCGCGGCGACGAGCGGCAGACCCAGCCCGACGGCGAGGACGACGAGGGGCAGCGTCGTCGCGGAGAGGGCGCGGCGCCTCATCAGCCGGCGTCGAAGCGGAAGCCGACCCCCCGCACGGTCGTGATGTACCGGGGGTTGGAGGCGTCGTCACCCAGCTTCCGGCGCAGCACGGAGATGTGCATGTCGAGGGTCTTCGTCGAGCCGAACCACTCGGTCTCCCACACCTCCGCCATGAGGCGGTCGCGGGGCACGACGCGGCCGGACTCGCGCACGAGGACCGAGAGGACCTCGAACTCCTTGACCGTGAGGGCGAGCTCCTCGCCGTGGAACCACGCGCGGCGGGCCTCGGCGTCGATGCGCAGCACGCTCTCGGCGGAGGCCTCCTCGGCGGAGGTGCGGCGCAGCAGGGCGCGCACGCGCGCCATGAGCTCGGCGAGCCGGAAGGGCTTGGTGACGTAGTCGTCGGCGCCGGCGTCGAGCCCCACGACCGTGTCGACCTCGTCGGCCCGGGCGGTGAGGATGAGGACGGGGACCGCCGATCCGCTCGCCCGCACGCGGCGGCACACCTCGAGCCCGTCGAGCGTCGGCAGCCCGAGGTCGAGGATGAGCAGGTCGGGTCCCGAGGCGACGACGGCGTCCAGCGCCTCGCGCCCGTCGACGAACGCGTCGACGTCGTAGCCCTCACGACGCAGAGCACGGGTCAACGGGTCGGCGATGGCTGTGTCGTCCTCGGCCAGCAGCACTCGCGTCATGGGGCCTGAGTGTAGGGGCGGGATCTGCGATCCGCCGACCGGAGCTCTCAGGGGTGCGCGGTGACGTCGATGCGGTCCCGGACACCGGTGACGCGCACGAGCCGGGAGGGGGTCACGGTGCCGATCCCGCGCAGCGAGCGCTGCCGGGTGCGGATCGTCGTGAAGCCGCTGAGGGGGGCGAGCTGGCGGGCGAGGGAGTCGTCGACGAAGACGCCGTTCGAGGGCGCGACGGCGGTCAGCCGGCTCGCGCGGTTGACGGTCGTGCCGAAGACGTCGCCGAGCCGGCTGACGACCGGGCCGTGCGCCATGCCGATGCGCACCTCGGGCAGGAGCGGCTCCTCGGTCATCGCCTCGACGAGGTCGAGGGCGATGGCGGCGGCGGGCGCGGCGTCACCGGTGAGGTACATGACCTCGTCGCCGACGGTCTTGACGACCCGCCCGCCGTGGGCGGTGACGACGTCGCTGGCGAGGATCTCGAAGCGCTGGACCATGTCGGCGAGCTCGCGCTCGGACAGCCGCCGCACGACGGCGGTGAAGTTCACGAGGTCGGCGAAGCCGACGACCCGCGGGACGCCGGTGCCGTCCGCCTCGGGGGCGTCGGCGAGGCTGCGGTTGATCGCCGCGGTGAGCTGGCGGCGCCACACGTAGACGAGGAGCGGCTCGAGCTCGTCGGCGAGCTCGGCCATCCGCACCGCGGTCTCCTCGAGCACCGGCTGCGAGGACGCGAGGTCGTAGGCGGGCCGGTCGTCGCCGCCGAGCTCGGCGACCTCCTCGGCGATCGCCTCGGCGACGAGCTGGGTCTGCCAGATGGCGAGCCGGTCGAGGGTGCGGGCGAGCGCCCTGGCCATCGACAGGGCGAACTCCTCGGGGACCCCGCTGCGCACGAGCTCGGCGACCTGGCGCAGCGCCTCGAGGTCGGCCTCGGTGAACATCGCGTCCTCCTCCCCCACGAGGGGGAAGCCGAGCGCGTGCCAGAACTTGCGGGCGGAGCGGATCGAGACGCCGGCGCCGCGGGAGACCTCGCGGCGTCCCATCGACGCGGGGCGTCCGAGGAGGGCGCGCTCGAGGGCGTCGGGGTTGGGGTCGAGGACCGCGGGCGGGTCGAGACCGGGGTCGGGCTCGGGGTGCGGGTCCGCGCCGGGTGCCGGGGGCCGGGCCTGAGGCATGGCGCTCCCTTCGGGCCTACGACGGTGGTTGGTGACGCAGGTGGTGCACGTCACCCGCGCTCACCGTAGCCGAGCCCTGCGGGCCGGCGACACGGAGCCGACCGTCGTCGTCGACCCCCTCGGCGCGGGCCCGCAGCACGCTCCCGTCGGGCAGGTGGACGTCGACCTCGCGCCCCAGGGTCGCGGAGGCCTCGCGGTAGTCGCGGCGAAGGGAGGTGAGGTCCAGCGGGTCGAGGCGGTCGCGCAGCGCGTCGAGGAGGGCGGGGACGACCTCGTCGCGGGTGGGGGCGGGCCGGCCGGCCGCCCGCGCGAGGAGGCGAAGGGAGGTCGCGGTCGGCACCGGCAGGTCGGCGGCCTCGTGGTCGAGGTTGACGCCGACGCCGACGACGACGCGAGGTCGCTCCCCCTTCGCACTGGGAGGGAGGGCCTCGCAGAGGATCCCGCAGACCTTCTGCTCGGACGGGCCGGCGAGGACGTCGTTGGGCCACTTGAGGGCTGCGTCGAGACCGAGCGAGACGAGGCAGTCGCGCACGGCCAGCCCGGTGGCCAGGGGGACCCAGCCGAGCGCGCCGTCACCCTGGCCGTCGACGTCGACCTCGGCGAGGAGGGAGCAGGCGATGCCGTGGCCCTCGGTGTCGGACCACGCACGGCCGCGGCGACCGCGCCCGGCGCTCTGGCGGCGGGCGACGACCGCCGACCAGACCGGCAGGTCGCGGACCTCGAGGTTGGTCGAGCCCACCTCGTCGACGAGGCGGACCTCGCCCCAGGCGCGCCCCGGGCGCAGTGCGGCGAGGGTCTCACGGACGACAGGTGTGGGCTCCACACGACAAGGCTAGGCTCCGGCCCATGTCCCAGAGCACCGACACCGCAGCGTCCCTCGGCGGCACCGACGTCCCCGCCGACATCGACGTGCACACCACGGCCGGCAAGCTCGCCGACCTCAAGCGTCGTGTGGCCGAGGTGGCCCACGCCGGGTCCGAGCGCGCGGTCGAGAAGCAGCACGCGAAGGGCAAGAAGACGGCACGCGAGCGGATCGCGATGCTCCTCGACGAGGGCACCTTCGTCGAGATGGACAAGTACGCGCGGCACCGCAGCGTCGCCTTCGGGCAGGAGGCCAACCGGCCCTACGGCGACGGCGTCGTCACGGGCTACGGCACGGTCGACGGGCGCACGATCGCGGTCTTCGCGCAGGACTTCACCGTCTTCGGCGGGTCCCTCGGCGAGGTCTTCGGCGAGAAGATCACCAAGGTCATGGACTTCGCGATGAAGGTCGGCTGCCCCGTCGTCGGGCTCAACGACTCCGGCGGCGCGCGCATCCAGGAGGGCGTCGTCTCGCTCGGCCTCTACGGCGAGATCTTCCGCCGCAACGTCCACGCCTCCGGCGTCGTGCCGCAGATCTCGCTCGTCATGGGCCCGTGCGCCGGCGGCGCCGTGTACTCGCCGGCCGTCACCGACTTCACCGTCATGGTCGACCAGACCTCGCACATGTTCATCACCGGCCCCGACGTCATCAAGACGGTCACCGGCGAGGACGTGGAGTTCGAGGACCTCGGCGGTGCCCGCACGCACAACACGAAGTCCGGCGTCGCGCACTACATGGGCAGCGACGAGGAAGACGCCATCGAGTACGTCAAGGCGCTCCTGTCCTACCTGCCGAGCAACAACCTCGAGGACCCGCCCGTGCTCGGGGACGAGCTCGACCTCGAGGTCACCGACCTCGACCGCGAGCTCGACACGATCGTGCCGGACTCGGCGAACATGCCCTACGACATGCACAAGGTCATCGAGGTCGTCCTCGACGACGGCGAGTTCCTCGAGACCCAGCCGCTCTTCGCGCCGAACATCATCTGCGGCTTCGGCCGGGTCGAGGGGCGATCGGTCGGCGTCGTCGCGAACAACCCGATGCAGTTCGCCGGGACCCTCGACATCGACGCGTCCGAGAAGGCCGCGCGCTTCGTGCGCACGTGCGACGCCTTCAACGTGCCGGTGCTGACCTTCGTCGACGTGCCCGGCTTCCTGCCCGGCACCGACCAGGAGTGGGACGGCATCATCCGCCGCGGAGCGAAGCTCATCTACGCGTACGCCGAGGCCACCGTGCCGCTCGTCACCGTCATCACGCGCAAGGCGTACGGCGGCGCGTACGACGTCATGGGCTCCAAGCACCTCGGGGCCGACATCAACCTCGCGTGGCCGACCGCCCAGATCGCGGTCATGGGGGCGCAGGGCGCCGTCAACATCCTCTACCGCAAGCAGCTCGCCGCCGCGCAGGCCGCGGGCGAGGACGTCGACGCGGCCCGCCAGGCCTTCATCACCGAGTACGAGGACGCGCTGGCCAACCCCTACGTCGCGGCCGAGCGCGGGTACGTCGACACCGTCATCACCCCGAGCAACACCCGGCTGAACGTCAGCCGCGCGCTGCGGGCCCTGCGCACCAAGCGCGAGACCCTGCCGGCGAAGAAGCACGGGAACATCCCGCTGTGACGGCCGACGACACCTCTGCGCAGGAGACGTCTGCGCAGGCCGTCGAGATCGTCGGCGACGCGACGCCCGAGCAGGTCGCCGCGCTCGTCGCCGTCCTCTCGGGCCTCGGTGGCGGCGAGGAGGAGCCCGCCCCGGCGAGCACCTCGCGCTGGGCGAGCCGCGAGCGCCTCGTGCGCCGCGACGTCCACGCCGGCCCCGGCGGCTGGCGCGCCTCGGCCTTCCCCCGCTGACCCCCTTCGCCCCCCCCTTCGCGCGTTCGAAGACGCCCCGCACGTCCAGGCGTGCAGGGTGTCTTCGACTCATCTCGGTGCCCGCCCCCGCAGGAGCGCGAGGGCTGCCTCGACCTGGTCGACGAAGGCGTCCGGCTCGAGCCTCATCCCCAGCAGAGGGATCCGCAGGACGACGTCGCCTGACATGCTCACAGAGTTCTGGCGCAGCATGTCCTGGACCGGAGCTAGCCCCTCGAGGTGCTGGCGTCCGTCGACCTCGACCACGAGCCCCTCACGCCAGCGGACGTCGAGGTAGCACCGGCCCCCGGAGCCGGTCACGACGACCTGCCTCTCGGGCTCGGGCAGACGACGTCGGCGGCACAGCGCGGCGAAGTCGAGCTCCCCGAGCGAGTGCGCTCCGTCGACGAGGTCGGCGACGATCGTCGCCACGAAGGCCCGACGCCTCCGGCCCGGGTACTGGTCCAGCGCTGCCTCCAGCTGAGCTCCGGTCACGAGACGCTGCTGGACCGGCACGGCGAGGTAGAGGGCGGCCTGCCGATCGCTCACCGCCCACTGGGCCGCGCGCAGGGCAGCGATCGCCGGCCGGGTGCGCGGGAGACCGGCTCCCGCCGCTTCCCCCTCGACGCGCCTCGACACCTTGTGCACGGCGACGCCGTCCACGCTGGGTGAGCGCTGCAGGCTGTGGACCGAGACATGCACGACCGAGCCGTCGAGCCCGCTCACCCCTGCGGCGCGCAGCGCGCTCACGCCGTCGACGAGGGCACCCCCGCCGACCTCGTGCACCGCGCGCCAGCACGCACCGACGAGCTCCACCTCGGCGCAATGGGTCACCACGCTGTGCCGCCCCCATGCCGCCCACCGGCGGTCACGCACCAAGCGCGCGGTCACCCCTCGCTCGATGCCCAGGCTGCGCAGCTGGTCCCGGCTCAGCACTCCACCATGGTCGAGCGAGAGACGTTCGGCGCGCTCGACACGTCGACGGGTGGTCTCCGAGATCATGCGGCGAGGATGGAGCGGCCGGCCACCGCGCGCGGGTGGCCGCCTCGTGCCTGGGGAGGGCGGCAGTCCGAGACGGCCCCCTGTGGACGACGCAGTCGAAGACGTCGTGCACGCCCGGCCGTGCGCACCGTCTTCGACCCCCGGATACTCTCGCCCCCATGCAGCCCCAGGTCATCTCCGTCAACGTCGGGCGGCCGATGCACCAGCGGGTCCCGAAGGACAAGGCCACCGGCATCGGCAAGGTCCCCGTCGACGTCGTCACCGTGACCGACCCCGGGCGCAAGCGCGTCGAGGACGGGCACGGGGTGTCGGGGGTCGAGGGCGACTTCATCGGCAACGGCCGCCACCACGGCGGGAGCGACCAGGCGGTCTACGCCTTCGCCCGCGAAGAGCTCGACCGGTGGGGCGCAGAGCTCGGCCGCGACCTCGCCCCCGGCCTCTTCGGCGAGAACCTCACGACGCAGGGTCTCGACGTCGACGCCGCCGAGATCGGCGACACGTGGCGGGTCGGCGGCGCGGTGCTCCAGGTCTCCGGGCCCCGGGTGCCGTGCGCGACCTTCGCCGCCCGCATGGAGGAGCGCGGCTGGGTCAAGCGTTTCGCGCAGCGCGGCCGCTCCGGCGCCTACCTGCGCGTGATCGAGCCCGGCGACATCCGCCCCGGCGACACCGTCGTCATCGAGCCGTCCGCCAGCGGCCTCGACGTGCCGACGACGCTGCGGGCGCTCATGGGCGACCCGGACGCCGCTCGACTCGTCCTCGCGACCGGCCTCTTCGAGGGCAGCACCGAGGCGACGACGATGCGGCGGGTCGTGCGCACGAAGGGGTAGCGTCCGCCGCGTGACGTCACCCACCGACACCCCGCGCCAGCGCACCGAGATCGATCGCATCGCCGAGGACTACCTCGACGCCTCCGTCGAGCTGAGCCCGCTCGAGGCGACCTACCTCGGGGTACCGGGACGCGAGGACGCCCTCGACGACCTCTCCCCCGCGGGCCTGGCCGCCCACAGCGAGCTGCGCCGCCGCACCCTCGCCGAGCTCGAGGCCGCCACCCCCGTCGACGACGTCGACCGCGTCACGGTCGAGGCCATGCGCGAGCGGCTCGGCCTGGCCGAGGAGATCCACGCCGCCGGCCTCGACGCGATGGAGCTCAACAACATCGCCTCGCCCATGCAGGCCGTGCGCGACGTCCTCGACCTCATGCCCACCGACACCGAGGAGCAGTGGGCGACGATCAGCCGTCGCATCGCCGCGATCCCGACAGCGCTGTCGCAGTACGCCGAGTCGCTGCGCCACGCCGCCGACCGCGGTCTCGTCGCCTCGCGCCGCCAGGTCGACGTGTGCGCCGAGCAGGCCCGCGAGCTCGCCGCCGACGACTCCTACCTCGGGACCCTGCCGAGCAGCGCCCGGGTCGGCGACGCGGAGCCGAGCGCCCCCCTTCGCTCCGATCTCGAGACCTCGACGGCCGCCGCGCGCCAGGCCTACCTCGACCTCGCCGACGCCCTCGTCGCCCTGCGGGAGCAGGCGCCCGACACCCTCGGCTGCGGCCGCGAGCGCTACGCCCTGCACTCCCGCGCCTTCCTCGGCAGCGAGGTCGACCTCGAGGAGACCTACGCGTGGGGCCAGGAGGAGCTCGCCCGGATCACCGCGCAGATGGAGCAGGTCGCCGAGCAGATCCGCCCGGGCGCCTCGGTCAAGGAGGCGATCGCGATCCTCGAGGAGGATCCCGCGTACCGCCTCGAGGGGACCGACGCCCTGCGCGAGTGGATGCAGGGCAAGGCCGACGAGGCCGTGAGCGCCCTCGCCGGCTCCCACTTCGACATCCCCGAGCCGGTGCGCACCATCGAGTGCCGCATCGCGCCGACGCAGACCGGCGGCATCTACTACACCGGTCCGAGCGACGACTTCGCCCGCCCCGGCCGGATGTGGTGGTCGGTGCCGAAGGGGGTCACGACCTTCGGCACGTGGCGCGAGCTGACGACCGTCTACCACGAGGGCGTCCCGGGCCATCACCTCCAGGTCGGCCAGACGGTCTACCGCCGCGAGCTGCTCAACCGCTGGCGCCGCCTCGCGGCGTGGACCTCCGGGCACGGCGAGGGCTGGGCGCTGTACGCCGAGTGGCTCATGGCCGAGCTCGGCTACATGGACGACCCGGGCAACCGCATGGGCCTGCTCGACGGGCAGAGCCTGCGGGCCGCGCGCGTCGTCATCGACATCGGTGTGCACTGCGGCTTCGAGGCCCCCGCCGAGGTCGGCGGTGGCGAGTGGACCTACGAGAAGGCCTGGACCTTCCTCGACACGCACGCCAACCAGGGCGCCGAGCAGCTGCGCTTCGAGCTCGACCGCTACCTCGGCTGGCCGGGCCAGGCCCCGAGCTACAAGATCGGCGAGCGGCTGTGGATGGAGCTGCGCGACGAGGTCGCCCGCCGCGAGGGCGACGGTTTCGACCTCGCCGCCTTCCACCGTCGCTCGCTCGACATCGGCGGCGTCGGCCTGGACACCCTGCGCCGGGCGGTCCTCCAGGAGCTCTGAGAAAAGCCCTCGGGGACAGGCGGCACCCCAATACCGTGGGCTGACACACGCCACGACCCTGAGGTGCTCCATGCCTGAGCCGCACATGATCCTCGTCCCCTGCGCAGTGCTCATCGCACTGGCCGGGTGCTCGTCGGGCTCCGGCCCACAGGCGACCGCTACCCAGACCGTCATCGTCTCCGAGCGGACCGTGACAGAGACGGCGGCGCCGAGCAGCACGTCGTCTCGGCCCACCACGCCGAGGAGCACATCGGCCTCTCGAAGCACGACGACCACCGCAGTCCCCGCAGCGAACCTGCCGACAGGGGCAGGCGCCTACGCGGACGAGCTGGTCCAGGCGTGGGGCATCGGTGACCGCGCGGGGGCAGACACGTACGCGACGAGCGACACGGTCGCCACGCTCTTCGCGAGCTCGTTACGCGGCGGGGGCGACTGGGTCCGTGGAGCCAGCCTCGTCCAGGACGCCCGGACCCAGGTGAAGTACGAGCGCACCAGCACCGACGAGGTCATCTACCTCGTCGTCGACACCGCGACCGCCGCACGAGGTGACGAGGACGCCGTCGTCGGCCTGAGCTTCGACTGGGAGGGTGCCGACTACTCCGCCGAGGACTACTCGGAGAACTACGTCGCAGCCGGGCTCCCGACGGGCGTCGGGGAGTACTCGGACGGCTTCGTCCGCGCATGGGGCGCGGGTCGCACGACGGACGCCGACACCTACGCGTGGTCCTCGGTCATGGACACCGTGGGGGCGTACGACGGACCGGGCGGCGGCGACTGGGCGCGCACGGGAACAGGACCAGGTGAGGTCACGTCGGCCACGTACAAGAACTCGTCCGGGTGGACCCTGACCCTCTACCTGGACCCGTCCGCCCTCGCCGTCGGGGCGCAGGACGCGATCACCTACGCGGAGTTCACGCACTGACCCGACCACCCCATGACGAAGGGGGACCCCCACGACCTCGTGGGGGTCCCCCTTCGCCGTCCGCGGGGCGCGGGTCGCTCAGAGCCGCCAGCAGCTGCTCGGCTGGTTGAGCCCGGCGAAGCGCGCCTCGAAGAAGAGCATCGACTTCTCCACGTGCGGGAGGAAGCCGCCGAGGTGGGTCGGGGTGATGCCGGCGTTGAAGGTGACGCGGGTGCCCCGGTCGCACCAGTCGCTGCCGAGCTGCTTGCCCCCGGCGTAGGGGATGACGTCGTCGGCGACGGCGTGGTTGATGACGACCGGCGCGTTCGGCGTGCGCCGGCCGATCCGCTGCTCGTCGACGACGCTCGCGAAGGGCTCCCGCCCGAGCAGCTCGGTGAGCGAGGACCCGTCAGCGGTGTACCTGCGGCTGTCCTTGTAGGAGTAGTCGAAGAGGTCGAAGACGCATGCACCCTCGACCTTCGAGGTCAGCGCCACGCCATCGCTGTTGAGGTACGGCTTGGGGTCGATGCCCGCGTCCTGGGCGACGCCCAGGAGCGCGAAGGTCGCGAAGGCGAAGTAGAAGGAGCTGTCGATCTTCGCCCCCACCGAGGCGAGGTCGGCCGTCGGGGCGCCGATCGCCGAGCCCTTGACCGCGAGCTCCGGGGCGTACGTCGCCGCCAGCTCGGCCGCCGAGGCCGCCGCGCCACCGCCCTGCGAGTAGCCCATGAGGCCGACGGGCGTCGAGCTCGTCACGCCGCTGCCCTGGAGGTTGCGCGCGGCGCGCGCCATGTCGAGCACGGCGTGGCCCTGCGCCCCGCGGGCGACGTACGTGTGCGTGCCGGGGGTGCCCAGCCCCTGGTAGTCGGTGATGCCGACCGCGTAGCCGCGACCGATCGTGCGCGTGAGCCCGATGCCCTCGTACTCGACGAGCTCGCCCATCTGGCGCGACGGGGCGCACCGGTCGGCCATCCCCTGGGTGCCGGGGGCGTAGGAGACGAAGGGGCGACGCGACGCCCCGACGTAGGGGGTCTTCGGCACGAAGATCGTGCCCGTCACGGCAATCGGGCGGCCCGCGCTGTCGGTCGAGGAGTACATCACCCGGGTCGCGGTGACGACCGAGCTCGACAGCCGCAGCGGGTCGAGGAGCAGCGGCGCCGGCTCCGAGCGGATGATCGTGCCGGGGGTCGAGGGGATCGTCGCCGGCGGCTCGTAGAAGGCCGGGCGGGCCGGCTCGGGCGTGCCCGTGAGCGTCTGCGCGCCGGCGGTGCCGGGGACGTCCCCGGGTCCGGCGCTCGCCACCGGGGCGGCGACGAGGGCGAGGGCGGCGGCCACGGCGAGCGCGGGCACGGTACGGCGGCGTGTCTTCATCGACGGTCCTCCACGGTGAGGCAGCCCGGTGGTCCGAGCCGGCCCGTTCGACGTTACTGACGGGTCACAAGACCGGCAACCGCTCGAGACGTGTCCCGCGTCATACGGTGCACGCGTGCGCCCCCTCGTCCTCGCCTCCGCCTCACCCGCCCGCCGCGAGCTCCTCGAGCGTGCCGGCGTGCGCCCGACGACCCGGCCGAGCGCGGTCGACGAGGACGCCGTCGAGCGAGCCGCCCGCGCGGCGGACCCCGGGCTGGATGCCGCCGGCCTCGTCGTCGAGCTCGCCCGGGCGAAGGGCGAGCACGTCGCCTCGTCGTGGCCGCGGGACGACGAGGCGCCGGTCGTCGTCGCGTGCGACTCCGTCCTCGAGGTCGGCGGTGCGGTCGTCGGCAAGCCCCACGAGCCGCACGTCGCCGTCGAGCGGTGGCGGCAGATGCGCGGTGGCGAAGGGGTGCTCCACACCGGTCAGTGGGTGCGAGACCTCGCCACCGGCGCGACGACCTCGGCGGCGGCCTCGACGCGGCTGCGCTTCACCGAGCTCTCCGACGACGAGATCGAGGCCTACGTCGCGACGGGCGAGCCGCTCGAGGTGGCGGGCGCCTTCACCATCGACGGGCTCGGCTCCCCCTTCGTCGAGGTGCTCGAGGGCGACCACGGCACGGTCATCGGGCTCAGCCTGCCGCTGCTGCGCCGGATGCTGCTCGAGCTCGGCGTCGGGTGGTTCGAGGTCGTCTCGCACTGACGTCGCCGCGGTCCACCACCACCAACTACTTTCCAAAGACGAAAGTAGTTGTTACTGTGCTTCCCATGGACACCGAGCAGCCGACCCCCACCCCCGAGCAGGCCCGCAGCGCGCTCGCCGAGGCCGAGTCCAACGCCGTCCGCGACCGCCGCGACGTCCAGGTGCACGCCCTGGCGGTCGCGGGCTTCGGCACACTCATCGGGCTCTTCGTCGCCGCCCGAGAGCTCTTCAGCGGCCCGTGGACGGGTCTGCTCACCGCCGCCTACCTCGCCGGGCTCGTCGGCCTGGCCACGTGGCAGACCCGGGCACCGCGCTCGGCGCCGCGCCACAGCAAGCGCACCGGCTACCTCGGTCTCGCCGGCACCCTCGTCATGGTCGTCGTCTCGGTGGGGCTGCTCAACTGGCGCGGCCACGACCGCCAGCCCGAGCTGTGGCTCGTGCTCCTGTCAGCCCTGCTCGTCGCGGCCCCGATGCTGCTGGCGGCCGCCCGCATCTACCGCGCCGCGCGTCGATGAGCGCACCCGGCCGGCACGCCCGCCACCGGCTGGACGAGACGATCCACGCCCCGGTGCGCTTCAGCATCGTCACGACCCTCGCCGGGTCCGACGAGGTCGAGTTCTCCGCCGTGCGCGACACCGTCGAGGTGAGCGACTCGGTCCTCTCGCGCCAGGTGAGCACGCTCGAGGCCGCGGGCTACGTCAAGGTCCGCAAGGGCTACGTCGGCAAGCGTCCCCGCACCTGGCTCTCGCTCACCGCCGCCGGACGACGCGCGCTCACCGCTCACCTCGACGCCCTGCGCGAGATCGCCGGCGGGCGGCCCTGACACGGGTCGAGGGAGGGGCGCGACTCGTGGTCGCCCACCCTCCCTCGGTCAGCCCCGGTCAGACCGGGGGGATCCCCCGGCGCCGCTCGGAGAAGCGGCGGTCTCGCCCGCGCGCGTGCGCGAGCCGCCGGACGATGTCGGCGCGCAGCTGCTCGGGCTCGACGACGTCGTCGATGACGAGGTCGGCGGCGAGCCGCTCGAGGTCGACGTCCTCCAGGTACTCCGCCCGACGGGCCTCGACGAAGGCGTCGCGGGCCTCCACCCCTTCGCTGCTCTCGATCTCGGCGATCTTGTTCGCGTACACCGCGTTGATCGCCGCCTCGGGACCCATGACCGCGATCCGCGCGGTCGGCAGCGCGATCGTCGCGTCGGGCCCGAAGCCCGGGCCGCCCATGGCGTACAGCCCCGCCCCGTACGCCTTGCGCACGACGACGCACAGCTGCGGCACGGTGGCCGACGAGACCGCGGAGACCATCTTCGCGCCGTGCCGGATGATCCCGGCGCGCTCGACCTCGGAGCCGATCATGAAGCCCGGCACGTCGGCGAGGTAGACGAGCGGGATCGAGTACGCATCGCACAGCCAGATGAAGCGGGCCGCCTTGTCGGCGCTGTCGGAGAAGAGGACGCCCCCCTTCGCCATCGAGTTGTTCGCGACGATGCCCACGCTCTCGCCGGCGACGCGACCGATGCCCACGACGAGCTCGGGCGCGAAGAGCGGCTTGACCTCGAAGAAGGAGTCGTCGTCGACGAGCCCGTCGATGACGTCGTGGATGTCGAAGGGCTGGCTCTCGCGCTCGGGGATGTCGGCCGCGGTGAGCGGGCGCGCGGGCTCCTCCGGCTCGTAGGTCGGCAGGTCGGAGCGCCAGCTGAGCGGCAGGTAGGAGAACCACAGCCGGGCCAGCTCGATCGCCTCGGCGTCGTCCTGGACGAGGAGGTCGCCGACGCCGGAGACGGTGCAGTGCATGCGCGCCCCGCCCATCTCCTCGAGCGAGACCCGCTCCCCCACGACCATCTCGGCCATGCGCGGGCTGCCGAGGTACATCGAGGCGTTGCCCTCGACCATGATGACGAGATCGGTGAAGGACGGGATGTACGCGCCGCCGGCCGCGCTCGGCCCGAAGAGGCAGCAGATCTGCGGCACCTTGCCCGACAGCGCGACCTGGTTGTGGAAGATCCGTCCGGCCCCGCGTCGACCGGGGAACATCTCGACCTGGTCGGTGATCCGGGCACCGGCGGAGTCGACGAACCAGAAGACGGGCAGCTCCTCGCGCAGCGCGGTCTCGGTGGCGCGCACGATCTTCTCGACCGTGCGGGCACCCCACGACCCCGCCTTGACCGTGGGGTCGTTGGCGATGACGATCACGGGTCGGCCGTCGACGAGGCCGCGTCCGGTGACGACGCCGTCGGCGGGGAGCCCGCTCGCCAGGGCGTTCGCGTAGCGCCCGTCCTCGACGAAGGTCCCCTCGTCGAGGAGCAGGTCGATCCGGTCGCGGACGTAGAGCTTGCCCTGGTCGTCGAGCTTGGCCCTCGCCCGCTCGGTCGGCGCGGCCGAGGCGGCGTGCGCGGCACGCAGCCGCTCCCGCACCTCGGCGACCTTCGGGTCGGCGGGGTACCCGGGCGAAGGGGGCGTCACGCCGGCAGCCCGAGGTGGCGGGCGATGACCATGCGCTGCACCTCGGAGGTGCCCTCGCCGATCTCGAGGATCTTCGCGTCGCGGTAGAAGCGGGCGACCGGGTACTCCTCCATGAAGCCGTTGCCGCCGAAGACCTGGGTGGCGATCCGGGTCGCGGAGACCGCGGCCTCGGAGGTGTAGAGCTTGGCGATGCTCGCGGCCTTGGCGACCTCGGTGGCCGAGCGACGCCCGCGGTCGTGCTCGTCCTTGAGCCACGCGGCCTTGTAGGTGAGCACCCGTGAGGTCTCGGCCATGAGGGCGAGATCGGCGACCTGGAAGCTCACGCCCTGGTTGGCGCCGATGGGGCGGCCGAAGGCGGTGCGGGTCTTCGCGTACTCGGTCGACAGCTCGAGCATGCGCTGGGTGAGCCCGCAGGCGAGCGCGGAGATCGCGATGCGCCCGTCGTCGAGGGTCTTGAGGAACTGGCGGAAGCCGCGCCCCTCCTCGCCGAGGAGGTTGGCCTCGGGCACCCGGCAGCCGGCGAAGGTCAGGCCGTGCGTGTCGGAGATGTGCCAGCCGAGCTTGTCGTAGGGCGCCTCGACGGTGAAGCCCGGCGTACCGCTCGGCACGAGGATCGCGCTGATCTGGGGGCGGCCGTCCTCACCGGTGCCGGTGCGGGCGGTGACCGTGACGACCGAGGTGATGTCGGTGCCGGAGTTGGTGATGAAGGCCTTCGCCCCGTCGATGACCCAGTCCTCGCCGTCGCGCACAGCGCGCGTACGGGTGCCCCCGGCGTCGGAGCCGGCGTCGGGCTCGGTGAGGCCGAAGCCGGCGAGGGCGCGTCCGGCGACGAGGTCGGGCAGCCAGGTCTGCTTCTGCTCGTCGGTGCCGTACGTGAGGATCGGGTTGATGCCCAGGCCGACGCCCGCCGAGAGGGTGATGCCGATCGACTGGTCGACGCGGCCGAGCTCCTCGATGGCGACGCACAGGGCGGTGAAGTCGCCGACGACCCGGCCGTCGCTCGTCTGCTCGTCGGCGCTGCCGCCGTACTCCGTCGGCACGACGAGGCCGAAGAGCCCCAGCTCGCCCATCCGCGGCACGACCTCGGTCGGGAAGTGGTGGTCACGGTCCCACTGCGCGACGTGCGGCTCGACCTCGCTCTGCGCGAAGTCGCGCACCGCGGCGCGGAAGTCCTCGTGGTCCTGGCTCAGCTCGAACATCGTCGTCCTCACGCTCTCTCTGGGGTCGCCAGTGCTTGACGTTGACGTCAACGTAAAGCACGATGCGGGCCATGACAAGTCGTCCCGCTCCCCCGTCGTCGGACCCCGACGAGCGGTCCCGGAGATGGACGATCCGCGAGATCGCCGAGGAGTTCGGCATCACGCACCGCACGGTGCGCCACTACGAGGAGCTCGGTCTCATCAGCCCCGAGCGGGTGGGCACGACCCGCGTCTACCGGCGCCGTGACCGCACCCGGCTCGCGCTCGTGCTGCGCGGGCGACGCCTCGGCTTCCCGCTGGACGAGATCGCCAAGATCATCGACCTCTACGACGCGCCCCGCGGCCGGGCCAGCCAGCTCGAGTACGTCCTGGGGCAGATCGAGGAGCGCCGCGACGACCTCGAGCAGCGCCGCCGCGACATCGAGGACGCCCTCGCCGAGCTGGACACCTTCGAGCGGCGCTGCCGCGAGGACCTCGGGTCCCTCGCCCGCTGACCCGACTTTCGTCGACGGCCCACGAGGCCCCCCTTCGCGCGCGTAGGGTGCGACGACATCGCGACGGCCGGACCCACCGGGGGGAGACGGCCGTCGAAGACGAAGGAGTCACGATGCGTCCTGCAGTCTCTGCTGCCCTCGCGGTGCCGACCGCGGCCACGCTGCTCGTCCTCGGGGGGACGAGCGCGAGCGCCGAGGACCGCTACACGATGACGCTCCGCGACACGATGGGCAACGGCAGCGGCGCCACGGCCACCGTGATCATGGACATACACGACGACGAGATGACCCTGAAGATCACCGGCAAGGGCTTCGTGCCGAACGCGCCGCACGCCCAGCACTTCCACGGGTCCTTCGACGTCAACAAGGACTTCACCTGCCCGACGCCCGCGGCCGACGCGGACGGCGACGGCCAGGTGACGACGGAGGAGGGCCTGCCGACGTACGGCGACATCATCATCTCGCTGACGACGGAGGGCGACACGAGCCCGAAGAGCGGTCTGGCCGTCGACCGGATGCCCGTCGCGGACGCGAAGGGGCGTCTCACCTACGAGCGCACCTTCCCCCTGCCGAACGGCTCGGGTCGCAAGCTGCGCAACCTCCACGTAGTCCAGCACGGCCTCGATGCCAACGGCAACGAGAAGTACGACCTCGGGGCCCTCGGCGAGTCGACCTTCGCGCGCTCGGCCGGGGTGAAGGGCATCCCCGAGGAGGCGACGAACCCCGCGACGTGCGGCACCGTGAGCGGCGCCGCGGTCGGGGCGGCCCCGAGCGGTGGCGTCGACACCGGCGGCGGGTCGAGCGACGGGCTCGAGGCGAAGGGGGCCCTGGGCGGCGGCGCCGTCGCGATCCTCGCGGCCGGCGCGCTCGTCGCCTGCCGCCGGCGCCTCACCGGGGAGGGCTGAGCAGGCCCGGGCGGGCCCCCTTCGCGTCCCGTTGCTGCGGGGTGCTCAAGAAAAGATGCAATCGGTCCCATCCGACCTCGTGAGGACTCCGAACCCCTGTCACGACCGACCGACCCCAGGGGCCGGTCGACACCACGACAAGGGAGTCACGAATGCGTACCCTGACCAAGGCCAGCATGGTCGTCCCGGCAGCGGCTGCGATGCTGCTCGCCAGCGCCACGGGCGCGAGCGCCGAGGACCGCTACTCGATGAAGCTGCTCGACACGATGGGCAACAACAGCGGGTCGTCCTCGACCGCCGAGGTCACCGTCGACGGTGACGAGATGACGATCAAGATCCAGGGCAGCGGCTTCACCCCCAACTCGCCCCACGCCCAGCACTTCCACGGGTCCTTCGACGCCAACAAGGACTTCACCTGCCCCACCGCCGCGGACGACGCGGACGGCGACGGCCAGGTGAACACCGAGGAGGGTCTGCCCCGCTACGGCGACGTCATGATCTCGCTGACGACGAAGGGCGACACGAGCGCCAAGAGCGGCCTGGCCGTCGACCGCATGCCGGTCGCCGACGCGGACGGCAACCTCAGCTACGAGCGCACCATCGCGCTGCCGGCCGGTGCCGGCGCGAAGCTGAAGAACCTCCACGTCGTCCAGCACGGCCTGGACGCGAACGGCAACGACAAGTACGACATGGAGGCGCTCGGCGAGTCCAGCTTCGCCAAGTCGCTCGGCGTCGACGGCATCCCGGAGGAGGCCACGAACCCGGCCACCTGCGGCACCGTGAGCGGCGCTGCGGTCGGCGCGGCCCCGACCGGTGGCGTCGACACCGGTGGCGGCACGACCGACGGCGTGGAGTCGAAGGGGGCGCTCGGCGCCGGTGCCTTCGCCATCCTCGCCGCGGGCGCGATCGTCGCCACGCGTCGTCGTCCGGCCACGGAGCGCTGAGCGAGCCGTGTCGAAGCACGCCACTGACCGCAGTCGCCGCGCCACCGGCGTGGCGGCTGCGGTCGCGGCCCTCACCCTCGGTGGCGGGGGGCTGGTCGCCTACGGTCTGAGCCAGCAGGAGACGCGTGACCCCGCCTGGGTCGCCTCGTCCGGCGGGTCGCACGAGGGTCATGGGATGTCGTCCTCGGCGGCCGAGCCGAGCGGCTCGAGCACCTCTGGGTCCTCGTCCGGCTCCGCGGGCTCCGCTGACCCCCACGCCGGTCACATGGGCATGGGCGGGTCCAGCTCGTCGGGCTCCTCGAGCCCCACCGCGTCGCAGAAGCCGGCCGCACGCTACGTCCGCCCCAGCGGCGAGACCCTCGCGCGCTCCCAGCCGACGAAGGTCCGCATCCCCTCCCTCGACGTCTCGAGCACGATCGGCGAGCTCGGTCTGCAGCAGGACAAGCGGATGGAGGTGCCGCAGGACGGCACGAGCACCGGGTGGTACACGGGCAGCCCCACCCCGGGCGAGCTCGGCCCGTCGGTCCTCGCCGCCCACGTCACGTGGGACAAGAAGCCCGCGGTCTTCTTCGACCTCGGGGCGATGAAGAAGGGCCAGAAGATCGAGGTCGACCGCAAGGACGGCACGACGGCGATCTTCTCCGTCGAGGACGTCGGGCAGTACCCGAAGTCCGACTTCCCGACCGACGACGTCTACGGCACCGTCGACCACGCCGCGCTGCGGCTCATCACGTGCGGCGGGTTCTTCGACGGCGAGACCGGCCATCACGTCGACAACGTCGTCGTCTACGCGAAGCTCGTCGGCTCGCGCTGACGACGCAGGGAATCAGCCCCGGGGGGAGGCTGAGCCGGAGGGGACTGAGCCGCGGGGGGGCTCAGCCGGCAACCGGTCGAGATAGCTGTCGATCTCGGCCGCGGTGGGGGCGGTCGCCGGTCCGCGGCGGGTGACCTTGATGGCACCCGCGGCGTTGGACCGGCGGCACGCCTCGACCCAGTCGGTGCCCCGGGCGCGCTCCGCGACGAGGACACCGGTGTGGCAGTCGCCGGCGCCGTTGGTGTCCACCGCCCGCTCCGGGTAGCCCGCCACGAGGGTCGCCGGCAGATCGCCCGAGGCGACGGCGCACCCCTTCGCCCCGTCACGCACGACCGCCACCGCTCCCGGCGCGAGGTGCGCGAGAGCCGCCTGAGCGGCCATCGTCATCTCGACCTCGCCGGTGAGCGCCTCGCCCTCCTCGGCGTTCGAGGTCCACACGTCGGTGAGCGCCAGCGCACGACGCCGCACCGGCTCCTCGAGCTCGGCGAAGATCGCCCCCGGGTCGAGCACGACGTGCACCTGCGCGGGCAGGCTCTCCAGCCAGCCGAGCAGCGGGTCGCGGGTGCGCCCGACGAGGCTGTAGCCGCTGACGCACACGAGGTCCCCCGCGACGGGCTGCGAGGTCTGGAGGGACTCGACGGTGATCTCGCGCTCGGCGAGCTGCGTCGTGACGAAGGTCCGCTCGCCGCTCGGCTCGAGCATGACGACGCAGATGCCGGTGTCCTCGCCGCGCACGACGGGCGCCGACACGCCCACCCCCTCGGCGGCGAGCGCCTCGCGCACGAGGTCGCCGTTGGGGCCCTCGCCGTGCGCGCCGGCGTGGACGCACGTCGCGCCCGAGCGGGCGGCCGCGAGCAGGATGTTGACCGCTCCCCCGGCGTAGCGCTCGTAGCCCGACGCCATGGAGTTCGCGCCCCGGCGCGGCAGCGCGGGCACCTCGAGCACGGCGTCGACGAGGGCCTGTGCGGTGTGGATCACCCGGGGTGGCATGCGGCGATCGTAGGCGCAGCGGGCACACTGACGGCCATGACCGCCGCGCGCCGCTTCACCTCCGTCGAGCACACCTCGGCCGCCCTCGCGGAGGCGGGGTACATCGCCTCGGACGCCATCGCGACGACCGTGTACCTCGCCGACGTCCTCGGCAAGCCGCTGCTCGTCGAGGGGCCCGCGGGCGTGGGCAAGACCGAGCTGAGCAAGGCGGTCGCCGCGGCGACCGGCGCCGAGCTCATCCGGCTGCAGTGCTACGAAGGGGTCGACGAGGCGCGCGCCCTCTACGAGTGGAACCACGCGAAGCAGCTGCTGCGCATCACCGCCGCCGGCGCGCACCACGACAGCACCGGCGCGGACGAGGCCGACTGGCAGCACGTGCGCGACGACATCTTCACCGACGAGTTCCTCCTCGACCGCCCGCTCCTCAAGGCGGTCCGCTCCGAGCACCCCACCGTGCTGCTCGTCGACGAGCTCGACAAGGCCGACGTCGAGATCGAGGGGCTGCTCCTGGAGATCCTCTCCGACTTCGCCGTCACGGTGCCCGAGCTCGGCACGATCACCGCACGGCACACCCCCTTCGTCGTCCTCACCTCGAACGCGACGCGAGAGCTCTCCGAGGCGCTGCGGCGCCGGTGCCTCTACCTGCACATCGACTACCCCGAGGCCGCGCTCGAGCAGCGCATCGTCTCGCTCAAGGTCCCCGAGCTCGACGCGACGCTCGCCGAGTCGGTCGTGCGGCTCGTCGGGGCGCTGCGCGAGATGCGGCTGCGCAAGTCGCCGTCGGTCGCCGAGACCATCGACTGGGCGCGCACCCTCATCGCCCTCGGCGGCGACAGCCTCGACCCCGAGCTCGTGCGCTCCAGCCTCGGCGTCCTGCTCAAGCACCAGGAGGACATCGACACCGCGACCGCGCGGCTGGACCTCACCCGTGCCCTCGCCTGACCTCGACGCGACGACGGGCGACCCGCTGACCCGGCGGGTCGTCGACCTCGCCCGCGCGCTGCGCCAGCACGGCGTCTCCGTCGGACCGTCCGAGAGCGTCGACGCGGCCGCCGCGTGCGCCGCCCTCGGCGTCACCGACCGCGAGCGTCTGCGCGCCGGGGTGGCCGCCGCGATGATGCGGCGCGAGGGCGACCGGGCGGTCTTCGACCAGCTCTTCGACATCTACTTCCCGGCAGCCGTCGGCGACCGGACCGAGGTCGGCGAGGTCGAGGCGGCCCGTGACCCGGCGAGCGCGCGCGAGGCCGCGGCCCGCCTGCGCGACGAGCTCGCCGACGCGCTGGCCGCCGACGACGCGGCCGCCCTCGACCGGCTCGCCGCGCGCGCGGTCGCCGAGCTCGGCGCCCTCGCCAACGAGGCGACGACCGGCAGCTACTCCGCGGCCCAGGCGCTCGAGCGGCTCGCCCCGCAGACCGCGATCGCGGCCGCCCTCCAGCGCGCCCGCGACGCGGGCCGGGTCGTCTCGGGCTCGGGCGAAGGGGGCGGTGGCGGCGGCTCCGGCAGCGGCGGCACGCAGGGCGGCGGGTCCGGTGGTGGGTCAGGCACAGGCGAGCAGGTGGAGTCGCTGACCGACCGCTTCGACCGCGACGAGATCCGCGGGCGGGTCGCGGGCTTCCGCCGACGGGTGGAGCGCGAGGCGACCCGGCGCAACGCCGAGGTCCGCGGGGCCGAGCGGATCAGCCGCTACGGCGTGCGCGACCCCCTGGCGCGCAAGGACTTCCTGCTCACCGGGACGACCGAGGCGGGCGAGCTGCAGGCGGCGATCCGACCGCTCGCCCGCAAGATCGCCGCTCGGCTCGCGGCCCGGCAGCGCCGCGCGTCGCGGGGGTCGGTCGACATCCGGCGCACCTTGCGGCGGGCGATGTCGACCGGAGGGGTGCCGGTGCGCCCGGCCTACAAGCACCGCCACCGCTCGCGCGCCGATGTCGTGCTCGTGTGCGACATGTCCGGCTCGGTGTCGGGCTTCTCGCGCTTCACGATGCTGCTGCTGCAGGCGCTGTCGACGCAGTTCCGGCGGGTGCGCTTCTTCGGCTTCGTCAACATCTGCGACGACATCACCGAGATCGTCACGAGCGCGCGGGTCGGCGAGGACATCCGCACCGAGGTCGCGCAGCGCGCGAGCATGTCGCGCTGGCACGGCAGCAGCGACTACGGCAGCGCGCTCACGGACTTCGTCGACCGCTGGCTCGACGCCGTCGGCCCCCGCAGCACGGTGCTCGTCCTCGGCGACGCCCGGACCAACGGCACCGAGCCGCACGTCGAGGCGCTGCGCACCATCGCCGCGCAGGCCCGCCACGTCGTGTGGCTCAACCCCGAGCCGCGGGCCCAGTGGGACAGCGGGGACTCCGTCGCCGGCCGCTACGGGCAGGTCGTCGACATGCACGAGGTCCGCAACCTCGACCAGCTGCGCCAGTTCGTCGCCCGCGCCCTCCCGGTCTGACCCGCCCCTCCCCCGTCGCCGACCCCTCCCCCTTCGCCGACCCCTCCCCCTTCGCCCCGGCCTCCCCCGTCGACCGCCGCCCCCCCCTTCACCCGGCCTCCGACAAAACCCTGCCAGCAGCCTTTCGACGTGGCGGGACCCTGTCGAAGGGGTCCTGGCACGTCAAGACCCAGCCAGCAGGGTTTTGTCGGAGGGGGGCAGGATCTCCACGAGATCTCCAGATCGACCTCCGAAGGCCTGCAGGTGGGGCTCCCTAGCCTGGGCTCATGCCGCTCGATCCCGTCCCCGCGCCACGTCGCGTCCTCGTCGTCGAGGACGACCCGACAATCAACCAGGCCCTGTGCGACCGCTTCGCCGCGGAGGGCTTCGCCGTCGAGCGGGCGGTCGACGGACCGGGCGCGGTCGACACCTTCGAGCGCACCGCGCCCGACGTCGTCGTCCTCGACCTCATGCTCCCCGGCTTCGACGGCCTCGAGGTGATGCGCCGGATCCAGCCGCTGCGCCCCGTGCCGGTGCTCGTGCTCACCGCCCGCGACGAGGAGGCCGACGTCGTCCTCGGTCTCGGGCTCGGTGCGGACGACTACCTCACCAAGCCCTTCCGGATGCGCGAGGTGCTCGCCCGCGTGCACGCCCTGCTGCGCCGGGTCGACCGCGCCCGCGAGCTCGCCGACCCGGGTACGCCGGTGCTGCGGCACGACGGCCTCGAGCTCGACCCGCGGACCCGTCGCTGCACCGTCGAGGGCACGGAGGTGCACCTCACGCCCACGGAGTTCGACCTGCTCGCGCTGCTCTGCGCCGACCCCGGCACCGTCGTGCGGCGCGAGCGGATCGTCGCCGAGCTTTGGGGCTGGGACGAGAGCCTGGGCAGCCGCACCCTCGACAGCCACGTCAAGGCGGTCCGGGCGAAGGTGGGCGCGCACCGTCTGCGCACCGTCCACGGAGTCGGGTACGCCCTGGCCGACGAGACGCCGTGATGGACCGTCACGAGCCCCTCGCGGGCGTCACCTCCATCCGGACCCGGCTCGCCGTGCTCGTCGGCGCGAGCGTCGTCGTCGCCGCGCTCGTCGGTGCGCTGGGCACCGACGTCGGCGTGCCGCTGTGGATCTCGCTGCCGGTGACCATCGCCCTCGCCCTCGTCGTGACGCGCTGGCTCGCCACGGGGATGACGACCCCGCTGCGCGAGATGACGGCGGCGGCGAGCCGGGTCGCGGCCGGCCACTACGACGTGCGGGTCACCGACTCGCGGACAGACGAGATCGGTGCCCTGTCGCGCGCGCTGTCGTCGATGGCCCGCGACCTCGGCGCCGCGGACGAGCACCGGCGTCGTCTCGTCGCGACCGTCGCCCACGAGCTGCGCACCCCCCTCGCCGCGCAGCAGGCCCTGCTCGAGAACCTCGTCGACGGCGTCACCGCACCCGACGACGCCGCGCTGCAGCAGGCGCTGCACCAGTCCGAGCGGCTCGGAGCGCTCGTCGCCGACCTGCTCGACCTCTCCCGCGACGACGGGCGCGGTGCGCCCATGACCCCGCAGCGCGTCCCCGTGCGCGAGCTCCTCGACCGCGCCGTTGGCGAGGCCGCGCTCCAGGGCCGCTCGGTCGAGCTCGTCGCGCGCGTCGACCCCGAGGACCTCGTCGTCACCGCCGACCGCGGTCGCCTGCAGCAGGTGCTCGCCAACCTCGTCGACAACGCCCTGCGCCACTCCCCCGAGGCGGGCACGGTCACCCTTCGTGCGGCGCTGGCCGGACCCGACCACTGGTCGCTCACCGTGGAGGACGAGGGGCCCGGCCTCGCGCCCGACCGCGCGGAGCGCCTCTTCGACCGCTTCGGCAGCGGTGGCGACGCGGCCGGCGGCACCGGGCTCGGCCTGGCCATCGTCGGCTGGGTCGCGGCGATGCACGGCGGCCGGGTCGAGGCCCTCCCGCCCCGAGAGGGCTCCTCCCCCGGCGCCCGGCTGCGCATGACCCTGCCCCTCGACCCCTCCGCCCGACTCCAGGAGCCCGTGATGAGCACACCCGACCCCGCCCTGCCCGCACCGACGGTGCCGACCGTCGCACCGCTGCCCGACGTGCTCGACCAGCCCCGCGGCTGGGTCCGCCGGTGGTGGCCGGAGCGCGACGAGCGCCCGCAGACGCGGGCCGTCGGGGTGGCGCTGGCCGTCGGCGCGCTCGCCGCCGTCGTGCTCCCCGGGCACGACCCCGGCCTCGGGCTGCTCCTCGTCCTCGTGGCGGGCGGGGTGAGCCTGTGGGTCGCCTCGCCGCGCCGGTCGCGCCCGCTCTCCTTCGTCGTCGCCGCGCTCGCGTTGCCGCTCGCCCTGACGACGGTGCTGCGGGCCGACTTCGGGCTGGTCGTCCTCGCCCTGCTCACCGCCGCGGTGCTCGCGATGCTCGCGTGCACCGGCGCCCGCTCCCTGCCGGGTGTCGCCGCGGGTGTCCTCGCCTGGCCGGGCGCCGCGCTGCGCGGCCTGCCCCTGCTCGACCGGACCCTGCGGGCGAGCGCACGCCGAGGACAGGTGTGGTCGACGGTGCGGGTGGCCGCGATCTCGCTCGTGCTGCTCCTCGTCTTCGGCGGGCTGCTCGCCAGCTCCGACGCCGTGCTCGGCTCCTGGGTCGACGCCGCGCTGCCGGAGATCGGGGACGACGCCGTCTTCCGGGTCTTCACCTTCGTCTTCTTCGCCGGCGTCACGCTGTGCGGTCTCTACGTCGCGATCAACCCGCCGGCCGTCGACGCGGTCGAGCCCAGCGCGGCCGTCGGCTACCGGGTGCCACCGCGGGAGTGGCAGGTGCCGCTCGTCGTCGTCATCGCCGTCTTCGTCGCCTGGCTCGCGGCCCAGGCCGCCTCGCTCGTCGGCGGCCACGAGTACGTGCTGCGCACGACCGGAGTCACCTACGCCGAGTCCGCCCGCGAGGGGTTCGCCCAGCTCGCCCTCGTCACCGCGCTGACGATCGGGCTCGTCAGCCTCGTGCGCACGTGGGGTCGCGCGGAGCGCGCGGCCGACCGGCGCCTGCGCACCGGGCTCTGCACCGCCCTGTGCGTGCTCGCCCTGCTCGTCGTCGGCTCGGCCCTGCGCCGCATGGCGCTGTACCAGGAGGCCTACGGGTGGACCGTCACGCGGGTGGCCGCGGACCTGCTCGAGATCTGGTTCGGCGTCGTGCTCCTCGGCGTCCTCGTCTCGCTCTACGTGCCCTGGCGGCGGTGGTCGGGCCGCTTCGTCGTCCTCACCGGTGCGGCGACGATGCTCGTCCTCACGGTCGGCGACGTCTCCGCCTTCGTCGCCGGGCGCAACATCGCGCGCTACGAGGCGACGGGGCGGATCGACACCGAGTACCTCACGTCGATGAGCGCGGACGCCGCGCCGACGATCCACGCGAGCTCGCTGCCCCGAGACGTCAAGGCCTGCGCGCTGGCTCGGTGGTCCGACCCGGACGAGGGGGTGCCGGCGTGGAACCTCTCGCGGCACCGCGCCCAGGAGATCGCCCGCGTCTACGTCGGTGACCCGGCCGCCGCGACCTGCCCGTCCGGACCCCGCTGGTCCTAGTCCCCCACGGCCGTCGCACGTCGGGCGTAGCCTGACGCCGATGCGTCCAGCGACCTCGTCACTGGCGACCCTGAGCCGCCTCGTGCGCCCCACGCACGCCTCCGCGTGCGTGGGGTGGTCCGCGCACGCGGAGGGGGTCGACCGTCTCCTCGCCTCCTTCGCAGCGGTCCCCGCCGAGCAGCAGGTGCGGCTGGCCAAGAGCACCTCGAACCTCTTCCGCGAGCGCTCGCGCGCACGCGGGCCCGGCCTGGACACGAGCGGTCTCACCGGGGTCGTCGAGGTCGACCCGGCGACCCGCACCGCCGAGGTGCAGGGGATGTGCACCTACGAGACGCTCGTCGACGCGACCCTCGCGCACGGGCTCCTCCCGCTCGTCGTCCCGCAGCTGAAGACCATCACCCTCGGTGGTGCCGTCACCGGGCTGGGCATCGAGTCGACCTCCTTCCGTCACGGCCTGCCGCACGAGTCGGTGCTGTCGATGGACGTGCTCACCGGGACCGGCGAGGTCGTCACCGCCGCGCCCGACGGGACCGCCGAGGAGCAGGCCCTGTGGCGCGGCTTCCCCAACTCCTACGGCAGCCTCGGCTACGCGGTGCGGCTGCGCATCGAGCTCGAGGAGGTGCCCCCCTTCGTCGCCCTGCGCTCGGTGCGCCTGGACGACCTCGACGCCGTGCAGGACACCCTCGCCCGGGTGGCCGAGACCGGCGCGCACGACGCCGAGCGGGTGGACGCGGTCGACGCCGTCGTCTTCGCCGCGGACGAGTCCTACGTCGTCCTCGCCCGGTGGAGCGACGAGCCCGGGCCGACGAGCGACTACACGGGCCAGCAGGTCTACTACCGCTCGCTCCAGCACCCGAGCGGCACGACCCACGACCGCCTCACGATCCGTGACTACGTGTGGCGCTGGGACACCGACTGGTTCTGGTGCTCGCGCGCCTTCGGCGCCCAGGACCCACGCGTGCGGCGGCTGTGGCCGAGACGATGGCTGCGCAGCAGCGTCTTCTGGCGTCTCGTCGCCCTCGACCGCCGGTTCGCGGTCGCCGACCGGCTCGAGCGCCGCGCCGGCCGCCCGCCCCGCGAGCGCGTGGTCCAGGACGTCGAGGTCGAGGTCGGTCGCACCGCGGACTTCCTGCGGTGGTTCCTCGCCGAGGTGCCGGTCGAGCCGGTCTGGCTGTGCCCGCTGCGGCTGCGCGAGAGCTCCGACGCCCCCGGCGCCGACCGCCCGTGGCCGCTCTACCCCCTTCGTCCCGGGCGCACCTACGTCAACATCGGCTTCTGGTCGACGGTGCCCGCCACCCCCGGGGACCCCAGCGCCTGCAACCGCGCCGTCGAGCTGGCCGTGGGGCGCATGGGCGGCCACAAGTCCCTCTACTCCGAGGCCTTCTACGACGAGGCGACCTTCGCCGCCCTCTACGGCGGTGATCACGCGCACCGTCTCAAGACCCGCTTCGACCCCGGGTCCCGCTTCCCGACCCTGTACGACAAGGCGGTCCGACGACGATGACGACGCAGACGACGACCCGCGACCGGATGAGCGTCGCCGAGATCCTCCAGGCCTTCCTGCCCGCCGACGCACCGCTGCGGGTGTGCGCCTACGACGGGTCGGTCTTCGGCTCTCCGGACGCCCGCCTCGAGATCGAGGTCCTCTCCCCACGCGCGGTGCAGCACGTCGTCACCGCGCCGGGCGACCTCGGGCTGGCCCGGGCCTACCTCTCCGGCGAGCTGCGGCTCGGGGGCGTGCACCCCGGAGCCCCGCACGACCTCTTCGCCGTCCTCGAGCACCTGCGCAAGGAGGTCGCCCGCCGGCCCGACGCCCGCACCCTGGCCCGGGTGGCCCGCTCGCTCGGGCCGTCCGCCGTGCGACGCCCACCGGTCCCGGACCTCGAGGCACCGCCCGGCTGGCAGCGGGCCCTGCACGGGCTGCGCCGGCACACCCGGGCCCGCGACCTCGAGGTCGTCTCCTCCCACTACGACGTGTCGAACCGCTTCTACGAGCTCGTCCTCGGGCCGTCGATGACGTACACGTGCGCCGTCTACCCCGACGAGGGGGCGACCCTCGAGCAGGCGCAGGAGCACAAGTACCGCCTCGTGCACGACAAGCTCGCGCTCGCCCCGGGCGACCGGCTCCTCGACCTCGGCTGCGGGTGGGGCGGCATGGTGCGCCATGCCGCCCGTCGTGGGGTGCGCGCGCTCGGCGTCACCCTCAGCGCCGAGCAGGCCGCGTGGGCGCAGCGCGAGATCGAGCGCGAGGGTCTGGGCGATCTCGCCGAGGTGCGCCTGCAGGACTACCGCGACGTGCCCGAGCGGGACTTCGACGCCGTGAGCTCGATCGGGATGACCGAGCACATCGGGCGCGACCACTACGGCGAGTACTTCGGCGAGGTCCGCGAGCTGCTGCGCCCCGGCGGGCTCTTCCTCAACCACTGCATCACCCGGCCGGTCACCTCCGGGCCGGCCCGCGCCGGCCGCTTCATCGACCGCTACGTCTTCCCCGACGGCGAGCTGAGCGGCGGGGGCACGGTCCTCGCGGCGATCCAGGACGCCGGGCTCGAGGTGCACCACGCCGAGAACCTGCGCCAGCACTACGCACGCACCCTCGCGGGCTGGTGCGCGAACCTCGTCGAGCACTGGGACGAGTGCGTGGCCGAGGTCGGCGAGCCGAAGGCCCGGCTGTGGGGCCTGTACATGGGCGCCTGCCAGTACGGCTTCGAGACCGATGTCACCGAGCTCTTCCACGTCCTCGCCCAGCGGCCGCTGGCACCGCGCCGGCCGGCACCGGTCCCCCTTCGCCCGTGGTGGGGCGGGTAGCCCGGCCTCGACGCGACGAAGGACCCGACCAGCCGGCCGGGTCCTTCGTCGTCGAGCCGTCGCTCAGGCGTCCTTGCCGAAGGTGGTGGGGTCCGGGCCGATCCGCCCGTCCGAGCGGTCGAGGCCCTCGATCGCCTTGAGGTCGTCGTCGTCGAGCGTCACCTCGGTCGCCGCGAAGTTCTCCGCGATGCGCGAAGGGGTGACCGACTTGGGGATGACGACGTGGTCGAGGGCGAGGTGCCAGGCGATGACGACCTGCGCCGGGGTCGCGTCGTGCTTGCGCGCGAGGTCGAGGATCACCTCGTCCTGCAGCAGCTCGCCGCCCTGGCCCAGCGGGCTCCACGCCTGGGTGACGACGGCGTGCGAGCGGTGGAAGTCGCGCAGCTCGCGCTGCTGGAAGTACGGGTGCAGCTCGACCTGGTTGATCGCCGGCATGATGCCGGTGAGGTCGCTGGCGCGCTGGAGGTGCTCGGGCTCGAAGTTGCACACGCCGACGGCCCGGGTCAGTCCCTCCTCGCGGACCGCGAGCAGCGAGCGCCACGCCTGCGCGTAGCGGTCGGCCGCCGGGACGGGCCAGTGCATGAGGTAGAGGTCGACCTGCGTCAGGCCGAGGCGCTCGAGCGAGCCGCGCAGCGCGGTGCGCACGGTGTCGACGTCGCCCTGGTCGTCGTTCCAGAGCTTCGTCGTGACGAAGATGTCCTCGCGCGGGTACGGCGCGTGCTCGAGCGCGCGGCCCACGCCGGCCTCGTTGCCGTAGATCCGCGCGGTGTCGATGTGCCGGTAGCCGGCACCGAGCGCAGCCGCGACCGGCGCCTCGACCTGGTCGTCGTCGACCTGGAAGACGCCGAAGCCGAGCTGGGGGATGTCGACGCCGCCGGAGGAGGGGTCGAGGTGCACGTTCTTCACATCAGCCATGTCCTCGACCCTAGGCGCTGCAGCCCCGGCCCGGCCCCCTCGCGCGGGCCGTTGTCCAGGTCATAGTCACCTCACGACCGGCGCCCGCACGACCCCGCTACAGTCCCCCTCATGGCCATCAGCAAAGTCCTCATCGCCAACCGTGGCGAGATCGCAGTCCGTATCGCCCGCGCGTGCAAGGACCACGGCATCGGCTCGGTCGCCGTCTACGCAGACCCCGACCGCGAGTCGCTGCACGTCACGGTGGCCGATGAGGCCTACGCCCTCGGCGGCACGACGCCCGGCGACTCCTACCTGCTGCAGGACAAGCTGATCGAGGTCGCCCGGCAGGCCGGCGCGGACGCGGTCCACCCCGGCTACGGCTTCCTCGCCGAGAACGCCGAGTTCGCCCAGGCCGTCATCGACGCCGGACTGACCTGGATCGGCCCCTCCCCCGAGGCCATCGACGCGCTCGGCGACAAGGCCAAGGCCAAGCACATCGCCGTCAAGGCGCAGGCCCCCCTCGCGCCCGGGACGAAGGACCCGGTCAAGGACGCCGACGAGGTCGTCGCCCTCGCCCAGGAGTTCGGGCTGCCGGTCGCCATCAAGGCGGTCTACGGTGGTGGCGGGCGCGGTCTCAAGGTCGCCCGTACCCTCGAGGAGATCCCTGAGCTCTACGAGTCGGCGGTGCGCGAGGCGGTCACCGCCTTCGGCCGCGGCGAGTGCCTCGTCGAGAAGTTCCTCGACCGCCCGCGCCACGTCGAGACCCAGTGCCTGGCCGACCAGCACGGCAACGTCGTCGTCGTCTCGACCCGCGACTGCTCGCTGCAGCGCCGCAACCAGAAGCTCGTCGAGGAGGCGCCCGCACCCTTCCTCACCGACGAGCAGAACGCCGAGCTCGTCCGCGCCTCGAAGGCCATCCTGCGCGAGGCCGGCTACGTCGGCGCCGGGACCTGCGAGTACCTCGTCGCCCAGGACGGCACGATCAGCTTCCTCGAGGTCAACACCCGCCTGCAGGTCGAGCACCCGGTGACCGAGGAGGTCACCGGCATCGACCTCGTGCGCGAGCAGTTCCGCATCGCCGACGGCGAGGAGCTCGGCTTCGACGACCCCGCCCCGCGCGCCCACTCCTTCGAGTTCCGGATCAACGGCGAGGACGCCGGCCGCGGCTTCATCCCCGCCCCGGGCACCGTCTCGGCGATGACGATCCCGCAGGGCCCGGGCGTGCGCTGGGACGCCGGCATCGTCGCCGGCGACACCGTCGCCGGCGCCTTCGACTCGATGATCGCCAAGCTCGTCGTCACCGGCAGCACCCGTGAGCAGGCCCTCGCGCGCTCCCGCCGTGCGCTCGACGAGCTGCAGGTCGAGGGCATGCCGACCGTCCTGCCCTTCCACCGCAAGGTCGTCTCCGACCCCGCCTTCGCCCCCGCGGACCCGCAGGAGGCCTTCTCCGTGCACACGCGCTGGATCGAGGAGGAGATGGTCAACGACATCGCCCCCTACGGCGGAGAGGTCGCCGAGGGCGAGGAGACCGGTGAGCGCCAGCGCGTCACCGTCGAGGTCGGCGGCAAGCGCCTCGAGGTCGTCCTGCCCGCCGGGCTCGCGCTCGGTGGCGGTGGCGGTGCCACCGCCAAGAAGAAGGCCCCCCGCCGCAGCGGCGGCAAGAGCGGCGGCGCCGCCGCCTCCGGCGACTCCCTCACCGCGCCGATGCAGGGCACGATCGTCAAGGTCGCCGTCGAGGAGGGGCAGAGCGTCGCCGAGGGCGAGCTCGTCCTCGTGCTCGAGGCGATGAAGATGGAGCAGCCGATCACCGCGCACAAGGCCGGCACCATCACCGGCCTCGCCGCCGAGGTCGGGGCCACCGTGAGCAACGGCGCCGTCCTCGCCGAGATCAAGGATGCCGACGGCGCCTGACCCTCCGCGCGGACGACGAAGGGGGGCGGTCACCGGATCGGTGACCGCCCCCCTTCGTCGTGCGGTGGTGCGACGGGCGCTCGCGCGCCGCCCGTTCAGCCGCGCAGCTCCTCGCCACCGGGCGGGGTGCCGTCGGTCTGCGTCTGGGGGTCGAACTCAGGCTGGGTGCCCGGCAGCGGGTCGGGGTCGCTCTGCGGCGGCGGCCCCGGGGTCGGCGTGCCGCCCGGCTGGGGCTCGGGGGTGACACCGGGCAGCGGGCTCGGCTCGCCGCCCGGGGTCTCGCCGGGCACCGCGGGGGCGTTCGGGTCGCCGGGCTGGGCATCGCCCTGCGCGGGCGGGACGGGGTTGGGTGCGGGGATCTGCTGGTCGCTCATCCGGGCCTCCTCATCGGTCCCGGCGGACGCTCCGCCGGGCCGCTCCCGACGCTACGCCGCGATCAGGCCTCGGTGGGGTGCAGGCGCCGGGCCGCCTCGGCGAGCGTGCCGCTCAGCGAGGGGTAGACGGTGAAGGTGGCGGCGACCTGGTCGACGCTCAGCCTGTTCTGGACCGCGAGGGAGAGCGGGAAGATCAGCTCCGAGGCGCGCGGGGCGACGACGACGCCCCCGAGCACGGTGCCCGCGCCGCGCATCGAGAACATCTTGACGAAGCCCTCCGAGATGCCGAGCATCTTCGCCCGCGGGTTGCGCGCGAGCGGCATCGTCACGGCCTCGACCTCCTCGCTGGCCTCGGCCTGCGCCGCGGTCATGCCGACCGTGGCGATCTCGGGGTCGGTGAAGACGTTGGCGCTCACGGCGCCGAGACGAAGGGGGGCCACCGCGTCGCCGAGCGCGTGGGACATGGCGATCCGGCCCTGCATGGCCGCGACAGAGGCGAGTGCGAAGACGCCGGTGCAGTCGCCGGCGGCGTAGACGCCGCGCACCGACGTGCGCGAGACGCGGTCGACGGCGACGTGCCCGGACTCGCTGAGCTCGACCCCGGCCTCCTCGAGCCCGAGGCCCGAGGTCTGCGGCACGGCACCGACGGCGATGAGCACGTGGCTGCCCTCGACCTCGCGGCCGTCGGTGAGGGTGACGACGACGCCGTCCCCGCGGCGCTCGGCGGAGGCCATCCGCGACCGGTTGAGCACAGTCATCCCGCGCCTGCGGAAGACGTCCTCGATGACGGCCGCGGCGTCCTGGTCCTCCCCGGGCAGGACGAGGTCGCGCGAGGAGACGAGGGTGACGCGGGCGCCCAGGCCGAGGAAGCCCTGCGCGAGCTCGGCACCGGTGACGCCCGAGCCGACGACGACGAGGTGCTCGGGCAGCTCGGTGAGCCCGTAGATCTGCTGCCACGTGAGGATGCGCTCGCCGTCGGGCTGCGCCGTGGGCAGCACGCGCGGGGTGGCACCGGTCGAGACGAGCACGACGTCGGCCTCGAGCCGCTCGTCCCCCTCGTCGGTCGTCGCGACGACGACGCCGGGCGACTCGAGACGGCCCGTGCCGGAGACGACCCGCACCCCGACCTCGTCGAGACGGGCCGAGATGTCGCTGGACTGGTGGGCGGCGAGGTCGAGCACGCGGCGGTTGACCTCGCCCAGGGCGGCGACCGTGTCGGTGACGGCGTCGCCCTCGCCGTCCTCGAGGTGGACGCCGAGGTCAGCCGCGGTCTCGAAGGCCGACATGTAGTCGGCGGTGGCGATGAGGGTCTTGCTCGGCACGCAGTCGGTGAGCACCGCCGCGCCGCCGATGCCGTCGCGGTCGACGATGGTCACCCGCGCACCGAGGTGCGCGGCGACGAGGGCCGCCTCGTACCCGCCGGGGCCGCCGCCGATGATCACCACAGAGCTGTCGCGCGTCGTCACGGCCCCCATCCAACCACCCCGGCCGGGGCGCGGCGGTGGCCGCTCAGCCCGCGATAGCCTGCCCCCCGTGCATGACGACCCCGCCGCCCTCGACCTCGACGACCCCGCGACCGACCCGATGGACGTGGCCCGTGCCGCAGCAGCGGTGATCGCGGAGCGCACCGGGGCGCCGCGTCACGACGTCGCCCTCGTCCTCGGCTCGGGGTGGGGCCAGGCCGGCGACCTCGTCGGCGAGACCCTCGCGAGCATCGAGCAGGACGAGGTGCCGGGCTTCGCCCGGGCCAGCGTCGCGGGGCACTCGGGCGTCATGCGCTCGGTCGCCATCGGCGAGACGGGGCGTCGCGCCCTCGTCTACGGCACCCGCACGCACTACTACGAGGGTCGCGGCGTCCGGGCCGTCGTGCACGCGATCCGCACCGCGGCCGCCGCCGGGTGCTCGACCGTCGTGCTCACCAACGGCTGCGGCGGGCTGCGCCCCGAGTGGGGCCCGGGCACCCCGGTCCTCATCAGCGACCACATCAACCTCACGGCGACCTCGCCGATCGAGGGCGCGACCTTCGTCGACCTCACCGACCTGTACTCGAGCCGGCTGCGCGCCGTGGCTCGCGAGGTCGACCCGGGTCTGGATGAAGGGGTCTACGTCCAGTTCCGCGGTCCGCACTACGAGACCCCGGCCGAGGTGCGGATGGCCGGCACCCTGGGCGGCGACCTCGTCGGCATGTCGACCTCGCTCGAGGCGATCGCCGCCCGCCAGGCCGGTCTCGAGGTCCTCGGCATCTCACTAGTCACCAACCACGCCGCCGGCGTGAGCGACCAGCCGCTCTCGCACGACGAGGTCGTCGCCGCCGGGCAGGCCGCCGCGCAGCGCTGCGGCCGGCTGCTCGCCGACATCGTCGGCCGGATCTGACCGGGCCCGCCATGAGCTACACCGGGCGACACTCCGACGCCGCGTCCGCGGACTCCGACCTGCTCGACGCGGCCCGCGACTGGGCCGCCGACGACCCCGACCCCCAGACCCGCGCCGAGCTGCTCGACGTCGTCGACGTCGCCGCGGCCGGCGGCCCCGGCGCGGAGGCTGCCCTGGCCGACCTCGCCGACCGCTTCAGCGGGATGCTCGAGTTCGGCACCGCCGGGCTGCGCGGCGCCATCGGCGCAGGGCCCAGCCGGATGAACCGCTCGGTCGTCATCCGTGCGGCCGCCGGCCTCACCGCGACGATCGCCGCCGACCAGGCGGCCCGCGCGGGCGCCGAGGAGGGGGGCTCCCCCTTCGCCCCGGCGGACGTGCCCGTCGTCGTCATCGGCTACGACGCCCGCCACGGCTCCGACGTCTTCGCGCGCGACACGGCCGCCGTCGTCACCGCCGCCGGCGGGCGCGCGATGGTGCTGCCGCGCACCCTGCCCACGCCCGTGCTCGCCTTCGCGACGCCGTGGACCGGGGCCGACGCCGGCGTCATGGTCACCGCGAGCCACAACCCGCCGCAGGACAACGGCTACAAGGTCTACCTCCACGACGGCAGCCAGATCGTGCCTCCCGTCGACGCCGAGATCGCCGGGCACATCGCCGCGATCCGCCGCACCGCCGACGTGCCGCTCGCGGAGGACGGGTGGGTGACCCTCGACGAGGGGGTCGTCGACGCCTACCTCGACGCGATCACCTCGCTCGTGCCCGCCGGCTCGCCGCGCGACGTGCGCATCGTCCACACCGCGCTGCACGGCGTGGGCACGGAGACGGTCACCGCGGCGCTCGACCGGGCCGGCTTCCCCGAGCCGGTCCTCGTCGCCGAGCAGGCCGAGCCCGACCCCGACTTCCCCACCGTCGCCTTCCCCAACCCCGAGGAGGACGGCGCGCTCGACCTCGCGCTCGCCGCTGCCCGGGGTGCCGACGCCGACGTGCTCATCGCCAACGACCCCGACGCCGACCGGTGCGCGGTGGCCGTGCCGAGCCCCGACGTCGAGGGCGGCTGGCGGCTGCTGCGCGGCGACGAGCTCGGCGCGCTGCTCGGCAGCCACCTCATCATGCGCGGGGTGCCGCAGGGGCACGCCTTCGCGTGCTCGATCGTCAGCTCCCGCCTGCTCGCCGCGATGTGCGCAGGGGTGGGCGTGCGCCACGAGGAGACGCTCACCGGATTCAAGTGGATCAGCAAGGTCGACCGGCTCGCCTACGGATACGAGGAGGCCCTCGGCTACTGCGTCGCACCGCAGTGGGTCAAGGACAAGGACGGCGTGAGCGCCGCGCTGCTCGTCGCCGAGCACGTCGCGATCCTCAAGTCGCACGGGCGCACCCTGCTCGACGTCCTCGACGACCTGCACCGGGAGTACGGCGTGCACGCGACCGACAGCTTCTCCGTGCGGGTCGAGCGGGTCGAGCAGGTCGCCCCGATCATGCAGCGGCTGCGCACCGCTCCCCCGGCCGCCGTCGCCGGTGTCGAGGTGACGCGGTGCGACGACCTCGCCGAGGGCGTCGACGGGCTGCCCCCGACCGACGCGCTGCGCTGGTACCTCGCCGACGGGTCGCGCGTCATCGTGCGTCCGTCGGGCACCGAGCCCAAGCTCAAGGTCTACCTCGAGGCGGTCGAGCAGGTGCGGGGCGACGACCTCGTCGGTGCGCGGTCGGTCGCGGACGAGCGGCTCGCCGCCCTGCGCGCGGACCTCACCGCCCTCACGGCGCTGTGACCGGCCGGGCCCACCACCCACCGCGCCGCCACGACGAGCCCGTGCGACGCGGCCGCGTCGTCGTGCTCGCCGGCCCCTCGGGCAGCGGCAAGTCGCGCCTGGCCGACCGGCTCGCCGAGCGCTTCGGCTGGCCCGTCGTCCGGCTCGACGACTTCTACCTGCCCGAGGACCACCCGGACCTGCCCCGCAGCGCCGAGCTCGGCATCGCCGACTGGGACGACCCGCGGTCGTGGGACGGCGAGGCCGCGGCGGAGTGCATCGACCGGCTGCTGCGCGAGGGCTACGCCGAGGCGCCGGTCTACGACATCTCGACCTCGTCGGTCGTCGGGCGTCACGAGCTGCGCAGCCGCCCGGGCGACCTCGTGGTCACCGAGGGGATCTTCGCCGCCGAGATCATCCCCGAGCTGCGCGCCCGCGGCCTGCTCCACTCGGCGTGGTGCGTGCGGCACCGACGACTCGTGACCTTCGCGCTGCGGCTCGTGCGCGATCTCGCCGAGCGGCGCAAGCCGCCGCTCACGCTCGTGCGTCGCGGGCTCGTGCTGCTGCGCGAGGAGCCGGCGGTCGTCGCCGGGCACGTCGCCGCCGGCGCCCGGGCGGCCAGCCCCCGCACCGTCGAGCGGCTCCTCGTGTCGACCGCGCAGCGGTCGCGCTGAGCCCGCCCGCATGCGCCGTACCCTGGTGCGCATGAAGGCCTACTCCCCCGGCGACACCCTCACCGTCCAGGACGTCGCCGATCTCGTCGACCACGCCCTGCTCAAGCCCGAGCTGACGCCGCAGGAGGTCTCCGCGGCCGTCTCCGAGCTCGCCGCCCAGCGCATCTGGAGCGTCTGCGTGCGCCCGAGCGACGTCGCCCTCGCCGCGCAGACGATCGCCGCCGTCGAGGGCTCCCCCACGCGCGTGTGCACGGTCATCGGCTTCCCCCACGGCACGACGACGACGGCGACGAAGGTCGCCGAGTCGCAGCAGGCCCTCGCCGACGGTGCCACCGAGCTCGACATGGTCCTCAACATCGGCCGCCTGCGCGGCGGGGACGTCCAGGCCGTGCGCGACGACATCGCCGCGGTCGTCGAGGTGGGCCACGCCGCCGGCGTGCTGGTCAAGGTGATCTTCGAGACCGCGCTGCTCGACGAGCGGGCGAAGATCGACGCCTGCCGGGCGAGCGCCGACGCCGGCGCCGACTTCACGAAGACCTCGACCGGCTTCGCCGGCGGAGGGGCGACCCTCGCCGACGTGCGCCTCATGCGCGAGCACACCCCCGAGGGCATGGAGGTCAAGGCGTCCGGGGGTGTCCGCGACATCCCGACCCTGCTCGCGATGCTCGCCGAGGGCGTCACCCGGATCGGCACGTCGAGCACGCAGACCTTGCTCGCCGAGGCCGAGCGCTACGCCGCCTCGGGCGACCTCGTCGTGCCCCACCCGGGCCAGGACTGCGCCGTCCCCGCCGTCACCGGGTACTGACCGTCGCTGGTCGAGGTGCGAGCGCCCGCCAGGGCGTGAGCCTCGAGACCGTCGACCGAGCGACCACGGTCACCGCGCTCCCCTCGAGGCGCGGTGACCGTGCCCGCGCTCAGCGGCGGGCGGCGCGGATGGCGTCGCGGGCGCGGTCCACGAGCGCGACGGCAGGACCGAGCGCGAGGTTGGCCGTCGCCGACTCCACCCCGGCGTGCGGGTGGGTGGGCGCGGCCAGCTCGGCCGCCTGCACGAGCGTGAGCATGCCCCGGCGCTCGCTCTCGGAGCAGTACTGGCGCACCCGGTTGAACTCGTAGCGCTGCTCGGCGAGCGCGTGGGTGATCACCGCGGTGCGCAGCAGCGCGAAGAGCGGGTCGAAGCGCGGGTCGTCGACATCCATCCCGTCGAGCTCCCCGAGCACCTGCTTCGCGGCGTTCTCCTCGTCGAGGCGGTCCTCGACGACCCCGTGCTCACCGGCGATCCGGCGAGCGACCGAGTGGAGCACCTCCTCCTCGACGGTCTCGTGCACGGAGAGCATCCGCACCACCGTCTCGAAAGCGTCGCGCTTGGCCTCTCCGGTGCTCGTCATCACCTCGTGCATGAGGTCACGGACCTGCATGTGCTGCGCGACGAGCCGGTCGACGACGTCGGGCTTCGGCAAGACCCCGAAGGGCATGGCGACGTGCCCGTCTGCGTGCTCCTGGGGCGCCATCACAGACCGCCCAGGCGCTCGGCGCGCTGCGCGGCGTCCTGCGGGTACGGACCGGCCTGCGTCGACCGGTAGTCCTCGCCGCCGAACATCTCCCGATGCCGCTCGACGACGAGGTCCGAGGCGGGCGTCGTGCCGCTGTGCAGCGTCTCCTGCATCCGCACGAAGCGCTCGTGCTGGTCGCCGACGTACCCGGTGCCGAGCGTCGTGAGGTCCATCTGCGTGCCGAGCAGGTGGCGCAGGTACTCCTTGTTCGGCTCGAAGGTCAGCACGTCCGGCAGCTCGCTCGGCAGCAGCTCCTCGGGGTCGCGGTCCTCGTGGGTGCGCACGAGGTCGCACGCGGCGTGCAGCTGGCCGATCTCCATCTGCAGGTGCAGCTCCCAGATCGCCTTGATCTTCGGGTCGACCTCCTGCTCGAAGAAGGAGTGGTAGAGATAGCACTCGTTGTACTCGTGCAGGAGCAGCTGCTCGAACCAGCTGAGGC
This sequence comes from Janibacter melonis, assembly GCF_003721155.3. Classification (NCBI taxonomy): domain Bacteria; kingdom Bacillati; phylum Actinomycetota; class Actinomycetes; order Micrococcales; family Intrasporangiaceae; genus Janibacter; species Janibacter melonis. Next base: position 24,654 of record NZ_CP044548.2, on the reverse strand, counting down.
TGCCGTCCCCGAGCGACTCGTAGTGCGTGACGTGCTCCTCCTCGACCATCCCGATCTCCTGGTAGAGCTGGCGGGCGATCGGCTCCATGTACTGCGGGCCGACGTTGGCGTAGAAGTTCAACGTCTGCTGCTCGGCCGAGAGGATCGTCAGCTGGTGCAGCTTCGACAGCGCGGCGGCGCTGCGCCCGTCCATGTTCTCGCGGACGTTGTCGAAGGGGTGACGGTGGTGCGCCCGCGTCGGCCGTCCCGGCATGACCTCGGTGAGCTCGTCGACGAGCTTCTCGGCCTTGCGGTGCTCGATCATCTCGTAGAGGTTCGCGTACCGGTAGAGGTGGTCGAAGTCCTCGAGGACGCCGAACTCGTAGGCCTGGCGCAGGTACGCGTCGGGCTCGTTGCGCGCGACCCACGACGTGAGGTCGGTCGCGACCTGCTCGTAGGCGATCGTCGTCTCGAGCACCGAGGACCACCCCGGCAGCAGCCAGTTGACGACCTTCTGCTGCTGGTGGTCGACGTAGCGCGACAGGGCGAGCTGGCGCTGCAGCTCCTTGTCGTTCGTGTGCCGCGTCATCTGGTGGCTGAAGCTCAGCGCCTCGACCTCGATGCCGTTCATGACGATGACGCGGCAGCGCGTGTACGGGTGGACCGTGTCGGGGTCGAAGGGCTCGACGTTGAGTTCTTGCCAGCTGCGGATCGAGTCCTCGGGCGCGATGCCCTTCTCGGCCAACGGGTTGAACGCCATGGGTCTCTCCAGTGACTTCGGGGGGCCCCGACCGTGCGATCGGGTTCCTTCGTCACCGTAGGAGCGGGCAGCCGGGCCGGGCCGCCCCGAGCTGGGCGCCCTTAGGGGTGGAATCCCTCGGCGGCGCGGGCGTAGGCCGGCTTGATCGTGCCCTCGATGAGCTCGAGACGCTCGTCGAAGGGGAGGAAGGCGGACTTCATCGCGTTGATCGTCACCCAGCGCAGGTCGTCCAGGCCCCACCCGGCCTGCTCGACGAGCGCGGTCATCTCCTTGGTCATCGACGTGTCCGACATGAGTCGGTTGTCGGTGTTGAGGGTGACGCGGTAGCGCAGGCGGGCGAGCGCGGTGATCGGGTGGGCGGCGATGCTCGGCGCGGCCCCCGTCTGCACGTTGCTGTGGGGGCACATCTCGAGCGGCACACGGGTGTCGCGCACGTACGCGGCGAGCCGGCCGAGACGCAACGAGGAGGGGTCGTCGACGGCAGCGCGGTTGGCCGCCTCCGGGTCGTCGGTGACCGTCCCGTCGCCGAGCGCGATGTCGTCGACGACGCGCACGCCGTGACCCAGACGGTCCGCGCCGCAGACCTGCAGCGCCTCCCAGATCGAGGGCAGCCCGAAGGCCTCGCCCGCGTGGATCGTGAAGTGGGCGTTGTGGGCCTTGAGGTGCTCGAAGGCGGCGAGGTGGCGGCTCGGCGGGAAGCCGGCCTCTGCTCCGGCGATGTCGAAGCCGGCCACGCCCTCGTCGCGGTAGCGCACGGCGAGCTCGGCGATCTCCAGCGAGCGTGCCGCGTGCCGCATCGCGGTGAGCAGCGAGCGCACGACGACCGGACGACCGGCGGCGGCGGCCTCGGCCTCACCGGCGCGCAGCCCGGCGTTGACGGCCTCGACGACCTCCTCGAGGGTCAGCCCACGCTCGAGGTGCTGCTCGGGGGCGTAGCGGGACTCGGCGTAGACGACGCCGTCGGCGGCCAGGTCGAGCACGCACTCCTTGGCGACCCGGAAGAGGTGCTCGCGGGTCTGCATGACGGCGACGGTGTGCTCGAAGGTCTCGAGGTAGCGCACGAGCGAGCCGGAGTCGGCGCTCGCGCGGAACCACTCGGCGAGACCTTCGACGGTGCCGTCGGTGACCGGCAGCTCGTGGCCGATCTCCGCGGCCAGCTCGAGGACGGTGGCGGGGCGCACGCCCCCGTCGAGGTGGTCGTGCAGGAGCACCTTGGGCAGCCCGTGGATGACCTCACGGGTCAGCGACGCGCTCACGCCTCGTCCTCGCGGTGCACCGAGCCCGGCCCGAAGGCCGGGGTGCAGATGGCGACGTACTCGGCGCCCTCGGGGCCCACGGAGTAGCGCACGCGGCGTCCGGCCGGCGTGCGGACCGACTGCCCGGCGTGCACCTCCACCCGGCCGCCGTCGTGCTCGACGACGACGGTCCCGGCGACGACGAGGGTGACCTCGTCGAAGTCCGGCGTCTGGGCGGGCTCCTCCCAGCCCGCCGGTGCCCTCATGTGGGCGACGGACATGCCCTCGTCCCCGGTGGCGACCCGGCCGACGTGCTCGGCGATGACCTTGCCGCCGGGCACGTCGATGACGGCCGGCTGCGTCGTGACGACGACCTCGCTCATCGGGTCACCCCGTCGGCGTCGACGCGGTCGAGGACGACGGACCCGCTCGCTGCCGCGGTGTCGCCGACCCGCCAGGCGCCCGCGAGGGCCTCCTGGGCACGCGCGAAGCGCTCAGGGGTGTCGGTGTGCAGGGTGAGCAGCGGCTGCCCCGCGCGCACCTGGTCACCGGGCCGGGCGTGCAGCTCGACGCCGGCGCCGGCCTGGACCGGGTCCTCCTTGCGCGCGCGACCGGCGCCGAGGCGCCAGGCGGCCACGCCGACGGCGAGCGCGTCGAGCGACTCGAGGACGCCGTCGCGGTCGGCGACGACCTGCTCGGTCTCGCGGGCCCGCGGCAGCTCGGCCTGCGGGTCGCCGCCCTGGGCGGAGATCATCGCGCGCCACACGTCCATGGCGCGTCCGTCGGAGAGCGCGGCGCGGACCTCGACCTCGTCCTGCGGGCGCCCCGCCCCGGCGAGCATCTCGACGGCGAGGGCGACGGTGAGGTCGACGACGTCGGCGGGACCGCCGCCGGCGAGCACCTCGACGGACTCTCGTACCTCGAGCGCGTTGCCGGCCGTGAGGCCGAGCGGGGTCGACATGTCGGTGAGCAGCGCGACGGTGCGCACCCCGGCGTCCGTGCCGAGCGCGACCATGGTCTCGGCGAGCTCGCGGGCGTCCCCTTCGCTCTTCATGAAGGCGCCGCTGCCGACCTTGACGTCGAGGACGAGCGCCCCGGTGCCCTCGGCGATCTTCTTGCTCATGATCGAGCTGGCGATGAGCGGGATCGCCTCGACGGTGCCGGTGACGTCACGCAGCGCGTAGAGCTTCTTGTCCGCGGGGGCCAGCCCGGACCCGGCCGCGCAGATCACCGCGCCGACCTCCTCGAGCTGACGCATCATCGCCTCGTTGGTGAGGTCGGCGCGCCAGCCGGGGATCGACTCGAGCTTGTCGAGGGTGCCCCCGGTGTGGCCCAGGCCGCGCCCGGAGAGCTGGGGCACGGCGACGCCGAAGACGGCGACGAGGGGGGCGAGCGGGAGGGTGATCTTGTCTCCGACTCCCCCGGTCGAGTGCTTGTCGGCCGTCGGGCGGGAGAGCCCGGCGAAGTCCATCCGCTCGCCCGAGGCGATCATCGCGCCGGTCCAGCGGCTGATCTCGCGGCGGTCCATGCCGTTGAGCAGGATCGCCATCGCGAGGGCGCTCATCTGCTCGTCGGCGACGACCCCGCGTGTGTAGGCGTCGACGACCCAGTCGATCTGCGCGTCGCTGAGCTCGGCGCGGTCCCGCTTGGCCCGGATGACGTCGACGACGTCGTGCTGCTCGGTCATGGCTCTCCCTTCGCGTCCCGGCCCGTGCGGGCGGTGCGCTGGTCCTCGGCACCCCACGGGCGCCCTGTCGTGCGATGCAGGTGTGGTCAGGTCGCGCGCTGCGCGGCGGCCTCGAGGTCGGCGGCGCCGAAGGCCTGCGGCAGCACCTGGGCCATCGTCAGGTCGCCCTCGGGCGTGCGCAGGACGCACTGCTCGCCGCCGTGCTCCCACAGCAGCTGCCGGCAGCGGCCGCAGGGCATGAGCGTGGACTCGTCGCCACCGACGCACCACACGGCGACCAGCCGGCCGCCGCCGCCGCGCACGAGGTCACCGACCATGCCGCACTCGGCGCACAGGCCGACGCCATAGGACGCGTTCTCGACGTTGCACCCGGAGACGACGCGCCCGTCGTCGACGAGCCCGGCGACCCCGACGGCGAAGCCGCTATAGGGCGCGTAGGCGCGACGCATCGCGGCGACGGCCTCCTCGTGCAGGCGCCCCCAGTCGACCTCGAGGGCCACTAGTGCCCCTCGCCGCGGCGGTAGATCATGCCGTCCGCCTTGGGCATCCGCAGCCGTTGGCTGGCGAAGGCGAGGACGAGCAGCGTCGTGAGGTGCGGGGCGAAGGGGGTGATGTCGGACGGCACCGAGTCGGTGACGAACCACAGCACGAAGACGACGACGGCGACGACGACCGCGATGCCGCCCTGGATCATCCGGCCGTTGCGCAGGACCTGCCACAGGCCGATGGCGAGCAGCAGCATCGTGATGAGGAGCAGCAGCCCGTGCAGGGCGGTGCCGCCGCCGCGCAGCTGCAGCGCGTCCATGAAGCCGAAGAGACCGGAGCCGGCGAGCAGGCCACCGGGCCGCCAGTTGCCGAAGATCATCGCGGCAAGACCGATGTAGCCACGGCCGTCGACCTGCGACTCGCGGTAGATGTTCGTCGCGACCATCGACAGGAATCCTCCGCCGAGACCGGCGAGGGCGCCGGAGATGACGACGGCGACGTACTTGTGGAGGTAGACGTTGACGCCGAGCGTCTCCGCGGCCACCGGCGACTCACCACAGCTGCGCACGCGCAGGCCGAAGGGGGTGCGCCACAGCACGTAGAAGGTGATGACGAAGAGGGCCAGGCCGATGACCGTGAGGACCGACAGACCGGTCGTCAACGCCTTGAGGATCGCCGCGACCTCGGAGACGAAGAACCACCCCTTCGTCTCGACCGTCGACAACGCGTCGCCGGCGCCCGGGATGCCGATTTTCGGCAGCTGTGGCAGGGGCGGGGACTGGACGTCGCTGCCGCCCTCGAGCTCGCCGAAGAAGCGGGCGGCCAGATAGCTGGCGGCGCCGACGGAGACGATGTTGAGGGCGACACCGGAGACGATGTGGTCGACGCCGAAGGTCACCGTCGCCAGGGCGTGGATGAGGCCCCCGACCGCGCCGCACAGGGCGGCGCCGACGATGCCCATCCACGGGCCGCCGTGGAGGGAGCCGAAGGCCCCGCCCCACGTGCCGAGGACCATCATCCCCTCGAGACCGATGTTGACGACGCCGGCCCGCTCGGACCACAGCCCGCCGAGACCGGCGAAGGCGATGGGCATGGCGAGCGCCAGCGCGGCGCTCAGGGTGCCCGAGGAGGCGATGTCGTTGCGGCCGGTGACGACGCGCACGACGGAGAGGGCGAGGACGAGGGCGAGGGCCATCGCGCCCCAGGCCCACAGGGGCAGACGGCGCTTCGGGGTCGCCTCCGGGACGACCTCGGTGCCGACGCTGAGGTCGCTGCTCACGCTGCGGCTCCTTCGGGGACGGAGGATGCGTCGAGGTCGCGCGCCACCTGGCGCTGCTCCATCCGCCGCTCGACGCGGTGGACGACCTCGTAGGCGATGACGACGGCCAGGAGGATCGAGCCCTGGATGATGTAGACGAGGGCCGGCGAGACCTGGGCCTCGAGCTGCAGGCCGTCGGAGGCCTTCTCGAGCCAGGACCACAGCAGCGCGGCGAAGGCGATGCCGACCGGGTGGTTGCGCCCGAGGAGCGCGACGCCGATGCCGACGAAGCCGACGCCGTCCTGGAAGCTGCTGCCGTACGCGTGGTCGGCGCCGAAGAAGGCCGGCATGCCGACGAGACCGGCGACGGCTCCGGACAGGACGATCGAGACGAGCACCATCCGCTTGACCTTGACGCCCGAGGCGACGGCTGCCGACTCGGACTGCCCCGTCGCCCGCAGGTCGAAGCCGAAGCGGGTCTTGTTGATGACGAACCAGTACAGGACGCCGACGAGCACGGCGAGGGCGACGAGGGTGTAGACCGTGTTCGCCGCCCCGGGCACGAGGGCGAAGCCGTCGAGCTGGTTGGACTCGGGGATCGGCGTCGTCGAGCGGGCGTTGCTGCCCTCGGCGCGCTGGCCCCAGCTGCGCAGCCCCCAGCCGACGAGACCGGCGGAGATCGTGTTGAGCATGATCGTCGAGATGACCTCGGACACCCCGCGGGTGACCTTGAGCCAGCCGGCGATGCCCGCCCAGATGCCACCGGTCACCATCGCGACGAGCATCGCCACGATGATGTTGAGCCAGCTCGGGAGCCATCCGTAGCCGGCGAAGATCGCGGCGGCGAAGGAGGCGATCCGGTACTGCCCGTCGACGCCGATGTTGAAGAGGTTCATCTTGAAGCCGATGGCGACGGCGACCGCGGCGATGTAGTACGTCGTCGCGCTGTTGATGATGTTGACCGTCGTGCGCGGACGCGGCTCCTTGAGCAGCGTCGACCACACCTGGCCGACGGGGTCGCCCACGGCGAGCAGCACGAGGCTGGTGATGACGAAGGCGACGACGACGGCGAGCGCCGGTGCGGCCAGGGTGAGCGCCAGACGACGCGGGTTGAGACTCATCGGGGCTCCTCGCCGGCTCCGGTCATGGCGCTGCCGAGCTCCTGGCTGGTGACGGTGTCGGGGTCGAAGGTGCCGGTCATGCGGCCGCGCAGGATGACCTGGATGGTGTCGGAGAGCCCGATGAGCTCCTCGAGGTCGGCGCTGATGAGGAGCACGGCGAGCCCCTCGCGACGAGCGGCGCGGATCTGGTCCCAGATCGCGGCCTGCGCGCCGACGTCGACGCCGCGGGTCGGGTGCGAGGCGACGAGCACCCGCGGGCTGTGGCTCATCTCGCGGCCGATGATGAGCTTCTGCTGGTTGCCGCCGGACAGCGAGCCGGAGGTGACGGTGATGCTCGGGGTGCGCACGTCGTACTCGCGCACGATCCGCTCGGTGTCCTTCTTCGCCGCGCGGGCGTCGACGAGACCGCCGCGGACGTTCGGTCGCTCGGTCTGGTGGCCGAGGACGCGGTTCTCCCACAGCGGCGAGTCCAGGAGCAGGCCGTGGCGGTGGCGGTCCTCGGGGACGTAGCCGACGCCGGCCTCGCGGATCCGGCGCACGTCCCAGTCCGAGATGTCCTCGCCGCCGAGGTGCACCTGGCCGGAGGTGGGCTCGCGCATCCCCATGATGACCTCGACGAGCTCGGCCTGGCCGTTGCCCTCGACGCCAGCGATGCCGAGGACCTCGCCGGCGTGGATCTCGAGGTCGACGTCGTCGAGCAGCGCCCGGCCGGTGCCCGGGGCGCCGGCGAGGCTCACGCCGCGGCAGGACAGGACCACCTCGTCGGTGACCGTGGACTCCTCGGTCGCGGGGGTCGGCAGCTCGGAGCCGACCATCATCTCGGCGAGCTCGCGCGAGGTGATCGAGCTCGGGTCGTCGACGGAGCCGACGGTGGTGCCGCGCCGGATGACGGTGATCGCGTCGGCGACCGAGAGCACCTCGTCGAGCTTGTGGGAGATGAAGATGACGGCCAGGCCCTCGTTCTTCAGCTCGCGCAGGTTGTCGAAGAGCTCGTCGACCTCCTGGGGCACGAGGACGGCCGTCGGCTCGTCGAGGATGATCGTGCGCGCCCCGCGGTAGAGGACCTTGAGGATCTCGACGCGCTGGCGCGAGCCGACGCCGAGGTCCTCGACGAGGGCGTCGGGGTCGACGCCGAGGCCGTACTCGTCGCTGATCCGCCGGATCTCCGCTCGCGCCCGGCCGCCGATGCCGTGGAGCTTCTCCGCCCCGAGCACGACGTTCTCGAGCACGGTGAGGTTGTCGGCGAGCATGAAGTGCTGGAAGACCATGCCGATGCCGTGCTTGATGGCGTCGCTCGGCGAGCGCAGGTCGACGACCTGGCCGTCGACCTCGATGGTCCCCTCGTCGGGACGCTGCACGCCGTAGAGGATCTTCATGAGCGTGGACTTGCCCGCGCCGTTCTCGCCGACGACGGCGTGCACGGTGCCCCGCCGCACCGAGAAGGCGATGTCCTTGTTGGCCACCACGCCCGGGAAGCGCTTGGTGATGCCCTCGAGCCGGACCGCGACGTCGCCCGCTGCGGGCGCCGAGGGGGTCGGGCTGGTCGTCGTGGTGCTGATCGGGTGCCTCCTGATGACGAAGGGCCGCACGTGGGGTGGTCGTGGGCGGAGCAAGAGTAGCCGCTGCGTGGTGAGCGGACGGCCCGCCCCTCGCTGGTGCGCGAGGGGCGGGCCGGGTGCGTCAGGCGGGTCGCCCGACGGTGATCACTTGGTCGGGACCGTGACCTTGCCGTCGACGATCTCCTGCTTGTAGCCGTCGAGCTTGTCCTTGATGTCGTCGACCTTGCCACCGGTCGTCGAGTAGTCGACGCCGCCGGCCTTGAGGTCGAAGATGATGTTGCCGGACTGCATGTCGCCCTCGGTCACGGCCTTGATGTGGTCGAAGACCGCGACGTCGACGTTCTTGACCATCGAGGTGAGGATGACGTCGCGGACGTCCTCCTCGGCGGTGAGCGCCTGGTCGGAGTCGACGCCGATCGCCATCTTCTTGGCGGCCTTGGCGGCCTTGAAGACGCCGGAGCCCGAGCCGCCGGCGGCGTGGTAGACCACGTCGGCGCCGTTGTCGTACATGCCCTCGGCAGCGGTCTGGCCCTTGGCCGGGTCGGCGAAGCCGGAGCCGTCCTCGGCGAGGTACTTCGTGCTCACCTCGATGTCGGGGTTGACGGCCTTGGCGCCGGCCTCGAAGCCCGCCTGGAACTTGTTGATGAGCGGCACGTCGACACCGCCGATGAAGCCGACCTTGTTGCTCTTGGACTTCAGCGCCGCGGCGGCACCGACGAGGTAGGAGCCCTGCTCCTCCGCGAAGGTCAGCTGCGCGACGTTCTCGCCCGCGGAGTCCTCCGACGCGTCGTCGATGATCGCGAACTGGATGTCGGAGTTCTCCTTGGCGGCGCCACCGACGGCCTTCGCGTAGATGTAGCCGACCGCGATGATGTCGGTGCAGCCGCTCTCGATGAGCTGGTTGAGGCGGTCCTCGCGGGCGGCGTCGTTCTCGCCCTGGGAGGCCTCGACCTCGGCGGTCTCGACCTTGAGCTCGTCCTTGGCCTTGTCCAGGCCCTTGGCGGCCGAGTCGTTGAAGGACTGGTCGCCGCGGCCGCCCACGTCGTAGGCCAGGCAGGCCTTGACGTCGGAACCGCTGCCGCCCTCGGCCGAGGTCGAGTCCCCGGTGGAGTCGGAGCCGCCACAGGCGGCGAGGGACAGGGCGGCGACCGACGAGACCGCGGCAGCCTTGATCAGGGAGTGGCGCACAGTTGCTCTCCTTCGTCGAAACTCGTGCACTGACCGACAGGGGGCGGTCATCGGCGCCATGCTAGGTGCGGAACCTCACGAGCCCGACCGATCCGTCGAAACCGGCGGAGGTTGTTACCGAGTCGCGACGCAGGCGTGACCCGCGGGTGTCCTCAGTCCGGGTCCTCGACCCGGGTCCACTCCCCTGCCGCGGAGAGCGCGAGCAGCGCCGTCCCGGCGCGCACCGCGGCCTCGTCGACGACGAGGTCGCCCTGGTGCAGGTCGTACGTCGTGCCGCCCGGGGTGCGGGTGCCCAGGCGCGCCATCGCGCCGCTGCTCGCGTGGATGAGCCAGCCGAAGTCCTCGCCGCCGAGCGACTGCGGGGTCGGCACCGGGCGCAACCCCGCGGTCATCGCCGCCCGTCCGAGCGAGGCGACGGCGCGGGGGTCGTTGACGACCGGGGGCACGCCGCGGACGTAGTCGACACGGGCGCGCACGCCGTACGGGTCGACGACCTCGTGGACGACCTGCGTGAGCAGCTCCTCCATGTCGTCCCACACCGCGACGTCGAGCATCCGCAGGGTGCCCTCCGCGTGACCGGTCGAGGGGATGACGTTGGCGGCGCCGCCTGCGTGGAGCTGGCCCCACACGAGCGCGACGCCCGAGCGCGGGTCCATCCGGCGCGAGAGGATCGCCGGCACCTCGGTGACGACCTTGGCCAGGGCGAAGGTGAGGTCCTCGGTGAGGTGGGGGCGCGAGGTGTGCCCGCCGCGTCCGCCGAGCGTGATCCGCACCTTGTCGGCGGCCGCCGTGAGCGGCCCCTCCTTGAGCCCGACCTCGCCGACGTCGATCGAGGGGTCGCAGTGCACCGCGTAGGCGATGTCGACACCCTCCATGACGCCGAGCTCGACGAAGCGCTCGGCACCGCCGGGCATCGCCTCCTCCGCGGGCTGGAAGACGAGCCGGACCCCGACGCGGCGCTCGGCCAGCTCGTCGGCGACGCTCGCCAGGGCCAGGCCGGCGCCGAGCAGGACCGTCGTGTGGACGTCGTGGCCGCAGGCGTGGCACACCCCGTCGACGGTCGAGGCCCAGTCCAGACCGGTCCGCTCGCGGATCGGCAGGGCGTCGATGTCACCGCGCAGGGCGACCCGTCGTGCCGGGTCCGGGTCCCCGAGGTCGACGACGACACCGGTCGGGCCGACGTCCTGGGGCACGAGCCCGCTCGCGGCCAGCCGCTCGCGCAGGCGCTGCGTCGTGCGGTGCTCGGCGAAGCCCAGCTCGGGGTGGGCGTGGAGGTCTCGCCGGAAGGTGAGGAGCTCGGGGACGAGGTCGTCGACGACACGCAGCAGCGTCGGGGCGAGAGGTGCGGTCATGTCGGCTCACCACCCTACTCGGGGTGTGCGCGACGCCTCGGCGACCCCGCCCGCCGTGGACACCCCTGTCACACGAGCTCGTCGCGGCCGGCGGCCTTGAGCGACTCGACGACGCGCTTGACGTCCTGGGCGCGGGCCCGGGTCGTCACGAGGAGGGCGTCGTCGGTCTCGACGACGACGATGTCGTGCACCCCGACGAGCGCGACCATCCGCCCCGACTCGCTGACGACGATGCCGCTGGAGTCGACGGACTGCACCTGCCCCGGGTCGCCGACGACCGTCGTCCCGTCGTGCGCGCCGGGCAGGATCCCCGACAACGAGCCGAAGTCACCGATGTCGTCCCACCCGAAGGTGCCGGGCACGACGGCGACGAGGCCCTCGTCGGCGGCCGGCTCGGCCACGGCGTGGTCGATGGCGATCTTCTCCAGGTCCGGCCAGAGCTCGTCGAGCCGCGCCGGGTCGGCGGCGAGCGCACGGGCGCCCGCGGCGAGCTCGGGGTGCCAGCGGCCGAGCAGGTCGAGCAGGGTGCCCGCCCGCACGACGAACATGCCGGCGTTCCACCGGAACTCACCGGTGGCGAGGTAGCGGGCCGCGCGCTCGGCGTCGGGCTTCTCGACGAACTGGCGCACCCGGCAGGCGGTGCTGAAGCCGCGCAGCGGGCGGCCGGTCTGGATGTACCCGAAGCCCGTCGCGGGGTAGGTGGGGTCGATGCCGATCGTCACGACGTAGCCCTCGCGCGCGACGTCGACCGCCTCGGCGACCGCACCGGCGAAGGCACCCTCCCCGGTGATGACGTGGTCGGCGGCGAAGGACCCGAGCACGGCCTCGGGGTCGCGCGCCTCGAGGACCGCGGCCGCCCAGGCGATGGCCGCCATGGAGTCGCGCGGGCTGGGCTCGGCGAGGAGCTGGTCCGGCGCGAGGTCGGGCAGCTGCGCCGACACCGCCGCGGTGTGGGCGGCGCCGGTGACGACGACGACCCGCTGGCCGGCGAGGGGACGCAGCCGGTCGATCGTGGCCTGGAGGAGGGTGCGCCCGCTGCCGGTGAGGTCGTGGAGGAACTTCGGCGAGCCGGCCCTCGAGACCGGCCACAGCCGGGTGCCGGCACCGCCCGCGGGGACGACGGCCCAGAAGCCCGGGATCGGTCCGGTGGCGGTCTGCGGCTGCGCGTCCGGCGTGGCGCCGGTCTCCTCGGTCATGGCCGCGACGGTACCGGCTCCCCCTTCGCCCCCCGGCGGAGCCGACACGTCACCCGCCCGTCACCCGACACCTCCCCCGACGTCACCCCCTGGGCGCGCACGCCGAGGACCGTGGTCGGCGTGAGAGTGGCGATCGCGACCGAGTCCTTCCTGCCGAGCCTCAACGGCGTGACGACGAGCGTGTGCCGGGTGAGCGAGGAGCTCGCCGCCCAGGGCCACGAGACCCTCGTCATCGCGCCCGGCCCGGGCCCGGCGACCTACGCGGGGCGGCCCGTGCACCGGCTGCCCGGTGTCACCGTCCGCGGCTTCCGGGCCGGGGTGCCGACGACGGCGGTGCGACGAGCCCTCGACGACTTCGAGCCGGACGTGCTCCACCTCGCCTCGCCCTTCCTCGTCGGTGCCCGCGGGGTGCGCGACGCCGCGCTGACGCAGGTGCCGACCGTCGCGATCTACCAGACCGACATGCCCTCGTACGTCGAGCAGCACGGCCCGGGCGCGATCGGCCGCGGGGCCGGCTCCCTCGTCTGGCGGTGGCTGCGGCGCCTCCACGACCAGGTCGACCTCACCCTCGCCCCCTCCCGCCCCACCCTCGAGGACCTGCGCGCGCACGGGATCCCGCGCACCGACCTGTGGGGTCGCGGCGTCGACACCCGGCTCTTCGCCCCGAGGTGGCGCGAGGAGGAGGGCACGCTCGCGCTGCGCCAGGCGCTGGCCCCCGGCGGCGAGGTGCTCCTCGGCTACGTCGGTCGGCTCGCCCCGGAGAAGGAGCTGCACCGGCTCGTCGAGCTGGCGCACCTGCCCGGCACCCGTCTCGTCCTCGTCGGCGAGGGGCCGAGCCGTAACGAGCTCGGGGCGCGGCTCAGCGAGGCGGTCGCGAGCAGCGGGCGTCGCCCCAACCTGCCGCCCGCCTTCCTCGGACCGCGCACCGGCGTCGCCCTCGCCCGGGCCTACGCGGCGCTCGACGTCTTCGTGCACACGGGGACGAAGGAGACCTTCGGTCAGACCCTGCAGGAGGCGGCGGCGACGGGTCTGCCGGTCGTCGCCCCGGCCGCGGGCGGCCCGCTGGACCTCGTCGCCGACGGGGTGAGCGGTGCCCTGTACGACCCGGCGGTGCCGGGCGCCCTCCGGGCGGCCGCCGCGCCGATCGTCGGGGACGCCTCGCTGCGGTCCCGGATGGGACGGGCCGGCGCCGAGCGCGTCGCGGACCGGTCGTGGTCGGCCCTCACCGGCCAGCTCGTCGGTCACTACGAGCGCGTGCTCGCCGGCGCAGAGGAGTCGGTCAGGTCCCGGTGAGCCCGAAGTCGGCGACCGGGCGCCACACCGAGTCCTCGCCGTGCCGGTAGAGGTGGAAGTCGGCGACCTCGAAGCGGGCCTCGAAGTGCGCGAGCCCCTCGAAGGCCTCGTCGAGGTGGTGCTCGGCGACGGCGTGGGCGACGGTGACGTGCGGGTGGTAGGGGAAGTCGAGCTCGCGCTGGACCGGCCCGGAGCGCACGGCCTGCTCGAGCATCTCGCACCACGGGATCCCCGAGGCGACCTGGACGAAGACGACGGGGCTGATCGGGCGGAAGGTCCCCGTGCCGCGCAGCAGCATCTCGAAGGGGGCGAAGCGCTGGCCGACGAGCCGGAGGTGCTCCTCGAAGGCCGGCAGGGCCTCGTCCTCGACCTGCGTCGGGGGCAGCAGGGTCACGTGCGGCGGGATCGCGTAGGCGAGCGGGTCGCCGTAGTCCTCACGACGTGACTGCAGCTCGTCTCCCCAGGGCGGGGGGATCGAGATCGAGACGCCGTAGGTCGCCACCGGCCGACCTCAGCGCTGCGCCGGGAGGACGCCGACCGCGTCGTACACGGCGTCACGGGTCGGACGGGCGATCTCGGTGGCCCGTGCGGCCCCCTTCGCGAGGATCCGGTCGAGCTCGGCCGGGTCGTCCATGAGCTCGCTCATCCGGGCCTGGAAGGGCTCGACCGCGGCGACGACCGCCTCGGCGACGGCCTTCTTGAGGTCGCCGTAGCCGCGCCCGGCGTACTCGGCGACGAGCTCGGCGACCGGCCGGCGCGACATCGCCGAGTGGATCGTCAGCAGGTTCGACACCCCGGCCTTGGTCTCGGGGTCGAAGCGGATCTCGCCGTCGGTGTCGGTGACGGCCGAGCGCACCTTCTTGGCCAGGCGGGCCGGCTCGTCGCTCAGCAGGAGCAGGCCCTTGTCCGGCGAGGTCGACCCCGACATCTTGTTCTGCGGCTCCTGGAGGTCCATGATCCGCGCCGACTCCTTGAGGATGTACGGCTCGGGCACGGTGAAGGTCTGACCGAAGCGGGAGTTGAAGCGGGTCGCGAGATCGCGGGTGATCTCGAGGTGCTGGCGCTGGTCGTCGCCCACCGGCACGAAGTCGGGCCGGTAGAGCAGGATGTCGCTCGCCATGAGGACCGGGTAGGTGAAGAGCCCGACGTTGGCGTTCTGCCCCTTCGTCGTCTTGTCCTTGAACTGCGTCATCCGGCTCATCTCGCCGAAACCGGTCTGGCAGGCGAGGATCCAGGCGACCTCGGTGTGCTCGCGCACGTGGCTCTGGCAGAAGAGCGCCGAGCGCTCGGGGTCGACCCCTCCGGCGATGAACTGGGCAGCCGTCACCCGGGTGCGGCGACGGATGACCTCGGGGTCGGTCGGCACGGTCTGCGCGTGGAGGTCCGCGACGAAGTAGAAGGCGTCGGTGCGCTCCTGCAGCTCGACCCAGTTGACGAGCGCCCCGAGGTAGTTGCCGAGGTGGAGCGAGTCGCTCGTCGGCTGCATCCCTGACAGGGAGCGCGGCGGGGTGGCGGGAGTGGCGTCCGGCATGCGCTCATCATGTCAGGCCGCCCCCCGCGCACCGCCGCGGCTCCCGCCGGGTGGGTAGCGTCAGCGCGTGGACGTCGCCCAGAGCCTGCAGCAGCGCACCGGATCTCCCGCCGAGGGGGTGTGGTCGGCCCCCGGTCGGGTCAACCTCATCGGCGAGCACACCGACTACAACGACGGGCTGTGCCTGCCGATGGCGCTCCCGCTGCGCACGCGCGTCGCGGCGTCGCGTCGCGACGACGACCTCGTCGTCGCCTCCTCGGAGGGATTCGGCCGGGTCGTCAGCACCTCGATCGGCGACGTCGGGCCGGGCCGGCCGAAGGGGTGGGCGGCCTACGTCCTCGGTGTCCTGTGGGCGCTGCGCGAGGCCGGTCACGACGTGCGCGGCCTCGAGCTGAGCATCGACTCCGACGTGCCCTCCGGCGCCGGGCTGTCGAGCTCGGCCGCCCTCGAGTGCGCGGTCGGCGCCGCCGCGAGCGACCTCTTCGACCTCGGGCTCCTCGGCTCCGACGAGCGCCGGGTCGAGCTAGCAGCGGCCTGCGTCCGCGCCGAGAACGACATCGCGATGGCCGCCACGGGCGGCATGGACCAGGCCGTCGCGCTCCGCTCGCGCGAGGGCGCCCTGCTGCTCCTGGACTGCCAGGACGGCTCCGTCGAGCACGTGCGGGCCGAGCTCGACGGCCACGTCGTCCTCGTCACCGACACCCGCAGCCCGCACCAGCTCGTCGACGGGCAGTACGAGGCGCGGCGACGCGACTGCGAGGCCGCCGCCGCGGCGGCGGGCGTCTCGAGCCTGCGCGAGGTCGAGCCCGAGGACCTGCCCGCGCTGCTGGGTCGGGTCGACGAGGTCGTCGGCCGCCGCGCCCGGCACGTCGTCACGGAGAACGCCCGCGTGCGTCTCGTCGTCGACGCGCTGCGCTCCGGCGACCTCGCCGCCGTCGGTGCCGCGCTGAGCGCCGGTCACGCCTCGCTGCGCGACGACTTCGAGGTGACCGTGCCCCATCTCGACGTGGCCGTCGAGTCGGCGGTCGCCGCCGGCGCGCTCGGCGCCCGGATGACCGGGGGCGGCTTCGGCGGCTCGACCGTCGCGCTCGTGCCCTCCGAGCTCGTCGAGCCGGTCCAGGCCCGCATCCGCGAGGCCTACGTCTCCCGCGGGTGGGAGGAGCCGGCCTTCCACGTCGCCACCCCGTCCGGGCCGGCGACGCGGGAGGCCTGACTCCCCCCGGTCCCCCTGCTCTCCCCTTCCCCCGGGGTCCTAGTACGCCCCTCGGCCGCCGACGACGGCCTTGACGGTGCGCAGCAAGATCATCGCGTCCTGGGTGATCGACCAGTTGTCGGCGTAGTACAGGTCGAGCCGCACGGTGTCCTCCCACGACAGGTCGGAGCGGCCGGAGACCTGCCACAGGCCCGTCATCCCCGGGCGCACGCGCAGCCGCTGGACGATGTCTCCCTCGTAGGCGTCGACCTCCCGCGGCAGCGGGGGCCGGGGGCCGACGAGGCTCATGTGCCCGGCGAAGACGTTGAGCAGCTGGGGCAGCTCGTCGAGCGAGTAGCGACGCAGCACCCGACCGACGCGGGTGATCCGCGGGTCGGCCTTCATCTTGAAGAGGACCCCGCTGCCCTCGTTGCTCTCGGTGAGCCGCTGGAGCACGGCGTCCGCGTCCTGGCACATCGAGCGGAACTTGAAGCAGTCGAAGTGCTGCCCGGCGATGCCCACCCGGCGCTGCCGGAAGAGCACCGGGCCGCGGTCGTCGAGGACGATCGCGAGGGCGACGAGCAGCGTCACCGGCGACAGGAGCAGGAGCAGCAGGCCCGAGCCGACGACGTCGAAGATGCGCTTGCACACCCGCATCGGCAGGTCGCGCTGCGGCCGCTCGACGTGCACGAAGGGCAGACCGGCGACCGGTCGCACGTCGAGCCGCTGACGCGAGATGTCCGACAGCGAGGGCACGACGATCATCTGCACGTTGCGGGACTCGAGGTCCCACGCGGTGCGCCGGAAGTCGTCGGCGCACGGCAGGGCGCCGTCGGCGAAGACGATGGCGTCGACGTCGGTGCGCTCGAGGACCGCCGAGACCGCGGACGGGTCGCCGACGACCTCGACGCCGCCGAGGGTCTCCCCGCTCGGCGGGGGCGTCGGCGACAGAGCGCCGACGACCTCGTAGCCGAGCCACGACTCGCGGCGCAGGACCCGGGCGACGTCGTCGATGTGCCGGTCCGTGCCGGCGACGAGGACCCGGCTGCGGAAGTGCCCGCGCACGTGCGCCCGCTGGATCGCCCGGCGCAGCGCGAGCCGGCCGACGAGCAGCAGCGTCGTGCCGATGCCGAAGAAGATGACGAAGAAGCCGCGCGAGAGCTCGGTCTGCACCATGTAGGCACCGATGCCGACGAAGGCCGCGGTCCCCAGCGACGCGGTGAGCACCCGCTGGTACTCCCACGAGCCGACCCCGGTGCGTCGTGGCGACTGCGCACCGAAGGCCCACAGGGCGAGCAGCCACAGCAGGCTGAGCTGGGGCGCCACCTCTCGGGGGAAGTCACCGAGCTGCTCGGTGACGCCGATCGACGCCAGCCACTGCGTCTGCGAGCGCAGCACGAGAGCGGCCAGGGCGGCGATGCTGATCATCATGGTGTCGGCGGCGATCATCGCCGCGCGCGTCTTGACGAAGGCGTTGGTGCCCGCCCGTGGGACGGTTGTGCTCGCTGTGCCCGCCGGGGCGCTCGTGCGCCCGAGGACACCCAGGACGTCTGATCCGCCCTGGTCCAAGGTATGGCTCATCCAGGTCTCCCCACCCCAAGTCGCCTGGTCAGACCCCCCTGACCATGAATGACGACCTCTGTGCTGGCGCGATCAGCGCCGTGCTCGCCACACTAGGGCGGGCGAGCAGACCCGCGCCGGTCTTTGCAAGAATTTGGTCAACGTCATCCCCCGTAGCGGTCAAGGATCTGTTACCGCAAGCCCCCCTCGGGGTGCAGCCGGGTGATCAGACCGCCCGCAGCCGCCGCTGCAGCGGGGCGGGGAGGGCGAAGAGCCAGCCCATCCGCGCCCGGCCCGCCAGCCACCAGATCCCCAGCGGCGCGAGCACCCCGACGGCCGTGCCGACGACGAGGTGGGCACCGTCGGTCTGCACGCCCTCGTCGACGAGGACGGCCCGCACGAGCACCCCGACGAGGATGTGCGCGAGGTAGATCTCCATGCTGCGCTGCCCGACGAAGGCCAGCCAGCCCAGACCGGGCAGCCGGGCGAGCAGCGCGCTCACCGCGAGCACGAGCACGAGGCCGCTCGTCGAGCCCAGGACGCCCCAGACGAGCGGGATCGCCGAGCGGTCCGGGCTCGCCGCGGTCGGCATGGCGAAGTTCCCGACGGCGACGACGCCGACGTACACCACGCCGGCCGCCAGCGCCACGACGCCCAGCCGCAGGACCGTCGACCCGCTGACGAGGTCGACGACACGATCGCCCCGGACGAGCACCCCCGCGACGAAGAAGGGCGTGAGCGCGAGCCCCTGGACGACCACGGCGTTGGGCTCCCAGCCCCACACGACGAGCGCGAGGGCTGCGGTGGCCCCGAGCAGGGCGAGCCCGCGTCGCCGCGAGCGCCAGGGGTGGACGAGCGCGACGAGCACCGTGGCCGCGAGCAGCCACGGGAGGAACCACAGCTGCCCCTCGGGCCGCCACAGGCGCAGCAGCTCGACCGGCGAGGCGGCCGTGCTCGCGAAGGGGCCGCCGAGCACCCTCGACCCGCGCTGCAGCAGGGTCCACAGCAGGTACAGCCAGACGAAGAGCGCGCCCCGCTCGGCGAGATAGCGCGCCGCGCCCCGACGGCTCACCCCCCGCTCGACGAAGAGCCCGGCGAGGAAGGCGAAGACGACGATGTGCACGAGGTAGAGCGCCGGCATGAGCGGCCCCTTCGCCCCCGTCTCGATGGCGTCGGACTGCCACACGCCGACGATGACGTGCGAGAGGACGATGAGGACGATGGAGATGCCGCGCGCGATGTCGACGGTGCGGTCGCGTCGCAGGCTGGCCGGGGGTCCCGTGGGGTAGGTGCTCGACATCGCCCGTCAGTATGGGGCACCCCGCGCGGCTCCTCCCACGACCTGTCCAGGCCCGGGCGGACGGGTCGGCCCGGGCCGCCGCCGCGACAGAGCCGAACGCCCCGGCGGCCCGCGAGGGGTCCGTGGGAAGATCGGGACGAGCCACCCATCACGACCCCGACGGAGGAGTCACATGAGCACGTCCAAGATCGTCTGGACGCAGATCGACGAGGCGCCGGCGCTCGCCAGCTACTCGTTGCTGCCGATCGTCCAGGCCTTCACCAGGGGCACCGGAGTCGAGGTCGAGACGAGCGACATCTCCCTCTCCGGTCGCATCCTCGCGCAGTTCCCGGAGCGCCTGCAGGAGGACCAGCGCGTCGAGGACAACCTCGCGCGCCTCGGCGAGCTGACGCAGGACCCGTCCGCCAACATCATCAAGCTGCCGAACATCTCGGCGTCGGTCCCCCAGCTCAAGGCCGCGATCCGCGAGCTGCAGGGCCAGGGCTACGACATCCCCGACTACCCCTCCGACCCGAGCACCGACGAGGAGCGCGAGACCCAGTCCCGCTACGCGACCGTCCTGGGCTCTGCGGTCAACCCCGTGCTCCGCGAGGGCAACTCCGACCGCCGGGCGCCCCAGTCGGTGAAGAACTTCGCCAAGAAGCACCCGCACCGCCTCGGCCCGTGGACCGCCGAGAACAGGGCGCGCGTCGTCTCGATGAGCGAGGGCGACTTCTACGGCCACGAGCAGTCGGTCGTCATGACCGCCGACGACACGCTGACGATCACCCTCATGACCCCGCAGGGCGACACCGTCCTCAAGGACGGCGTCTCGGTGCTCGAGGGCGAGATCGTCGACGGCACCTTCATGTCCGTCTCCGCGCTGCGCGCCTTCTACACCGAGCAGATCGAGGCCGCGAAGAGCGAGGACCTCCTGCTCTCGCTGCACCTCAAGGCGACGATGATGAAGGTCTCCGACCCGGTGCTCTTCGGGCACGCCGTCTCGGTGTGGCTCGGCGAGGTCATGGACACCCACGCCGACGCCTTCCGTGAGGCCGGCGTCAACCCCAACCTCGGCCTCGGCGCGCTGCACTCCTCCATCGAGTCGCTCCCGCAGGAGACGCAGGAGGCGATCCGCGCCGACATCGACGCCGTCTTCGCGCAGCGCCCCGCGCTCGCCATGGTCGACTCCGACAAGGGCATCACGAACCTCCACGTGCCGAGCGACGTCATCATCGACGCCTCGATGCCGGTCGTCATCCGCGACAGCGGTCAGATGTGGGACGCGAAGGGGGGTCAGCGCGAGACCCTCGCGATGGTCCCGGACCGCAGCTACGGCCCGATGTACCAGGCCGTCGTCGAGGAGCACAAGAAGAACGGCGCGCTCGACCCGGCGACGATCGGCTCGGTGCCCAACGTCGGTCTCATGGCCCAGAAGGCCGAGGAGTACGGCTCGCACCCGACGACCTTCGTCGTCCCCGCCGCCGGCACCGTGCGCGTCTCGACGGCCGACGGCACCGTGCTCATGGAGCACGAGGTCGAGACCGGTGACATCTGGCGGATGGCGCGCGTGCGCGACATCCCCGTCCAGGACTGGGTCAAGCTCGCCGTCACCCGCGCCCGCGCGACCGGCGCCCCCGCGGTCTTCTACCTCGACGACGCGCGCGCGCACGACCGCAACGTCATCGCCAAGGTCGAGCGCTACCTGCTCGACCACGACACCGAGGGCCTCGAGATCGTCGTGCTCCCCCCGGTCGAGGCCATCACCTACTGCCTCGAGCAGATCCGGGCCGGCAAGGACGCGATCTCGGTCACCGGCAACGTCCTGCGCGACTACCTCACCGACCTCTTCCCGATCCTCGAGCTCGGCACGAGCGCGAAGATGCTCTCGGTCGTGCCGCTGCTCAACGGCGGCGGTCTCTTCGAGACCGGTGCGGGCGGCTCGGCCCCGAAGCACGTGCAGCAGTTCGTCAAGGAGAACTACCTGCGCTGGGACAGCCTCGGCGAGTTCTCCGCGCTCGGCGCCTCGCTGGAGCACCTCGCGACGACGCAGGACAACGCCAAGGCCCAGGTCCTCGCCGACACGCTCGACCAGGCCATCGCGACCTTCCTCGACGAGAACAAGTCGCCGGCGCGCAAGCTCGGCAGCATCGACAACCGCGGCAGCCACTACTACCTCGCCCTGTACTGGGCGCGGGCCCTGGCCGCCCAGGACGCCGACGCCGAGCTGCGCGAGCGCTTCACCCCGGTCGCGCAGGCGTTGGGCGACGGTGAGGAGCAGATCACCTCCGAGCTCATCGGCGCGCAGGGCGAGCCGGTCGACCTCGGCGGGTACTACCGCCCCGACCCGCAGCGCGCGAGCGCCGCGATGCGTCCGAGCCCGACGCTCAACGCGGTCGTCGACGGGATGTGACCCGCACGCCCATCCGGACGGCGGGTCTGCGCCGAACCTCCACCATGGAGAGATCTCAGACCCCCGTCCGGGTGGGCGCCCTGCACGGGCTGCTCGCAGCCGCCCTGGGCACCGGCGCGGCGCACCTCGTCGCCGCGCTCGTCGACCCCGCCGCCTCGCCGGTCCTCGCCGTCGGGTCCACGGTCATCGACGCCACTCCCACCCCCGTCAAGGAGTGGGCGGTCTCGACCTTCGGCACCGCCGACAAACCGATCCTCGTCGGATCCGTCGCCGTCGTCACCCTGCTGCTGGCCGCCCTGGCCGGCGTCCTGCACCGCACCCGGCCGGTGCTGGGCCTCGGGCTGCTCGCCGCGCTCACCGCGCTCGCGGGTGCTGCTGCGCTCAGCCGGCCCGCTGCCGGCCCCGCCGCCGTGCTCCCGTCGGTCGTCGCCGGAGTCCTCGGCTGCGCCACCCTCGCCTGGCTCGCCGGCCGTCGTGAGGCCGACACCTGGGCGGCCCCCGGCCAGCCAGCCCGCCGCGGGGTCCTCGCCGCCGGTGGCGCGGGCGTCGCCGCCGCGGCGCTCGGCGGCGGCGGTCAGGTCATCACCGCTCGCCGCCGCGTCCCCGAGATCGCGCTGCCGGAGCCCACGACCTCTCCCCGGCCGCTCCCCGCCGGCATCGAGGGCACGCACGAGGGAGTCTCCCCCTTCGTCACCCCGCGGGACGCCTTCTACCGGGTCGACACCGCCCTCACCGTGCCGCGTGTGGACCCGAAGGACTGGCAGCTCGTCATCGACGGCGACGTCGAGCGGCCCCTCACCCTCTCCTTCGACGAGCTGCTCGAGCTGCCGATGATCGAGAAGGACATCACGATGACCTGCGTGAGCAACGAGGTCGGCGGCGGCTACGTCGGCTCCGCCCGCTGGCTCGGCGTGCCCACCCGCACCCTGCTCGAGCGCGTCGGCGTGCGCCCCGGGGCCGACCAGGTGCTCAGCACGAGCGTCGAGGGCATGACGATCTCGACCCCCGTGCAGGCGCTCATGGACGACCGGGACGCGCTCGTCGTCGTCGGCATGGACGGGGCACCGCTCCCCCGCGAGCACGGCTTCCCCGTGCGCCTCGTCACGCCCGGCCTCTACGGATTCGTCGGCGCGACGAAGTGGCTGACGAAGATGACCCTGACGACCTACGCCGCCCAGAGCGCCTACTGGACCGACCGCGACTGGGCGACCGACGCCCCGGTGCTCACGCAGTCGCGCATCGACACCCCCAAGCCGCTCGACCCCATCCCGGCCGGGAGCACCGTCATCGGCGGTGTCGCCTGGGCCCAGCAGCGCGGCATCGAGCGCGTCGAGGTGAGGATCGACGACGGCGAGTGGCAGCGCGCCACCCTGGGTCCCGATGCAGGCATCGACTACTGGCGTCAGTGGTACATGCCGTGGAAGGCCACGTCCGGCCGTCACGACATCGCCGTCCGCGCGACCGACGAGACCGGCTACACCCAGACCACCGAGCGGGCCACGCCCTTCCCGAAGGGGGCCACCGGCCTCCACACGATCGCCGTCGTCGTCACCTGAGGGCTCGTCCGAAAAAGGTTGCGCCGCAGACCCATCCGATCTGCGCGCAGCGACGAAGACCAGGTGTCAGCTTGATCCCCTCAGAGAGGACCGCTCCCATGCGACGCATCACCCGCACCACCGCCCTGGCCACCCTCGCCGCCCTCCCCCTCGCGCTCACCGCGTGCGGTGGCGGCGACACCGACACCGCCAGCGGCTCGAGCACCAGCTCCGGCATGAGCTCCTCGTCCTCCTCCCCCATGGAGTCCAGCTCCAGCTCGAGCGACGACATGGCCATGGGCGACGAGCCCTTCGGCCCCGGCTGCGAGTCGGTCCCGGCCGACGGCGCGGGCTCCTTCGCCGGCATGGCCAAGGACCCGGTCGCGACCGCCGCGAGCAACAACCCCGACCTCAAGACGCTCGTCGGCGCGGTCAAGGAGGCCGGCCTGGTCGACACGCTCAACAGCTCCGAGGACATCACCGTCTTCGCCCCGACGAACGACGCCTTCTCCGCGGTCGACAAGAAGACTCTCGACTCGGCGATGGCCGACCCGAAGGGTCTGCTCACCACCGTCCTGACGCACCACGTCGTCAAGGGCAAGCTCACGCCCGAGGACGTCGCGGGCACGCACAAGACGCTCGCCGGTGACGAGATCACCGTCGAGGGCTCCGGCGAGGACTTCACCGTCGGCGACGCGAAGGTCGTCTGCGGCAACGTCCAGACCTCCAACGCCACCGTCTACATCATCGACGGCGTCCTCATGCCCGAGATGAAGAAGTAAGAAAGCACGACCACGGCGGGGGATGAGTGATCATGGGTGCATGCGGGCGTTGTCGAGCGATGATGAGTCACCGGTCGACGACGCCCGCGCACCTGTGGTCCCCGACCTCGCCGCCCTCCTGCGTCGCTCTGCGACCGGGGATGAGTCAGCCTTCGCCGCGCTCTACGACGCGACGGCCTCACGGGTCTACGGTCTCGTCGTGCGCGTCCTGCGCAACCCGGCGCAGTCCGAGGAGGTCGCCCAGGAGGTCTTCCTCGACATCTGGCGCACCGCGAGCCGCTTCGACCCCGCCCGGGGCAGCGCGCTCGGGTGGATGCTCACCATCGCCCACCGCCGCGCCGTCGACCGGGTCCGGGCCAGCGAGGCGGCCGACCACCGCGACCACCGCTACGAGGTCGAGACGCACAGCCCGGCCTACGACTCGACCGCCGAGGTCGCCGCGGCCCGCCTCGAAGCGGCCCGGGTGCACCGCGCGCTGGGGGACCTCACCGAGGTCCAGCGCGAGGCCGTCACACTGGCCTACCTCGGGGGGTACACGCACACCGAGGTGGCCGCGCTGCTGGACCTGCCGCTCGGCACCGCGAAGACACGCATCCGAGACGGCCTGATACGACTACGAGACTCGCTGGGGGTGACCGCATGAACGCCGAGCTGCACACGCTGACCGGGGCCTACGCCCTGGACGCACTCGACGACGCCGAGCGGTCCGCCTTCGAGGAGCACATGCGCGAGTGCGCGGCCTGCCGCGAAGAGGTCGCCTCCTTCGCCGAGCTCGGCCCGCTGCTCGCCTCCGACGAGGCCGTCTCCCCGCCGCCGAGCATGCGCGCCTCGGTCCTCGCCGGCATCACCCAGACCCGTCAGCTGCCGCCGCTCGTCGGAGACCAGGACGGTCACGCCGGCGCCGAGAGCACCTCCGAGGGCGTCGACCCGCAGCAGGGCCGGCACGCCGACGTCGTGCCGATCACCACGACGCGTCGGTGGGGCCGCCGCGTGAGCGTCCTGGCCGCCGCGGCCGCGCTCGCCGTCGGGGGCACCGTCGCCTGGCAGGTCACCCAGACCGAGCAGAGCAGCCAGACCGACATGGCCCAGCTCGTCATGGACGCGCCCGACGCGCGGACCGCCCGGGCGCAGGTCACGGGCGGGGGCACCGTCGAGGTCGTGCGCAGCGCGTCGATGGACGCCGCAGTCCTCGTGCCCACGGACCTGCCCGAGACGGACGCCGACAAGCGCTACCAGGCCTGGCTCGCA